>CAWBRV010000001.1:0-16001 GCA_963791225.1 uncultured Actinomycetes bacterium
GACGCCGTCGCGGTCGGCCCGTTCGACCGCCCGGGCGAGCTCGACTCGTGACGACACGCCGACCTTGCGGAAGATGTTGCGCAGGTGCGTCTCGACCGTCTTCTGGCTGAGGAACAGCCTGGCGGCGATCTGGGGATTGGTGTTGCGGTCGACGACGAGGCGTGCGATCTCGAGCTCGCGTCCGGTCAGCGATTCGAGCCCTAACGCATCGGCTGTGCCCGGGCGGGTGCGCCGGTGGACGGCATGGCCGAGCTTGCGCAGCTCGCGTTCCGCATGGTCGCGCCAGCGCAGCGCGGCGCACGCCTCGAGCTCCGCGACGGCGCGCTGCAGCTCCAGCACGGCTCGGTCGCCGTCGCCGGCCTGTGCGAGGGCGCGGCCCGCGAGCGTGCGCGACAGCGCAGCCTCGACGGGCGCACCGAGCTCGCCTGCGGCGGCGGCCGACGCAAGCGCCCGCTCGGCTGCGCGGGTCGCCTCGCCGGCGTGCAGGTCGACCGCCGCCGTCGCTCGGTCGGCCCAGGCGGCGGCCAGCGGCAGCTGCACGGCCGACGCCCAGGCCTGGGCGTGCGCAGCTGAGCGTTCCGCCTCGTCGCGGCGGTCGAGCGTCAGCCGGCAGCGCGTGAGCAGGTCGAGACAGTAGGCCCTCGGGCTTCCGGCGATGAGCGTCAGCTCCTCGCCGCCGGCAGAGCCCAGGAGCAGCCCGACCGCGCGTTCCGGTTGCCCGGTCTCGAGCAGCGCGGCAGCGAGCCCCACGGCCGCCTCGGCCGCGTGAAAGCCACCATCGGCATCCTGGCTGAGGTCGACGCTCTCCTGCGCGGTGGCGAGTGCGAGCTCCACGTCTCCCATCGGGAGCGCAATGGTGGAGCGGCCGGAGAGGTTCCACACCAGGGCGTGCGTGTTGCCGAAGAGCCGGGCGGCCTCGACTCCGCCGTCGAGCAGCTCGGCCGCCTCGGCGAGCTTGCCGCGCACGCGCCAGGCACCGCCCAGGATCTGGACCAGCACGACGAGGAGCTCGCCCTGGCCGGTCGCGCGCGCCACGGCCAGCCCGCGAGTGGCGTGTGCATCGGCCTCCGTGTACCGGTCGAGATAGAGCTCGGTGCCGGCGAGCCAGGCCGCGGCCTGGAGGTGGCGCGCGAGCTGGTCGTCCGGCGCGGACTCGACGAGCGCCACCGCCTCCGCGAGGTGGGCTTCGGCCCGCTCGGCAGCCCCCGTCATCGAATCCGCGAACGCGAAGACGGCGAGGGCCGCCGCCGTCAGCGGCGCCTCGCCGAGCGGTCTCGCGGTGCTCACCGCACGCTCGGCCCATTCGTGCATCGCCTCGTACCGCGTGCGCCAGACCGCGTTGACCGCGAGCTCGATCATCAGCGCCACCGCCTCGGGTGTGCCCTGGTCGGGCAGCGTCTCCAGGGCGCTCTCGAGGCGGGCGCCGGCCTGCTCCTGCTGCCCGAGCATGCTCTCGACTCCCGCACACTCGCGGGCGAGCCTGGCGCGCATGTCGGACGCGCCGTCGGGCACGATCGCGAGCGCCTCCAGCAGGGCCTTATGGCTGTCGGCGAACCGGCCGGCGGCCGTCAGCGCCCTTGCACGGGCGAGGAGGAGCTCGACGCGCTCCTCGGGCGACGCCGTCGGGGGAAGGAGCCGCAGCGCGCCCGCGAACCAGTGCGCCGCGCTTGCAGGCGCCAGTCTGACGGACGCCTCGCCGGCCTCACGCAGGACGGCGACCGCGTCGGCGTCCCCTTCGCGCGCCGAGCGCTCGACGTGGGGGGCGCGCGCCACCGCCGTGGCCCCGCGCGCGGCGAGCGCCTCCGCACACCGCTCGTGGGCGCCCAGCCGCCAGCCGGCGGCGGTCGCCTCGTAGACCGCGCGACGGACCAGCGGATGCCGAAAGCGGAAGCGTCGAGGCACGTCGGTCGTGCGGACGAGGTCGAGCTGCAGGAGCTCGTCGACCGCGTCCATTGCTGCGGCCTCGGACGTCGCAGCTGCGGCTGCCGCCAGCTCGGGCTCGAAGGGATCGCCGGCCACCGCCGCTCCTTCGAGGACGAGGCGGCCGCCGGCCGACAGCGCGCCAGCTCTTCGCTCAGCGAGGCGGCGACGGCGGAGGGAACACCGGTGCCGGTCAGCAGGATCTCGGCAGCGGGGGCTGTCTCCGCCGCGCGGTCGAGCGACCGGGCGAGCTGCTCCAGATAGAACGGATTGCCGCCGCTCTCCTCGTAGAGGACGGTTGCATTCGCGACGTCGACCGTGTCGCCGAGCAGCTCCTGCGCCTCGGCGGGGGTCAGGGCGCCGAGCTCGATGCGCGTCACCGCCGCCGCACGATGAGCCCGCTCGAGCGCCGCCGAAAGCCGCTCCGGCATGCCGCGCGGGCGGTGCGCCAGCGCGATGAGGACGGCTGCCGGCGGGCGGCCGCCGCAGCAGCGCGCCGAGCAGCTCGACAGACGCCGGGTCCGCCCAGTGGAGGTCGTCGAGCACGAGCACGAGCGGCCTGCCCTCCGCAAGGGTCTCGAGCAGCGCGCACACCGCGCGATGGGTGCGATAGCGCTCGTGCTGAACCGCCGGATCGCGCGCGGTCGCGAGCGCCGACAGCGACGGGGAAGACGTGCGCGAGCTCCGTGCACACGTCTTCGTCCAGGCCGGCCAGGAAGCTCGGATCGAGCCCTCGCAGGTACTCGTCCAGCGCATCGACGAAGACCGAGAACGGCAGGTCGTGCTCGAGCTCCGACGCGGAGCCGGAGAGGACGAGCCGCCCGCGTGCATCTGCGCGCGCGGCGAGCTCTGCGAGCAGGCGCGTCTTGCCGATCCCGGGCTCCCCGACGAGCTCGATCGCACCTGCGCGGCCCTGATCGGCCTCGGCAAGCGCTTGATCGAGCGACCGAGCTCCTCGGCGCGCCCAACGAGGTGGTCGGCAAGCAGGGTCATTTCGTGGTCTGGCGAGGATAGATCAGGGTCGCGAATCCCGAAATCAGGGTGCGAGATCAGGGTGGCCGCCCGATGTCGGGGTGGCCCCTTCGGCGGCAAGCTCGACCCATGACCTACTTGCTCCATCACCGCCACGAGCCGCACGAGTGCGGCGTCGTGTTCGCCTCGTTCAAGGGGCATCAGAGCCCGCTTCGCCACCAGCCCACCCTCGCCTCGTGCCGCTCCGGCGGCCACGCGATCTGGTGGACGGTCGACGCGGCAAGTGAGGAAGACGCGCTCGGGCTGCTGCCCGCCTACGTCGCCCAGCGCACCACCGCAGCTCGCGTCAGCGAGGTGCAGATCCCATGACCGAAGGAGGAACCACCATGTCCCGCACCACCCACGCACCTCGCAATCTCGCCGCCCGCATGGGCCGCTGGAGCGCGAATCACTGGAAGACCGCCACCTTCGGCTGGCTGGCCCTCGTGGTCGTCGCCTTCGGAATCGGCGGACAGGTCGGCACGAAGAACATCGACCCGAACACCGCCGGCCCCGGCCAGTCGGGCCGGATGGACCGGATCCTGGACGCCGGGTTCAAGCAGCCCGCCGCCGAGAACGTGATCGTCCGGAGCCGCACCGTCCAGGCCGGGACGCCGGCGTTCGACGCCGCCGTCCAGGACGTCGCCGCCCGCATCTCGCGGGTGCCGGCCGTCCAGCACGTCCAGTCGCCGAAGATCTCGAAGGACGGGCACGCCGTGCTCGTCGACTTCGACATCCGCGGCAAGAAGGACAAGGCCCCCGACAAGGTCGGCCCGGTCGTCGACGCAGTCGCCGCCGCCCAGGCCGCCCACCCCGCCTTCTTCATCGGCGAGATGGGCGACGCAAGCGGGCAGAAGGCGGTCGCGGCCAGTACGGCAAGGATCTCGGCAAGGCGGGCATGCTCTCGCTCCCGATCACGCTGGTGATCCTGCTCGTCACGTTCGGGGCGCTCGTCGCCGCGGGCATCCCGCTGCTGCTCGCGCTCACCGCCGTCTTCGGGACCTTCGGGCTCGTCGCACTGCCGAGCCACCTGCTTCCGATGGCGAACGAGATGCCGGCGCTCGTGCTCCTGATCGGGCTCGCGGTCGGCGTCGACTACTCGATGTTCTACCTCCGCCGCGAGCGTGAGGAGCGGGCCGCGGGCCGCAGCGAGCGGGCCGCACTCGAAGCGGCAGCCGCCACCTCGGGCCGCTCGGTCCTCATCTCCGGCCTGACCGTGATGGTCGCGATGGCCGGCATGTTCGTCACCGGCGACGCGACGTTCGCCTCGTTCGGCGTGGCCACGATGATGGTCGTCGCGGTCGCGATGCTCGGCTCGCTCACCGTCCTGCCGGCGTTGCTCTCGCGGCTCGGCGACGGCGTCGACCGTGCGGCCGCTTCGCGGCGGCGTAAGCCGGACCAGAGCCAGGGCCGGCCTGTGGGGCTGGATCGTCGACCGCGTCCTGCGGACGCCGGCCCTGTCCGCCGCGATCGCGGGCGGGCTGCTGCTCGTGCTCGCGCTCCCGGCCGTCCAGATGCGGATGTCGGAGGCGTCGCCGGACACGTACCCGTCGAACCTCGCGGTCGTGAAGACGTACAAGCAGATGCAGCAGGCGTTCCCCGGCGCCGCGCTGCCGGCGAACGTCGTCGTCAAGGCGCCGGACGTGAACGCCCCTGCGGTTCGCGATGCGATCGCGCAACTCGAGCGGCGTGCCCTCGCCAGCGGCCGCGCGCACGAGCCGATCACGATCGACGTGAACAGGGCCCACACGGTCGCGAACATCACGATGCCGATCGACGGCAACGGCACCGACAAGGCGTCGAACGCCTCGCTGGCACTGCTCCGCCACACCCTCATCCCGCAGACGGTCGGCGCCGCTGCCCGGCACGGAGGCCGGCGTCACCGGGCTGACCGCACAGTGGAAGGACTCGGGCGACCGGATCCGGTCGGCGCTGCCGCTCGTCGTCGCCTTCGTCCTCGTGTTCGCGTTCATCCTGATGCTGGTCGCGTTCCGCTCGATCGTGGTCGCGGTCAAGGCGATCGTGCTCAACTGCCTGTCGGTCGCGGCGGCGTACGGGATCCTCGTGCTGGTCTTCCAGCACGGGTTCGGCAAGGGACTGCTCGGCTTCAGCTCGACTGCCGGGATCTCTCCGGTCATCCCGTTGCTGCTCTTCGTGATCCTGTTCGGCCTTTCGATGGACTACCACGTGTTCATCGTCAGCCGGATCCGCGAGAGCTTCGAGCGCGGCGCCACCATGGACAAGGCGATCTCCAACGGGATCAAGTCCACGGCGGGCGTCGTCACCAGCGCGGCGTTCGTGATGGTCGGCGTGTTCGCGGTCTTCGCGACGCTGTCGATGCTGTTCTTCAAGCAGTTCGGCGTCGGGCTGGCGGCGGCGATCCTGATCGACGCGACGATCGTCCGGGGCGTGCTGCTGCCCGCGACGATGAAGCTCCTCGGCGAGCGGAACTGGTACCTGCCGGCGTGGCTCGAGTGGCTGCCGCACCTCGAGGACGGCGAGCTCGAGGTCACCGAGGAGCCGGTGGTGGCGCCTGCGCCTCCGAAGGCCCGCACGCCGAAGCGTCGGCCCTCGGTGCCGGACGGATCATCGGGCTCGTGCTCATCGGGATGCTCGTCCTCGGCCTCGCGTACCTGCGGTTCTCGTCCGACAGCCGCGCGGTCTCCGTCCCGGCCGGGGCAACGGCCGGCCAGCTGACCCTGCATCCGTGCCACTACGGCACGGAGCAGGGCAGCTACGCGGCCGACTGCGGGACGCTCGTCGTGCCGGAGAACCGGGCCGATCGGCAGTCGCGGCTGATCGCGCTGCCGGTCACCCGGATCAGGGCGCGCTCGGCGCATCCGGGCACGCCGGTCTTCCGCCTGCAGGGCGGCCCGGGCATCACCAACATGTCGTTCTCGAAGGCGAGCCGGATCGCCGGCAACCACGACGTCGTCCTCGTCGGCTACCGCGGCGTCGACGGCTCGGTCCGGCTCGACTGCGCCGAGGTCTCGTCGGCCCTGAAGCGGTCGACCGACTTGCTCGGCGCGAAGTCGTTCCACGCCTACACCCAGGCGTTCCGGACGTGCGCAACGCGACTCCAGGCGGACGGCGTCGATCTCGCCGGCTACTCGATACCCCCAGCGGGTGGACGATCTCGAGGCGGCGCGCAAGGCTCTCGGCTACGGCCCGATCGACCTGATCAGCGAGAGCACAGGCACCCGCATTGCGCTGATCTACGCGTGGCGGTACCCGAAGAGGATCCACCGCTCGGTGATGATCGGCGTCAACCCGCCGGGCCACTTCCTCTGGGACCCGAAGCCGACCGACGCGCTGATCGGCCGCTACTCGCGGCTGTGCGCCCAGGACCCGTCGTGTAGCAAGCGGACGGACGATCTGGCTGCGTCGATCCGGAAGACGACGGCACACATGCCGGACCGGTTCTGGGGTCTGCCGATCGACCGGAAGGGCAGCGCTCGTCGCCTGCTTCTACGCCCTGGTGGAGTCGACCTCCGAGTCGGCGCCGCTCTCGGCGCCGATGACCTTCAACTCGTGGCTCTCGGCCGCGCGACGGCGACGCGAGCGGGTTGTGGTTCATGTCGCTTCTGGCCAAGCTGGCGTTCCCCGAGTCGTTCGTCTGGGGCGAGCTCGCGTCCATCAGTCGGGCCGACACCCGCGCGGCAAAGCGCTACTTCGCGCCGGCACACGCCGCAGCGCCTCGATCCTCGGCAATCCGGGAACAGAGTTTCTCTACGCGGGCGGCGGTCTGATCGACGCCTGGCCGGCCAGCCCGGACGAGAACGACTACGCCGCCGTCCGGGACTTCGAGGGTCGCGACCCTGCTCGTCGGCGGCACGCTGGACGTCGCCGCTCCGGCGGTCAACGCGACCCGGGAGTTGCTGCCCCACCTCACGAACGGCCGTCAGGTCGTGCTGGCAGAACTCGGTCACACGACCTCGTTCTGGAGCTAGGAGCCGAAGGCGAGCACTCGACTCCTCAATGCCTTTCTCGACAGCGGCAAGGTCGACAACTCGCTGTACACCCCGGCCAGGGTCGACTTCACGCCCGAGGTCACGCAGACGGCCCTCGGAAAGGGTCTCGCCGCCACGATGCTGGCGCTGCCGGTGATCGTGCTGCATTTCGCTCCTGCTCATGTGGCGCCGGGTGCGCAGGCGCGGTCGCATCGGACGGAAGGCGAGCGTCGTGCTCCGGTCCGTGTACCCGCTGGTGCTCGGCCTGGGCGGATGGCTCGCCGGCGTGCTCGTCGTGTTGATCGCGTTCCCGACAGTGTCCCTCGACGACCCGCTCCTCGGCGTCCTCTCGATCGGCATCCCGATCGGCCTGGGGATCTACCTGGCCTGGGTGCGCCGCGACCAGCGGGCCGGGTACAGAAGAATCGGCTTCACGGCAGCAGCGACGGGCGCGCTCGTCGGCGCCTGGCTGGGCTTCCATGCAGGGAGCGGGCTGATGGCGGTCGTCACCACGATCGTCGGAGCGGCCGTCGGTGCGAACCTCACGCTGCTCGTCTTCGACATCATCCGGGAGCGCACCGCCCCCGAGTGGGCCGACCTGCCGCAGGTGGTCCTGACCCCCGCCGAAGTCTGATCCGTTCGAGCACGGGCTGCGGCGGCGTTCATGTCGCCGCGGCCCGATCGGTTAGAGCAGAATGGTGCCTTGGTGCCGGGGGGCACAGCCACGCGGGGACGATGGTCGCTTCTGCGCTCGCGTGTCGGTGGTTGGTTGCCGGCACTGGTCGCTCTCGTTGTCGTGTCGGTGGCGCTGCGAGCCTGGGCGGCCCGGGAGGTGCCTGTGCCGTGGATCGCGCCGGACGAGATGATCTACGGACTCCTCGGCCGGAGCCTGTACTCGACCGGGACGCTCGGGATCTTCGGTGGGCCTTCGCCGTTCTACAGCGCGCTCGTGCCGGCATTCGTTGGCCTCCCGCTGAGCACGGGCGATCTCGAGTTCGGCTATGGACTGCTGAAGGTGCTGCAAGCGCTCGTGATGTCGCTGGCGGCGGTCCCCGTCTACCTCTGGGGCCGGTCGTTCGTCGGACGGCGATGGGCGTTTGTGGCGGCGACGCTGACGCTTGCCGCTCCCGCGCTCGTCTATTCGGGTCTGGTCATGACCGAGGTCCTCTTCTACCCGGTCTTCGTGCTCTCGGCCTGGGCGATGGCAAGCGTCATCGAGGAGCCAACGTGGCAGCGGCAGGCGTTGTTCGTCGTCGCCGTCGGGGCGGCGACCGCCACTCGCTTGCAGGCCGTCGTGCTCGTCCCCGCATTCCTCACCGCGGTCGGGCTAGACGCCCTGCTGGCGAGGTCGCCGATCAGAGCGCGACGCTTCATGCCTGCGATCGTCGCGCTTGGGCTGCTCGCAGCAGCCTGGCTCGGCTGGCGGCTGGCAAGCGGCGAGCCGGTCATCGGCGGCTACAGCGTCGTCACGCACGCCTCCTACGGCGTCGGGCGAGCGGCTCGATTCGTCCTCTATCACGCAGGCTCCCTGATTCTTCTGACGGGTGTCGTGCCGGCTTGCGGTCTCCTGCTACTTCTCGGCGCGGCCGCGCGGCGACGTGATTCCGACGGCCGGATTCGCGCCTTCCTCGCCGTCACCTGCTCGCTGTCGGTGTGGCTCGTCGTCGAGGTCGGCGTCTTCGCCTCCCAATACGTCGGACAGCTCGCCGAGCGGGATCTGATCGGTCTCGCGCCGCTCTACTTCCTCGGCTTCACAGCATGGCTCGCGCGCGGCGCCCCCCGCGGCTACTGGCCGGCTTCGATCGCCTGCCTGCTCGTCGCCGTGCCGCTCGTCCTCCTGCCGCTCGGGAAGCTCGTTACCGCCTCCGCGCTCCCCGACGCACCGAGTCTCGTCGCGCTCTACAACCTGCGGACCGCGAGATCGCTGTCAACGCTCGAGCTTGCCTTCTACGGGACGGTGGGCGCGGCGCTCCTCCTCCTGGCCCTGCTGCCGCGCCGTGCTCTCGTCGTGGTGCTCCCGCTCCTCCTCCTAGTCGCGCTGACAGGCGGCTCGGTTGCTGCGAGCCGCTACGCAGCCGATCAAGGCCGTCAGCGCCAGCGGATGTTCCTCGGATCAACGCCGACATGGATCGACCGTGCCGCCCACGGACCCGTCGCTTACCTCTACCAGTCCGGAGCCGACTGGACCGGGGTCTGGGAGAACGTCTTCTGGAACCAGCGCATCGACCGGGTCTACGACCTCGGCAACGCGAGACTGGTTGGACCGATCCCCCAGCAGCAGATCCGGATCCGGGCAGACGGTCGACTCGTCGCGCGTAGCGGCCGCCCCGTCTCGGCACCGTACGTCGTGACCACAACCGGGGTCGTCGGGAGTGAGCCGTCGTTCGAGTTCGCCGGCGAGCCGATCGCTTCGACGATCCAGCCCGGAAGCCAGGCGGGGGGCCTCGCCCTCTGGCGGATCGAGGAACCGCTCCGTCTCTCCTTCCGCGCGACCGGGATCCGGCCTAACGGTGACATCTACCCGGGCGAAACCGCCCGCCTCATCGCGTACGGCTGCAGCCACCGAGTCTTCCGTGTCACCCTGCTCGTCAAGCAGCCGCAGACGGTGACGATCCGCCGGAACGGCGCTGCCTACAAGCGGCTGGCGTTCCGGTCTCCTGCCCCCAACCAGCCCTGGAGCGGAGCGATCCCGACGCGGCCGCGACCGGGGCAGCCCGCACGCGCAAGCGTCTGCACGCTGGACGTGGAGACCGACGGCCTGCTTGGGAGCACCGTGTTCAGGGTCGATCCATGAATCCGAGGCCGGGCGTGTCTGCGCGCACACTCGCGCTCCTTCGGGCGCGGCCGAAGATAACAGCCGCGGTTGGTGTCCTCGCCATCTGGGGCGGAGTCGCAGCATGGCTCGCCGCCGACTTCAGCGGCCGAATCCGCGACTGGGCCGTGATGACGGACGAGATGCTCTACACGAAACTGGCGATCTCGATCGCCGACACCGGCTCACCGCTCCCGAGAGTGCACGACGTCCTCGTCGGCGTCCTCAACCAGTTCTACCCGCTACTACTGGCGCCGTTCTTCGGCGGCTTCGCGGTGCCGACCGCCTTCCACGCGGCGCATGTCTTCAACGCACCTCTGATGGCGAGCGCGGCAATACCCGCCTACCTGCTCGCCCGGCAGGTCGTCTCCCGCGCCTGGTCGCTTGCCGTCTCGGTCTTGTCGGTGACGGTGCCGTGGATGGTGCTCACCGGCGTGCTGATGACGGAGTCCGTTGCCTACCCCGTCTTCCTCTGGGCAATGCTCGCCTGCCTACATGCGATCCGCCGGCCGAGCCCACGAAGCGACCTGCTCGCAATCGCCGCGCTCGTGCTCGCATTACTCGCGCGGACGCAGTTCGTCGCCCTCGCCCTCGTTCTTCCCATCGCCGTGCTTGCAGACGCTCTCGCCTTCGCTGCCGGTGGCAGCCCGGCCAGGCGGCTCAAAGACGGCGCGACGACGGCCCTCAAGCGTCATCCCGTGCTGGCCGGGGGATATGTCGCCGCCGCCGCGCTCGCGGGAGGTATCGCCGCGTTCTACTCGCTCGGCGACGCACTCGGCGTCTATTCGACCACGCTGCACGGCTCGATCCTGCCCTCCGGCGTCTGGCAGGCGGCCGCCGCCCATCTCGATGCGGTCGCCGTCGGCTGCGGTCTCGTCCCGCTGCTGCTGGGTGGCGGTTGGATGCTCGCGGAGGTCGCGAGGCCGCGGCACCGGGCCTCGTTCCCGTTCGCCGCCCTCGCCCTGCTCACGATCGCCGCGCTCACGGTCGAGACCGCGTCATTCGACCTGCGCTTCGGCGGCGCCGAGATCGTGCGCGACCGCTACCTCTTCTACATCGTCCCGCTGCTCCTGATCGGCACAGCCGCCGCGCTCACCGACGTTCGCCGTCGCGGGGTCGCACTCGGCGCTGCGGCATTGACGGTGTTCTTCGCCGCGACCGTCCACCTGCTCCCGTTCCCAACCTCGCCAGGCTTCTGGGTCGACTCGCCGGCCCGCATCCTGAACGGCACGCTCGCCGACGCTTCCGGCTCCCTCGGCACAGCGACGTTCGTCGCGCTCGCAGGCGCGTGCCTCGGCCTCGCCGTCGTGCTCGGCATCCTGCTACTCCCGGGCCGGGTCCTCGCCATCGTCGTGCTCGCCTTTCTACTGCCCTTCACCGTGCTGACGACGCGGAAGGAGATCGACAGCGTCACAGCCGGCAACGGCTCGAGCGGCCGGCCCGTCACGGGGCCACCGGGCGTCGTTCTCGACTGGATCGACAGTGTGCTTCCGGGCGGGGCCAAAGCGGCGATGATCCCGTTCCCGCAGTCACCGGAGTTCGCCCTCGACGCGGTCTTCTGGTGGGACGTCGAGTTCTGGAACCGCACAGTCGGCCAGACATTCGTCGCGACCGACAACGAGTTCTCCTACGCGCCGTTTCCCAATCAGACCCTGACGCCCGACTGGTCGACCGGCCTCGTGCCGGGGACCGCAAACGCCCCCACCTATGTCGTCTTCGCCCTCAACGATCCTCGCTATCGGCTAATCGGCATCCGCCATGCCGAAAACATCGGGCTGCAAGTAATCGTCGCCGACCGACCCTACCGTGCCCAGTGGGCGACACGTGGTCTCGACACGGACGGCTGGGCGCCGGACGGCTGGCCCGTTACGGTCCGGATCTACTCGCAGAGCCGCCAGACAGAACTCGTCCGCCTCGCCCTCACACTGGGCGCGCCCCAACAGGCGCCGGCACGCTACCTCCTCCGTACGGGCAATACACGGCAACACGGAGAGCTCGCGCCTGCTGCCCTCGCGACACCGACCGTCGCCGTCTGCGTTCCCGGAGGCTCGTTCGCCGACGTCCACCTGACAAGCTCGAGCAAGGCCCGCATCCCGAAAGCGCCGACCGGCTTCGACGTCGCCGGAACGCGGAGAGTCGGCGCCCGCGTAGGGCCGCTGACGGCTACGACCACCAGTCGCGCCTGCCCCGGCTGATCTATCGGGGCATGCCTGCCGGAGCGCCACCATCAGCGCGGGTCGAACACGCTGGCCGCCACTTCTTGTCCGGCAAGAAGTTGAGCGAGGCGGTGTCCGCCGTAGATCGACGGGAGAAAACCGACGCCGTTACAGCCGAGGTTGTAGAGCAGTCTCTGGTGGCGAGGATGAGCGCCGACCACGCGCAGGCCGCTGTCGTTGTAGCCCATCAGTCCGTGCCATTGGAAGTCGTACGGCCGCCCGGGTGGTCTACCCGGCTGCGCGAACGGTCGCACTTCCTCATCCATCGTCTGCAATAGATCTCCGGGAAACGCCGCTTCGCGCTCGTAGACCGGATCATGGAAGGGGTACTCCGGTCCGCCCATGCAGGTCAGCGTCACGGTGTCGGCGGCACGGTCGTAAGTACGTCGTGTGATGTACACGTAAGGCGTCTCCCCGCCGATGGTGGTGTTGCGGATGTAGCTGATCGCCGCGGGAGGCCTCAGCGTGTCCTCGATGAGTCCGGACATGTAGGCAACCCGGCCGGTGATCTGCTGGTCGGCGGCGATCCGAATCGGCGAGCCGGTTGGGTCCTCCACGAGGTGGTCGACGAAGCCGTTCGTACACAGCACCACGTGACCCGCCGTCACCCGATGACCACGCGCGTGCACCGTCGCCCGATCGTCACCGACGACAACGCGCTCGACGTTGGTGCAGTCGGCATAGACGAACCGGCCCCCGTACTTCCGCTGCAGATGTCCCAAGACCTCCTTGCAGAGCATGCAGCTGCTCGCGCAGCCTGCGCGGGCGGACAGCACGGCGCGGTAGCGGTCGTCGTCCACCTCCAGCAGCTCCCGGACCTGCGACTGAGGGACGACCGAGTACAACCCACTGAACTCGGCGGGAGGCTCGGTAAGAAACTCGGCCTCCTCCGAGATGACACATGTTTGCGGAGGCAAGCCCGCCCGCTCGCGGATCAGCATGCAGCGCAGATGCACTTCAAGGTGGTGCCGGTTGAACATGCCCATGTGGCCCGCGAACCGCTCCACCCGGACCCGGGCGGCCGACTCGCTGACCATCAGGTCCAGCAGATCGTTCGCGTCCTCGATGGCGCGCTGCGCATCGCCGGCCGGCTCCCAGCCGAACTCTTCTGCGATGGCCGATAGCGGACGTTCGAAGTAGGTCGTGAGCTGACCCGCATTGCGGCCGGTCGCACCTCGAGCGACACGATCCCGCTCGATGAGCATCACGCTGCCGGTGGTCGCCCGCAAGACGAAGAACGCCGTGGCAATCCCCGCAATCCCCGCACCAACCACCGCGACATCAGCCGTCGCGTCGGCATGAAGCGGCTGTGGCGGCCCGTCCGCCGCAAGCTGGGCAATCCACGGGGACCAATTTGGACAATCCGGGTATGCCAACGCGGAGGACGCTGCCGTGTGCCTCGCTTGAATCGCAGTCATCGATCCCACCTGAGACCGCGCCTTCTTACGACTTCGGCGAGCCTACCTCAGCGCAAGGGATCGTCAACCCCATGGCTGTCGGTGCCCGGAGACCCCACCTGGCCTGCGCTTTCCCGGTGACGCCGACGCGCAGGCACCCTCTGGCAGCCGAGACTCGGCACTCCATCTAGATATCTCGTGTCACGCCAGGTCCGGAACTCGGCACAACGCGAGTAGGCTCTCTGGTGTGCAACTGAAAGTGAAGTTGGTGAGCCGTGAAGAAGTGATCATCGATGTTGCCGAGGACGAGTCGGTCACGGACGTTCGTGACGATCTGTTGCACCATCGAGGACGATTCGTCGGGGATTGGATCGAGGTGAGGTCAGAGCGGAACCGGCTGTCGCGCCATATCCGCTACGACCAGATCGTGGACGTGACCGCCCCATTCGGTGAAGCTCAGGACTGATCCTGATCAGACCTGTCTGACTCGACTCGCGATCCGGCCGTCTTGCGGAGGCAGACCAGGAGGTGAGTTGTGAGGAACTGGTTCTTTCGTGTTGCCGGGGGTATCCACACCGGCCTGTATCGGTTGAGCGGTGGCAGGCTTGGCGGCAAGGTGGGGGAAGCGCCTGTGCTGCTACTGACGGCGACTGGGCGCAAGAGCGGCAAGCCACGGACACAGCCGCTCCTGTACACGCGTGCCGGTGACGCTTACGCCGTAATCGCGTCGAAGGGCGGCGCACCCAAGCATCCGCTCTGGTATCTCAACCTGAAGGCGAACCCGCTCGCCGAGATCACCGTCGGGTCGGAGACTCATGAGGTGCGCGCCCGCGACGCAGAGGGCGACGAACGCGACCGGCTCTGGCGTGCTCTCGCCGACCAGTACGCCGGCTACGACAAGTACGCACAGAAGACAAGCAGGCGTATCCCCGTCGTCGTGCTCGAACCCATCCACGAGTAACAGGGGTCTGGCAGCGATCGTGCTCTAGGCGGGTGTCGCCGGTTGTAGTTCTTGGTGTCGGTTTCGCCAGCGGATGACGGCGAGTTGATGGCCGACTTGCAAGCCGTCGCTGTCGAGTTCGAAGCCACCGAAGAAAGTGATGGTCTGAAGCTGCTTTCGCCGCCGTTAGTGGATCGTCGGGGGCGAGTTGGTGGCAGTGGTCGGCGATCAGGGCGGCGGCGTAGGCTTGTGCGGCCAGGTAGCCAGGCAGCTGGACGGATGCTGGCCCTAGCTGTGGTCGGGTGGGTACTCCTGGGTGCCATTGGACGGGTGCAAGCAGTCCGTCGGGGTCGGCGCCGAGGAGTTGTGGGAAGTTGGCGATGCCCGGTGAGACGCCACCGATGAGGAGTCCGGGGCGGTGGAGGCGCTTGATCTGCCCGATCTCCCAGGCTATTGGGCCGCAGAGCAGCAGCACATCGGCGGCGGCTGGATCGTCGACCAGGTGTAGGCCCAGTGTGGGTGTGGCGGCTATCAGACCGTTTCGTGCCCAAGCGGCGAACCGGCCGGGCGCGGTCAGCAGACAGACGGCCGCGTTCGGCCGCAGCAGGGACACCGTCCGACCAAGCGCGACCAGGTAGCCGCTCGCAGGTGAGGGCACTGACACGACTCCCGGCAAACGCTGCACGTCATCGGCGGCTGCCCCGTGGTTCCAGACGACCTGACTTGCGGCCTGTTCGGCAACCGCCCGGGTCGAGTCGCTGCCGTAGGGGCCGATGACGAACCGACAGGTAGTCACCAGCTGCCGATGAACCTGTGCGGCGTCCTTTGGCGAGCTGCGGTCATCGCGGAGCAGAAGCTCGACCCCGTGGTCGTGCGCCCACGCCTCCAACCCCGCACGAGCCTCTCGCCCTTGGACGGCATACCGTCCGCTCAGCGAGACCGGCGCCCCGACCTTCAGTCGCGCTCGCAACCGCGCGCCGCCTCTAAGGAGAAAGCGGCGGGCAGAGGACGCTTGCCCAACCCGGCATCGGCGGAGCCGGATGAGCGTGCGACGGCCAGGATCAGTGGCCTCCGGTTCGCTCCAGGATCCACCGAGCCTCGTACCACTCTGAGTCAACGTAGAAGCCGAGGCGTCCCGGCACACACGAAGCCAAATAGACGTTGACCGGACTTTCGTCGTGGATGGCAATCGTCAGCGCCTCGTCGAGCGGCAGTTCGCGACCGTCCAGGTTGTCGTCCGAGGACAGCACGTAGCACATCGTCGGAGCGCCCTTGGCCTGAAGGATCGGCAGCAGTCGCTGGAAGACCTTCGGTTCGACGCGGCGCGTAAAGCGAAGATCCAACCAGCCTTCGAAATCCCTCACGAGTCGGTCGCGCCGTCTCGGTTTCTCGGCGAGGAGCGTGCGGTAGCGACGTCGTGACAGCGGCGCGACGAATAGCGCCAACCCTGCCTCATGCTCTGCCGCACTCCAGCGAGTAGCCGCTGAGACCACCTCCTGCTCTGATCGTTGCAGGTCCCGTCAGTCGGAACTGGGGCAGGCGTTGGCCCTGGTCGCTGACACTCTGTGTGCGCCAGTTGTGCGCCAGTGAGCGCCAGTGAAGAGCGGTTTCCAGCGGATTTGAGCGGAGAAGAAGCACGGCACGGAGTGAAGGCGCAATCCCTGACGTCATGCCGCTTTGCCCCTACTCATGCGGGATGCCCCCGGCAAGAATCGAACTTGTTAGTCGCTCTTGGCGATGACCATGATTTCACTA
>CAWBRV010000002.1:0-130760 GCA_963791225.1 uncultured Actinomycetes bacterium
TCCGCTTAGGTCCATACCCTCGATTTCCAGGGAAAGTCAGAACAACTAAAGCGTCGGGTACGAACCCCGACCTCTGTTGAGCGTGGTTCGACCAGCTGAGACCATCCGCTGTTGTCGTTCTGACAAGGCGTTATGAGCACGAGCGGCGCTTTATTGCTGGCCGTCGTAGACTCGCCCGGTGGCAGCTTGTCCTGCCTGTCGCCAGGAGCTTCCGGGTGAGTTTTCTTTCTGCCCGTTCTGTGGCGCGCCGCTGACGGCCGAACCTGACACGTCTTCGCTCGAAGAGCGGAAGGTCGTGTCGGTGCTGTTCTGCGATCTCGTCGGTTTCACCGCCGCGTCGGAGCAGGTCGACCCGGAGGACGTTCGGGCGCGCCTGCAGCCGTACCACGCCCGGTTGCGCGAGGAGATCGAGCGCTTCGGCGGCACGGTGGAGAAGTTCGTCGGCGACGCGGTGATGGCGGTGTTCGGTGCGCCGGTGGCGCACGAGGACGATGCCGAGCGAGCCGTACGGGCTGGGCTGCGGATCCTGGAGGCGATCATCGAGCTGAACGAGTCCGACCCGGGCCACGGCCTGCAGGTGCGGGTGGGGATCAACACCGGCGAGGCCGTGGTTGCGCTCGCGGCGCGGCCGGAGCTCGGTGAGGGGATCGTCGCCGGCGACGTGGTGAACACGGCCTCGCGGATCCAGGGTGTCGCGCCCGTCGACGCGGTCGCCGTGTCGGAGCAGACGTACCGGCAAACGGAGCGGGTGTTCGACTACGAGGCGCTGGAGCCGGTGGTGGTGAAGGGCAAGACGGAGGCGCTCGAGCTCTTCCGGCCTGTCAGGGTTCGCTGAAAGCGGGGCTGGGGGCCGCAGGCGTGCCCGGCCAGTGTCGCCTTTACTGACGTCCACTTGATCGGGCGGCCGAGCAGCTCTTCTGCAGCGGTGTGGATGTCGCGGGCTCGCATCGGCCGGTCGGCGAGTTTGAGGACTGCCGTGATCGTGTCGATCACGGCCCCGATCCTCCGTGGCGGCAAGCTCGCCGTCTTCGGGGTGAGAAACGTCAGGGTGTGCAATCGCGCTTGCAGAGCGGCCAACCGGAGAAGCTCAACCTGGAGTCGAGGGTTCGAAAATGCTCCGCTCAAGTCCATTCCCTCGGGATCGAATGTGTGGTGCCGGTCAACAGATCGAGTGGCAGCTCCGTCTCGGTTAGCTCAATGTGCTCGAGCATGACACGACGAGTGATTGATACGCCGGAGTGAGCTCCTGCCAGCGCGCCTTCCACTCGGATTCGCCTCCGGCCAGGTAGCGGCCGAGGTCCTCGATGTGCGCCTGCCACCCGGCGCCGTGCTTGTAGAGGACGTCGAGCGGCAGCCCGCGCTCCTCGACGACCAGCCGCGTGCGCTCGCCCTCGGCGGTGAGCACGGCTTCGATCACGGCCTCGTCTTCGGTTTCCGGCTCCATCGTGATCATGAGGTGGTGCGGGGGGTCACAGACGTCGATGCGTCCGGGGCCTTCCCAGGTGCTCGTGAAGCGGGCCTGCACGGTGCCGCCGACCTTCAGTTCTCCCTCGACCGTGGCGATCCAGCGTGCGAGCCGGTGAGGCTCGGTGATGGCCGACCAGAGGTCGGTGATGTCGGTGTCGTAGACATCCTCCACGCGCACCGCACCGCGTTTCTCGTCGAGGCGGCGCATGCTGCCGAGGATCAGGCTCATGTCGTCTCTCCTTGCGCCAAGGCTTCGTAGGCAGGAAGCAGCTCTTCCCAGCGCGACTCGCCGTCTGCCGGCTCACGCCCGGCGATGTGTGCGGCGAGGTTCTCGAGGTGGATCTGAACCCCGGCTCCGTAGGCGGGGAGCAGGGGCAGGGGCAGGCCCCGATCCTCGACGACCAGAATGGTCTGGCCGCCGTCCGCGGTCAGCCAGGCTTCGATGACGGTGTAGGCCGGCTGACCCGGTCGGGCGTCGGGATCGTGCATCGTGACCAGCAGCCGCCGCGGGGGCTCACACGCGTCCACGCGCCCGGTGCGTTCCCCCGCGTCGGGAATGCGCACCTGCAACTCACCGCCGAGGCGGAGGTCGCCCTCGACCTCGCCGTACCAGCGGGCGAGACGTCCGGGATCGGTCAGGGCCGACCACAGATCGTCGATATCGGTGTCGTATCGGTCCTCCATGCGCACGACGCCGTTGCCGTCCTCGGATCGCAGGCTTCCCAGGATGCTCGTCACTTGTCGCTCCTTCGTTCGCGCTTTCCCCGGGCCACCTCCGTGTGCAGGGCATCTAGCTGCTGCTGCCACAGGGCCCGATACCGACCGAGCCATTCGTCGACCTCGGCGAGCGCCTCGGGGCGAAGACCGTAGACCCGGCGCTGCGCCTCCTGGCGAAACTCGACCAGCCCCGCCTCCCGCAAGACCCGGAGATGCCGCGACACCCCGGGCCGCGCAATCGGCAGCAGCGCGGCCAACTCACCCGCGGTGGCCGGGCCTTCCGTCAACGCCTCCAACATCGTCCGCCGGCTCTCGTCCGACAGCGCCCGCAGAACAGCCTCCATGTCTTGACCGTATCAAATCGGTTACGTAACAGTCAAGGTACATAAGACTTTTTTTCAGCGCCGTACGACACCATCCCCGATCGCGGAGCCTGGAAAAGGTGCGGAAGGTCGAGACCTCCCGTCAGCGAAGAGCCTCCTCGAACCGCGGGTCGTCGCGTACTGCGGCAAGGTCGTCGTCTCTGCGGGCGTCTTCCCGGAACCGCGGGAGCAGCTCGACGGACCGACGCAGGTGGGCGAACGTGTCGTCGCTGGTGTCGCCCGCGAGCGTTGCGAAGCACGCGTAGTTGTAATTGAGGCCCGCGTGGTCCGGCATCTGCTCGAGGGCAGCTCGGACCGCTACGAGCGCATCGGCGTACCGCTGTTCGCCATAGGCGGTCATCGACTCTCTGTGGAACGGCCACGCCTCACCCCAGTCGACCCCCTGGTACGCCTCGCCCGGTGTGGCGCCGACAGCGAGGATGGTTCCCCATCCGGTCGCCTTCCGCCGCGACTCCGGCCCGACGAACACGAGTGTTCCTGGCGGGGCGTCGAACGCCTCGCCGTCGACCTCGAAGGTCGCATTCCCGTCGAGCACGATGTACAGCTCCTCCTGGCCCGACCCGGCCTCGTCGTGCTCGCCGATCAGCGTGCCGTCCTCGCTGGGCGTGTAGGCGTTGATTCCAAATGCGTGGATCCCGAGGTGCTCGCGCACCGGAATATCTCTACCGCGCCGCTCGATGTCGTCGAGTCGCGCGACCTGCCACGTCGGCTTGCCGTTCATCCGTTCACCTCCGAGTCCTGCGGGTCATTGGGAATCGTCGATCGTAACCGCCGTCAAACGGCTCGCTTGATCGGGGAACGCCTGCGAACCGGCATGCAGCGGTGTACCGACCGCTCTGCCGGTGGAACTGGGCGTCGAACCGCCTCGTTCCCGGCGGCTAGGGGGAGTCGAGTCCGACCCAGAGGCGGCCGTGACCGACGGCGACGCCGTTGCCGACTGCCGCGTTGGGGCAGCACTGCTGGTGGTGGAGCGGGATGGTGCCGGTTATCTGGCCGCTCCTCGGGTCGACGTGGAGGAGTCGAGACGCCAGGTCACCACCTTGGAGCCCCCAGACGCCGCTTGCCCGGTCGACGGCGAGGGGGCCGCCGCGCACGCCGATGACAGTCTGGCTCATGACCTGGCCGCTGATGGGGTCGAGCCGCTTCAGGACGCTCACGCCATAGATGCTGTTCGTATTCACCGTCTTCCACGAGCCGATCCAGTACGAGCCGAAGCCGGCCGCCCAGTTTCCGGAACTGAACGTTTCGCTGTTGAGTCCGTTGTCCGTGGCGACCGGCGTGTAGGACTGAGAGCTCAGGTCGACGGGTCCCATCGAGTAGTCCGTGTTCCGGATCGCAAGCAATTGACCACCCGTGTAGCGGAGGCCGTAGCAGGTACTGCCCGGTGAGGTATGCGGCTCGCTCGGCAGCCGCAGCTTGCGAAGAACGCTTCCGCTCGCCGCGTCGAGCACGGCGACGTCTTGCCCCTCGGACACCCAGACGTTCCGGCCGTCCCCGGTGACGAACACGAAGCAGCGAAGGGGTGTATGCGGTCTCCACAGCGTGATCTTGGTTGCACCGGTGCTGTCGATCTCGTCCACACCCCCGGGGAAGCCGATCCACTCCCTGCCGCCGACCGCGTACTGGCTGTCGGGGGCGCCGTCGACCCCGATCGTCTGGACGACCTGGAGCGTGCTCGGGTCGATCGCGGTCGCCGTGTGTCTGGACCCGTTCAACACCCAGATCTTGTCGCCGCCCGCGTCGACGTCGGTGGGGCTGAACCCGAGCGGCACGTCAGCGACCGGCTTGTCCGACTTCGGATCGATCACGGCGATCGAGTTCGCGACCAGCCGCACCGGCTTCGCCGAGGCGGAACCGGTCGCCAAAAGGACACCCGCCGCCGCAGCGCCGGCGACGGCCAGAGCCGCCACGACCAAACCGAGGCGGGCGGCGCGACGCCTGCGGCCACGCGGCAATGTCCGCGGTGCGGGAAAGCGATCCTCGAGACCGGCGGCGACCACCTGATAGAGCCGCACCGGCTCGTCGATGTCCTTCAACCGGTGGACACCCAGGTCACGAAGCGAAACTCCCGCCGGCAGGTCGTCCGACACGAGACCACGAGCCGTCTCCGACACCAAGACCTGGCCGCCGTGCGCCGCCGCACCAATCCGAGCAGCTCGATGCACGCCGATACCCACATACCGCTCCTCGCCTGCCTTCGGCTCACCGCTGTGCAACCCCATCCGCACACGCACACGCACCTGCTCGGGCCACTCGTGCAACGCCAGCTCGCGCTGCGCGTCGATCGCCGCCGACACACCCTCCCGAGCCGACCGGAACGCGCAGAACAACGAATCGCCCTGTGTATCCACCACCTGACCGCCGTACGCCGCGACCGCAGCGCGCAACACTCCCGCCTGCTCCGCCAACACGCTCTCGTACCGGTCCCGGCCAAGCCGCTTGAGCAGCTCAGTGGACCCCTCCATGTCGGTGAACAGGAAGGTGACGGTGCCGCTCGGGAGTCCGCCACCAGGGGCCACGAGCCGTTTGTACCACGCGCCGCTTGCTGAAGCTATCGAGGAAGACCTGGAGCCGAAGGTTCGAAAGCAGCGTGCGAAGGCGAGACTGTCGCCGCCGCAACCGCCGCCTGGCCGTAGCTGATCCCGCCGTCGTTCGGCGGGACGCGGCGGTGGCTCAGCACCCGGAAGCCCAGGCGCTCCAGCCGTCGCCGTGTCGAAGACAGAAGGCGCAGGTTCTGGAAGCTGCCGCCGCTGAGGACGACCGTACGCGGCTCGGCCGACTCGGCGCAGGCGCGGGCGCTCGCCGCGGCCACGGCCTCGTGGAAGGCGGCCGCGATCTGCTCGCGCGGCCGGCCCGCGGCGAGGTCGTCGAACACCGCCCAGACGAGGGCGGGGCCGTCGCCGAAGCGCCACTCGTACGGCTCGGCCTCGGTCCCCTCTGCGAGCTGCTCGAGCTCGACCGCGGCCTGGCCCTCGTAGGTGACGTGCTCGCGGACGCCGAGCACGGCTGCTACCGCGTCGAACAGGCGGCCCATGCCCGACGAAAGCGGCGCGTTCACCTTCAGGCTCTGGCGCACCTCGGGCCAGCGCTCGAACGGGACCGGCAGGCCGGCGAGCTCGAGGTGGGCGGCCGCGGTTCGCCAGGGCTCGCGGATCGCCGCCTCGCCGCCGGGCAGCGGCACCGGCTCGAGGTGCGCGACCCGCTCGAACTCGGCAAGGTCGCAGCGCAGGAGCTCCCCTCCCCACAGCGTCCGGTCCGTGCCGTATCCCGTCCCGTCGAAGACGAGCGCGAGCGCCGGCCCGAGCTCACCGTGCTCTGCGAGACAGGCCGCAGCGTGGGCGTGGTGGTGCTGCACGCCGACGAGCTCCGCGTCCTGCTCCAGCGCCCACTTGGTCGCCAGGTACTCCGGATGGAGATCGTGCGCGATCACCGGCTCGTCGACCGCCAGCATCCGCAGGTAGAGCTCGAGATCGTCGACGAATGCGCGGTAGGCGAGCTCCGAGTCGAGGTCGCCGAGGTGGGCCGACAGGAACGCCTCGCCTCCGCGCGCGACGCAGAACGTGCTCTTCAACTCCGCACCGGTCGCAACGATCGCCCGCGAGGAGGCGACCGGAAGCGGTAGGGCAGCGGGGACGAAGCCGCGCGAGCGGCGCACCGGGAACTCGGCTCGGACGACGGAGTCCTCGCAGCGGCGGTGGATCGGCCGGTCGTGTGCGAGGAAGGCGTCCGCGATGCCGGCCAGCCGCTCGCGCGCCTCGCCGTCCTCGAAGGCGATCGGCTCGTCCGAGCGGTTGCCGCTCGTCATCACGAGCGGGCGAGCGCCGTCGGCGAGCAGCAGGTGGTGGAGGGGTGTGTAGGGGAGCATGAGCCCGAGCCACGTCGTGCCGGGAGCCACCGAAGCGGCGAGCGCCGCGTCGGCGCGTCGGCGGACGAGCACGATCGGCCGCTCGCGGGAGTGGAGGAGCTCCAGCTCTCGGTCGCCCAGTTCCGCGAGCGCGTCCGGCTCCGTGGCCATCACCGCGAACGGCTTCTCCTCGCGGTGCTTGCGGGCGCGGAGCCGAGCGACCGCCTCCTCGTTCGCCGCATCGCAGGCGAGGTGGTAGCCGCCCAGCCCCTTGACCGCGACCACGGCGCCGTCCCGCAGCAACTCGACCGCCTCCTCGAGCGGCATGGAGAGCTGCGGCCCGCAGACGGGGCAGGCGATCGGCTCGGCGTGAAAGCGGCGGTCGGCCGGATCCTCGTACTCGCGCCGGCAGTGGGCGCACATCGGGAATCCGGCCATCGTCGTGTAGGGCCGGTCGTAGGGCGTGCGGCGGACGATCGTGAACCGCGGCCCGCACTGGGTGCAGTTGACGAACGGATAGCGGTAGCGCCTGTCGGCCGGATCGAAGAGCTCGCGCAGGCACTCGTCGCAGGTGGCGACGTCGGCGGGGATCGGGGCCGTTCCGGCGGCCGCATTGCTCGTCTCGATCCGGAACGCGCGCTCGTTCCGGATCGGAACCGCCTCCGTCGTCACCGACTCGACCTGGGCGAGGGAGGGCGCTTCCGCCTGGAGCGCCGAGGCGAAGGCGTCGAGCGCGCCCGGCGCGCCTTCGGCCTCGACGACGACGCCCTCGCCGTCGTTGAGGACGAAGCCGCCGAGCGAAAGGCGGGTCGCCACGCCGTAGACGAACGGCCGGAAGCCGACGCCCTGAACGACTCCGTGAACGCGGAAGCGGCGGCGTTCCAGGCTCTGCACCTGTGGGATGCTGCACGACGGCACGCTTTCGAGTCGCCGCCGCGTCCGCCGCTCGAGCTTGGAGTTAGGGTTACCGCTCCCGTGCGGGGTCTCCGGTCTCCCCACCGCGAATTCGCGGATGTGGCGGCCGGTCACGATCGACGACACTGAGGCGGTAGGCGGATCCGACGATGGGAGCGCGACGGTGTGCTTGGCGATTCCTGGGCAGGTGATCGAGCTCGTCGACGAGACGAACCGCCTGGCTCGGGTCGACGTCGCCGGCGTGCAGCGGAAGGTGAACATCGCCCTTCTCGACGGCGTCGACGGCGGTGCGAAGCCGGGTGACTGGGTGCTGATCCACGTCGGGTTCGCGCTCTCCAAAGTCGACGAGGAGGAGGCGCACGCGACGCTCGGCCTGTTACGGCAGATGGGCGACGCCTACGAGCAGGAGCTGGAAGACCTCCGGGCGAGCGTCATCGAGTGAGAGTCTCGCGGTCTACTCGGGCGTCGATGCCGGTGCGAGGCCGGAGGGAACAGTGTGAGTAACACGGGCCCGCAGAGCATCGTGCCGGCAGCGGCGCCAGCCGTCGGCGGAGCCGGGCTCTGCCCGGCGGGAGCCGTCGGCGGCGAGGAGGGCGCGCACTGCATCACGTGTTCTGACGAGGGCGTCCCGATGCGGGTCGTCGAGGTGCGTCCGGGCAGTACCGCGCTCTGCGAGGGGGACGTCGAGGTGATGACCGATCTCGTCGACGACGTCGCGCCCGGCGACGAGCTGCTCGTCCACGCCGGGGTCGCGCTCGCGAGGCTCGAGTGAGGTACGTCGACGAGTATCGGGACGCGGAGCTCGGACAGGTGCTGGCCGGGGAGATCCTCGCCACCGTCGAGCCGGGACGGCACTACAAGGTCATGGAGGTCTGCGGCGGCCACACCCACACGATCTACAAGTACGGGGTCGACGACCTACTGCCCGCGAACGTGGAGCTCGTCCACGGCCCCGGCTGCCCCGTCTGCGTGATCCCGATGGGCCGCGTGGACGACGGCATCGCCGTCGCCCGGCAGGAGCAGGTGATCTTCACCTGCTTCGGCGACATGATGCGCGTTCCCGGCGGCAAGGGCACGCTGCTCGAGGCGAAGGCCGAAGGGGCCGACGTACGGATGGTCTACTCCCCGCTCGACGCGCTTCGGCTGGCGCGCGAGAACCCGGACCGGGACGTCGTCTTCTTCGCGGTCGGCTTCGAGACCACGGCGCCCTCGACCGCGCTGACGCTGATGCGCGCGAAGGCCGAGGGCGTGCGGAACTTCTTCTGCTACTGCAACCACGTCACGATCGTGCCGCCTCTGCGTGCGCTGCTCGAGTCGCCCGACCTGCGCCTCGACGGCTTCGTCGGCCCGGGCCACGTCTCGACCGTGGTCGGTGCGCGCCCCTTCGAGTTCATCCCGGCCGACTACGGCAAGCCGATCGTGATCTCGGGCTTCGAGCCGCTCGACGTGCTCCAGTCGATCCACATGGTGCTGCGCCAGCTGTCGGAAGGCCGTGCGGAGGTGGAGAACCAGTACAAGCGGGTTGTCCCCTACGACGGCAACCCGCAGGCGCTCCGAGTCCTCGAGGAGGTATTCGAGCTGCGGCCGCATTTCGAGTGGCGCGGGCTCGGCTTCATCTCCCACAGCGGCCTGAAGCTGTCCGAGGCGTACCGCGACTTCGACGCGGAGATCCGTTACGACGTGCCGGGCGTCCGCGTGGCCGACCCCAAGGCCTGCCAGTGCGGCGAGGTGCTGAAGGGCGTGATCAAGCCGTGGGAGTGCAAGGTGTTCGGGACGGCCTGCACGCCCGAGCGGCCGATCGGCACCTGCATGGTCTCGTCCGAGGGCGCGTGTGCCGCCTACTACAACTTCGGGCGCTTCGCGCGCGAGCGGGCGGTCGTCTAATGGGCACGCTGGAGGAACGCGAGCGGCACGCACTTGACCTGATCGAGCGCGTGCGCAGCAAGCCGGCGAGGTTCCGCGACGAGCAGATCACCATGGCGCACGGCGCGGGGGGAAGGCGACGCTGACGCTGATCGAGGGGCTGCTCGCTCCCGCGTTCGGCATCGGCGAGCTCGCGGACGCAGCGCCCGTCGGTGAGTTGGCCGTCACGACGGACAGCTTCGTCGTCAAGCCGATTCGCTTCCCCGGCGGGTCGATCGGCGACCTGGCCGTGAACGGCACGGTCAACGACCTCGCCGTTGCGGGAGCAAGGCCACTCGCGCTCACGCTCTCGCTCATCCTCGAGGAGGGGCTCTCGGCCGGCGACCTGCGCGCCGAGGTGGAGGCGATCGCGAGGGCCGCCGAGGCTGCCGGAGTCGCGATCGTTGCGGGCGACACCAAGGTCGTCGAGCGGGGCCACTGCGACTCGATGTACGTGACGACAACCGGGATCGGTCAGATCGACGACCGTGCGCGCCTCTCCCCGTCGTCGCTCGTGCCGGGCGATCGGATTCTCGTCTCCGGGCCGATCGGAGCGCATGGCACGGCGATCATGCTCGCCCGCGGGGAGTTCGAGCTCGACGCGCCGATCGAATCGGACACCCGCTCGCTGTGGCCGGCGGTCGATGCGCTGCTCGAGGCGGCGGGCCCGTCGCTGCGAGCGATCAGGGACGCGACCCGGGGCGGCGTCGCCTCCGTCCTGAACGAGCTCGCCCGCGCGTCGGGCGTGGCGATGCTCGTCCACGAGGCCAGGGTCCCGCTTCCGCCCGCCGTCGCCGGCGCCTGCGAGATCCTCGGCATCGACCCGATGTACGTGGCGAACGAGGGCGTGCTCGTGGCCTTCGTCGCCCCCGAGGCGGCCGGTGACGCGCTCGAGGGGCTGCGCGCCGCTCCCGGCTGCGAGCAGGCGGCCGAGATCGGCGAGGTGAAGTCGGAGCCGACCGGGATGGTGCTCGTGGAGACGGGCTTCGGCGGCCGCCGGGTGATGGACATGCTGGTCGGCGATCCCCTTCCGCGAATCTGCTGAGCACGATGAAGGAGCCGCGCGTGACGACCGAGCCGCAGGGCGAGTAGTGCACGAGCTGTCGCTCGCGAGCGCCGCCCTGGCGACCGTGGAGAAGCACGCCGCCGGCCGACGCGTCGTGGTCGTCACGCTGCGCGTCGGCCGCCTGCGCCAGGTCGTGCCGGACTCGCTCGAGTTCTACTTCGATCTCGTCGCCCGTGGCACGGTCTGCGACGGGGCGCGGCTCGAGCTCGAGGTCGTGCCGGTCCGGCTCGCCTGCTCTGCCTGCGAGCACAACTGGGAGCTCGTCGAGCCTCCGTTCCGGTGCCCTCGCTGCGGCGCGGCCGAGGTCGAGGTGCTGGGAGGCGACGAGCTCGAGGTCGAGTCGATCGAGATCGAGGAGGAAGCATGCATCGCACGCACGTGAAGGTGCTCGAGGGCGTTCTCGACGCAAACGACACGATCGCCCGGGCGAACCGGGCCGACTTCGACCGCCACGGCGTCACCGTCGTCAACCTGATGGGCTCGCCCGGCTCGGGCAAGACGGCCCTGCTCGAGCAGGTCGTCTCGCGCCTCGACGGCGTACGCGTCGGCGTGCTGGAAGGCGACGTCCGCGGGACCCTCGACGCCGACCGGATTGCGAGCAAGCACGTCCCCGTCGTCCAGATCCAGACCGACCCCGGCTTCGGCGGCGAGTGCCATCTCGACGCGAACATGGTCCGTTCGGCCATCCCGGAGCTGCCACTCGACACGATCGACCTGCTCGTGATCGAGAACGTGGGCAACCTCGTCTGCCCGGCCGAGTTCAGGGTCGGCGAGGACTACCGCGTGATGGTCGCGTCGGTCACCGAGGGCGAGGACAAGCCGCTCAAGTACCCGCTGATGTTCCGCGCCTGCGACCTCGTGCTCGTGAACAAGATCGACCTGCTGCCGCACCTCGAATTCGACCTCGACCGCCTGCTCGGCAACGTCGATGCCGTCCACCCGGGTGTCGTGTGCCTGTTGATGAGCGCCCGCACCGGCGAGGGCGTCGAGGCCTGGCGAACGTGGCTCGAGCGCGCAGCGGGCCGGGAGCTCGCGCACGCGTGACGGCGACGGTGTCGGTCGCGAGCCTGCTCGAGCGGAGGACGGCGGCGAACGAGCGGTTCTTCGACGCGGAGGCCGACCGGATCGCGCGCCTCTGCCTGCTGATGGCCGAGCGGTTCGTGGCCGGCGGCCGCCTGCTCGCGCTCGGAGGCTCGCCCCAGGATTGGTCCGACGCCCATCACGTCGCGGTCGAGTTCGTCCACCCCGTCATCGTCGGCAAGCGGGCGCTGCCGGCGATGGCCGTCGGTCCGGACGAGCTCGAGCTGCTCCTTCGGCCGGACGACATGGTCGTCTCCTTCGAGCCGTTGACCGTCTCCGGCGAGCCCTTCGAGCCCGACGACGACGATCCGTTCGTCCGGCAGGAGCTCGCCGAGACGACCTACCACCTGCTCTGGGAGCTCGTCCACGTCTTCTTCGACCGCGTTCAGGGCTCGACCGCCGGAGCGGCGGCGTCCGGATTCCTCTATCCGTTCCTCGACCGCCAGGACGCGGAGCTCGAGCCCGTGATCGACGACACGCGCCGCTCGGTGCTGCTGAAGGCGGGCGAGACCGGAGAGCTGCGGGCGCAGACGCTGACCGAGGGATGCGACGAGCTCCTCGCCGCCGCGGCAACCCTGCGGCGGTCGTTCGAGGAGGGCGGCAAGCTGCTCGCGTTCGGGAACGGCGGCTCGGCCACGGACGCTGCCGACGTCGTCGCCGACTTCCGCGCGCCGCCGCAGGGCTGGTGCCCGCGGGCTGCGATCGACCTGGCCGGCGACGCTGCGATTCTGACGGCGCTGGCGAACGACATCGGCCCGCAGGCGCTCTTCCAGCGCCAGATCATCGCGTGCGGCCTTTCGGGCGACGTGGCGCTCGCGATCTCGACGAGCGGCAGCTCCGGGAACATCGTCGAGGCGCTCGCCGAGGCACGGCGGCGCGGGCTGGCCACGATCGCGCTCGTCGGCTACGACGGCGGCCGGATCGCGGCCGAGCAGCTCGCCGACCACGTCGTCGTCACGCGCTCCGAGCACATCCCGCGCATCCAGGAGGCGCAGGCGAGCGCCTACCACGTCCTCCGCGGGTTGGTCGAGCTGGACGCCTGCTAGCGGGCCGACGGCTGGGATCGATCCTCGGGCATCCCGAGCGTCATCACGCTCGGCAGATCGGAGAGGAGGTCCCGGATCATGCCGATGAAGGGATACGGGAGCAGCAGCACGCTCCAGGCGATGACGACCCAGATCAGGCCCAGCCACCAACCGACGAGCACGAACCACACGACCCGGAGCGGCATGGGAACCGCCTTTCCCCGGCGCTCGACCCAACCCGCCGGCGAGTGCTCCTTGACCCGCTGCACGAACGGCTTCTTGCCCTCGCCGCCCGTCCGTTGCTTCAGCTTGTCCTCACCCGGCGGGCTCTGACCCAGGGTCGAGAAGAACAAGCCGAGGCGGTAGAAGTCGCGGGCGATCGGGGCGCCGACGATCGTCACGTGCGTGGCGTAGCCGGCGAGGAAGATCGGCAGCGGGAGCAACGTGCCAAAGCTCATGAACCATGCGTAGCCAACCCAGGTCTTCGCGCGGGCAACGCGGCCCGGCTTCTCCGGTGCGGGACCGGCCTCGCTCGTGCTGAAGCCGTCGTGCACGCGACGAATGATCGACGATCCCGGCGCGCGGTGCGTCGTTCCGTTCGGATGAGCGGGTGGGATGCGCCGAGGCGCGGAGGCCCGGAAACCAGCTTCCGGGCTCCGCGCCGAAGCTCGAGCTCAGGTGCAGTTGATCGACGCCGCGGTCGACTGCGCGGTCGATGCGAGCTGCTGGCCCGCTTGCTCGACGCTCGTCGTGGCGTCGCTGACCGAGCTCGCGTTCGGGATGTTCTTGACTGCGGACGTGAAGCTGTCCCAGGCGCTGTCGAGCGACCCCATGCTCGCGCTCTGCACACCTTGAGCGGCACTCTTCACCTGCGACCAGGAGTCCTGGACGGCGGTGACGTCCGTGTTGAGCTCGTCCGTCGTGGCCGTGCTCGGGTCGAGGCTCGTCAACGTCTTCAGGGACGACTGCAGGCCCGTCAGGCTGCCACACAGGGTCGTGATCGCCTCGGCCTTGGTCGTGCTCGGCTCGTTCCGCGTCCCGAGGACGCCGATCAGGATCGCGAGGCCGACGCCGCCTGCGACCAGGACGATGATCCACGTCTTCCTGGTCATGATGCCTGCGCCCCCTTCGGCGTCGACGCCAGCGCGTAGACGACGAGCGCGGCGACCGCGATCGACAGGGCTCCGTACCAGGGAGCGATGTTGATGATCGTGAACCCCTGGACGATCACGAAGACCGCCCAGATGTACCCGACGACCCGGCCGAACGTGCCGCCGACGAAGATCGAAAGGCCGGCCGTGATCGCCAACGCCGCGATGATCAGGTCCCATACTCCCCAGCCCCAGTTGTGGCTGCTGAACAGGCCGTTCGTCAAGTCGTTCATCTTGTGGCTGTCGGCGAAGTAGCCGATAGCAGAGATGATCCGGAAGAACCCGACTGCGAGCAGCACGACGCCCGCGAACCCGAGCCAGCCGGACCCGTTCTCGTCATACGTCTGTGTCGACATCCATTCCCTCCCTGATCTCGTGTTGCCCGAACTTCCTACTGGCGCAAGAGTCCTGCATCGTGCGGTTTGGATGAAGCGGCACGAGGAGTGCCAATCGATCCTGCGGTTGGCGCCTTCACCGGGACAGGCATGAGCGACGTTCTCCAGGTTCTTCTCTACGGGTTGCTCGCCGCCGCGAGCCCGGGCACGCTGGTCGCGACGCTGGTCGTCTTAGGGACGCGGCGTGCGCGTGCGAACGGGACCGCGTTCGCCGTCGGTTTCGTCCTGGGCCAGTCGATCGCGCTCGGCATCGCGCTCGCCGTCGGTTCGGTCACGATTCCCGGCTCGAGCACAGCCTCCGCGGCGCTCGAGCTCGCCGTCGGCGTGCTGCTGCTCGCCGCCGCGGGCCGGGCAGGACGGCTGGGCAGGCCGCGGACGGCCGCAGGGCCGTCGAGGACGGCGCAGGTTCTCGAGCGGCTCGAGCGCGTCACGCCGCGTACGGCGTTCTCGGTCGGCATGACGCTCGGTGTCGGCGTGAAACGGCTGGTGATCACCGTGTTCGCCGCCTCTGCGATTGCGCTCGATGCGGTCAGCCGGGCCGAGGCGGTCGGGCTCGCCGGCCTCTACGTCGTGGTGGCGACCATTCTGGTCGTCGTGCCCGTCGCTCTCTATCTCGTCGCGGGAAGGCGGGCCGACGAGTGGGTGGCGTCCGCGAAGGAGAGCCTCGCAACGCACCAGCAGCTGATCGCGTTCTACGTCTCGCTCCTGTTCGGCGTCTTCTTCGTGATCGGCGGCCTCGTCCAGTTGCTCTAGCTCTCATCCGTTCAGGGCGATGCGGAATCGGCCCTGCCGCGATCTGCTGTTCGTGGACAAGACTGCGAAGGAGGGACCATCGATGGCCAAGACCACGGATGTCTTGGTCGCGGGCTACCAGGACATCGACACCGCGACCGAGGACTTCGAACGGCTCGTCGGACTCGTCGACGACAAGCAGGTGACGATCGAGGGCGTAATCCTCGTCACGCACGCGAAGGACGGCACGGTCTCGGTGCAGCAGACCGGCGACCACCGCGGCCGCAAGGGGATGGGCTGGGGCGGCGGCGTCGGCGTTGCCGTCGGCCTGTTCGCTCCGCCGCTGCTCGCCACGGCCGCCGTCGGCGCGGCTGCAGGCGGACTGATCGGCAAGTTCGTCGACCACCGTCTGGAGAACGAGATCCACGACAAGATCGGCGAGAATCTCCCGCCCGGGTCGGCCGGCATCATCGCCCTCTTCGACGACGAGCAGCGGCTCGCGGTCGAGCAGGCGCTCCCCGGCTCGCCCGCGAAGTCGATCGTGGAGACCGACGAGAAAGGGGTCAAGGCTCTGAAGGACGGCCTGGCCGAGGCGATGGGGAAGTTCGTACCCGATCGCACGGTGCTCCCGCTTCCGGACCGGAGCTTCGGCGGGACGATCGGACGGACGCTCGACGAGTCGGTCGCCGACTGGACGATCGTCCCCGGGCCGAAACCGCCGGAGGGAGCGCCGAACGTGCTGCTCGTCATCATCGACGACGCCGGCTTCGGACAGCCGGACACGTTCGGCGGTCCGATCGCGACGCCGAACATGACCCGAGTCCAGGAGCAGGGCATCACGTACAACCGGTTCCATGTGACTGCGCTTTGCTCGCCCACCCGGGCGGCGATGCTGACCGGGCGCAACCAGCACCGCGTCGGCATGGGCTCGGTCGCCGAGTTCCCGGGGCCGTTCCCGGGCTACACGGGCGCCGTGCCGAGGAGTTGCGCGCCGTTCCCGCGCGTGTTGAAGGAGAACGGCTACGTGACCGGCGGCTTCGGCAAATGGCACCTGACGCCGGATCGCGAGCAGGGCGCCGCGGGGCCGTTCAGCCACTGGCCGCAGGCCTGGGGCTTCGACCACTTCTGGGGCTTCCTCAGCGGCGCTGCGGGCCAGTGGGATCCCCTCGTCACGCAGGACAGCACGAACATCGGCGTGCCCGAGGGCTCCGACGGCAAGCCGTACTACTTCCCGGACGACCTCACCGACAAGGCCGTCGAGTGGGTGCACGCAGTCCGTGCACAGGACGGTGAGACTCCGTGGTTCCTCTACTACTCCACAGGCTGTGCTCACGCGCCGCACCACGTCTCCAAGGAGTGGGCGGACAGGTACAAGGGCAAGTTCGACCAGGGCTGGGACGCGCTCCGAGAGGAGATCTTCGAGCGACAGAAGAAGCTCGGCGTGATCCCGCAGGACGCGGTCCTGACGGAGCGGCCCGATCTCTTCCCCGCGTGGGACTCGCTCGACGACGCCTCGAAGAAGCTCTACACGCGCCAGATGGAGGTCTACGCGGGCTTCCAGGAGAACGCGGACTGGAACGTCGGCCGGCTCCTCGACGCGCTGGACGAAGGAGGCGAGCTCGAGAACACGCTCGTCATCTACATCTGGGGCGACAACGGCGCCAGCCTCGAAGGGACGACAACCGGCTCGTTCAACGAGATGACCTTCCTGAACGGCGTGGTGCTCGATCCCGCCCAGCAACTCGAGCTGATCGACAAGTACGGCGGTATCGAAGGGTGGGGCGGAGACCACACGGCGCCTCACATCGCCGCCGCCTGGGCGTGGGCAGGCAACACCCCGTTCCAATGGGGCAAGCAGATGGCGAGCCACCTGGGCGGAACGCGCAATCCGATGGTGGTCGCGTGGCCCGGCAAGATCGAGACGGGCGGCGCTCTGCGCTCACAGTTCACACACTGCATCGACATCGGGCCGACGATTCTCGAAGCGGCCGGGATCCCCGAGGCGAAGGTGGTCGACGGGATCGAGCAGGAGCCGATGGACGGCACGAGCTTCCGCTACACGTTCGACGACCCGACGGCCGGCGAGCAGCACACCGTGCAGTACTTCGAGGTGATCGGTGCCAGGGCGATCTACAAGGACGGCTGGTGGGCCTGCGCACGGCTCGACAAGGCCCCGTGGGATCTGTCGCCGGAGACGCTCGCCCGGTTCGGGCCGGGCTCCGGCTGGGATCCGAACGAGGACGGATGGGAGCTCTACTACCTGCCGGACGACTTCTCCCAGGCGAAGGACCTGGCGGCGGAGAACCCCGAGAAGCTCGCGGAGCTGAAGCAGCTCTTCTGGCAGGAGGCCGAGCGAAACCGGGCGCTGCCTCTGCTCGGCTCGATCGCCGTCTTCTACGGCATCCTGCCGCCGCTCCCGACCGTGACGCGATTCACGTTCGCGGGCGACGTGCAGAACATCCAGAAGGGCCTCGTGCCTCGCATCGCGGGCCGCTCGTACGCGATCGAGGCCGAGCTCGAGGTGCCCGAGGGCGGCGCCGAGGGCGTGATCGTCGCGAACGCCGATTTCATCGGCGGGTTCTCGCTCTGGGTCGACGAAAAGGGCCTGCTCAACCACACCTATTCGTTCCTCGGTGTGGAGTCCTACAAGCAGGTCTCGGAGACGCCGATTCCGACCGGCGCCGTCAGCGTCAAGATGCTGTTCGAGGCCGACGAACCGAAGCCGGGCAGCGGGGGCGACGTCACGCTCTGGGCGAACGGCGAGCAGATCGGCGGCGGCCGGATCGACAAGACCGTGCCGATGATGGCCACGTCGTATGCCGGCATGGACGTGAGCCGTGACAACGGCCTCGTCGTCGACCTGGCCTACGAGGACAAGGCGCCCTACCCGTTCACGGGAACGGTCAAGAAGGTTGTCTTCGACCTGAAGCCTTCGACGTCGCACGACGACGACAAGGCGCTGCACGAACACGAGAGCATCCATGCGGTTGCGCACGGTGTCAGCGCTTGACGCAGGGCACAGCGATGGACTACGACGTGTCCCGCCGGCCGCTCGGCCGGCGGGACGGCTCGTGCTCGAATCCAGGCGGTTGAGAGAGTGAGCGGCGACAGCAAGGACCGCGGCTTCGTGGTCGTCACCGGCACCTCCACGGGCATCGGCAACGCGACCGCACTCCACCTCGCCGGGAACGGGTTTCACGTCTTCGCCGGCGTGCGGTCGGCGAAGGACGGCGAGGCTCTGCGAGCGCAAGAGCCGAAGCGGTTGACGCCGGTGATCATCGACGTCACGGACGAATCGACGATCTCGGCGGCGGCGACCACGATCGCAAGTGCCGTGGGGGATCGCGGCCTGGCCGGCCTCGTCAACAACGCGGGTATCGCCAAGCCGGCGCCGATCGAGCTCCAGCCGCTCGCCGACTTCCGGATGCAGCTCGAGGTCAACCTGTTCGGTCCCGTCGCCATGATCCAGGCGTTCCTGCCTCTCATCCGGCAGGGCGGCGGGCGGATCGTGAACGTGGGCTCGATCGGGGGAATCCTCGTGCTTCCCCTGAACGGCGCCTATAGCGCGTCGAAGTTCGGGATCAGGGCCGTCACCGACGCGCTGCGGCTCGAGCTCCGACAGTGGAACATCCACGTGTCCCTGATCGAGGTCGCGCCCGTCAAGACCGCGATCTTCGGGAAGACGTATGCCGAGCTGGACGGGCTCCCGAAGCGGCTCGGAGAGACGGGTTATGGGCTGTACGCGGAGCAGGTCGCCGCGGTCCGCAAGGCGACCGAGAAGGCGGCGGCGGATGCCGATTCGCCATTGGTGATCGCCAAGGCCATCGCCCACGCGTTGACGTCGGACAAGCCCAGGACCAGGTACCTGGTCGGCCACGGTGGCAAGGAGGTCGCGACCGCGGCGGCACTCCCCGATCGGATTAGGGACAAGGCGCTCGCCCACGAGCTCGGGCTTCCCAAGCCGGAATAGCCGCGCCGGCGATTCGAGTCAAGAGGAGTGACGATGGACGGAGAGACGAAACCGAAGGTGCTGATCGTGTACTACACGCTCACCAAGCAGGTCGGCCGTGTCGCGGGCGCGATGGCACAGGCATTAGAGGCGCGGGGCTGCGACGTCGCGAAAGCGTTGCTCGAGTTCACCGACGAACGATGGGTGCCGCACCTCTCGCAATTCCCGATGAAGCATCCCGTCCGCCAGCTCGTGACGATCCTCCCGGCGCAGGCCCGCCACAAGACCGGCGAGATCCGCATCCCAGCGGAAGCGCAGACGGGCGACTACGACCTGGTCGTGCTCGCGTCTCCCACCTGGTGGTTCCAGACGAGCATGCCGATCCGCACCTATCTCGAGTCACCCGAGGCGAAGACAGTGCTGAGCGGAAGGCCGTTCGCGTGCGCGTCGGTCTCCCGCCGCTACTACAGCATCAACCTCGGCCAGCAGAAGAAGCTCGGTGAGAAGGCCGGCGGGCAGTGGATCGACAAGACACACTTCGTCTCCGCGGGCGGTCAGGTCAAGTCAATGCTCGCGTGGCTCGGCTATATGAAGCACGGCGAGCCTCAGGAGCGCGTCTTCGGGCTGAAGATGTATCCGCCGAACCTCAAGCCCGACTTCGAGGAACAGGCAAAGGGGTTCGTCGACGGCCTTGTCGACAGCCTGCTCCCGGCAGCCGACGGCCGCGCAGCAACCGCCGCTGCCGGGTAACGCTGACGAGCGAAAGCGGCCGAGCAAGGGAGGTTCGGAGCCCATGAACGTAGAGGTCGAACACCCAGGCGTTGCGGAACGGCGAGCACACGGCAAGGAGTTGCGAAAGCGAACTTCTCCCGCAAGCCATGCCGGTTGGAAGCCGGCCGGAGATCGTCCTGATCCGGTTGCGCTGTTGGAGGAGCAGGACGTGACGCGCGAGTCTGATCTAGTGCCGGTTCGTCATGGGCGGATGATGGTGTCTCCGTTCACGTTTTATCGGGGCGCGGCCAAGATCATGGCCGCTGATCTGAAGGACACCCCTCGGGCGGGCTTGGCCGTTCAGTTATGCGGTGATGCGCATTTGTCCAACTTCGGCGTGTTCGCGTCGCCTGAGCGGAACCTGTTGTTCGATCTGAACGACTTCGACGAGACGCTGCCTGGCCCATTCGAGTACGACGTGATGCGCATGTCGGCGAGCTTCACGATCGCCGCACGCAACAACGGCTTCAGCAAGGCCGACGCACGCGACGTCACGCTCGCCTCGGTGAGTGCCTACCGGACGTCGATGGCCGAGTTCGCAGAGATGCGCACGATGGACATCTGGTACGCCCACCTGACCGAGCAAGAGCTCATGAAAGCGATCAGCAGCTTCGTGCGTGCTCCCACGAACAAGTCGCAAAAGAAGGCGGCGAAGAAGGAAGCGAAGACGGCTAAGAAGACCGCTGAGAGGGCGCACACGCGAGACAGCCTGCAGGCGTTGTCGAAGCTCGGCGAACTCGTCGACGGTCGCTACCGGATCGTCAGCCAGCCGCCGATCATCGTCCCGGCGCGCGACCTGCACGCGACCTACGGCATCTCCGCCGACCAGTTGCAGCACGCGATCCACGAGCAGTTCCGTGCCTACCGAGCCACGTTGCAGGACGATCGACGCCAGCTACTCGAGAAGTTCGAGATCATCGACATGGCCCGCAAGGTCGTCGGCGTCGGCAGCGTCGGCACGCGAGCGTTCATCGTCTTGCTTCATGGCCGTGATCAGCAGGATCCGCTCTTCCTGCAGGTCAAAGAGGCGACAACCTCGGTGCTCGAGGACCATCTGCCGAAGAGTCGCTACAGGCAACCCGGCGAGCGCGTCGTGCAAGGCCAACGGATGATGCAAGCCGCCAGCGACATCTACCTGGGATGGACGAAGGGCGCCGAGGCCAACCGCTACCTGTACTGGCGCCAACTCCGTGACATGAAGGGCTCGGTACTTGTCGAGTCGCTGACGCCTCCTGCTCTTGCGTTCTACGCGCGTCAGTGCGGATGGACACTCGCCCGCGCGCACGCACGATCAGGAGACCCGATCGCGATCAACGCCTACCTGGGCAGAACCGATGCGTTCGACAAGTCGGTCACCGACTTCTCCGAGCGCTACGCAAACCAAAACGACAAGGACTTCCAGGCCTTCACCAAGGCGATCCGCTCCGGACGACTGACAGCGCTCGAGGACGTCTGACATTGGAGCAATTGGGCCGAGATGTCCCGCCGCCCGTGTCCGTAAGAGGGGAGGAGTGATGGGTCAGGGAGTCGCCGAGGTCTTGACGTTCGCGATCGGCGTGGCGATCAGCCCGATGCCGATCATCGCCGTGATCCTGATGCTGTTCTCGCAGCGGGCGCGCGTGAACGGACCGGTGTTCCTGGCCGGCTGGATGCTGGCCCTCGCGGTCGTGAGCACGGTCGTCTACGTCCTTGCCGACGAGGGCGGCGTGGACACGAGTAGCGGCGCGTCCGACACCGTCTCGTGGGGGAAGATCGTGTTCGGCGTGCTCTTCCTGCTGATCGCCGCCCGTCAGTGGCGGAGCCGGCCCGAGCCGGGGACAGAGCCGCCGATGCCGAAGTGGATGGCGAGCGTCGACTCGTTCACGCCGGGGAAGGCGTTCGGTCTCGGCGTTCTGCTCGCCGGCGTGAACCCGAAGAACCTGCTCCTCACGGTCGCCGCGGCGACCGGGCTCGCGCAACTGGGCCTCTCGACCGGCGACGCGGTCGGCTCGATCGTCGTCTTTGTGATCGTCGGTAGCCTCACGATCGCCGTCCCGGTCGTCTACCACCTGGTCGGCGGCGAGCACGCCAGGACGGAGCTGGACAAGATGAAGTCCTGGCTCGCCCTCCACAACGCCGCCGTCATGGTCGTCCTGTTCGTCGTCTTCGGCGTCGACCTGATCGCCAAGGGCATTCCTCCGCTGACGAGCTGAGCTCGACCGATCCGGGTGAGGGCGCACGGTGAGACGAAGGTAGGCTCACGACGTGGAAATGCCTCCGAAAGACGACTTGACGCTGGAAGACGTGCTCGACCGGCTGGCGCAGTTCGGGCCAGTTCAGATCTGGTCGTTCGTCTTCGACGGCAACAAGTTCAAGGGCGAGATCCTCCCTGAGCTCGAGCGTCTGAAGAACGCCGAGGTGATTCGCCTGATCGACCTTCTGGTCGTGCGCAAGGACTCGACCGGCGCCGTCGCCACTCTCACCGCGAGCGACCTCGACTGGGAGGAGGCTGCGAGCTTCGGCGCTCTGATCGGCGCGCTGATGGGGTGGGGTTCCGGCGGTGCCGAAGGCATCGCTATGGGCGCAATCTCCGGAGCCGCCGAGCTGGCGGACGGCCACGCCTTCGGGGAGGAGAACCGCCTCCTCCTCACCGACTCGGTGCCGCGGAACACTACGGCCGCACTCGCCCTGGTGGAGCACATCTGGGCGAAGCCGCTCCAGGCGGCGATCGCCCGGGCCGACGGAGTCGAGCTCGCGAACGACTGGCTGAAGGTCGACGACCTGATCGCGCGCGGCATCGCGATGGCGGGCACCGAGGACGCTCTGGGAGCCGCAGAGGAATGAGCGAGGCGCCGTCCGCGCAAATGCGGTCGGCCCGGCGGGCGGTCCGCGACCGGCGATGATCCAGCCGTGATCGACCCGGCTCCGCTCACCGGCGTTCGTCTCGTCTGCGTCGCGATCAACCTGCCGGGGCCGGCGGCCGCAGCCCGGCTCGCTGAGCTCGGGGCGTCGGTGACCAAGGTCGAGCCCCCGTCCGGCGACCCGCTCCAGGCGGTGAGCCCGGAGCTGTACGGACGGCTGGCCGACGGGCAGACGGTGCTGCGCCTCGACCTGAAGGACGCGGCGGGGCGCGCACGGCTTCACGAGGTGCTCGCCGACGCCGACGTGCTGCTCACGTCGAGCCGCCCCTCGGCCCTCGCGCGCATGGGCCTCGCACGCGACGAGGTGGAGGCACGTCACCCACACCTCGTGCACGTCGCGATCGTCGGGCACCCGACGCCCGACCAGGAGAGGCCGGGGCACGACCTGACCTACGTCGCCGCGCACGGGCTCGTGTCGCCGCCGCAGCTCCCGCAGGCGCTCGTCGCCGATCTGGGCGGGGCCGAACGGGCCGCGACGGCGGCGGTCGCCCTCCTCCGCGCCCGGGAGCGCGGGGCCGAGACGCGCTACGCGGAGGTCGCGCTCGCGGACAGCGCGGCGTTCTTCGCGCTCCCCTGGGAGCACGGCCTGACGGCTCCGACTGGCCCGCTCGGCGGCGGCTCGCCGTTCTACGGCTTGTACGAAGCGGGCGGTGGATGGATCGGCGTCGCGGCTCTCGAGCCGCATTTCCGCGAGCGCCTCGCAAGCGAGCTCGGAGGCGAGCCCAGCGAGGAGACCTTCCGGAGCCGGACGCCCGAAGAATGGGAGCAATGGGCCGAGGAGCACGACCTGCCGATCGCGGCCGTGGCAGGCTGTCGATGAAGGTCCAGGAGCTCTTCGACCTGACCGGCAAGGTGGCAGTCGTCACCGGCGGTGGCAGCGGTCTCGGGCGGCAGATGGCCGAGGCCCTGGCCGAGGCGGGCGCCGAACTCGTCCTCTGCGCACGCAGGGCGGATCGCTGCGAGCAGGCCGCGGTCGAGCTGGCGGAGCTGGGCGTCCGCGCACTCGGCCTCGGGTGCGATCTCCGCGAGCCGGCGGCGATCGACGCCGTCGTGCGACGCACGGTCGACGAGTTCGGCCGGATCGACATCCTCGTCAACAACGCCGGCACGTCCTGGGGCGCCGCGCCGGAAGACGTGCCGCTAGAGGGCTGGCAGAAGGTGATGGACGTCAACCTGACGGGCGCCTTCCTGTTCGCGCAGAGCGTCGGCCGCGTCCTGATCGAGCAGGCCGAGGGAGGGAAGATCGTCAACGTCGCGTCCGTCGCCGCCTTCCGCGGCGCCCCGCAGGCGGCGATGAACGCGATTCCGTACAACGCGAGCAAAGGCGGGCTCGTCGCGCTGACGATCGACCTGGCCGTCAAGTGGGCACAGCACGGCATCAACGTCAACGCGATCGCGCCCGGCTGGTTCCCGACCGAACTCTCCGGGAGCACGCTCGACGCGGCCGGAGAGCGGCTGCAGAGCCGTATCCCGCTCGGACGCTACGGCGGCCCCGACGACCTCAAAGGCGCCGTCGTCTTCCTGGCCTCGCCGGCCTCCGACTACGTCACGGGCACGACGCTGATCGTCGACGGCGGCCAGTCAGCGTCGTAGGAAGTTAGGAGTTCTTAGCCTGAGCTTTACCCACGGCTCTGCGGCCCGTTTCTACACTAGGTCGCGTCTTGGGGGGACGCGAGACGATCGAGCGCGCCTATCGGCGCCATCACGCCACGAGCCGCGAAGAGGGGTTCGTGTACTGCGGGCCGGACAGGATTCCACTCTTCCACGAGTGGATCGGCGGGCCCGGGTTGCGGGTGCTCGACCTCGGATGCCGCGACGGCGCGCTCACGGCGGCATACCTCGACGGCAACCACGTCGTCGGCGTCGACGTCGACCGGACCGCGCTCGCACGCGCCACAAAGCGGGGCATCGAGACGACGTGGGCCGACCTCGACGACCCGCTGCCGTTCGAGGACGCCTCCTTCGACGTCGTGGTCGCCGCCGAGGTGCTCGAGCATCTGCGCTTGCCGGAGGTCGTGCTCGCCGAGGCGCAGCGTGTGCTCCGGCCGGGCGGCCTGCTCGTCGGCTCCGTCCCGAACTGCTTCCGCCTGAAGACGCGGCTCCGCTTCCTCCTCGGCCGTCAGCCGGAGAGCGATCCGACGCTCCTGCACCTGTTCGATCCCGCCGCGGTCGGCCGGTTGCTCGGGCCGTTCGACGATGTGGAGATCTCCTGCATCGCCGGCCGGCTCGTACGTTTGAACGGCAAGCTGTTCGCGAACGACATCGCGTTCCGCGCCCGCAAGCCCGCGCGTCCGCCGGTCATGCCGTCGGCGTCGCGATCGCCCGCTCGAGCAACGGCTTGACCTCGCCGACGAGACGCTCGAGCGTCTCGCGGTCGTAGGGGGCCGGCACGTCGAAGTAGACGTGGTGGAAGCCGAGCTCGACCTGTGGGACGAGCCCCTCGGCGATCGTCTCCGCCGTTCCGACCGGGCCGCGAAAGTCGGGCAGGCCGTTCTGCTCGGCGATCGCCTGTGCCGCTCGCTTCGCCTCCTCGACCGTGTCACGAATCACGGGCGACCCACCCTGGAGCGTGCGCTCGATCTCGGATTCGTCCCGGCCGACTTCCTCGCACCAGCGGCGGAGCACCGCATCCTTGTGCCGGACGCGCTCGATGTCGCCGCTCGTGTTCCAGGCGTCGGCGTAGCGGGCGACGGTCGCGAGCGTCTTCCGCTCGCCGGAGCCGCCGATCAGGATCGGGAGCCGGCGCTGGAGCGGCGGCGGGACGTTCCGGACGCCGCTCGCGTGGTAGAAGCGACCGCGCGCGCTCGTCTCCTCGTCGCGGAGCATGCCGCGGATCAGCTCGACCGCCTCGTCGAACCAGCGCAGGCGCTCGCCGGGGCTCGAGCCGTACGGGATCCCGAACGCGGTGTGCTCGGTCTCGAACCAGGCGCCGCCGATCCCGAGATAGGCGCGCCCGTCCGAGATGTGGTCGAGCGTCGTGACCATCTTGGCGACGAGGGCCGGGTTGCGGAACGTGTTGGCGCCGACCATGAGGCCGAGCGTGACCCGCTTCGTGAGCGCCGCCCAGGCGGCGAGCGTCAGGTAGCCCTCGAACATCGGTCCGTGCGGGTCGCCGACGATCGGATACAGGTGATCCCACGTCCACAGCGAGTCGTAGCCGAGCTCGTCGACGAGCACGCCCACGTCGCGAAGCGACGGCCAGTCCGTGTACTGGTTCCAGGCGAGGACGCCGAGCTTGAGGGCCGGCGCGTCCGTCATGCAGTGGCGGCGAGGGCGTCGTCGAGCGTGTCGTGGACGGGCAGGACGTGCTCGAGCTTCGTGACCTCGAGCACGCGCCTGACGTTGCCGGGCGGGCAGACGAGCTCGATCGTATTGTCGTACGGCCTCGGGCGGAGCAAGGCGTGGATGCCGCTCGAGTCGATGAACGCCAGCGCGCTGATGTCGACGACGATCGGGCTGCCGCTGCCGGCGAGCTCGTCGAGCACCTCCGCGACGGCGTCGACGTTCGCCATGTCGAGCTCACCCACGAGCGTCACGACCTCCGTCGCGCCGTGCGTGCTCCTCGTAATCGAGAACGGTTCCGGTTCGATGTCGACCTCCCTTTTACGCCACGCTGCCGCGCGGCAGCGGGAGCAATCCTATGTCACTTCGCCTGGCCCTGCCGGCCGGCCGTGAGGTTTAGTCCGGCCACGAACGCGGAAAGGACAGCGAGCACCAGCGAGCACCAGCGGTTACGGTAACGCCCGTGGGCGAGGAGGAGCGCATGAGCGTCCATCTGGACGTCGAGCAGGATTCGGGTTGCGTCGTCACGGTCAGCGGTGATGCCGATCTCTACGCGGCGGCGAACGTCGAGCGCGAACTCCTACGCCTCGTCGAGGAGGGCAAGCGGTCGATCGTCGTCGACCTCACCGACGCGACATTCATCGACTCGACGATGCTGCGGGTGCTCCTCAACGTGAGCAAGCGCCTCCGCCCTGGAGGGGGCGAGCTGCTCGTCGTCTGCAGCGAGCACAACATCCGCAAGATCTTCGAGATCACGTTGCTCGACCGCGTGTTCACGATCTTCGACACGCGCGACGCCGCGCTCGAGCATCTCGCGGCAGCGGACGCGTGACATCCACGTCACCTTCCTGAACAGCTCCCGAAGCTGACCGCCCCGGGCGCGCCGTAGGATCGGCTCATGAAGTTCCGCATGCGCCTGACCCCGCAGAACCGGGCCTTCTTCGTGCTCTTCTCGCGGGCGTCCTCGAATGCGGTCGAGATCGCACGTTTGCTCGTCGAGCTGCTGGAGCGCTTCCCCGAGAACACCGAGCTGATCCGCCGGATCAAGGATCGCGAGCACGAGGGCGACCGGGTCACACACGAGGTCGTCGACCTCCTCAACCGGACGTTCGTCACGCCGTTCGACCGCGACGACATGTACCGGCTGGCGGCCGCGATCGACGACGTCTGCGACCACGTCGACGAGGCGGCCGACAACATCGCGCTCTACGGCGTGCGCGTCATCCCGCCGGACGCCAAGGCCCAGGCGGACGTGATCCTCCGAGCAGCGATGCAGCTCGACGAGGCCGTCGACCTGCTCGAGGGGTTCAAGGACTCGCGCGCACAGCTGACCGAACTGCGTGCGCTCGAGGACGAGGGCGACCGGCTCGTGCGCGAGGCCGTCGCGGGCCTGTTCCGATCGGGCCAGGATCCGATCTCGATCATCCGTTGGAAGGACATCTACGAGCAGCTCGAGGACGCGGTCGACGCATGCGAAAACGCCGCAGACGTGCTCGAGGCGATCCTCGTGAAGAACCGGTAGCGGGCCGGGACCGCGATGGAGCAGGTGCTGCTCGTCATCGTGATCGTGGTCGCGCTCGGCTTCGACTTCACGAACGGCTTCCACGACACGGCCAACGCCGTCGCCACCTCGGTTTCGACGAGAGCGCTCTCGCCGCGGCTCGCGGTGCTGATCGCGTCGGTCGCCAACCTCGCGGGCGCGTTCACGACGACGGCGGTCGCGAAGACGGTCGGCTCCGGCATCGTCAACGTCGGGCTCACCGACACGAAGACGATCCTCGCGGCGCTGTTCGGTGCCATCACCTGGAACCTCCTCACCTGGCGGCTCGGCCTGCCTTCGAGCTCATCGCACGCGCTGATCGGCGGGCTCGTCGGCGCCGCGCTGGCGCAATCGGGTACGGCGGGCGTCCAGTGGTCGGGGCTCGTCCACAAGGTCGCGATTCCCGCCGTCATCTCACCCGCGATCGCCTTCGCAGCGTCCTTCGTCCTCCTGATCGCGCTGTTCTGGGTGTTCGTGCGCCTGACGCCGGGGTTCGCGAATCACGGCTTCCGGCTCGGACAGCTCGCCTCGGGCACATGGGTCGCGTTCACGCACGGTGCGAACGACGCGCAGAAGACGATGGGCGTGATCACGCTCGCGCTCGTCACGAGCGGGCATCAGTCGCAGTTCGATCACATCCCGGTCTGGGTGATCGCCACCGCCGGCATCGCCATCGGGCTCGGCACGTACGTGGGCGGCTGGCGGATCATGCGAACGCTCGGGCAGCGGCTGTACAAGATGGAGCCGCCCGCCGGGTTCGCATCCCAGACGACCGCGGGCGTGACCATCTACCTCGCCACGCGACTCGGCTATCCACTCTCGACGACGCACGTGATCTCGGGCGGCGTGCTCGGCGCCGGAGCGACGAAGCGCCTGTCCGCCGTGCGCTGGGGTGTCGCCGGCAACATCGTCTTCGCGTGGCTCCTGACCCTGCCCGCCGCGGCGCTCGTGGCTGCGGCGCTCTACTGGCCCGTCGAGGCGATCTTCTAGCCGCAGGTTTAGGCTCCGGCGCTCGCGGGGTACAGCTGTCTCCGCGATGTTCGTCGAGCGACGCTTCCCGTGCCCGTGAACTTCACCCTGTCGAGCGAGAAGCTGGACGGCGGCGCCGACTATGTCGTCTCACTGGGCGGCGAGGTCGACCTCTACACCGCCCCGGAGCTCAAGCAGGAGCTGCATCGGCTGGTCAGCGAGGGCGCGACGCGTCTCGTGATCGACATGTCCGAGACGACCTTCATCGACTCGACGACGCTCGGCGTGCTGCTCAGCGTCGTCAAGCGCGTCCGTCCCGAGGGTGGGACCGTCGTGCTCGTCTGCCCCGACCGCAACGTCCGGCGGATCTTCGAGATCACGCTTCTCGACCGCGTCTTCGCCATCGTCGACACGCGCGACGAGGCGTTCGCCGAGCTGACGTCCTCGGCGTCGGCCTAGCCGGGCTCGCCTAGCCGGATCGAGCGGGGCCGAGATCCTTCCGCAGGCGGAGGCTCGTGCCGCAGCCGTCGCGACCCGCACCGATCTCGACCTCGTCGACGAGCGCGTGGATGATCGCGAGGCCCATCTCGTCCTCGCGGAGCTCTTCGTCGGGCCGTGCGGGCAGCTCGGGCACGCGGTCGAAGCGGAAGCCCTGGCCGGCGTCGGCGACCTCGATCCAGAACGCCTCCGGCCCGAGCTCGAATCGGACCTCGATCGACCCGTCGTCGTCCTCGCCGTAGGCATGGCGCACCGAGTTCGAGCATGCCTCCGTGACCGCGAGCTTCAGGTCGGCCAGCGCCTCCTCGTCGACGTGCCCGAGCTGGCAGAGGCCCGCGAGCACGAGCCGGGAGAGCGCCAGCCATCTCGGCTCCGCCGGGATGACCAGCGACACCACGTAGGCGCCGTCACCGTTCCTCTGCATGGCTGCCTCCTCCTTCGAGCTCTTCCCGCATCGTCTCGAGCGCACGCCTGATCAGGCGGGAGACGTGCATCTGCGAGATGCCGAGCTCGTTGGCAATCTGGGTTTGCGTCAGCCCGTCCTTGAAGCGAAGCTCGATGATCCGGCGCTCGCGCGGCTCGAGCGCCTCGAGTCCGCTCGCCAGGAGCTGCCTGTCCTCGGTCCGCTCGAACGCCTCCTCGACGACGCCGAGCGTCTGCAGGCGGTCGAGCTCGGAGCCCTCCTCGGCCGGCGCCATCAGCGACTCGGCCGTATAAGCCCGGGCGGACTCGAGCGCCTCGACGACCTCTTCCTCCTCGACGCCGGCCGCCTCGGCGAGCTCGGCGATCGTGGGTGACCGCTCGAGCTGTGCGCTCAGATCCTGGATCAGGCTCGAGAGCATCTGGTTCAGCTCCTTGAGCCGGCGCGGCACGTGCACGGCCCAGGCGCGGTCCCGGAAGTGGCGCTTGATCTCGCCGACGATCGTCGGCACGGCGTAGGTGCGGAAGAAGACGCCGCGCCCGAGGTCGAAACGGTCGATCGCCTTGATCAGGCCGATCGAGGCGACCTGGACGAGGTCCTCGAGCGGCTCGCCGCGGCCCGCGTAGCGTCGCGCGATCGCCCGTGCGAGCGGGAGGTTGGCCTCGACGAGCCTGTCGCGCGCGCTCGCGTCGCCGCGCTCGTGGTAGGCGCGGAGGAGCTCGTTCTCCTCGAGCTGGCTCGGACTGAGGCTCTGCGACCCCGGGCTCACCTTGCTCCGGTGCCTGCCGGGACCAGCACGTCGAGGCGGAGCCAGCAGCCGTCGTCGCGGGTGCTCGACTCCGCCCGCGCGACGAGCGCCGAGAGCAGGTGGCGCAGATCGAGATCGTCCGGCCCGGCCGTGTCGGGTTGGAGCGGGTCGCGCGCGAGCGGCCCGATCGTGACGGACACGGCCTCGCCGTCGATCGCCGCCTCGAGCGTGACCTCGGGGCCAAGGTCCGCCTTGAGCAGGACGCTCTCGAGTGCGAGCTGGAAGTCGTCCATCGTCTCGTAGCCGAGACCGAGCCGTGCCGCGAGCCCGCCGACGAAGAGGCGTACGATGCCGATCGAGCGACGTTCGCCCGGGAGGGTGAGCGCGACTCGGGTCACTTCGCCGGGGGCGGAGTCGGACACCGCGGGGACGATAGCGGGCATGGTTCGTCCCCTAGCCGAAGTTCTCGATCAGCTCGTCGATCTGACCACCGGTTGCACGCCCTTCCAGACGGGCGACGGGTGACCGGCCCTTGACGAGGACGAGCGTCGGGATCTCGCCGACTTCGAGGCGCTCGGCGAGGTCGGCATTCTCGTCGGCGTCGACGCTGACCACCGTCAGGCGCCGGCGCTCCTTGCGGGCGACGTGGGCGATCAGGCTCTCCATGCGGCGTGCAGGACCCGACGTGCGCTTCGTGAAGAAGAGCAGGACCGGCTTGGGGACGCTGTTCGCTTCCATTTCGGCTCACCTCCGGCAGGCCGAGGCCGACCCGGTTTCGTCGGATACGTGACGCCGTGCGAGGGCTGGACGATGCTCGAACGACTCCTGTTGGAAGTACCGCGTTTCGGCGTTTCTCAATCCTGCCGACCTGATCGAGGCGAGCGGTTTGGGCAGGGAGCGACCGGGGTAGCGAATGGTCATGGCGACGACCCGGACACGACCGCGCCCCGACCAGCTGCGCGACACGGCGCGGCGGGTTGCCGCAGCCGAGCGGCTCTCGGACGTCGAGGTCGAGCTCGAGGCTGCGATGCTCCGCCGGACGGAGCTCTGGCACGAGCAGTCGCGCAACCCGGATGCCCGCATCGCCGCGGACGTGAAGGCGCTCTCAGCGCGCATCAACACGCTGTGGGCGGAGGCTCGCGCGCGCCGGGCGTGTGTCCGCGCCGGCTCACGCGAGCGGATCCTGAGCCGCGTGCGTGCGGAGGCGCGCTTCGAGCGCGAGGTGAAGAAGAAGAAGGTTCAAGGAGGTGCGCGATGACCGCACGAACGAGCCGTACCTACACCCTCTTGCTCGGGATACCCGCTGCCGGGGCGCTGATCTGGCTCGCGACCCGAGTCGGCGAGGCGTCGACGACGTCGCGCTACTGGGCCGTGCTCGGACTGCTCGCCGGCGCCGGTTTCGCGTTCGCGCTCACGCAGCGAACTGCCTACGGTGCCTGGGCCGAGGTGACCCCGCTGGGGTTCCTCCTCGCCTTCGCAGTCGCCGCGATCTGCGTCCTGTGGATCGCTGTCGCCGGCCAGCCGGCCGCGAACTGGTTCCGCGACCACGTCTCGTCCTGGTCCGGCGACCTCGGCATCCGCGGCTTCGTCGACGCGATGACGGCGTACACGTCGGTGATGGCGTTCGGCTTCGGCGTGCTGCTCGCGTCGGCGCCCGGCGCGGTCCGCCGGCCGGCTCCTGCGGCCGTTCCCGGACCCGCTCCCGCCGCCTATCGCCGGCCGGTAACCGCGGACGGAGAAGGCGCCTACCGTCGGCCGGTAACCGCGGACGGAGACGGTACGGTCGCCCGCGAGCGCGAGCACGTCCCCGTCTGAGCCGGCTGGTTTAGAGCGGGACCGCCGAGGGTAGGTTCTCGCTGACGAGCGAGCCGAGACTGTGGGCCGCCGGAGGGGTGGCGGCTCGAGCGATCAGCACACATGCCCTCCCTGACGCGGTCCGGCCGTCCGTCTTCTCAAACGGGGGGAACAGGCCGGTTTCCCCCTGCTCGTGTTCACGATCCAGGGCGCGTGCCGCACGAGGGCGTTTTCCCTGCTCAGAAACGTGATCCCACGACCGCCGGGAAATGGCCGCGGTGGAACGGCGTGTCTACACTGCGCGCGAGAGTCTCGACGCTGATGCCCTCTTTCCGAGACCGCCGACTCCATCTCGACCGACTCGTCCTCGGCGTGTGTACGGCGTTCGTTGCCGCCGGGATCGCCACCGGGATCGGGCTCGCCCTCGACCTGCAGACCAAGCCCGGCGCACAGGTCGTCTACGTCGTGTTCGCAGCCGCGGCGGCCAGCGTCGCCGGCTTCGAGGCGGGGATCCTCGCCGGGCTGCTCGCCTTCCCTGCGTTCGTCTACTTCTTCCTCAACCGTCCCGAAGCTTTCGACGTCAAGACGTCGCAGAGCGTCTCGTTGATCGTGCTCGGGCTCGGTGTCGTGCTCGTCGTCTGGATCGTCTCGCGTGAGCAGCGGGCGCGTGCGCTCTCGGCAGGCGCGCAGAAGCTCAGCGACGCGCTCGACCAGGCCGGGATGGGTATGTGGGAGTGGGACGTCGAGCGTGACCGCGTCCGCTGGTCGGACGACGCTCGCGGCCGCTACGGGCTGGGACGGCTGCGGCGCGTCGAGACCTTCGACCATCTGGTCGAGCGGATCCATCCGGACGACCGCGAACGCTTCCGGGCCGCCGTGACCGACGCGCTGGCGGCGAACACGGGCTTCGAGGTCGAGGTGCGAACGTCGCCGACGCCGAAGGGCTGGCGCTGGATCCAGCTCCAGGGAAGCGTCCCGAGGGGGGTGCGCGGCCTCCGCGGCCAGCGCGTGTCCGGCCTGACGCGGGACGTGACCGCACGCCGCCGCAGTGAGGAGCGTGAGCGCATTCTCGGCGGGCTCACTCGTGCGCTCGCGGTCACGCCCGACTACGAGGGAATGCTCTCCGAGCTCGGGCGCCTGGCCGTTCCCGAGCTCGGCGACTGGTGCTGGATCGACGTGATCGAGAGCGACGGCAGCATCCGCAACGTCGTCACGCAGCACAGCGACCCGACGAAGGGCGAGCTGGCCCGTGAGCTTCGCCGCCGCTTCCCCGTCTCGGGCGACGACCCCTACGGCGCCGCGGCCGTGCTCGCGAGCGGTCGGTCGCAGCTTTACCCGGAGATCTCCGAGCAGCTGCTCGCGGAGGCGACCCGGAGCAGCGAGGAGCTCGACCTCTACCGGCGGCTCGATCCCTGTTCTGCCATCGTCGCGCCGCTACAGGCCCGCGGGCACACGATCGGCGCGCTCACGCTGATCGCAGCCGAGGCGCCTCGGCGTTACGACGAGGACGATCTCGAGTTCGTCGAGGAGTTCGCGCAGCTCGCCGCGCTGATGATCGACAACGCGCGGCTTCACGGCGACGAGCAGCAGGCGCGCGAGGAGGCGGAGGGAGCGGCGCTCCGCATGGAGCGGCTGCAGTCCCTGACCGCGCGGCTGTCCGCTGCTGTCTCGCCGGAGGAGGTGGCGCAGATCATCGTCGACGAGAGCCGCGACGTGCTCGGCGCGCGTGCCGGCTGGGTCAGCGTGCTGGACGAGGACGGGGAGGAGTTGCGCCTGCTCGCCGCGAGCGGCTACCGCGAGGACTTTGCCCAGAAGTACCGGCGCATCCCGTTGAACGCGGGCCTGGCGGTGTCCGAGTCGGTGCGCCTGGGCGAGCCGACGTGGGTCGAATCGATGGAGGTGGCCACCGACCGCTTCCCGGAGTTCGCCGAGGCGGTTCAGGCGACGGGCGGCGAGGCACTCGCCGCCGTTCCGCTCGTGTCCGCCGAGCGTGCCTTCGGCTTCCTCGCGCTCCGTTTCGACGGTCCGCGGCCGTTCAGTGCCGAACAGAAGGCGCTGATCTCGTCGTTCGTCGGTCAGTGCAGCCAGTCGCTCGAGCGCGCTCAGCTCTACGAGCGCGAACGCGAGGCCCGCTCGGCCGCCGAGCAGCACCGCGGCGAGCTGCAGTTCCTGAGCGAGGTCTCGCAGACGCTCGCCGGGACCCTCGAGGTCGAAGAGCTGCTCGACGCCTTGCTGTCGATCACCGTGCCGCGTCTGGCCGACGCGGTCAGTTTCTTCCTGCTCGAGGAGGGGCACTACCTTCGCCGCGCGGCGTCCGTGAACGTCGACCCGGCGAAGACGAAGCTGATGCGCGAACTGCGCGGCGTGCGAATCGATCTCGATGCCGAGCCGGACGGGGCGCTCTCTCGGGTCGTGCGGACGCGGCAACCGGTCGCGATCCAGCGCCTCGACGCGGCGCTCCTGGACGCGCTGGCGCTCGACGAGACGCAGCTGCGCACGCTCGAGTCGCTCGGCATGCGCGCCTGGCACGCGCTGCCGCTCGTCGCGCACGGCCAGGCAACCGGCGTGCTCACGCTGGCGACGACGGGCGACCGGGCCTTCTCGGAGCGCGACCTCGATCTCGCCCGCGAGTTTGCAAGCCGCGCCGCCCTCGCGCTCACGAACGCGTACGACTACGACCGCGAGCGCCAGGCGCGTGCGTCCGCCGAGCGTGCGTCCGAGCGGCTCGGCCATCTGCACCGCATCACGGCCGCGCTCGCGCAGGCAGTGACGACGGACGAGGTCGCGCGTGCGATCGCGGTCGAGGGCGGAGCCGCCTTCGGCGCCGACGCGGCGGCGACGCAGCTCTTGACCGAGGACGGCTCGGCGCTCGAGCTCGCTACCGCGACGGGCCATCTCTCCGAGCTCCTCGGCCGCTACGGCCGGCTCTCCACCGACCAGGAGGTGCCGGCGGTCCAGGCGATCCGCTCGGCGAAGGTGCTCTGGTTCGAGTCGGCCGACGAGCTCGCCACCCGCTACCCGGACCACGCGCAGGTGCGCGAGGGGCTCGAGGCGGTCGGCTTCGTGCCGCTCATAGGCCGCGAGCGGCCGCTCGGTCTCCTGACGGTGAGCTTCGACCGGCCGCGCGAGCTGAACCAGGAGGACCGGGCGCTGATCGACGTGCTGCTGCAGCAGTGCGGACAGGCGCTCGAGCGCGCCCGGCTCTACGAGCGTGAGCAGGACGCGCGGCGACGGGCCGAGGACGCGAGCCTGCGGCTCGACCACCTGCAGACGATCGTCGAAGCGGGCCTGTCGGCGGCGTCCGTCGACGACTTCCTGCGCGAGCTGCTCACGCACCTCCGCACCATCCTCCATGCCGACCGGGCGGCGGTCCTGACGCTGGACGAGGAGGCGGGTGTCCTGCAGATTCGGGCGGCCGCGGGCCTCGGCTTCGAGATCGAGCGGGCAGTTCGCGTTCCGCTCGGCCACGGCATCGCCGGCCGGATCGCGGTCACGGGGGAGCCGAGGATCGTCTCCGACCTGACGAAGGTGGACGTGGTCAGCGATTACCTGCGCGAGTCGGGGGGCTCGCTGATCGGCGTGCCGCTGACCGTCAAGGGCCGCGTGCTCGGCGTCATGCACGTCAGCAGCCTGACCGTCGACGCGTTTACCAAGGACGATCTCGAGCTGCTCGTCCTCGCGTCCGACCGGGCCGCGCTCGCCTTCGAGCGGATGATGATGTACGAGCGCGAGCACGAGATCGCAGTCACCCTCCAGCAAAGCGTGCTGCCGGGGCAGCTGCCCGAGATCGACCGGCTCGACGTCGCCGTCCGCTATCTCCCGGGTCGCAACGAGCTCGAGGTCGGCGGCGACTGGTACGACGTGATCGAGCTCGGCAGGAACCGCGTCGGGGTGGTCGTCGGCGATGTCGTCGGCAAGGGCGTGATCGCGGCGGCCGCGATGGCGCAGCTTCGGAACGCCCTTCGCGTGTACGCGCTCGACGGGCTCAAGCCGAGCTCCGTCCTGAGCCGGCTCGCCGAGCTGGCACGGACGGTCGGCGCCCCGTTCGCGACCGTCGCCTACATGGTGATCGACACCGAGCGCGGCACGTGCCGTTACGCGAGCGCGGGCCACCCACCGCCCCTCCACCTGCGGCCGGGCTGGCCCGCCGTGTACCTCGAGGGCGGTCGTACGACCCCGATCGGCATCGGTCTCGACACGCGCGGCCGGCAGGCCTCCGTCGAGCTCCAGCCCGGGGACCTGCTGCTCCTGTACACGGACGGGCTCGTCGAGAGCCGCACGATGACACTGAACGAGGGGATGGACCGGCTGTGCGAGGCCGTCGAGACCGGGCCCGAGTCGCTGGATGGGATGCTCGACTACGTCGGCGAGCAACTCGCGGTCGACACGCGGCAGGACGACGTTGCGCTGGTGGCGATTCGCTGGCTGCCGGCGCCGAGCCTGGCGCTGCGGCTCGCGTCCGACCCTTCCTCACTCGCCGAGATGCGCCGCGAGCTGCGGACATGGCTGGGCGGCGGCGGGGTCGAGGCCGAGGAGGCGAACGACATCCTCGTCGCCTGCTCCGAGGCGTGCGCCAACGCGATCGTTCACGCCGTCGACCCGGCGGCCGCCGAGTTCGAGCTGAGCGGCACGCGGTCCGACGGCGAGATCTCCGTCGTCATCCGGGACTTCGGCCGCTGGCGCGAGCCCGACCCGGCGCGAGACAGCGGCGGCTACGGCCTCAAGCTGATGGAGGCGCTGATGGACGACGTCCAGGTGTCGACGCAGGAGGACGGCACCGAGGTCCGACTCCGCCGGCGACTGCACCCGATATCGCGCAACGGCCGCTGAAGCCGGCTACATGCAGCCGCAGCGCCGGCCGGCGCGGACGTACCGTCCACACGACGGACACAGGCGGAGCCACGAGCGGTCGAGCATGCCTCTGGACACGCCCAGGACGATCATCGCGGCGAGGACGCACGTGGAGGTCGCGAGGGCGGGCAGTTCTGACGCCGGCAGGGGCATATGCTTGTTCCAGTCGCACGTGTCGAGGTTTCTGAAACACGCGCGGGCGTTTCGACGCGCCGGGGAACGGAAACAGGGGATGGCGGTGACGAAAGCGAGGCCGGGGTGATGAGCCTCCGTCCAGGCCGGGCGGCCCGGCTCGCAGACGGTGGGCTTGCCGATCCGTCGGGGCCGGAGATCGGGTTGCCCGGCGAGCCGCCGCCGTTGCCGATCGTGACAGTCGCGAACCGCCTCCCGGTCGTGAAGACGCGCAGCGGCTGGCGGACCGCCGACGGCGGACTCGTGACGGCGCTACGCCCGGTGCTCGAATCCCGGCCCGGCTCCTGGATCGGCTGGGACGGCGGCACACCCGGAGCCCCGCACACGCTCCCCGAACTCGCCACCACCCGGCTCGTGCCGGTGTCGCTCCGCAAGTCCGAGGTCGAGGGCTACTACCACGGCTTCTCCAACCGGACGCTCTGGCCGCTCTTCCACGGCCTCGCCGACCGCGTCGTCATCGACCGGCGCTGGTGGCACGACTACACCGGTGCGAACGAGCGGTTCGCCGAGCGGGCGCTCGAGGCGACGACGCCGGACTCGCTGCTGTGGGTCCACGACTACCAGCTCGTCTGCGTGCCGGCGCTCATGCGGCGGGCGGGCGTAACGCGGCCGATCGGCTTCTTCCTGCACATCCCGTTCCCGGCGCCCGAGCTGTTCGCCCGGCTCCCGTGGCGGCAGCACCTGATCGACGGGATGCTCGGCGCCGACGCGATCGGTTTCCAGACCGAGGAGTTCCGCCAGAACTTCGTGCGCACGTGCCTGCGCCTGAACGACGACGTGATTGCGGACGGCGCGCGGTTGCGGCTCCCCGACGGGCGCGTCGTGCTGACGACGACGCATCCGATCTCGATCGACGCCGAGGGTCTCCGCGCACTCGCGCGGAGCGATCAGATCACGAGGGCGATCGCCCGCCTCCGCACGCAGTTCGCGAACCGCCGAGTGCTCGTCGGCGTCGACCGGCTCGACTACACGAAGGGGATCGTCGAGCGTCTGCGGGCGATCGAGCTCCTGCTCGAGCGCCGTCCCGACCTTCGCAGCCGGATCACTGTGCTGCAGATCGCGGTGCCGAGCCGCGGCGACATCCGCGAGTACCGGGAGCTCCGCGGCGAGGTCGAGCAGGTGGTCGGTCGCATCAACGGCCGCTTCACGTCGCCCGGCGAGGACGTGCCCGTCCACTATCTGTACCGCGGGATCACCCAGACGCGGCTGCTGTCCCACTACGGGGTTGCGGACGTCTGTCTTGTGACGCCGCTCCGCGACGGGATGAACCTCGTCAGCAAGGAGTTCGTGATCGCCCAGGACGCGGTCGGCGGCGCGGGCGTGCTGCTGCTCAGCGAGTTCGCCGGCGCGGCCGAGGAGCTCCGCGAGGCGCTGCCGTGCAACCCTTTCGACGTCGAGGGGCTGTCGGGGTCGATCGAGCTGGCCCTGGAGCTCGAGGAGGACGACCGTCGCTACCGGATCGACCGGCTCGCGCGACGCATCGACCGCCACGACGTCTTTGCCTGGCTCGACAAGGAGGTCGGGGCGCTCGAGGCGCTCGCGCCTGAGCGCAGAGGCTGACGGTCACCTCGCCAGGCCAGCCGCGGCAAGCGACCTGTCGATCACGGTTCGGGCCACGATCGGAGCCGAGGCCGCCCCGTAGTGCGTTCCGTCGGGCCTCGCCGGTCCACCGCCCGGAAGCCGGTCGTTGCAGGGGCTGGCCGTGTCGTGGCAGACCAGCTTCTGGATGCTGATCGAGCGGACATGTCCCGAGCGGTGCGAGGCGAGGAACGCGTTCCATACGTCCTGTGCGGAGGTGTCCTGGACGAGCCGGGCGAGGAACGGGCCGCACGAGGACGGCCTGCACCTGGTCGTGACACCGAGCCCGGTTCGTTCGATCTGAACTGCGACCAGGGTCGCCCCGCTGCGTGTGAGCGCGGCCGAGCGCCGCGCGAAAGCCCGTCGTTGCAGCGACCAGTAGGCCGGCGAGCCGAAGGCGACGGGCCTGCCGTGCGTATCCACGCGATCAGCGAGCTCATAGCGGCTCCACCAGAGGACGAGCGCCGGTCGGTACGCGGCGACGGCCGCGTCCTGTCGTGCCGGCACGTCTGTCGCGCACTGCGTTCCCGGCCCCCACGGCTTGCCCCGTGAATCGACGAGCGCGACGCCGGTGGCCGGGCAGCTCCCCCGCGTGGCCGAGATGACGACGTAGCCGTGCCTCGCGGCGGCGCTCGCCAGCTCCGGTGCCAGACGTTGTGGAACCGAGTCGCCAACGAGGACGATCGTCTTCGTCGTCCGCCCCAGCGCCGCCCCGGCGTAGGGCACGACCGCGGTGCGATCCGCGAAGAAGAGCGCGGCCAGTGTCGCCGCGAGCACGACCGCGGTCCGCCGGGGGGCGAGAAACCGCGCGATCTGTCCGTAGCGCACCGGCGATTCGACGAACCGGTGGGATGCAGCCGCGAGGGCGACGGTGGCGACGGTGAGGACCCCCGCGTGCAAGGGCGCGCCGAGCCGCGTCAGGTCCCACCAGCCGCCCTGCCGCGTCCACACCCAGAGCGGCCAGTGCCAGAGGTAGATGCCGTAGGACAGCCGCCCGAGGTACGCGACCGGTGCTACCGCGAGCACCCGGACCGGTGCGCTTCGCGACACGGTGACCGCGGCGATGAGCGCCGCCGTGCTCGCCGTCACCAGGACGGCGCCGCCGTGTGCGTACGCGGCCGTGGCGCCGCCGGGGCCCCCGAGCGACACGAAGCCCCAGGCCAGGCCGGCAACCCCCGCCGGTATCAGGAGCCCGTGCGACCGTTTGAGCGCCGCTCGCACCCGCGGCGAGGTGATCAGGACCGCGAGCAGGGCGCCGGCCAGCGGCTCGAAGATGCGGCTGTCGGTGCCGAGATAGGCGCGATCATGGCCGCTCGCCCACAGGCTGCCGAGCCTCCAGGCCGAGACCGCGAAACCGGTTCCGGCGAGGATTCCCACGACGACCAGCCGGCGCCGTCCCGTGAATGCGAGCCCCACGACCGCGAGCACGACGGGCCACACGAGGTAGAACTGCTCTTCGACGCCGAGCGACCACATGTGCTCCAGGGGGCTGACGACGCCGTCGTTCGCGAAGTAGGTGCTCGTTGAGATGAAGTGCCAGTTCGCGTAGTAGAAGAGCGTCGACGCGATGTCGCCCCGGAGGTGGTCGCGCGACACCGACGGGACGACGACGGCGCCCCAGACGAGCACGACGACGATGACGGGCAGCAGGGCCGGCACCAGTCGCCTCGCCCGCCGCGTCCAGAACTCGGCGAGGCGCACGTTCCCCCGTTCGAGCTGTGACAACAGAAGCGACGTGATCAGGAAGCCGCTGAGCACGAAGAAGACGTCGACGCCCAGGAAGCCGGCGCGTGCCCCCGGCACCCCGAAGTGGAAGGCGAGCACCGCTGCGACCGCGACGAAGCGCAGTCCATCGAGTGCGTCGTTCCGTGGCGAAGTGTCCACGGCGCGGTGCCGGGACACTTAGGACGCCTCTCCGAACTGGGCCGCGTCGTGCCTCCGTGACCGGTCGCCGACGAGATCGAGGCAGCGCGCGATCGCGCCTCGAACCGACTGCATGCTCAGGCTGAGGTCGACGAGGCCGTCGAAGCCGTAGAAGGCGCGTGCGGAGAGCAGATAGAGCGTGAGCAGCGTCCCGGCCCGGTATGTCCCGACGTAGGCCGCGGCGACCACGACCACGATCGGTCCGAGCTTTGCGAGCGCGCCCGAGACGTGAAGGTTCGCGGCCTGGACCCAGCCGACGCGAACCTCCGCGTGCAACAGACGCTCGGCCGCTGCTGCGAACCGGGCTCGCCCCGGGGCGCCGCCGTCTGCGGCCAGCTCGCGGGTCAGGTCTCCGGTCAGCTCCTCGAGCTGCTCCTGCCGCTGCTGGCCGGCGCTCGCAGCCGGTTCCTGCATCCGCCTGGTCACCAGCCAGGTCGCCCCGAGCAAGGGAGCCACGACCGCGATCGCCCACGGCTCGAGCAGGCCCAGCGCGACGATTGCCGTCCCCAGCTCGACGACGAGCATCGATCCGGTGTCGAGGGCATAGACGGTGATCCGTTCGAACGTCTCGGTGTCGGACACGAACCGCGAGGGCAATCCCTCGACATCCCCGCGCTCGGCGGGCGGCCGACGGGTAACTCCATCGAACATCTGTAGGCGCAGGTTCCGGTAGAGGCGTCCTGCGTTCCGCGAGTAGAAGCCATCCGAGCCGACGTATGCGAGTGCCTCGACGATGATCGCGCCGGCGAGGAGTGCGGCCCAGAGCGCGTCCTCCGGCTTGAGCCCATGCTTCTCGACCAGGTCGTTGATGAGATAGCCGAGCGTGATCGGCGGCACGAGGCCGGCGAGCGAGCCGAGCACGCTCAGCCCCACCATCGCCGTCAGACCCGCTCTGAGTGGGCGCAGCAACGACAGTACGCGTTTCCACGGAATCGCTTCGGGCGATCCAGGCATCTGCGGTCCTCCTCCGAGCGCTCTCGAGCCTCCGCCGTGCCTCGCCGGCTGACGAGGCACGAAGGCGTTGAACGACTGCGATCGCGGGCCGCACCCACAGCCTTCGGGCAGTCAGTGGGCGCGGCCGGCGATCGCTCTGCGGAAAGGGCTGTTAGACGTCGCGCTTCTCCTTCTTGCCCTTCTCCTTCCGCTCGTCCTTCTTCGCCTTCTTCGGCATCGAGAACACCTCCTTCCGTTCATCTCGTTGACTCACTGCTTGCTCCACTTCTATGTGGAGGCGAGACAAGGGCGGGACAAGCCGAGGCAAAGAGTCGGCGCGAGTTGGTTGGGCCTTTTCCCGGGCCGCTTCGGCGAGGCTTTACGGACCGTGGCCCAACCTTGTCCGCGGCCTACCGCCGCCCTTTTCCGCTTCCTCCTACGTTCGGGCCACACGACACGGAAAGGAGCCGAGGTGCGAGGTGGACGACCGAAGGAGCTGGCGCGGCGAACGGACGCCGACGGCATCGAGGTGTCGCTCAGATGGCGGCGGGCCGACGGCCGTCTGACCGTCGTCGTCACCGACCGGGCCGGCCACACGCTCCAGCTGCCGGCGAAGAGCAGCAACGCGCTCGACGTCTACTACCACCCGTTTGCCTACGCGGGCACGGGGGCGTTCCGGGACGCGGCCAAGGTTAAGGCGCGGCCAATCGTGACGTAGAGCCGTTTTTCGCGCCGCGGCCACGGGTAAGGTGATTCGAGCAGTGGCGGTCGACTACCTGTACAAGAAGCACCGCGTCGCCGTCGTGCTCACCGTGGCAGCGGTGCTGGCCTACGGCGCGCTCTTCGGGGTCGCCTGGTCGGCGGGGCCGCTCACGGTCTTCCACCGGCTCCTCCACGTCCACTGGATCTGGGTTCCGATCGCGCTCGCCGCCGAGATCGTGAGCTACCTGGGGTACGTCCTCGCCTACCGCGAGGTCACCCGGGTGGACGACGGAGCGGAGCTCGAGCTGTCCGGCACGGCCGCCGCCGTCGCGACCGGATTCGGTGTCTTCGTGGCCGCGGGCGGCTTCTCGCTCGACGAGGCGTTGCTGAAGAGCACCGGCGTGCCGGCGCGCGAGGCGCGGCAGCGGGTGCTCGGCCTCGGCGTCCTCGAGTACGTCGTGCTCGCACCGGCGGCGATGGCGGCGGCGCTGTACATCGTGATCGACGCGCACCCGGACCTCGACATGGCGCTCACGTTCCCGTGGATCGTCGGCGTGCCGGTCGGCTTCGCGGCCGCCGCGGCGCTCCTCTACTTCCGGAAGCGGTTCGACCTCGGCTCCGGCTGGCGTCGACACATCGACCAAGCGTTCGAGGCGCTGAGCCTCGTCCGCTGCCTGGTCACGCGTCCGATTCCTTCCGGCCTCGCCTTCGTCGGCATCGCGCTCTACTGGATCGGCGACATCGCCTGTCTGTGGGCGGCGCTCCACGTGTTCTTCCAGCAGCCGCCGCCGGTCGCGATCCTCGTCGTCGGCTACGCGACCGGGTACGCGCTGACCCGGCGCACCCTCCCGCTCGGCGGCGCCGGGATCGTGGATGCGCTTCTGCCGCTGTCGCTCAGCTGGGTCGGGATCGCGCTCGCCCCCGCCGTGCTCTCGGTGCTCGTCTACCGCGTCATGAACCTCTGGCTGCCGGTCATCCCGGCTTTCGCGGGCCTGCCGAAGCTCCGCCGGATGGGCCGGCACCGCGCGCACGCCGCCGCCTGACGCTCACCACGGCCCGAACGCGCCGGTCGTGCCGGCCGCGTACTCCGCGACTCGCCTCCGCGCCGGCTCGGACACGTCCTCGGGCAGCTCGTCCGGGGCGAAGAAGCGGCTGGCTTCGATCTCGAGGCTGCGGGCCGGTCTGCGCTCCCACTGCTCGACGGCGAAGACGACGATGTGGTCGGACTTGCCCTCGGCGAAGTTCGAGTAGACGCCGTGCAGTCGCGGCGTGGCCGTCGGCTCGATGCCGACCTCCTCGCGCAGCTCGCGCCGGAGCGCGTCCTCGAGCGGCTCCCTGCCGCGGACGCCGCCGCCGGGGAGGTACCAGCCGCGGCGGTACGTGAGCTCGACGAGCAGCACCCGGCCGGTGTCGTCGACGACGAGCGCGAGCACGCCGACCGAGGTCGGCCGGGCGACGAACCAGTACGCGTGGCGGAGCCGGTCGGCCGCGATCAGGAGCGGATTCTTCACCCCGCGCAGCGTACGATGCGCGACGTGAGCCGGCCGCCGTTGCGCGAGCGCCCCGCCTGGCAGGCGCTGGAGAGGCACCACCGCGCGATCGAGCGCCGGCACCTGCGCGATCTCTTCGCCGACGACCCGGGCCGCGGCGAGCGGCTCGCCGTCGAGGCCGAGGGCGTCTACCTCGACTACTCGAAGAACCGCGTCACGGACACGACGATCGAGCTGCTCGTGCGCCTGGCCGAGGAGTGCGGCCTGCGCGGGCGGATCGACGCGATGTTCGCGGGCGAGCACGTCAACGTCACCGAGGATCGAGCCGTCCTCCACGTCGCGCTGCGCGCGCCCGCGGGCTCGCCGTACGCGCGGCCGGAGGTGCTCGACGTGCTCGACCGGATGGCGGCGTTCTGCGACCAGGTGCGGAGCGGGGCGTGGACGGGCCACACGGGCAAGCCGATCCGCAACGTCGTCAACATCGGCATCGGCGGCTCCGATCTCGGCCCGGTGATGGCGTACGAGGCGCTCCGGTTCTACTCGCGGCGCGACCTGACCTTCCGCTTCGTCTCGAACGTCGACGGCACCGACTTCGCCGAGGCGACCCGCGACCTCGACCCTGCGGAAACGCTGTTCGTCGTCTCCTCGAAGACGTTCACGACGCTCGAGACGATGACGAACGCGGCCACGGCCCGGGACTGGGCGCTCGCGGCGCTCGGCGACGACGCGGCGGTCGCGAAGCACTTCGTCGCCGTGTCGACGAACGAGGCCGAGGTGACGAAGTTCGGCATCGACACGGCCAACATGTTCGGCTTCTGGGACTGGGTCGGCGGCCGCTACTCGCTGGACTCGGCGATCGGCCTGTCGACGATGCTCGCGATCGGCCCGGAGGCGTTCCGCGACCTGCTTGCGGGCTTCCACGCGATCGACGAGCACTTTCGCACGGCCCCGCTCGCGCAGAACCTGCCCGTCCTGATGGGCCTGCTGACGGTCTGGTACGCGGACTTCTTCGGCGCGGAGACGCAGGCCGTGCTGCCCTACGAGCAGTACCTGAAGCGCTTCCCCGCCTACCTCCAGCAGCTGACGATGGAGTCGAACGGGAAGTCGGTCACGATCGCGGGCGAGCGCGTCGACTACGCGACCGGGCCCGTGTTCTGGGGCGAGCCCGGCACGAACGGCCAGCACAGCTTCTACCAGCTCATCCACCAGGGCACGCACGTCATCCCGTGCGACTTCCTCGTCTTCGAGCACTCGCTGAACCCGCTCGGTCGCCACCACGACCTGCTGGTCGCGAACGTCTTCGCGCAGACGGAGGCGCTCGCGTTCGGCAAGGAGGCGCCGCCGGGCGAGCCGTACCGCGCCTTCGAGGGCAACCGGCCGACGAACACGTTCGTCCTCGAGCGCCTGACCCCGCACGCGCTCGGCACGGCTCGTCGCGCTCTACGAGCACTCGGTCTTCACGCAGGGGACGATCTGGGAGATCGACTCCTTCGACCAGTGGGGCGTCGAGCTCGGGAAGGTGCTGGCGACGAAGGTCGCCGGCGAGATCGAGGCGGACCCCGAGCCGGAGCTCGACCACGACTCGTCGACGAACGCGCTGATCAGGCGCTACCGCACGGCCCGTCGCGACGGGGGCTAGCCTGATCTCCTGAGTGCGCGTCTCTTGGCGCGGTTTCACGGCACCGGCACTGCTGCGTCGCCGAGCATCCGTCGTGACGGCGAAGAGCGCGTAGCCCCACGCCTGGTGATGCGAGAAGGGCCTGACGCTACGCCCCAGGCGATCAGGACGAAGAGGAAGGCGGAGATCGGTTCAGGGCGAGCCTGTTCGATCGCAAGGCGGCGGCGCGGACGCGCACTATATCGCGCTGGTTGTGTTGCGCACCCGCCATGCTCGGAGAGTAGCGCGATTTCGACGCCAGGTTCTCCGGACCAAAGGCCGCGTCATGAGCTGCCGCGGAGCCGTGGGTTTGCCGCGGCGTAGCTCGGGCCGCGCGACACCCGACCACAAAGGGAAGGGGGCGCGTGGGGGAAACCGGCCGTTTCCCCCACGACTTAGCCGGGGCAGTCGCCGCCGATCTGGGTCAGCGGCTTGATCGGCACCTGTTCGCAGCCGACCGCGTCGGTGCCGATGTCGACCAGCGTCCACGTCGCGCCGTGGTGGAAGACCGCGAAGCCGGACTGGATCGGGTGGCCCTGCGGGTCCTTGCCGGAGACGATTGCGGAGGCCCACTCCTTCGAGTCGATCGCGACCTTGAAGTGGCTCGCGGTCACCGTCGCCGGCTTCGACACCTTCCTGGCCACGGCCGTGATCGCGGCCTTGTCGGCCGCTGTCAGCGGCTGCTTCGGCGTCATGCCCGGGCAGACCCCTGAGGCGAAGCCGATTCCGATCCGGCGGATGATGCGGTTCTCCGTGTCCAGGTTGACCAGCGTGTGGATGCCGCCGTAGCAGATGGCCAGCTCCCACGACTGGAAGTCCTTGCGGAACTTGAAGCCCTTCCACGTCGTCGTGTTCGGCGTCTTGATACCGACCTTGATGCCGTCGGGAGTCGAGTAGCGCGGGCTGTCCTCGGATAGGTTCACGACCCGGTTGCGGATCACCGTGACGTCGAGCTCGCCACCCTCGGCGGCCTTGGTCACGCTCAGGCTGCCCGAGAAGGCGCCGTAATGGGCGACGACGGCGCTGCGGCTCGTGTTCAGGCCAGCGTCGCCGATCCGGTTCCAGCGCACGATCCTCGTCGAGTCGGCGTTGCGGGCGGCGATCCCTGCTGCGAGTCCCGCGACGACCACAGCGACCAGGGCGGTCGCGACGAGCGCGCGGCGGATCGGCCTGCCCTCCCTCACCGCCGGGATCCTACGGCAGCCCGGCGCGGAGTGTGGACAGCCGCACCCCGGGACGCATGGAGGCCGCACGGTGCATTGAGGCCCTCGGGACTACAACACGTCCAAGCCATCGAAAGGAGCCCCCATGTCCGTTCTGAGCATCGACAACCAGGCACCCAGCAGCGCCGACATCCGGGCGCTCCGCACGCGCGTCGCCGGAGAGATCGTGCTGCCCGGTGACCCGGGCTGGGACACCGCCCGACTGGCGTGGAACCTCGCCGTCGACCAGCGGCCGTTCGCGGTCGCGCTCGTCGAGTCGGCCGAGGACGTCGTCGCGATCGTCGAGTTCGCCCGCGTGCACGGGCTCCGTGTCGCCCCGCAGAGCACGGGTCACGGCGCGTCGGCGCTCGCGTCGCTCGAGGACGCGATCCTCGTCAAGACCGAGCGGATGCGCCGCGTCGAGATCGACGCCACGGCGCGCCGGGCACATGTCGAGGGTGGCGCGGTCTGGGCCGACGTCGTCGAGCCCGCGGCCGAGCAGGGCTTCGTCGTCCTGCACGGCTCCTCGCCGGACGTCGGCGTCGCCGGCTACACGCTCGGAGGCGGCATGGGCTGGCTCGCCCGCAGCCGCGGTCTGTCGGCGAACAGCGTTCTCGCGGTCGAAGTCGTGACCGCCGACGGCCGCGTCGTCAGGGCCGACCGCGACAACGAGCCCGACCTCTTCTGGGCCGTGCGCGGCGGCGGTGGCAGCTTCGGGGTCGTCACCGCGCTCGAGATCGCCCTGTACGAGACGCCCGATCTCTACGCCGGTGCGATGTTCTGGCCGGTCGAGCGCGCGAGCGAGGTGCTGCACGCCTGGCGCGAGTGGATCGAGACCGTGCCCGACACCGTCACGTCCGTCGGCCGGATCCTGCACTTCCCGCCCATCCCCGACGTCCCCGAGCCGCTGCGCGGCAACAGCTTCGTCCTCGTCGAGGCCGTCTTCACTGGCCCGGAGAGCGAGGGCGTGGAGCTGGTCGCGCCGCTCCGTGAGCTGGGTCCGGCGATGGACACGTTCGCCGCCGTGCCGCCGACGGCGCTGCCGCACCTGCACATGGATCCGCCCAAGCCCGTGCCGGGTGTCGGCGACGGGATGTTCCTCGACGACTTCCCCGTCGAGGCCGTCGACGCGGTCGTCGCGAACGGCGTGCCGCCGCTGCTCTCCCTCGAGGTACGTCACCTCGGCGGCGCGCTCGCCGAGCCCTCGGCGGCTCACGGCGCCGTCGGATCGATCGACGCCGGCTACGCGGTCTACGCGGTCGGCATGGCGATGACGCCAGAGATGGATGCTGCTGTCGGTGAGGCCGTCGGCCGGACGAAGGCTGCGCTCGCACCGTGGGAGTCGGAGCGGACGTACCTCAACTTCGCCGAGGAGCGCATCGATCCCGCGCGGCTGTACCCGGCCGAGGCATACCGCCGGCTGCGGCGGGTCAGGGCTGCCTACGACCGGGGCGAGCTGTTCCTCGCCAACCATCCAGTGCCGCCGATGCGCTGATCAGAATCGCTGCGGCTGCGCTCCTCACCGAGCGCAGCCGCACCTCCCTCGACTCGCCATCTCGGTCACGACTCGATCTGCGGCGGAGCCCGGGCTTGGTCCGGGCGGAGCTCGGGAGGCGGGAGACGCGTAGGCGCGGGGAAGGGGGCTCACGGGGGAAACCGGCCGTTTCCCCCGTGCTCACCTCGACAGGTCGAACCCGCTCGCGACGAGCGACGCCATCGGGAGGAAGAGCGGCCCCGGGAGCCGCTCCCACGTGTACCAGCCCCAGCTGTCCTGCTCGTCGGGCTCGAGCACCTGCGGGTCGCCGCTGACCCATTCCATCAGCACCCAGCGCGTCAGCCAGCAGTCGCCGCTCGGGAACGTGTCGCGCGTCTCCGCGACGACCTGCGGCACGGCGCCGGCGAGCCCCGTCTCCTCGACGAGCTCGCGCCGCGCCGCCTCCTCGTCCGTCTCGCCGGGCTCGACCTTGCCGCCCGGCGGCGACCAGGTGTCACGCCCGTGGGGCGAGCGGCGGCGGCCCATCAGCACCTTCCCGTCGCGCACGACGAGCACGCCGACCCCGTGGAGCTGTGCGTCGCTCACGCGACGGCGTGCGCGATGCTGTCGATCTGAGCCTGAATGATCTCGCGGTCGTCCGGATCGGCGATCTGCTCGCACAGATCCGTCGCGAGCCCGAGGCGATGCATCGCCTCCTCGCGATTGCCGGCGACGAGCTGCGCGCGGGCGAACGCCTCGTGCATCGCGGGCAGGTCGAAGTCCTCGAGCTCGTCGGGGAACTCGCGGCAGATCGCCTCGCAACGGTAAGCGTGGTAGAGCGCCGGCTCCGGGCGGCCAAGCTCCGAGTAGATCCACGAGCACAGCCACTCTCCGCGCGCACTCCGCGGGCCGTGCTCGACCTGGCTCCAGTGGTAGCGGGACGCGTGCGCTGTGTGGATCATCTCGGCATCCTGGTCGGGCGTCCTGCCCTCGAGGCCGAGCAGGTCCCAGACCCGGTTGAAGAGCTCGGCTCCCAGCCGGCGATGGAGCTCGAGCTCGGAATCGTCGCGCGCGCTCACGGCAGTGAGACCTCCTCTGAAACGTTCGGACCCGCGGCCCGACTACCTTACGAGCAACGAACGATAGACGGGAGGCGGGAATGCAGCTCGGAATGATCGGACTGGGGCGGATGGGCGCCAACATGGTCAGGCGACTGATGAAGGAAGGCCACGACTGCGTCGTCTTCGACGTCGATCCCGATGCCGTCTCGCAGCTCGAGTCGGAGGGCGCCACGGGCGCTGCCTCGCTCGCCGAGCTCGTCGCCAAGCTCGAGCATCCGCGCGCGGCGTGGATCATGGTGCCGGCCGGTCTCGTCGGCCGCATCGTCGACGAGCTGATGGAGCACCTCGAGGCGGGCGACACGATCATCGACGGCGGCAACAGTTATTACCGCGACGACGTCGACCGGGCCGCCTCCCTCGCGAAGAAGGGTGTCCATCTCGTCGACGTCGGCACCTCCGGCGGCATCCACGGGCTCGAACGCGGCTTCTGCCTGATGATCGGAGGCGACGACGAGCCGGTGCAACGGCTCGACCCGATCTTCGCCTCGCTCGCGCCCGGAGTCGACTCGGCGCCGCGAACGGAGGGTAAGGCCGGCGACCCGTCCCCGGCCGAGCAGGGCTACCTCCACTGCGGTCCGAACGGTGCCGGTCACTTCGTGAAGATGGTGCACAACGGCATCGAGTACGGGATCATGGCCGCGTACGCGGAGGGGCTGAACGTGCTCTACCAGGCGGACGCCGGCACGAAGCAGGAGGCGGATGCGAGCGCCGAGGTGACGCCGCTTCGTAATCCGGAGTACTACCGCTACGACCTGCCCATCCCCGACGTGGCCGAGGTCTGGCGCCGCGGCTCCGTCGTCGCTTCCTGGCTCCTCGACCTGACCGCGCACGCGCTCTCCGAGTCGCCCAAGCTCGACGACTTCGGCGGCTTCGTGTCCGACTCCGGCGAGGGTCGCTGGACGGTGCTGGCGGCGATCGAGGAAGGCGTGCCGGTGCCGGTGCTGTCGAGCGCTCTCTACGAGCGTTTCTCGTCTCGCGGCGAGGCTCAGTTCGCCGACAAGCTGCTCTCGGCCATGCGCAAGGAGTTCGGGGGCCATTCCGAGCTCGTGATCCATTCGTAGCCGAACGTGATCGCGATCATCGGCGGTCTGGGCGCCGCCCTCGCCTGGGCAGTGACGACGCTCTGCTCGACGCGGGCGAGCCGCACGATCGGCGCGCTGCCGACGCTCGGCTGGGTGATGCTCGTCGGGCTCGTGCCCACGATCCCCGCCGTGCTCGTGGCCGGCGGCGATCCACCGCAGGAAAGCTCGCTCGGCTGGCTGGCGGCCTCGGGCTTCGGGAACGTCGCCGGGCTCGCGCTCGTGTACGCGGCCGTGCGGCGGGGGAAGATCGGGATCGTCGCACCGATCGCCTCGACCGAGGGCGCGGTCGCGGCGCTGCTCGCGGTCGCGCTCGGGGAGCAGATCTCACCGGGAGTCGGCGCCGCGCTCGGCCTCGTGGTCGTCGGCGTCGTCCTCGCCGCAGCCGCCCGCGGGACCGAGGGGCGGACGCCGCCGGTCGCGATCGGGCTCGCCTGCGGCGCGGCGCTCGCCTTCGGCGTCAGCATCTACGCCACCGGCCGGGTGAGCCAGGAGCTGTCGATCGCGTGGGCGATCCTGCCCGCGCGCCTGGTCGGCGCCGTGCTGATCACGCTGCCGCTGGCCGCAACGCGGCGCCTGCGACTTACCCGCTCTGCGGCGCCCTTCGTCGTAGCCACGGGTCTGGCGGAGGTCGCCGGCTTCGCCTGCTACGCCGTCGGTGCCAGGCACGGCATCGCGATCGCGGCCGTGCTCGCCTCGCAGTTCGCCGCGCTCTCCGCGATCGGCGCCTACATCTTCTTCCGGGAGCGGCTAAGCCGGGTGCAGATCGCCGGCATCGTCGTGATCGCCCTCGGCGTCGCCGTGCTCAGCGCGCTGCGCGCCTGAGCCCTCAGCCTCGGCCCGGATCGCCTCGAGCAGGCGCCGCATCGCGAGGCGGACGCCGATCCGCACCACGAACCAGGACATGCCGAGCGTCGAGCGCATGTCGTCGTCGGTCGCGCGCACGCGCAGCTCGCAGCCGAGCAGGGTCCGCCCGCCACCCTGCGGGATGAGCGTGAACTCGACGACGGCCTTGAGCGAGCCGGGCTCGTCGAACGTGTCGAACTCGTCCGGCCGGAGCTTCGCCACGCCCCGCTCGACGGTGCTGTAGCGGCCGGCGATACCGATCACCCGCCGAACTCCCGGCTGGGCTGCGAGCTCGACCGGGCCCGCGTCGGCGGCCAGCAGCCGGTCGAGCGTCCTCGACGCCGGCGGCTCGCCCTCGAGCCGGTGCCGCGCGTCGTCGAGGCCGCTCACCAGGCCGACGAAGCGGTCCGACGAGATGTCGGTGTCACCGATCGCCTCGTAGGTGCGGGTTGCGTCGGCCGCGACGACGACGTGCTCTGCCAGCGTCTCGTCGGCCTGCGGGAGATACCGGTCGGTGGCGGCCACCGCGCCAGCCTAGCCGGGCGCGCGAACGAGATCGGCCATCGCGTTCCGCATGAACCGCTGCAGCCGCCGGTCGCCGTGGCCGGTCAGGTCGTCGAGCGCGACGGCGAAGCGGATCGACCCGCTGCTGAAGACACGTGCGCCCGACGGCGCCACGTAGCGAACGCCGTCCGCGTTCACGTGGTTCGGGAGCGATGCGTGGAAGAGCACGGTCACCGAGCCCGGCGGTTGGCAGTCGTCGGACGCCGAGTCGTACTCGTAGCCGACGAGCCCCGGCAGGACGTCGGCCGGGCGGAAGCCTGTGCCTCTGAACCACGGGTCGGTCGGGGTGATCGCGGCGCCGACGGCGGTGTAGCCTGCGCGGCCGATCTCACCCCACATGACGCCGAGCAGCGTGCACTCGGGTCGAGGCGTCGCCAGCTCGCGGAATCGCACCGTCTTCAGCGCCGGGTTGGTCTCCGGATCGCGGTTGCCCGAGCGGTATTCGACGATCGTCCGCCGCCCGTTTTGGTACCGCATCTGCCAGTACCCCGTGTTCGCACCCATGAACGCCAGGTCGACGCCGGCATCGCGGGCCGCCTCCAGGCCGTCGCGGATCGCCTTCGTCCAGTACTCGTTGTGCCCCGCAGTCATCACGAGCCGGTGACGGAGTAGCTCGGACGGGTCGCGATCGGTGTCGACGTCAGTCGTGTAGGCGACGTCATATCCGTTCCGCTCGAGGAAGCGCGCGAGCGGGAACTCCCATGCGGGCGGCAGGTTCGCGCCGTGGCCGCCCGCCGCCGGCAGCCCGCGGAGATCGTAGGGCCGGTCGAAGGAGGCGTGGTCGTCGCCGACGCCGGTGTGATTCAGTACAGACCGCTTCCACCCCAGCGGTTGTACGCCTGCCAGGTGTTGACGGCCGCCTGGACGAGGACGGCCGATCGCCTCGACGGCGGCGCACGGACGACGAACGGGACCCAGGAGCCCCGACCGGCGAGCGGGCCGGAGCGAATGACGAGCTCCGCCAGGTAGTAGCCACTCACCCAGCCGTCGCCGATCGGCACGATGTCCGAGACCGGCCAGGAGAGCCGCAGGAAGCCGGTCGCCGGGTCGGGATCCCGGAGCGGGCGCGCCGCCGCCCCGTGCGCGACGCATTGCCGGCACGGCATCCGCCGGCCGCCCGTGCCGCGGTACCAGCCGATCCGGAAGACCTGCACGCGGTAGTGGAGGCCCTGCGCACTCGAGACGTGGAGGTGCAGCGTGTCCCCGGGGGCGACGCTCACCTCGGAGGCATAGCCCTCCAGCGCGTGACGCGGAGCGAGGCGCAGTCGCCAGGCGGTCGTCCCCGGCCGGGCGTTCTCGACGAGGACCGCGTTCGCCGCGGAGGCGGACGAGTGCGACACCGGGACCCACCCAGCCGACACGGAAACGGCGAGAACGGCGGCTCCGGCCGCCGACAGGACGTGGATCCGCGCCATCGAGCGCGTCGAGCGTACCGCCCTGTCACCTGAGGCGGTCTCTAGAGTGTCTGACGGTGCATGGCTGCGTCCTGATCAAGTTCGGCGAGATCGTGCTGAAAGGGCGGAACCGCTCGCTCTTCTACGGCCAGCTCCGCCGGAACGTCGTCCGGCTGCTCAAGGATCTCGGGCCGCTCGAGCTGCGCCAGCGCGGCGGGGCGCTCGCCGTGCTCTCGCCCGCATCCTCGGATGTCCTCGTCGCGCGTGCGCGGGAGCTGCTCGGCGCGAGCCTCCTCCACCCGGCGCTCGTGCTCGAGAAGACGCCCGAGGCCGTCTGCGCTGCGGCAATCGAGCTCCTCCGCAGCCGGCCCGGCGCGACCTTCGCGGTGCGCGCCCGCCGCCGCGACAAGGCCTTCCGGCTCGACTCACGCGAGCTCGCGACCACGATCGGCCGCGCCGTGCAGGACGAGCTCGGCCTCGCGGTCGACCTGACCCGCCCTGACCTCGAGATCTTCGTCGAGGTCGACAAGCGCGAGATCTTCGTGTTCACGGCGAAGATCCCAGGCCGCGGCGGGCTGCCGGTCGGGGTCTCGGGACGAGCGCTCGTGCTCCTGTCCGGCGGGATCGACTCGCCCGTGGCCGCCTACCGGGCCATGAAGCGCGGCCTGCGCTGCGACTACGTCCACTTCAGCGGGCGGCCGTACACGGGGCCCGAGTCGATTTACAAGTCCTACGCCCACGTCGCCACACTCGACCGCTTCCAGGGCGGCTCGAGGCTCTTCGTCGTCCCCTTCGGTGTCGCGCAGCGCCGGATCGCCGCCGCCGGAGCGGGGCGGCTGCAGGTCCTCACCCAGCGGCGCCTAATGCTGAAGGTCGCCTCGGAGCTCGCGCGCCGCGAAGGCGACGAGGCCCTCGTCACGGGCGACTCGCTCGGCCAGGTCTCGTCGCAGACGCTGCACAACATGAGCGTCGTCGAGCGCGCCGCCGATCTACCGGTCCTGCGACCGCTCGTCGCCTGGGACAAGGCCGAGATCGTCAGGGAGGCCGAGGACATCGGCACTTACGCTGTGTCGAAGCTCCCCGCCGAAGACTGCTGCACGCTCTTCGCGAGCCGGCTCGCCGACACCCGGGCGGCGCCCGAGAGGCTGAACACGCTCGAGGCCCGGCTCGATCTCGCCGAGACGGTGGCGGAGCTCGTCGCAGCCGCCGAGCTCGTGCGGCCACGACCCGGGCGCCCGATCGCCGCCGAGAATTCCGCTGCTCCCGAGCCGATTTTACAGTCGGCTTACACTGGGGATATCCAGAGTTGATTCGCGGAACCGACCATGGAGGCAGGATGAGCGACCACCGCCCAGCGTTCGCTCGTGCCCGGACGACGCTCGTCGCCGCCTCGGTGCTCGTCTGCGGGCTGGCGGCGGCGACCGGTGCGCTGGCGGCAAAAGGCGCTCCTCCCGCGACCGCCCGGGACCTCGCCCAGACCTATTTCTCGAACACGCTGACGCGCGCGGAGGTCGTGTCCGTCGTCGGCCGGGTCGTGCACGATTTCCGTATCGACGAGGGACGCGTGACCGCAGTCAGGCAGGGCGCGATCGACCTGCTCGAGCGCGACGGCACCCGTCAGACGATCGCCGTCGGGCCGCAGACGCAGATCTTCGGCGGTGGACGCGTCGGCATCCCGTTCATCCTGCGCGGCACGCGCGTCGTGACGCTCCGGGACAACGACGGCCCGGCGACGCTCGTCCGCCCCTCCGCGACGGCGCGGCAGCTCGGCAAGAGCCTCTTCGGCGCTGCACTCGTCCGGGCGGAGGTCGTCACGTACGCGGCCAGGACGCCACACGACGTCCGCATCGACGAGGGGAAGATCGTCGCGGTGCGCGTGGGCGCGATCACGCTCCTCGAGCGGGACGGCACCCGGCAGGCGATCGCGGTCGCCACGAGCACGACCGTGACCGAAGGCGGGCAGGTCGTGGACACGAGCGCGATCGTCCGCGGCCAGACGGCGATCGCCGTCCGCGACGGAGACGGCCCTGCCACCCAGCTCTACCTCGCCGCCGGCATCCTGGGGATCGGCCGGTGAACTCGGGCGGCTCGGGTGGCTCCGGGCAGATGCTGATCGGAGGGAGGACGATCCCCTCGACCCGTGCGACCGGCGGGATGATCATGCTCGTCGAGGACGAGGAGTCGGTCGGAACGCTCGTCCGCACCTACCTCGATCGCAACGGCTTCCGCGTCCTCTGGGTGCGGACCGGGGAGGAGGCGCTGGCCGAGTTCACGCGCCACCCGGTCCGGCTTGTCGTGCTCGACATCGGGCTGCCCGGCGTGGACGGCTTCGAGGTCTGCCGGCGCCTGCGGGCGCGCTCGGCGGTCCCGATCATCATGCTCACCGCCCGCGACGAGGAGCCCGACCGGGTGGCCGGTCTCGAGATCGGCGCCGACGACTACGTGCCGAAGCCGTTCTCGCCGCGCGAGCTGCTCGCCCGCGTCAAGGCGATCCTCCGGCGCGCCGAGCCGGCGCCGCGCGAGAACATGCTCGCGCTCGGCGACGTGACGATCGACGTCGAGGGGCGGGAGGTCACCGTCGACGGTCAGCAGGTCGAGCTGACCGCCAAGGAGTTCGACCTGCTGACGTACTTCGTCGAGAGCCCGGGCGTCGTGCACTCGCGCGACCGGCTGCTCGACCGTGTCTGGGGGATGAGCTACCCGGGCGGTACCCGCACGGTCGACGTCCACGTCGGCCAACTGCGGCGCAAGCTCGCCCGGCCGGAGCTGATCCGCACGGTGCGCGGAGCCGGGTACAAAGCCGTCGGGCCGTGAGTGTCCGGCCCGCGTGCTCGCGGTTCCTTGGCCGCCGCTGACGGTGCGGGGCCGGAGGGGACGGTGTGAGTAACACGGAGCCGGAGAGCACCGCACCCTCACCGTCGCGGTCGCCGGGGTCGTTCCCGCCGCTCTGGCGGCGCATCTTCCTCGCCACCGTCCTGATCGTGATCGCGTCGATCGGGATCGCGTTCGGCGTCGGCGTCCTGCTGACGCGGAACGCGGTCGAGACGGCCAACATCGACGGCCTTAACCGCCAGGCAGAGCTGATCAAGAACCAGGAAGAGAGCGCGATCCTGCCGTTCAGCGCAGCCAGGCTGAGCCGGCTGCGCTCGTTCCTCGGCAATCAGCACGAGCAGATCGCGGTCTTCCGCCTGAACGCTCCGCCGTTCTACCTCCCCGACTCGCAGCTCGCCGACCTGCGTTCCCTCAAGGCCGCCAAGGGCACGGTCACCAAGGACGGCGCCCGCTACATCGACGCGGCGGCCGCGAGCATCAAGAACCGCCCCGGCTACGCCTTTCTCCTGCTTCGGCCGTCGAGCCTGAAGGCGTCCGGCTGGAGCCCGTTCCTGCGCGCGCTCCTGATCGCCGGCGCGATCGGCGCCGCGCTCGCCGCGCTCGGCTCGGCCATCCTCGCCCGCTGGATCGCCGGACCTGTGCGGCGCGTGGCCCAGGCCAGCCGCAGCCTCGCCGAGGGCGTCTCGCCCGACCCGGTGCCGCTCGGCGGCTCGGCGGAGCTCGCGATGCTGGCGCAGACCTTCAACGACATGGCCGCCCAGCTCAACCGGGCGCGCGAGGCGGAGCGGAACTTCCTGCTCTCAGTCAGCCACGAGTTGAAGACGCCGCTGGCGGCGATCAGAGGCTATGCCGAGGGGCTCGAGGACGGCGTCTTCTCCGGCGAAGAGGCCGCGGCGACGATCCGGGAAGAGGCCCGGAGGCTCGAGCGGCTCGTCCGCGACCTCCTCGACCTAGCGCGGATGAACCGGCGCGAGTTCGTCGTCCACCACGCGCGAATCGACCTCGGCGAGGTCGCCCGCGAGGTGGCCCGCCGCTACGAGGCGGACGCGCGCGCCGCGGGCGTCGAGCTCGATTGTGTGGCCGCTTCGCCGGCGCCGGCGATCGCCGACATGGACCGGGTGCTGCAGATCGTGTCCAACCTGGTCGAGAACGCGCTTCGCTCGACGCCTGCGGGTGGCCGTGTCCACGTTCGCGCCGAGAGCGGCCTGCTCGTCGTCGAGGACACCGGCGTCGGCCTGCCTCCCGAGGACGTGCCGCACGCGTTCGAGCGCTTCTATCTCCACGACCGCAACCCGGACGGGCGCTCCCGGATCGGCTCCGGTCTCGGGCTCGCGATCGTGAAGGAGCTGACCGAGCGGATGGGCGGCACGGTGTCGGTCGACAGCGAGGTCGGCCGCGGGACGACGTTCGTCGTCCGGCTGCCGGTTGATCCAGTCGGCAGCCGGACGGACGAGCTCGAGCCGGTTGCCGGCTAGCCAACCTTCGTGAACTTGCCGCCGAGAATCGTCCGGCGTCCGACGCACGTGTCGGCGTAGCGGGTGAACTTCAGCGTCTTGCCTTTCAGGGACCAGCCGTAGCGCCCCACTGCCTGCGATCCCTTGCAAGCGGCCGGACCGGTCTCCTTCTGGAACGTGATTTTGCTTCCGGCGATCGTCGCGTGGCCGGTGACGAGCAGTTGGCCGCCGTTCCCGACGTGCTTCTGGATCTCGTACTCCCCGGACTTCACGATCCGGATCGCCCACTCGCCGTTCAGGTTCGACGGCGACGCTCCCTTCACGGTCGTCGTGTAGATGCCCGTGATCGATCCCGACGCCCAGGCGGCGCTCGAGGCGATCAGCGCTGCACCTGCCACGAGCGCGATCAGTCTCGTCTTCATGGCGCGCAGTGTCGCAGAAGGATCTACCAGCGGGCCCGAGCGTCGACGAGCGCGTCGTGGACGCCGCCCGGTCCCGGCGCGGGGCGCGGCCCCGCCGCCGGTGCGGCGAACGTGCCGGCACGGACCTCGGCGGCGACTCGCTCGTGTGCGTCGCGAAACGGCACGCCGTCGGCGACGAGGGCTTCGGCAGCGTCCGTGGCGAGTAGCAATGGGTCGGCGGTGGTGGCGGCGAGCCGGCTGCGGTCGAGCTCGAGCTCCTGGACGAGCACGGTCAGCGCGGCGAGCGTGCCGGCGAGGTCGCGGCGGGCGGCGAACACCGGCGTCTTGTCCTCCTGCAGGTCGCGGTCGTAGGCGAGCGGCAGGCCCTTGAGGACGGCGAGCAGGCCTGCGAGCCGGCCGAGGGCCGTTCCCGCCTTGCCGCGGGCGAGCTCGGCGACGTCCGGGTTCAGCTTCTGCGGCATCATCGACGAGCCCGTCGCCGCGGCCTCCGGCAGCCGGACGAAGCCGAACTCGCTCGTCGCCCAGAGGCAGAGCTCCTCGCCGATCCGCGAGAGGTGCGAGTGGCAGACCGCGCAGGCGTAGAGGTAGTCGAGCGCGAAGTCGCGGTCCGAGACGGCGTCCAGCGAGTTCCGCATCTGGCCCGCCGGGGCCGGCAACGGCAGGGTCGAGCCGGCGAGCGCGCCGGCGCCGAGCGGGGACGGGGCCGCCTGTGCGCCGGCGAAGCGGAAGCGCTCGCGGTCGCGCTCGAGCATCTCGACCCACGCGAGCAGGTGATGCCCGACCGTGACCGGCTGCGCCCGCTGGAGGTGGGTGTAGCCGGGCATCGGCGTGTCCGCGTCGGCCTCGGCCCGGTCGAGCACGGCCGGGGCGAACCGCTCGATCCACTCCACCGCCTCCCGGGACGCGTCCTCGACGTAGAGCCGGAACGCCGCCGCGACCTGGTCGTTGCGCGAGCGGCCTGCGTGGATCTTCCGGCCGACCGGCCCGAGCAGGCGCTCGATCGCCGAGTGGACGTCTTCGTCCGACGGGTCGAGATCGTCGGGAGTGATCGCGGCCAGCCGCTCCGACACGTCGGCCAGTTCCTCGTCGGTGAGCAGACCGGCGGTGTGGAGCCGCCCCGCGTGGATGCGCGTCGCCGCGATGTCGTAGGGAAGGAGCTCCCAGTCGTCCGCCTTCAGGAACGACCAGACCTCGGGCGCGAGCCCGGCGCCGACCCGCCCCGACCATAGCGTCACCGGGCGGGCTCCAGCTCCAGGGGGTCGAGCGGCCCGACGGGCTCTTGGAGGCGCAACGCCCGTTGGGAGGCGAGCATGCGCCGGGTGTCGTCGATGTCGTTGACCTGGACGGCCAGCTGGCCGATGCGGTCGGCGGCGGTGAACGCGGTCGCGCTCCGCTCCATCGAGAGGCGCTCCGGGTCATAGGAGAGCGACTCGCCGCTCGTGTCGAGGATCGTGTAGTCGTCGCCGCGGCACAACTCGATCGCGACCTCGCCGGTGACGACGGCCGCGACCCAGCGCTGGAGCGCGTCGCGGAGCATCAGCGCCTGCGGCTCGAACCAGCGCCCCTCGTACAGGAGCCGCCCGAGCCGGCGGCCTTCGGTGGCGTAGCGGTCGAGCGTGTCCTCGTTGTGGATCGCGCTCAGCAGCCGCTCGTAGGCGACATGGAGGAGCGCCATGCCGGGCGCCTCGTAGATGCCGCGGCTCTTCGCCTCGATCACGCGGTTCTCGATCTGATCCGAGAGCCCCAGCCCGTGGCGGCCGCCGATCTCGTTCGCGCGGTGGACGAGCTCGACCGGATCGAGGAGCTCTTCGCCGTTCAGGGCGACGGGGACGCCGCCCTCGAAGCGGACGGCGACGACCTCGGGCTCGATCTCGACGGACGGGTCCCAGTGCGCGACGCCCATGATCGGCTCGACGATCTTCATGCTCGTCGACAGGTGCTCCAGGTCCTTCGCCTCGTGCGTCGAGCCGAGCAGGTTGGCGTCGGTCGAGTACGCCTTCTCGGCCGACGTGCCGTGCGGCAGGCCGCGGGCGTCGAGCCAGTCGCTCATCTCGCGCCGTCCTCCGAGCTCGGACACGAAGGCGTCGTCGAGCCACGGCTTGTAGATCCGCAGGCGCGGGTTGGCGAGCAGGCCGTAGCGGTAGAAGCGCTGGATGTCGTTGCCCTTGTAGGTGGAGCCGTCGCCCCAGATCTCGATCCCGTGCTCGTGCATCGCGCGTACGAGCAGCGTCCCGGTGACCGCGCGGCCGAGCGGCGTCGTGTTGAAGTAGCGCCGGCCCGCCGTCTGGATGTGGAAGGCGCCGCACTGGAGCGCCGCGATCCCCTCGCGCGCGAGCGCCTCCCGGCAGTCCACGAGGAACGCCTCCTCGGCGCCGTACTGCGCGGCCTTGTCCGGGATCGCCGAGACGTCGGGCTCGTCGTACTGGCCCAGGTCGGCCGTGAACGCGTACGGCACCGCGCCGTGCTCGCGCATCCACGCGAGCGCGCAGCAGGTGTCGAGGCCGCCGGAGAACGCGAAGCCGACTCGCTCGCCCACGGGCAGCGAGGAGAGAATCACGTGCCCGTCTCGCGTCACGTGTCGCCTTCCAGGTGGTGGCGCAGGATCTCCTCGAGCTCGGACCCGGTGACGCCTTCGCGCGGCGCGACGAAGATCGTGTTCTCACCCGCGACCGTGCCGGCGACGTCCCCGAGCCCTGCCGCGTCGATCGCGTCTGCGAGCGGGGTCGCATAGCCGCGCGGCGTGCGGAGGACGACGAGCCCGTTGGCGGCCGTCATCGCGCCCGTCCAGCGCCGGAGCGCCGTGGTCAGCTCCGAGAGCCGGTCGAGGTCGCCCGCGCCCGGAAGCGCGTAGACGAGCCTGCCGTCGGCGGCCCGGACCTTGACGAGCCCGAGCTGGGCGATGTCACGGGAGACGGTCGTCTGCACGGCCTCGATGCCTGCCTCCCGCAGCGCCTCGGCGACCTCCGCCTGCGTCGCGAGCGGGCGCTCCTGGACGAGCCTGAGGATCGTTCCCTGCCTCTCGAATTTGTTCACGCGAGCACCTCCTGGAGAACGGTGAGCCCTTGTTCGAGCTCGCTCGTGGTGATGGTCAGCGGGGGTGTGAGGCGGATCGTCTGCTCGCCGGCAGTGCAGACGAGCACGCCGCGGTCGAACGCCGCCTGGACGACCTCGGCCGCAGACCGGTCGACGTCGAGCGCGAGCAGGAGCCCGCGGCCGCGCAGCGCCGGGAACGCTTCGCGGGCGAGCGCCTCTTTCGCCCGCACCTCAGCGAGCAGCTCGTCGGTCAGCCCGTCGACGACCGCGCATGCGGCCGCGCACGCGACCGGGTTGCCGCCGAACGTGCTCGCATGGTCACCCGGGACGAAGGCTCCGGCGGCCTCGTCGGCGACGAGCAGCGCGCCGATCGGGAGGCCGTTCGCGAGCCCCTTGGCGAGCGTGACCGCGTCGGGGCGGATGCCGCTCTGCTCGAAGCAGAAGAAGGTGCCCGTCCGGCCGACGCCCGTCTGCACCTCGTCGAAGACGAGCACCGCGCCGAGTTCGTCGGCGAGCGTGCGCGCCGCCTCGAGGAACTCGGTCGTCGCAGGGTGGACGCCGCCCTCGCCTTGCACCGGCTCGATCAGGATCGCGCCCGTGTCCGGCCGGGCGGCGGCGACGAGCGACTCGACGTCGTTCAGCGTCGCGAAGGTGACGCCGGGAACGAGTGGCCCGAACGCGGCGCGCTTCGCCGGCTGGCCGGTCACCGACAGCGCCCCCATCGTGCGGCCGTGGAACGAGCCGTCGAGCGCCACGAGTCCTGGCCGTCCCGTCGCCTTGCGGGAGTACTTGAGCGCCGCCTCGATCGCCTCCGCGCCGGAATTGCAGAAGAACGCCTGCGCGCCGCCGAAACGGGCGGACAGACGCTCGGCGAGCGCGGCCATCGGCTCTGTCCAGTAGAGGTTGGACGTGTGCCAGAGCCGCTCGAGTTGCTCGTGCGCGGCCGCTAGTGGTGCCGGATGGCAGTGGCCGAGCGCGCAGACGGCGATGCCGGCGACGAGGTCGAGGTAGCGCTCGCCGGTGTCGGCGACGAGCCACGAGCCCTCGCCGGACACGAAGGTGACGTCCTGCCGCGCGTAGGTGGGCAGCACGCTTTCCCGACCTTGCAACACAGTGTTGCTTGGGCTCACGCGAGCACCGCCGTCTCGCCGATCTCGGCCCGGACGCCGAGCTTCGCCGCCGTGACAGCGGCCTGGAGCTTGGGGACGATCCCTCCCTCGAGCTCGCCTGCGTCGAGCAGTCCCTGTGCGTCGCCGGCGTCGATCGACGGCACGACCGCGCCCTCGAGCAAGAGACCCGGCACGTCGGTGAGGAAGAGGATCCTCTCGGCGCCGAGCCCGATCGCGAGTGCCGACGCCGCCTCGTCGGCGTTGACGTTCAGGGGGCCGGCCGCGAGCGGCGCGACGACGGGGATCAGCCCGGCGGCGAGCGCGTCCTCGATCGGCGCCGGGCGGCAGGGCGCCGGATCGCCGACGAGCCCGAGTTCGGGGATCTGTCGCGCGACGAGGCCGATCTCGTCGCCGAAGAGCGGGACCGCGCGCGGCCCGATCGCCCGGCACAGGGCCGCGTTGACCGCCGCGAACGACTCCCGCACCACGTCGAGCCCGGCCGGGCTCGTCACCCGGCGGCCGCCGACGAACTCGACCGGAAGCCCCAGCCGCCGCATCTCGGAGGAGATCTGCGGCCCGGCCCCGTGCACCACCACGACCTTGCAACACTGTGTTGCAAGGTCGGTGATCTGCCGGGCGACCGAGGAGGCGACGGCGCCGCCGACCTTGACGACGACGCGGGTCACGAGCGGTAGTCCGCGTTGATGCGGACGTAGTCGTAGGACAGGTCGCTGGTCAGGTACGAGGCCGAGCCGGGCCCGATGCCGAGGTCGAGCCCGATCTTGCAGGTCGCACCCGAGACGTCCGGCTCGAGGCCCGACGGCGCGCCCTGCTCCAGCACCACGGAGCCGTTGTAGGACAGGGTCATCCGGTCGACGTCCACCTCGGCGTAACCGCCGTTGTAGGGAGCCGACCCGGCCGCCATCAGCACGCGTCCCCAGTTCGCGTCGCGTCCGAACAGCGCGGTCTTGACGAGCGCCGACGTCGCGATCCGCCGTGCGATCGCCTTTGCCTGCGGGTCGTCGGCCGCGCCCGTGACGGCGATCTCGGCGAGCACGGTCACGCCCTCGCCGTCGGCGACGATCTGCTCCGCGAGGTCGCGGCAGACCTTGCGCAGCGCGGCGGCGAAGGCGAGATCGGTCGCGGGGGTGCGCTCGACCTCGGAGGCGCCGTTCGCGAGCAGGATCACCGCGTCGTTCGTCGAGCAGTCACCGTCGACCGAGATGGAGTTGAAGCTCGCGTCGACGGCGGGGCGGAGGAACTCGATCGGCTCTCCGGGCTCAAGCGGGTAGTCGGTCGTGACAACGGCGAGCATCGTCGCCAGGTCGGGATGGATCATCCCGGAGCCCTTCGCCATGCCGCCGACGATGAAGTCTGTTCCCGTCGCGACGGCCTGCTTCGGCTTCGTGTCCGTGGTCATGATCGCCGTCGCCGCGTCGGAGCCGCCCTCCGCGGTCAGCGCCTGCGCGGCGACGCGGAGCCCGGGGAGCAGCTTCCCCATCGGCAAGGGCACGCCGATGACGCCGGTCGAGAGGACGAGCACCTCTTCCGAATCGAGGGCGAGGAGCCGCGCGGCCTCCGCGGACGTCGCGAGCGCGTCCAGCTTGCCGCGCTCGCCCGTGGCCGAGTTGGCCACGCCCGAGTTGATCACGATCGCCTGCGGCTCCGCGAGTGACAGGTGCCCGCGGTTCACGAGCAGGCAGGCCGCCTGCACGCGATTCCGGCTCCACATGGCGCCGCCGACTGCCGGCGCCGTCGAGCGCACGATCGCGAGGTCGGGCTTCGCGTGCCTGATGCCGGCGTGAACGCCGCCGGCGACGAACCCCTTCGCGGCCGTGACGGACATCAGACGAGGACTCCCTGCAGGCGAAGCCCGAGCGTCTCGTCGAGGCCGAGCACGAGGTTCGCGTTCTGAACCGCCTGGCCGGCCGCGCCCTTGCCGAGGTTGTCGAGCGCGCAGATGACGATTGACGTCCCCGTCGCCGTGTCGGCGAAGACGCCGATCTCGGCCGCGTCGGTTCCCTGCACGCGCTGGAGTTCCGGCGTCACGCCCTCCGGCAGTACACGCACGACCGGGCTCGCGGCGTACGCGCTCTCGAGCAGGCCGCGGAGATCCTCGTCCGAGCGGACGTAGCAGGTGGCGAGGAGCCCTCGCCGCACGGGCAGGAGGTGGGGCACGAAGCACACCGGGAAGCCGAGCTGCTGCGCGATCTCCGGCGCGTGGCGGTGCGCGCCGACGGCGTAGGGCGCGAAGTTCTCGAGCACGAGCCCGGCGTGCGATCCCGGCTTGAGCGACCGCCCGGCGCCGGAGACCCCGGACTTCGCGTCGACGACGACGCCTGCTGTTTCGATCGCGCCCGCGAGCGGGCCGAGCGCGAGGAGCGCTGCGGTGGCGTAGCAGCCGGGGTTCGCGATCAGCGGGCCGGCCGGTGGGAAGAGCTCCGGCAGCCCGTAGCTCCACGCACCCGGGGCGACGCCGTACCACGCGTCCGCCTCGGCCGGGGCGACGAGCCGATGCGCGCCGGAGAGATCGACCACGACGGCATCGGGCGGCGGCTCGACGGCGGCTGCATCGGCGTGGTCGAGGCAGAGGAAGATGAGTTCGGCGCCGCTCGCGAGCGCCTCGTCGTTCGTCGTGAACCGGGGCAACGAGCCGTTCAGCCGCACGTCGAGCGCCGAGGCGCCGCTGCCGGCGAGGGAATCCGAGCCGAGCGCCACGAGCTCGAGCCCGGGGTGGGCCAGCACGCGATCGAGCGTCTCCTGACCCGCGTAGCCGCTGCATCCGATGATGGTAGTTCCGACCATGCGGTGCGTATTATGCCAAAATAGAGCTAGTTATGCAGACACGACCCGCACATCTCGTCCTCGAGGACGGCACGGTCTTTGCCGGGCGGAGCATCGGCGCTCCCGGGGTGGCCGCCGGCGAGGCCTGCTTCACGACGGCGATGGCAGGCTACGAGGAGTCCGTCACCGATCCGAGCTACGTGGCACAGGTGCTCTGCTTCTCCTATCCGCTGGTGGGGAACTACGGCGTCGATCCGGAGCGGCACGAGTCCGAGCGGGTGCAGTGCGAGGGCGTCGTGGCACGGACGCTCAGGCCGGCCTTCGCGGGTTGGCTCGCCGAGCAGGGAACGGTGGCGATCGACGACGTCGACACCCGCGCGCTCGTCCGGAGGATCCGCGACGCGGGTGTGCTGCGCTGCGCGCTCGGCGAGGCCGATCCGGACGCGCTGCTCGCCCGCGCGCTCGCCGAGCCGCCGATCGACGGTCGACCGCTGGCCAGGCGCGTCGGCACCCTCGAGCCCTTCACGGTCGGCGCCGGGCCGCGGGTCACGCTCGTCGACCTCGGCTGTAAGCGTTCGATCTCGGGACGGCTCACGGCGGCGGGGCTCGAGGTCTGCGTCGTCCCGGGCGACTGGGGGGCGGACGCGATCCTCGAGACCGCCCCGAGCGCCGTGCTCGTCGGCAACGGGCCCGGCGACCCGTCCGTTCTCGACGGACCGATCGAGGCCGTGCGCGAACTGCTCGGGCGTGTGCCGCTGTTCGGGATCTGCGTTGGCCACCAGGTGCTCGGGCTCGCGCTCGGCCTCGAGACGTTCAAGCTCCACTTCGGCCACCGCGGCGCCAACCATCCCGTGCGCGACCTGCGCTCCGGCCGCGTCCTCGTCACCGTCCAGAACCACGGCTACGCCGTCTCGGCCGCCGATGCCGAGCTCGTCACCCACCTGTCCCTCAACGACGGCACCGTCGAGGGCCTGGCCGGCGAGGACTTCGCGAGCGTCCAGTTCCATCCGGAAGCCGCGCCCGGCCCGCTCGACGCCCTGCCCTTCTTCGACCTGATCGCCGACACATGCCGCGCCGCCAGGACCTTCGCTCGATCCTGATCGTCGGCTCCGGGCCGATCCGCATCGGCCAGGGCTGCGAGTTCGACTACTCCGGGGCGCAGGCCTGCCGCGTGCTCCGGCGCGAGGGCTTCCGCGTCGTGCTCGTCAACTCGAACCCGGCGACGATCATGACCGACCCCGAATGGGCCGACGCGACGTACCTCGAGCCGCTCGACGCCGAGACGGTCGCCGAGATCGTCGAGCGCGAGCGGCCCGACGCGCTGCTGCCGACGCTCGGCGGCCAGACGGCGCTCAACATCGCCGTCGAGCTGCACGAGGCGGGCGTGCTCGACCGCTTCGGCGTCGAGCTGATCGGAGCCGACGTCGACGCGATCCGGCGGGCGGAGGACCGGCTCGCCTTCCGGGAGACGATGCGCGCCGCCGGGCTACCCGTGCCCGAGAGCGTCGTCGTCGGCTCGGCCGGCGAGCTCGACGGCTTCGCGGCGCCTGCGATCGTCCGGCCGGCGTTCACGCTCGGCGGCACCGGCGGCGGCCTCGCGCGGACGCGAGACGAGCTGCGGCGGCAGGTCGAGCGCGGCCTCGCCGCCAGCCCGGCCGGCCAGGTGCTCGTCGAGCGCTCGCTGGAAGGCTGGCAGGAGTTCGAGCTCGAGGTCATGGCCGACTCCGCCGGCAACTGCGTCGTCGTCTGCTCGATCGAGAACATCGACCCCTTGGGCGTTCACACCGGCGACTCGTGGACGGTTGCACCGCAGCAGACGCTGCCGGACGGCGAGTACCAGCGACTGCGCGAGGCGGCGTTCGCATGCGCACGTGCGGTCGGCGTCGCGACCGGCGGCGCGAACGTGCAGTTCGCCTACAAGCCGGCGACCCGGGAGCTGGCGCTGATCGAGATGAACCCGCGCGTGTCGCGTTCCTCTGCGCTCGCCTCGAAGGCCACCGGCTTCCCGATCGCGAAGCTGGCGGCGCTGCTCGCCGTCGGCTACACGCTGGACGAGCTGCCGAACGACATCACCGGTAAGACGACGGCCGCGTTCGAGCCGGCGCTCGACTACGTGGCCGTCAAGGCGCCGCGCTTCGACTTCGACAAGTTCCCGGCGGCGCCGCGCGAGCTCGGCTCCGAGATGCGCTCGACCGGCGAGGCGCTCGGGCTCGGCCGGACGTTTCCGGAGGCGTTCCTGAAAGCGCTGGAGGGACGTGAGGCCGGGAACGAGCTGCCCAGCTTCAGCGGAGCACACCCGTACTTCCGTGCCGAGCTCGAGTCGATCGGCGAGGCGGAGCGGCTGCTCGCGGAGACCGGCGACGTTGCGGAGGCGAAGCGCTTCGGCCTTCCCGACGCGTGGATCGCCCGCGTGCTCGGGGTGTCCGAGCGCGAGGTCCGCGCGCGCCGCCCGCTTCCCGGCCGTCTCGCGGTCGACTCGTGCGCGGCCGAGTTCGAGGCCGAGACGCCCTACTACTACCTGAGCTACGAGGAGAGCGATCCCGCGCCCGGGTCATCCGGCCGCTCGATCGTGATCGTCGGCTCCGGCCCGAACCGGATCGGGCAGGGGATCGAGTTCGATTACTGCTGCGTCCACGCGGCGCAGGCGTTCCGAAAGCTCGGATACGAGGCCGTGCTCGTCAACTCGAACCCGGAGACCGTGTCGACCGACTACGACACATCCGACCGGCTCTACCTGGAGCCGGTGACGCTCGAGCGGGTGCTCGACGTCTGCGCGCTCGAGCGGCCGCTCGGCGTGGTCGTGACGCTCGGCGGCCAGACCCCGCTCGGCCTCGCGCACGAGATGGCAGCGCGAGGGGTTCCGCTCCTCGGCGACCCGCTCCCCGCGATCGACGCGGCCGAGGACCGGGGACGCTTCGGCGAGGTGCTCGCCGAGGTCGGTCTCCGCGCGCCGCGCTGGGGGGTCGCAGACACGCAGGAGCAGGGCGTCGCCGTCGCGGCGGAGCTCGGCTACCCGGTGCTCGTCAGGCCGCACTACGTCCTCGGCGGGCGCCGCATGCACGTCGCGCGCGGCCCGGAGGAGCTCGAGATACACGAGCCGTCGCTGGTCGACGAGTTCCTCGAGGGCGCGCTCGAACTGGACGTCGACGCACTCTGCGACGGTGAGACGGCATGGGTGGCCGCGATCCTCGAGCACGTCGAGGCGGCCGGCGTCCACTCCGGCGACTCCGCGTGCGTGATTCCCGCGCCGTCCGTCGGTGCGGCGCTCGAGGCCGAGATCGCCGGCGTCGCCCGCACGCTCGCACGGCGTCTCGGCGTCCGCGGCCTCCTCAACATGCAACTGGCGCTGAAGGGCGGCGAGCTGTTCGTGCTCGAGGCCAACCCGCGCGCGTCGCGCACCATCCCGTTCGTGGCCAAGGCGACCGGGATCCCGCTGGTCGAGCACGCGTGCCGGCTGATGCTCGGGGCGTCCCTGTCCGATCTCGCCCTGCCCGAACGGGCCGTGCCGACCCGCGCCTGGGCGAAGGAGGCCGTGTTCCCGTCCGACCGCTTCGCAACTGCCGGCGACCGTGGGCCGGAGATGCGCTCGACCGGCGAGGTGATGGCCGGCGCGGCCACGGTCTCGGCGGCCTACGCGCGGGCGCAGCGCGCGGCCGGCCGATCGACGCGCGGCGGTCGCGTCGGTGCGCCCCTGCAGTCGGCGTAAGTCCCCAGTAAGTCATTCGCAAGCATCCAGTGAAGATCGCGGGCGAGAGGTTTTTACCTGCACGCGCCGGGAATCAGCGACAGGGCAAGCAACCTCATCAGGAGGTCGATTCCCGTGAAACGAAACCGAACATCGAAACTCACCGGCACCGCGCTCGCCCTCGGCCTGCTCGCCCTCGCCGTTCTCGTCGGCGTCGACCAGGACCGCCGGAGCGAGCACGAAGGCCGCTCCCGCCAACACGTCGCCCCCCACCGTCTCGGGGACGGCGCAGGAGGGCCAGACGCTGAAGGCCGATCCGGGCACGTGGTCCGGCTCGACCCCGATCGACTACTCGTACCAGTGGCGCCGCTGCGGGACGGGCGGCGGGAGCTGCTCGAACATCTCGAAGGCGACCGACAACATCTACACGCTCACGTCGGCCGACGTCGGGCACCGGCTGCGCGTCCTCGTGACGGCCGTCAACAGCGACGGCGCCGGAACCGCCCAGTCGAAGGCGACCGACGTGATCAAGAAGGCACCGCCGTCGGCTCCGAAGAACACGACGGAGCCCTCGATCAGCGGCACGCCGCAGCAGGACCAGACGCTGACCGCCAACGCCGGTGCCTGGAGCGGGAACCAGCCGATCCAGTTCGCCTACCGCTGGCGTCGGTGCGACAACAAGGGCGGCGACTGCGTCAATACCGCCGTCACGGCGCAGACGTACACGGTCGGCGCGGACGACGTCGGGCACACGCTCCGCGTGCTCGTGACGGCGTCGAACAACAACGGCTCGGCGGCGGCGATCTCGAACGCCACGTCGGTCGTGACGTCGAACGGCCCGCCTTCCGGCCAGTGCCAGTCGATCACCAAGGTCTCGCTCCCCGAGCGGCTGCTGATCGACAAGATCACGTACTCGCCGACCCAGATCCACTCGCGGTCGGTGCCGCTCGTCGCCCGCTTCCACGTGGTCAGCACGAAGGGCTACTGCGTGAGCGGCGCGACCGTGCAGGGTCTCGGCGTCCCGTTCGATCGGCTCTCGTCGGAGCCGGAGGTGACGACCGACGCAACCGGTTGGGCGCAGATCTCGTTCCAGGTCCTGCCGACGTTCCAGCTCAGGCACGGCAACCTCGTCGTGATCTTCGTGAGGGCTCGCAAGTCCGGTGAGAATCTCCTCGCCGGCGTCTCCACGCGGCGCCTCGTCTCAGTGCGCGTCGCCTAGTACGCAACACTGACGCGCCTTGCGTGAGGCCGGGTCGGGGGTCCCGGCCTCACGCGCTTCCCGGCTTTAGAGTCGGGCCGTGGCGATTCTCGGTATCGACGTCGGCGGCACGTTCACCGACGCCGTCCTGCTCCGAGACGGCGAGCTCGTGACGGCGAAGGTGCCGACCGCGACGGCGCAGGAGGAGTCGGTCGTCGCCGCGGCCGCGGCGGTCGGCGCGCGCGAGATCGAGCGCTTCTCGCACGGCACGACGATCGCGACCAACGCGCTCCTCGAGCGCAAGGGCGCCCGGACGGCGTTCGTCGCCACCGACGGCTTCGAGCACCTGCTCCACCTCCGCCGGCAGACGCGCGCGCACCTCTACCGGTTGTGCGACGAGCTGCCGGCGCCGCTCGTCCCGCTCGATCGCTGCCACGGCGTGCGGGAGCGGATCGGCCCGGACGGCGTGCTCGTGCCGCTCGACCCGTCCACGCTGCCGGACGTCGGAGACGCGGAGGCGGTCGCGGTCTGCCTGCTCTTCTCGTTCCGCGACGCGTCCCACGAGCAGGCGGTCGCCGAGGAGCTGCGGCGGCGGCTGCCCGACGTGCACGTCGTCGCCTCACACGAGGTCGCGCCCGAGTTCCGGGAGTACGAGCGCGCGTCGACGACCGCCGCGGACGCGTATCTCGGCCCGGTCTGCGCGCGCTACTTCCGGTCGCTCGCGGCGCGCTGCCGGGAGGTTGGCCTGCCCGAGCCGCTCGTCATGCGCTCGTCCGGAGGCGTGGCGACGATCGACGAGGCGGCCGAGCACGCGGCGCTCGTGCTGGTCTCGGGTCCGGCCGGCGGCGTCGTCGGCGCCGCGCGGGTCGCCGAACTGGCGGGCGTCGAGAATGCGATCTCGTTCGACATGGGCGGGACGTCGACGGACGTCTGCCTGATCTCGGGCGGCCGGGCCGAGCGGACGCTCGAGCGGTCGGTCGGCGGGCTGCCGATCAAGCTGCCGATGGTCGACATCCACACGGTCGGCGCGGGCGGCGGCTCGATCGTCTGGCGCGACGCGGGCGGCGCCGTACGCGTGGGGCCGGAGAGCGCCGGGGCGACGCCCGGCCCTGCCTGCTACGGCCGCGGCGGCGAGCGGCCGACGGTCACGGACGCCAACCTCCTCCTCGGGCGGCTCGCCCGAGCGGCTCGCGGGCGGCGTCGAGCTCGACCGCGACGCGGCCGAGCGCGCGCTCGTCGGCTTCGACCCGGCCGACGTGGTCGAGGTCGTGAACGCCGAGATGCTCCGCGCGCTCCGCGTCGTCTCCGTGGAGCGCGGCCACGACCCGAGAGACTTCGCGCTCGTCGCATTCGGAGGCGCCGGCCCGCTGCACGCGTGCGCGCTCGCAGAGGAGCTCGGGATCACCACCGTGCTCGTCCCGGCCGCTGCCGGCGTGCTGTCGGCGCTCGGACTGGTCGCGAGCGAGGAGCGGCGCGATCGCGTGCGCTCCTACGTCTGCCCGCTCGACGAGGCGGGCGAGCTTCCCGGCGAGGGCGAGGCCGATCTCCGCTACCGCGGACAGTCGTTCGAGCTCACGGTCGCGCTCGGCGACGGCCTGGCCGACCGGTTCCACCGCGCGCACGAGGAGCGTTACGGGTACGCGGATCCCGCCCGCGCGATCGAGCTCGTCGCCGTGCGGACGGCGGACGTGCGCCCCGGCCCGCAGCTCGACCTGCCGCCCGCAGAGCCGCTCGACGTGTCCGGTCCAGCCCTGCTCGAACTGGACGGTGCGACCTGCTGGATCGGCCCCGGGTGGGTGGGGGCTCGGGACGGGACCAGCGGAGATCAAACAAGTAGCACGCTCCGGATCACGAGGATGTGACAAAAGCGTGGAAATTCAGCTCCAGGTGATCGGTGCCGCGCTCCGCGCGGCGGCGGAGGAGATGGGCGCCGTCCTCGTCCGCTCGGCTTTCTCGGCCAACATCAAGGAGCGCCGCGACTGCTCGACCGCGCTCTTCGACGAGCGCGGTCGCATGATCGTCCAGGCCGAGCACATCCCCGTCCACCTCGGCGCGATGCCCGAGGCGGTCGCGGCGGTGCAGGCGCGCGACCCGCAGCCGGGCGAGCTCTACGTCCTCAACGACCCGTACACGGGTGGCACGCACCTTCCGGACATCACGATCGTCTCCCGCGTCTCGTGCGGCTTCGCCGTCTCGCGCGCGCATCATGCGGACGTCGGCGGCATGGAGCCCGCGAGCCTGCCGGCCGAGTCGCGTGAGCTCTACCAGGAGGGCGTGATCATCCCCCCGACGAGGCTCGACGACGAGGTGCTGACGCTGCTGCTCGCGAACATGCGCAACCCGGACGAGCGGCGCGGCGACCTCCGGGCCCAGATCGCTGCGCATCACCTCGCCGAGCGGCGGCTCGAGGAGCTCGTCGAGCGGCGCGGCGAGGAGACGGTGGTGGCGGCGATGGACGAGCTCTACCGCTACTCAGACCGCGTCGTGCGCGCCGCGCTGGCCGCGCTTCCGGACGGGCGGTACGAGGCTTCCGACGTTCTGGAGCCGATCGAGGGGTCGCTCGAGATCCGCGCGGCGGTGACGATCGCGGGGGACGAGGTCGAGATCGACTTCGCCGGCACGTCGCTGCAGCACGACGGGAACCTGAACTGCCCGCCGGCCGTCACGCGCTCGGCCTGCTACTTCGTCGTCCGCTGCCTGACCGCGCCCGACCTGCCCTCGTCCGGCGGGGCCTACGCGCCCGTGACCGTTCTGGCTCCCGAGGGCTCGCTCGTCCACGCGCGACCGCCCGCCGCCGTCGTCGCCGGGAACACGGAGACGTCGAGCCGCATCGTGGACGTCGTCTTCGCCGCATTCGGACAGGCGATCCCCGTGCCCGCGCAGGGACAGGGAACGATGAACAACGTCACCTTCGGCAACGGACGGTTCACGTATTACGAGACGATCGCCGGCGGGCAGGGCGCCTGTCCCGCCTCCGACGGCCCGAGTGCCGTGCACGTCGCGATGTCGAACACGCTCAACACGCCGGTCGAGGCGCTCGAGCTCTCCTATCCGCTTCGCGTCGAGCGCTACGGGTTACGCCGGGGATCGGGCGGCGCCGGGCGGCACCGCGGCGGCGAAGGCGTCGTCCGCGAACTGCGCGTGCTCGAGGATTGCCGCCTCTCGCTGCTCGCCGAGCGCCGTATGCGCGGGCCCGCCGGTGCTGCGGGCGGCGAGCCCGGCGCCTCCGGACGGACGCTGCTGAACGGCGAGGAGCTCCCGCCGAAGGCGACGCGGCAGCTTCGCGCAGGCGACGTCCTCCGCGTCGAGACCCCCGGCGGTGGCGGCTTCGGTCGACCCGCGTAGACGCTCGCGACGCTTCCCCCGTTGGAGGCTTTGCGTACACTGCGCCGATGGTCTGGGAGGTCATCTTCCTGCTCCTGATCCTCAAGATCCCGCTCGTCTACCTGTGCGCCGTGGTCTGGTGGGCGGTTCGCGCCGAGCCCGCTCCTCCGGAGCCGCTCGAGCCGTCACTCGTGACCAGTCCGCCCGGGCCCGAGCCGAAGCCGGGCTGGCGCTTCCTGCGCCGGCAGCAGCGTCCGCTGCAGCCGCGCGGAGGGCCGCACGGCTCGCCGCAGCGCGCCTATCGTCGCGCGCCGCTGCCCGCGAGCTGGCTCGCCGCCGGCTGGAAGGAAGACTCCGAGTGAGCTCGGTCGGCGAGCGGTACGAGCCGGCACCGTACGACCCCGTCGCCGAAGCGCGCCGCAACACGGTCGAGGCGCTCGCCGGTTTCTTCGCCGCCGCGTCGCTCTTCATCAGCCTCGTCGCGCTCGCGTACCACCCCGTTCCGCTCTCGGTCGCCTCATGCCTGCTCGCGCTCGTCGCGAGCGGGATGAGCTCGCGCCACCGCACGCTGTGCTTCGCCGCGGTGCTCGTGGCCGGCATCTGCTTCGTCGCGGGCATGGTGATCGCGATCGTCACCGGCCACTCGCTCTGGTAGCCGGGCGCTCCTAGCGGAGCCGCCGGCGGGCGCAGGAGCCCGCGGCCCGGTGCTAGAAAGACTCTGCGATGCACGACGTCGACGAGTTGAACGCGGGCTATGCGAAGGCTCTCCTCGAGGACTACCTCGAGAATCCCGAGGCGGTTCCGGAGGAGTGGCGACGCCTGTTCGAGAGCGGCTCGAGCGAGCTCGTGGCCACGCATCCCGGCCTCGCCCGGCTGCTCGAGACCCTGCGCGCCGAGGGAAACGGACACGCGGCAGCGCCGGTCGCGGAGCCTCCGCCCGCCAGCACGGACCGAGCCTGCTCCTACGGCACCGGCCCCCGCCGAGCCGGGTCCCGCGGCACGGGCCGAGCTGGACACGGAGTTCCTGCGCGCCGTTGCAGCCGCGACCGAGCTGGTCGGTGCCTACCGCTCACTCGGGCACCTCGCCGCGCGGCTCGATCCGCTCGGAACCGAGCCCGTCGGCGACCCGGCGCTCGAGCCCGGCCGCTCCGAGCCGCCGCTGACCGCCGAGCTGCAGGCACGGATCCCGGCGTCGGCGCTCGGTCTCAACGTCCCGGGAGCGACTCTCGCCGAGGCACTGCCCCACCTCGTCGAGACCTACTGCGGCACGATCGCCTACGAGGTCGAGCACATCTCAGACCACGAGGAGCGGACGTGGCTGCGGCGCGTGATCGAGTCGGGCCGCTACCGGCAGCCGCTCGGCGCCGACGAGAAACGCCTTCTGCTCGAGCGGCTGTCGCGCGCCGAGGCGTTCGAGCACTACCTCCGGCGCGCCTTCCTCGGCCAGAAGCAGTTCTCGGCCGAGGGCCTCGACGTGCTCGTGCCGATGCTGGACGAGACGGTCGAGCTGGCCGCCTCCGGCGGCGCGCACGAGGTCGTGATCGGGATGGCCCACCGCGGGCGACTGAACGTGCTCGCGCACACGGTCGGTCAGCCCTACGAGGAGATCCTGCGCGAGTTCGAGGGCGAGCGGACGATTGCCGCCGTCGTCGGGAACCCCGAGGGCGGCACGGGCGACGTCAAGTACCACCTCGGCGCCGAGGGGATGCATCCGACGGCGACCGGCGAGATCGCGGTCACGCTCGCGTCCAACCCGAGCCATCTCGAGGCGGTCGACCCCGTCGTCGAGGGCTTTGCAAGGGCCGAGCAGACCGACCGGTCGTCCGGAGAAGGCATCCACGACCCGTCCGTCGCCATGCCCGTCCTGATCCACGGCGACGCGTCCTTCGCGGGCCAGGGGGTGGTCGCAGAGACGCTCAACCTCGAGGGGCTTCCCGGCTACTCGACGGGCGGAACGCTGCACCTGATCACGAACAACCAGGTCGGTTTCACCACCGACCCGAGCGAGGGCCGCTCGACGCGCTACTCGTCCGACCTGGCGAAGGGCTTCGACGCGCCGATCGTGCACGTCAACGCCGACGACCCGGAGGCCGCGATCGCCGCCGTCCGCCTCGCGCTCGCCTATCGCGGCCGCTTCGGTCACGACGTCGTCGTCGACCTCGTCGGCTACCGCCGCTTCGGTCACAACGAGCAGGACGAGCCCGCCTACACGCAGCCCCTGCCGACGGCCCGGATCGCAGAGCAGCCGACGGCGCGGGAGCAGTACGCCGAGCGGCTCGTCGCCGAGGGCGTCGTCTCCGCCGCAGAGGCGCAGGAAATGTTCGACCGCCCGTTCGAGGAGCTGCGAGCGGCGCACGAGCGGCTGAAGGCGGCGCTCGCCGAGCCGGTCGCGGCCGAGCCGCCGACGCTGCGGGCGCGGCCCGCCGAGGTCTACACCGCGGTCGCCGCCGACCGCCTCCGCGCGCTCGACGCCGAGCTCGTCTCGACCCCTGAGGGATTCACGGTCAACCCGAAGCTCGCGCGGCAGCTCGAACGGCGTGTCCAGGCGCTCGGCTCTGCCGGCTCCAACGGGGGCGGCATCGACTGGGGCCACGCCGAGGGGCTCGCGTTCGCCAGCCTGCTCGTCGACGGCATCCCGATCCGCCTGACCGGCCAGGACACGGAGCGCGGCACGTTCTCGCAGCGGCACCTCGTGTTCCACGACCCGAACACGGGAGAGCGCTATGCGCCGATCCAGCACATCGCAGAGGCGGCCGCCGCCTTCGAGCTGCACAACTCGCCGCTGTCCGAGTTCGGCGCACTCGGCTTCGAGTACGGCTACTCCGTCGCGGCCCCGGAGGCGCTCGTCCTCTGGGAGGCGCAGTTCGGCGACTTCGTCAACGGCGCGCAGGTGATCGTCGACCAGTTCCTCGTCTCCGGCCTGTCGAAGTGGCGGCAGACGTCCCGCCTCGTGCTGCTGCTCCCGCACGGGTACGAGGGGAACGGGCCCGAGCACTCGAGCGCGCGTCTCGAGCGGTTCCTGCAGTCGGCTGCGCAGGACAACATCCGTGTCGCCAACGTCTCGACCTCGGCGCAGTACTTCCACCTGCTGCGCCGGCAGGCGCTGGACGCGACGCCGCGGCCGCTCGTCCTGATGACGCCCAAGGGTCTCCTCCGGCTGAAGGACGCCTCCGCGACACTCGCCGACCTCGACTCGGGGTCGTTCGCGCCGGTGATCGACGACGCGAGCGCGGACAAGGCTGCCGTGCGGCGGCTCGTCCTCTGCTCGGGGAAGATCTACTACGACCTCGCAGGCCACGACGAGCGGCCCGCGGCGACCGGTGTCGCGATCGCCCGCCTGGAGCAGCTCTACCCCTTCCCGGCGAAGCCGGTGGAGGCGCTGATCGCGTCCTATCCGGAGCTCGCGGAGCTCGTCTGGGCGCAGGAGGAGCCGCTGAACATGGGCGCCTACCGTTCGATCCGCCACCGGCTCGAGGACGCGCTCGCCGAGGGCGCCGCGCGGCGCGTCCACCTCCGCTATGTCGGGCGGTCCTGGCGGGCGAGCCCGAGCGAGGGCTATCCGACCGCACACCTGGCCGAGCAGGACCGGATCGTCCGCGACGCGCTCGGCGTCGCGCAACCGTCGGTCTAGGTGGAGACGAGTTACGATCCTCCGGCTGGCAGGCCCTGTCGCCGTCGGAGGTGTCGAATGAAGCGGAAGTCGATCGCCTTGCTCTTCGTCGTGGCGGCCGATCAACGTGAAGGTGCCCGGGCTCTCGTTCACCGGTCCAGGCCCACCGCCGCCGAAGGAGTTCCCGAGGTGCTGCTGACGGCTCGATGACGCGCTGTTCCCGCTGCGCGGAAGAGAATCCGTCACACGCCCGCTTCTGCCTCTCCTGCGGGCTGGCCCTCGAGACTGTCGCTCCTGCCCCGGGAGCCGAGGAGCGGAAGCTCGTCACAGCGGTCTTCGTCGACCTCGTCGGCTCGACGGCGCGCGCCGAGCGACACGACCCGGAGGACGTCAGCGCACGCCTGCGCGTCTACCACCAACGGGTACGGGCCGAGCTCGAGCGGTTCGGGGGCACGGTCGAGAAGTTCATCGGCGACGCTGTCGTCGCACTCTTCGGAGCGGCGATCGCCAACGAGGACGATCCCGAGCGGGCGTTGCGGGCCGCCTTCGGCGTCCGTGAGGCGATCGCCGCGCTGAACGCCGCTGACGCCTGGCTCGCCCTCGAGGTGCGGATCGGGATCGCCACCGGCGAGGCGCTCGTCCGGACGCAGGCAGCGGCCGCCGCCGGTGAGACGCTTGCCATGGGCGACGTGATGAACACTGCCGCGCGGATCCAGTCCGCCGCCCGCCCGGGGGCGGTTCTCGTCGGCCGGGAGACGTACGAGGCGACCTCGCACGCGGTGGAATACATGGCCGCCGACGCGCTCGGTGCCCGTGGGAAGGCCGAGCCGGTCGAGGTCTGGGAGGCGGTCCGGCTGAAGGAGTCTCCGGCCCGCCGCCACTCGGACGCACCGCTCGTGGGCCGGCGGCGCGAACTGGCGGCCCTCGACCACCAGTGGCGCCGTGTCCGAGACGACGGCCGGCCGGCCACCGCCCTCGTGTTGGCGGAGGCCGGCACCGGTAAGACGCGGCTGCTCGCAGCATTCGCCGAGCGCACCGGAGCGCCCGTCTATTGGGGGCGCTGCCTCGCCTACGGGGAGGCCGGAGCCTACGCGCCGATCGCTGAGCTGCTCCTGACGGCGGGGGCGGACCAGGCGGTGGACGAGGCGCCTCCGGAGACCGACGGCCTGCGGACGATCGTTGCCTCGCTCGACGCCGTCCTCGGTACCGGCGCCGGCCGTCCTGACGGCGCAGCCGAAGGGATCACCGAGGGCGAGCTGCGCTGGGGCGTGCGGCGGGCGGTCGAGCTCGTAGCCGCGACGCCGATCATCCTCGCGTTCGAGGATCTGCACTGGGCCGACCCTGCGCTGATCGAGCTGATCGGCTTCCTCGAGGGCGCCGACCGGCCCGTCCTGATCCTCGGCTCTGCCCGGCCCGAGATCGCGGACACGCAGCCGGCGCTCGTCGCGCTCGGCGACCGCCGGCTCGTGATGTCGCTTCCGCCGCTGACGGCGGCGGAGAGCGAGACGCTCGTCGCAGAGCTCCTCGGCCCTGTCGAGCGGCCGGCCGGCCTCGAGTCGGTACTGATGGCGGCGGAAGGCAATCCCCTCTTCCTCGAGGAGACGGTGCACATGCTGGCAGGCGAGGGCCTGCTCGACAGCGGGGCGCCGGTGGCCGCGCCGCCGAGCCTGCGCTCGATGATCGGCGCCCGGCTCGACCGCTTGCCCGACCTCCAGCGGCACCTGGCCCTGCGGGCGGCAGTCGTCGGCAGCTCGTTCTGGCCGGGAGCCGTCGCGAGCTTGAACGGCGTCGTCGAGGACATCGAGGGCGCGCTCGAGGCGCTCGCCGGCCTGAACGTCGCCGAGGAGCGCGGGACCTCGACCGTGCGCGGCGAGCGGGAGTTCGCCTTCAAGCACGACCTCATCCGCGAGGTCGCCTACGGGCGCCTGCCCAAAGGGGTACGCGCCGACCTGCACGTTCGCTGTGCCGCGTGGATCGCTGAGCGCCAGGAGCGGGACGAGTTCGTCGAGATCGGCGCGCATCACCTCGAGCAGGCGTGCCGGCTCGCCTGGGAGCTCGAGCGCAGCCCCGTGCCGGCTCCCGTTCTGCCTGCAGTCGAGGCGCTGCGCGCCGCCGCGCTGAAGGCCGAGCGCCGCGAGGGACTGCGGGAGGCCGATCGGTTCTACGAGCGGGCCTTGGAGCTGGTAGCCGACGAGTATCCGGAGACCGCGGTCGAGCTGCGTCTGCGGCGGGGACGGGTCCTGGCCGCGCTCGGCAGCCTCGACGAGGCGTGTGAGCGGTTCCTCTCGGTGGCGTCGGACGCTGCGACCCTCGGCCGGCGCGATCTGCGCGGTGCCGCGCTGGTCGGCCTCGGCAACGTGCTGCAGAAGCAGGGCCGGGGCGCGGACGCCCGCCTGCCGCTCGTCGACGCGATCGCGATCGCCGAGGAGACGGGAGACACGAAGCTGCAGGTGCAGACCCTGTTCGAGCTCGCGCAGTTCGACCGCGACTTCGCGGGCGACCTCGACCTCGCCGTCGCCGAGCTCGAGCGTGCGCTCGACCTCGCGGCCGGGCTCGACGACAACGCGCTGCTCGCGGAGGGCCTGCTTCGCCTCGGGTTCATGCTCTTCGGAGGCGGCGCGCTGGAGCAGGCCGAGGCCGCGCTGGCCCGGAGCGCCGCGATCGGCTCCGAGCTGGGGAGCCGCCGTGACGAGACGCGCGCGACCTTCATGCACGCGCTCATCGCCTACCACCGCGGCCGCCCCGAGGAGGCGGAGCGGCTCGCGCTCGGGGCACAGGAGTGGTTCGAGCGGACGGGCGACAGCTACTTCCGGATCCAGAACCTCCGCGCGCTCTCGCGCTACGCCTTCGACCGCGGCGATCCGGACGACGCCGAGCGGCGGCTGCGAGAGGCGCTCGAGCTCGCGAAACCCTCGGGCGGATGGCTCGTCTCCGACCTGAACGCCGGCCTCGCCGAGTTGCTCGCCCGCCTCGGCCGGGTGGACGAGGCCGAAGCCGCCGCCGGGGCTGCGCTCGCGGCCGTCCCGGCGGCCGATCCGCAGGCCCGGGCGACTGCGTGCGTCGCCGGTGCCTACGTCGCGGCTGCGGCCGGCGACCCGGAAGCCGCGAGGACCAACGCGCGGGAGGCGCTCGAGATCCTCGGCTCGCGCGACAGCGCCCTCGAGCTGGCGCGCGCGCGTGTCACGCTCGGCGAGGCGCTCGCGATGGTCGGCGACGAGGAGAGGGCGTCCGCCGAGCTCCGGCTCGCCGGCGAACAGTGCGCGAAGATGGGCGCGACGACCCTCCTCGCCGAGGCCGAGATCGCCCTGTCGGCGCTCGACGCTCGCTAAGAGGAGCATCACCTCTCGGAACGAATCTTCATCGATCCGTTACAATCGTCGGGCCTTCAAACCGCACCAGGAGGTACGGATGCCGGTGGAGACACCCTCGATCTTTTCCAAGATCATCGAAGAGCACCTCGAGCTGAAGCGACGGAACGCCGAGCTCGAAGGAGACCTACCGCTCGCACGCTACGCGCACGACGACCCGTTCCAGAACCACCCGCTGTTCAAGACCGAGGAGCAGGCTCGCCTCGAGGAGACGATGGACGGCACCGAGCCGGCTTTGGATCCTCTGCCGGCAGCCGTCGCCGACCCGATCGAGACCGTCGAGCCGGAGGAGGCGCTGCAGGCGTGGACCGAGGCCGCCGCCGCCCCCGATTCGGCTCCGGTCTCGGAAGAGGACGGCATGTGGGGCCGCTCGCGCGATTTCGACTGGGGAGACTGACCCACAAGCCTCCGGGCGGAACCTGGATGTGCTCCTGCGGCGCCGGAAGGCGCCGCAGCTCGTTTCCGGAGACGATTTGAGTCCTGGCCCGGAAAAGTCGATACTGCACGGGTGGAAGCCACGCAGATCGCGGAGCTCCGGACCTGGGCGCAGCGCCTCGAGGAGCGGGCGTCGAACGAGGAGACGCGCGCGGCCGCGAAGGCGATCCTGATGCTCGCCGACGAGGTCGAGAGCCTCCAGCAGCAGCTCGCCAGCGTGACCGCCGAGGCACCAGCTCCTGCTGCCGGCCCGGCCGCGACGGAGGCAGATCCGCAGTCGGCAACCGCCGAGCCTGCCTGGGAGAGCGTCGCCGACGAGCGCGTGAGCGGCAGCTTCTTCTCGCGCCTCAAGCGCACCTTCGGCTTCCAGTAACCTCGAATCCGTGGACGGGCTCGACCGTGCCGCCTTCCTTCGACAGGCAGGCGCCGTCGCGCTCCTGTCGCGGGGGCCCAGGAAGAGCCGCTCCGACGCGAGCCTGCCGCCGCCGCTTGCCGAGCTCCAGCGCGAGATCCACGGGACGGTTGTCGGGCGCACGAGCGCCGGCTACCCGCGCGCGCACGAGCTCTACAACACCCGCTTCGACGCATACCGGCCGCTCGCCGTCGTCTACTGCCAGAGCGTCGGCGATGTCCAGCGCACGATTGCCTGGTCGCGCAGGCACGGCATCAGGATCGCCCCGCGCGGCGGCGGCCACAGCTACGGCGGGTACTCGTCGGTGCCGGACGGCGTCGTCGTCGACGTGTCGAGGCTGGCCGCGGTCGGCGTGCGCCCGGGCCTGAAGGCCACGGTCGGAGCGGGGGCGAAGCTCATCGACGTCTACGCCGGGCTCGCTGCTCACGGCGTCACGATCCCGGCCGGGTCGTGCGCGACCGTCGGGATCGGGGGCCAGGTGCTCGGCGGCGGCGTCGGCTTCCTCTCGCGGAAGCTGGGGACGACCAGCGACAACCTGCTCGGGCTGATGCTCGTCACCGCCGACGGAAGGGTGCGCACGTGCTCGGCGACGGAGAACCCCGACCTGTACTGGGCGAGCCGCGGCGGCGGCGGCGGAAACTTCGGGATCGCCACCGAGTACCGCTTCAGGACGACTGCGATCTCGACCGTGTCGACCTTCACGGCCTCGTGGCACTGGGCGCAGGCGAAGGCCGTGATCGCCGCCTGGCAGACGTGGGCGCCGCACGCGCCCGACGAGCTGTTCTCGGTCTGCAATCTCGGCTCGGGCGGCGGCTCGCCGACCGTTCGCGTCTCGGGCCAGCTGATCGGCTCCCCGGCGCGTCTTCAGGCGCTGCTCGGCCCGCTCGTCTCCGCGGTTCCGCCGGAGAGCGTGAGCGTGAAGCGGCGGCCGTACCTGACCGCCGTCCAGTACTGGGCCGGCTGCGGACCGGTTTCCGCGTGCCACCTGGAACCGTTCGGGAAGCTCACGCGTGCGACCTTCGCCGCCAAGTCCGACTACGTCCGTCGTGCGCTGCCGCCCGCTGCGGCCGCGGTGATCGTCTCAGCCATCGCGCGGGCGCCGGGAAGCGGAACGCTGCTCCTCGATTCCTACGGAGGTGCGCTCAACCGCGTGCCGAAGGCGGCGACGGCGTTCGTGCACCGCGACATGCTCTGCTCGCTGCAGTACCTCGCCTACTGGAACGCGCCTTCGCAGGCAGCCACCAACCTCGCGTGGCTGCGTGCCTTCTCCGCGGCCATGCGGCCGTATGTCTCCGGTCAGTCGTACGTGAACTACATCGACCCCGACCTCGCCGGCCGCCCGCAGGCGTACTACGGCTCCAACCTGTCCCGGCTCGTGTCGATCAAGCGCCGCTACGACCCGGGCAACGTCTTCCGCTTCAGACAGTCGATCCCCCTGCACGTCTGAGCACACGGGGGAAACGGCCGGTTTCCCCCGTGAGCCCCCTTCCCCAGGTGGTCGCGTAACGCGCCGTGCGAGCTACGCCCGGGCAAGGCCTGGACTTCGCGGCAACTCACGGCGTGTGGCCGATGCGAGGACGGGATTCTCATGACAGCGGATGCCGTGCAGGTAGATCGTGCCGAGTCTGTGTCAAATGTCCTACCGGCGACGATGGAACGACGCCTTTTTGCCATCGTCGACGCTAGGGCGTGGAGGTCTTCGTGTGCCAGGTACGGACGAGCACGAAGCGGCTGCCGTTCCAGTGGAAGCGCCGGTGGTCGAAGCCTCCGGTCGGACAGCAGTTCGGGTCGCTCTTCCCGTAGACGGGCTGCGAGTTGACGATGTCGCCGCCGATGCGGGTGATGCCGACCTTGTAGCCGTTCCGGCCGAGCGCGAGGCGCCAGCCGGTCCCGGTGCGCCGGAGGACGAGCCACCCGATGTCGCCGGCCGTCCCGCCGCTCGCCACCGTCAACGCCAGGTCTGTGCGGCCGTCGCGGGTGAAGTCGAAGCAGACGACCTCGTCGATCGAGCCGGGCGCGACGGTCATAAGGCCGCCGGCCGGGCTCGGGATGCGCGGCTTCGCACTCGCCACCGCGCTCTTCGCAAGCGAGGTCGAGCAAGCCGAAGCGCTCCCGGCCGCTGCCACCGAAGACACGTGCAAGCCGGCGGCCACGACCGCGAGGGCCGCCAGTCCCGTGATCCGCGAGCGCACGCCCGGAGACTAGACGCCGACCCGACCCTTCCGCCGCACCTGGTGCAGGCCGGCGAGCCGGGCTCCGATCTCCGCATCCGCGATCTGGACGGCGGCGCCCGAGCCCGACAGCGCCTCCAGGAAATCCGCCCGCTCGAGCGCGAGCGCACGCACGTGCTCGCGGGCCTCGACCGTCGCCGTCCTCGGGACGTCTCTGAGCAGTGCGATCTCGCCGAAGTAGTCGCCCGGGCCGAGCGATGCGACGAATCGCCCTCCTGTCGAAACGTCGACTCGTCCTTCGGCGATCACGTAGCAACGGTCGCCCGGATCCCCTTCTCCGATGATCTCGTCGCCGGCCGCGAAGCTCTCCGGCAGCACGCGCAGCGCGAGGCGCTCGAGCGTGAGCGGCGCGAGGGGCGCGAAGAGCGACACGCCCTGGATGAGTGCAAGCGTCGTGCGGTCGGGGGCCGAGGCGCTGGCGTCGATCCGGACGAGGCGGCGACCCACGACGGCCACGAGTGCCGGGAGGAAGAGCCCCGTCGCCACGAGCGCCGCACGTAGTCCGAATGCAGAGATGAGCACCGGCACGATCGCCGCGCCGACCCCGATCGCCGCGAGCCACAGCGACTGCATGACGCCAAAGACACGCGACAGGGCGGCGGCCGGGACGGCGCGCTGGACGAGCGTCGTACCGGCCACGTCGAAGAACGTGTTGCCGACGCCGACCAGGCCGAGTAGCAGGAGCGCGGCCGCAGGTTCGGTCGTTGCGGCCAGGAGCGCGATCGGGATCCCCCACAGAAGCACGCCCGCGACGAAAGGGATGCTCAGCCGGCGGACGCCGACGAGGAGCACGGACGCCAGCGCGCCGACGAGTGCGCCGATCCCGAAGGCGGCGTTCAGATACCCGACGCCGGCGTTCCCGAGTCCGACGAGTTGGAGCGAGACGACGACGATGAACACCTCGAGGGCGCCGTCGACGAGCGTCGTCGCAGTCAGGAGGGCGATCAGCGGTGGTAGCCGGTCGTCGCTCCTGATGGCACGCACGCCCCCTGTGAGCTCGGACACGACGCTCTCGGCGGGCGCAGTTGCCGCCCTCGCCGGGCGCACGGGTGGACGGATGCGGCTCGTGAGCACGGCCGACCAGAGCACGAGCACGGCCGTGACCGTGATCGCCGCCCCGACGTCGGTGAAGGCCACCAGGAGACCGCCGAGCGCCGGGCCGGCGAAGAAGCCGACGCTCTCGATGGTCTGCGCCGTCACGTTTGCGGCCGTCAGTTCTGCGGGCGTCGTCGCGAGTTCCGGCATCAGCCCGGCGAACGCCGGCGCCGTCGGTGTGGCGGCGAGACTGACTGCGGCGGCGAGCGCGAACACGAGCGTCGGCGGCGCGTCCGACCAGACCGCTGCCGCCGCGACGAGCATCAGGCTCGCCCGGATGAGATCCGTCGTGACCAGCACCCGCACACGCGAGTAGCGGTCACCGAGTACCGACGCGAACGGGGAGCAGACGGCGGCGGGGATCATCCGTATGAGCCAGACGACCGCGACCGCGCTCGCGCCGCCCGCGTGATAGGCGTAGACGGAAACGGCCACGACGTAGGACCAGTGGCCCACGCAGGACCCCGCGAGCGCGAGGCTGAGGAGCCGGAGGTCGCGGCGCCCGAGAACGGCGGCAAGCGCCGCCCACGATTCGGCCAGATTTCGCCTCAGCGCCTGCACGACGCGCTGAGAATCGCACGGCCGCCGCTTCCGGGCCGGCGTGGCGGGCGCTACGGTCACACGGTGCGAACGGCGTTCACCTTCAACCTCTGCCGAGAGCGGGACGAGTCCGAGGCCGAGTTCGACACGCCCGAGACGGTGGCGTTCATCGCCGGCTCGCTGGAGCGGCTCGGGCACGAGGTCGAACTGGTCGACGCGGGCCTGCCTGTCGCCGACCTCGTCGAGCGGCTGCGACTCGCCGCTCCCGCGCTCGTGTTCAACACCGCGGAGGGACGGGCGGGACGGTATCGCGAGGCGTTCTTCCCGGCGCTCTACGAGGAGCTCGGGCTTCGCTACACGGGCTCCGACGCCTGGACCTGTGCCGTGACGCTCGACAAGCATCTGTCCAAGCTGGTCGCACGGGGTGCGAGTGTCGCGACTCCGGCGGCCCAGTTCGTGCTCGCTCCAGAGGAGATCGCCGGACATCGGTGGGACAGGCCCGTGATCGTGAAGCCGAACTTCGAGGGCAGCTCCAAGGGGATCGACGCGAGCGCAGTGGTCAGCGATGCGCAGGTCGTGCCCGAGGCGGTGGAGCGCGCGCTCCGCCGCTTTCCCGCCGGCGTGCTCGTCGAGGACTTCGTCGCCGGACGAGACATCAGCGTCGCCTTCCTCGAGCCGGTGGGCGTGCTGGCCGCGGTCGAGTACGAGTTCGCCGACCCCACGGCGTCGATCTACGGCTACGAGCTCAAGAACGAGCGACCGGAGGATGTCGAGGTACTCGCGCCTGCACGGCTCGAGCTCGAGCAGGCCGACGAGCTCGCCCGGGCTGCGAGCACGATCTTCGGAGCGTTCTGCGTCCGCGACGTCGGGCGTGCGGACTTCCGGCTCGCGGAGGACGGGAAGCTCTGGTTCCTCGAGGTCAACCCGTTGCCGTCGCTCGAGGAGGGCGCGGGGATCTACGCGGCCGCGGCGGTGGCCGGTCTCGACGCCGACGGGGTCATCGGTGCGATCCTCGACAGCGCGGTCAGGCGCCGCGGGGACGCGGTCGTACGCTGACCGGGCTCGTCTTCGCGGTGTCCCAGGAGACCGCGGTCGCGGTGATCGCGGCTGCGGGCATCGTCGTCGGCTTCGTTGCGCTCGCGATCGTCGGCTGGATCTTCCTGCGTGCCGCCAAGCGGGACAGGGTGGCGGAGCAGGCCGCCGCCGAGGCTAAGCTGGAGCGAGGCTCTCCGTCCGCCCAGTCCTCGAACGGAAAGGAATCCTCGTGAGACCGACGTCCAAGATCGTGGCCGTCACCGCGTGCCTGCTGCTCGCCCTCGTGCTGAGCAGCGTCGCGGCGGGCGCCTCCCAAAATGCGAGCCCGAAGAAGTGGGTCACCGTCTTCTGCGGCTCGGTGGTCACCTGGGAGAAGTCCGTCAAGTCGAGCGCGACCGCCCTCTCGAAGACCGTCAACGGTCTCGACGCAAAGAGCAAGGCCGACCTCCCTGCCGCCAGGAACAGGCTCGTCCAGTTCCTGGGCGGCCTCGTCGCGGTCACGAACACGATGATCCACAAGGTTCGGGCCGTCGGGCCTCCGGCCGTGAAGGACGGCTCGAAGATCCAGTCCGGCGTGCTCGCAGGGTTCGCGCAGGTGAGCAAGGCGTTCGCCGACGGCAAGAAGACCGCGCAGGCGCTGCCGACGAACAACGCGAAGACGTTCGCCAAGCAGGCCGTCGGGCTCAGCGCCACGATTCAGGCGACCGCGAACCGGATCAGCGCCTCCTTCCGCGCCCTCAGCAAGTACTCGACGAAGCCCCTGGACGACGCCGCCAAGAAGGCTCCCGCCTGCTCGAAGCTCTAGTGCACGGTCGCACGGATCGACCTGGGATCCGGCCGCGTGTCGGCTCTCGGCGCTCTGCTGTATAGGCGGCGGTCGCAGTGCCTCCCTCCCCCGGCCGAGTGTCCCTCGGACGAGGGACTGCCTTGCTCTCGGTGAATCGGGGCCTGTAAGGGGTTGAGCCGTCGGCGATCCGGGCCGAAGATGAGAGCATGGGGCGAGACCTACGCGCGAGCCTGCCGTCAGCGCGGGCTGATGGGCAACAGACCGCTTCGCAGCCGCCGGCGCCGACTGATGGGCAGGCCGCTTCGCGGCCGACAGAGTCGCCTGATGGGCAGGCCGCTTCGCGGCCGCCCGGGCGGCGCTCGCCGGTCGCCAACGTGGTCGCGACGTACGGCTCGAACGTGGCGGGAGCCGTGCTCGGCCTCGTCAACGTCCTGATCGTCTCACGCGCGCTCGGGCCCGAAGGCCGCGGTCAGGTGGCATTCGTGCTGACGATGGCGATGCTCGTCTCCCAGCTCTCGAACCTCGGCGTCCAGTCGGCCGTGATGAACTTCGGCGGTCGCGACCGCCGCCTGCTGCCGTCGCTCGCCGGCACCTCGGTGGCGCTGTCGCTCCTCCTGGGCGGCATCTCGCTGGTCGTCGTCGGCGTGCTGATCAAGCTCTTCCCCGCCGTCGGCGGCGACGTCGACCCGGTGACCCGCTGGATTGCGCTCGGCACCGTGCCGATCCTGATCCTCGCCTACTACCTCTACATGCTCGTGCTGGTCGAGTACCGCTTCGCGGTCGCGAACATCGTCATCCTGCTCGGCCCGATCGGGAACGCGACGACGAACGTCGTCCTCGCGGCGACCGGCCACCTGAGCGTCCGCAGCGCCGTGATCGCATGGTCGGCCGGTCAGACCCTCGGGCTCGTGCTCCTGATCTGGTACGTCCACCTCGGCATGGGCAGCTTCGGCAAGGCCGACTGGCGGCTCTCGCGGCGCATGGTCGGCTTCGGGATCAAGACGCACGCGGGCCAGATCGGCATGGTCGGCAACTACCGGCTCGACCAGTGGCTGCTCGGGTCGATCTCCGGCGCGAAGTCGCTCGGGCTCTACAGCGTCGCCGTCGCGTGGGCGGAGGTGCTGTTCTTCCTGCCGAACGCGCTCGCGACCGTGCAGCGCCCCGACCTCGTCCGCGCCGACCGGGGCGAGGCCTCGCGCCAGGCGGCGGTCGGGTTCCGCGCCGGCGCGCTGCTGACGCTGATCTCGGCGATCGTCCTGATCGCGGCCGCGCCGTTCCTCTGCGTCACGATCTTCGGCAGCGACTTCCACGGGTCGATCCGCGACCTGCGCATCCTCGCACTCGGCGCGTTCGGGATCGCGGCGATCAAGCAACTCGGCTCCGCGCTGACGTCGCAGAACCGTCCGCTGCTCGAGACGGCCGGCATCCTCGTGGCGTTCGCGGTCACTGCGGTGACCGACGTATTGCTGATCCCGTCGCACGCCGACCTCGGCGCGTCGATCGCCTCCACCGTGTCCTACACGGCCGGTGGGCTCGCGATGGTGGTGCTCTTCATCCACGCGCTCGGGGGCCGGCTCTCCGATCTGCTCCCGCGCGGCAGCGAGGTGCGCTGGTTCTGGGACGCGGCCCGCGCCCGCATCGGTCGCGCGCCGGCGACGACCTAGCCCGAGCTAGACCGTTGCTGCCCGGTCGGCTCGGAGTGGTCGGTCGCGCCGGCGAAAGATGAGGGCAGCCGCGACGAGGGCCGGAAGTGCGAGACAGATGCCCGCGACGCGGACGCCGAATACGCCCGCGAGCGTCCCGTCGATCAGGCTCGCGATCGGTCGCAGACCGAGGAACGCCACGCTCCAGAGCGCCATGATCCGCCCGCGCTGCGACTCCTCCACGCCGAGCTGGAGCTGGGCCGTCGCCGACGTGTTCGACGCGAGGTAGCCGAAGCCGGCGACGAAGAGCACGACGTAGGCGAGCCAGAGCCACGGGGAGAGGCAGAGCGCGACGATCCCGCCGCCGAGCATCGAGAGGGTCACGGCCATGCGCACCCGCGAGCCGGTCACGCGCCCCGCCAGCGTGAACGCCGCGACCACCGCGCCCGCGCCGAAGACGCCGATCAGGAAGCCCGCCTTCGTGTCCGCCTCCCCGAACGCGTGCGCGAACGCCGGCGCCTCGGTGTTGACCGGGTCGGACGCGAAGCCGACGGCCGCGATCACGAGCAAGAGCGCGAGCAGGCGCGGCCGTTCGCGGACGAAGCGAAGGCTCGCGCGAAGGTGCGACTCCTCGCGCGGGACCGGGATCTGCGGCCGCGCCCGGACGACGAGCAGGGCGGCGACGAGCGCGAGGTAGGACGCCGAGTTGATCGCGAATGCGGCCGGGATGCCGAGCGCGTTGACCGTCACCGCCGCGAGCGCCGGTCCGACCGCACGGGCGAGGTTGTACGCCATCGAGTTGAGCCCGATCGCCGAGGGCAGGTCGTGCCGCCCGACCAGTTGGCCGACGAGCGCCCCCGAGGCCGGCGCGGCGTAGGCGCTGCAGACGCCGAGGCAGAGCGCGAACACGATCACGACCCAGACCGCCGCCAGCCCGCCCCAGGCGAGGAGCGCGAGCGTCCCGCTGAGAACGGCGGCCGAGAGTTGCGTGACGAGCAGGAGCCGGCGCCGGTCGAGGCGGTCGGCGGCGAGCCCCGTCCACGGAGCGAGGAGCAGCACGGGGGCGAACTGCGCCATGTTCAGGACGCCGAGGAGGAAAGGGGAGTGGGTCAGCCGGAAGACGAGGAGCGACGCGGCGAGGTTCTGAAACCAGGTGCCGCTCGACGAGATCGCGTTTCCCGCGAAGTAGGGCCCGAAGTCCCGGCTGCGCATCAGCTGCCAGGCCGCCGAGGGCCCGGTGGAGCTCGAGGTGCCTGCCCGGGCCATCGGCGAGAGGCTAGCCGTGCCGAATCCGTCCGACGGCTCCGCGGCTACTCTCGAGAGAGATGGTCGGGAGGGGGGCTGCCTTCCTCGTGCTCTGCCTCGCACTGGTCGCCGGCGGCGCGGCGTCGCGACTCGCCGTGGCGAGTGCGGTCGTGCAGGTGCCACGCTACGGCGTCTTCGAGCAGTCGCTTCGTTTCACGACCTCGGTGACGAACCCGTGGGAGGACGTCGTCGAGCGCGTGTCGCTGACCGGCCCGGCCGGTCGCAAGGTGGCGATCGGAGGCTTCTACTCGGGCGGCGGCACTTGGACGTTCCGCTTCGCGCCCGACTCCGTCGGCACCTGGCGGTGGACGGCCCGCGTCGCCGACGGCTCGCATGCCGCAGTCCGTTCCGGGAGCTTTCGCGTCGTCGCCGGTTCGTCGCCCGGCTTCGTCAGGCGCAACCCGGCGAACCCGTACCGCTGGACGTTCTCGGACGGCGAGTCGTACGACCCGATTGGTCTCCAGGACTGCACGGTCACCGTCTATACCGATGATCCGCTGACCGGCTTCGGCTTCGACGGCGGGCAGGGGACGCCGGCCCGCTGGACGAGCCTCGAGCCCTATGTGACGACGTTCGCCGCCACAGGCCTCAACCTGTTCCGGTGGGGGCCGAGCAACTGCAGCTTCGGGCTCTACGACCGGATCGACCCGTCCGGCAACGTCTACTCGCTGCGGGGCGGCGCCGAGGCCGATCGCCTGGTCGCGTCGCTGCGCCGTCACGGCTTCCGCGTCGAGTTCGTGCTCTTCGGGCGCATGACGCCGTTCACGACGGACACGACCGGCCCGGAGCTGGCCGCGCTCGAGCGCTACGTGAAGTACGTGGTCGAGCGCTACGGCGCGGCGGTCGACTTCTGGGAGCTGCTGAACGAGACGACCGCATCCGACGCCTGGTACGCCGGGATCACCGCCTACCTGCGCCGAATCGACCCGTATCGCCATCCGGTCGGGACGAGCTGGCCGCGCCCGGACCTGCCCGGGATCGCCTTCGGATCGGACCACTGGTACCAGACGGAGCCCGAGCTCGACTCCGACCGGGTCGCGTGGCAGCGGTTGCGGGCCGAACCGGCGCGATCCGACGCCAAGCCCACGCTCGTCGACGAGCAGGGAAACACCGGCCACAACTGGGACCCGGAGTCCGCCGTGCGCATGCGTCTCCGTGCGTGGACGGCGTTCTTCGCCGAGGCCACGCTCGTCTTCTGGAACACGAGCGCGACGAAGGACTACGCGAGCCCTGCCGGCAACATCTACCTCGGTCCCCAGGAACGCGGGTACGTTCGCGTCCTCGCCCGCTACATGCGCAGCTTTGACCCGCGCGCCCGCGTCGTCGCCGCTCCCACGCCCGGCAGCCCCGACCTCCGCGCCTACGCGCTCCGCGGCCCGGACGAGTACGGCCTCTACCTCGTCGACGGCAGGAACCACTCCGTGACAGTGACCGGTGCGAAGGTCGTCGTGAGCCCGGCGCGCGCCGGGCGCGCCGTCTGGATCGACCCGGCGACGGGTCGGACACTGGCCGCGGCGGGAGTGGCGGCCGGCCGCCAGACTCTCGCCGTCCCGGCGTTCACGACCGACGCGGCGCTGAAGATCACCGCGTCGTCCCAGCATTAACTCTCCTGAACAGAGAACTTACGCGCGCTCAACAACCGATCTACCGGACGCTCGTTTCACTTTGTGTGCAGGCTCACCACCACGCAGGCGCCGGCTCCACGGGAATGGAGGACGAGGACGACCCGGTCGTCGCGTGGCGCTTCGACCAGTTCTCCGCGCTGGGCTTCGACGAGATCCAGGCAGTGCTCCTCGCGAACGCCGACGTCGACCTGCACCTGACCCGGTCCCTGATCGAACGCGGATGCCCGCCGACACTCGCCGTCAAGATCACCCTCTAGACCACACGGATCCCCGCTGCCCCCGGGGTCACCCGATGCGCATCCACCAGGTCAGGATCGACCGCCGGCGGGTCGTGCATGCGGGCGGCATCGGCGGCTGGGAGCGTGCGATCTGCTACGACCAGTGGGTCTGCGACCTCTGCGGCCACCGCGAGCCGCCGCAGCCTGCGGCCGCGTAGAGGGGCCGGCTACTCGGGCCGCGCGAGCTTGGCGATGACCTCCGCCTTCGCCAGCGGGTCGAGGTCGTCGAACTCCGCGCGGATGTGGCTCTCGGCCGAGTCGATCTTCTCGCTGCGCTCGGCGAGCTTCGCTCGGGCGTAGAGGCTGCTGCCCGCGGCTGCCGCGAGGAAACCGGTCACGCGCAGCGCCCTCGAGTGAACGATCCAGCCGAGGACGACTGCCAGCATCCCTCCGGCCACGATCGCGAGTCCGGCGGTCTCGCCGTCGTGGAGGTCGAGCGTGCGTCCGTGCTCGCTCATGCCGCGACTCTAGCGGTCCGTCGGGCTGCGTTTCATCCGCATGGGATGATCCGGAGCCCGCGAGTATCGGCAACAGTCGCGACTCGAATGAAGGCTCGTGAGCTTCCGCCGTCGGAGAGGGTAGCCCGCTGAGCCCGCTCGCCTCGACGACGGTGGATCTGGCACGCGCGCAGTTTGCGACGACGTCGATCTACCACTTTCTGTTCGTCCCGCTGACGCTCGGTCTCGGCCCGCTCGTCGCCGTCATGCAGACGGCGTGGTACCGGACGGGGAACGAGCAGTGGCTGAAGCTGACGAAGTTCTTCGGGACGCTGTTCCTGATCAACTTCGGGATCGGGGTCGCGACCGGGCTCGTCCAGGAGTTCGAGTTCGGGATGAACTGGTCGGTGTACTCGAAGTTCGTCGGCAACGTGTTCGGCGCGCCGCTCGCCGTCGAGGGTCTGGCCGCCTTCTTCCTCGAGTCGACATTCATCGGCCTCTGGGTCTTCGGCTGGAAGCGCCTGTCACCGAAGCTCCATCTCGCGACGATCTGGATCGCGGTGCTGGGCACCTGGGCCTCGGCGTATTTCATCCTGGTCGCCAACTCGTTCATGCAGGATCCCGTCGGCTACAAGGTCGTGAACGGCGAGGCCCAGTTGACGAGCATCTGGAAGCTGCTGTCGAGCGACTGGGCGCTGTGGGCGTTCGGGCACACGATCTTCGCGGGCCTGACCACCGGAGCGGCGGTGGTGCTGGGCGTGTGCTGCTGGCAATTGGCACGAGGTCGGAGCCCGGAGGCGTTCAAGCGGGCGGCCAAGCTGGCACTGATCGTGCTCGTGCCGGTGGCGTGCGTGAACATGTGGTTCGGCAGCCATTTCGGCATCCTCGTCGCGCAGTTGCAGCCGATGAAGATCGCCGCTTCCGAGGCGCAGTGGGAAACCTGCACGCACTGCTCGTTCTCGCTGTTCCAGATCGGCGGATTCACGTCGAGCGATCCGACGCCGAGCTTCTCGATCGAGATTCCCGATCTGCTCTCGTATCTCGCCACCGGCTCGTTCAGCGGCACGGTGCAAGGCCTGACTCCGCTCGACAAGCAGTACCAGAAGCAGTACGGGAAGGGGAACTACCTGCCGCCGGTCGAGGCCATCTACTGGAGCATGCGCGTGATGGCGTATGCGGGCAGCCTCATCGTCCTGGTGGCGATCCTGGGAGCGTTCCTGTACTGGAAGCGGCGACTCGAGCGAACGCGCTGGTTCCTCTGGACGGGCGTGGGGGCCGTCGTCTTACCGTTCGTCGCCATGACGGCGGGCTGGTGTCTGACCGAGTTCGGGCGTCAGCCGTGGATCGTGCAGGGATTGCTCAAGACGGCCAACGCGAACTCCCCGAGCGTGAGCACGACCTGGCTCGGGATCAGCCTCGTCGTGTTCGTGCTGCTCTACGCGCTGCTCTTCGTCCTCGACATCTGGCTAATGCGGCGCTACGCGATCCGCGACCTCTCGACCGAGGACGGCGACGACGGCGAAGCCGCGCCGGCGGCGGCCTACTAGCCATGGGTCTGCAGATCTTCTGGTTCGTCCTGATCGCGATCCTCTGGGGCGGCTACTTCCTGCTCGAGGGATTCGACTTCGGCGTCGGCATGCTGCTCCCGTTCCTGCCCCGAGACGAGGAGGAGCGCGGGGTGATGTTCCAGACGATCGGGCCTGTCTGGGACGGGAACGAGGTCTGGCTGGTCGTCGCGGGCGGCGCAACGTTCGCCGCCTTCCCCAGCTGGTACGCGACGATGTTCTCGGGCTTCTACCTCGCCCTGCTGCTCGTCCTCGTCTTCCTGATCATCCGTGTGATCTCGTTCGAGTGGCGTTCGAAGAGCGAGAGCCTGCGCTGGCGGGCCGTGTGGATGTGGGCAAACACCGTCGGCAGCTTCGGCGCGTCGCTCGTCTGGGGCGTCGGCCTTGCCAACCTCGTCAACGGCGTGCCGATCAACTCGTCGGGAGACTTCGCGGGCACCTTCTGGGACCTGTTCCGGCCGTACACGGTCGTCGCCGGCCTGGCCGTCGTGCTCCTGTTTGCCTTCCACGGCGCGACCTTCCTGACCATCCGCACGACCGGCGACCTCTGCCAGCGCGCGGCGCAGGCGGCCCGGACGCTCTCGATCGCGGCGGCGCTCGTCGGGGCCGCGTTCTTCGCCTGGACGGTCGCGGTCGCCGTCGACAACAACGACAAGAGCGTGTTCCCGCCGATCCTGCCCGCGCTGCTCGGGATCGCCGCCGTCGCCCTCGCCGTGTTCTTCGTCCACCGGGGGCAGAGCGGTCGGGCGTTCCTCGCCACCGCGCTCGGGACGGTGCTGGTCGTGGCAACGCTGTTCACGAGCCTCTATCCGCGAGTGATGGTCTCGAGCACCGACTTCGGAAACAGCCTGACCGTCAGCAACGCCGCGTCTGCGAACTACACGCTCAAGGTGATGACCGTGATCGCGCTGATCCTGGTCCCAGTCGTGCTGCTCTACCAGGGCTGGACGTACCACGTCTTCCGCCAACGGCTCGGCGGCGGGCAGGCGGACGATGCCGCTCCGCCCGCGCCGCCTGAACCGACGGGCTAGTGGGTCATCTCGACCCGCGGCTCGTCGGGCGGGCCAGGGCAGTCCGGGTGCTGCTCGGCATCGACACGGCGGCGGGTCTCGGCACTGCGCTGCTCGTCCTGCTGCAGGCCGTGCTGATCGCGAGGATCGTCGCCCGCGCGTTCTACGGCGCGCCGCTCGCGGACGTCTCCACGGACATCGTGGCGCTCGCCCTCGTCTTCGCCGGCCGCGGCGCCCTCGCCTGGTCGTTCGAGGTCGCGGGGCGGCGGGCGGCGCAGACGGTGCTCTCGGAGCTTCGGCTCGCGGTCGTGGAGCGCCGGTTGCGTACTCAGCCGACGGCGGTCGACGGGGTCGCGGGCGGGGAGATCGTGGCCGCCGCCGTCCAGGGAGTCGACGCGCTCGAGGCCTACTTCGCGCGCTACCTGCCCCAGGTCGTCCTCGCGTGTCTCGTGCCGCTCGCGGTCATCGGTCTCGTCTTCTCGATCGACGTCGATTCGGCGCTGATCATGCTGGCGACGCTGCCGCTCGTTCCGATCTTCATGTGGCTGATCGGGCGCTACACCCAGGAGAAGACCCGCGAGCGCTGGCAGGCGCTCAGGCTCCTGTCGACACATTTCCTCGACGTCGTGCGCGGCCTGCCGACCCTGCGCGCCTTCAACCGCGGCCGGGCGCAGGCGGCGACGATCGCGGAGGTCAGCGAGCGCTACCGCCGGACGACGATGGCGACGCTCCGCATCGGATTCCTCTCCGGCTCCGTGCTGGAGCTGGCGGCGACGCTCGGCGTGGCGCTCGTCGCGGTGACGATCGGCGTCAGACTGGTCGGCGGCGGCATCGGGCTGCAGGCGGCGCTGACCGTGCTCGTGCTGGCGCCCGAGCTGTACCTGCCGCTGCGGCAGCTCGGCACGCAGTACCACGCGAGTGCGGACGGCCTCGCCGTCGCCGAGCGCCTGCTCGGGCTCCTGGAGGCACCATCAGCCGTGGGCGCGGGCGGCTCGCAGGTGCCCCCGCGACCCGACCGGGCACCCGTACGGCTCGAGGGTGTCGCCTTCTCGTACCCGTCCGCCCGGGAGCTCGTGCTCGACGGCTTCGACCTGGAGCTCTGTCCGGGAGAGACGGTTGCCCTCGTCGGCGCCAGCGGAGCCGGCAAGAGCACCGTCGCCGACCTCCTGCTCCGCCTCGTCGAGCCGACGGCCGGCCGCATGACGGTCGGCGGCGTCGACCTCGCCCTCTGCCGGCCCGAGGCGTGGCGAGAGCAGGTCGCCTGGGTGCCGCAGCGGCCGGCGATCGTCCGCGGCAGCGTCGCCGACAACATCCGGCTGGGAGACCCGTCGGCCACGGAAGAGCGGGTGTGCAGGGCGGCCGGTCTCGCCGGTGCCGCCGACTTCGTGCTCGGGCTGCCCGACGGGTACGAGACACGGGTCGGCGACGGCGGGCGGACGCTCTCGGCCGGCGAGCGGCGGCGCATCGCGCTGGCGCGGGCCTTCCTTCGGGACGCGCCGCTCGTGATCCTCGACGAGCCGACGGCGGATCTCGACCCCGTGAACGCCGAGCTCGTCGCCGCGGCGGTCGAGCGGCTTCGCGACGGCCGCACGCTGCTCGTGATCGCTCACCGGCCGGAGCTCGTGCGGCGCGCCGACCGCGTCGTCCTGCTCGCCGGCGGCCGGGCGAGCGTGCCCACGGCGGGAGTGACCGTATGACCGCGACGCTGCGAAGGCTGCTCTCGCTGGCGCATGCGCCGCGGCCCCGCGTCGCCGTCTCGGTGCTGCTCGGCGCGGCCACGGTCGTCTGCGGCGTCGGCCTGATGGCCACGGCCGGCTACCTGATCTCCCGCGCCGCCGAGCGGCCGGCGATCCTCTCGCTGACCGTCGCGATCGTCGCCGTCCGGTTCTTCGGCCTCACACGCCCGGTGGTGCGCTACCTGGAGCGACTCGCCTCCCACGACCTCGCCTTCCGCGTGCTCGGGCGCGTCCGCGTCCGCGTCTACGAGCGGATCGAGCCGCTGGCGCCGGTGGAGCTCGACGGCTACCGGCGCGGTGACCTGCTCTCGCGGATGGTCGCCGACGTGGACGCGCTCGAGAACCTCCACCTGCGCGGAGTCGGGCCGCCGCTCGTCGCAGTTGTGGCCGGCTCCGCCTGCGTCGGCGTCGCCGCGTCCTTCCTCCCGGCCGCTGCGGTCGTGCTCGCGGTCGGTCTCGTGCTGGCCGGCGTCGCGGTGCCCGCGGTCGCGGGGTCGCTCGGGCGTCGCGCCGGGCAGCGGCAGGCCGCCGCGCGGGGCGAGCTCACGTCCGAGCTCGTCGAGCTGCTGCAGGCCGCGCCGGAGCTCGTCGTCTACGGGCAGGAGCAGGAGCGTCTGGCCCGCGTGCGCGCCGCCGATCGGGCGCTCGTGCGGATCGCGCGCCGCGATGCGCTCGCCGCGGGCGCCGGCGACGGCCTCGGGCTGGTCGTCGTCGGGGCGACCGTCGCAGGGGTGCTCGCCGTGTCCGTCTCGGCACACGCGGCCGGGCACCTCGACCGGGTGTGGATCGCGATGCTGGCGCTCCTGGCGCTCGCCTCCTTCGAGGCGGTGCAGCCGCTGTCGGCCGCGGCGCGCGAGCTGGCTGCGACGCTCTCCGCCGGGCGCCGCGTCCTGGAGCTGGTCGACCGCGAGCCGCTCGTCAGCGATCCAGCCGAGCCAGTGCCGCCGCCGCACCGGCGGGCGACGGTCGCTCTCGAGGACGTCCGCGCGCGCTACCCGGGCGGCGAAGCACCGGTGCTCGACGGCGCGCGCCTGTCGCTCGGCCCCGGAGGCCGCGTCGCACTGGTCGGCGAGAGCGGCGCCGGGAAGACCACGGTCACCAACCTCCTGCTGCGGTTCCTCGACCCCGAGGCGGGCCGGGTCACACTCGGCGGACGCGACCTGCGCGAATACCGCCAGGAGGACGTCCGCCGGGCGATCGCCGTCGCCGGCCAGGACTCCCACCTCTTTTCGACGAGCATCCGCGAGAACGTCCGCCTCGCCCGCCCGGAGGCGAGCGACGACGAGGTCGAGCAGGCTCTTCGGCGGGCCGGGATCTGGGACTGGATCGTCACGCTCCCGGACGGCGCGGACACCCTGGTCGGCGAGCAGGGCGCGGAGCTCTCGGGCGGCCAGCGGCAGCGCGTCGTCGTCGCCCGCGCCCTGCTCGCCGATCCGTACGTGCTCGTGCTCGACGAGCCGACGGCTCACCTCGATCCGCCGGCGGCGCAGAAGCTGGTGCGCGACGTGTTCGCCGCCGCGGGCGACACCTCGGTGCTGCTGATCACGCACCGGCCCGAAGGGCTCGATCTCGTCGAGGAGGTGCTCGTGCTCGCCGACGGGAAGATCGCCCCGGCGGCGGCCACGGCCTAGCCCTGGTCAGCCGCCCAGGCGCCCGAGCAGGTGATCGCCGACCCGCAGTGAGTTGGCCATCGCCGTCAGCGCAGGGTTGACGGCGCCGATGCTCGGAAAGACGCTCGTGTCGACGACGTACAGGTTGTCGAGCTCGTGGGCGCGGCAGTCCACGTTCAGCGCCGACGTCGCGGGATCGCTGCCGAACCGGCACGTGCCCGCCTGGTGCGCGACACCTGCGACTGGGATCTCGTTCTTCATGTAGGCGAAGCGCTTGATCAGGTGGCCCTCGTTCATGTCCAGCTTGCCGAGCAGCGACCGGAGCTTGTCGTAGAGCTTCTGCTTGGGGACGTCGTTCGTCGGCGTGTACGCGAGCGTGAGCTTGCCGTCGCGATCCACGGTCACGCGGTTCTCGGGCATGGGCAGGTCCTCGGTCGAGAGCCAGAAGTCGATCGCGTGGCGGGCAATCCGCTCGAGCGTCCAGTGCGGCGCCAGCTTCGTCTCGGTGGGCTTCTCACCGCGGAACATCGGCTCCTGCGACTTGCCGACCATCTGGATGTTCCCGAGCGGGAACTCGTCCTCGTCCGAGCCGAAGTAGAAGTCGTTGAGCCCGAGCGTCTTCTGGAAGACCGTCGGGTTCTCCTCGCGGGACAGCGCCAGCACGGCCTGGCTCGCGTGGAACATGTAGTTGCGCCCAACCTGGTCGGAGCCGTTCGCCAGGCCGTTCGGGTGCTTGTCGCTCGCCGACGTGAGCAGCAGCCTGGCGGTGTTGGCCGCGCCGCAGGCGAGCACGACGATGTCGGCCGAGAAGCTCACGGTCTCGCCGCCGTGCTCGACCACGACCTCCGTGACGGCTGTGCCCGCGTCGTTGGTGCCGAGTCTCGTCGCCTTCGCGTTCGTCAGCAGCGTGACGTTGTCGTGCTCGAGCGCGGGCCGCACGCCGAACACCTCCGCGTCGGACTTGCCGTGGACGGCGCAGGGGAAGCCGTCGCAGTTCATGCAGCGCACGCAGGGGCTGTACGGCATGTTGTCCTCGAGGAGGCGGATCCCGCACGGTGCGTGGAACGGGTGGTGGCCGGCCCGCTCGAGGTCGTCCGAGAGCTGCTGGATGCGCGGCTCGTGCGAGACGGCCGGGAACGGGTACGGCGCGCTCGCAGGCGGCTCGGTCGGATCCTCGCCGCGCGCGCCGTGCACCTGGTAGAGCTGCTCGGCCAGTGTGTAGTAGGGCTCGAGCTCGTCATAGGTGATCGGCCACGCGGGCGAGATGCCGTCGTGGTGGCGGAGCTCGCCGAAGTCCTCCTTGCGGAGCCGGTAGAGCGCGGCGCCGTAGAGCTTCGTCGCCCCGCCGACGAAGTAGTGGATCTGCGGCTGGAACGGCTTGCCCTTCGGGTCGTACCAGGTGTCCGGCGAGACGTAGCGGTTGTCCGCGAACACGTCCTGCGCGAGCCAGTTCTGGGGCTCACGCGGCAGCCAGTCGCCTCGTTCGAGCAGCAGGATCCGCTTCCCGGACGGGGCCAGGTGGCGGGCGAGCGTGCCGCCGCCGGCCCCGGTCCCGACGATGATCACGTCATATGCGTCCACCGTTCCTCCTCAGCCTCGGTCAGTACTGCTTGAGCAGTTCGGGGATCATGATTCGGGCTGCCGCCTCGATCAGCGCCAGATGCGAGAACGCCTGCGGGAAGTTCCCAAGATGGTGCCCGGTCTCGACGTCGAACTCCTCGGCGTAGAGCCCGAGCGGCGACGCGATCCGAAGCAGCCGCTCCATCATGTCCCGGGCCCGCTGCAACTCGCCCACGATCGCGAGGCCGGAGACGAGCCAGAACGAGCAGATCAGGAAGGTTCCCTCCTTGCCGGAGAGGCCGTCGTCGGTCTCGTCGGTGCGGTAGCGCAGGACGAACCCGTCCTCGGTGAGCTCCTCGGCGATCGCGAGGACACTGTTTCGCAGGCGCTCGTCGTCGGCCGGCAAGAACCCGAAGATCGCGGCGAGGAGCGTCGAGGCGTCGAGCGACTCCGTCTCGTAGTGCTGGCGGAGGACACCGCGGTCGCTGAGACCGTGCGCGAGGATGTCCGCATGGATCTCGTCGGCGGTCGCCTGCCACTGCGCCGCCGATTCCGGGTCGCTGCGGATCTCCGCGAGCTTCGCCGCGCGGTCCAGCGCGACCCAGCACATCAACTTCGACGAAACGTAGTGCTGCGGCTTGCCTCTCGCCTCCCAGATCCCCTGGTCGGGCTCGCCGCCAGACCGCCGTCGCGCAGGCGGCCTGAGCCTGGACGATGGGCCAGAGTCGCGCCGGAAGCCGCTCGCTGCGCCGCGTGTGCAGCAGGATCGAGTCGAGCACGGCGCCGAACACATCGTTCTGGCGCTGGTCGAAGGCGCCGTTGCCGAGGCGAACCGGCCGCGCGCCCGCGTAGCCCGACAGGTCGTCACGCGTCGATTCGGTCAGGTCGCGACGGCCGTCGATGCCGTACATGATCTGGAGCCCACCGTCCTCGTTCGGCTCGAGGTCGGCGACGAACTGCATGAACTCGTCGGCCTCCCAGTCGAGGTTGAGGTAGTGCAGCGCCTGCAGCGTGAAGGTCGTGTCGCGCATCCACGTGTAGCGGTAGTCCCAGTTGCGCTCGCCCCCGGGCGTCTCGGGCAGCGACGTCGTCAGCGCCGCGACCGTGGCGCCGGTCGGCATGTAGGTGAGGCCCTTGATCGCGAGCGCCGAGCGCTGGATCGGGTCGCGCCAGCGGTGATCGGGGACGCGGGCTTCGTCGAGCCAGCGGCGCCAGAAGCGGATCGTCGCCGCGATTCTGGCCTCCGCGTCGTCCGCGTCGGCGGGCGCCTTGAGCTGCTCGGCCCACGACAGGGCGCAGTAGGCCGTGTCGCCCGCCTCGAGCACGTGCCGGGCACGAGCGCGGTTGCCCTCGATTCCGAGCTGGAGATCGGTGACGAGACGGATCGTCTGGCCGGCGCCACTCGCGTCGGCAGCGTGGCGGGAGCCCTCGGCGAGCGACCACTCCGCCGGCGTCCTGCCGTAGTCGAACGCCGGCTCGCAGACGAGCTCGACCTCGACGCGCCCATCGACGCATTCGACCGTTCGCACCAGCATGTGCTCGGCGTCGTCGTCGGCCGGCGGCCGTGAGTGCGGAGTGATCTCGTCCTCGTGGTCGGTCGGGCCCATCGTCAACGCGTCATGCACGACGAGCCAGCCGCCCGGCGTCTTCCAGGTCGTCACGAGCACGTTCGTTCCCGGCTCGTAGGCCCTCGCTGTCGGATGGTTGATCCCGAACGGTCCGAACCGGAAGGCGCCGGCCTCGCGGTCGAGCAAGCTGCCGAACACGCTCGGCGCGTCGAAGGAGGGAACACACAGCCAGTCGATCGCTCCGTCGGGGGCGACCAGCGCGCCGGTGTGGCAATTGGACAGGAACGCGTAGTCGGCGATCGGCGGGAACGGCGAGGGGGCTGCCGCGCTCTGCGGCTTCGGCTGAGCGGATCGAGCGGCGGAGCTCATGATGCGATCCAGGGCTCGTGCCACCGGCCGTGGCCACCGACCAGCGCGTCGGCCTCTTCGGGCCCCCACGAGCCCTGGGCGTAGACGTGGACGGGCGCCGGCGCGTCGAGCAGCGGCTGCATCACCCGCCACGTCTCCTCGACGCCGTCCTGGCGGGTGAAGCGCGTGCTGTCGCCGACCATCGCCGCGTGGAGCAGCACCTCGTACGGCGTCGCTCCCTCGCCGCCCTGCTGCGAGAACTCCATGTCGAGCTCGATCGATCCCGGCCCGTCCGCCCGGTGTGCCTCGACGACGAGCCTGATCCCGGTCGTCGGGTCGAGCTTGACGACGAGCTGGTTCGGCTCCGCGGCGTGTCCGAACGCCGCGAATCCCAGGCGGGGTGGATGCTTGAAGACGAGGCGGAGCTCGGTCTGCGTCACCGGCAGGCGCTTCCCCGTGCGGATGAAGAACGGGACGCCCGCCCACCGCCAGTTCTCGATCTCGAGACGCAACGCCGCATACGTCTCGGTGGTCGAGCCGGCTGCGACACCGTCGATTCCGAGATAGCCGTCGTACTGGCCGCGCACGTAGTGGGCAGGGTCGGCCTCGACGACGGCGCGGAAGAGAGCGACCTGCGCGTCCTTGATCGTTGCCGGGTCGCCCCGCGCGGGCGCCTCCATCGCTGCCAGCGCCGACCACCTGCATGAGGTGGTTGACGACGACGTCGCGCAGCGCTCCGACCGGGTCGTAGAAGTGGCCGCGGTCCTCGACGCCGAAGTCCTCGGCCATCGTGATCTGCACGGACGCGATGTGGTTCCGGTTCCAGACCGGCTCGAGCAGCGAGTTCGCGAACCGGAGGTAGATGATCTCGTCGAGGCCCATCTTCCCCAGGTAGTGGTCGATCCGGTAGAGCTGCGACTCGTCGATGTACTGGTGAAGCTCGTCGGCGAGCTCGTGGGCGGACGCGCGGTCGTGGCCGAACGGCTTCTCGACGACGATTCGGGCCGTCTTCGTCAGTCCGGCCTCGGCGAGCCCCTTGATGACCGTGCCGAACAGGAACGGCGGGATCTCGAGGTAGAAGACCGGCCGCTTCGCGCCGCCGATCGCCTTCCCGACGCGCTCGTACGTCGCGGCGTCGCCGAAGTCTCCCTGCACGTAGGAGAGCCGCGTCGGCAAGGCGCTTGAAGACGTCCTCGTCGAGCTGCTCACCGGTCCCGACGATCGACTCACGCGCGCGTTCGACGAGCTGGTCGACCGTCCAGTCGTCGACCGCGACGCCGACGATCGGGCAGTCGAGCAGGCCGCGGCGCTCGAGCCGGTAGAGCGATCGGAAGGTCATCACCTTCGCGAGGTCGCCGGTGATCCCGAAGGCCACGAACACGTCGGCGCTCGTCGTCATCTCCTGTCTCCCTTCGTGTCGTTCACGGCTGACGCCTCAGTCGGGCTTCTCGTCGGCGTTGACGGAGATGCGGGCGGTGCGTTCGTGGGTGAAGCCGGCCCAGATCCAGTCGAGCACCGCCTTGGTCCGGTCCTCGCCGGTGGAGAGCAGCGCCAGGTGGACGGACCCCCAGGCGAGGAAGGCCATGCGGCCCTTCATCGTGTGCCCGCCGCGACTGCATCACCGCCGCGCCGCGGCCGATCGTCGCCATCGTGCCCTTGTCGTGGTAGGCGAACGGCTCCGTCTCCTTTCCCTCGACGAGCCGGGCGATGTTCTCGCCGGCGTGCTCGCCCGACTGGAGCGCGACCGAGCCGAGCTGCGGCAGCACCTGCTTCGTCTTCGGGTCGGTGATCGCGGCGATGTCGCCGACGGCGAACACCTCCGGATGGCCGTCCAGGCTCAGGTCAGGCCCGACCGGAACGCGGTCGCCTCGCTCGAGCTCGACGCCGAGCGTCTTGACGATCGGATGCGCCAGCAGGCCCGCGCCCCAGACGAGCGTGTGCGCCTTGATCACCTCCCCGGACTTGAGCGTCACACGGGTCGGCGCGATCGAGGAAACCACCTCGCCGACCAGGATCTCGACGCTGCGCTTCTCGAGCGCGCCGCTTCGCGTAGGTCTGGATGTCCTTCTTGAACATCGAGAAGAGGGCCGGCCCGGCCTCGACGAGGACGATCCGCGCCTGCTCCTGCGGCACGTTCGGGTAGTCCTTGTCGAAGTCGTTCCGGTACAGCTCCGCGAGCGCGCCGGCGCTCTCGATCCCGGTCGGGCCGCCGCCGACGACGACCACGTTGAGCGCGCCGTCGTCGACGAGATCAGGGATCCCTGTCGGCGGCCTCCCAGCGCTCGAGCACGTGCTCCTTGAGCCGCACGGCGTCGGCGAGCGTGTACATGGGGAACGCGTGCTCGGCGGCGCCTTCGGTGCCGAAGAAGTTGACCTGCGCCCCGAGCGCCAGCACGAGCTAGTCGTACGTGAGCGGCTTCATCTGCGCGAACTGCACCTCGCGCTTGGCGAGATCGATCGCCGTCGCCGTCGCCTCGTGGACGGCGACGTTCGGCTGCTCGTGGAACAGGTCACGCAGCGGATGGGCGACCGCCGAGTTCTCGAGCAGATCGGTGGCGACCTGGTACAGCATCGGCTGGAAGGTGTGGTAGTCGTGCTTGTCGACGAGCACGACGTCGACGTCGGCACCCTTCAGCTTGCGGGCGGCGCCGATGCCCGCGAAGCCTCCGCCCAGGATCAAGACGCGCGAACGTTCCCCCATGCGGGCAGCCTGCTGAACGGGGACGAACGTCGGCATCGCACAGAAGGGATGAAAGGACGTCAGCGACCGTCGTGGGCGAGGCTCTCCGCCCGGCGGGTCCGCAGCACCTCGGCGACTGACCAGGCCTGGAACGGGCAGCCGGTGGCGCCGTGCGGCGGGTCTCCGTCCGCGGTCTCGGAGATCGAGCCGAGGCCCCATTCGCCGAGGTGCGCCTCGAGGCCGTCGAGGAGCCCGCCGACCGGGATGCCGGCGCGGACCGACGCGTCGACGTACGGCCCGAGCAGCCACGGCCAGACGGTGCCCTGGTGATAGGCGGCGTCGCGCTCGGCCGGCGAGCCCCGGTGCTGCGGCCGGTAGCGCGGATCGTCCGGTGCGAGCGAGCGAAGGCCGATCGGGGTGAGCAGCGACCGGCAGGCCGCGACGATGCTCCGCGCTGCCGGGTTGGCCGCGCCGTCGAGGAACGGCCCGCGCGGCAGGGAGACCGCCAGCAACTGGTTCGGGCGCACCGAGGCATCGTCGCCACCGGGCCCGTCGATCACGTCGAGCGCGCCGAGTCCGTCTGCACGCAGGAAGCGCGCGAGGAACGATTCGCGCGCGCTGTCGGCGAGGGCGGACCACCGGTGGCGCGAGTCGGCACCCGGCGCGAGCCGGCTCGCCACCTCGAGCGTCTCGATCCAGAGCGCGTTGACCTCGACCGGCTTGCCCGCGCGCGGCGTGACGGGCACGCCGTCGATACGGGCGTCCATCCAGGTGAGGGCCCAGCCGTCGGCCCCCTGGCGCAAGAGACCGTCGACCGGGTCGATCCCGATCCCGAAGCGGGTGCCGGCGACGTGGCGCTCGACGATCCGGTCGACGACGTACCCGAGTTCCCCGCCCAGGTCGTCGTCCCCGGTGATCGCGACATGCCGGTCGAGGGCATGGACGAACCACAACGTCCCGTCCACGGTGTTGTACTCGAGCAAGCCGGTGTCGGCGGTGTTCGCGAGCATTCCTTCCGAAAGGGTCGCGGCCGTGGTGCGCAGGACCTCCCGTCCCTCGTCCCAGCGGTTGGGGCTGAGGTAGAGGCCCTCGTACGAGGTCAACAGGTCGCGCGACCATTCGCCGAACCACGGGTAGCCGGCGACGGCCGTCGGTCGTCCCGTCGTCTCGATCACGAACTGGTCGGCGGCGAGCACGAGCTGAGCATCGATCTCGTCTGTCGCGCCCGCCCGCCGGAGCAGCTCGTCGGCCCGCGTTCGCGCCGCCGCGACGATCGCGGTTGCCGCCGGGAGCGTCCCGTCGAACGGAGCCGCAGCCGCGGTCAGCTCGTGACAGTCGCCGGGCACGAGGTCGACGGCGAACGTGCCCGCCGCCCAGACGTCCTCGCGGTCGTTCAGGCCGCGCGCAGCCTCCTCTCGTGCGCGGACCCCGCGGTACCACTCGCCTCCCACAGCCCAGCCTGCGCCAGCAACCCGGTAGGCGCCCTCGAACACGAATCCGTCGACCGTCGACGCGACCGCCGGCGCGCCGTTCGCGAACCGCTCGCCGTGCACGCTTCGCCACGTGCAGAGCGGCGTCAGCTCGAGCCGCACCGGCCGGTCGGCGCGGAGCAGCCGGTGCACGACCCCGACGGCGGGCCGGCCGGCCGTCATCGCGAGCTCCCGTTCGACGACGATCTCACCGACCTGCCAGCGCCAGCGGGGGACGCCGCGGTCGAGCTCGAACGTGGCGAGCAGCTCGTGTCCCCGTGGATCGACGGTCCCGCCGGCCCATTCGTCCGTGCCGAGCCGGTGGCGGGCGTCGCCCACGACCAGCACGGGCTCGAGCGCGACCAGCCCGAGCATGCGGCTTCCCGGCCCGTCGACGGCGACGGCGAGCAGACCGTGGTAGCGGCGCGTGCGGAGTCCCGCGACCGTGCCCATCGCATAGCCGCCCACACCGTCCGCCACGAGCCATTCCCGCTTCGACGCCTCTTCGAGCGTGCCGCAGCCCTGAGGGCCGAAGCCGATGGTCACGTATGCGCCTCCGGCACGTCCCCCGACATCAGCTGGCTGAGCGTCTGTGAGCGCGCGCCGTGGGCACGCAGGATCAGCTCGGCCACGAGCCCCGTCCAGCCGGTCTGGTGGCTCGCTCCCAGCCCCGCCCCGTTGTCGCCGTGGAAGTACTCGTTGAAGAGAATGTTGTCCTTCCACGCAGGGTCGCTCTGGAGGCGCTCGACCCGGCCGAAGCACGGCCGCCGCCCGTCCGCGCCGACGAGGAAGGTCGAGATCAACCGCTGCTGCAGGTCGGCGGCGATCTTGTCGAGCGTCAGCTCCTTCCCGGAGCCGGTCGGGTACTCGAGCTTGAGGTTGTCGCCGAAGAACCGCGCGTAGCGGCCGAGCGCCTCGACGACGAGGAAGTTGACCGGCATCCAGATCGGCCCGCGCCAGTTCGAGTTGCCGCCGAACATCCCGGTGGTCGACTCGGCTGGCTCGTAGTCGATGCTCGCGGTCGTGCCGTCGACGTCGAGCTCGAACGGGTGCTCGGCGTGCCAGCGCGACACGGCCCGCAATCCGTACGGCGAGAGGAACTCCGACTCGTCGAAGACGCGCTCCAGGAGGCGCAGGACACGGCTCACCTCGACGACGCCGAGGAGCAGGCGGCGGTCGCCCGGCCCGCCCCCGACCGGATGTGCGGACAGGAGCATGTCCGCCGCGCGCTTGTTGACGGTCTCGGCGCGGTCGACCACGTCCTCGTCGATCGCCGCGACCCCGAGCAGGGGCAGGATGCCGACGATCGAGCGCACCTTGACGGGGAACGACCGGCCGTCTGCGAGGCGCAGTTGGTCGTAGAAGAAACCGTCGGTCTCGTCCCACAGATCCTGGGATTCGAGCGCGTCCGAGATCAGGGCGAAATGCTCGAGGAACTTCAGCACGAGGTCGTTCGCCGGTCGCCCGCGTGCGTTGAGGATCGACGCCATCGCCGCCATGCTGAGCGCGTAGAAGCCCATCCAGCCCGTGCCGTCGGACTGCTCGAGCATCTGCCCCTGCGGCAGATGCGACCGGTCGATCGGCCCGATGTTGTCGAGCCCGAGGAATCCGCCCTCGAAGACGTTCGAACCGTCGCGGTCCTCGCGGTTCACCCACCAGGTGAAGTTGACGAGCAGCTTGTCGAAGATGCGGCTGAGGAACGCGACATCGCGGCCGCCGTCGATCGCGAACACCTCGACTGCCGCCCACGCCTGCACCGGCGGGTTGACGTCGTCGAACGACCATTCGTAGGCCGCCAGCGCGCCGTTCGGGTGCTGGAACCACTCGCGACACAGCAGGATGAGCTGGTACTTCGCGAAGGCCGGGTCGACGCGGGCGAGCGCGACGCAATGGAAGGCGAGGTCCCAGGCGGCGAACCACGGGTACTCCCACTTGTCCGGCATCGACATGATGTCGAAGGCGTCGAACGACCTCCAGCGTGCGTTGCGCCCCTGGAGTCGGGACGCGGGCGGTGTCGGCTGCGTCGGGTCGCCGTCGAGCCAGCGTGCGACGTCGTAGAAGTAGAGCTGCTTGCTCCAGAGCATGCCGGCGAGCGCCTGGCGGAGCACGAGTGCCTCGTCCTTCGAAGTCGCGGCCGGGGTCAGCTCGGCGTAGAACTCGTCCGCGTCGTCGAGGCGGGCGGCTGCGACCGCGTCGAAGTCGGCCCAGGGATCGCCGCCGCGCACCGCCGGGCGAAGCCTGAGGCGCAGCGTCCTGGTCTCGCCGGGCTCGACCTCGACCTGGTACCAGAACGCGGCCTTCGTACCCGCCGCGGCGGCCACGGTGTCCGCGCCCGCGACGACGTGGTCGTTGATCCCGTCCTTCGGCGTCGCGCTCGCCGACGCCGCGCCGAAGAGAAGCTCCGCGTTCGTCTCGTTGTCGCAGAACACCATCGTCGGCTCGCCCTGCGCCACGAGCTCGAGCTGGCCGAGGAACGGGTGCTCGGTGACGAGACGCGCCGCGCCGCCCGCGCGCAGCTCCGGCTTCTCCGCGTCCACGTCCCACGCCCACGTGTTGCGATACCAAGCCGTGGGGAGGACGTGCAGCGTGTCGGCCTCCGGCCCTGCGTTCGTGACGCGGATCGTCATCAGGAGGTCATGCGGATCGCCCTTCGCGTAGTCGACCTCGACGATCCAGTAGCGGTCGTCGTCGAACGCGCCAGTGTCGAGCAGCTCGTACTCGGGGTCGAGCTTTCCGCGCCGCGCGTTCTCCTCGGCGAGGTCCTCGTAGGGATATGCCGCCTGCGGATAGTGGTAGCGCCAGCGGTTCCAGGCGTGGCTCGGCAGCGCGTCGAGGTACCACCAGTACTCCTTGGCGTCCTCGCCGTGGTTGCCCTGGTTGCCGGTGAGGCCGAAGATCCGCTCTTTCAGGATCGAGTCGCGACCGTTCCAGAGGGCGAGCGCGAGACAGAGACGCTGCTCGACGTCGGAGAAGCCGGCGAGTCCGTCCTCGCCCCAGCGGTAGGCGCGGGAGCGGGCGTGGTCGTGAGGCAGGTACTCCCAGGCCGTCCCACCCGGGCTGTAGTCCTCCCGCACGGTGCCCCACTGCCGCTCGCTCAGATACGGCCCCCACTGGTACCAGTCACCGGCCTGCCGCAAGCCGTTCTCGAGCTGGCCGAAGGTCTCGACCCGGTCGCGTTCGATGCTCATGTGAACCCCCCGAGGTAACCCGCGATCTGGAAACTCTAGGCGGTCCCGTGTCGAGCCTCGTCATCCCGATCGGACGAACGGGCCAGCAGTCGGCGCTCGACGCTGCTTGTCCCGTGTGGCCGATCCTGCAGATACGACGGCCGCCTCCGCCTTGATTTCTTGCCGGCGTCGCATCATTCTGCGCCTACTAAGGCTCGAAACTGCAGCTCAAGATTGGCCGGATCTTTGCACTAGCAGTTGAGGGAAGATCCTTTAGAAGCGAGACGGAAGGAGCTTGACCCGTGCTGAACCGACTCGTGTAGCCCTTCTGGGCGTGCGCTGCGCTCGCCGGCTGCGCGCTCGCAGGCGTCGCCTCTGCAGGAGGCGGCGGGAATCCGATGAACGGTGCGAAGCCGACCTGGTGGCCGAAGCTCCAGCATGTCTCGGCTCCGGGATTCCTCGCCAACCCCGCGTCGCCGACCATGAGCATCAGCGTCGGCGCGAACGTCGACGTCAGCAACGAGGTCGGCCCGCAGAGCGAGACCTCGATCGCCACCAAGCCGAGCAACACCAGGATCGTCGTTGCCGGCTCGAACGAGATCGACAGGCTGCCGATGCGCGGTTACTTCTCGTCCGACGGCGGCAAGACGTACGGAGGCATCGACCTTCCCCTGCCGCCGGCGACGAAGTCGAACGGGTTCGACTTCGGCTCCGACCCGGGCGTTGCCTGGGATTCCTTCGGCAACGGCTATTACTCCTACATCGTTGTCTTCTTCAGCTCAGGTGGAGCCGTCGTCGGCAGCGAGTTGGCGGTCGCACGCACTTCGGACAACGGGCTCCCGTGGACGCCGACGTGCTTCAACTTCGAGAACGGCGGCGCCAAGTTCAACGACAAGCCGATGATCGCGGTCGACAACAACCCGGGCAGCCCACACTTCGGGACGATCTACGTCGCCTGGGACACCACGAACGGAATGCAGGGCAAGCCGAGTACAACCGGCGTCGTCGTCAGCCACTCGACAGATCGCGGCGTCAGCTTCTCGCCGCCGGTGTTCGCGAGCGACACGCACGGCGGCCCGCGCTTCGGCATCGGCGCCGACCCGTTCGTCGCGCCCGACGGGGCAGTGCACGTGGCCTGGCACGACCAATCGAACGCGATCGTCGAGTCGAGCTCGACCGACGGGGGCAATTCCTTCGGCGCGACGCACCTGATCGCGTCGACGATCGTCTCCCTCGACGTCGCCGCGCCCGCGGAGAGCACGCGGCGCGTCCTCGTCTACCCCTTCTGCGAGAGCGATCGCAGCAGCGGCCCCAACAGGGGCACGCTCTATTGCGTATGGGAGGACGAGACGACCACCGGCGATGGCCTGGACGTGTTCTCCTCGCGCTCGACCGACGGCGGTCTGAGCTGGTCCGCGCCGCTGCGAGTCAACGACGACGCACACGGTCTGGAGAACGACCAGTTCTACCAGTGGCTCTCCGTCGACCCCTCGAACGGCTCGCTCAACGTCAGCTTCTACGACACCAGGCTCGACCCGACTCACCTGAGCACGAACGTGTTCTACACACGATCGACAGACGGCGGGCTCTCCTTCGTTCCGAATGTCCGCGTCACCGACGCGTCGACGAACGAGACCTGCTGCGGGGCGCAGCTTGGAGACCAGTACGGGGACTACGAGGGAATCTCGGCGGTGAACGGCGTCGTCCGGCCGATCTGGACCGACCGACGGGTTGCCGTCCAGGCGCTGAACGAGGAGATCTTCTCGGCGACGATCACGACCCACTAGCGGGCGGTCGGCTGCTGATCCGGGTACTCGAGGGGCTGCTCCGTCGAAGCGGGCCAGCCCCTCGATCGACGCATGACCTCGCCTGGCGAGGAGCGTCCAGGACTGACTGCAACATCTGACCAACAAGAAAAGCCCTGTTTCCAGGGCCTTTCGGTATGGAGCGTACCGGGATCGAACCGGTGACCTCCGGCTTGCAAAGCCGGCGCTCTCCCAGCTGAGCTAACGCCCCCAACCAGTCAACCCAGAGCCGTCCCATCTTAGAGAGACGGGACGGCCGTGGGTTCGGGGGGCCCCTATCTAGGCTGCGCGCTCCAGCCGCTCTTCGTGGCGGGCGCGCTGGATGATCTCGTCACGTTCGCCGAAGCGGATGCGAGCTCGCTCGATCCGGTGCTCTTCCCACAGCTTCGCGATCTCGTCCTCGAGGCTCGCGTGCTCGGCGGTCAGAGCCGCATCGTGCCGCTCGCTCAGCACGCGCAGGAGTTGCGCGCGCCGCTCGGTCAGCGCTTCGATCTCTGTTCGGATGTCGTTTAGTGATCGCACAATCGTTTTCAACGAGTTCGCGAAACCCGATATTCCGGTTTGCTCAGGCTGCTTGCGACTCGTCCTGGAGCCGCTCGCAGAGCTGTTCCGCGGCCTCGACGAACGCGCTTGCCGCCGGCGTCCGCAGCCGGTCGCGATGCCAGGCGACGCCGATCAGCCGCGCCGGTACGCGGTCACCGAGGTCGACGACGCCGATCCGGTCGTCGCCCGGGTCGACGGTCAGGAGCGGCACGAGCGCGACGCCGATTCCGGCGGCGACCATCCCCTGCACCGTGTAGTTGTCGTCCGAGCGGAAGACGACACGCGGCTCGCGCCCGGCGACGCGGAGGCGCTCCTCGACCTGCTCGGTCGTGCGGCACGAGCGGTAGCCGATCAGCGGCAGCTCGACGATCTCGCGGAGCGTCGGCGTCCGGCCGCGCTGCGCGAGCGGTGAGTCCTTCGGCACGAGCAGCACGTAGGGATCGCGCATCAGCTCCATCGACTCGAACGGCCCCAGGGGCAACGGGTAGACGACGAAGCTGAGATCGACCTCGCCGCTCTCGATCAGTCTGAGCAGCTCGCGGTCGTCGGCCGACTCGACGAGCGTCACGTCGATCTTCGGCCAGTCGTCGCGGAAGTGAAGGAGAAGCGTGGGGAGGACGCGCGCGCCGACGCTCTGGTAGGTGCCGATCCGCAGCGGGCCGGCGTCGCCGGCGCCCAGGGCGCTCATGTCTGCCTGAGCTGCGCTCAGTCGGGCCGTGATGCCGTCCGCGTGCGTGAGCAGGAGTTGGCCCGCCTCGGTGAGCGAGATCGGCTTCGGACCGCCGGGCCGTTCGACGAGGCGCTGGCCGACGATGCGCTCGAGCACCGCGATCTGCTGGCTGATCGCCGACTGCGTGTAGCCGAGGCGCGAGGCCGCGCGGCCGAACGAGCCTTCCTCGGCGACGGCCTTGAGCGCGATCAGGTGCCGCAGCTCCAATCCCATCCATGCATCAGTCTGCATAATGGAGTCAAATAGTAACACGATTTGTGCTAATGAAGCTTGGACTGGCACGCTGTCTGTCGTTATGACAGCTATCTGGCTCCTCCTGCCGCTTGCGCTGATCGTGCTCGCCCCGCTGGCCGGGTCTCGCGACCTGCCCTACCGGGAAAAGCGCGGCTCCTGGCGGAACTACCGGTAGACGGTTCGTGAACGGCCCGGCGGGCTCCGCTCGCGTCTGGGCCGCGCTCGCGGTCGTCTACGTCGTCTGGGGCTCGACCTACCTCTTCATCCTGATCGCGAGCCGGACGCTCCCCGTGTTCGTGATGTCGTCGCTCCGCTTCTCGATCGCGGGCGGACTGCTCTACGCCTGGTCGATCCGCCGCGGCGACACGAAGGGCGATCGCCCGGGCCGTCGCGAATGGGCTGCCGCGACCGTCGTCGGCGCTGCGCTGTTCCTGGTCGGGAACGCGGGCGTCGCCTGGGCCGAGAAGCGGGTCGACACCGGCGTCGCCTCGCTGATCATCGCCGCCGTGCCGCTGTGGATGGCGCTCTTCGATCGTTTCGCCTGCGGACAGCGCCTCAGCCGCACAGCCGTGATCGGGCTCGCCCTGGGCTTCGCCGGAGTCGCCCTGCTCGCCTGGCCGACCGGGCCGAGCCACATCGACGTCGCCGGTGCGATCGCGCTCCTCGTCGCGGGCGCCGGCTGGGCGTCGGGCTCGCTCTACTCGCGCCGCGCGCCGCTTCCGCGGCGGCCGTTCGTGAGCGCGAGCATGCAGATGCTCGCAGGCGGCGTGCTGCTCGCGATCGTCGCTGCGGCGACGGGCGAGATCACAGACGTCCACGACGTGTCGACGACCTCGATCCTGGCGTTGCTCTACCTGATCGTGTTCGGATCCTGGCTCGCGTTCACGTGCTATTCGTGGCTCCTCCGCAGGACACGGACATCCCTCGTCTCGACCTATGCGTACGTGAACCCGCTGGTCGCGGTCTTCCTCGGCTGGGCGGTCGAGAACGAGTCGATCAGCCCGCGCACGGTCGTCGCGGGCGTCGTGATCCTGGCCGCGGTCGCGCTGATCGTGACGCCGCCGAAGGGCGAGACGGCGACCGAGCCCGCGCCGGTTCCGGTCCGCGGCCGGTAGCTACGCTGAGCGAGTGACCATGCTGGATCTGAGGAAGTACCGGCTGCGGTCCGGAGAGTCGGTCCGCGACGAGCAGGAGGTCGAGATCGCACCGATCGAGCTGGGTGGCCAGCGCTATCTCGTCGTACCCGAAACCGTGCCGGCTGAGCTGACGGTGACGCGGGCATCGACCGGCACGGTGTACGAACTGCGGTTCCACGTCCGCCTGCACGGGCCGTGCTTCCGCTGCCTCGGCGACGCCGTCCTCGACGAGCGCCTCTCGCTCCGCGAGTACCAGGCGGAGAGCCCGGGCGGCGCCGAGGAGCTGACGACGTCCTACGTCACGAACAACCGGCTCGACCTCTCGGCCTGGGCACGGGACGGGCTCGTGCTGGCGCTGCCGGACAAGATCCTCTGCCGCCCGGATTGTGCCGGGCTCTGCCCGGTCTGCGGCGTCGACCTGAACACGGAGCCGCACGAGCACGAGGGGAGCGAGCAGGACCCTCGCTGGGCGGCGCTGGCCGAGCTCAAAGAACGCCTGTAGCATGGCTCTCTGGCGCTCCGGCGCCGCACGATGACGGACTGACCGAGCCATTCATTGCTCTCTCGCGCGCCCCGGCGGCGCGCCTGCGTTCTCGGAGGTCTCGGTCGTGCGTATCTCACTCGACGGCGTCTCGAAGCACTACGGCGCCACGACAGTTCTCGACAGCGTCACGCTCTCGGTCACGCCCGAGCGGCGGCTCGGCGTCGTCGGCCCGAACGGGGTCGGCAAGTCGACCCTGCTCAGGCTTCTCGCCGGGCTGGACGTGCCCGACGCCGGCCGCGTCACGCGGACGCCGCTCACGCTGACCGCGGGCTACCTGCCGCAGGAGCACGAGCGCCGCGAGGGCGAGACGCTGCTCGAGTCGCTCGCACGCCGGACCGGCGTCGCGGCGGCCGAGCGCGAGCTCGAGCAGGCCGCGACGGCCCTGGCCGCCGGCGAGGACGCGGACGATCGATACGCGAGCGCCCTGGACCGCTTCGTCGCGCTCGGCGGCGGCGATCTCGACGCGCGGGCCGGCGCGGTCGCGGCCGAGCTCGGCCTCCCGGTCTCGCTCGACCGGCCGACGACGGCACTCTCTGGCGGGGAGGCGGCCCGCGTGGCGCTCGCGGTGATCCTGCTCGCCCGCTTCGACATGCTGCTCCTCGACGAGCCGACGAACGACCTCGACTTCGACGGGCTCGAGCGGCTCGAGCAGTTCCTCGACGCGCGCGACGGCGGGCTCGTCGTCGTCTCGCACGACCGCGAGTTCCTCGACCGGACGGTGACGCGGATCGTCGAGATCCAGCCCGGCTCACGGCGCGTGCGCGAGTGGGCCGGCGGATTCAGCGAGTACGAGGCGGCGCGGGACTCGGCGCGCGCCGCGGCCTACGCGAGCTTCGAGCAGGCCGAGGAGCGGCGGCGCGAGATCGAGGCGCTCCTCGTGCAGCGGCGCGTCGAGGCCCGCGGCGGCGCCGGGCTCGGAGAGAAGACCGGCGGCGCCGACCGCCGCGGCACGAACGCGCTCCGGGGCAAGGTGCGGCAAGCCGAACGCGCGCTCGAACGGGCCGACCGGCCCGGGAAGCCGTTCGAGCCCTGGGAGCTCCACTTCGTACTCGTGTCGGGAGACCGGCCCGGCGACCGCGTTGCCTCGCTCCAGAGGGCCGTCGCGCAGCGGGGCGATTTCAGGCTGGGACCGATCGACCTCGACCTCGGCGCCCGGCGACCGCGTGGTCGTCTCGGGTCGAAACGGGAGCGGCAAGTCGACCTTGCTCGGCCTGCTGCTCGGTTCGGTGCCGCCCGTCGAGGGCTCGCGGTCGATCGGCCGGCGCACCGTCGTCGGGACACTCGAACAGGGCCGCGGTGTCTACGCGAGCGAGGAGCCGCTGCTGGAACAGTTCCGCGGGCGCGCGGGGCTGCGAGCCGAGCAGGCGCGGACGCTGCTCGCGAAGTTCGGCCTCGGCCCGGAGCACGTGGGCCGCACGGGCGTGTCGCTCTCACCCGGCGAGCGGACGCGCGCTCAGCTCGCCGAGCTACAGGCCCGCCGGGTCAACCTGCTCATCCTCGACGAGCCGACGAACCACCTCGACCTCGAGGCGGTCGAGCAGCTCGAGACGGCGCTCCAGGGCTACGACGGGACGGTGGTGCTGGTCACGCACGACCGACGCTTCCTCGAGCGCTTCGGCGCGACGCGGACGATCGCGCTCTAGCTCCTGCTCTAGAACGGACCGTGTGGCTCGTAGCTGCCGCGGCGGGCGCCGACGCCGATGAACGTCATCCCGTCGGGGCCGGCGACAGCACAACGCGTCGTGCCCGGGTCGAAGCGGATGAACGAGCCCTCGCGGACCGGAACCTCTTCGCCGTCCACGCGCCAGCTCCCCGAGCCGCGGACGACGACGTTGACCTCCTCCTGGTCCGTCGAGGTCTCGTCGTGCTCGAGGCCCTCGGCGCCGGGAGGAAGCTCGAACCAGTTGATGCCGAACGCCTCCAGGTCGAGCTCGCGGCGGACGAAGCGGACGGCGCCTCCCGGTCCTGCGCCCTCGATCTCCTCGACGTTGACCACGGTGTAGCCCATCGGAGGCCGAACACTATCCCGCCGCTATACTGCGCGGCCGCATGGCTGTCCCGAAGCGGAAAACGTCCAAGTCCCGTCGCGACAAGCGTCGAGCGAACCACGGCATCCAGGCGCCGCGCCTGAGCGTCTGCCCGCACTGCCATCAGCCGAAGCGCTCGCACGAGATGTGCCCGAACTGCAAGACGTATCGCGGGCGCGAAGTCGAGCCGCTGCGCACGCCGACTCCCTGAGGCCCAAAGGGCCGTAGACTCTCCCGCCGTGGGCCCGATTCGGGTTGCGGTCGATGCGCTGGGCGGCGACCACGGGCCCGAGGGAATCGTCGCGGGCGCAGTCGAGGCGCGCTCCGCAGGGATCGAGCCGGTGCTGTTCGGCCCCGCCGGTCTCGACACGCAAGGCCTCGAGCTCGTCGTGACGACGCAGGAGATCGCCATGGACGAGAAGCCGGCCGATGCCGTTCGCGGCAAGCCGGACAGCTCGCTCGTCGCCGCGTGCCGCGCTGTCCACGAGGGACAGGCCCAGGCGGTCGTGTCGGCCGGGAACACCGGCGCCATGCTGGCCGCGGGACTCGTCTACGTGCGCCGGCTCCGGGGTGTGCTGCGACCGGCGATCGCGTTGATCATCCCGACCCCGAAGGGGCCGTCCGTGCTCATCGACGCGGGCGCGAACGCGGACTGCCGCGCCGAGCACCTGCTGCAGTTCGGGGTGATGGGCTCGATCTTCGCCGAGGAGATCCTCGACATCGCGCGTCCGACCGTCGGCCTCCTGTCGATCGGCGAGGAGCCGGAGAAGGGCAACCAGCTGACGCTCGAGGCGCACGAGCTGCTGGAGGCAAGTGACCTCAACTTCCAGGGCAACGTCGAGAGCCGCTGGCTGCTCGCCCACGCGGCCGACGTGATCGTCTGCGACGGGTTCACGGGAAACGTCGTGCTCAAGCTGCTCGAGGGCACCATCCGCACGACGCTCGACTGGCTGCGGTCGGAGATCGTCGCCACCCCGCGCGGCAAGGCCGGCGGTGTCCTGATCAAGCCCGCCGCGGCGCGGCTGCGCGCCCACCTCGACCCCGACACGTACGGCGGCGCCTACCTGCTCGGCCTGCGCGGCCTGTCCGTGATCGCGCATGGGAACTCGTCCCAGGCGGCGATCGCGAACGCGATCAGGTACGCCGCACGCGGGATCGAGCACGGCGTCGTGACGCAGCTCGGAGAGCGAATGGCCAGGGAGATCGAGGAACCGGTGGAGGACCGTGTTAGCATCCGCGCGCTTTCCGAATCCAACCCGCAAGAGAGGTGACATGGCAGCTTCGCGCGAGGAAGTCTACGAGCGAGTCAAGGAGGTGCTGGTCGAGCAGCTGGGCGTCGACGAGGCCGAGATCACGGAGGAGGCGTCCTTCCAGGAGGATCTCGACGCCGACTCACTCGATCTCGTCGAGCTGATCATGGAGCTGGAGGACCAGTTCGGGATCAAGATCTCCGACGAGGACGCTCAGAAGATCACGACTGTCGGACAGGCCGTCGACTACGTCTCGACGCACCAGTAGCAGCGACATCCAGGCGGGCGACGTTCGGCGGCTTGCCGAGCTGATCCGAACGCTGCCGCCGGACCGGCTCGAGCACGTCTTCACGCACTCGTCGTGGGCACCGGATCGCGCGTCGTCGTACGAGCGGCTTGAGTTCCTCGGTGACAGCGTGCTCGAGCTTGCTGTCGCGCGGCACCTGTACGACCGGTATCCCGACCTCAGCGAGGGGCGGCTCGCCAAGATCCGCTCGCACGTCGTCTCGCGCCGAGCCTGCGCGCTCGTCGCCGATCAGCTCGGGCTCGGCGCCGAGTTGCTCGAGCGTGGCTCGACGACGCAGCCGGAGGAGCTGATCCGCCTTGCCGCGAACCGCAACGTCCTCGCGGCGCTCCTCGAGGCGGCGCTGGCGGCGATCTTCCTCGAGCACGGGTTCGAGGCGGTCGAGGCGCCGATCGTCGACGCCTTCCGCGGTCAGATCGAGTACGCCGCCACGCACTCGGTCGACTACAAGACCGAGCTGCAGGAGGAGTTGGCGCGGATCCGCAAGCAGGTCGTCTACACGGTCGTCGAGATGCAAGGCCCGGCGCACGACCGGCGCTTCACCTGCGCGGCGCTCGTCGACGGCGAGCAGCGCGGCCTCGGCACGGGCTCGACGAAGAAGGAGGCCGAACAGGAGGCGGCGCTGGAGGCGCTCGAGTCGCTGGCCGCCGAGGAGGACGACGCTTAGCCGGGTCATCCGCGCTCATCGTTAGCGTTGCTCCGGCGTGTACCTGAAGTCCGTTCGCATGCGGGGGTTCAAGTCGTTCCCCGACCAGGTCGAGGTTCGGCTCGAGCCGGGAGTGGCCGTCGTCGTCGGGCCCGAACGGGTCCGGGAAGTCGAACATCGCGGATGCGCTCGTGTGGGCCTCGGGCAGCATGGCGCCGAGCGAGCTGCGGGCGGAGAAGCCCGACGACGTGCTCTTCGGCGGGGCGGCGGGCCGCGCGCCGGCCGAGTTCTGCGAGGTCGAGCTGCTGTTCGACAACGCCGACCAGGCGCTCCCGGGGCTGGACTTCTCCGAGGTGTCGATCGTGCGCCGGCTGCATCGAGGCGGCGAGGGCCAGTACCTCGTGAACGGCGCCCAGGTGCGGCGGGTCGACGTCGTCGAGTTGCTCGCCGACGCCGGCCTCGGCCCAGGGGCCGGGTCGATCGTCAGCCAGGGGAAGGTCGAGGCGATCCTCACGTCGAGCGCGACCGACCGGCGCGCGCTCGTCGAGGACGCCGCAGGCCTCGGCCGGTTCAAGCGGCGGCGCCATCGCGCGGAGCTGAAGCTCGCCCGCGTCGCGCAGCAGGTCGAGCGCGCACGTGACCTCGAGACCGAGGTCGCGAAACGCCTGCGGCCGCTGGCGCTCCAGGCGACGGCCGCCGAGCGCGCCGAGAAGCTCGCGACGGAGATCGCAGGGGTCCGGGCGGGGATCGCCACCATCGAGCTCTCGGAGCTCGGCGTGCGGACCGCAGATGCGGAACGGCGTGGGCGGGCGGTCGTCGAGGAGCGCCGCGGGCTCGAAGAACGGCTCGAGGCGCTGCTGAGCGAGAGGCAGCGAGACGGAGGAGGAGCTGGCGGCGGTCGCCGGAGGTCGCGAGGGCGCTGCTGCGGTTCTCTACCGGCTGCGCAGCGGTCGTGAGCGGATCGAGCTCCGGCGCGAGGCGGCGGGCGAGCTCTCGGCACGACTGCGGGAGCCGGTCGTCGAGCACGGGGGCGGGCAGCTTCTGGAGCAGGCGCGCATCGCCGAGACGCGGGCTGCGGCTCTTCGCCGCGCGCTCGACGAGCGTGAGGGTCTGCCGCCGGCGGCGCGGGCTCTGTCCGAGCGCGGCGAGCGGCTCGCGCTCGGAGAGCTCGACGTCGAGCCCGGCATGGAGCGGGCAGTAGCCGCGGCGCTCGGCCACCGGGCGGCAGCCGTGCTCGCGGCGACGCCGGAGCGCGGGCTCGAGCTCGTCGAGCACGCACGCTCGGCCGGGCTCGGGAACCTCGTCGTGCTCGTCGGGCGCGACCCGAAGGAGCTCGTCGCGGAGCTCTCGGTCGTGCCGATCGACGAGCTGCTCCAGTCGCCGGTCCCGGCCGTCACGCAGGAGGGCGTCGGCTACGACCCCGAGCGCGGCGAGCTGTGGTTCGTCGGCGAGGCGGCCGAGGCGATCCAGCTCGAGCTCGAGGCCCAGTTCCGTCTCCTGCAGGTGCAGGCCCGGGAGCTCGGAACGCGGGCCGCGGCGGCGGAGCCGCGCGTCCGGCACACGGATCCGCGCCTCATCGGGCTCGCGGAACGGCTCGAGGCGGAGCTCGGCCGGTGCATCGAGGCGGGCCGGCGCCGCGAGGCTCCGCTCGAGGCGGAGACGCGCACCGAGTCCTCGCGCGCCGGAGAGCTCGCGGCCGAGCTCCGCCGGCTCGGAGCACTCGAGGCGGATCTCCGGCACGAGTCGTCGAGCGTGGGCGAGCGCGCGTCCTCGGTCGACGTCGAGCTCGCACGGCTCGAGGCCGAGGCGGCCGAGGCACGACGCCGTCTCGTCGGAGGCGAACGCCGAGCCGGCCGAGGGCCAGCGCGAGGAGCTGTCATCGAAGCTCGAGCGGCTCGAGCGCCGGCGCGAGCTCCTCGGCGGCGTCAACCCGTTCGCGAAGGAGGAGTACGAGCGTGAGAAGGAGCACCTGGAGGAGCTCCGTGCGCAGCGCTCCGACCTCGAGCGGTCACTCGCCGAGCTGGACAAGCTCCGGCGAGACCTGACGGAGACCGTCGAGCGCCGTTTCGAGGAGACCTTTGCCGCCGTGGAACGGAACTTCGCCGAGGTCGCCGGCACGCTGTTTCCTGGCGGCGAGGGACGCTGACGCCTGACGGAGGCCGAGGGAGAGGATGGCGAGTCCGAGCCCGGGATCGAGGTCGAGCTGCGCCCGGCCGGCAAGCGGATCACCCGCCTGTCGCTGCTCTCGGGCGGCGAGAAGGCGATCGGGGCGATCTCGTTCCTGTTCGCGCTCTTCCTCGCGCGGCCGTGCGCCTTCTACCTGCTCGACGAGGTCGAGGCGGCGCTCGACGACACGAACATCGGCCGCTTCGTCGACCTCCTGCGCGGCTTCGCCGATCGCGCGCAGTTCATCGTCGTCACGCATCAGAAGCGGACGATGGAAGCGGCGGACATCCTCTACGGGGTCACGATGGGCGGCGACGGCGTCTCGCAGGTCGCTCTCCCGCCGCCTGCCGCGCGAGGAAGCCGAAGCCGCGGCCTGAGCCCGGGCGCGCGGCCGACACACAATTCGTTTCCCCCCGGGGCCTCCGGCCCCTCTGCCCCCGTCTTTGGACCCTAGCGGCGGAATCGTCACGCGTGTGAAACGCGACTGTGACGATTCCGCGCACCGCGCCGGGTCGCCCGCACCCGACTATCCTGCGCGCCCGGATGGCGCGAAGCTGGTCAGAGCTGCTCGGCGACGAGCACGGGGTCGACGAGTCGCCGGAGGAGCGCCGCCGCTTCCTCGGCCGGCTGCGGAGCTCGCTCGGTCGCACCCGCACCGCCATCCGTCTGCCGCTCGGGCGGTTCGACCCCCGCGACGACGAGTCCTGGGAGGCGCTCGAGGAGGCGCTGATCGCCGCCGACGTGGGCATGGTCGCGACGGAGGAGCTGGTCGAAAGGCTGCGCAAGCGCCGCGACGTCGACGATCTCGAGCAGGCGCTCGTCGAGGAGATCACCGGCCTGCTCGGCGAGCCCGCCGCGCTCGCTCTCCGCGAGCGGCCGAGCGTCATCCTCGTCGTCGGCGTCAACGGCACCGGGAAGACGACCACGATCGGCAAGCTCGCCTACCGGCTCTCCGAGCACGGGCGCTCGGTCCTCGTCGCCGCCGCGGACACGTTCAGGGCGGCCGCCGACGAGCAGCTCGAGATCTGGTCGCAGCGGGCCGGCGCGGATTTCGTCGGTTCGAGCAAGGGAGCGCGATCCCGCCGCGGTCGCATTCGACGCTATCGAGGCGGCGACGAGTCGCGGCCGCGACGTCGTGCTCGTCGACACGGCCGGCCGCCTGCACACGCAGGCGAACCTGATGGAGGAGCTGCGCAAGATCCGGCGCGTGATCTCGAATCGGCTCGAAGGTGCACCGCACGAGACGCTGCTCGTCCTCGACGCGACGACGGGGCAGAACGGCCTCCAGCAGGCACGGCTGTTCGGCGAGGCCGTCGAGGTGAGCGGGGTTGCGCTGACGAAGCTCGACGGCTCGGCCAAGGGCGGGATCGTCCTGCCCGGTCGCGGTCGAGCTCGGCTTGCCCGTGAAGCTGGTCGGCGTGGGGGAGACGCTCGAGGATCTGCAGCCGTTCGATCCGGCCGACTTCGCGCGCGCTCTGGTCGGCTCGGACGCCGAATAGGCCTCCGTACACTGTCCGGCGATGTTCGACGCCCTCGGCGACAAGCTGCAGTCGATCCTCGGCGGCCTCCGCTCGCGCGGGAAGCTCGACGAGGAGACGATCTCGAAAGCCCTGCGCGAGATCCGGCTCGCGCTGCTCGAGGCCGACGTCAATCTCGCCGTCGTCAAGGAGTTCGTCGCCGCGCGTCAAGGAGCGCGCGCTCGGGCAGGAGGTGACGAAGAGCCTGACGCCGGGGCAGGAGGTCGTGAAGATCGTCCACGAGGAGCTGACCCGGATCATGGGCTCCGCCGACTCGCGGCTCGCGTTCACCGGACGACCGCCGACCGTGATCCTGCTCGCCGGCCTGCAGGGCTCGGGCAAGACGACGGCGGCGGCGAAGCTCGCGCTGATGCTGCGCAAGGAGAAGAAGAACCCGCTGCTCGTCGCCGCCGACCTCCAGCGGCCCGCTGCGATCACGCAGCTCGAGCAGCTCGGCAAGCAGATTCAGATCCCGGTCGCGAGCTCGGAGCGCGACGACGCCGTGCGGGCGGCGACGCGCGGCCTCGAGCAGGCGCGCTCGCAGGGGAACGACGTCGTGATCGTCGACACCGCGGGCCGGCTGCAGATCGACGAGGAGCTGATGGACGAGCTCGAGCAGATCCACCGCGAGGTGAAGCCGCACAACGTCCTGCTCGTCCTCGACGCGATGACCGGGCAGCAGGCGGTCGACGTCGCGCTGGCCTTCCACGAGCGCGTCGCCTTCGACGGCGTGCTGCTGACGAAGCTCGACGGCGACGCCCGCGGCGGTGCGGCGCTCTCGGTCAGGGCCGTGACGGGCAAGCCGATCAAGCTCGCGTCCGTCGGCGAGAAGCTCGACCAGCTCGAGGTCTTCCATCCCGACCGCATGGCGTCGCGGATCCTCGGCATGGGCGACGTGCTGACGCTGATCGAGAAGGCCGAGGCGGCCGCGACCGAGGACGAGCAGAAGGAGATGGAGGCTCGCATGATGGCCGGCGAGATCGACTTCGAGGACTTCCTGACGAGCTACCGCATGATGCGCAGGATGGGCTCGTTCAAGAGCCTGGTGTCGATGATCCCGGGCATGGGCAACCAGCTCAAGGACGTCGACGTCGACGAGCGGGAACTCGGCCGCGTCGAGGCGATGATCCTGTCGATGACGCCGCGGGAGCGCCGGCTTCCGCACGTCATCGACGGCTCGCGTCGGCAGCGGATCGCTCGGGGCAGCGGGACGACGGTGCAGCAGGTCAACCAGCTGCTCAGCGCCCGCAAGCAGATGCAGAAGATGATGAAGCAGATGACCAAGGGCAAGATGCCCTCGCTCCCCGTGGCCGGGAAGCGCTAGAACAGCACCGAGAGGAGAGGTATGGCAGTTCGCATGAGGTTGACGCGGGTGGGCTCGAAGAAGAACCCGATCTACCGCGTCGTCGTCGCCGACTCGCGCTCGCCGCGTGACGGCAGGTTCATCGACATCGTCGGCCGCTACAACCCGCAGCACGAGCCGTCGCTGATCGAGTTCGACGAGGCCAAGGTGAAGGACTGGCTTTCGAAAGGTGTCCAGCCCTCGCAGCCCGTCTCGCGCCTGCTCAGGGCCAAGAACATCGGCTGAGGCGTTCGTGTCCGCTTCAGGCGACCTCGTCTGCTTCCTGGCGAAGAAGATCGTCGAGGAGCCGGACGCGGTTCGGGTCGAGGAGGTCGACGCGGACGGCGATCTGCTTCTGCGGCTCCACGTCGCCGAGGCGGACCGGGGGAAGGTGATCGGCCGGCGTGGGCGGATGGTGCAGGCACTGCGCACGCTCGCCAGGGCGGCGGGAGCGCGGTCCGATCGCCGCGTGCTGCTCGAGATTGCCGAGTAACGCCTCGCCGGGCGACGGCTTCGTCCTCGTGGGGCGCGTCGGCAAGCCGCACGGGCTCGACGGCTCCTTCTTCGTCGAGCACGCGAGCACGGATCCTGCGCGCTTCGCCGTCGGCGCCGCGCTCGTGGTCGGAGGGGAAGAGGCGCGCGTCGTCGCGTCGAAGCAGGCCCGCGGGCGGCCGGTGATCCGGCTCGACCGCCGGGTCGATCGCGGAGCCGACCTGACGGTTCCCGTCTCGGAGCTCCCTCCCGCGGAGAAGGATTCGTACTACGTGTTCCAGCTCGTCGGCCTCGCCGTCGAGGAGCAGGGCGGCCGCTCGCTCGGGCGCGTCAGCGCCGTCGAGCCGGGCGTCGCGAACGACGTGCTCGAGCTCGATTCCGGCCTCGCGCTGCCCATGCACGAGGACTGCGTCCGCGACGTCGATCTCGCGGCAGGCAAAATCGTTGTCGCGCCCGGTTTCGCCCAACCCGACTACCCTCACTGAGTGCAGCTCGACGTCTTCACACTGGTTCCCCACGCCTTCGCATGGCTGACGGAGCAGCGGCCGCTCGCATCGGTCCTCGGTGACGAGCTCGAGCTCTCGCTCTTCAACTACCGCGACTTCAGCCCGCTCCGTGCCGGACAGGTCGACGACGAGCCGTTCGGGGGCGGGGCGGGGATGCTGCTGCGCGTCGACGTCGCCGCCGCGGCACTCGACGGCGTGTACGGCGGCGTTCCCGGCCATCGCGTCGTCGCGCTCACCCCGCAGGGCCGCCCGCTCGACCAGCAGGTCGTCGAGGAGCTGGCCGGCGAGGAGCGGCTGACGCTGCTCTCGGCCCGCTACGAGGGCTTCGACGAGCGGATCCTCGTGCACCTCTGCTCGGATGCGATCTCGATCGGCCCGTACGTCCTCTCCGGCGGCGAGCTGGCCGCGATGGTCGTCGTCGACGCCGTCGCGCGGCTCCTACCTGGTGCGACAGGAAGCGAGGAGTCGCCACGGATCGAGAGCTTCTCGGCCGAGCTCGACGGCGGGCTCGAGTACCCCCACTACACGCGGCCGGCCGAGTTCCGCGGCTGGCACGTGCCCGAGGTGCTCCTGTCCGGCCACCACGCCCAGATCGACGAGTGGCGCCGCGACCAGAGCCGTCTTCGGAGCACGCCGTGAGCGACCCCGGACAGCGCCCCCCGGAGTCGCCCGAGGACGCTCAGGCGCCGTCCGCCGCCGCCGACGGCGCAACTCCCGGACCCGGACCCGCACCCACCGCCCAGTCGATCGCCTCCGCGGACCCGTACGAGATCCTCGGCGTCTCGAAGGACGCGTCGCCCGAGGACGTCCGCGCCGCCTACGACCGTTTCGCGCAGTATCCGGACCTCTGGCTCGGCACCGACCCGGGCCGGGAAGAGCGGCTCCATCGCGTCGACGCCGCCTACCGCCTGCTGTCCGACCCGGAGCGCCGCGCCGCCTACGACCGGGCGCGTGTGGGCGAGGAGTCGGCCTACACGACGTCCGGGAAGCCGCGCAAGTCGTTGAATCCGGTCGACCGGATGACGCGGCGCCTGCCGCGTCCGTGGCGGATCGCGATCGACTGGGCAGTGACGATCATCGGCGCGATCGTGATCGTGCTCGCGCTCAAGCAGTGGATCGTCAACCCGTACCGGATCCCGTCGTCGTCGATGGAGCCGACCCTGCACTGCGCGAGACCGGGGCCGGGCTGCGAGGCGCACTTCTCCGACCGGGTGCTCGCGTGTCGGATCTGCCTCGACTTCAGCAGCCCCTCGCGCGGCGACATCATCGTGTTCAAGACGCCGCCGGCAGCCGCGGAGAAGTGCGGTGAGGGCGGCACGTTCGTCAAGCGGCTGATCGGGCTCCCCGGCGAGACCGTGACCGAGAAGGCCGGCTTCGTCTACATCGACGGCAAACGTCTGAAGGAGTCGTACATCCAGAAGGGGCGCCGCGACACGCAGACCGGCAAGTGGACGGTGCCGAAAGGCCAGTACTTCTTCATGGGCGACAACCGCGTCCAGTCCTGCGACTCGCGCCAGTGGGGCTCGGTGCCGCGCGGGAACCTGATCGGGGATGTCTTCTTCGTGTACTGGCCGCCCAACAGAATTGGCTTTCGCTAGCGCCGATCCGGCGCTGCGCTGACTGGGGGATACCCCCAGACCCCCGGCGACGACACAGCGGTTGTGGCCGCGCCCGTCACGGCCGGTCGCGGCGTCGGGAGGAACACAGCTCCTCCAGACGGAGCGGGAGCCGCGTTTCGCTAGCATTGTCCGTCGGCCCCGCTGCGGGGCTCTTCTTTCGTGATGAACGCCATCGAGACGATCGAGAAGCGCCAGCTGCGCAAGGGTCTGCCGCGATTCAAGGCTGGCGACACCGTTCGCGTCCACTTTCGCGTCATCGAGGGCACGCGCTCGCGCGTCCAGGTCTTCGAAGGCATCGTGATCAAGCGCCAGGGTGCGGGCTCCCGCGAGACGTTCACCGTCCGCAAGCAGTCCTTCGGCGTCGGCGTCGAGCGCTCGTTCCCGCTCCACTCGCCGAAGATCGAGAAGATCGAGGTTGTCCAGATCGGCGACGTGAGCCGCGCCAAGCTCTACTACTTGCGCGAGAAAGTGGGAAAGAAGGCGCGCGTCAGGGCCAAGCAGTACGGGGGCAAGCTATCCTCGGCCGATGCCGCCGACACCCTCGAGGAAGCTTCCGAAGAAGCTCCCGAGGAGGAAGTCGAGGCAGTCGAGGAGCCGGTCGCAGAGCAGTCCGAGCAGCCCGAGCCCGACGAGCAGCCCGAGCCCGAAGCCGTCTCCGAGGCGGAGCCCGTCGCCGCCGAAGCGGACGGGCAAGAGACTTCTTAGCTTCGACCGGCGGATCGGCGCGCGGTACGTCGTCGGCGCCGACGAGGCCGGACGGGGCTCACTCGCCGGACCTCTCCTCGTCGCCGGCGTCCTGCTCGACTACGAGGTGCTCCGCGGCTCGAGGGTTCGTCCGCTCGCGCTGCTGAACGACTCGAAGCAGCTGACCGGCCCGCAGCGCGAGGAGCTGTTCCAGGCGGTCGTCGGCTGTGCCGAGCGGATCAGCGTCCAGGCCTTCTCTCCGGCGAGGATCGATCGCGACGGCCTCCACGTCTGCAACCTCCGCGGGTTGCGCGCCGTGCTCCACGCCCTGACTCCGCCGGGTGAGGTCTGCCTCGTCGACGGCTTCCGGCTCGGCCCGGCCGCGCCCGAGCACACGGCCGTCGTCGACGGTGACGAGCGCAGCGCCGCGATCGCCGCCGCGTCGATCGTCGCCAAGGTCGTCCGCGACCGGCTGATGCACCGCATGGACAGCCTCTATCCCGCCTACGGCTTCGCGTCGCACGTCGGCTACATCACGCCCGAGCACTCGTCGCGCGTGCGCCTTCACGGACCTTCGAACGTGCACCGCCGCTCGTTCCAGGCGCTCTGCTACGCCGTGTGAGGAACCGGGCCGAGGAGCAGGCGGTGTGGCACTACCGGCTGCGCGGCTACCGGATCCTCGGCACGAACGTCTGGGCGGGCGGGAACGAGATCGACCTGATCGCGCGACGCGGCCGCAGGCTCGTGTTCTGCGAGGTCAAGTCGAAAGGCGGGATCGGGCGCGGCGACCCGCTCGAGATGGTCGGCCCCGAGAAGCAGCGTCGCCTGCGCCGCGCGGCCGAGGCCTGGCTCGCGGCCCGGCCCGAGCTCGCCGGCCTCGAGGCGACCTTCGACGTCGTCGCCGTCCGCGACGGTAAGCTCGAGCGCGTCCGCGACGCGTTCGTCTGACCGGCCCCGTCGGCTATCCTTGGCGGGCCGAGGGGCACTATCCCCGAACGGGCGCACTCGTCAGAACGGCAGGCCATATCTGCCCGGGTGCGTCGGCCTTTGAGGCGGGAGAAACCTTCGGCTGTTCGTTGATTCTGACGTTCAGTCGAAAGGAGTCCCACAACATGAGCATCACCCAGGCAAGGTTCACGTCGCAGCTGCGTACCTGGGTCCTCGTTGCCGGCCTGACCGCGCTGCTGATCGGCATCGGCGCGTTGATCGGCGGCAAGTTCCTCTACATCTTCGTCATCTTCGCCGTGGTGATGAACGTGGCCGGCTACTGGTTCTCGGACAAGATCGCGCTTTCCGCGAGCCGTGCGAAGCCCGTCTCGGAGCAGGAGGCGCCGCAGCTCTACAAGATTCTCCGCGAGCTGACCGAGCGCGCCGACCTGCCGATGCCGCGCGTCTACACGATCCCGTCCGAGCAACCGAACGCGTTCGCGACGGGCCGCAACGCGAAGCATTCGGCGGTCGCCGTGACCGAGGGGCTGATGCGCTCTCTTCCCGAGGACCAGATCCGCGGCGTGCTCGCCCACGAGCTCTCCCATGTGAAGAACCACGACATCCTCGTGACGTCGATCGCCGCCATGATCGCGGGGGCGATCGCGGCTGTCGCCAACATCCTGCAGTTCTCGTTCCTGTTCGGCGGCCTCGGGGACGACGAGGACAGCCCGCTCGGGTTCATCGGAGCTCTTGCGACGATCATCCTCGCGCCGATCGCAGCCGCGATCCTGCAGATGGCGGTCTCGCGGCAGCGGGAGTTCCTCGCCGACGCGACGGGGGCACGCCTGCTCGGCACCGGCAAGCCGCTCGCCGATGCGCTCGAGACGCTCGAGCAGGGCGTGCAGGCAGTGCCGCTCCAGGTCAACCCTGCGACGGCGTCGCTCTACATCGTCCATCCCTTCCGCGGCGGCCAGGGCATCGCGAACATGTTCTCGACGCATCCGCCGCTCGCAGAGCGGATCCGCCGCCTGCGCGAGTACGACGCCGCGCAAGGCATCCACTACGGCTGACCAGGACTGGCGTCTGCGCCGCCGAACATCGAGTCGGTGGCGCAGACGCAGCATGCCCTCTACGCCGAGATCGACCTCGACCTCTCGTGGTCGGAACGGGAGCTGCCCGAGCGCGAGCGGACGAAGCACGTGCATCGGCTGCATCCGTATCTCGGCAAGTTCATCCCGCAGCTCGTCGAGGTGCTCCTCGAGCGGTACGTGGCGCCGGGCGGGAGCGTGCTCGATCCCTTCGCGGGCTCGGGGACGACGCTCGTCCAGGCGCTCGAATCCGGGCACGACGCGGCCGGCGCCGACCTGGCCGCGTTCAATTGCCTGCTGATGCGGGTGAAGACGGCGCGCTACAACGAGTTCGTCCTCGAGAAGGAGCTCCGCGACGCCGTGCGGCGGCTCGAGTCTCTTCCGAACATGTCCGAGGAGAGTTGTCGCGGGCCAAGGGTTTCTCCCCGCGGCAACGTCGCCGGCGCCGCGGCGGCGCCGCGGCAAGGAGAGCTGTCCCTCCAACATGGCTACGTCGGACAGTGGTTCGCGCCGCGCGCGGCGGCAGAGTTGCTTGGCTGGAGGTCGTTCGTCGACGAGTACGAGCACGCCGACGTGATGCGCGTCGTCCTCGCGCGCGCAGCACGTTCGGCCCGGTTGACCACCCACTTCGACCTCGACTTTCCGCGCATGCCGCAGCGCGAGCCGTACTGGTGCCACAAGCATCGGCGCACCTGCACGCCGATCGACCACGCCTCCCACTTCCTCGGCCGCTATGCGCTCGACACGCTCGCCCGGATCAAGGCGTTCGCGCGCGTGCGCGCCCGCGGGCGCGAAGCGCTGATCCGTCACGGCGACTCGCGCGAGCTCGACTGGGACGGGCGCTTCGACGCGGTGATCACCTCCCCGCCCTATCCAGGGTTGATCGACTACCACGAGCAGCACCGCTACGCCTACGAGCTGCTCGGTCTCGACGACCGGCGCGAGCACGAGATCGGCGCGGCGGCTTCGGGGACGAGCAAGGCGGCGCTCGCCGCCTACACCGACGGGATCGCCGCGACGCTGCGGCGGGCCGCGGCCTCGCTCCATCCGGGCGCGCCGGTGCTGATCGTCGTCAACGACCGGCGCAACCTCTACCCGGACATCCTGGAGCGTGCCGGCCTGCGGCTCCACGGGCGGCTGCGTCGGCACGTGAACCGCCGCACGGGCCGGCGGGCGGGCGAGTACTTCGAGGACGTGCTCGTCACCGTGCCCGAGTAACGGCGCGAAGCCTCCACAGACACGTCACACGTCTCGGGCTAGCGTCGAACCGTGCTCGCGCGGACGGTCACGCACGCGCTCGTCGGCCTCGAGGCGCGACGCGTCGAGGTCGAAGCACACCTGCAGCTCGGCGTGCCGGGCTTCGCGATCGTCGGCCTCGCCGACCGGGCCTGCCAGGAGGCGAAGGAGCGCGTCCGCGTCGGGATCGCGTCGGCCGAGCTCGAATGGCCCGTCCGGCGGATCACCGTCAACCTGGCCCCCGCGGGCCTGCGTAAGGAGGGCTCCGGCTTCGACTTGCCGATCGCACTTGCCATCCTCGCCGCGTCCAGGCAGATCCCGGCAACCGCGCTCGCGGGCCATGCGGCGCTCGGCGAGCTCGCACTCGACGGTCGCGTGCGCCCGGTCGGAGGTGTCCTCGCAGCCGCGGAGGGCGCCCGCCGGGCCGGCTTCACACGCCTTCTCTGCGCTGCGGAGTCGACACCCGAAGCCGAGCTCGCGGGCGTCGATGCCGTCCCGCTCCGTCACCTGGCCGAGGCGGTCGCATACCTGCGCGGCGAGGGCGAGCCGCCGCCCTACTCGCCGCCCGCGAACGGAGCCGGCCCTGCACCCGCGCACCCGGACCTCGCCGACGTGCGCGGCCAGGAACGAGCCCGTCGGGCACTCGAGATCGCCGCCGCCGGGGCGCACAACCTGCTCCTCGCAGGCCCGCCGGGGACGGGCAAGACGATGCTGGCCCGCCGACTACCTGGCGTCCTGCCGCCGCTCTCGCCGGACGAGGCACTCGAGGTGACGCGGATCCACTCCGTCGCCGGGCTCGTCCACCCCGGCAGGCCGCTGATCGCCGAACCGCCCTTTCGGGCGCCGCACCACTCGGCCTCGACGGCGGCGATCGTCGGCGGCGGGCCGGGGCCGCGGCCGGGTGAGGCGAGCCTCGCGCACCGGGGCGTTCTCCTGCTCGACGAGCTGCCTGAGTTCATGCGACCGGCGCTCGAGTCGCTGCGCCAGCCGCTCGAGGACGGTCTCGTCAGCGTCGCGCGCGCGGCCGGACAGGCGCTCTATCCGGCGCGGTTCCAGCTCGTGGCGACGATGAACCTCTGTCCGTGCGGCGCGCGCGGCGATCCGGCGGCCGAGTGCTCCTGCTCGCCACAACGGCTTGCGGCGTTCCGCGACAAGCTCTCGCGGGCTCTCCTGGACCGCTTCGACCTCGTCGTCACCGTCCCGCGCCCGCGTGGCGTCGAGCTGGCGGCAGGCCCTGCGGAGGCGTCCGCGACCGTGCGCGAGCGCGTCGGCGCCGCCCGCGGGCGCCTGCGGGCTCAGGCTCCGCGCCGGAACGCCGAGGCGGACGAGCTGCTGACCCGCGCCGTCGAGCGGCTGCCGCTCTCGGGACGCGGCAGGGCCCGCGTGGCCAGGACGGCGCAGACGATCGCCGCGCTCGCCGGAGCGGACGACGTCCTGCCGGAGCACGTGTCGGAAGCGCTCTCGTACCGCACGCCGTCGGAGCTCCAGCCGTCTTGAGCGAGCTCGCGCTGGCCGCGTTCGCGGCGCACACGGACTCGCACCTGATCGCGGCGCCGAAGAACGAGCGCTTCGCGCGCTTCCGACGCGAGTTCGACGAGCGCGCCTACCTGGCCGGACTCGCGGAACGAGGCTTGCGCTGGCTGCCCCGCTCGTCGCCGCACTTCCCGCCGGCACTCGGCGCGATCTTCGACGCGCCGGCGGGCCTGTTCGTGCGCGGACGCGGCGACCTGGAGCTCTTCGATCGTCCCGCGGTCGCGATCGTCGGTGCCCGCTCCTGCTCGTCATACGGCGCCGAAGTCGCGCGAATGCTCGGCCGTGAGCTCGCCGCCACGGGCCTCGTCGTGATCAGCGGCCTCGCGCGGGGAGTCGACGGCCATGCCCACCGCGGTGCGCTCGACGCCGGCGGTCTGACGGTCGCCGTCCTCGGCTGCGGCGTCGACCGCGACTACCCCGCCGCCCATGCCGAGCTCGCGACCCGCATCGCCGAGCGTGGCCTGATCGTGTCCGAGTACGCGCCCGGCGTCGAGCCGGCGCCGTGGCGCTTCCCGGCC
>CAWBRV010000003.1:0-1707307 GCA_963791225.1 uncultured Actinomycetes bacterium
GGTACCAATAAGCCCGCTCGAAGTGGTAGCCGAGCACCTCTTCGTACTCGGTCGCGCGGTCGCCAGCAGTACGCTCGAGCCAGCGACCAAAACGCTCGTGCAGATCGGCGCACCTCCTTCGCGATCGAGTCGTACGCGGCATCGCAAATCAGCAGATGGCGAAATTGATAGGTCCTCGCCCCGAGGCTTACTCCCTCTGCACGGATCAACTCTTTCCGCAGCAGCGATCCAAGTGTCTCGGGAACGGCCGAGCTCAGCGTTTCTGACATCAGGTCTGCGACAGCGCCCTCGTTGAAGAACTTGCCCTGGACCGCCGCTCCCTCGATCACCGCCCGCTCGTCTTCATCGAGTTGGTCGAGCCGCGCGGCCAGGAGCGCCTGGATCGTGGGGGGCACGCGAACCGCGGACAGCCCCTCTGACCTCCAGCGCCCGTGCTGATGGACAAGCAGGCCGTCCTCGATCAGCATCGAGAACATCTCCTCGACGAACAACGGATTGCCCTCTGCGGCGTCCGCGATCTTCGTCGCGACCTCCTCAGCAAGCTCGGCCTGCCCGACGAGGCTCTTGATCAGCGACGAGCACTCATCGTGCGAGAGCGGCTCCAACAGCGCTGCAGTGGCGTTGAGCTTTCCTCCGCCCCAGTCGGGCCGGACGTCGAGTAGTTCGGGCCGGGCGAGGCACAGAAGGAAGATCGGTGCGTCGCGGAGCCCATCGGCGAGTCGCTCGACGAGATCGAGGAAGGTCGCTCTCCCCAATGGATGTCGTCGAAGACGACCACGAGCGGCTGGATACGCGCCAGCGCGTCGAGCAACGCCCGCACTGACTCGAACCCTTCTTCCGAGCGGCCGCTGACGTCGGCAAGACCGATCGTCTCGGCCAGCCGTTGCGCCAAATGCTCGGCAGCCTCTTCGTCGCCGAAGAATCCAGCCAGCTTTGCTTGCGCCTGCTCCGGCGAGTCACTGTCGACGAGTCCGACCGCCTCCTTGACCGCTTCCAGCAGAGGCCAGAACGTGATGCCCTCGCCGTACGGCAGGCAACGACCGCGGGCCACGAGCGCTCGCCCCGCAACGTCGGCCAAAACCTCCTCGACTAGCCGAGACTTTCCGACCCCGGCGACACCAAGAACAGTAAAGAGCTGACAGGCGCCATCACCGACCGCCTGCTCGAACGCGTCGCGCAGCCGCCGGCGCTCACGATCACGGCCGACCATTGGAGTAACGAACCGTCTGACGACACCGGGGCCGAGCTGAACCGGTCTCGAGCAGGCGCCACGCATCACTTGCCGGCTCAGTGACCAACGCATCCCGGACGAGCCATCGCGTCGCCGCATCCAGGATGATCTCTCCCTGCATCGCGTCGCGCGCAAGGCCGGACGAGATGGTAAGCGGCTGACCCGTCGCCCCAAGCTCAGGCGCAACGTCGCCGCCGACAACGACCTCACCGGTGCTGACCCCGATGCGATACGAGAAGTCGATCGCCTGTTCGCTCTTGAGTTCTGCCGCTAATCCGGAGAGAGCGTTTCGGGTATCGGCCACAGCCCGCATTGCTCGGAGGGCGTCGTCTTCATGCAGCGTCGGAAGCCCGAAGATCGCGGTGATCCCGTCTGCCGCGACCGTCTCGACCTTACCGCCATGTCGAGCGACACACACATTCACCTCACCGGACGCACGACTCGTTACGCGCCGCAGGGACTCGGGATCCAGCGTTACGCGGCGCTCCGACGAAATCGTCAGATCGATATATACCGCTGTGATCGACCGCCGCCCCGCCCGCGCCACAGATTCCGCCCGGATCGCCGGCACGTCTAATGGAGGTTGCCGGCTGTTCGCCTGGCTCGGCAGCAGGTGGGGCGACCAGGTCGAGAGCCGGATCCTGGTTCAGGATTGCCTGGTGGAGCTCGCGCAGCTCACGTGAGGGCTCGATCCCGAGCTCGTCCACGAGCGTCCTTCGCGCCTCCTGGTAGGCGTTCAGCGCCTCCGCCTGCCGGCCGGAGCGGTACAGCGCCAGCATCAACTGACCGCGCAGGCGTTCCCTGAGCGGGCTGTCGGCAACGAGCTCCTCGAGCTCGCCCACCAGGTCGGCATGCAGCCCCGCAGCCAGGTCGCACTCGACTCGCTCCTCCAAACAGGCGAGCCGCTGCTCCTCCAGGCGTGCAGTCTCCGCGCTGGGCGAACTGCTGATAGGCGAAGTCGCCGAGTGGCGGGCCACGCCAAATCGACAATGCCTCGTGCGGCCGCTCCTCCGCACGCAACGTCCGGAAACGCCCCAGGTCGAGCTCTCCCTCATCGACACGCAGCAGATAGCCGGGAGGCCTGGTCTGCAGACGCTCCCGGCCGAGCAGCTTGCGCAGCTGTGACACGTACACCTGCACTGCCTTCTGGGCCGTCCCGGGCGGCTCGTCCTGCCACAGCGCCTCGATCAGCCGATCCGAGGAGACAACCTCATTCGCATTAAGAAGCAGAACGGCAAGCAACGCGCGCTGCTTCTGCCCGCCCAGATCGAGCGCCTCCCCGTTGGAGACGACCTCGAGCGGGCCAAGAATCCGGAACTCCATCACCTACCTCGCGGCGACGCTAACAGCCGCCCCGCCTCAAGGCGCGCTTAGGCACGCCTTTACCGACGACTAACCAGCACTTAGGCCACCTGCGGTCAAGTGGGCGAGTCGATCGCACCAGGCGGTCGCAAACGAAGGAGGAAACCAGATGAACGGCAATACCCACACCATCAAGCGCCTGATCACCGGGCTCGTGCTGGCCACCGTCCTGGCCGCGCTCGCCGTCCCCTCGGCGCTCGCCGGCAGCAACTCCCGCTACGGCCCACTCGACCCCTGGGCGCTCAAGTACTTCGCCTCACCCACGATCACGACCACCGCCGTGATCGACGGCCGCTCACCCGAGACCCGCGCGGCGCAAACAGCACAGGCAGGTCTGCTCATCCCCGCAGACGGACGCTCCCCCGACACCCAGGATGCGGCTCAGACCGCGCAGGCAGCTCTGCTCATCCCCGCAGACGGACGCTCCCCCGACACCCAGGATGCGGCTCAGACCGCGCAGGCAGCTCTGCTCATCCCCGCAGACGGACGCTCGCCCGACACCCAGGATGCGGCGCAGTCCGCGCAGGCCAACCTGCTCGCCCCTGTTGACGGGCGCTCCCCCGACACCGTTGACGCGGCCGTCCAGGCGCAGAGTCCTGTCGTCACCATCATCCAGACACCCGGCTTCCAGTGGGGCGACTTCGGCATCGGCGTCGCAGCCGCCCTCGGCCTCATCTGCCTAATCGCCGTCTCGATCCGCTTGCTGACAGCCCACAAGAGCCGCAAGCAGCCAGGTTCGGTCGCAACCGCCTAAGCCTTCCTCCTTTGGCACAACGCGACCGAAACACGAGGGGCTCCGCAGCAACGGAGCCCCTCAACCACGCCCCGCAGTTCATCCCCTGCCTTCAGCCGTTCTAGCTGCGTACGCCCTCCCCCGGCCCCTCACGCGCCTACGCGCGTGCGTGCGCACGGAAAGTAGTGCGTGTGCTTCGGTCGACCACAAGCCGAGACGCCTGCGACTCGTTCTCCCTCCTGGGCGGTTCGCCAACAAGAGCCGAGTCGGCTCCGTAGAATGGTGTCTGCATCGCGAGTGCGGTCGTCTGACCGCCGCCAACCGGCTCCAACGCACGGTGGCTCAAATGATGCGGCCCCGCTAGGGGGCAACGTTGGGAAGGGGATCAGGATGGATCTGGAGAGGCTCGAGGCGCGGTTGGCGCGGGCGTTCAGGGCGCGACCGCAGGTGTTGGGTGAGGCGCAGATCGTCTGGAGGCGCCGGCCGATCCCGCTCTGGCAGTGGGTCGAAGAGTTGATGGAGGAGGCGGACTGGGACGAGGTCGGTGAGGGCTGTCTCGAGGACTGGCCCGGGAGCATCCAGGCGGTGCTCGATGGTCATCTGCGCGACCTGTTGTTCTTCTATTGGGACGGGCTCGGTCCGACGAGCTCGGTCGCAGGGCTGCAGGTGCTCGAGCTGGGCGGTCGGGGCTATCTGGTCTATTGGAACGAGCTCGAGTCCTACCAGGCCGTGGGGGTGCTCGAGCCGTGGCGGGACGACCTCGTCGTCTCGGCGGCGGTGAAGGAGATCACAGTTGATGTAGACCGAGATGTCCTTGCCCGGATCCTCCGACTCGAGATGCAGCAGCTCGGCCACGACCAGGTTGGCGATCTGATCGTCGATCGGCGTGCCCAGGAAGATGATCCGCTGGCTCAGCAGATGCGAGTACAGGTCGGAGGCACGCTCCCCACGCGCGTCCTGCTCAACAACCATCGGCACCAGCGGGCTCATCGCAGCCAGGGTTGCACATCTCGCTCAGTGACGAAAACGCTCACCCGACGCTCCGCATATCGAAACCGGATCTATGCAGACTCAGGTTCGGCCAGGCTCCGGCGCTAGCATCGAGCTTCAGCCCCTGCATCCTGGAGGGAGGCGCGGATGACCGAGACCTACTCTCACACGACCTGGCAGGTCAAGCCGGGAAAAGAGGCAGAGTTCGCCCGACGCTGGCAGGAATGGGCCGAGTGGAGCCACCGGCAAGGCCTCGGCGCGCATGCCCGGCTGCTCCGTGACGTCGAGAGCCCAGGCACGTACGTCAGTTTCGGTCCCTGGGCAAGCATCGACGCAGTCAGTAGCTGGCGCTCGCTCGCCGGCTACCACGAACGCGTCGCTCGCCTACGCGAAGTCGTCGTCAGCCTCGAGCCGCGGACGTTCGAGCTCGTCGCAGAGCGATGACCTGCACTCTCCAGCGACACCACTGACCACGCTCCCCTCGGTGCCTGTTCAGACCGTCGAGCGGCTCATCCGGCCTTCGATGATGGCCGTGCGCTCACGAGCAGTGATCTTGATCGACGGCACCGGCCTGAGCCCGGTTGATCGACCGAGAAACGGCTCCAAGCATCATCTCCTCGCCGACGCGACCAGGATTCCGCTCGCCTGGACGCTCACGGGCGGCTTCAAGACCCTGGCAGAAGGCGCCAAGGCCGAGTTCCAGGTCGCCCAGGGCAGAAAGGGCCACAAGCGGCAAACATCATCGCCCGCTAGGCAGCGCGTCACCCGCAGCGCAAGCGGGTCACAACATCTCTTCAGTCCTGTCGTCGCGGCCCCTCACCCACACGTCCACGACGCCGTGGTGCTTGCGCGAGCAGACAGCGCTACAGAACGGATCGCGGTTCGTCACCGCGACCGGAGGCCGCTCCTTCCCGCAGACGAGACAGCGACCATCCTTGCGGACGCTCGGCCCGTTGTCGCCCAGATCCCGAAGCGGTGCGCGACCGCTCATCCGGGCGTCACTACTTGCCGCGCGAGGTCTTCATCGGCCGCTTCGGCTTCGCTGCCGTCTTCGCGGTCTGCGGCAGCGACTTCTCACGCTTCTTGCCAGCCACACCCAGCTCCTTCCCTGATCACTCGGTCGTGGCAGGGTAGCTACACGGCAGCCGAGTTCAAGGGCCAGCCCGGCTACTAGCCTGATGAGACGATCAGCGGCTTGAGCGCCAGAGTCTGAGCTGGTCTCGACGTTTGACTCGATCGACCACCCGTTGGATCGCCCTCGCCTTCGCCTTCGCAACCGCGCAGTCGATCGCCTCCTCATCGATCACCCTTCCACTGGGCGCGATGAACAGCGGTTGAGGCCGTCCCGTCTCGCCAGCCTCGCCTGGCCCCACGACCAGGGCGGCAACTGCAAGTGGCGATTGGGCAGCGGGCAAGGACTCAGCCATGACGGCAATCTAGGCACCGGCGCGGACATCACCGTTGACCGTGCTGGTGACAAGCACACTGTTGGTGATGCTCATCGCAACGAGCCTGGCCGCGATCGTGATCGTTGTCGCCGTGACCGCGATCGTGGTCATCTCGGTGCTCGGGCTGTTCGTCTGGGGTGCGATCCAGGACGGACGCGAAGAGAAAGCCCTCAAAGAACAGAGGAAACGGCGAACGCCGCAGGTATGATAGTGTCCATAGTCACAAAGCCTGCTGAGTCGAGTCGCCTGACTGGCAGCGCAGGGATCGACTTCCGGCGTTTCTAAGCAGACGCTTCCCCGTGGCGGGCCTCCCAACGAAAGAGAGGCCCATGAACACGATCCTTTCACCCCAACCTCTTTCGAGTCCTGCTCCAGAGGAGGTTCCTCTGAGCAACCTGCCGATTCCAGGCGTCAACCGAGTAATGGCGAACCGCCCCCGCAGATACATCGCCACCATCCACCACGCAATACTCCACCACGGTCTCGTCGCACTCTTGCTGCCGCTCGGGCTTCTCTTCCTCGCCTTCGTTGCACACGGCTAGCCGAAACAACGCCCCAAGCGGACGCAGTGCTGGTGGCTGCTTCGGGCAGGGCGGCTAAGAGCCTATTTCGCTAGGCCTGTTCTCCTACGATGAGTCCGGCCGCTCGCCAGGTGATGAGGCTGCAGGCGAGGTGGAGCATCGCCAGGTAGGTGTCGGCGCGTTTTTCCCAGCGAACGAGCACCCGGCGGAAGCGGTTCAGCCAGGAATGAGTGCGCTCAACAACCCAGCGGCGGGCGCGGAAGCCAGCCTCGTGTTTGATCGCACGCGCCTCCTCGCCGCGCGAGCGAACGTGGGCGGTGAAGCCGAACTCAGCAACGAGCTCGTAGACCTCACGGAAGTCGTAGCCCTTGTCGAGGCAGAGCCCCTGCGGCCTACTCTCTGCCGGCTGGGGGCGAGAGATCGGGATGCTCGCGAACGTTCTGGCAAGGAGCTTGAAGTCGTTGACGTTTGCGCCGGCGACCGCGAGGCCGATCGGCACGCCCTCGCCCTCGCAGAGCAAGCTTCGCTTTGTTCCCTGCTTTGCTCTGTCGGTCGGGTTCGGCCCGCTCTGTTCACCGCCGAGCGGTGCCTTCGTCATTGCCCCGTCTGCGGCCAGCCAGTCCCAGTCGATTCCCTTGATGCCGTCGTATTCGATCAGTCCTTGCTTCCAGAACTCGAGGAAGACGCCAGCCTCTGTCCATTCCCGGAAGCGCCGGTAGGCAGACGAGGAGCTGCAGATGCCGGTCGCATCAAGCGCATTCCACTGACAGCCCGTGCGGAGGACGAAGAGGATCGCGTTCATCGCGTCTCGGTCGGGTACGCGCGGGTTGTGGCAGCCGAGCGGGTGCGCAGGGCGCGGTGGCAGCAACGGCTCTATCCTCGCCCAGAGCTTCTTCGGGATCCGCCAGCCATCGTTTGTCAGCACCAGGCCCATTCGCCATCCCTCCCCCTGAATCGGTTGTACGACGAGCGCGGCCTCCCAGGCTCGGTGAGCTCTCAGCGTGCGCTCAGCAGCGGCGCAGAGGATATGGGTCTACTGTTCCACCTAGCGGGAGGTAGGGCATACCGGCTTCCACAGACCCTCGGATCGGAACCGAGTTGCTCGGCTATCGGATCGAGGCGCTTGCCGGTCGCGGCGGGATGGGTGTCGTCTACCGCGCCTACGACCTGCGCCTGAAGCGCACCGTCGCGATCAAGCTGATCGCCCCGGAGCTGTCCGAGAACGCGTCGTTTCGCGAGCGCTTCCTTGCCGAGACAGAGTTGGCGGCCTCGCTGGAGCACCCCAATGTCGTTCCGATTCACGACGCCGGCGAGGTCGACGGGCAGCTGTACATCGCCATGCGGTACGTCGAGGGCGGCGAGCTCAAGTCGGTGCTGCAGAAGGAGGGTCTGCTGGAGCCGGGGCGCGCCGTGGCGATCTGCGGCCAGATCGCTGCCGCGCTCGACGCCGCCCACGCACGCGGGCTCCTTCACCGGGACGTGAAGCCGTCGAACGTGCTGATCGACCAGAACGAGCACGTCTACCTGGCCGATTTCGGCCTCAGCAGGCAGCTCACTGACCCGGGCCGGCGGAAGGAGCAGGTCTCTCGATCGGCACGCCCGCCTACGCCGCTCCCGAGCAGATCCAGGGCGGTGACGTCGACGGTCGGGCCGACGTCTACTCGCTGGGCTGCGTCCTGTACGAGTGTCTGACCGGCGAGCCGCCGTACTCACGCGACTCCGAGCTAGCCGTCATGTGGGCGCACCTGCAGGAGCCGCCGCCGAAGGCGAGCGAGCGCCATCCGCAGCTACCTGCCGCCCTCGACGCCGTCTTCGCGAAGGCGCTGGCAAAGGACCCGGACGAACGTTCGGCAACGTGCGGCGGGCTCGTCGGCGCGACGCGCGAGGCGCTCGGCCTGCATCGGCCGGTCACGGTCCGCGACCGCAAGGCCCTGATTCTTACGGCCCTCGGTGTCGCGATCGCCGCCGCCGCGGTTGTCGCAGGCGTGCTGCTCAGCCAGGGGAGCGGCCGCCCGGGCAGGCCGAGCACGAAACCGACGCTCACCCCCAAGGTCGACTCGCTCCAGAGGATCGACCTGAAGACGAACAAGCTGGCCGCCACGTTCGCCGTCGGCCACAGTATCGATGCGGTGGTGGTGGGCTTCGGCCGGGTGTGGGTCGGGAGCATCGACGATCAGTCCGTGTTTGGGATCGACCCGAAGACGTACGAGAAGACTCGCCCCGTGACGGCGGCCGGGCCCGAGTCGATCGCCGCCGGGTTCGGAGCCGTCTTCGTCGCGAACACCGATGGCACTCTGACTCGTATCGACCCTTCGACGCTGGCTATCCAGAACAAGAAGGTTGAGACCTCCGAGGATCTCGGGGTCGCGGTCGGCGAAGGCGCAATCTGGATCGTTGGCTCTCGGGGGCTCGTCCACGTGAACCGCGAGCGTGAGGTCGTGCAGGCGGTCTCGCCGGCCGGGTTCAGTCCGAGTGAGGTGGTGACCGGGGGTGGAGCGGTCTGGGTGCTCGACGACACGCTGCAGAGCCTGTGGAGCGTCGATCCGCAAACCAACCAGGTCGTGAAGATAGTCCCGCTCGGGTTCGATCCCGGGGGCCTTGCTTTCGGCCTGGGCCGGGTCTGGGTCACGAACTACGGCGGCGACGCGGTCGTCGAGATCGACCCGGCCACCGATCAGATCGTGCGCTCGATCCCGGTCGGTGACGGGCCGATCGGCGTTGCCGTGGGCGAGCGCTCGGTGTGGACCGCGAACTACCGGGAAGGCACCGTCTCGCAAATCGACTCGAAACGGGGCAGGGTGACCAAGACGATCGAGGTCGGCCCGCATCCGAGCCTGATCGCGGTCGGCGAGGGAGGCGCCTGGGTCGCCGTCCAGGCGGGTTAGAAGCTGGAGATGAACTCGTTCCAGCGCCCGACGAAATAGTTCTGCTGCGTCGGTGTCGAGTTCCAGCTCGAGATCCGGCAAGCCCGCGTGGCAAACGACCCGCCGTCACGCGGCCGACCGACCTCGACCGCGGGGTCGCCGTAGGGATCCTTATACGTCCGGTCCGCGGGCTTGCCCTCGATCCAGTAGGCGTACTCGCCTCGAGTCATGTACTGCCGGCTCGTCGCCTGGACTGCGTTGTAGTAGCCCTGACGCAGGAGGACCGCACCGGCGAAGCCAGAGTGCCACCAGTTGAGAAACCTGTAGCAGGCATCAAGTGTCGCCTGATCCCGAACCTCGCGCGAGATGGTGAGCAAGCCAGCGAAGGCCCGGTACCCCTCGCGGGGAGCAGCCTGTCGGATGGGAGCGCCGAGCGCGACGAGCGACGCGATCTTAGACGCCCACATCGTGCAGACGACGACCTTCTCGGCCTGCATCCACTCGACCGGATCGCCGTTCTGCGGCCAGATGTTGAAGAACTGTCCCCGCTTCTTGTACGAGAGCAGGAGCTTGACGAGCGTGTCGATCTCCTTCCTCGTCGGATCGCCGAGATCGCCGAACTTCATCAGGCCGGCTGCCTGGACCGCGTTGGCCGCATCCTGCAGCCCGGCCTGCGGGTCTAACTCGTTGAGAGCGACCCGTCCTCTCCAGCGGGGGTTGAGGAGCTCCTTCCACGACAGCTCCTCGGGCCGCTTCCCGAGGACCCCGGCGTTGTAGCCGAAGGAGTCGAAGTTGAACGTGCCGGGGACGCCGGTGCAGAACTTCGGCTCCGGTCCGACCGGTTTGCCGGTCGACTCGTCAACCCACTGGACGAGCACGCGCTCGACTTTCGCGGGTACGCCCGGCGCACTCTTCCAGCGGCCGGTTCGGGCCGGATCCGCGTAGAGCCTGCGAAACGCTGCATCACCCTGGCCGTAGGTGCAGCGTGCGCTGCCGGGCTGCGCCTTCCCGAGCTTGTAAAGCGGCGTGATGGCCTTCCAGCGCTGAACCCTGGCGATCTGCACGGGCTGGAGGTTGCCGGTCGCCCAGAACTCGGCCATGTCCTGAGCGAAGCAGGAGAAGACGTCGAACGTGGCCGGCTCCTGTCGAACCAGGTGCTGGATGACGTGCGGGAGCTGCTCCGTCCTGCTGACGATCTGGAAGCCGAGATCTTGCTGCGCTCTCTTGCGAATCGGATCGAGCAGGTCGTAGCCCAAGCCCAGCACGCGGATGGTGCCGTCGAACGTGGCGGGGGCCGCGGCGGCCCGGCCCGCTCCCGCCGCAAGCGCGCCGGCTGCAGTGGCGGCTCCCGTGAGAAAGTCGCGACGTGTGAGGGCGGTCACCACTCTCGCGGCAATGATGGCAAACCGGGGAGGCGCGTGCGGCGGCGCTGCCAGCTTCCACGGATGCCTGATCGCGCCGCTCAGCCTCTGCAGTGGCGAGCCGGGCATCGTCGAGTCAGCGCTCCAGAATGGCGATCTGGTCAACTCGGCAGTCGAGATCGTCGCGGCGGTCCGCTTCAAACGGCATCCCGACCTTCGAGGATCGAGGCGATCGTGATCGGTGGAGGCAGCGTCTGGACTGAAGTGAGGGAGCCGCTCTCAGCAGACGCTCAACGATCTCTCAGCGGCCGGCGCGAGCGTGAGAGCCATGAAAACCTTCATGGCAACAATGACAGCGGCCGCCGTTCTGTCGGGGTTCGGCACGTCCGACGTCGGCGGGCCGATGGCCGCATCAGGCGCGAACGACGTCGCGTTCGCGGTTCAGGCGCAGCGTGTGGCAGTCGAGTTCTTCCGCTCGCAGAACGAGCGACGCTACGACGATCTCTGCGCGCTGTTCTCCCGCGGCTTCATCAGGGCCCACAGGCTTCGCGACCGGCGGACATGCGCGGCGGTGACTCGCGTCGAGTTCGTGTGGAACCTGAAGATCGACTTCCGGATCGGCAAGCTCGTCCGCCTCGGCGATCGCTACGCAGTGCAGGCCGTGGCCGACGGCGCGCCGGGGCTGATCGTGCTCGTCCGTGAGGACGGCAGTCTCAAGATTCTCGCCGTCGAAGGCAGCTAGGACGGCCGCGCCCCGGGTCGTATGCTTCGGCCCAGGCGCGAGGAGGCCAGTGTCTCTCTCTGTAGACCCCCGGATCGGCTCGGAGTTGTTCGGCTATCGCCTCGAGGCGTTGCTCGGGCGAGGCGGAATGGGGGTCGTCTACAAGGCGTACGACCCGCGCCTGAAGCGAAACGTCGCCCTGAAGCTGATCGCGCCGGAGCTATCCGACGACGAGGGATTCCGCGAGCGGTTCCTGGCCGAATCGGAACTCGCCGCGTCGCTGGACCATCCGAACGTCGTTCCGATCTACGACGCCGGCGAGGTCGACGGGCAGCTCTACATCGCCATGCGGTACGTCGAGGGGGGCGAGCTCAAGACGCTTCTGGAGCAGGACGGCCCGTTGAAGCCGGCCCGCGCTGTGGCTATCTGCGGACAGATCGCCGCCGCGCTCGACGCTGCTCATGCGCGCGGGCTCGTCCACCGCGACGTGAAGCCCTCGAACGTGCTCCTCGACGAGAACGAGCACGTCTACCTCGCCGATTTCGGCCTCAGCAGACGTCTCGCCGATCCGGGCGCACACGCGGAAGGCGGCTTGTCCGTCGGCACGCCCGCCTACGCCGCGCCCGAGCAGATCGAAGGCGGGAACGTGGACGGCCGGGCGGACGTCTACTCGCTCGGCTGCCTCCTGTACGAATGCCTGACCGGACAGGCGCCGTTCCGACGCGACTCCGAGCTGGCGGTGCTCTGGGCGCACATGCAGGAGGAGCCGCCGGTTCTGCCCGGCCTCGAGGAGGTGATTCCGACAGCGCTGGCCAAGGACCCGGACAAGCGCTACGCGACATGCAGCGAACTCGTCGCCGCCGCGCAAGAGGCGCTCGGCGTGAACCGGCCGGTCACGATCCGTGACCGCAAGGCGCTGATCCTTACTGCTGTCGGCGTGGCGCTCGCCGCCGCTGCGGTGATCGCAGGCGTCCTGATTAGCCAGGGCGGCGGCCCCGGCAAGCCGAGCACGAAGCCGACGCTGACGCCCAAGGTCGACTCTCTGCAGCGGATCGACCCGAAGACGAACAAGCTCGTCGCGACGATCGGCGGCGTGGGCTCGAATCCGTCCGCGATCGCGGCCGGCGCCGGGAGCGTGTGGGTCGGCAGCCAGGACGACGGAACCGTCTCCCGGGTCGACCCGAAGACGAACGCGATCCGCGACCGTCAACACGGGCGCGCCGACAGCGATCGTGATTCGCGACGGCAGCGTGCTGGTCGCGAACCAGTACGGCGCCGATTGAGCACGATCGACCCGGCGAGCATGAGCATCGGCACGTCCCCTCAACCGGGCTTCGGCTACAGCTCCCTTACGCTGGGCGAGGGCGCACTCTGGGGCTTATGGATCCTTGGCGTCAGTCTCGACCGGATCAACCACGGCGGTCAGGTCGTCAAGACGGTTACGGACCTGGGCCTTGACCCCTTCGCCCTCGCCGCCGGTCAGGGAGCCGTCTGGGTGCTCGACGACGCCTTACGCAGCGTGTTCCGCGTCGATCCCGCGACGAACAGCGTGGCCAGGCGACTCCAGCTGCACTTCGACCCGGGCGGGATCGCGGTCGGCGGCGGATCGGTCTGGGTGACGAATCCGAGCGGCGGCAGCGTCGTTCGGATCGACCCGCGGTCGAACCGGATCGTCGGGTCGACGCGGGTGGGACGCGACCCGGTGCGGTTCGTCGGCGGCGGGGGATCGGTCTGGGTCGCGAACTACGAGGACGGCACGGTGTCGCGGATCGACGCACACACCGGATCGGTCGTGAAGACTGATCAGTGTCGGCCACTACCCGGCGACTCTTGCGACCGGCCTGGGAGGGGTCTGGGTCGCGGTCAGAGCGGCCTAGAACGTCGAGGCGAACTCGTACCAGCGCTGCTGCAGGTGGTCCGCTTCTCTCGGCCAGGAGTTCCAGCTCGCGATCCGGCAGGCGCGACGCGTGAACGGGCCGCCGTCGCGCGAACTGCCCCTTACGGGCGACGATGTCACCAGACGGGCTCTTGTAGTTCCTTGCGGCAGGCTTGCCCTCGAGCCAGTAGGCGTACTCGTCAGCAGGCATGAAGCGGCGGCTCGTCGCCTCGACTGCGTTCAGATAGCCGGATCTGCAGCATCCCCGCGCCGGCATAGCCGGAGTTCCACCAGTTGATGAAGTCGTAGCAGGCGCGGAGCTTCGCCGGGTCGGTCACGGCGTTCGAGATCGAGTAGAAGCCGGCGAAGGCGCGGTAGCCCTCGCGCGGCGCCGCCTGGCGGACCGGAAAGCCCAGGACCTGGAGCGGCGAGATCGAGACGGCCCACATCGACTCGATGACCACGTCGCCCGATTTCATCCAGTTCTCGGCCGTCACGGTAGTCCGGCCAGAGGCCGTAGAAGAGCTTTCGTCGCTTCAGGGCGGTCAACAGCTTGAACAGCAGGTCGATCTCTCTGCGCGTCGGGTCGCCGAGGTCACGGATCCGGACGAGCCCGGCCGCCCGGGCGGCATTGCCGGCGTCCTGAAAGCCGACGAACGGGTCGTTCAGGAGGGCGACGCGTCCGCGCCATCTCGAGTTGAGGAGCTCTGCCCAGGACAGCTCCTCCGGCCGCTTTCGAATGACGTGCTCGTTGTAGCCGAAGGAATCGAAATTGAACGGGCCCGGCACGCCGGTGCAGAAGCGAGGCTCCGGCCCCACCGGCAGACCGGTTTTCTCGTCCGCCCACTGAACGACCAGCCCCTCCAGTTCGGGTCGAGTTCCCGCGGCGCTCTTCCACCGGCCGGTGCGTTCGGGGTCGAGATACAGCCTGCGAAAGGCCGCGTCGCCCTGCCCGTAGGAGCAGTGCCGATCTCCCGGTCTCAGCTTGCCGAGCTTGAGCAGGGGGCTGATCTCGTTCCACAACTCGATCTTCGCGATCTCGACCGGCTTGAGGTTGCCGCTCGGCCATAGCGGATTGATCACGTCGTTCGAGCCGGAGAGGATGTCGAACGACGCCGGCTCCTGCCTAACCAGCCTGTGCTGCGTCGGGAGTGGAGCGAAGAACTCCCTGAGGATCCGTGAGCCCCAACTCCTTCTCCGCCTGGCTCACGATTTGGGGCAGAAGGTCGTAGCCGATCGTGAGCGATCCGGATCGTGCCGTCGAACGTCCCGGACGTGGCCCGGGCCTTCGGCGCTCCCGAGAGTAGGAGCGCCCCCGCTGCTGCGGCGCCTCGCCCGAGGAAGTCTCGCCTCGTCAGCTCTGTCACGACTGACCAATCATGTCGTTTCTAGCTCGAGGCCGCGAGCGACCATGTGAAGCGGGTCATCGTCTTACCCGGGGCGATCCCGCCGGGCTTGAGCCCTTTGCGGACGAGGAGGGTCGGGCACGCCGCCTCCCGGGCGATGGTCAGCCGCGTCTCGCCGAGCCCGTCCTGACGCCACCGATCGGAGAGGCCAAAGACGAGCAGGCCGCCCTCGTCGGCCGCGCGCAGGATGCCTTCCGAGCCTGCCTGCACGAGCATCGGCTCGGTCGGCACGCGCACGACCCGCTGGACGAGCAGTGAGGCGCTGGCGAGCAGCCGGCTCGCGTCGCGCGTGTCCGAGGCGAGGTCGGCCTCGCGGCCGAGCAGACGGAGCGCCGTCCCGGACGCACGCGCGATCCAGGCTGCGAGCTCGACTGCCGCCCAGTCGTGCTCGGCACCGGCGAAGGGGACGAGCACCGGGAGCTCGGGCCCCGGTGCACGGTCGTGGCGGCAGACGACGACGCCGACGTCGCAGGACGCCGAGCCCATGACCGCCCCGGCGACGCCGCCGAGCTCGCCGGCCGCGAGGAAGTCCGCCGGCGCGTCAAGCAGGACGAGGTCGGCGTCCTGCTCGCTCGAGAGCCGCGTCAGCTCCGCTGCCGGATCGTCCGACGTGAAGACGGCCGCGCGGGCGGCGACCCCGGCGCCCGAGAGCGAATCAGCCCGCTCATGGAGGAGGCGCGCGGCGGTGCCCAGGTCCTGCGAAGGTACGACCCGGACGAGGATCAGCTCTCGCGCGGGTGCCGAGCGTGCCAGCGGCTCGGCGATCGCGAGCAGCGAGTCGAGCGCGTCCGCATCGATCGAGGCGACGATCACCGACCGTTGCAGCTCGGGTGGCGCAGCCTCATCGGCGCCGACGGCCAGAAGCGACGCGTCCTGGCGGAGAATTGCCCGCTCGAGCCCCAGCAGCGCCGGGCCCGGCTCGATGCCGAGGCTCTCGACCAACGTTGCTCGCGCCGCCTGGTACGCGGCGAGCGCATCCGCCTGCCGTCCGGACCGGTAGAGCGCGAGCATCAGCTGGCCGCGCATCCGCTCCCGCAGCGGGTGCTCGGCGATCAGACCTTCGAGCTCGCCGACCAGCTCTGCATCGCGCCCGTCGTCGAGGTCGAGGTCGAGACGCCGCTCCAACGCTGCCAGGCGAAGCTCCTCGAGTCGTGCGGTCTCCGCCTGCGCGAAGGGCTCGAACGCGAGATCGGCGAGCGCCGGCCCCCGCCAGAGCGCGAGCGCCTCCCGCAGCGCCCCGGCGTCGTCGCGAGCGAGCAGGGCCTCGAACCGCTCCAGATCAAGCTCCCCCGGCCCGACCACGATCTCATAACCGGGCGGGCGCGTGACGATCCTGTCCGCCCCGAGCAGCTTCCTAAGCTGCGACACGTAGAACTGGAGCGTGTTCAGCGCCGTCTTGGGCGGCCGCGACCCCCAAAGCTGGTCGACGAGGCGGTCGGTCGAGACGACCTCGTTCGGCCGGGTTAGGAGCAGCGCGAGCAGCGCCCGCTGACGCCCGCCGCCGAGCGGGAGGGAACGATCGCCGTCCACAACCTCCAGCGGGCCAAGGATCCGGAACTCCATCTCTCAGCGCTCTCTCAGTGGGCTCTCAATCCTCGGGAGCATCTTCGCACGAACCGATCCCACCTACCAACGACCTGAGGAGGAACGATGACCACTCGGATCCACAGCAAGATCGCCACGTCGATCGCCGGCGCAGCCGTCATCGCCGCCATCGTCGTCCCAGGGGCGGTCGCAGGCCCGTCGAAGATCGCGCGGATCCAGATCCCGCCGGCGCTGACCCACTTCCAGGAGCCGGGCTCGACCGGCTACGTGCCCAAGACGACGCTCGTGAAGATCCCAGCCAACCTGGCCCACTTCCAGGAGCCGGGCTCCGTGGGTTACGTGCCGGCGGCGACGGCGTCGACGAACGGCGGCCTCGACTGGGCCAGCGCCCTGATCGGCGCCGGTGCCGCGCTCGGCGTCGCCCTTGCAAGCGCTGGCGCGCTCACGGTCCTGCGCAGGCGCCGCACCCTCGCCCACACGTAGAAGCTCCTCTCGCCGCCTCGAGAAGGAGAAGCCGAGCGGGCCCCCAGGCCCGCTCGCGCGATCCAAGGGTCTACCGAAATAGGCTCTTAGGCCAAACACAATGGTGAGTTTTGGTGAGTACGCCCGGGGACGCCAGGGGACGCCGCGGCCTCCAGTCCCGACCGAAAACCGCTCAGCCGTCCCCTCTAGTCCCCCACAGTCCCCATCTGCGCCCGCTTCACACGCGGGAGGTCGCTGGTTCGATCCCAGCCGCGCCCATCGCTCAACCAAGCCGTTTCAGGCATCCGAGTCAGGCGCCATGAGGGCGAATGGTGAGTGGAATGGTGAGTACGGCTGCGTAGACCGCTCAACTCAACCTAGTCCGAGAGCGAGCGGCCGCCACTTGGAGCCTGGGAACCGCATCGATGAAGGTGTGACGCCGGGCTAGCCTTGTGCGGTGCGTGCGCTTCTGACCTGCAGACCGTTGGCGGGTCACTATCGGCCGATGCTGCCGCTCGCGCGTGCCCTGGCTGAAGCAGGACATGACGTGGCGTTCGCGTCGGGCGAACCCGTCGCCGGCGAAGCGGAAGCGGAAGGCTTCACGGCGTTTCGCGTCGGGCTGGCGTTGGACTCCGTGGAGCCGGTTGCCCGCCGCGTTCGAGATCTTGCTGCCTCGCTTCCTCCTTCGCGAGTCCGCCCGCTCGTCTTCACCGAGCTCTTCGTCCGGGTCGAGCTGGAGCCGCGTGCGAATGACCTGCTGAAAATCGTTGAGCAGTGGGCGCCGCACGTTGTCGTGCACGACGTCGCGGAGTTCGCCGCACCGCTCGTTGCAACTCTGAGGGGCATCCCGTACGTGGAGCACAGCTACGGACCCGCCATACAGAACGACGTCGTCCGTGCCGCCGGCGACGCCGCGGCCCCCTTCTGGACCTCGCACGGCCTCGCGCCGCACCCCCTCGGTGGCTTGTACCACTACCTGTACCTCGACGTGTGCCCACCCAGCCTCCAGGTACCCGAAGCGGTTCCGGGCGAAGTCCAGGGCATCCGTACGGTCGAGACTCAGCCGCCGAAGACGCGGCTCCCATGGCTGGATGCGCTGCGCGGCCTGCCGATCGTCTACATCACGCTCGGCACCGTCTACAACCGAAACCTCGGCGTTTTCGGAGCGCTGCTCGACGGCCTCCGCGAGGAAGCGCTGCACGTAGTCGTCACGGTAGGCAAGCAAAACGACCCCGCGGAACTCGGACTGCAGCCGTCGAACATCCACGTGCACCAGTACATCGCGCAAGAGCTGCTGCTCCCCCACTGCGCCGCTGTCGTAACGCACGGCGGCGCCGGCTCGACGCTTGGGGCACTCGCATTCGGCCTGCCGCTCCTCATCGTCCCCCAAGGCGCCGACCACTTCTACAACGCCGACCGCGTCGTTGCCGCAGGCGCCGGAGTTCAGCTCATGCCTGATCGCCTGACCGCCGACTCAGCTCGCGACGCCGTTCGCATGCTCCTTCACGACGACACATTCCAAGCCGCGGCTCACCGCATCAAGAACGAGTTGGACGCGATGCCCGACCCACAGCAAGCCGTCGAGACGCTCGAACAACTCACCGCCCGCGAACCCGTGCCGCACCGAAGCTGACTCCGCTGGCGATCGCCGGCAAGAGGACACCGTCACACGCGGGAGGTCGCTGGTTCGATCCCAGCCGCGCCCATCGCTCAACCAAGCCGTTGACAATCTGGGCCATCACCGCCGGTCCAGACATCACGAATTTCCAAGACCTGCTGCTTCTGGTGACCTATAGGGTGGCCTGTCCTTCTGACTTATAAGGCGGCCTGAGGGTCAGGAGAACGCGCGAAGCCGCCTCCCGGTCACTCTTGGTCGCGACGCGTCGGGGATCGTCGATGCCTTCGGCTGCACGGACGGAACCGCGACCTCCGCGCTGGCCGAGGCACGGCGCCTCGTCGAGCAGGTCGGCGTGCGGATCCTGATCGGGCCGACCACAGTGCCGGAGGCGCTCGGTCTGCTGCAGTACGCGAGACGGCGACCGGATGTCACGTTCGTCGACGGCGCGGCCGGGGGCGCAGCTGCTCTCCCCGCCGCCGAACGTGTTCTCGTTCCACCTTGACCCTTCGCACCTGGCACAATGAGCTCTCGCATGAGCAGCCGGGACGCGCAGCGACAGAGTCTGCGGACGACCGAGGGGCAGGTCGGAAGCACGCGAGCCATGCCTGACGACCGTGTGCTCGTCACGCTCGACGACGGCCGGTCGTTCGTGATCGATGCCGAGCGGCTCGAGCCGCACGACGACGGCACGTATCTGCTCAAGCTCAGCGCCGCGGACTCGCTTACAGCCCGCTGATCTTCACGATGCTTCGACCGGCGAAGGAGACGTACAGCGCCGGGTCTTCGGGCCGCGAGATCCAGTCGAAGTAGCAGTTCGAGGGTCGGCCGCGCAGTGCGCCGGTGTCGAGCAGACGCTCCCAGTTGACGCCGTCGCGGGTCACGAAAGCGCCGGCGAGCCCGACCGCAAAGCGCCGCTCCGAGTCGAACGGATCGAACTGCATGTCCGTCAGCACGAGGTCGAGATGGTCACCCACCCCAGCGGCGTCCTCGTCGCGGTCGGCCGGAATGCGGCCACCGCACGTCAATTGCTGTTCGAGGCTGAGATCGATCTGCCAGTGCAACCCCCCGTCGTCGGACCGCATCACGTGCTGCGAGTCGAGCAGGTAGACCATGCTGGGCACGTAGGGATTGACGAAGAACCGACGCGCCGAGCTCGCGCCGCCGCCCGGAACCAGCTGCTGCCAGCTCGGCATACCGTCCGTCCACTTCCAGAGCCGGCGGGCTCCGTCGCCGCCGAGGTAGAAGACGGTTCCGGTATGCCCGCCGGAGGCCTGCACGATGCCCGCGTCGTTCGCCGGCAGGAACGGCCCCTGCTGCTCGACGGGACCGCTGTCGCCGTAGCCGAAGTTCGGGATCACGAAGAGCGGCGGCTGCCGGTACGTGCCGTCCCCGTTGCTCAGATCGATCATGACGCCTGCGTCGCCGAAGCCGACCACGTCCGCAAGCCCGACACCGCGGAGATCGGCGAGCAGACGCGGATGCCTGTCGACGCGCCAGCCGCCGGCGTCGTAGCCGAAGTCCGGAATCGCCGGCTGTGGCTGGTAAGTGAAGCTGCCGTCGCCGTTGCTGACCGCGACGTAGACGCCGGCGTCGCCGAAGCCGACGACGTCCGCGCAGCCGTCGCCCGTCACGTCGCCGAGGAAGCGCGGGTGCCGATCGACGCGCCAGCCCGAGTCGAAGCCAAGATCACCGAGCATGAACTGCACCGGCTGGAAGCTGCCGTCGCCGTTTCCGAGTGCGACGTAGGCGCCGGCGTCGCCGAAGCCGACGATGTCGGCGTGGCCGTCGCCGGTGAGGTCGGCGAGCAGGCGCGGGTGCTTGTCGACCTGCCAGCCGCCGGCTTCGAGTCCGAAGTCGGCGAGGACGAATTGCACGGGCTGGAAGCTGCCGTCGCCGTTTCCGAGTGCGACGTAGGCGCCGGCGTCGCCGAAGCCGACGATGTCGGCGTGGCCGTTGCCGGTGAGGTCGGCGAGCAGGCGCGGGTGCTTGTCGACCTGCCAGCCGCCGGCTTCGAGTCCGAAGTCGGCGAGGACGAATTGCACGGGCTGGAAGGTGCCGTCGCCGTTTCCGAGTGCGACGTAGACGCCGGCGTCGCCGAAGCCGACGATGTCGGCGCGGCCGTTGCCGGTGAGGTCGGCGAGAAAGCGGGGGTGTTGGTCGACGTGCCAGCCGCCCGCCTCCTCGCCAAAGTCGGCGAGGACGAACTCAGGGCCGCCGAACGTGCCGTCGCCGTCGCTGAGCGCGACGTAGACGCCGGCGTCGCCGAAGCCGACGATGTCGGACAAGCGGTTGTCCCGGAGGTCTGCGAGGAAGCGCGGGTGCTTGTCGACTCGCCACCCTCCTGCCTCGAACCCGAAGTCGGCGAGCACGAAGCGCGGGTCGGCGAAGGTTCCGCTGGGGTTGCTGAGCGCCGTCCACACGCCGGCGTCGCCGAAGCCGACGATGTCGGCGCGGCCGTTGCCGGTCAGGTCGGCGAGGAGGCGTGGGTGCTTCTCGACGCGCCACCCACCCGGCGTGTTCCAGTCCTCGCGCTTCTTGATGTCGCGGATGCGACGTGTGCGAAGGAGGACGGCGAGGTTGTTGGGGATCGGCACGTTGTTGATGACCGTGTTCCCGAAGAAGCGGATGAACACGTAGTCCCCCGGCTCCCTGTCCTCGTCGCCGGGGAAGTTGAGGACGATCGGCCGGAAGCCACGCAGTCCGAACCCACTGCTCGCATTCCAGAGGATGCTGTGGGGACGGAGCGGAGGACCCGGAACCATGTGACGCATGTCGGTGCCGCTCTGGATGTCCGGCAGCTGGCCAGGGTCGGCCTCGTAGAGGGCAACCGTGTTGCCGAGGCTCGCCGGAACGCCGTTGCCGTGCTCGTCCCAGCGCGGTGTGAACAGGAGCATCGAGTGCGGCCGCAACGGGTCGGCGAACGAGCAGTCGTTGTCGCCGCCGCCGTATTGCTGTGAGTGCCAGGTCTCGCCTCCGTTTGCGGACGCGTAGCCGTCGTTGTCGCCTGTGTTCAGCGAGAGAACGGGTCCTTTCCCTTCTTGCGCGACGCCCGCGATGTTGACGCACGAGAGCGTGTTCACGTTCTCGCCCGGGTGAAAGGTCTTGCCGCCATCCTCGGTCCAGAAGACGCCGCCGTCGCTCGTCTGCCAGAGCATGCCGTTCAGGTGCCGGTACCCACCGTCCTCGAACGTCGCCTCGAAATCCGGCGATAGATGGACGCCGTGCAGGTCGACGTGGACGTGCTGACCGTCGTCGAGCTCGTGCCAGTCAGACGCATCCGTGGGATCGAGCGGCGCGACATAGGTCTTCGAGCGCTGCGGGCTGTAGAACAACACGTCTCCTTGCCTCTGGCGGGTCGCTTCCATGAAGACGTTGCCGCTGAACTGCATGCCGAGGTTCGGTAACACCACCGGCTCCCACACGGATGTGTGCGTACCGAGAAACTGCAGGTAGTCGCCCCGGAAGACACCCGGGCTCTGCGTGAGGGGGTTTCCGACGGCGTTCGCGGCGACGAAGACCTCGAGCGGCGAGCGTGGGGACACCACCATCACCTTCGCCGACTCGGAGTTGGCCAGGCCGACCGCACCGCCGATCCGAAGGTCGGGAAGGACTTGGCTCTTGTCCTTGATCCAGTGCGCGCCGGCATCGAAGGAGACGAAGATGCGCCCGTCGCCGAGCGCGTAGACGACCGGAGGCGTCAGCCCTCCGGGTAGCGTCGTGGCGACGGCGACGTGGTTGATCGGCTGAAAGCGTCCGCTACCCATGGGCAGAACGTTGGTGAAGGTAGCGCCGCCGTCGCGGCTGACGGCCAACGCCGTGCCCCCGGCCGCGTAGACGAAGTTCGCCGTTCCGGGAGCCCACACGAGCTGGCCCGCGGTCGGCAACTGTCCGCTGCCGGGCGTCCGTGGGAAGGAGTGGACGAGCGCCCAGCTCCGGCCGCGGTCGCTCGACCGCCACATACCTGCGTCCTGGGACTCCCGGTCGGCGCGCATGATTGCGAGCAGCGTGAGCTCGTAACCGAAGTTCGGGAGCACGAATCGCGGCGGCTGGAAGGTTCCGTCACGGTTTGCGAGCGAGACGTAGACGCCTGCGTCGCCGAAGCCGACGATGTCCGCCCGCCGGATCCCCCGAAGGTCGGCGAGGAAGCGGGGATGCTTGTCGACGCGCCAGCCGCCGGCTTCATAGCCGAAGTCGGAGATGACCGGCACCGCGTTGAAGGTGAACGTCCCATCGCCGTTGCTGTAGGCCACGTAGACGCCGGCGTCGCCGAAGCCGACGATGTCGGCTCGACCGTTGCCTCGTACGTCGGCAAGGAAGCGAGGATGCTTGTCGACGCGCCAGCCTCCGGCTTCGTAGCCGAGGTCGGCGATGGCCGTCTGCGGCTGGAAGCTGAACGTGCCGTCGCCGTTGCTCAGTGCCACGTAGACGCCGGCGTCGCCGAAGCCGACGATGTCGGCCCGTCCCGTCCTCCGTAGATCGGCGAAGAGACGGGGGTGCATGTCGACGCGCCAGCCGGAGTCGTAGCCAAGGTCGGCGATGACAAACTGCACCGGCTGGAATGTGCCGTCCCCGTTGCCGAGCGCGACGTACACGCCGGCGTTGCCGAAGCCGACGATGTCGAGGCGGCCGTCGCCCGTCACGTCGGCAAGGAAGCGAGGGTGCCGATCGACATGCCAGCCGCCACCTTCGAGCCCGAAGTCCGCAAGGACGAAACGGACCGGCTGGAATGTGCCGTCCCCGTTGCCGAGCGCGACGTAGACGCCGGCGTCGCCGAAGCCGACGATGTCCGCGCGGCCGTCGCCCGTGAGATCGGCGACGAATCGGGGGTGCTTGTCCACCTGCCAGCCTCCGGCTTCAGCGCCGAAGTCGGCGAGCACGAACCGAACGGGGCCGAACGTTCCGTCGCCGTTGCTCAGAGCCACGTACACCCCCGCGTCTCCGAAGCCGACGATGTCGGCTCGGCCGTTGCCGCGGAGATCGGCGAGAAAACGAGGGTGGGTCTCGACACGCCAGCCTCCCGCTTCCAGGCCGAAGTCGGCAATCACGATCCGCGGCGGCCCGAACGTTCCGTCGCCGTTGCCGCGGGCGGTCCAGACGCCCGTCTCGCCGAAGCCGACGATGTCGGAGCGACGGTCGCCCGTGATGTCGGCGAGGAAGCGGGGATCGCGATCCACCCGCCAGCGGGCAGAGTCGGGGCCGACCGCCACGTCCGGCACGCACGAGCCACCGATCGCACCGGGCACTCCGAACTGCCCCTGGTCGGGCTGCGGCCATTCGAGCTGTGCCCAGGAACGGCCGCTGTCCTCCGACACCCAGAGGTTGCTCGACAGCGAGCCTGCGACGACGAACTGGCCGTCGTCGGAACTCGCGAGCGAGAGCATCCTCCCGCTGGTGAACGGCCACGAGCCCTCGAACGAGGCGTTCGTCGGGCTTACATCCTGGATGTTCGCCACCGGCGGCGCCTCCTTGCACGCCTGGACGCGACCGCGCCTGCCGCTGAAGTTGTTCTCGTATGTCCGTCGCCGAGGCGCATCATGATCAGCTGCCGGTTGTCGCGGCGCGCCGCCACTCACTTCGCGCCATCCAGCACGTCACCACGGTGCTGCACAGCACTGCCGCCAGGAACGCGACTTCGAGTGAGCCGCTGCCTCCGTCCGGCTCGACGCCGAAGACCTGCTCGATCCACGTCGGCACGAGCATGGTGATCGTGAAGGCGGCGAGACAGCTCGCCGCCAGCGAGACCTCGATCCAGAAACGTCTGCGGACCGCATTGATCATCGTTTCGCCTCCACGTCGGTCGACGCGTCGTACCGCGGAGGTCCTGACGCCGCTGCACGCCAACGCAGCCGCAAAGCACCGTGCGCCGCCGAAACACAACAGCGAAGACGGCGGTCGACATACTTCACGGCACACGCACCCCTCACGCAGACGACGACTGCTGCACGGTCTGGCCGCAGGACCCTGTGGCAGGAATCTATCCGCGGAGGTTCGGGAAGGCAAGCGCACGGCACGCCCGGGGGGCAAGCACTTCGAAAAGCCGGTACGAGGCCCGCTGCGGCGCCTCGAGGCCCCAACGGACGCCGCCGTCGCGCGCCCACTGCGCGACCCGCGTGAGGTCCTCGTCGTCCAGACGGAAACGACGCCGGACCGATCCACGACGTCGGGCAGGCGCATTCCCTGACCTGAGCCGAGCCTATCGGCGTTGCTCAGCGATGCCGGTAACGGCCACGGCTGACGCGTTCGATCGCACTTCCGGGTCGGCGGGCGTGCTTGTGGAGGCGGTCCTTGACTGTGTTCCGGAGTTCTTGGGCGCGATCTCGGCCACCGGGAGCGTCGCGGGCGAGCAGCATGCGGGCGTACTCTTGTTGTGTGTTGGCGAGCCAGGGGCGTGCACCCATGCGCTCGTTCACGGCGATGGCGTCCTCGAAGTGGTCTTGCGCGATCTCCCTCATCGCCATCTCAGCCTGCGTGACGCTCCGAACCTCGATCGACCGGCGGAAGCGGGCGAGCGGCGAGCCGTCCGAGGTCATGCGCCAAGGTATCGAACGTGCGTTCGTGACAGTTGCACATCGTGCAACATCTGCCCCATGCACGAAGGTGTCCACCCACTTCCGCTGCTGGCGGCAGACCAACCGTGACCTCGCCACGCATGCCTGGTACCGGCTCAGCGGCAAACTAGGCTGAGTACGCTCCTCATGGCGCCGGTGGCGGCTGGAAGCGACGTTTCGAGGTGCCTCTAGCCCACCCACTCTGGGCCGACTGCGTCCACGTACCCGGGACAGATAGTGACGCCCGCGATTGGCGATGAAGGCTGGAGTGTCGGCCGTAAATGGATCCACCTGAAGAAGAATCGAACGTGCGCACGCGGTGTTAGGAAGCCGCTGCCAGCATCGCCGGATCGCTAGTCCCAGGCGCGTCATATGCAGCGGAACGGTCTGCGACGGCCAGAGGCCAGGAATCTGATTCGCGTCGTCAGTAGCGGGGATCGCGCCACTCGTCTAAAGAGTTAAGGAGTTCGCGAGCGCGCGCTAAGTCGCCGGCCGCAGCCACCTCGGCCGCGAGTGTTTCGTAGAAGTCGGCTCGAATCTGAGCATAATCCCGTGCGATCTCGGCCGCAGAGATGACCACGACCTCCTCCTCTTCGTGCTGCAGCAAGTAATCGCGCCACTTGTCCGTCAGAACGCCTACCGCCATGGCGAGGGCAACAGCTAGGTCGATCCGGTCGGAGCTCTTGGACTTCGTCAGGCGATCTGCGCCGGCCCGGGCCGTGAACCGCGCCCGCGCGACGTGCTCTCGGAGCGCTGCGCAAGGGAAGAGCCGCAGGCGTTTTTCGTGCATGGCCTCGAGGAGCGCGGACGTGTAGCGAGCCATCGTCCCACCCCGGAGGCCGGCCGCCTGTGAGACGGGCATCATCGGAAGCCCGGCGTCCAACCCCTCCAGCACGAGGCCGTGAATCTGCGATGGGTCATAGCCGACGACTCCAATCCGGAAACGACCTGCGAGGTCGAGAAGCTCAGCCAGAACCTCTCGGTGGTCGATCGTGCCGCCGGGAGGGGGCCTCCACTCCCGTGCATAGACCAGGTTCCAGTCCTCGTCGACTCCAACCAAGGCCATCGAGTCGCGGCTGACGGCGCCATCCAGAGCCAGCACGATCGGCCTGGTCGGGTCTGCGTAGGGTGCCTGGTAGTCCGCGACGACGCACGCATCGAAGACGTCGAGCGGGAACGCTTCATCTTCGCTTGTGTATTCGCCCAGCCACTCTCGCGCAAATTGACGCGGGTTGCGGGCGCGATAACGCTCAGCCTCGGCCGCGAGGTCTGGACGCGCCTCGATCGTCGGCAAATGCAGCGCAGCCATGTCGCTGAACTGCACTGAAGCCGCTTGCCGCTCGAGCTCGTGGAACGCGCCCGCTGCGTCGAGCGGCGTCGAGATGACCACCATGAGCCCAAGCGGTCCGAATTGCGCGAGCGGAGGCGTCAGTGCGTCGAGCGCTGCGTGAAGTGATGAGTTGCCGACGCTGTCAACGAAGTGAGCACCTTCGTCGAGCACGACGAGCCCGTTGGCTCGGCCGCGATTCGCTCGGGCCGAACACGGCACGGCCTCGATGATGCAACCGGTCGCCAGCGTGATGCTGCTGGCCGTCTCCGCAGTGATCTGTTCTTCGAGCATGGGCGACGCCCGCAGGAAGCGCCCCGCGAACCCGAGGAGCACGCCCGCCTGATCCTTCGAAGTCGCCATGAGAGTGATCACGAACTCTTCGCCTGGCATGACGTATTCGCGGAATCGCGGCGCGAGGACCGTGCCTGCCCACGCAGCGAGCAGCCCGGCACACGCCGTCATACCGACGCGCCGGCCTTTCCTAACGACGGACAATCCGCAGTTGCTCGAAGTTCTCGTCGACGAGCGTGATGAAGCGCTCCTGCCCAGGATGGAGCTCGAGTCCGACGATCTCCGTTGCGAAGTATCTGAACGTCTCGCGTCCGGCGATCAACGTTCCTCGTCCTCGCCACGAAGGTGCCGAGCAAGCTGCGTGGTCGGCTGGCGCACCTCGGGGAGAGCGGCCAGTTCTCTTCGACCACGACGAGTGATTCCCAGTTCACGGGCGCGTGCGAGATACGACTCCCACGCCTTCCGAGCCTCGAGAAGCGCCGGCGTGATCTTGCCGCTAGCCGAGATCCCGCCGTCGGCGCGACCGACCACCCAGTCCGAGAGGCGCTCCGCCGTAACGTAGAGCTCGGCCAGCGCTCGCAGATTCGCCAGGGGCTCATCCGGATGCTGTGTTACAAGTTCGCCAAGAACCTCAGCGACACGCGGAGCCTTGATCGATTCCGAGTGCGCGCCGTGCTTCACCGCGTTTGTGTTCCGCGGATGTGCTGCCGCGAGGTTCGCCGGTGTCCCGTGCCGATTCACGAGCAGGACCACTTATCAAACGGGGTCAGACGGAGCGACGCGCGATGGCTATGAGGAGCTGCCGGAACGGTCACTTCCTCGGACGGCCAGCGGACAGAGGCAGGGTCTTCTTCGCCCACTTCTCAACATCGCGGCGACGCCATACGGAGCCGGACGCCAGGCGCCCGATCGGGTTCGGGAAGTCGGGGCGTTTTGTGTAGCGCAGAGCCGTCGTCTTGCTGACGCCGCAGAGGCCAGCTACTTCGGCGAGACCGGCGAGTTCCTCGAGGGGCACCCCGAGAACCGTAAGGCGTCAACGAGAAAAGGGAAAGCCATATATGGTGTGTATGTGTTTACGGGACGGTCGGATCTTCGAAGAGCCTTCGACAGTTACCTGGAGCGGATGGGCAGAAGCGCGGCGACGCGCAGCGTGTACCTGCAAGCACTCGAAGACCTTGCCGCGGCCCATGCAAACGTTCCGATCACAGCTCTGTCGGCGGCAGCCATCGACACGTACCTCGCACGATGGCGCGCCGGCTTCGTCGCACGATACGGACGCATGCCATCTCCCGCGACGTACCGGAACCGAGTCAACGCCCTCCGCGCCCTCTACCTCTGGCTAGAGCGGTTCGACCTCCTGAGAGACGAGCAAGGAACACCGATCCCGAACCCGATGCGCCAAGTGGTCACGCCTCGGGTCGAACAGAGACGGAACGACTGGCTGCGGCCGGTCGAGGACGCAGCGCTCATGAACTGCCCCGCGACACCAACAGAGCGCATCATCGTTGCGCTACTCAGGTGGACCGGCATGCGCGTCGGCGAAGCGACGTCACTTCTGAACGGCGACATCGACCTCACCCCGGGTTGCGAATCGATCCTCGTCCGGCGCAGCAAGACCGAGGCAGGCCTCCGGCAGATCCCGATCCTCCCAGTGCTGGAGACGGAAGTTAGGCGCTGGCTCGACCGCGGCCCAGGCGCGCCGTCACCACTCGAGCCATTCCTCGCCGGTCGAGGCGGCCGCCCACTACCAGCCTCGTACGTATGGCGACTCGTGAAGCGCGTCGCGTTCAGAGCCGGTGTTCGCCCAAGACACTGCACGTGCGGCGTCGAGACCGGTCCCCGACATTCGCGAGGGTGCCCGAGGACAGTGAGCGGCGAAAACCTCTCGGCCGTGACGCCGCACACGCTGCGTCGAACATTCGGTTCAGACCTCCTCAATCGCGGTCTCCGACTGGAAGTCGTGAGCCGTTTGCTCGGCCACGCTTCGACCACAGTGACGGAACATTGCTACGCGGAGCTCCTTGACTCCACGACGCGGCGCGAGTTCCTCGCAGTGAGCGCCGTCGGGCCGCAACACCGGGAGCGCGCGGATCGACCGGCGGGGCCTTCAGGCACGAGCGCTGTGACGCCGGAGTTGCATCGCGACAGTGAGCTTGTAACGAAGCTCCGTGCCTCGCTCGATGCACGCGCCTAAGGCAATCGCCGGCGCGGAGCGCAAGTTAATAGAGCAATCCGTGCATGGTCGTATTTGGCTCAACCAGCGGGTTGAATCGGCGTTTTCAAAACCGCTGCTCTATCCACTGAGCTACGGGGGCAATTTGTGTCATTTTGCAGGAGTTTCCCTGAAAAGGACGCCCGGCCAGTCTATCTCGCTGGCAGTCTGCTGCAGGAGGCATGTTCTATTCACTGACGGGCCTGAACCCATCGACACGAGCCCGCACAAATTCCAGGCGGCGAACCGAAGGACCACCCGCTTCACACGCGGGAGGTCGCTGGTTCGATCCCAGCCGCGCCCATTCACACCCCGCATGACAAGCAGATCTTGCTCAACCATGCGGTGCGAGGGGTGCGATAGGTGCGAGGAAGTGCGAGGTGGTGCCCCCCTCGGTGCCCCCCTCGAACCGTCCACCCCTCGAGGGTCCCATCGCGCGAGCGGCTCCCGGAGGCTTCGGCACAAACGCGATCAACCCGTTCACCCTCCTCCCCCGACCCCTCACGTGTGCGGGCGAGAAGGCGTGCATGCTTCGGTCGACCTTCCTCGAACGGGTGGCACGACCCGCCATCGGGGTTCCCCCACATCCCCGATCAGTAGCTCCCGCGGAACACGCCGCTCTCCCCGCCCTTATGCCCGCCCAGCCGGTGTCCGTCGATACCGGGGCACACGCGGCGGCTTGCTGACAAGCCCTCGCGGCACAAGCCGCGCGCTGGTAGCTGTCGGGGCGCACCGCCGGGCGGGCTGTGTGGCCGTGCCTTCGGGCGCTAGGCGGCTGCCTGTTCGCGCGTCTCGGGCGTCGGCGCGTCCTCGGTTGCGTCCGACTGCCCGAAGCTCAGGAACCGCCTGGCCAGGAGCGCGGCGCCGCCGATGATCACTGCCTTCTTCATGGGTCACACCTCCTTTGGGAGTCCACCGGTGAGGCTGAGGATCCCGCGCATGCACCGGTGCGGGAAGTCGGGCGGTCTTGCCGAACATGCACCCTGGAACATTCGCGCAGGTTCTGCACGCGCGCCGTTGTGCGCCCTCCGGTGCCCCGTTGTCGCCCACCGGGCGCTCGGCCTGTCCATAGGCCCGCCTCGGAAGAGTCCGCGGACACGTGGGCGGACGCGGCCCGGGGGCGGCGGAAGGGGCGTAGCTCGATGAGCGGGTTAGTCCGGAGGCTCGGGCAGCCGCCGTCGATGACCTGGACACCGTGCTCGCGCCCGATAATCCGAGCAGATCCTGACGCAGGGGGGTGCCGCGAGAGCGAGGCTGTGCCCATGTCTGCTGCGATCACGGGCAAGTACCTGAGGGTGACGAGCTTCAAGCGGGACGGGGTTGCGACGCCGGCCGCCCGCCACGCCCAGTGCCCGCCGTGGCGGTGGCATCCACTGAACCCGGACTGCCGCGACCTACGGACAGGGTCCGTTGGAGCGGCTAGCTAGGCGGTCGCCGACCACTTCCGCGCATCGGCTGTGCCACCGCCCCTCAAGCTGAACGCTGCGGTGACGGAGATCGCACAACGGCAGGGTCGAGCTGCCATGGTCCTTCGGCTAGGGTCGTGTGAGAGCCGTCAATGGAGGAGGAGCGCGATGTCCGGCCCATCACCGAAGAAGCCACGACTTCCTCCCCACTGGTTCATCCACCTGTTCTGGATCACCCACCGGCGCCTCTACCGCCTGAGCGGTGGCCGAGTGGGGTTGTGGCGGCCGAAGCCGGGCAAGTGGGGGGCGATGCGGCTGACGACGATCGGACGGCGGACGGGCCGGGAGCACCCGGTGATCGTCGGCTACTTTGAAGACGGCCCGAATTTCGTGACCCTGGCGATGAACGGCTGGGGTGAGGGCGAGCCGGCGTGGTGGTTGAACCTGCAGGCCCATCCCGGCGTCCGGGCCGACTTGGCCGATGGGCCTCGCCTGGTTAGCGGTCGCGCCGCCCGGGGCGAGGAGCGGGAGCGCCTGTGGGAGCGGTGGCGCGAGATCGATAAGAACCTCGACGCCTACGCCACCCGCCGCTCCATGGAGACAGCGGTGGTGGTCCTGGAGCCACGACCCGGGCCGTAGGCCCAGGCTGTGAACACCCGGGCGAGGAGTCCCCGATCTGCCTACGGCGCAGGCAGGTGAGGGGGAGGGTGCCCGCGACCCTTGCCAGGCAGAAACGGCTTGAAACGGGGGCTTGGAGCGTGGCTGAGGAGTCCCCTTACTTGCCGCCGGCCGTGGCAGGTAAGGAGGGTGGTCGAGGCGGTCGCGAGGCGGAGTTCTTGCTCGTCCGGACAGGCCACGAGGGCGGTCAGAGGAGGTGTTGGAACACTTGCGCGTACTGTTCGAGGTGGCGGTCGCCGATGAACTCTTCGGTGACGCGGGCGCGGGAGGGGTTCGAGGGGCGGCCGCTGACGGGCGACTTGATGGATCGGATGTTCTGATGAGGTTCCCGGGCCGTCTGGACAATCCGTTCGGAGTCAACGGTCGGCTGCAGGCTACGACTCGACGGAGGCGCTGCCGTTCTCCACGCGCACGCGCCAGCGCCGCCCGAAGGCGGGGACGCAATCGAGCGCGAAGCCCTCGAGCCAGGCCGGGAGTGTGTCCGCGGTGACCCGCAGCGCGCGGGCTTCCGGGTCCGGCTCGAGCCCGAGCTGTGCGCGGAGCAGGAGCAGAGGGGTTCCGGCGGACCACGCCTGCGGCCGCGCGGACGTGGGCACGACCCCCGGCGCCTCGTCCCGTCGCCGCTCGCCGCCGGCGAAGAGCTCCGGCAGCCGGTACTCGAAGAACGGCGCGCAGTCGAGGAGGGCGCGCACGACGCGCTCCGCCTCCTCACGTCGACCGGCCTGCGCGAGGCCGAGCGCAATGAGCGAGTTGTCATGGGGCCAGACGGTGCCGTTGTGGTACTCGAGCGGGTCGAACGCGGGCTCGTCGGCGGCGAGCGTGCGGACCCCCCAGCCGGACCAGAGCGGTCCCGAGACGAGCTTCGCGGCAACCTCCGCAACGCGCTCCGCGGGAACGATGCCGCTCCAGAGAAGATGGCCTATGTTGGATGCGAGCGCATCGACCGGGCGCTTGTCGGCGTCGAGGCCGAGCGCGTACCAGCCACGCTCCGGCAGCCAGAACGCCGCGTCGAACCGCTCGCGCAGGGTCGCCGCTTCGCCTTCGAGACGAACTGCCGTCGCCTCGTCACGCCAGACGCTCCGGGCGAGTTCTGCCATGCGCAGCTTTGCGTCGTAGACGTACCCCTGCACCTCGACGGGTGCGATCGGCGCGCGTGCGAGCGAGCCGTCGTGGAAGACCATCGAGTTGTAGGAGTCCTTCCAGTTCTGGTTGTCGATGCCGTGGCTCGCGCGGCGCAGGTACTCGACGAAGCCGTCGCCGTCGCGGTCGCCGGAGGCGTCGATCCAGTCGAGCGCGCGGCGCGCCGCGTGCTCCAACTCGAGCGCAATCGCGTCGTCGCCGCTCCAGCGCCACTGCTCCGAGAGAAGGACGAGGAACAACGGCGTCGCGTCGACGGTGCCGTAGTAGCGGTCTTTCCAGATCCGGGCGGTCTTGCCGCGCCGCAGCTCGTGCACGATCTTCCCGGGCTCGGCGTCGCGCTCCGGATCGTCCGTCTCCGCCTGCGTCTCGGCGAGCGCGCGCAACGTGCCGGCGGCCGCGTCTGACCCGAGCAGCAGCTCCTGGAAGGCGGTGATCAACGCGTCACGCCCGAACAGCGTCATGAACCAGGGCAGCCCCGCCGCCGGCACCATGCCGCTCCGCGTCCAACGCAGCCGGAGCGCTGCCAGATCGGCGAGCGACTGCGCCCAGGTCCGCTCGAGCGTTGGTTCTGCGGGGGCGTGCAGCCGCGGCACCGAGCCCCACCAGGCGGCGAGCGACGCGTCCTGCTCGCGCCGATCGGCGCGCAGCCCGGCCTCGAACGCGTCAGCGTCGAGCTCCTGCGTCCCGTTCAGGAGCCACTGCACCGCGACGCCGAGCTGCCAGCGCTCGCCGGGCGCGAGTCGCAGCTGGTAGCGCGCCGCGCCTCCGTCCGCCTCGTCGGGCGCGGGCGACAGATGCACGAGAGTCCGCGCCGGGAAGCCCTGGTCCGCGAACTCGACAGTGCGCGCCTCCCTCCAGTGCTCGGGTCGCGACGCCGCCACCTCCGACGTGCCCGGCGCACCGAGCTCCTCGACGCGCTTGACCGCGAAGATGTCGGCGAAGTCCGATGCGAGCTCGAGCTCGAACACCGCCTCCACCTCGCGGTCGGACCGGTTCCAGACGGTGGCGGTCTCCTCGAGGCCGCGACCGACAAACAGCTCGCGGCGCACCGCGATCCCGGTCTCCCACTCCAGCTCGAAGACCCCCACGTGCGGCGCGCTCTGCTCGAAGCCGACCGGCACACCGCGGTCGCCGTCGATCGTCAGCACCGAGCGCGACAGAAAGCGCGTATCGGCTGCGAAGAAGCCGGATGCTGCGGACACGCCGTCGACGGCACCACGCTCGTCGCAGACGACGAAGGTCGAGCCGTCGAGCAGCGTGAGCCGCGGGTGCTGGGATTGCAGCGCCGCCTCAGCCACCGATTGCCTCGCCGCTGGCGAGATCGAAGAAATGGAGATGGCGGACGTCGACCGCAAGCTCGATCGGCTCGTCGGGCCGGACCCTCGTCGACGGATCGAGCCGGGCGACGACCGTCGCGCGGGAGCCGTCGGTGTCGGTCATGATCTGCGCCAGGTCTTCGGCCTGTTCCAGGTCGACGAGCCCCTCGACCACGTCTTCGACGAGCACGGGCTTGGCGTCGACCTCGATGTACACGAGCTGCTCGGCGCCGAGCGCCTCGACGGCCTGGACGCGTCCGCGCAGCTGGGCCCCGTCGCCGTCGCTCCCGCCGCGCTCGTCGAGCGCTTCCGGCCGGATGCCGATCGCGATCGTCTTCCCCACGTTGCGCGCGAGCTCGGGCCGCGCGCTCTGCACCTCGGGCGGGAGCGCTAGCACCGCCGTGCCCACTCGGCACACGAGGGCGTCGCCTTCACGCTCGAGCGCTCCTTCGAGCACGTTCATCGCCGGACTGCCCATGAAGCTCGCGACGAAGAGGTTGGCCGGACGCTCGTACAGGCGCTGGGGCGCGTCGAACTGCTGCAGCAGACCCCGGCGCATGACCGCAACGCGGTCGCCCATCGTCATCGCCTCGACCTGATCGTGGGTGACGTACACCGTCGTGACCGCGAGATGCCGCTGGATGCGGGAAACCTCGGCACGCATCTGCACGCGAAGCTTCGCGTCGAGGTTCGAGAGCGGCTCGTCCATCAAGAAGACCTGCGGCTCGCGGACGATCGCGCGCCCCATCGCCACGCGCTGGCGCTGTCCGCCGGACAGCTGACGCGGCTTCCGGTCGAGGTGGTCGACGAGGCCGATGATGCGCGCCGTCTCCTCGATCCTCCGCCGGGCCTCTGCCTTCGCACCTTCCGCATCTTTAGCGCGAAGCCGATGTTCTCCGCAACCGTCATGTGCGGGTAGAGCGCGTAGTTCTGGAAGACCATCGCGATGTCGCGCGCCCCCGGCGGCAGGTTGTTCACGACGCGCTCGCCGATCCGGATCTGGCCGTCCGAGATCTCCTCGAGACCCGCGATCATGCGAAGCGCGGTCGTCTTGCCGCAGCCGGACGGGCCGACGAGCACCACGAACTCGCCGTCCTTGACATCGAGGTTGAGGTCGGAGACGGCACGGTGGCCGTCGCCGTAGACCTTGGTCACGTCGTCGAAGGTGATTCCGGCCACGGCGAGTTCCTTATTCCTTCACCGCGCCCGAAGACGCGTTCATGATCTGGCGCTGGAAGACGAAGAAGAGGATCGCGACGGGGATCGTCATCAGCGTCGAAGCGGCAAGCTTCAGGGGATAGCGGTTTCCGGAGCCGAGCTGCCCGGAGGCGAGCTGCGCGACTCCCTTCGTCAGCGTGTCGAGGCTTGCGCTCTGCGCCGAGACGATGAAGTGCGCGAGCTCGTTCCACGATCCCTGGAACGACAGGATGAAGAGCGTGATGAGGGCGGGACGGGCCATCGGCAACACGATCGACCAGTAGATGCGGAAGAGGTTCGCCCCGTCGATCCGCGCCGACTCCTCGACGCTGATGGGGATCGACTCGAAGAAGTTCTTCATGATGAACACGCCGGCCGCGTCGACGAGCAGCGGGATGATCATTCCGTAGTAGGTGTCGTAGATCCCGAGCTGCCGGATGATCAGGAACTTCGGGATCAGGAGCACGACGCCCGGCACCGCCAGCACCAGGACGACCGTCGTGAAGACCGCAGCGCGCCCGCGGAATCGAAGACGCGCGAGCGCATAGCCGGCAAGGCTGTCGAGGAACACGCGGAGGAACGTGACGCTGAGAGTGACGATCACGGAGTTCTTCACCCACAGGAAGAAGTCCTGGTCCTTGAAGAGCTCGTGGAATGCGTCCGTGGTCGGCGGGCGCGGGACGAGGGCGAGCGGGTTGGCGGTCGCATTCGGCTCCGTCTTGAACGACGTGACGATCGCGATCACGAAGGGAAAGATGTAGACGACCGCGAGCGAAAGCAGGAAGCTGTATGTCAGCACGCGTCCCACACTGCGCTGCCGCACCGCCTTCGCGTCGCTCGTTGCGTAGGAGGTGCTCACCGCGACCTACCGGGCGCGGCCGAGGCGACGCGCGACGCGTCCGGGTTGCCAACGTCCTGCGTCGGGCCGAAGCGGCGCCGTCGAGGAACGCGGTCCGGGTTGCGAGTGAGGAGCCGCGTGACGAGCGTGAAGAAGACGAACGGTACTCTCCAGATTGCGGGCATACGCGTCGCCGAAACTCATTCGCTGCCTGGATGGCGAGGCGGGTCTTTCCTGAGCCGCCGACGCCGGTGAGCACGAGCAGGCGCACTGACTACCTGTCCCGACCGTTGATCTTGGGCACAGGCCCCCCCGTGGGTCAATGACTTCTCGTGGCGCAAACTGGGCTGGGCGGACTGCTCGTTCCCTGGCGAGCGGCCGCATCTTGCACATCCTGCAGGGTCAAACCGACGAAATCGAGAGCGCCATGTTCAGCCCTGACGGGAAGCTGGTCGTGACTGCCAGCGATGACCACACCGGACGGATCTGGGACGTCGCGAGCGGGGCCAGCATCTACACCCTGCAAGGCCATGACGAAGGAGTTCGCAGCGCCCGGTTCAGTCCCGACGGCAAGCTGGTCGTGACCGCCAGTTGGGATGGCTCGGCGCGGATCTGGGATGTCGCGACCGGACTCAGCCTTCGCATACTGCATGACCAAGCCCCGCAAGCTTGGAACCGCCCGTTCTGGGGCGCCGTCTTCAGCCCGGACAGCAAGCTCGTCCTCACACCAACGGAAGCTTGACCACGCAGCGCGACGCTAAGCGCCTCGAGCTGAATCACCCTGTCCCCGCCCCCCTCACGCGCACGCGAGTGTGCGGGCGAGAAGGCGTGCATGCCTCGGCAAGCCACAGCGGAGCCGAGACGCCTGCGGCTCGTTCGCCCTCCGTGGGGGGGCGGGTCGCACTACGTTCGCGGGCGTGGGTGCGCGAGAGACACGCTCACGCCGACCTACGGCGAGCCGAGGCCTCCGAGTCTCGTTCTCCCTCCCCGGGCGGCTGTCCACTGCCCACCCTAGCCGTGCCCTCTCAGCTTTCCCCGAACTCACGCTCCCAGCACTTTGCGCAGTAGCTGATCAGCTCGTCGTCGGACGTGAGTTCGAGTCGGAGGCTCAGCCTGCGTCAAAAGGCGAGGACATTCTCTTTCGGGTCCCACCACGTCACTTCGATGTTGGGAACCCCATGAAAGAGATAGACAAAGCCCATCACGCAGACAGACGAGCCGCGACTGAACATCTTCTCTGGCCCGATCGGGAAGTTCCGCCGATCCTTCCCCCAGATGACGACCGTCACGCGATTGCGGTTGGGGTAGCCGTTGCCTATGTCGAGGAAGGTGGGACGGCCACGGCTGGTAGAGGCGTAGTAGGCCCGAACAACCCGGCCTTTGAGGAGGATGGGAGCTGGTTCGTCCACCATCGTTCGCGCCGCTCGCCACGACTGTGCGGATGAGCAGAGCGATTTGCTCTGGTGGCCTGTTGGCCTGTCCGCAGCGACAGCGCTCGATCCGGTCGCTGCCAGCAACAGCAGCAGGAGCAGGAGGTAGTGAACAAGACGTTGCCTGCGCATGGACGGTTCTCCTCGTTAGCGAATGGTCGCAGTGACGCGGCTTCCGCGACGACTCCTGCTCTGATCGACAAGGCAAGAAGGCTGCTCAAGTGATCCCTGACCATCCGAGGGACTCCCGTTACCGCCAGCGAGGAGTCCCTGTGCCCATTTGCGTTGCAGGAGGGGAGGGCTCTGACTTGCCTCGCCGACCCATGCCCTCCGAGCGCCTCCCATGGGTGGCGCGGGATGGCGCGTTGGCGGTGTTAGGCTCGCCGTGTGGAGCGGCAGGCAACCGTGCTGCTTGTTGCGGCCGGGATTGTGTACGCCCTGTTCGCAGTGGGCTGCTTCCGGCTTGCAGCGATCCATGACTACGAGATGGGGGTGTCCGTCGGTGAGGGCTTGTTCACGCTCGTTGGGGCGGTCGCGTTGTTCACGGCTGTGGCTTGGCGGCGCCGGCGTGTGCCGATCGTCCTGCTCGGCACGCTGCCCTTAGTGGCGTGGTTCGCGGCGACGCCCTGGAACTCGGGGCCGCCGTTCTTGGTCGCCTCGATGATCGCGCCGATCATTGCGGTCGCGGTGTTCCTTCGCAGGACGCGCACTACCGGCCGCGCCACCGGGTAGGACTCCCACCGCCCGACCCCAGCGCGGAGGGGAGGAGGCCTGACCTTGCCACGACCTCCGGGCCCTCTGAGCGGTCCCCTGGGCTGGGAACCAGCGGCAGCGAGTCCCGTCGCCGAGCTCGTACTCGGACTGGGTGGGCTACTCGACGGCCCGCAGCGTTGCCAGCTCGGGGTATTCGCGAAGCAGCCGAGCGCGGAGAGCGCGAAGCTCGTCCAGCGAAAGGCCTTCGACCGCGCTCGGGAGTCCCGTCAGCTCAGCCTGTCCCGCGCTCGGGAGTCCCGTCAGCTCAGCCTGTCCCGGAGGGGTGGGCTCTCCGGTTGGACGGAGCGGATGGTGAAACCCGCCAAACTCGACGAAACTCGTCGGCGTGGCTGTTCCCGACCTGGGAGTCCCGCCACCTCGTCCGATCCCGGAGGGGTCGGCACTCGCCCGGGCGATTGTCAGCGTTAGTCTCGCGGGGTGGCCCACTACATCTTCAACCTCAAACCTGGCGACGCGTCGCAGGCCATCGGATTTTTGCGGGCGGGGATGTGGGGCGTCGGCGCAGAGGAGCCGCACCGCGACGCGCTTGCCTCGGGCGACTTCGCTCTCGTCTATCTCGCCGCACCGGAGCGGAAGTTCGTCGCCCGCGCCGTTCTCGCCTCAGCAGTCCACGATTGGACACCGTCGGAGGATCAGCTTTATCCGGGCGATTCCCGCGGTGGTGTCTCGCTGGCTCATGTCGAGGAATGGGACCCGCCCGTACCGATGAGCAGCGTGCTGTCACAGATCGATCGGTCGGCGGGGGCCCGAGCTGACTTCGAGGTGGGTGTCGTTCAGATCACCGCGGACGAGTACGAGACGGCAGTTGCAGTGGCGGCCCAACGCGCGACCTCGACCGGCTGATCCGTCGGCCGCGTCATCGACCTCGCGGAGGGTGAGTTTTTGGTGAGTACGCCTGGGCACAGGAGGGGAAACCGCGGTCCCCAGAGCGAGCCTAAACCGCTCAACCGTCCCCTCTAGTCCCCTCCCGTCCCCATCTGCGCACCGTTCGGGACTCTGCAAACTCGGTTCTTGCCGCAAACACACCACGAGCGGCTCGGCGATGACGCAGAGTGGTGGAAAGGCGACAGAAGCTGCTTTAGAGAGTAGCGATTCGTGACACCTTCGAGGAAACTGCGCTGGTGAACGTACCGGAGATCGAGTACACGCGAAGTGGAGATGTTGCGATCGCCTACCAGGCCTTCGGCAGAGGCCCGCGCATCCTGGTCCTCGTGCCGACGTTCAGCAACCTCGTCTTCCCGTGGTCGAACGTGGACTGGCGCGACATGTACAACCGCTTCGCCAGCTTCTCCCGGCTGATCATGTTCGACAAGCGCGGGACGGGTCTCTCCGATCGCCCACGCGACCTCGGTCCGCTCGAGACGAGGATGGACGACATCCGCGCAGTCCTCGACTCGGTTGGCGCCGAGCGCGCGACCCTGGTTGGCATGGGCGAAGGCGGACAAACCTGCGCGGTCTTCGCCGCCACCTACCCGGAGCGCACGGAGGCGCTCGTGCTCGTGAACACACCGGCCCGCGCCGTCAGCGCCGAGGATTACCCCTACGGCGTGGTCGAGGACGAGTGGCGGGCGAGGTTGCGCACGATCCGGGAACACTGGGGCGAGCGCGACTACTTCGAGGCGCAGGCACGAGAGATCAATCCGACCGCCGACGAGGAGTTCCTGGAATGGTTCGTAACCTGCCAGCGCTTCTGCGCGAGCCCGGGCGCCGCGCTCACCTTCTACCGCGCCTACGGCGAAACCGATCTGCGCGACATCCTGCCGACGATCCGGGTGCCGTCGCTCGTTCTCTACCGCCGCGACCTGCGCGAGCAGATGCTCGACCTCGCGCGGCGGATCAAAGGGGCGCGGGCATTGGAGATCGAAGGCAAGGGCTTTGGCGCTTTCGCCGCCATGACGCGCGAAGTCGAGGCCTTCGTCTCAGGCATGGAGGCCGAGCCGGTGCCCAACACGGTTCTGGCGACCGTCTTGTTCACCGACATCGTCGGCTCGACCGAGCGGGCAGCGGCACTCGGCGACAGGGGCTGGCGCGATCTGCTCGCCGGCCACCACGCTGCGGTGCGCCGAGAACTCGCGCGCTTCCGTGGAGTAGAGATGGACACGGCCGGCGACGGTTTCTTCGCCAGCTTCGACGGGCCCGCCCGGGCGATCCGGTGTGCCTGCGCGATCCGCGAATCGCTGCGCGAGCTCGACCTCGACGTCCGCGCCGGACTGCACACGGGCGAGTGCGAGCTGCACGACGACAAGCTCGCCGGCATCGCCGTCAGCATCGGCTCGCGTGTCGCCGCAGAGGCGGGGCCAGGGGAGGTTCTGGTCTCCAGCACGGTGAAGGATCTTGTTGCCGGATCGGGCCTAAGGTTCGATGACCGCGGCGTCCGGGCGCTCAAGGGCATCGCCCACGAGTGGCGGGTCTACGCCGTCGAAGACGAGTAGCTCAGGCCGGCGCAGAGTTCGCGTGTTGTCGCAGCTTGCGGGAAGCGCGACAACGTGTCCCTTTTCTGGATGTCATAGAGCTATCCTGACCGCGATGTGCCCCGCTGGCTAGCATCGGCGCTTTAGAGGGCGTTTGTGACTTGGAGGAGGTTGGGCATGGTTGGGAGCGGCACGACGCTGGTGGTGGGGGCGACCGGCTCGCTCGGAGGTCTGATCTGCGGACGCCTCGCGGACGAAGGCGCGCGTTTGCGCGCTGTTGTGCGTCCGACCTCTGACCCGGAGCGGGTGGAGGCACTCCGTGCGCTCGGGGCAGAGCTCGTTGAGGCCGACTTGAAGGATCCGGCGACGCTGCCGGCACTGTGTGCGAATGTGTCGGCGCTGGTCAGCACCGCCGAGGCGGTCGGGCGGCAGCCGGAGGACACGCTTGACCGTGTTGACCGCGATGGCCAGTTGGCGCTCGTGGATGCCGCTGCGGCTGCGGGTGTCGGCCACTTCGTGTTCGTGTCCCATTCGACGAACGTGCTCAGGGTCGACTCCGCTTTCGAGCGCGCCAAGCTCGCAGTCGAGCAGCGTCTGCGTGAGTGTGGGATCGTCTACACGATCCTGCGCGCGACGTTCTTTACCGAGTTTTGGCTCAGCCCGGCCGGTGGTTTCGACTACGCGAACCGGCGCGCGACCGTCTATGGGGAGGGCACGAGCCCGGTCAGCTTCATCTCGCAGCATGGCGTTGCCGAGTTCGCCGTCCGCTCCCTGGACGCTCCCGCAGCGAGGAACGCTGTGCTCGAGCTCGGTGGCCCCGCGCCGGTGTCTCTACTCGAGGCGATCGGGATCTTCGAACAGCTGACCGGCGATACCTTCGAACGCAGCTTCGTGCCGCTGGCCGACCTCGAAGCACAGAAGGCGGCGGCGACCGATCCCATGCAGGACTCGTTCGCCGGGCTGATGATCGCCTACGCTCACGGAGACGCGATCGACATGCGACCGACGCTCGAGCGCGTCCCTGTCGAGCTCACCTCGGTACGCGACTACGCCCACCGCGCGCTCGCAACCTCCTGAGGCGGACCAACGAGCGAAGCCTGTCGCTCTCCGGTGGAACAGCGACGGGCAGCGATTCCGGCGTTTAGGTGAGCTGGGGTCTAGTGCGGCGGGTACTCCGCGAACTGTGGGGCGTCGCCGGCGATCTCGTACCAGTCGGCCTTGTTGGCGACCTGCACATGCCACGAGGGTGTGAGTGTCACGTCCTGGAGGACGCCAGCGGGCACGTAGTAGACCTGGCCGCCGTCGGTGTACACGCCTGACCCGCAGTTGCTGCAGAAGTACCGGTCGGCGAAGCCTTCCTCGCGGTACTGCTTGATCACGTCCTGCCCCTTCGTGATCTGGAAGTCGTCGGGCGCAACAACAAGCACGGTGTAGCCTGCTGCCCCGGTCCAGCGTGTGCAGCGAGTGCAGTGACAGACGCCCATGTCCTTCGGCTCATGCACCTCGAAGCCAACCTGCCCGCACAGGCACGCACCATGGATGACGTCACTCATGACTGCTCCTCTCGAAGTTCGCGTCACTAGCACATGACCAGCGACGTGATCCTACGCCCATCCCGGCCGTAAGAGCCGGCGACGCATGGGGAATCCGGCGCCATTCGACCGCCCGTAAAACAGCTCAACCGTCCCCGCTAGTCCCCCATCTGCGCACCGTTCGGAGGACTTGCAAGGTCGGTTTGGCCGCAACCGGCACGGCGAGCGGCCTGGCGATGACGCAGAGTGGTGGAATCGCGACAAGTCTGATTTTCGTGTGAGGGTTGTGCGACGCAGTGTCAGCGGTCGTGACCAGGATGTGTTGACGGATTAGTTGCCGCTGGCGACTCTTACCGTGTGGTCGAGCGCGAGCTTCCCTCCGGCACTGTTACTTTCTTGTTCACCGACGTCGAGGGCTCTACGCGCCTGCTGCATGAGTTGGGCGCGGAGCGGTATGCGGATGCTCTTGTGGAGCATCGGCGCGTTGTGCGGGACGCGTTTGCGTGTCATGGCGGTGTTGAGGTCGATACGCAGGGGGATGCGTTCTTCGTCGCGTTCGCGACGGCTGCGGGTGCGCTGGAGGCGGCCCGCGCCGCGCAGTCGGCGCTTTCGTTGCCTGTGCGGATGGGGATTCACACAGGAGCGCCACTGTTGGCGGCGGAGGGATACGTCGGTACGGACGTGCATCGGGCTGCGCGGATCGCTGCCGCCGGTCACGGCGGTCAGGTGTTGGTGTCGGCTTCGACGGCGACGCTGGCCGGGACGGCGCTGCGGGATCTGGGCGAGCACCGGCTGAAGGACCTGAGCGCACCGGAGCGGATCTTCCAGCTGGGCGACGGCGACTTCCCGCCGCTGAAGACGCTGTACAGGACGAACCTCCCGGTTCCCGCAACGCCGTTCCTCGGCCGCGCACAGGAGCTCGCGATCGTAGGTGAGCTGCTGGCGCGCGAGGATATGCGGCTGCTGACGTTGACGGGGGCGGGGGGATCGGGCAAGACGCGACTTGCGCTGCAGGCGGCCGGCGCGGCGGGGGAGGCGTATCCGCAGGGGGTGTGGTGGGTGCCGCTTGCGCCGGTCTCGACGGCCGGAGAGGTTGCCTCTGCGGCGGCACGCGTGTTGGGTGGTGGCGGCTCGCTCCCGGAGGTCGTGGCCGAGCGGCGGCTGCTGCTCGTGTTGGACAACTTCGAACACGTCATCGGGGCGGCGGCGGAGGTGGCGGATCTGCTGCTCGCGTGTCCGCACGCCGACGTGATCGTGACGAGCAGGGAGCGTCTGCGTGTGCAGGCCGAGCAGGTGTATCCGGTGCCGGTGATGGCGCGGACCGAGGCGCGGACGCTGTTCGTCGCGCGGGCGCGGTCGGCGCAGCCCGAGTTCGAGCCGGATCTGCTCGTCGACGAGCTCTGCGAACGCCTCGACGACCTGCCACTTGCTCTCGAGCTGGCGGCGGCCCGAGTCTCGCTGCTCACAACCCGGCAGCTGCTCGACCGCCTTGGCGGTCGCCTCGATCTTCTTCGCGGCGGACGCGATGCCGAGACGCGCCAGCGCACGCTGCGCGCGACGATCGAATGGTCGTACGAGCTCCTGAATCGCGATGAGCAGCGGCTGCTGGCGGCGCTGTCTGTGTTTCGGGGTGGCTGGACGCTCGAGGCCGCGGAGCGCGTCTGCGACGCCGACGTTGACCTGCTCGAGTCGCTGGTCGACAAGAGTCTGGTGCGGCGGTGGGAGTCGGGTCGCTTCGGCATGCTCGAGACGATCCGTGAGTTCGCCGACGAGGTGCTCCCGCCGCAGGATCGCGAGACGCCGTCGCGCCGTCTGCTCGAGCATCTGCTCGAGCTGTTCGAGGCGACGGATATGCAGTCGGGGCCGTCCGGGAACGAGCTGGCAAGGGTGGAGCGTGCGAACGTTGAGGTCGCGCTCGCCTGGGCCATCGACGCAGGCGAGACGACGGCCGGGCTGTCGCTGCTCACACTGCTCGAGCTCTACTGGTCAACGAACGACCCGATTGCCGGACGCGGATGGGTCGACCGGTTCCTCGCCGCTGCGGGTGAGGACGTCCCGTCGCGCGTGCTCGCCGGCGCGCTGCGCCTGCGCGGCTCCACCTACGACATGACCGGCCGAAACGACCTCTCTCAGCCCGAGTATGAGCGCGCCGCCGAGATCTTCCGCTCGCTCGGCGACGACGCCGAGGTCGCGCATCTGATGCACCGGATAGCCAGCGCCGCACTGCACGAAAACGACGTCGAACGAGCCATACAGCTGGCAAACGACGCCCTCGCGTTCGACCGACAACACGGACACCGCCGAGAGGAGGCGATGTCACTAAACATCCTCGCCCGAGCCGCGTTCGCGCAGGGCGACCGCGAACAGGGTCTCCGCCTCGGCTACGAAAGCGCCACTCTCGCCGCCAGCATCGGCTTCACGTGGTGGCGGGGCGTAACCCTCGTCACCGTCGCCGAATGCCTCCTTGCAGCAGGCGACGTGGACACAGCCGCGAAACCACTCGTGGAAGGACTAGAGGCCCTCGCGGCCGTCGGCGACCGCATCAACCTCCCGATCGCGCTCGCAGCCACCGCCGCACTCGCCGCCCAACAACCGAACGCTGCAGAGGCGGGATTGCTCTGGGGGGCGGTCGAAGCTGCCGCTGAGAATGAACCCAGGGCGACGACCACTGAGACGCTCGCCGAGTACGGCCCCTACCTCGAGTCCGTCCACGGCGCCGAGTTCGACGAGGCAAGACAACGCGGCAAGTCGCTCTCACTCGAAGAAGCGGTCGACCAGGCACTCGAACACCTGCCAACCCCAACACCCCGAACGCCTTCCCAAGCATCATGAGCAGCCGCCGTCGTCTTCATCGCCCGGTTGGATGACGAGCACCCTGATCAGCTACCACACGTCCTCGCGTTTCAGCCCCTCTTTTCCCGCGGGGCCACCAAGGGAAACCGAGGCCTCTAGAGCGCCCAGAAACCGCTCAACCATCCCCTCTAGTCCCCCAAGGCGTACTCACCAAAACTCACCATTTCGAGCTCCGCTGATATCCACACTCCTAGGCGCCGAGGCGCCGTAATGATGGGGAGGATCTCGCGTTACTGCTTGATCGCCATCCGCAGGTTGGCGTCGGTTAACCCCGGGAAGAGAGGCGTGCGCGGGTCGCGATCCTCGCGCGGCGGTAGCGTCGCCAGCAGCGCCGAGAACAGGTCGTCAGGGCGTGCACAGCGGGCGGCGTGCCCCACTTCTCGCCACACGGGCTACGCCGCCGCCGCGGCTCGCTCCACTACAAGCACACCGACTCGCTGGCCGAGGTCGCCGAGCTCCTGGGCGACTCGAAACGCGTCGCCGCCGACCACTACGTGTACGCGCTCACCGACCACCGCGAGATCGACCGGCAGCCCGCGCTCGGACGGGTGTTCGCTTGAAAGACGAGCATGCAATAGGTGCCATACATGCGGCCGGGTGCCCCCCTCGGTGCCCCCTCCAGCGGTTGAAAACCGCCTGTCAGCAGGGGTGTTCGGTACCAGCCGCGCCCATCGCTCAACGAAGCCGTTTCCGGGCTACCGGCCTCTCCCCGGAAGGCCGAATGGTGAGTGAAATGGTGAGTACAGCGCGAAAGCGGACCCGAGCAAGCGCCGCTGAAGCCGGTTCATCCACCTGATTCACTGCAGGCCGAGCTGGTCGGGAGGTCGGGGTCCGCGGTCGTAAGATCCTTTCGCTAACGACGAGGGGGCTTGGCGGCGGTGGAGAAGGAGACCGCAGTCTGCGATCGGTGTGAGCGCGAAGTTCTGCCCAGTGAGCTTGTCCGAGTAGCCGTGCAGACGGGAAAGCCCGGGCGCCCCAGGGTCGAGGAGCTCTGTTCCGACTGTGCGTCGGAGCAGATGGCGGCAGGCGGCGCCGGCGAGGCAGCTCTCGCCCTTACCAACGACTCGGACACACCGGTTGTCCCTACCACCGGGCAGGCCGAAGGGCACGACCTCCCGTTCGCAAAGGAGCCCTTTGAGGCGGCCGACCGCATGCGTGGCAGTGTCGAGTCGGCCGAGTACAAACACCTTGTCCTCGGGCTGTTGTTCCTCAGCTACATCTCTGACTCGTTCGAGCGGCGGCGGGCATGGCTCGATGAGGCGACACGGAACCCCGAGAACGCGGACTACTTCACCAAGAAAGGCGCGGAGCGTGAAGCGATTCTTGAGGACCGCGACGAGTACATCTCCGAGAACGTCTTCTGGGTGCCGCCCGAAGCACGCTTCGAGGCGTTGTTGAAGGCTGCTTCGTTACCGGACATCGGGGAGCGAATCGACAAGGCGCTCGACGCGATCGAGCGTGACAATCCGGAGCTGCTCCGTGGCGTGCTGCCGAAGATCTACGCGCGAGCACCGCTCCAACCGGCGAAGCTCGGATCGCTTGTCGGCACGATCGCCAAGATCGGCTTCGGGGACGACCCCGCGGCCGCACGGGACGTGCTCGGCCGTACCTACGAGTACCTCATCCGCGAGTTCGCCCGCAAGGAGGGACACCGGGGCGGCGAGTTCTATACGCCCCGCTCAGTGACGAGGCTCCTCGTCGAGATGCTCGAGCCATTCGAGGGACGGGTGCTCGACCCGGCTTGCGGCTCGGGTGGGCTCTTCGTGCAGTCGGCCGAGTTCGTCGAGGCTCACGGCGGTCGCACGCGGCAGATCTCGATCCTCGGCCAAGAGAACAACCAGGCCACCTGGCGTATCTGCAAGATGAACCTCGCCATCCACGGTCTCTCGGGCGACGTCAAGCTCGGCGACTCGCTCCTCGACGACAAACACCCGGGCGTCCGTGCCGACTTCGTGATGGCAAACCCGCCCTTCAACATGAAGAAGTGGCGCGTGGCGAGGTCGCTAAGGATGCACGCTGGAGGTACGGCGATCCGCCCGACTCGAACGCGAATTACGCCTGGATCCAGCACTTCATCCATCATCTCACCCCGGACGGTCGTGCCGGTTTCGTGATGGCGAACGGCTCGCTGACATCGAACACGCGGGGTGAAGGCGAGATCCGGCGCGAGATCGTCGAGGCCGACCTCGTCGACTGCGTCGTCGCGTTGCCCCGACGTGAGTCGCGACCGCGGCGCTAGTCGTCCTTAGCCTCCCCGCTCGACGCATTACGCGAACTCCTCGGCTGAATTTGAAGCGTTCACCTCGATCACGGTCTTGACGGAGAGGTTGAGCGAGGCGGAGACGAGGCAGGTGTCCTCTGCTTTCTGGGCGAGCTCGCGCGCCAGTTGCTCGTCGGCCGGGTCGGTCTCGACTGCGATTCGGAGGAGGAGCCGGGTGAAGCCGAAGCGGCCGTCCTCGCGCATTCCTGCGACTCCGTCGCCGTCGACGGCGAGTGACGTGTAGTCGAGTCCGGCTCGTGCGGCGACGCCGGTGAAGGTGACGGCGAGGCAGGATGCTGCTGCGGCGACGAAGAAGTCTTCGGGGCTCCAGGTCGAGGGGTCGGTGCCGCGAAAGACGGGCGGCGGGGTGATCTCGATCGGTTGCTTTCCTTCGACGTTTGCGGTGACGCGGCGCTCGCCGATCCACTCGACCGAGACGGGGAAGTGGAACTCCTTCGGCCGTACGCGTGCGGTTGTTGTTGCGGTAGCCATTAGAGGCTCGCGGCCGGTTGCCGGTCGAGCTCGGCGGCAGGGCCGGTCAGCTCGTCGAGAAACTGCGAGATAGCAGCGGGCGGCAGGGCGCCGACGAACTCAGCTACGACCCCGCCATCGCGGAATGCTTTCACGGCCGGGATGCTCTGGATCCGGTAGCGGAGCGCGAGCTCCAGGTTCGCTTCCACGTCGACCTTGGCGAGGACGAACCGGCCCTCGCGACAGTCTGCTTCGCGTTCGAGCACGGGGCCGAGCATCCGGCAGGGGCCGCACCAGCCGGCCCAGAAGTCGACCAGTACCGGCAGTTCGTGCGAGCGCTCGATCACGTCGCGCTCGAAGGTGTTCGTCGTCACATCCATTTCGCATCTCCTTGCGGTCGAGTGACTGCCTGTGCTATACAACTATACAACTATTCAACTTATTCCATGAGGAGATGCTGTCGATGTCGCTTCCCCACCCTGTGCCGGATGAGCTTGTGGAGTTGATCGCCCGCCGTTTCCGGGCGATCGGCGAGCCGATGCGGATCAAGCTGCTCGACCGGCTTCGCGACGGCGAGGCAACCGTCAACGAGTTGAGCGAGGCGATCGGGGCGTCGCAGCAGAACGTCTCGAAGCACCTGGCGCTGCTGGCCGAGGTTGGCATCGTTGGCCGGCGCAAGGACGGCAATCGGGTCTATTACCGGATTTCGGACGAAGGGGTGTTCAAGCTCTGTGAGGACGTCTGCGGCTCGATCCAGGAGCAGCTTGCGTCGCTGAGCGAGCTGGTCGGGGAGGTGCGCTGATGTCCCGGCGCTGGCCGCTTGAGCGGGTGCTGTTTGCGCTCGCTGGCTCGATGACGCTCGTGAGCATTCTGCTGGCGGCGATCGTCACGCCCTGGTTCCTGCTCCTGACTGCCTTTGTTGGCATCAGCCAGTGGCTGTACGTCGTAGTCGGGGCCTGTCCTGCCTCGGTTGTGCTCGAGCGCTTCTTCGGGATCGATCGGCGGTGCAGTTCGTGAGCGCCGTCGCGGCCGCCCGTCCCGCTGCCCCGCCTGTCCGCGAGCATCCGGAAGCGGTCGGACCGGTTGGCCGGTTGGGTCGCTGGACGGTCGATCACGGGCGTGCGGTCGCGATCGCCTGGATCGTGGTCGCGATCGGGTTCGGCCTCTTCGCACCCAGGGTCGAGTCGGCGCTGTCGGGGGCCGGCTGGCAGGCGAACGCCTCCCAATCGGTGCAGGCGAGAACCCTGATCCAGAAGAACTTCGCCGGCCTGTCCAGCTCGGCGCTGATGGTCGTCGTCCACTCGCCGACGCAGACGGTCGGTGACGCGGGCTTCCGCTCGACGGTCGCCGCTGTCGAGCGGACGCTCCGGACGAACCGACACGTCGCCTCCGTGTCGGAGCCACGGGTGGGCGCGACGATTTCGGCCGATCGCCACACGGCGATCGTCACAGCCGGGGCAGGAGGCGATCCGACGGCGATGGTCGCGGCCGCCGACTCGCTCAAGGGCAAGCTGCGCGCTCTCGGCACGGGCGGCACCACCGTGTCCTTGACAGGCGCATCGGGGATGTGGAGTGACTTCAACACCGCGAACCGCACGGCGATGATGAAGTCGGAGCTGTTCTCGTGGCCGGTGACGATGATCATCCTCGTGCTGGCGTTCGGCTCGCTCGTGGCCGCAGGGCTGCCGCTGATGCTGACGATCCTCGGCCTGGTCGCCTCCGCCGGTCTGCTGGCGCTGCTGACGCACGGCTTTGAGATCTCGATCTGGGCGATGAACTTCGCGCTCATGTTCGCGCTCGCGCTCGGCATCGACTACGCACTCTTCCTCGTCCACCGCTTCCGCGGCGCCTACTTCGGCTCCCGCCTCGACGCGCGCGACGCGGTCGCGGTCACGATGGACACGGCTGGCAAGGCCGTCATGTTCTCGGGCGTCACCGTCCTGATCTCGCTCTCGGCGGTGATGCTCGTACCGAGCCCTGCGTTCCGCTCGATGGCGCTCGGGATCATGATCAGCGTCGTCTTCGTGCTCCTGGCGACGCTGACGCTGTTGCCGGTCGTGCTCGCCAAGCTCGGCCCCAAGGTCGACTCGCTGTCGCTGCGCTGGGTTCACTCCGGGGAGCACCGTTCGGCGCGTTTCGCCCGCTGGGGCGCGCTGCTCTGGCGCCACCCGTTCGTGTTCGGCCCCGCCGCCGTGATCGTGCTCGTCCTGCTCGCCCTACCGGTGCTCGGGCTGAAGACCGGCATGCCCTCGATCAAGGTCGTCCCTTCAGGCGACTCTTCCCGGGTCGGCTACACGCAGGTGCAGCAGGCGTTCGGCGTCGGCGCCCCCGGAGCCCTGCAGATCGTGACCCCCCAGGCCAACGCCGCCGCGGCAATGAGAGTCGTCCGGCGCGATCCCGGCATCGCCTCGGTTTCAACCGCCGCGCGAGGAGGCAGCGGCCTGGCTCTCGTGCAGGCCGTCCCGAACGCCGACCCGTCCAGCACGGCCGTCGGGCACACGATCGACCGGCTCCGCTCGAAGCTGCCGGCCGGGGCGCTCGTCGGCGGCGCCGCGGCGGAGAACCACGACCTCGAGAGCGCGCTCTCGGCGAAGACGCCGCTCGTGATCGGGGTCGTGCTCGCCCTCGGCTTCCTGCTCCTGCTCGTCGCCCTGCAGGCACCGCTGATCGCCGCGCTCGGCGTGCTCACGAACCTGCTCGCCACCGGCGCCGCCTTCGGCATCGCCAGGCTGATCTTCCAGAACGGCCACGGCTCAGGCCTGCTCGACTTCGAGTCACAAGGATTCCTCGACGCCTGGGGCCCCGTCTTCTTCTTCGCGATGATCTTCGCGATCTCGATGGACTACACCGTGTTCCTGCTCTCCTCCGCCAAGGAGCACTACGACCGCACCGGCGACCCGCGCGAGGCCATGATCGGCGGACTCGCCCACTCCGGCCGGGTCATCTTCGCCGCCGCCGCCGTCATGGTCGCCGTCTTCTTCACCTTCGCCCTCTCCGGCCCCCTACCGCCCAAGGAGATGGGCGTCATCCTCGGCATCGCGGTACTGCTCGACGCCATGCTCGTCCGGCTCGTCCTCATCCCCACACTCCTCCGCGTCTTCGGCCACTACGCCTGGGCGAAGCCACACTGGCTCGACCGCATCCTCCCCAACGTCCGCTTCGGACACTCCTAATACCCGTACTGGCTTCGATGACGAGCCCAGACGCGAGACGTCGAGACCGAGCCTTGCATGACAGCGCCTTCATCAACTGCCGACCTCGGAGGCGATCCCCTGCCACGGAGAGGTCGGGCGAGGAGTGAAAGGAGGGCGGAGAATGGAACCCGCGATCGACCTGTCTGACCGCGACGCCTGACATGCGCGACGCGCTGCTGGCGCTGCCGTTCGGGCTCGCAATCGGGGTGTTGCTCGGCCTCGTCGGCGGTGGCGGCTCGATTCTGGCCGTACCGATCCTCGTCTACGTGCTCGGCGAGCCGGTCAAACGCGCGACGACCGAGTCGCTCTTGATCGTCGGTGTTACCGCGCTTGTCGGAGCGCTCGCCGCCGCGCGCGCAGGGCGCGTGCGCTGGCGAGTCGGCCTCGCGTTCGCCGCGGCAGGCGCCGCAACGTCGGTGGCTGGAACGGCACTCAACCGGCTCGTCAGCTCGCACACGATCCTGCTCGCGTTCGCGGTGCTCCTGGTCGCAGCCGCCTACGGGATGCTTCGCAGACGACCCGACCGAGGATCGCCTACGGAGGAACGTGCGCAGACTCCACATTGGTCACGCGTCGCAGCCGCGGGCGCGGCGACCGGGCTGCTCACGGGGTTCTTCGGGGTCGGAGGCGGATTCGTGATCGTGCCCGCGCTCGCGCTAGCACTCGGGCTTCCGATGACCCTGGCAATCGGCACGTCACTGCTCGTGATCGCGCTGACCAGCGCATCCGCACTGGCAGCCCACCTCGTCAGCGGCGGCATCAACATCGGACTCGCGGCGGCCTTCACCGCGGCCGCTCTCATCGGCGCCCTGGTCGGCACTCGCCTGCACGGACACGTACCAGACACCCACCTGCGGCAAGTCTTCGCATCGCTTCTGCTCGCGATCGCTGTCTTTCTCGTCGTGAAGAACGCCACGACGCTCGCATAAGACCAGACGGGTCTACGGTTTTGCCCGCAGGGCTGATCGGTCTCGGCGCGGATGATGCGCTGCCGCATATGCCTCATCGTTGATTTGCGATCAACGGTCGACCGAAGGGCTTCCCTTCTTTGGGCAGGCGCGCCCCAGTTGTCGCCCTTTGCGGGAAACGCGTCAACGAGGTTCTCGATCGGTGAGTTTTGGGGAGTGGGCCTACTCCTTCGGTTTTGGTGGGTTCAGTGTCCGGGTGGGGGTCCGGGGGGGCCGAGGATCTGGAACCCGTTTCGCTGTGCGATCGGGGCGAGCCGGGCCATGTCGGGGTGGCCTTCGGCTGGCGGCGGCAGGACGCGTTCGGGGGCCGGCTCGCCGACTTCTCTCTGGAATCCTTCGAACTGCATCGGCGCGAAGCCGACCAGCGCTCTCGCTCCGCCTGCCTCTGCGTAGAAGGTGTGCGGCACCCCTTTGGGCCCGAAGGCAAACGAGCCGGCTTTCAGGGACAGTCGCGTGTCTGCGACCCAGAAGGTGATCTCGCCCTCGAGGACGTAGAACCACTCGTCCTCTTCGGGATGGACGTGCCAGGGTGAGCCGACGCCTTCGGGGACGACGATCTCGGCGAGACCGTACTGCCCGTCGGTGTCGTCCTTGCCGATCTTGATCGTCTGCAACATGCCGAGTAGCCAGAACGCCTCGCCTTCGTTCTCGTCCAGCGCGTACCCGAGCTTGGCTCGCTCCGGAGAGATGGTGGTGATGGTGGCCATTGCGCACTCCCTTCCCTGGCAGTTTGATATCATTCGCAACCGTCTATAGGAGAACTGTTGCGAAGCGAACTATCTCACGAGGAACAAACATTGTCAAGTCCATCGCCCGAACGGCTGCGCAGCTGGCGCCTCTTCTTCGAGAGCGCGCTGGCGCTCATCGACGTGCTCGACCGCGAGCTCGAGCAAGCGATCGGCATCCCGATGCGCTGGTACGACGTCCTCGTCCACCTCGAGGAAACACCCGACGGCATCCGCATGAACGAGCTCGCGGAACGGATCCTCTACAGCAAGAGCGGCTTCACCCGCGTCATCGACCGGATGGAAGAGGCGGGACTCGTCCGCCGCGTCCGCCCCGACCACGACCGCCGCTCAATCCTCATCCTCCTCACCGACAAAGGAACCGAAACGATGGAACACGCTCGCCGCTACCACCGACACGGAATCGAACAACACTTCTCCCAACACCTCACCGACGCCGACATCAAAGCCCTCACCCGCGCCCTCGAGAAGATCAGCACCCACGCACGCCCACTCCGCCCCGGCCGCATCCGCAACTAAAGATTTCGGGTGAACTCCCGAGCCCCCGAGGCGCGACGCCTGCTACTCGGCGGCACCCCGGAAGTCGACACGTTCGAGCAGGCGGCAGCCAACGTGGCCGGCATCCCGAAACTCTTCAGTGAGATCACACTCGATCAGCCATAACACGCTGCTGAGAAACCGGGCTGACCTTAGAACAGGACCGCTCTTTTCGGATACGTGTTCATGGATGCGGGGCGGCGGGCGATGCCGGCCTAGACTTGCGGCGTTGTGAGTCGGGAGCCCGATCTGAACGTAGTTGGTGGTGCGCTGGTCTCTTGCTCGACTGATCCCGTGACCGGCTTCTATCGGGACGGTTGCTGTGCGACCGGGGCCGAGGACGTTGGCAGTCATACGGTCTGCTCCGTGGTGACGCGCGAGTTCCTGGAGTTCAGCCTGCTCGCGGGCAACGACCTGTCGACGCCACGGCCGGAATGGGGCTTCCCAGGGCTCTCGCCGGGTGATCGTTGGTGCGTGTGCGCGGAACGTTGGCTGGAGGCTCATCGAGCCGGCTGCGCCGCGCCTGTCGTGTTGGGCGCGACGCACGCTCGGGCGCTGGACGTGATTCCGATCGAGATCCTGACCGCCAACGCGTATCAATCAGAGCCCGCGTAGGAGACCAGATCGGGTCGCTTTCCAGGCTTGCGCAGGCTGGGGCTGTTCGGGAGAATCGGCCGGACTGAAGATGAGCGCCGCCAGTCTTGATGTGAGCTATCCGCAGCGGTTCGACCGCATCCAGGTCGTGCTTCGGGTCGTGATCATCTGGCTGGCGGCGTTGATCGGGATCCCGTTCTGGTTGATCATCTACCTGGGCTTCCCCGTGCTGGCTGCGGTGCTGATCTCGCAGAAGGATGGCGCCCGCTACCTGACGGAGGACGGTCCGCGCGTCACCGGCTGGTTGCGCGCCGTCGTGGCGGTGATCGCCTACCTGTGGATCCTGACTGACCGGCTGCCCGGCTCGAGCGATCCTTCCGTGCGGTTCGAGGTCGAGCCGTCCGGGACACCAACTGCTGGTTCAGCGCCGCTGCGGATCCTGACGGCGATGCCGAGCGCGTTTGTGCTCGCCTTGCTGATGTTCGTCTCCGCGATCGTTTGGGTGATCGCCGCGATCTGGATCCTGATCGTCGAGACCTACCCGGAGTCTCTGTTTGGTTTCCAGCGCGGGGTGGTGCGCTGGACGGCACGGCTGCTCGCCTACCTCGCCTCGTTGGTCGAGAGCTACCCGCCGTTCAGCCTGGACACCGGCGCGAGCGACTGAGACACCGCCGGGTTTCTCTGCAGATATCAGCGTGGTCGAGTGGGCGCAGGGCTGTGGTTCGGGATGCGTGAGTCGGTGCCCAGCCGGAGGCGTCCGCCGCAGACCGGGCAGACGCCCGTGTCCCGGGCGGCGCCGTCTCGGCTGATGCTCGACGGTGCGGGATGGCTGCCGGTTCCGGTGCAGCTACCTTGAGGGACGCTCACGGACGTGAGGCTATCGGCCGACGGTGCGTCCTCAGTCGGTCAGTGGCGGTGCAACATCTTGTCGAGCGCCGCCTGGCTCTTGGCGCCCCAGAGCCCGTCCGGCTTCAGGTGCGCTGCGCGCTGGAAGCGGATGACGGCGGTCTTGGTGGCGGGGGTCTCGACGCCGGTAACACGGCCCGAGTAGAAATGGAGTTTGGTCAGGTCGCGTTGCAGGTTGCGGATCCAGCCGAGCGGGGGCGGCGGTTTGCTCGGCTTGCGGTGCAGCATCTTGTCCAGGGCGGCTTGGCTCTTCGGCCCCCAGAAACCGTCGGGTTTCAGATGCGCCGCCCGCTGGAAGCGGGTAACGGCCGTCTTGGTGGCGGCCGTCTGGACGCCGTTGACGGGCCCTGCGTAGAAGTGGAGCGTGGTGAGGTCGTGTTGGAGCCGTCGGATCCAGGCGAGTGCAGGCCCGTGCGAGCTCGGTGCCGTCGATGTCTTCGAGTGGGGAGCTGGTGATGGTTTCGCGGTGGGATTCGTTGTCGCTGTCGTGTGGGTGGCGCTGGTCGGCGGAGCGGTGTTTTTGCTGCCTGATCCGCAGCCGGCCACGAGTACGACACCGGCCACCACGACTAGAGCAACACCACCAAGCCTCACATCGTCCTCACCGCAGGGGACACGCTTCACCCGCAGGCTATACCGGCACTCGCCGTAGCATCGTTGGGGCGCTGAGGACGTTGCCTGGGAGCTTTCGACGTTGCCGGTGATCGCCAAGCTCGCGATCGCGGCGGTGCTCGTCCTGGTAGCGGTGCCGTTCCAGATCGGCCGCTCGACGCAGGGCCGGCCGATCGCTGCGATCCGGGTCGGCCACCGGCACGGGACACGCATCTTGGTGGTCGGTTGCATCCACGGCACCGAGTGCGCCGGCATGGCCATCGCCCGTGCGCTCGAACACGCACCGACCGGGGCCGACCTGTGGATCGTTCCGGACCTTAATCCAGACGGCCGTGCACACGGCTACCGGCAGAACGCGCATGGCGTCGACCTGAACCGCAACTGGTCGTCAGGCTGGCAGCCAGGCGGCCGCCCCTGGGACTTCCAGTATCCAGGCCCGCGGCCGTTCTCGGAGCCGGAGACGCGGATCGCCCGCAACCTGATCGAGCGCATCAAGCCGCAGGTGACGATCTGGTACCACCAGCACCTGAACCTCGTCTGGGCCTGGGGGCCAAGCACCAACGCCGGCCGCATCTACGCCCGCGCGGCCGGGATGCGCTTCTTCCACCACCCGTGGCTGCATGGGACAGCCACCAACTGGCAAAACCACCACCTGCCCGGAACCGCGTCCTTCACCGTCGAGCTTCCCGCCGGCCAGCTCACGGCGCAGCAGGTCCGAGTCCAAGTCCAGGCGGTGCTCGCGCTCGCGACACCGGGGTGACGCGTTGGGAGGTCTGCTCTCTCGTCCGCGTGCCGCGATTCAGTGGTGTCGACCCGTGGCGTGGGTCGTCGGAGGACGGGCCAGATGTTCGCTTCTCTGCTGGCGGTGTTGGTTGCAGGCGCCTGGCCTGGCGTTGGGGATGCGAGAGCGCGGGCGGCTGTTTCTCCGATCCAGCGTGACCTCGACGGGCTGGTTCGGGCCGGGGTGCCGGGCGTGATTGCGCTGGTCAAAGACGGTGGACGGACAGTTCGCTTGGTGTCTGGGTCTGCCCGGGTGTCGCCGCGAGAGCCAATGCTGTCGGTTGATCGGTTCCGGGTCGGCAGCATCACCAAGTCGTTCATCGCGACGGTGGTGCTCCAGCTCGTCGGAGAGCGGAAGCTAAGGCTGGACGATTCGCTCGAGCACTGGCTGCCTGGGGTCGTTCCGAACGGGCGCTCGATCACTGTTCGCGAGCTGCTCCAGCACACGAGCGGCCTGTACGACTACGTCGACGATTCCGCGTTTCGCACAGCGGTCCTGGCGAATCCGTTACGGGTATGGACACCCGCGCAGCTGGTCAGGGTTGCGGTCTCTCGCACCGGCCGTTGTTTAGGCCCGGCCGGCGCTGGTCGTACTCGAACACCAACTACATCCTGGCCGGGCTCGTGATCCACGCCGTCACTCACGATTCAGTCGCGGCTGAGCTGAGGGACCGGATCTTTCGCCCGCTCGGTCTTCACCAGACATCGTTTCCAGCCGGTCCGACGATTAGTGGCCCGCACGCGCGTTACGTGTTCTACGGCACCCCGCTCGTCCGCGATACCGCCCACGTCAGCCCCACGGGAGCCTGGGCTGCAGGAGCGATCGTCTCTACCGTTAGCGACGTCGCCAGCTTCTACAACGCCCTGCTGGGCGGTCGTCTGTGGCGCCCGGCGCTGCTGGCCGAGATGCAGGACACGGTCAGAACCAGTGACGGGGACGGATATGGGCTCGGCCTGCTCGCGCTACGGACCGCCTGCGGCCGCGTGTTCGGCCACGACGGTGACTTCCCAGGTTACGCGACCGAAGCGTTCACAAGCCCGAACAGGCGGCGGCAACTGATCCTGTTCATCAACTCAGACCAGTCCACAAGTCGAATCAACAAGGCGATTACCAAGACCCTGAACACCGCGCTCTGCGGACATCCGTTCCGGTAACCCAGGCGCGGAGGGAAGGGCGACTCTGGGAGGACGAGCTCGGCTGCGCTGGGCCGCCTTGGGGTGATCGTCGCGAGACCGTGTGAACGGATTCCGTCGCCGGCGGGCGCGGCTGAGCCTGATCCAGAACCTGCCTAAGTCGGACAGTTGCCGGCTCCCTCGCGTTGGACAAGTCAGGCAGCCAAAGGCGTGTCGTATGGTCGGCTGCGACGCCTAAGAGCCTCTAACAGAATGAGTTTGCGTTTACGAGGCGGCGGCGGTTGTCTGCCGGAGAAGGGCCTCGGTCTCGGCGAGCGCCGGTTTGTAGCCCATGAACGAGAACAGGTCGCGGGCTTCGTTGAGCGGCTGCTCGGCGCCGGCGTTGCCGAGCGTTGCGAGGCAGCGGCCCTGGCCGAGCAGGGCGTAGGCGTGCTCGCGGAGGTTTCCGAACTGCTCCCAGCGGACGGCCGCTTCGGCGTAAAGCGCCGCTGCGCCGGCGTGGTCGCCGTTGTGTTCGGCGAGCTGAGCGCGGGCGGTACAGAGGGCGTGCTCGCGGAGTGGGTCGCGCGGCTCGAGTCCGTCGGCGAGCCGCTCGGCGAGTTCGGAGTCGCCGGCTGCGAGCGCAGTTCGCAGCATTGCTGCGAGCTGTCTGGGGTAGTAGGGAGCGTCGCGAGCGGCCGGCGTTTGCTCGATCTCGTAGAGGAGCGCGCATGCCCGACCGGGGTCGGCGACGGCGAAGGCGGAGGCGGCGGCGGAGAGCGCCTCCACGACCGTGTCGGGTGTGGCCTGCGTGCGCGCTGCCTCGACAAGCCAGTCGGCGACGGCGGGGGCGCCCTCGGACTCGCCGCGGTCGACACGGGTCGCCAGTTCGAGCGCGCGCACCCAGATCAGCACGAAAGTCCCGCCCCTCGCCTCGACGGCAGCAGCGAGTGCGCCGGCCCGCTCGAGCGCCTCCTCCGGGCGGCCGAGCTCGACAAGGAGACCGGGGCAGTCGCCCTCGAGCGTCTCCGCGGAGAGGCCACGCTGCTCACAGAAAGCGATCCCTTTCTCGAACGCGGTGAGCGAGCGGGCAGGCCCCTGGAGCGGGTAGCGGGCGATCGCGAGGTTGTTCTGCAGGATGGCGGCTTCCCGGCCCGCGCCCTGCTCGATGAGCATGGGGAGGGCCCGCTCCATCTCGGCGAGGCCTCCCGGATCGCCCAGGAAGGCGCAGGCGAAGCCGCGGCGGCCGAGCGCACGCGCCGGCTCGGTTAGGCCAAGCCGTTTGGCAAGGGCCAACGCTCGATCGGCCGCGGTGATCGCCTCGCCGTGCTCGCCCGCGTGGAAATGCGCCGCTGCGAGCCCTGTGTAGGCGGCAACGAGCGTCGGGCCGGGCGGCTCCTGCTCGAGCAGACTGACGGCATCGGCAGCGAGCGCGAGGCTGCGGCCCCCACCCAGTGTGAACGTGACATCCGCGAGCAGGATCAGCGTCCGCGCTTCGCCTTCTCTTTCGCCACGAGCGCGGAAGGCGGTGAGTGCCTCGTCGAGCGCGGCCGCGGCCTCCCGCGACTGCCCGGCATCCTCAGCGGCTTCTGCCCATCGGATCAGGAGCTCCGGCCTCTCCGGGTCGTCGACCGGGCAGAGCTCGAGTGCGCGGGCGAGCCGTGCTTCTGCCTGGGCCGTGTCGAGGCCGAGCGCCCGCTCGCCGGCGAGCGCGAGGAAGTGCCGCGCCGGCAGGGCGAGCTGCTCGGCCTGCTCCGTGTCGCCGGCGGCCTCGGCGAGCTCGAGCGCTTGCAGGTAGTGGTGCGCGAGCACCTCGGCCATGTCCTCGACTCGCCCGCCAGCCTGACGCTCGATCCAGGCGGCGGCGGAGCGGTGACGGCGTGCCCGCTCCGCTCGTGGGATCTGTCCGTAGGCGACATCGCGGACGAGCAGGTGCCAGAACGAGTACTCGCTCTCGCCCTCGATCGAGCTCACCCGAGCCGGGCGAACGAGCTCTTTACGGGCGAGCTCGTGCATCGCCAGCTCGAGCTCTGGCCGGTCGTGGCCGCCGATCTCGGCCAGGGCGCCCACCCAGAACACCTTCCCGAGCACGGCCGCGTCCTGCAGCAAGCTCTTCCGCTCCGGCGACAGCGTGTCCAGACGGGCGGCGATCAACGCCTGCAAGCTCTCAGGCAGCTCCGACTCCGCCACCGCCTTCCCTTCCCGCTCGAGGCCGCGATCGGCGAGCAAGCGCACGAACTCCTCGGCATAGAGCGGGTTGCCGCCCGCCCGCTCGAGCACGCCCTGCTCCAGTTCCTCGCTGAGAACGGTGGTCGTGATCAGGTGAGAGACGAGTTCGGCCGTCTCTTGATCGGAGAGCGGCGGCAGGTTGATCGTCGTCGCGTTTCGCATCCCACCCGCCCAACCGGGATGCCTTTCATGAAGCTCCGGCCGCGCCGTGCAAAGGATCAGCAGCGGCACCCCCTCAGACCACTCCGCCAGATGCTCCAGGAACGCGAGCAGTGCCTCGTCTGCCCAGTGCAGGTCTTCGAACACGAGCACGGTCGGCCGGGCCGCAGCCAATCCCTCGAGGAAGCGCCGCCAGGCCGTAAACAACTCCTGCCGCTCCGCCAACGACACCGCCTCGACGCCGACCAGCGGCGCCAGCCGCTGCAACAGCCACTGCCGCTCCGGCGCTTCCGGCGAGACGGCCGCTTCCAGCTTCCTCACCGCCACCTCGGCCGAGTCAGACTCGAGAATCCCCGCCTCCGCCTTGACGATCTCACCCAATGCCCAGAACGTGATCCCCTCCCCATAGGGCAAACAGCGCCCCTGCCGCCAGCGGGTCAGCTCAGGCTTCGTCTCCAGGTGGGCCAACAACTCCGCGACCAGCCTGCTCTTGCCAACGCCCGGCTCACCAACGACTGTGACCAACTGCACCGAGCGCTGCTGGGCCGCCCGCTCGAACGTCCCGATCAACAACGGCTTCTCCAACTCGCGGCCGACCAGCGGCGTCGTGTACCGGCGAGTCACGTCGCTCCCGAAGCGGGCGCGCGCCCTGAGCGGACGCCACACGACGAGCGGCTCCGACTTGCCCTTCACCGTGGCCGGCTCGAGCTGCTCGTAGTCGAATACACGCTCCGTGAAGCGGTACGTCTGGTCGGAGACGGCGATGCCGTCCACGGGTGCCACACCCTGTAACCGCGATGCCGTGTTCACCACGTCACCGGTGACGATCCCCTCACCGAGCTCCGGCCGCGCACCGAGAGCGACCACCGCCTCACCCGTGTTGATTCCCACTCGGACCTGCAGGCTCATTCCTGGGTCAGCCTCATTCAGCTCTGAGATCGCCTCCAGAATCCTGAGTCCGGCCCTGGCCGCCCGCTCCGCGTCATCCTCGTGCGCGACCGGCGCGCCGAACACCGCCATCACCGCGTCACCAACGAACTTCTCGACCGTCCCGCCGAAGCGCTCGATCTCCTCGCGCAACCGGGCGTGATACGGCTTCAGCCGCGCCCGCACGTCCTCCGGATCCGCGACTTCGGACGCGGCCGTGAACCCGACCAGATCGCAGAACAGGACGGAGACGAGCTTTCGCTCCTCCAGCGGCGTCGTCGGTGCGAACTCGATTAACGGCGCTGTGCAGAAGCCGCAGAACTGGAAGCCTTCCGGGTTCTCCTTGCCACAGCTAGGGCAGGTCGCCACCAAGCGAGTCTAGGACAGCCACTCCAACGACACGACCACGAGTCGCGCCAGAGCGCGCGCTCATTCTGTTACAGCCTCTAAGTTGTCCAAGTGGTGAGGACCGCCCACTTTGGACAAGTCAAGCGGTTCCCGCCCGTGGGCCGCGCTTCGCGAGTAACCGGCCGACACCAGGCGGGACGAACAAACCCCAGCTGCGATTGAGAAGTAGAAACCGGACTTTGGTCACCCGTGACCAAAGTCGAGGGCGTTTAGGGCGACTCGCGCGACGACCGGGATAAGACTCGGCCATCAGGGCGAGGTTTCGGCCGAGGTCGAGTGCTTTACCAGCTGCGCTCGAAGCTTGGCCGCGGCCTGTCCCGGCCCTTGCCGTTCGCCTCCTACGCTCGTTGACAGGAAATCGGAAAGGAGTCGAAATGCGAGGCGGACGCCCCAAGGAGCTGGCACGACGGATCGACGGTGACGGAGTCGAGGTATCGCTCAGATGGAGGCGGGCCGATGGCCGTCTGACCGTCGTCGTCACCGACAGGAACGGCCACGCACTCAGGCTGGCGGCCAAGAGCGAGAACGCGCTCGACGTCTACTACCACCCGTTCGTGTACGCGGACCGAACGGCGCTCGAGGACGCTGCCTAGAAATGGCGAGCCGATGCGCGTGCTGATCGTCGAAGACGACGACTCGACCGCTGCTCCGCTTGCGGAAGGGCTTCGGCGGGAGGGATACGAAGTCTCGCGGGTCGCGACTGGGCAGGCTGCTCTGGACGCTGCCGATGCGGATCTCGTGCTCCTCGATTTGTGTCTTCCCGACATGGACGGTCACGACGTCTTCCGCCGGCTGCGTGCGCGCTCTCGCGTGCCGGTCATCATGCTCACCGCCCGAGCGCGCGAGGCCGACCGGATCGCCGGGCTCGAGCTCGGCGCCGACGACTACATCACGAAGCCCTTCGGCTTCCGCGAGTTACTCGCCCGTGTGCGGGCAGTCACGCGGCGAACCACCCCGGGGGCGCCGCGTCCCCTTCGTGCAGGGTCGTTGGAGATCGACCTGCGCGCACGTCGCGTTCTACTCGAGGGGCGCGAGATTCCTCTCACACCGAAGGAGTTCGATCTGCTGGCTCTCCTCGCCCGCCAACCCGGCAACCTCGTCTCCCGCAAGCAGATCCTCGCCGAGGTATGGCAAACGAGCTGGATCGGCAGCAGGAAGACGATCGACGTCCACGTCGTCGCGCTGCGCCGCAAGCTCGGCAATCCTGCCTGGATCGAGACCGTCCGCGGCAACGGACTACGACTCCGCCCGATCGACTAGCGCTGCGCCGCAACTCCTCCCGAAAGGGTGCTCGCGGCAGTTCCGCAGGGTGGGTCAGGGCTGCTACGGATGCTCCCCGGAACGCCTCCGACTAGCCTCGAAGCGATGACCGATGTCATCGGAACACCGTCGAGCGCAGCCGCGTCGAACGGAGCAACCAAGCGTGATAGGAGCGCATCGTTGCCTGGTCGCCGCGAGTTGTTCGCTCTGGCAGCGGTGCTTGCGGCCACGGTCGTGACGATGGCCGCCGCGATCGCTGGGCTGACACGGACGGCCGCCCCGGTGCAGTCGCCGCCGCCGACGGTCAGCCAGGTAATCGGTCCTGCGCCTGCGGCGCCGCCAAGAGTCGAGCCGGGAGACTGATGCGCACGATCTGGGCAACTGTGTTCTCGGTCTGGGCGCTCTCGGCCGCTGTCGCGGTTCTGGCGTGGACGCGGCAGCAGCCGGCGCCGTCCGGCTCGTCGCAGTCGATTCCGGGAGCCGTGATCGTCAAGGGCAAGAACGGGACGAGCCGTGTCGTCGTCGTCTCGGGTGCCGGCTCGACGCCGACGCATGCGACCACGCGTACGTCGCCGGTTCCTGCGGGATGAGCGGCGTCGTCGCCGCGGGGATGCCGGTCGCGTGGCTGATCGCGCGCGCAGCCGGGCTGGTCGCGTTCGCTCTCCTGACCGTGTCAGTCACGCTCGGACTGATGATGAGCACGCGTCTGCTCAAGCCGAAGCTCCAGAAGGACCTTCTCGGCTGGCACCAGACGCTGATCTGGACGGGGCTGTCGATGCTCGTCCTCCACGGCGGTGCCATCCTCCTCGACCCGGTGATGCGCTTCGGGCCGGCTGCCGTGGTCATCCCTGGAGCTGCGCCGTGGCGGCCGATCACGGTGGCCGCCGGCGTCGTCGCCGGCTATCTCATGCTCGCCCTGGCCGTGTCCTTTCGTGTTCGGCGTCGCATCGGCCAGCGCCGGTGGCGACTTCTTCACTATGCGTCGTTTGTCGCCTTCTTCCTCGCGCTGGGTCACGCGCTCAATGCGGGTACCGATTTGACGGGAAACACCGGCTTGGTCTTCGCCGCGATTGCCCTTGCACCGGTTCTCTGGCTCACCTTCGTGCGCATCCTGCCCCGCCCTGAGCGCCCCACCCCTCCGGCGAGAGCCCGCCAGCCGGCGGAGACGCATGTGCCGTCCACGCCGCAACGTGAACCAGCACCCAGGAAGGCGATTCCGGCGTGATCGGCCGGCTCGTGTCGGAGCGGTTCCGGGCCATGGGTACCGATTGCGAGGTGGCGGTTACGGCCACACGTGCGGACGAGGCGTTCGCGCAACGGGCGCTGGCGGCCGGCCGCGGCGAGGTCGAGACTTGCGAACAGGTCCTCTCCCGCTTCGACGAGCGAAGCGACCTATCGCGCCTGAACCGGGCCAGCGGCGAATGGGTCAGAGTCGACCTCCGGCTGATCGAGGCGTTGAAGGTCGCGCTGCGCTTGAGGGAGGAGACGGGCGGGAGATTCGACCCGACCATCCTCCCGGCGCTCGCCGCCGCAGGCTACGACCGCTCCTTCGAGCAACTCGACGAGCGACCAGCCGCCTACGCGATCGGGTGGCGGCCGTGGGCGGCGATCGAGATCGACAGCATCGGCTCACGCGCTCGGATCGAGGACGGGGCCACCGTCGACCTCGGCGGCATCGGCAAGGGCTTCGCCGCCACACGCGCACTATGGGCGATGCGGGAGGCATGGCTCGCACTGCCGGGCGGGCTCGTCGATCTCGGCGGCGATATCGCAGTCTGGGGTCAGACCCCGGACGGCGGACCATGGCGCCTCGCCGTCGCCGACCCGCGCAAACCAGGAGGCAGCCTGGGCACGATCACGATCGATGACGGAGCCGTCGCCACCTCCGGGCGTGGCCAGCGCCGTTTCGGCCCCGGCCGGCAACTCCATCACCTGATCGACCCCGCAACGGGCGCTCCCGCGGATGACGGACCGTTGGCCGTAACGGTCGTCGGCGCTGACGCCACGGAGGTCGAAGCGTACGCGACCGCGCTCGCCGTCACGGCACCAAGCGAGGCGAACAGCTACCTAGGCGCGCGACCTGAGCTGGCGGCGCTCCTCATCCCCTACGACGGCGAACCGGTCGTCGTCGGCGACCTCGCATTCGCCGCCGAACCGCAGCACACGGAGGCAATTGCATGACTCACAGGAATCGCATTCTCACGCTCTCCGCCACGGCCGCGATCCTGGCCGCGGCAGCAACCATTGTCGGCGGGTGCGGTGGAAGCAGCGGAAGCGGGGCGAACGGAACCTCAAGCGGTCAGCGATCCGCGGCCGACTTCGTCAACCAGGTCACGACGCAGTTCTCGCGTGGCCAGTCAGGGCGACTGTGGGACGAACTCCTCCCCGCCGACCAGCAAGTCGTGACACGAGCCCGCTTCGTCGCATGCCAGCAAAACGAAGGCTGGGACCTGAAGAGCATCAAGGTGCTCGAGACCTACGCCGACCCCGTCTACGTCAACGGGAAGTCCCTCCCAGCCAACGCCGTCAGCGTTCGCGTGGCCTCCGGCGACGGGGTAACGACCGCGACCATGCACGCCGTGTCCGTCAACGGCAGCTGGCGATGGGTCCTCCAACCGATCGACCGGGCGAAATACAAGAAGGGAACCTGCCCCAGCACGGGCTGAGGCAGGCGCGAGGCATCGGCGGTCGAACCATCAGTGCCAACTGGAGCTCACGGGTCCCAACGCCTGCTGCGTTATTCGCCACATGTAGGTTGGCCGTTTCCCCGATTTGGTACCGGCTCGGAGACGTGATGCTCGTTCGGGTAGGAGCCGGGGAGGCGTTGGATGTTGCGTGGTCGTTCGTGGTTTGAGTTGCGCTTGTCTCGGATGCGGCTCGGCTCGGTGTGTCGGAGGCTGCAGCGGCCGCTTGTCGTGTTCGCATTTGTGGCGCTTGGCGGGGTCAGCGTTTACCTCGGCATCGTCTCGTCTCGGCACTCCGCGGGCGTGGGTGTCCGAGTGGGCGAGACGCCTTCTTTGTCGACGCCGGCGCATCCTGTCGCAGCGTTGCGGGCTCTTATGCCGTTCCGGGTCAGGTACCGCGATCTGATGGGTGATCACACCGGACTCGTCCGCAGGTTCGCGATCCGCTACAGGGCGAACGATGGGGCGAGAAGGACGGCGTATGTGGTCGTGCCGCGCTGGTACGACGCGAGGCATGACCCGCCGATACCGCTCGTGATCTCCCCGCACGGCCGGGGCATCTCTGCCCGTCTTCAGCTGCGTTTTTGGGGTGGCCTGCCGGCGTTTGGCCCATTCGCGGTTGTCTGTCCCGACGGTCAGGGGCGTCAGTTGATGCTGTACTCGTGGGGCTGGCGTGGCCAGATCGACGACCTCGCCCGCATGCCGGACATCGTCGGGCGATCGCTGCCGTGGCTGCGTATTGACCGGTCACGGATCTATGCGATCGGATCGAGCATGGGCGGTCAGGAGACGCTGCTGCTCGTTGCTTTGCACCCGAACATCCTGGCCGGGGCGGCCGCGCTCGACTCGGCCACCGACATGGCCGCGCGATACGCCGCGTTTCCGTTCATCCGTGGTGGGGCACACCTGCAGCGGCTGGCACGGATCGAGATCGGGGGGACGCCCAGGCAAGTTCCGGTCAGTTATGCGGCTCGGAGCCCGGTGACGTATGCGCGTCGGATCGCCTTCTCCGGGGTTCCGCTGCACATGTGGTGGAGTCTCCGCGATCGGATCGTCGTCGACCAAAACGGCGAATCGGGACGCCTCTACCGGCTGATTACCCGTTTCAACCCGCATGCGCGCGTAACCCGATACGTCGGCACCTGGGCACACAGCCGTGAGATGCACCCGCTCACCCGCCTACCGCTCGTGCTCGTCCGCTTCGGACTCATCCAGCTCGACGAACCTCTCCCAATCGCCGCCGGCACATGAGCCGCGAACGTCTAGTTGACGATCTGGACAGCCTGGCTGATTGAAGAGCTGTTGCCGCAGACATCGGCGACGTCGACCGTGATGTCGATGCGGCCGTTTGCGTAGCGGCGGGTGTCAAGTGCCTGTCCGCCGGTCAGGCTGAACAGGTATCGACCTGGCCGCTTCAGGAAGTAGGTGTTGGCGAACACGGGGAAGTTCTGGTACGTCCCGCTCGCGTAGACCCGCCAAAAGTCTCGGTTTGGCGGCTCGGTCTTGCGGAAGTCAGCGACGATCGTCTGCGGCTTGAGTGTGATTCCCCTAGAGGTGATCCGCCAGGAGACCACGGCTGGTGCGACCGGGTGGCCATACCAAAGGCCCGGTACCTGCACCGGAGGGGTGTCGTTCGCGTTTGCAGCGACGAGGACGCGGCCGCGAAGACTCGATGGGTTGAGTCGCGCCCCGTGCTCGTCCGTGAAGAGCAGCTCGACCACGCTTGGCAGCGTGTGGTCGTGATACGGCTCGAGGTGTCCGGGATCGGCCGGGTTGTGGACTCGGAACGCGTCGATTTCGCCTATGTGGACGTGCCGGAACCTCGGACGGATCGTGCCAAGCACAGTTCGGTACGCCGCCACATAGCTGCCCGAGGCCACTCTGGGAGCAATGTGGAAATACTGGAACGCCCTTCCGTCTGCCGTCCGAACGGAGACGGCGTCCCCGGAGATGACCCGGACGACTCCCGATACGACGGGATACACCGGCGTACCGGTTGTGGCCGAGATGTCAACGCCGTTGTGGAATGTGAACGACCCAGGGTCAAAGGCGCCCGTATCCCCGAACGTTTCCGACGTTAGCGTCCTTGGATCGCCGAAGTTGCCCCGAATCGGATGCTGACGGCCGAACGGCTTGACCGGATAGTGATACGAAAGCACGCTCCTCTGCGGGTGATCACAACGCGAGTTCCGCGCCGGCGACCAACTCCGAACGACTGCTGGCAACCCGGTACCACCACCGCTTCCTGATCCGCTCGCGACTCCACCAACAGCCCCGAGCACGGCCACGATCGAGACGACCACAAGCAAACCGCCAAGCCCACGCACCGACACGTACGAGAGCGAAGCTCGGCGCGCTGCAGTACCCATCAACGCGACGGCCAACATGGTTCCGAGCGCGGCCACTCCGACTCTTGCCCTCATCCACCGGGCCCTCTTAGGGCCTATCCCGGTAGGGCGTGAGTGAGGCGGGCTGCGTGGGCTTTCTTGAACGCGATCAGGCCGCAGGCGAGTTGGAGGAGCGCGAGGTGGTTCTCTGGTTTCTTCGACCAGCGGATCAGGAGGGCGCGGTTGCGGTTGAGCCAGGAGTGGCACGCCTCGACGACCCAGCGGCGGGCGCGCCATCCCGGTGTGGCCCGTTTGAGCTCGAGCTCCTCGGCACGGCGACGGATGTGGGCCGTGTAACCGCGACCGGCCGCGAGGTCGCTGACCCACGGGTAGGCGTAGCCGCCGTCGAGACAGAGGCCTTGCGGATTCTCGGCTGACGGCTCGGGCCGCTGGATCGGAACCGAGTCGAGCGTCGGAGCTAGGAGCTTTGAGTCGTGGCGGTTGGCGCCGTCATGCGCCAACCCGATCGGGACCCCTGCTGCCTCGCAGAGAAGCGAACGTTTCGCCCCCCTTTTGCTCTATCAGTCGGATTCGGCCCGGTCGCCACACCGCCCAGCGGCGCCTTCCCTGTCGCCCCATCACAGCACAACCAGGCCCAGTCGATCCCGACCTGCTCGTCGTAATCGAGCAGACCTTGCCGCCAAATCTCATGGAACACGCCAGCCTGCTCCCACTCCTGAAAGCGCCGGTGCGCCGAGGAGGAGGTGCAGATCCCGGTCGCGTTCAACGCGTTCCACTGCATCCCGGTGCGAAGCACGAGCAAGATCGCGTCCATCGCAGCGCGATCAGGCACCCGCGGCCGGTGACACCCCAACGGATGCGAAGGCCCAGCCGGCAACAACGGCTCGACTCGCTCCCACAACCAATCCGGCAACCGCCACCCATCGTCGCTCGAGACAAGACCCATCGAAAGCCTCCCTCGCCGATTTCAGCAACGAGGTCGGACTTCGCCACCACCCGCCGGGTCCCTGCCTAGCGAGATAGGCCCTTAGAGGAAGACCTCGGCCAGATCCTGCCCCGCCCTGCCAGCCCGGGATGGCGGGTTCGGGTGGCCGGCAAGCGGTGTTGGCAGGCTGCCAGCGTGGATCCTGCCGACGCCGGCGGCTGCCTGGTCGATCGGCCAGACGGCTTCGATGTCGAGGGTTCCGGGCTGGGAGGTGGGGTTCACGATCGTGAACGGGGGCCCGGTGGGCTCGAGGTCGTGATCGCGGATGAAGCAGTGGAGTTCCCTGAGTGCGTCATGGACGAACTCGGCTGCTCGACGTTCGCTGGTGTGCGCCCGGATCGCGAGAATGGGCTGACCGCGAGAGCTGATGCGCGGATGGCCGCGCCGGGTGGGCGCACGGGGTGTGCTCGGGCTGCAGGGCCTGGCAGGCTGTGATTTGTTCCTGGGGCGGGTGGAGGCCCGGGGTGTCACGGGTTCTTGGCTTCCTTTCTTTCAGGCTGCGAGTCCGCTTGCTGACACCGGTTGCGTACTCGGTTGTGAGGACTCGATGAGTTCGAGGCAGCGGTTGATGGCGCCGCGGACTGATTGCATGCCGAGGCTGAGGTCGACGAGCCCGTCGAAGCCGTAAAACGCGCGTGCGGCGAGCAGGTACAGGGTGAGGAGCGTGCCTGCGTGGTAACTACCGGCCGATGCTGCGGCGATCACGATTACGATCGGACCCAGCTTCGCGAGCGCCCCGGACATGTGCAGGTTGGCAGCTTGCACCCAGCCGAGGTGCACCTCGGCGCGCAACAGACGCTCCGCCACCGTCGTGAAGCGGCTTCGCGCCTGGGGCCCGCCGCTTCCGGCGAGCTCACGGGAGAGCGTTCCCGTCAGTTCCTCCAGTTGCTCCTGGCGCTGCTGGCCGGCGCTGGCGGCAGGTTCCTGCATGCGTCGGGTCACAAGCCAGGTCGCCGCCAAAAGCGGCACGACGACAGCGATCGCCCACGGCTCCATCAAGCCCAGCACGATGAGCGCCGTTCCCAGCTCGACGACCAGCATCGAGCCCGTGTCCAAGGCGTAGACCGTGACCCGCTCGAACGTCTCCACATCAGAGATGAACCGCGACGGCAGCCCCTCGCTGTCTGCGCGCTTGCTCTCGGGCCGGCGCATCACACTGTCAAACATCAGCAAACGCAGGTTGCGGTACAACCGTCCGCTATTGCGTGCGTAGAGGCCGTCGGAGCCAATGTAGGCGGCGGCCTCGACCACAATCGCGCCGGCCAACAGTCCAGCCCAGAGCGCATCCTCGGGCCTGACCCCGTGACGTTCGACCAGGTCGTTGATCAGATAGCCGAGCGTGATCGGCGGCACCAACCCGGCCAGCGACCCGAGCACGCTCAACCCGACCATCGCCGCCAACCCCGCCCGAAGCGGACGAAGAAGCGAACCCACACGCCGCCACGGAATCGACTCGGGCGATCCAGCCATCAACACTCCTCCAGCTCAGGGGAAACCGCCAACCGGCCCCCACCACCGAACGCGGGCCGCGCGTGCCGACGCGGGAAGCAGCCAGCAGACGCAGCCCGCAATCGCTGGAGAGCTAGATCTCGCGCTTCTCCTTCTTGACGCCCTTGTCCTTCTCTTCCTTCTTCGGAAGCGGCTTTTTCGGCACAGAGGATCCCCCCTTTCCAAACGCTCACGGGCCTATCCATCGCGCCTAGGCAAACTCAGGCGCGCAAGGCCCTCCGCGACTACAGGATGACCATCCACCGGCTTCCCGCCATCCGGGTAGCTCCCGACCGAAACTGCCCGAAACTACCGACACGTTGCTCCGGGCTCCGCTCGCCGTCGCGAGGGCCGGCTGGCAAGCTCGGCTCCGAGCACGTGTGCGGGCTGCGCATACGACCTCGGTTGGGTCGGTAGGCGCAGCCCGCGCTCGCTGGGACCTGCTTAGACGTCGCGCTTCTCGCGCGCGTCCTTCTTGCCCGTTTCCTTCCGGTCGTCCTTCTTCGTCTTCTTCGGCATCGAGAGTTCCTCCTTTCGCCTTGTGCTCGTAGGCGTTCCTGTCGTCTTCATTTCTACGGTGTGCCATCCCAAGCCCGGGCCATGCCAACGCAAAGAAACGGAACAGACAGGTCAAGCCTTGCACGGCCAGCCGCTGGGACAACTACAAGGAAGCCCCTAACAGGAGTCAGGTGGAAGAACAGACCGGGTCGGGTCGTCGTGGTAGGTGCTGATGCCGGGTCGGTGTCTTCCACGATGCCGCGAGCGTGGCGCCGGCTGAGTATGGGCGGGAGGTTTGATGACGCAGCGTTCGCTCGCTCTTGCCGCGCTGCTCGCTGTGTTGGGCGGCGGGCTGCTTCACCTCGTGGGCATGCCGGAGGCGGGGAACGCGCTGTGGGCGGTGCTGGTCGGGGTGATGCTTGTCCCGCTCAGTTGGTCCGTCCTGCGTTCCCTGTTGCGTGGGGACGTGGGCGTGGACGCGATCGCGTTGATCTCGATTGCGGGCGCGTTGGCTCTGCAGCAGTTCTTTGCGGGCGCCATGATCGCGTTGATGTTGGCGGGCGGGAACGCGCTTGAGGAGGTGGCGGGCAAGCGGGCGAGACGGGAGTTGACCAAGCTCGTGGAGCGTGCGCCGCGGATCGCGCATCGCCGCCGCGGGGACACGGTCGAGGAGGTGCCCGTCGAGGAGGTCGCCGTCGGCGACGTCATCGTCGTTCGGGCGGGTGAGGTCGTGCCGGCGGACGGCATCGTTGTCGGCCAGGACGCGGTCTTGGACGAGTCGGCGCTGACTGGTGAGCCTCTGCCCGCGACCTACGGCCGGGGCGAGCCGATTCGTAGCGGCACGGCCAACGCCGGCGACGTCTTCGAGTTGCGCGTCGTCCGTCCTGCCGCCGACAGCGCCTACGCGGCGCTCGTCCGACTTGTGCGTGAGGCGGAGACGCAGCAGGCGCCGTTCGTCCGCCTCGCTGACCGGTATGCGCTCCTTTTCCTGCCGGTGACTGCGGCCGTTGCCGCGCTCGCCTGGGCTCTGTCGGGCGACCCGATCCGTGCGCTGTCGGTCTTCGTCGTTGCCACGCCGTGCCCGCTGATCTTGGCAGCGCCGATCGCGCTCCTGTCAGGCGTTTCACGCGCAGCACGCGCGGGCGTGATCGTGAAAGGGGCCGGCGTGGTCGAGAAGCTCGGCCGGGTGCGCACCGCACTGCTCGACAAAACGGGCACCTTGACGCTGGGGACGGCCGAGATCGAGCGCGTCGTTTGCCTCGACGGCGTCGGACGCGATGAGCTGCTGCGACTGGCAGCGTCGCTTGACCAGCTCTCGGTCCACGCGCTGGCGGAAGCGCTCGTCCGCGGCGCCGAGACGCGCGGGCAGGTGCTGAGCTTTCCAGAACGTGTTGAGGAGCGGCCGGGGAAAGGGATCGAGGGCGTCGTCGACGGACATGGGGTCGCGGTCGGGAGCGCCGGCTGGCTAAGCGGCCGCGGCTATGACTCGACAGCAATGAGCCAGCTCGGGCTCGACCACGGAGACGTCAGCGGCCGATCGCGGGTGCTGGTCGGCGTCGACGGCCGTCTCGCCGGCGCCGTTGTTCTCGCCGACCGGCCGCGAGAGGACGCTGGCGAGCTCGCGTCCGCACTACGGCGGGCGGGCATCCGGCACGTGGCGATGGTAACCGGCGACCGAGAGGCCGTCGCCAATGAGATCGGCGGACGCCTCGGCATCGACCGTGTCTACGCCGAGCACTCGCCCGAGCAGAAGCTCGAGGTCGTTCGTGCGATACAAGCAAACCCCGAACTCGCCCCGGTGATGATGGTCGGAGACGGCATTAACGACGCGCCGGCACTCGCGCTCGCCGACGTCGGGATCGCGATGGGTGTCGCCGGGGCGACGATCGCCTCAGAGACCGCCGACGCAGTGATCGTCGTCGATCGCGTCGACCGCGTCGCCGACGCAGTCGCCATCGGCCGGCGCTCGCTCCACATCGCCGTCCAAAGCGTCATCGCGGGCCTAGCCCTCAGCCTCATCGCCATGGTCTTCGCGGCCTTCGGCTTCATACCACCCGCCTTCGGCGCGCTCCTCCAAGAAGCAATCGACATCGCCGTAATCCTGAACGCTCTCCGCGCACTCCGCGAAGGCAGCAACCCCACCACCCGAACCCTCCCCGGGGGGAAGCCCCATCTCTTCCCGGACACCTCCCACGCCCACTGAACGCACCTTCCCCGTCCCACGCTCGGTCGCGAAGACGACTTCGTGGCCGGCGTCGCTCAGCAACCGCTAGGGCACCGACACCTCCGTCGGATCGAAGTCGCAATCGGGCAGGGGAGCGAGAACTCGCACGCTCCGAGCGTAAACGAAGGGTATGGCTCGAATACCCGATCAGACGAGGATCGAGACGGCCGTGGCCGGCGGACAGCCGTGCCGGACGAGTTCGATCGCCGAATGCATCGATGTCGCCGCGAGCCGCGAGCTCGTCGGGATAGCCGCTCCGCCGCAGCTGGCCGCACCGCCACGGCAGCATCCGCTCGACCACATCGACCTGCGACGGGCGGTCTCGATCCCGTGTCGTTGCGTCCATGACCAAAGCCTTCACGGCTCCGCCCCGCTCGCGACCTGACGCCGCGGGGCGGATCGCCCACACCCAGGCTGCGGAAGAGCCATCGGGCTGCGTTCGTGACTGAGGAGCGGCCGGTCTTGCCTTCGACATCGTCGGCGACTATCTCCTCGTGATCGCCCGACGGCCAGGACTGACACCCTCGCGCCACGGCCAGGAGCGGAGACCGGATGGATGATCAGGCGTCTCGGCCTCGGCCAAACGCCGCCGCGACCTCTGTCAAGGCACGCTGCTCGGCTTCTGAGATCGGCGCTTTGGTCTCTCGATAAGCACACGCGACCCTACCGGCGACATCGAGCCCGAACTGGACGAAGGCGCTGAGGTCAGCGGGGTCCGCCTTCTCTTCGACGAGCTTGACCGCCGCACGAATGTGCTCCAATCCGTGCATCCGCACCTCAGTGGCCGACCGAAACCGAGTGTGTTCGACGTGCGGCCTCTCGGCGACGATGTCATCGAGTAGGCGGTTCTCGCCGTGCTGGGCGCGTACATCTGAGAACGATCGGGCGATCGAGATCGCTTCCCAGAAGAAACCGCCGCGCTGCGCGGCAGCGACGATCAGACCAGCGTAGACCGGCGCCTCGCAGACAACCTCCCACTCCAGAGGCGTGAAGTCCCCACGACCAGCCGTTTGATCCTCCCTCCGACGACTTCCCGCACTCCCGCGCCGGGGCTCCGACAACTCTAGCCCCAACGCCTATTCTCCGCCGGAAGCTCCAGACGCCATGGAGGAACGGGCGCGCCCGTTTGGGATGTCCTCTTTCGGTGTGGACCGACACTGATCAGACGCCTGCTGCGTGTGCGCTGAACGTCCGCGAACCAGCCTGGCAGCGTGTCCGCGAGGGACTGTCGATGTGAGACTGGTCTCGCTCGGCGAGCGTTAGGAGGCAAGGTCGCGGCGGTCGAACGCGATCGGGGCAAGCGTGCAGGCGATGACGGTAATCGCAAGCAATACCCCGACGTGACTGGCGTCGAGCCCGTGCCGGAGTGGATCGCTGGCCGCGTAGTGGTAGAACGGTGACGCCTTTCGGAGCGGCTCGAGCGCGTCGACGAGCGGCGCGAGCGCATTGACGAGGTAGGCGGCGACTGCTGCGGCCGCCGCGACGCCGATCGCTCTTGCCCGGTGCCCCCAGGCTGCGCCGACGAGGAGGGCTATGCAGCCGTAGGCGAGCGCCAAGAGTCCGGCGCTGACTGTCGCGGCGAGGAGGTGGCCAGGCGAGACGTTCATGCCGACGGAGGCCGCTCCGACCAGGAGCGAGATCCAGAGCACCAAGCTCAGCGCGGTGAGCTCGATGATCAGCGCAACGAGCTTTTCGAGCACGAGGAGTCGTCGGGAGACTGGGGTTGCAAGCAGGAGGTCGAGTGTGCCTTGCTCCTCTTCTCCGGCAATTGCGCGTGCCCCGGCGCCGATGGCGACCACGAGCATGAGCAGGGGCAACATGAACGCAAACAGCTCGGCTCCCAGGTAGCCGGCGCCGGAGACGTAGTCGAGCTGACCTCCAAAGCTGACGAATCCCTTGACCGCCTCGGGGTAGTCCTCGACGAGCTTGTTGAGGCTCGGGTTGTCCCTGACCGACGGGTAGACAGCGACCATCAGGGCGACGGTGCCGATCAGTCCTATGCTCCACCAGCCGATCGCCCGACGGCTGTCGCGCAAGGTTTTGAGAGCGACGTTACGCAGCACGTCGCTCGTCCTGTGTGCCGTAGAGGCTGAGGAAGATGTCCTCGAGGTCGGCTTCGTGGCTGTCGACGGCCAGGACGTGATGTCGAGCAAGTGCTTTCACGAGGGCATCCGCCTCACCGTCGAGCGCGAACAGAACCACGGTGCCGTGCCGGTCCAGCTCCCGGACACCGGCAACGCCGGCGAAGGCACCCCGCGCCGGCGCTGCGGCGAAGTTGACCTCGACGCGCGTGAAAGCACGGGCGCGTAGCGTCTCGACCGCCTCGACGACAACCAGTTCGCCGTCGCGGATCAGCGCGACGCGGTCGGCGACCTGTTGTACCTCAGGGAGGACGTGCGAGCTGAGGAAGACGGTGCGCCCGTCATCCTTCACCTCGCAGATCAACCGGTGCAGGATCTGCTGGACGAGAGGATCGAGTCCCGCCGACGGCTCGTCGAGCACCAGCAGGTCGGGCCTGTGCATGAAGGCCTGGATGAGGCCGAGCTTCTGTCGGTTCCCTTTCGACAGCGCCCTGATCGGGCGATCGAGCTGGACCTCCAGGCGTTCGGCGAGGCTGGGCGCGTCGCCGAGCCCCTCGAGGCCACGGAGGTGAGCGAAGTAGGAGATCAGCTCGTGTCCGGTCAACCGCTCGTACAGACGCAGGTCCCCCGGCAGGTAGCCGACGCGGCAGCGGACGGCGAGGCCGTCCCGCCGCGGATCGAGCCCGAACACTTCGACGCGGCCGCGAGTCGGTCGGATCAGGTCGAGCACGAGCCGAATCGTCGTCGTCTTCCCGGCGCCGTTCGGGCCGAGGAACCCGAACACCTCGCCCGCACGGATCTCCAGGTCGACATCGACGATCCCCCGGGTAGCACCGTAGAACTTCGTCAACCTCTCGCAGCGAACGACGCTCACGACTCAACCGCCGACGAACAACCCGCCGGGAATCACCTCGCACATGAACACAGCCTTCACCGAACGCTTCTGCCGGACATCAGGGCGGCCGCTGAACGAGAGGCGGAAAGCCCGCAGGCAGTGACGTTCCGCCATAGCGGTGACGGCTCCGACCCGTCGATCTTATGAGCGCCCTTCGAGCCGTCCGAGAGAACGGCGGACTCGGACAGGCTGGCGGCTAGGAAGCGAGCAGCAGCCCAGTCGTCGCGCGGGTCGATGAACTGCTGGCCGATCGCGACAACGGCGCGCCGATACTCGACGGCCAGGCGATCGAACGATCTTCGGCTCCGCCGCCTGACCGGGCGGTCGGGCGGGTTCACAACCCGTGTGGTAGCTCGGCTGCCGGCGGTCAGCAAGTCGCCGCGACACGTGCCCTCGTGCGACGGACGGTGCCAAGACGGGCACAAGGGCCTGGAGCGAGCCCGGCGGGGGGAGGGGGCCTCGTGGACTCGACTTTAGGCGTGCTGCCTGCCTTGTCTTGGCCGCTAGCCTCCGCGGCCGGCCGGAGGGGGCGATGCGGCGAAGGTCGCCTGGAGGCCGCGGATGAACGCCTCCTGGTCGTGCTTCGACAGGCTGGCGTTCGGGTGGAGGACGACGTAGAACCAGGGGGGCATCGAGCCGCTCCTGACCGCTTCGGAGATGTCGCCGACGCCGGTGTCTTGTGGGCGGTTCCACTCGGAGAAGTTGAGTGTGGCGCGGCCGCCGTTGACGTCTCGCTGGATCAGCCAGGAGGCAGGGGCGATGTTGCTGTACCACTTCCAGTTGGTCTGGTTGCTGTGGCAGTCGAAGCACGACCGCACCGCGAAGGCGCGCGTCGCCGCGGAGTCCCACTGTGGCTCCTTGAGGACGGGCGGGTTCGTGTGGTCGCGGCCGTAGGGAACGGCCTGGATGAGCATCAGCAAGAGGAGAAGACCACCGAGCCCGAACAGGACGAGGCGCTTGAACGACACCTGCCTTCGGCCGATCTTCATCTGCCTCACGGTGTTCGGAAGGCGCCGGCGCCGAATCGGTAAAACGCCTTTCGAGAGCTACGGGCGACTACGGAATCCGCCACAGCCGAGGAGCGCAACCATCGTGGCCGTAGAGGGGTCTCCCGTGTGGAGGCGCCGATTCAGATCGGGCTCCTGCGGGCACGGGAGGGGACGTAGCCGCGCGCGTGCGGAGACCGCAGGCTACGAGGCGAGCAGCAGCGGCTCGTCCGGCTCGAGCAGCGCCGTCCCCTCGTTCCGCAACGAGTTCACGAGCCGGCAGGCGAGCCGGGCGGTCATCAAGGCGGCGTCGAGCGGCTGCTAATTGGGCGCTTCGATTCGATCACGTGCCGCTGATGCGTCCGAACGACGTGCGACCCGAGCGGAGACGAGAACCGTTGCCATGAATCACTGATGTAGATCAGCGATAGCCCCCATAGCAGTGCGAGGCGCATGGGAGAAGATTGGGGTGTCGCGCGAGGGGCGAGACTCCTTCGCGACGTTGGGGGGCTATGTCTCCTGAGTGGGAGGAGCGGTGCTCAGTTTCCGGCAGGTGAGCAAGCGGTTCGGGGCGGTGCAGGCGCTCACGGAGTGTTCGTTCTCGGTCGGGCGTGGGCGGATGCTTGGCTTCCTCGGCCCGAATGGCGCGGGGAAGACGACGGCGATGCGGGCGGTGTTCGGTCTCGTCGAGCTTGACGGTGGCGACGTGTTGTGGGATGGGCGGGCGGTCGGGTTGGGGGAGCGGCTGGGTTTCGGCTACATGCCGGAGGAGCGTGGTCTCTACCCGCGGATGCCGGTCGGCGAGCAGCTCGTCTACTTCGGGTGTCTGCACGGACTTGACACCGGGGCGGCGCGCGCGGCGGCATCGGACTGGCTCGATCGGCTTGGCCTCGCCGACCGCGGCGGCGCGAAGGTCGAGGAGCTTTCGCACGGGAACCAGCAGCGCGCGCAGCTGGCCGCGGCGCTGCTGCATGAGCCGAAGTTGCTCGTCCTCGATGAGCCGTTCGCGGGCCTCGACCCAGTCGCTGTGCACACGCTCGCGGAGGTGCTTCGCGGCGAGGCGGTGCGCGGCGCCGCCGTCCTCTTCTCCAGCCATCAACTTGAGCTGGTGGAGGACATCTGCGAGGAGGTCGCGATCATCGACCACGGTCACATCGTCGCGACGGGCGAGGTAGGCGCGCTGCGGCGCCGTTCCCAGCGGCGGCAGATCGACCTGCAGCTCGAGGGCGCACCGCCGGAGTGGCTGCCGGATGTCGCCGGAGTCGAGCTTGTGGAGCGCCGTAACGGCGACCTGCACCTGCTGGCGAACCGAGACGTCGACCCGGCGCAGGTGCTCACGGCGGCGGAGCGGACGGGCCGGGTCGTCGAGTTCAGCTACGGCCCGCCCTCGCTTGCGGAACTCTTCCTCGAGCTGGTCGAGAAATGAGCGGAAGGCGCGCGATCATGCTCGTCGCCCGGCGCGAGATCCGCGAGCGCTTGCGCAGCAAGCTGTTCCTCATCTCGACGCTGGTAATGCTCCTCATCGTGGGCGGCTCGACCGCGTTGAACGGGGCGCTCTCGAAGGAGAAGACGTACCGGGTCGCGGTGACGGCGCCGGCGCCGACCGGCCTGGCCGCCGCGCTCCAACGCGCCGCAAAACCCTTCGACGACGCGAAAGTGCAGCTGCGCACGGTCGCCTCACCGGCAGCGGGACGGCAGGCGCTCGAAACAAAGCAGGTCGACGCCCTTCTGCTCCTGTCCGCCGACCGGCTCGTCTTCCGGACGAACGTCGACGCGAAGGCCGCTGCGATCGCCGACACCGCGGTGCGCGCACTCCGCCAGCATCTGCCGCCGGCACCGGAACTGACGACATCAACGCTCCAGCCTGCGGACACGAAGACCACCGACGCCGCAACCCTGGTCGCGTATGTCGGCTCGCTGCTCCTGCTCATGTCACTTGCGATCTACGGCCAATGGGTAGTCAGCGGCGTCGTCGAAGAAAAGAACAACCGCGTCGTCGAGGTGATCCTCGCGACGGTGCGGGCGCGCCACCTGCTCGCCGGCAAGGTGATCGGCATCGGCCTGCTAGGACTCGCGCAACTCACCCTCGTCGCCGGCCTCGCCGCTACCCTGCTCGCGGCCAGCGCGTTCGACGCCCCGGCCGGACTCGGCGGCAACCTCGCGCTCGTCATTCCGTGGTTCGCGCTCGGGTTCGCGCTCTACGCGGTCGCCTACGCCGCTGCCGGCGCGCTCGCCTCCCGCCAGCAGAACGCGGAAACGGCGGGACAGCCCGTCACCTACACGCTCCTCGCCAGCTACTTCGCCGGCTACATCGCGCTCGCCACCAACATGGACGGTCTACTTGCGAACGTTCTCACGGTCTTCCCGCTCACGGCGCCGCTCGTACTACCCGCCCGCAGCGCGCTCGTCGGCGTGCCACTCTGGGAGCACGCGCTCGCCGTCATGCTCGTCCTCGCCTCGATCTACGCACTCGTCAGCTTCGGCGGCCGCGTCTACGCCCACGGCCTCCTCCGAAGCGGCGCCCGCCTCGGAGTCCGTGAAGCTTGGCGCCTCACCCACAACCCCTGACGAACTACTCAACTCGCGCCGCCGCATGCGGAGCTTTCTTCGTTGAACTCAGAGTCGCGCGCACTCGTCCGGCTTGTGAATGGGGCGATCGGCACCGCTGTGGGTGTCTATGCGTTCCTGGATGACCTCTTCCTCGGCCCGATCCTGGTCGGGGTGACGGTGGTGGTCCCGTGGTTCCTTACGTTTGGTGTCGCCGCTGGGGTGTTCACGCTCATCAATATCGCCTGCTGCAATTGGATGCAGCGAAGCTGGGATAGCTGGATTCGCGGGTACGGAGCGAAGCTCGAAGCCCGGCTCGCAAAGCTGCGACGGGGCCGTCTGCTGAGGCACCCGGTCAGTTGGATCACGCGCGATTCGGACGTGTGGTTCACGATCGCGGCGGGACTGATCGGGACGATTATCGTCGTTGGCGTGGCTCGTCTCGCTGGCAGCAAGCCGGTCGGCCATCGCCGGGTCGTGTTCGCCTCAGTCGCGTATTCCGTTGGCTTTGCCGCCACGTATACGGGTGTGGGCGTTGGCGTCGGAGATCTGGTGCGAGTTCTCTAGACCAGGTTTGTCGGGTGTGGATCCTGATGTTGCGTCGGCATGGGCCGTTCTCCCTCGGGAGGCGCTCGTCTCGATAGTCGTCGGATCCGCGACGTGCCCCCGGAGCCACGAGGCTGGCTCCGAGGGCGAGTCGCTGACGCCCCATCTGCCGGGAGGGCGCCAGCCGATCTTCTGCGCCGGAGTCACGTCATGGCCTCGCGGCGGCCCGCGCCGCTCGCGGAGCGCCGCAGCCGGCGTTCGAGCAACTTCTTGGCCTCGGTGGCCCACAGCACGACGCTCGCGAGTCCGACGCAGATCAGCCATTCGTCGAGCCCGAGCGGCGCCGTGCCGAACGCCTTGTTGAGGAAGGGCAGCTGCACGACCGCGACTTGGAGTAGGGCGGAGAGCGCGATCGCACCCCACAGGTAGCGGTTCGTGAACAGCCGGTGGAAGGCACTCGTGTGGTCGGAACGGGCGTTGAAGCAGTTGAAGAGCTGCGCGAGGACGAGGGTCGTGAACGCCATCGTCCGCGCCTCGACGACGTTTCCGGAGTCGCCGATGATTCCGCCGGGAAGGCGGAGATCGAGCGCGACGAGCGTGACGACTGCCATCACCGCGCCGACCCAGACGATGCCGATCCACATCTCGGCGTCGATCACGCGGTCCGTGAGCCCGCGCGGCGGTCGCCGCATGACGTTGTCCGGAGGCGGGTCCATCCCGAGCGCGAGCGCGGGTGCGCCGTCGGTCAAGAGGTTGATCCAGAGGATCTGCGTTGCGAGCAGCGGCACCGCGATCGCTTCGCCGGTGTTCTCCAGTCCGATCACGCTCGCGAGCACGACGCCGAAGAACATCGTGAAGACCTCGCCGATGTTCGACGAGAGCAGGAAGCGCAGGAACTTGCGGATGTTCGCGAAGATCCCGCGACCCTCGCGGATGGCGCTGACGATCGTGGCGAAGTTGTCGTCGGCGAGGATCATGTCTGCCGCCTCCTTGGCGACATCGGTGCCGGTGACGCCCATCGCGACGCCGATGTCGGCCGCCTTGAGGGCGGGCGCATCGTTGACTCCGTCGCCCGTCATCGCGACGATCCTCCCGCTCGCGTGAAGCGCGTCGACGATCCGCAGCTTGTGTTCTGGCGCGACACGGGCATAGACCGAGACCTCCTGGACCGTGGCCGCGCGCGCGTCGTCGTCGAGCGCCTCGAGCTCGTCACCCGTGACGACGCGGGAGCCGACCGGAGCGATGCCGAGATCGGCTGCGATCCGCGCCGCCGTGTGCGGGTGATCGCCGGTGATCATCAGCGCACGCACCCCGGCGGCACGCGCCTCCGCGATGGCCGCCCCGGCCTCCGGCCGCGGCGGATCAATGATCCCGACCATCCCGAGGTAGACAAGCTCCCGCTCGATCGACTCGTCTTCAGGAAGCCGCTCGTCCGCCGACAGAGGCCGGTAGGCGACAGCCAACGTCCGCAACGCCATGTCGGCGAGGCAGTCGACGGAGGCGAGGATCTCGCTCCGCCGGGCGTCCGTTAGCGGCCGCACGCTGTCGCGAAGACGCTCCTCGGTGCAGCGGGCCAGCAGGACGCCCGGCGCGCCTTTCGTAACGACGACCCCGCCCTCACCCGCGACTTTGGTGTGCACTGTGCTCATCAGCCTGCGCTCGGGGGTGAACGGAACCTCGCCTACGCGCTCGAATCGAGAGCGACGCGTCTCAGTCAGCCCCTCGACCTTCGCCTCCGCGACAAGGAAGGCCGCCTCGGTCGGGTCGCCCTGGATCGTCCACTCGCCGCCCTCTTCACGAAGCACGGCGTCGTTCGCCAGGCTCCCGGCTGCAAGAACCGCTTGAACCTCGCTCAGCAGAACCAGGTCGTCGAGCGGCCGCCCGTTCACGCGCAGCTCGCCCTCGGGCCGGTAGCCGCTGCCGGTGACATCGACCGCGCCCGAGCCGGTCACCACCTTTTGAATAGTCATCTCGCTCTTCGTCAGCGTCCCGGTCTTGTCCGAGCAGATCACCGACGCCGATCCGAGCGTCTCCACCGAAGACAGCTTCTTCACGATCGCCCGCTGCCGCGCCATCCGCTGCACCCCGAGCGCGAGCACAACTGACAGCACAGCCGGGAGCCCCTCCGGCACGGCCGCGACGGCAAGCGAGACGCCGACGAGCAGCACCGAAACGAGGTCGGAGGCCGTGCTTATGTTGGCGGTGAGCAGGATCGCGCCGACCACCACGACCGCGATCGCGATCACCGCGATCCCGAGCATCCGTCCGAGCCGGTCGATCTCCCGCTGCAGCGGTGTCGGTAGCTCGAGCGTGCGGTCGAGCAAGCGGGCGATATTGCCCATCTCCGTCGCCATCCCCGTCGCCGTCACGACGGCCCGGCCCCGCCCGCGCGCGACCGCCGTGCCGCTGAAGACCATGTTCACCCGGTCGCCCAGTCCGACCGGCTCCCTGATCACGCCGACCTCCTTCAGCACCGGCTCGCTCTCCCCCGTCAGGGATGCCTCGGCCACGGTCAGCGACGCCGCCTCGACCAGCCGCCCGTCAGCGGCGACGGCGTCCCCCTCGGCGAGCAGGAGAACGTCCCCAGGCACGACGTCGGCCGCAGGAACGCGCTCCTGGCGCCCATCACGCACGACCCCGGCTGTCGCCCCCGCTATCCGCTGCAGCGCCGCTACCGCCTGCTCGGCCCGCGCCTCCTGCACGTAGCCGAGCACCGCGTTGGCGACGATGATCGCCGCAATCACGATCGCGTCGAACGGCGCCTCCTCGCCGCCCTCCAGTACCCACGCCACCAGTGAGACCACGACGGCGGCAAACAGCAGATAGATGAGCGGATCGGCGAACTGGCCGAGGAACTTCCGCCATGCCGACATCTGCTGCGCTGCCTCGAGTTGGTTCGGCCCGACCCGCGCCAAACGCGCCGCCGCCTCGACCTCACTCAACCCTTGACGAACGTCGGTGCCGAGCGCTGCTGCGACCTCGTCCGCCGTGCGACGCCAGACGTCGGTCGAGCCTGCCAGGCTCGCATCGATCCCGCAATCAGGCGGCACCCTCACCTCCCGCATACGAGCGTGGCACATCCCCCGACTGACGCGCCCGCGACGAGTCCGACCAGGGGAAGCTCGTACTGACCGTCTGGCCGGGTCCGCACGTCCGGAAAGCCCTACTCTCCGGGCGTGTCCCGCACAATCACGATCGGGCAGGGCGCGTGATGCGCGCACTGTTGGCCAACAGAGCCAAGAAGAAGAGCCTTGAAGCCGCCCAGCCCGCGAGAGCCGACGACGAGGAGTTCGGCATCTCTCGCGGCAGCAACGAGGGCGGCTGCCGGCGGCCCCTCGACGACGACTTTCTCGACAACGATGTCGGAGTCGTCACCCAAGGCCTCGTCGACGACCTCGTCGAGCAGTGCCTGGGCCGCGTCGTGTATCCCGTCGAAGTCCGTTCGGATGGCGTGCTCGGCCTCGTGGTAGGTGGAAACCGGGGGAACCGCCCACGCGTGCACAACGCGTAGCCGTGCCTTTCGCAGCCGTGCCTCGGCGGCCGCGAATCGCAGTGCTGCCAGCGAGCACTCTGAGCCGTCGACTCCTACGACGATCGTTTCCATGAGCCCCTTTTCGAGTGCACCGTCTTCGGAACCGCCCGCCGTCGCATCAGGACGTCCGCTGATCGCCACGCGGGGAAAATACTGGACGTGGCCTAGTGGCAATGCCGACACCTCTCAAGTGCCGCACTCGTTCAAGCGGACTGGGTATACGTCGAATATGGACACAAGAAGGGCCCGCTGTCGCGGGCCCTTAGTGACCTTCGTTGAGTCGGTGTCGCTTTCGTCTACCCGATCAGAAAGGCGTTCGGAGGGTTCTTCCTGCCGCCTTTTCGGTTGGGCTTCAGCCTACTCACGATCCGTGCTAAGCGCGAGTTGATGATCGCTCCGCATCGGCTGCGACAGCGTCAGGGAATTCCCCGATCTGCCCCTGACTTCCAATGAGACAGTCGGGCTCCCTGGCGGGTCTCCTAGACGCCACGCCCGTACACGTCGCTCGGCGGGGCAAGTGGCGTCAGTTCGTTCAAGGCTTCGCATCCTCGAGTCGGTCGAGCGTACCGTCGTCGAACGAGGTCGGTCCTGGAGCGGCTCGATATGGGTGAAGATCGTGGTGTGCGGGGAGTGTTGCGCGCACGTCGGCACGCGTCAGATGCCGCGGCGCCGCCCGCCGCAGTCTCACGATGCCCGGCCACGCCGCGAGAGCAGCTTGGCACGAACGACCACCTCAGCGGCAGGCAAATCGCCTCAGGTTGCGGAGGCAGCGAGGGCTTGCCCGTCCTGGATTGCGTTCCCCAGGCTGTTCGAGCACACTCCGGCGGTGGAGCCGTCTGAGGAAATTCGGCGCGTCATCGAGCGATTTACGAGAGCGATCGCGGACGGGGACGACGAATCGGCTCTTGGGCGGCTGTCGGAACACCCGGGCACCCTGATTACGGGAACGGATGCGGCCGAGTGGTGGCATGGGCCGGAGACACGCGCTGTCTGGGCGCGTCAAATGAAGGAAATCGGTCCTTTCCCCGTCGTAGCGGAGGAGATCGAAGCCTGGGAGGAAGGGGCCGTGGGCTGGGGGGCCGTCAAGGAGAGGATCACCTTGGAAGGGAAGTCCTTCGCGAAGCCCGCGCGACCTACGTGCTTCGCCTCGAGCGTGGCGACTGGAAGATCGTGCAGACACACTGGTCGATTCCTCAGCCGAACCGTGAAGCATTGGGCATGGCGTTGACGGTCACCCTCGAAGAGCTCGAGGAGACGGTCCAGCGCGAGCGACCCGACCTCTCGGGTTCGGTCGAAGCCGATGGAACGGGTGACGATCGTCTTCACCGACGTCGTCGCCTCAACCGTCTTGGTCTCCCGCCTTGGCGACCGTGCGTGGGTCGACCTCGTCCGACGACAGCGGGTCGTGACTGAGGAGGCGACTGCGGCGCATGGCGGCACTGTCGTCGAGACCCAGGGCGACGGATCGATGCTCGCGTTCCCGAGTGCCAGGCGCGCGGTTGCGTGCGCGCAAGCGATACAACGCGAGATCGCCAGTGCATTCGCTGAGGGGTCGCCTCCGATTCGTGTCAGGGTTGGAGTGCACACCGGCGACGCTCTCCACGAAAGCGACGGCTTCTTCGGCACGACCGTTCACTATGCGGCGCGCGTCGCCGGCCACGCACTCGGCGGGGAAGTCCTAGTGTCAAACGTTGTCACGACCTCGTCGGGCGACCAGTGTAGGAAACAGCACGGGCGCTCCCACGTCGCCGGCCAGGGCAAGGTCACCTTCCAGACTGCTACGCCCGAGAAGTAGCGAGCGGCCGGCTCGGCGACGTCGGACGGGAGCGCCGGCCGCTCTTGTAAAGCCGCGCAAGATTCTCTGCTCCGCGGGGTCTGCATATGAGCGGCCGGAGAGGAAGGGGGGCCGCAGGAACCACGCTCGGTTCGCCGCCACTGCGGCCCTCTCCGGCCTTCCGCTAGCGTCACTCGAATGGCCGCCGTCGCGACGACGAAGCCGCCTGCAGACGGCGCACGCGGCTCCGATCCGGAGACCTTCTTCGATGCAATCCTCGTCGTCGCGTTCGGGGGACCCGAGGGGACGGACGACGTGATGCCGTTCCTCGAGAACGTCACACGCGGCCGCAACATCCCTCCGGAGCGGCTCGCGGAGGTCGCCCACCATTACGAGCTGTTCGGCGGCGTCAGCCCGATCAATGCCCAGAACCGCGCGCTGATCGAGGCGCTTCGGCCGGAACTCCACGAGCACGAAATCGACCTGCCGATCTACTTCGGCAACCGCAACTGGCATCCGTTCCTGGCCGAGACGCTGCGGGCGATGCGCGACGAGGGGATCCGGCGGGCGCTCGCCTTCTTCACGAGCGGCTTCAGCTCCTACTCGAGCTGCCGACAGTATCGGGAGAACATCCTCGCCGCGCAGGCCGAGGTCGGGCCGGACGCGCCCGAGGTGGCCAGGACGCGGATGTTCTACAACCACCCCGGCTTCGTGCGGGCGAACGCGGAGCACGTCGCGGACGCGCTCGCGAGCGTGCCGGAGGAGCGGCGCGCCGGCGTCCACCTCGCCTTCACCGCCCACTCGATCCCGCTCGCGATGGCGCGGCAGTCGCGCTACGAGACCCAGCTCGCGGAGGCGGCCCGGCTCGTCGTGGAGGAGGTCGGGGTCGCCGACCACGCCGTCGTCTACCAGAGCCGCAGCGGCTCGCCGCGCGTGCCGTGGCTCGAGCCCGACGTCTGCGACCACATCCGCGCGCTCGCCGAGCGGGGCGTTCGCGATGTCGTGCTCTCGCCGGTCGGCTTCGTCTCCGACCACATGGAGGTGCTCTTCGACCTCGACGTCGAGGCCCGTGAGGCTGCCGAAGAAGCGGGCGTCGCCCTTGTCCGCGCTCGCACCGCCGGGACGCATCCGGCGTTCGTGGCCATGATCCGCGAGCTGATCCAGGAGCGGCTCGACCCGCAGTTGCCTCGACACGCGCTCGGCCGCTTCGGTCCGAGCCACGACGTCTGTCAGCCCGGCTGCTGCCTCCCCGGCTAGCCTCTAGGCGAGCGCGCCCGACTTCGCGGCCAGCTCGCGGTCGCGGTCGGTGATCGCTTCGGCGGAGTGTGTCCGCCAGCGGAGGACGACACGGCCCCAGCCGAGCTCGATGTCCGGGTGGTGGTTCTCGGCCTCCGCGAGCTCGCCGACGCGGTTCACGAACGCAAGCGCCTCGGCGAAGTTCGCGAACTTGAACTCGCGCTGCAGCGCACCGTCCACCTCCCTCCAGCCTTCGGGCGTGCTCATGCGGATCAGTATGACGCGCGCTAGGCTCAGCGCGTGAGCGACTTCAGCATCCGCACGCTCGTCGAGGAGGGCGCGGGAAACGAGCTCGAGCTGCACGGCCGGACGATCAACCCGCAGTTTCTGCGGATGCTGCGGACGATCGGCTTCGACCGTCACTGGGCGCGCGGCGAGGGGCCGTACCTCTACGACACGGACGGCAACCGCTACCTCGACATGCTCGGCGGCTTCGGGATGTACAACGTCGGGCGCTCGAACGCGCGCGTCCGGGCGGCTCTGCACGAGACGCTTGACCTCGATCTTCCCGGCCGGGTCGCACTCGGCATCACGCAGCCCGCCGGTGCGCTCGCCGAGGCGCTGCTCGCGTGGGCGCCGAACAATCTCGGGCGTGTCCTCTTCACGAGCTCCGGCGCCGAGTCGATCGAGGCGGCGATCAAGATCGCCCGCGCCGCGACCGGCCGCTCGCGCGTCGTCTCCGTCGAGCACGGCTTCCACGGCCTGACGCTCGGGGCATTGTCCGCGAACGGCGACGCCGCGTTCACGTCCCGGTTCGGGCCGCTCGTGCCCGGCTTCTCGCATGTCCGGTTCAACGACCTCGATGCGCTCGAGGGGGAGCTGCGCGGGGAGGACGTAGCCATGTTCGTGACCGAGCCGATCGTTGGGCACGGCGTGCGGCTGCCCGAGCCCGGCTATCTCGAAGGCGCGCAGGCGCTCTGCCGCAGGTACGGCACGCTCTTCTGCGTCGACGAGGTGGCGACCGGCTTTGGGCGCACGGGGCGGATGTTCGCCTGCGAGCACTGGGGGCTCGAACCGGACGTGATGACGGTGTCGAAGGCGCTCTCGGGCGGCTACGTCCCGATCGGCGCGACGCTGTTCACGCCGCGCGTGTTCGACGCCGTCTTCGACTCGATGGAGCATGCGCTCAGCCACGGGTCGACGTTCGCACCCAACGACCTCGGCGTCGCCGCAGGCCTGGCGACGCTGCACGAGCTCGAGTCGGCCGAGTTCGTCGAGCGGGCGGCGCGCATCGGAGACCTGCTGCTGGAGCGGACGCGGCCGCTCGTCGAGCGCTACGAGGTGGTGCGGGACGTGCGCGGCCTGGGCCTCTTCTGGGCGATCGAGTTCGGCGAGCCCGGCCGCTCGACGACATGGCGGATGCTGGAACGGCTCCAGCCCGGGATCTTCTCGCAGCTCGTCGTCGTACCGCTCTTCTCCGACCACCGCGTGCTGATCCAGGTGGCCGGGCACAACATGAACGTGGTGCGGGCCATGCCTCCGCTGGTCTTGTCCGAGGAGGACGTGGACTGGTTCGCCGACGCGCTCGACGCCGTCGTCGCCCGCGCGCAGCGGATGCCGTCGGCGATGACGCGCTTCGCGCTCAAGGCAGCCCGCGCCGGCCGCGGCCGTGGGCCCAAGGCACCCGCGCGCTCGTAGCGACCCGGCCGGTAACGCCAGGACACTCCGGGCGCGTCGAGTCCGGGCGAGGACGACCGCGTATCCCCACCCAGGGTGGGGAGAAGCGCCACCCGCCACCCGTCAACGACGGTATCGATGAAATCCGCTCCGAGGTGTGACGACTTCGTGCCGATTGTGTGACGTCTCCTCGCGCCCTGTCGGGCCGGTCCTTCGGAGGACATTGCCGCGAGGAAACGTCTGGCTCGCGGCAATTCTTTCGTCCACAGCTGGCCTGCACGGCCAGTGCAGGCTCAGCGGACGGGTCGTGGCTCGTTCGGGACGAACTCGATCACCTCGGCGTGGCGCGCGTCGATGCATCTCTGTGCCCAGCGCTCGGCTAGCCTGACGATCCGGTCGCGCGTCCACTCCGCCTCGACGATGTCCTCCGGCAGCGCGGCCTGCGGGATGTCCATCCGCACCTGGTGGAGCGATGTCTCGCTGCCGCCGCCGAGCTCGTGCCGGTGCTCGGAGACCAGCGTGACGTGCTCGATCTCGGCCATGACGGCGCGCCCGAGCACGTCGAGCTCTGCGGGCGTCGCCTCGCGGCCTGCGAAGACGCCGAAGTTGATCCGGATCTCGAGCTCAGGCGGCTTCGCGACCGGAGCCACGAACGCCATCGGCGCGTCGATACCCACCATGAGCGCCCCCTTCCCGTTCCGGCCCGCTTCTACGCCTCCCTCGGCTCCCAGCGGAAACGCCGGAACGCGACGAGCGCGCCGAACGCGCCCCAGGCGGCGATCACGGCGACCGCCTCCGGCTGGTCCCAGATCTGCGCGTTGTGGAGCAGGATGTCGCGCACGAGGCGGATGAAGTACGTCAGGGGCAGGACGTCCGCGATCCCGCGCAGGAACTGGGGGAACGAGTGAGGCGAGAAGAACGCGCCGGCGATGAACGCCATCGGCAGGTAGATCGCGTTCACCACCGCCGACGATCCTTCCGCCGAGCGGATGACCGCGGTCAGCCCGATGCCCATCGCCGCGAAGGAGAGCACCCCGAGCAGCAGCGCGAGCACGAGCGAGAGGTAGCGATTCGGGAGCGGGACGTCGAAGAGCGCCTTGCCGAGCCCGATCAGCGCCACGGCTTCGATCGCGTAGACGACGATCGTCGAGCCGAGCACGCCGCCGACGTACGCCCAGGCCGGCAGCGGCGTCCCGCGGAGCCGCTTCAGCACGCCCGACTCGCGCCTGATCGTGATCGTGATCGCGAGGCCCGCGAAGGCTGTCGCCACGACGCCGTAGCCGAGCATGCCCGCGAGCAGGTAGCGGGAGCCCTTCACGCCCTCGATCTTGTCCGTGCCGTACACCGAGCCGAGCAGGACGAAGAAGATGATCGGCAGCAGGAACGTGAAGAACGCGAGCTCGCGGCTGCGCCAGAAGAGGAGCTGCTCCGTGCGGAGCTCGTGGAGGACGTCGCTCACTCGTTGGTTCCCGTCAGCGAGAGGTAGATCTCCTCGAGCGACGGGCGCCGCACCTCGAGGGACTCGAGCTCCTTCCCCTCGGCGAGCGCCTGACCGGTCAGCTCGTGGAGCAGCTTCGTCGGCTCCTGCGTCTCGATGACGACGTCCTCGCCGTCGCGCCGATAGCGCACCTCGGTCGCGACGCGCGCGCCCGTGAGCTCCGACGGGCGCCCCAGCGCGACGATCTGGCCCTCTCGCAGCACGGCGACGCGATCCGACAGCTGCTCGGCCTCGTCGAGGTAGTGGGTCGTCAGCAGGACGGTCTTACCGAGCTGCCGCAGCGAGCGGATCATGTCCCACGCCGCCCGGCGCGCCTGCGGGTCGAACCCCGTCGTCGGCTCGTCGAGGAAGATCAGCTCGGGGTCGCCGATGAGTCCGAGCGCGAGGTCGAGCCGCCGCTTCTGTCCTCCCGACAGCGTCTTCACGCGGGCGCTCCGCTTCTCCTCGAGTCCGACGAGCTGGATCACCTCGGCCGGGTCGCGCGGGTGCGAGTAGTAGCCGGCGAACACGCGGACGTGCTCGTCCACGGTCAGGTTCGGGTACATGGCCGACGACTGGAGCACGATGCCGATCCGCTCGCGCCACTCGCCGCCCGCCCGCTGCGGGTCGACGCCGAGGACGGAGACGCTGCCGCCGTCGCGATCGCGGTAGCCCTCGAGCATCTCGACCGTCGTCGTCTTCCCCGCGCCGTTCGGGCCGAGGAGTCCGAACACCTCGCCCTGCGCGATCTCGAAGCTGATCCCGCGAACGGCCTCGACCTGGCCGTACGACTTGCGCAGGTCGCTGACGGTGATGGCGGTGGTCATGCGTCTGTCAGCTCGATCACGACCATGCCGGCCGTGGGGACCCGCGGCTCGGGGCCGCCGGTCAGCTCCGCGGCCGCGCGACCGCAGTCGGGCTGGTGGCCGATCGCGACCACCACGTCGCCGTGGTCGGCGACGGCTTCGCGGATGTCGGCGGCCGTCGCACCCGGCGCGAGCCGCTCGTCGGGCACGGGATCCGTGCCGAGTGCACGGGCGACCTCCTCGCCGGTCTCTCGCGCGCGGAGCAACGGGCTCGTGAGGACGGTCGCGCCCGCAGCGCCCTCGGCTGCGAGCCTGGCACCGAGCTCACGCGCCTGCTGGCGACCTTTCGCCGTCAACGGGCGGAGCTCGTCGGGCTCGCCCGCCGCGGCCTCGGCGTGTCGGACGAGGTAGAGCCGCACGGGCCCAGGATAGTTCCCCCTGGGCAGGACGACCTTTAGGCGTGTCTAAACTCGTAACCGTGACGACGGCGCCGCTCAGCCAGACGGCCGAGGACTACCTCAAGGAGATCTACAAGCTCCAGACCGAGCAGGGCCGCGCCACCACGTCGGCGCTCGCCGAGCGGGTCGGCGTTTCGCCGCCGTCGGCGACGGCGATGCTGAAGAAGCTCGCGGAGCTCAAGCTCGTCCGCCACGAGCGCTACCACGGCGTGACGCTCACCCGGGCGGGCGAGAAGGCCGCGATCGAGGTCATCCGGCACCACCGCTTGCTCGAGCAGTACCTGTCGGAGACGCTCGGGATCCCCGTCGAGGACGTACACGCAGAGGCGGACCGGCTGGAGCATGCGCTTTCGGAGGAGCTCGAGGCGCGAATCGACCAGTCGCTCGGCTTCCCGACCCGTGATCCGCACGGGGACCCGATTCCGGGCCCCGACCTCAACTGGCCGCCCGAAGCGGAAGCGGACGAGTAGAGCCTCACAGGCGTAGCCAAGGCTTGCGAATTGGATCCAGGCCCGGGCAGTAGATTGCCCGCATGGCCCGCTTCCGCTACGTCGTCTGCGACGTCTTCACGGACACGCCGCTCGAGGGGAACCAGCTCGCCGTCTTCACCGACGCGCGCGACCTGCCCGAGGAGACGCTGCAGCCGCTCGCGCGGGAGATGAATTTCTCCGAGACGGTGTTCGTCTACCCGGCCGCTGGAGACGGGCACGCGCGGATGCGGATCTTCACACCGGCGGCCGAGATCCCCTTCGCGGGACACCCGACGCTCGGCACGGCATTCGTGCTCGCCGGGCCGATGCAGCTCGCCGAGATCCGGCTCGAGACGGGCGTCGGCGTCGTGCCCGTCCGGCTCGAGCGCGAAGGCGCGCGCATCAGCTTCGGCTGGATGTCGCAGCCGATCCCGTCCGTGGAGCCGTATGCGGGCGAGGGGCCGCTGCTCGAGGCGATCGGCGTCGAGCGCTCGGAGCTCCCCGTCGAGGTGTACGACAACGGCCTGCGGCACGTCTACGTCTGCCTTTCGTCGCCCGAGGCCGTCGCCGCGCTCAAGCCCGACATGGGGCGGCTCTCCGATCTCCCCGGCGTGCTCGGGGTCAACTGCTTCGCCGGCTCGGGCACCGTGTGGAAGACGCGGATGTTCGCCCCGGGCGGCGGTGTGCCCGAGGACCCGGCAACGGGCTCGGCCGCCGGCCCGCTCGCCGTCCATCTCGTCCGTCACGGCCGCGTCCAGCCGGGCGAGGAGATCGAGATCACGCAAGGGGTCGAGATCAACCGGCCGTCGAAGCTCTACGCGCGGGTCGAGGGAAGACCGGAGAAGATCGAGAGCGTCGACGTCGGCGGTAGCGCCGTGATCGTCGCGCGCGGCGAGTTCAAGCTCTAGGACTGGGACCGGCTAGCCCTCGAGCGAGGCCGCGGGCGCCGTCGGCGCCGTGTTCGCGAGCCGCCGGTCGACGAGGCGGGTCGCGGCGCGGAGGCTCCGGTGATGCCCGGACACGGCGAGTAGGAACGGCTCGCGCTCGAGCGCGTACAGCCGCACGTGGGCGACCGCGGTGCAGGTGGCCGTCCTCGGCACGTCCTGGAGCAGCGCGATCTCCCCGAAGCTGCCGCCGCGGCCGAGCCGGCCGAGCTTCCTACACGCGGCCGAGCTTTCCACCTCGCCCTCGGCGATCACGTAGAAGCGGTCGCCGACGTCGCCCTCGGCGATCAGCACGTCGCCGGGTCCCGCTTCGATCGGGATCAGACTCCGTGCCAGGCTTTCGACCGCCGGCGCAGGCAGGGGTTGCAGGAACGGCACCGAGCGGAGCAGCGCGATCTCCACGACCGGCACCGTCGCCGTCACGTCGATCTCGAAGAGCGGTCTGCCGCAGAAGAGGAGGGCGCACGGAAGCACGGCGCCGGTCCCGATCACGGCCGCCTTCGTGCCGAGCACCGACACGAGCACGGGCACGAGCAGGGAGCCGAACGCAAGGCCGAGCATCGAGACGCCCTCGACGACGCCGAAGATGCGCGAGACGACGTCTGCGGGAGCGGACCGCTGCAGGAGCGTCCGGCCGGCGACGTCGAAGAGCATGTAGCTGACGCCCGCCACGACGAGCAGGAGCACGGCGCCGGTCACCGTCGGGCGCAGGCCGAGGACGAGGAACGCGCTTCCCCACATGACCGCGGCGGCGACGAGCCAGGGGATCAGCCGCTTACTGCCGACGAACGTCGCCGTCAGCAGGATCGCGAGCACGCCGCCGAGGCCGAAGGCCGCGTTGAGGTAGCCGGAGCCGCCCTGGCCGAGATGGAGGACGGAGAGCGCGACGACCACGGTGATCACGTCGAGCGCCCCGATCGCGGCGAACTGGATCCCGAGCAGGAGTACGAGCATCCGGGCCGCCCGCTCGGTTCGCAGGACGTGGATGCCCGCGGCGAGCTCGCCGACGACTCCCGGACGCGGCTCGGCGTCGGGCTCGTCCTCGTCGGCCTCCTCGGCAAGCGCGGGCGTGTCGAGCGGCGTGACGAGCAGCGCCGAGCCGAGCGTCAACGCGGACATGACCGCGAAGACCCAGCCTGGGCCTGCGGTCGCGAGGAGCACGCCCGCGACGGCCGGTGCGGTCAGCATGGCGACGCTCTCCGTCCACCCGGAGACGACGTTCGAGGCGGTCAGCTCCTCGGGTCGCCGGGCGAGGTGCGGCACGAGCGCCGCCTGTGCGGGCCGCGTCATCGTCACGGCGGTCGCGGCCAGGGCTGCAAGGGCGTAGACGAGGTAGCGGTTGCCGCCGGCGATCAGCACCACGGCGACGGCCGCCATCAGCGACGCCTGGACGAGGTAGCCGAGCCGGAGCGCGCGTGCCGGCGACTCCCGGTCCGCGAGCACCGACAGCACCGGGCCGAAGATGGCCGCGGGGACGAGCTGGACGACGGCGACGATCCCCGCCTCGGTCGCGCCGCCGTGTTGATAGGCATAGACCAGGATCGCGATCCAGACCGCCCATTCGGCTGCGTTGAAGCCGAAGAACGCGATCTGGAGGCGCCGGAGCTCGGGGTTCCTCGCGATCGTCGCGAAGACCTGGACGACCCGCGTGGATCGAGCCTTGCCCAAGACCTCAGGCTCTCACACCGTGGGCCCGAGAGCCAGCGGCGGCGCGGCGGCTAGTCAGCCCAGGCCACGTTCTCGATGTCCGGCAGCTCGTCATCGAGCGAGCGCCAGAACCGCCCGCCGTCCGTCGACACGAACAGGCGGTTGCGGGCCGCGTAGAGGATCCGGTCGGGATCGTCGGGGGAGACGGCGACCGCGTGGCCCGGTGGGAGCCCACGCCCCGAGTCCTTCCACGTCCGGCCCGCGTCGTGGGAGACGAGGAGCGGCGGCTTCGCGTCCACCACGGCGGCGACCGTCGAGCCGGTTCCCGAGGTCGCGACGAGGCGGGGCAGGAACGGCTTCGCGGCCGGGGCCGGCGGGGGGTCGAACGCGGCTTCGGCCGAGGGGCCGAGCAGCGTGCCGTCCTCCAGGTCGACGAGGTAGACGCCCTCGACCGTCAGTACGGATGCGGTCGCCATGCTCAGTGTCGTGCGGTCGCGAGCCGGGCGATCAGCGCGAGCGCGCAGACGGCGGCGACGACGCCGACGCCGGTCAGCGCGATGCCGCCGCTGAGCGGGATCGACGAGGCGGCGAGCACGACGGCTCCGACTCCGACCGAGGCGAGGATGACGACGGCGAGCGCGATCGCCCGCGCGAGCACGGCCGTCGAGGCCAGGGAGCCGATCTCCGGCTCGAGCGAGTCGAAGGCCAGCTCGGCGGTCAGCAGCAGGCCGGCTCCGACGATCGGTGCGCGCTGGTCGAGCGCGTGCGTCCCGAGCTCGAGCCAGACGGCGTAGTCGACGCCGAGGAGGACGAGGGCCCAGACGAGGAGCTGGGCGCGCCGCAGGCCGAGGCCGGCGGCCAGCGTCACGACCGCGACCACGCCGATGGTGGCGAGCATCCACGCGAGCCGCGAGGTGCCGACGGCCGGGTACGCGGCGAGCGCGCACGCGCACGCCAGCGAGCCGGTTGCCCGGCTGAGTCGCGGCCAGCGAATGCTCAGCCGCGGCCGGCCAATGCGTGGCGCCTGAATGCGCTCGCCTCCTCGATCCCGACTGCCAGGGGCGTCCCCTCCTGCCACTCGACGACTGCGATGCCGCTCTGGCGCAGCCGGTCGCGCAGCGCCTCGCGTCGCAGCCGCCAGAGGCGGAACGCGAGCCGCTCGGACGCCGTCGTGCCGGGGTCCATGTAGGGGACGGGAGAAGCCTCGATCACCGTGACGTCGTGACCGCGCGCGCGGAGGTCGAAGAGCGCGCCGACGCTGCGCTCGTCGAGCAGCGGCGTCAGGGCGACGACCAGCGACTGCGGCCTCAGCACGCGCGCCGGCACGACGGCGATGTCGCGCCAGGCGTAGTTCTGCAGGATCTGGGTGTCGAGCAGCGCCTCGCAGATCCGGTAGAGCTGCGCCTCGCCCGTCCCCGGCTGTAGCCAGCGGAGCGCGCCGCCGAAGCTGACGAGGCCGACGCGGTCGTGCGCGCCGACGTAGCCGCGGGCGAGCGTGGCGGCGGCCCGCAAGGCCAGGTCGAGCGTGCTCGCGTTGCCGCGGCGCGCCTCGGTGAACGCGTCGAGGAAGAGCACGATGTCGGTGTTCCGCTCCGGGTGTCGGTCGTTCACCCACAGCTCGCCCCGCCGTGCGGTGGCGCGCCAGTTGACGCGCGTGACCTGGTCACCGAAGGCGAACGGGCGAATGTCCGCGAACTCGATCCCGTCGCCGCGGCGCCGCGCCACCTCGTCGCCCGCATACGGCTGCGTGTCGCGTGGCCGCAGCAGCGTGCGCAGGTACTCCTCGCGGGGAAAGACGCGCAACTCCAGGTCGCGCGGGAGCGCCTGGTCGAAGCGGAACACGCCGAGCGTGTCGTGACCGCGGAGCAGCACGTCGCCGAGGACGTATGCGCCCCAGCGGTCGGCGCGCAGCCTGAGCTCGACGGTCTGCGACTCGCGCGGCTCGAGCCGGATCGAGACGGGATTCCGGCCGTCCTCGACGACGAGGCCCTCGGGCACGGCGACCAGGACGTCGAGCCGCGAGATGCCGCGCGTGGCGTAGAGCTCGAGCTCGAGCACGACGTCGTCGCCCTCCAGCACGCGCTCGTGGTCGAGCTCGACGGTCGCGCGGAGGCCCGGGTCGTCGCCGAGGATGAGGCCGCCGACGAGGACGAGGGCGAACGGCGCCGCCATGGTCACGAGGAGCGGCTGCCCGAGGACGAGCGCTGCGAGGAGGCCGAGCCCGGCGAGCCCGGCGTAGGCGCCGAGCTTCGGGGCGGCCGAGCGTTTCATGTCGTGCTTGCGCTCGGCGAGACGTCCTCTGCGCGCGGGGTGGGCACGGTCTCGAGGCGCTCCGCGACGACGTCCTCCGGCTTGATCCGCTGTACCCACAGCTCCGGGCGGAGGGCGAGCCTGTGCGCGAGCGCGGGGACGGCGACGAACTTCACGTCCTCGGGCGTGACGAAGTCGCGGCCGTCGAGCACGGCCTTGCAGCGCGCGAGCTTCATCACGGCGAGCGATCCGCGCGGGCTCGCTCCGACCTGGACGCTTGGGCTTGAGCGTGTCGCGGCGACGACGTCGACGACGTAGTAGCCGATGCTCTCCGCGACGTGGACGTGCTCGATCGCGCGCTGCATGGCCACGAGCGCCGCCCCGTCGACGATCGGCTCGAGCTCGACCTCATCCTCACGCCGCTCGATGCGCGCCTCGAGCATGCTCCACTCGTCGTCGCGGGTCGGGTAGCCGACGCCGAGACGGAGCAGGAACCGGTCGAGCTGCGCCTCCGGCAGCGGATACGTGCCCTCGTACTCGAGCGGGTTCTGCGTCGCGAGCACGAGGAAGGGCCGCGCGAGCGGTCGCGTGATGCCCTCCATCGTCACCTGGCGCTCCTGCATCGCCTCGAGCAGCGCCGCCTGCGTCTTCGGTGGGGCGCGGTTGATCTCGTCCGCGAGGAGGAGGTTCGTGAAGATCGGACCGGGGCGGAACTCGAAGTCCGAGATCCGCTGGTCGAAGATCGAGGAGCCGGTGACGTCTGCCGGCATCAGGTCGGGCGTGAACTGGATGCGCCGGAACTCCATGGTCGCGACCTGCGCGAACGAGCGCGCGATCAACGTCTTCGCGAGCCCCGGGAAGTCCTCGATCAGGATGTGACCGTCGGCGAGCAGGCCGAGGAGGACGAGCTCGAGGGCGTCGCGCTTGCCGAGGACGGCGCGCTCGACCTCGTCGAGGATCCGGACAGAGAGCTTCCCGACCTCGTCGAGCGTCATCTGCGGTTCGGTGCTCATCGTCCCAGGGCCTCCAGGGCGTCGACCGCGCGCTCGATCTCGGCCAGGCCGGCACCGGGCGCGTGATGGTCTGCGGGCCGCTGCGAGTCCGGCCGCACGAGCGCCCAGGCATCGGGGCCGAGCAGCTCCGCGGCGCTGCTGCCGGGCCGGTCGAGCTCGACGCCGCGGCGCCCCAGCCTCCCGGCGGCGATCTCCCGGAGGATGGGCCGCAGCCGGTAGTGCGTGTCGAACGCGCTCTCGATCGACATGTCGAGCTCGCGTTCGAGGCTCTCGAGCTCGGGCACCCGCCGTGGCTTGGGCCTCGGCCGCCGCAGCGCCACCGCCACCTGCGACTCCGTCGGCGCGGCAAAGGCCTTCGACGTGGCGCGGGCGAGCACGGCCGTTCCGAGCGCGCCGAGGAAGAGCACGTACGCCTCGGCCGCCAGGCTCCCGTCCCCGGGTCGGACGACGAGCGCCGCGGCGAGCGCCGCCGCACCGAGGACGGCGGTGACGCCCACGCGAGCCCAGGAGCGGTTCGGCCTCATGCCGCCACCGCCGACGCCCGCAACTCGTCCCGGACGGCGACGAGCGCGTTGATCGCGTCCCGCTTCATGCTGCTGTCGATCTCGTGCGGGCTGAACTTCGCGCGCTCGAACAGCGCGGTCAGCCTCGACACCGCGTCGGCGCTCGTGTTCAGCAGATCGCGGAGCACGCGCCCAAGGTACTCGAGCGGCGTTTCTGCCTCCGCCCTGGGGAGGCCGGCGCCCGCGAGCGTCCGCTCCATGCGCGCGTACGTCGCGATCACCGCGCGGCGGGGGTCCTTCTCGGCGCGCAGGTCGTCGAGCGAGTCGTCGAGGACGGCGGAGAGCTGGGCTGCGAGCTCGGCCTCCGTCGGTATGTGGCGGATCGGTTTCCGGAACAGGGTGTACGTGATCACGACCGCGCCGGCGCCCGCGATCGACAGGACCACGATTGCCGGCAACCAGTCGAAGGGGATCTTCTTGCCGGGCTTGTTCGGCTTCACGGGCCCCGTCGGTAGGACGATCGGCGTCTGGGTCTGCTTCTTGCCGTGGTCGTTGCTCGAGTAGAAACGCTCGGCCGCGATGACGGCTATGAGCATGAAGACGAGGCCGATCACGAGCCCCCACATGGAGTTTCGCCTTCCCCGGCGGCCTGACCGGACGGAATCGGCCCGGGTCGAGACGACGATCCAGACCGCCACCGGGAAGCTGAGCAGGAACAGTGCGAGGAACCCGATCAGGACGAACTCCCAGATGAGGTTCGAGTTGACCCCGTGCGTCGTCCCGCCGCCGGCCGGAGAGTGCGCGCGACTGGCGACCGCGACCAGGACGACGAGGCCGAGAAGCGCCCCCGCGAGCCACAGGTTCCGGCGAGTTGCCATGCCCGAGAACTTAGACGACTCGGGGCCCGATAAGTGGGCTCAGGCCTCGGCCAGCGCGGCCCGCGTGCGAACGCGGCGGTAGACGAACCCGCCCACTGCCGCGAGCGCGAACGAGGCTCCGAAAGCCGGGAGCGACGCGGTGAAGGTGACGTAGCCTGGATGCGTGTGGGCGACCAGGTCGGTCCACCAGTTCGGCCCGACGGGCGCCAGCCACTGGTAGAGGCAGAAGCCGACGACCCAGGCGGCGATCTGCTCGAATCGGAACGCGGGCGCGGCGAAGATGTCCTGCTCGCGGTAATGCGCCCCGGCCGTGAGCCAGTCGGCGAGCAGCACGCCGAAGAGCGGGATGAAGAACGACCCGAGCAGGTAGAGGAAGTTCTGGTAGTTGCCCAGGTCGAGCGCGAGCGCGAGCCCGGTCGCGGCGACGGACACGATCGTGATCAGCAGTCGCTGCGACACGCGCGGAAGCAGGTTCTGGATCGAGACCGCGGTCGAGTAGATGTCGGCGAACGCCTTCTCGCTCTCGTCGATCGTGATCGCCGCGAGCGCGACGAGCGCCACGCCGCCCGCGGCCGCGACGCCCGCCGGGAGCGACTGCGCGTCGGCGATCCCGCGCGCGAGCACGACCAGGATGCCGAGCCCGATGCACCAGATCGTCGGCGCGAGGTAGCCGAGCCCCGCGCCCCAGAACGCGCTCCGCCGCGAGCGGGAGAAGCGCGTGTAGTCGGCGGCGAGCGGCGTCCAGGAGACGACGCTCGCGATCACGAGGTCGATCGCCTGGCCGAAGGTCGGGAACCCTCCCTTGCCCGGCTGCGCCCAGAACGCGTGCAGGTTCGACTTCGAGATCGCCCAGTACGTCAGGTACGCCATCGAGAAGATCAGCGCCCAGGACGCGAACTTGCGCAGGTAGCGGCGCACGAAGCCGATCGGGCCGAGCATCCCGAGCGCCCAGGAGAGGAGGCCGAACACGATCGTCCAGAACCACGTGCCCTGCCAGCCGAACAGGTGCTTCGAGAGCGCCCCGGCGGCGGTCGCGATGATGATCAGCTCGAACGTCGACCAGCCGAGATTCTGGGCGATGTTGAGGGCGGTCGGCGCGTAAGAGCCGCGCTTGCCGAGCGGCGCGCGCAGGAGCACCATCCCCGGCACGCGTCCGTCGGCGCCGATCAGCGCGGCGAGCGCGAGCAACGTGCAGCCGGCGACCGACCCGATCACGATCGCGAGCAGCGCGTCGCGCAGCGAGAGCGCCGGCACGAGCAGCGCGCCGATCACGATCACGAGCAGCGAGACGGACAGGTTCCCCCAGAGCAGGAGCGAGTCGAGGAAGCTGAAGACGCGGAACCGGTCGGGGACGGGCTCGATGCCCCACGGAGGTGTTTCGGAGCTCATTTCCGCTCCCGGCGGCGGCAGACCCACCGCCTCCGCTCATCTGTGAGCTCCGTCGAGCCTACGCTCATGCGCCTCCCTTCGCCGGTACGAACCGGATCAGGTTCAGCGGGTGTGATCTCAGCCCCGGACCCGCCGGGGCACCCCGGTGCGGGGACTCTAACCGACCGCGGCCGGAGCGAGCGCGTCGCGCAGGAGGCGCAGGCCCAACGAGAGCGGACGGCGCGTCCGTGCTCCCTCGAGCGCGCGCAGGAGCGTCGGATGCTCGTCCTCCGCGAGCGTGACCGGCCAGCCTCGCGACAGCCCGACGAGCATCCTCTCGCGGAGCGAGACCGCCGCCGGCCAGCGCGTCTCCGGCAGCCGGTTGAGCTCGGCGAGCAGGAACTGCGTATCGGTCGGAGTGAGCACCCGGCGGCGTCCGCCGACGGTGATGATCATGGGCCGCGCCTGATAGTGAGTCAGCCTGTCTCGCGAGCGTCGATAGGGCAGGTGCGCGGTATGCATCGGATCTCAGCATGGACCAGGCGGCCGGGCATGGGCATCCCTCGTTCCGGGGGGAATTTGCATAGGAAATGCCTAGGTGTAAGATCTCGGCGCCATGCGGACGATGTCGCGGCGACAGGCGCTCGGGACGGCCCTCGTGACGGTCGGCGGGCTTGCGCTCCCGGCCGCGGTTTCGAGCGCCGCGACCACCGCCGCGCCGACCGAGGCCGACCTCGCGCAGTTTCGGCTCGCGCTCGGCACCGAGTTCCTCGGTAGCGAGTTCTACCGCCGCGCCCAGGACTCGGGGCACTTTCCGGAGCACCGCGTCCGCGACCTCGGCCGAGCGCTCGCCAACGAGCAGAGCCACCTCGCAGGTGTCTCGTCGATGCTCTCGAGCGCGGGCCAGACCGTTCCGACGGCGGACGACTTCGACATCACCTTTCCCGCCAGGGCGTTCACCTCGCGGACACGCGTTGCCGAGCTCGGCATCGAGCTCGAGACGGCATTCCTCGGCGCCTATCTCGGCGGCGCAGCCACGTACAGCATCCCGGCGCTCGCGGCGACGGCCGCCCGGATCGCGGCCAGCCAGTCGCAGCATCTCGCACTTCACTGGACGATCGCGGATCGCCGCCCGGTCGGGCTCGCCTTCCCTGTCCCCCTCGACGTCGAGCAGGTCTCGGCCGTGATCGACAGGTATCTGACGTGAGCGGCAAGGAGGTCTATACGGCGAGCGAGGCGGCGCGGGCGCTCGGGATCAGTCTCGACACGCTCCGTCGCTGGGACAGGGAAGGGCGAATCCTCGTGCGGCGTGACGGGGCCAACCGCCGGCTGATCCCCGCGACCGAGATCGAGCGCCTGCGCGGCGGCGGCGAGCCGCAGACGCTCAGCGCGCGGAACCGCTTCCGCGGTGTCGTCCAGGACGTCCAGGTCGAGGGGCTGCTCGCCCGCATCGAGATCGAGGTCACGGAGCCGGCGCGCGTGGTCGCGATCATCACCCGCGAGTCGGCGGAGGAGCTCGGGCTGAAGCCCGGAATGAGCGCGGCCGGCGTGATCAAGGCCACGTCGGTGATGGTGGAGCGTTGAGGCGGTTTGCCCTCGTCCTCGTGCTCGCGGGCCTGTTCGCCTTCCCGGCCGCGGCCGGCGTCGGCGCGAGCCAGATCACGGTGTACGCCGCCTCGTCGTTGACGGAGGTGTTCCCGAAGATCGGCTCGACGGTTCGCTACAGCTTCGCAGGCTCCGACCAGCTCGCCTTCCAGATCCAGCAGGGCGCGCCCGCCGACGTCTTCGCGGCGGCGAGCCCGAAGTACCCGGACCAGCTGTACGCGCAGGGCCTGCTGCTGAAGCCGGTCGTCTTCGCGACGAACAAGCTGATCCTGCTCCTTCCCGCCTCGAACCCTGCGCACGTCGACTCGGTCTTCGACCTCACCCGGCCCGGGATCAAGCTCGTGATCGGGCAGAAGGGCGTGCCGATCGGCGATTACACGCGCACGATCCTCAAGAACCTCGGCATCTCGACCGGCGCGCTCGCGAACGTCGTCAGCCAGGAGACGGACGTGAAGAACATCGTGGGCAAGGTCGTCCTCGGGCAGGCGGACGCGGGGCTCGTCTACGTCACGGATGCAAAGCCCGTGGCGGGGAAGGTGAAGGTCGTCCGGCTGCCGGGTTGGGCGCAGCCGAAGGTCAAGTACGAGATCGGCGTCGTCAAGGCGAGCGGCAACAGAGCCGCAGCCCAGGCGTTCGTCGCGAAAGTGCTGGCGGCGAAGGGCCGTGCGGTGCTGGCCGCCGCCGGGTTCGGTCTGCCGGCGAAGACGAAGCCTTGAGGCGCGGCTTTCAGCTCGTGCTCGTCGCCGCGACGATGCTCGCGGTCGGCTTCCTGCTGCTTCCGATCGTCGCGATCTTCCTGCGCGTCTCCCCGGCCCATCTGTTCGCACAGCTCGGCAACCCGGTCGCGCGGGATGCCCTGCTCGTCAGCCTCAAGACGAACGCGATCGCCGAGGCCCTGATCCTGCTCGTCGGCACGCCGGCCGCGTACCTCCTCGCCAGCCGCCGTTTCAGGGGTCGGGCGCTCGTGATCACGCTCATCGAGTTGCCGCTCGTCCTTCCTCCCGCGGTGGCCGGGATCGCCCTGATCGCCACCTTCGGTCGCTTCCAGTTGCTCGGCGGGACCCTCCACCTGTTGGGTGTCGACATCGCGTTCACGCAGGCTGCCGTCGTGCTCGCGATCCTGTTCGTCGCCAGTCCGTTCTACCTGCGCCAGGGAATCGCGTCGTTCGAGGCCGTCGACCGGCCGCTGCTCGACGCCGCGCGAACGCTCGGCGCCCGCCCGCACCGTGTGTTCTTCCGTGTGGCTCTGCCGCTCGCGCTCGGCGGCCTGGGCGCGGGGGCGGCGCTCGCGTTCGCACGTGGGCTCGGCGAGTTCGGGGCGACGATCATGTTCGCCGGCAGCCTCCGGGGGGTGACGCAGACGCTGCCGCTCGCCATCTACGCCGAGTTCGACCTCAACTTCGAGGTGGCGCTGGCGATGGGCGCGCTGCTCGTGCTCGTGAGCGGCGCGATCCTGCTTGCCGTCAAGCTCCTTCCGAGATGGATGCGCTCCGGGTCGACATCACCGTTCCCCTTCGCGCCTTCGACCTCGAGCTGACGCTCGACGTCGGGCGTGAGACGCTGGCGCTCGTCGGGCCGTCCGGCGCCGGCAAGTCGACCGTGCTGCGCGCGATCGCGGGGCTCCAGCGCCCGAGCCGCGGGTTCGTGCGGGCAGGCGATCGCGACTGGTTCGACGCCGAGCGCGGGATCGACCTACCGCCGGAGGAGCGCTCGGTCGGTCTCGTGTTCCAGGAGTTCGCCCTGTTCCCGCACCTGAGCGTGCGCCGGAACGTCGAGTTCGGGGGCCGGGGCCGGACGGACGAGCTGCTCGAGCGCTTCCGAATCGCCCAGATCGCCGACGCCCGGCCGGGGGAGATCTCGGGCGGCGAGCGGCAGCGGGTGGCGCTCGCGCGCGCGCTCGCGCGCGACCCCGAGGTGCTGCTCCTCGACGAGCCGCTCTCCGCGCTCGACGCGCATACGAAGTCGCGCGTGCGCGCCGAGCTCAGCGAGTTGCTGGATGCGTGCGGGCTGCCGGTGATCCTCGTCACGCACGACTTCGAGGACGCGGCTGCGCTCGCGGGCCGGGTGGGCGTGCTCAGGGAGGGTCAGCTCGTTCAACTCGCGGCCGCGGCCGACCTCGTCGCTTCGCCTGCCGACCCGTTCGTCGCCGGGTTGACGGGCGCCAATCTCCTCCGCGGCCACGCGCGACCCGGAGCGGGTGGGCTGACCGAGGTGGTGCTCGAGAGCGGTGCGCGTCTCTACTCGGCCGACGACGCCGAAGGGGACGTCGTCGCAGTCGTCTACCCCTGGGAGATCTCGATCGCCCGCGCGGCCGCCGACGACTCGGCGCTGAACCACTTCGAGGGCGAGGTCCGCTCGATCGTCGCCGTCGGCAACCGGGCGCGCGTGCGAATCGGCCCGCTCACCGCCGAGCTGACGGCGTCCTCGGTCGAGCGCCTCGGCCTCGAGCCGGGCCAGCGCGCGGTGGCGTCGTTCAAGGCGACCGGAACCCGGTTGGTCCCGGCCGCCTGAGCGTCGTGCAGCAGAGTGGGGAGGAAGCGCGGGGCCGCAGTCCGCGCCCCTCCCGCTAGCCGGTTGCCCTGGATCGGGTCGGCTCGGGCCGCTCGCCTTGCGAATGCACGGTTCGGGGGCGCGCGGTCATGCTCTGAGCTTGAGACGATTACGTCCCTCTTGATATCCCCCGACGGAGGGAACGAGGCCCGGCTCAGCGGGTTCTGGCGAACCGGTGCACGGCGGCGAGCAGTTCCTTGCTCTTCGCATCCGCCTCGGCCGCGTCGCCCGAGGCGAGCGCCCCGGCGACGCAGTGCTGGACGTGGTCGTCGAGGATCCTGAACGCGAGGCTCTCGAGGGCGGTCGTGACGGCGCCGAGCTGCGTGAGGATGTCGATGCAGTAGCGATCCTCCTCGACCATGCGCTCGATGCCGCGCACCTGCCCCTCGATCCGGTGCAGGCGCTTGACGATCGCGTCCTTGTTCTCGGCGTAGCCGTGCGTCACGGCGTCTCCTCCCGTCGGCTCCGGAACCGCTTCAGTCGCAGCGAGTTCCCGACCACGAACAGGCTCGACCCGGCCATGGCCGCCGCGGCCACGATCGGGTTGAGCAGACCCGCGACGGCGAGTGGGATCGCGGCCACGTTGTAGGCGAAGGCCCAGAAGAGGTTGCCCTCGATCGTGCGCAGCGTCCGCCGCGCGAGCCGGATCGCGTCGGCCGCCGCGCGCAGGTCGCCGGAGACGAGCGTCAGGTCGCTTGCCTCGACGGCCACGTCCGTGCCGGTGCCGATCGCGATGCCGAGATCGGCCTGCGCGAGCGCCGGCGCGTCGTTCACCCCGTCGCCCACCATCGCGACGATCTCGCCGGCGGCTTGCAGGCGGGCGATCTCGGCGAGCTTGTCGGCCGGAAGCGCCTCGGCGATCACGCGCTCGATCCCGACCTCGCCCGCGATCCGGCGCGCGGCCTCCTCGGCGTCGCCGGTCAAGAGCACCGGCGTCAGCCCGAGCCGCGCGAGCTCGCGGATCGCCTCGGCGCTCGACGGCTTGACCGTGTCCTCGACGACGAGCTCGGCCCGGGCCTCGCCGTCCCAGCCGACGACGAGCCGTCCGTCGGAGCGCCCGACCTCGACCTCGTGCCCCTCGACGCGTCCCGAGACGCCGACACCCGGGCGGCTCAGGAACGACTCGACGGGTGGGAGCGCGCCGAACTCGGCGTGGGCGGCGGCGGCGACTGCCCGTCCGATCGGATGCTCGCTCGCGTCCTCGAGCGCTCCGGCCAGGCGCAGCACGTCGCTACGGGTCGCGCCGTTGAGCGTTCGAACCTCCGTCAGCACCATCCGCCCCTCCGTGACGGTGCCGGTCTTGTCGAGCACGACCGTCGTGATCTTGCGTGTCTGTTCGAGAACCTCGGGGCCGCGGACGAGGATGCCGAGCTGCGCGCCGCGGCCGGTGCCGGCCATGAGCGCCACCGGCGTCGCGAGGCCGAGCGCGCACGGACAGGCGATGATCAGCACCGAGACCGCGGCCGTGAACGCCGCCGACGCATCGCCCGTGACCGCGAGCCAACCCGCGAGCGTTGCGAGCGAGATGCCGATCACGATCGGCACGAATACCGCCGAGACGCGGTCCGCGAGCCGCTGCACGCTCGCCTTGCCGGCCTGTGCGTCGGCAACCATCTGGGCGATTCGCGCGACTGCGGTCTCGGCGCCGACGCGCGTCGCGCGAACGACGAGCCGTCCGTCGACGTTGATGGTCGCGCCGGCGACGTTGTCTCCGGGCGCGGTATCGACGGGGAGGGGCTCGCCGGTGAGCATCGACTGGTCGACCGATGAACGGCCCTCGACGACGATGCCGTCGGTGGCGATCTTCTCGCCGGGCCGGACGACGAAGACGTCGCCGACCTGGAGCTGGTCGACCGGAACGGGCACCTCGACGCCGTCGCGCAGCACGCTCGCCTCCCGCGCGCCGAGCTCGAGCAGCGCTCGCAGCGCGTCGCCGGCACGTTGCGTAGCGCGCGACTCGAGGTAGCGCCCGAGAAGGATCAGCGTCGTGACCACGCCCGCGACCTCGAAGTACGTGTCCGCGTCGAGCGAGGCGAACAGCACGATGGTCGACCAGCCCCAGGCCGCGAGCGTGCCGATCGAGATCAGCGTGTCCATCGTCGCCCGGCCGTGCCGCGCCTGTGCGATCGCGACGCGGTGGAAGGGCATCCCGCCGACGAAGACGATCGGCGTTGCCAGCGCGAAGGCGAGCCACTCCCAGCCGGTGAAGTGGAAGGCCGGCACCATCGCGACGAGAGCGAGCGGGAGCGTCAGCGCCGCCGTGCCGACGAGCAGACGGGCGTCGGGGCCGTGGTCGTGCACGTGTGCGTGCTCGCCCGGGAGCGAGGCGCCGTATCCCACGTCCTCGACCGCGGCCACGAGTCCGGCGGCGTCGACCTGATCGGGGTCGAAGGCGACCGAAGCCTGGTGCGTGGCGAAGTTCACCGAGCACTCCTCGACGCCGTCGAGCGTCCCGAGGCGCTTCTCGATTCCGGCCGCGCACGAGGCGCAGGTCATGCCCTGGATCTCGAGCGTTGCCTGTTCCACGGCACCAGTATACCCCCTACGGGTATTTTGGGAAGGAGACCGCCGGCCGGCGTCGCACCTTCGACCCGTGTGGTCGTCGATCTTCCACCTCGGCATCCCGGCGAGCGAGCGGGTCGTCCGTGCCGTCCTGATCTACGCCTTCATGGTGGTTGCGCTCCGCGTCGTCGGGAAGCGCGAGCTCGGCCAGTCGAACACACTCGACCTGATCGTCCTACTGCTGGTCGCGAACGCGGTGCAGAACGGGATCATCGGCAACGACAACACCGTGACGGGCGCGATCATCGCGGCGTCGACGCTCTTCGCCGTCAACGAGGCGCTGAATCGGGCCGAGTACGCCTTTCCCTGGCTGTCCCATGCTCTCGAGGGTGAGCCCACGACGCTGATCGAGGAGGGCAAGCCCGTGAGCAAGGCGCTCTTCCGCTCCGGGATCTCGCTTCCCGAGCTGCGCGCGATCGCGAGGAGACAGGGGTACGTCGACCTTGGAGAGGTGCACACGGCTGTGCTGGAGACGAACGGGACGATCTCGATGTTCAAGAAGGACGAGCCGCAGCTCTACCACCCGGCCGAGCCCGGCGGCCTCCGCATCGGCAAGCGCCGACGCAGCAGGCGCGGAAGCTAGTCCACCGTTCGCAGCGCGACCGCGGGCTTGATCCGCGTGGCCGACACTGCGGGCCCGGCAGTGGCGAGCAGCGAGGCGGCGACGGTGCCGGCGAGCAGCACGAGCAGGGACAGCCAGGGGACGGTCAGCGTCATGTCGCCGAACACGTCGGTGTTGGCGACGATATTCGAGATCGTCAGGAGCGCCAGGCCCGCGCCGATCAGCGTGCCCTCGACGGCGATGAAGCCTGCCTCGATCGCGAAGCTCCGCCCGACCGTCCGCCAGCCGAACCCGATCGCGCGCAGCATCCCGATCTGCCGCTTGCGCTCGCGCACCGCCCGAACCATCACGACGGCGAGCCCTGCGATGCCGACGATCAGCCCCAGGCCGAGGTAGCCCTGGAAGAGCTGGAACATCGCGTCCCAGATCGAGAACGCCTCCTGCATCAGGCTCCGGATCGACGCCGCCTCGGCGCCGTTCTCCGGATAGCTCCCCTGGAGCGACGTGGCGAAGCGGTCCGCATTCACGCCCGGCTGGAGCGCGATGTAGGCACGTGCAGGGACGAGTTGCTCGCCGAAGAGCGACCGCGCGCCCGGCCGGCCGTAGAGCGCGCCGTTGTTGATCAGCACGTCACTCTCGGCCATCGCCGCGATCCGGAGTGAACGCCGCTTCCCCGTCTGCAGGTCGCTGACGGTGAGCCGGTCGCCGATCTCCGGCAGTCTCGTCCCGGGGCCGCCGCCGGTGGTCAGGAACCCCTCGTCGACGATCACGAGCCTCGGGTCGCGAAGCACCGCATCCCAGGCTGCGCGATCGGATGAATAGGAGCCGCGGTCGGCCAGCTTCCGTCCCAGACGGTAGAAGCTCGCGTCGAAAGCGGTCAGGTTCCACGGCGTCGGCGACGTCTCCCCGGCCCGTGTGAACGAGGCCGTGACCGTCGAGAGCGGCGCGACGGCGCGCACGCCCGGGCGGTCGGCGAGCTTCACGAGCGGGATCGGGTTGGCGGCGCTGGACGAGACGACGACGTCGTACCCGCCCGCGACCTTCCTCGTCGACGTGTCCACCCGCCCACCGATCATCGCGGAGAGCGTGGTGATGAACGTGAGGATGAACACGACGAGCGCGTACATCGCCACAGTCAGCCCCGTCCGCGATCGTCGCGCGAGCGGATACGCGAGACCGAGACGGAGAGCCAGTCCGCGACCGGGAGCAAACCGCCGGATCCCGGCCGCCACGCGCTCCTGCTGCACGGCGATGAGCACGACGGCGGCGCCGGTCAGCGTCACACCCTGCGCGACCCACACCATCATCGAGGCGCCGCTCCCCGCGCCGGGGAAGATTGAGAACAGGAGTACGCCCCACACGGCGACGGCCGCCGAGATCCAGGTGATCACCGTCTTCGTGGGGATCCAGCGGCAGGCGAGCGGCCCGAGTCCGGCGAGCACGAGCACCGGGCCGAGCAGCAGGCCGAACGGCTCGTCCTGCGGCAGCGCGCTCAGCGTCCAGACCGCCCCGAGCAGTGTGGCCGCGCCTCCGATCGCGAGCCAGCGCCGCCGGCGCCTTCGCACGCGCGTCTCGGGGAGGTCGCGGATCGCGGCGATGATGTTCAGCCGGCTGATCCGGACGCTCGTGGCCACGACCGTGACGAGCGCGATCAGGAAGCCGATCGCGAAGCCCTCGGCGATGCTCGGTCCCCGCACGGTGAAGATCAGCTCGAAGCGGTTGTGCTCCGTGCTGAACACGCGCGTCGATGCGGCGATGATCAGCCGGCCGAGACCGATGCCGACAAGGGTGCCGAGCAGTGACGCAACGAGGGCGTAGAGCCAGCCCTCAGTCGCGAACCCGCCGACGAGCCAGCTTCGCCGCATGCCGACGGCACGGGCCATCCCGAGCTCGGGCTTGCGCTCGGCCGCCAGCATCACGAACAGGTTCACGAGCAGGAGTACCCCCGCGAGGACACCGAAGCTTCCCATGCCCGTGAAGAGCTGGCTGAATGCGTCACCGTTCGCCTTCGCCTGGTCGAGGACGTTGCGCTTTATCGTGAGGATCTGGGTGTCGCCCGTGAGCCTCGTGATCTGTTTCGAGACCGCGTCCGTGAGCCCGACGCCGCTCTCGACGCCGCCGCGGTTGGAGACGGCCACGGCGTAGGTGGGTGACGCGAAGCGCTCCGGGTGGCTGACCGGCGACGCGAGGACCAGGAACGTGTCGAGGCTGACGAGAACGTTGTTCGCGTCCGCATGCTGCACTTGTCCGAGCGTCAGGCCGGCGAGGCCCCGGCGGGGCAGCACGCTGTCGACGACCAGTGTCGATTCAAGGCCATACCCCCAGACCTCGATCCGGCCGCCCGGCGCGACGTCGAGCGAGCGAGCGAGGTCTGCGGTGACGTCCGCGTGGAACAGGCCGGGCGTCGGGCCGGAGATCCCGGTGGACAGCGGCTGGCCACCGAAGGCGCGCGCACGTGCGAAATCCAGCGAGACGACCTGCGATCGCGGTACCGACCGGCGCGCGCCTGCCGGGCCGGCCGTGACGGCCGCGTCGATGGACGCGAACGGGAGCACTCCGTCGACGGTGCGACGGGGCAGCCGGACGAGACGGGCGCTCTGCTGCTCCCATTCGGAGTTGCTCCGCTGCGCGACCACCTCGTCGACGGGGCCGAGATGCGAGTACGCGAGTTGGCGGGTCGAGCGGTCGAGCGTGTCGCCGACCACGAATGAGCCGGTGATGATCGCGGCGCCGAGCATGGCGCCGACGACGACGAGTGCGGCCTCGCGTGGTCGCCGGATCGCGTTGCGGAGCGCGAGCCGACGCAGAACGGGCCGCCGCACGAGCACGTATACGAACGGGAGCGAGAGAAGGAGCGCGGCTGCGAGGGCGACGGTGGCCACGACGTCAGCCGGTCGCGAGCGACCTGTCCTCGACGATGCGCCCGTCTCTGACCGTGATCAGCCTCGTGCCCCGAGCCGCCACGGTGCTGTCGTGCGTGACGAGGATGAGCGTCTGGCCCTCGCCGTGCAGCTCGTCGAGCAGGTCCATGACGGAGGCCGCCATCTCGGAGTCGAGATTGCCCGTTGGCTCGTCGGCCCAGACGATGCGCGGTCTCCCGGCGAGCGCGCGCGCGATCGCGACGCGCTGCTGCTCGCCGCCCGACAGCTCCGTGGGTCGATGCCGGAAGCGATGCCCGAGACCGACCCGGGCGAGCGTCTCCTCGGCCCGTCGGCGGGCGTCCGCCTCGCGGCTCCCCGAGAGGAGCAGCGGCAGCTCGACGTTCTCGACCGTCGTGAAGACGGGGATCAGGTTGAAGGCCTGGAAGATGAAGCCCATGGCTGCGGCGCGGTGCTGCGTGCGCTCGGAGTCCGGCAGCTCGTGGATCGACCGGCCCTCGACGAGCACGCGGCCGCCGTCGATCGAGTCGAGTCCGGAGAAACAGTTGAGCAGCGTCGTCTTGCCGGAGCCCGACGGGCCCATCACGGCCACGAACTCGCCGGCGCCGACCTCGAGATCGACGCCGCGCAGCGCCTCGATCTCCTCGGCTCCCGAGCGGTAGATCTTGCGGACACCCTCGGCGCGCAGGATGGTCGGCACGAGATCCGGCACGGCGTGCACGGTCGGCACGGTTGCGACTGTCGCCATCGCTGGTCCTCCTTTGCGCCCAACCCTGTCGCGCGCGCGTGGCGGAGGCATCAGGCAGCCCCCTGAAACCGGCTGCCGCTTTCTACGGACGAGGCGGGCGACGGTTGTGCGAAAGTGACGCCGTCATGCTCGCGCTGCGAAAGGTGGGGCCGGGGGCCGGGCTCGAGCTCGCCGAGATCCCCGATCCGGTCGCCGGGACGGGTGAGGTCGTCGTCGAGGTCGAGGCCGCGTCGATCTGCGGCACCGACCTGCACATCAAGAAGTGGGACGAATGGTCGCAGCAGCGCATTCACCCGCCGCTCACGCTCGGGCACGAGTTCGCCGGCACCGTCGTCGAGATCGGGGACGACGTCGACCACGTCCAGGTCGGCGACTTCGTCTCGGCGGAGAGCCACATCACCTGCGGCATGTGCTTCCAGTGCCGGACGGGGCAGGCGCACATGTGCGAGCGCACGCGCATCCTCGGAGTCGACCGTGAGGGCGCCTTCGCGCGCTACGTGGCCGTGCCCGAGACGGTGATCTGGCAGAACGACCGTACGAAGCTCCCGCCGGAGATCGCGACGCTGCAGGAGCCGTTCGGCAACGCCGTCTTCGCGACGAGCGAGCAGGATCTCGCCGGCCGGTCGGTGGCGGTGCTCGGCTGCGGCCCGATCGGCCTGTTCACGATCGCGATCGCCCGCGCATCCGGCGCCGCGGTGGTCATCGCCTCCGACCGCACGCCGTTCCGGCTCGCGCTCGCCGAGACGATGGGCGCCCACGCGGCCGTGAACGTCGAGGAGACCCCGGATGTCGCGTCCTGGTTCCGCGAGCACAACGAAGGGTTCGGCTTCGACGTCGTCTTCGAGATGTCCGGCTCGCCGCGTGCGATCGCCGACGCGTTCCGGATCGCGCGGAACGGCGGCCGCGTGCTGCTGTTCGGCATCCCGTCGCGTCCGGTCGAGATCGACGTCGCCGAGTCGCTGATCTTCAAGAACCTCGACGTGCTCGCCGTCAACGGCCGCCGGATCTTCGCCACCTGGTACAAGACGCGCTGGCTGCTCGGCAGCGGTGTCGTCGACCTGCGTCCGCTGATCACCGACGAGATCGCGCTCGAGGACTTCGAACCGGCGTTCGAGAAGCTCGAGGCCGGCGAGGCGTGCAAGATCGTCGTCTACCCGGGCGGGCGACCGCCGGTGGCGCAGGCGGCGGAGAGCCCCGCGCGCGAGCCGGTCGAGGCGACGTCCGGACCGGGGAGGTGGACCCACAGATGAGCTCCGCCGGCACGGAGCTCGACCGGGCGCTCGGCGCCGAGCTGGACGGCCTGCGCGAGGCGGGGACGTACAAGCACGCGAACGTGCTCCAGTCGCCGCAGGGCCCGGTCGTCGAGATGGAGGGCCGCGGAGAGGTGCTCGTGCTCTCCTCCAACAACTACCTCGGTCTCGCCGGGCGACCCGAGGTGGTCGAGGCGGGCATCGAAGGCCTGCGCCGCTACGGCGCCGGGACCGGCTCGGTGCGGTTCATCTGCGGGACGTTCGAGCCGCATCTCGAGCTCGAGCGGGCGCTCGCAGACTTCTCCGGAACCGAGGCGTCGCTCACCTACGTCTCCTGCTGGAACGCGAACGAGGCGTCGATCCCGAGCCTGACGGACGAGAACACGGTGATCCTCTCGGACGCGCTCAACCACGCGTCGATCATCGACGCGATCCGGCTCTCGAAGCCCGCACGGAAGGTGATCTACAGCCATTCGTCCATGAACGAGCTGCGCGCAGGGCTGGAGTCGTGCGAGCCGCACCAGCGCAAGCTCGTGATCACCGACGGCGTCTTCTCGATGGAGGGCGACCTCGCGCGGCTCCCCGACATCCTCGAGCTCGCGCGCGAGCACGAGGCCGTCGTCCTCGTCGACGACTCGCACGGCACCGGCGTGATGGGCGACACGGGCCGCGGCGTCGCCGAACACTTCGGCGTCCTCGGCGAGGTGGACGCGATCACGAGCACGCTCGGGAAGGCGCTCGGCGGCGCGGCCGGCGGCTACATCGCGGCCAGCGAGGAGGTGTGCGACGTGCTGTTCCAGCGCTCGCGTCCGCACCTGTTCTCGAATGCGCTCCCGCCCACCGTCGCCTGCTCCGCGCTCGAGGCGGTGCGCGTGCTGCGCCGCGAGCCGGCGCTCGTCGAACGGCTGCACACGATCACGGCACGTTTCCGCTCGCAACTGCGCGAGATCGGCTACGCGCCGCTCGACGGCGAGGGGGCGATCATCCCGATCATCGTCGGCGAGACCGCGTTCGCGATCAAGATGTCGCAGAGGCTGCTGGACGAGGGCATCTTCGTCACCGGCTTCGGCTTCCCGGTCGTGCCGGAGGGGACGGCTCGGATCCGCGTCCAGATGTCGGCGGCACTCGAGGACGAGCACCTCGACCGCGCGCTGGAGGCGTTCGAGCGCGTCGGCCGCGAGCTCGGGCTGATCTAGCTCGGCGAACCCTGTAGCGGCGCGAATAGCTGCGGCCAGTGGCGCATCGCGCCGCGCAGCGGGACGGGCGCGCCCTGGCCGAGGCCGCAGATCGAGCCCTTCTCCATCGCGACGAGCCACTCCTCGAGCTGCGTTGGAGGCATCGCCGGGCGGCCCTCCTCGAGCTCGTGGAGGACGTGCTCGAGCCCGCGGGTGCCGATCCGGCAGGGCGTGCACTTCTGGCACGACTCCTCGGCGAAGAAGCGCATCGTCTCGCGCAGGAGCCGCAGCACCGAGTACGAGGCCGGGAAGACCTGCAGGCCGGCCGAGCCCGGTCCCGACCCGAAGGGAGCGAGGCCCTCGCGAGTGAGCGGCACGTCGAGCGCGTCCGGCGGGATGATCCCGGAGGCGGCGCCGCCCGGTACGATCGCGCCGATCTCCCCGGTCGCGCCGCCCGCGTACTCGTCGATCAGTTGCCGCGCCGTCGCGTCGACGGGCGCCTCGTAGCAGCCGGGGTTCGCGACCGCTCCTGACACCGACCAGAGCCGGACGCGCGGCCATGCCGCGCCGCCGAGCCGGAGAATGGCTGGGATGTGCGCCAGCGTCTCGACGTTGTTGATCAGCGTCGGCCGGCCGAGGAAGCCCGCCTCGACCGGGAACGGCGGGCGCAGCCGCGGCATGCCGCGACGCCCCTCCATCGACTCGAGCATCGCGGTCTCCTCGCCGCAGACGTAGGAGCCGGCGCCGGTGACGATCGTGACGGGCAGCCCGCGGACGGCGATCGCGGCGGCGAGCTGCTCCCGGGCCGTCGTGTACTCCTCCCGGAGATAGACGTAGCCCTCGTCGGCCTCGGCGAAGCGCAGCGCGATCTCGATCCCCTCGACGAGCAGGTGCGGCCGCAGCTCCATGACGTAGCGGTCCTTGATCGTCCCGGGCTCGCCCTCGTCGGCGTTGACGATCACGACCCGCGGGCCGGGATAGTCGCGCACCGCCGCCCACTTGCGGAACGTCGGGAACCCGGCGCCGCCGTAGCCGACGAGCCCGGACGCCTCGAGCTCGGCCAGGATCCGGTCGGGCTCGAGTGCGGGCGGATCGCGGGCCTCGTCCGGTCCGAGCAGGTCGATCGAGGAGCCGTGGTTGGTCGCGTGTGTGACGGCAGGCACGACCTCGTCGCCGCGCAGCATGGCCGGCGCGAGGTCGCAGTGGCCGATGCAGGGCACCTCGACCGCGCCCGGGTTCTGCGCGAGCAGGTCGCGTCCGCCGAGGCAGTCGCAGACCGGGCCCGTGCAGACGCGGACGACGTCGGCGGGCAGGCGCAGGTACGAGTAGAACGAAGCCACCTCGGCCACCTCGCCGCGCCGGATGTTCATGTGGTCGGCGAGTGCGTCGGACAGCTCGGGCGTGACCGGCCCGACGTTCCGGCGGATCCAGCCGAGGTTGTCGAGGAGCTGCGTACGCTCGCGCGGGAGCTCGTGCAGGCCGGTCGTCACGCGCCGGACGATAGCCCGTAGCGCAGGAAGAGATGTCCCCCGTCGCGTCGTACCCCGAGCAGACGGGCCGGATCGGCGCGGCCGGGAAGCAGCTCCTCGCCCTCGACGAGGCCGAGCCGCTCTCCGAGCGGCGAGCGCCCGGCCAGGAGCGGCGAGACCGTGAGGAACAGCTCGTCGACGAGGCCGGCAGCGAGGAGCGAGCCGAAGACGTGCGGCCCGGCCTCCGACAGGATCGAGCGGCGTCCCCGCTCGCGGAGGACGGCGACCGCCTCGGCCGGATCGACGGACGCCTCACCCGCGAGCACGACGACCTCGACCGCCTCCGAGAGCCGCCCACGGCAGCGGCTCGCGCCTTCCTTCGTCGTCAGCACGACGGCGCCGCGTTCGAGGGCCGGGTGCCCGGGCTCGAGCGCGCCGCGCGCGGTGAGCACGGCGAGCTCAGGGTCGGGCGCGAGGCCGAGACGGCGCCGCAACTCGGCGAACGCGTCGGCGCCGTCCGGGTAGGCGCGCTCCGCGGTCCAGACGGACGTCGGCGAGCCGTGCAGCGTGCCGGAGCCGAGCAGCACCGAGTCGGCGCACGCGCGCAGGAGGCCCATCACGAACCGGTCGGCCTCGCTGTCGCCGCTCACGAGCCGGTTCGTCCGCGGCTCGGAGCGGATCGCGACGACGCCGTCGAGCGTCTCGACGAAGTTGGCGAAGAGCAGCGGCGGTGCCAGGCCGAACACGCCGCCGTACAGCTGCTCGAGCTCCTCCGGAAGGTCGAAGGCAGGCATGCCGTCGGCCTCGTAGAGGAGCTCGAGCGGGTTCACGAGCGCTGGACGAGCGTGAGGAAGTCCTGCCGCAGGGCCTGGTCGTCCGTGTAGCCGCCGCGCCAGAACGTCGTCACGGTGCGCGAGTTCTCCTCCCGCACGCCGCGCATCTGCGTGCAGAGGTGAGCGGCCTCGAGGTGCACCGCGACGCCGTGCGGCTCGATCAGGTCGACGAGCGAGTCGGCGATCTGCTCGCCGAGCCGCTCCTGCACCGTGAAGCGCCGCGCGTAGAGCTGGACGAGTCGCGTCAGCTTGGAGATGCCGATGATCTCCGCCCGCGGCACGTAGGCAACGTGGGCGGCGCCGAAGAAGGGAAGCGCGTGGTGCTCGCAGAGGCAGTGGAAGGAGATGGGCCCTTCGACCACCTGGCTGACCAGGCTGTCCGGCCCGCCGCGGCCCTCGGCCGGAAACGCGGTCAGCAGCTTCGGGTCGCCGTCGTAGCCGGCCGTCGCGTCATGGAGCGCGCGCAGGAACCTCGCCGGCGTCTCGCGGGTGCCGGGTGTGTCCGCGGCCATGCCGAGCGCGGTGAAGATCGCCTCCATGTACTGCTCGTAGCGCCGCCAGTCGTCGGGGCCGATCTCTCGCGGCGCAGGCTCGGCCCGGTGGGAGAGGGCCTCTCGAAGATCGACGACGTTCTCGCTCTGCACTCGTTACCTCCTCGTGGTGGACGGTCGCCGGGCCCGGCGCGCGAGCAGTTCTCTCCGCAGGAAGAGCGGCACGATCGCGACACCGCAGCCGAGGATGACGTACAGGTAGATCTCGGGTCGCCCGACGGCCAGGCAGACGCCGAGGACGGCGAGCTGGGTCGAGAGCCCGAAGTTGGCCAGGATCCGAAGCGTGGTGCGGTCGTGGTAGGCGAGGCGCTCTGCCGGAGCCGCGCTGCGGAGCCGCCATTCGACGAACGACTCGATCAGCCGGTCCTGCGTTTCGTAGACCACGGCGTAGACGCGTGCGAGGACGCGCGCGAGCCCGTCGGTCGCGGGCGGCGCCGGATCGCGCTCGTCGCCGCGCTCGCGCCGATACAGCCGCTCCAGGTCGAAGTCGAGGCTGAGGACGAGCGTGAGCACGACGAAGGCGGCAAGCGCGAGGAACGGCTCGCCGGTCGCGTGCCCGACCGCGCCCAGCACGGCGGCGTTCACGAGCAGGTCCGACTCGGAGTCGAGGTAGCGGCCGAGGACGGACACTCGCCCGGTGGCGCGCGCGAGCTGCCCGTCGGCGTTGTCGAGCAGCGTCTTCGCCTGCAGCAGCAGCGCACCCGCGACCAGGTTGCCGCGCGCGATCGCCACGGCACCGGCGAGGCCGCAAGCTGCGTTTGCGAGCACCACCGCCGGCGGTGCCACGCGCAGCGGACGGAGCAGGATCACGACGACCTGCGCGGCCGGGCGGAACACGTACTCGCAGAGGAGCTCGGTGCCGGGCCGGCGCTTGATCGAGCGCTGGAACAGGTCGTACTGGGCGGCGACGCTCATCGCACCTAGCCGGCGAGTTCCGTCACGGTGGACTCGTCGACCGGTTGCCCGGCGCGGATCAGTTCGCGCGCGGCGTCGACCTTGCCCCAGACGTTCCAGAGCAGGAATCCGCGCGGCTTCATGCCGTCGTCCACGTACGCAACAACGCCCTCGCGGCCCGGCTCCTTCCAGTGCTCGACCGTCGCGTGGCGCGAGTCGACTTCGCCGACCGCTTCGTAGCCGAGGTCGAACAGGTCCGAGTAGAAGAACGGCAGGTGGTCGTAGGGCGTGTCTGCCCCGGCCATGTTGGCGCCGACGACCTTGCCGTGCATGCGCGCGTGATCCTCGTGCTCGACCCGCATCTCGGTGCCGAGGGCGGGGACTGGGAAGCGCGCGACGTCACCCGCGGCGAAGACGTCCTCGCCTCCGATCACGCGCCCGAAGGCGTCGACGGCGATTTCCTTGTCGACGGACAGGCCGGCCTGCTCGGCGAGTTCCGTGTCCGGCTCGATTCCGAGGCCGGCCACGACTCCCATTGCGCCTTCGAGCCGGGCGTCGCCCGCCTGGACGCGCTCTCCGGTCAGCACCTCGACGCCCTGTTCGCGGTAGTACTCCGTGACGAAGCTCGAGAGCGCGGCCGGGAAGAGGCGTGCGCAGATCCCGTCGTCCGGGAAGAGCATCGTCACATCGGCGCCGTTCGACTGCAGCGCCGCGGCGATCTCGGAGCCGATGAAGCCGCCGCCGACGACCACGAAGCGTCCGCCGTCGCGCGACAGCTGCCGGAGGCGCTGGTAGTCGTCGAACGTCCGGAAGTAGACCGCGTCGTCCACGCCGGGGATCCGCCGCGGGCGGCCGCCGGTCGCGAGCAAGAGGCGCTCGTAGCCGTACTCGTCGCCCTGGTCGTCGGTCGCGCTGTGCGCGTCCAGGTCGAGCGAGACGATTCTGCGCCCGAGGTGGAGCTCGGCGCCGAGCTCGCCGGTGCCGCGCCAGATCGTGCTCTCGTCCTTGCCCTGCCAGAGCGCCTTCGAGAGCGGCGGCCGATCGTACGGCGGGTGGCTCTCCGCGCCGACGAGCCCAATCGAGCCGTCAGCGTCGTGCTCGCGGATCCCCCGGCAGGCGGCATCGGCGGTCATGCCTCCTCCGACGATCAGGTAGCGGTACGAGCTCACGATGTCTCCTTCCTCGATCGCTTCTTACGAGTGTCCGTTGGTATTTGGACTGCCGGCCGCGAACGTGAGGAGGACGCGACAGGACGCGTGGCTGTCGAGACATCCTTGCGTCTCGCAGGTGACGCTGCACGGTCGGCTGCGCGGGAGGTACGCGGCGAGGAGGCCCATCCACATGCCGCGGTCGACGGACACCGCAGCGGGGTCGGCGACGACGAGGGGCCGCAGCGGGCAGGTCGGCGTGGTGATCGTGACGCTGTTCTCGGTGGACTCGCTCACGGAGGCCTGGAAGCCGAGCTTGCCGAGCGCCGCACAGGCGCGCTCGGCGGCCGAGCGGATGCCTCGGGTGCGGCCGAGACCGGCGATCTCGGTGAGGTCGCCGGCGAACGCAACGCCCGCCTCGGCGAGGGCGATCTCGCGTCCCTGCTCGGGCACGGCGTCGAGCAGATGCGCGACCAGCCGGTCGTAGTGCCGGGCCGGGAACTCGATCGCGCTCGTCTCGGGAGGCACGCCGTACAGCTTCGCTGGCCTTCCTGCACCGGGCCCCGACCGGCCCGAGCGGCGCTCGAACGAGACGGTGAGCAGTCCGGCAGCGGCGAGCCGCTCGAGCCGTCCCCGCGCAACCGTGCGGTGGATCCGGAACCGCGTCGCGACGTCATCCGCGCTCACCGGCCGTGCCTGCGAGCGCGCGAAGAGCACGATCTCCCGCAGTTCCGGTTGAGCGATCCCCGACAGCACGTCCACTAAAAACACTGTATCAAGCTTTAGAACGAATCGGTGCCAGGCACGTGCCAGGTACGTGCCTGGCACCGGATGAGGCGCCCGGCTCGCTCCGGCGTCCGAATCGGGATAGGTTCTCCCGATGGCGACCGCGACGACGGCGGTGGCGGCGTCGCCGCCACCGAGCGGGCTCACCGAGGCGGAGGCCGCGCGGCGGCTCCAGGCGCGGGGGCCGCAGCGACCCCCGGCGACGAGCCGCTCGTACGCGAGCATCGTCCGCGCCAACGTCTTCACGATCTTCAACCTGATCCTGGCCGTCGCCGGTGCGGTGACGATCGCGTTCGGCGAGTGGCAGGACGCGCTCTTCCTCGGGATCCTGTTCTTCAACACGACGATCGGGATCGTCCAGGAGGTGAGGGCCAAGCGGGCGCTGGACCGGCTGGCCGCACTCGTGGCGCCGACAGCGACCGTCGTCAGAGACGGCGCCGCGCGGAAGGTCGGTGTCGACAAGGTCGTCGTCGGCGACCTGCTCCGCGTCCAGGCGGGCGACCAGATCGTCGCCGACGGGCACATTCGCACCGCTTCGGGCCTCAGGGTCGACGAGTCGATCCTGACGGGAGAGTCGCGGCCGGTGGATCGCGGGCCTTCGGAGGAGGTGCGCTCCGGCTCGTTCGTGGCCGAGGGCATCGGCGAGTTCGAGGTGACGGCCGTCGGCGAGGAGAGCTACGCGTCGAGGATCGCGGGCGAGGCACGCTCGTTCCGGCATCCGCGCTCGCCGCTCGAGCGCGCACTCAACAACCTGCTGCTCATCCTCGTCGGCGTGATCGTGCCGCTCGGCCTCATCCTGGGCTACGCGCTCTACCACCGGCACACCAAACTGAGCGACGCGGTGCCGACTGCGGTCGCGGCCACCGTCACGATCGTGCCGGAGGGACTGATTCTGCTCACGAGTCTGACCTTTGCCGTGGCCGCGCTCCGAATGGCGCGGCGAGGAGCGCTCGTCCAGCAGCTGAACGCGCTCGAATCGCTGGCCTCGGTCGACCTCGTCTGCACGGACAAGACGGGCACACTGACCGAGCCGGAGCCGAAGGTGCTGGACACTGTGCCGGCACCGGGAACGACGAAGGACGAGCTCGACCAGGCACTCGCGCGGTACGGAGCGAGCGCCGTGAGCCGAACGTCCACCTTGGAGTCGATCCACACGGCGTTCTCGGCCGCGGGGGAGCGGCCGACCGTCGAGGTGCCGTTCTCGTCCAGCCGACGCTGGAGCGCGATCGAGATCGGGGACGACAAGTACGTGCTCGGCGCGCCGGAGCTGTTCCCGCTCGACGGTCTCAAGGAACAGGCCGAGTCCGAAGCGGCGCAGGGGCGCCGGGTGGTCGCGATCGGCACCACGACGGTTGACCTCGGGAACGTGAAGCCCGAGGACGGGCCGCCGCTCGACCTTCACCCGATCGGCATCGTCGTGATCGGCGAGCAGCTGCGGCCGAACGCGCGTGAGACCGTCGAGTACCTGCTCGCGCAGAACATCGAGTTGCGCGTGCTCTCCGGCGACCGGCCGGAGACCGTGGCCGCGATCGCGCGCGAGGCCGGCGTGCCGGAGAAAGGGCCGCCGCTGGACGGGAGCAAGCTGCCGACTAGTCTGCCCGAGCTCGCGAAGGCGGTGCTCGGGACATCGGTCATCGGTCGCATCTCACCGGAGGGGAAGAAGAGCGTCGTCGAGGCGCTGCGCGCCGAGGGCAGGTACGTGGCGATGATCGGCGACGGCGTCAACGACGTGCCGGCGCTGAAGGCGTCTCGCCTCGGGATCGCGCAGGGGTCGGGGTCGCAGATGGCGAGGAGCGTCGCGGATCTCGTGCTCGTCCAGAACGACTTCGGCTCCGTGCCGGACATGATCGCCGAGGGGCGGAAGGTGCTCCGTAACCTCACGCGCGTCACGAAGCTGTTCGTGACCAAGTCGGCGGTCGCGGTTTTCCTGGTCGTGTCGATTGGGCTGACGCCGATTGCCTACCCGCTGCTGCCGCGTCACCTGTCGCTGGTCGCGTCGCTCGCGATCGGGATCCCTGGTTTCTTCCTGGCGCTCTCGCCGAGCGTCGGCGACTTCAGGATCAAGGGCTTCCTCCGGGACATCGCTCGGTTCGCGATTCCGGCGGGAACCGCCGCCGGCCTCGGAGTGCTCTCGAGCTACCTGTTCGTGCACGAGGTGCTTGCCCACTCGTTGAAGGAGTCGCGAACGGTGGCTGCCACGGTCCTGTTGATCGTCGGCCTGTACCTGATCCTCGCGCTCGAGTCGACGACGGCGCGCCGCGGCGCCTGGGTCGGAGCGCTCTGCGCCGCTCTCGGCGGCATCTACGCGGCCGTTCTGATTCTGCCGTTCGGGCGGCACTTCTACGCCCTCGAGGTTCCGGGCGTGCTCTCGTGGCTGGCGATCATCTGCGGCTCCGCTCTCGCGATCGGCGGCCTTGTCCTCACGGACAACCGCTTCATCCCGGGCTGGGCGCTGCACCGCTGGAGCCGGCTCTTCGGCGACGACTGACTGCTAGAGCAGGGCGCCCAGCCGTTCGGCGAGCGTGCCCACGTCCACAGGACGGCTCGTGTCGAGCTCGATCAGCTCGCCGTCGAGGTCGAGCGGCCCGTTGCGGCCGCTCTCGTACCGCTCGACGAGCTCGTCGGCGCGCACGCCGTCGAGGTGCCCCGGATGGCGTTCGGGTCGTGCGCCGTAGCGCTCGAGCAGGACGTCGAGCGGGGCGTGGCAATGGATCTGGACGACGCGGTGCGGCGGCAGCTCCCGGAAGCGGAGCTCCTGATCGCCGCGGAAGAAGTTCGCCTCGGCGATCACCGGGCTCCCGGCGGCGAGGACGCGCCCGACGAACAGGAACACGAGCGGATAGACCGCGTCGCCGAGCCGTTGCGACCACTCCACGTCGCCGACGCCGAGCGTGTCGAACAGCGCCTCCTTGATCTCGTCCTTCTCGATCAGAGGCAGCTCGAGTCTCGCCGCGAGCTTGCTCGCGAGTGTCGTCTTTCCGGCCGCCGGCATCCCCGTCACGACGACGAGCAGCGGCGGGCGGGTCATCCGAGGAGCCGCTCGCGGGCGCGGTCGAGCACGGCCGGGCTCGCGCCCGCGTCGAGAAGGTAGCCGCGCATGTCGCCGTGGCGCTCCTCGAGCGCGGCGAGGACGTCCGTCATCACGCGCGGCGGCGAGGAGCCGATCCGGAGCCGCAGCGCCCGCTCGCGCTCGTCGGGCGCCGCGTCCGCCCACGGTTGGATCAGCGGGCGGATGTTGTCCCCCGAGAGGCCGTAGTCGGCGGCGATGTCGGCGATGCCGACGCCCACGAGACGCAGGAGCATGGCGCACGTGAGGCCGGTCCTGTCCTTGCCTGCGTAGCAGTGGACGACCACGGCTCCCGGCGGCGCGTCGGCCACGACCTCGATCGCCCGTGCGAAGTTCGGCGCCAGCGACTCGGTCATCATCCCGTAGGCGGCGCGGACGCCCTCCTCGTCGTCGCCTTCGCCGCGCCAGACGCGGTGGATCTCCTCCTGGTGCCAGTCGTCGAGCGGGACGTGGACGACGTCCACCGGCGGCTCGAGCGGCACGTCGCGCGTGCGCTCGTCGTGGCGGCGCAGGTCGACGACGGTGCGGACGCCGTACTCCACGAGTGCGCGCCGTCCGGCGGCCGTGAGGTGTTGCACGCTGTCGGCCCGCACGACGGCGCCGAAGCTCGTCTCGCGGCCGTCCGCGGTCGGATGCCCGCCCAGGTCGCGGACGTTGTGGCAGCCCTCCCAGCTGAGGACGCGCTCGGTCAGGAGTCGAGGAGGCGGCGCAGGACGAACGGCAGGATGCCGCCGTGGCGGAGGTATTCGCGCTCGCGGGGCGTGTCCAGCCGGAGGCGGGCCTGGAAGACCGTGTCGTCAGCGTGAACGGTGACCTCGCTCGCCTCGGCGTTCTCGACGCCCTCGATCGCGAACTCCTCGCGGCCGGTCAGGCCGAGCGACGCGGCGCTCTCGCCGTCCATGAACTGCAGCGGCAGGATCCCCATCATCAGCAGGTTCGACCGGTGGATCCGCTCGTAGCTCTCCGCGATCGCCGCGCGCACGCCGAGGAGGAGCGGCCCTTTCGCGGCCCAGTCGCGCGAGGAGCCGGAGCCGTACTCCTTGCCGGCGATCACGACGAGCGGCACACCGGCGGCCAGGTACCGCTTGGACGCCTCGTAGATCGTCATCTCGGAGCCGGTGGGGACGTGCACCGTCCAGGTGCCCTCCGAGCCGGGTACGAGCAGGTTGCGGAGCCGCACGTTCGCGAACGTGCCGCGGACGAGTACCTCGTGGTTGCCGCGCCGTGAGCCGTAGGAGTTGAAGGCCTTGCGCTCGACGCCGTGCTCCGTCAGGTACTGCCCCGCCGGGCTGTCGGGCTTGATCGAGCCGGCGGGGGAGATGTGGTCGGTCGTGACCGAGTCGCCGACCATGACGAGGCAGCGCGCGCCGTGGACGTCCCCGATCGTGCCGGGCTCGCGCGACATGCCCTCGAAGTACGGCGGCTGCCGCACGTAGGTCGAATCCGGCTCCCACGCGAACAGGTCGCCCGCAGGCACGGGCAGCGAGCGCCAGTGCTCGTCGCCCGCGTAGACGTCGCTGTATGTGTGCGTGTACATCTCGCTGCGAACCGTGCGGGCGATCACCTCCTGCACTTCCTCGGGTGCGGGCCAGATGTCCGCGAGGTAGACGTCGTTTCCGTCGCGGTCGCGGCCGATCGGCTCCGTCTCGAGGTCGAGGTCCATCCGCCCGGCGAGCGCATAGGCGACCACAAGCGGCGGAGAGGCGAGGTAGTTCGCCTTCACCTCGGGGTGGATGCGCGCCTCGAAGTTGCGGTTGCCGGAGAGGACGGCGCACACGACGAGATCGCCGTCGGCGACACCTTTCGAGATCGGCTCCGCAAGCGGCCCGGAGTTCCCGATGCAGGTCGTGCAGCCGTAGCCGACGAGGTTGAAGCCGAGCTGTTCGAGCGCGGGCGTCAGGCCGGCTGCGTCGTAGTAGTCCGTGACGACCTTGGAGCCGGGCGCGAGGCTCGACTTCACCCATGGCTTGCGCATGAGGCCACGCTCGACCGCCTTCTTCGCCAGCAGGCCTGCGGCGATCATCACGGACGGATTGGAGGTGTTCGTGCAGCTCGTGATCGCGGCGATCACGACGGCCCCGTGCTCGAGCTCGAACGTCTCGCCGTCCAGTTCGACCTCGACCCCGCCGGGCCGCTCAGCGACGGCGACCGCCTGGACGTCTACCTGGGCCGCCACGTGGATGTCCGCGTGCCCCGGCGCCTGCTCGGAGACGGGATCGCTTGCCGGGAACGTGTCGGCGACGCCGGCGTCGTGCGAATTGCCGTAGTCGACGCCGAACGTCGGCAGCTCCTCGAGAAATGCCTGCTTCGCCCGCGCGAGCGGCACACGGTCCTGCGGGCGGCGCGGGCCGGCGAGGCTCGGCTCGACGGTCGAGAGGTCGAGCTCGACGACCTGCGAGTACGCCGGCTCGCCGTCGGCGGGGTCGTGCCAGAGGCCGTTCTCCTTGCAGTAGGCCTCGACGAGCTGAACGCGGTCGGCGGGCCGCCCGGTCAGGCGCAGGTACTCGACGGTTCGCTCGTCGACCGGGAAGAAGCCGCACGTCGCGCCGTATTCGGGAGACATGTTCCCGATCGTGGCGCGGTCGGCGAGCGGCAGCGCGGCCAGGCCCTCGCCGAAGAACTCGACGAACTTCCCGACGACGCCCACCTTCCTGAGGATCTGCGTCACCGTGAGGACGAGGTCGGTCGCCGTCGCGCGCTCCGGCAGCGCGCCGGTGAGCTTGAAGCCGACGACCTGCGGCACGAGCATCGAGATCGCCTCGCCGAGCATCGCCGCCTCGGCTTCGATCCCGCCCACGCCCCAACCGAGCACGCCGAGCCCGTTGACCATCGTCGTGTGCGAGTCGGTGCCGACGAGCGTGTCCGGAAACGCCTGGACGCGACCGCCGACCTCGCGCACCTCGATCACGCGTGCGAGGAACTCGAGGTTGACCTGGTGGACGATCCCGGTCGAAGGCGGGACGACGGAGAAGTTCTCGAACGCCTGCTGGCCCCAGCGCAGGAACGCGTAGCGCTCGCGGTTGCGCTCGAACTCGATCTCGGTGTTGCGGAAGAGCGCGAGCGGGCTCGCGTAGACGTCGACCTGCACCGAGTGGTCGATGACGAGCTCGGCCGGGAGCTGCGGGTTGATGCGGGCGGGGTCGCCGCCGAGGTCTCGCATCGCGTCGCGCATGGCAGCGAGGTCGACGACCGCCGGCACGCCCGTGAAGTCCTGGAGTAGCACGCGGGCGGGCGTGAAGCCGATCTCCTGCGAGGGTTCGTCGGTCGCGCGCCAGCCACGGACGGCCTCGGCGTCCTCCGCGCTGCTCGTCCGCAGCACGTTCTCGAGCAAGATCCGCAGCGAGAACGGGAGGTGCGAGACGTCGCCCAGCCGCCAGACCGCGTAGTCGACGCCGCCGACGGAAAGCGTTGTCGCGTCAGCCGACATGCCTCGATTCAATCAGAACCGCATGCGCAGCCGAACGCTGCGGCGAACCTACGGCGCGCGGAGGTTCTTGACCAGCGTGGCCGTTGCCGTGGTGCCCTTGATCGTCAGCTTGACGACGAGGCGAAGCTTCGTGCCGCGCTTGACGTTCGAGGGAATCGTGAACACGGACTGATCCGTCGTCGGCTGGTCGAGGTTGAGGTTGTTCGTCGTCGCCTTGTGTGACCCGAGGAGATGGGTGCCGCTGAACAGGCGGGCGTCGACGTTGACGCTGGTCACGTTCGCCTTCACGGACAGCAACGCCAGGAACTGCCGGCCGGCCCACTGCAGCTTCAGTGACTGCACTGCGACGGCCCCACGGATCGTGAGCTTCGCAACCGGCGTGAAGAGGCCGCCGGGCGCCGCGCCGGGCGTCGTGTCCACCGAGCCCACGTGCCAGAAGTACGTCCCCGCGGGGAGCGGCCGGGTCGGCGACCAGCTCGTCGCGTCCGGCTGGAGGTCGTCCTCGTCGACGAGGTCGGCCGTGACGAACTCGCCGTTGGCGGCCAGCTTCGGCGACTTGGCGATGGTGATCGAGTCGGAGACCTCGGGTGCGGCGACTCGCCAGTGGAACGTCGGATGGGTCGACGTCGTCGAGCTTCCCGGAGCGGGGGACAAGGGTGTCGGCGCTGCGCCGACGGACGTGGCGAGAACTGCGGCCGTGACGGCGACGGCTGCCAGCAAGCTGAGCCTCATCGTTCCGGCATCGGCCGGGAATCCTCGTCGGCGAATGCCTCGAACGGGTGCGTTAGCGTCCGGGACGTGACCGGCCTCGAGCTCCTCGCCGAGCACGTCGAGCGCTTCAACGCGGGCGTGCGCTCGGGCGACTTCGGGCCGATGCTGGAGCTGTTCACGGACGACGCCGAGCTTGTCTTCGAGGGCGTGCCCGTCGGCCCGTTCCACGGGCGCGACGCGATCTCCGCCGGCTATCGCGACCGGCCGCCCGACGACGAGATCGAGATGCTCGAGGCGGCCGAGGCAGGCGACGAGGTGCTGGCGCGCTACGCATGGCTGCGGGACGAGGGCCGCGCGGCCGGCGACCTGCGGCTCACGCGCGCGGGCGACCGGATCGCGCGGCTCGTCGTCACCTTCGACGCCGCCTGACGAGTACGATCCGCGCCGTGGTCGAGTTCACGCTCGACGGGAAGCGCGTCTCGGCCCCGGAGGGCGAGCTGCTCGTGCACGCCGCCGCGCGGGTCGGGACGTTCATCCCGACGCTCTGCCACGACGACAAGCTCGATCCCTACGGCGGCTGTCGCATGTGCCTCGTCGACCTCGAGGGCGCGCCGCGGCCCGTGCCGGCCTGTGCCCAGCGCGTGCGCGAGGGCATGGTCGTTTCGACGAACGGCGAAAACGGCGCGCTGCGGAAGACGCTGACCGAGATGCTGCTCGCCGAGCACCTGAGCCCGAACCCGGGCGGCCGCCCGAACGAGCTCGTCGACCTGGCAGAGGAGCTCGACGCGCAGGCGCCGTTCCTGCTGCCGGACGCGACCCGCGAGCCGTACGAGGACCGCAACCGGCTGATGGGCTACGACCCCGGCGCCTGCATCCTCTGCAACCGCTGCGTCCGCTACACGCAGGAGGTCATGCAGTGCTCGGCGCTCGTGTTCGAGGGGCGCGGCGCCGAGGCCCGTGTCGTGCCGACGCACGGCCACTCCTGGCTCGATACGGAGTGCGAGCTGTGCGGCGGCTGTCTCAGCGTGTGCCCGACCGGGGCGATCCACGAGCAGTTCCTCGGCGGCGCGCCGGCCGGCCACGAGCGCGCGCTCGTCAGGACGAAGACGACGTGCACGTTTTGCGGCGTCGGCTGCCAGATCGACCTCAACGTCGACCCGGAGACGAAGCAGATCGTCAAGGTCACGTCGGACCCGGGCTACGTCTCCAACGACGGCAACCTCTGCGTCAAGGGCCGCTTCGCCTTCAACTTCGTTCACCACCCGGACCGGCTCACCCGTCCGCTCGTCCGCGGCGAGGACGGCGAGCTCCACCCGGCCGACTGGGACACGGCTCTCCGGGCCGCGGCCGAGGGACTGTCCCTCGTCCGCGAGCGCCATGGCCCGCAGTCGATCGGCATCCTCGCCTCGGCGCGCCTGACGAACGAGGAGAACTACCTGCTGCAGAAGCTGGCGCGGGGGGTGATCGGGACCAACTCGATCCACTCCTGCGAAGCCACCTGACACGCGCCGACTCTTTACGGCCTGGTCAGGTCGTTGGGCAGAGGAGCAAGCACCAACTCGATCCCGGAGATCGAGGACTGCCGCTTCCTGCTCGTGATCGGCTCGAACACGACCGAGGCCCACCCGGTGCTGGCGCTGCGGATGAAGAAGGCGGTGCGCAAGGGCGCGACCCTCGTCGTGGCGGATCCGCGCAAGATCTGGCTGACGAAGATCGCCAAGCGGCACCTGCAGCTGCGGCCGGGCAGCGACGTCTGGCTGATCAACGCGATGCTGCACGTGATCTTCGAGGAGGGCCTGCAGGACGACGCCTATATCGCGGAGCACACCGAGGGCGTCGAGGAGGTGCGCGAGATCGTCGCCCGCTACACGCCCGAGGCGGCCGAGCAGGTCACGGGGGTTCCGGCCGAGGACATCCGCGCCACGGCACGCGAGTACGCGACCGAGCGGCATGCGGCGGTCTTCTACACGCTCGGGATCACCGAGCACGCCTGCGCCGTCGACAACATCTGGTCGCTCTCCAACCTCGTCCTCGCCACGGGTCACCTCGGCTACGAGTCGACCGGTCTGAACGCGCTCCGCGGCCAGAACAACGTCCAGGGCCTGAACGACTCCGGCGCCAACCCGGCGTACTACCCGGGCTACCAGTCCGCCGACGACCCGGAGGTGCGCGCGAAGTTCGCCGCGGCCTGGGGCGTGGACGTGCCCGAGACGCCGGGCTACCGGCTCGACCAGATCATCTCCGGGCTCCACGACGGGCGGACGAAGGCGCTCTACCTCGTCGGCGAGAACCCCGGGCAGACCGAGCCGAATGCGAAGCACGTCGACGAGGGCTTCGAGCACGTCGAGTTCGTGGTCGCGCAGGATCTGTTCCTGAACGAGCTCACGGAGAAGCATGCGGACGTCGTCTTCCCGGCGTCGAGCTTCGCGGAGAAGGACGGCACGTTCACGAACACCGAGCGGCGCGTGAACCGCGTGCGGGCCGGCGTGCCCTGCCCGGGCGAGGCTCGGGTCGACCGCGACATCGTCGTCCAGCTCGCGCGGGCGATGGGCGCTTCGTGGCCCGAGTACGCGGACGCCGAGTCGGTCTGGAACGAGCTCGCCGACCTGTGCCCGAACTGGTACGGCATCCGCTACGACCGGCTCGAGGAGCAGGGCATCCAGTGGCCGTGCCTCGACCGGGACGACCCGGGGTCGAAGATCCTGCATGCCCCGCGACCGGCGCGGCCGAACGGGAAGGGCAAGCTCTGGCCGGTCGAGTACCAACCGCCGATCGAGCTGCCCGACGCCGAGTACCCGCTGACGCTCTCGACCGGCCGCACGCTCTACCACTACAACTCGGCGACGATGACGATGCGCGAGGCCGGGATCACCGACAAGCAGGAAGACCCGTTCTTCGAGATCTCGATCGAGGACGCGTCCGCGCTCGGCCTGGCCGAGGGCGACTGGGCCCGGCTCGTCTCCCGTCGCGGCGATCTCGAGGCCCGCGCCTCGATCTCGGATCGCGTCTACCCGGGCCTCGTCTGGATGGCGCTCCACTTCGCGCAGGCGAAGGTGAACTGGCTGACGCACGACGTCGGCGACCCGCTGATCGGTACGCCGGAGTACAAGGTCAGCGCGGTGCGAGTCGAGCCGCTCGCAGCGGTCACGCCGCCGCGACCGGCGTGACGGGCGCGGCCGCCCGCGGCCCATGCGTTCACGGGGGTCTGGGGCGCCCCCCAGAGCGCAGCGCCGGATCGGCGCTAGTCGGCAACGGAGTACGATCGCGGCCGTGAGGATCCGCGCTGCAGTGCTGGAGGAGTTCGGGCAGCCGCTCGTCGTCCAGGAGGTCGAGCTGAACGAGCCGCAGGCGGGCGAGGCGCTGGTCAGGCTCGCCGCCTGTGGGGTCTGCCACACCGACCTCTACACCGCCTCCGGTGCCGATCCCACCGGCTATGCCCCGTGTGTCCTCGGCCACGAGGGCGCCGGCGTGGTCGAGCGCGTGGGCGAGGGCGGCCGCGGCCTCGTCGCACCCGGCGACCACGTCGTCACGCTCTTCGCGCCAGAGTGCGGCGAGTGCGTCCACTGCCGCAGTCCGCGGACGAACCGCTGCGTCGCGATCCGCGACCAGCAGGGCCTCGGCTTGCTGCCCGACGGGACCACCCGGCTCGAGCGGAACGGCGAGCCGTTGCGGCACTTCATGGGCACGTCCACGTTCGCGGAGTACGCCGTCATCCCCGAGATCGCGCTCGCGAAGGTCGACTCCGAGGCGCCGCTGGCCGGGTGCGCGCCGTTCGCGTGCGGCCTGTCGACCGGAATCGGAGCGGCGCTCTACACGGCCCGCGTCGAGCCCGGCTCCACCTGCGTCGTCTTCGGCTGCGGGCTCGTCGGCCTCGGCTGCGTGATCGGCTGCCGTCTCGCAGGCGCAGAGCGGATCGTCGCGATCGACCTCTCGGAGGAACGGCTCGCCGAGGCGCGCCACCACGGCGCCACCGACACGCGCGTGGCGGCCGACGACACGATGGACTGGATCCGCGCCGAGACCGGCGGCTTCGGCGCCGACTACACGTTCGAGGCGACCGGCAACGTCGCCGTCATGCGCCAGGCCGTCGAGGCGGCGCGCGAGGCCTGGGGGCTGGCCACCATGTGCGGCGTCGCGGGCAAGGGCGAGACGCTCGACGTCGTGCCACGGCTCTTGATCACGGGCCGTCGCGTCGCCGGCACCTCCTTCGGCGGGGTCAAGGGCCGCACGCAGGTGCCACAGCTCGTCGACCGCTGGCTGGCGGGCGAGATCGACGTCGACCGGTTGGTGACGGGTCGCGTCGCGCTCGACGACGTGAACGACGCCTTCCACGCGATGGAGCGCCAGGAGGGCATCCGCACCGTCGTCGAGTTCCATTGATTCGCCATACTCGGGTCCGGGCAGGCGGACATCGAGTCAGGAGGTCGTCCAGTGGGAGACCTGTGGAGAAGGAACGGGCGCGTGCTCGCGGCGCTCGTCGTCGCCGGAGCCGTGTTCGGGATCGCGTCCGCCGTGCAGGCGGACATCCCGGACGGCGGCATCGTCCAGGCGTGTTACGGCAAGCCTGGCACGCCCCAGAAGGGTCAGCTGCGTGTGCGGGACGCTGACCAGGGCGAGCAATGCCGGAACTACGAGAATCCGATCAGCTGGGGGGCAGCAGGCGCGACCGGCCCGACGGGGCCCACGGGCCCCACGGGGCCGACCGGGCCTTCGGGTGCATCCGGCCCGACCTCATTGGGGACCGGCTCGGTAGACCCCGTTTCCGAAACGACGGTGGGCATCGTGGCGTCGCATACGGTGACGGCCGGCCAGGCCGGGCTGACGATCGTGACCGCCCCGGTCGAGCTCTCCGATGCAGACGGTGACGCCGGGCTGACGACGGCCGTGGCGTGCTTCATCCTGCTCAACGGCAGCACCATCCTGATCCAGCAAGACATGCTCGTGAGCGACAACGGGGGCGGCACGCTCTCCGGCGACACGACATCGGCGACGATGATCGAACGTCGCACCCTGGCAACGGGGGACGTCGTTTCTCTCGGCTGCGTCGCGCGTACCGGTGACGGTGGCGAGGGAGCGGTCGACGGTCAACTCCTGCTCGAACGTGTCAACAGCTGATCGCCTCGAGCCGGCCGCGGCCGAACCGCTCCTCCGGGGACGGTTCGGCCGGCCGTACCGCTACGACGACGAGGTCGAGACGACGCAGGCACTCGTCGGTCCCGACGACCCGGAAGGAGCGGTTGCAGTCGCCGACCACCAGACGGCGGGCCGAGGCCGGCTCGGGCGCCCGTGGACGGCCCCGCCGGGAACGGGCATCCAGCTCTCCGTTCTCCTGCGGCCGCCGGCCGGCGCGCCGATCCAGCAGCTCTCGCTCGTCGGGGGCCTGGCCGTAGCGGAGATGGTGGAGGCCGCGCTCGACCTGTCCGCCCAGATCAAGTGGCCGAACGACGTGATGGTCGACCGGCGCAAGGTCGCGGGCCTGCTCGCCGAGGCGCACGACGGGATCGTCGTGCTCGGGATCGGGCTGAACGTGAACCAGACCCGCGACGAGCTCCCGGCGGACGCGCGCGTGCCGGCGGCGTCGCTCCGCACCGTCGACAGCGTCGTGCGCGATCGCGCGCCGCTGCTCGCCGACCTGCTCGTCCGGCTCGAGCGGCACTACGACGCCTGGGTGACGGGCGGCCTGGACGGTGTCTTCGACGGCATCGGCTCGCGTGACTTCCTACGTGGCCGCCGCGTCTCTGTCGACGGTCTCGAGGGCGTGGGCAGCGGGCTCGACCGCGCAGGGCCGCCTCCTCGTCGACGGCCGCGCGGTCGAGTCGGGCGAGGTCGAGCTCGTCGGCTGAGTGCCGGGTAGGCTCCGGCGCGGTGTGGCCCTCGGCCGACAGCGACGGCAGCCAGTCGAGTCACCGCGGCGATTCACGTGGGCCGGTTTGCCCGTCGGTCAGCGCTCGAGCGTCAGAGGTACGTCGACCTGGTTGACCCGCGAGCCGTCCTTCGCCGACACCTCGAAAACGGTCAGCGTGCCCTTCTGCGTGCTCGGGACCGTGAACGGGATCGTGACGTCGAACGTGCCGCGGACACCGTTCCCCGACGAGGCCGTGACGAAGTGCTTCGCGAGCACCTTGCCCGCGGCGTCCTTCAGCTCGTACTGGAACGTGGCCTCGAACGTGTTCGAGGTGCCGGCGAGCCTGAGCCGACCGGCGACTCGCTCGAAAGGAAGCGGAAGCTCGGCCAGGATCGCGGGGGTCACGTCCTCGAAGTCGTTGCGGGTGTACTGCTTGCCGTTCACGACCACCGTCTGACGTCCCGGGAACTGCGTGAGGGTGTAGACGGCCTGGGCAAGCGCGACCCCGGCGAGTGACTCGGAGCTCAGGGTGAGCAGACCGTCGCTGCCGACGGCGATCGTCCAACCGCTCGCCGGCTCGCCGAAGGACGTGGTCAGCCCGATCCCGGTCTCCGCCTCCGTCGGCCCTTTCAGGAGTTCCGAATACGCGGCGGTGGCGACGGCCTTCGTCTTCGGCACTGTGCGCTCGACCGGTTGCACCTTGCCGTTCAGGAGGAAGTAGACGCGGAAGCTCGTCGTCCCTGCCGACGTGGTCGCGGTCGGCGTCGTCGCCGTGCTCGTCGTTGCCGAGGTAGCGGTCGTCTTCGTCCCTCCGCCGCCTCCGCATGCGGCTGCGACGAGTACCAGGGCGATCGGCGACAATCGCAGGATGCGGCCGGTCATCGGGATCACAGCGTATGCCGAGGAGGCGACGTGGGGTGTCTGGACGCTGCCGGCGGCGCTGATCCCGTTCTCCTACGTGCGCTCCGTGGAGCGGGCCGGGGGCCGGGCGCTGCTCGTCCCGCCCTCCGAGAACGGCGTCGAGGAGACGCTCGACCGACTCGACGGGGTCGTCTTCTCGGGCGGTTCGGACATCGACCCCGACGTCTACGACGCCGACGCTCATCCGACCACGCTCGGCACGCGCCCGGGGCGCGACCGCGCCGAGCTGGCCCTGCTCGTGGCGGCACTCGAGCGAGACATGCCCGTCCTGGCCGTCTGCCGCGGCTCGCAGGTGTTGAACGTCGCGCTCGGCGGCGACCTCGAGCAGCACGTCCCCGAGCGGGTCGGCCACGAAGGCCACCGCGAGGTGCCCGGCACCTTCTCGGAGCATGGCGTCGACGTGGTGCCGGGCACCGTCCTGGCACCGCTGATCGGCGACCGGACGACCGTGAAGTCGCATCACCACCAGGGCTACGGCCGCCTCGGCGACGGCCTGCGCGAGGCTGCGCGGGCCGATGACGACACGGTCGAGGCGATCGAGGATCCCTCCCGCCGCTTCGCCGTCGGCGTCCTCTGGCACCCCGAGGAGGGCGACGACCTGCGCCTGTTCGAGGAGCTCGTGGAGCAGGCGCGCGCCTATCGGCGCGACCTCTAGCGCAGCGGGTACGCTCGAAAGATGCCGTCGAAGGGCATCGAAGCCCGCTCGCTCGCCCGTGAGTTCAAGGGCGGCGTCCTCGCCGTGGCCGGGATCGACATCGACGTCGCGGAGGGCGAGATCTACGGTTTCCTCGGCCCGAACGGCGCGGGAAAGTCGACGACGGTGCACATGCTGACGACCCTGCTGCCGCCGAGCTCCGGCACCGCGACCGTAGCCGGATTCGACGTCGTCAACGAAGGCCCGAAGGTGCGGAAGGCGATCGGCGCGGCGCTGCAGGAGGCCGCGCTCGACCCCATGCTCACGGGCCGGGAGCACCTCCGTCTGCAGACGGCGCTCCACGCCGTCCCGCGTGAGGAACGCAAGCCGCGCGGCGACGAGCTCCTCGAGCGCGTCGGCCTCACCGCCGCCGCCGACCGCAAGGTGCGCACGTACTCCGGCGGCATGAAGCGCCGCCTCGACCTGGCGCTCGCGCTCGTCCACCGCCCGCGCCTGCTGTTCCTCGACGAGCCGACCACGGGCCTCGACGTGCAGTCGCGGACAGCGCTCTGGCAGGAGGTCGCCCAGCTCGCGAAGCAGGACGGCGTCACGGTCTTCCTGACGACGCAGTACCTCGAAGAGGCGGACGTGCTCTGCGACCGCCTGGGGATCATCGACCACGGCAAGATCGTCGCGGAGGGCTCGCCCGCCGAGCTGAAGGCGTCGATCGCCCGGCCGACGGTGGACGTCGTTCCGCTCGATCACGAGCAGCGCCACCTTGTCGCCGACGTACTGGCGCAGTTCGGCGATCTCACCCAGGCCTCGCCGCACGGCGTCGCCGTTCGCCTGGCAGGGGACGAGTTCGGATTGGCGGACGTCGTGCGAGCACTCGACGCCGAAGAGCTGCACGTCGAGCAACTGCAGCTGCACGCGCCGAGCCTGGACGACGTGTTCCTCGCCAAGACGGGGCGAACCCTCGAGGGCGCCGAGCAGGAGCAAGAGGAAGCGGCCGAGCTCGTTCCGTGAGCGCGGCGAGTAGCCAGATCGCCAACCTGGCCAGGCGCAGCGTCCTTCGCACGATGCGCCAGCCGGCGTACGTGATCCCGCCGCTCGTCTTCCCGACCCTGCTCGTGACGGTGAACGCGGCCGGCCTGCGGCCCTCGACGATGCTGCACGGCTTCCCGACGACCTCGTTCCTCGCCTTCGCGATCGCCGTGCCGTTCATCCAGGGCGCGCTGTTCTCGACGATGAACGCCGGCACCGAGCTGGCCCGGGACATCCAGACCGGCTTCCTCAACCGCCTCGCGCTGACGCCGATGCGGAACAGCTCGCTCCTCATCGGCCACCTGGCCGGCGTGATGGTGCTCGGACTGATCCAGGCGGTCTTCTACCTCTGCTTCGCGCTCATGGTCGGCGTTCGCTTCTCTGCAGGTGTCGGCGGCGCGTTCGTGATCCTCGTCCTCGCAAGCCTGATCGCGGCCGCGTTCGGCATGCTCGGCGCCTTCCTGGCGTTGCGGACCGGCTCCGGCGAGGCGATCCAGGCGACGTTTCCCGTCCTGTTCGTCTTCCTGTTCATCTCGTCGATGAACACGCCGCGCAACCTGATCGCGGTGCAGTGGTTCCGGATCGCCGCCTCGATCAACCCGGTCTCGTACCTGATCGAGGGCGTGCGCAGCCTGATCATCACGGGCTGGGACGCGAAGGCGCTCGGCCTCGCCTTCGCGTTCACGTTCGCGATCGGCGGCGTCTCGATCGTGCTCGCCTCATGGGCACTCGGGCAGAGGATGGCACGGACGTGACCCGCGAAGGCTTCCGCTCCTATCGCTCGGTCGCGCTCGGCGTCGCCTGGCGGACGGCGCACAACGCCCTGACGACTCCGAACCTCGTGATCCCGTCGATCGCCTTCCCGCTCCTCTTCTTCATCGCGTTCGCCGGCGGGCTCTCGCAGCTCTCGCACCTGCCGGGGTTCACCTTCCCGCAGGGCTACACGGCGTTCCAGTTCGTGTTCGTGATCCTCCAGTCGGCCGCGTTCGGCGGCGTCTTCACCGGCTTCGGGATCGCGCGCGACTTCGAGTACGGCTTCGCGCGTCGGCTGATGCTGGCGGCGCCGCATCGCAGCGCGATCGTGGTCGGTTACGCCGTGGCTGCTGTCATACGCTGGGTGGTCGTTGCGGCGCTGCTGACGGCGGTCGCCTTTGCCGTCGGAATGAAGGTTGGCGGAGACGGCGTGGAACTCGCCGGCCTGTACGGAGTCGCCCTGATCGTGAACGTCGTGACGTTGTGCTGGTCTGCCGGCCTGGCGATGCGGATCCGGTCGATCCAGGCCGGGCCTGCGATGCAGATGCCGGTCTTCCTGGCGCTGTTCTTCGCGCCGGTGTACGTGCCGCTCGCGCTGCTGAGCGGGTGGATCCACGTGGTCGCGCAGGGGAACCCGGTGACGTACTTCCTCGAGTCGGGCCGGAGCTTCGTCTCGGGAGACTCGACCTATGCGGCCCTGGCCTTCGGCACGGCCCTCGGGCTGGCCGTCGTCTTCGGGCTCTGGGCGATGCGAGGGCTGAGAAAAGCCGAGGCTGCCGGCGGCTGAGCATGGGGGAAACGGCCGGTTTCCCCCATGAGCCCCCTTCCCTTCGCGGTCGCGTTCCCGGCCGCCTGAGCTACGCCCGGGCAGAGCCCGGACTTCGCGGCCGCTGTGTGCGCACGGCAACGGTCGAGTGGCAGAGCGGGCCATGGCGCACAACGATGGCCGACGCGCTTAGCTCGTGTTGAGCAGGCCGGCGTCGATCGAGGCCACGAGGCCCGCGACGACGCCGCAGCGGGTTGCGAAGCTCGCCGTCTCGACGTACTCCGCCGGCGAGTGGTCGTCCCCGCCGACCGGACCCAGCCCGTCCAGCGTGGGAATGCCGGCGCTCGCCGTCCAGGAGCCGTCGGAGACTCCGCCCGCCACGGCCTCGCCGAACTCGTGCCCGAGCCCCGCACCGAGGGCGACCGCGGCTTCGGCGAGACGGCCGACCGCCAGCGTCCGCTCGAGCGGCGGGGGGCCGCCGAGATCCTCGTAGCCGAGGGTGATCCCGTCGTAGGCCGGGAACTCGCGGATCCGTCCGGTCACCCACTCGAGGTCCTCCTGCGTCGAGGCCCGCACGTCGGCGGCCAGCAGGCCCCGGCTCGGCACCGTGTTCAGCCCTTCGCCGGCCTCGAGTGCGGTGATCTGCAGCGTCAGTCCGTCTCGGCCCGCGTCGAGCTCGGCAAGTCGCAGCGCCTCGCGGGCGAGCGCGACCGCGACGTTGCGGCCCGCGCGAGGAGCCTCGCCGGCGTGCGCGGCGCGGCCCTCGGCATGGAGGCGAAGCCACGCTGCTCCCTTGCGTGCCGACACGATCTCGCCGCCGGGCCGCCCGCACTCGAGGCAGAGCACGGCGTCGAAGGAGGCGAGCCGCTCGAGCGTCGCGGGCGGGCCGGGCCGCGACTCCTCGTCCGGAACCGAGACGACCTCGACGAGCGCAAAGGGGCGCGGGCCGCCTGCGAGCGCGCGCGCCGCGTGAACCGCGACGGCGATCCCGCCCTTCATGTCGGCGACGCCCGGCCCGTAACAGCGCTCGCCGTCGCGACGAAACGGTCGCGCAGCCGCGGTGCCGAGCGGGAACACGGTGTCGTGGTGGCAGAGGAGCGCAACGCGCCCACGACCCGGCCCGCGCAGGGCCGCATGGACGTACCGACCGGCCGGCGAGGCCACGAGCTCCGGCTCGAGGCCGTACCGCTCGCAGACGCCTGCGAGCAGACGAGCCATGCCGTCGAGCGCCTCGAGGTCGCCGCCGGGCGTGTCGACGTCCACCCACGTGGCCAGGTCGGCGAGGAGCAGCTCAGGCCCGCTCTCGACCTCCGCACGCACGCGCGTCGCCTCGGCGAGCGCGATCGACGTCAGCTCCACGGACATCTCGGCGACAGTCTGTTGCACGGGCAGGCCGTCGGGCCGTTGTTAGCATCGGCGTCTTGACGCGCTTCTGGCATCCGTTCGCAGACATGGGCCTCGTCGAGGAGCGCGGCGAGCTCGTGCTCGAACGCGGAGCGGGAGCCAGGCTGTGGGACGAGCAGGGCCGAAGCTACGTCGACGCCACCGCCGCCCTCTGGTACTGCAACGTCGGCTACGGCCGCGACGAGATCGGCGAGGCCGCGGCCGCGCAGATCCGGAAGATCCCGGCGTATTCGGCCTACGGCGATCTGGCGACGCGCCCCGCGGTCGATCTCGCCGAGCGGCTCGCGGCGCTGTCTCCGCTGGACGATCCGAGGGTCTTCTTCACGAGCGGCGGGGCCGAGTCGATCGAGTCCGCCGCCAAGCTCGCGCGCCGGTTCTTCAGCCTCACGGGCGAGCCCGAGCGCACGGTCCTGATCTCGCGCCAGCGCGCCTACCACGGCGTCGCCGGCTTCGGCACGAGCCTGGCGGGGGCGGACGTCTTCCGCGAGGGCATCGACGCGCCGGTGCCGCACGTGCTGCACGTCGACTGGGACTCGGCGGACGCACTGCGCGAAGCGATCGAGCAGGTGGGAGCCGAGCGCGTGGCGGCGTTCTTCTGCGAGCCCGTGATCGGCGCCGGAGGCGTGCTCGCACCGCCGCCCGGCTATCTCGCCGAGGTGCGCGCGATCTGCCGGGATGCCGGCTGCCTGCTCGTCGCCGACGAGGTGATCACGAGCTTCGGCCGTTGCGGCCACTGGTTTGCGAGCGAGCGCTTCGAGCTCGATCCCGACCTGATCGTGTTCGCGAAGGGGTCGACGTCGGGCTACCTGCCGCTCGGCGGCGTGATCGCGTCCGGCCGAATCGCCGAGCCGTTCTGGCAGCCCGGCGGCGGCGTCATCTTCCGGCACGGGTACACGTATTCGGGGCATGCCGCGGTCGCGGCGGCGTCGCACGCCAACCTCGACATCCTCGACCGCGACGGCCTGATCGCCCGCGGGCTCGAGCTCGAGAGCGAGCTGACGGAGGCGCTCGAGCCGCTCACCGACCACCCGCTCGTGTCCGAGGTCCGCTCGGGGACGGGCGCCATGGCCGCCGTCCAGCTGTCCGATCCCGACCTCGCCGACCGCGCCTCGTTGCTCGCGCGTGAGCACGGCGTCATCACCCGAGTCCTCCTCGGCGGCGCGCTACAGGTCTCGCCGCCGCTCGTGATCGAGCGCGCCGAGCTCGACGAGATCGCCGCCGGCTTCGCCGCGGCCCTGGACGCCTGCCACGCGCCGTCGGCAGCCGCGCTCTAGCGCGTTTCCCGCGCGTCGAGCGAGACCCACTCGACGACGGTCTCGACCGGGAGATCGAGCGATGCGGAGACGAGACACGTCGCCTCTGCCTTCTCCGCGAGCGCCCGGGCGTGCGCCTCGTCGGCGGGATCCGTCTCGAGGCCGAGCCGGAGCTCGAGGCGGGTGAAGCCGAAGCGGCCGTCGCCACGCAGCCCGCAGATGCCGGTGCCGTCGACCTTCAGGCCGGCGTACGTCAGGCCTTCGCGCTCGGCGAGGCCGGTGAAGGTGACGGCCAGACACGAGGCGGCCGCGGCCACTAGGAAGTCCTCTGGACTCCACGCCGACGGATCTGTCCCGCGAAAGACGGGCGGCGGCGCGATCTCGATCGGCCTCTTCCCCTCGACGCGCGCGGCGACACGACGGCCGCCGACCCACTCGACCGTCACCGGAAAGCGGAACTCCTTCGGCCGGACGGTCCGCCTGGGCGCGTCCGTGGTCGCCGGCTCGCGACCCGCGGTGCCAGTGGTGAGGACGGACGCATTCACGTCGAGTCCATCCTCGGCCGAGACCGGGCGGCGGGCATCGGGGATCGGCCGGGTCGCGGTCGCGGCAAACCACGCATGCCAAGGCCAGACGCGAAGTTCACCGCCTGGCCGCTTAACACGCGCCCAACGACCCTTAAGCGGGCGGCAACTGCCTCCAAACGAGCGGCGGTTATAACGGGCCCGTGGATCGAGTCGTTCCCCGGGCTGCGGCGTTGATCGGTGCCGGCGCCGTCGGCGCCGGCGTCGCGCTTGCCGTCGCCTTCGCGGCCGGCGGCTTCGGGTCGACGAAGACCACCGAGATCCGCCAGATCACGCTCCCGGCCACGAGCATCAGCAACTCGACGACGCCGATCCGCTACGGCGAGATGTCGATCGGCGAGATCTACAAGGACGTCGCACCCGGGGTCGTGCAGATCACGGCGACGAGCGAGGTCGTGACGCCCCAGGATCCGTTGGGCAATCCCTTCGGCCCCACGGTGCAGACGCAGAAGATCCTGGGCTCGGGCTTCGTCATCGACAAGGCCGGCCATATCGTCACCAACTACCACGTCGTCGCCGACGCCAAGTCCGTCCTCGTCAGCTTCTCGAACAACGAGAGCTTCAAGGCGACGATCGTCGGCTCCGACCCCACGACCGATCTCGCAGTCCTGCGCGTCAACGCCAGCGCACGCGCGCTGACCCCGCTGACGCTCGGCGACTCCGACCGTGTCCAGGTGGGTGACGACGTCGTCGCGATCGGCAACCCGTTCGGCCTCTCGCGCACGGTGACCGCCGGCATCGTCAGCGCCCTGCAGCGCCAGATCACCTCTCCCAACCAGTACACGATCGACCACGTGATCCAGACCGACGCGGCGATCAACCATGGCAACTCAGGCGGCCCGCTGCTCGACATGGAGGGCCGGGTGATCGGCGTCAACGCGCAGATCGACACCGGGAGCACCGGCGACCAGGGCAACGTCGGCATCGGCTTCGCGATCCCGTCGGACACTGTCCAGACCGTGGTCGGCCAGATCCTCAAGTCCGGCTTTGCGCAGCACCCCTTCCTGGGTGTGGAGCCGCAGACGATCACGCCCCTCCTCGCCCGGATCCTGCACCTGCCGCCCGTCGCAACCGGATTGCTCGTCGCCAAGGTCGAACCCGGAAGCGGCGCGGCCAAAGCCGGGCTTCACGGTGGCACCACTCAGGTGACCGTGGCCGGCGAGTCCTACGTCGTCGGCGGTGACGTGATCGCGCGCGTCGACGGCGAGCCCGTGAGCTCGCTCGCAGCTCTTCGCGACCTGATCGCCTCCAAGGAGCCGGGCGAAACGGTCACGCTCGTCGTCTACCGAAGCACGAAGGGCACCTACGCCGCGACGCCGACGACCGTGCGCGTCAAGCTCGGGCGGCAGCCTTCCTCTCCCTCCGGGTAGCCGCCTCGGTCATGGGGGAAACCATGTTTCCCCCATGAACCCCTTTCTTCTCCGTCGCGCGTCCCCCGCCGCCTGAGCTACACCCGGGCAGGCCCGGGTTTCGCGGCGACCGGAGGCGCATGGCGGATCGCTAGCCTGTTCCGTCCATGAGTGCGTCGGAGCAGGAGACCGGCAGAGTCGTCTTCGAGACTTCCGAGTTCCTCGCCGAGGAGGAGCTCTGGACAGACGATGGGAGCGAGGATCACGCCGGCTGGCACTGCGTTTCGACCGATCCGTTTCCCTGCCCTGCGGCCGGGTGCATCTTCGTCGCCGAGTTCATGACCGCCGCGCACCTGATCCTGGTCTGGGAGGAGCGGGACGACCCGAACCTCCTGCGCCACGCCGAGCGGGCGAAACGGGTGGGCAGGAACCCGCGCGTCGTCGAGTACACGCCCGGCTACGGGCCGAGCGCCTCGTACTACGCCTGGGAGGCGGCCGGGCGGCCCGTGCACGGCATCCGCGGCAGGTGAGCTTCGGGAAGTCCGCGCCGTGGTCGATCGGCGTGGAGGAGGAGCTGTTCCTCGTCGACGCCCGGACGCTCGAGACCGTGCCGCTCTTCACGGCCGTCGTCCCCGAGCCCGGCCCGCGCCTCAAGCCCGAGCTCTTCGCCTGCATCGTCGAGACGACCACGCCGGTCTGTGCCGACGCCGAGGAGGCGCTCGCCGAGCTCGTGCGCCTGCGGGCGGAGGTCGCAGCCCGCGCGGCGGAGCACGGGGCGACGATCCTCGCCGCCGGGACCCATCCCACGGCAGTCGGCGCCGGCCAGCCGTTCGTCCCCTTGCAGCGCTACCTCGATCTCGTGGCGAAGGTCGGCGATCGCGTCTACCGGCAGCTCGTCTGTGGGCTCCACGTACACGTCGGCGTTCCCGACGCCGAGTCCTGCCTCCGTGCATTCGAGGGCGTGGTGCGGTGGCTCCCGACCCTGCTGGCCCTCTCCGCGAGCTCGCCGTTCGTGGAAGGCCGGGACTCCGGGCTGCGGTCGACGCGAGCCGGCCGGCTGTCGGAGCTGACGAGAGGCGGGCCGCCGCCGATTCTCCGCACGTGGGGCGAGTGGGAGCTCGTGACCGGGGCGGACTACACACGGTGGCACTGGGACGTGCGCCCGCATCCGCGCTTCGGCACCCTGGAGATCAGGATCGCCGACCAGCAGACGGACGTGCGCCGCTCCGCGGCCTTCGCCGCGCTCGTCCAGGCACTCGTCGTCTCCGTCGCGGGCCTCGAGCACGAGCCGTACGCCCGCGACCTCTATGCCGTGCGCCGCGCGGCCGCCGCGGCCGGCCCGCCGGATGCGGGCGACGTGGACGCGCTCGCGGCGCTGGTCGAGCCGGCCGCCCGCGATCTCGGCTCCTGGCCGGCGGTGCAGGACCTGCTCCGGAGCCGCCCGGAAGCCGAGCGACAGCTCGAGCTCGGCCTGCCCGCGGCGGTCCGGGATCTCGCCGGGCGTTCGGCACCGAAGATCTGAAGGATCGGCATCGGTCGAGTCGAACCAGAGCGCCATGTTCAACGGCGCGAACACGGCTTTCATGCTGCTGGCGGCGAGCCTCGTGATGTTGATGACGCCGGGTCTCGCGTTCTTCTACGGCGGGCTGGTCGGTCGCTCGAACACGCTGACGATCATGATCCAGAGCTTCGCCTCGATGGGGATCACGACCGTGATGTGGTTCGCGGTCGGCTATTCACTCTGCTTCAGCGGGGGCGCGGACGGGATCTACGGCAACTTCGACAACGCGTTCCTTCGCGGTGTCGGTGTGCACTCCATCTACGCGCCGTCCGGGATCCCGACGACGGTGCTGATCGCCTACCAGATGATGTTCGCGATCATCACGCCGGCTCTGATCACAGGTGCGTTCACGAACCGGGTGACGTTCAAGGCCTACCTGATCTTTCTGGTGGTCTGGCAGTTGTTCGTCTACTACCCGTTCGTCCACATGTTCTGGGGCGGCGGACTGCTGGCCGTGTGGGGCGCGCGGGACTTCGCCGGCGGCATCGTCGTCCATGCGAGCGCGGGCTGGGCGGCACTGGCCTCGGTGCTCTACGTGGGGCGGCGCAAGTTCGTCGACATGCCGCACAACATCCCGTTCATCGCGCTCGGCACGGGCCTGCTCTGGTTCGGCTGGTACGGCTTCAACGCCGGCAGCGAGCTGAAGGTCGACGACATCACGGCGCAGGCGTTCCTGAACACCGACATCGCCGCCTCGTTCGCGGCCACCACCTGGCTGTTCGTCGAGTGGTGGTACGCGAAGAAGCCTCATTTCGTCGGCCTGCTCACCGGAGCCGTGGCCGGGCTGGCGTGCATCACGCCGGCGGCGGGATACGTGCCGATCTACGCCTCGGTCGTGATCGGGATCGCCGCCGGAATCGTCTGCTACTACGCGATCCAGCTCAAGAACCGCCTCAACTGGGACGATGCCCTAGACGTCTGGGGAGTTCACGGCGTCGGCGGCTTTCTCGGGATCCTCCTCCTCGGCGTGTTCGGGAGCCTCGCGGTCAACCCGAGCGGAGGCCAGGGCCTGATCCACGGGTCCGCGACGTTCTTCGGCAAGCAACTGGCGGCGGATGTGGGCTGTTCGCTCTACGCCTTCGTGTTCACGTACGCGATGCTGAAGGTGATCGACCTGATCGCCCCCGTCCGCGTCGGCGCCGAGGCCGAACGCGGGCTCGACGAGGCGATGCACGGCGAGCAGGCCTACCAGCTCGAGGACGGGGTCTCGCGCCAAACCGCGCCCGCGCTCTGACGAGACTGGAGCGACGTTTCGCGGTCGCTAGCATGGCCGCCGTGACCACCGAGACGATCCAGGTCAGCGGCATCCGCTGCGAGCGCTGCGTCCACCGGCTGGCCTCCGTGCTGACGGGTCAGGAGGGCCTCGAGTCGGCGAACGCGACGCTGATGGGGGAGGTCACGCTTTCCTGGGACGAGGCCCGGACGAGCCGCGAGCAGCTGCTCGAAGCCATGGCCAAGGGGGGCTTCCACGAGCTCCCGGCGACGGCCCCGACGGAATAGCCCACCCGCCCTGACCGTTTCAGGCTCCGTGACGGGCACGCTGCTAGGGTGGCGCCGCGATGAGCGGGACCGAAGAGGAGACCGGCGCACGACGAGCCGCCACGGTGGCGCGAAACCGCGTCCGTTTCGAGGAGGAGGCGCTCCAGCTCTCGGATCAGGTCTACCGCGTGGCACGTCGGCTCGTGTCGACGCGCGAGGAGGCGGAGGACCTCGTCCAGGAGACCTATGCGCGCGCGTTTCGCAGCTGGCGCTCGTTCACGCCCGGCACGAACCTGCGTGCCTGGCTCCTGCGGATCCTCACCAATCTGAACATCGACCGCGGCCGGCGCAAGCAGCGCGCGCCGGACGAGCAGCCGCTCGAGGAAAGTGACTACTTCCTGTACAACCGCCTCGAGCAGGCGAACCGCGACGGCAACGCCGACGAGGAGCGCGTGGTCGAGCGGCTGTCGCAGGACGACATCGTCGGCGCCCTCTCGCTCGTCCCGCACGACTTCCGCGACGTGGTCGTGCTGGTCGACATCGGCGACTTCACCTACCAGGACGCGGCGCAGATCCTCGACATCCCGATCGGCACCGTCATGTCTCGCCTGCATCGTGGGAGGCGTATCCTGAAACGAGAGCTCGCAGATCGGGCGACGGGAGGCACGTGATGGCCGGGTACGAGATCGATCCGTGCGAAAAGTGCGAGGAGGTCATGCAGCCATACCTCGACCGCGTGCTCAGCGACGCCGAGCTTCGCGAGGCGGAGGGGCACCTCGCCACCTGCTCGTTCTGCGCGAAGCGCTATCGCTTCGAGGAGAGTCTGCGGCAGTTCGTTCGCAAGTGCTGTGAAGAAGAGATGCCGCCCGAGCTGAAGCAGAAGCTCGCGTCGCTCAGAACGCCTCTCTGAACCGGTCCGGCAGATCCTCGGGGTAGTCGACGTCGCCCGGCGGCCCGAGGTCGTCGCATGGCACGAGCAGCGGTGCGAGCGCCCGGGCGCCCTCGTCCGGGACGGTGGCGAAGGCCGCGCGGGCGATCAGCACCGGATGTCCCCGCACCCCGCCGTAGCTCGCCGCCAACACGTCGTCGCCGTGCGCACGCCAGGCACCGACGACGCGCTCGATCGCGGCCGGCGCCAGGTCGGGGCCGTCGGCAAGGGCGACGATCGCCGCCTCCGCGTCCTCCGGCAGCTCCGCGAGCCCGCAGCGGAGCGACGCGCCCGGCCCGCGCTCCCAGTCCGGGCAGCGCACGACGCGAGCGCTCGCCTCGAGCTCGTACGCACCGGAGACGACGACGATGTCGTCGATCCCGCCCGCGCGCACGCGCTCGATCACGTCGTCCGCGAGCAATTGCTGCTTCGGCGATCCGAAGCGCGTCGCGGCGCCGGCGGCGAGCACGACGGCTCCGATCACGAGCTCGATACGGCGATGTGCCTGACGACGACGACCCGCGTCGGCGTTCCAGCGGGATCGTTGACGTCGCCGTACTTGCCGATCCTGAGCGCCACCGGCAGACCGCTCACGACCCGGCCGAGAACGGCGTAGTCGGGCGTGAGGAACGACGCGTCGCCCGTGACGACGAAGAACTGGCTGCCCGACGTCCCGGGCGCCTCGGCCTGCGTCTTCGCCATCGCCACCGCGCCGAGCCGATACTTCGTCGTCCGCGGAGGCTTGTCGACGATGGAGTAGCCGGGCCCTCCCGTGCCGTCCTGGCCGGGGTCGCCGCCCTGGATCACGAAGCCCGGCACGATGCGGTGAAAGATCGTGTTGTCGTAGAAGCGCGAGCGGGAGAGCGAGACGAAGGACGCCGTCGTCCGCGGCGACGTCTTCACCGCGAGCAGGATCGTGAACGAGCCGCAACTCGTCTTCACGGTCGCCTTCCAGGTCTTGCTCGCGTCGAGACGGCCCTTCGGCGGCTTCCGGCTCTCGCTGCGCGGCTTCGGCGCCTTGACCTTCGGGCAGCCGCTCGCGCGCGTTGCGGCGGGCGTCGAGGTGCCGCCGAGGGTCGCCGCGACCGCGACGAGGACGACCAGGACGAGCGCGCTGCGAGCCATGCGCTAGCGCACCGCGCGGATCGCGCTCGGGGCGCGCCCGTTGTCCGCGAGCGCGAGCCCGACGCCGCCGGTGACGGCGACGATGTCGGCGATGTGCAGCAGCTTGAACGTGAGTCTGCCGGCTCGGAGCCGGTCGGTCTCGTCGTCGATCTCGCCGAGGCTCTGCCACAGGTCGCGCGCCGCCGTCAGCACCTCGCGCAGGCGTTCGAGCTCCTCCGCCTGGCCGCCGCGCTCGTCGCAGGCGTTGAGCGCGAGGCCGAGGACGCCGAACGTGTCCGGCTGGCGCAACCAGAGGAGCGACGTCGCCATCGCCAGGTAGCCGTGGATGCGCGCGAAGACCATCGGCTGGGTAAGCATGTCGCTGCCGCGCGGCGCGGTCGTCGCGAGCGGCGGCTTCCCGTCGGCGATCCGGTTCGCGGTCCCGGCCAGCATCGCCCGCAGCTGGGCGTCGTCGAATCCGGCGGCGCGGGCGGTGCGGAGGGCGATCAGCAGGGAAGCCGGCTGTTGCCCGTAGGGATAGTCGGACGCGTAGACGACCTGCTCCGGTGAGACCTGCCGGTAGAAGTCGAGCAGGTCGACGGGGCTCCACACCGACGTGTCGAAGAACACGCCGGGTCTGCCCGCAAACGCCTCGGCCAGTCCGGCGAGGTCGGCGATCCCAGCGTGGGCGATGATGAGCTGCGTCTCGGGGTAGGCCTCGTGGAGCCGGCGCAGGCCGGAGGCGATCGGCGGCAGTCCGCGTCCGCCGTGGATCAGGATCGGCACGCGCCATTCCGAAGCGGTCGCGAACACCGGCGCGAGGCGCTCGTCGTCGAGCAGGAACCCCTGCGCCCGCGGATGGAGCTTGATCCCGCGCGCACCGAGCTCGAGGCACCGGCGCGCCTCGTCGATCGGGCTCTCGGACAGGTCGAGCCGCACAAACGGGATCAGCCGCCCCTCCGACTCCTCGGCTGCGGCGAGCGTGCGGTCATTCGGCGCCTGGAATCCCGGGTGCCGGTCGGGCTCGTCCATGCAGAACATGAAGGCACGAGACACGCCGTAGGCGTCCATGATCCCGATCAGCTCGCCGATGCGACCGCGCATCCCGTCGATGTCGTCGCCGAGATGTGTGTGTGCGTCGAAGACGTCGGCGCCGCTCGGGAGCTCGGAGCGAAGCTCGGCATCCCAGAACGAGCTCACTTCGAGCGCGCGTTCGACCGCAAGGTGCATCGGCTCCCACTCTAGCCGCCGTGTCCCTCGGCACACGCCGCCACACATTCGGCACGAAAGCGTCACACACGAGTGCGCGTTTCAGCGCTACCCTCGAAACCGGGGGCCAGGGCCGCAGGCCCCCAGGGGAAGACAAAACTGCAAGAGCCCGAAGAACCGGGGAAGACCAGTTGAGCGGTGCCGACAGCGGGACCGGACGCGAAGCCGCAGCGTCTAGGATCAGGCCATGACCGACATCCTCATCTACGGCGACACCGTTCGCTCACCGGAGCTCCGGCACGAGGTCCCGCTGACCGTTCCCGATCCGTTCCTCTACGCCGAACGCAACGGCTCCCGATTCGTCTACGTCGGCGCCCTCGAGGTCGCGCGCATCCGCGAGCTCGACGGCATCGAGACCCATCCCTACGACGAGCTCGGCTACGACGAGATCATCGCGTCCGGCATCCACCGCGAGGACATGTACAAGCCGCTCGTGGTCAACGCCTGCCGCGCGCTCGGTATCACGAGCGCCGTCGTGCCGCCGTCCTTCCCGCTCGAGCTGGCCGACCATCTCCGCGGCGAGGGCCTCGAGCTCACGCCGCAGCGCGAGGTCTTCGCCGCGCGCCGGCGTGTGAAGTCTGCCGTCGAGCTCGCGGGGATCCGCCGGGCGCAGCGCGCCTGCGAGGCGGCGATGGACGCCGTGCGCGAGCTGCTGCGCGCCGCGACCCAGAACGGCGCGGGGCTCGAGGTCGACGGCAAGCCGCTGACGTCCGAGCGCCTCAAGCGCCGCATCGGCGAGGTGTTCAACGAGCACGACATGCTGGCGGACGAGTTCATCGTCTCGCACGGCGCCCAGAGCGCGGTCGGGCACGACATGGGCTCGGGCCAGATCCGCTCCGGCGAAGCGATCGTCGTCGACCTCTGGCCGCGCGACCGCGAGACCGCGTGCTTTGCGGACATGACCCGCACGTACGTCGTCGGCGATGCGCCGCAGGAGCTCGTCGAGTATCAGCGGCTCTGCCGCCAGGCGCTCGACGACGCGATCGGCGCGATCAAGGCGGGAGTCCCGGGCCGCGACATCTTCGTCGGCACCTGTGAGCTCTTCCAGGAGCACGGGTACAAGACGTGGCTCACGAAGGAGCCGGGCAAGATGCTGGAGGAAGGCTTCATCCACGGGCTCGGGCACGGCGTCGGGCTCGAGGTTCACGAGGAGCCGGGCATGGGCATCGCGAGCCGCGACCCGCTCGTCGCCGGCGACGTCGTCACGGTCGAGCCCGGGCTCTACCGGCCCGGCTTCGGCGGCTGCCGGCTCGAGGACCTGATCCTGGTCACGGCGGACGGCGCCGAGAACCTCACGGACTACCCCTACGACCTGAAGCCTTGACCGACGTCCCTTCGGGGCAGGCGATCGACACGCTCCTCGGGGAGGAGCGGCGCTATCCGCCGCCCGCCGAATTCGCGGCGCAGGCCAACGCGGGGCCGGAGATCTACGAAGGCGGCTTCGAGGACCTCTGGAGTACGGAGGCCGAGCGGGTCACGTTCTTCGAGCCGTGGCACGAGCTGTACGAGTGGGAGCTGCCGTCGGCCCGCTGGTACGTCGGCGGGAAGCTCAACGTCTGCTTCAACTGCGTCGACAGGCACGTCGAGGCCGGGCTCGGCGACCGGGTCGCCTATCACTGGGAGGGCGAGCCGGGCGACACGGAGACGATCACGTACGCCGACCTGCAGCGCCGGGTCGTGCGGTTCGCGAACGCGCTGCGAGAGCTGGGTGTCGAGCGCGGCACCGCGGTCGCGATCTACATGGGGATGGTGCCCGACCTGCCGGTGGCGATGCTCGCGTGCACGCGGCTCGGCGCGCCGCACACGGTCGTGTTCGGCGGCTTCTCGGCCGACTCGCTGTCGAGCCGCATGAGCGACATGGGGTGCGAGGTGCTGGTCACGCAGGACGAGGCGTGGCGGCGTGGATCGACCGTGCCGCTCAAGCGCACGGCGGACGACGCGATGGCCGACGCGCCCGGTGTCCGTGCCTGCCTCGTCGTCCGCCGGACGGGCGGCGAGGTGCCGATGACCGAGGGCCGCGACCGCTGGCTCGACGACGTGGCCGCAGATCTCTCCGACGACCCCGCGTCGTGCCCCTGCGAGCCGATGGACGCCGAAGACCTGCTCTTCCTCATGTACACGAGCGGCACGACCGCGCAGCCGAAGGGCATCGTCCACACGACGGCCGGCTACCTCGTCGGCGTGGCGACGACCCACCACTACATCTTCGACCTGAAGCCGGAACGGGACGTGTACTGGTGCGCGGCCGACATCGGGTGGATCACCGGTCATTCGTACATCGTCTACGGGCCGCTCGCGAACGCGACGACGAGCGTGATCTACGAGGGCACGCCGGACTTCCCGGACAAGGACCGTTGGTGGGCGATCGCCGAGCGCTACGGCGTCACGACCCTGTACACGGCTCCGACGGCGATCCGCGCGCACATGAAGTGGGGGCCCGAGCACGCGGCCACGCACGACCTGTCGTCGCTTCGCCTGCTCGGCTCGGTCGGCGAGCCGATCAACCCGGAGGCCTGGGTCTGGTACCACGAGCACATCGGCGGCGGCCGCTGCCCGATCGTCGACACGTGGTGGCAGACCGAGACGGGGATGGTGATGATCACGCCGCTCCCGGGGGTGACGACGGCGAAGCCGGGCTCGGCGACGCGGCCCTTCCCGGGCGTCGACGCCGCGGTCTACGACGAGTCCGGAAACGAGGTCGGCCCGGGCGGGGGCGGCTATCTCGTGCTGCGCAGGCCGTGGCCGGCGATGACGCGCGGCATCTTCGGCGACCCCGCGCGTTTCCTGGCCACGTACTGGTCGCGATACGACGGGGTGTACTTCGCCGGCGACGGCGCGCGGATCGACCAGGACGGCGACTTCTGGCTCCTCGGGCGGGTCGACGACGTGATGAACGTCTCCGGCCACCGGATCTCGACGATCGAGGTCGAGAGCGCGCTCGTCGACCATCCGGCGGTGGCCGAGGCGGCCGTATGCGGGCGGGCCGACGCGCTCACGGGCCAGGCGATCGTCGCCTTCGTGACCTTGAAGAGCGGCCGGGAAGGCTCGGTGGAGATGCTCGAGGAGCTTCGCAACCACGTGGCCGAGGTGATCGGGCCGATCGCCAAGCCGGCGAATGTCCTGTTCACGCCCGAGCTCCCGAAGACGCGGAGCGGCAAGATCATGCGCCGCCTGCTCCGCGACGTGGCCGAGAACCGCCCGCTCGGAGACACGACGACGCTCGCCGACCCGACGGTGGTCGAGGAGATCCGCGAGCGGTCGGTTTCGAGCAGTTCCGACGAATAGAGGATCGCGCCACTGCGCGTCGAACGGTCAAGTCCGGGTTGATTCCATCCGATCAGGGTGGAAGACTCGCACGCACGTCCGGGTCGACGGCACTCTGACGGGCGAAGCCGGCAAGGTGTCGATCCACGGCTCGCCGACCAGGGACGTTCGATGGGTCTGCAGTCGGAGCCCTCCGGGGTTCCGGCGTGCGCCCTCGCTGTAGAGTCGCGGCCCCAGTGATGTTCGCCTCGTCGTCGTCGCTCCGGCTCGTTGCCGTCACGCTCGGCCTGTTGCTCCTCGGCGGGGCCGCGGCGCTCGCCCTCGTCGGGCGCGGAGAGGCTGCCGCCGCGGTGACCGTGCGCGTGACGATGCTCGAATTCCGGTTCGTGCTCTCGCGGCGGCAGGTCCCCGCGGGGACGGTCCGCTTCGTGGTCACGAACAAGGGCTCGACCTTCCACGACTTCGCGATCGGCCGTGCGAGGACGCGACTCCTGAAGCACGGGCAGCAGCAGACGATCGTCGTGCGCTTCGCCAGAGCGGCCCGCGTCGCCTACCGCTGCACGGTGGCGGGGCACGCGGCGCTCGGCATGAAGGGGACGCTGGTCGTCGGCAAGCCGAGTACCCCGCCCCCGCCGCCTCCACCCACGACGACCGCGCCGCAGCAGACGGCCGATCTGGCGCTGACGCCCGTCGGCACCTTCGACCGCCCCGACTTCGTCACCTCCCCGCCCGGCGACCCGACGCGGGTCTTCGTCGTCGAGCAGGCCGGCGTGATCCGGGTGATCGACAACGGGACGGTCGAGCCGACGCCCTTCCTCGACATCTCGGACCAGGTGCAGGAGGCGAACGAGACCGGCTTGCTCGGTCTCGCGTTCCCGCCCGACTACGCGACGAGCGGGCTCTTCTACGTGTTCTTCAACCGGCACGAGGGCAACGGGAACCTCTACCTCGAGGAGTTTCACCGCTCGGCGACCGATCCGGACCAGGCAGATCCGTACAGCGCCCGCGTCGTGCTCGAGATCGTCAAGCCGTGGGAGAACCACAACGGCGGGATGCTCCAGTTCGGCCCCGACGGCTACCTGTACGTGGCCGTGGGCGACGGCGACAGCGGCGTGCTCAACCCGCCGGGCGCGTTCGCGCAGACGCTCGACGACCTGCTCGGCAACATCCTGCGCATCGACCCGCGGGCCACCGACGACGCGCCGTACACGGTGCCCGACTCGAACCCGTTCGTCGGCGTCGAAGGCGACCGGCCCGAGATCTGGGCCTACGGCTTCCGCAACCCGTGGCGCTTCTGGGTCGACTCGAAGACCGGCGACCTCTACCTCGGTGACGTGGGCGAGGGCGTGCGGGAGGAGATCGACTACGAGCCTGGCGGCAAGGGCGGCTTCAACTTCGGCTGGCCGTGCTTCGAGGGGACGGTGTCGTTCGACCCGACGGCGACCTGCCCTGGAGCGGTCGCACCGATCTTCGACTACAACCACAACACCAACCTCTGCGCCGTCATCGGCGGCGTCGTGCTGCACGATCCGCGGCTCCCGTCGCTCGACGGCTTCTTCCTCTACTCGGATCTCTGCGGGGGCGAGGTGCGGGCGCTGCGGGTCGACGGCGGCACCGTGGCCGAGAACGACGACCTGAAGCTGAACGTGCCGGGTCTCGACTCGTTCGGGATGGACGCCCTCGGGCGCGCTTACCTCGTCTCGTTGAGCGGCCCCGTCTACCGACTCGACCCGGCGCCGGCTCCGGCTCGCTAGTCGAGCAGCTTCTGGAAGCGGTCGGCGTCGTCGAACGGGCCGATCAGCGCCAGCCGGAACGCCTCCTCGCGCATCATGTCCTGCCCGACGCGCTGCACGTCCTCGGCCGTCACCTTGTCGAGCTCGGCGAGCACCTCGGACGGCTCCGTCGCGTGCCCCTCGAGCACCTCGCGACGCAAGCCCGAACATGTTCGTGCCCTGCGGGCTCTCCAGCGACAGGACGAAGCGGCCCTTGGCGTACGACCGCGCCTTCTCGAGCTCCTCCGCAGGCACCGGCTCGGCCGCGATCTTGCGCAGCTCGGCGAGGATCGTCGTCACCGCCTCGTCGATCCGCTTCAGGTCGACGCCAGCCTGCGAGTAGAGCGTGCCCGAGTCGGTGTACCCCTGGTTGGCGGCGAAGACGTAGTAGGCGAGGCCGCGGCGCTCCCGCACCTCGGTGAACAGGCGCGAGGACATGCCTCCGCCGAGCACGGTGCGCAGCAGCTCGACGACGTAGCGGTCGGGATGCTGGATCGGGTAGCCGGCGACACCGAGGCAGAGATGCGCCTGGTCGGACACCTTCTCGTGCACGCGGATCCGCCCGTTGGCCGCGAAGGGCGACGGAGGTGGCGAGTCGGTCGACGCGGCGGGCAGGTCGCCGAGCAGTTCCGTGACCTTCTCGACCGGCTTCTCGCCGAGGTTGCCGCCGAGCCCGACGACCATTCGCTCGGGCGAGTACCAGTGGCCGACGTAGTCGCGGAACGTCTCGCGCGAGGCGGCCTGGATCGTCTCCTTCGAGCCGAGGATGTTCCAGCCGAGCGGCTCCTCGCCGTAGACGAGCTGGTCGTACACGCGCGAGATGTAGTCCCGCGGCGTGTCGATGTACATGTTCATCTCCTCGATGATCACGCCCTTCTCGCGCTCGATCTCCTCGGCGTCGAACCTGGCGTTGCGGATCATGTCGACGAGGACGTCGAGGGCGATGTCGCGGTACTCGGTCGCGCAGCGGACGTAGTAGGCCGTGTACTCCTTGCCCGTGAAGGCGTTGAACTCGCCGCCGATCGCGTCGATCTCGGCCGCGATGTCGCGCGCCGTCGGACGCCGCTCCGTGCCTTTGAAGAACATGTGCTCGGCGAAGTGCGCGATGCCGTTCGTCTCGGGTGTCTCGTAGCGCGAGCCGGCCGCGAGCATCACGAAGCACGACACCGACTGCGCGTGCGGCATCGACGCCGTCAGCACGCGGAGCCCGTTGTCCAGCGTCTGTCGCTCGAACGTCGGCACGCGGTCGATGGTATAGACACCGTTGTGAGCAGCGGCGAGAAGACTCGACGGGCGATCGCGGACCAGCCCGACTGGCTCGCCAGTGTCCCCGTCGATCGCCGGTTGCCGCCCGGGCGGGCTCTCTTCACGGGCTGCGGGACGTCGTTCCACGCCGCGCAGACGGGCGGCGACGCGGTGCAGGCGCTCGAGCTCGTCCTTCGGCCCGAGCGCGAGGCTGACCTGCTCGTCTGCGTGAGCCACGAGGGCACGACGCCGCTGACGCTCGAGGCGGCGCAGGCATGGGGTGGACCGATCTGGCTCGTCACGGGCGCCCACGAGAGCCCGCTGGCGGAGCTCGCGGACGAGGTCGTCGTCTGCGCGCCGGAGCTCGAGACGAGCTGGTGCCACACGGCGAGCTACACGGCGGCCGTCGCCACGCTCGCGGCCCTGCGCGGCGAGGACGTGGCGTGGCTTCCCGAGGCGGTCGCGGGCGTGCTGGCAGGGCCGCGACTCCCGGTCTCGGGGCACGAGCGCTGGCTCGTCGTGGGTGCCGGCCGCGACTGGCCGACGGCGCAGGAGGCGGTGCTCAAGCTGCGGGAGGGAGCGCACGTGGCGGCGGAGGCGTTGCATACCGAGCAGCTCCTCCACGGCTACCTGGCCGCGGTCGACGAGGGCGTGCGCGCGTTCGTGCTCGAGGGCGAGGGACGCGCGGCGGAGCGCGCTCACGGCGCGGCCGCCGCCTTGCGCGAGCTCGGTGCGGACGTCACGCTCGTCCCGACGCGGCGCCCGGCCGTCGACATCGTTGCGTTCCAGCTCCTCACCGTCGACCTGGCCGACGCGCGCGGCGTCGACCCGGATCCGATCCGGCGCGACGATCCGCGCTGGGCCCGAGCCCGGGAGCTCTACGCGTGAAGCTCGAGCAGGGCCTGGCCGTCGTGCGCCACGTCGTCGGCGCGGCCGGCGGGCCCGTGTCCGTCTACGTCGCGGACGACCACGGGGAGATCGTGGCCGCGGCGACGATGGACGGCGCTGCGCCGGACACGCGTCTCAACGCCGAGCGCAAGGCGTACACGGCCGCCCGGAGCGACGCCGAGACGACGAGATCGCTCGCTGCCAAGGTGCGCGACGACCCCGCCGAGCTGGCGAGCTTCGACCCGAGGTTCACGTTCTTCAAGGGCGGGGTGGCGGCGTTCGAGGACGGCCGGCGCGTGGGCGCCGTCGGCGTGAGCGGCCTCCCCGGCGACGAGGACGAGGCGCTCGCCGTGGCCGCGATCCGCGCCGCCGGCCTCGCTCCCGGCGGCTGAGCCGCCCGCTGCCCGGTTACTTGTTCCCCCCGGGGCCTTCGGCCCTGACCCCCCGGTTTCGAGGGTAGCGCGAAACTCATCACGCAGGGGATACGCCTTCGTGCCGATTCCGTGACGCCGCACGGGGCCCGAGATGCGACGAGGGCCTTGCGGCCCCCGTCGTCAGACCGTCGGCCGGGGACGCGTCTCAGCCGGCCAGCTCGTTGTGGGCGCCGCGAAGCGCGAATGCGATCAGGAAGCTGTTGAGTCCGCGGAGCAGTGCGAACGCTCCGACCCAGGCGACGAGGAGTTTCGAGCTCCGCGAGAAGTCGCCTGCTGCCCAGAACCCGAGGAGCACGCACGCGATCCCGACGACGAGCCGCACCCACCAGACGCCGGTCCGGTTGGAGAGCGCGACGATGATGTCGAGGATCCCGGTGAACAGGAACATGAAGCCGGTGATCGATGCAACCGCCACGAACGCGTTCTGGGGGTGGATGAACGACAGGATCCCGCCGACCACGAGGAGCACTCCGAGGATCGCGTTGAGCGCCTTCCACCAACCTCCCCTGACGACGGCCACCATCGCGAACTCGAAGAGTCCCGCGATCAGGAAGACGATCCCGGCCAGGATGCCGATCGACTTCGCCGACGTGATGTTGAACCGGAACATGATCAGCGCGAGGAAGAGCCATGCCGTACCGGTGATCAGGAAGATCCACCACCGGCTCCCGAAGCTCTCGTCGTAGATCTGTTCGTCAGCAACCGCCGTAGACACAGTTCCCTCCTTGCGTCGATAGCGCCGGGGAGAGGGCCCGGCTTGGCTGACCCTATTCCAGCCGGCCGAGCTCGTCCAGGAGGCGGTCGACCTCGTCCATCGTGTTGTAGTGGACGAGGCCGACGCGGACGGCGCCGCCGTCCTCGAGGCCGAGGCGCTTCATGATCTCGAGCGCGTAGTAGTTGCCGTGCCAGACCGCGAATCCGCGCTCGCCGAGCCGGGAGGCGACCTCGCCCGACGACAGTCCGTCGACAGTGAACGCGAAGGTCGGGACGCGCCCTTCCATCGTCGGCAGGCCGTGCAGCCGGCAGCCGTCGGGGAGCCTGTCCAGGAACCGCTGCCCGAGCTCGCGCTCCCATCCGACGATCGCGTCCCAGCCGATCGATTCGACGTACTCGATCGCCGCGACCATCCCCGCCAGCAGCTCGAACGGCTGCGTTCCGGTCTCGAACCGGTGGCCGAACGGCTCTTCGGATTGCGGCCTGACCTTGTACGGTCGCCACCCCTCCGCGACCTCCTTCCGGAGCGCCGCGACACCCAGGTGCGGGCCGAAGAACTTGTACGGGGAGCAGACGAGGACGTCGATGTCGAGAGCCGCGACGTCGATCGGCCCGTGTGGCGCGAAGTGGACGGCATCCGCCCAGGCGAGTGCGCCGACCTCGTGAGCGAGCGCGGCGATGCGCTGCGCGTCGGTGACGGTGCCGACAGCGTTCGACGCGAGAGGAAACGCGACCACCCGGGTCCGCTCGGAGAGCTGCCGCTCGAGGTCGTCCAGGTCGAGGCTGCAGTCTTCGTGGATGTCGACGAAGCGCACCTCGAGCCCTTTGTCGTGGGCCAGCTCGAGCCACGGCGAGACGTTGGCGTCGTGGTCGAGCCGCGTGACGAGGATCTGGTCGCCCGGCTCGAACTGGCGCCCCGCGGTGCGCGAGAGCGCAAAGTTGAGCGTCGTCATGTTCGGTCCAAAGACGATCTCCTCGGTACTCGAGCCGAGGAACCGTGCGGCCGTGGCGCGCGCCAGGTCGAACAGCACCTCGGTCCGGCGGCTCGTCTCGTACGGCCCGCTGACGTTCGCGTTCGAGTCGCGGAGATAGCCGGCGATCGCCTCGATAACGGCATCGGGGACCTGCGTGCCGCCGGGGCCGTCGAAGAAGACGAGGTCCCGCTGCAGCGCCGTGAACCGACTGCGCGCCGCCTCGAGGTCAAACGGGGCGATCGCGCTCATGCGGCGTCCTCGCCGTTGACCCGCCAGACGTAGCGCGTCGGTGCGACGAACGAGGCGCCGACGAAGCAGTCGCGCTCTGCTTTCGACAGCAGCTCTCGCCGTGCTTCCGCCGCGGGCGAAGGCTTCAGCTCGACGTCGAGCCGGCACTCGAGGTCAACGAAGGCGTACCGGCCGTCCGCCGGCCGCTTCGTCACCTGCCCGTGAGCTGTCGCCGACAATGCGGCGACCGCGATCCCGGCCCGCTCTGCGTGATAGGCGAGGCTCGTGAGCGTGCAGCGTGCGAGCCCGGCGAGGACGAGGTGCTCCGGCGCAAAGTCACGCGGCAGCTGCTGGTGGTCGCCGCCGTCTGCGGCGACGCGGTAGCGCCTGTCGAGCTCGACCGAGTAGTCGAGGAGCTTGGCGCGCGGCTCGCTCATCCTCGGCCAACCCTATGTCATCCGGTCCGCGTACTACCGTGCCTGCATGGATCGGCTGCGGCCGCTCAGCGAGAGCGATTGCTACACGAGGCTCTACGGCCAGCGCGACCCGACGGTGACGATCGTCGCACGCAATCCGCGTGTTCCGCCGTGGCCGACGATGACCGGTGACGAGCTGCGCGACGCTTTCGACGACCGGCTCGACGCCCGCGAGCGCCCGGGGCTCGACGCCGAAGCCGCGTAGTGCTCGCCGGCCGTACGTGCACGCGCTGGCGACGGCTCGGACGTGCCGTGAGACTGCGTCCGCGTCCCAGGTCCAGAGGAGCGTGGGCCTGTGCCCGGACCGCCGCCGCCAGGCGCGGCTGACCGGGTCCCGCCCGCGTCTGCCGTCCCCGACGTCCTCGCGCCGGGGCTCGCCGCCGTCTTCTGCGGGATCAATCCGGGCCGCGTGTCGGCCGCAGCCGCCGCGCACTTCGCGAATCCGCGGAACGACTTCTGGCGGCTCCTGCACGACGCCGGCTTCACCCCCAGGCTGCTCGCGCCCGCCGAGCAGCACGAGCTGGCGGGTTACGGCTACGGGTTGACGAACGCCGCCTTCCGCACGACGCCGGGATCCGGCGACCTGCGCAAGGCGGACTTCGACGGTTCGGGCGGCCGCCTGGAGCGGATCGCGGTCGAGCTTCGCCCGATCGCTCTCGCATTCGTCGGCAAGGAGGCGTATCGCGGCCCGTTCGGCGAGCGGCCCGAGCACGGCCTCCAGGAACGGCGGCTGGCGGGAACGTTCCTGTTCGTGCTCCCGTCGACGTCGCCGGCAAATGCCGCTGTCCCGTATGCCGAGCGGCTGCACTGGTTTCGCGAGCTCCGGCGGCTCTTGCCGTGAAGCCCTGGCGGGACGGTGTCAGGGCGCTCGTGCTCGATCCTGCCGACCGTGTCCTGCTCGTGCGCTTCTCGTTCCCGCCGTATCCATGGGCGCCGCCCGGCGGCGGCCTCGACCCGGGCGAGTCCGACGAGCACGCGCTTCGGCGTGAGCTGGCCGAGGAGTTGGGCCTCGACGAGTTCGCGCTCGGCCCCCTGCTCTGGACGCGCGAGCACGAGTTCGATCATCCGGTCCGCTTCCGAGGGCAGCGCGAACGCTGCTACCTCGTACGCGTCGAGTCGTTCGAGCCGGCCCCCCGGCTCGACCTCGCCGCCGAGTACGTGAGCGACCTCAGATGGTGGACGCCGGACGAGCTCGCGTCCTCCGCGGACGTGTTCGGTCCGCGCCGCCTCCCTGCGCTCGTTCGCGAGCTCTTCGACCACGGCCCGCCGGCCGACCCGCCGGCGCTCGGCGTGTAATCGCGCCCGGCCCGCGCCCGGCCCGCGCTCGGGGCCGACGCTCGACCACGCCGGCGTGCGCGCGGACGCCCACGCATCCCCACCCAAGGGTGGGGATAAGACCACCCGCCACCCGCGGTGAGCGTATCGCGGAAATGCGCATGAGAGTGCGCCCGACGTGTGACGAAAGTGCAACTCTTCGTCCACAGCCGTCCGGCCGGGACGAGGCGGCTCTCAGCCGTGCCAGCGGTTTGTGATCGGGGTGCGGCGGTCGCGTCCGAAGGCCTTCGGACGCAGCTTGACGCCGGGCGGGGCCTGGCGGCGTTTGTACTCGGCGCGGTCGATGAGCGCGATCGCGCGCTCCACCGCGTCGCGGTCGAAGCCGTCGGCGAGCAGCTCCTCGCGGGAGCGGTCGTGCTCCACGTATGCCTCGAGCACGGGGTCGAGGGCGGCGTAGGCCGGGAGCGAGTCCTCGTCCAGCTGGTCGGGGCGAAGCTCGGCGCTGGGAGCCCGCTCGATGATCGACTCGGGGATCAGCTCGCGGCCGGCGCACTGGTTCAGCCGCCGCGAGAGTCGCCACACATCGGTCTTGTACATGTCCTTGAGGAGCGCGAACCCGCCGGCCATGTCGCCGTAGAGCGTGGCGTAGCCGACCGAGAGCTCCGACTTGTTGCCGGTCGCGAGCACGAGCCAGCCGAACTTGTTCGAGAGCGCCATCAGCAGCGTGCCGCGCGCCCGCGCCTGCACGTTCTCCTCCGTCAGGTCGCGGGTCGTGCCTGCGAACGAGGACTCCAGCGCCGCCTCGAACCCGATTACGACCTCGTCGATCGGGATCTCGCGGAAGTCGACGCCGACCGACTCGGCGAGCCGCCTCGCGTCGGCCCGCGTGGCCTCGGACGAGAATCGGGACGGCATCGAGACGCAGTGGACGCGCTCCGGGCCGAGCACCTCGGCCGCGAGCGCAGCCGTCAACGCCGAGTCGATGCCGCCGGACAGCCCGACGACGACGTCCCGGAAGCCGTTCTTGTCCACGTAGGCGCGGAGGCCGAGCTCGAGCGCGAGCCGCATCTGCTCGAGGTCGTCGACCAGCGGCGCGATCCCTCCGGGCGCGGGCGGCGCGCCGGCGGGCGTGGTCTCGAGCGGGACGACGGTCGGCGCCGGCACCTCCTCCAGCTCTCGCGCGAGCGCCCGCCGGCGAACGTCGCGGAGCCGCCGGCCGATCGCGGCCGTGGGCTCGACGTCGACGACGAGCAGCGCCTCCTCGAAGCCCGGCGCGCGGGCGACGACCCCGCCCTCGTCGTCGAGCACGACCGAGTGGCCGTCGAACACGAGCTCGTCCTGGCCGCCGACCATGTTGCAAAGCGCGACGAACGCCGAGTTGTCGCGGGCCCGCGCGGCGAACATCTCCTCCCGCTCACGGTCCTTGCCGACGTGGAACGGTGAGGCGGAGATGTTGACGAGGAGCTGCGCGCCGGCGAGCGCGAGGTCGGTTGCCGGCGGCCCGGGCTGCCACATGTCCTCGCAGATCGTCACGCCGACGAGCGTGTCGCCGAGCCGCAGCAGCACGAGATCGCGTCCCGGCGCGAAGTACCGGTCCTCGTCGAAGACGCCGTAGTTGGGCAGGAAGCGCTTGCGGTAGATCGCCTTCACCTCACCGCCCGAGCACACGGCACACGCGTTGAAGAGATCGCCGTCGTAGTGCGGAACGCCGACGAGCGCGACGAGCCCCTCGGTTTCGCGTGCGATCTCGCCGAGCGTGCGCTCCGCGGCCTGGATGAAGCCCGGCCGGAGCAGGAGGTCCTCGGGCGGGTAGCCGGTCACGGCGAGCTCCGGGAACAGGACGAGCTCGGCCTCGGCTTGCCTCGCCTGCCCGAGTTGCGTCAGGATCCGCTCCCGGTTGCCGTCGAGATCGCCGACGACCGAGTCGATCTGGGCGAGCGCGAGCCTCACGGTTTTAGCCTAGCAGTCGAAAACTCGAATCAGTACCGCTCCGCCCACTGGGCGCGCCAGGCGGGCGGGTCGGTCGTGGGCGGATCGACCCAGTACTCGGTCGCCCGGGCGATCTGCCCCTCGCGCACGTCGAAGAACGACGCAACGTGAAAGGTGCCGTGGTCCACATGGTCGACGGCGACTTCCGACACGGTGACGTCGCCTTCCTGGAGGACACGCAGGACGCGGATCGTCCAGCCCTCGGGATAGTTCCGGTTGACGGCGATCACGTTCTCGCGTCCGCGGATGCGCTCCCGCGTCTGCGGCCAGTCGACGACGACGTCATCGGCGAGCAGCTCGGCGGCGGCGTCCCAGTCACGCGCCTGGAAGCGGTCCCAGAGACCGCGGGCGACGTCGGCTGGCTCAGACATGCGCGATCTCGTCCAGCACCTCGGGATTCTCGACCGACGACATGTCGCCCGGATCCCGGCCGAGCGCCGCGGCGCGGATGGCGCGGCGCACGATCTTCGCCGAGCGCGTCTTGGGCAGGCCCGAGACGAAGACGACGCGCTCCGGTGCGAAAGCCTTGCCGAGGTCGCCTGCGACGAGCGAGCGCAGCTCGTCCGCGAGCTCGTCCGAACCCGAAGTCCCGGGCACGAGCACGCAGAACACCCATGCGACCTCGCCCTTCACCTCGTGCGGGATGCCGACCGCCGCCGCCTCGGCCACGGCCGGGTGCGCGACGACTGCCGACTCGATCTCGGCCGGGCCGATCCGCTTGCCGGCGATGTTCAGCGTGTCGTCGGAGCGGCCGTGCAGGAACCAGTAGCCGTCGGCGTCCACCGATGCCCAGTCGCCGTGCGTCCAGATTCCGGGAAAGCGGCGCCAGTACGTGTCGAGAAAGCGCTCCCGGTCGCGCCAGAAGCCGCGCGTCATCCCGGGGAACGGCTGCCGGCAGACGAGCTCGCCGACCTCGCCCGTGCCCGCGAGCGACCGGCCTTCGTCGTCGACCACGTCCATCGCCATTCCGAGCGCGGCGAAGCCGAGCGAGCACGCCTTGATCGGCATCGCCACCGACGGCGACAGGAAGCAGGCGCCGATCTCCGTCCCGCCCGAGGCGTTGATGATCGGGCAGCGGCCGCCGCCGACCCGCTCGTGGAGCCACATGTATGGGTCGGGATTCCACGGCTCGCCGGTGGTGAGGAAGAGGCGCAGGCTGGACAGGTCGGCGCCGGGGTCGCCGTGGGGAAGCAGCGCGCGGATGAGCGTCGGCGAGCAGCCGAGGATCGAGACGCGCTCCTGCTCGATCAGACGCCAGAGGCGATCGTGAGGCCAGTCGGGCGCTCCTTCGGCGAAGACGATCGTCGCGCCCATCGCCCCGCCGCCGACGACGGTCCACGGGCCCATGATCCAGCCCATGTCCGTCGCGAAGTGGATCACGTCGCCCGGCCGCGCGTCTGCCTGGTAGCAGGCCTCGCGCGCGATCGAGACGAGGAAGCCGCCGTGGACGTGGACGACGCCCTTCGGCCTGCCGGTCGTCCCGGACGTGTACGTGAGCAGGTACGGGTGCTCGGAGTCGACGGCGAGCGCCTCGGTCAGGCCGGGGCAGTCGGCGGTCAGCTCGTCCCACGGTGCGACGACGATGTGCTCGAGGGCGGGCGCATCCCGCCGCGCCTCCTCGAGGATCGCGAGCATCGGCACCTCGCGGCCGCGGCGGGAGGAGACGGTCGTCGTGATCGCGACCTTCGCCTCAGAGTCCTCAAGCCGCTGGGCGACCGCCGGGGCCGCGAAGCCGGAGAAGACGGGCACCTGCACCGCGCCGATGTGCGCGCAGGCGTGGGAGGCGATCGCGACCTCGGGCGACATGGGGAGATAGATCGCGACACGGTCGCCGGGCTCGACGCCGAGCCGGAGCAGCGCCTCGGCGAGTTTCACCACCTCGTGTGAGAGCTCGGCGAAGGTGAGCGAGCGGCGCGAGCCGTCCTCGCCGAGCCCGACCGCCGCCTCCGTCGTCGCGAGTGGCCCGGCTGCCCAGCGATGGACGCAGTTCCACGCGATGTTGAGCTTCCCGCCGGTGAACCACGTCGCCCATTCCGGCCCTCGGGAGAGGTCGACGACCTGCTCCCACGGCTCGAAGAACTCGAGTCCCATGTCCTCGATCGCCGCGGGCCAGAACCAGTCACGCTCCTCTATCGAGCGCTGCACGAGTTCGCGGTAGTCGGTGACGCCGTGGCGGCGCATGAGCCTGACGACGTTCGACCGCTCGAGCACGTCGTCGCTCGGCGTCCACACGATCTCCGTCACACGGCGAAGCGTAGTCCTTGCGTAGCGAAGCTAGTGTCTGCTAACTTAGTGCAGACTAACAAGTGGGGAGGCCGCTGCCGTGAAAGCCAGGATGCTCGAGATCGCTCTCGCCAAGGAGAACCGCAAGTGGTGGACGCTCCTTGCCGTGTCGTTCGGCCTGTTCATGATCATGCTGGACAACACGGTCGTGAACGTCGCGCTGCCCTCGATCGCGGCGTCGTTCCACGTGCAGCAGAGCGAACTCGAGTGGGTCGTCGTCGGTTATGCCCTGTCGTTTGCGACGTTCATGCTCACGGGCGGCAAGCTGGCCGACCGTTACGGTCGCAGGCGCCTGTTCATCGTCGGGCTGGTCGTCTTCACGGGGGCATCGCTCGCGTGCGGGTTGGCCCCTGACGTGAACATCCTGATCGGGGCGCGTATCGTCCAGGGCGTCGGGGCCGCGATCATGAACCCGGCCACCCTCAGCATCATCACCGCGACCTTCGCCGCCCGGCAGCGCGGAATGGCGATCGGCATCTGGGCCGGCGTCTCCGCGATGGCGCTCGCGATCGGCCCGCTCATCGGCGGCGCGCTCACGCAGTACGCGCACTGGAGCTGGATCTTCTTCATCAACGTGCCGGTCGGGATCGTCGGGATCGTCGTGACCCGCTGGGCGGTCGACGAGAGCCGCGACACTTCGCACGAGCAGCGGCTCGACTTGCCGGGCCTGTTCACGTCCGGCCTCGGGCTGTTCGCGCTGACGTATGGGCTGATCGAGGCCAACACCTACGGCTGGACCTCGGCGCGCATCCTGGCGCTGTTCACCATCGCGGTCGTCTCGCTGGCGGCATTCGTCCTGCTCGAGCAGCGGCAGCGCCTGCCGATGCTCGACCTGTCGCTCTTCCGCAGCCGGACCTACGCCGGCGCCAATGTGGCGATGCTGCTCGTGTCGCTGGCGATGTTCGGAATCTTCTTCTTCAACTCGCTCTTCTTCCAGAACATCCTCGGCTACAGCCCCACCCAGACGGGCGCGCTCTTCCTGCCGATGACGGTGCTCATCATCTTGGTCGCGCCGCTGGCCGGCCGCATGTCCGACCGGATCGGATCACGCTGGCTGATCGGGATCGGGCTCAGCTTCGTGACGCTGTCGCTCCTCCTGTTCGCGCAGCTCGACCAGAGCTCGAACTTCTGGAACGTGCTCCCCGGGCTTCTGACCGGCGGGTTCGGCATGGCGCTGGCGATGACGCCGACGACTGCGGCGGCGATGGGATCGGTGCCGGTCGACAAGGCGGGCGTCGGCTCGGCGGTGCTGAACGCGTTCCGCCAGGTCGGCGGCTCGCTCGGCATCGCGATCATGGGCGCCGTCGTCGCCAGCCAGATCAGTGTCGGGCCAAGAAACCCGCTGTACGCGAGTCAGTTCATCGACGGGTACCACCTCGGCCTCTACGTCGCCGCCGCGATCGCGTTCAGCGGGGCCGTCGTCGCCGTCACGATGATTCGCAAGGTTCGCCACGTCGAGCCGGCGGAGGCGGCCGCGGCGGCATGAGCGCCGTCCCTGCGCGCAGCCGCCTGCCCGCCGCCGAGCGTCGCGCGGCCGTGCTCGACGCGGCGCTGCGCGTGTTCGGCGAGGGCAGCTACGACGGGGCGACGACGGCCGAGATCGCGCGCGCAGCAGGCGTCAGCGAGCCGATCCTCTACCGGCACTTCGGCTCCAAGCGCGACCTCTACAGCGCCTGCCTCGACGAGATGTGGCTGCGCCTGCGCGAGGCCGTCGAGCAGGTCGTCGCCGCCGAGCCCGACCCGCGCGAGTGGCTCTTCGCCGTGCCCAAGGCGATCGCGATCCTGCGCGCGAAGGGCGTCCATCCGAACCAGCTCTGGATCCAGGCGCTGAGCCAGGCCGGGGAGGACCAGGAGCTCCGCCGCAGCGTTCGGAAGCACATGCGCGAGGTGCACGACTTCATCGCCGACCTGTACCGCCGCGCGCAGGCAGAAGGCGCGATCGCCGCCGACCGCGACGCGTCCGCAGAAGCCTGGATCGGCCTCGGTATCGGCCTCCTACGCTCGGTTCAGGACAGCCTCGGCGGTCTCCTGACGCAAGACGACTTCGCGGCGATCCTGAACGCCCGCCGAACGTCACTCGTCGGCACGACCTAGTCGGCCGTTTCCCCCAAGAAAAGGTGAAACCCCCGGCTGCGGCCACCCGGGGGTCTCACTGGAGTTGCCTGCTCGTCACTCGCCGCGGCGATGTTCCTGAGACTCGACCCTGCGGCCCGGTCGAGCCTCTGAACCTCGCGCGATCTTCGTGACGCGCCCCCCGCTTAGGGCCTTGGCCCTGCAAGGTGGGACGACTGTACTCGCCCTGTCCAAATAAGTCAAGTAGCAATGTGAAGTAGATTGCGCTACAGTCACTTGACCCAAGGGCGGAACGGTTCGGAGGGTGGAGAGACGGGGATGGATCGAGCGAAGCTCGAGGACGGCAGAGGCTTCGAGGCAGCGGACGGCATCGCGGCGCTGACGCGAGGCGAGGCCGCGCCTTCGGAGTTCACGTCGGGTACCGCCGAGCTCGGTGAGCGAGTTCGGCGCCTCCGGATCGCCGCCGGTCTCTCGCAAACGCAGCTCGCGGCCGGTCGCTTCTCCAAGGAGTACGTCAGCCAGATCGAGCGCGGCAAGACGCGCCCGACGCCCGACACGCTCGTCTGGCTCGGGGAGCGGCTCGGCGCCGACACGGAGTTCCTGGCGACGGGCGTCTCGTCTGTCGACCGCTACCGCTGGGAAGCCGCGCTTGCACGCGGCGAGGCACTCGTCGAGCAGCGCCGCTACGCAGAGGCGGTGCTCGAGCTCGAGGCGTCGCTCGAGGCAGCGCGACAGCTCGGAGTCGCCGCTCTCACGGTACGCGCCCTCGCAGGGCTCGCCTGGGCGCGGATGGAGCTCGGCGAGCTCCAGACCTCGATCCAGCTCCTGCTCGACGCGCGCGCGCTCGCCGAGGGGCCGAGCTCGAACGACGTCGAGCGGGCCGACATCCTCTTCCGGCTCGGCGTCTGCCGCTACAAGCTCTCCAGCATCGCGACCGCTGCGGGGCTGCTCGACGAGGCACTCGAGCTCGCAGAACGGTCGGGACATCCGTGCGACCGCCTTCGCGCCGAGATCCTGCTCTGGCGCTCCCGCTGCTACCGGCACCAGCGCGACTACCTCGCAGCGCGCGAGAACGTCGAGCGGGCGCTCGAGCTCGCCGAGGCGCTGAACGATCCGGCGACGGCGGCGAACGCCTACTTCCAGGCCTCGCTCGTCGCCGATCGCGAGGGACATGCCGGGCTGGCCCGCTCCTACGCGGAACGCGCCCGCTCGCGCTACGAGGAGATCGCCGACCGCGCCATGGTCGGCCGGCTCCTGAACAACCTCGGCGCCTTCACGTACATGCTCGGCAAGTCCGAGGAGGCCGTCGAGTACCTCAAGGACGCGCTCCGTGTGCTTCTCGAGCAGGGAAGCGACGTGGAGGCCGCTCATGTCGTGTGCTCGCTCGCCGAGATCCACCTCGGAATGGGTCGATTCGAGGACGCCGAGTCCGAAGCACGCTCTTCGCTCGACCTGCTGGGCGACCGGGTCGACTACATCCAAGAGATCGGCACCGCCCAGTTGGCGCTAGGCCGCTCCTTGATGGAGCAAGATCGCCTAGACGAGGCTCAAGACATCCTCCGCGCCGCCGATAGGAGCTTCGAGCAGTTGGCTTCTGCCGGCCACCGGGCATCCGCCTGGATCGCGCTCGGCGATCTCGCCTCCAAACGAGACGACGACCGCGGTGCAGCACGGTTGTACCGGCAGGCGGCAGAAGCGCTGCAGGACGTTCGCTTCTAGCAACGCCCCGCCCCGGGGCCGACAAGGAGGAGTCGCGATGAGCAAGGCGAGGATCTTCTTCATCCTCACCACCGTCGTGCTCGTCGCCGGGCAGTTCGCGTTCGTGCGGCCGCTCGGCCTGTTCGACGGCAACTAGATGACGGCACCGGGGCGAGAGCGGCCCGCCCTCGACTTCGTCGCCGCTCTCGCCTCTCCGCTTCTTCGCTGGGCGTTCTGACGCCCGGCTAGACTCGACACGTGCGCGCTCGAGGGGTCGCAGCGGCGCTCGTCGCGTCCGGAGCCGTGCTCGCCGCGGGTTGTGGCAGTTCGGCGCACGAGGCGCAACCGTCCGTGACGACTCCGCAGACCGGCTCGGTCGCGTCGATCCTGGCCAGGCCGGGAGCCAACGTCAGCGTCGTCCCGGGGACCGAGGACTACGCGCCGGGTCCCATCCGCTTCTCGTTCCTGCTGATCGACGGCCAGGGCGCGCCGGTGAACCGTCCGCACGTCAGGGTCTCGGTTGCGACCTCGAACGACGCCAGGCCGCTCGCGGTCACGAGCGCCGTGCTGCAGCCCGTCGGCGTGCCCGGCGTCGACATCGACACCGGGGACATCACCGAGCTCTACGTGTCCCATTTCCAGGTGGCGGGCGCCGGGAAGTACGTGCTCGGGATCGAGACGCTCGGCGCCAAGCCGGTCCAGGCGGCGTTCCGCATCCAGGTTCCGGAGCACCCAAAGGCACCCGCTGTCGGCTCGAAGGCGATCGCGTCCGACACGCCGACGATCGCCAGCACGCACGGGAACTTCAGGCAGCTGACGACGAGGACGCCGCCCGACAAGGCGATGCTCCGGTACTCGATCGCCGATTCGCTCGCGGCGAACGCGCCGTTCGTCGTCGCGTTCGCGACGCCGAAGTTCTGCACGAGCCGCACGTGCGGGCCCGTCGTGGACGTCGTCGACGCGGCTCGCAAGCAGCTCGGCCGAAGCGACGTCCGCTTCATCCACGTCGAGGTGTACAAGGACAACAACCCGGGGCTGGGCTTCAACCAGTGGTTCGAGCAGTGGCACCTTCCGACCGAGCCGTGGACGTTCCTCGTCGGCAAGGACGGGCGGATCGAGCAGCGCTTCGAGGGCTCGGTATCGGTGGCCGAGCTCGTGGCCGCCGTGCACCGCTACCTCTCCTGAACGGCCGGTCGCGCCGCGTGGAGCAAGCTAACGTGTCCTCCGTGGAGACGAGCGCCGGGGCGGTGCAGCTGACCAGCCTTGCCGTCGCCGGCGGCTGCGCGGCGAAGTACGCCGCAGGCCGCCTGGAGGAGCTGCTCGCCGGGCTCGTGCCGGCGGACGCCGAGAACCTGCTCGTCGGGCTCGATCCGGCCGACGACGCCGCGGTCTACCGCCTCGACGACGAGCGGGCGCTCGTGTTCACGGTCGATTTCTTCCCGCCTGTCGTCGACGACCCGGCCGATTTCGGCGCCATCGCCGCTGCGAACGCGCTCAACGACGTGTTCGCCATGGGCGGCGTGCCGCTGCTCGCCCTGTCGGTCGCAGCGTTTCCCGAGGAGCTTCCCGTTTCGATGCTCGCTGCGATCATCGGTGCGGCCGACGAGGTGGTGCGCGCCGCGGGCGCGATCCTCGCGGGTGGTCACACGATCCGGGACGACGAGCCGAAGTACGGGCTCGCAGTCGTCGGCACGGTCAACCCGGACGCGGTCTGGCAGAAGTCGACAGCGCGCCCGGGCGACGCTCTCTTCCTGACCAAGCCGCTCGGCACCGGGCTCGTCCTGCACGGACACAAGCGCGGCCTCGTCGGCGACGACGAGCGCGATGCCGCAGTCGGCTGGATGCGGACGCTGAACCGCTCGGCGGCGGATGTCCTGCGTCCGTTCGCGCCGAGCGCCGTCACCGACGTGACGGGCTTCGGCCTCGTCGGTCACGCGCACGAGACGGCGTCGCGGAGTGGGGTGCGCATCCGGCTCGACGCCGACCGGCTCGTGTCGCTCGCGGGCGCGCTCGAGGTCGCTCGCGCGGGCGAGCGAACGGGCGGCGATCCGCGGAACCGCGAGTTCGTCGGCGACCGCGTCACGCTCCACGGCGTGCCGGACGAGCTCGTCGCGCTCGCGTTCGACCCGCAGACGTCGGGCGGACTGCTCGTGGCGCTGCCGGCCGAGCGTGCGGTCACGCTCCAGGCGGCTTTCGACGGCGCGGGGCTCCACCTGACCCGGATCGGAGCCGTGGAGGAGGGCGATGGCGTCGTCCTCGCCTGAGCTCAGCGTCGCGCCCGGCCGCGCCGCGCGGCTGCGCTCGCTCGCCGTCTCGCCGCGGATGTTCGTGTGGCTCGCGGCGGCCTCGGCGGTCAGCCTCTACCTGATCCTGGTGACCGGTGCGACCGTGCGGCTGACCGCGTCCGGGCTCGGGTGCGACAACTGGCCCGGGTGCCAGGCCGGCCAGCCGTTCCCGGAGAAGGGCTACCACTCCTACATCGAGTTCGGGAACCGGCTCGTCGGCGGCCTGACGATCGTGCTGACCCTGATCGCAGCCCTCGGTGCCTACCGGGTCCGGGCGCTGCCGCGCTCCGTCCGCCGCCTCGCGGTCGCCGTCTTCGTCGGCACGCTCGCTCAGGCACCGCTCGGCTATCTGACCGTGCGCTTCCACCTCAACCCGTACCTCGTGATCTCGCACTTCCTGCTCTCCGCGGTCGTGCTGGCGGCCGCCATCGTCGTCCTGCTGCGGGCGCTCGAGCTCCGCGACGGCCGGGCGCCCCAGCTCGTGCCGCGTGAGCTCCAGCACGTCATCGCCGTCGCCGCGCTCGCGGCGCTCGTGCTGCTCGTGACGGGGACGGTCACGACCGCCTCCGGCCCGCATCCCGGCGACTCGTCGAAGGTGAAGCGGCTGTGGCGGCTCGGCGACGCGATCTACCTCCACGCCGGCGCGACGGCGGTGTTCGGGATCTGCTTCGTGTTCGCGCTCGGCTACCTCGCGGCCCGCCGCAGCCGCTCGCCCCGCCTGTTCCTGCTCTCGCTCGGCGTGCTCGCGGTTCTGCTCGTCCAGATGGCGATCGGCGAGACGCAGTACCGGACGCACCTTCCCTGGTGGCTCGTCCTGATCCACGTCGGCCTCGCGGGCGCGGTGTGGGCCGGGATCGTGGCACTCGCGACGCTGTTCCGACGGCCCCTCAGCTGGCTTGCACCAGGGACGTAGACTGGAACGATGAGCGACGAGCTCCGCATCGACCACCGGCCGGTGCTCGAGCATCCGGTGCTGATCGCTGCCTTCCGGGGCTGGAACGACGGCGCGCAGGGGGCCTCGCTCGCCGGCGGCTATCTCGCGAAGACATGGGGCGCGGAGCAGTTCGCGTCGATCGAGCCGGAGGACTTCTACGACTTCCAGGCCACGCGACCGATGGTCTCGCTCGTCAACGGGCTCACGCGGCGGATCGACTGGCCCGAGAACGACTTCTACCACGCGTCGCCCGAGGGCCTCGGGCGGGGCGCGCTGCTGCTCCTCGGCGTCGAGCCGAACCTTCGCTGGCGGCGCTTCTCGAGCCTGATCGTCGACCTGGCCCGTGAGTACGAGGTCGAGATGGTGGTGACGCTCGGCGCGCTGCTCGCGGACGTGCCGCACACGCGCCCGGCTCCCGTCACCGGCACCGCGAGCGATCTCGAGCTCGTCGAGCAGCTCGGGCTCCAGGCCTCCCGCTACGAGGGTCCGACCGGCATCGTCGGTGTGCTCCACGACGCCTGCCGCGAGGCGTCGATCCAGTCCGTGAGCCTGTGGGCGGCCGTCCCGCACTACGTCTCGCTCGCCCCGAGCCCGCGCGCGGCGCTCGCGCTCTGCCAGCGGCTCGGCGACCTGCTCGAAGCGAAGATCGACACGGCCGAGCTGGAGCAGGCCGTCGAGGCGTACACGCAACGCGTCACCGAGGCCGTGTCGACGGACGAGGACACCGCCGAGTACGTCCAGGAGCTCGAGCGCCGCTCGGAGATGATCGACGAGACCTCGCTGCCCAGCGGCGAGTCGCTGGCGGCCGAGCTGACGCGCTTCCTCAAGGAGCGCGACGAGGAAGACGGGCCACCCGACGTCGCCACCGACCAGTAGCGACGTCGTTCGTTGCGGCTGGGCGGGCGCGACCGATCCGCTCTACCTGGCATACCACGACGAGGAGTGGGGCGTGCCGTCGCGCGACGACCGGCACCTGTTCGAGCTGCTCGTGCTGGAGGGCGCGCAGGCCGGCCTCTCGTGGTCGACGATCCTGCACAAGCGGGAGGGCTACCGCCGCGCGTTCGTCGGGTTCGACGTCGAGCAGGTCGCGCGGTTCGGACCGCGTGATGTCGAGCGGCTGCTCGGCGACGCCGGCATCGTCCGCAACCGGCTCAAGGTCACCTCGGCGATCGACAACGCGCGCGCCGTGCTGGCGCTGAAGGAAGAGCGCGGCAGTCTGGCGGACTACCTGTGGGAGTTCGTCGGGGGCGAGCCGATCGTCGGCCGGTTCGCGTCGCTCGCCGATGTTCCGGCCGAGACGGACGAGTCACGCGCGATGAGCAAGGACCTGAAGCGCCGGGGCTTCCGCTTCGTCGGTCCGACGATCTGCTACGCGTTCATGCAGGCGACGGGCCTCGTGAACGACCACGTCACGACGTGCTTCCGGTTCGGCGAGCTCGCCGGCTAGGACGTCTTGCCCTGGTCCCAGGCGAGCCAGTGGACGGGCTCGATCACGACCATCGTCCGGCCCTCGAACCACAGCGCTTCCTCGAACTCCGGCGGGACGCCGCCGAGGTAGCGGAGCTCGAGCTTCTCCGTGAACTCGCGCACGCGGGGCTCGTCCGTGATCAGCTCGGCGGTTCCGAAGCAGACCACCGAGCGCGGCGGCAGGCTCGGGTCGTCGACGCGTGGGTCGATGTCCACGCACATCGTCGCGTGTGAGTCGCGGCGCAGGTTCGCGAGGTGGCGACGGCTGTTGCCGAGCGAGAGGTGGAAGCGCCCGTCCTCCCAGACGTACCAGATCGGCGTCACGTGCGGCCAGCCGTCGGCGCGCTGCGTGCCGAGCCGCGCCACCAGCTTCCGGAGCAGGAACTCCTCGCGCTCCTCGGGCGTCAGCGCGTTCCGGCGCGTTGCCGTCGTCAGGTCGAGAAGCTCCGCACGCCCACTCATTGCGCGAACTCTAGTCCTTTGCCCACCGAGGGCACGACTTGCTCCGCCGTCGCGAGTTCTCTCGTGCCAACGGGACCCGCGACGGTCTCACCGCGAAGCGCGGGCTTTGCCCGCGGGTAGCTCGAGCCGCTCGAGAGTCGACCGCAAAGGGAAGGGGGCTCATGGGGGAAACCGGCTGTTTCCCCCATGCGACTAGCCGAACGTAAAGGCGTAGGCGGAGAGGCCCGGCGTGAAGTGCAGGTCGAGTCGTCCGTCGCCTGCGTGGCCCTGGTCGAGGAGCGTGTAGAGCCGGTCCTGCGTCACGTGCACCGTGCGGACGAGCTTGCCGTTCAGGCGCACCTGTACCGACCCGGTGCCGCCGAGGACGAGGTGCACCTTGCGGGCGAAGAAGTGGAGCCGGAGCTGGGCGTCCTTGCCGGCGACGATGCGCTGCGCGCCGACGTTCCAGTAGCCGCCGTAGGCGAGCTGGCTCTGCTCGAGCACGAACGGCAGCGAGTACTTCGCCATCCTCCCGGCCCTCAGCGGCGAGCCGGCGTAGCGGTCGAGCCGGTCCGAGCCGAGGTACGACTCGGGCGTGAGGCTGTAGTCGGGCGTGTGGTCGGCGAGGTGGAGCGCCTTCGGCAGGGAGGCGTCGCGCTCGGCGAGCAGCGAGCGGATCGCATTCTCGGTCTTGGAGTAGTCGCCCTCGCCGAACTTGGCCTCGCGGACGTGTCCGCGGGCGTCGATCAGGTACTCGGCGGGCCAGTACTGGTTGCCGAATGCGTTCCAGGTGCCGTAGTCGTTGTCGACCGCGACCGGGTAGCGGACGCCGTACTCGTGCGTGGCCTGGCGGATGTTCGACACCTCGTGCTCGAAGGCGAACTCGGGCGTGTGGACGCCGACGATCACGAACCCGTCCTTGGCGTAGGTGCGGTACCACGCCTCGAGGTACGGGAGCGTGCGCAGGCAGTTGACGCAGGAGTACGTCCAGAAGTCGACGAGCACGACCTTGCCGCGCAGCTTCTGGAGCGTCAGCGGCTGCCCTCTCGGCGTGTTCAGCCACGTCTTGATTCCGGTGAAGTCCGGCGCATTGCCGTAGTCCTTCAGCCCGCTCACCGTCGGCTTCGTGTGTGCGACGGGCTTCTGCTGGGTGACGTTCGTGCCGCGTGAGAGCGCGTCCTTGCCGGAGGCGCTCGCCTCGGTGTGGTCCTGGAGGAACTGCGTCCAGTTCGGCAGCCACGTCTGGAGCCTCGTGTCGAGGTCGAACACGAGCGCGAACGCCGACGCGGCGAGCACGACGCCGAACGCGACCCGCAGGCGGTCGACCCCACCGCGGATTCGCCGCGCGACCCGCTGCCCGCCCAGCGCGATCGCGAGCAGGACGACGGAGACGCCCAGGGTGTAGGCGACGGCGACGCCGATCGTCTTCGGCCCGAAGTCGCGGGCCGCCGCGGCGCTCGTCACGAAGCCGATCGCCGGACCGCCGCAGGGGACGAAGACGAGCCCGAGTGCGCAGCCGAGCAGGAAGCCTCCGCCGAGGTCACCCGAAGGTCGCCGTGAGAGCCGTGTCAGCGGACGCTCGACCAGCACGCCGACCTGCGGGAACAGCAGCGTCGCCGCGAGCAGGAAGAGAAGGCCGATCGAGATGTTCCGGAGCAGGTCGGCCGGGAGCCCGAGCGCATCCAGCAGCCAGGAGGCGAAGAGAACCGAGAGGAGGAAGCAGGTCGCGAGACCGGCGATGATCGCGTACGGCCGGCGCTTGTTCTCGCCGACGCCGGCGCCGAGGACGATGGGGAGCACCGGGAGGACGCAGGGCGAGACGGCTGTGATCAGCCCGGCGAGAAACGCGAGCGGGAGCGCTACGACGACCATTCGACCGTTATTCGGTCGAGTTTGCCTGGTCGGTTGTTACAGGTGGGTTGTCGTTGGTCTCCTGACCGGGCTCCGCGGCGGGCGATTCCGCCGTTACCGCCGTCTCGGCCGTCGTCGCAGCGGCCTCTCCGCCGCCCCGTTTCTTGCGCCGGCGCCGGCGTCGCGACCGGCGCGGCGGCTTCGGCTCGGGCAGATCCTCGGCCAGCGCCGCTGCGACCTCCTGGATCGTCCCGATCTCCTCGCGCGCCGCCTCGAGCAGCTTTGTCGCGCGCGGCGTGTAGCCGTCGGCCGAGGCGAGCAGAGCCGCGGCAACAGGCAGGGGCAACTCGCGGACTGCGACGACGAGCTTGGCCGCGTTCTCCTCGTGCCGGTGGCCGCGCGAGTTGGCGAGCGCGCCGAGCAGCCGCTTCGCCTCCGGGTACTCGCCGCTCGCCTTGCGGTCGAGCGCCTTGCGCGTGGCGCGTGCGAGCTTCCACGTCCAGCGGGCGAGGATCTGATCGGGAGCGTCCGGCTTCCCGGCCCCGATCGCCTGCAGCAGCGTCCGCACGCCGGGCTGGCGGTCCTTCTCCCACGTTGGCGCCTGCGTCACGAGGGTGACGAGGTCGTCGAAGCTCGCCCGGTCGATGCGCATCGAGACACGGTCGGCCAGTGCCATCATGCGCAGCCGCCGGTTCGGGTTCTCGGCGGCGCACGTGAACAGGAACTGCTCGAGCGCGGTCTTGCTCGCACGCCCGTCCGTGAGCTTCTGGACGAACGCCTCGCGCTCCTCGAAACGGAGGTTGCGGCCGGCGAGGGTGGCCCAGTAGCGCTGCTCGTCCTCGTCGAGATAGCGCGGGTCGATTCGCTGCCACTCGCGCGCGATCACGCTCAGCCGCCGCTTGACGTCGGGCGTGACCGGGACGAGCCACGGCGCCGGCGTCAGCTTCCGACGCGCGCGGCGCTGCATGCGCCGACGCGGCGTCGGGATCACCCTCGCGCCCTCGCGGTAGAAGTCCGCGTCGAGCAGCGAGTGGAGCGTGACGACGCGCTCCGAGTGGGTCGCGCCCTTGTTCACGAAGTCGACGACGATGCCGGCCTCCTTGCGCGGGTGGATGCGCATGATCCGGCCGATCCGCTGCTGGTAGACGCGGCGGCTCGCGGTCGGCGCCAGGTGCATGACCACGGTCGCGCGGGGCGAGTTCCAGCCCTCGGCGAGCAGCATGGCGTTGATCAGGACGTTGATCTCGCCGCGCTCGTAGGCCGCGAGGGTCTCCGCGAGCTGGACGGGCGGCGTGCGGCCGGAGACCGCGACGGCCTTGAGCCCGGCAGCGCGGAACTCCTGCGCCAGGTTGTAGGCGTGGTCGACGCCGGCGGCGTAGACGATGCCCGGCGTGTCGTTGAACCGGTCGCGGTAAAGGCCGGCGGAAGCCTGGTTCAGCGCCTGGTGGTCGAGGACCTTGGCCAGCTCCTGCTGGTCGAAGTCGCCGCCGACGATCGGCACCGAGTTGATCGCCGCCACGGGCGGGACGCGCAGGCAGCGGAGGGAGGCGATCAGGCCGCGCCGCGCCGCGTCCTGCAGAGGCAGGTCGTCGACCGAGGCCGGGAAGACATCCGCGACCTGCTTCGCGATCAGCTGCTCGGTGGCGGTCATCCCCACGTACAGCGGCTCGGGGAAGCTGCGGATCGCGGCGCTCGTCTTCTCGCCGAGCGCGGTGTGCGCCTCGTCGCAGATCACGAGCTGGTATGCGTCGCGGCGCAGGTCGCCGACGTGCCGCGCGAACCAGGCATAGGTCTGGATCGTGATCGGGCTCGAGGCCGGGAGCGGTGTCGAGTCGAGGATCTCGGGGGTGAGCCTGCCGCCGTAGCCCTCGTCGGTCAGCTCCCGCTGGAACTGGTTCACGAGCAGACGGCGGTGCGTGAGGATCAGGACGCCGATCGAGCGCGCGGCCTCGACGAAGCCGGCGGCGGCGATCGTCTTGCCCGAGGCGGTCGGGTGGCGGAAGCGGAACCGCCGGCTCGCACCGGGATCGGGTGCGATCTCCTCGATCTCCTGCTCCTCGAGGTCGGCGTCGAGCTCGTCGTCCTCGTCCTCCTCGTCGTCGACGGCGGGCTCGGCGTGGCCGTTTGGCCCGTTGCCGTTCTCCGGCTCGCGCTGGTTGGCCGCGATCAGCTCGGTCAGCATCCCGGCGAGCGCATCGATCTGATGGCGCCGCAGCTCGGTGCCCGAGGCGAGATGGGGCGGCTTCTCGCTCAGCACCCGCTCGAGGCCGAGCATGAGCGCGAAGCGGACCCTCCACTCGGGAGTCGGCTCCGTGTGGCCGGCCTCGATCTCGACGATCGCCTCGTCGAGGGCGCGCCTCCGCGCCGTGCCGGGCATGAGCACGACGACGGGATCCTCTCCCTCATGGAGGAAGGGCTCGCCGGCCCAGGGCGTAGCTCGGAGCGCCATGGCCTCCAGGCCGTCCGCCCCGGGGGCTTTCGTCGGCTGGTCGATGGTCTTTTGCATGCGCGCAGCATGCGCCGGTGCTGCTACTTCGAGAAGGTGCGCCCGCGACACTCTGCAGGCGGCGCACATCGAAGCATAACCGATCGCGCGGCGCCCGCCCGGTATCGCGCCGCTCGGCTAGCCGCCCAGGCCGCCGAAGATCGCGAACGGGTTGTGCGGCATCGCCTCGTAGACGACCTCGCCGCCCGCCTCGACCGTTCCGTGGAGCCGCTTCGCGAGTGCCTGCGCCTCCTCCTCGGTGGTCGCTCCGACGACGAGGTAGCGCCAGCGTCGCGCGACCGGGAGCCCTTCCTGCTCGAGCGAGTCGCCGAGCGCCTCCGCCTCTTCATGGGACGAGCACTCGACACGGACCTCCCACGGCGCGTATCCCTCCTCGAGCACCTCGTCCTCCCAGGACTCGTCCTTCGGCTCGTCGTCCCACCGCCCCTCCTCGGCCAGCCAGTGCTCGATCCTGAACGTGAGCGGCTCGATCGCAGCCTCCTCGAGCTCGGCCTCGACGATCTGCTGCGCCTGCCGTGCCTGCGAGCGCGAGGCCGCGTAGACGAAGAGCGTGTCCTCGTCGCGCGAGACCGCCAGCTTGTCCGCCTCGAGCTCCTTCGCGAGGTCGCGAGCGCGTGAGCCGAGACCTCCGCCCAGGCGGCCGAGGAAGCCGCCCGCGTGCTCCTCGGTGAGCTCGATCCGGATCCGCCAGTCGTCGCGCGCCATCGCAGGCTGCAGGCTACCGGCGACCCGCCGCCGAAGTCACACATCCGGCACATCCGCGTCTCACACGCGTCACGATTTCCGCTTTAGGCTCAAAAACGGGGGCAGAGGGGCCGCAGGCCCCAGGGGTAAAGCAAGATCACATCAGCATCGCTTGCGCGACCAGGACGTTCTCTGGCTCGCAGGGCATATGCCGGTCGGCACGCCGATCAGCATCATTCACTGAGCGACGCTAGTCGTGCCCTGAGGCGAGCTCCCGCGAGCGCTCCATCGCCGCCTGGATCGCGTTCAGGAACGCCGCCCGCACGCCGGCCTGCTCGAGCTCGTGGATCGCGCGGATCGTCGTGCCGCCGGGCGACGTGACCGCCTCCCGGAGCTCGACCGGGTGCATGTTCTCGTCCCGAAGCAGCACGGCCGTGCCCAGCATCGTCTGGACGACGAGCTGTGTCGAGATCTCCCGCGAGAGGCCGAGCAGGATGCCCGCCTCGATCATTGCCTCGGCCAGCAGCGCGAAGTAGGCCGGGCCGGAACCGGACACGGCCGTGACCGCATCCATGTACGGCTCGGCGACGCGGACGACCCGGCCGAGATGCGCCAGCACCTCTTCGGCGGCCGCGACGTTCTGCTCCGATGCATGAGCGCCCGCACAGAGGCCCGTGATGCCCTCGTGCACGGTCGCCGGCGCGTTCGGCATCGCCCGCACGACCGGAACCTCGGGGCCGAGACGACGCTCGATGAACGCCGTCGGGATCGCCGCGGCCACCGACAGCACCGTCTGGTCCTTCTTGATCGCTCCGCGCACGCTGTCGAGGAGCTCGTCGAAGTCCTGTGGCTTCACCGCCAGGACGACGAGGCCCGCGCCCGCGACGGCATCCGCGTTCGAGAGCGTCGTTTCGACGCCGTGGCGCTCCTTCAGCTCCGCGGCGCGCTCAGCACGGCGGGCCGTGGCGACGATGTCGGTCGAGCCGGAGCTGAGCAGACCGGCGAGCAGCGACTCGCCGATCTTCCCGCAGCCGAGGATGGCGACACGGCCGTTCACGCTCTGAGTCTAGGCTGCTCGCCGCTCGGCCGGGCTGACCGGGAGCAGGCCTCGCGCCCAGGCGGAGAGCATGTAGACGCCTGCGAGCCCGGCCCACTCGCCGTACGGCGCGAGCAGCTCCTCGGTCTCCCAGCCCTCGACACGACGGCCGCGCATCACCGACAGGAGTTTGATCAGTCCCAGGTCGCCGACGAGGCCGAGGTCGTAGCGGCCGAGGCCCTCGAGTGCGACGACGCCCACCGACCAGGGGCCGAGTCCACGCTCACGGCCGAGCCGAGCGGCCACCGTCGCGGCCGGCAGCTCGCGGAGCCGGTCGAGGTCGAGCGCGCCGCAGACCCGGACGAGCGTCGCGCCGCGGCGGGCGTGGAGGCCGAGCCGGCGCAGCTCGGCCGGCGAGACCCTGCACAGCGCCGCGGCGGTCGGCGGGGCGTGGAACGCGCCGTGCGCCGGCATCACCGTGCGGACGACTGCCCGTTCGATCGCCCGTGCCCGCCTCGACTCGATCAGCTGGCCGCACAACGCTCGCAGCAGGGCGTGCGCCACGGTCGGGACGCGAACCTGGCGGAGACCCGCGAGCCGTCGCGTCGCCGGGCCGAGCATCGGATCGTCGCGGAAGCGGCGCAGGAATTCGCTGTGGTCGTCGTCGAGCGCGAGCGAGAAGCGCAGCCGCTCGACCGCCTCCTCGCTGTCCGCGACGAGGCGGAGCGAGCCGTCGGGATGTTGCCGGGCGGCGCCCCGCTCGACGCGGTCGCCGACCTGTAGGAGCCCGTCGAAGATGCCGTCGCGGAAACGGCGCGTCGCGTCACCCGCATGTCGTGCCGTCAGCGCGAGCGAGTACGGGCCGCGGGGCCGCACGACGACGTCGACCATTTCCGAACCCTAAAGATTTCCTTCGGATGGCCCCGTTACGCTCTGCGGGCGTGGGCGAGGGGATGCGGACCACCTGGGACGCCGCCGCGGCCTCCGACCGCGTCGAGCACTACGTCGGCGATCCCGCGACGGCCAGGCAGGAGCTCGACTCGCTCTTCTCCCGGCTCGGCGACGACCCACGTGGCGGCACCTGCGTCGAGGTCGGGTGCGGCTTCGGGCGGATGACCGGCTTCCTCGCAGAGCGATTCGACCACGTCGTCGCGCTCGACGTCTCGCCGTTGATGCTCGAGCACGCCCGGCAGCAGGTGACAGCGGACAACGTGACGTTCCTGCCCGTGTCGGGCACGAGCCTCGAGCCGGTCGAGCGCGAGAGCGCGGACGTCGCCGTCTGCTACCTCGTCCTCCAGCACCTCCCTTCCCGGGACGCAGTCGCGACCTACCTGCGCGAGTTCGCGCGCGTGCTCACGCCCCCGGGTCGTGCGTTCGTGCAGCTGCCCGTACTCGGCCCCGGCCTGCGCCCCCGCGCGTGGCGAGCAGGCAGGGCGGCGGCCCTCCCGCTCGCGACACGTGTCCGCCGGGCGATCGCCGGGCGGGCCGAGTACCGCGGCTTCCGCCTCACCGGCCCGGAGCTGGACGAGGCCCTCGCCGCCGCTGGGCTCCGCGTGACGGCGCGTGACGAGAGCCCCGACTCGCCGTACCGCTACGCCCGCGAAGTCTTCCTCCGACTCGAGCGGGCGTAGTGGCGGACGCGTTCGATCTCGCAGTCTTCGCGGTCGCGATCGGCGTGGCGGCGATCGCCGTCTGGCGGCGTCCCCTGGTCGCGCTCTACCTCTTCGTCGTCGGGCTCGCGGCACACAACCTCGTCATGTCGCTCCTCTGGGGCGCGGGCGTGCGCGGGGCGTCCCTCGAGCTGATCTCGGCGTGGAAGGAGATCCTGCTCGCCGTCGCCGTGGCGAGCGTCGCGCTCCCGGCCGTCCGCGCCCGACGCCTGCCGTTCCGGCCCGGACCGATCGACGCGCTCGCGCTCGCCTTCGCCGTGCTCGTGCTCGTCTACGCCGTGATCCCGCAGAGCGCGCTCGACGGAGGCGCCGGACACAGCGCCGTCCTGCACGCGATCCGGCACGACCTCGTCCCGGTCGTCGCGTTCTTCCTCGGCCGCGCAGTCGGCGTGACGGGCGCGCAGATCCGGTCGGTCGCCTGGACGATCCTCGGCACGGGCGCGGCCGTCGCCGGATTCGGCCTGGTCGAGGAGTACACGGTCGGCGTGGGGTGGTGGCACCGTTCGGGAGCCGTCGGCTACTTCCGCCACCAGCTCGGCTTCGACTACCGCGGGCCGGGCGGCATGCCCGAGAACTTCGCCTTCAACACCGGCAACAACCACCTCTTCCGGCGCCTGATCTCGACGTTCGTCAGCCCGCTCGCCGCCGCCTACATGCTCGTGGTCTCGCTGCTCGTCGCGCCGCTCCGGCGCCTCGCGCTGCCGCTCGCCGCCCTCGTCTACGCCGGGCTCGTGTTCACGATCTCCCGCTCGGCGCTCATGGGCCTCGTGGCCGGTCTGGTCGTGCTGGCGATCGCGCGTCGCGAGCTCTGGCCGCTCGCGGCCGCGGTCGTCGTGATCGGCGTCGGGATCGGCTTCGACCGCGTGTATACGCACGTCGCCCCGACCACGCACTTCCTCCCGGCCGAGCTCAAGCAGCAGGAGGCGAACGCCCACAGGCACCCCGGCGCGAAGAACCAACTCTTCAACTTCAACGAGCCGTCCTGGCGAAGTCACCTGTCCAGCCTCCGCCACGGGCTCGGGACGGTCGTCCACCACCCGCAGGGGTACGGGCTCGGGAACGCCGGCGCGACGGCGGAGCGCTTCGGGGTCGAGCTGAAGGCGGGCGAGTCGAACTACACCGAGATCGGCGTCGAGACCGGTCTCCTCGGAATGATCCTCTTCGTCGCCTGGAACCTGGCACTTCTCGCCGGGCTCGTCCGGCGCGCCTGGTCGGAGGCGCCCGGCGACCTCCGCGACGGCGCCGCGGGCGTGGCGGCAGCGCTCGCCGCCGTGCTCCTGATCGCTGTGCAGACAGACGCCTACGGCATCCCTTGGCTCGGCTACTGCCTCTGGTGGCTGTGTGGCTCGCTGACGGCGGCGTCCTTCCGCTCGACGAGCAGCGTCAGTCCCTGAAGGCCGCGGACGACCGCGGTCTCCCCGACCTCGGCGCCGCCCTCGCAGCGAGCGTTCCAGATCTCGCCGCGAATCGCCGCCTTTCCGTACGGGCTGCAGCGCTCGACGATCCTCGCCTCGACGCCGAGGAGCGCCTCGGCCCCCACCTGAGCCCTGCGCCGTTGCGACCACCAGATCCCGCCGGCCGTCTGCGCGACCTCGTAGACGGCGGCACAGCCGACCGCGACCACACCCCAGGGCGAGGGAAGGACGAAGATCGCGAGCACGATCGCGATCACGAGGCTCATGGTTGTCAGGCTCCCCGCGACATTCGCTATACCTAACCGGACAGGATGGCGAAGAGCGTCCAGCAGGTCGAACAGGTCACGATCCGTTTCGCGGGCGACTCCGGCGACGGCATGCAGCTGACCGGGAGTCGTTTCACCAGCGAGACGGCAGTGTTCGGAAACGACCTGTCGACGCTGCCCGACTTCCCCGCGGAGATCCGCGCGCCCGCCGGATCGCTTCCGGGCGTGTCCGGGTTCCAGATCCACTTCGCCGACCACGACATCCTCACGCCGGGCGACCAGCCGGATGTGCTCGTGGCGATGAACCCCGCGGCGCTGAAGACGAATCTGAAGGATCTGCGCACGGGCGGTGCGCTGATCCTGAACCGCGACGCGTTCAGCGAGAAGAACCTGCAGAAGGCGGGCTATGCGTCGAACCCGCTCGAGGACGGGTCGCTCGAGGACTACAAGGTGCACGCGCTCCCGCTCACGAGCATGACGGTCGAGGCGCTCAAGGGCATCGAGGGCGTGACGTCGCGCGAGGCGGAGCGGTCGAAGAACTTCTTCGCGCTCGGCCTGATGTCGTGGCTGTACGGCCGCCCGGTCGAGTCGACGCTCGACTACATCCAGGTGAAGTTCGGCAAGCGGCCCGAGCTCGCCGAGGCGAACTCGCGCGCGTTCAGGGCGGGCGTGAACTACGGCGAGACGAGCGAGGACTTCGTCGTCTCGTACGAGGTCAAGCCCGCGAAGATGCCGCCCGGCCTCTACCGGCAGATCACGGGCAACCAGGCGCTCTCACTCGGCCTCGTCGCGGCCAGCGTGCAGAGCAAGCTGCCGTTGTACCTGGGCGCCTACCCGATCACGCCGGCCTCGGCGATCCTCGAGGAGCTCGCGCGGTACAAGCAGTTCGGCATCCGCACCTTCCAGGCCGAGGACGAGATCGCCGCAGCCGGCGCCGCCCTCGGCGCGGCGTTCGGCGGCGCGCTCGGTGTCTGCACGTCGGCCGGCCCCGGCATCGCCCTGAAGGCGGAGACGGTCGGGCTCGGCATCATGCTCGAGCTCCCGCTCGTCGTCATCGACGTGCAGCGGGCCGGGCCGTCGACGGGGATGCCGACGAAGCCCGAGCAGGCCGACCTCCTGATGGTGCTGTTCGGCCGCAACTCCGAGTCGCCGGCGCCGGTGCTCGCCGCGTCCACTCCGGGCGGCTGCTTCGAGATGGCGATCGAGGCCGTGCGGATCGCCGTCAAGTACCGGACGCCCGTGTACCTGCTCTCGGACGCCTATCTCGCGAACGGGTCCGAGCCGTGGCTGGTCCCCGATGCCGCCAAGCTCCCCGACATGACGGTGGAGTTCGCGAGCGGCCCCAACGCTGGCGACGAGTTCCATCCCTACCTCCGCGACCCGGAGACGCTGGCGCGGCCGTGGGCGATCCCCGGCACACCCGGGCTCGAGCACCGCATCGGCGGGCTCGAGAAGGAGGACGTGACCGGAAACGTCTCGTACGACCCGGACAACCACGACGCCATGGTCAGGCTGCGGGCGCAGAAGGTGGCCGGCATCGCGGCCGACATCCCGGAGCTCGAGGTCGACGACCCCTCCGGCGACGCGCGCCTGCTCGTCCTCGGCTGGGGCGGCACCTACGGGCCGATCGCGGCCGCCGCCCGCCGCGTGCGCAGCCAGGGCCGTTCGGTTGCCCACGCGCACCTGCACTACCTCAACCCGTTCCCGAGGAACACCGGCGAGGTGCTGTCCCGCTACGAGCGCGTGCTCGTGCCGGAGATGAACCTCGGGCAGTTGCTCAAGCTGATCCGGGCGGAGTTCCTCGTCGATGCGGTGGGCTACAACCGCGTCCGCGGCGTGCCGTTCCGGCCGAGCGAGCTCGCGGACGCGATCGAGGCGATGCTCTAGTGCATCGAGGCGATGCTGTGACCGTAGGCTCGACGGAGGTCACCAATGAGCGAAGGAGCCGGCTTGGCCGGCGCTGGAGCGGGGCGTGAGCGACAACGGCACGAACGGAAAAGGCGGGCTGGCGCTCACCGCGAAGGACTTCAAGTCCGACCAGGAGGTGCGCTGGTGCCCGGGCTGCGGGGACTACGCCATCCTCGCCTCGGTGCAGAGCTTCATGCCCGAGCTCGGCTTCCCGCGCGAGAAGATCGTCTTCGTCTCCGGCATCGGCTGCGCCGCCCGCTTCCCGTACTACATGCAGACCTACGGGATGCACTCGATCCACGGCCGCGCGCCCGCGATCGCGACCGGACTCGCGACGTCCCGGCCCGACCTGTCCGTCTGGGTCGTCGGCGGCGACGGCGACATGCTCTCGATCGGCGGCAACCACCTGATCCACGCGCTGCGCCGCAACGTCAACCTCAAGCTCCTGCTCTTCAACAACCAGGTGTACGGGCTGACGAAGGGCCAGTACTCGCCGACCTCGCCGCGCGGCCAGCGGTCGGGGTCGACGCCGATGGGCTCGATCGACGAGCCCTTCAACCCGCTCGGCGTGGCGATCGGCGCGGAGGCGACCTTCGTGGCGCGCGCGATCGACACCGACCGCAAGCACGTCACCGAGGTGCTCCGCCGCGCGGCCGCCCATCGCGGCGCGGCGTTCGTCGAGATCCTGCAGAACTGCAACATCTACAACGACGGCGCGTTCGACGCGGTGCGCGAGGACGAGGCCGAACCGGATCTACCTCCGCCACGGCGATCCCGTGCGCTTCGGCGCCGAGGGCGAGCGTGGTGTCGTCGCCCGCGGGGACGGGTCGGTCGAGATCGTGGACGTCGCGACCGTCGGTGAGGACGCGCTCCTCGTCCACGACGAGCACCACCCGCAGCCGAGCCTCGCGTTCGCGCTGTCGCGGCTGATGCTGGACGAGGTCGGCGCCGCACCCTTCGGCGTCTTCCGGGATGTCGACCAGCCGGTCTACGACGACCTGATGGCCGAGCAGATCGAGACGTCGAGTCGAGCAGCGGGGCGAGGGCGATCTGACGACTCTCCTCCACGGCAACGACACCTGGACGATCTCCTAGCGCCCTCGGCGAAGCCGGCAGGCGCGGACGATCCACCGCCGTGCGAGCCGCGTGAAAGCGCGCACCCCCACCCTTAGTGGGTGGGGCCACAGCCCTCCACCCACGCCGAGAGCGTAACCCCGAAACTCGCGCGCAGGCGGGGCCGGTCCGTGCCAATTCAGTAACTCTTGCTCCACAGACTGCCCGTCCGGACACGGCCGGCCGTCGACGATCGGCCGGGCTACGCGGCCGTGGGCCGTGAGCGCGGCACGAGCCGCCTGCGCCGGCGGGCCGGCTCGCATCTGAGCGAGCTCAGTCCGTCGAACACGACCTGATACGGACGCTGCTCCGCCTTCCGGGTCGTCCCGAGGCGTCGCTGCAGGGTGTGGATCGACTCGAACTCCGAACTTCGGTACACGTCGTTCACGGCTCGCTCCTTCGTTGTCGGCTTGCCTCCATCGTCGGCCGCTGCGAGCGCCGTATCGCCGGGGTTCCCGCGGATCCGGGGTCCGGAGTCTCCCCTACCCCGTCTGGAGGGCCATGATCGCCTGGCGCAGCTTGCCGCCGAAAGGGGTGACCGCGAGCGAGTAGACGGGCACGGCCCGTCCTCCCACGAACGACGTCGAGATGTAGTCGCCGAAGAAACGCCCTTCGGCCCGGGGCAGCCAGTCGAGACGCATCGGCTGGGAGTCGAGCCGCTCTGGCCGGGTCCATGTCGTGCCGGCGTTCGACGATCTCGTCAGCCAGACGTCGATCCCGGGGCAGGAAGGGCGGGCCGCGCACGCTTGTGGCATCGAGTTGTAGGCCACGGCGACTACCTGCCCGCCGCCCGTAGTGAGACCTACCGCCAGGCCGGGGACAACCTGGTCGGCGCCGGGCGTGGACGGGCCGACCGGCGTCGGGGACGTCCACGTCTGCCCGTCGACGGAGCTCGAGAGCAGGATGCGGTCGCGGCTGCACGTGGAGTCGAGACGACAGTCCTCCCAGCTGACGAAGAGTCGACCGTCCGAGGCGACGTCCGCGGACGGCAGGGGTGGCGCGCGCAGGCCGGGCGTCGGCGACCACGACAGGCTCGAGATCTGGACGCTCGGCTGGAAGGTCGCACCGCCGTCGATCGACCGCGCGGCCAGCATCGCGTCGGAGAACGACGGCCCCTGCTCGCCGCCGAGTTCGTACACGACCACCAGCGACCCGTCCGGTCGCGGCAGCGGCTGCGCCCCGTTCGGCTCGACGCCGGCAGCCGGTTGGATCGACGTCGCCGCCGGCGGTCCCCAGGTGAGGCCGCCGTCCGTGGACGTCTGGGTGACGATCAGGTTGCTCGCCACGTTGAGGTAGGACAGGTAGCAGTGGCCGCGATTCGGACTCGAGGGCCAGTTGTCGCAGGCGACCCACTCCTTGTCGAGCGAGCCGCTCGGTCCAACCCGAGCCGCAATCGGCAGGCTCCACACGACCCCGTCGGGCGACCTGCTCACGAGCACCTGGAAGTTGCTCGACGCGATGCCGAGCGCCGTCGCGAGCCAGACGCCGTGCACGGCGTCATAGCCGACGGTGGGGTCGCTCGCGCGCGGGTCAGTGCCCGGCTGCGGCGACAGCGGGGTCATGCCCGGTAGCAGTCCGGATCGCCAGTGGCTGCCGGCGTCCGTCGACGTGGCCACGCCGATCGCCGTCGCGCCGCCGTTCTCCACGCGTCCGACCTGGAACACGGCCACGATCGTCCGCCCGAACGCGAAGCTGTCCGGCTCGACCTCCGTCGCATGCTGGCCGCCGCCTCCTGTCAGCGTGTCCGTCGAGATCTGTCGGCTCGTCACCTCGCAGTCGGCGGAGACCGAGTCACCTAGGTCGGCGTTGACGACGTCGGTGCCCGATCCGCAGGAGATCGTGTCGCGCGCGGCGTCGCCGTTCGCTGCGAGCGAGTCGCTGCCAGTGCCGCCGTCGAGCCGATCGCGGCCGGGCCCGCCGCGCAGCACGTCGTTGCCGCCGAGCCCGAGCAGCGCGTCGTTTCCCGCCAGGCCGTCGAGCGTGTCGGCCTTCGCCGTCCCGACCAGCCGATCGGCGTGAGCCGTGCCCGTGATCCGTGCGGCGAGTGCGCCTGCCGGCAGCGAGACGAGGAGCGCGGTCAGGGCGACGGCCAGCCGGAAGCGCACCCGGGCCACGGTAGCGAACGGGCCCGCAGCCGGGCCCGCTCGCGTCCCGTGGAGGGAAGGGAGAGATCAGTCGCCGGTTTCCTCGGCGAGCTGATCGGCTGTGGGCACGATCCAGTTCCGTACCTCGCAGCCCCGGATCACGTACTTGCCCTTCTCGTCCGCGTTGAGCCAGGCGACGTCGTGGCCGGGCCCGCAGTCGACGATGTCGAGCTGGTTGTCGTCGGCGAGAGCATGTAGGACGTCGTCGCCCGCGCCGCCGTACTCGGCGTCCGCGCCGCGGCCGACCCACATCACGTCGTTCCCCTCGCCGCCGTACTCGACGTCGTTCCCGTCGCCGCCCTTGATCGTGTCGTCGCCCCGGTCGCCGTAGACGACGTCGTTTCCGGCCCGGCCGTGCAGGCTGTCGTCGCCGGCCTTGCCGTAGATCACATCGGCGCCCGGTGTGCCGTTGATGACGTCGGGCATGGGCGTGCCGACGAAGACGGCCTTCGTGGCTCCGAGCGCCGCGCCGGCGAGCACGAGCGCGGAGACCGCCGAGACAGCGAGTGCGCGGTACTTGCCTTGCATACGATCACCTCCGTGAGTCGCTTAACGAATTGCTCACATCTGTGCTCGACGAAGGTCAGCACCCTGTCGGCGCCGTGCAAGGCGTTCAACAGCCCGCGGTAAAGCGAGCCGCCGCGCGCGCCGGTTTTACAGCTTGAGGCTGAGCAGGTGCGCGAGCCGGACTGCAGGCCGCTCGGTCGACCGCAGCACCACGATCCCGATCGCGCCGAGCGTCACGACGCCGCCGACCGCGAACGCGAGCCCGGTACCGCCGGTCGCAGCCAACCAGCCGGAGAGGATCCCGCCCACCGGCCCCGCACCGTTGAAGGCGTAGTAGTAGAGGCCGATGACGCGTCCCCTGAGGTGCCCTGGAGCCTCGAGCTGCAGCGTGGAGTTCGCGTTCGCCGTCCACATCGTGAAGCTGAGCCCGACGAAGAAGAGCATCAAGCCGGTTGCCGGCGCCGTGTGCAACGGGGCCAGCAGCAGCTCGGCGAGGCCGAAGCCGGCCATGCAAATGAGGAGCATCCGCATGTTCGCACGGCCCAGGGTGGCGAAGATCAGCGCGCCGACGAGGGCACCCGCGCCGAAGCAGCCGGTGATGACGCCGAACGTCGCAGGGCCTGCGTGCAGCGTGTTCTTGGCGAGCACCGGGAGGAGGACGTTGAAGTTGAAGGCGAACGTGCTGATGACGGCCACGAGGACGAGCACGGTGCCGGCGCGCGGTGTGCGGCGGACGTAGGCGAGTGCCTCTCGCGTTCCGGCGAGGATGCGAGGCCGGATCTCGGCGCGCTCGGCGGGGAGGAGCTCGCTCGCGCGCATGGCGAGCAGGCTTGCGAGCACTGCGAGGAAGCTCAACGCGTTGAACGCGAAGCAGAAGCCGGCGCCGGCGAGCGCGACGACGATTCCGCCGAGCGCCGGGCCGACGATCCTCGCGCCGTTGAACAGGCTGGAGTTGAGGGCGACCGCGTTCGGGAGCTCCCGCGGCCCGACCATTCGGTACGTCAGCGCCTGCCGTGAGGGAGCGTCGAGCACGAGCACGGTCCCGCGCAGGCCGGCGAGGATGTAGACGATCCACGGCTCGATGAGCCCGAGAAGCGTAAGCACGGCGAGCGCGGCGGCGAGCACCATGGATGCCGCCTGCGTTCCGATCACGAGCCGCCGGGCATCGAGCCGGTCGACGATCACGCCCGCGAAGAGGCCGAAGACGGTGAACGGCAGGAACTGGCACAGCGCGAGCGCTCCGACTGCGACCGGCGAGTGCGTCAACTCCAGGATCAGCCAGGCCATGGCGATGTTCTGCATCCACGTGCCCGTCACGGACACGACCTGGCCGGCGAAGTAGAGCCGGTAGTTGCGGTGCGCGAGGCTCGCGAACGTGCGCCGGTTCAACGCGGCGACCGCGGCCGTCACGAGCCCGCCGTCAGCAACGCCGTGAGCGGCCCGATCGCGTCGTCGATCGCCGCCAGCGCGAGTGGATCGAGCTGGTCGAGGCGCGTAGCGAGCCAGGCCGTGCGCTGCGAGCGCACGCGCCGCAGCACTCGCTGCCCCTTGGCGGTCAGCTCGATCTCGACCCGGCGACGATCCCCGCTCGAGCCGGGTACCCGCTTGACGAGACCCGCCAGCTCCAGGCGGTCGACGTGCTTGGACATCGCCGGTGCTGACACGCCTTCGCCGGCGGCGAGGTCTCCGAGCCCGATCCGCCCCTCGCGTTCGACCCCCGCCAGCAGGGTCGCCTGTCCGCCGGTGACGCCGAAGGCGTGCGCTTCGCGGCGCAGTTCGCGAGCAAGGCGGAGGAGCACGGGCCTCAACCGGTTCGCCACCGAGATCGCTGCGTCTGCTTCCATCGTCGTCCCCATGTATTTAACTAGGTTAACAAACTCTCGTTTCACGGCGCGCGCGTGAGGGCGTAGGCTTCGCGCGAACCGATGAGCATGCGGAAGCAGAAAAGCCTCGTCCTGATCTTGGCGCGCGAGCTCGCAACGAACCTCGCGACCCCGATCTACATCGCGGACGCGGTCGGCGACCTCGTCTACTTCAACGAGCCCGCGGAGCAGATCGCGGCAGGTCGGTTTGCCGAGCGAGGCGAGACGTCGATCAACGACTGGGTGCGGATGCTGGCGCCCGAGACCGTCGACGGCAAGCCGCTCACACGCGAGGAGATGCCGGGCGGGATCGCCTTCGCCGAGCGGCGGCCCGCGCACAGGGTGATGCGCGTCACCGGACTCGACGGCGAGAGGCACACGGTCGAAACGACCGCGCTCCCGCTGTTCGGCCCGGACGGCGAGTTCCACGGGATCATGGCCATCTTCTGGGAACTCAGCTAGAGCCCCATGCTCGTTCGCATCTGGGGTTGTCGCGGCTCGCTTGCCACGCCGGGTGCCGAGACGCTTCGTTACGGCGGCAACACGTCGTGCGTCGAGGTCCTCTGTGACGACGGCACGCGGGTCATCCTCGACGCCGGCACCGGCATCCGGATACTGGGCCGACAACTGGCCGGCAACGGCCCAGGCCCGATCCATCTCTGCCTGACCCATCTTCACCTCGACCACATCGAGGGGATCGGCTTCTTCGCGCCGATCTTCGACCCGGACACCGAGGTGCACATCTGGGGGCCGCCGTCCTCGGTGCGGAGCCTCGACGAGCGACTCGCCCGGTACCTGTCCGCGCCGCTCTTCCCTGTCGAGCTCAGCGACCTGCCGGCCACATTCGTCTTCCACGACGTCGAGGACGAGCCCTGGGAGATCGGCGGCGCGCGTATCGACGCGTCTCCGATCTCGCACCCCGGGGCGACGCTCGGGTATCGGATCGAGGCCGACGGCGGTTCGATCGCGTACCTCCCTGACCACGAGCCCGCGGTCGGTGTCGACCTCGAGAACCTGACCAGCGACTGGATCTCGGGTTTTAGCCTCGCCGACGGCGTGGACGTCCTGATCCACGACGCCCAGTACACCGACCTCGAGTACCTCGACCACGTGGGCTGGGGCCACTCCAGCGTCTCGCAGGCGCTGTCCTTCGGGTCGATGACAGGCGCGGGCCGCTTGCTCCTCTTCCACCACGATCCGCGTCACACCGATGACGAACTGGACGTGCACCAGGCCAGGGCGCGCGAGCTCTGGCAGGGCACGGGGATCCCGCCAGAGCTCGCGTTCGAGGGCATGGAGGTGCGGATCTAGTCGGCTGCTCCGGTCTTCACGAGCCGTTCGTCGCGCGCGGCGTCGGGGGCGTGACGACCGTGAAGTCGACCGAGTTGTTGTTCGTATCGTGGCCGTCGGGCTTGCGGACGTCGCTCGAGCCCGGTGCGGCAGTCGCGGGCGGCGCCGGTGCGAAGGTCCCTTCGACGAAGCCGTTCGCGGCCGTCGAGCCCCAGCCGACCGAGTCCACGAGCGTGCCGTTCGGGTCGCGGATGCCCAGACCGCCGGCTCCGGCCGCGAGACCGGACGAGAACGACTGGTCGGCCGCCGGCGGGCCCGTGTAGCCACCACCGCCGAAGAGATAGAAGGCACCCGGAGCGAGCGCGGTCCCGTTCGGGATCGTGTCGAGCACCGTGTCGCTCGTCGCCGTGGCTGATCGGTAGACGAGCTTCCAGCCGGAGAGATCGGCGGATGCACTCCCGGCGTTGACGATCTCGACGAACTCGTTGGTCGCCGCGCCGGTGATGCCGGTCATGAACTCGTTGATGCGGACGACCGCCTGTCCACTCGAGGCAACGCACGTGATCACCGCGTGGCGCGCCGAGTCGTACGAGATCGAGATTGCACCGGCGGCGCCGTCGGTGCACGGAAGCCCGTCCAGATCCTCGAAGGTCGACAGACCGGAGCCCGGATCTCCCTTGGGGCCCGCCGGCCCCTGCGGTCCGGCTGGCCCCTGGGCACCCGGCTGTCCCTGGGCGCCCGCGGGTCCCTGCGCGCCTGCAGGGCCCTGGCTGCCGGGCGGGCCTTGCGCGCCCTGCGCCCCGGCAGGACCTTGGGGCCCGGGCAGCCCTCGCTCTCCCTGCGCGCCGGCCGGTCCTGCGTCGCCCTTGGGGCCTTGTGGCCCCGTGGGGCCTGCCGCTCCGGCCGGTCCCTGGACGTTCCACGCGAGTGGCAACTCTTGCTTCGTGCACCTGGACGGGTTGCCGACCACCCGTAGCAGCCCGGTGATCTTGTGCTTGCAGGCCTGGATGACGGCGCCGTCGGCCCCGCCTGTCGAGGCGAAAGCGGCGAGTGCGCCTCCGCCCGCGATCGCGACGACGACGAGCGCAAGCGCGAGCAGCCGGGGACGGGGGACACGAGGAACCTGAGGCATGACGCTCCTTTCTGGTTTGGGCTTTCAGTGGTAGCGCCCCGGGCGTGACGTGTCTGTCACGCATCTGTGCCAAATGTGGAACTTCGTGCCTCGAGGTCTTGACGAGCGCTCTCGGCGAGCTGTTCTCTATTACGACAACAACCGAAGGAGGCGCACATGGTGGTCAGCATCTCGAGCGGAAGCTCCGGACGACGGCGGATCGTCTGGAGTGCGGCGACCGCGGCGGCGCTCGTCGCAGTCGCGGCGACGTTGCTCACGCTGACAGGAGCCGCCGGTGCCGGAAAGCACAGGATCGCGGCGGAGGACCAGTTCCTGAAGGCGATCTCGGTCCCGATCAAGCTGCGGGCACCGGGCGATCCGGCGGAGATCCGCTACGACATCTCGTGCCTGCCTCCCGACGGTGACGCCGAAGGGCCGGGCGTGTGCGACGGAGGCGGCACCGTCTACTTCAGGACGGGCGCCGGGGTCACGGCGAGCGTGCCGTTGCAGCTCGACCCCGGCGCGCAGGTCGGACGCTACGTGGCTGCAGTTCCCGCGAGCGTCTGGGCAGCTGCCTCGTTCACGTACTACGCCGTGATCCGCGATAACACGACCGGTCGGTCGATCGTCGTGCCGCAGGGCGGAAGCAGCGCGCCCCAGATCAGCTTCGCGATGGGCAGCTCGACGATCGACCTCGGGACCCACGCGTTCGGCTCGACCCGCCAGGTGTCCGTCCGGGTGGCGAACGCCGCCTGGGGAAGCGGTGACGGGCAGGTTGGGCTCGAGGATGGAGTCGACATGCCGACGGGAGCCGCGTCGTTCGACGTCGACCCGGCCGGCGACGTCTACCTCCTCGACGAGGCGCACGCGCGGATGCTCGAGTTCCCGGCCGGCGGCACGGTGCAGGCGATCCCGTTGCCGGGCCTCGCCGGTGTCAAGGCCGACCTGCGAGTGAGCGACGCCTCCGGGACGGCCTACGTGCTCGAGGTGTCGAACGCAGCCGTGCCGAGTCCGCTTCTACGCTCGTACACGTTGCAGGGTGCAGCGCTGAGCTCGTCGCCGGTCGCCGACGCGGCCGCGGCCCAGGTGCGCGTGTCCGGGAGCACGGCCTTCGTGTCCGAGTACCCGTCGAGCATGTGGGCGCCGGTGCTGCAGGCCAACGGCCGGTCCCCAGTCGACCCGTCGTCGCAGTTGGGGCGCGCGTTCCCCGGCGCTCCAGGTCCGTACGGCAACGTCGTCGTGCTGAGCACGGGCGACGAGATCCGAGTCGGCACGTACTCGAGCGCGGGAACGGTCGCGCCCCGGTTATCGACGGTGCGGATTGCGAGCTCGACGCCGGTTGCGGACATCCAACTCGCGCAGACTCTCCCGAGCGGGCGGATGCTCGTCGTCTTCTCGGTCTACACGGACACGGACCACGAATACGAGGCGGCCGTGATCGATCAATCGGGCAACCTCGTCGACCAGTTCTCGCTCCCGGCGGCCGAGTGGGCGCAGTCGATGCCTCTCTCGCGCTTCAGGCTCGTCGGCTCGTCGCTGTACGAGCTCGGCTCGACCGAGCAGGGAGCCTTCGTCGATCGCTACGACCTGGGGGTGAGCTAGATGGCGTTCGGATTCGACAGATCGAAGCGGATCAGTCTCGCGCTCGTCGTGTCGCTTGCGGGACTCTGTCTCGTCCTGACTGCGACGGCGGGCGCGACCAGCAGGCGGAGCCGGGGAGTGCCCGGCTGGGGCGACCCCGGGGGCTGCTACTACGGCGTGCACACGAAATGCTGGGTCTACCAGCACCCGTCCGACCAGGGGCGCACGAGCTGCCGGGTGGTCGACATCGCGTACGACCCCGGGCACAGCGGGCCGAGCACCTATAGGCGAAGTGCGGCCACTGACGTCGCCAACATCGCAGTGGGCGAGGGTTACCAGTGGGCCGGAGGCTGCTACGACAACGACGACCGTGACCCCACGGCCAACGCTTACCCCCGCGAGACGAAGTCGACGCTCGGCGAGGGGCCTGACTGCTCGGGGCTCGTCTGGCGAGTCTGGCGCGAGTCCAATCGCCTCAATCCGAGCGACAACTCCTTCTACTTCTGGCAGCGGTCGACCTATGACCACGGCCCCTACAACACGACGGCGTTCAAGTACGCGACCAGCGGCTCCGGAGCGCCCCACGTGAAGTACGACAAGGGCAGCATCATCATGATGGACGCGCTCGCGAGCGACACGCACATTGCTCTCGAGGAGTTTCGGATCGACAGCGGCAGCGACTTCGTCTGGGAGGCGCTCGGCGACGCCTACGGGACGAACGAGTGGATCGAGACGTACCGCTCGCAGACGAAGTTCAGCGGCGTTCGTCGGTTGGCGTGGGGATGAACCGGGCCGCTCGGCTCATGCGCAGAGGGGCACGGCTCGCGTCCCTCTGCGCGCTCGCCGCCACGCTGGCATCGTCGGCCGGCGCGGGTGCGGAGGGGACAGGCACCCCGCTTCGCCTGATCGACGGGTCGACGCCTCCGGTCGTGCCAACGGCACTGAAGGGCCGACATGGTCCGCTCGTGGCAACACGGGTACGACTCGTGAGAGTGGGGGAGCGGCGCGTTCAGGTGGCTGCATGCGTTCCGGGCGACCGGGTTCCTGCCGGGCGTCAGGTCGTCGAGCGAATCGGCGTGAGCGGAAGCACGCTGACCTTTCTCGGGCTCTCGTCGGCAGTGGACGGCTGCGACCGAACGCCTCGCGCGGTCTCGAGGCCGTGGTGCGGGCGTGCCGCCTGGCCCCTGCGTCACCGTCGCGTCTCGGATCCGCGGCTGTCGATCTGCACGGACAGCCGGGGGCGGCCCGTTGCGGCGTTTGCGTGGATCGACCCGCTTCCGCGAGCGGCGTGGATCGTCGTCCACCAACCGGGCTTCGAGGAGGTCTATCCGGTTGCGGGCCGGCTACCCGTACGTGTGAGTACCTTCGCCGGGATCGAGTACCGTCGCGCGACCTTCCGGTATTCCGAGTACGACGCGAAGGGGGTGATGCTGACGACGAGGACGATCACGCCCGCAATCGCCGGCTGAGCTACGGAAAGCGCCGCGGGGCCGGCCCGTTCGGGACGAGCGGTCCGAGCCTGTCGCGATGCTCCGCCACGACGGTGTACGCGCGCTCGAGGAGCGGCTCCGCCCGCCCGGCGGCGCGTGCGGCCCGGTCGTGGCCGAGCGCTTCGAGCAGCTCGATCCCGGCGGCGCCTCGCGACGCGATCCGACCGCCGGGTCTGACGAGATGCCACGACGCAAGCCGCTCCTGCTCGGGTAGCGCGGCGACGAGTGGCTCCGCGGCGTCGTCCTCGAGCGGCAGGAGCCCGACGCGGCCACTCCGGTCGGCGGAGGCGACGAGACGCGCTGCGAATCGGCAGACGCGGCAGCCGCTGTCGTAGAGAAGCACGGGTCGCGGAAGCAGCATCACCGCCCAATTGTGCCCGGGCGGGCCGTGCCTAGACTGGTCCCGTGTCGCACGTCATCGAGCACCACCAGTCCTGGGCGCTCGTTCTGTTGTTTCTGCTGGTCGGAATCGAGTCCGCCGGGGTTCCGCTGCCCGGTGAGACAGCGCTCGTGGCCTGCGGGGTTCTCGCCTCGCAGGACAAGCTCAACATCGTCGCCGTGATCGCGATCGCGGCCGCGGCGGCGATCATCGGGGACAACATCGGCTACTGGATCGGGCGTAAGGGTGGCCGCGCGCTGCTCGAGCGCTGGTCGATCGTGTCGAGGCACGCGAACAAGGTGCTGCCCAGGGCCGAGCGGCTGTTCGCCAAGCACGGGGGGAAGACCGTCTTCTTCGGCCGTTTCGTCGCCGTGCTGCGGATCACCGCGGCCTGGATGGCCGGCATCTCCCACATGACCTGGTGGCGCTTCCTGCTGTACAACGCCGCGGGCGGCATCCTCTGGGCGACGCTGGTCGGGCTCGTGGCCTATTTCCTCGGGGGTGCGGCTGCGGATGCGATCCAGACCTACGGCCTCTACGCGGCCGGTGGCGTCGTGATCGCGACGGTGGCGGTCGTGCTCGGGCTTCGCTGGTGGGAGCGTCGGATGTTGGCGAACGAGGAGTAGTCGACGGGAGACCCGGGACACTCTGGCTACCATGAGCGCCGGGTGGGTCGTTCGTTCGCCGGCAAGTTCTGGCGCCTTGTGGTCGTGGCCGCTGTCAGCGTGGCCGTGATCGGGGCGTCGTCCGCGCTGCCCGCGACCAGCGCCGCACCGCGGGTGACCATCTTCGGGGACTCGGCAGCGGAGGTGCTCGACTACGTTCCGGATGCCAAGCAGTACCTCGCCCAGGGTCTGGACGTGAACTGGCAGCTGCGGGTCTGTCGACGGCTGGTCGAGCTCAGCTGCCCGTACATGGGCGCTCGCCCACCGACGGTGCTCGACGTCGTGCACGCTGCGGCGGACGGCTCGCTCGGGTCGATCGCGGTCATCGACGTCGGCTACAACGACTACGTCGACCAGTACCAGAACGACATGGAGACGCTACTCAAGGCGCTCGCGGCCAAGGGCGTCGAGCACGTCATCTGGACGACGATGCACGAGGTGCGCCAGGACTACCGTTCGATCAACGCCACGATTCGCGCCGAGGCGGCTCGCTGGCCGCAGATCGTGGTCGCAGACTGGAATGCCGCCGGCCAGGGGCAGGACTGGTTCAACTCCGACGGCATCCACCTGAATTCGGCCGGTGCCTGGGGCCTCGTGCACCTGCTGCGGCCGCTCGTGCTCGCGGCGTGCGCCGATCCCTGCCAGCCGCCTCCGGTGAAGGCGGCCAGCCGCTCGTACGTGATCAGAGCAGGCGCGACCTCGATTCAGGTCGGCCCGTATTCCGTCCTGAAGCGGGCGCTGCGAGGGACCTACGCACAGGCAACCGCTGCCTTCGGCCGGGCGACGAGCTGCCGGCTCGCCCCCGGGAAGAAGAGTCGCGCCACCTGGTCGACGCTCGGCCTGGCGATGCAGTTCATCGTCGCCCACGGGAGTCTCTGCTCGACCTCGACGGGGATGCTGGTGCAGACGTTGACCGCGGCCGGCCCGCACTGGAAGACGTCGAACGGGCTCGCGATCGGCGACTCGCTGGCGAGGCTCGAGCAGCTCTATCCCGCTGCGACGCCGCATCCGGGCGGCTACTGGCTCGCCAAGCTCGACCGGGGCGTCGACCACGCACTCCTGGCCGCCGTGGTCCGCGGCGGGCGCGTCGCGGAATTCACACTGGGCGTTCGCACCGACTCCTAGATCGGTCCGAACCGATCCCGGCTCGACCGCGAATGGGTCTCAACACGTCGGTGGCGACCAGGAGGCCGGGATGCGATTCAGGCAGTGGACGGGAGCGTTGACGCGGGACGAGTGGTGGCGCCTCGGTGGTTTCGGCGCGGCCGTCGCGTCGCTGCATCTCGTCGGCTGGGGCCTCTTCATCTACTACTCGCGGAGCAATCCCGGGCTCGCCGGTCTCGGCACGCTCGCGTACACCTTCGGTCTCCGCCACGCGTTCGATGCCGACCACATCGCGGCGATCGACAACACGACACGGAAGTTTCTCGCTGACGGAAAGCGCTCGCTCGGGACGGGCTTCTTCTTCTCGCTCGGGCACTCGACGATCGTCTTCTCGCTCGCTGCCGGTCTCGCCATCGCCGCGAAGACGGTGAACGCGAACGTCGGCGCCTTCCACGACTACGGCTCGTATGTCGGTGCCGGCGTGTCGGGCACGTTCCTCTGGATCATCGGCATCCTCAACCTGCTCGTGCTGCTCGACATCGTGCGGATCTACCGCGACATGAAGCGGGGCAGCTACGACAAGGAGAAGCTCGAGCAGCGGCTGCTCGACCGGGGGTTCATGAACCGCTTCTTCGTCGGTCGCTTCGCATCGAAGATCAAGTCGAGCTGGCAGATGTACCCGCTCGGCGTCCTGTTCGGGCTCGGCTTCGACACCGCGTCGGAGGTCGGGCTGCTCGCGCTCGCCGCCGGCGTGGCCACACACCACGTGCCGTTTCTCGCCGTGATCTCGCTGCCGATTTTGTTCGCCGCCGGCATGAGCCTGATGGACACGGCCGACGGCGCCTTCATGAGCCAGGCCTACGGCTGGGCGTTCTCGAATCCGATCCGCAAGGTCTACTACAACATCACCGTCACGACGCTCTCGGTTGCGGTCGCGCTTGCGATCGGCACGGTCGAGCTCCTGCAGGTCTTCGCGACCAAGCTCGGCCTCGACGACGGCTTCTGGGGCTGGCTGAACAACCTGGACTTCGGGACGATCGGCTACGGCGTCGTCGGCATCTTCGTCGCCACCTGGGCGATCTCGGTGCTGATCTGGAAGACGCGCCGCATCGAGGAGCGCTGGAACGCGCTCGTCGAGGATCCCGGCTAGCCGGGCGGCGCTACAGGCGGGGCCGGTGGCGCTCGACGATCGCGGCCCAGTCGAGCCCGGGCGGCAGCGTTCCGTAAGCGTGCCCGCCGTCGGGCGCGAGGCGTGACGCGCAGAACGCGTCCGCGACAGTCGGGTCGCCGTGACGGACGAGGAGCGATCCTTGCAGCGCGAGTCCCATCCGCTCGACGACACGACGGGCGCGGCCTTCGATCTCGTCCTGGTCGTGAAGCTCCCGCTCGAGCGCATGCAGCCACGCATCGAGGCGACGGTCGGCTCCCTCCGCCAGGCGGCACTCGCCGAGGAAGGCGTCGAGCGTCCCGGGCGTCCGCCGCAGTGCGCGCAGCACGTCGAGGCAGATCACGTTTCCCGATCCCTCCCAGATCGACTGCAGCGGCTGCTGGCGGTAGACGCGGGGCATGATCGACTCCTCGACGTACCCGTTGCCGCCGAGACACTCGAGCGACTCGGCGGCGTGGCCCGGGCCGCGCTTGCAGATCCAGTACTTCGCGACCGCGGTCGCGACGCGCGCGAACGCGCCCTCCCCCCGGTCATAGGCCCGCGCGAGCCGCAGCGCGGTGACCGTCGCGGCCTCCGACTCCACGCACAGGTCGGCGAGGACGTTGCGCTGGAGCGGTTGGTCGGCGAGCAGCCGGCCGAAGGCCGAGCGGTAGGCGGCGTGGTGCGCCGCCTGCTCGACCGACGCTCGCATTCCGGCCGCCGTGCCGAGAACGCAGTCGAGGCGCGTGTGGTTGACCATCTCGATGATCGTCGGCACGCCGCGACCCTCGTCGCCGACGAGCTGCGCCCACGCGCGGTCGAGCTCGATCTCGCCGGAGGCGTTGGAGCGGTCGCCGAGCTTGTCCTTCAGCCGCTCGATCCGGAAGCCGTTCCGCGTGCCGTCGGGGAGCACCCGCGGGAGCAGGAAGCAGGACAGCCCGCCTTCCGCCTGCGCGAGGACGAGGAACGCGTCGCACATCGGCGCCGAGCAGAACCACTTGTGACCCGTGAGCTCGTACTCTTCGTCGCCGATCGCCCGCGCCGCCGTGACGTTCGCACGGACGTCGGAGCCGCCCTGCCGCTCGGTCATCGCCATGCCGCAGAGCGCGCCGTGCTTCTCGGATGCCTGCCGCAGGCCGGGCTCGTAGGCGAGCGACGTGAGCCGCGGCTCCCACTCCTCGGCCAGGTCGGGCTGCGCGCGGAGGGCCGGCACGGCCGCGTGCGTCATCGAGAGCGGGCACGTGTGACCCGCCTCCACCTGCGCCACGAGGTAGAAGAGGGCCGCGCGGGCGACCTGCGCACCGTCGCGAGCTTCGCGCCAGGAGAGCGCGTGGGCTCCATGCCCGACGCTCATCGTCAGCAGCGAGTGCCAGGCGGGGTGGAATTCGACCTCGTCGATCCGGTTGCCGAAGCGGTCGTGCGTGCGGAGTCGCGGCGGATTCTCGTTGGCGAGCCGTGTCCACTCGGCCGGCTCCCCGTCCAGCAGCTCTCCGAGGGAGGTCGCCTGCTCGACCGCCCAGACGGCGCCTTCGCGCTCGAGCGCCTCGACGAGCGGCCGGTTCTCCGCGAACAGGTTGTAGCCGGCGAGCGGCGGCGGCTGGTTCGACGCTGCGGAAGGCCCGAGGCGGGCGGCGATCCCCACCGGCTCATGGTATTCCTGCCATGGTGCGGGTGCTGCTGACCGGGATGTCCGGAACCGGCAAGTCGACGGTGGTCGCCGAGTTGGCCGCGCGGGGCTATCGGGCCGTGGATCTCGACTGCGACGAGTACTCGGAGTGGGTCGCGGTCGCCGACGACGCAGGCACGCCGGGATCTCCTGTCGAGGCGGGCCGCGACTGGGTCTGGCGAGAGGACCGCGTCCGCGACCTCCTGGCGCGCGCGGACGGGGACATGCTGTTCGTGAGCGGGTGCGCGGCGAACATGAGCGTGTTCCTGCCCCGCTTCGACCGCGTCGTCCTGCTGAGCGCGCCGGCCGACGTCATCGTCGAGCGGCTGGCCGCACGCGCGGAGGGGGAATACGGCACGCGTCCAGGCGACGTCGCCCGTGTACTGGACAACGTCGAGACGGTCGAGCCGTTGCTGCGGCGCATCGTTGGGTACGAGATCGACACCAGCGCGCCGCTCGAGGACGTCATCGCCGCCGTTCTGGAGCTCGCGCGAGCGCCCGGCTGACCAGCGTCACTCGTCGGCGAAGCCGCACTCCAGGCAGATGTGGGTCGTCTCCTCGCCGTCGACCACGATGCCCATCGTCACCCCGCAGGCGGGGCAGATCGGCGGGCGGTCGTCGTCAGCCTCGGGGACGTCGTCGTCCGGCTCCACCTCGGCAGCCTAGAGCGGGCCTTGGCCCGGGCGCGGGTACCCTCGACGGGTGCCCACCGTCTCCGGCATCCGCAACGTCGCCATCGTCGCCCATGTCGACCATGGGAAGACGACGCTCGTCGACGCGCTCCTTTGGCAGTCCGGCGCGTTCCGCGCGAATCAGGACGTGGCCGAGCGCGTCCTCGACACGGGCGACCTCGAGCGCGAGAAGGGGATCACGATCCTGGCCAAGAACACGGCCGTTCGCTACGGCGAGGTCAAGATCAACATCGTCGACACGCCGGGGCACGCGGACTTCGGCGGCGAGGTCGAGCGCGGGCTGACGATGGTCGACGGCGTGCTGCTGCTCGTCGACGCGAGCGAGGGGCCGCTGCCGCAGACCCGGTTCGTGCTGCGCAAGGCGCTCGAGGCGCGGCTTCCGGTCGTGCTCGTCGTCAACAAGGTCGACCGCCCCGACGCCCGGATCGCCGAGGTCGTGGACGAGGTGTACGCGCTCTTCCTCGACCTCGACGCCGACGAGAGCCAGATCGACTTCCCGATCGTCTACTGCAACGCCCGCGCCGGCCGGGCCTCGCTCGACCAGGACCCGGAAGCACTCGGCCCGGACATGCACCCGCTGCTCGACCTGATCCTCGAGCACATCCCGCCGCCCACCTACGAGGAAGGGCACCCGCTGCAGGCGCTCGTCACCAACCTCGATGCCTCGCCGTACGTCGGTCGCCTTGCCCTCTGCCGCGTCGTCCAGGGCACGATCCGGCGGGCGCAGCAGGTCGCCTGGTGCCGTGCGGACGGCACGATCGAGCGGGTCAAGGCGACCGAGCTGTACGTGAGCGAGGCGCTCGACCGGGTCGAGGCGGACGAGGCCGGCCCGGGCGAGCTGATCGCGGTCGCAGGCATTCCCGAGGTCATGATCGGCGAGACGCTCGCCGACCCGCTCGACCCGCGGCCGCTGCCCGTGATCTCGGTGGACGAGCCCTCGCTCTCGATGACGATCGGCATAAACACCTCGCCGCTCGCCGGCCTCGACGGGGCCAAGGTGACGGCGCGGCTGATCGAGAACCGCCTCGCCGCCGAGCTCGTCGGCAACGTCTCGCTGCGGGTCCTTCCCACCGAGCGGCCGGACACGTGGGAGGTCCAGGGCCGAGGCGAGCTGCAGCTCGAGGTGCTGATCGAGCAGATGCGCCGCGAGGGCTTCGAGCTGACCGTCGGCAAGCCGAAGGTCCTGACGCGGCTGATCGACGGGAAGGTGCACGAGCCGGTCGAGCGCGTCTCGGTCGACGCTCCCGAGGAGTACCTCGGCGTCGTCACCCAGCTCTTTGCTCTCAGGAAAGGCAGGACGGAAGCGCTCGTCAACCACGGCACCGGCTGGGTGCGGCTCGACGTCGTCGTGCCCGCGCGCGGACTGATCGGCTTCCGCACCGAGTTCCTCACCGAGACACGCGGCACCGGGATCCTCCATCACGTCTTCGAGCGCTTCGAGCCCTGGCACGGCGAGTTCCGCATGCGGCCGACCGGGAGCCTCGTCGCCGACCGCTCCGGCAAGACGAACTCGTTCGCGCTGCTCAACTTGCAGGAGCGGGGGTCGCTGTTCGTCGGTCCGGGCACGGACGTCTACGAGGGGATGATCGTCGGCGAGAACTCGCGCTCCGAGGATCTCGACGTCAACGCCACGAAGGAGAAGAAGCTGACCAACATGCGCTCGTCGACGTCCGACGAGCTCGTGCGACTGATCCCGCCGCGGGCGCTCTCTCTCGACCAGGCGCTCGAGCTGATCGGCGAGGACGAGTGCGTCGAGGTGACGCCGTCCAACGTACGGCTGCGCAAGGTTCACCTCTCTGCGCAGACCCGGCAGACCGCTGCGAGCCGCAAGGCGCGCGGGCTGGCGGCGGTCTAGACGTGGGCGAGCAGCTGACCGCTGAGCAGCACGCGAAGCTGGTCGCCCAGCTCGCCGAGCTCGAAGGGCCGAAGCGTGCGGAGATCGTGGAGGCGATCAAGGTGGCGCGCGGCCACGGCGATCTCTCCGAGAACTTCGAGTACCACGCGGCGAAGAACGAGCAGGGCCTGCTCGAACGTCAGATCAGAATCCTCCGCGACCGGCTCGGACAGGGGCAGATCGTCGAGAACGCGGCAGCGGACGTGGTCGGCGTCGGCTCCCATGTCGTCGTCGAGGACGAGCGGGGAGAGCGGATCGACGTCGAGCTGTCGTCGCTGGGCGGGTCGGGCTCGGTCTCGCCGTCGTCGCCGCTCGGATCGGCCATCCTCGGCAAGCGAGTCGGCGACTCCGTCGACGTGGCGGCGCCGCGAGGCTCGTGGCGCGCGACGATCGTCGAGATCCGCGCGGCGAAGCCGGGCGGCTGAACCAGAGAGAGGATCGAGGGCCGGCGCCGCGTCCGGCCCCCGATCGACGACTCGGAGCTAGGGACAGACGGGCGTGTTGACGACGTTGTTCGGGCTGTTCAGCCACACGCTCGACATCGAGATCGTGTACGTCGCTGTCGAGCAGTTGAACAGGCCGCCGCCGTTGACCGTCGCCTGGTTGTGCACGACGTTGGTGTGCGAAAGGAGCGTGACGTTCGACGACCCGTCACCGGGCTCGTTGAAGATGCCGCCTCCGTGGCGGGCGACATTCGGGTTGAGGGTGTGCCCGACCTGCCCGATGTAGCTGTTCGAGAGCGTGAACTGGGCGGCGTTCCCACTGGCCACAGTGCCGTTCGACTGGTAGACGGCCCCGCCGTCGCCCTTGCGCGCCAGGTTGCCGCCGAACGTGGAGTTGGACACGTGGACCGACGCGGTGTTGTTGTTCGCGCCGTAGTTGGCGATCCCTCCGCCGTCGCCGTTCCTGGTCGAGTTGTACGAGATCGTCGTCGCGTCGATCCAGAGATCGGCGTCTCCGTACTGCGCCGAGCTGAGGATCCCGGCGCCGTCGGACGTGGACGAATTGTGATCCACGCTGGACGTCTCGAGCGAGACGCCGAGCACTGCGGGCCCGCTGCCGCCCCAGTACATGATCCCGCCGCCCTGGGCTGCGGTGTTGCCGGAGACGCCCGTGTTCGTCAGGTAGAGGTCGGAGCGACTAACCGAGATGCCGCCTCCCCAGCTCTGCCCGTTCGCCGACGTGGCCGCGTTGTGCGCGATCGTCGACGAGGAGATCTCGACATAAGCGCCGCCGTCGAGATAAACCCCTCCGCCGTACGAGCCGCCCCCGGAGTCGAGGGCGGTGTTGCTCGAGATCGACGTCCCGGTGATGTAGGCGCTGCCGGCAGTGTTCGCGAGGTCGACGGAGATACCGCCGCCGGGGCCTCCGCCGGCGGTGTTGCCACTGATCGTCGAGTCGCTCGAGTAGAACTCCGCGCTGTTGGTCACCTCGACGCCGCCACCACCGCCCGTTGTCGACGCGTTGCCGCTGACGGTCGACGAGTTCAGATGAAGCGTCGCGTCGTCGAGCGCGATCCCGCCGCCGTAGAAGTACGCCGTGTTCCCGGAGACGGTCGAGTTCTGCAGTGTGACGCTCGCACCGTCGTAGGCGGACACACCGCCGCCGTTCCCGCCTGTTGAGCCGCCCGTGATCGCCAGGCTCTGAATCGACACCGTGCTGCCGTCGATGCCGATCGTGGTCTCCACACCCTGGCCGTAGAGCCCGGCGCCCGCGGCCACGCCCGTCAACGTCGTGTTGTCGCCGGGGTTCGTGAAGAACGGCCCGTAACAGACACCCGTGATCGTGTACGAGCCCGACGGGATCGTCGAGGGCAGAGCGAAGTGGTTCGTGGTGCAGTCGATCGCCGTGGCGGCGTTGGCCGTGCCGAGTCCGGCTACGAGTGACGCGGCGAGCGACGCTGTCAGGAGTACGAGGAATCGGGTCATCGGAGGCCTCTCGGGAAGAGTGACGGGACCGGAAAGCTGGCTGGATTATGCGTACACGGTCAAGACGGCGTAACGGCCGCGCGCATGCCCTCTACTCCAACGAGCACAGCCAACCTAGCGTGTTGCCTTGGTGAGGGTCCAGGTGGGAAGGTTTGGCCCATGGTGGTGGGGGTGCCGTTGCAGTTGCGGATGAGGAGGGGGCCGCCTTCGCCGTATTGGCCGGTTGGGCAGTGCCGGCTGTCGGGGCCTTGGGTTGCGTTCCATGTCCATTCGAGGACGGCGATCAATGAGCCCGAAGACGATCGAGTACCACCTCGCGAACGTCTACCGGAAGCTCCGACATTCACTCACGCGCGGAGCTCGCGCGGATCGTCGCGCGTGACGCGCCGGTCGGTGCCAAGACCGATGACCGGGCGGCTGAGCGCGAGCTCGATCCAAAACAAAAAGACGCTGTTTCCAGCGCCTTTCCGGGACGGGAGCGACGGGACTCGAACCCGCGACCTCCGGCGTGACAGGCCGGCGTTCTAACCAGCTGAACTACGCCCCCGAGCGAGGACAGTCTAGTGGAGCACGTCGAGAGCGGCGAGCGGCTTCCTGAACGGCGCCACCACGTAGACGCCTGCGGCCTGCTCGCGCGATTCCGCGTACAGGCGGCGCGTGTGCTCGAGGCCGATCTCGGCGGCCCCCGCACCCGCGTCGAGGAGCGCCGCCTGCAGCGGCTCGGGGACGACGATGCCCGGCACCTCGTTGTGCAGCCGCACCGCCAGGCGGTAGCTCCAGACCGGGAACAGGCCGACGAGAAGGGGAATTGGCGAGCTGCCGCCGAGCAGGTCGAGAAAGCGACCGAGGTACTCGAGGTCGAACAGGATCTGCGTCATCGCGAAGCGCGCGCCGGCGTCCACCTTCGCGTGGAAGCGCGCGGCCTCGAGCTCGAGGTCGTCGGCGGTCGGGTTGACCGCGACGCCGGGGAAGAACGAGGTCGGCGCGTCGATCGCCTTGCCGTTGTAGTCCTCGCCCGTGTTGAGGTGCGAGACGAGCCTCGTGAGGCCGATCGAGTCGACTTCGTACACGCCCTGCGAGCCCGGATAGTCCCCGACCTCCGGGGGGTCGCCGGTTACGGCGAGGACGTTCCGGACTCCCTCGGCATGCGCGCCGAGGAGCAGCGACTCGAGCCCCATGATCGTCGAGTCGCGCGGCGTCAGATGCGGGATCGTCTCGATGCCCGCAGTCCGCTCGATCGCCGCGGCCATCACCACGCCGCTCATCGCCGCGCGGGCGGTCGCGTTGTCGTTGATGTCCACGTAGCCCGCGAGCCCCGAGGCCTCGATCTCGCGCGCGACGTCGAGCATGCCGGCGTGGCTGCCGCCGAGCGGCGGGTCGAGCTGGATCGACACCACCCAGGTCCCTTCGCGCAGGTCGCGCGCGAGTCGTGTCTCGCCCCCGACTGCGGCGGCCGCGACCGCGAGCTCGCGCTCGGTCGCCTGAAACGGCGCCCGCGGCCGGCGGCCCTCGTCGATTGCGGAGCGAATGGCCGCGATCTCCGTCGGCGTCGTTCCGCAACAGCCGCCGACGAGCTTCGCGCCGAGCTCGATCGCCTCGGCCGCGAACTCCGAGCAGTATTCGGGCGTGGCGTGTGGGAAGACGATCCGCCCGCCCGCCAGCCCGGCCAGGCCCAGGTTCGGAAGGGCGGCGAGCGGCGGGCCGTCGGAGCCCATCTGCTCGAGCGCCGCGAGGCACGCCTGCGGTCCCGCACCGTGGTTCGCGCCGACGGCCTCGACCCCGAGCTCGCGCAGCCGCAGCGCCGCCTCCCGGGCGGAGACGCCCGCGAGCGTTTGACCGTCCTCGTCGAACGTCAGCAACGCGACGACGGGCAGCGAGGACACGGCACGCACTGCGGCGATCGCCGTCTCGAGCTCGTCCAGGTCGTAGAAGGTCTCGACGAAGAACAGGTCGACGCCGCGAGCCTCGAGCAGTTCGGCCTGCTCGGCGAACAGCGCCCGCCGGTCGTCCTCCGCGTCCCGGAGGTCGCCGAGCGGTCCGATCGCGCCCGCGATGAACACCTGACGGCCGGACACCTCTCGGGCCTCGCGGGCGATCTTCACCCCCTCGGAGTTGATTCGCTCGACCTCGTCCTCGAGGAAGCGCGAGGCGAGCTTGCGCCTGTTCGCGCCGAACGTGTTGGTCTCGATCAGCTCGGCGCCCGCGCGGATGAAGCCGAGGTGCAGCGAGAGGACGCTCTCCGGGGCACGGATGTTCGCCTCCTCGGGACAGCGCAGACGCGGGACGGCGCTCGTGATCAGCGATCCCATGCCGCCGTCGCAGCAGATCGGCGGGCCGGCCGCGAGTCGCTCGATGAGGGGATCGGCCACGCGGCCACTCTAAAGCCGGCGGCCCGGCGTGCCGATGCACGGGACGAACTCCTCCGGCCGAGAGACTAACGGCAGAGTTTCCGGACGCGCAGGGGATCTCAGGCGGCGGGCCACGGCCCGCCGCCTTCATCTTTTCAGCCACCTCCCCGGAGGACACGGCGGTCGTCTGCTTCCTCCGCGGGCGTGAGAGTTCGACTCGGTCGTCACGAGTTCATTAAGCCGTCGGTTCCGGCTCCGACAACTTGACGATTCCCGCTGTAATATCCGCTGCCCCCCGAAGGCGAGCCGGAGTGAGCGTGACCGGCTCTTTGCGTTTCCAGGTACGAGTCCCACCCAAGCGCGAAGAAAACGGAGGTCACGTGCTCACCGTCGACATCTCACTGCCGGAGATCGAGGAGCTCCACAAGCTCGTCCAGGATGGGCTCGACAAAGGGGTCCTCACCTACGACGAGATCGTCCAGGGCCTCGAGGAGGTCGAACTCACCAAGGAGCAGGTCGAGGACTTCTACACGTACCTGGTCGATCACGGCATCGAGCTCGTAGAGGGCGAGCAGCACAAGCATCCGCCGCACGAGCCGCCGCTCGTCGAAGAGGAGAAGGTCACGCCCAAGCTCGACCTCTCCGTCGAGCCGTCGCTCGACTCGCTCCGCCTCTACCTGCGCGAGATCGGCAAGGTGCCGCTGCTCACCGCCGACCAGGAGGTCTACCTGGCGAAGCGGATCGAGCGCGGCGACATGGAGGCGAAGCGGCAGATGACCGAGGCCAACCTCCGCCTCGTCGTGTCGATCGCGAAGAGCTACCTCGGCCGCGGCCTCTCCTTCCTCGACCTGATCCAGGAGGGCTCGCTGGGCCTGATCCGCGCCGTCGAGAAGTTCGACTACCGCAAGGGCTACAAGTTCTCGACCTACGCGACCTGGTGGATCCGGCAGGCGGTCACCCGGGCGATCGCCGACAAGGCGCGCACGATCCGGATTCCCGTGCACATGGTCGAGAAGCTGAACAAGGTCGTGCACATCGAGCGGCAGCTCGTCCAGCGGCTCGGGCGGGAGCCCCGCCCGGACGAGATCGCCACGGAGCTCGAGCTGAGCACCGAGGAGGTGCGCGAGATCCTGCGCATGGCCCAGCATCCGGTGTCGCTCGAGAAGCCGATCGGCGAGGAGGAGGAGTCAGAGCTCGGCGACTTCGTCCAGGACGACGCCGCGGAGTCGCCCTACGACTCGGCCACGCTGTCGCTTCGGCGCGAGGACATCGAACGGGCTCTGGGATCGCTGCCGGAGCGGGAGCGCAAGGTGATCGAGCTGCGCTTCGGACTGAACGGCGAGCCGCCGTGCACGCTCGAGGAGGTCGGCCGGGCGTTCGGCGTCACGCGCGAGCGGATCCGCCAGATCGAGAACAACACGCTGAAGAAGCTCGAGTCGCTGCCCGAGGCGCAAGGCCTCAAGGACTGCATCTCCTAGCTCGGCGGGGCTAGACCTAGAGTCCCGAGGACTCGGAACGACGAAGGGGCCGCCGTAGCTCGGCCCCTTCGGCTTTTGCGGTTCTTCACAGACTCCTTACAACCGTCTTGCCGCCCCCTGCGGTGCCGCGCCGATCCTCCGGCTGACCACGTTCTGCGAAAGGGGCTCGGAACAATGAAGAGGAAGGCAACAGGCTTGGTGCTGGGAACGGTCGTGCTGGCGCTCGTGGCCGGGATCGCCGTTTCGGCGGCGCTCGCCGCCGGCGGCGGCGGCGGGAAGCCGGCAGCGAAGGGAGCGAGAGTGCTCGCGGGCGTCAACTTCGTCAGCGAGTGCAAGTTCGTCCACTTCCTGACGGACGACCCGATCGTCTACCCGGGCCAGCCCGGGAAATCACACGACCACACGTTCGTCGGCAACACGTCCACGGACGCGAACTCGACGCTCGCCTCGCTGCAGGCAGCGGGCACGACCTGTCAGCGGCGGAACGACAAGGCCGCGTACTGGATGCCGACGCTGATCATGGATGGACAGCCGGTGACGCCGCTCGGCGCGACGATCTACTACCGGCGCAACACGATGTCCCGGGTGAAGGCGTTCCCGGCCGGTCTCGAGATGATCGCCGGCGATTCGAAGGCGACGGCTCCGCAGGGCAAGCGAATCACGTACTGGAACTGCGGTGTCGCGGGCGGCGTGCCGCCGTCGGACGCGCCGCCGGCATGCCCGAGCGGCCGTGGCCAGGGGCTCCGCCTCCACGTCATCTTCCCGAGCTGCTGGGACGGGAAGAGCACGGACAGCGCCGACCACAAGAGCCACATGGCGTATCAGATCGCGGGCGCGTGCCCGGCGGATCATCCGGTCGCGGTGCCGGCGATCACGCTGATCTATCGCTACCCGGTCTTCGGGGCGCACGAGTTCGCGCTCGCGTCGGGCGGCGTCTACTCGGCGCACGCGGACTTCTTCAACGCCTGGAACCAGGGCGCGCTGACGCGACTCGTCAACGTTTGCCTGAACGGCCTGCGTCACTGCGGCCGGGGCGTCTGAGGTAAGCGGGGGCCGGGATGGTGACGAGGGTCGGCGCAAGCCGACCCTCGGCGCTTCTTGCCACGTCTTCGTCGGCTCGAGCTCCGAGAGGAGCCTTTCGACATTTGTCGAACGAAGTTGCCGACCGCCGCCGAGCCTTGTAGGCTCTCGCAAGCGTGGCAAGAGAGTTGAATCGGAAGTCCTTGACAGGAGGGAGCTTCAGTATGAGTCGTTTGACATCGCCCAGGCGCTTGTTTGGTGTCGGGTTCGCGATCGCGCTGACCGTCGCGGCGATCGCCGTCACACTGGGCGCAGGCACTGCCTCCGCCGCCAACCCATTGGTCGTCGCAGACGTCTCACCGGGAACCGCGACCCCGCCCAACTTCCTGGGTGGCTATTCGATGAGGTCGCTTCCGACGAACAATCTGGGTTTCGGCGAGTTCACCACGTTTTGCGGGTTGGACGTGATCAGCTGGGTTCCGTGTGCAAGTTCGCGCCAGATCGGCTCCGGCTGGTCGACGTGGAGCCACGGCTACGGCGGGTTCGTCTACTTCCTCCAGGGAGCCGGCGACATCGCCACGATCAACCTTCCCTGGAACACGAACGCGTTCTCGTTCGACATCGAGTCGAACAACTTCAACCCGACGGCTCCTGCGACGGCGTTCACGTTCGTCGTCGACGCGTCGGGCTCCGGGGCGCCGGGCATCACCACCGCCGTCACGGTCGCTCCGAACGGCATCTCGAGCGCCAGGTACGTCGGCTTCTATTCCCTGGCTCCGAGCAAGGCGAACCTGATCCAGTCGCTGAAGATCACCTGCCTCGGCGGCTGTAACGGCTTCGCAGTCGGCGAGTTCAAGATCAACCAGGCCAAGCTCACCAAGGTGACCTGATCCGCAGCTGAACGGTTCTTGACCGAAAGGGCCGGGCTCGTCCCGGCCCTTTCGCATTCTCCCCGAGAGCCGCCTCCGTGAGGTCGGACAGCGGCTTGCGCACAGCCTGCGCCCCGGGTAGGAGCCCAGCGTCCTTTCGCGAATGGGCTTGCCTACGGCCGCAGTGGCTAGTACGTTGTCCGTCGGCTACGCAGACCTTGAGAGAAGATTCGATCGGAAGGGGTCGAGAATGAAGAGTCTTTCGTCGCCCAGGCGCCTGTTCGGTGTCGGGCTTGCGATCGCGCTGTCCACTGCAGCGATCGCCGTCACGGTTGGTGCGGGGACGGCCGCCGCCGCCAACCCACTTGTCGTCGCGAACGTCGCGCCGGGTGCCGGGGCGCCGCTCAGTGTTCTCGGGGGATACTCGATGAGGGTGCTGCCCACGGACAACCTGGGTTTCGGCGAGTTCACCACGTTTTGTGGGCTGGACGTGATCAGCTGGGTTCCGTGCGCAAGTTCGCGCCAGATCGGCTCCGGATGGGCGACATGGAGCCACGGCTACGGCGGGTTCGTCTACTTCTTGCAGGTAGGAGGGGCAGGCGGTGACATCGCCACGATCAACCTGCCGTGGAACACGAACGCGTTCTCGTTCGACATCGAGGCGAACAACTTCCTCCCGGTCGCGCCTGCGACGGCGTTCACGTATGTCGTCGACGCGTCGGGATCCGGGGCGCCGGGCATCACCACCGCCGTCGCGGGACCCTCTCTGGACAGCCACTCGGACGCCAGGTACGTCGGCTTCTATTCGAAGGCTCCCAGCAAGGCGAATCTGATCCAGTCGCTGAAGATCACCTGCCTCGGCGGCTGCAACGGCTTCGCGATCGGCGAGTTCAGGATCAACCAGGGCAAGCTCACCAAGCCCTGATCCGTACCCGAACGGTTCTTGACCGGAAGGGCCGGGCTCGTCCCGGCCCTTCCGCGTTCCAGGAGCGGCCCTCTCTGTTGTCAAGAGCGGCGCCTCGCCTGCCGACAACCATCCCGGTGAGGTTCCGTCGCCACGATTCGTCGAGGCCGCCTCGGCTCATGCTCCGCGTGCTCGGAACGTCGGTCCTCGCGATCGTGCTCGCGGGCGTGGCGATGATCATGTACACGGGCCGGTACGCGCTCGACCGCGCCGAGGCGAACGCGAGCGCGCACACGAGCTTCGTCGCCCGCACGATCGCGCGACAGAACCTCTGGCTCTCCGACTTCGAGCAGCCGGTATCGGCCGACCGCCGCGCGGCTCTCGACCGGCTGTTCCGCCACCAGGTGCTGATCGACGGGGCCCTCCGCGTCAAGCTCTACGCCCCCGGCGGCCTCGTCACCTACTCGAACGCGCACGATCTGATCGGGACACGGCCCGGCGAGGACACGGTCCGACAGGTCTTCCGGACGCAGACCACGGCAACCGACGTCTCCCACCTCGACGACGAGGGCGGCACCGGCCCGAACACGAAGGCGCTCGAGACCTACGCGCCGATGGTCATCAAGGGCCGGCGCGTCGGCGTGATCGAGATCTACGAAGACTACGGGCCTGTCGCGGCTGCCGCGTCGTCGACCTTCTGGCCGGTGGCGGCCGTGCTCGGCGTCGTGCTCTTCATCCTCTACCTGTCGCTCTTCCCGCTGCTTCGCCGCGTCACCCGGCGCCTCCGCCGCCAGGTCGAGGAGATCGAGCACCAGGCGATGCACGACAACCTCACCGGCCTTCCCAACCGCGTCCTCTTTCACGACCGCGTCGAGCAGGCGCTCCACGGCGCCAAGCGAAACCCCGGCGAGGTCGCGGTGATGTTCCTCGACCTCGACCGCTTCAAGGAGGTCAACGACACGCTCGGGCACGAAAGCGGTGACATCCTCCTCCGCGAAGTCGGACAGCGGCTCGCGCACAGCCTGCGCGCCGGCGACACCGTCGCCCGGCTCGGCGGCGACGAGTTCGGCGTCCTCGCATCCGGCCTGGACGAGGCCGACGACGCCCTCGTCATAGCCCGCAAGCTGCGCCAGGCGGTCGAGTGGCCGTTCACGCTGCGCGGGCTGACGCTCGAGGTCGAAGGCAGCATCGGCATCGCGATCTTTCCCGAGCACGGCACCGACGTCGACACGTTGCTCCGCCACGCAGATGTGGCCATGTACCAGAGCAAGGAGGCGCACTCGGGCGTCGGGGTCTACTCGCCCGAGCGCGACGTCTACTCGCCCGACCGGTTGAAGCTCCTCGGGGAGCTGCGCCGGGCGATCGAGCAGAACGAGCTCGTCCTCTACTACCAGCCCAAGATCAGCCTCAGCACGTCCGAGGTCGTCGGCTTCGAGGCCCTCGTCCGCTGGCAGCACCCGGAGCAGGGGCTGCTGGCGCCGGACCGATTCGTCCCCTTCGCCGAGCACACCGGCCTGGTCAAGCCGCTGACGCGGTACGTCATGCGCGAGGCCGTGCGCAGCTGCGCGAAGTGGCAGGAGCACGGGCTCGACCTCGGCGTCGCCGTCAACCTGTCGGCGCGCGACCTGCTCGACCTCCACCTCCCCGACGAGGTCAGGCTCCTGCTCAGCGAGACCGGGATCGAGCCGGGCCGCCTCGAGCTCGAGATCACCGAGAACACGATCCTGAGCGATCCGGTCCGGACGCGCACGATCCTGAACCGGCTCAAGGAGCTCGGCGTGCGGCTCGCGATCGACGACTTCGGCAGCGGCTACTCGTCGCTCGGCTACCTGAAGCGGCTGCCGCTCGACGTGCTCAAGATCGACAAGTCGTTCGTGATGACGATGATGGCCGACGACGACAGCGCCGCCATCGTCCGGTCGACGATCGACCTCGCCCACAACCTCGGCCTCGAAGTGGTGGCCGAGGGCGTCGCGACCGAGCACATCAGTGCCGCGCTCACCGCGCTGCACTGCGACGCCGGACAGGGCTTCTACTTCGCCGGCCCGCTCCCCGAGGCCGAAGCGGCGCGCTGGGCGGCCGAGGTCGCCTTCATCCGGGCGGCCGCGCTCGAGCAACGCACGGCCTGACCGGCGCGGGCCGGGCCGGGTTTCGCGATCCGGGCGGTGGGGAACCGATCCGGGAGAGTCGGATGAGTGCTCGCACCGCAGCGATTCTCCATCCTCGCTTCCGGGCCCACGATGCGAAGGCTCCGGGATCGGTGGTTTCCTCGAACGTGCTGCTCGCGATCGTGAATGCCCGCGGGGTGATCGACGCGGGCAGCGTGGCGCCGTTCGCGTCCGAGCTCGGCCACGCGGTCGAGGCCGGGGCGACGAAGATCCTCGTCGACCTGACCCAGGTGGACGATGTCACGACCGCCTGCATGAACGCCCTGCTTGCCGTCCGGCAGCAACTCGTCGAGAGCGGCGGGCAGATCGCGGTTGCACTTCCTCCGTGGATCGTGCGCCAGTTCGAGACGCTCGGGCTCGATCGCCGACTCCTGCTCGCACCTGACCGTACGAGCGCTGCGCGGCGCCTCGGGCTCGTCGACGGCAGCACGCCCCGGGTGGGCGCTCCGGCGCCGCGTCACGCGCACGCCGCGTGAGCATGGCCGAGCCCACCGCGGCCGCCGTCAGACGACGTAGCTGACCTCGCCCGCGAGCTCCTCGAAGCGCGGCACGTCCTCGGCGGCCCGCGCCAGCCTGGTCACGGCTTCGCGCAGTGTCGCGGGTGGGAGCACGAACGGCAGGCGCAGGAATCGCTCGAGCGTCCCGTCGATGCCGAACCGCGGGCCGGGCACGATTCGTACACCTGCCCGCGCGGCCGGGCCGACGAGCGACGTGCTCGAGCGGTCGAGCGCGGCCCAGAGGCAGAGCCCGCCGTCGGGCGGTGCGAACGTCCAGCCGGGGAGCTCGTCGGCGAGCGCGTCGGCGAGCGCCTGCAGCTGGCTCGCGAGCCGCCGGCGCCGCTTGGCGAGGATCCCGTCCAGATCGCCGAGAAGCTGCAGCGCGACGAGCTGCTCGAGCAACGGATTCGCGATGTCCATGCTCGGCCGCGCGGCGCCGAGCCGCTGGACGAGCGACGGCGTGGCGCGCAACCAGCCGATGCGGAGCCCGCCCCAGGCGCTCTTGCTCAGCCCGCCGATCGAGATCACCCGCTCGGGATCGTGGGCGGCGAGCGGCTCCACCTCCGGGAGGTCGTCCGCGATACCGAGTCCGAGGTAGCTCTCGTCTGCGATCAGCAGCGTCTCGGCGCGGCGCGCGGCGCGGACGAGCGCGACGCGCTCGTCCGGGCGCATGAGACGGCCGGTCGGGTTGTGGAAGTCGGGTGTGAAGTAGGCGAGCCGCGGCGGTGTCTGCCGGAAGCTCGACTCGACGAGCTCGTCGTCCCAGCCCGCCTCGACGGGCACGGGCACAAGGCGCGCAGAAGCAGCGCGGAAGGAGTCGAGCGCGTTCGGGTAGGTCGGCGACTCGACGAGCACCGTCGCGCCGGGGGACACGAACACGCGGGCGGCGAGCGCGATCGCACCCTGCGCGCCGCTCGTGATCATCACCTCGTCCGCGCTCGTCCGGAGGCCGCGCCGGCGGTACAGCTCGGCGACCGCCTCGCGGAGCTCGGGCAGGCCGAGCACGCGATAGCCGTCGCCGCTGAGGTGGCGCGGCAGTTGCTCGAGCGCCTCTGCGGCGGCGCCGAGGATGCTCTCCGGAAGGGCGCTCGGCGCGGCGACGGTCAGGTCGATCATCCCCTCGTCGGTCTCGCCGAGCCAGGGAAGACCGGCCGTCGACGGCTCGGCCGGGAAGGCGGCGAACGAGCCGGCACCGCGCCTGCTGGACAGGTACCCCTCACGCCGGAGCACGCCGTACGCGGCACTCGTGGTCGTCCGGCTGACGCCGAGCGCTCGGGCCAGCTCGCGCTCCGCCGGCAGGCGCGTCCCGAGCGGGAGGCGGCCGTCGAGGATCAGGGCGCGCAGAGCGGTACCGAGCCGCTGGTACGCAGGCCCGCCGCCGGGGAGCGCTGCGCCCGCCGCACCGGGGAGGAGACGCCGGACATGGGAGGCGCTGACCTGGCGCATCGGGAGCCATTATGGCGAGATTGGCCCTGGAACCCGGTGTTCGAGAATGCCAATCTGACGCCAATGGCCGCGAATTTCGAGCAGGCGATCGAGAGCTGGGACGGCGAGCAGGTCGCGGTCCGCTTCGACGCGACCTCGGGCACCTGGATGTTCGTCTGCATCCACTCGCGGCGGCTCGGCCCGGCGGGCGGCGGCACGCGGATGAAGGTCTACGCGAGCCCCGCCGAGGCGCTTCGCGACGGGATGCGTCTCGCCGCCGGGATGACGGCCAAGTTCGCGGTTTCGGGACTGCCGTTCGGCGGCGGCAAGGCCGTGCTCGCAGTGCCACGGCTCCCCGAAGGCGGAGAGCGGCGGGCGCTGCTGCAGCGGTACGCGGAGCTGATCTGCTCGCTCGGTGGCAACTACCTGACGGGCTGCGACATGAACACGACGCCGGCCGACCTCGACGTGATCGCCGAGACCTGCCCGCACGTCTTCGGGAACAGCTCCGGCTCCGGCGAGCCCGGGCCGTTCACGGCGCGTGGCGTCTTCCACGGGATCCGGGCGAGCGTCGCGCACGTCCACGGCTCGCCGTCGCTCGAGGGCCGGACCGTGCTCGTGCAGGGCGTCGGCAGCGTCGGCGCCCGACTCGCCGAGGCGCTGGCCGGAGAGGGTGCCGACGTCGTCGTCAGCGACGTCGACACTGTTCGCGCCGAGGCGGTGGCGGCGAAGCTCGGGGTGCGCGCCGTCCGGGCCGCCGACGCGCTGACGACGGAGTGCGAGGTCTACGCACCGTGCGCGACCGGCGGCACGCTGTCGGCGGACACGATTCCCGGCCTGCGCTGCGGGGTCGTCGCGGGCGCCGCGAACAACCAGCTCGGCGAGCCGGCCGACGCCGACCGCCTCCGCGCTCGCGGCATCCTCTATGCGCCCGACTTCGTCATCAACGCGGGCGGCGTCTTCCACAACGTCGGCCGCGAGTCACTCGGCTGGGGCGATGCCGAGGTCGAGCAGGCGCTCGTGGGCATCGGCGGCACTCTCGGGACGATCTACGAGCGGAGCGAGGCCGAGGACGTCTCGACAGGCCGCGTCGCACTCGATCTCGCGGCCGAGCGCCTCACTCAGTCGCGATAGACTCGGCGGCCCCGAACCTCAAGGAGGCGCTCGTGGCCACGCAGACCGCCCGGCTGTCGAGGGAGCAGCTCGCAGCCCTTCCCGACTCCTACTTCAAGGCCGTCGACGCGCAGGATGTCGACGCGATCCTGTCCCACTTCGCCGACGACTGTGTCATGACCGTCCAGACTGCGAACGCGGTGTTCACCGGTGCGGAAGAGATCCGGCGGATGTTCACCGACTTCTGCTCGAACTCCGTCTCGATCTTCCACGAGATCAAGAACATCGTCGTCGAGCCCGACGCCGGAAAGGTCGCGACCGAGCAGAGCTACATCGGCGAGCTGAACGACGGCACGAAGAACGACATGCACAACTGCAACTTCTTCGACGTCGACGCCGAGGGCAAGTTCAGCCGCGTCATCATCTGGATGGCGGGAACGAACCCGCTGAAGTAGCCGGGTCGAGCGCCGACGGGTGCAGCAGCGGGACCGCGGCCGGCTCCCAGCCGGCGCGCAGCACCGCGACGAGTGAGGGCGGCGTGATCAGCGTCGCCCGCTCCTGCGCCGGGCGCGTCGTGCGGGTCGTGTAGCCGCCCGGCGTCCACGAGAGCAGCGAATTGCCGAGAACGAGCCTCGGCGCGCCCTCGTGCAGCACGAACGCTCCGTCGGGCAGATCGTCGAGCCGCGCGTCGTGGAGGCGGTGCGTGCGTGTGGCCGGATCGACCCGCTCGGTATGCAGTCGCTCGTTGATCTCGGTCGCGCTGCTCGCACCGAAGAGCTCCTTGAAACGTTCGTAGTCCTCCCGTCGACACAGGGCGCAGGGCCGGTGTCCGGCGGCGAACGCGGTCGCCTCGTCGAGGAAGAAGAGCTCGGTGAAGCGGCCGGGTTGCATGAGCGGCCCGCGCTGCCAGCCCTTGAACTCGAGCCGGCAGGCGATCCAGAGCTTGCCGTTGTAGCGCCGCCGGATCCGGCCGTGTTCGTCGTGGAGGCAGCCGCGGTTGCCGTAGACGAGGCCGCGAGCCGGGTCGGCGATGAGTTCGCCCAGCGGCGTGACCCGGTTACGGAGCGGCATCCGCGACCGCGAGCGCGGCGGTGCGCTCAACGCAGAGCTGCCAGAGCCGGGCCGACTCCTCGGCTTCGTCGGGGCGGCGCGTGCGGCTGAGGCGGTGCTTGGCCCGCTGCCGGCGGTCGAGGAAGAAGAGCCCGCTGAGCTCCGTGGGCTCGGGCGCCGACGCGAGCCACACGATCGTGTCCGCGCCCTCGCCGGGCGTCCGGAGGAAGGGCCTGACAATCCGGGTGAAGCCGGGGAGCGCGTCCCGGATCCCGGGCGTGTCGGCCCAGCCGGGATGCATGGCGTTGACGGTGACGCCGGTTCCGAGCAGGCGCCGCGTCCACTCCTCCGTCAGCGCCACCTGGGCCCGCTTGCAGCGCGCGTAGGCCTTCGTGCCGTTGTACGACCCGGCATCGGGCTGGAGGAGGGCGACGTCGAGCGGCTGCGTGTACATGCCTCCCGAGGACGTGACGATGACGCGAGACGGCGCGGAGGCCTCGAGCAGCGGGCGGAACGCCGCCGTGAGCAGGAACTGCGACAGGACGTGCGTCGCGAGAGTGACCTCGTTCCCCTCGGGCGTGACCGTGAAGTCGTGCGTGAGGAGGCCGGCGTTCAGCACGAGGGCGTCGAGCCGGTCGTGCCGCTCGGCGACGCGCGTAGCGAGCGCAGCCGTCTCGGCGAGCGACGAGAGGTCGGCCAGTTCGGTCTCGATCTCGGCGCCGGTCGCCGCGGCGATCTCGGCCCGCGCACGCTCCGTCCGCTCCGCGTTGCGGCCGACGAGGCAGAGTCGCGCGCCCTGGCCCGCCATCGCCTCGGCCGCCCAGCGCCCGAGCCCGGAGGTCGCGCCGGTCACGACGACGACCTTGCCGTCGAGACGCAGCGACGGGAGCGGCGCCCACCGGAACAGGTGCCGGCGGACGTGGAAGCCGATCCTCGTGAAGCTCCCGACGACGGTGGCCTCCAGCAGCGAGTCGACGAGGCCGGCGCCCGGCGCGACGCTCACGGGTTCAGCTCCGCCCGGAGCCCGGCGGTCGCCTGGGCTCCGACTCGCGCGAAGACAAGTTGCATGAGCGGGCCGAGCAGCCGGCGGAAGCCGCTGAACTCGAGCGCCGCGTCGTAGTGGACGGCGGAGCCGCCCTCGGCCGGCGCGATCGTGATCGTGTCGCGCGAGGTGAAACCGGGCCGCTGCGCCTCCAGGACGACGCGACCCGGCGGCTCGTGCTCCACGGCGGTGTAGCGGAGCGGCACGTCCTTCCCTCCGAACCGCGCCACGAGGTCGAACTGGGAGCCGACGCCGATCGGCCCGTCCCCGACGCGGACGGCCCGGCTGACGCTCGGGTCCCAGCGCACGGCGTTCGTGAAATCGGCCATGTAGGCGAACGCGTCCGCCGGGGCGAGAGTCGACTCGATCGTCGTCACGAAGTGCGCCATGGCAGTCGGCCCACTCTAGATACGCGCCGCCGCTCATATACTCGCGACCTCAGGCCCAGACCCACTCCCTGGAGGTCACCTGTCCCTGACGCTTCCCCCGACGGTCTCCGAACGCGCCCTCTCCGCCGCCCTCCGGGAGTTCGAGCGCATCGTGGGCTCCGAGCACGTCCTCACGTCCCCGGAGGACATGGCCGAGTACCGCGATCCGTTCTGGTTCCGCGACTGGGACGACTACGAGGCCTCCGCCGTCGTCCAGCCCGGCTCGGTCGAGGAGATCCAGGCGATCGTCCGGGTCGCGAACGAGCAGCACGTTCCGCTCTGGGTCTCCGGGGTCGGCAAGAACAACGGGTACGGCGGCTCGTCGCCACGGGTGCGCGGCTCGGTCGTCGTCAACCTGCGGCGGATGAACCGTGTGCTGCACATCGACGGGGAGCTCGGCTACGCCGTCGTCGAGCCGGGCGTCAGGTGGTTCGATCTCTACGAGGCGATCGAGGCCGGCGGGCACAAGCTGCGGCTCTCGGTCGCCGACCTCGGCTGGGGCAGCGTGATCGGCAACACGCTCGACCACGGCATCACCTATCTGCCCTACGGGCAGGACCAGATGATGCAGTGCGGGATGGAGGTGGTCCTCCCCGACGGCGAGCTGATGCGGACGGGCGGCTGGGCGATCCCGAACGGCAAGGCGGCGCACGTCTACAAGCGCGGCCTCGGCCCGACGCCGGACCAGATGTTCATGCAGTCGAACTACGGCATCGTCACCAAGATGGGCGTCTGGCTGATGCCGACGCCGGAGTGCTACATGCCCTGCTGGCTCCGGGTCTGGAACGACTCCGACCTTCCGCAAGTGATCGACACGCTGCGCGAGCTGATGCTCGACAAGGACATCGAAGGCGTCCCACAGGTCCTGAACACGCTTCTCCTGGCCGCCGTCCTGACGACCGAAGGCCGCTCGAAGTGGCACGCGGGGGACGAGCCGATGCCGGACGACGTGATCGACCGGATCGCGCGCGAGCTGGAGATCGGCCGCTGGATCATGCGCTTCGCGATCTACGGCCACGAGCGCGTCGTCGACCTCAAGTTCAAGCGCGTGCAGGAGGCGTTCTCGCGGATTGCGGGAGCCGACGTGTGGGGCACCAAGTACGCGCCCGACGAGTACGACAAGATCGAGCATCCCGTCGAGCTGGTCGAGATCGGCATCCCGAACCTCGCGCTGAACACGATGACCGGCTGGTACGGCGGCGAGCAGGGCGGTCACGTCGGGTTCTCGCCGGTGGCGCCGATGACGGGAACGCACGCCGTCGAGGTCTGCGGGCTGCTGCGCGAGGGGATCGAGAAGAAGGCGAACCTCGACTACCTGGCTGCGCTGCTGGCGATCAACGCGCGCAGCTTCGTCCACATCACGATGGTCATCTTCGACACGACGAACGAGCAGCAGGTGCGCGGTGCATACGACGCCTGCAAGCTGCTCGTGCGCGAGGCCGGGGAGCAGGGATACGGGGAGTACCGCGCGCACCTCGACTTCATGGACCTCGCGTCGGATCAGTACTCGTTCAACGACCACGCCTACCGGCGCTTCACGGAGAGGATCAAGGACGCTCTCGACCCGAACGGCATCCTCATGCCGGGACGACACGGGATCTGGCCCGCGTCGATGCGGAACGGGCCGCGTGCCTGAAGGTGGGTTCTCGGCAACCGAGGCCGGCAAGGAGCTCGGCGAGCACGCGAAGCACACGCAGCATCAGGACCACGACCGGGCGATCACGATCGCCGAGGCGTTCATGCTCGCCGTCGTCACGATCGTCGCCGCGTGGTCGGGCTACTCGGCGGCGAAATGGGGCACCGAGTCGTCGCTTCACCTCGCCAAGGCGTCGACGACGCGGACGGAGGCGAACCGGGAGTTCCAGGAGTCGCTCACCTTCCGGATCGCCGATGTCCTCACGTTCAACACCTGGCTCGGAGCCCATTCGCTCCACGACGCGAACGGGATGCGTGTTGCGGCGAAGCGGTTCGGGCCCGAGCTCCGCGTCGCATTCGACGCGTGGATCAAGACGGACCCGTTCACGAACCCGAAGGCGCCGGCAGGCCCGCAGGCGATGCCGCAGTACCACGCGAGGGGCGCAAAGCAGTCGGCCGTCCTCGACGCGCAGGCCGATCACGAGTACGCCAAGGGCCAGGAGGCCGGACACACGGCGGACGACTACGTGCGGACGACCGTCATCCTCGCGAGCGTGCTGTTCCTGATCGGCATCTCGACCCACTTCCGCATGCGCGGCATCCGCATCGCGCTGATCGGCGTCGGTGCCATCCTCCTGCTCTACGCTGCGGTCGAGATCGCGACCCTGCCGTTCGCGGCCTGAGAGGCTTGGAGACTCAAGAGCTCCCGCTCCCAGCGCCGGCCGCTCCCGGGCCTGGCCCGAAGCGTCCGGTGAACGTGACGCTGGTCGCCGGCGTGGCGCTGGCAGTGGGCGCCTACGACCTCGGCCGTGGCATGTACGAGCTCGTCGACGGAGGGGACTCGAGCGGGATTGCGGCGGGAGCCACCCTCGTCGTCCTCGGCGTGGCCGCGATCCTCTTCGGCCTCGGGGCATGGCGGATGCGCCGTTGGGCCTGGGCGGCCCTGATGTCGTGGGCGGTGGTCGGGCTGATGAGCCAGCTGCTCCGCGAGTTCTTCTTCGACCATCCGGACGATCTGGCCCTGGCGCTCGATGCGTTCGTCGTCTTCATGCTGACACCCATCGGCGTGCAGCTCGCGTTCGGAACCCGTCTGCCGCCCACCGACCGCGTTCGCGAGCACCTGGGCGACCCGGCGAAGCCGGCCGGCATCGAGTCGACCGCGACCGACCTCGAGATCCTCAGAGCGTTCGAGCCGGTCGTGCACTACACGCAGGGGGAGAAGTTCTTCCCGATGGACGTCGGGCCCTACGTGCGGGGATGCAGCCTCTGGCTCCACTTCCCGGACGGGTCCGACAAGGAGGTCGTCGCCGAGGGCTCGCTGACCCCCGACGGCCTCGTCGAGCGGCGCGACGCACCCTTCGGCGCGCTGTTCTACCTGAGGTTCGTCGGCCCGCAGGGCCTCCAGGAGAGCGCCCAGGCTCTCGCCGGTCAACGCCGTCTGGCGAAGGAGCAGGGGAGCGAGTTCCGCGCGGGCGTCGGCCGGCTCGCCCGGGGAGGCCTGCTGCCGAGGCTGGCGGACGGGCTGTTCTCGCTCTCGCTCCTGCTGCGCGGGACGGTTCCCAGTGCGACTGCCGCCGCCGCGGCGCTGAAGTACGCGGCGATCCACGAGCGGGATCCGCGGTACGAGTACCAGGGACGGGTCGTGCGGCAGGGGGGCTGGACGATCTGCCAGTACTGGTTCTTCTTCGCGTACAACCCGTGGCGCTCGGGGTTCAACGGGGTCAACGACCACGAGTCCGACTGGGAGATGATCTCGGTCTACCTCTACGAGGACGGCGACCGGCTCGTCCCCGAGTGGGTCGCGTACGCATCGCACGACTACCACGGGGCCGATCTCCGCCGCCGGTGGGACGATCGCGTCGACCTCGAGGTCGAGGGTCAGCACCCGGTGGTGTATGCGGGCGCCGGGTCGCATGCCTCGTACTTCCGGCCGGGGGAGTACCAGGCCGAGGTATCGATGCCGACCCCAGCTCGGTTCCAGGGCCTGAGCCGCGCGCTGAGCCGGTTCTGGCGGACGACGCTGGGTCAGAGCGTCGAGACGAGCAACCCGCTCCGGATCCCGTTCATCGACTTTGCCCGCGGCGACGGTGTGGCCGTCGGGCCGGGGCAGGGGAACGAGTGGACGCCCAACGTCATCGACGAGGAGACGCCGTGGGTGAGCCGCTATCACGGGCTCTGGGGCCTGTTCGCACGCGACCCGATCTCCGGTGAGAACGCGCCGGCCGGTCCGATGTACGAACGGGACGGCTTACCGCGCCACTCGTGGTTCGATCCACTCGGATTCGCCGAGCTCGACCAGGTCCCGCCGCCGCCGCGCGAGCTCGAGGCGCTCGAGGGCGAGCGCGCGTTGCTGCGCGCCCGTCAGGACGAGCTCGACCGGCTGATCCCGGTGGCGACCTCGACGCTCCAGGAGCTCGGCGTCCGGATCCGCAGCCTGCACGGAAGCCCTCACCTCGCGGCGGAGGCGACGAGGACGGAGGCGCTCCTGGCGGAGGAGGCGGCGAGCCTGACCGGGCTCCGCCTGGAGCGCTCCGCGAACGGGGCCGTCCTCGAAGGTCTCGAGCGGCGGATCGAGCAACGGCGGCGAGGCAGGCCGGACGATGCACGCGCGCACATCAGGAACGCCGCCGAGCCGGTCTCCGTCGCGCAGATGCGCTTCGACCGCGCAGCCGAGGTGTGGGCGGCGATCTCGCTCAGCGCGCTCCTCGTCGGGCTGGCCGTCGTGATCCTGGTCGTACCGGAGAAGGTCTGGGCATTGCTCGTCGTCATCGTGGTGGCCTTCGTCATCGGCGAGTCGGTGCTCAGAGGGACGTTTCTCCGGACCGCGAACCAGGTCGCTGTGATACTCGCCCTGATCGCCGTCATCGTCCTCTTCGTCCACTACTGGCAGCTCGTGTTCGTCGCTCTCCTCGTCGGGCTCGCCGCCTTCCTCGTCTACCAGCGTGTCCGTGAGCTCCGCCCCTGACAGCCAGGGCGAGGTGGTCGCCTCGTCGCGGTGGGCCGCCTTCTACTCGTCGCCGTCGGACGGCCCGACGTCACGGCGCGCGACCGACGTGCTCGTTCTCGTCGCGGCGCTGGCCGCGCTCGGCCTGCTCGTCGTCGCCTACCCACCCGGCCACTTCGAGCGAACCTTCGCGGCGTTCCTCGGAAGCTTCCCGGACTGGCTCGACCCGGTCTGGCGATTCCTGTTCGACCTGCTCGCCCTGTGGGCGATCGTCCTGGTCGTTCTCGTCGGGGCCAGCCGCCGCGGCCAGGTCGTCGTGCTGGCGTTGTCGTCGTTCGCAGCCGCGGCGGTGCTCGACAATCGTGTCGACCCGGCTCGCGATCGGCCACTGGCCCGACATCGGTCTTTCGATCGCCGGCGGATCCAGCTCGCCGTCCTTTCCAGTCACCCGGGTGGCCGAGGCGGGCGCGGTCGTCCTGACGGTCGGCGCCCAGCTCGTTCGAAGGCTGGAGCGGGTCGGTCACTGGCTCCTGGGGCTCGGGCTCCTCGGTGGCCTGCGTCCTGCACCCCACGGTCCCGAGCGGGACCCTGGCGTCGATCCTGGTCGCGGTTGCCGCCGCCGCGGCCGTGCGGCTCGGCTTCGGCACCTCGCTCGGCCGTCCGGGAGTGGCAGAGGTCGCGGCGGCTCTCCGGGAGCTCGGTGTTCGCGCGACCGGGCTCGAGGCGGCTCAGCGTCAGGTCGCGGGCGTCTTCGAGCTGGAGGCGAAGGACGAGCGCGGACAGCCGCTCGTCGTCAAGGTGTACGGCCGGAACGCGTACGACAACCAGCTGCTCGCGACCTTCTGGCGGAAGCTGTGGTACCAGGACGGCGGCCCGGCGCCCGGGCTCAGCCGCGTCCAGGCCGTCGAGCACGAGGCGTTCGTCACGCTGCTCGCGATCGACGCCGGCGTGCCGACCCGGAAGCTCGTCAAGGCGGGAGCGACGGTGGGAGGAGACGCGTTGCTCGTGCTGCGGGGAGCCGTCCGGCCGCTGTCGGAGCTGGCCGACCTCGACCGGGCGGCGCTCGGACGCTTCGTGGCACGCGCTCGCGTCGCTCCGCGAGGGCGGCATCGCGCATCGGGAGATCTCGCCCTCGACCGTCGCGCTCGTCGACGGCGAAGCGGGGCTGATCGACTTCGGTCAGGCGACCGTCACTCCGACGACCGACCAGCTGCAGAGCGACTGCGCCCAGCTGCTGGCATCGACGGCGGCAGTCGTCGGAAGCGAACGCGCGATCGAGGCGGCCGTCGACGCTCTCGGCGTCGACGGCGTCGCCACCCTGCTCCCGTATCTCCAGCCGCCGACGTTCGCCGGTCCGCTGCGAACCGCGCTGAAGGCGAAGGGCATCGACACGGACGAGCTGCGAAACGCGACGGCTGCGGCGGTCGGCGAACCCGAGCCGGAGCTCGCCAAGCTCCGGCGCGTTACCTGGGGCTCGGTCATCCAGATCGCCCTGCTCCTGCTGGCGGTCGGCGCCGTGCTCAAGGTCGCCGGCAACGTCGACTACGACCAGCTGAAGAGCGATCTCGCGGACGCCACGTGGGGGTGGCTCGTCTTCGGCTTCGTGTTCGCCCAGGTGCCTCGACTCACGCAGGCTGTCGCGGCGCTCGGGTCGATCGCCGCCAAGCTCCGGTTCGGTCCGGTCTACGTCCTGCAGCTGGCCACGTCGTACCTCAACCTGGCGGTGCCATCGAGCGTCGCCAGGATGGCGGTGGACATCCGCTTCTTCCAGCGCCAGGGGCTGCCGGCGGCCGCCGCCGTCACGGCCGGGGTGATCGAGTCGTTCGCGGGCAACGTGCTCCAGGCCGTGCTCGTGCTCGTCCTCGTGCTGTTCACGAGCGCGGACCTCTCGCTCGGCCTGTCCGCGCCCGGCTCCAGCTCGCTGACCCTGCTCTGGATCATCATCGGGATCGCCGTCGTCGTCGTGCTCGTGGTCGTGGTCGTCCCCCGGCTCCGTCGGGCGATCGTCGATCGGCTGCGCATGTGGCTGCCGCAGGTCAAGAGCGCGCTGGGCGCGCTGCGCGCCTCGAACAAGCTCCTGCTGCTGATCGGTGGCAACCTCGCCACCGAGATCCTGTTCGCCACCGCGCTCGGCCTCATGTGCCGGGGGCTCGGGTATCACATCCCGCTCAACCAGCTGATCGTGATCAACTCGGGCATCTCGCTCTTCTCGAGCTTCATACCGGTGCCCGGCGGCATCGGCGTCGTCGAGTTCGGTCTGGAGGTCGGGCTCACCTCCGCCGGCATGACGAGCTCGGCGGCGGCCGCCGCCATCATCATGTACCGGCTGGCGACGTTCTACCTACCGCCGGTCTGGGGCTTCTTCGCCTTCCGCTGGCTCCAGCGCAACAGCTATCTCTAGAACCCGGGGTACGCGAGGACGCGGTCTGTGGCGACGGCGTCGGCGAGCGCCGCATGGTCGCGCTCGTTCTGGTCGGCGTAGGCCTCTGCGAACGACACGAGCGCCCGGTCGAACGCGTCCCCGCTGCCGAGATAGGACGCGATCGCGATCCGGTCGCCCGAGCGCGCGTGCGCGCGGGCGAGTGTCCAGCCGCACGTGCGCCCGTACCGCGCGAGCCCTTCGGCGCTCATCCCCTCGATCGTCGCGCTTCCCTTCCAGTCCCAGAGCTGCCGGACGTAGTAGTCACGGGGAACCCCCTCGAGAGAGCGCACGATGTGCGTCCAGCCGAGGAACGGGTCGCCGGCCGCCTGCATCCGCCGTTGGCCCGTCACGATCCGCTGCCCGTGGTTCCGGTACTTGCTGGCGCCGGTGAACGGCTCGAGCACCGACGGCTGGGCCTCCTTCACCTGGAGGATGAGCGGATCGGACTCGTCGCGGCCGACGAACAGCGCGATCCAGGCCCGGGTGCCGACGCTGCCGACCCCGACCACCTTGTGCGCGATGTGGACGAGCCGGTACTGGTCGAGCAGGTCGCGTCGATCCAGGGTGAGCGAACGGCGGTACCGCTGGACCATCGCACGGATCTCGTCGTCGATCTGGCGCCAGTCCTCCCCCTCGAGGAGCTGCTCGATCGAGATGATGAGCGGCGGGTCGTCGATGATCCGCCGCTCCCCGTCGACGATCCCGGTCAGCTTGGAGAACGCTCGCAGGCTGTCCTTCGTCAGCGCCTTCCTGACGTCGGCCTCGACCTGCGTGAGCCGGCGGGCGGCGAACTCGCGGCGCACCCGTGCCATCAGCTTGTCGACCTCCAGGTGCGAGTACCAGACCTTGAGGCTTCGCTCCTTCGCGAGCGATCGCATCGCTGTCCGGTACTCGTTCACGGCTGCCGCGACGACTCTCGCCCGCGGCTTCCTCCCGTACCCGTCCTCCCGGGCCGCGACCGCGAGGCTGGCGGCGAGGCGCTTCACGTCCCACTCCCACGGGCCGACGTGCGTCTCGTCGAAGTCGTTGATGTCGAAGACGAGCTTCCGCTCCGGCGTGGCGAAGATGCCGAAGTTGGAGAGATGTGCGTCGCCGCACAGCTGCGTGTCGAACCCCGAGGTGGGGGTCTCCGCGAGATCGGAGGCCATGATCGCCGCGCCGCCGCGGAAGAAGGCGAACGGCGAGTCGAGCATCCGCCCGTAGCGGATCGGCACCAGCTCGGGCACCCGTGTCTCCGACTGCCGTTCGAGCAGCTCGATCGGGTCGGGACGGTTTGCCGCCGGCTCCCAGTCGCCGTGCGTGCGGCGCGGCGCCTCCTTGCGCGCAGCCCTCCCGCGCGCCGAACGCTCCGACGGGGAGAGGTGCACCCGCCGCCCTGCTCTGCGTGAACCATCCCCGCTCATCTGCGTCAGCTCACCTCCTCGTGAACAGCCGGTCAGTGTAAGCCCGATGAGTACGAACCGTCGCGACGGTCTACACCACGACGACCACGACCGAAAGGACGAGACATGCGCGACCTGACTCCCTGCCTGTGGTTCGACGCGGAAGGCGAAGAGGCGGCGACGTTCTACACCTCGGTGTTCCCGAACTCGCGGATCCTCCACGTCGCCCGCTACGGCGAGGCCGGCCCGCGCCCCGCCGGAACCGTGATGACCGTGAGCTTCGAGCTCGACGGGCAGAGGTTCCTGGCCCTGAACGGCGGGCCCGAGTTCAGCTTCAGCGAGGCGATCTCGTTCCAGGTTCACTGTGAGAGCCAGGAGGAGGTCGACGCGTACTGGAGCAAGCTGTCCGAGGGCGGGGAGGAGGGTCCCTGCGGCTGGCTCAAGGACCGCTTCGGTCTCTCGTGGCAGATCGTGCCGACGCGGCTCGAGGAGCTGCTCGGCGACCCCGACTCCGAGCGTGCACAGCGTGCGATGAAGGCCATGCTCGCCATGCGCAAGATCGAGATTGCCGAGCTCGAGCGGGCCGCCGCGGAGGTGTAGCGTCAGAGCGTGGCTCCCGGCGACAGCGCGCGTCTCTACCACCGCCTGACCTCGTACGACCTCACCTCGTGGGATCCGGCGGAGAACTGGGTGACGCCGGTCGACGACCCGCGCGTGTTGCAGGATTTCGTTCCGAACGACCTGGCGACGTTCCCGGCGCTCTGCAAGGCCTACCCGCCCGGGCTCCCGACTGTCGAGCTGCCGCGCAGCTGGCCTCCCGGCGCGGGCACGACCACGGCCGTTCTCGCCGGCCGGAGCTCGTCGCCGTCGGGCACGCTCGATCTCGCCCGTCTCGCGCGCCTGCTCCACCTCTCGGCCGGCGTTGTCCGGACGACCGAGCGCGCCGACGGGCGGCGCTACCTCTTCCGCGCGGCGGGATCGGCGGGCGGGCGCTTCCCGCTCGACCTCTATGTCGCGGCGCGCGGGGTCGAGGGCCTTCCCGACGGCGTGCACTGGTTCGATCCCCCGAACCACGCGCTGCTCCAGATCGGCCCGCCGCCGGAGGGCGAGAGGACGACGCTCGTCGTCACGGGCGTCCCCTGGCGCACCAGTTGGCGCTACTCCGAGCGCGGCCTCCGCCACATCTACTGGGACGCGGGCACGATGCTGGCGCAGACCCTCGTGGTGGCGGACGACGCCGGACTCGCTCCGCGCCTGCGCACGGTCTTCCCGGACGCGGACGTGACGCGGCTAGTCGGCGCCGACGGTGCGCAGGAGTTCCCCGTGGCGATCGTGACGCTGGGCGACGGCGAGCCGGCGATTCGCCCTACGGGCGAGGCGGCCGTCGGCGCGGTCGACAGTCGTCCGCCGCTCGAGTTCCCCCTCATCACCCGGGCGCAGCACGCGGGCGACGGCGACGATCTCGGCGACCCGTGGCCTGCCGGTGCGCAGCTCGAGGGTGGGCCGCCGCCGTCCGCCGGGCTCGACGAGGTCATCCTGCGGCGCGGCTCGACGAGGATCATGGACGCCTCCCGCTCGGTCGCGCGCGACGTCTTCGAGTGGTCGCTCGCCGCCGCGCTGCGCGGGAGCCGGGTGCCGCACTTCGTCGCAGTCCACGCCGTCGACGGGCTCGAGCCCGGCCTCTACCGCTGGCCCGACCTCGCGGCGCCGGTTCGCGCCGGCGACCTGCGCGACGAGCTGTTCCACGTCTGCGTGGACCAGGACCTGGGGCGTGACGCCGCCTTCGTCGTCATCGCGGCGGCCGACCCCGAGCGGCTCGACGATCGCGGCTACCGCGAGGCCCAGCTCGACGCGGGGATCGTGGAAGGCCGTGTGCACCTGGCCGCCTACGCGCTCGGGATCGGCGCCTCGGGGATGACCTTCCTCGATTCCGAGATCCCCGGGCTCGTCGGCGAGCCGCTGATCGGCCTGATCTTCACCTGCGTCGGCGTGCCGACCTATCGCAACCGGCCCGGCGGCGCGCCCGGCGAGCCGAGGCGCCTGTACGACCCGACGATGCGCCGGTGAGTCAGCAACTGACGCTGCACCTGCTGGCGCTCGGCCTGCTCACGTCCGTCACGCCGTGGGGGATCGTCGCGGTGATCGTCCTGCTCGGAGCAAAGTCCGGCCCGCGGGGAGCGATCGCGTTCGTGGCCGGCTGGGTCACCTCGATCCTCCTCGTCGGCGCGCTCATCATCGGGGTGTACAGGGGGACGCACACGAATCCGGGTGAGTCGGCCACGAACACGATGCTCGGCGTGCAGTTCGCCCTCGGTGTCCTGCTGCTTCTCCTGGCGAGCCGAAAGTGGCGGGGACGCGTTGCCGTCGATCCGACCGCCGCCGAGCCGAAGTGGCTGGCCGCGCTCGACCGCATGCGTCCGATCGTCGCGTTCGGCTTCGGGATGTTCTGGGTGAACCTCGTCTTCGTCGTCGACGCTGCGCTCGCCGTCGCCGCGGCCGGACTGAGCCGTACCGACGCGACCCTCGCGTATCTCTTCTATGCACTGCTCGCGACACTCGGCGTGGCCGCGATCCTCGTCGTCTACTACACGAACCGCGTCAGCTCCGAGGAACGCCTTGCCGCGATGCGCATCTGGATGACGCGGAACAACACCGGCATCGTCGCGGGCATCTTCGCGGCGATCGGCGTCGTCTTCGTCGCCCGCGGGCTGATCGGCCTGTTCACCTAGCGGCCGCCGCCTCCGCGCATCCCCCGATGCGGGGCGGTACCCGTTGTGCAACTGTGGTTGTACGAGGCGCGCGAGTCGGACACTCTTGTCCGCTGCGCGCTCACTAGACCGCCGCACCGGTCTCGTTTCCCAGGCAGATTCACCTTACCCGGGGGATGGAGCGGGGGCGGGTCAGAGAAGGAGCGCTATGTCCCTGTATATGTCGACCTTCGAGTACAAGCCCGAGGTCTGGTCGGAGCTGATCAGCCACCCGGAGAACCGCACCGAGACCGTCGGCCGTCTGCTCGAGAGCGCGGGCTGCAAGCTGAAGGGCCTCTGGTACGCGTTCGGCAAGAGCGACGGTTTCGCCCTGATCGAGGCGCCGAACAACGTGACCAGCGCCAGCCTGATGATCGCGATCAGCGCCAGCGGAGCGTTCAGCAGGTTCGAGACGACCGTTCTGATGACGCAGGACGAGCTGCTCAAGGCGCTCGAGCAGGCGCAGGACGTCGAGTACGTGGCGCCCGGCGTCGCCGTTCACGCCTAGATAGCTGACTGCCGACGGGAGCCGGCCGACAAACCGGCCGGCTCCCGTCTCGGCACCGGGTCGAGTGTCCGACTCGTCCGGGTTGCACCGACCGATCCCACTGAGTGTTGTTCTCGTAGAGAAGGTGACGAATGATGGAATGCAGCCGATGCCATGACGACACACCGATCCTCGTCAACAAGAGCGAGCTCTGCTGGACATGCGCGTTTCCGCGGCCGCTCGACCTCGCCGCCCAACAGCACGCCCTCGCCGACGAGCGTCAACAGCTGAGGGAAGGAAACCAGCAGTAGCCACGGCTACCAGCTCTCCCAGGAGGCCCGCCGGATGAACCTCTCGGGCGGTAGTCGTCGGCTCGGCCGTGGCCTCACGGCAACGGCCGGTAAGCCTTGTAGACGACGGCGACAACGTGCCTGCTGGAGCATGTGCAGACGATCGAAACCGCCGCAAGTCCAGGCTGCATCGCCGGTCGCTCAGATACCGGAGGGCAGGCACGTGGCGGCGCGCGGGGCGGAGGCTGCGGGTTGCCTAGAGAGTCATCTCCGCCGGTCCCGCTCGGAGCGGCGGAGGGCGTCGAGCCGGCGGCGCGCCTGCTTCGTCGGGCGCAAGCCCAGGTCGGCGCCCAGCGGGCGCGCGAGGCGGCGTTCCTGCGCTGCCTGCTCGCGGCTCGCGATCGACTCCGGCGTCTCCGCGTACAGCGTCGCCGCGACGGCAGCCGAGCCTCGCCGGTCGGCCAGACCCGTCACGACCACCGTTCGCTCGACCTGGCCGACCTTCACATCGACGGTGTCGGAGACGGCGACTTCCTTTGCCGGTTTCACCCGCACCCCGTTCACTCGCACGTGGCCGCCGGAGACGGCGTCTGTCGAGGCGGTGCGCGTCTTGTAGAACCGGGCGGCCCACAGCCACTTGTCGATCCGCACCGCGCAAGCCTACGACAGGCACGGTTGAGCCCCGCACCCGGGGAGGGAGTGCAGGGCTCGATGTCAGTTGGCGTGTTGGGTGGCTGTGCTCGACCGCTGCTGTACGGACGGTTCCGGCGAGTTCTGGGCGGCGGGAACACAAGTCATGACCGGGAGGCTAGGCGGCTGAATCCCAAGTGCGGGATAAGCCCAGGCGGGGATTCGGCTCTGTGGATCGGGCTGCGCTTGGCACCTGGCGCAGGTGCGTAGTTCTCAACATCGGCCTGCGAGAGACAGCTGATGCCGGCCTTGCTCTGAACTGAAACCGTGGGGGTCCCGAATGGCCGGAGGTTTCGTGCGCCACCAGCGCGCGCATCATCTGCTTCGTCCGCCGCAGATAGACGCGGCGGCGTTGAGGGCGTCTGCAACCAGGGGGCTCAACGCCCTCCGCACTCGTAGAGCCGCCGACGTCGCCGCGATGCTTGCGATCTCGGTGCTGAGCGGGGTGCTGATCGGGCTGGCGATGCCTCTCGGCCCGGTGACGTCGGCGCAGGCGCTCATCGTTGTCGTCTTGGGGCTCGTCGTGGGTCTGGCGTCGGGGTTCCTGCTCGGGTCGCGTTGGGCGCTGCTGCTCGCGCCCGTGCTCCAGATCTCCGGGTTCGAGCTGGCCCGGCTCGGGACGACGGGCCCGACCGTCGACGGGATCAGCACGGACGGCATGTTCGGCATCCTCGCCTTCGTCGTCAGCCGCGGCTTCTACGGCCTGGTGGCCGTGCTCCCGATGGTCGTCGCGGCCGCCTACGGCGCCGCTCTCGCCCGGCGCTCAGGCCCGAGGCGAGAACGCCGGCGGCTGTGGTCTCGAATTGGCCTCTATCTCCGCCGCGCCGTCACGGTGCTGGGAGCCGTGGCCGTCGTCGGTGTGGTGTGGCTGCTCGCCCAGCCGGCGGGTGTCCCGGCGATCCGCGACGCGAGCGGCAAGGTGGTGCCGCGGAGCATCGCCTCGCTAGAGCAGGTGCGGATCAACGGGTCGGATCAGTGGATCGAAATCCGCGCCTGGAGCCCGGACAAGCCGGTGCTGCTGAGCATCCCCGGCGGCCCCGGCCAGAGCGACCTCGCACTATCGCGGCCAACGCTCGGCACGCTGGCGAAGGACTTCGTCGTCGTCTCCTGGGACCAGCGCGGCGTCGGCAAGTCCTACGCCTCCTACGACCCCAACAAGCTCACGACGCGGCAGGCGGTCGCGGACTCGATCACGCTCACCAACTACCTCCGCCGCCGCTTCGACGAGCGCAAGATCTACCTGTTCGGCGAGTCCGGGGGAAGCGTGATCGGCGTGATCGCCGTGCAACAGCACCCCGAGCTGTACCACGCTTGGATCGGCAGCGGGCAGATGGTCAACCCGCTCGAGACCGACCGCCGCATCTACCGGGGCTTGCTCGCCTTCGCCGCCAAACACCACGACAGCGGCCTCGCGAGCACGCTGCACGGTTACGGCCCGCCGCCGTACTCGAGCGTCTACGCCTACGCGTACGTGATGACGCAGTACGACAAGCTCGCGGGTGACTACACCGAGCCGAAGGCGTACACCGACGCACTCGAGAAGGCCGGCGTGGGGCCGTTCGGAGTGATGGGCAGCGAGTACACGCTCCCGGAGAAGATGAACGTCGTCCGCGGCCTCATCGACGTCTTCACGGTCATGTACCCGCAGTGGCAGACGATCGACTTCCAACGCACCGCCGAACAACTGGACGTCCCCGTCTACCTCTTCACCGGCGCCCACGAACTTGCCGCCCGCCGCGACCTTGCGCTCGCCTGGCTCAACAAGCTCGACGCGCCGATCAAACGCCTCTACGACTACCCCGACGCCGGCCACGCAACAGCCTTCGAGCACTTCCAAGACCTGCACCGGATCATGGTCAACACGGTCCTGCCAGTCACCTACCGAAACTGAGGTGCGACCCGGGCTGGCGGCCGCGATGCGCTACATGGGCGACCAGAGCGCGTCGTCGCCGAGCGGGGCGCGACGCGCCTTGCCGTCGGCGGCAAGCTCGAGCAGCGCCGATTCCGCGGCCGCACGGTCGGGCGGGTCGTTGCCCTGGGCGAGGCAGGCTGCGACCTCCTGCGTCGTCAGCCCGAGGGGGAACCGTTCGAACAGCGGCTCGGGCGTCTCCGGCGGCGGCTCGCGGCGCAGCGTCGGGTCGAGGTTCGCGATCACGACGTCGTACGCCTCGACCGGCTGGAAGCCGCCGGCCTCGAGCCGCGTCCCTTCGCGCTCGAAGATCACCGACGGGGCCGTGTACCGCACCGGCCCGTCCGTCGCCGCCGATTTGCCCTGGAACTCGGTCGGCGAGCCGGACGCCGTCCGTGCCTCGGCCCGGTCGCGCTCGTACGCCTCGACAACGTCCTCACGATCCAGCATCCCGATGATCGCGTCGGCGTCGACCCCGGGCACGCCTGCGATCGCCTCGCGGATCGCGGTGTCCTCGTCGAGTAGCAGCGTCGTCGTGAACCACGCGAACTGCAACGCCCGGAACACCGCCCACTCACTCCCCGGCAAGAGGATCCGCGCCGCCACCACCGCGCGGCAGCTCCGTCCCGTGCCGACCACGCGGGCGCGAGGCTCGGGCGCGAACGGCATCCCGTAGCGGCGGAACCGCGACGCATACCCACGTGCACTCTTCAGCGGCGTGTAGCCGCGTTCGACGTACTGCTCTGCCCGCTCGGTCAGGCCGATCAGCACCAGCCGCCATTCGAGCTGGTCGCCGTAGCGCCACTCGAGCACCCGCAGTGCCGGCGCTGCCGAGTACGCCCACGGGCACGCTGCGTCGCTGAACAGCGTGGCCCGGATCGGAGTCGCCGCCATCCGGCGAACGCTACCCGCGCGTAGGTGTGCAGCCAGGAGGCGAGCAGCAGTTCGAAGCGTCATCCTGGCGAAGCGCGAGAGCCCGGCCCCGGATGGCCGAACAGATCTGGTGTTCAGACGGGCGCTTCGGCGGTCATCGCCCCGCGCTCATGAGCGTCGGCTCGGAGGATCGGAGACGACGGCCTGAAGCCCTTCACCGTGCAGTAGACGCCGAGCGACAGCTCCCACAAGAACTCCGGGATCGTTGCGATGGCCTGGAAGGTTCCGCCCTGGTCGGCGACGCCGAACAGGACGAGGGTGCCCGCCAGGATGAGGAGCGGTCCGCCGACGAGGCCGAGCCACGTCATCTTTCGCGGCACCAAGCCTGAGCTGTACATCAGGTAGCCGAGGATCAGCCCGTTGCCCCAGCCGACCACCCAGCTCGGCCCGAGCAGGAATGTCCAGTCCTTGATCGCGGCGAGGGTGTAGGCGACCGTGCCCTCGGACGCGCCCGCTACCTCCTGTTGCAACGTGACGATCCCCAAGACAGCGACGATGCCGACGAGGATGAACGTGCACTCGAACAGGCGGGCGGTCACATACCCGAGCGCGAGCTCTTCGCTCTGTCGCCTGACGATCGGGAAGATCACGACCGCGGTGCCGATGTTCGCGATGATCAGCAGCAGCTCGAGGAGCGCGCCGAAGAAGATCCGGTTGCTCTGCCCACCGCCCGCGATGTAGCCAACGGGATCGTCGAGCACCGGTTGGTAGAGCCACAAAGCGGCTATCGACGTGACGAACGTGACGAGGAAGAGCACGCCGAAGACCCGCGCCATCTTCTGGTCACGACTCACTCCTTGACCCCTTTCCTCGCGGAACACCGCGATCGACCTGGTTCCCCTCCGGAGGCAAGAGGCGGCCGCCACCGGGTAGCTCAGAATGATCCTCTCAGGCCGTCAAGCCCCTGTGAAGAGGCAGACGATCGGGATCTGCCACTCGCGCCGGCGGATCAGTCGGGTCCCAGCGACGGCCGCTTCTCTCTCGGGACGCCCAGGAACACCGCCTCGCGACAGTCCCTACCCCCTTCGAGCGGAGAAGGCTTTTCCGTTAGCGCGCGGTTTCAGGCGGCGAGCACGTCTGGCGAGCTCGCGTCGTACTCGGCGAGCCAGGCTGTGCCGCGGCCCTCCGGGTCGCTCCGGTTCACGCGGCGTCGCCATGCGATCTTCAGATCTCGCCGCCAGGCGGCCCACCGGGACGTCAGGTGGTTGCTCTGGCCCCGTTCTCGGGAGGCGAGCACCACCCGGCTCGCTCTCGGCCGGCGGGTGCGCTCGTATCGGGCCAGACCCGTAAGCGGATCAGAGGCTTCCGCCGAGAGCGCCGTCGCCAGGACAGCGCCGTCCTCGATCGCCTGGCACGCGCCCTGTCCGAGGTAAGGGAGCATCGGATGGGCGGCGTCGCCGAGGACGGTGACCCGGCCGCGCGTCCACTGCGGGATCGGGTCGCGATCGTACAGCGCCCACTTGTACCAGGTGTCCGCCGCGGCGAACAGGCGCAGCAGAGACTCGTGCCAGCCGGCGTAGCGCTCGAGCACCTCCTCGCGGCTGCACTCAGCGATCCACGACTCGTGGCGGTAATCGTCGTCGTCGTAGTGGCAGACGACGTTGATCAACTCCTCCCCCCGAAGCGGATACAGCACGATCGTGCCGTGCGGGCCAAGCCACTGGGCACCTTCCCTGCTGGGCCGGGTGCCGCGGACGGCCTCGGTCGGAACGACGCTTCGATAGCAGATCTTCCCGGTGAACCGGGGAGCGTCCGCACCGAGCAATGAGGCACGCACCGGTGAATGGATGCCGTCAGCGCCGACGATGATGTCGGCCCCGACCTCGCTGCCGTCCGCAAAGCCCGCGACGGCGACGTCACCGTCGGGCCTGACCTCGGTGCATCGCTTGCCCAGGGTGACGACGCCGGCCGGCAGCGCGTCGGCGAGCACGTCGAGGAGATCGGCCCTGTGCACGGTCGCGCCCGCCGTTCCGAACCGAGCCAGCTGCTGTTGCCGGCTCGTCTTGGCGATCATCCGGCCCGTCTTCCAGTTGCGCATCACCTGCCCCTCCGACCGCCCCGCCACCTTGCGGACGTTGTCCTCCACGCCGATGGCGCGCAGCACCTTCATCGCGTTGGGGTGCAAGGCAACACCGGCTCCGATCTCCTTCAGCTCGGCGGTCGCCTCATAGACCGCCACCTCGACCCCAGCCCGCATCAGCGCGTTCGCTGCAGTCAGCCCGCCGATGCCTCCCCCGATGATCGCGACACGTGTCATAGGGCAACTCCCCCCCAATCGTGACGGACCAGCTGGCTCTCGTGCCCAAGAGGGTGCGGAGGGGCAGCTCGTTCAGGCCCCCGGGAGGTCTTGGTCAGCCGCCTCGGCCGGCCGGCGGCGGCGATGCGGCGAAGGTCGCCTGGAGGCCGCGGATGAACGCCTCCTGGTCGTGCTTCGACAGGCTTGCGTTCGGGTGGAGGACGACGTAGAACCAGGGGGGCATCGAGCCGCTCCTGACCGCTTCGGAGATGTCGCCGACGCCGGTGTCTTGTGGGCGGTTCCACTCGGAGAAGTTGAGTGTGGCGCGGCCGCCGTTGACGTCTCGCTGGATCAGCCAGGAGGCAGGGGCGATGTTGCTGTACCACTTCCAGTTGGTCTGGTTGCTGTGGCAGTCGAAGCACGACCGCACCGCGAAGGCGCGCGTCGCCGCGGAGTCCCACTGTGGCTCCTTGAGGACGGGCGGGTTCGTGTGGTCGCGGCCGTACGGGACGGCCTGGATGAGCATCAGCAAGAGGAGAAGACCACCGAGCCCGAACAGGACGAGGCGCTTGAACGACACCTGCCTTCGGCCGATCTTCATCTGCCTCACGGTGTTCGGAAGGCGCCGGCGCCGAATCGGTAAAACGCCTTTCGAGAGCTACGGGCGACTACGGAAACCCTGAGCCGAGGAAACGTGCCTGTGGAGGAGTCCGCGTCCCGGAGGATCAGCCCGGTGCTCCTCCGCGAGCGTGTCCCCGCCGGCGCCGGTCGCCCCGGCGCGTTCACGATCAGGCGCCTCGCGACCGCTCACCGCCTCCTCCCCGTGAAGCGTGCGCGCGGGGTCGTCGAAGGTCGCTTCCACTTCGGCCTACCCCTACCCCGACGGTCTGCGTCACCGTCGCCGGACGACCATCACGCCTGACTAGGCGTCGTCTTGAAGGCGACGCTCCTCTTCCTCGTTCCGCTGCCTGTCGCGCTCGACCGCGGCCTTCGACCGGTAGTCGAGCGGCATCGGGTAGTGGCCGAAGCCCACGATCATGTCGATCTCGAACGGCGTCTCCTGCTCGTACTCGCAGTCGGCGAAGCCGGTGATGTTTCCGACGCGGAGCGCGCCTTCCGGCGAGTCGATTGTCATCGAGTACGCCAGCGGCGGGAAGGCGATCTCCGAGATCAGATCGTGACGGCCCGTAAAGACGTCGAAGCCGCCCGCGAACCCGACCGTCCGCGCCGTCGGCCCCGCGAAGAGGACGAGGTAGAGCTGGAACCGTTCGGGAAGCCCCGTCCGTGTCCTGTCGAGGACGAAGTCCCCTAGCCCGGGGTTCTTCAACGAGAGTCGAGCGGACTGACTGCGAGGAGCATCGTCACGATCTGCTTGACGAGCAGAAGCGGGCGCGGCTGCCGCCCCGCTCCGCGGAAGGTGACACGGGCGACAACCTCCTCCGGGTTCTCATCGATCTCGTCGAGCGGCATCTCCCGAAGCAGCTTCGCCGCGGCCGCAGTCGCCTTCCCGAGTTCCGGCACACACCACGAACCCGTCTTGTTGTTACACGACTCGCACAGAGTCCATTCGCCTGCCCCCCGCTGCTCGACCGTTCCGCCCGTCATCTCCTCGTCCCGCGGTCGGTTCAGGAACTCCATCAGACCGTAGACCTCTGTCCGCCCCTCGTTGAAGGACGACTTAGGCGGAACATGCTCGAAGGTGAGCTTCACGCCCTCCCGCCGACAAACATGGCACGTCCCGATGCGCTCGCTCGCCACGCTCGCACGATAGGGCCGAGCGCGCCGCCGCGAGAGCGGCGCGCGTCAGGCTCAGACCGCGATTTGGACGTTCAGTGGACGCTGACGGTCGTGACCGTCGTCGGGAGAGACGACAGGACAATCCCACTAGAAGGCACTTCCGCGAAGCCCTCTGACGGACTCGAACCGTCGACCCCCTCCTTACCATGGAGGTGCTCTACCAGCTGAGCTAAGAGGGCGTGCGGAGCGATTCTAGCCGGGCTCCGAGTCGTTCCCACTCGTGACAGCCGCCGGGCGATCAGCTGCGGCGCCTCCCGCTGGGGACTACGACGAAGTCAGCTGCCGGCCGCGGGAGCCTGCGCGCGGAGATCGGCGATCACTTGCTCGGCTTCGCGCAGGTCCTTCGCCAGCGTCTGGAGCAGCTTCCAGCCGATCACGCCGTTCTGCTCGACCAGCGGGCGGAGCTCCCAGAGTGTGAGCCCGTAGCAGACGAGCTCCTCGGACGCGGTGATCGTCGCGATGCGCACCCCTTCGTCGATCAGCGCGACCTCGCCGAAGTAGTCGCCCGGCCCGAGCGTCGCCCGGAACTCTCCCCCGATCGTGACCGTGACCTCGCCGGACTGGATCACGTAGAACGCGGCTCCGCCCGATCCCTCCTTGATCACCGTCTCACCCTTGGGGAAGTGACGTTCCTTGAACAGGCGGGCGATCTGGACCACCTCGTCCCGGTCCAGGTCGGCGAAGAGACGAACGCCTTGCACGACCTCGACCGGTGCGCCTCCCGACGGTGCGTCCTGGGAGCCGGTCCGCGTGATCGCCCTGCACTGGAGGAGGTAGAGCTGTCCTCCGGCGATGGCCCATTCGATGTCCCGATCCGGACCGTAGATCTCCTCGCACCGCTCGGCCAGCCGGTGCAGATCCTCGAGCTGGGAGTCCTCCAGGCAGAGCTGCTCGGCGAGCTCGGGTGAGAGCTTCTCCTCGAACGTGCCGCCCTCGGGAAGTGTCCGGACGGCGATCTTCTTGAGGCCCGGCGTGCGCTCGAGCACCTGCCCGGAGCGGTCGATGCGGAAGTGGTCCGGGATCACCATGCCGGCGACGACCGCCTCGCCGAGCCCCCAGCTCGCCTCGATCACCCGCTCGTCGGCGCTGTTGATCGGGTTCCGGGTGAACATCACGCCCGCGCACACGGGGTCGAGCAGCGACTGGACGACGACGCCAACGCTCGGGCGCCGAAAGAGCCCGACGCGCTGTCGATAGGTGATCGCCGAGTCCGAGTTGGCCGACCACCAGATCTCGCGCACCGCGTCTGCGACCGCGTCCGCCCCGGGAACGTTGAGCAGCGTCATGTGCTGCCCGGCGAAGCTCGCGTCGGCGCCGTCCTCGTCGACGGCGGACGAGCGCACCGCGAGCGGGCTGCCGAGCGGCCGAACGAGCTTCGCCACGTCCTCGAATGCCTGCTTCTCACCGCCGGCGACCGCCTCGACGACGTCGCCGGAGAGCGCGACGCCGGGCGGGAGCGGCAGGCCCGACCGCGCCGCCTCTCCCAGCCCGACAGCCTTCGAGCCGAAGACGGACTCGTCGTGTGCCTCTTCGAGCGGGACGATGCCGTCCATCAGAGCACGCTCACCTCGCCGGCATCGCCGTCGACGCGAACGCGCGCCCCGTCGGGGATCAGCCCCGTCCCCTCGCGCGTGCCGACCACGCCCGGGATGCCGTACTCGCGCGAGACGATCGCCGCGTGCGACAGCAGCCCGCCCGCGTCCGTCACGATCGCACCGAGCAGCGGCAGCAGGATGTTGAACGCCTCGGTCGTCGACTCGGTCACGAGGACGTCTCCCTGCACGATGCGGTCGAACTCGGTCGGACCGGAGATGAGCCGCGCCGGCCCCTCGTAGCTGCCGGGGCTCGCGGCCAACCCGCGCACGAGCCGCTCCTCGTGCTCGGCTTCCGAGCTCGCGAAGATCTCGCCGACGGCGATCATCGTCGCCCGCATGATCCGAGCGACCCCGGGCGGGAGCCCGCTCGGGTCGGGCGGAGGCGGCGGGGGCGGGCCGAGCGTCGGCGGCGCATCCCTCGCGGTGAGAGACGTCCGTAGGGCGTTCCGTGCCGCGAGCTCCTCCGCGGACGGGCCGCCCGTGCCGGACACGAGCGCCTTCATCTCCTCGAAGTCGGCGTCGACGAAGTGCTCCGGGTCCTGGATGCGCCCGCTCGCTGCGAGGCGCCGACCGGCGCCGATCACCGCTCGCCGCATGATCCCCGACGCCCAGATGTCGCTGAAGACGCCGCGCTCGTCGCGAAGGCGGTAGGTCAACCGGGCTTCCTCGAGCAGATCGTCGAACTCGGCGCGATGCTCCTCGGGCACCTGGTTGCGGACGTCGGCGATGCGTTCCTCGACGTCGGACTCCTCCCGCGTTCCCTCGTCCGCCGCGACGCGGATCGCGCGCAGGAGCGTGTCCGGCAGCTCGAGGGCGTACCGACCCGCGATGTCGAAGCCGTCGAGCAGCCGGTAGCCGACGAGGTCGAGGTAGGCCGCCGCCGCCGCTCCCGACTCGCCGTCGAGCGAGCGCAGCTGCTCCAGGGCGTCGCCCGGGTCGCCGTCCGACTCGAGGATCTGTCGCGCCGCGGGATCATCCGCGATCGCCGTCAGCAACCGCTCGAGCTCCGACGAGGCGCCGGAGGACACGGGCGACGCGCCGCGCATCAGGCCGAGCAGCTGCGACGGCGGCAGGCCCGTCCAGTCGCCCACGTGCGCCAGGAAATCCCCGGTCGGCAGCACCGCCGCGCCCGTGAAGCGCATGTGCTGATAGATCATCTCGATGTGGTGGTCGCGGCAACGCGTCAGGTACGCCACCAGCTCCTCGTCGGAGAGCGCATCGGGATCGACCGACTGCAGTTCACGGTGTACGACCACCGACGTGGGCTTGAACGTCCCGTCCCACTCGCGCAACTGCTCGCGCCAAAGCTTGCCCTGAACGGCCTCCTCTGCCCGCTGGAAGCGAGCCGGGATCTCGCTCTCGGCAACCGGGATGACCGTCTTGTACGCGAAGCCGTTCAGGTACGCGTAGCCGAGCGTGTCGATCAGCATCCCGTAGTAGCTCGTCAGCTCGCGAAAACCTCGCTGGAACGGCTCCGGGTGCATCTCGGCCCAGTAGCGAGTGACCGGACGTGGGAAGTGGACGGCGTCCAGTTCCCAGAACCCCGGCCCGGGAGGATCGAAGTGAAGCTCGCCTGCTGCTGCTACGGACATCTGGTTCCTTTCTCTTTTTCGCGAGGACCGCTTTCCGGGAGCTTTTCAGATGGTGCCGGCACGTGCGCGGGAGGCGGCCGGCACGCCGGATCGCTCGGGCGACTGCGCGCGCCGGCATAGGGCGTTCGCCCGATGCGGCCAGGTGCCGCGGGGCGCATGCTCATCCGGTCAACCGACGAAGGAGGAGAAGGAATGATCCTGGCAACGACGCAGGTCGAGGATTACGACCGGTTCGTGGAGATCTTCTCGACCAAGGGCGCCGAGAAGCGCAAGCAGCACGGCTCCAAGGGCGCGACCGTCTTCCGCGACCCCAACGAGGCGGACCGGGTCTGGGTGCTCTTCGACTGGGACGCCGAGGGTTGGCAGAGCTTCGTCTCCGACCCCGAAGTCCCCCCGATCATGCAGGAAGCAGGGCACAAGGGCAGGCCCCAGGCGGCGGAGCTCGGTGGGCGCTACGACGCCTAGTAGTGTCCGGCTGACCGAGCGCGAGCTGGAGGTGCTGCTCGTGCTCGTGCGCGGCGGGTCGAACCAGGAGATCGCCCGGGATCTCGGCATCTCGGCCAAGACCGTCGGCCACCACGTCCAGAACGTCTACCGGAAGGCCGATGTCCACAGCCGCGCCGCGGCGACCCGCTGGGCGTTCGAGCAAGACCTCGTCTGACCAGTTCGACGGCCAGCCCAACAACCCAGCCTGAAGGAGAGAACGCGATGCAAGAGTCAGCTTCAGCTCATCCGATCAAGGTCGGCGTGATCACGGACCAGACGGGCGCCCTGTCGTTCATGGGCGTCGCCAACGCAAACGTGGCGAAGATGGTGATCGACGACATCAATGCCAACGGCGGCCTGTTGGGACGAAAGATCAAGCTGTACCTCGAAGACAGCGAAACCACAGACAGCGTCGGGGAAGCGAAGGCGATGAAGCTCGTCCAGCACGATCACGTCGATGTGATCCTCGGCGGCATCTACAGCTCGATGAGGCAAGCGATCAAGGGCTCGGCCGTGGTGGAGGGCAAGACGCTCTACATCTACCCGGAGCAATACGAGGGGCAGGAATGCGACCCGCTCATCTTCTGCACCGGGCCGGTACCGGCGCAACAGGTCGAGCCGCTGATTCCCTGGCTGATGCAACAGACGGGGGCGAAGAAGTTCTATCTGCCGTCAGCGGACTACATGTGGCCGCACACGCTGAACAACAAGGTCCGTGAGGTCGTGACGGCGAACGGCGGTGCGATCGTCGGGGAGGAGTACTTCCCCCTCGATCACACCGACTACGCACAGACCATCGACAGGATCACGTCCAGCGGCGCAGAGGTGGTCTTCAACACGATCGTGCCACCCGGGCTCACACCGTTCCTCGAACTGCTCTACGACTCAGGCTTCACCCGACGAGGTGGATCCGTCGTCTGCACGTACTTCGACGAGAACTTCCTGAACCTGGTGCCGGCCGCACACGTGGAGGGCCTGTACAGCTGCCTCGACTACTACCAGAACGTCAGCGACCCGTTCAGCGAGGAACTCCTCGGCGAGTACGACAGGCTCTATCCCGGCAACGCCAAGTTCACCGCCGGAAGTGCGTGTTCAGGTATGTACCGAGGCCTGAAGCTCTGGGAGGCCGCCGTACGAGAGGCAGGCTCGCTTGAGCAGGACGCTGTCATCGAGGCGCTCGATCATGCAGCGATCCCTGCGGGCCCGGGCGGTCCGGCTGAGATGGTGCCCGGCCAGCATCACGTTCGCATGAACATGTACATCGCCCAGGCACGAAACGGTCAGTTCGAGGTCCTCGAGAATCTGGGAGCCATCGACCCCAACGAACAGGAAATCGCGTCTGGCGCCCTGCTCGCCGGTCCGGTGCTGACAGCCTGAAGGCCTGAGATTTGTCGGGCAGTCTCGCAGGCGCGAAGCGCCCGCAGGGACTGCCCGACATCCTCGACGCCGAGCTGCAAGCCGAGCCCGGGATCACGCTCGGCTGGTACGAGACCGCCCACCCCGACACTCGGCCTCGAGGACAGCGGAACACCCTTGAACCTAATGGGGGCGGGAGGATTCGAACCTCCGTAGGCTGAGCCAACGGGTTTACAGCCCGTCCCCTTTGGCCACTCGGGTACACCCCCTGGAGCGGCGCCATTCTAACGGCGTCGCGAGGCAGCGCCGGCTAGTCGACCTGGATCTGCTCGATCCCGGCCTCGCCGGCCGGGAGTTGCGGGTCGAGCTTCTCGAGCGCGTCCACGAGCAGCGTCGCGACCGCGGTTGCCTTGACCCAGTTGCGGTCGGCCGGGACGACGTGCCACGGCGCCCACTCGGTCGAGGTTTCGGCGAGCGCCTCCTCGTAGGCGGCGATGAACTCGTCGTAGCGCGCGTGGACGTCGAGGTCGGCCTTGCGGAATTTCCAACGCTTTTCGGGATCCTGGATCCGCTCGCGGAAGCGCTTGCCCTGCTCGTCGCGCGAGACGTTGAGGAAGACCTTGACGAGCGTCGTCCCCTCGTCGGTGAGCATGCGCTCGAGCTCGTTGATGTGGTGCGGCCGGCGGCTCCAGACCTCCTTGGGCGCGAGGTCGAGCATCCGCACCGTGACGACGTCCTCGTAGTGCGAGCGGTTGAAGATCCCGATCTCGCCCCGGGCCGGCAGTACTGCGTGGATCCGCCAGAGATAGTCGTGCGCGACCTCGGAGCCGGCCGGCGCCTTGAACGAGACGACGCGGCAGCCCTGTGGGTTCACGCCCTGGAGCACGGCGCGGATCACACCGTCCTTCCCGGACGCGTCCATCCCCTGGATCACGAGCAGGACGCTGCGCCGCCCCTCGGCGTACAGACGGTCGTGGAGGAGCTCGAGCCGCTCGTGCAACTTGGCCAGCCGTTCCTTTGCCTCGGCCTTGTCCGCGATACCGAGGGTGTCGCGAGGATCGCGCTCGGCGATCTTCGGGTTATGGCCCGGCTGCACGCGAATGCGGTCGATCATGGGCGGCCGACTCTACTCCGCGACTACGATCCTCGCCGATGGAGAGTTTCGATGTCATCGTCGTCGGCGCCGGTCCGGCCGGATCGACCACCGCGTACCGGCTCGCGACGGCCGGCAAGCGCGTGCTGCTGCTGGACAAGGCGCGCTTCCCGCGAGACAAGCCGTGCGGCGGCGGGCTGACCGTGCGCGCGGTGCGGCAGCTGCCGGTCTCACCCGATCCGGTCGTCGAGCACGTCGTCGATCGCATGGGCTTCCGGCTCCGCTACGGCTCCCGTTTCGAGCGGGCCGGCCGCGAGCCGCTCGTCTACATGACGCAGCGGCGCCTCCTCGACAACTACCTCGTCGAGCAGGCCGTCGCGGCCGGGGCAGAGTTCCGGGACGGCGTCAAGGTCGCGGACGTCCACGCGGACGAGCACGGCACGAGCGTGACCGTCGACGGCGCACCGGTCGAAGCAGCGGTCCTCGTCGCTGCCGACGGTGTGAACGGGACGATGCGGAAGACGCTCGACCTCGGCGGCGAGTACGTGCTCGGCGTCGCGTTCGAGGGCAATGTCCCGAAGGAGGTCGTGGGCAACCGCTTCGACGGCCTCGCCGAGTTCGAGCTCGGGACGATCCCGGGCGGCTACGCCTGGATCTTCCCCAAGGGCGATCACATCAACGTCGGCGTCGGCGGCTGGGAGAGCGTCGGCCCGACCCTTCGCGACCACCTCGGCATCCTCTGCCGCGCCCACGGGATCTCCGAGGAGTCGGTGTCGGACCTGCGCGGTCACCGGTTGCCGCTGCGGCGCTCCGGGTCGGTGGCGGCGCGCGGCCGGGCTCTGCTCGTCGGCGACGCGGGCGGCCTCGTCGATCCGCTCTCCGGCGACGGCATGTACGAGGCGTTCGCGTCCTCGCGGCTCGCGACGGAGTCGATCGTCGACCTGCTCGAAGGCCGCGCGGAGAGCCTCGCCGGCTACAACGAGAAGCTCGCGAACGCGCTCTCGCTCACGGCCGCCGGGTCGTGGGGCGCGAAGATCGCGCTCGACCGCTATCCGTGGCTGACGTTCAACCTCGGCCGAGCTCCCGTGGCCTGGGGCGCGGTCGAGCGAATGCTGAGCGGCGACCTGAAGCACCCCGGGGGCGAGCGCGGCCTGGCCCGCTTCGCGCTGAAGATGATCGAGGGGCTCGCGCGGGCCGCGGGCGACCCGGGGGCGGCCTACCGGGCGGAGGCCAACACGGCTTAACTCCGGCGGCGTGCCTGCCGAGAACTGTCTCGGTGAGCCTGTTCGCCGCTGTCGTCTCGTACACGCTTCCCGACGTCGAGCGGGAGCCCGGCCGGCTGCCCGCCGGCGTCTACCGCTCGCTGCCGTTCGTCGGCGCCGCGCTCGTCGCCGGCTGCCTCGTCGAGTTCGGCGCCACGCTGCACGGATTCTGCGCCTCGGTCTTCTGCCTCGCACTCGTCATCGTCAGCGCGACCGACCTCGAGTACCGGCTGATCCCGGACCGCGTCGTCGGCCCGGCATCGCTGATCGTGCTCGTCGGCATGACGATTGCGGAGCCGAGCCCGCGCTGGGCGATCGCCGCCTTCGGCGCCTTCCTGTTCCTGCTCGTCTTCAGCCTGATCTCGCCGCAGGGCATGGGGATGGGCGACGTCAAGCTCGCGTTCCTGATGGGCGCCGCGCTCGGACCGCCCGTTGCCGTCGCGCTCGTCCTCGCGAGCCTCGCGTCGCTGATTCCGTCGATCTTCATCCTGATCCGGTACGGCCGTGCCGGACGCAAGGTCGGCTTTCCGTTCGGTCCCTTCCTCGCGCTCGGCTCGGTGCTGACGCTGTTCCTGTACGGGGCGCTGTGATCGTGGCTCCGCTCACCCGGCTCGGCATCACCCGTTCGAGTGTCGCCCGGACGGGGGACACGGCCGATGGGTACCGCGTGATCGCCGCCCGTCGCCTCAACCGCGCGCACACGTCGCTCAGCCTGGTCGAGCTCGGCCTGATCGCGATCGTGCTCGGGATCGCGACGGCCGTCGCGGTGCCCGAGTACCTCGACCTGCGCCAGGACGCGAGGGAGGACTCGGCCAAGTCGCGGCTGACGCAGGCGACGCAGACGCTCCAGCATCGGCACGCCTCCGCCGGCACGTACGCGGGCGCGGCGCTTCCGGCGGGCGTCCACGTTCGCAGCGTCGGGCCGACGGCGTTCTGCATCGAGACGATGGCCGGCAGCGACACCTGGCACGTCTCGCGTGGCTCGAAGCCCACCTCCGGCGCCTGCGCGCGCTAGCGGCTAGGCCTCGATCAGCTCGGCCAGCCGCTCGTACAACCCGGGCATCGTCCAGTACGAGGAGTGGCCGCCGTGCCGAGCGGCACGTCCTCGAGGCGCAGGTCGCCCGCGGGATTCTCGGGCGGCTCGCTCTTCACCCCCGGGCCGGGTACGTCCGCGAACACCGTCCGTCCGACGGGATCGCCTGCGGTCCACACGTTGATCCACTGCTCTGTGACGTGCGGGACAAACCGGCGGACACGTTCGGGCTGCCTGACCCACGAGTACTGCGACGGGAACCGCTCCGAGTAGAGCTGCCGCAACGGGCAGCCGAACGTGATCATCGAGACCCGGTCAGGAAGCGGGAGCTCCTTCTCGTGGAGCAGGGTCGCGGTCAGGACCGTGCCCTGGCTGTGCGCCGCGAAGACCACGCGGTCGTAGCCGCGCGCGCGGAGGAAGACGAGGAGCGCGCGGTAGCGGGCCAGCATCTTCTGTCTCGGCATCTCGTCGAGGTCGACGAGTCGGCGATTCTTCGCCTGCGGCCCCACCGGCTCGCGCAGGAAGGTGGCGATGTCGTACGGCTTGTCGAGGATCAGGCGCAGGACGTTGGAGGCAGTGCTGTCACTCGCGAGCTGCTGCGGCGTCATGCCCATCGCCCTGGCGGCGAGCAAGAGCCCGGACACGAGCACGCCGAGTACACCGGCGACGGTGGGAGCCCAGCCGGAATGCACCTTGGGTGCGGAACCGACGCTTTGCTTGACGAGACCGACCTGGTGCTCGATGCCGTCCGGCAAGGGGAAGAACGGGAGCCAGGCGGCGGCGGCGGCGTAGGAGGCGGCGAAAGCGGCGAGGACGAGGACGATTGCGGCGGGCAGGCCGCCGATCGCGTCCAGGGCGAAGGAAAGCCTGGCTGCCTGACGGCTCGCCGGCGATTCGCTCGACGAGGAGTGAACACGGCGCACGATCTCGCCCACGAGCAACGTCACGAGATAGAGCGCCAGCACGCCGAGGACGACGACAAGCGCGCAGGCCAGGGCGAAGATCGCGTCGCCGAGAGTGAGCGTCCCGAATCGCCAGGCGGTCAGGGTCGGGCAGTCAACGAGCGTCCACGAGTCGGGAGAGCTGAGGCACCAGGGGGTCTGTCCAGCGGTCCTCGGCCCGCCCCAGAGAACCGTCGGGCCCACCTGTTTCGCGAGACCGCCGACGGCGGCGCTGAGAATCGCCATGAGCACGGCGAACCCGAGCGGCCCGAAGCTGACGGTGAGTCCAGCCGTGATCGTTCGCCTGACCGCGTGCCTTCGCAGGCGCGAGTCCCGGCGGCAGCACTTGACGCCGAGGACGACGGCGATGACGACGACAAATGCGAGCACCGACAGCCAGAGGATCCTCATCGGGTAGGCGACGAGAACGGCGACCGTGTCCGCGAGCGCGAGCTCGATCGTCGACTTGCCGCTGACCCCGCGCTCGACGAGCCGTGTGACGCAGACCGCAGTGGCGCCGGCGAGGGCGATCACTCCCAGTACGAACGCTCCGCGGCGGCCGCTCATGATCCGGTACCGCCGAAGCAGCAGCAGGCCCACGACGCTCGTGCCGGCGCCGAAGAGGCCCACGGCGAAGGCACCTGAGATCGCGGAATCCGGCACGGCGATCGCGATCGCGAGGGCGGCGACCGTCATCAGCAGTTGCGCGCTGAGCACGACGACCGGCACTGCCACGATCCACGAGAGGAAGCCGAGCAGGTGGTAGTCGACGTCCGACGGCTTCGATCCGGGCGGCAGTTTCTGGGGCTCGACGCCGATCTCAGTGGTCCTCCTCAGCGCCGTGCGGCCGACCGAGGACAGGGCGAGGAAGAGTCCGAAGAACGCGGCGAGGAAGGATCGGGCCGCGGCGGGGAAGCGGCTCAGGTCGGCCCACCAGAACTCGTAGATGTCCACGTCGATGCCGTTGTGGCCGGTCTCGAACCGGTCGACGGGCTGGATCGCCACGTCCGGCACCTCGTACCACTCCGCGTGCTGCACCGGCTCGTCGTATCTCTCGAAGAGCCTCAGGCCGTTGGCGATCCGCTCGGCGGCGTCACCGCGCGGCTTGTCGCCGACGCCGGCGGCGACGACGACGGCAACTCGCCCCACGCCCACGCGTCGATTCTCACCGATCCGGGGCGATTGTGCCAGCCGTCGCGAGCAGAAAGCGGCTCAGGCGGCTCGGGCCAGCGCGAGCTCGGGCGGGAAGCGCTCGAGGATCCAGGCGGTGTCGAGCGGTTCGAGCCGGTACGGCTTGCCGCCGATGAGCACGAAGTCGCGGCTCCGCGGATCCATCGGCAGCCGTGCCTCGGCCGGGTACCAGCGGTTGTGGCGGTCGATCAGCTCGTTGACGGCGACGAAGCTCCAGCGCTCGGCGGTCGCATGCCAGCGGCGCGCGAACTCGTTTGCATCCCCGCAGGACGCGGCCAGCTCGTGCCAGGCCTCGGCGAGCCGCCGCTCGTGTCCCTCGGTCTCGAGCTCGATGTCGCGCAGCCGCCGCATGTAGGGAAGCGGCCCGCCGAGCGAGGCGACGTAGCGGTCGACCGCCGGACGGAAGTTGCGGAGCCGCCCGTGGAGCGGCTTACCGCGGAGCGGGCTGCCTTCCAGATCCAGCTCGAGCACCGCCAGCTCGGCCTGCTCGCGGGCGGTCGGCTCGCGGAGCCCGTACTCGCCGAGGATCGCCTCGCGGTCCTTCCGGTGCACGGCTCTATTCTTGCGAACGCGCCGCGCCCTGCAGGCAGTCGGACGTCACATGGTCTCGAGCGTCGCGCGCCGCCTGCCCTCGAGCTCGAAGAAGCGGATCATGCCGTAGGAGACGAGTGCCCAGGCGGCGCCGACCGCGGCCTCCTTCCAGACGAGCGTCGAGACGTCCGCGAGCGAGGAGCCGGCCGCGACGTCGCGGGCCGCGGCGATGCCGTGCGTGAGCGGGAGGCCGCTGCCGATCGTCGCCATCCAGTCCGGCAGGCGGTCGAGCGGCACGTTCACGCCGCAGAGGAGCAGCATCAGGAAGTAGGCCGGGTTGGCGATCATGAACACGTCGCGGAAGCGCAGCCCGAGTGCGCCGACGGCGAGCCCGAAGGCAGAGCACGTGATCGTGCAGAGGACGACGAGGAACGCGATCGTGGGCACGGAGCCGACGGCGGGCTTGTAGTCGAGGAGCGCGCTCGAGACGACGAGCCCGACGATCGAGACGAACACGCCGTTGACGATGTTCGGCAGGGCGCGGCCGAGGAAGAGCGCAGCGCGGTTCGCGGGCGTGGCGAGGATCGAGCCGAGCGTCTGCGTCCAGCGCTCGCCGCCGACGGTCAGCGCCATGCCGAAGACGGCGCTCATCGCGCACACCTGGATGCCGTTCCCGATGATGAAGAACGCGTCCGACTCGCTGGCGGCATACCGGCCCAGGTAGGTGAAGAACAGGATCTGGAAGAGCGGCCCGGCGAGCATCGTCGGGATGTACTGCGCGGGCGCCATCCAGTTGAAGAGCGCGCGATACGAGATCAGCCCGCCGATCGTGAAGATGCGGAACGTGCTCATACGAGCGAGAGGGTCGCGCGCTCTCTGGCGCGTTTCTCGAAGATGTCCATCAGCCACGCGGCGATGACGAAGTAGACGGCGGACAGCGCGAAGCACATGCCGATCGACGGCCAGACCGGCCCACCGAACACCGAGTTCCGCACCGCGCGGAAGCCCCAGGTCGGCGCGAGTACGAGGCCGATCGCCGACGTCCAGCCGGGCAGGAGCGACAGCGGCACGATCACGCCGGTCGCGAGCCAGACCGGGAACTCGAGCATGTTCGAGAGCGCGTTCGCGTTCCGGTAGAGCACGAAGCTCGACGCGATCACGAGCCCGAGCGCGCCGAGCCCGAAGATGAGCGACGGCAGGGCGACGACGAACTGGAACGGGTGGACCGGGTCGAACGGCAGGCCGTACAGGAGCCGCTCCCAGAGCAGCGTCGCGGTCAGCGCGTAGAGCCCGATCGCGGCCGAGCCGAGCGTGAGCGGGAAGATGACGAGCAGGAACGGCGACGGCGCGGCGACGAGCAGTTCGAGCGTTCCCTGCCAGCGCTGCCACGAGATCGCGCCGCCGGAGGCGAACAGCGTCGTCGACCAGATGCCCATCATCCCGGCCCCGAGCGCCGAGTAGACGACCGTCTCCGGCTTCGAGCCCGAGTTGAACAGGTAGTACGTCAGCGTCGCGAAGATGAGCGGCTCGATCACGGACGTGAAGACGAACAGGCCCGACCGCGTCATCTCCTTGACGCGGAAGGTGAACCCGACGCGCATGATCCGCCCGACAGTCACCGCTCTCATGCGGTCTCCAGGGTCGCAAGGCGCCGGCTCTGCGACTCGAGCGCGCGCAGGAGCCCGTAGCCGAGGACGCCGTAGACGACGCCGATCAGCGCCTCCTTGCCGACGAGTCCCGCGACGTCGCCGAGCGACTGTCCGGCGGCGAGATCGCGAGCCGCCTCGATCCCGTGCGTCAGCGGCAGGCCTGCCGAGATCGTCTGCATCCAGCCCGGCAGCTCCGACAGCGCCACGTTCACGCCGCAGAAGACGAGCAGGAGGCCGAACACGATGTTGTTCAGCGTCGCCGTCTCGCGGACGCGCAGACCGAGCGCGGCGATGACGAGGCCGAGGCTCGTGCAGGAGGCCGAGGTGACCGCGATCACGAGCACGAGCGCCCCGATCGAGCCTGCGGGCACGCTGATCCCGACGATCGCGCCCGCCGACCGCGAACGCGAACACGGACACGAAGATCCCGTTCCCGATCACCGGCAGCGAGCGGCCGAGGAAGAGCGGCAGCCGCCCGGCCGGCGTCGCGAGGATGTACCCGAGCGTGCGCTGGTAGCGCTCGCCCGCGATCGTGTTGCTCATCGCGAAGATGCACGGGATCGCGCAGTACTGGAGCGCGTTGCCGATCACGTAGAAGCTGTCCGACTGCACGCGCGGCCGAGCGGCCGATGTAGACGAAGAGCAGGATCTGGAAGATCGGGCGCGACGAGGAAGGTCGGGATGAAGATCCACGGCGAGAGCCAGCCGAACAGGGCGCGGTAGCTCATCAGCCCGCCGACGAAGAAGATCCGCGTGCCGTTCACGTCAGCGCGAGCGTCGCGCGGCGCGCGCGCCGAGTCGAGCAGGCGGCCGACGATGACGACGCCGATCGCCGTGTAGATCGCCCCGAGCAGCGCGCACATGCCGAGGTCCTGGCCAGCGCCGGCCCGCCGAGCGCCGCTTCGCGGATCGCGCGCATGCCCCAGGTCGGCGCGAGGATCCACGAGATCGGCAGCACCCAGCCCGGGAACAGCGAGAGCGGCACGAGGAAGCCGCAGATCAGCCAGACCGGGTACTCGAGCAGGTTCCCGAGCGCCCACGCGGTCCGGTAGCGCACGAACGTGACGGCGAGCAGGAAGCCGCACATCCCGATCGGCCACGATCGTCACGACGACCGCGACGCAGAAGACGAACAGGTGCTCGATGTGCAGACTCGATCCCGAACACGAGCCGGCCCCAGAGCAGCGTCGCCGCCATCGAGTAGATGCCGATCGTCGACATCGCGAGCGTGACCGGCAGCATCATGAGCGAGAAGGGCGCGGGCGACGCGACGAGCAGCTCGAGCGTGCCGTGCCAGCGCTCCCGCTGCAGCGCGCCGCCGGCCGCCGTGCTCGTCGCGCCCAGATCCCCATCACCGAGGCGCCGAGCGACGGCGTAGAGCAGCGCGTGCGGGCTGCGCCTCCCGGTACATGAAGAACGCCACCGTCGCGAAGAACAGCGGGTAGACGACGCCGAGCACGCTGTTGAACGACGAGCGCGACAGCATCTTGAAGTGGAGCACCCAGCCGAGCGTCACGTGCGCAGGAGCCGCTCGCGCGACCTCACGCCGTCTCCGACGAGCGCCACGTACGCGTCCTCGAGCGTCGGCTCGCGCGCCGCGACGCGGCCGACCGTGGTCCCGTCGAGCATCGCCGAGCAGCGTCTGCGTCAGCTCGAGCCCTCTCGCCGACTGGACGAGCAGCACCTGCGCCTGCTCGCGCTCCTCGATCGAGATCGAGGTGACGCCCGGCGACGCGCGGAGCCGCTCGACGCGTCTCGTCGGCGATGCCGAAGGTCTCGATCTCGACGACGGTGCCGGTCGGCGACGACCGTCCTTCAGGTCGCGCGGCGTGCCCTCGGCGACGATCTGGCCCTTGTCGATCGACGGCGATCCGGTCGCAGAGGCTGTCGGCCTCGAACATGTAGTGCGTCGTCAGCAGCACGGTCTTGCCCGGCGTCGCGTCAGCGCCGGCGATCGTCGCGCGCAGCTCGCGTGCGCCGACGGGGTCGACGCCGATCGTCGGCTCGTCGAGGAAGACGACGGGCGGGTCGTGCAGGAGGCCGCGCGCGATGTGCAGCCGCTGCCGCATGCCCGCGCGAGTAGCCCTCGACCCGCTCCTTCTCGCGGCCCTTCAGGCCGACGAGCTCGAGCAGCTCGTCGATCCGCTTCTTCTGCACGCTCGGCGTCGACCGCCGTAGAGCTCGGCGAAGTAGCGCAGGTTGTCGAGCGCCGGAGAGCCGCTCGTAGAGGCCGCGCTCGCCGCCGAAGACGTAGCCGATCCGCTTGCGCACCTCGCGCGCGTCCTTGACGACGTCGAGCCCGAGCACGCGCGCCGTGCCCGAGGTCGGGATCAGCAGCGTGATCAGCATCTTGATCGTCGTCGTCTTGCCGGCGCCGTTCGGCCCGAGCAGGCCGAACAGCTCGCCCTCGGCGATCTCGAAGCGAGACGCCGCGGACGGCCTCGATCTCGACGCTCTTGCGGCGGAAGACGCCTGTGGAGCTGCGATAGGTGCGCCGAAGGTCTCTGACCTCGACGACCGGCGTCACTCGCCCTCTCCGGGCACGTGCTGGGCGTCGAGCTCCTCGGCGACCAGCATCAGGCGCCGCAGGAGGGTGTTGAGCTCGTCCTTCTCCTTCGCGTTCAGCGCCGACGCGATCAGCGCCTCCTTCGCGGCCTGCGCGGCCGTCGACTCGCTGTAGGCCTGGGAGCCGGCCTCGGTCAGCTCGACCTGGATCCCGCGCCGGTCGGTCGGGTCGGGCAGTCGGCGGATCAGTCCCGCCTTCTCGAGGTTGTCGAGCCGGTTCGTCATCGCGCCGCTCGACAGCTCGGCGTGGACGGCGAGATAGCCCGGGGAGCGCCGGTGGCCGGGGGAGCGGCGGAGCAGGCCGAGCACCTTCCACTCGCCCCACGTGAGCGAGCGCTCGTTCAGCGTCTCGTCCATCATCCGCTTGATCCGCCGGCTGAGCCCGTTGATGCGGTCGACGATCCCCTCGACCGTGAGATCGAGCTCGGGCAGCTCGTCGCGGATCGACTCGAGGAAGCGATCCACGTGATCCCGCTCGACGTCGCTCGTCCGCGCCATACCGTCACCATTCTTTCACATCAAATAGCTTGACGTCAAATGAAGTTGTTGCTAGTCTTTCGACTTCAAACAATACGACATCGAGAGATAAGGGGGTTGTCGATGTTCGCTCCCGACGTCCATTCGCAGAAGCTGTTCATTCGAGACCGCGTCGAGTCGCTGACAGCCGCCGCCGCCCGGCGTGACGGCGACGCGGGCCGGGTCAGGTGCGAGGCGGAGAAGAAGCCGGCGCCGAGGTGCCGCACGACTGAGGCTCACCCTCGCAGCAGCCCAGCTTGAACCGGCAGCGGGGGCACTGCCAGGTGCCGTGCACCCACCGCATATCGGCTCCGCAGCGCCAGCATGACTCGACCTCGGTCACGACACGAATGTAGGCAGAACGCCGGATGCTCCCTGCTACACTCGACCGGCGAGGCGGCGTAGCTCAGTTGGTTAGAGCAGCGGAATCATAATCCGCGTGTCGTAGGTTCGAGTCCTACCGCCGCTATCGTCCCCTGGTCGAACTCGGAGAGAGATGGCAACCGGAGTCAGAGTCGCAATCACGCTCGCTTGCACGGACTGCAAGCGCCGCAACTACCAGACGCAGAAGTCCAAGCGGAACACCCCGGACCGCGTCGAGTTCAACAAGTACTGCCGCTGGTGCGGCAAGCACACGCTGCATCGCGAGACGAGGTAGGCGGTGGCACGGCAGACGAGGGCAGAGCGGCGCGCACGACGCCAGCAGCAGGGCGAGCCGGCGCTGGCAGGCGCGGGCGGTGGAGGCAGCGGCGGAGGCGACAAGCCGCCGGTCAGCCTCGCACCCGAGCCGCCCTCGCGGCCGGACCGCGGCAAGCCCGCCCCCGGCAAGCAGGCCCCCGCGGAGACCGGCGCCTTCAAGTTCTTCACGGGCACGTGGCGGTTCCTCGGCGAGTCCTGGGGCGAGCTTCGCAAGACCGAGTGGCCGGGCCAGAGCCACGTCATCCAGGGCACGGTGGTCGTGCTGATGGCCTGCATCATCATGGGCACCTTCATCTGGGTTTGCGACATCGCCTGGAAGCACCTGGTGCAGGACCTTCTCATCAAGTAGGCGGGAGACGAGAGCTAGAGATGTTTCGCTGGTATGTGATCAACACGTATTCCGGGCACGAGAACAAGGTCAAGGCCAATCTCGAGCACCGGATCGACTCGATGGGACAGCGGCTCCGCTTTCGGCGCGTCGTCGTCCCGACCGAGCAGGTGATCGAGACCAAGGACGGCCAGAAGGTGCAGATCGAGAAGCGGATCCTGCCCGGCTACGTCCTCGTGAACATGGACCTGAACGACGACAGCTGGGCCGTCGTCCGCAACACGCCCGGAGTGACAGGGTTCGCGGGCCCGGGCGGCAAGCCCGTCCCGCTCGCGCAATCCGACGTCGACCGGCTCCTGCACACCGGCGCCTCGGCGGGCGACCGCCCGCGCGCGCAGGTCGAGTTCACGCTCGGCGAGTCGGTCAAGGTAACCTCAGGGCCGCTCTCCGATTTCGACGGCGAGATCGTCGAGGTCAATCCCGAGCAGCAGAAGTTGAAGGTGCTCGTCGACATCTTCGAGCGCCAGGTCCCGGTCGAGCTCGGTTTCGACCAGGTCAAGAAGATCGACTGAGGTTCGCCATGGCAAAGAAAGTCCTCACGCTCATCAAGCTGCAGATTCCCGGCGGGCAGGCCAACCCGGCGCCGCCGGTCGGTCCTGCGCTCGGCCAGCACGGCGTCAACATCATGGAGTTCTGCAAGGCGTTCAACGCGCAGACGCAGGCCGAGAACGGCCGCATCATCCCGGTCGAGATCACGGTCTTCGAGGATCGCTCCTTCACGTTCATCACGAAGACGCCGCCCGCGGCCGTGCTGATCAAGGAGGCGCTGAATCTCGAGAAGGGCTCGGGAGAGCCGAACCGCGAGAAGGTCGGCCGCCTGAGCCAGGCGCAGCTCCGGAACATCGCCGAGACGAAGATGGAGGACCTGAACGCGCGCGACGTCGAGCAGGCGATGAAGGTCATCGCCGGAACGGCGCGCTCGATGGGAGTGGAGGTGGCCCCGTAATGGCGCAGCACGGCAAGATCTACCGCGAGGCACGCTCCCGCATCGACCGCGAGCTGGCCTACCCGCCGGCCGAGGCGGTCAAGCTGCTCAAAGACCTTCCCGGCAAGAAGTTCGACGAGACGGTCGAGGTCCATTTCCGGCTCGGGCTCAACGTCCGCCACGCCGACCAGCAGCTGCGCGGGACACTGATGCTCCCGAACGGCACCGGTCGTGAGCAGCGCGTCGCCGTCTTCGCCGAGGGCGAGAAGGCGAAGGAGGCCGAGGACGCCGGCGCCGACGTCGTCGGCGCAGCCGACCTCGCGACCAAGATCGAGGCCGGCTTCGACGACTTCGACGTCGCGGTCGCCACGCCGGACATGATGGGCACGGTCGGCAAGCTCGGCCGCATCCTCGGTCCGCGCGGGAAGATGCCGAATCCGAAGACGGGGACGGTCACCTTCGACGTCGGCAAGGCGGTGCGCGAGGCCAAGGCCGGCAAGCTCGAGTACCGCACGGACCGCGGCGCGAACGTCCACCTGTCGATCGGCAAGAAGAGCTTCGGCGAGCGGCAGTTGCTCGAGAACTACGCCGCGGTCGTGGACGAGATCGTCCGCGCCAAGCCGTCCGCGGCCAAGGGCCGCTACATCCGCTCGATCACGCTGACGACGGCGATGGGCCCGGGAGTCCACGTCGACCCGGCCCGGACGCGCGACATCGTCGAGGAGCTCCAGGAGGAAGTCGCGGCAGGCTAGGCTGTTCCGAGACCCGTTCGCCGAAGACAGCTGGCAGCTGCTGGGTTGACCAAACCCAGTGCAGAAGTCCAGCCGAGGCGGTACGAGCAAGACGACCGTCTTCTCCGTGCCCGCCTCCGTGCGGGCGTTTTCGTTCGAAGGACCAAGGAGACGTATGCAGAGACCGGAGAAAGAGCAGATCGTCACGGAGCTGACCGAGCGCCTGCGCTCGTCGGACACGCTGATCGTCGCCGACTACCGCGGCCTGAGCGTGAAGGAGGTCGACGAGCTCCGCACGAAGCTGATCGAGCACGGAGCCGGCTTCACGATCGTCAAGAACTCGCTGACGCGGCGCGCGGCCGAGGCCGCGGGAGCCGACGCGCTGCTGGCGCTGCTCGACGGACCGACCGCGATCGCGTTCCTCGAAGCGGACGGCGACCCGGTCGCCGTCGCCAAGGCCCTCGCCGACTCGGCCCGCACGACGAAGGTCCTGGCCGTCCGCGGCGGCCTCATGCAGGGTCGCACGATCTCGGCGGAGGACGTCGAGGAGCTCGCGAAGCTGCCACCGGTCGACGTCCTGCGCGGACAGGTACTCGGCGCCGTGACGTCACCGCTGTACACGATCGTCGGGCTGTTCACGGCCCCGCTGCGCGAGCTGCACGGCCTGATCGAGGCCCGCATCGAGCAGCTCGGCGGCGAGGCCGAGACCGAAGAGACTCCGGCCGAGCCCGAGGCAGCAGCAGAGCCCGAGGCAGTGGCACCGGAAGCAGAGCCCGAGGTAGCGGCAGCCGAGCGAGCAGAGCCCGAGGCGGAGGCTCCCGAGGAGCCGGTTGCCGAGGCGACGTCGGAAGAGAGCGAACCACAGTCGGCGGCTCCTGAAGCGGCCGAGGACGAGAAGGAGGAGTGATGGCTGCAAGCGGAGTCGACAAGGTGTTCGACGACCTGGGCAAGATGACCGTGCTCGAGCTCGTCGAGCTGAAGAAGAAGATCGAGGACGAGTGGGGCATCACCGCCGCAGCGCCGGTCGCCGTGGCCGCGGCGCCTGGTGCCGCTGCAGGTGGCGGGGACGGCGCTGCCGCCGAGGAGCAGACCGCGTTCGACGTCGTGCTCACCGGTGCCGGCGACAAGAAGATCCAGGTGATCAAGGTCGTTCGCGCGGTCACCGGCCTCGGTCTCAAGGAGGCGAAGGACCTCGTCGACAGCGCGCCCAACCCGGTCAAGGAGGGCGCTGCCAAGGAGGAGGCCGACTCGATCAAGGCCCAGCTCGAAGAGGCCGGGGCCAGCGTCGAGATCAAGTAGCCAGGCGTCAACCTGTTTCAAGGCGAGAGGGGCCGCAAGGCTCCTCTCGCCGTTTCGCTACCGGTTGAACTCGCCCGGGCCCGCGATCATCATGGTCGGGTGAGGAAGCGACTCTGGCGCACCGCGGAGCCTCCGCCGCCACCCGGCGGGGCGCGTCACGTTCCGGAAACAGCGTCCGAGCAGGCCCCGAGCCCGAACCAGAAGCGATTCGTCGTCGCCTTCCTGGTCTCGTGCCTCGGGGTGCTGGCCGCCGTGCTCGCGATGAACGTCGTCATCGACCCGTTCGCGATCGCCGGCTCGGGCATCGTCCCGACCGCCGTCGAGTCGGACCGGTCGATCAAGCTGACGCTGCTCGAGGACCTGAAGCGTGGGCCCGAGACGCTGATCCTCGGCAGCTCGCGCTCGCGTCAGGCAGAGCCCGCGTTTCTCCAAAGTCTGACCGGCCGCACGGGGTTCAACGCGGGCGTGACCGGTGGCACGTCGGCGGACGAGTACGTCTTCGTCCGTGACGCCGCCGCCCTGTTCCCGCACCAGAGGCGCCGGTACATCTGGTTCACCGATGTCGGTCTGGCCGGCGGCGGCGTCAACTCGCAACTCGCGCACGATCCGCGCGCACGCCGCTACCTCCCGGGCGGTGCCGGCTTCGGGCTGGGCGACGTCGGCACCTACCTGAGCACGGACGCGACCAAGGCCTCCTGGCGGGTGTTCAGGAAGTGCGTGCTCGCGACCTGCCACTCGCTGATCCGCTACCACGAGGACGGGTCCCTGACGAATCAGTCGCTCCGGTACCTGCCGGAGCACGCCGCGTCGCTGCGGAAGGCGGTCGCGAAGCTGGTCGCGGCCGTCGGCGCGCACCACCAGACGCTGGCGCAGGCGCGGCAGGACCTGGCGCAGCCTCACCGGTTCTTCTACTTCGAGCGGGCGCTCGAGTTCATGAACAAGCGTGGCGAGGTGCCCGTGATCGTGCTCAACCCGGTCTATCCGAGCGTGTTCGCCGAGCTCGAGAAGTACGGGTACGCGGGCCGCCGGGCCTCGCTCGAGAGGATTGCGGAGCTGCACAGGCGGTACCGGTTCGTGTTCGTCGACGCGCAGGACATCCGCAAGTGGAGCGGGACGGCGCGCGACTGGTCGAACGCGACGCACGTGAACCGGGCGAACATGCGCCGGCTGCTGCGCTACGTCGTCGCACATTCGCAGGGCGCGCTGCGCTAAGCCCCGCCGTGCTGTTCAACAGCTACATCTTCCTGTTCGGCTTTCTGCCGTGTGTGCTGGCGGGCTGGTGGTTGTTGCGTGGGAAGGCGCTGCGGCTGGCGTTCCTGACCGGGGCGTCGTGGTTTTTCTATGCCTGGTGGGATTGGCGCTATCTGCCGGTGCTGATCCTGGCGACGTCGGTCGACTTCGTCGCCGGCCTGTGGATCGCGAGCACGGACGACGAGCGGAAGCGACGGGCGCTGCTGGCGGCGTCGCTGACGACGAACGTCGGGATCCTCGCCTACTTCAAGTACGCGGGGTTCTTCGTCGAGACGCTGAACGGGATCGGCAGCGGCGTCGGCCTGCCGCCGGACATCGCGACGCTGCACATCGTGCTGCCGATCGGGATCTCCTTCTACACGTTCAACTCGATGTCGTACACGATCGACATCTTCCGGCGGCGGATCGCGCCGACCCGGAACGTGCTCGAGTACACGACGTTCGTGTCGCTGTTCCCGCACCTGATCGCCGGGCCGATCGTGCGCTTCACCGACCTCGCCGGCCAGCTCAGGCAGTTGACGCCGCGGCTGACCTCACGCTCTGCGGCGCTCGGTGTCTTCTTCCTCTCCTGCGGCCTGGTCAAGAAGCTGCTGATCGCCGACCAACTCCACCCGTACGTCTCGAGGCTCTACTCGAGCCACGCGGAGCTGGGCGTGCTCACGGGGTGGGCGGCCGCTGTCGGCTACTCGCTGCAGCTCTACTTCGACTTCTCCGGCTACTCGGACATGGCCGTCGGGCTTGCCTGGCTGCTCGGCTTCCGCTTCCCGCAGAACTTCAACTCGCCCTTCAAGGCCGAGAACATCTCCGACTTCTGGCGCCGCTGGCACATGAGCCTGTCGTCCTGGTTTCGTGACTACCTGTTCATCCCGCTCGGCGGCTCACGCCTCGGAGCCCGGCGGACGGTCCTGAACCTGTTCGTCGTCATGTTCCTGGCCGGGCTCTGGCACGGCGCCGCCTGGACGTTCGTCGTCTGGGGGCTCGTCCACGGCGTCTTCCTCGCCGCCCACGCCATCCTCCGCAAAGCCGGGCTGACCCCGCCGTGGGTCTGGCTCAACCGCACGCTCACCTTCCTGCTCGTCTGCGCGGCGTTCGTGATCTTCCGCTCGCCGAGCCTCTCGGTCGCCGGCGACATCCTCTCCTCGATGCTCGGGCTCAACGGCCTCGGCTCCTCCGCGCAACTCCACGCGCTGCTGCCGCTCAGGTTCGTGCTGCTCCTCGCCGCGCTGCTCGTCTTCGTCAACATCGCACCCAACACCTGGCAGATCCGCATCAAGCCGCGCGTCTGGTATGGCATCGCAACCGGCGTCGCGGCGGCAGCCGCTATCATGACCATCTCCCAGCCGCACCCGTTCATCTACTTCCAGTTCTGAGCGGGAGTGGGAAGAAAGACGCTGTCCGAAAGCCGTTCTTGCCTAAGGAAGGGTGCTTCCGCTAGTCTTGCGGGTTGCGCCGACCTCCGGCCGTTTCGCCTGCCATCTCCACCATTTCTCTTAACGGAGGCTGTTTCATTTGACCAGCAGGGTTGCTGCGCCTCGCGCGCGCCAGGGTTTCTCGCGGCTGAAGCACGTACTCGATCTACCGAATCTCATCGATATCCAGAAGGCCTCGTTCGACTGGTTCCTCGAAGAGGGGCTCCGGGAGACGATCGACGACATCTCGCCGATCGAGGATTACACCGGCACACTGGCGGTGGAGTTCGGTGATTACGAGTTCGGCCAGCCGCAGTTTTCGATCAAGGAGTGCAGAGAGAAGGACCTGACCTACCAGGTTCCGCTCTCGATGACCGTCCGCTTCGTGAACAAGGACACGGGCGAGATCCGTGAGCAGAGGGTCTTCATGGGCGACTTCCCCATGATGACCGACCAGGGCACGTTCATCATCAACGGCACCGAGCGTGTGATCGTCACGCAGCTTGTTCGCTCGCCGGGCGCCTATCTGATGGAGCCCAAGGACCCGACGAAGCAGGTCTTCACCGCCAACCTGATGCCGTCTCGTGGCTCGTGGCTCGAGCTCGAGATCGACAAGAAGGGCGTGGTCTACGCCCGCATCGACCGCAAGCGCAAGCTCCCGATCACGACGCTCCTGCGGGCGCTGCCGGCCGAGGACCCCTCGACGGGCTTCCAGCTCGACACATCCACGAACGAGGCGATCCTCGCCCTGTTCGACAACTCGTTCTTCATCGTCAACACGCTCGAGAAGGATCCCTCGACCCGCGAGGAAGAGGCCCTGATCGAGGTGTTCAAGAAGCAGCGCCCGGGCGAGCCTCCCACGCTCGACAACGCTCGCAACCTGCTCCGCTCGCTGTTCTTCGACCCCAAGCGCTACGACCTGACCAAGGTCGGCCGCTACAAGCTGAACCAGCGCCTCGGCGTCAACGTCCCCGACGACACGCGCGTCCTGACGACCGAGGACATCCTCGCCCTCGTCAGGCGGCTGATCGCGCTCCCGACGAACCTGGGCGTCGATCCCGAGTCGAAGGACTTCGCGGCCGATGCGATCTCGCTCTCGCGCGATCCGATCCGATCCGAGCTCGACGAGTACGAGGACTTCGGCAACCGGCGCCTGCGTACGGTCGGCGAGCTGATTCAGGAGGCGTTCCGCGTCGGCCTGTATCGCATGGAGCGCGTCGTCCGCGAGCGGATGACGACCGAGGACGTCGACGCGATCACGCCGCAGACGATCATCAACATCCGTCCGGTCGTGGCCGCGCTGAAGGAGTTCTTCGGCTCCTCGCAGCTCTCGCAGTTCATGGACCAGACGAACTCGCTGGCCGGCCTCACCCACCGCCGGCGCCTGTCGGCGCTCGGTGCCGGTGGGCTGACCCGCGAGCGCGCGCCGATCGAGGTGCGCGACGTCCACGTGACCCACTACGGGCGCATGTGCCCGATCGAGACGCCGGAAGGCCCGAACATCGGCCTGATCGGCTCGCTCGCGTCGTACGCGACTGTCTCCGAGTTCGGCTTCATCCAGACGCCGTACCGGAAGGTGGCAGGCGGCAAGGTGGCGGACGAGATCGTCTACCTGGACGCGGCGGAAGAGACCCAGTACACGATCGCGCAGGCCTCCGAGCGCTTCGACCACAAGACCGGCAAGTTCCTCCACGGGCAGGTTCTCTGCCGCTCGAAGGACGGCGAGGCGGTCATGGTCGACGCGCGGCAGGTCGAGTTCATGGACGTCTCCCCGGCGCAGATCGTCTCGGTCGCGACCGCGCTCATCCCGTTCCTCGAGCACAACGACGCGAACCGCGCACTGATGGGCTCGAACATGCAGCGGCAGGCCGTGCCGCTCCTGATCACGGATCCGCCGCTCGTCGGCACCGGCCTCGAGTACCGGGCCGCCGTCGACACCGGCGACGTCGTGATCGCGAGCCGGTCGGGCACCGTCGCCGACGTCGACGCGGAGCGCATCGTGGTCGAGGGCCGCGACGGCGACCGCGATGCGTACGAGCTGGTCAAGTTCATGCGCTCGAACCAGGGCACGCTCATCCACCAGCGGCCGGTCGTGAAGCTCGGCGACAAGGTCAAGGAGGGCGACGTCCTCGCGGACGGCTCCTCGACGCACCACGGCGAGCTGGCGCTCGGCAAGAACATGCTCGTCGCCTTCATGCCGTGGGAGGGCTACAACTTCGAGGACGCGATCGTCATCTCGGAGCGGCTCGTCAAGGAGGACATGCTGTCCTCGATCCACATCCACGAGTACGAGATCGACGCCCGCTCGACGAAGCTCGGCGACGAGGAGATCACCCGTGACATCCCGAACCGGTCCGAGGAGTCGCTGAAGGATCTCGACGAGCGCGGCATCGTCCGCATCGGCGCCGAGGTCGGCTCAGGCGACCTGCTGGTCGGCAAGGTGACGCCGAAGGGCGAGACCGAGCTGACCGCCGAGGAGAAGCTGATCCGCGCGATCTTCAAGGAGAAGGCCCGCGAGGTCCGCGACACCTCGCTCAAGGTCCCGCACGGCGAGGGCGGCAAGGTGATCGACGTGAAGACGTTCTCCCGCGACGCGGGCGACGACCTGCCGCCGGGCGTGAACGAGCTCGTTCGCGTCTACGTGGCGAAGAAGCGCAAGATCGCCGAGGGCGACAAGCTCGCCGGCCGGCACGGCAACAAGGGCGTGATCTCCAAGATCGTGCCCACCGAGGACATGCCGTTCCTCGAAGACGGCACGCACGTCGACGTCGTGCTCAACCCGCTCGGCGTGCCGAGCCGGATGAACATCGGCCAGATCCTGGAAACGCACCTCGGCTGGGCCGCCTTCCACGGCGTGTTCGGCGAGGACGGCACCAAGGCCGACGAGCCGACCCCGGTCGCGACAGCAGTCTTCGACGGGGCGACGCCCGAGGACGTCGACGACGCCCTGATCGAGTGGACGAAGCAGAACGCCGAGTCGCCGATCAAGATGAACGTCGACGAGTCCCGCCCGCCGGGACGGCGCTGCTCCGGCAAGGTGCGGCTCTTCGACGGCCGCACCGGTGAGCCCTTCGAGTCGAAGGTGACTGTCGGCTACATGTACATCCTCAAGCTCCTCCACCTGGTCGACGACAAGATCCACGCGCGCTCGACCGGGCCGTACTCGCTGGTCACCCAGCAGCCGCTGGGCGGCAAGGCGCAGTTCGGCGGCCAGCGCTTCGGCGAGATGGAGGTCTGGGCGCTCGAGGCCTACGGCGCGGCGTACACCCTGCAGGAGATGCTGACGATCAAGTCCGACGACACCGTCGGGCGGGTCAAGGCGTACGAGGCGATCGTCAAGGGCGAGAACATCGCCGAGCCGTCGATCCCCGAGTCCTTCAAGGTGCTGCTCAAGGAGATGCAGTCCCTCTCGCTGGACGTCCACGTCCAGAGCGAGGAGGGCCACGAGGTCGAGGTGCGCGAGGAGGAGGACGAGCTGCTCCGCGCGGCCGAGGAGCTCGGCATCGACCTGTCCCCCGGCTCCCTCCGGGCGGCGGCCCGCGAGCCGACGGCCGAGGAGGTCGAGGAAGGAGCCGAGCGCGTCGACGAGTCCGGCGAGCTGACGCTCCCGGCCGACGAGGTGCTGAGCGAGCTCGACGTCGAGCTCCCCCCGGATGCCGAGGAAGCCGAGGAGGCAGCTGGCGGGGCCGAGCCGCTCGAAGTCGATTTCGCGGACGCCGAGATCGAGGAGTGACGCTCGGCTGGCTTTGAACCAATTGCCAGCTGTGAACCAGGGCCAGCTGTGAACCAAGTGACGACTGACGGAAAGAGGGCGCGACTTACGTGACACAGATCGACATCAACGAGTTCGACGCGATCCGCATCGGCCTTGCGTCGGCGAAGCAGATCCGGGACTGGTCCCACGGCGAGGTGACGAAGCCGGAGACGATCAACTACCGCACGCTCAAGCCCGAGCGTGACGGGCTCTTCTGCGAGCGCATCTTCGGCCCGACGAAGGACTGGGAGTGCTACTGCGGCAAGTACAAGCGCGTCCGCTACAAGGGCATCATCTGCGAGCGCTGCGGCGTCGAGGTGACCCGGCAGAAGGTGCGTCGCGAGCGCATGGGTCACATCGACCTGGCCGCGCCCGTCTCGCACATCTGGTTCTTCAAGGGCGTCCCGAGCCGGATCGGCTACCTGCTCGACATCGCTCCGCGCGAGCTCGAGAAGGTGCTGTACTTCGCCGCCTCGATCGTCACCTACGTGGACAAGGAGACGCGGCAGAAGGACCTCGCCGACCTCGAGGACAAGGTCCGCGCCGAGTACGAGCAGACGGTCGTCGACCGCGACGAGCAGCTCGCCACGCTCGAGGAGCGGCTCGGCCGCCGGCGCGACTACCTGGCCAAGGGCAAGGAGAAGAACTTCGACGAGGACGACGAGTTCTGGACCCGCGGGCTGAACAACTGGGCGGAGGAGCAGCTGATGCCGCCGCTCGCCGACGTCCGCAGCCTGGTCGGCGGCATGTTCGCCGAGCTGGCCCCGAAGGTCTCGACCGAGGACGCGAAGAAGATCCGCGAGCTCGTCCGCAACTCGGCGATCCGCGACGACCGCCGGCTCACGCCGCGCGAGCTCGAGGCGGTCGCACAGACGGCGATCGAGATCCGCGACGCGCTCGCCCCGCTCCGCAAGGAGCTCGGCAAGGCGACCGGTTCCAAGAAGGGCGCGATCACGAAACACCTGAACCGCGTCCTCGACGGGCTGCTCGAGGGCGCCGAGCTGAACGAGGAGGACGCCGCGCTCGTCACCGGTGTCGACCCGAAGCGCCTCGAGACGACCCGCGGGCTCGGCAAGGGCCTGCTCGGCGAGCTCGTCGGCCAGATCGACGGAGAGAGCGACGACGCCGTTCGCGAGCTCGCGAACGACCTCTGCCTGCGCACCGACGGCCGGATCCAGAAGGAGGATCTCGACGCCGTCATCGCCTGGCTCCTCAAGGCACGGGAGATGTACCAGGACATCGAGCAGCGGCGCGAGGACGCCCGCGAGGCGGCCGTCGAGGCCCGCAACCGGCTCGAGCAGACCTGGCTCCTGTTCAAGGACCTCGACCCGAAGATGGTCGTCAACGACGAACAGATCTTCCGCGAGATGAAGGACCGCTTCGGCTCGCCGTACGGGTTCGGCGTCTACTTCCGGGGCGGCATGGGGGCGGAGGCGATCCGCGACCTGCTGCGCGACCTCGACCTGGTGGCCGAGGCTGCGTCGCTCCGCACGACGATCAGCACGTCGAAGGGCCAGAAGCAGGCCCGCGCGATCAAGCGGCTCAAGGTCGTGAACGCGTTCATCAAGTCCGAGAACAAGCCCGAGTGGATGGTGCTCGAGGCCGTGCCCGTGATCCCGCCGGAGCTGCGCCCGATGGTCCAGCTCGACGGCGGCCGCTTCGCGACCAGCGACCTCAACGACCTCTACCGCCGCGTCATCAACCGGAACAACCGCCTCAAGCGGCTGCTCGACCTGGGCGCGCCGGAGATCATCGTCAACAACGAGAAGCGCATGCTGCAGGAGGCCGTCGACGCGCTGTTCGACAACGGCCGTCGCGGCCGCGCGGTCACCGGCCCGGGCAACCGGCCGCTGAAGTCGCTCTCCGACATGCTCAAGGGCAAGCAGGGCCGGTTCCGCCAGAACCTGCTCGGCAAGCGCGTCGACTACTCGGGCCGCTCGGTGATCGTTGCCGGCCCGCACCTGCGGCTGCACCAGTGCGGCCTGCCCAAGCTGATGGCGCTCGAGCTCTTCAAGCCGTTCATCATGAGCCGGCTCGTCGAGCGGAAGATCGTCCAGAACATCAAGGCGGCGAAGAAGTACGTCGACGGGATGGAGGCGGAGGTCTGGGACATCCTCGAAGAGGTGATCGCCGAGCACCCCGTGATGCTGAACCGGGCGCCGACGCTCCACCGTCTCGGCATCCAGGCGTTCGAGCCGGTGCTGGTCGAGGGCAAGGCGATCCAGGTCCATCCGCTCGTCTGTCATGCGTTCAACGCCGACTTCGACGGCGACCAGATGGCCGTGCACGTGCCGCTGTCGGCAGAGGCGCAGGCCGAGGCGCGGATCCTGATGCTGTCGTCGAACAACATCCTGTCGCCGGCCGACGGGCGCCCGCTCGCGACGCCGTCGCAGGACATGGTGCTCGGGCTCTACTACCTGACGTACTCCTCGCACGGGGACATGTCCTCGATCGACCCGGCCAAGCTCAAGCCCCGGCCGAAGCGCTTTGCCTCCGACGTGGAGGTCGAGCTCTCGCTCGAGGCGGGCCAGGTGCATCTGCAAGACACGGTCGAGTACCGGCGCGGCGACGAGCTGATCATCACGACGGCCGGCCGCGTGATCTTCAACGAGGAGATCGCCCGCGCCGTGAACGAGCTGATCGGCTCCGACGAGGTGCAGGACGTCCCGTTCATCAACCGGACGATGGCCAAGAAGGAGTCCAGCGAGTTCATCTCCGAGCTCGTCAACGAGTTCGGCGCCGCCACGATCGCGGCCGTCCTCGACACGATCAAGCGGCTCGGCTTCAAGTACGCCACGAAGGCCGGGATCACGATCTCGAAGAACGACATCGTCATCCCGTCCAACAAGGAAGAGATCCTGTCGGGCTACGAGGGGCGGGTCGCGGAGGTCGAGGGCCAGTACGAGCGCGGCCTGATCACCGAGTCGGAGCGGCACGAGTCGATCGTCAACATCTGGACGGAGGCCACCGACACCGTCGCCGAAGCGATGGAGGCGACGCTCTTCGAGCTCAACCCCGTGTTCATGATGGCCAACTCGGGGGCGCGCGGGTCGTTCAAGCAGATCCGCCAGCTCGCCGGCATGCGCGGCCTGATGGCGAACCCGAAGGGCGAGATCATCGAGCGCCCGATCAAGGCCAACTTCATGGAGGGCCTGTCGGTGCTCGAGTACTTCATCTCGACCCACGGCGCCCGCAAGGGTCTGGCCGACACCGCGCTCCGCACGGCCGACTCGGGCTACCTGACCCGGCGTCTCGTCGACGTCGCGCAGGACGTGATCGTCCGCGAGATGGACTGCGGAACGGACGAGTCCATCGAGGTGCGGATCTTCCTGCCGGACGGCCTGAACCGCAGCGCCGCCGGCCGCGTTCTGGCCCAGGATGTCTACAAACCGCTCTCCTCCGGGAAGCCGAGCAAGACGAAGCTGGCCGGGAAGGGCGAGGAGCTGACGCTCGCCGGGCTGCGGGCGCTCGTCGAGGAGCTCGGCGAGGACGCTGCCGAAGCGACGCTGCAGGTTCGCTCGGTGCTCAAGTGCCGTGCCGAGGTCGGCCTCTGCCGGGCCTGCTACGGCACCTTCCTCGCCACGGGCGACATGACCGAGATCGGCGACGCGATCGGCATCATCGCCGCGCAGTCGATCGGCGAGCCAGGCACGCAGCTCACGATGCGGACGTTCCACACCGGCGGTGTCGCCGGCGCGGACATCACGCACGGCCTTCCGCGCGTCGTCGAGATCTTCGAGGCGCGCAACCCGAAGGGCGCCGCCCGCTTGGCGGAGGTGGCCGGCACCGTGGCGGTCGAGCAGACCGACAGGGGCCCGCGCGTCCTCGTCCATCCGGACGCCGATCCCAAGGCGGAGGAGGCTCCCGAGCCGATCGAGTACCAGCTCCCGCGGCGCACGCGACTGCTCGTCGTGCAGGGCCAGCGCGTGGAGCCGGGCGACCCGATCGACGAGGGCTCGCTCAACCCGACCGAGTTGCTCGAGCTGCACGCGAGGTCGTCCCGCGGCTCGACGCCGACCGAGCTCTACCTCGTCGGGGAGGTCCACAAGGTCTACAAGTCGCAGGGCGTGGACATCCACGACAAGCACATCGAGCTGATCGTCCGGCAGATGCTGAAGAAGGTCCGGATCGAGAACTCGGGCACGACCGACTTCCTGCCCGGCCAGATGGTCGACAGGGTCGCGCTCGAGCGCGAGAACGCCCGCGTGAAGAAGGCGAAGGGCGATCAGGCGACCTACGAGCCGCTCATCCTCGGCATCACGAAGGCGTCGCTCGCGACCGAGTCGTTCCTCTCGGCGGCGTCGTTCCAGGAGACCACGAAGGTGCTCACGGACGCGTCCATCGAGGGCAAGATCGACCGGCTGCTCGGGCTCAAGGAGAACGTGATCATCGGCAAGCTGATCCCGGCGGCGACGGGCCTCAAGCGCTACCGGATGATCGACATCGGCCCGTCCGACTCCGTGCCGCCCGAGGCGTACCAGCGCGAGGCGGTGCTGGCGGCGCTCGAGGAGATCGGGAACGGCAATGCCGCCATCGATCTCGGCTCGCTCGGGATCGACCTCGGCGAGCCGCCCGCAGCCGGCGGGGCCGGGGGCGTGCCCGAGGTCGACTCGCCGCTCGACGGCGAGTAGCAGTACCCGAACCAGCTGTTCGCGTAAGGGGCCCCTTCGGGCCCCTTACGCGTTACTGGACGCCGTTCGCCGGCGGGTCGATCTCGGAGATCGCCGAGCGGAGGACGTCGTCGGAGATGAGGCGGACGCCGCTGACCGCGGGCGCGACCTGGTCCTTGCCCGCCCGCTTCGCGCGGTAGAGGGCGTCGTCGATGCGCATCAGGAACGTCTCCCAGTCCTCCTGGCCCTCGAGCTCGCCGATCCCGCACGACAGGCTGATCCGGCCGATCGACTCGACCGGGGTCTCCGAGACGTGCTCGCGGAGCCGCTTGTAGAACAGCTGCGCTTCCTCGATCCCCGCCTCGGGGAGGACGACCGCGAACTCGTCGCCGCCGTAGCGCGCGGCGACGTCGGCCGAGCGCAGCACCTCGCGGAGCCGGTCGGCGACGCCGGCGAGCGCGACGTTCCCGGCCAGGTGCCCGAGCCGGTCGTTGATCTGCTTGAAGTCGTCGAGGTCGAAGACGACGAGTGCGAGGCGGCGGCTGTAGCGCCGCGCGCGCGACACCTCGCGCTGGAGCGTCTCCTCGAAGTAGCGCGCGTTGTGGAGCCCGGTCCGCCCGTCGAGGTCGGCGAGCCGCCGTGCCTCGAGGTAGCGCCTCGCGTTGTCGAGCGCCGGCCCCGCCCGGGCGGCGAGGTCCTCGAGCGAGCGGTGCGTCTCCTCCGGGAAAGGCCGGATGTCGTCGCGGGAGAAGACGCTGACGACGCCGATCTTGTGGGTGCGCGCCTCGATCGGCACCTGCAGGCTGGTGGCGACGGGAGGAGGGTCGTCGGCTGTGGCGCCCGGCGGGTGCGCGTAGGAGATCGTCAGCGACTGCACACGGCCGCTGCCCGTGCGCTGGTCGAGTTCGAGTTGGCGTACCTCCTCCTCCGAGAGCCCCGAGCCCTTCGTCATCGGCTCCCCGGTCTCGTCGAGTGCCGTGACGAGCGCTGCGTCGACGCCCTCGAGCCCGGCCGCGGCGTCGAGCGTCCGCCGCATCACCTCCTCGAGCTCGATCGTCCACGCGAGCTCGCCGAGGTAGCGCGAGCGGCGGCTCTCCTCCTTCGTGCGCTCGAGCTCCTCGGACAGGTCCTCGCCGAGCTGGCGCATGCGCAGGTCGAGCTCGCGGACGAGTGCCGAGACGCGCTCCTCGGGGGTGCCGCGGCGGTCGCGCACCCGGCGCATGATGAGGACGGCGATCCCGACGGAGAGCAGGGCGACGCCCATGGCGACGCCGACGGCGATGCCGACCGTTTCCCACGTCGAGAAGATCAGCCGAAGCCCCATCACACCCCGTTTCTCCCGTGGCCGCCCGAGGAACGGAGGCCGGACTCACTGTAGTGGCGAATCGCCGACCTTTCCATAGGCACGATGCGGGATCGTTTGCAGCTGCAGACGGGGATTCGCTACCATGCAGAGTCCTGGGGTTGGCGGGGTTCCGCCTGCCGACTCTTGTTGTGCGTAAGGAGACAGAGCGACTCACCATGCCGACCGTCAATCAACTCGTGCGCAAAGGGCGCCACTCGAAGAAGGCGAAGGTGAAGACACCTGCGCTCCGCGGTGCTCCGCAGAAGCGTGGCGTGTGCACCCGCGTCTACACGACGACGCCCAAGAAGCCGAACTCGGCGCTGCGCAAGGTCGCGCGCGTCCGGCTGACGAACAGCATGGAAGTCGGCGCCTACATCCCCGGTGAGGGGCACAACCTCCAGGAGCACTCCGTCGTGCTGATCCGCGGTGGGCGCGTCAAGGACCTTCCAGGCTTCCGCTACAAGGTGATCCGGGCCGCGCTCGACGCGTCGGCCGTCCAGGACCGTCGGCAGGGCCGCTCGAAGTACGGCGCGAAGAGGAGCTAGCGTGCCGCGGAGAGCAGGAGCCCAGGTCCGGACGCTCGAGCCGGATCCCCTCTATAACTCGCGCCTCGTGTCGCAGCTCGTCAACAGGCTGATGACCGACGGGAAGAAGTCGACCGCCGAGCGCGTCGTCTACAAGGCGCTCGACCGCGTCGGCGAGAAGACCGGCCGCTCGCCCGTCGAGGTGCTCGAGCAGGCGATCAAGACGGTCACGCCGGTCCTCGAGGTCAAGAGCCGCCGCGTCGGCGGCGCCAACTATCAGGTGCCTGTCGAGGTGCCGCAGCGCCGCGGGCGGACGCTCGCCGTGCGCTGGATCGTCACCTACTCGCGCGAGCGGCGCGAGAAGCACATGGACGAGAAGCTCGCCGGCGAGATCCTCGACGCGCTCGAGCAGCAGGGCGGCTCGTTCAAGAAGAAGGACGACATGTACCGCATGGCCCAGGCAAACAAGGCATTCGCGCACTACAGGTGGTAGCGGTGGCGACCCAGACACAGACCGAGGTCGCGCTCGACCGAGTCCGGAACATCGGGATCATGGCCCATATCGACGCGGGCAAGACCACGACGACCGAGCGGATCCTCTACTACACCGGCCGCACCTACAAGATGGGCGAGGTCCACGAGGGCGCCGCCGTCATGGACTGGATGGTGCAGGAGCAGGAGCGCGGCATCACGATCACGTCAGCTGCCACGACGGCGTTCTGGCGCGATGTTCGCATCAACATCATCGATACGCCCGGGCACGTGGACTTTACGGTGGAGGTGGAGCGGTCGCTGCGCGTCCTCGACGGCGCGATCGCCGTGTTCGACTCCGTCGCCGGCGTCGAGCCCCAGTCCGAGACCGTCTGGCGGCAGGCCGACCACTATCGCGTCCCGCGGATCGCGTTCATGAACAAGATGGACCGCGTCGGCGCGGACTTCTTCGCATCGGTCCAGTCGATGATCGACCGCCTGGGCGCCCGCCCCGTGCCGGTGCAGCTCCCGCTCGGGCGCGAGGACGACTTCCGCGGCATCGTCGACCTCGTCGAGATGCGCGGGCTCGTCTGGCCGGACGAGCTCGGGATGAACGCCGAGTCGATCGACATCCCCGCCGAGCTCCTCGAGCAGGCCGAGGAATACCACCACCAGCTGATCGACGCAGTCGCGGACCACGACGACGAGCTGATGGAGGCCTACCTCCTCGACGAGAGTTCGGTCACGCCCGACATGCTCCGCCGCGCGCTGCGCAAGGCCACGCTCGACATGAGCGCCGTGCCGGTGCTCTGCGGCACGGCGTTCAAGAACAAGGGCGTCCAGCCGCTGCTCGACGCCGTCGTCGACTACCTCCCGAGTCCACTCGACGTGCCGCCCGTGCACGGCATCGACCCGCGCACGGAGAACGAGCTCTCACGCCGCGCGTCGGTCGAGGAGCCGTTCGCGGCGCTCGCCTTCAAGGTCATGTCCGACCCGTTCGTCGGCAAGCTGACGTACGTCCGTGTCTACTCGGGTGCGCTCCAGTCGGGCGACCGCGTCCTCAACACGACGACGGGCAAGACCGAGCGCGCCGGGCGCATCCTGCAGATGCACGCGAACCACCGCGAGGAGCGGACGGAGATCGCCGCCGGTGAGATCGCAGCCGTCGTCGGCTTCAAGAACACGACGACCGGCGACACGCTCGCCGTCGACACCGCTCCGATCAGGCTCGAGTCCATGCAGTTCCCCGAGCCGGTGATCTCGGTCGCGATCGAGCCGAAGACGAAGTCCGACCAGGACAAGCTCGGCACGGGCCTGCAGCGCCTCGCCGAGGAGGATCCGACCTTCCGCGTGCGGACGGACGAGGAGACCGGGCAGACGCTGATCTCCGGCATGGGCGAGCTGCACCTCGAGATCATCGTCGACCGTTTGATGCGCGAGTTCTCCGTCGACGCGAACGTCGGGCGGCCGCAGGTCGCCTACCGCGAGACGGCCAGCAAGGCGGTCCAGAAGATTCAGGGCAGGTTCGTCCGGCAGACCGGCGGTCGCGGCCAGTACGGCCATGCCGTCATCGACCTCGAGCCGACCGAGCCGGGCGAGGGCTACGAGTTCATCGACAAGGTCGTCGGCGGCAAGATCCCGCGCGAGTACATCCCGGCCGTCGACCTCGGGATCCAGGAGGCGATGGAATCCGGGATCCTGGCCGGCTACCCGGTCGTGGACATTCGCATCACGCTCGTCGAGGGCTCGTACCACGACGTCGACTCGAGCGAGATGGCGTTCAAGGTCGCCGGCTCGATGGCCTTCAAGGAGGCCATGAAGCGCGCGAAGCCGAAGCTGCTCGAGCCGGTCATGTCCGTCGAGGTCGTGACCCCGGAGGAGTATCTCGGCGACGTGATGGGCGATCTGAACTCGCGCCGCGGACACGTTCTGGGGCTCGAGCCCCGCGGCAACGCGCAGGTCATCACGGCACGCGTTCCGCTTGCCACCATGTTCGGCTACGCCACGGATCTGCGGTCGACGACGCAGGGGCGGGCCACGTTCACCATGCAATTCGATCGCTACGAGGAAGTGCCTCAGTCGATCGCGGGCGACATCGTCGACGCCCAGGGCTAACGAAGGAGAAAGAGGGAATGGCCAAGCAGAAGTTCGAGCGCACCAAGCCGCATCTCAACGTCGGCACCATCGGTCACATCGACCATGGCAAGACGACCCTGACGGCCGCGATCACGAAGGTGCTCGCCGAGCAGGGCACGAACACGACCGTCCGCGACTTCGCGTCGATCGACAACGCTCCCGAGGAGCGCCAGCGCGGCATCACGATCAACACCGCGCACGTCGAGTACGAGACGGCGAACCGCCACTACGCCCATGTCGACTGCCCTGGGCATGCCGACTACATCAAGAACATGATCACGGGTGCCGCCCAGATGGACGGCGCGATCCTGGTCGTGTCGGCAGCGGACGGCCCGATGCCGCAGACGCGGGAGCACATCCTGCTCGCCCGCCAGGTCGAGGTGCCGTACATCGTCGTTGCCCTGAACAAGGTCGACATGGTCGACGATCCCGAGCTGCTCGAGCTCGTCGAGTTGGAGGTGCGCGAGCTCCTCTCCAAGTACGAGTTCCCGGGCGACGACATTCCGGTCGTGCAGGTCTCGGCGCTCAAGGCGCTCGAGGGCGACCCCGAGTGGACGCCGAAGATCCTCGAGCTGATGGACGCCGTCGACTCCTACATCCCGGAGCCGACGCGCGACGTCGACAAGCCGTTCCTGATGCCGATCGAGGACGTGTTCACGATCACGGGCCGCGGCACCGTCGTCACCGGCCGCATCGAGCAGGGCCAGATCAAGACCGGGGACGAGATCGCGATCGTCGGTATCCACCCCGAGATCGCGAAGACCGTCGTCACCGGGCTCGAGATGTTCAACAAGATCCTCGACTTCGCGCAGGCCGGCGACAACGCCGGCGCGCTGCTCCGTGGCGTCAAGCGCGAGGAGGTCGAGCGCGGCCAGGTGCTCGCGAAGCCCGGCTCGATCACGCCGCACACGCACTTCAAGGCCGAGGTGTACGTCCTCTCGAAGGACGAGGGCGGGCGCCACACGCCGTTCTTCAACGGCTACCGGCCGCAGTTCTACTTCCGCACGACCGACGTCACCGGCTCGATCAAGCTCCCGGAGGGCCAGGAGATGGTCATGCCGGGCGACAACACGAACATGGAGATCGAGATGATCCAGCCGATCGCCATGGACCAGGGCCTCCGCTTCGCGATCCGCGAGGGCGGTCGCACGGTCGGGGCCGGCGTCGTCACGGAAGTCATCGCGTAGCAAGGCTCAACGAGTAGAGAGGCAGACAGGTCTTGGCGCAGCAGAAAATCCGCATCAGGCTCAAGGGCTACGACCACCACCAGGTCGACAAGTCGGCGCGCGACATCGTCGAGACGGCGCAGCGCACCGGCGCGACGATCACCGGTCCTGTGCCCCTGCCCACCGAGAAGAACGTCTACTGCGTGATCCGAAGCCCCTTCAAGGACAAGGACTCACGCGAGCACTTCGAGGTGCGCACGCACAAGCGGCTGATCGACATCCACAGCCCGACGCCGAAGACGGTGGACTCGCTGATGCGCCTCGACCTTCCTGCCGGCGTCGACATCGAGATCAAGCTCTAGGGGACGGAATGAAGGGGATCGTGGGGAGAAAGCTGGGCATGACCCAGGTCTTCGACGAGGAGACCGGAGTCGTCACGCCCGTGACGGTCATCGAGGCCGGCCCCTGTCCCGTGGTCCAGGTGAAGACCGTGGCGACGGACGGCTACGACGCCGTGCAGCTCGCCTTCGACGCCGTCGCCGAACGCAAGCTGACGAAGGGCGAGCTAGGGCACCTGCGCAAGAACGGCGTCGAGCCCTATCGCCGCCTGGTCGAGTTCCGCGGCGGCTCCGAGCTGACCGTCGGCGAGACCGTCACCGTCGAGGCGTTCCAGCCTGGCGACACGATCAAGGTCGCCGGGATCTCGATCGGCAAGGGCTTCGCCGGCACGATCAAGCGTCACCGGTTCCATCGCGGCCCGAAGACACACGGCTCACACAACATCCGCAAGCCGGGCTCGATCGGCGCCTCGGCGACGCCGTCGCGCGTCTTCAAGGGCATGCGTATGGCCGGCCGGCTCGGCGGCAAGCGAGTGACGCAGGTCGGGCTGATCGTGCACCAGGTCGACGCCGAGCACGGGCTCTTGCTCGTCAAGGGTGCCGTCCCCGGGCCGAAGAACGCCATCGTCGAGGTGCGGGAGGAGCAGGCGCATGCCAAGCGCTAGTACGAAAGCTCCCCTCCTCGACGGGACCGGCAAGGAGTCGAAGCAGGTGACGCTCGACAGCGTCGTCTTCGGCGCGGAGATCAAGCCGCACCTCGTCCACGAGGCGGTCCGCGCGGAGCTGAACGCCGCACGCGCCGGGACACGGGGAGCGAAAAGCCGCGGCCAGGTCTCCGGCGGCCGCGCGAAGCCCTGGCGCCAGAAGGGCACCGGCCGCGCGCGCATCGGCACCAGTCGCGCGCCGCACTGGACCGGCGGTGGGCTCGCCTTCCCGCCGACGATGCGGAGCTTCGCGATCAAGGTCAATCGCAAGGAGAAGCGGGCCGCTCTGCGGGCCGCGCTCTCCGCGCACGTGTCCGAGGGGACGATGGCGCTGATCGACGCAGGCGTGTTCGAGACGCCCTCCACGCGCGCCGCCGCCGAGCTCGTCGGTGCCTGGGTCAAGGAGTTGCCGCTCGTCGTCGTCCTCACGGACGAGGAGGAGACGGCGCGGAAGTCGTTCCGGAACCTGGCGCACACGGTGGTCACGACGCCGGAGGAGCTCGAGATCGCGGCCGTTGTCTGGGCCCGCGCGCTGCTCGTCTCCGAGGCCGCGCTGCAGGTCGTCGAGGCCCGCGCCGCCAAGGAGCCCGCCAAGGCGAAGGAGACCGCATGAGCCTCCATCCCAACGAGATCCTGATCTCCCCGATCGTGTCCGAGAAGAGCTACAGCAAGATCGCCGAGCGCAAGTACACGTTCCGCGTGCACAAGAACGCGCACAAGACGCAGATCCGCCAGGCGGTCGAGCAGCTCTTCGACGTTCACGTCACGGCCGTGAACATCTCCAAGGTGCAGCCGAAGCTGAAGCGCCGCGGCTCGACGAAGGGCTACCGCGCCGGGTTCAAGAAGGCGATCGTGCAGGTCCGCGAGGGCGAGACGATTCCGATCTTCGAAGGGGCACAGGTCTAGTGCCAGTCCGCAAGTACAAGCCGACGAGCCCCGGACGCCGGTTCATGTCGGTTTCGACCTTCGACGAGGTCACGAAGACCGAGCCGGAGAAGAGCCTCACCGAGCCGCTGAAGAAGAACGCCGGTCGCAACGTGTACGGCCGTGTGACGACGCGGCACAAGGGCGGCGGCCACAAGCGCCGCTACCGCGTGATCGACTTCAAGCGGCGCAAGGACGGCGTTCCGGCGAAGGTCGCCGCGATCGAGTACGACCCGAACCGCTCCGCGCGGATCGCCCTGCTGCACTACGCCGACGGCGCCAAGGCCTACATCATCGCGCCCGCGGGGCTGAAGGTCGGCGCGATGCTGGAGTCGGGTCCGGACGCGGACATCCGCCCCGGCAACACGCTCCCGCTCGCCAATATCCCGACCGGGACGCTCGTCCACAACGTCGAGCTCAAGCCCGGTCGCGGCGGCCAGATGGCGCGGAGCGCCGGCTCGGGCATTCAGCTCGTCGCCAAGGACGAGCCGTACGCCGTGCTGCGACTCCCGTCAGGCGAGCTTCGCCGCGTGCCGCTCGTCTGCCGCGCCACGATCGGACAGGTCGGGAACGCCGACCACCAGAACGTCACGATCGGCAAGGCCGGCCGCAGCCGCTGGCTCGGCAAGCGACCCGCCGTCCGCGGCTCGGCGATGAACCCGGTCGACCATCCGCACGGCGGCGGCGAGGGCAAGTCCAAGGGCGGCCGCCACCCGGTCACCCCGTGGGGCGTCCCGACTCTCGGCAAGCGCACCCGCGGCAAGCACAAGGAGTCCGACAAGCTGATCGTCCGCGGCCGTCGCCGTGGCAAGGAGAAGAGGTAATGGGCCGTTCGATGAAGAAAGGGCCGTTCGTCGAGGAGCGGCTGATGAAGCGGATCGCGACGATGAACGATTCCGGGTCGAAGACGATGATCAAGACCTGGTCGCGGACCTCGACGATCTTTCCCGACATGGTCGGGCACACGATCGCGGTCCACGACGGGCGCAAGCACATTCCCGTCTTCGTGACGGAGCAGATGGTCGGGCACAAGCTCGGCGAGTTCGCGCCCACACGGCACTTCCGCGGCCACGCCGGCGACCGTCAGACGCAGGTGAAGCGCAAGTAGCGATGGCAACGACCGAGACCAACACGCAGACCGTTCGCGCCCAGGCCAAGTGGGTGCGCACCTCGGCCCGCAAGGCGCGGCTCGTCGCGGAGCACATCCGCGGCCGCCCCGTGCCCGAGGCCAGGGCCGTGCTCGCGTTCACGCCGCGCGCCGCTGCGCGCGACATGGAGAAGGTGCTGCGCTCGGCCGTCGCGAACGCCGAGTCCCGTCCCGACCTGCAGTGGCACGGCGACGAGCTCGTCGTCAGCGCCGTCTGGGTGGACGAGGGCCCGACGCTCAAGCGCTGGCGCGCCCGCGCCCGGGGCCGCGTCGCACGGATCCGCAAGCGGACCTGCCACATCACGCTCGTGCTCGAGCAGGCACCCGAGCCCGTCGGCGGGGCAAAGCGCGGTCGCCGCTCGAGCGCCGCGACCGTCTCGCCGCAGTCCGAGCCGAAGCGCCGCATCCCAACGCCGCGCCGGCCCGCCGTGCGCAGGCCGAAGCAGGAGACCGCGGCGGAGACCGAGGCCGTGACAGCCGCCGAGGCCCCGGCCGAGGAGCCACAGGCCGAGGCCCTGCAGACCGAGGCCCAGCAGACCGAGGCCCAGCAAGCCGAAACCGCACAGACCGCCGAGAAGCCGAAGCCGAAGCCGAAGCGCAGATCGCCCGTCCGCCGCAAGAAGACGACCGAAGACGAGGGGAGCAAGTAGTGGGACAGAAGGTTCACCCCGGAGGGATGCGCGTCGGCGTCATCCACGACTGGAAGTCCAACTGGTACGTGTCGAACAAGGACTTCGCCGGCGCCCTGCTCGAGGACGTCCGGATCCGGGAGCACATCTACAAGAAGCTGTCCCACGCGGGCCTGTCGGACATCCTCATCCGCAAGGACAAACAGCGGATCACGATCGACATTTACACGGCGCGCCCCGGCATCGTCATCGGCAAGTCCGGTGTCGAGGTCGACGCGCTGCGCCGCGAGATCCACGGCATGACGCACAAGAACGTCCAGATCAACATCAACGAGATCAAGCGGCCCGAGCTCGACGCCAAGCTCGTCGCCCAGTCGATCGCGGAGCAGCTCCAGAACCGCGTCAGCTTCCGGCGCGCGATGAAGCGCTCGCTCGCCTCGGCCATGCGCTCGGGCGCGCACGGCGTCAAGGTCCAGTGCGGCGGCCGCCTCGGCGGCGCCGAGATGAGCCGCTCCGAGAGCTACTCGGAGGGCCGCGTCCCGCTGCACACGATCCGCGCCGACATCGACTACGGGTTCGCCGAGGCGAAGACGACCTTCGGTCGCATCGGCGTCAAGGTCTGGATCAACAAGGGCGAGATCATGCCCGAGGGGTTCGAGGGCCTGGCCGGCGGGCGCGAGCTGCGACTCGGCGACCAGGACCAGGCTCGCAGGCGCCGGGGATCGGGCGCCCCGAGCGAGGGCCTCAACCAGCGCGAGGGCAGGCGCGGCCCCGACCGCGAGGGCCTCGGCCCCGTGCGACGCCGCCGGCCGGGCCGCGGCGGCGGCCGCCCGCGCGGGCGCACGCCGGAGACCGCGGTCGAGCCGACCGACGCTCTGTCGGCTGAAGCCCAGCCGACTGAAGCCCAGCCGACTGACGCCCAGCCGGCCGACGTCCAGCCGATGGAAGCCCAGCCGGCGACGCCCGAGGCTTCGACGCCCGAGGTCGAGACGCCGACGCCCGAGGCTGCCGCGCCCGAGACGACGAGTGAGGAGACCACGAGCTAGTGCTGCTCCCTCGCCGAACAGCATTTCGCAAGTACCACCGTGGGCACCGCCGCGGCACGTCCAAGGGACAGCTCGTGGTCCAGTACGGCGACTTCGGCCTGAAGGCGCTCGAGGCCGGCTGGGTCACGAACCGGCAGATCGAGGCCGCCCGTATCGCCATGACCAGAAAGATCAAGCGTGGCGGCAAGGTCTGGATCAACATCTTCCCCGACAAGCCGTTCACCAAGAAGCCGGCGGAGACGCGCATGGGCTCCGGCAAGGGCTCGCCCGAGGGCTGGGTGGCCGTGGTCAAGCCCGGACGCGTCATGTTCGAGCTCGCCGGCGTGCCCGAGCCGCTCGCCAAGGAGGCGCTCCGGCTCGCGGGCAGCAAGCTCGCGATCAGGACCAAGATCGTCCAGCGGGAAGCCGATCTCTTCGAGTAGGCGCCCGCCACCTGGAGGAACCGATGAAAGCAAGGCAGCTACGCGACATGACAGATGACGAGCTCGACAAGAAGATGGCCGAGACGCGCCACGAGCTCTTCAACCTGCGCTTCCAGGCGTCGACCGGCGCGCTGGAGAACTCCGCGCGGCTGCGGCTCGCGAAGCGCGAGATCGCGCGGATCCTGACGATCCGCCGCGAGCGCGAGGCAAGTCTGGAGAGGAAGTAATGGCAGAGCGAAAGCCGAAGAAGACAGACGAGAAGGCCCAGGACCAGGTCGAGGAGACCCCAGTCGAGGCCGAGGCCGCCGCGCCCCAGGGCGAGCCGGCAGAGGGCGAGGCGGCAGAGGCGAAGCCGAAGCGCACGCGCGCGAAGGCGACGCCACGGGCTGCTGCAACTGAGCCCGACGCGGCCGAGAAGCCGAAGCCGAAGGCGAAGGCGCCTGCGAAGCCGCGTGCCCGCAAGCCGAAGGCCGAGGAGCCTGCGGCCGCCGAGGCGCCCGTGGAGGCCGTTGCCGAGGCGCCCGAGGAGCCGGCCGTCGAGCCCGAGCCTGTTGCCGAGGAGGCACCTGCCGAGGAGCCAGTCGCCGAGGAGCCGGCCGTCGAGCCGGAGCCGGAGCCTGCTGCCGAGGAGCCGGAGCCCGTCGCCGAGGAGCCGGTCGCCGAAGAGCCTGAGCCCGAGCCCGAGGCGCCTGCTGCCGAAGAGGCCGTTCCGGAGCCCGTCGCCAAGCCCGAGCCGGTCGCCGCGGAGCCCGAGGTCGTGCCGGAGCCGCCGGTGGAAGAGACTCCCGCAGAGGAGCCGGTCGCCGAAGCCGAGCCTGCAGCCGAGGCCGAGCCTGCAGCCGAGGCCGAGCCTGCAGCCGAGCCGGAGCCCGCCGCTGCACCGGCGCCTGCTGCCGAGGCACCCGCCGCACCTGCGCAGCCGACGGCCAAGCCGAAGCGCAAGCGCGTTCCGCGCGCCGCGAGGCGGCAGCGGCCGAGCCCGAAACGCGAGCCGGCGAAGGCCCGCAAGCCGATCACACGGCTGCCGAAGCCGGAGGGCGATCGCGGCCGCAAGCAGGAGCGCCGCGGCGTCGTCGTCTCGAGCGCGATGGACAAGACGATCGTCGTTCGCGTCGACACGCTCAAGTCGCACACGCGCTACAAGAAGATCGTCCGGCGCTCGACGAAGTTCCACGCGCACGACGAGCAGAACCAGGCCAACGTCGGAGACACGGTCCGCATCGTCGAGACGCGTCCGCTGTCGAAGTCGAAGCACTGGCGGCTCGCGGAGATCCTCGAGGTCGCAAAGTAGGGATGGAGCGATGATCCAGCAGGAAACGAGAGTCCGCGTGGCCGACAACACCGGCGCCCGGACCCTGCTCTGCATCCGGGTGATGGGTGGATCGCACCGGCGCTACGCGCGCGTCGGCGACATCATCGTCGGTACTGTGAAGACCGCGACCCCGCAGGGCACGGTCAAGAAGGGCGAGGTCGTGCGCGCCGTGGTGGTGCGCACGAAGAAGCCGCAGGGTCGCGACGACGGCACGTCGATCGCGTTCGACGAGAACGCGGCCGTGATCATCGACAACCAGCGCAACCCGCGGGGCACCCGCATCTTCGGGCCAGTCGCCCGCGAGCTGCGCGAGAAGAACTTCATGAAGATCGTCAGCCTGGCACCGGAGGTCCTGTAGCGATGGCCCAGACAATGAAGATCAAGAAGGGCGACCTCGTGCAGATCCTGAGCGGCAAGGACCGCGGGAAACAGGGCAAGGTGCTCGAGGCGCGGCCCCGTGACGAGAGGGTGATCGTCGAGAACCTGAACCTCGTCAAGCGGCACACGAAGCCGCGGCCGATCAGGGACTCGAGCCGCATGGGCGGCCCGACGATGGAACCCGGCGGCGTGATCACGAAGCCCGCGCCGGTGAACGTGTCGAACGTGATGATCGTCTGCCCGGCCTGCGACCGTCCGACCCGGATCGGGGTCACCTTCAAGGAGATCAAGGGCCGGAAGGAGAGGGTCCGCGTCTGCCGCCGTGCCGACTGCGGCCAGGAGATCGATCGGTAACCGCCATGGCCACTGCCACGAAGAAAAAGAAGACCGACGCCTACAGCCCGCGCCTCAAGGATCTCTACGAGGGCGAGCTTCGCGCGCGCCTCAAGGAAGAGCTGGCCGTCTCGTCGGTGATGCAGGTGCCGCGCGTCTCGAAGATCACGCTCAACATGGGCGTCGGCGAGGCGAAGACGGAGGCCAAGGCGCTCGACAGCGCGATCGAGGAGCTGACCACGATCGCCGGCCAGCACGCGCAGGTGCGCCGCGCCCGCAGGTCGATCGCCGGCTTCAAGATCCGCGAGGGCATGCCGATCGGCACCAAGGTCACGCTGCGCGGCGACCGGATGTACGAGTTCCTCGACCGGCTCGTGTCGATCGCGCTGCCGCGGATCCGCGACTTCCGCGGCCTCTCGCCGCGCTCGTTCGACGGCCGCGGCAACTACTCGATCGGCATCCGCGAGCAGATCATCTTTCCCGAGATCAACTACGACGACGTGAGCACGATCCGCGGGCTCGACGTGACGATCACGACGACAGCCGGGACGGACGAGGCTGCCTTCGCGCTTCTGCGCGGGCTCGGTCTGCCGTTCGCGGCAGCGGACGACGGAAGGGAGTAGGAGCGTTGGCCAAGAAGTCGATGATCGCGAAGGCTGCGCGCCCGCAGCGCTTCAAGACCCGCGCGTATACGCGGTGCAACCGCTGCGGGCGGCCGCGCGCCGTGTACAAGAAGTTCGGCCTCTGCCGGATCTGTCTGCGCGAGCTCGCGCATCAAGGCGTGATCCCCGGCATGACCAAATCGAGCTGGTGATGACACCATGATGACCGACCCGATCGCAGACATGCTCGCCCGGATCCGCAACGCCAACAAGGCGCTGATGGACACGGTGTCGTTGCCGTCCTCGCGGGCGAAGGTCGAGATCGCCCGCCTGCTCAAGGAGGAGGGCTACATCCGCGACTACCACGTGGAGCGGCAGAAGGACTCGAAGGCGGCGGCCAAGGGGAAGGACCAGGAGCTCTCCTACGACACGCTCGTCATCGAGCTCAAGTACGGCCGCAACCGCGAGCGCGTCATCTCCGGGCTCAAGCGCGTGTCCAAGCCCGGCCGTCGCATCTACGCGCGCAAGGACCGCCTGCCGCGCGTGCTCGGCGGGATGGGCGTCGCGATCCTGTCGACGTCGAGCGGCGTCATGACGGGCCGCAGCGCCGAGGAGAAGGGTGTCGGCGGAGAGGTCATCTGCTTCGTCTGGTGAGCGAGTGAGCTGATGAGTCGCATCGGAAAACAGCCAATCGAGTTGCCGTCGGGCGTCATGGTCGCGCTCTCGCCCGGCCGCGTGCAGGTCAACGGCCCGCTCGGCGAGCTGTCGCAGGTCGTGCCACTCCGCATGTCGATCGAGAAGCAGGAGGAGACGATCGTGGTGACGCGGCCGACCGACCGTGGCGAGGACCGCTCGCTGCACGGGCTGACGCGCACGCTGATCGCGAACATGGTCGACGGCGTCACCAAGGGCTTCGAGAAACGCCTCGAGATCCAGGGCGTCGGCTACCGCGCGAGCATGCGGGGCAACGACCTCGAGCTCCTGGTCGGCTTCTCGCACCCGGTCGTCATCACCCCCCGCGCGGGCATCACGTTCGACGTCCCGACGCCGACCCAGATCACGGTCAAGGGGATCGACAAGCAGATGGTCGGCCAGACGGCCGCCGAGATCCGCAAGGTGCGCCCGCCCGAGCCCTACAAGGGCAAGGGGATCCGCTACGAGGGCGAGCACGTACGCCGGAAGGTCGGGAAACGAGCATGAAGCTGTCCACACGTGAAGCCAGAGCGCGTCGCCAGCGGCGCGTGCGCGGCAAGGTCTCCGGCACCGCCGAGCGCCCGCGCCTCGTCGTCTTCCGCTCGAACCTGGGCATCTACGCCCAGCTCGTGGACGACGGCGACGGACGCACGCTCACCTCGGCCGGCTGGAAGGCGCTGCCCAAGAGCTTCAAGGGAACGAAGACCGATCAGGCGCGGGAGGTCGGCAAGGTGCTCGCCGACCGCGCAAAGAAGGCCGGGTACCAGACGGTCGTGTTCGACCGGGCCGGCTACCTGTACCACGGACGCGTGAAGGCGCTCGCCGAGGGCGCCCGCGAAGGGGGCCTGACGTTTTGAGTCTGAGTGAGTATTCGGAGACCAGGGAGCTCAAGGAGCGGGTCGTCGAGATCAATCGCGTCGCCAAGGTGGTCAAGGGCGGCCGGCGGTTCTCGTTCTCGGCGCTGGTCGTGATCGGCGACGAGGTCGACCGCGTCGGCGTCGGCTACGGCAAGGCGCGTGAGGTGCCGCTCGCGATCTCGAAGGCTGTCGACGACGCCAAGAAGAACATGTTCACGGTGCCGAAGCACGGCACGACGATCACACACGAGATCGTCGGCCGGTTCGACGCCGCGCGTGTCCTGCTACGCCCGGCGAGCGAGGGAACCGGCGTGATCGCCGGCGGCGGCGTCCGCGCCGTGCTCGAACTCGGCGGCGTCAAGGACATCCTCGCGAAGAGCCTCGGCACGACGAACCCGATCAACATGCTGAAGGCGACGGTCAACGGCCTCCAGAGCCTGCGCCGGCCCGAGGACGTCGCGAAGATGCGCGGCAAGACGATCGCGGAAGTGCTGCCTCTGCGCACGGCAGAGCCTGCGGCCGACGAGCCGGTCGCCGCGGCGCCGGTCGTGCCCGAGCCTGCCGTCGCGGAGCAGGTCGCCGAGGAGCCTGCCGCCGGAGAGCCTGCCGCCGAGGAGCCGGCCGAGTGACCACGCTCAAGATCACCCAGGTCCGCTCGACGATCGGGCAGACCGCGAAGCATCGTGGCACGCTGCGAGCGCTCGGGCTCGGCAAGATCGGCCGGTCCACGGAACGCCAGGAGAGCCCCGAGCTCGCCGGTATGCTCAGAAAGGTCCGCCACCTCGTCCGGATCGAGGACGCCTGAGATGCCGTCCGAGCTGAACCTCTCAACGCTGAAGCCGGCCCAGAAGCGGCGCGATCGCAAGCGCGTCGGCCGCGGCCTCGGCTCCGGCAAGGGCCGCTACTCGGGTCGCGGCATCAAGGGCCAGAAGTCGCGCGCCGGCTCGCACAAGATGCGCGCCGGGTTCGAGGGCGGCCAGATGCCGATCTACATGCGGCTCGGCAAGATGCGCGGCTCGACGTCGAAGGACGCCATGCCGATCGGCCCCTTCCGGACGGTCTCGCAGGGCGTCAACGTCAGCGAGCTAGAGCGGGTCTTCGACGCCGGCACGGAGGTCACCCCGGAGCTCTTGAAGGCGAAGCGGCTGATCCGCTCGATCCGCGTCGACGTGAAGATCCTCGGGCACGGTGACCTGACGAAGAAGCTCACCGTCTCCGCGCACGGGTTCTCGAAGACCGCGCGCGAGAAGATCGAGGCCGCCGGCGGGACGATCACGTGGCTCCGCGGCGAGCCGGTCCCGAAGGTGAAGAAGCAGCGGAAGCGTGCCGTCCGCGACGCGGACGAGCCGCTCGAGCAGACCGCCGAGGCAACCGCCGACGCGGACGCCGAGCCGGAGGCCGAGGCTGGGCGGCAAGAAGAGACTGGGCCGGACGGGGACGCGGAGCCGGCGGAGGACGCAGAAGCCTAGATGCTCACCTGGTTGAGCAACGCCTGGCGGGTTCCGGAGCTCCGGCGTCGCGTCCTGTTCACGGCGGCAGTGCTCGCCGTCTATCGCTTCGGCTCGTGGATGCCCGCACCGGGCATCAACTCGGACGCGATCAAGTCGTACTTCTCGAGCAACGGGAACACCGTGCTCGGCCTCCTGAACCTGTTCTCGGGCTCGGCGCTCTCGCGGTTCTCGATCTTCGCGCTCGGGATCATGCCGTACGTCACCGCCTCGATCATCCTCCAGCTCCTCGCCGTCGTCGTACCCAAGCTCGAGGCGCTGCAGAAGGAGGGCGAGGCCGGCTACGCCAAGATCAACCAGTACACGCGCTACCTGACGGTCTGCCTCGCGGCGTTGCAGTCACTCGGCTACGTGCTCCTGTTCACGCGCTCGACGTCGAGCGTCAGCTCGAGCGGCAAGGTGCTGGACACGAACTCGGGCCGCATCGTGCTGATCGTGATCACCCTGACTGCCGGCTGCACCCTGCTCATGTGGATGGGCGAGCTGATCACGAAGCGCGGCGTCGGCAACGGCATCTCGATCATCATCTTTGCCTCGATCATCGCGGACGCCCCGACGACGATCAATTCCTGGGCCAACGGCGGCGCGACGACGAAGCTCTTCTATCCGATCCTCGTCGTGACCGTCGTCGCCGCGGTCGTGTTCGTCCAGGAGGGACAGCGCCGCATCCCCGTGCAGTACGCGCGACGCATGGTCGGCCGCCGCATGTCCGGAGGCGGGTCCACGTACATGCCGCTGCGCGTGAACATGGCCGGCGTCATCCCGATCATCTTCGCCGCCGCCCTGCTCGCGTTCCCGCCGACGATCGCCCAGTTCTTCCCGAAGACGCAGGGCTGGATCAACCGCAACTTCCAGCCGCACCAGGCCGACTACCTCCTCACGGAGGCGTTCCTGATCATCGTCTTCACCTACTTCTACACCGCGGTCCAGTTCAACCCCGTCGACCAGGCCGACAACTTACGCAAGTACGGCGGCTACATCCCCGGCATCCGTCCGGGGCCGCCGACCGCGCAGTACCTGGACCGCGTGCTCTCCCGGCTGACGCTGCCCGGGTCGTTCTTCCTCGCCTTCATCGCCGTCTTCCCGACGTATATCGGCTCCTATTTCGACCTGTCGACGAGCTCGCGCTCCTTCCTCGGCGGCACGTCGCTGCTGATCATGGTCGGTGTCGCGTTAGACACGATGAGACAGATGGAATCGCAGATGATGATGCGATCCTACGAGGGCTTCCTGGACCGGAAATAGGTGCCGATGCAACTGAATGTCCTGCTGTTCGGTCCGCAGGGATCAGGCAAGGGAACCCAGGCGAAGCGGATCTCCGCGGCGCACGGCGTCCCCCATGTCTCGACGGGCGACATGTTCCGTGCCGCGATCGCGCGTGGAACACCGCTCGGCCTGCGGGTCGAGCCGATCCTGGAGTCCGGCGAGCTCGTCCCGGACGAGCTCACGATCGGGCTGATCCGCGAGCGACTCGCAGAGGACGACGCGCGGCCCGGGTTCGTCCTCGACGGCTTCCCGCGCAACATCGTGCAGGCGGAGGCGCTCGACGAGCTGCTCGCCGCGCTCGACCGGCCGCTCTCGGCCGTGCTCGAGTTCGTGATCGCGGACGAGCTCTGCATCGAGCGCCTGCTCGGGCGGGCGGCCGAGGAAGGGCGGGTCGACGACACGCCGGAGGCGATCGCACGCCGGCTCGAGATCTACCACCGCGAGACAGCGCCGCTGTCCGAGCACTACCGCGCCGTCGGCAAGCTCGTCGGTATCCCGGCCGCGGGGTCCGTCGACGAGGTCTGGGCGGAGATCGAGCAGGTGCTCTCGCAGGCGGTGCCGGCGTGATCGTCCGCAAGTCGCCCGCGGAGATCGCCCAGATGGGACGGGCGGGCCGCGTCGTGGTCGAGACCCTCTCCCTGCTCGCCGACGCCATCCGGCCCGGCGTGACGACGGCGGAACTCGACGCGCTGGCCGAGGAGTTCATCCGCTCGCAGGACGGCTCTCCGACGTTCAAGGGCTACCGCGGGTATCCCGCCTCGATCTGCGCCTCGCCGAACGACATGGTGGTGCACGGGATCCCCGGGCCGTACGCGCTCGCCGACGGGGACATCCTCTCCGTGGACGTCGGCGTCACCCTCGGCGGCTTCGTCGCGGACTCCGCCTTCACGTTCGCGGTCGGCGAGATCACTCCGGAGGCCGAGCGGCTGCTCGAGGTCGGCTATGCGGCCCTCGAGGCAGGCGTCGAGCAGTGCCGCCCCGGGCGGCGCCTCTCGGACATCTCGCACGCCGTGCAGACCGTGACCGAGGAGGCGGGTTTCTCCGTCGTCCGCAGCCTCGTCGGCCACGGCGTCGGGCGGGCGATGCACGAGGACCCGCAGATCCCGAACTACGGCGCACCGGGCCGCGGGCCGCTCCTCGCGGAGGGCATGACGTTCGCGATCGAGCCGATGATCACTGCCGGCGAGCCCGACGTCATCGTCCACGACGACGAGTGGTCGATCTCGACGGCCGACGGCTCGCTCGCGACCCATTTCGAGCACACGGTGGCGATCACCGAGGCGGGTCCGGAGATTCTGACTGCGCAGGCGCTTTTGCTACGATGAGCGCGCTGGCGGCGCAGCCTGGCTGTGCCGTCCCTTTGTGTGTGCGGAACGAGCATGGCAGTCAAGGAAGAGAAGATCGAAGTCGAAGGGGAGGTCGTAGAAGCGCTTCCGAGCACGATGTTCCGGATCCGGATCCGGGTCGAGGGTGGGCATGACGTGCTCGCCACGATCTCGGGAAAGATGCGAAAGCACTACATCCGCATCCTCCCCGGTGACCGGGTGAAGGTGGAACTCTCGGCGTACGACCTTTCTCGCGGCCGCATCACCTACAGACACAGATGAAAGTCCGTCCTTCAGTCAAGCCCATGTGCGAGCGGTGTCGCGTGATCAAGCGGCACGGTACGACCATGGTCATCTGCACGAACCCACGCCACAAGCAGAGACAGGGGTAAGCAAACAGGCATGGCACGCATCGCGGGGGTCAATCTCCCGAACCAGAAGCGGCTCGAGATCGGGCTCACCTACATCTACGGAATCGGCCGCACCACGGCGCTCAAGCTGTGCGCCGAACTCGGCCTCGACCCAGACACGAAGGTCCGCGATCTCACGGACGAGGAGATCACCCGGCTCCAGCGCCACATCGACTCCAACCTCCAGGTCGAGGGCGACCTGCGACGCGAGCGCTCGCAGGCCGTCAAGCGGCTGCAGGAGATCGGCTCTTACCGCGGCATGCGCCACCGGCGCGGCCTGCCGGTGAACGGCCAGCGCACGAAGACGAACGCGCGTAGCCGCAAGGGCCCGAAGAAGACCGTCGGGCGCGGGAAGAAAGCGGCGGCCAAGACTTAGCCATGGCACCTCCTCGTAAACCAGCGACCAGAGGTCGCGGGCGCCGCCGCGTGAAGAAGAACATCGCGATCGGCCAGGCCCACATCAAGACCTCGTTCAACAACACGATCGTCACCCTCACCGACAAGGACGGGAACGTGATCGTGTGGGAGTCTGCGGGCTCCGCCGGCTTCAAGGGCTCGCGCAAGTCGACGCCGTTCGCGGCCCAGGTCACTGCCGACGCCGCCGCGCGCAAGGGCATGGAGCACGGCCTGCAGAAGGTCGAGGTGTTCGTGAAAGGGCCGGGCTCCGGGCGCGAGACGGCGATCCGCTCGCTCCAGGCCGCCGGCCTCGAGATCCTCGGCGTCAAGGACGTCACCCCGCAGGCCCACAACGGCGTCCGGCCCCGGAAGCGGAGGCGCGTCTAGTGGCCCGGTATCGCGGTCCCGCCTGCAAGCTCTGCCGTCGCGAGGGCATGAAGCTCTTCCTCAAGGGCGAGCGCTGCCTGACCGAGAAGTGCGCAATCGAGCGCCGCTCGTATCCACCGGGCGAGCACGGCCGCGGCCGGATCAAGCAGTCCGAGTACCTGCTGCAGCTGCGCGAGAAGCAAAAGGCGCGCCGGTACTACGGCCTGCTCGAGAAGCAGTTCCGTACCTACTACGAGAAGGCTGCGAAGCAGCGCGCCGGCGTGACCGGCGACAACCTGCTGCGGATGCTCGAGTCGCGGATCGACAACGTCGTCTACCGCCTCGGCTTCGCCGCCTCCCGGGCGCAGGCCCGGCAGCTCGTCCGTCACGGCCATTTCCAGGTCAACGGCCGTCGCGTGAACATCCCGAGCTACCAGGTTCGCCCCGACGACGTCATCTCCCTGAAGCAGGGCAGCTCGGCCGAGCAGGTCGTTCGCGACGCGACCGACCTGACCGCGTCGGTTGCCCCCTGGCTCCAGGCCGATCACGACGGCCTCACCGGCACGATCCTGAAGTGGCCCGAGCGGGCCGAGATCGACACGCCGGTCCAGGAGTCGCTGATCGTCGAGCTGTACTCCAAGTAGCGCCACGGCGCCACTGGAAAGAACGAAGGAAAGGACGCACATTGGCAACTCGCACTAGCTTGATGGACTTCCAGATCCCGAAGATCGTCCACGAAGAGGTCGACGAGAACCGGGGCGTGTTCCAGATCGAGCCGCTCGACCGCGGCTTCGGCTACACGTTCGGCAACTCGCTCCGGCGCGTGCTGCTCTCCTCGCTCGAGGGCGCAGCGGTGACCTCGGTGAAGATCGAGGGCGTGGCGCACGAGTTCACGACGCTCCCGGGCGTGCGTGAGGACGTCACCGACATCCTGCTCAACCTCAAGAACCTGACCTGCCTCCTGCACGGTGAGTCGCCCGAGATCGAGGTGCGGCTGCAGAAGAAGGGTGCCGGCCCGGTCACTGCCGCCGACATCCAGGCGCCGGCCGACCTCGAGATCCTCAACCCGGAGCTCGAGATCGCCCACCTGTCAGACCGCGGCAAGCTCGAGCTGACGATGACGATCGGACGCGGCCGGGGCTACGTGCCGGCCGAGATGAACAAGGGCCACGAGCACACGATCGGCGTCATCCCGATCGACTCGATCTTCTCGCCCGTGCGCCGGGTGGCGTACGACGTCGAGGCCGCACGCGTCGGTCAGCGCACGGACTACGACAAGCTCGTCCTCGACGTGACGACGGACGGCTCGATCGACCCGCGCGACGCGATCGCGCAGGCGGCCGAGCTCCTGATCCGCCAGCTCGCCATCTTCACGGACATCGAGAAGATCGAGGGCTTCGCCGAGGCGACCACCGAGCAGGCCGCCGAGCCGTCGCTCGCGCACGGGATGGAGAACTTCCCGATCGAGGAGCTCGAGCTCGGAGTCCGCTCGTACAACTGCCTCAAGCGCGTCGGCATCGAGACGATCGGCGACCTCGTCACCAAGACCGAGAGCGAGCTCGGGACGATCCCGAACTTCGGCAAGAAGTCGATCGAGGAAGTCAAGGAGACGCTGGCCGCACACGGGCTGACGCTCCGCGGCGAGGAGCTCCCCGGGTAGCCATGCGCCACCAGCGCTCAGGCAAGAAGCTCGGCCGCGACTCGGCGCACCGTAAGGCGCTGTTCGCGAACCTGACCGCGGCGCTGATCGAGCACGGCCGCATCCGCACGACCGAGTCGAAGGCGAAGGCGATGCGGCCGATCGCGGAGAAGATGATCACGCTCGGCCGCGACGGCTCGATTCACGCGCGGCGACAGGCGCTCGCCTACCTGCGGGGACAGGAGATCGTGCACAAGCTGTTCTCGGAGGTCGCGCCCCGCTTCGTCGACCGGCCGGGCGGGTACACGCGCATCGTCAAGCTCGGGCCGCGCCAGGGTGACGCGGCGCCGATGGCGTACATCGAGCTCGTCGACTTCGTGCCGGAGGCCGGCGGCGAGGCACCGGCGGCCGCGCGGCGCGAGCGCGAGCAAGTCGAGGCGTCGGCCACGTAGGCTCTGCTGGCCGTTTCGCCCGCCCGTGCACTGCGCCTCAAGCTCACCATCGAGTACGACGGAACGGATTTTCACGGCTGGGCCGCGCAGCCCGGCCTGCGCACGGTCGAGGGCATCATGCGCGAGGCGCTCGGCTCGCTGTTCGCCGCCGTCGACGGCCTCGCCGTCGCCGGTCGGACGGACGCGGGCGTCCACGCGCTCGGCAACGTCGTCTCGGTCGACGTCGACGGCGGCCCACCGCCCGAGCGTGCGGCCGAGGCGCTGAACAGCGTCCTGCCGGCCGACGTCGCGGTGGTCGCGGCGGAGGCGGCCTCGCCGGACTTCCACGCCCGTTTCTCGGCTCGTTCGCGCAGCTATCGCTACCGGCTCTACCGCCGGCGCGAACGGAACCCGTTCGAGGAGCGCTGGACCTGGTGGTATCCGCGCCCGCTCGACGCCGCGGGCCTGGCGCGGGCGGCGGCCCTCGTCGTCGGCGAGCACGATTTCCGCGCCTTCACGCCGGCGGAGACGCAGCACAAGGCGTTCGTCCGCGTCGTCGAGTCGGCGGCCTGGATCGAGCGCGGAGACTTCCTCGACTTCGAGGTCACGGCCGACTCCTTCCTACGTCACATGGTCCGCACGCTGGTCGGGACGATGCTCGAGCGCGAGCCCGACGAGATCGCCCTTCTCGTCGAGGGCCGTCCACGCAGCGAGGCCGGCCAGACGGCACCCCCGCACGGCCTCTCGCTCGTCAGCGTCGGCTACTGAGGACACCTCCAGGTGCCAGGCACGTGCCAGGCACGCGCCCGGCACTACGATTGGCCGCGATGCGCTTTCCCGTCGTTCTCTTCGATCTGGACGGCACGCTGATCGACTCCGGCCCGATGATCGTGGCATCGATGAAGCACGCCACGCGCTCGGTGCTCGGGCATGAGGTGCCCGAGGAGGTGCTGACGGCCGCGGTCGGCGGGCCCGGGCTGGCGGCCCAGATGCACGCGCTCGCACCCGACCGCGTCGACGACCTCGTCGCCGCCTATCGCGAGCACAACGAACCGCTCCACGAGGACCTGGAAGCGTTCTGGGAGGTCGTCGAGGTGCTGCCGAGACTGCGCGACGAGGGCCGTCGGCTCGGGATCGTGACCGCGAAACGCCGTGCGACCGTCCAGCTCGCCTTCGACCGGCTGCCAGGACTCGAGGACACGTTCGACGTCGTCATCACGTCCGACGACACCGAGCGGCACAAGCCCTCGCCCGACCCGATCCTGGCCGCGATCGACCGGCTCGACGCGTCGCCGGCGGACAGTGCGTACGTCGGCGACTCGCCGTACGACGTCCGCGCCGCCAAGGCGGCAGGCGCCTATGCCGTCGCCGTCGCCTGGGGCGGCATCCACGCAGACGACGTCCTCCTGCGCGAGGAGCCGGACGCGTTCGTGCGCCACGCGGAGGAGCTGCTTGGCGTCCTCTAAGGCCGCGGCGGCCCGCGCGGCGGAGCTGCGCGAGACGCTGACACGGGCGCTCGTCGCCTACCACGTCGAGGACGCGCCGATCATCTCGGACGCCGAGTACGACAGGCTCTACGACGAGCTGGCCGCGCTCGAGACGGAGCATCCCGCCCTGGTCACGCCCGACTCTCCGACCCAGCGGGTCGGGGCTCCGGCCTCCGACCGCTTCCAGAAGGTGCAGCACCTGGAGCCGATGGGATCGCTCGAGAAGGTCACGAACGACGAGTCGCTGGTCAAGTGGGCCGAGGACGTGCAGAAGCGGCTGGGCACGGACGAGGCGGTCGCCTACGTGATCGAGCCGAAGATCGACGGACTCGCGATCAACCTCACGTACGAGAGCGGGGTGTTCGTGCGCGGCGCGACGCGGGGCGACGGCATCCAGGGCGAGGACGTGACCCCGAACCTGCGCACGATCGAGGCGATTCCCTTGCGGATGCTCGGCGGCGATGCCCCGGCCGTCGTCGAGGTTCGCGGCGAGGTCTATCTCCCGCTGTCCGGGTTTCGCGAGCTGAACGAGCGCCTCGCCGGCACCAGCCAGAAGCTGGCCCCCAACCCGCGGAACGCCGCCGCCGGCTCGCTCCGGCAGAAGAACTCCGCGATCACCGCCGAGCGCCCGCTCTCGACCTGGATCTACGGCACGGGCCACACCGAGGGGGTCGGCTTCGGCGGACAGCTCGAGATGCTGCAGTGGCTCCGTGAGCGCGGCTTCCGCACGAACCCCTACGCGGAGCGTCTGGAGACGATCGAGGAGGTGGCGACGGCCTGTCGTGAGTGGGAGACGCGCCGCATCGAGCTCGACTACGAGATCGACGGGATCGTGATCAAGGTCGACTCACTCGATCAACAACGACGGCTCGGCGCGCTCCATTCGCGTCCTCGCTGGGCCCGCGCGTTCAAGTGGGCGCCGATGACGGCGCAGACGACGCTGCGTCAGATCCTGATCCGTGTCGGACGCACGGGCGCGTTGAATCCGTGGGCGCTCCTCGAGCCGGTCGAGGTCGGCGGCGTCACCGTCTCGCGCGCGACGCTCCACAACGAGGAGGACATCAACCGCAAGGACATCCGCGAGGGCGATCTCGTCGTCGTCCAGCGCGCCGGGGATGTGATCCCGCAGGTGGTCGGACCGGCAGGCCCGCACCGCAAGGGGACGAAGCCGTTCCGGATGCCGGCGCAGTGCCCGCTCTGCGGCGTCGACGTCGTCAAGCCGGAGGGCGAGGCGATGCACCGCTGCCCCAACCGGGCCTGTCCGTCGCGCGGCCTCGAGACGCTCAACAACTGGGTCATGGCCGCCGCGGACATCGAGGGCGTCGGCGAGCAGTCGATCCGCCGCTTCTGGGACCTCGGGCTCGTGCGCTCGCTGCCGGACCTCTACCGCCTGCAGGAGGAGCAACTGCTCGACCTCGACGGCTTCGCGGAGATCTCGGCCGCCAACACGATACGGTCGATCGAAGCCTCGAAAGAGATCCCGTTCTCGCGTGTCCTCTTTGGGCTCAACATCCCCAAGGTCGGATGGATCATGGCCCAGAACCTCGCGCGGCACTTCGGCGCCGTGGATCGGCTTCAGGTCGCGACGCAGGAGGAGATCCAGGAGATCGACGGCTTCGGCCCGGAGCGCGCGGAGCTGATCGTCGAGTGGTTCGCCGACGAGCAAAACCGCGCGCTCGTGCAGGAGCTGCGCGAGCTCGGGCTGCGGTTCGAGACCGGCGAGGAAGACCGGCCGGTCGAAGGCCCGCTGACCGGCTCCGCCTACGTGATCACGGGCACGCTCGAGAAGTACACGCGCGAAGAGGCCAGGGCTGCGCTCGAGGCGCTCGGCGCGAAGGTCTCCGACTCGGTGTCGAGCAAGACGACCGGGCTCATCGTCGGCGAGGAGCCCGGGCAGTCGAAGCTGACGAAGGCCGGGCGCGCAGGCGTGCCGATCCTGTCCGAGGCCGATCTGCACGCGCTCCTCGGCCGTTAGGGCCGGCACCGGTGCCAGGCACGTGCCTGGCACTTGCCTGTCCCCTGCCTGGCACCGAGATGGCGGCGCCGGACTACGACGCAGCGGCCAGGAGCTGGACGAAACGGTCCTGGGCGGCTCGGGCGGTCCACCACGGGACGGGCGCGCCGTTCTCGATCACGGCGAACGCGTATCGGCCGCGGACGAAGCCCGAGAGGACGGAGGCGAGGTCGGTCGTCCCCGTTTTCCCTACCACTGTCCCGCGCGTCGCCGGCGCGGCCAGCCGGTGCTCCAGAGTGCCCGACATGCCGGCGACAGCCATCGCCTGCACGAGCGTCGACCGCAGTGCGCCGTCCGCCCAGCACTGACGCAGGATGGCCACGATCGCCTGCGGCGTGAGCCGGTCGAGCGACGAGAGACCGGAGCCGTCCGCGATCGTGACGCCGTCGAGCGGGATCCCGTTTTGCGCCAGGACCCGTCTGACGACGGCGGCTCCGTCGGCGCTCGTCCCGCCGTCGCCTGCGACCGCGCCGAGCTCCTTGAGCAGCAGTTCGGCGGAGAAGTTGTCGCTGTCTGCGTCGACCGCGTGGAGGATCTCGTCGAGCGGCTTCGAGACCGAGACGGCGAGCACCTTGCCTCCGGCCTGGAACGAGCGCGCCTTGCCGTCGACGGCCACTTTCGCCTTGATCAGCAGCGTCCGGAACCTGTCGGCGGCGGTGTATGCCGGCGTGCGCGTGATGCCCTTGCCGGTCCACGCGCGGTCGACGACGAGCGCGGAGAGCGGCGGCGACTCCTCGATGTAGAAGGAGGCCTTCCAGCCGGGCGCGGTGCGCACCTTGTCGAAGAAGGACTCGTCCCCGATCACCATCCCCGTGACGTGCGTGATCCCGAGCCGGTGGATGCGGTCGGCGAGGATGTGGAGCCGGGCCGTCGACAGCGTGGGATCGCCGTAGCCCTTGAGCACGAGATTGCCGTTCCACGTCCCGTCGCTGCCGAGCGAGCCCTGGCCGCGTACCTCGGTCGGGAAGCGGAAGCCCGGCCCGAGCACCTTCAGGGCCGCGTAGGTGACCGGGAGCTTCTCGTTCGAGGCCGGCACGAAGCCGACGGCCGAGTTGTGCGCGAAGAGGACGCGGCCGGACGCGAGGTCGAAGGCCATCGCCCCCGTCCGGCCGGGGCCGATGCCAGGGGCATGCAGCGCGGCGCCGAGCCTGGCCGTGAGGTCGGACGCACCTCCCGCCTGCGGGTTGGCGGCAGCCAGAGAGGCGCCCCAGCCGAGCGAGGCGACGATCACTGCGAGGGCCAGGCGGGCGATCAGTGGAGCGTGATCGTAACCGTCCGCCGGCCCCACGCGTACGTCTGCTTCAGCGTCGGGAACCACAGGTCGATCCTGAGGCCCTTGATCGCCGTCCCGGTGTCGGCGGCGATGCCGGGGCCGTAGCCGGGAATCTCCATCCGCGTGCCGAGCGGAATGACCGTCGGGTCCACCGCGACGACGCCGGGCCCGGTCGGGAGTCCGCTCGCGGTGCCACCGTGGAGAGAGTAGGCGGTGGCCACGACGGTGAGCTGCTTCCCGGAGCCGGAGGCGGGCTGGATCGGCGCGGGCGCTGCGGGGGGCGCAGTCGGTGGCGGTGGCGGCGGAGGCGGCGTCGCGCTCGGTGCGACGGCCGCGCCGAGCGAGGAGAGGCTGGCCGCCGTCTGCGCCTTGACGGTCGCGACCGTCGACGTCGCCTCGGCTGTCCGGGCCTGGGCTTCGAGCTGGGCGATCCGCTCGCCGGTCAGGCGCTCGCGCGTCCGCAGCTCACTGATGTACGACGAGCGCTCCGCCTGCGCGCGCGCGAGCTCGTCGGCGCGGGCGGACGCGTCTGCGCGCAGCCGAGCGAGCCGAGCTGCCTTGCGGCTCAGCGAGCCGAGCACGTGGCTGACCTCGTGGCGGGCGTGCCTCAACTGCCCGATCACGTCGTTCGTCGAGGACGCGGTGCGGTTCAGGCTGTCGAGGCCGGTGATGATCTCGTCGAGCGACGCGGCTCCGAAGATCACGGCGAGCGCGTCGGGGCTGTCCTGCTCGTACTGGGCGCGGACCTGCTCCCCGAGCCGCGCCTGCGCGATCCGGAGCGATCTCTGGGCGACCCGGAACTGGACACGGGCGACGTCGCGGTCGCGGCGCGCGGCGGCGAGTGTGGCGTCGACGCCGGCGAGCCGGCTGCGGGCCCGGTCGAGGCTCGTGTTCAGCGAGTAGAGCTGCAGGAGCGTCGCCTGCTCGCGCGCCGCCAGCGCGGAGCGGGCGGAGCGGAGACTCCCGACTCGATCTGCCCCGCTCGTTGCCGGCAGCGCCAGCAGCACGAGGAGGAACAGGATGAGCGTGAGACGTCCGACGGTTCGTGCCGGCGCGCGCAAAGCCGCACGACGCTACCACAGGAAACGTCCTCGTGACGTCGAAACAATGCACTTTGCAGCACTTTTGGCACACATTGAGACACGGTTCCCGGTTGCGGCCCGCCGATACGCCTGGTAGGGTCCTGCCCTAGTGACGTACCGGCCCCTCCCGGTGCGCCCTCCGTCGCGTGCGGCGCAAGGTCGAAGAAAGGCCTTCTGCGGCAGGTGGGTGCCAGCGGTCATCGTCGTCGTCGTTGCGGCCCTTGTCGCGGCCGTACCTGGCTTCGCGGACCCGGTCGCGTCGAAGCGGGCAGAGGCCCGGCAGGTGCTGGCGGAGATCAACCAGCTCGACGTCAGCCTCGGGCAGGCGGTCGAGGCGTACGACGCGGCCAGCGTGAAGCTCGACCACATCCGTAGGGAGCTGAACGTCAACCTGTTCGAGCAGAAGGTCGCGAAGGGCAACCTGAAGGCGGCCGAGGGGCGGCTCGCCGCTCGGCTCCGCGACCTCTACATCACAGGTGACACCGATTCGACGCTCGAGGTCCTGCTGGGCTCGAAGAGCCTCGACGACGTGATCAACCGGCTCGAGACCGCGAATCGCGTCTCCGACCAAGACGCGCAGGTGCTCAGAGAGGTGAAGACGTTCAAACGCCAGGTCGCGATTCACGGCGCAGCGCTGAAGCAGGCCCATCGGGCGCAGCAGCGCGTCGTCGCCGATCGTGCGGCCGCGAAGTCGCGGATCGAGAACGGCCTCGCCGACCGCAAGCGTCTGCTGTCGTCGATCAAGGGTGAGATCCAGCGGCTCCAGGCTGAGGAGGCGGCTCAGCAGGCGCTGCTGGCGGCACAGGCGCGGGCGCGGTTGATCCAGCAGCAGCAGGTGCAGCAGGCCCGTGTGAACGCGACGGTCGTCGGCGCGACGATCCAGGCGCCGGCAAGCACGAGCGATCCGAACGCGGTCACCACGGTCGCGCCTCCGTCCCACTACGGGGGCGTCGTCGGCGTGGCCATGTCCGAGCTCGGCAAGGCCTACGTGTGGGGCACCGCCGGCCCGGACACCTTCGACTGCTCGGGCCTCGTCGTCTACGCGTACGGGGCGATGGGTGTCTCGCTGCCGCACTCGTCCTACGCGCTCTGGAACGCCGGCGTCTTCGTCTCGCAGGATCAACTCGAGCCCGGCGACCTGGTCTTCTTCGACGGACTCGGACACGTCGGGATCTACATCGGCGGCGGCCAGTTCATCCACGCACCGCACACGGGCGACGTGGTGAAGATCTCGAGCCTGAACGAAGGCTGGTACGCGTCGAGTTACGTCGGCGCGCGCCGGATCCTCTAGCTTCCGGCTTCCTCACTGCCGTCGTAGAGCGCGTCGATCTCGGCGGCGAAGTGCTGCTCGCACACGCGGCGCCTCAGCTTGAGCGTCGGCGTCACCTCGCCCTCCTCGAGCGTGAAGTCCCGCGGTAGGACGGCGAAGCGCTTGATCTGCTCGTATCGCGTCCGGCCGCGGTTCGCGTCGTCGACGATTCCCTGGACGAGCTGGGCGACCGCTGCGTCGCCTGACACGCCGCCCGCGTCGAGTGCGGTGGGATCGAGCGCGACCAGCGCGGCAATGTACGGCCGGCGGTCGCCGACGACCAGGGCCTGTGACACGAACCTCGAGTTCTTGAGTGCGTTCTCGAGGTTCTGCGGTGCCACCTTCTTGCCGCCGGCGGTGACGAGGATGTCCTTCTTGCGATCGGTGATGCGGACGAAGCCGTCTGCGTCGATCTCCGCGATGTCGCCCGTGTGCAGCCAGCCGTCCTCGTCGAGGATCTCGCGCGTGGCGGCCTCCTCCTTGTAGTAGCCCGCGAACAGGGTGCCGCTGCGGATCAGCAGCTCGCCGTCGTCCGCGGTCTTCAGCTCGAAGCGCGGCAGCGCGGGGCCGACCGTGCCGAACCTGAACTTGTCCGGCCGGTTCGCGGTCGCGGCCGACGTGCACTCGCTCAGCCCGTATCCCTCGAGAATGAGGACGTCGAGAGCGTGGAAGAACTCGGCGATCTCCACGGAGAGCGGGGCTGCGCCGGAGGCCGCGACGCGGATCCGTCCGCCGAGCCGCTCCTTGAACTTGGAGTAGACGAGCCTGGAGGCGAGGTGGTGTTGAAGCCCGAGCAGCGCCGGCAGCGGCTTCCCCTCCTGTCGCAGGACGCTTGCGCGGCGTCCGACCCGGAGCGCCCACTCGATCAGCGCGCGCTTGAGGCCGGTCGCGTCGTCGAAGGCGGATTGCGTGGCGTCGTGCACCTTCTCGAACACGCGTGGGACACCCGGCAGGAGGTGGGGGCGCACGACGGGGAGTGCTTCGGCGACGCGGGTCGGGTCCGAGCAGAACGCGGTCGTGAACCCGACGCGGGCGCCGGTGAGGTGCAGCACGCGCCCGAAGTTGTGGGCGAGTGGGAGCCAGAGGAGCACGACGTCGCCGGGCTGGACGAGGGTGCTCGCCTCGTGGACGGCCGAGACCATCTCGTATGCGTTCCGGTGCCGGATCATGCATGCTTTGGGCGAGCCGGTCGTCCCCGACGTGTAGATGAACGTGTAGAGGTCGTCCTCGCCGATCGCGGCGATCGCCCGGTCGAGCGCGTCGGGGTGGGCGGCGGCGTGTTGCTTGCCGCGCTCGGCGAGATCGTCCAGGTCGGCGAAGGTCAGGATGTGCCGGATCCGCCCGATGTCGGCTTTGACCTCGTCCAGCTTCGCGAGTTGCTGCTCGTCCTCCGCGAGGACGCCGATCGCGTCGGCGTGGTCGAGCGCGTAGGCGCAGTCGTGCGGCGAGCTCGTTGCGTAGACCGGGACGGTCACGGCGCCGACGAAGGCGAGGGCGTAGTCGAACAGCACCCATTCGAGACGCGTGGAGGCGAGGATCCCGAACGCGTCGCCCTTCTCGAGGCCGAGCGCGAGCAGGCCGTTGGCGAGGTCTCTGACACGGTCGCCTGCCTCCGGCCAGGTGACGGGCATCCAGGCGCCGTCGCGCTCGGCGAGGTAGGCCGTGCCGGTCCGGTTCTCCGCGAGCGCTGCGAGCCAGAGCGACGGCACAGTGCGAGCGGTCGGCTGGGACATGGGGCGAGCTTAACCGGGCGTGATCGCTCGCAGGGAACCGTTCGGCCGAGGCGAAAACGACACACTCTCCTACAATCTGAATCAGGACAGGGTCTATGCGGACGACGTGGAACGGATCGATCAGCTTCGGGTTGGTGAACATCCCGATCGGGCTTGCGCCGGCGACCAAGCCTGCCGCGCGGCAGTCGGACGTCTCCTTCCGCCTGCTCCATCGCGAGTGCAAGACGCCGATCAAGCAGAAGCGCTGGTGCCCGCTTCACGATCGCGAGGTTGGCCCGGACGAGATCGTGAAGGGGTGGGAGATCTCGAAAGGTGAGTTCGTCGTCGTCGAGGAGGCCGACCTGGAGGCGCTCGAGCGCGACTCCACCTCCCGCGCGATCGACATCACAGGGTTCGTGCCCGAGGATGCCGTCGACCCGATCTATTTCGACCGCACGTACTTCCTCGTGCCCGCCGCCGCGGTTGCGGCCCGCCGCCCCTACGTCCTCCTCCAGCACGCGATGCGCGAGACGGGCATGGCGGCGCTCGGCCGCTTCGTGCTCGCCGGCAAGGAGAAGCTGTGCCTGATTCGCGCCCAGGGTGACGCCCTCGCGCTCGAGACGATGTACCTGGCGGAGGACGTCTACTCGCAGGCCGAGATCGACGAGGCCGTCGCCGAGGCCGAGGTCAAGGACGCGGAGGTCGAGCTCGCACGGCAGATCATCGACAGCCTCGTCACCGACTTCCGTCCCGCCGAGCAGCTGACGAGCGACTACCGCGAGGACCTGCGCGAGCTGCTCGAGGCGAAGTTGAAGGGGCAAGAGATCGCGCGGCCGGAGCCGGTCGAGGAAGAGCCGGCGGCGGTCGACCTGATGGAGGCGCTCCGCCGGAGCGTCGAGGAGGCTCGGCAGCGGAAGGATCCCGAATCGACCCGCAAGCCGGCGAAGGCGGCGGGATCCCGCAGCCGCGCGACGAAGACGAAGGCGAAGTAGCCCTGAGACGCCTCGAGCGGCTGGCGCCGCCCGAGGAAGCTCGCCGTCGGTGCTCGAAACTAGGCCGGTTCGACCGCCGCGGCGCTGACAGCCTTGAGCTGGGCCTCGAAGAGGAAACGGTCGATCTTCCCGTGGTAGATCGGTACGCCTTCCTCCACGCAGAGCCGGATCACGTCGTCGCGGTTGATCCCGAGCTCTTTGGACAGCTCTTCAGGCGTCAGGTGATTCGGCATCGCTTGCCTCCTTGGCGTGAAAAAGCCCGCCGGGCGCGTGCGCTCAGACGGGCTTCAATCGAAGCTGAGGTTGTGTGATCGCGGGATGTCAATGGGCCCGCGTCCCGAAACGATCCATCTCGGTCAGAGCATAGTCTCGGCGGCGGCCCTCGTGCAAGCGGATTGGGCCCGGCGTCAGACCGGATTCTCGAGCTCGACGAACTCCCACGGGACACCGAAGCGATCGCCGATTCGCGCGGCCAGTGCCTGAATGCCCAGACGCTCGGTCGCATAGTGGCCGGCCGCGACGAAATGAATCCCGAGCTCGCGCGCGGCCATCATCGCGGGCTCCGCCGCCTCGCCGGTGACGAGCACGTCGTACCCCTCGGCGGCGGCCTCGGTGAGGTGGCGTGCGCCCCCGCCCGTGATGACGGCGGCGCGCTCGATCAGCTTCGGCCCGTCGGCGAAGACGAGCGGCTCACGGTCGACGACGCGGGCGACGCGTTCCGCGAGCTCCGTGATCGTCGGCGGGTCGGCGAACCTGCCACCGACTCCGATCGCGGTGAACGCGCGCTCCACGGTCAGGCCGAGCTCACGTGCGAGCAGGACGTTGTTGCCGATCTCGGGGTGCGCGTCGAGCGCGAGGTGGTAGGCGGCGAGCGTGATGTCGGCGTCGAAGAGCACGCGCAGCCGGCCCTTCATACGCACGTCGACCACGCGGGGCTCGTTGTCCCAGAAGAGACCGTGGTGGACGAGGACGAGTTCGGCGCCCGCGACCGCGGCCCGCTCGAAAAGCTCGCGCGACGACGAGACGGCGCAGACCACTGTCGTCACCTCGCCGGCCCCCACGACCTGCATGCCCATCGGCCCGTAGTCACGGAACGAGCCGATGTCGAGGAGCTCGTCGGCGAAGGCGATGATCTCGTCGCGCGGCGCCACAACCGGCCGCAGTCTACGCCTGCGTTGTGCCGGCGCGGTCACGGATGGCGCTCGAGGGGAGCACGCTCAGGACACGGCGGCCTCCTCGAACGGTGTCGACGTCGCTTGCGCTTCCCCGCCGGGCGGCGTGAGGAACTGCACGCGGTTCGCGACGACCTCGAGGGCGCTCCGCCGCGTGCCGTCGGGTGCCTGCCAGGAGCGGCTGCGGAGGCGGCCGTCGAGGGCTGCGCGGTCGCCCTTGTGGAGAAACTGCCCGCAGAGGTCGGCCTGCCGGTCCCAGACCGAGATCCGGACGAAGTCGGCGCCTCCTTCTTTCCCCGCTCGGTCGACGGCGAGGAGAAAGCTCGCGACGCGCTTGCCCTCGGCGAGCTCCTTCACCTCGACGTCTGTCGCCAGATTGCCGATCAGCGTCACCACGTTCACGCGCGTCCTCCTTTGTCGTCTACACGGACGACGGTAGCCGGCAGATCGCAACGCGACTGTGTCGAAAGCGTGACGATTTCTGCGCAGACGGAAACGCCCGGAAGTCGTGCGACTCCCGGGCGCCTCAGTCGGGGTGCCCAGATTTGAACTGGGGACCTCTCCGACCCGAACGGAGCGCGCTACCAGGCTGCGCCACACCCCGGACGCGGACAGATTAGCGACTGCGCGGCCGGACCCCCGCCGCCTCGACGCGGGCTCAGTCCACGGCCCGGAGCCACGGCCGCGTCATCACGCCCCCGATGATCAGCGCCGATACGAGCGCGCCGGAGGCGATGATCGCGCTCGGCGAGGCGAGGCCGGCGATCCCTGCGGAGAGCGCCAGCCCGAGCGGCATCAGCCCGAACGAGCCGAAGAAGTCGAGGCTGACGACGCGCGAGAGCATGTTCTCCGGCACGAGTTCCATCAGCATCGTCTCCCAGACGGCGATCGAGAACCCGATGCACATCCCACGCACGATCGCGAGGAACCCGGCCAGCTCGTACCACGGCGACAGCACGAGCCCGGCGATGCAGATGCTGTTCACGAGCCAGATCGCGTACGAGAGGAGCCCTCGCCGCCGCCGCGGCTGCAGCTGGCCGTAGAGCAGCGTGCCGGCGATGGTGCCGACGCCGAGCAGCGAGGTGAGCAGGCCGTACGCACCCACGCCCTTGTGGAAGTGTTGCGAGATCAGCTTCGGCATCAGCACCTGCTGGGGCGCGAACTGCAGCATCAGCACGAGGGCGAAGACGGCGATCGTGACCCACAGCCACGGGATCCTCGACACGTAGCGCACCCCGGTCCAGATCTCGCGGACCGTGCCCTCGGAAGCGCTCGGCTCGGCCGGACGTGGCTTCGTCGCCCGGAGCAGCGCCGCTGAGAAGAGGAAGGTGGCGGCGTCGAGGGCGAAGACGGTCGCCGACCCGGCGCCGCCGTAGACGAAGGCGGCGAGCGACGGCCCGAGCAACAGGCTCGACCAGCGCGCGATGCCGATCATCGCATTCGCCGAGGGAACGGCCGAGGGCTCGACCAGGAGCGGCACGATGCCGCCGAACGCGGGGTAGAAGAAGCCGTCCCCGAGCCCCATCAGCGTCGCCAGCACGAGGATGAGCGGAAAGGTGAGGTGCCCCGACGCGTCGAGGCCCGCGAGCGCGCCGACGGCGGCGCAGCGGGCGAGGTCGGAAGCGATCATCATCGTCCGGCGCGGCAGGCGGTCGGCGAGCGCGCCGCCGATGAGGACCGTCGTCAGCACCGCCAGCGACTGGCACACGAGCACGATCCCGAGCCTCCCGGAGCCCGCCAGCGTGAACGTCCTCCAGCCGAGCGCCGTCACGAAGGCCGCGTCGCCGACGAGCGACACCGCCTGCGCCGACCAGACCAGTCGGAACTCCCGGCTGCCGAAGGCCTTGAACGCGCGCAGGCCACCCGTGAGCGAAGCAGCTTCCCCCATGCGCCAAAGCTATCGTTCGAGCATGGCCGAGACGATCCGCGTCGCCTGCGTCCAGATGACGAGCCGCGCCGACCGGGCGGTCAACCTCGAGCAGGCCGAACGGCTCGTCGCCCGCGCCGCCGCGACGGGCGCCGACGTCGTCGTCCTGCCCGAGAAGTGGGACGCGATCGGCGACCACGACGAGCTGCACGCGGCGGCCGGGCCGCTCGAGGGCGGCGAGACGGTCGAGGCGATGCGCGGCTGGTCGCGGTCGCACGGGATCACGCTCGTCGGCGGGTCGATCTCGGAGCGGCGCGAGGGGCGCGAGAAGCTGTCGAATACGTGCGTCGTCGTCGACCCGGCGGGGGAGATCGCGGCCGTGTACCGCAAGATCCACCTCTTCGACGTCGAGGCGGGCGGCTTCGTCTACCGCGAGTCGGACGCCGAGGAGCCCGGCGACGAGCCCGTCGTCACCGAGATCGAAGGCTGGCCCGTGGGGCTCACGGTCTGCTACGACCTCCGCTTCCCGGAGCTGTACCGCGTGCTGGCCCTGGAGGGCGCACTGCTCTTCACCGTCCCGGCCCACTTCACGCTTTACACGGGCAAGGATCACTGGGAGCTGCTCCTGCGGGCACGGGCGGTCGAGAACCAGTGCTTCGTGGCCGCGGCGGCGCAGATCGGCGAGACGCTGCCAGGTAGGCAGAGCTTCGGGCGCTCGTCGATCGTCGATCCCTGGGGCATCGTGCTCGCCCAGGCTCAGGACGAGGAGACCGTGATCGCCGCCGAGCTCGACCGGGCGCGGCTCGAGGCGATCCGCGAGCGGTTCCCGGCGCTCGCGAGCCGGCGGCCCGCGGCCTACCGGTGGCCTGCGACGGTGTGAAGCCGCTCCGCGCCGTTCTCTTCGACGTCGACTTCACGCTGTGCCGGCCGGGCCCGGAGCTGGGGCCGGAGGGATACACGGCCCTCGGCCGGGAGCACGGGCTCTCACTCGATCCCGCTCGTTACGACGCGGCGAGACTGGCCGCGATCGACGACCTGCAGCGCCATCCGGAGCTCGACCACGATGAGAGGATCTGGGTTCGCTTCACGGAGGACATCGTCCGCGGGATGGGCGGCGAGGGCGCCGAGGTGGGTGAGATCGCGCTGCAGATCGTGCGGCGCTGGGAGCAGGCGGCCCATTTCGAGCTGTACGACGACGTGCTGCCCGTGCTCGAGGAGCTGCGACGACAAGGCCTGCGGATCGGGCTCGTCTCGAACACGAGCCGCGATCTCGGCCTGTTCGTGCGCCACTTCGAGCTCGACGTGGACGGGTGGATCGCCTCCGGCTCGTACGGGAAGGTAAAGCCGAGCCCGCTCATCTTCGAGGCGGCGCTCGAGCTGGTCGGCTGCGTGGCCGACTGCGCCGCGATGGTCGGCGACTCGCCGGACGACGACATCGCCGGCGCGCGCGCAGTCGGCATGCGCGCCGTACTGCTCGACCGGGCGGGGCGCTTCCCCGCGACCCCGGATCGCATCGAGTCGCTGGCGGCGTTGCCTGCGGCGCTCGGCCTCCTCGGCTGATTCGGACACCTCACGGTGCCAGGCACGTGCCTGGCACGCGAGCGGCACGTGCCTGGCATCCACCGGGCCTGCGCCTGGCAGGTGCCTGGCACGTGAACGCAACAAATGTGTATCGATTGGCGCGATCGCCCTGGATCTGCCGCCTCAGCGCGGCTAGCGTCGGTCACGTGCCGAGAGTGCGCCGGAGCGATCTCCCCGACGGCTTTTGCCACGTCACGGCCGCGCGACCGGCGGTGGGCTGCTCTTTCGCGCCGACCTCGACCGGGCCGACTTCAACGCGCTCGTCGCCCGGACGGTCGACCGGTTCGGGTGGCGCGTCCACGCACGTTGCCCCCTGGGCACGCACTACCACCTGATCGTCGAGGCGACCCGAGAGCACCTCTCGGCCGGCATGCATTTCCTGAACGGCACGTACTCGAAGGGCTTCAACAAGCGCTACGCCCGTCGCGGCTGCCTGTTCGAAGGGCGCTTCACGTCGACGCCGATCGGGAGCGAAGACCACTACAACCCGGCGCTCGAGTACATCCGGCAGAACCCCGTCGACGCCGGGCTCTGCAAGGTCGCCGACGCCTGGCGGTGGACGGAGCTCGCCGAGCTACCGGAACGCTTGCGTGCCCGTCAGGGCGGCGCCGATCACCAGCGTGTGAACTTCGTGGGTGCCCTCGTAGGTGAGGACGGACTCGAGGTTGTTCATGTGCCGGATGACCGGATACTCGAGCGTGATCCCGTTGCCGCCGAGGATCGTGCGGGCAGTTCTGCATGCCTCCAGGGCGCCGCGGACGTTGCCCATCTTCCCGAGGCTGACGTGCTCCGGCCTCAGCGTCCCGGCATCCTTCATGCGCCCGAGGTGCAGCGCGACGAGCATGCCGCGGTTGACCTCGAGCGCCATCTCGGCCAGCTTCTGCTGCGTGAGCTGGTAAGAGGAGACCGGGCGCTCGAAGACGATCCGCTCCTTCGAGTACTCGAGCGCTGCTTCGAGGCACGCGCGCGCCGCGCCGACCGAGCCCCACACGATGCCGTAGCGCGCCTCGTCGAGGCAGGAGAGCGGCCCGCGCAGCGAGCTGGCCCCGGGCAGCACGTTTTCGTCGGGTACGCGGACGTCGTCGAGCACGAGCTCCGACGTGACGGATGCGCGCAGCGAGAGCTTGCGGTGGATCTCGGGAGCGCTGAAGCCCCGCATCCCTTTCTCGACGACGAAGCCGCGGATCTCGCCCGCATCCGTGCGGGCCCAGACGATCGCCAGATCGGCGATCGAGCCGTTCGTGATCCACATCTTCGACCCGTTCAGCAACCAGTCCCCGCCGTCTCGGCGCGCATGCGTGCGCATCGCGCCAGGATCGGAGCCGGCGTCCGCCTCCGTCAGTCCGAAGCAGCCGATCAGCTCGCCCGTGTGCATCCGCGGCAGCCAGCGCTCCTTCTGCTCCTCCGAACCCCACCGCCAGATCGCGAACATCGCAAGCGAGCCCTGGACCGAGACCGCGCTCCGGGTACCCGAGTCGCCGGCTTCGAGCTCGGTGCAAACGAGTCCGTAGGCGACGGCGCTCGCGCCGGGCAGGCCGTAGCCGTCCAGGTGCATCCCGAAGAGCCCTAGGCGGGCAAGCTCGACCAGCACCTCGCGGGGGAGAACTCCCCGTTCGAACCAGTCGCCTACCTCGGGCAGGATCCGGTCGCGCACGAACGTGCGGACGGTGTCGCGGATTGCCTTCTCCTCGTCGTCGAGGAGCGCATCGACGGCGAGGAAGTCGAGTGGATCGAGCGTGGGGAGCGCGGCGCTCTTTGCGGCCACGGATGTCCTCCGGATCGGCGGCTGGGTCGCTCTGATCCTAGCCCTTCGTACCGCTTCGGAGCCGTGGCAGCCCGCCTGGTGCCACCTCGGTGCCAGGCACGTGCCTGGCACCGCCGCGGTGCTCCGGGGCCTGTGCGGGTGGCCGATCGGATGAGCGAGGGGATGAGACGGGATCCTCCGATCCTGTCCACAGGCACGGCAGCCGGATCGATCGTCGGCGGGATGACGGAACTGCCCGCGCGCGCGGATGCTGGACGTTCCAGGGAACAGGCGTACGATGGACCAGATGGCCGACACGAAGAAGAAGGTGCGCGTGGTCGTCGCCGACGACCATCCGCTCTATCGCGAGGGAGTCGTCCGTGCGCTGACGGCGAGCGGCCGGGTCGACGTCGTCGCCCAGTCCGAAGGCGGCCGCGAGGCGCTCGAGCAGATTCGCGAGCACACCCCGGACGTGGCGCTGATCGACTACAAGCTGCCCGATCTGGACGGTGTCTCGGTCGTGCACGCAGTCGCGCGCGACGGCTTGCAGACGCGCGTCCTGCTGCTCTCGGCCTTCACCGACAGCGGGCTCGTCTACGAGGCGCTCCAGACGGGGGCGTCCGGCTACCTGCCCAAGGAGGCAAAGCGCGAGGAGATCGTCGACGCCGTCCTCGCGTGCTCGCGGGGAGAGACCGTGCTCCCGTCCGAGCTGACGGCCGGGCTCGTGTCCGAGATCCGGGTTCGGCGCGTCACCGACACGCCTGTCCTGACCGACCGCGAGCGCCAGATCCTCGGCCTGATCGCGTCGGGCAAGAGCCTGCCCGAGATCGCCAAGGAGCTGTATCTCGGTGTGACGACCGTGAAGACGCACGTCCAGCATCTCTACGAGAAGCTCGGCGTCTCCGACCGTGCCGCCGCCGTGGCCGAGGCGATGCGCCGCCGCCTGATCGAATAGTCCGCAATGAACTTCGGCCGCAGCAGCCGATCCTCGGAGATCACGACGGCCGCGCTGACGGAGGTCGAGCGGCGGGTTGCCTGGCTGCGCCTCCTCGCTCTGCCGCTGATCGTCGCCGCAGAGACCCTTCCGCATCCCAAGGAGGAGCGGACGAGCTTCCTCGTGGCCGTCGCCGTCGTCGCCGTCTACGCGATCGGAATGCTCGCCTGGGTCTATACGAGGCCGATCTCGTCGCGCTTCGCGCTCATCGGGACGGCAGTCGACGTGGCCGCGATCACCATGCTCGTCGTCCTCTCGGGCGGTGCGTACTCGGAGGCGCGGCTCACGTACTTCCTCGTGCCGATCGCGGTCGCGTTCCGCTTCCAGCCGGCCCTGACTGCGCTGTCGAGCGCGATCACCGTCGTCGCCTACCTCCTCCAGGCCTTGGCCCACCCGGCGCACGCGCAGCCACAGGCAACGCGGTTCATCGCGGTCCAGGCCGGCTATTTCCTCTGGATCGGCCTCGCAGCCGTGCTCCTGTCGGCGGTGCTCGAGCAGCGAACACGTGCAGTCGCCGAGCTCGCCGAGCGGAGACGTGGACTGATCGCCGAGGCGCTGAGCGCCGGCGAGCGCGAGCGTCGCGCTCTCGCGGAAGGGCTGCACGACCAGGCGATCCAGAATCTCCTCTCGGCCCGCCACGATCTCGAGGAGGTGGCCGAGGGCGGAACGCCGGAGACGCGCGAGGCGCTTGCCCGCGCCGACGCGGCCGTCGGGGCGACGATCGCCGAGCTGCGGGAGGCGGTGTTCGAGCTCCATCCGTACGTGCTCGAGCAGTCCGGGCTCGAGGCTGCGCTCCGGGCGGCGGGCCAGCGTGCGGCGCGGCGCGGCTCGTTCACTGTCCGGTTTGACCTGTCCTATCCCCGGCGGCATCGGCAGGAGGTCGTTCTCTTCGGGGCCGCACGCGAGCTCCTCGCTAACGCGGCGGTGCACGCTCAGGCCGCCAACGTGTCGGTCGAGCTCTTCGAGCGGAACGGATCGGTCGAGCTGGCGGTACGCGACGACGGCCGCGGCTTCGACCTCGGCGCGCTCCCAGCCCGGATCGCGGAAGGGCACATCGGGCTCCAGTCGCAGCGGGAGCGCGTTGAGAGCGCCGGGGGACGGTTCGACATCCGCTCGGCGCCCGGGCGAGGGACGGAGGTTGAGGTGCGCCTCCCCGGCTGACACGCGGTTTGGTGCCAGGCAGGTGCCAGGCACGTGCCTGGCACCGGGGCTCAGCCGAGGAGCGCCGCCAGCGCCGCGTCGACGTCGTCGGATGTGTTGTAGAGGTGGAACGAGGCGCGGAGAGAGCCCGCGCGCACCGAGGCGAGGATGCCTGCCCCGGCGAGCTTCTCGGCTGCGCCCGGAACGTCGGTCGAGACGATCGCCGAGTCGGACGGCTCGAGACCGAGACCGACGCGGAAGCGGTTTGCGAGCGCCACGTCATGGTCGCGGACCGCCTCGACGCCGACCGCGAGCAGCGTCTCGATCGCCGGTGCGGCCGCCACCCAGTTGAACCACGCCGGAGACGTGTCGAGGCGACGAGCCGTCTCGGCGACGCGGAGCGGGCGCCCGTAGTACGACGCATAGACGTCGGCGCCCGCGTACCAGCCGGCGAGCAACGGCTCCGTCCGCTCCCGCAGCCGCTCCGACGCGGTCATGAACGCCGTGCCGCGCGGTGACATGAGCCACTTGTAGTTGGCACAGACGAGCGCGTCGAACCGGGACGCGTCGAGAGGCAGCCAGCCGCAACCCTGCGTGGCGTCGACCACGGTCAGCGCCTCGTTCGCGGCGGCGGCCCGGAGGACGGCATCGATATCCGCCACGGCGCCGTTCGACGACTGCACGGCACTGAACGCGACCACGTCCGTGAGCTCGTCGACGGAGTCGGCGAGGCGTTCGAGCGGCACCGTGACGACGTCGAAGCGCTGCTCGTGCACGAGGAACGGGAAGAGGAGCGACGCGAAGTCGATCTCCGGGACGACCACGCGGGCACCGTCCGGAACGGACGAGGCGAGGACGCCGACGAAGGACGAGACCGTCGAGCCGGCGGCGACCCGATCAGGCGGAACACCGACGAGACGCGCGAACGCTTCCCGTGCGCGGTCGGTCGCCTCGTTCCAGTGCTCCCAGCTCGTGCGGCCGTGCCGCCACTCGTCGAGCGCGACCTGCAGCGCATCCCACGCCGGCTGCGGCGGAAGACCGTAGCTCGCCGTGTTCAGGTACGGGCCGCTCGGGCTTCCAGAGAGCCCGGGCGTCGGCGATCGAGAGGGGGTGCGCGGCGGGTGCTGAGGGTGCTGCCACGCGAGAGATCATCACCGAAAGCCCCAAGGCCCGCTCGATACAATGGCCGCCCGTGCAGGGGGAGATCGCCCACCAGGAGACCCACGTCGCGCGGCAGGTGAGGCGGCGGCGGCAGGCCAGGAACCGCGCAATCAGGCGGCTGGTCGGGATCGTGCTGCTGCTGCTCGTCATCGGCGCCTTCGTCGTCGGCGAGGTCTATGCAGGCTCGCCGAGCACGCTGGCCGACGGGACGACGATTGCGGGCGTGGACGTCGGGGGCATGTCGGCGAAGGAAGCCGCGAGCCTGCTCGAGCAGAAGGCGACCGCACTCGCGACGACGCCGGTTCCGGTCCGTGTCGCCGGGCACACCTTCCTGATCCGCCAGAGCGACCTCGGCATCACCGTCGACTGGCCGCGCGCCGTTGCGTCTGCCCGCTCGCGCGCCGACGGGTTCGGCCCGATCCGGGGCTTCCGCCGGCTGTTCCAGTCGCTGTTCGGTGTCACGGTCACGCCTGTCGCGCACGCCGACGGGCACGAGTTCGACCTGGCGCTCGACCGGATCGTCGGCTCGGTCGGCCGCACCCCGAGGAATGCTGCGATCGTGCTCCACGGCCTGCATCCCGTGGTCGTCGACGGTCGGGCCGGGATCTCGATCGACCGCGCGGATGCCCGCACGCAGCTCCTCGCCCGCTTCGCCGGCCTCAGCCGCGCGCCCCTCGTGCTGGCGCTCTCCCCGCAGCCGCCACAGGTGACCGCAACGATGCTGACGGGTGCGGTGGCGAAGGTGCAGACCGCGCTCTCCGCGCCGGTCGTGCTCGAGAGCGGCGACGCGACCCTACGGCTCGGGCGCTGGCGCCTCGCGGGCATGTTGCGCCTCCCGAGCCTGGGCTCGCAGTCGATCTCGCTCGGCGGGAAGCAGGCCGACGCCTTCGTCGCGCAACTCCAGAAGGCACTCAACCGCGGGCCGAAGGACGCGACCTTCGCCGTCTCCGGCAGCGCGGTGAGGATCGTGCCCGACCTGCCTGGCCGTGCGCTGAACATCCCCGCGACGGCGCACAACATCGTGAAGGCCGCGCTCTCCCCGACGGGGCGGACGGCTCTCGTCGTCGTGCAGACCTCACCGGCGAAGCGGACGGTGAAGGACGCGCAGGCGATGGGCGTCAAGGAGCTCGTCTCCTCGTACACGACCGAATTCGGCGGCGTGGCGAACCGCATCCACAACGTCGAGCTGGTCTCGCACCTGATCGACGGGACGCTGATCGCTCCCGGATCGACCTTCTCGTTCAACGGCACGACCGGCGACCGCAACGCCTCCAAGGGCTTTCTCGAAGCGCCCGTGATCATCAACGGCGAGCTCACGACAGGGCTCGGCGGCGGCGTCTGCCAGGTCTCGACGACCGTGTTCAACGCTGCGTACGAGGGGGGGCTCGACATCACCGCCCGGACGAATCACGCGCTCTACATCAGCCACTACCCGCAGGGGCGCGACGCAACCGTCAACTACCCCGACGTCGATCTCAAGTTCGTGAACGACACGAAGGCGTGGCTGCTTCTCCGTACGTTCGTCTCGTCGTACTCGCTGACCGTCAACCTGTACGGCACGAGTCCCCACCGGCACGTCGTGAGCGAGACGGCGCCGCTCGTCGCGACCGGGCAGCCGCCGACGCAGTGGGTGAAGGACTCGACGCTGGCGAAGGGGACGAAGGTGATCGTTGAGGCAGGGTCGTCGCCGCTGTCGACGTCCGTGCACCGCAAGGTGTACGCGGCCGACGGGAAGCTGATCTACGACAACGTCTGGTACTCGCGCTACGTCGGGGAGAAGCGGGTCGTCCACATCGGGACGAAGCCGCCCGTGAAGGCCGGGCCGACCGGTGCGTCGGGCCCGACGGGCGCATCCGGTCCGACGGGCGCCGCGGGTCCGACGGGGCCGGCCGGCCCGACCGACCCGACGCACTGACGCCTCCTACGACGAGGCTTCGGCCTGTTCGATCGCCTCGCGCAGCCAGTCCGGGAGCCGCGTCGGGCGAAGCGAGTCGTGGTCGACGGTCGCGTGCAGCGTCCAACCGTCCGCGACCGGCTCGGCCTCGGCGTCGCTGATGCGCTCGATCAGGTAGTCGAAGCGGAAGCGCGCACCGCGGAGATCGCCGCAGCGGACGTTGATCCGCAGCCGGTCGTCGAAGCGTACGGCGCCCAGGTAGCGCACGTGGGCCTCGATCGTCAGCGCCTCGATACCGAGTTCGCGGATGCGGTTGTACCCGCCCGTGAAGCGGGCCAGGTAGTCGACGCGCGCCACCTCGTACCAGACGAGGTAGGAGGCGTTGTGCGCGATGCCCTGCGCATCGGTCTCGGCGAAGCGCACCGAGACCTCGGTCGCGTGAGAGAACGTCTGCTCGGGCACGGGGCGACAACTCTAGTGCCCGGCACGTGCCAGGCACGTGCCGGGTTGGTGCCAGGCACGCGCCGGGTCGGTGTCTGGCACCGAAGCTGTACAACTCGGCCGTGTCCGTCGAGCGACTCGCCGAGCTGATCCGCGCGCGCCAGCCGTGCGTCGTCCTGACGGGCGCCGGCGTGAGCACCGAGAGCGGCATTCCCGACTTCCGGTCGGCGGGCGGGATCTGGGCGCAATACGACCCGATGGAGTACGCGTCGATCGACGCGTTCCGCCGTGATCCGGTGAAGGTCTGGGACTTCTACGGACGTCGTCTCGGAGTGCTCGCGACCGCGCGTCCGAACGCCGCGCACGAGGCTCTGGCCGAGCTCGAGCGAGCCGGGCTACGTTCGGGCGATCGTCACCCAGAACGTCGATCGGCTCCACGAGCTGGCCGGCTCTCGCGACGTCGTCGAGGTGCACGGCTCGATCCGGACGGCGAGCTGCCTCTCCTGCGGCAGAGACGTCGAGCTTCGACGAGGTCGTGCGGCTGCTCGAGAAGGCGCCGGCGCCCCGCTGTCCGCTCTGTGGGAGCGTGCTGAAGCCGGACGTGGTCATGTTCGGCGAGCTGCTGCCGGCGGCGGCAATCGAGCGGGCGGTCGAGCTCGCCGGCAGCGCGCGGCTGTTGCTCGTCGTCGGCTCCTCGCTCGCCGTCTTCCCGGTCGCCGCGCTCCCGGAGACCACGCTCCGGGCGGGGGGAGCGGTCGCGATCGTGAATGCCGAGCCGACGCCGTTCGACGGCGAGGCGGCGATCGTGATCCATGCTCCGGCCGGGGAGACGCTCTCCGCCGTGCGCCGCCATCTCGCCTCGGAGCCCGGCACCTGACCGGTGCCAGGCACGTGCCAGGCACGCGTGTCGGGTACCGCACGAGTTATCGTCCAGGTATGGCACGTTCGCGAAAGACACAGGAGAAGGACGTCGTCTCGCGGCTCAGCGACGCGGGCGAGGACGCGATCCAGCGGTTGTCCGACCTGCCGGGCGGCAAGCTGATGCTGAAGGCGATGGCAGAGGTCCGCGGCGGGGTCGACGAGCTCGCGACCAAGCTGCGGCGCATCGATCCGCTCGAGCGGAGGGTGGCGGCGGTCGAGAAGCGGCTCGCCGCGCTGGAGAAGCCGAAGGCGAAGACGACCACGGCGCGACGGCGCACGACGACGGCCCGCAAGCCCGCCACCCGGGCGAAGGCGAAGCCCGAGTCGGGCTCGAGCGGCTCCTAGGCCGGAACCCGAAGCCGAAGCGCACCGGGAACGACGTCGAATCGCACCGGCGTCGTCCCGGGCTGCTCGCCGTCGATCTCGACCGGTAGCGGCACCGCGGCCTCGACCGTGATCGACGCCCCGCGCAGGAGCTCTGCCTTCGGATGCGGGAGATGTGTCCCCTGGTAGATCTTCGGCATCGTCAACGCCAGGTCGAGCTTGCCCACGTCGCCGATCAGCAGGACGTCGAGCAGGCCGTCGTCGGGCTCGGCGTCCGGGCAGATCTTCATCCCGCCCGCGAGATACCGGCAGTTGGCGACGATCACGTCGAACATCGGGCCGGACCGCAGATCGCCGTCGACGGTGACCTGCACCTCCGTGTTCCGCCAGCGCGCGAAGACGACGACGGTCGACCAGAGGTACGCGACCTTGCCCCCGAACGGAGCGCGGGTCGCCTCGCTCGTCCGCTTCGCGACCGCCCCGCTCATCCCCGCGCTGGCGATGTTGGCGAAGTAGGACTCGCGGGGCTCGCCGTCCCAGGCGCGGTAGGCAGCCCGGCCGAGGTCGATCGTCCGCGTCCGGCCCTCGAGCGCGACGCGCACGGCGTCCTCGAGCCTGGCGGGGATGCCGAACGTGCGCACGAAATCGCCGCCCGTCCCGCGCGGGATGATCACCAGCTCCGCGCTTTCCGCCCCGACGAGGCCGTTCGCGACCTCGTTGACCGTGCCGTCGCCGCCGACCGCGACGAGCAGCGACGCGCCTCCCTCCACGGCCGCGCGGGCGAGCTCGCGGAGATGCCCCGGCTGCTCCGAGAACAGCGCGTCGCCCGTGAGCCCCAGGGCGGCGGCCTTGCGGGCGAGCTCCGGCCAGCGGCGGCCCGTGGCGCCGCTCGCCGACGCGGGGTTGACGAGGAAGACTGTCCCGGGCCCGCTAATGCTTCTCGCCCGCGGCGGTGACGGTGTGGAGCGCGAGCTCGGTCATCTGGTCGACCGCGGCCCGCATCTCCTCGTCCGAGATCCGGATGAACTCGCCCTCGATCACGACATCGGAGACCGTCAGGAGGCAGCCGGTCTTGATCTTCCGGAGCGCGCCGAGCGTGAACAGGACCGCCGCCTCCATCTCGACCGCCAGCACGCCGCGCTCCGACCAGCGCTGGTACTGGCCGCCGTCCGGGTTGTAGAAGATGTCGCTGGAGACGATCGGGCCGACGCGAACCGGCTTGCCGAGCTCCTTCGCCGCATGGACGGCGCCGTGGACCAGGTCCCAGTCGGCCGTGGGCACGTGCTGCTCGCCGATCAGGTGGCGCGCGGTCGCATCGGCCGGGACGGCGGTCAGCGCCACGATCAGGTCGCCGAGCTTCATGTCCGGCTGGAGACCGCCGCACGTTCCAACGCGCAGGATGCGCTTGACGCCGAGCATCACGAGCTCCTCGATCACGATCGCCGCCGACGGGCAGCCCATCCCGCTCGACTGCACCGAGACCGGCTTGCCCTCGAACGCGCCCGTGTAGCCGAGCATCCCGCGCTCGCCGTTCACCTGCTTCGGGTCGGTTAGGAACGTGTCGGCGATGTACTTCGCCCGCAGGGGATCACCGGGGAGAAGACAGGCCTCGGCGTAGTCGCCCGGCTCGGCGCGGAGGTGGATCGGCATGGGGCCGAAGCCTACGGGTTTCGGCGCCTAGAGTTGCAGGCGATGTCCGCGGAGACCGTCATCCCCCGGCTCGAGCCGATCCTCGAGTACTGCGCCGGGGACCCGGTCGAGCGCGTCTTCCTCGAGGACGTCGCGCGGCGCGGCCTCGGCCGGTTCAGCGCCGTCGAAGAAGACGGCCGGCTCGTCGCGCTGTGCCACGTCGGCGCCAACGTCGTCCCCTCGGGTCGCGGCTGCGGAGCGTTCGCGGGCGTCACTTCGCGCAGCCGTGCGCGCATGCTGATCGGCGAGGAGCAGGCGGTGGGCGAGCTCTGGGAGGCCGCCGGCGCGCGGATGCCGGTGCCGCGCGAGGATCGGCCGGGCCAGCCGGTCTACGTTCTCCGCGAGCCGCCGGAGCCGGGGGAGACGGAGCTCCGCGAGGCGACGACGAGCGACCTCGACGTCCTCGTCCCGGCCTGCGCGCGGGCGCATTTCGAGGAGATCGGGATCGACCCGCTGCGCCGCGATCCCGAGGGGTTTCGTTGGCGAACGCAGGCCCAGATCGGCGAGGGGCGCTCGTGGATCTGGCTCGACGGCGAGACGATCCTGTTCAAGGCGGAGGCCTCCGCCTGGACGCCGCACGCCGTCCAGCTGCAGCAGGTCTGGGTCGATCCCTCGGTTCGTGGACGCGGCTACGGCAAGCGCGGGATGCGCGACCTCTGCCGTCTCCTGCTCGCGCGCACGCCGACCGTGTGCCTCTTCGTGCGCGCCGAAAACGAGGCCGGGATCCGCACGTACGAGTCGATCGGGATGAAGCAGACGATCTCGTACCGCAGCCTGATCTTCTAGCGCTCGTTACGCTTGACACGCAGGTCGGCCTCTGTATTAGTTAGCCGGGCTGTCGATCCTAGGAGGTCGCCGTGCCCTCCACTGCCTCGCACGATTCCGTCACCAGGCGGCATCTTCGCCGGCCGAAGGGCGTGCAATGGGCATCGCAGGTCATCTGGCGCTACGGGCCGGGTCTGGCCCTTCTCGTCTTCTCCCTCGTCGTCGGCGTACCGCTCGTGCTCGGCCTCGCCTGGGCGCCCGCCGGGCACTGGCTCGACAGGGAGGCAAGGGCGCACGACGTCGGAGTCGCTCTCCTCGAGCACGTGGCGGTGGCGGCGCTGGTCGCGGCGGCGGCGTATTACTGGTTGTTCGGCTTCAAGCGGCAGTGGGCCCTCAGAAGCTACCGCAGGTGTGCCTGCAAGGAGTCCTGGGAGCTCGTGGACTGGGCGCTCGCGCGCCCACCGAAGGTCCGGCCCACGATGGTGAGGCTGCTCGCCGACGGGATCGCCCGCAGCCGGGAGCCGGCCGTCGCCGTCGTCCAGGGGCGAGCCGGGACGGGCAGGACGAGCTTCATCGCCTGGCTCATCCCGGAGCTGGCGATGAAGAAGCTCATTCCGGTCCCGGTGCTCGCACGGCCCGACGGCCCGTTCGACGTGAAGCTCGTCAAGGAAGCCTTCTGCCAGAACATCGACGACGTGCTGGAGACGGACGAGGAAGTCGACGCCATCTGGCACCGTGCGAAGGGAACGCGCGACATGGTCGCGCTCATTGACGGGTTCGACGACGAGATCGTCGAGTCGATGTGGCACGACGACGGCGAGCGGCTCCGCAGGGCCATCCGGTCGCTCCGCTCCAACAACATCGCCGTCGTCCTCGCCTCGACGCGGGAGCTTCCGCTCGGCGACATCGTGGCGCTGCGCGAGGACCTCGACCTCTTCAGTCGCGAGGAAGCCAGGACGTTCCTCGAGGACGAGATCCGGCGAACCGCCGCGGAGGACGACGGCTCGGCCGTCGAGGGGCGTATTCGGGAGGCGTACGCCGCCGTGGACCAGCTCCCGGATCTCGTCGGCGATTCATTCATCGCGCCCTTCTACCTCGACGTGCTGCTGCGGTTGCAGCGGGCAGGAGTCCTGCTCGACGCGCTGCCTTCGCATACCGACCAGTGGCGTGCGACGGTTCTCCAGAGGTACCTCGACGCGATCGACGGCGGCAGGATCGACCTCGACCGGACCTCCGGCGACACCGGAGCGGCCGGCCGCACGCGACGTGCGCACGAGGCGAGGAAGGCAGCAGAGGAGGTTGCGTGTGCGCTGACGGCAGCCAAGCGGCCGGACCTGATGGTCGCCAAGACGTCCCTTGACCACGTGAAGGGCCGGGCTCTTTCCGATGCGCGCTGTCTCAACCTTCTGTGGTTCGGGTCGGAGCGTGTGGGCTTCGCAGCCGACGACCTCGGCTCGTACCTGGGAGCGACCCTTCAGGAGGATTCCGACCGGCTCCTGGAGGATCTGCAGCAGGTTGCGGGCTCGCCCGGGCTCAGCCAGCGTGCCGACCGGCATGTGCTCGGCTCGCTGATCTTCTGGCACCTCCTCCATGACGGCCCGGCACGCACAGAGACCTTCCGCCGTTTCCTCGGAGCGGCGGAGAGCGCCGTCGAGCTTCGACCGTCCGTCGTCGCCGCCGCTGTCCGCATCGCCGGCACGTGCGGGCTCGACGAGTTCTGCGAGCGGGTCGAGGCGCTGGCCCGGCGGTGCATCGAGGAGTCGTTCGCGGACGACGCCCAGACGTCGTACGGCGACGAGCTGCTCGGACTCGTGCGCGCCCTCGGTGGCTGGCAGGCCCCCGGGGCTCACCGGCGGCTCTGGCAGCTGGCGGCGAGCGGAGACGTGGAAGTGGCGTGGCCCGCCGCGAAGGCTTTGGCCATGGCGACCAACACACCGGAGGAGACGCTCGCGAAGGAGATCGAGGACGTTCTCACGACGGCCGAGCACGGCGACCCCGCCGGCATGTCGCATCCGGACGACCGGCTCGGAAGCTCTCTGCGGTCGCTCGCGTGGATCCTCCCCGCCCTTCGCGGGAGCGGGACCCATGTCGAGGAGCAACTGGACCGCGTCACCCTTCTGTGCCTCGACAACCGCATGTCGAGGTTGCGCGGGGAGATGTCACTCGCACAGGGATTGAAGCTGGCCCTCCTGAACGACAGGGCGAGGGAGGCGAACGCGACGCATGTGGGGGAGCTGCTGGCGGGAAGGCGGCTGCTCTTCTGGCACGCCCGGCTCGTGCTCGTGCACGCGCTTCTCGCGACGGCGTGGAACCGGCGCGACGGCGCCGCCGACGGCCTCAAGGACCAGCTCCGCGCCGTTCGGTCGAGCGAGCCCCATGCGTTGGTCAGGCGCGGGGTCGAGCTCGCCAACGAGGGTCTGACGGAGCTCGGGCGAGCCGCTGCGGGCAAGGAGCCCCCTTTGACGAGGTACATGTGGACGCACGAGCGCGACGCCGTCAGGTGGGTCGAGCAAGGAAGGCACGACGTGAGCCAACTCGCCGGCGACGTCGTTCTCCTGAGCAACATGACGTATCGGCTGCGCAGCAGCGACCTGGACAAGGCGGAGCGTGCCGCCCTCGATCCCGATCTTCCGCCCTGCATCGCCGACGTGGAAGCACGCGAGCACATCATGCGACGCTGCGACTGCGGCCGCGAGCTCTGCGGCAGCGCGCGCTCGCCCGTCCTGGAGGAGCGCGCGCCGTTCTCGGAGAGCTTCTGCCGCGAGCAGGCCCGCGTCGTCGCGCGGCACGGGCCGCCGCGCTGGACGAAGCGGCAGTTGGTTCCTCGCCGACGGCGGCGGTACCTGAAGGTGTTTTGGGAGAGTCAGGCGGAAGTCGCGCAGCCGAGGCGGTCCGAGTAGCGCCGTCCGCCACAATGGCTCGTATGGACGTTCGCGAGCTGCGCAGGCGCGTGGAGCACTTCATCCGTCGCCGAGAACTGGTCGACCCTGGCGGGGAGGTCACCTGCCTCGTCTCCGGCGGCGCCGACTCGACCTGCCTCTGGCACGTGCTGCGCGAGCTCGGCTACCGCGTCTCCGCGCTACACGTCGACCACGGCCTGCGCGGAGCCGAGTCCGAGGACGACGCGCGCTTCTGTCGCGAGGTCCTCGGCGCCGAGGTGGTGGCGGCGCCGCCCGGTCGCACGGAGGCCGAGCTGCGCGAGCTCCGCTACTCGTTCGCGACCGACCGCCTCCGTGCGACCGGCCACACGGCCTCCGACCAGGTCGAGACGGTCCTCTACCGCCTCGTCTCGAGCGGCCGCGCCGGCACCGGGATCAAGCCGAAGCGCGAGGACGGCGTCGTGCGGCCGCTGCTCGGGCTCTGGCACGAGGAGACCGAGGCCTATTGTGCGGCGGTCGGCCTCGCGTACCGTGAAGACACTTCGAACAGCGGCACGAAGCGAGGCCTGATCCGCTCACGGATCCTGCCGCTCCTCGAAGAGCTCGACCCACGGGCGCCAGAGAACCTGCTCGCTCTCGCCGCCGCGGACGAGCATCCACGCCTGCCGCGCACGCTCGAGCGAACGCTGCAGGAGCTGCTGGCGACGAGCGCCGGCACGAAGGAGACCGACCTCGGCGGCGGCATCCGCGCGGTCCGCGAGTACGACCGCGTGAGCCTCGAGCACGGCCCCGTCCGCTTCGGTCCCTGGACGATCGCCTCAGACCGTCCGGGCCTCGAGGTGCGTGCCTGGCAGCCCGGCGACCGTCTACAGGGACGAAGCAAGAAGGTGCAGGACGTGTTCGTCGATGCGAAGGTGCCGCGCCGCGATCGGGCCGCCTGGCCGCTGGTCGTCGAGGGTGGCGAGGTTGTCTGCGTGCCCGGAATCGTGGAGACTGCCGGTGTGGAGTGGGAGCGCGATGACGACGCGGACTGAGCTCGAGCGCGGCGTCGGCGAGGTCCTGATCGACGAGGCAGCGCTGCAGAGCCGCATCGCCGAACTGGGCGAGGAGATCTCCGCGTTCTACGGCCGGGAACGGCGGGACCCGCTTCTCGTCGGCGTCCTCAAGGGCGCCGTCTTCTTCATGGCCGACCTGATGCGGCACCTGACCGTGCCCTGCGAGGTCGACTTCATGGCGATCTCGAGCTACGGCGCCGCCACGGACAGCTCCGGCGTCGTCCGCATCCTCAAGGACTTGGACATCAACATCGAGGGCCGCCATGTGCTCGTCGTCGAGGACATCATCGACTCAGGGCTCACGCTCTCCTATCTGATCCGGAATCTCGAGTCCCGCGAGCCCGCCTCGCTCGAGGTCGCCGCGCTGATGACGAAGCCGGCCCGGCGGGAGATCGACGTCGACGTCCGCTGGGTCGGCTTCGAGATCCCGAATCGGTTCGTGATCGGCTACGGGCTCGACTTCGCGGAGCGATACAGGAACCTGCCGTATGTCGGCGTACTGAGCGAGGAGTTGATCCCCGAAGGAGCCTGAAAGGAAACCGTTTGCAGGCATCTGGCGAAGACAGAGTGCCTGCTACTCTGGCCACTGAGATCGCGTGAATCGCTTCTTCCGCAGCGCGCTTTTCCCGCTTGTCGTGATCGTGCTGCTCGTCTACCTGGCGAGCCAGACGCTGATCCCGCACAAGTCCACGGGGCACAAGGCGACGTACTCCGACGTCATCAACACGGTCAAGCTGACGCCGGACCAGTACAAGCTCGTCGTCTTCAACCCGAGCAAGCGGCAGATCACGGTCACGCCGACCGACACGAACGACCCCAGCTTCAGCGTCAACTACCCGAGCGACCAGTCGGCGCAGCAGTTCCAGTCGCTGCTCGAGAAGCAGCACGTCGGCTTCGACTCGAAGGGCGTCGGCGGCTCGCCGTGGTGGGGGATCCTCACCTCGCTCCTGCCGTTCGTGCTCCTGTTCGGCTTCTGGATCTTCCTGATGAACCAGGTGCAGGGCGGCGGCTCGAAGGTGATGAGCTTCGGCAAGAGCCGCGCCAAGCGGATGGCGCCGGACTCGCCGAAGATCGGCTTCAAGGACGTGGCCGGCGTCGACGAGGCGGTCGAGGAGCTGCAGGAGATCAAGGAGTTCCTCGAGAACCCGAAAAAGTTCCAGGCGCTCGGCGCGCGCATCCCGAAGGGCGTGCTCCTCTACGGGCCGCCCGGCACCGGCAAGACGCTGCTCGCGCGCGCGGTCGCCGGCGAGGCGGGCGTGCCGTTCTTCTCGATCTCCGGCTCCGACTTCGTCGAGATGTTCGTCGGCGTCGGCGCCTCGCGCGTCCGGGATCTGTTCGAGCAGGCCAAGCAGGCGGCGCCGTGCATCGTGTTCATCGACGAGATCGACGCCGTCGGCCGACACCGCGGTGCCGGTCTCGGCGGCGGCCACGACGAGCGCGAGCAGACGCTGAACCAGCTGCTCGTCGAGATGGACGGATTCGAGCTGAAGGACAACGTGATCCTGATCGCGGCCACGAACCGTCCCGACATCCTCGACCCGGCGCTGCTTCGGCCCGGCCGCTTCGACCGGCAGATCGTCGTCGACCGCCCCGACCGCGTCGGCCGCCGCAAGATCCTCGAGGTGCACACGAAGGGCAAGCCGCTCGCCCGCGAGATCGAGCTCGACACGTTGGCAGCCGGCACCCCGGGCTTCACCGGCGCCGACCTGGCCAACCTCGTCAACGAGGCGGCGCTCCTCGCCGCCCGCCGCGGCAAGAAGCTGATCGACCAGGAGGAGCTCGAGGAAGGGATCATGCGCGTGATCGCGGGTCCCGAGAAGAAGACGCGACTGCTCTCGGAGGCGGAGCGCAAGATCACGGCGTACCACGAGATGGGCCACGCCCTCGTCGGCCACTACCTCGACGAGACGGACGAGGTGCACAAGATCTCGATCATCAGCCGCGGCCAAGCGCTCGGCTACACGATCTCGCTGCCGCGCGAGGACCGCTACCTGACGACGAAGGCGACGCTCATGTCGCAGATGGCCATGACGCTCGGCGGCCGCGCGGCCGAGGAGCTCGTCTTCCACGAGGTCACGACCGGTGCCGCGAACGACATCGAGAAGGTCACGCACACGGCCAAGCAGATGATCATGCGCTTCGGCATGTCCGAGAAGCTCGGGCCGCGCGTGCTCGGCCGGAACCACGACATGCCGTTCCTCGGGCGCGAGATGGGCGCCGAGCCCGACTACTCCGAGGAGATGGCGCGCGAGATCGACGACGAGATCCGCCGCGTGATCGAGGAGGCGCACGAGACGGCGCTGCAGGTCCTGCGCGAGCACATGGAGCTGCTGCACCAGATGTCCGGGATCCTGATCGAGCGCGAGACGATCGACAAGGACCAGTTCGAGCGCCTGCTCGCCGGCGAGGCCGAGGAGGAGGTCTTCAAGGAGGAGACCCCGCCGCCGGCCACCGAGAAGCCCGCCGCCGAGAAGCGCAAGCGGCTGCCGCAGCCGAAGCCGTTCCCGCTCCCGGGAGCGACCATGCAGCCGCCGCCTGAGCCGTCCCAGTCGTAAAGGCCTCGGGCCAATCCGGCCCATCGGCTCACGACTGTAGACCGGCGTAACGCGGCCGCACGGCGGCCGCTTCGAGCTGCCTCGTCTCGGGCGGACACCATTGGTGCCAGGCACGTGCCTGGCACCTGAGTGTCACTCGCGGTGCGTGGCGTAGTACGTGGCAGCCATGTCCTCGTCGCCGTGACCGAGGTCGATCGCGTGCGTCATCTGTTCGAGCGCCGCGCGCGCGAGGGCGAGGTCGACCCCGGCGTTCGAGGCCGCGTCGAGGATGAGCTCGACGTCCTTCGCGGCCAGGCGGAGCGTGAACGAGGGCTCCATGTTCCCGGCAACGATCGCCTCCGTCTTCATGTGCGCGTAGGGCATGTCCATACCGCCCCCCGCGATCGACTCGAGGAACAGCCCCGGCTCGACGCCCAGAGCCTGTGCGAACGCGACCGTCTCGGCGACGTTCTCGAGCGAGTTCAGGATCCAGTGGTTGAGCACGAGCTTGAGCGCGCTCGCCGAGCCGATCTCGTCGCCGAGCCAGACGAGCTTGCGGGCGATCGCGACCAGCACCGCCTCGCAGGTCGCCCTCGCCTCCTCCGGCCCGGCGAGCACCACCACCAGCTGGCCCTGCTCGGCCGGCGCGCGCGTCCCCAGGACCGGCGCGTCGACGTAGACGAGGCCAGCGTCCGCGGCCAGCGCCGCCAGTCGCTTCGTCCAGTCGACGCCGACGGTGCTCGTCTGAACCCAGAGCGTTCCCGGCACCGCCGAGGGAACCGCCTCGCGCACGACGGCGTCGACAGTCGGGCCGTCGGCGAGCATCGTGACGAGGAGCTCCGCGTCCGCCACCGCCTCGGCGGGCGTGGCGGCGACCTCGGCGCCGAGCCCTTCTGCCCGTTCGCTCGTCCGGTTCCATGCCCGCACCTCGTGGCCCGCTTCCGCGAGCCGCCGCGCGATCGGCGCGCCCATGATCCCGGTTCCGAGGACGGCGATGCGCACGGCTGGAACCTATCCGACTCCGGCGTCCTGCTTCGGTCGTTCCAATCGGCCCGAGCCTGTGGTATCTCGCGGGTCAGAGAGGCGACTCGGGAGGAAAGGAGCGGGCGATGACACAGGTCCTGTCGGGCAGGGCCGTGGCAGGGGTGGGCGTCGTAGCCGGGATCGCAGCGATCTGGGTCTCCCTGTCGGCGGACAGCTCCTCCGCGACGTACAGCGACGATGGAACGACGATCGCGTACCTCCTGATCACTCTGCTCCTCGCAGCAGTCTGTCTCGCGTCCGGCGCTCTCGGCGGCCCGAGGCTCGACGCAGGCGCGGCCGCAGCCGGCGGCGCGGCGCTCGGGTACTACCTCTTCCTCCCAGCAGCGATCGCCTGGGACAACTTCAACGCGCTCGGCGCCGGCGCGTGGCTCGGCATCTGTACGGCGTTGATCCCCATCGGTGCCGTCTTCGCGAGCGTGGCCGGGCGAGGCTGGCAGCTGCCGCATCGCCGACCGACCCCATCGAGGCCTTGCCGTCGATCGCGGGGGTCGTGCTCGTGTTCGTCGCCATCTGGCTTTCGGACAACGGTGGCTCGTACTGGGACATCGGCATTCCTGGCGCCCACGGGGTCGGGCTCCTGATGATCGCGCTCTGCGTTGTCGTGGCGATGCGCATCTTCTCGACGCTCACCTGGGCCACCCCGCTCTCGGCCGATGCCGGCTTGGCACTCGGTGCCGTCACGTTCGGCTTCTACGAGACCGTCGTCGTCAGGGCTGCGTGCGGTGACTTCGGCTTGTTGGGCGCTGGAGTTGGGAACGGCCAGCCTGTGGAGCGCGTCGACGCTAGGGCGAAGCCGTCCGGCGCGGACTGCATCGGAGCCTGCACCTGATCCGGTGATGCCGCCCCTGCCCGAGGCCACGCCCCCGCCCGCACCGGAGGCCACTACCCCGCCGTCGCCCGCTGACGCGGCGCCGCCCGCCTCATAGCCACGCGACTACGCTGGCGGCGTGAGACTGCCGCTCGAGGAGCGCTTCACTCCGCCCTCGGTGATGGGCGTCGTCAACGTGACGCCGGACTCGTTCTCGGACGGCGGGGTGAACCTTCGTGCGGAGGACGCGATCGCGGCCGCGCGGCGCATGGTCGACGAGGGAGCTGCGATCGTCGACGTCGGCGGCGAGTCGACGCGGCCCGGCTCCGGCGGCGTGACGGTCGACGAGGAGCTCCGACGCGTCATGCCCGTGCTCCACGCCCTCGGCGGCGAGCTGCCGGTCTCCATCGACACGTCCAAGGCGGAGGTCGCGCGCCGGGCGCTGGCTGCGGGTGCCGAGCTCGTCAACGACGTGACCGCGCTCCGCTCCGATCCCGAGCTCGCCGGAGTCGTCGCCGACGCGGGTTGCTACCTCTGCCTGATGCACATGCTCGGCGAGCCGCGGACGATGCAGGACGACCCGCGCTACGGCGACGTCGCGTCCGAGGTCGCCGCCTTCCTCGAGGAGCGGCTCGCATACGCGGTGTCGGCGGGCATCCGCGAGGAGATGGTCTGCGTCGACCCGGGCATCGGCTTCGGCAAGACCGTGGAGCACAACGTCGAGCTCGTCCGGCGCCTCGACGTCCTGCGCGCGCTCGGCCGGCCGGTCGTGGTCGGCTTCTCGCGGAAGCGATCCCTCGGCCGCCTCGTCGGCGAGCCGGACGCCACCACGGGTCCGCTCGCGGCGAGCCTCGCCGCCGCCGTGACCGCGTACGAGCGCGGTGCGACGATCCTCCGCGTCCACGACGTCCGCGAGACGGTCGAGGCGCTCGCCGTCGCCAAGGCGGTGTCGGCGTGACGACGATCGAGCTCGCCGGGCTGGAGCTCTACGGGTATCACGGCGTCAATCCCGAGGAGCGGCGCGACGGGCAGCCGTTCGTCTTCGACGTCTGGCTCGAGGTGCCGGACGGGACGGGCGCCTCGGACCGGGTCGAGGACACGGTCGACTACCGCGAGGTGGCTGCGCTCGTCCGCGAGGTGTCGGACGGCCGCGCGTTCCAGCTCCTGGAGGCGCTGGCGGCGACGCTCGTCGACGAGCTCCTGGCGCGCTTTCCGGTCGAGGCCGCGCGCGTCCGCGTCCGCAAGCCTCAGGTCCGCCTGGATCCGTCGGTCGAGCACTCGGCCGTGACGGTCGAGCGTCGTCGCTGATGCCCCGGGCCTACGTGGGCCTGGGCTCGAACCTCGGCGACCGCGAGCACATGATCTGGGGCGCGATCCACATGCTCGCCTTCAACCCCGAGGTCGACATCGCGGCCGTCTCGTCGATCCGGGAGACCGAGCCCATCGGGCTGCTCGAACAGCCGCCGTTCCTCAACGCAGCGGCCGCCGTCGACACCGAACTCGACCCGCGCGCCCTGCTCGACCTCCTGCTCGCGGTCGAGCGAGAGCTCGGGCGGACACGCGACGGCCCGCGCTTCGGCCCGCGCACGATCGACCTCGACCTGCTCCTCTACGGCGACGAGATCGTGGACGAACCAGGGCTCGCGGTGCCGCATCCACGCTTGCACGAGCGGCGATTCGCCCTCGAGCCGCTCGCCGAGCTCGACCCCGATCTGGTCGTGCCCGGGCGCGGGCCGGTCCAGGCTCTGCTCGCGGGTCTACAATCACCGTAGATGTCCCACCTCGACGAACTCGACGAATACGAGGCGGAGCTCGAGCTCCGGATCAAGAAGGAGTACGCGGCGGTCTTCGCGCTCTTCCGCTACTGCGTGCTGACCCAGGACGCGACCTACCTCTGCAACCGGTACGACCTCGAGTTCGTCCCGCGCGAGCACTATCCGTTCTTCCGTGTGACCATGGAGGACGTGTGGGTCTGGGACAAGAACCGGCCCTCGCGGATGCTCCCTCGCACCGAGGTCTACACGTCCGCCGACGTGACGGTCGAGGAGTTGCGGGGCGAAGGCGACGGGCCGAGCCTTACTCCGGAAGCCCTTGCCGAGCGGATCGGCGAGTCGCTCTCCGCCGACGACGACTCCTAGCGCACTCCTCACGTGCTCCTCGCAGTCGACGCGGGCAACACGCAGACGGTCTTCGGGCTCTACCGGGGCGACGAGCTGCTCGAGCACTGGCGTGTCGCCACCGAGACCCAACGGACCGGGGACGAGCTCGGCGCACTCGTCGGGCGCTTCATCGACCTGTCCTCGGTGGACGGCGTGTGCCTCTCCTCGACGGTGCCGGCACTCGTCCGGGAATACGAGGGGTTCGCCGAGCGCTGGGCGAAGGCGCCGATCCTCGTCGTCGGGCCGGGCGTGCGCACCGGCATCCCGATCAAGCACGACGCCCCGCGCGAGATCGGCCCCGACCGGCTGATGAACGCCGTGGCGGCGAAGGAGCGCTACGGGTCGCCCTGCATCGTCGTCGACTTCGGCACCTCGACCAACTTCGACGTCGTCTCGCCGGAAGGCGAGTACGTCGGCGGCGTGATCGCGCCGGGGATCGAGATTTCGATGGACGCGCTGTTCGCCCGCGCCGCACGGCTCGTCAAGGTCGACTTCGTCGAGCCGCCGGCCCCGATCGGCAAGACGACGGCGACGGCGCTCCAGTCGGGCCTCGTCTACGGCTTCGCCGGCCAGGTCGACGGCATCGTGGCGGCGATCCGCGGCGAGCTCGGCGTCGAGTCGCAGGTCGTGGCGACGGGCGGCCTCGCGGAGCTGATCGCGCCGCACTCGAAGACGATCGGCAAGCTCGATCCGCTGCTAACTCTCGAAGGCCTCCACATCGTCTGGGAGCGGAACGCGGAGGCCGATGCCTGAGCGCGAAGTTCCGGTCCTCGTCTCGGGCGGAAGCCTCGTCGGCCTGTCGACGGCGCTCTTCCTCGGCTGGCACGGCGTCGAGTCGCTCGTCGTCGAGCGGCACCCCGGCACTGCGATCCACCCCCGCGCCGCGCTCTTCAACCAGCGCACGATCGAGCTCTACCGCGGCGTCGGTCTCGAGGACGAGATCGTCACCGCCTCGGAGCTCGAGTTCGTCCAGAACGGGGCGATCGTCTCGGTCGAGAGCCTCGGGGGCAAGGAGCTCGAGTACTACTTCCGCAACATCAACGAAGGCGTCGAGGACCTGAGCCCGTCGGCGCGGCTCTTCGTCACGCAGATCGGGCTCGAGCCGCTCCTGCACCGACGGGCCGAAGAGCTCGGTGCACGGGTCGAGTGGGGGAAGGAGCTCGCCTCGTTCGAGGGGGAGGCGGACGGTGTCGTGGCCACGGTCAAGAACCGGGCGGACGGGAGCGAGGAGACGATCCGCGCTCGCTACCTCGTCGCCGCCGACGGCGTGCGCAGCCCGGTTCGCGAGCGGCTCGGGATTCCGCTGCTCGGTCACCCGAGCTTCTCGAACAGCATCACGATCTACTTCCGGGCCGACGTCCGCGAGCTGATCGGCGACCGCAGCCTCAGCGTCATCTACGTCTTCCATCCGCGCCAGCAGGGGTTCTTCCGCTTCTCGCGCGCGGGCGATGCGGGCTTCCTGGTCGTCAACGCGACGCTCGACGCGGGCGGCGGACGCAACCGCGACATCTGGGAGGGGTCGAGCGAGGAGCAGTGCGTCGAATACGTGCGCGAGGCGCTCGGCGCTCCCGATCTGCCGGTCGAGATCGAGAACGTCCAGCGCTGGAACGCCTCCGCCGAGTGGGCCGAGCGGTTCCAGGAGGGGCCGGTCTTCCTCGCCGGCGACGCGGTGCACGGCATGCCGCCGACGGGCGGCTTCGGCGGCAACACGGGCGTGCAGGACGCGCACAACCTGGCGTGGAAGCTCGCCTTCACGCTCGACGGCCGCGCCGGTGACGGCCTGCTCGCGACGTACGACACCGAGCGGCGGCCGGTCGGGGAGTTCGCCGTCGAGCAGGCCTACACGCGCTACGTCGTCAGGCTCGACCCCGAGCTGGACAGCAAGGAGAACCTGCAGCCCTACGTGCCGGAGCACGTCGTCGAGCTCGGCTACCGCTACCGATCGCCCGCGGTGATCTCCGAGCCCGGCGAGGACGCGCTGTACGAGGACCCGAAGCAGCCGTCGGCGAGCCCCGGCTCGCGCGCTCCCCATCTCTTCGTCGAGCAGGGCGTCTCGACGATCGACCTCGTCGACCGGCGCTTCGTCCTCCTCGCCGCGCCGGGCGGCGAAGGGTGGTGTGCCGCGGCCGGGTCGCTCCCGCTCGACACACACGTGATCACCGCGGACGGGTTCGAAGAGCTCTACGGGACCGGCGTCGAGGGAGCGACGCTCATCCGCCCGGACGGCTTCGTCGCTTGGCGCACGCGGGCGGCTGCGGCCGAGGACGCCGCGGAAACGCTGGCGCAGGTGCTTGCTCGCGTACTCGATCGAGCCGAATAGCGCCTGGCATCGCTGCGGGTATCCGTTTCTAACTTTTCTTCTGTCGGCTGGTCTGAGGTAGCAAGTGATCGAGCGGTTCAAGAACTCGCCGCGGATGCAGCGGCGCGCCTTTTTCTCGGGCCTCGGGCTCCTCGCCGCCGGGATCGTGGCTCTGCTCGTCACGGTGCTGATGCCGAGCAAGAGCCATCTGCTCGACACGCCGATCTCGAACGTGCCCGCCACGAAGGTGCAGAACGACCCGGTCGCGCGGGTCGACCGGGCGTCCATCCGCATCGGGCGGGAATTCCTGCTCACGGCCGTCCAGCGCAAGAACCTCGACTGGGCCTACGACAACGTGCACGTTGACTTGAAGGGCCGCATGTCGCGAAGGGTCTGGGACAGGGGGAACATCCCGGTGATCCCCTACGACGCGCAAAACGCCAAGACGACCGCCTTCATCGTCCAGTTCTCGCTGCAGAAGGAAGTCGAGTTCGAGGTCGCTCTCGTCCCCAAAGTGCACTCGGTCTACGCCGGCAGAAAGCCGTTGCGGTTCTACATCGCGCTCAGGCGCGAGCACGACAAGCCGAACGGCCGCTGGCTCGTGAGCTACTTCCAGCCGCACTGGCGGCCGCCGATCGAGCTCGTGCAGTAACGCCTAGCCGCCGCCGTAGATCGAGATCGGGAGCTCGAGGGTCACCTCGTCGGAGGCCGTAGTCTCGTCCTCGAGGCGCTCGACGATCTCTGCCGCGCCCGGTGCGGCGGCGAGCAATCGCGTGACGATCTCCTCGGTCGAGCCGAGCCGGACGAGCTCCTGCACGAACGGCTTCGGGAAGCGGCCGTGGCCGAGGTACCAGCCGTAGAACTTCTTCAGGAACCCGGAGGCGCGGTGCTCGCCGAGCTCGCGAACGGTCTCGCGGACGAACAAGATCAGCTCGGCGGCGATCTCCTCGCGCGTCGGCTCGGCTGCCTCGCCGTCGAGCATCTCCCGCAGCGCCCACGGATTGCCCTGCGCCGCACGGCCGACCATCACGGCCGAAGCGCCGGTCGTCGCGAGTACCGCCTGGGCCCGCGCCCGCGAGGTGATGTCCCCGGACGCCACGACCGGCACGGCGACGCGCGCGACGAGCTCGGCGGTGAGCGAGTGGTCGGCCGAGCCCGTGTACATCTGCCGGGCCGAGCGGGGATGGAGCGTCAGGCTCTGCGCGCCCGCGGCGACGAGTCTCGGCCCGACGTCGAGGCACGCCCGCGAGCCGTCCTCGAGGCCGCGGCGCATCTTGACGGTCACGGGCACGTCGACCGTGCGCGCGACCGCGTCGACGATCCGGCAGGCGAGCTCCGGGTCGTCGAGCAACGTCGCGCCCGCACCCGTCTTCGTCACCTTCTTCACCGGGCAGCCGAAGTTGATGTCGACGATGTCCGCGCCGGCCCGCTCGACCATCGCCGCCGCGTCGGCCATCACCACGGGGTCGGAGCCGAAGATCTGCACCGCCAGCGGGCGCTCGTCCCCGGCGATGCGCAGATAGCCCAGGCTTCGCTCATTCCGGTGGTGAAGTCCCGCGCAGCTGACCATCTCCGAGCAGACGAGCCCGGCTCCGAAGCGGCGGCCCTGGCGGCGGAAAGCCTGCACGCTTACACCGGCCATCGGGGCGAGCACGAGCCGCGACGGGATGTCGACCGGGCCGATGCGCCAGCTGTCACTGAGATTTGCCTGCATAACTCCTGAAAATCCTAGCTTCTAGGCCGTTGCGCAGCCTCTGTCCCTTCCGCTACAATCCCCGGCCGCGACGGCTGCGAGCCGCGCGTTTTTTTGTCGAGGCAGGAGATCGCCGTGAAGGAAGTCATCCTCACCAAAGAAGGCTACGACAAGCTCAAGAAGGAGATCGAGTACCTGTCGACCGAGAAGCGCCGCGAGGTTGCCGAGCGCATCCGCCATGCGCGCGACTTCGGCGACATCACCGAGAACTCCGAGTACGACGACGCGAAGAACGAGCAGGCCATGCTCGAGCACCGCATTGCGACGCTCGAGGAGCGAATGCGCTCGGCGCGCGTGATCTCGAAGAAGGACGTCGCCAAGGACGTCGTCTCGGTGGGCTCGACGGTGAGGCTGCGGGACGTCGAGGCGAACAAGACGTTCGAGTACAAGATCGTCGGCTCCGCGGAGGCGAACCCGTCCGAGAACAAGCTCTCGAACGAGTCGCCGGTCGGCAAGGCGATCATGGGCCACAAGAAGGGCGAGACCGTCGAGGTCACGGCCCCACGTGGCTCGCTCAAGTTCAAGATCCTCGAGATCAAGGCCGCGTAGTTCGCCGACGAAAGTCGGCGCCTTCGGCGCCGCTGACTTCCATCGGCATCCTGGGCCGGGTCCGGGCTGTTGCAGGGGAGGCGAGCAAAAGCCCGCCCTCCCTGCCTGGCCGAGTCCGACGGTTGTCGGGCGGCGCACCCTTGTCAGGGTGCCAGGCATGTGCCTGGCACCAGGGGTGTCTAGACTCGCGGCGTGGCCGGGCTTCCCAAGCGATTCCCCGACCGGGTCGAGGTCGCCGCCGTCCGCGCCGAGGCCGAGCCGCTCGAGCCCGGGGCCGAGGCGGAGACGACGCGCCGCCTGGCCGGCCGGGTCATGGGGCGCAGGGACATGGGCAAGATCGTCTTCCTCGATCTCGTCGACCGCTCGGGACGGATCCAGCTCCTCTGCCCGGCCGACCGCACCGGCCCCGTGGACGTCGATCTCGGCGACGTCGTCGGCGCTCAGGGCGCGCCGTCGAAGACACGTCGCGGCGAGCCGTCGCTGACCGTCGACGAGCTGACGCTGCTCGCGAAGATCCGTCGGCCGCTGCCCGACACCTTCCACGGCGTCACCGACACCGAGACGCGCTACCGCCAGCGCTACCTGGACCTGCTGATGAACGAAGAGTCGCGCGCCGAGGCGATGCTGCGTGCGCGGATGGTGACCGCGATCCGCGCCTACCTCGACGGCGAGGGGTTCGTCGAGGTCGAGACGCCGATCCTCCAGTCGCGCTACGGCGGCGGCTTCGCGGAACCGTTCGTCACCCGCTCGAACCTGCTCGACCAGGACCTCTACCTCCGCATCGCGGACGAGCTCTATCTGAAGCGTCTGATCGTCGGCGGCCTCGAGAGGGTCTACGAACTGGCGAAGGACTTCCGCAACGAGAGCTACTCGTACAAGCACTCGCCCGAGTTCACTCAGGTCGAGTGGTACGAGGCCTATGCGGACTACCGCGACACGATGGAGCGCTGCGAGTCGCTCGTCGAGAGCGTCGCGCGGGCGACGAACGGCCGGACGACGACCACCTTCCGCGGGCACGAGATCGACCTGGCGAAGCCGTGGCAGCGCGTGCGCTTCCCGGACGCGCTCGAGGCGGCCGGGGTCTGGACGCGCGACGCCGGCGAGCTGCGCGCGAAGCTCGTGGAGGCGGGCGTCGACGTCGGACGCGACCAGAGCTGGTCGCAGCTCGTCGACCACGCCTACTCGCACTTCGTCGAGCCGGATCTGATACAGCCGACGATCGTCTACGACTGGCCGATCGAGCTGTCGCCGTTCGCGCGGACGACCGACGACGACGAGACGATCGTCGAGCGCTTCGAGGTCGTCGTCAGCGGCATGGAGATCGCGAACGCGTTCAGCGAGCTGAACGACAGCGTCGAGCAGGAGCAACGCTTCGCCATGCAGGAGGCCGAGCGCGCTGCGGGCGACGTCGAGGCCGAGCCCGGCGATCCGGACTACGTCGAGGCGATGTCCTACGGCATGCCGCCGAACGGCGGCTGCGGGATCGGCGTCGACCGGCTGGCCATGGTGCTCTCCGGCCGCGACACGATCCGCGACGTGATCCTCTTCCCGCTCCTGCGCGAGCGGGACTGAGCCGCTAAGCCTCAGGGCTGAATGTCCCGATAACACGGAGGTGGCGACTGTCGCTGATCCTCCCCTGCCGCCGTCCGAGCCCGCCGAGGGCCCGGGCCGGCGCCCGTCGGCCTTCCACTCGGCGGCATTCGCGTACTCGACCCAGATCGCGATCGCGGTCCTGTCGCTCTGCAACGTGCTCATCGTCGCGCGCGCCCTCGGGCCGTCCGGGAGGGGAGACGTGGTGTTCCTGATCACGATCGCGATCCTCTCCAGCCAGTTCGCGAGCCTGAGCGTCAGCGAGGCGATCTCCGTCCACGCGGGCCGGGATCCCGAGCGGCGTCCGACGCTCGCGGCGAACGCCGCGGTCCTGGCCGTCGTGCTCGGGCTCGCCGCGGTCGCGGCGCTCGTCCTGTTGATGGTCGGCCTGCCGGGCGTCGGGCCGCACCTGAGCCTCGGGCTCCGGGCGTTGGCGCTCGTCGTCGTCGCGCCGCTGATCCTGCAGGAGTACCTATCCCGGCTCGCCATGGCGGACTACCGCTTCGCGGTCGCCAACGTCTCGTACCTCGTGCCAGCCGCCGTCCAGGTTCTCGGCAACGGCGTGCTCTACGCGGCGGGCCAGCTGACCGTGGGTCGCGCGATGCTCGTCTGGGTCGCCGGCTGGATCCTGTCGCTGGCTGTGCTCGTCGTCGACGTCGTCAGGTCGGGCGCCGGCTTCGGGCGTCCGGACGTCGCGCTCGGGCGCAGCATGGTCGGGTTCGGCCTCAAGGCTCACGGCAGTCGGTCGCTGACCTGGGGCAACTTCCGGCTCGACCAGTGGCTCGTGGGCGTGCTGGCCGGCAGCAGCGAGCTCGGTCTCTACAGCGTCGCCGTCGCGTGGGCCGAGGGACTGTTCCTGCTCCCCCAGGCAATCGCCATCATCCAGCGACCGGACCTTGTCCGGGACGATCCCGCGGTCGCAGGGCGGCGGGCGGCGACCGGATTCCGTCTCGCCGCGCTCGCGTCGATTCCGCTCGTCCTCGGGCTCGTGGTGCTGGCGCCGTTTCTGTGCACGACCGTTTTCGGGGCGGAGTTCGCCGGCTCGGTCGAGATGCTGCGCGTGCTCGCGGCCGGCGGCTTCGGGATCGTCGCCGCGAAGGTGCTCGGGAGCGCCCTGATCGCCCAGAGGCGGCCGCTGCTCGAGACGATCGCGACCGGCGCCGCATTCGCGGCCACCGTCGTGCTCGACATCGTGCTCATCCCCGGCCACGGTGGGCTCGGCGCGGCGATCGCCTCGACGGCTGCCTACAGCGTCGGCGGCCTCGTGGTCGCGGTTATCGCCGCGCGCACGCTCGGCTTCCCGCTCGCCGACCTCATGCCCACGCGCAGGGACCTTCTGTCCACGCAAGGGATCGTCGGCATCTTGCGGAGGCGGACGGCGTGAGCGGCAACGGCACCGGATCGGTTCGCCCGGCCTTCATCCTCTCGCTGCCCCGGACGGGCTCGACGCTCCTGCAGCGGATCCTGGGGTCGCACGAGGAGATCGGGACGTCCTCCGAGCCCTGGTTCCTCCTGCCACAGCTCTACGCGCTCCGGGAGCGGGGCGTCCACGCCGAGTACGAGCACGAGACCATGGCCCGGGGGACGCGCGGGTTCGCGGAGGCATATCTCCCCGAAGGCGAGGCGAGCTACCTCCGCGGCGTGCACGATCTCGCTCTGCGCCTGTACACGGAAGCCGCGCCGGGAAAGACGTACTTCCTGGACAAGACTCCGCGCTACCACCACGTGGCGGCGGAGCTGCTGCGGATCTTCCCGGAGGGCAGGTTCGTGTTCCTCTGGCGCCACCCGCTCGCCGTCGCCGCATCGCTGATGGAGACGTTCGCCGGCGGCCGTTGGAACCTCGACTCATACTCCGCCGACCTGTTCGGCGGTCTCGAGCATCTGGTCGACGCCTACCGCGAGAACGAAAGCAGGGTGATCGCCGTCCGCTACGAGGACCTCGTCGCCGAGCCGGACCGGGAGATCAGACGCGTCCTGCGCTACCTCGAGGTTCCGGACGGCGAGACCGGGGTCGACCGCTTCCAGGAGCTCGAGCTACGGAACCGCGAGTACTGGGATCCGACCGGGCCGGTCAAGTACCAGAGCGTCAGCACCGATCCGGTGCAGCAGTGGAAGCCCACGATGAGCAGCCCGCTGCGGCGGGCGTGGTCGACGCGCTACGTGCGCTGGATCGGGCGGGAGCGGCTGGCCGTGATGGGCTACGACCTCGACGCGATCCTCGCGGAGATCGACGCGCTGCCCTTCGGTGTCAGGCACCTCGTCTCGGATGCCGTCGCCGCCGCTGCCGGACACAGCAAGCGACGCGTCCGTTCGCGGATCCTCAGGACGCCTTTCCCGCTCTGGCGGCCTCGCGCGGCGCCGGGCGGCTGACCGCGCCCCGGACGCGCCGGCGCAGGCCGCGGCGCGAGATCCAGCTGACGCCGCCGGCGTAGGTCGCGGGATCGATCGGGGCCAACGGGTGCTCCCGGAGGGACTTGCCGAGGCTCGCGAGCGCGGCGACGGACTCGCGTCGCGCCGCCGCGTCGACGACGCAGCGGGCATGCGCGGCGAAGCGCACTCGGCGGCGCTCGAGGGCGGGGAAGTCCGCCGGCAGGACGCGCTCGGCCGCGTCGAGCAAGGCGAGCCTGTGCTCGCCCCAGCGCAACCGCACGTCCTGGCTCGTCTGGCTCGCGTGCACGCGGTAGGCGGCGTCGCACCCCGCCAGGTAGCCGACGTCGAAGCGGGCGGCCAGACGGAGCCACATCTCGTAGTCGTAGAAGAGCACCGAGGCGTCGTACGCGGGGCCGACCGCCTCGTAGCACGTGCGGGGCACGAGCACCGCGGGCGTGCAGATCATGTTGAAGCGGTAGAGCTCGCGAAGAAAGGCGATTCGATCCTGCAGTCCCGGCTCGAGCTCCGCGGGCGAGCGGTAGAGCACGGCGCCGGACGGATCGATGAAGTCGCAGTCCGAGAAGACGAGCCCGCAAGACGCGTGTGCGTCGAGGAACGCGATCCGCCGCTCGAGGAACGTCGGTCCCCAGCGATCGTCGTCGTGGAGGATGCCCACGTAGCGCGCGGTCGCGTTGCGCACGAGCCGGCTCGAGTTGCCGGCACCGCCGACGTCCTCGCCCACGACGACGTGCGAAACCCGCGGGTCGGCGAGGTGGGGCTCGACGATGCGGGCCACGAACTTGTTTCCCGTGCCGTTCTCGGAGATCGTCAGCCGCCACGCCTGGAACGTCTGCCCGAGCACGCACTCGATCGCCTCGGCCAGGTAGGCGGGCCGCCCGCGCGTCGGGATGCCGACGTCGACCACCGCGTCCTGCGCCACGGTCACCGCCCGGCCTGCGCGAAGGCCCGCTCGCCCGGAAGGCGCCAGCGGAAGTCGTCGTCGATCCGGCCGCTCGAGAGCAGGTGCTCGATCTGCTTCAGCCGGGTGAACCGGCGCGAGCGGAAGTCGTCCTCGGTCAGACCGGCCAGTTGGAAGATCTCGAGCAGCTCCCGCGCGCCGAGCTCGGCATTCCAGTCGCAGCGGAACCCGGGCAGCGCCTCCTGGATCCGTCCGAACGAGACGCGGTAGCTCCGCTGGTCGGGGCTCTTGCCGCCGACCGTGACTGCGCAGCCCGGGAAGACGCCGGCCACGATCTCGGCGACCTCTCGGATCTGGTAGTTGGCCGTCGGATCGCCGACGTTGAGCACGAGTCCGTGGACACGCTCTCGCGGCGCCTCGAGGGTCAGCGCGATCGCCTTGCAGATGTCGAGCACGTGAACGAGCGGCCGCCAGGGCGTCCCGTCCGACTCCATGCGGATCTCGCGAATCGTCCACGCGAGCCCGCAGAGGTTGTTGAGGACGATGTCGAAGCGAAGGCGTGGGGAGGCCCCGTACGCGGTCGCGTTCCTGAGGAACGTGGGGGAGAACGAGTCGTCGGCCAGGTTGCCCACGTCCCGCTCGACGAGCCGTTTGCACTCGGCGTACTCGGTCTGCGGGTGGAGCGGAGAATCCTCGTCGACGAGGTCCTGCTCGGCGGCGCCGTACACGCTGCAGGAGGACGTGTAGACGAACCGCTGCACGCCGGCGGCGCGGGCGATCGAAGCGAGATGGACGGAGCCGCGATGGTTGATCGTCCGCGTCACGTCGGGAGCCAGTTGGCCGAGCGGGTCGTTCGAGAGCTCGGCCATGTGCACGACGGCTTCGAAGCCGCGGAGATCGTCGACGGTCAGCTCGCGGATGTCCCTCGGAAGCGTCTGCACCTCGACCGGCGCGCCGTCGTAGAGCCACGCCGACCGGTAGAAGCCGGTGTCGACGCCGACGACGTCGTGTCCGCGCTCGACCAGATAGGGTCCGAGCAGCGTTCCGATGTATCCCTGCGTGCCGGTGACGAGCGCTCTCACGCGGCCGCCTCCAGGAGCTCTGCCTCGATCAGCGCGTCGGCCGCCGCCCTGATCTCGCGGAAGCGCAGGCCCGACCGGTTCGCGATCTCGAGCAGCGTGTGGCGGCCGTCGGACAGGTTGAGCACCCAGAGCAGCGCCAGCTCGTCGGTGCTCGAGCTGACCCGGCCGACCCGCTCCCTGTTTCGGTGCAGCCAGACGATCGCGCCGATCGTGCCGGGCACGAACAGGAACCGGTAGGAGAGCCGCCGGGGAAGCGGCGTCAGATGCTCGGCCAGAAGAGCTGCGATCGCGATCCCGGACAGGTTGTCGTTGGCGAGCGACGGGTGACAGACATGCGTTGAGATCAGTACCTCGTCGGTCGTCTCTCCCTCCAGGAAGTACTCGCCGTAGGTGAGGTGCCCGTCCTCGAGCGTGCTGTCGACGACGACGTCGTAGTCACCGTCCGCGAGCCCGAGCAGGGTCGAATGGCGTACGCAGAATCCCCAGTCCTCGGCGTAGTACGAGGTGCGATAGGGGATCCACTCGGGATGCTCCGGGATCGAGGTGAGACGGCCGCGGAGCTCGGAGAGGGGCATGCGCGCGCGCACGGGAACGCTGTAGCCGACGACGTGGAGGTTCGAGCCGGCGAAGTCGACGACCCGCCGTCCGTCCGCGTCCGTGATGTGCGCGTCGGCGATGTTCCACTCCTTCGGCACAGTCCAGTCGAAGGCCTCGGTACCCGTCGGAACCTCGTGAACCTCGAGCGGGATCCGCTCGGAGACACGGCGGAGGGTCTCGCGGACTCCGTCACCTGTCAGGCTCCGACAGATCGGGTAGAGGTCTGCGACGAGCTCGTACAGCTCGTGGGCGGCGGTTGTCCTGGCGGCGCTGAGGTCGATCATCGATGCCGGACGTCCCAGTCGTACGGGATGTCGTTCCCGAACGGGTCGAGTCGGGTCGTCCTCTTCGGATCATGGGCGTGCGTGCAGCAGTTGGCAACCAGGGCGTACGGCTCGCTCATGCCCTTGAACCCGCTCCAGACGCCCGGCGGGATCACCACGAGCGAGTAGTCGTCGGGCCCGAGGAAGACCTCCTGCACGGCGCCGTGGTCGACGAGCCCTCCCGGTCGTCGAACAGGGCGAGCTTGATCCGACCGGCGACACAGGCGTAGTTCAACGTCATCTCGACGTGGCGGTGCCAGCCCTTGACGACCCCGCGATAGACAGTCGTGAAGTAGATCTCGCCGAAGCCGCGGAAGTGCGGATCGTCCGTGCGGAGCATGTGCAGGATCGTCCCGCGCTCGTCCGGGATCCGGTCCAGCGGGACGATCTCGACTCCCTCGATCACGCTCGCCGTGGTCACAGCACCACCTTCCGCGAGTAGAACGCCTCGGCGCGGCCGGCGGGCGCGTTCGACTCCATGCCCCGGAGGCGGAGCATCGCCTCGAAGAGATCACGCGTGAACCAGCGCTTGCCGCGCTGGCTCGCGAAGTGGGTGAGGAGCGCCTCGATCTTCCGCGAAGAGATCGACTCGCTCAGAGGCACGAACAGGTTGGGCGAGCCGACATCGCCGTCGTACTTCGGGATCTCGTACTCGAGGACGAGGTGGTCCCGGAAGGTGTTCCACGTCAGCTCGCACACGAGCCGGTGATCCTGGTGGAGGTCGAACCGCTGGTGCGTGAAGACGATGTCGGGTGAGACCTCCGTCTTCAGGCGCTCGAAGTAGTCCTTGATCTCCGCGCCGGCGTACGGGAAGTAGCCGTCCCGGAAGCGTTCGACCTCTACGCGGGAGGAGTCGAAGCCGGCCGTGAACTCTCCGGCGCTCGCCCGGGCCTCCGCGGCCCGCTTGCCGTCGCCGCTGAGGACGATCCACGTGACCGAGGCGTCCGGATCCGTCTCCGCGAGCCGAAGCAACGTCCCGCCGCAGCCGATCTCGATGTCGTCGGCGTGGGCGCCGATCGCGAGCACGTTCAGCGGGCCCTCGATCGAGCCGGTGTCGAGCCGCAGCGCGAGCATCAGCCCGTCGCCTCGGCGGACGCCGACGTTCTCTCGATGCCGGCGTGGCGTTGGCGCATCCACGGCGCGCGGCCGCTGTCGTACATCGCGTCGAGGTTGGCCTTCTCCTTGAGCGTGTCCATCGGCGCCCAGAAGCCGTCGTACGGGTAGGCGAGGAGCTTGCGCTCCGCGATCAGGCGGCGGAAGGGCTCCTCGACGAGCTCCTCGCCCGCGCGCATGTAGTCGAAGATCTCGCGGCGGAGGACGAAGTAGCCGGCGTTGATCCAGAGTTCCGACTCGGTCACGTCCTCAAGCCCGAGCACGTGGTTCGAGTCGTCCAGCGACGCGACGTGGAAGTTGTAGGTCGGCCGCGAGCTGAGGAAGAGCGCGGTCGCGTCGCTCGCGCGCAGCCGCTCGACCATCTCCGGAAGCGGGGCGTCGGTGAGCGTGTCGCCGTAGTTCGCGAGGAAGATCTCGTCGTCTCCCAGGTGGGGCTCGACGAGACGCAGGCGCTGTCCGATCTTCGACTGCAGGCCGGTGTCGACGAAGGTGATCGACCAGTCGTGGATGTCGCTCGAGATCAACTCGATCCGGCGGCCGCCGTTCGAGAGCACGAAGTCGTTCGTGAGCGCCTCGTTGTAGTCGAGGAAGAACTGCTTGATGACCTCGCCCTTGTAGCCGAGGCAGAGAATGAAGTCTCGGTACCCGTGGCTCGCGTAGTACTTCATGATGTGCCAGAGGATCGGCCGCTCGCCTACCGTGATCATCGGCTTCGGGACGCGCGTCGTCGACTCGCCCATCCGCAGGCCGAGCCCGCCGCAGAAGAGGACGACCTTCAGGCGCGTGGAGGTGCCGTCAGCGCTCACGCCACGACCTCCGGGCGCGGAATCGGGACATAGAGCTCGGCGCCCCAGTCCCGGGCGTACGCGAGCTGCGCGGCGATCTCCCGCCTCAGATTCCAGGGCAGGATCAGGATCGCGTCGGGGCGCGTCTCCGCGATCCGCTCCGGCGGATGGATCGGGATGTGCGTGCCCGGCAGGAATTTCCCGTGCTTGTGCGGGTTGAGGTCCACTGTGTAGTCCAGAAGATCGGCACGGATGCCGCAGTAATTGAGCAGTGTGTTGCCCTTTCCAGGCGCGCCGTATCCGATCACCTCCTTTCCGGCGCGCCGAAGGCCGATCAGGAGCTCGAGCAACTGCCACTTCACTTCGGCCACGCGGGGCCCGAAGCCGCGGTAACCCTCCACTCGCGCGTAGCCGCCTCGCTCCTCCTCGGCAAGGATGCGCGCAACGCTGTTGCCGACTGCCTGGGGCCCACCGGAGTGCTGCAGGTAGACGCGGAGCGAACCGCCGTGGGACGGCAACTCCTCGACGTCGAATACCTCGAGTCCGTGGATCGACGCGAGCCTGATCGTCGTCGACAGCGAGAAGTACGAGTAGTGCTCGTGGTAGATCGTGTCGAACTGGAGCCCCTCGATCAGGCGCACTACATGCGGGAACTCGATCGTCGCAACGCCGTCGGGCGCGAGCAGGATCTCGATCCCGGCGACGAAGTCGTTGAGGGTGGGCACCTGGGCGAGGACGTTGTTGGCGACGATGAGATCGGCCCGCGGGCCATCGGCGACAAGCGTCCGCGCGAGCGACGCGTCGAAGAACTCGACGAGTGTCTCGACGCCTCGCCCCACGGCGGCCTCGGCGACGTTCGCCGCCGGCTCGATGCCGAGCGCCGGGATGCCGCGAGCGACGAAGTGCTGGAGGAGATAGCCGTCGTTCGAAGCCAGCTCGACGACGAGGCTGTCGTCGCCGAGACCGAAGCGATCGGCAGTCAGCTCACAGTACGCGCGCGCATGCTCGACCCAGCTGTCGGAGTACGAGGAGAAGTACGCGTAGTCGCGGAAGATCTCCGTGCCGGGGACGTAGGCCTCCAGCTGGACGAGCAGGCAGTCCGTGCAGATCCGGACGTGGAGAGGATAGAAGGGTTCCTCGGCGTCGAGTTCCTCCGGGCCGAGGAAGCTCTCGCACAGCGGCGACATGCCCAGGTCGACGAACGTCTCCAGGGCGGAACTGCTGCAGAGACGGCACGCGATCGAGCTCGGCATCGGACGCCGAGACTAGTCTACGAGCGGGATGGAGCAGAAGAGCAGGGCCGATCGCGGGCCGCTTGCCGGCCAGGTCGCGATCGTGACCGGCGGAGGGAGAGGGGTCGGCCGGGCGATCGCCGAGGAGCTCTCTGCTGCAGGCGCGTCGGTCGCCGTGTCTGCGCGGACGGGGAGCGAGGTCGAAGCGGTGGCCGCCGCCGCCGTGGCGGCCGGCGGGCGGGCCGTCGCTGTCCCGGCGGACGTCACGGACCGGTGGGCGGTCGATCGGCTCGTCTCGGCGGTCCGGGAGGAGCTCGGATCGCCCACGTTGCTCGTCAACAATGCGGGTGCCTGGCGCGCGGTCGGACCGATCGAGGAGTCGGACGTCGAGCTCTGGTGGAACGACGTCGAGGTCAGTCTCAGAGGGACGTTTCTCTGCACCAGGGCAGTTCTTCCCTCGATGCTTGCGCAGGGCAACGGGAGGATCGTGAACGTCGCGAGTCGCGCCGGCACCGTCCCCCGCCCGTATGCAAGCGGTTACGCGTCCGGGAAAGCGGCGGTGCTCTCGTTCACGCAGTCCGTCGCCGCCGAGGTCGAGTCGCGCGGCGTCGAGGTGTTCGCCATCTCCCCGGGCTTCGTCCGCACGGCGCTGATCGACGGCGTGGTTGCGTCGCCGGGTGGGCAGGCATTCATGACGCAGCTGGCGGACCGTGACGACGATCTGCGGCCAGAGCTGGTCGCCCGTCTCGTCGTCGACATCGCGGGGGGCCGTCTGGATGCGCTGACGGGCAGCTTTCTCCACGTGCTCGACGACCTCGACGTTCTGCTCGCCGCCACGCGGCCGCCGGAGGCGGCAGATGCGACGTAGGCGGCATGCTCGAGCTCGAAACCGTCCACGATCCGGCGGCGGCCCATGACGAGTGGGCCGAGCTCGCACAGCGGAGCGGGTCGTTCTTCGCAACGCCCGAGTGGCTGACTCTCTGGTGGCGGCACTTCGGAGCCGACCGCGAGTTGCTCCTGACGGCCGCCCGCGGCTCGGACGGACGGCTCGAAGCGCTTCTGCCCTTCTACGTCTGGCGCGCCCGGCCGCTCCGAATCCTGCGCGTCCTCGGACACGGGCCTGGCGACGAGCTGGGCCCGATCGGCGAGCCGGCGGCGGCGCGCGAGGCGCTCACGCGCTTCGCCGCGACCGAGCGGTTCGACGTGCTCGCCTGCCAGGAGCTTCCGGGCCCCGAGTCGTGGCTCGATGCACTGCCCGGCGGGACCCTGATCAGCAGGAACGGCAGCCCGGTGCTCGACTTCGAGGGCAAGTCCTGGAAGGAGCTCCTCGCCGGCCGCAGCCGCAACTTCCGCGAGCAGGTCGGCCGCCGCGCGCGGGCGCTCGAGCGCGACCACGACGTCCGCTACCGGCTCGTCGTGAGCCTGGACGGCCTCGACGCCGCCCTCGACACCTTCTTCCGGCTGCACCGCCTGCGCTTCGGCGACGGGTCGGTGATCGCCCGCACCGAGGCGTTCCAGCGCGAGTTCGCCGCGGTCGCCGCCGAGCGAGGGTGGCTCCGTCTCTGGCTCCTCGACGTGGACGGTCGTGAGGCCGCGGCCTGGCTCGGGTTCCGCTTCGCCCGGGCCGAGTGCTACTACCAGGCGGGACGAGACGCGGCGTTCGACAAGCAGTCTGTCTCCTTCGTCCTGCTGGCGCACACGATTCGTGAGGCGCTCGAGGACGGGGCGACCGAGTACCGCTTCCTGCGCGGCGACGAGCCGTACAAGTACCGCTTCGCGAGCTCCGATCCGGGGCTCGAGTCGATCGTCCTTGCGCGCGGCGCCGCCGGTAAAGCTGCCCTGGCGGCGCTCAGGCTCGGGCGACGGCTGCCGATACGCAAAGGGTGACGCTCCTCTTCTGGGGTTGTGTGGCGTATCTCGTCTACGTCTACGTCGGCTTTCCGCTGCTCATCGTCCTGCGCGGGAAGCTGCACCGGCGTCCGTACAGGACGGCGCCGATCGAGCCGACGGTGAGCGTCGTCATCGCCGCCTACAACGAGGCGGACGTGATCGAGGACAAGGTCAGGAACGCGCTCACGCTCGACTATCCGCAGGACCGGCTCGAGATCGTGATCGCCTCCGACGGCTCCGACGACGGAACCGACGAGATCGTGCGCCGATGCGCGGAGGGCCGCGTGAGGCTGCTCGCACTCGGCCGCGTCGGCAAGGCTGCGGCGCTGAACGCTGCGGTCGACGCCTCGAGCGGCGACGTACTCGTCTTCACGGACGCCAACGCCATCTTCAGTGAGGGCGCGATCCGCGAGCTCGTCGCCCCGCTCGCCGATCCGTCCGTCGGCGGTGTCGCCGGCAACCAGGTCTACGTGAAACCGCAGGCCGGCGATTCGAGCGTCGTCGGCGAGCAGTCCTACTGGAACCTCGACCGCACGCTCAAGCAGGCGGGGTCGGACGCGGGCAGCGTCACCGGCGCGACGGGTGCGATCTACGCGATCCGCCGTCAGCTCTTCCGGCCCGTCCGCGCCGACGTGAACGACGACCTGCTCACCTCGCTGCGGGTGATCGCACAGGGGTACCGGCTCGTGTTCGCGCCCGCCGCCGTTGCCTACGAGCACGTCGTCGAGACCGCCGGCCAGACGTTCTCGCGGCGCGTCCGCGTGATGGCGCGCGGCCTGCGCTGCGTCGTCGTCATGCGCGAGCTGCTCGACCCGCGCCGGTACGGGTTCTTCTCCCTCCAGCTGCTGTCACACAAGCTGCTGATGCGGACCGCGGTCATCCCGCTCGTGCTCCTCGCCGGCTGGACGGCGCTGCTCTGGAACCACGGTTGGTTCTACCGGGCCGCGCTCGTCGCCCAGTTCGCCTTCTACCTCCTCGGCGGCCTCGGGATCCTGTTCGCGAGCACGAGGGTTGCGAAGCTGAAGTTGTTCGCGTTCCCCGCCTACTTCTGTCTCGTGAACGCCGCCTCGGCGAAGGCGATCTGGCAACTCTTCCGCGGCGACAAGCTCGAGCGCTGGGAGCCTCGCGGCTCCGGCCCGCGCGCAGATCAGACCGCGTAGCGGTCGAACCAGAGCGTGAAGACGAGCAGCGCCCAGAGCTGCCGGCTCGCGTTGCGCTTGCCCGAGATGTGCGCCTCGAGCATCGGCTCGACCGCCTCCGGGCGGAAGAAGCCCTGACGCCGCAGCGTCGCCGCCGACAGCGTGTCGCGGGCGAAGGTCTGCAGGTCGCCGCGGAGCCACGCCGCCGTCGGCAGCGAGAACCCCTGCTTGCGCGCGCCGAGGATGTCCTCCGGCAGGAGCGGCTGGAGCGCCTTGCGGAGGAGCCGCTTCTTGTCGAAGCGACGCACCTTGTGCCGGGCCGGGAGCGAGAAGGCGAGCTCGGCCACCACCGGGTCGCAGAACGGCACCCGGGCCTCGAGCGAGTGCGCCATGCTCGCCCGGTCCATCTTCACGAGCAGGTCGTCGACGAGATAGGTGCCGACGTCGACGTCCATCAGCCGGCCGAGCTCCTCGGCGCCGTTCGTCTCCTCGTAGCGGGCCCGGAAGAGGTCGACCGGATCGATCGTGCCGCGTCGTCCGTCCGCGAGCAGTTCGGCGCGGGCTTCGGCCGAGAAGACCTCGCGCCAGGCGTGGTGGCGCTCGAGCGGCGGGAGGTGGCCGCCGTGGGCGAAGCGCTTGAGCCGCTCCTCCCAGCTCGAGCTGCGCGTGCTCGCGGGGACGAGCTGGAGCGCCGGTCGCATCGCCGAGGCGACCCGGCCGAACCGTGGCGCCAGGTAGTCGGCGACGTACGTGTAGTAGCCGCCGAAGAGTTCGTCGCCGCCCTCGCCCGAGAGCGCCACCTTGACCTCGCTCGCGGCGAGCTGTGAGACGAGGTAGGTCGGGAGGGCGGAGTTGTCGGCGAACGGCTCGTCGAACGCCTCGACGATTCCCGGCAGGAGCTCGATCGCGTTCGGGCGGAGGACGAGCTCGTGGTGGTCCGTGTCGTAGCGCTCGGCGACGGCCCGCGCCTTGTCGAGCTCGTTGAAGCTCTGCTCCTCGAAGCCGATCGAGAACGTCCGCACGCGCTCCGAGCTCTCCTGCGCGGCGAACGCGGTCAGGGCCGAGGAGTCGACGCCGCCGGAGAGCATGACCCCGACGGGCACGTCCGCGATCAGATGCGCCCGGACCGAGTCACGCAGGCAGGCTCGGAGCTCCTCGGCCAGCTCGTCCTCGCTCTCCGTGCGGAGCTCACGTTCGGGCGGTGGCGCCGGGCGCGCGTAGCGCTCGACCTGCACGCCCTGCCGTTCCGTCCAGGTCAGCACGTGGCCGGCGGGAAGCTTGCGCGTGCCGGCGAAGATCGTCAGCGGCGCCGGCACCATCGCGTGGTCGAGGAACGCCTCGAGCGCGTCCAGGTCGATCTCGCGCGAGAAGCCGGGCTGCTGGAGGAGTGCCTTCAGCTCGGAGGCGAACGAGAGCGTGCCGCCGGCGACCCGGTAGTAGAGCGGCTTGATGCCGAACCGGTCGCGGGCGAGCACGAGCCGCTGCTCGCGCGTGTCCCAGATTGCGATCGCGAACATGCCGCGCAGGCGCTCGGCAAACAGCGGCCCGAACTGCTCGTACGCGTGGACGTGGACTTCGGTGTCGCCGTTCGTGCGGAAGCGGTGGCCGGCGGCGGCCAGCTCCTCGCGCAGCTCGCGATAGTTGTAGATCTCGCCGTTCTGGACGACCCAGACGGACTCGTCCTCGTTCGCGATCGGCTGGTCGCCGGTGACGAGGTCGATGATCGACAGCCGCCTCGCCGCGATTCCGGCACGGCCCTCGAGGTGGACGCCGCCGGAGTCGGGGCCGCGGTGGAAGAGCGTCTGGTTCATCCGCTCCAAGAGGTCGCGGTCGGGTGCTCCGCCGGCGATCTCGACCAGTCCGCAGATCCCGCACATCGGGCTCTATTCTGGCCGCAGCCGTGAAAGCCTTGGGCCATCCGGCCCTGCGGCTCACGGCTGGAGACCGGCTCGGAACGCGGCGGCCCGGCCGCCGCTCGATCTGCTTAGTCGAGTGCGAACGCCTCACGGTGCCGGGCCCGTGCCAGGCAGGTGCCAGGCACCGTCAACGCGCTTGACAATAGGGCACGTCTATTCGAGCCACTGCTTTCGAGGGACAGTCGATCGAGGTGTGGGACGTCGTCCGCCGGTGCCAGCCGAGCCGTGCGCGCCGACGAGGCAGATCGAGCGGCGAGCCTGGCCGCCGCGTCCCGAGCCGGTCTACACACCCGCGAGCCGCAGGGCCGGATTGGCCCAAGGCTCTCGCGGGTGACGCTCATCCGAGGGACAGCCGATCGAGCTATGGCGAATACCCTCCCTCCTTCCGAGGACACTCTCGGTGGCACCGAAGGTTCTGCGGCTGGGAGTGCTCGTCATCTTCGTGATGCTCGTCGCCGTGCCCGCGATGGCGACGGCTGCGAACGGCGGCAAGAAGGCGAAGAAGCGCGTCGTCCAGAGCGGGTTGCCCGCCGTCTCGACGGTCGTGCTCGACAGCGCCCACGTGAAGCTGCAGTGGAGCGCGGTGCCGGGGGCGACCACGTACCGCGTCCTCCGCGGGAGCCTCGTCGTCGGGCAGACGAGCGCCACGACCTACACGGACACACTCCTGTGGCCGCGGACGGCCTACGCGTACGAGGTCGACGCGCTGACCGCGCTCGGCGCACGGATCACGGCGTTCCGGGGCACGGTGACGACCGCGTCGCCGGCCTCAGCCGGCTTCCCGCGGCCGTTCCCGGCGACGAGCGTCTGGAATACGCCGGTCGGCTCGACGCCGGTCGCCGCCAACTCGAGCGCGCTCATGACCTACTTCCTCGCGCACTCGCCCCATCCGAACATGACCTTGCGCGACTGGGGCGTCTCGGTCTCCGAGACCCACGTGTCCGACGCCGCGTTCTCGGTTCCCTGCACGCGCTACTCCAATTGCACGCTGGGCGCCTTCGGTGCCTTCCAGATCCCGACCACGGCCGCGCCCGACCCGTCGGCCGACGGCTACCTCGCCGTCGTCGACCCGCGGGCGCAGCGCGAGTGGGACATGTGGCAAGCGGCGAGCTCGGGCTCGACCTGGAGCGCTTCCGCGGGAGCGGCGCTGACGACGACCGGCAACGGCACGGCGCCGACCGGCACGGCCTCGGGGGACGCAGCCAACTTCCCGCTGCTCGCGGGGATCGTGCGGCCGGAGGAGATCGTCCAGGGCCACATCGACCACGCCCTTGTCTTCGGGATGCCCGGCGTCAGCGACCTCGGCCACATCTGCCCCGCGACGCACAACGACGGCTCGACCTCCGACCCGAATGCGCCGATGGAGGGCACGCGCCTCCAGCTCGACCCGGCCGTCGCGGTCGACTCGCTCCCGATCCCGGCGTGGGAGAAGACGATCGCCCACGCTATGCAGACCTACGGCATGTACCTCCGCGACAACGGCGGCTCGTTCGTCGTCTATACGGAGAACCCGGTCTCGCGCGGCTACGACGCGTGGAGCAAGGCCGGTCTGCCGGGCGGCGACTCCGTCTCGCTGAACGGCATCCCCTGGGCCAAGCTCAGGGTCGTGTCCCCGCCCGCCTGCTAGCCAGGGCAGCCTCGAAGAAGGCCGCGACCTTGTCGAGGTGAGCCTCGAGCGTGTTGTCCGCGGCGTGCTCGAGACCGGTGCGGACGAGCTGCTCACGCAGCGTCGTGTCCGCCGCCAGCCGTTCGAGCGCCGCGATCGCGGACGGGGCGTCGCGCGGCGGTACCAGCAGCCCCCGCTCGCCGCCGCCGAGCGCCGCCGAGACGCCGCCCACGTCGGTGGCCACGATCGGCAGCCCCGCCGACTCCGCCTCGAAGAAGACCATCGGCGCGCCCTCGGTCAGCGAGACGTGGAGGAACGCGTTGCTCGATCGGTACACGCTCCACAACTCCTCGCCGTTCGGCACATAGCCGAGCAGGGTGATCGCGTCGCCGAGTCCGCGCTCGGCGACCGCGCGCTCCACGTCCTCGCGCAGCGGCCCGTCGCCGACGATTGCGAGTCGCCAGCGCGGGTCGCGGGCGCGGAGGCCCTCGACGATGTCCAGCATGAGCAGCGGGTTCTTCTCCGGGTCGAGGCGGCCGACCGAGATGAGCCCGATCTCGCCCTCCCACGAGCGTGCGAGAGCCCTGTCGAGCGGCGTCAGGGCGTCCCGCCGGATCAGCGAGAAGCCGCCCGAGAGCACGGGCGCCCGGCCGACGCGGTAGTTCGCAGCGATCTGCTCGCCCTCGACGGTCGTCGGCACGCGCCGCGACATCAGGCGGAAGAGATGCTCCATCGCGTTCGCGACCGGCAGCGCCCAGCGCCAGCGCGGGCTCGGGAGCCGCGCCGCGATGTACTCCGGATAGTCCTGGCGGACGCCGAGGAAGACCTGCTTGCGCTTCGCGAAGGCGATCAGCGCCAGCACGATCGCGAGCGGGTTCGGCCCGAACAGCCACACGGCGTCGACCTGGTCGAGCTCGCGCGCGAAGCGCCGGCACGAGCCGGGGAGCGCCGCGAGCAGCGCCGGGATGTCGAAGATGCTCCTGTAGAACCGCAGCGGTACGAGCCGGACGTGCTCGTCGGGGAGGACGTAGGTGGCGGTGCCCGGCACCGGATTGAGCCGCCCGAACAGCACGACCTCGTCGACCCGCGGCGGCAGGCTCGTGATGAAGCGGATCACGGGGATGTCGGCCGAGATGGTGCGGCCGTCGGATCGGTACGGCATGTCGTAGAAGACGCCCAGTTTCACAGGGCTTGATTTCGCTTCAGAAGGGCACTACCCCTGCCGATAGTCCCTCTGATGAGTGACCTCCGTGAAACGGAAGGTGCGGGCGTGGGCCTGCGCCAGTATCTCGAGGTCCTGCGCAGGCGCAAGCTGATCGTCATCTCCATCCTGGCGCTCGCGCTCGGAGCGGCGTCAGCCCTCACCCTCGCGACGACGTCCCTCTACCAGGCGCAGACGACGATCGTCGTCGGCCAGGGCACCTGCATCGTGCAGCCGCAGAACGCAAACGCGATCCAGCCGTTCTCGGCGACCGCGACCGAGCTGATCACGAGCACGATCGTCGCCCGCGAGGTGATCCGCGACCTGCACCTGAAGCTGACGCCGCAGCAACTCCTCGGCAGCGTCAACGTCTCGTTCAACCCCGACAGCGCTGCGCTCAAGGCGTCGGTCGTCAACCACGACCCGCTGCTGGCGAAGGCGATCGCGAACCGGCTCGGCGTCAACTTCGCGGCGCTCGTCAAGCAGCGGCTCGGCAAGGAGATTCCTGCGAGCAACGGCGCCCCCGCAACGCCGCCGCTGACCGCGTGCATCTGGGACCCGGCCCACGTCGTGCCCGGCAAGGTCGAGCCGAAGCCGACGCGCAACCTGCTCGTCGCGGGTGTCCTCGGCCTGATTCTCGGCCTGCTCGCGGCGTTCCTGCGCGACTACTTCGACCGCACGCTCCGGACCGTCGAGGAGATCGAGCGCGCCTTCGGCGTGCCGGTCATCGGCCAGATCCCGAGCGTCCGGCCCTCGAACCGCGGCGAGCGTTCCCGCATCCTGTGGGAGGAGAACGGCGACTTCGCCGAGTCCTTCCGCGGCCTGCGTGCGAACCTCCAGTACCTCGCGGTGCAGTGGCCGCTGAAGACGATTCTGGTCACGAGCCCGGCTGCGAATCAGGGCAAGACCACCGTGTGCGCGAGCCTTGCGACCGCGATTGCGCAGGCCGGCCAATCGGTCGTCCTGATCGAGGCCGACCTGCGCCGCCCGCGGCTCGCCGACACGTTCGGTCTCCCGCGCATGCGCCCCGGGCTGACGAGCGTCCTCGTCGGCCATTCGCAGCTCGGCCGCGCGACGACCGAGATCAAGCTGACGCCGACGCCCGGCCAGGCCAAGGGCCAGGACTGGTCGATCACGGTGCTGCCGAGTGGCCCGTTGCCCCCGAACCCGTCCGAGCTCGTCGGCAGCCCGCGCATGCGCCGGCTCGTCGACGGCCTCGCCGATCTCTACGACACCGTCATCGTCGACTCGCCGCCGCTCCTGCCCGTGGCCGACTCGCTCGCGCTCGCAAAGCTCGTGGACGGCGTGATCCTTGTCGTCCGAGCGAAGAACGCCACGCGCGACGACGCGAAGGCCGTCCGCGCGCTCGCCGACCGGCTCGGCATCCACGTCGTCGGCGTCGTCATGACGGACGTGTCCCGGCGTGACCACTACTACGCCGAGTACACGAGCGAGCTCCTGCCTGACCAGGACGCGGGTCCGGACGTCGACGTCCCGGCGCGCCGTGCAGCAGCGGTCAAAGCCGGCGCCTCGCGAAAGGCTGGGATCTGAGCACACCGGCGGCGCTGACGAGGCGGGTCGCCGGAGGCGCGCCGCTCGTGGCGTTCCTGACGTTTTCCGGCCTGATGGTGGGCGCGCTCGCCGTCAAGCGGCCGAGCCTGGCCGTCGCTCTGGTGCTGGCGGCGGCGCTGCTCGTAGTGATCGCGACGCGCATCGAGATCCTGCCGCTCGTCCTCGTCTCCACGATCTTCGTCGAGACGGTCTCGCTCGGCGGTCTTACGGTCGGCCGACTCGCAGGCGCGTTCGCCGTCGTCGCGCTGGCGTACTACTTCCTCGCCTACGGACGGGCCTCGCTGCGCCTGTCGCCGCTGCTCGTCGTGCCGGGCGCGTACGGCCTCTGGATCCTGATCAGCGCCTACTGGGCCAGTAGCCCCTCCGCCGTCTACGCGACCTTCTTCAACTTCCTGCTCGTCGTTGCCTACATGCTCACCGTCGGGTTGCTCGTGAGGACGCCGAAGGACGCGACCGTGGTGTTCAAGGTGCTCGTCGCCGGCGCGACGATTGCGGGGCTGGTCGCCGTGGAGACGTACCTCACCTCGGGCGGTGCCGCCCGCGCCACCGGCCTGCTCGGCGGGGAGAACTTCGACACGTTCGGCGTCTACCAGGCGATGATCGGGCCGTTGGCGCTCGGCCTGTTCGCGCTCGCGCGTCGGCCCGAGGCGCGCCTCGCTGCTCTCGGCTGCCTGGGAGTGATCACGTTCTCGATCGTCAGCTCGCAGACCCGCACCGCGATGATCTCGATCGTCGGCGTCGCCGTCCTCGCGCTGTTGCTGCCCTGGCGGGTGCTCTTCCGGTCGGCCGCACAGAAGGCGACCTATGCGATCGCGATCGCGATCATGGCGGGCGGTGTGCTCACGGTCGCGGCGAGCGCCACCTTCCTCCAGCGCGTGGGCTCGATCTTCAGCGCGTTCAACTCGTCCGGCGACCGGGCCGCCGGACGAACCGACCTCTGGGCTGCGGCGTGGACCGGGTACTCGCATCACCCCTGGTTCGGCATCGGCGCCGGCAACTTTCCGTCGCAGGCGCTCGACCTGTTGCAGACGACGCCGGGAGTCGACACGACCGCCCGCTACGTCCAGCAGGGCCGACTGGTCCACAACTCCTATCTCGAGGCGCTGACGGAGCTCGGCCCGATCGGGCTGGCGCTGCTCGTGCTCGTGGTCGCGGTGACCGCCTGGTACCTCCTCCGCGTCTTCATGCGCGCGCGGGCCGCCGGCGACGAGACGCTTCGGATCGTGGCCGCGACGATGCTGCTCGCACTCGGAAGCCTCGCGATCTCGATGATCTTTCTCTCGATCGCGCTCAACAAGCCGCTCTGGATCATCGTCGGCCTGACGATCGCGCTCGATCGCATGTCGAGCTCGCGGGATGCGGAGGGATCGCGGGATGCAGAGGAATCGGGGCTGCGTCTCCGGCGCCGTCGCGCCGACGGGCCGGAGCCGGATACCGTTCCGGCGTGAGGCCGCTCGTCCTCTGTTACCACGCGGTATCGGAAACCTGGAACCACACGCTGTCGGTTTCACCTGCGACCCTGGAGGCGCAGCTGGGCCTCTTGAAGCGACGCGGCTACCGGCCGGTGGGTGCTGCCGAGGCGGCGGCCGGGAGCGGCAAGCTCCTCCACGTCACGTTCGACGACGCGTTCGGGAGCGTCCGGAATGCCCTACCGGCGCTCGAGCGGGCGGGCGTCCGGGCGACCGTGTTCGCATGCACCGGCTACGCGGACGACGGCCGACCGCTCGGCGTGCCCGAGCTGCAGGCCGAGCTGGACTCGCGGCCGGACGAGCTCGAGACGATGCGATGGGACGAGCTCCGCGAGCTCGTCGCACGGGGCATCGAGGTCAGCTCGCACACCGTCTCGCACCCGCACCTGCCCACACTCGCCGACGTCGAGCTCGCAGACGAGCTGCGCTCGTCGCGCGAGCGGCTCGAGGACGAGCTCGGCCGGCCCTGCACGGTGCTCGCGTACCCCTACGGCGACTGCGACGACCGCGTCCGCGCTGCGGCGAAGGCGGCCGGCTACGAGACGGCGTTCGGGCTGCCGGGCGATCCGACCGGCCGCGACCCGTTCGACGTCTTCCGCGTCGGCGTCTGGCACGGCGACAGCCCGCGACGAGTCGCGTTCAAGGCCGGCTCGCTCGTCCGCTCGCCGCTCGCGATGCGGCTACGAGTCGCGCTCGGTGTGACTCACTCGGGCGGGTGACTGCGTAGGTCGCCGATCACGTCCGCGAGGATCTGGTCGAGATCGAGCGTCGGCTTCCAGCCGATGGCGGCGTTGATCTTCTCGATCGACGGCTCGCGGTGGAGCACGTCCTCGATGCCGAGTCCGTAGACCTGCTCGTGGGGAATGAACTCGAGCTCCGACGAGGAGCCGGTGGCCTCGAGCACGCGCCGGGCGAGCTCGAGGATGCTGACCCGCTCGGCCGAGCCGACGTTGAAAATCTGGCCCGAGATGTGCGTCGCGCTCATCAGCCCGGCGACGGCCCGAATCGTGTCGTGGACGTGGCAGAACGAGCGCGTCTGCATCCCGTCGCCGTGCACCTCGAGCGCCTCGCCGGTGAGCGCGCGCTCGACGAAGCGCGGGATCACCATGCCGTACTGGCCCTGCTGCCTCGGTCCGACCGTGTTGAAGAAGCGCGCGATCACGCAGTCGAGCTCGCGCTCCTGGTGGAAGCCGAGCGCGAGGAACTCGTCCATCGCCTTCGAGTCGGCGTAGAGCCAGCGTCGCTCGGTGACCGGCCCGTAGACGCGCCGGTCGTCCTCGCTGAGCGGCACCTCCTCGCGGTGGTCGCCGTAGACCTCGGAGCTCGACGCGATCAGGACCCGCTTGCCGAAGTTGTTGCAGTACTCCAGCACCGTCTCCGTGCCCTGGACGTTCGTCACCATCGTGTGCACGGGCTGCTCGACGATCAGCCGGACGCCGACGGCCGCGGCGAGGTGGTAGACGACGTCGACCCGGTGCACGAGCTCGCTGACGACCGAGCGGGAGAGGATCGAGTCGACGACGAGGTGGAACCCGGGCTGGTCGCGCAGTGCCTCGACGTTGCGGTTGAGGCCTGTCGAGAGGTCGTCGAGTGCCCAGACCTCCCAGCCCTCGCGTAACAGCAGCTCGGCCAGGTGCGAGCCGATGAAGCCCGCCCCGCCCGTGATCAGCGCCTTCTTCTCCCCGGCGGGCGAGCTCACGGCAGGCAGGCTATCTCACGCCTCGGAGGCCGCCTGCGCGGTGTTAAGAGCGTGTTCGGGCCCACGCGGCCGCCCCCGAGCCCTGGGCTAAGATGGGGCTCGAGTGTTCGAACGGTTCACAGAGCGGGCTCGCCAGGTCGTCGTCCTCGCGCAGGACGAGGCCCGCGCGCTCAAGCACAACTACATCGGCACCGAGCACATCCTGCTGGGTCTGCTTCGCGAGGAGGAAGGCCTGGCAGCCCGTGTGCTCGAGTCGCTCGACATCACGGTGGAAGAGGTGCGCGCCCAGGTCGCCCGCATCGTCGGCCAGGGCGACGAGGTCACGACCGGCCAGATCCCGTTCACGCCGCGCGCCAAGAAGGTGCTGGAGCTGGCGCTGCGCGAGGCGCTCTCGCTCGGCCACAACTACATCGGCACCGAGCACATCCTGCTCGGTCTCGTGCGGGAGAACGAGGGCGTCGCGGCGCGGATCCTGCTCGACTTCGACGCCGACGCCGAGAAGATCCGCAACGAGATCATCCGCATGCTGTCCGGCCCCGGCCGGCGCCAGCAGGGCGGAGGCGGCGCCGCGGGCGAGAAGTCGAAGAGCTCGAAGCTGCTCGACCAGTTCGGCCGCAACTTCACGCGGCAGGCCGCCGAGGGCAAGCTCGACCCGGTCGTCGGTCGCCAGACCGAGATCGAGCGGATCATGCAGATCCTCTCACGCCGCCAGAAGAACAACCCGGTGCTGATCGGCGAGCCCGGCGTCGGCAAGACCGCCGTCGTCGAGGGGCTCGCGCAGCGCATCGCCGCCGGCCAGGTGCCGGAGCTCCTCAAGGGCAAGCAGATCTACTCGCTCGACCTGGCCGCCCTCGTCGCCGGCTCGAAGTACCGCGGCGAGTTCGAGGAGCGCCTGAAGAAGGTCATGAAGGAGATCCAGCAGCGCGGCGACATCATCCTGTTCATCGACGAGCTCCACAACCTCGTCGGTGCCGGTGCTGCCGAAGGCGCGATCGACGCCGCCTCGATCCTGAAGCCTGCGCTCGCCCGCGGCGAGCTGCAGACGATCGGCGCGACGACGCTCGACGAGTACCGCAAGTACCTGGAGCGCGACGCAGCGCTCGAGCGGCGCTTCCAGCAGATCCGTGTCGAGGAGCCGACCGTCGACGAGACGATCCAGATCCTGCGCGGCCTGCGCGACCGCTACGAGGCGCACCACCGCGTCAAGATCACCGACGAGGCGCTGCACGCCGCGGCGACGCTCGCCGATCGTTACATCCAGGACAGGCACCTTCCCGACAAGGCGATCGACCTGATCGACGAGGCCGCCTCGCGCATGCGCATCCGCACGATGACCGCGCCGCCGCGCTACCGCGAGCTCGAGGAGGAGATCGAGAAGGTCCGCAAGGAGAAGGAAGACGCGATCGAGGCCCAGGAGTTCGAGAAGGCCGCGAGCCTGCGCGACAAGGAGCGGAAGCTCACGCAGAAGAAGCGCGAGCTCGAGGAGCAGTGGCAGACCTCCGAGTCCGAGGAGCAGCCCGAGATCGGCGAGGAGGAGATCGCCGACGTCGTCTCCATGTGGACGGGGATCCCGGTCTTCAAGCTGACCGAGGCGGAGACCCAGCGACTGATCAAGATGGAGGAGGAGCTGCACAAGCGCGTGATCGGCCAGCACGAGGCGATCGTCTCCGTCTCCAAGTCGATCCGTCGCTCGCGCGCTGGGATCAAGGACCCGAAGCGCCCCACCGGCTCGTTCATCTTCCTCGGGCCGTCCGGCGTCGGCAAGACCGAGCTCGCGCGCACGCTCGCCGAGTTCCTGTTCGCCGACGAGGACGCGATGATCCAGGTCGACATGTCGGAGTACATGGAGAAGCACTCCGTGTCCCGGCTGGTCGGGTCCCCTCCGGGGTACATCGGCTACGACGAGGGCGGCCAGCTCACGGAGGCCGTGCGCCGCAAGCCCTACTCGGTGCTGCTGCTCGACGAGATCGAGAAGGCCCACCCGGACGTCTTCAACATCCTGCTGCAGATCCTCGAGGACGGGCGCCTGACCGACGCGCAGGGCCGCAAGGTCGACTTCCGCAACACGATCGTGATCATGACCTCGAACGTCGGCGCCGCCGCGATCTCGAAGAACCAGACGCTCGGGTTCTCGATCGGCGACGAGAGCGGACTGTCCTACGAGGACATGAAGGAGCGCGTCATGGGCGAGCTGAAGAAGATCTTCCGCCCCGAGCTCCTTAACCGGATCGACGAGGTGATCGTCTTCCACAAGCTGGCCAAGGAGGAGATCATCCAGATCGTCGACCTGCTGATGAAGCGCGTGCGCGAGCAGATGTCGGTGCACGAGGTAGCGATCGAGCTCACCGACAGCGCCAAGGAGTTGCTCGTCGAGAAGGGCTACGACCCGGCGATGGGCGCCCGCCCGCTGCGCCGCGCGATCCAGCGGCACATCGAGGACCCGCTCGCCGACTTCGTGCTCATGTCCGAGCTCGAGCCGGGCTCGACGATCCTGGTCGACCGCAAGGAAGGCGAGGAAGAGGTCGACATCTCGATCATCGCCGCGCCGGCGGATCGCGAGAAGGTCACGGTCGAGGTCGGCGGCGGCCCTGCCCCGGCGAACGAGACCGGCGGCGACGACGGCCCGGGCGACGAGGCCACGGACTAGGCATCTCGCTGCCGCTGTCGCGGCGGCGGCGCTGATCGCGGTCGGCTCGGCCGCCGCGGGGACCGTCACGCTCGGCAAGGGCTTGCCGCCCTGGAGGCTCGGGCAGCGCTACGTGCAGCGCACGGGGCTCGTCCGGACGGAACGGTTCCCGGCGAACGCGGGGCCGGGCTGCGTGCCGGCGGTCGGATCGGCGACGAGGATCGACTACTACCGCGGCCTGCGGGTCGCGTGGCGGAGCAACGTGAAGGGCCGCCTGTACCTCATCGACGTGGCGACGTCGCGTGCCGGCGACCGCTCGGCGGACGGGTTCGTCATCGAACTGTCGACACGCGGCGCCGTCCAGAGCCGGCACCCGGGCGGGCGCCTCGCCTACGGCGGCGGCTCGCTCGCGCTGGGGGCCGCGTCGATCACCGTGCTGCGCCGTACCGGCAAGGAGACGTTCGACACGCTCGTGTACTGGTTCGACGCCCGCGGCGTGCTGATCGCGCTCGAGGCCTTCGCCGGCGGCTGCTGACTGTTCCGGACAGCTCACGGTGCCAGGCACGTGCCAGGCACGTGCCTGGCACCGGGGCTGTACGCTCGGGCCATGGCCGTGACGATTCGGCAGGTGCAGCCGTCCGACTACGGGCGCGTGATCCAGCACGTGAACGAGTGGTGGGGCGGGCGCGAGATGGCGCCGATGCTGCCGCGGCTCTTTTTCATCCACTTCGAGAGCACGAGCTTCGTCGCCGACCGCGAGGATGGGACGCTCGCCGGCTTCCTGATCGGCTTCCTCTCCCAGACCGACGACGAGACGGCGTACGTGCACTTCATCGGCGTCGCGCCGGACGAGCGCGGCAGCGGCCTCGGTCGGGAGCTCTACGAGCGGTTCTTCGAGGCGGCGCGAAAGAGCGGTCGGTCGGTCGTCCGCTGCGTGACCTCGCCGCAGAACGAGAGCTCGCTCGCGTTCCACACCGCGCTCGGCTTCGAGCGGGAGGGCGTGGCCGAGGACTACGACGGCGCCGGCAACAGTCGCGTCCTGCTCGCCCGCCGCCTCGGCTGAGTCGCGAAATCGGCACGAAGCCGGCACGGTCCCCGTCAGGACCGCGGCCTAGACTCGAAGCATGGCCAAGGCCAAGACGGCACCCGTCCTCTACGCCTGCACCGAGTGCGGCTACTCGACCGGCCGCTGGTTCGGCAAGTGCCCGTCCTGCGGCACGTTCGGGACGCTCGTGGAGGAGCGCACCGAGCAGGCGGACGCCGCGGCGCACGCCGCTCGTCCGCTGCTCCGCCTCGTCGACGTCGAGGCCGAGGAGTCGAGCCGCATGGCGACCGGCGTCCCCGAGCTCGACCGCGTCCTCGGCGGCGGCCTCGTCCCGGCGTCGCTCGTGCTCGTCGGCGGCGAGCCCGGGGTCGGGAAGTCGACGCTACTCCTGACGGCGCTCCGGCACATGTCCGCAGAGCGGCGGGCGCTGCTCGTCACGGGCGAGGAGTCGGTGGCCCAGGTCAAGCTCCGCGCGGACCGGCTCGGCGGCTCGGCCGGAATCGAGATCCTCTCGGAGACGGAGCTCGACGTCGTCTGCGCGACGCTCGAGCGCGAGCGGCCCGACGTCTGCGTCGTGGACTCTGTGCAAACGCTCTACTCGAGCGAGCTGGGCTCCGCGCCCGGCTCGGTCGCGCAGGTGCGCGAGGCCGCGTCCCGGCTGCTGCGCGTGGCCAAGGAATCGGGCGTCGCGCTCTTCCTCGTCGGTCACGTGACGAAGGACGGCGCCGTTGCGGGACCGCGCGTCCTCGAGCACCTCGTCGACTGCGTGCTCCAGTTCGAGGGTGACCGCTACCGCGAGCACCGCATCCTGCGGGCGGTCAAGAACCGCTTCGGCTCGACGAACGAGATCGGCGTCTTCGAGATGACTGGCACCGGGCTGGCCGGCGTGCCCGACCCGTCCCGGCTGTTCGGCGTCACGGTCACCGGCGAGATCGGCTCCGCGGTCGCGTGCGCGGTCGAGGGGACGCGGCCGATCCTGCTCGAGATCCAGGCGCTCGTCGCCCCGACCGATCTGGCCATGCCGCGTCGTGTTGCGACCGGTGTCGACCCGAAGCGGCTGGCGATGCTCGTCGCCGTCCTCACGCGGCACGGACGAATCGCGCTCGGGCAGGCCGACGTGTTCGTGAACGTCGCCGGCGGCGTTCGGATCGACGAGCCCGGAGCGGATCTGGCCGTCTGCCTCGCGATCGCCTCGGCCGCGCGGGGAGCGCCGGTTCGCGCCGACCTGGCCGCATTCGGCGAGCTCGGGCTCACGGGCCGCCTGCGCCCCGCGACGCAGGCCGACCGGCGGCTCGAGGAGTGCGCCAAGCTCGGTCTCGCGGCCGTTCTCGCCCCGCCGGGGACAGCCGGACATGCCGGCATGCAGATCGTCGAGGCGGAGACGATCCAGCAGGCGATGAGCGCCGGGCTCGAGCCTGGAAGCTCCGACCCGGCTAGCTAAGGCCGCGCGCTCGGCAGTCGCAGGAGGAGCCGGATCGTGAGCATGCGCACGATCCGATCGCAGGTCAAGCCCGCTCCCTGGGTCGGCCTCGTCCGGCAAAGCCGTGACTAGCAGGCACTTTACGTCTCGGAGGGCAAAAATGCCTGGAAAGTTGGCTTATTTAGGCGATTTTTGCTACACTTGTAAAGTCCCGCCGGCGGTTCACATGTCCGCCGGCGGCTTGGCGACTACGAACGTAGTTGGGGAAGGGGGAGCGGTTGTACAAGGTCGGCGACAAGGTGGTGTATCCGCACCACGGAGCAGGCACGGTCGTCAAGAAGGAAGTGCGCGAGGTACTCGGCGAGAAGCGCGAGTACATGACGATTCAGATCGCGCACAACGACATGGTGGTGAACGTCCCCACCGAGAACGCTGAGCGCGTCGGCCTGCGACGCGTCATCAGCGAAGACATGGTTACCAAGGTCGTGAAGGCGCTGTCCGGCTCGGGCACTCAGATGCCGAAGAACTGGAATCGCCGGTTCAAGCACAATCGCGACAAGATGAAGACCGGTGACATCTTCGAATTGGCCGAGGTGGTCAGGAACCTCTCGTTGCGTGACCACGAGAAGGGTCTGTCGACCGGCGAGAAGCAGATGTTCGTGAAGGCGAAGAAGATCCTCGCCAGCGAGCTCATGTACGCGAAGCAGATGGACGAGGACGAGGCCTCGGTCTGGCTCGACGACGTCCTCGCCGGCATGGGCACGAACGGGAAGAAGCGCACGGCCAAGCCGAAGGTCGGCGCAGCGGTCTAGCGCCACCGGCGTTGACTACCTGGGCGGTCCTCGTCGCGGCCGGCCGCGGCGAGCGGCTCGGCGGGGACCGCCCCAAAGCCTTCGCGCCGCTCCGCGGGCGGCCGCTACTCGCCGAGAGCCTCGAGCGGCTCGAGGCCTCGGACTGGATCGACGCGATCGTCGTCGTCGCCCCCGAGGGCTGGGAGGAGCCGTCGATCCTCGTCGCCGAGGAGCTCGGGTGCGGCAAGGTCTCGTCGACCGTGACCGGCGGCGCGACGCGGGCCGAGTCGGTGCGGTTGGGCGTGGCCGAGGCGGACCGTGGCGCGGCAGCCCTGGTCGTCCACGATGCCGCCCGGCCGCTCGTACCCGAGGACGTGATCGAGCGCGTGCTGGCGGCGCTCGTCGCCGGCTGGGACGGGGCGGTACCCGGTCTGCCGGTGGCGGACACGATCAAGCGCGTGGAGGGCGAGCTGGTCGTCGAGACCCTTCCGCGCGGTGACCTTCGTGCGGTCCAGACGCCGCAGGCGTTCGGGGCCGACGTGCTCCGGTCGGCCCTCGAGGGCGACGTCTCGGCCGCGAGCGACTGTGCCTCGCTCGTCGAGGCACGCGGAGGACGCGTCACGGTCGTCCCGGGCGACCCCCGGTTGCTGAAGGTGACCACCCCGGAGGATCTGGCGCTCGTCGAGAGCTGGATCGCGTCCGTCGAGTGATCGCGCCCCTGTCTTCTTCGGCCGCCTCTGGTGCCAGGCACGTGCCAGGTAGGTGCCAGGCACTGCCCGGGAACGTGCCAGGCACGTGCCTGGCACCATGCCTGTCCCCTCGGCCGGAACGGCCCCGGCCGTGATCGTCGACTACCACATGCACCTCCGCCGGCCCGAGGCCGCGCGGGAGGAGGTCGACCACAGCCTGGAGGCGATCGAGCGCTACCTCGAGACCGCGGTCGCGCGCGGCGTCGACGAGGTCGGCTTCACCGAGCACGTCTACTACTTCCGCCAGACCTACGACGTCTGGACGCTCCAGTACCAGTTCGAGCGCTGCATCCACGACCTCGACCGGTACTGCTCGGTCATCATCGACGCGAAGCGGCGTGGCCTGCCGGTCAAGCTGGGGCTCGAGGTGGACTACGTCGGCCCGCGCCAGGAGCGGCTCGGGGACGCGATCGCCGACTACCCGTGGGACTTCCTGCTCGGCTCGGTGCACTGGATCGACGGCGTCGCCGTCGACCAGGAGCCGGGGCTCTGGGCTCTCCACTCGGTCGAGGAGGTCTGGCGCGCCTACGTCGCGGCCGTCTGCGAACTCGCGGCGAGCGGCCAGGTCGACGTGCTCGCGCACCTCGATCTGGCCAAGATCTTCGGCAGGCAGCCCGAGCCCTCGGTGCTCGCGGAGCTCCACCTGCAGCTCGCCGACGCGGCCGGCGACGCGGGAGTCGCGGTCGAGATCTCGACGAACGGCCTCTACAAGCCGGTCGGCGAGCTCTACCCCGACCCGGTGCTCCTGCGCGCGTGCGTGGCGCGAGGGGTTCCGATCACGACCGCCTCCGACGCGCACGTGCCGGCGAACGTCGGGCGCGACCTCGACCAGGCCGTGGCGCTCGCCCGGGCGGCAGGGTGCGAGACTGTGACCGTGTTCGACCAACGCAGGCGCCGGCAGGAACCGCTTGGCTAGGCACGGGGAAACCCATGGTTCCCCCGTGAGCCCCCTCCTTCACGGCTCGGCGCTGTACGGCCGTCGATTGGGCTGCGCTCGGGCAAAGCCCGGCTCCGCCCGCCGTCCTCCGTCTCGTAGCCCGCGCCCCGATGCATGAGCTCCGGATCGGCACCGGCGTCGATGCGCACGCATTTGCTGACGGGGTTCCGCTCGTGCTCGGGGGCGTTCGCTTCGACCACGCGCGCGGCCTCGCCGGCCATTCGGACGGAGACGTCGTCGCGCACGCGCTCACCGACGCGGTGCTCGGGGCTGCCGGCCTCGGCGACATCGGTTCCCTGTTTCCCTCGGGTGACGAGACGCCGCAGGGCGTCGACTCGTTGGAGTTGCTCGCCGAGGCCTACCGGCAGGTGCAGGCGGTCGGGTTCGAGCTGGTGAACGCCGACGCGATCCTCGTCGGCGAGGAGCCGCGGATCGCGCCGCGGCGCGGGGAGATGCGCGAGCGGCTCGCCGGCGCCCTCGGCGTCGAGCCGGACCGCGTGAACGTCCGTGCGACGACGACCGACCGCCTCGGCTTCACCGGCCGCGGCGAGGGCCTCGCTGCGCAGGCGGTGGCGCTGCTCCGGAAGACGGGCTAGTCCGTCGTGGACGTGACCTTCCTCTGGCGGCGCAACCGGGCCGATGCCGTCGTCTTGGCGCGCAAGGACGGCCCGCTCGCCGGCGAGGACTTCATCACGTATCACTTCGCGCTCGAGGTGCGTCCGGCCGGAGCCCAGCCGTTTCGGGCCGAGGCGAAGTACCCGTTCCTGCCGCTCGAGCCGAAGCCGGTCGCCGGCGACCTCGTCCGCGTCCGCTACGGCCGCAGCCGGAAGAAGGTCTCCCTCGACCTCGCGGGCGACCCGCGCTTCGACGGCTCCGAGCGCCGGCAAGACGATGACGCGCGCTTCGATGCCGCGCTGAAGGGCTAGAGGCTAGGGAGCGACACAGTGTCTGCGGCGACCGCGACGAGGCCGTCGGCGGCCAGCGACTCGACGACCTCGCCGTCCAGCTCCGCGAGCGAGCGCGGCCCGGCCGCGACGAGCCGCAGCGTCCGTGACCGCCGCTGGCGGAACGAGCCTTCGAACGGGCCCTGCTTGCGCGCCGGCTCGAACCGGAGCCCCCGCGACGGGCAGTCGGCCGCGAGCGGGCAGGCGCCGCACCGCGGCACGCGGGCCAGGCACACCGTGGCGCCGAGGTCCATCAGCGCCTGCGCGCACTCGCCGTCGAACGCGCCGCCGCTCCGCTCGCGGACGCGACGGACGTTCGTGTCCTCGGGAACGACGTCACGGCCGAGGGCGAAGCACTCGATCGCCGCCGCCGTGTACGGCCCGACGCCCGGCAGTTCGGTGAGATCGTCCGGCCAGCCGCGCACGGCGACGACCTGCGCGGCCCGGTGCAGGCTGACGGCGCGGCGGTTGTAGCCGAGCCCCTGCCAGGCCAGGATCACCTCGGCGCGCGGGGCCGCCGCGAGCGCATCCGGCGGTCGGCCAGCGCTCGAGCCAGGCGAGATACCGCGGCACGACGCGGGGCACCTGCGTCTGCTGGAGCATCACCTCCGAGACGAGGATCGCGTACGGATCGCGCGTCCGCCGCCAGGGCAGGTCGCGCCCGTTCACCGCGTACCACGCGAGCAGCGCGCCCTTCACCGGGGCAGCGTAGAGAATGTCCCGGCGCATGAGCCTCGTCTACCGCGAACGGCCGCCTGCGGCCGAGCCCGAAGGTCTGCTGGTGCTCCATCACGGACGGGGCGCCGACGAAGGAGATCTCCTCCCGCTCGCAGACGTCCTCGACCCGCAGCAACGGCTCCACGTCGTCTCGCCGCGCGCACCGCTGACGCTGCCCGGCTGGCCGGGCCATCACTGGTACGTCGTGCCCCGCGTCGGCTACCCCGATCCGGAGACCTTCGACGCTGCCTACCGGGAGCTGGCCGCGTTCCACGAGGAGCAGTGGCAGCGAACCGGTACGACGCCGGAACGGACCGTTCTCGGCGGGTTCTCGATGGGGTCGGTCATGAGCTACGCGCTCGGCCTGGGAGCCGACCGGCCGTCGCCTGCCGGGATCCTCGCGTTCTCCGGCTTCGTTCCGACGGTTCCCGGGTGGGAGCCCGACCTCGCGGGCCGTCCGGACCTGCGCGTCTTCATCGCGCACGGCCGCAACGACCCGATCATGGACGTCGACTTCGCTCGCAGCGCACGCGAGCTGCTCGTCTCCGGCGGCCTCGACGTCGAGTACCACGAGTCCGACGTCGCGCACACGATCGATCCGGCTCACATCCCGCGGCGATCGCCTGGCTCGACGCCGTCGTCGGCTTATGATCGGTCCCGCTCGTTCCGGGAAAGACGCGACATCAGGAGGTGGCGAGATGCCGAGCGTGTCGAAGGAAGGCGCGGCCAACAGGGAGTTCGTGGAAGGGATCATCGACAGTCGCTCCGACGAGGTCGGCGGTCAGACGGTCAGCTTCAACTCGTTCCTGGCGGACATCGATCCGGCGCCGTTGTTCAAGGGGCTCCCGGACGACCGCTGCCAGTGCCCGCACTGGGGCTATGTCGTCGAGGGCAAGCTGACGTACCGGTTCGCGGACCACGACGAGACGTACGAGGCGGGCGAGGCCTACTACGTCCCGCCCGGCCACCTGCCGCTCCTCCATGCCGGCAGCGAGTGCGTCGAGTTCAGCCCGACCGACGAGCTCGAGCAGACGGCCGACGTCCTCCGGCGGAACATGGAAGCGAGCCAGGCAGGGCTGAGCGGGGCCGATGACGAGCACCGTCTGCCTGACGTTCGACTTCGACGCTCTCTCCGTCTGGCTCGCGTACGACGAGCCGACGACGTCGATGCTCTGGCGCGGAGAGTACGGCGCCCGGGTCGGCGTCCCGCGCCTGCTCGCCTTCCTCGAGCGCGAGCAGCTGCCGGCGACCTTCTTCGTCCCCGGCCACACGATCGAGTCCTTCCCGTCCGAGACGGAGGCGATCCTCGTCGCCGGCCACGAGGTCGGCCATCACTCGTGGGCGCACGTCGCGCCGAGCGACCAGACGGAGAGCGAGGAGCGCGCCGACTTCGAGCGCGGCCTCGCGACGCTCGAGCAGATCGGCGTCGAGCCCGCGGGGTTTCGCGCGCCCGATGCCGAGCTGTCCGAGCACACGCTGTCCCTGCTCGAGGAGCACGGCTTCCTCTACGACTCGACGCTGATGGCGGACGACTACCGGCCGTTCCGGCCGCGGATCGGCGACCGCGTGTCGCGGCAGGAGCCGCTCGAGCGAGGCCGCGAGGCGCGCGTGTGGGAGTTCCCGATGGCGTTCGAGCTCGACGACTGGCCGCACTTCCAGGCCAACTTCTCGCCGTACCGAAGCGGTCTCTCGGCGGCGAGCAAGGTGCTGGAGATCTGGCAGGGCGAGTTCGACTGGATGCACGAGCGCGAGGGCGGCGGCGTGCTCACGGTCTGCATGCACCCGCAGGTGATCGGGCGCGGGCACCGGGTGGCGATGCTGGAGCAGTTCGTCGGGCACTGCCGTGACGCCGGCGGCCAGTTCGAGCGGCTCGGCGACGTCGCGCGCCGTCTGCCCCGGGCAAGCTGACGGGGCCGGTCCGCCGTGGCCCGGATCGCCGTTCTCGACGACTACCAGGGCGTCGCGCGGCTCCTTCGCGGACTGGTCGCGGCTCTCCGCGCACGAGCTGACGCTCTTCCACGAGCCGCTCGCGGAGCCCGCGCAGACGCTCGAGCCGTTCGAGATCGTGTGCGCGATGCGGGAGCGGACGGCGTTCCCGGCCGGGCTGTTCGAGCAGCTGCCGAACCTGCGCCTGCTGGTCACGACGGGGATGCGGAACGCCGCCGTCGACCTCGACGCCGCCTCGGCGCACGGCGTGACGGTGTGCGGCACGACCGCCGCCGGCACGCCGACGGCCGAGCTGGCGTGGGGGCTGATCCTCGCGCTCGCGCGACACGTCCCGGAGGAGGACGCGAGGATGCGCGGCCGGCGGCTGGCAGCACACGGTGGGGACGGGCCTGGCCGGGAAGACGCTCGGGATCGTCGGCCTCGGGCGCCTCGGCTCGGCGATGGCGCGGATCGGCGCCGCGTTCGGGATGCGGGTCGTCGCGTGGAGCGAGAACCTGACCGCCGAGCGCGCGGCCGAGTGCGGGGCCGAGCTGGTCGCGAAGGACGAGCTGTTCCGCGTCGCCGACGTCGTCACGATCCACCTCGTGCTGAGCGAGCGCACCCGCGGGCTCGTCGGCGCCCGCGAGCTCGGGCTGATGAAGCCGACCGCGTTCCTCGTCAACACGTCGCGGGGGCCGATCGTCGACGAAGAGGCGCTCGTCGCGCGCTCGAAGCAGGGCACGATCGCGGGCGCCGGCCTCGACGTCTACGACCGGGAGCCGCTGCCGGCGCGACCATCCGCTGCGCACCGCGCCGAACACCGTCCTGACGCCGCACCTCGGCTACGTCACCGAGGAGAACTACCGCACGTTCTACGAGCAGACGGTCGAGGACGTCGAGGCGTTCCTCGCCGGCTCGCCGGTGCGCGTGCTCGGCTGATGCTCGAGCTCGATCTCCGGCTCACGGTCGCGCAGGCACTCGAGGAGTGCAGCCGGCGCGGCATCGTGGTTCGAAGCGAGCGCGAATTGGCCGGGCGCCCGGGCAGTCGTCACTGGCATCTCCGGATCCCGGGGCGTCCAGGCACGCTGGAGTTGAACGAGTGGCAGAGCCGGGTCTGGGTGAAGGTGCATCCGTTGCGTGACGGGGGTTGGGCCACCGCCGTCGCGCGTGAGCTCGCGGCCGAGCGAGCCGATCTCGATCCTCTAGCCCGAGGTGACGAGCCCGACCGGGCAGGACACGCCGGTCCCGCCGAGGCCGCAGTAGCCGTTCGGGTTCTTCGCCAGGTACTGCTGGTGGTAGTCCTCGGCGTAGAAGAAGTCGTCGCCGTCCGCGATCTCGGTCGTGATCATCCCGTAGCCGGACGACCCGAGCGCCTGCTGGAACATCGCCCGCGAGCGCTCGGCGCGCTCGCGCTGCTCCGGCGTCGTGCAGAGGATCAGCGAGCGGTACTGCGTGCCCACGTCGTTCCCCTGCCGCATGCCCTGCGTCGGGTCGTGGTTCTCCCAGAACAGGCGCAGGATCTCGTCGTAGCTCGTCTTGGCCGGGTCGAAGACGACGAGGACGACCTCGGTGTGACCCGTCCGGCCCGAGCAGACCTCCTCGTAGGTCGGGTTCGGCGTGAAGCCGCCCGCGTAGCCGACCGCCGTCGTGTAGACGCCCGGCGCCTGCCAGAAGACGCGCTCGGCGCCCCAGAAGCAGCCCATGCCGACGATCGCGGTCTCGAAGCCGTCCGGGAAGGGCGGGGCGATCGGCGTGCCGAGCACCTCGTGCCGTGCCGGCACCGGCATCGCCTCGTCGCGCCCGGGGAGGGCGTCGGCCGGGTCGACCATCTGTGACTTGTCACCGAACAGGAATCGCATCATGAAAGAGTAGTCGCCCGAGCGGCTCTGGCGTTACAGCTCGCGGCCGCGTTGACGCCCGGCCGAAGCGCACCTAGGATCGTGCCGTCGGAGACAATCGGTCCGCCCGTCCTGCGGCTGGGCGTTCCTCGCGAACGAAGGAGGAGCCATGTCCGCCGCAGTCGATCGTGGGCAACCGTCCGGGAACCGCGGGCGAGGGAGTGGGCGCAGCCGCGTCGTCGGCGCGGCCGTTCTCGGGACCGCGGCCGTGGCGATCGTCGCCGCTCTGCAGATCGCCGGCGCGCAGGCGTCGACGTCGGCCTCCGGGAGCCGGGCGCTGAAGCACGGGTCGGCCCGGCCGCACAAGTCCGGCAAGTTCAAGCCCTTCCATGTGCCGATCCACGAGGAGCGCAACGAGGACAACGGCAGGAAGGTTCCGCTCGGGCCGGTGCGCGGCAAGCCGGGCCCGGCGAACGACCCCGTCAGCGTCCGGCCGGGACCGAAGCCGAAGTTCCAGATCCCCTCCGGCCCGAGGCAGGCCGCCGCGTCCGTGACCTTCACGAAGAACACGAGCTTCAAGAGCAACGTCTCGTTCTCGGGCTCGCCGCCCGACATGAGCGGCGCGGACGGAAAGGGCACGGTGCTCGCGACCGGCAACACGTTCGGCGCGCTGTCGACCGAACAGCGGCGGCACGTTCACGGCGCTGAACCCGACGACGATCTTCCCGAGCGCGGCGTCGAAGGACTCGAGCGGCGCGTTCCTGGACAAGGGGCTCTGCTGCGACCAGGTCGTCCAGTACGTGCCGAAGTTCAACCGGTTCATCTGGCTGATGCAGTTCTGCGGGGCCGGGGCGAGCTGCCTCCAGGGACGCAACAAGATCCGCATCGCCGCGGCCTCGACCTCGAGCGTCAGGGCGGGAGCGACGTCGTGGACGTACTGGGACCTGACGACCGCCGTCTTCGGGCTTCCGTCGGCGAGTCCGAACATGGACTACCCGAACCTGTCGGTCGGCACGAACTTCCTCTACATGAGCGTCGACAACGTCGGCGTCGGGCTGCTCGTCGCCCGCATCCCGCTCAGCGAGATCGCCGCCTCGACGACGATCCACATCGACTTCACCACGCCGTCCGACTCGAGCACGGCCTACGGAGGGCACCTGACGCAGGACGTCGGGGACACGGAGTACTGGGCCGGGCAGGTCGGGAACAGCCAGCTGCGGGTCTTCTCGATGAAGGAGGGCGAGAACGTCTACCGCTGGCGCGACGTCAACGTGAACAGCTGGTGCAACGGCGACCGGTCGTCGAAGACGCCCGGCGGGACGAACGACTGGCTCGCCTTCGGCTTCCCGGGGAACGCCGTGATCGGCTCCGCCCTGAACGGATCGGACATCTGGTTCGCCTGGACGGCCGGGCACAAGCTCTCGAACGGCAAGAGCTGCGGGTTCGACCAGTCGCACGTCGAGATCGTCGTCGTCAACGCCGGGGAGCTACGCCAAGACGGCGCAGATGCAGGTCTGGAACAAGACGATCGCGTTCGCGTACGCGGATCTCGCATCGAACCGCTCGGGTGAGATCGGCATGTCCCTCGCCTACGGCGGCGGGGGCAACGAGATGAACCACGCGGTCGGGTTCTGGGGCGATTTCGTCGTCTACAGCACGACCTCGAGCACGAGCTCCGACAACCGCTTCGGCGACTACGTGACGATCCGGCGCTCGATCGACGGCAAGCGCTTCTCGGCCGAGGGCTACGGCAAGACGGGCAGCCCGGCGGGCTTCGACCCGCACTACGTGCTGTTCGGCCGCTAGGAGGCGACCAGCAAGGTAACGGTGCCAGGCACGTGCCTGGCACCTGCCTGGCACCGGAGCGGCGAGGCAGCTAGGTGAAGACGTTGACGGCCCGCGCGATCACGAGGCCGATCACGACCAGCGAGACGATCGACTGCAACGACATCGTCAGCTTCGCCCAGGCGGTCATGGGCATGACGTCGGTCGGGCTGAACGCCGTGCTCGTCGTCACGCCGAGGATGAGGTAGTCGACGTAACGCGGCCGCCAGCCGGGCGGGGCGAGCTCCGGGTTCAGCTGCTGGGAGAAGGCGAAGTCGGGATACGGGCGCTCGTGCCGGTAGCGGGCGAGCGGGCCGCCGCTGTCGAGCAGCCAGTAGAGGAGGCCGAACGCGAGGCAGTTGCCGAGCCAGATCAGGACGCCCGAGGCGAGCAGCGTCGACGCCGACGTCGTCACCTTCCCTCCCTTGATCAGGTCCCTGACCAGCACGGCCGTCGACACGAGGGCGATCGCGACGAGGAACACGACGAGCACGATCCCGACCTTGCGCAGCCATCTCGCGCGCCGCCCGATGTGCAACGGGTCGGCCGCGAGCAGGGCGACGAACAGCGCGATCTCGAACCCCGGGACGAGCCAGGGGTTGCCGATGGACTCACGGTGGGGCTGGGCGACGCGAAGCACGATCGTGAGCGCGATGTAGACGGAGATCGCGAGCGCGATCGGCCAGCGCGGCTCGAGATAGATCGGCTCGTCGTCTCCCTGCGAGCCCGCGGCCGGGCGATCGCCGGTTTCCGTCGCCATGCCTGGAACCGTACTCCGCTCCGTTCTGCGCGGTGCGGCGCTACGTAGATTGCGGCAGGCGAGGTCGTGGTGCGCCCCGATGATCGTCCTGACCTCGCAGCGCAGACTCGTGCCGAGCAGTCCCCGCGGAGGGCTGAAATGGTTGTGCGCGGACACGATGGCGTCGATCGAGTGGGTGCTCCAGCAGAGGAGCCTCTGCCCTGGCTCAGGTTCTACGGGAGCGTGCCGACGACGATCGACTACCCGCAGGTCACGCTCTACGAGGCGGTGATGCGAACCGTGCGCCGCACGCCCGACGCGATCGCCTTCGACTTCCTCGGCCGCACGGCGACCTATCGCGAGCTGGGGGAGACGATCGACCGCTGTGCCGACGCGCTCGCCTCGCTCGGGCTCGAGGCCGGGGACCGGTTGACGATCGCGACCCCGACGTGCCCGCAGGGGGTGATCGCGTTCTATGCGGCGACCAAGCTCGGCGCGATGCCGTCGATGATCCACCCGCTCTCGACGGGGGCCGAGATCGAGACGTATCTGAGCATCAGCGGGTCCCGCATCGCGCTGACGCTCGACGCCCTCTACGACCGGTTCGCCGAGGCGCGCGCGCGGACGGCGCTCGAGACGCTGATCCTGATGCGCATCCAGGACTACCTGCCCCCGTACAAGCGGCTCGGCTACTGGTGGACGCGGGCGCGCAAGTTCCCCGCCGTGCCGGCCGACGCCCCCGTCCGGTCGTGGGCCGGGCTCATGGGCGCGCAACACCCGCCGGTGCCGGCGGCGGACGTGGACACGAATGCACCGGCGGCGATCCTGTACTCCGGCGGGACCACCGGGACGCCGAAGGGGATCGTCCTTTCACATCAGAACTTCATCAGCGAAGGGCTGCAGGTCGCGACGTGGGTGGGGCTAGGTGAGCACGACGTCGTCCTCGCGGTGCTGCCGATCTTCCACGGGTTCGGTCTCGGGGCGCTCGTCCACACGGCTTTCATGACGGGGGCGCGGGTCGTGATGGTGCCGCTCTTCAACCCGAAGGTCGTCGCCGGGCTGATCAGGACGAAGCGGCCGACCATGATGGCAGGCGTCCCGACGCTGTACGAGGCGCTCTCGCGTGATCCCTCGCTGCGTCGAGCGAACCTGTCCTGCCTGCGTGCGGCGTTCTGCGGTGCGGACACGCTGACGCGACCCGTGAAGGACGCCTTCGAGCAGCTCGTCCGCGAGCGCGGCGGGAACGTGACGTTGCTGGAGGGCTACGGGTTGACGGAGGCCGTGACGGCCGTCATCGGGACGCCGCTGCACGCCTACCGGGAAGGCAGTGTCGGCGTCCCTTTCCCGGACATGCGCGCGAAGATCTGCCGGCCCGGGACGGATCAGGAAATGCCGGCAGGCGAGGAGGGGGAGATCTGCGTCTCGGGCCCGGCGGTGATGCTCGGCTACCTCGACGACGCGGAGGCGACCGCGCACGCGCTCAGGGTGCACGCCGACGGCCGCGTCTGGCTGCACACCGAGGACCTGGGGAGGATGGACGAGGACGGGTTCTTCTACTTCACCGCTCGCCTCAAGCGGATGATCAAGTCCTCCGGCTTCAACGTCTATCCGGCCCAGGTCGAGGCCGCGCTGTGTGAGCACCCGGCCGTGGTGAGCGCGTGCGTTGTCGGCGTCCCCGACGTGGCTCAGGGCCAGCGGGTCAAGGCGTTCGTCGTCACAGAGGGCACCGGTGATCCCGGGCCGCTCGCGGCCGAGCTGATCGACTTCTGCCGTGCCCGCCTGATCAAGTGGTCGTGCCCGCGTGAGGTCGAGTTCCGCACGGAGCTGCCGGTGACCCGGCTCGGCAAGATCGACTACACGGCGCTCGAGCGCGAGGCGCGCGCCCCGGCCGGAGCGCAGAGGTAGTCGCAGATGTCGGCCCGGCCGAGACCACGCGGCTCGATCGCCCCGTTCGCCGTCTGGGCGCTGTTCGGCATCGTCGCGGTCGAGGTCTTCGCCACCTACTCCCGGCTGCCCGCGCGGGAACTCTGGCGCGTGTCGGGCACGGGGTTGGAAGGCGGAGCGAGTCGCGTGCTCGTCTTCCTCGGCTACCCGGTCGCGCTCGTCGCGATCGCGATCCTGCTGCTCCTGCTCGACCGCCTGCCGACCCGGCGTCTGCGGCTGCTCGCACTGCTCTCGATCGGGTTGTGTACGGTCGGCTTCGCGTTCGTCAGGACCTCGAACTGGGACGCCCGGCCCGTGAACGCGATCGGGGCTGCAGGCGTCGTCCTTGCCCTCCTGCTCACGATCGCCGCCAGACGCTCACACGGACGTCCAACCCCCACCGGCTGGGATCGTGGTGACTGGATCCGCCTGGCCCTGGCCGCGGTCATGCTCGTGATCGCCGTTCCGGTGATGGCCGCCGACCTCGGCTTCTACCTCGACCGCGTCCCTGTGCTCGGCAGGCTCTACGAGACCGGGGCGATTCTCCACGAGCCCGGAGTGAAGGTCGCGCACGACGCCGTCCATCACGGACACCACGAGGGAATGGACGGCGTCCTCTTCGTCTGGAGCGCACTGCTCCTGTGGCGCTGCCTGCCGACGGTCGCCAACCGGCGCCTGCGGGGCCTTTTCGGCGCATCTCTCTGCGTCCTGCTCTGCTACGGAGCCGCCGAGGCCTTCGGAGACTTCTGGCTCGAGCAGATCGTCAAACGAGGCTGGACGAACTGGACGTTCGACGTCTCCTATCCTGCGCTCACGCCGGCCTGGGGCATCCTCCTGGCCGCTTGCGCTGTGCTCTGGGCGGTCACGGTGTGGCCCGGCGTCCGTGGCCCGCGACCCCCGTCGGCGCACGCGCACGCCGGCCGGCTGGGCTTCGGGAGCCTGCTTGTGCTGATGCTGGTCGTCGGCGCCGCCTGGGCCGGCACGGCGGCGGCGGCCGGGCGGCCCGACATCGAGACCGTCGTCGTCTCACGTGACCAGGCCGGAATGCTCACGTTCGTGATCGGGTTCGCGGCTCCGGCCAGGCTGGACGCCGGGACGAAGATGGAGGTGATGCTCGACACCGACCGCGATTCGAGCACGGGGATCGAGGGAGGCGAGTACGCCCTCGACTACTCCTCGCCCGGACACGGCGAGGCGCCGTATCCCTCGCTGTTCACAGCGCGAAACGGAGATTCGGTCGACTCGAGCCCGCACTCGCTTGTGTTCTCCTCCACGCCTCGCTCGGCCACGTTCCGGATCTCCGTCTACGACGTCGGCGACCCGGACGTGTTCGACTTCTGGGTGTTCGTCGAGCAGAACGGCGACCTGCTCGACACCGCGCCGACGCACGTGATCATCTCGACGTACGCGCAGCCCTGGACCTATCCCACGGGCGGGGCACCGTCACCGGGGCAGGCCTATCCGGTCGACACCTACGAGGACCTGGCCGACGGGAGCCTGGAGACGTCGAACCTGCCCTGGCTCACGATCCTGCTGGTGCTGATCGGCGCCGGTGCCGTCCTTGGAATCGGGGGCTGGACCGTCGACCGCATCCGCAAGCGGAGACGGCCACCGCCTGCGCCGGTCGTTGCGGCCGCACCGCCGGCCGGCACGAACGGCCACGGAAACGGAAACGGGAACGTGACCGCTTCGGTCCTCGCGGGCTACTCGGGCGCTCCCGCGTGCGACCTCGAGCAGCAGCTCGTGCAGGCCCGGGCTCTGGCCGCCCGCCACGAGACGAAGAAGGCGCTCCGGCTGGCCGACCACGTGCGCGCCCGTGCGCTCGTGACGGCAGACGTGCCGGCGCTCGAGGAGGCGTGGGGTGTCGCCGCGGGGGTCTACCGCGAGTCCCACGGAAGGTCGCAGCAGAGGGCCGGGCGGCTTGCCTTCGACTGCCAGCAGAACGTCCGGTCGGTTTCGCGAGCTCAGGCCCTGGCCGTCGGGCAAACGTGGCGCGACCCGTTCCCGCCCGCGCGGCCGGCCGCGCCGCCGAGGAGCGGCCCGCCCTCGCTCCCGCTGAAGCTCCTGGAGGGCCACGACCTGGCTCGCGCTCTGCTCCTGTCGTTGCTCTTCTGTGCAGGCCTGGCGCTGGTCTACGCTCTCGAGGCTGGCTCTCTCCGAGCGCTGTCTGTGTGGGCGGCCGTCTGCGGTGTGTACTGGCTCCTGTTCGCGGTCCTCCAGGTGCGGTGGCGGCGGCAGGGGCGTGAGAAGTTCTGGAGGCCTGTCTATCCCACGGTGCTCCTCCTCTTCCTCTGCGCGAGCCTGTTCCTCCTGCCCTTGCTGCTCGTCCCGCGCTTCCGGAGGTGGCTGTTCGGGAACATGAAGCCAGGCCCGGCGAGAGCACGAGCGGTCTGACGTCGAGCGTGCCTGGCACGTGCCTGGCACCATTGCCGGCGTGAGTGCGATTCCGGACGATCCTCGCGTGCTGGCCGTCGACGTCGGCGGCTCGCACGTCAAGGTGCTCCTGAGCGACGGCAACGAACGGCGCCGGTTCCCGTCCGGGCCGGATCTCACCCCGCAGGAGATGGTCGCGGGCGTGCTCGACCTGACGAAGGACTGGCAGTACGACGTCGTCTCGGTGGGCGTCCCGAGCCAGGTCCGGGCGGGCCGCGTCGTCCACGACCCGGCCAACCTGGGCAAGGGCTGGGCCGGGTTCGACTTCGAGGGCGCGTTCGGCAAGCCGACGAAGGTCGTCAACGACGCGGCGATGCAGGCGCTCGGCAGCTACGACGGCGGCCGCATGCTCTTCCTCGGCTTCGGCACCGGCCTCGGCGCGGCGATGGTCATCGACGGGGTCCTGGAGCCGATGGAGCTCGCGCACATGCCCTACGGCAAGGGGACGTACGAGGACGTCGTCGGCGAGCGCGGCCTGGAGCGGCTCGGCAAGAAGCGCTGGCGGAGCGCCGTGGCCGAGGTGGTGAAGGAGTTCGTCGCCGCCCTCGAGCCCGACTACGTCGTCCTCGGCGGCGGCAACGCCAAGCTGCTCAGGGAGCTGCCGCCCGACGCGCGCCTGGGCGCGAACGAGAACGCCTTCCTCGGCGGCTTCCGGCTCTGGCGACCCCAGATGGGGCCAACAGAGCAGGGTGCGCTGTCCGGCCCCGCCGCGACGAGCTAGCGCTGTCGCGACGAGCTAGCGCTGCTGCGCGGTCCGCTTGCCGCGGCGGGCCTTGCGGTCGTCGATGTCGAAGACGATCTGCAGGATCCAGTTCACGAGCCAGATCACGATCGTCGCCCAGACCGCCGCCCAGAAGTCCTGGATCTTGAAGCCGGACACGATCCAGGAGGTCACGTAGAGCATGAGGATGTTGACGAGGAAGAGCGCGATGCCGAGCGTGAGCACGATCAGCGGGAGCGCCAGCAGCGTCACGATCGGCTTCAGGAGCAGGTTGACGGCGGCGAAGACGAGCGCGGCCAGGACGATCGTCCCGAAGTTGCCCGAGAAGTCGATGCCCGAGATCAGCTCCTCGGCCGCCCAGAGGGCGACGATGTTGCAGAGCCACGAGTAGACGAGCCGGCGCGCGAGCCTCATCAGCACGAGCGTATCCTGCCTCGGATGAGCGGGAACGCGTCTCGAGGTCGCGTCCGACGCGGCAGCCGCCGCGCGGGCCGCCGCGGACGTGATCGCAGAGAGGGTGCGTGCCGCCGTCGACGAGCGCGGCTCGTTCACGGTCGCGCTGTCCGGCGGGACGGCGCCGTTGCAGGCCTTCCGCCTGCTCGCGGACGCCGACGTGCCGTGGGAGGCGGTCGAGATCTTCCAGGTCGACGAGCGGGTCGCGCCGCCAGGCGACGACGATCGCAACCTGACCCACCTGGAGCAGTCGCTGCCGCCCGCGGCGGTCGCGCGGCTGCGCCCGATGCCGGTCGAGGCCGACGACCTCGAGGCAGCCGCCGCGGAGTACGCCGCGCTGCTGCCGGAGCGGCTCGATCTCGTGCACCTCGGGCTCGGGCCGGACGGGCACACGGCCTCGCTCGTGCCCGGCGACCCGGTGCTCGACGTCACGGACCGCGACGTCGCGGTCACCGGCGAGTACCAGGGTCGGCGGCGCATGACGCTCACGTACCCGTGCATCGAGCGCGCTCGCGAGCTCGTCTGGCTCGTCACCGGCGAGTCGAAGGTGGAGCCGCTGCGGCTGATGCTGGCCGGCGATCCGTCGATTCCCGCCGGCCGGGTCGCCGGACCGCCGTCGCTCGTGATCGCAGATCGTCCCGCAGTCGAGGGATAGGAAAATGCGCTGCTGGCAGCGATAATCCGAGTTCGGCTAGCATCATTCCGCTCTCCACGTCGGGGTCACGTCAGGGAGGATCGGACTTGAGGTTTACGAGTCGTGTCGCCGCGCGCATCGCTGTGCTTGCAGCGTTTCTGCTGCTCGCAGTCGGCGCCGGAGTGGGGTTCAGCGCGAGCGGGACGACCCCGCCGCCGCCGGTTTCGAGCGCGCCGAAGCCTCCGGCCGTGCAGCCGCCGCCCTCGCCGATCCCATCGTTCGGCGGTTCCCAGCCACGACCAAGCGGTTGCAGCCCCGCTCCTTGCGCGAGCAAGGGGCATGTTTCTCCCAACACGTCGCCGACCGATGACAAGACCTTCGACAATGTCTTTAGCGACGGTGGGACGAGCGTCCACGCCTGGACACACCATTTCGATCTCACGGGGCTCACCGCGACGGCGGCAACCCTGCAGGTCCGGGAGATCTTCTCTGATCCCACTGGGACAGACAGCATCACCATCGACGGTGAGACTCAGCCCTTCGTCCCCACCGACTTCTCTAACTGCGGCCCCCCTCTGGTCCACGAGTTCAGCGTTCCGCTGAGTGATCTCGCCGACGGCGAGGTGCACGTTGTGTTCGCTGAGAACGGCGACGAGATCGCCCTCGACTGGGCGAGGCTCGTAATCGACACGACCACCAACCAGGTCATCGATCAGAGAGGCGACACCGACAACTTCGGTTACGGCGAGAACCCTGTCCCGTGCATCTTCTTCGACAATGCAGTCGACCCAGCGGACTTCGGCGACGCTGTTTCTTCGCCGCCCGGGGTTCCGACTCTCCTCGCCCCGACCGACGGCTCCACGGTCGGACCGTCGCCGACCTTGACGTGGAACGCCTCCGACGGCGCCACGAGCTACGACGTCGAGGTCGTGCCGGAAGGCGAGGGGTGCTCCTTCGACGGCGCGTCGCCGAGCACTGTCACCGACACCTCGTTCTCCACCGACCTCGGGGACGGGAGTCACTGCTGGCGCGTTCGGGCCGAGGGTGACGGCGGACCGAGCGGCTATTCCGATCCGTTCACGTTCACGATCATCGGGATTCCAACCCCGCTCGCGCCGGATGACGCCAGCACGATCGAGGGCAACCAGGCAACGATCGGATGGACGAACATCGACGGCGCGACAGGCTACGACCTCCGCCTGGTCAAGGGTGGCAGCGAGAGTTGCGACCCGGGAACCGTCGATCCGATTCACCTCGATCCAGTCGACTCGAGTACACAGAGCTACGTCACCGACCCGCTCGACCCCGGCCATTACTGCTGGGACGTCCAGGCAACCGACGACTCGGGTGCGAGCGGCTACGACGAGACATTCGAGTTCTACGTCGTCGCGGCGCCGACCGTGTCGATCGTGAGTGCGACGAATCCCGTCAACCACGCGAGCCAGACCAACGCGAGCGCCTCGGGCACCGTCAGCGATCCGAGCGCGGGCGTGAGTGTCACGGTCACGGACGACTCCGACGGGTCCGCCGGTCCGTTCGACGCGACAGTCGACGGATCGGGCAACTGGTCCGTCTCGAGCATGGACCTCTCCGGGCTAGCAGACGGGCCGATCACCTACACGGCCACGGCGTCCAACGACGGCGGCACCGACACTGCCACCTTCGACGCCACCAAGCACGCGGCGCTGCCGGCGATCGGGATCACGACCGTGACCGACCCGGTGAACTCGTCGAACGTCACGGATGTCGGCGCATCCGGCACGACCGATCCGGGCGCGAGCGTCGAGGTGACGATCACCGACTCGGGTGAGGGCTCCGTCGGCCCGACCGAGGCGACGGTGGACGAGAGCGGCAACTGGTCGGTCTCCGGCGTCGACGTCTCCTCGCTTGCGGACGGGACGATCACGTACACCGCGACCGCCACGGACGGCTTCGAGAACTCCTCGTCCGCCTCACGGACGGCGATCAAGGACACCGTCGCGCCGGCGATCGCCATCACCGCGTGGGACTCGCTCATCGCGCCCTTCAACGAGCACAACGTGAGCGCGTCGGGGACAACCGAGCTGGGCGCGACCGTCCAGGTGACGCTCACCGACGAGTCCCAGGGCTCGGTCGGCCCCGTCGATGCGACCGTGGACGTGTCCGGGAACTGGTCGGTGAGCGGGATCGACGCCTCCACCCTCGCCGACGGCACGATCACCTACACGGCGACGGCCACGGACGGCGCGGGGAACAGCGCATCCGACTCGAAGACGGCGACGAAGAACACGTCGCCGCCGCCTCCGCCACCTCCGCCGCCGCCTCCGCCCCCGCCTCCGCCGCCTCCTCCGCCTCCGCCTCCTCCGCCGCCGCCTCCGCCTCCGCCGCCACCTCCGCCTCCGCCTCCGCCTCCGCCACCGCCACCACCCCCGCCTCCGCCGCCGCCGCCGCCTCCGGTTGGGGCCACGGACAACAAGCAGGTGGACGCACAGCCGGTGCCGGGCAAGCCCGAGCCCAAGGTGAAGCTGCCCGGAACCAACACCTTCGTGCCGCTCAGCGAGGCGAAGGACCTGCCCAAGGGGACGACCATCGACGTGAGCGGACAGGCGCAGATCGACCTCTCCGACCCCAAGGGCAACGAGATGATCTTCTTCGGCGTCAACGACGGCGTGCCGAGCCAGTTCGTCTTCCAGGGCACGGTCGGCGGCGTCGTCCAACTCTCGCTGGTCGGCGGCAACATCAAGAAGTTCAGCCTCGGCCCGTCAGCGCTGACGGCGAAGCCGAAGAAGCCCACGCAGCGCCTCTGGGGCAGCGGCAAGGGCAAGTTCACGACGAAGGGCAAGTACGCCGCGGCGACCGTGCGAGGCACGATCTGGCTCGTCGCCGACTACTCGGACCACACCCTCGTCACGGTCAAGCGCGGCCTCGTCGCGGTGAAGGACCTCGTCACGGGGAAGACGAAGCTCGTCCCGGCCGGGCACAGCATCATCGTCAACCAGAAGAAGAAGACGATCAAGAAGTAGCCACGCGCCGCCCGGGCAGTGGCCGCTGCCCTGCTCAGGAGAGCAGGAGTACCATGCCCACGGCGCCTGGAGCGCTGTCGGCGAAGCCGTGGGTTGCATAGAGACGACGCCCGGGCGGGTCGGCAAGCAGGCTCACGTACGCGCCTTGCGGTGCGCGTAGGCGGATTTGCTCGAGGAGATGCCGCAGCACGGCGCCGCCGAGTCCCCGCCGCTGATGCTCGGGCAGCACCGCCATGTCGATGACGTGGAAGTACCACGCTCCGTCGCCGATGACGCGCCCCATTGCGACCGACGGATCTCCGCTCTCGTGGACGACATGGCACGCCGCCCAGCTTCCCGGCAGAGCCGCGACAGCCTGATCCTCTCGCTTCGGGGACAGACCCGCGCGCAACCTCAGGTCGAGGTAGTCCTCCACCGAGGGCGGGCCGTCGATCAGGCGGTATCCGTTCGGGAGCGACACCGGGGTGAAGTCTCGCATCCGTTGATGTCCACGGACCCGCTGAATCCCCGTGCTCAGGCCGGCGGCACGAGCCGCTGCACCTTGTCGCCGCGCGCGACCAGGATCTCGTAGACGAGCGAAGGCGGGAACAGACCGTGCGCGACGACGCCCGGTGACGTGTCGAAGGAGATCGCGAGCGCCTGCGGGTCGGCGACCGGCCCCACGTAGTCGGCGATCACTCCGCCGTCCGGGCTGTGCGGGACGTCCCGGAGTGTCACGCGTGCCAGCGACCGCAGCGTCGCCTGCAGGCCGTACGCGTGCAGCTCGAGCGGGACCGGCGGCCCGATCGCGTCGACCGGCTTGTCGGAGGACGCGATCACGACGAAGCGGTCGGCTGCCGCCGCGGCGATCTTCTCGCGCGTGTGCGCGGCGCCGCCGCCCTTGACGAGCCAGCCGTCCGGAGAGATCTGGTCGGCGCCGTCGATCGCGATGTCGAGCCGGTCGAGCCGGTCGAACGGCTCGACGGAGATGCCGAGGCGGCCCGCCGCCTCCTCCGTCGCCTGCGACGTGGCGACGCAGCGGATGTCGAGCGAGCGCCGCGCGAGCGCCGCCAGCAGGAAGCCGACCGTCGAGCCGGTGCCGAGCCCCACGCGCATGCCGTCCTCGACCAGCGCCGCGGCGGCCTCGGCGGCAAGCTGCTTCTCGTGCTCGATCCTCGTCACTAGCCCGATACTGTACGGCCGTGACGTGGGCCGACTGGGTACGAGGTCCCGAGGTCGAGCCTTCGATCTACGCTGCCGACTTCGCGCGCCTCGGCGGGCAGCTCGAGGCGCTGCTCGATGCAGGCGTCCGCGTCTTCCACTTCGACGTCGGCGATGGGCACTTCATCCGCGAGATCACGATCGGCCCGGTCGTGCTCGCGTCGATCTCCGGTCTCGTGCACGAGCACGGCGGAAAGCTCGACTGCCACCTGATGGTCGCCGAGCCCGAGCAGCACTTCGAGAGCATCAAGGAGGCGGGCGGAGACAGCGTCACCTTTCACGCCGAGGTCGCCGCCGATCCCGCCCGGACGATCGCCCGGGCGCGTGAGCTCGGGCTGGGCGCAGGCGTCGCGTTCAATCCGGAGACCCCGGTCGCCCGCGCCGCCGAGGCGGCCGAGGGAGCGGATCTCGCGCTCTGCATGAGCATCCACCCCGGCCTGTCGGGGCAGAAGTTCATGCCCGAGGCGCTCGGGCGGATCGACGAGCTCCGCCGCTCGGTGCCGGGCACCGTGCTGGTACAGGTCGACGGCGGCGTGCACGCCGACAACGCGCGCACGGTGCGCGACGCGGGCGCCGACCTGCTCGTCGCCGGCAGCGCGATCTTCTGGCAGGACGACCCGGCCGCCGCCTATCGAAGCCTCGCCGCGGCCGTCGCCGCCGAGAACGTCCCGGCACGGGGCGGCTGATGGCCCGGCGCGGGTACGAGCGGCCCTCGAACCACGTGATCGTCCTGTACGGGGCGACCGGCGACCTCGCGAAGCGCAAGATCATCCCCGGCCTCTTCCATCTCTCCACGGTCGGGTTGATGCCGCAGCGCTACCGGATCGTCGGCGTCTCGCGCGGCACGCTCACGGACGACGAGATGCGCGCCACGGCGATGCTCTCGCTCGAGATGTTCGGGCCGAAGCGCATGCGGCGCGCCGACGTGATCAACTTCGTCCACCGGATCGTCGGCGCGAACCACGAGGAGGTCCCCGAGGTCGTCGCCCGTGCCGAGCACGAGATCGGCGGCCGGCCGCGGCGGCTCTTCCAGCTCGCCATCCCGCCCTCCGCCTTCGAGGCTGTGGTCGAGCAGCTCGCCGCCAACGGGCTCTCAAACCGCGGACGTGTGATCATCGAGAAGCCGTTCGGGACCGACCTCGCCTCCGCGCGCGAGCTGAACCGGGTCGTCCACTCCGCTTTCGGCGAGTCGGACGTCTTCCGCATCGACCACTTCCTCGGCAAGGAGTCGGTCGAGAACATCCTCGCGCTGCGGTTCGCGAACGGCATGTTCGAGCCGGTCTGGAACCGCGACCACATCGACCATGTCCAGATCGACGTGCCCGAGACGCTGTCGATCGAGGGTCGCGCGGCGTTCTACGAGGGCACGGGCGCGTTCCGGGACATGGTCGTCACGCATCTGTTCCAGGTGCTCGGCTTCGTCGCGATGGAGCCGCCGACCTCGCTCGACGCGAAGGCCCTGCGCGTGGAGAAGAACAAGGTGTTCGAGGCGATCAAGCCGCTCGACCCCGCCCGGGTCGTCCGCGGGCAGTACGAGGGCTACCGCCGGGAGCCCGGCGTGTCGCACCGCTCGTCGACCGAGACGTTCGTCGCCCTCGAGGTACAGATCGACAACTGGCGCTGGGCGGGCGTCCCGTTCTTGCTGCGTACGGGGAAGTGCATGGCGGAGAGCCGGCAGACGGTCTCGCTCGCGTTCCGCGAGCCGCCGCTCCGCATGTTCAGGCTCGCGCGCGGGCAGCGCGCGTCGCAGCGGCCGAACGAGCTCGTGATCGAGTTCCGCGATCCCGGCTCGATCTCGCAGCGCTTCCTCGCCAAGGAGCCGGGGCCCGCGATGGACCTCCACGAGGCGACGATGACGTTCCGGTACGACGACGGGCTCGACACCGGCCAGCTCGAGGCGTACGAGCGCCTGCTGCACGACGCGATGCTCGGCGACCAGGGCCTGTTCACGGACTCGGCCGGAATCGAGCGACTGTGGGAGCTGTCGACGCCGCTTCTCGACCACCCCTCGCGGATCCATCCGTACGCGCGTGGCTCGTGGGGGCCGGCGGCCGCGATGCGGCTGATCGCGCCGCGCCACTGGTGCCTGCCCGAGGAGGCATGACGTGAGCGAGCACGTCCGCACAGCGGTCATCACCGCCGCGATCGGGCTGGCGGTCGTCGTTGGCGTCCGCCTGGCCATGCGCGCCGGGTTCAAGGGCTACATGTCGCGGATCAGCTCCAGCCGCACGCCGCAGGAGCTGGCCGGCCAGCGGACACGGTTCATCATCCTGGAGCGAGTCGTCACCGTGACGCTGCTCGCGATCGTCGGGTGGAGCGTGCTCGAGGTGTTTCCGTCGACGGACGCGCTCGCCCGCAGCCTGCTCGCGTCCGGAGCCGTGCTCGCGCTGCTCCTCGGCATCGCGCTCTCGGCCCCGCTCTCGAACATGGGCTCGGGCGTCCTGCTCGGCTGGTCGCAATCGGTGCGGCTCGGCGATCGGGTGACGGTTGCGGACGTAACCGGGACCGCCGTCGAGATCACCCTCATGCAGACGGTGCTCGTCACCGACGAGGGGCGCCGCGCGTTCATCCCGAACTCGCAGATGGCGAGCTCGATCGTCGTCAACCGGTCGATCGACGACCCGCGCCGGGTCGTCTCCGTCCGGCTCCCGATCGCGATCTCGAGGCCGGTTGAGGAAGCTCGCAAGGCAGTCCTCGCGGCGGTCGAGGGGTTCGAGGGGTGCTCGGCCAAGGACGTGACGGTGCTCGTCACCGACGTGACGGAGTCGACGGCGTGGCTCGCGCTCAACGTCCACCTTCCGCCGGAGAGCGACGTGACCTCGGTCGCCGCCGCCCTCCGCGAGCGGGCGCTCACCGCGCTCGCCCAGGCCAAGCTCCTGCCCTCCTGAGGTGCCTGGCACGTGCCTGGCACCAACGCGGTGCCCGGCATCGCCCGTCGGCAATACTGGGCCGACGATGTCCCGCGTCCGTTTCGCTCCCAGCCCGACGGGGTCGCTCCACGTCGGCAACGCGCTGACCGCGGTCGCGAACCGCCGTTTCGGCGAGTGGATGCTGCTGCGGATCGACGACACCGACGCGGCCCGCAACGTGCACGGCGGCGAGGACGCAATCGTCCGTGACCTCGAGTGGCTCGGCGTCGAGTGGGACGCGGGGCCCGTCCGGCAGAGCGAGCGGCAGGAGCGCTACCGCGAGGCGGCGGGGCCGCTCGGCGACCGTTTCGGACAGACGACGCTTCTCCGCGAGGACGGTTCGGCGACGTATCAGCTCGCGAGTGTGGTCGACGACATCGACTTCGCGATCACGCACGTGATCCGCGGCAGCGACCACCGGCCGAACGAGGAGCTCCACCAGGCTCTCCACCGCGCGCTCGGCACGGAGCCGCCGGAGTACGTCCACCATGGGCTGATCCTCGGGCCCGACGGGCGCAAGCTGTCGAAGCGCGACGGCATGTCCTCGATCGCCGACCTGCGCGACGCCGGGATCCCTGCCGAGGCGGTGCGTGCGTATCTCGAGGAGCTCGGCCTCCCGCGCCACGACGTCCACTACGACCCGGCACGCATCCGCCGGCTCGCGGTCGAGTCGCTTGCGGCCATGTCCGACGAGGAGCTGGCCGAGCAGGCCGGTGCGCCGATCGAGCTCGTCCCTGCACTCCGAGGCGCCCGCGACCTCGACGAAGCGCGCGACTACGCCCGGCTGATCCTGTCGCCCGAGCGCGTCCAGGTGCCGGACGCCGCGCGGCCGACTCTCGAGCGCTTCCGCGAGCTCGAGCTCGCGAACGGCGACGGCCACCTGGTCGTGCGCGAGCTGAAAGCCGTCGGCGGCGACCTGAAGGCGCTCCGGCTCGCGCTCACCGGCCGCGACCGCGGCCCGGAGCTCGCCACGGTCATCGACGCGCTCCCACGCGACGAGGCGCTGCGGAGGATCGATGCGGCTCTATAGCACCGCACAGCGGGCGAAGGTCGAGCTTCCGCATCCGCCCGGCCCGATCCGGATGTACTTCTGCGGGCCGACCGTCTACGCGCGCGCCCATATCGGGAACGCCCGTCCCTACATCCTGGGCATGTGGCTCCGCAGCTGGCTCCGTGAGCGTGGCTACGACGCCACGCTCGTCCACAACATCACGGACGTGAACGACAAGATCTACGACGCCGCCCCCGGCGCCAGCGCGGAACTCGCCGAACGGGCGACGCAGTGGTACCTCGAGGACACCGGCGACCTAGGCCTTGGCCGGCCCGACGAGGTCCCGAAGGCGACCGAGTACGTCCCGCAGATCGTCCGCTTCATCGAGGACTTGGTCGAGGGCGGCTTCGCCTATCCCGCCGGCGGCGACGTCTACTTCCGCGTCTCGCGCGACCCGCAGTACGGCGTTCTCTCGGGTCGCGTCGACGGGGAGGGGACGCGCAACCCCTCCGAGGAGGAGGAGGCGGGCGAGCTGAAGGAGGACCCGAGGGACTTCGCGCTCTGGAAGGGCCACAAGGAGGGCGAGGACACCTCGTGGGACTCGCCGTGGGGGCGAGGCCGGCCGGGCTGGCACATCGAGTGCTCCGCCATGGCCGAGGAGCTGCTCGGCCCGCACTTCGAGATCCACGGCGGCGGGCTCGACCTGGTCTTCCCGCACCACGAGAACGAGCTCGCGCAGTCGCGCGCGCTCGGACACGACTTCGCGCAGATCTGGACGCACAACGGGATGCTGCGCTTCACCGGCGAGAAGATGTCCAAGTCGCTCGGCAACGTCGTGACCCTGCGCGAGGCGATCGACACCTGGGGCCGCGAGACCGTGCTGCTCTTCTTCCTGACGGCGCACTGGTCGAAGCCGATCGACTTCTCGGACGAGACGATGGCTCAGGCCGCCGCGCAGATCGAGACGTTCCGCAACAAGCTGCGCTACCGGGGTGAGGAGGGCGAGGCCGGCGACTACTGGGAAGAGCTGGTCGCGGCGCTCGATGACGACTTCAACACGCCGGATGCGCTCGCAGTGCTCCACCGTTGGCACGATCACGACCTGCTGGTTCGTGCGCTGGGCCTGTTCGGGCTCGATTCGCTCGCCGGTGAGGAGTCTGCGCCGGACGAGCTGGTCGAGTTCGCGGAGCGGCGCGAGCAGGCGCGGGCCGCACGCGATTTCGACGAGGCCGATCGCCTCCGCGCTGAGATCGACGCCCGCGGTTGGGAGGTTCGCGACGAGGCCGGCGGCTTCCGGCTCGTCCGCAAGCAGTGACGGCCGAGATCGTCTACGGCCGTCGCGCCGTGCGCGAGGCGCTGCGGGGGCGGCGACAGGTGCTGGCGCTCCACGCGACCGAGCGCGCGATCGCGGCCGAGGCCTGGCTGCGCGACGAGCCGGCGCCGCGCGTGCGGGTCGAGCCGGAGCGCGCGCTGACAGCGCTTGCCGGCACCGCGGATCACCAGGGTGTCGTCGCGCGCGTCGAGCCGTATCCGTATGCGGACGCGGCCGAGCTGGCCCGAGCGCCCCAGCCGCTCCTCGTCTGCCTCGACCAGGTCACCGACCCCCGGAACCTCGGCGCGGTCGCGCGCAGCGCCGAGGGCGCGGGAGCGACGGGCATCGTCCTCCCCGCGCACCGTTCTGCACGCGTCACCGCCGCCGTCTGCCGGGCCTCGGCCGGCGCCGTCGAGCACGTGCCGATCGCGGTCGTGTCCAACCTGGCGCGGTACCTCGCGGACGTCAAGGGGCCGGAGCTCTGGGTCTACGCCGCCAGCTCGGAGGCCGCCTCGCCGATGTGGAGCACCGACCTGAGCGGAGGCCTGGCGCTCGTCTTCGGCGCCGAAGGCAAGGGCCTCCGGCCGCTCGTGCGGCGGACCTGCGACGCGGCGGTGTCGATCCCGCTCGCGGGCCGGGTCGAGTCGCTGAACGTCAGCGTGGCGGCGGCGGTCCTCCTCTACGAGGCGCGCCGACAACGCGGAGGTGCGGTCTGAAAAATTCCACAATCGGCACGATGCTGTGACGACTTCTCGGGTACTTGTTTCCGTGCTTGCCGCTGCTCCGTCCCTAACCCCCACCCACCCGGGGCGTTACCGCGGGGCGTCGGCCGAAGCGGCCGTGGCCCGCGGGGAGGGGCGCGGTGCCTGACCCCACGCTCTACCTGTTCGACGGCTACAACCTCCTTCACGCCGGGGAGTTCGCCGACGCGCGCGAGCTCGTCGATCGCCTCGCCGACTTCGTCGCCGTCCGCGGAGCGCGCGGCGTCGTCGTGTTCGACGGGGTCGGCGCCGATGCCGAGCTCGGCCCGCTCTCCGTTCGCTTCGCGTCTGACGCGGACACGCTGCTCGAGCGGCTCGCCGCCGACCACCGCGACCGCGAGAGCGTCTGCCTGATCTCGTCCGACGCGGCCGTTCGCGGCACGTCGGGGCAGGAGGTGCGCAAGCTCACCTCGCGCACGTTCGTCCGTGACCTCGAGCGCGTCGAACACCACGAGTCCGCGGGCTTCCGGGTCGGTGAGCGGCTCGACGAAGCGACCCGTGCCAGGCTCGAGCGGCTCCGGCGGGGCCAATGACTAGCGTGTTGCAAAGTTGCAAGTGAACTTGTAACGCGCGCCGGTCCTTGCTATGTTTCCGCCTCAACTTGAGGGTGAGGCTTCAGCCGAGCATCCCGGATCTCGGCTTCAGATCACCGACAGGAGGGGGCAAAGGCGCATGGCAACACGCACCGCGACCGCAATTCGAACGCCCCAAAAGGCTCAACGTGAGCTTGAGGATTTGCAGCTCGTCATGCGAGTACGCAACGGCGACATGGCTGCTCGCGACGAGATGATCCGCCGTTACACGGGGTTCGTCCGCATGAAGGCGAGCTCGTACTTCCTGGCCGGCGGCGACGCCGAGGACCTGCTGCAGGAGGGCCTGATCGGTCTCTGCAAGGCGATCCGCGACTTCCGGCACGACAAGGAGACGTCGTTCCGGAGTTTCGCGGAGCTGTGCGTCACCCGCCAGATCATCACGGCGATCAAGACCGCCACGCGCTTCAAGCACCAGGCCCTGAACAACTACATCTCGTTCAGCAACACGCCGGCGGGCCAGGATCCCGACTCCGATTGCACGCTCGGCGACGCGCTGCCGGGTTCGCACGTGGACGAGCCGTCCGTGCAGGTGATCTCGACCGAGGAGCTGAAGAGCCTCGTCTTCTGCCTCGGCACCGGCCTGTCGGGCCTGGAGGCGGAGGCGCTGCGCATGTACCTCGAGGGCTCGTCCTACGAGGACATGGCCGACGAGCTCGGCTGCGACACGAAGACGATCGACAACGCGCTCCAGCGCGTGAAGCGGAAGATCGTCGTGCACAGGCAGTCGCGCCAGGTTCTGGCCTGACCCGGAGCTGATCGCTAGGCTGCGTCGTCTGTGAGACGGCGTGCGAACGTGGGGGCGCTCGCCGGGGCCCTGGTCCTGCTCGCCGCGATCGCGACGCTGCTCGGGCGTCCGGATCGTGGCGCGGCGATTCTCCGGGCCGACGGTGCCGGCAAGCTCGCGCCGGCGCGTTCGGTGACTCTCGACGAGCGCTCGACCGGCCTCCTCGTGCTGAAGTCGCCCGTGTACTCGCTCAGGCTCTCGAAGCGGAACGGGGCGATCCTCGACCTGACGGACCTGCCCACCGGGCAGAAGCTCGTCACCGGCACGAACGGGTGCGAGTGGGGTGCGACGGCCGCGGGCGGCGGCACCTACTCGGGTGGCTGCGCGTTCGCGCCGGGCGCGGCGTCCCAATTCGCGTACAGCTGGGACCCGTCGGCGGCGAACCTGACCATGACGTACACGGCCGGGACGGACGCGGAGCAGCACGTCGACGCGGTGGTCACGATCCACGCCGAGGACACCTTCTTCGACCTGTGGCTGACGGTGACGAACCACGCCCCGCAGGTGATCCAGACCGTGAACTTCCCGGTCGACCTGTACGCGGACGCCGACCGGGTCCAGGCCGGGTATGCGCCCAACTTCCTCCCCGGCGTGCGCTTCGGGCCCGGCTTCTTCCAGCGGGTTGGAAACAACGTGTTCACCTATCCGGGCCGGTGGGCGTTCGCCGACTACCTCGCGATCGACGTCGGCGGGGCGCACCTGGCCATGTACTCGGTCGACCCACCCCCGGCGCCGCTGGCGCCGGTCGACCTCGGCTTCGTCCGCAACGGCACGCCCGTCCCGTGCTCGGGACCTTCGTTCTGCATGACGCACGCATTTCACACGTGGGCGGCGACCGGCGGCAGCTGGACGAGCCCCGTCGTACGGATCCGTGTCGGCGAGCCCGTCGAGAAGACGATCGTCGACTACCGCACGGACAACGGCATCGACGCGTACCCGTCCGCCGCGACGAAGCTCGGGACGCGGCTCGCGACACTCGCCCGCGCGCCGCTGATCAAGGCAGACATGCAGAAGGGCGAGGTGCCGCCGTTCGCCGACTGGTCAGAGACGCTCGACAGGCTGCCCACCCCGGCGCTGATCCACCCGGTCGCGTTCGGCCCCGGCGGCTTCGATGCGACCGATCCGGACGTGGTGCCGCCGGACAAGACCGTCGGCACGCTCGACCAGCTCCAGTCGGCGTTCTCGGCCGCCCGCGACCGGGGCGACCTCGTGATGCCGTACCTGAACGTGAGCTGGTGGAGCCCGGGGTCACCGACCGTGCAGCAGCTCCCGGACGGCGTGACGTCGGCCGGGCTCGCGGTGCACGACAACACGGGCAAGCCCGCGACCGAGAACTTCAGCGGAGTCGACGGGCTGATCGTCTCGCCGTCCGTCCAGTTCGTGCGCGACCGCGTCCAGGAGGAGATCGAGCGCTGGCACAAGGACACGCCCGTCGACTGCCTCTTCTTCGACCAGATCGGAGCGCGGCCGTGGCGGTACGACTTCAACCCGGCTGGGGCGAGCCCGCTCGCGTACTACGACGGCTGGCTGAGCGTGTTCGCTCCCTATTCCGACCGCTGCCTGATGGTCGAGGACGGCTGGGATCGCCTCGGTGCGTCGTTCTCCGGCTTCGACAGCAGCCTGATGCTGATGCAGCGCGAGTTCGACTGGCTCGACGGGCGCTTCGGCCCGAGCTGGGACACCTTCCCCCTGGCGCTGTGGCTCCTGCACGACAAGGTGCTGCTGTACCAGCACGATCTCTTCGACGGCACGTTCACTGCCGACCCGGAGATCCTGACCTGGAACCTGGCCTACGGGTACGTGCTGTCCTACAACTGGGGCAGCGGGCTCGACGGGCCGTGGCTCGGAATCGTCACCGCGTTCCAGCAGGCGCTCGGGCCCCACTATGCGGGCGTCGCGCTGACGTCGTACACGCAGCTCGCGGACGGCGTCACGCAGACGCGCTTCGGGACGTACTCCGTGATCGCCAACCGGACGACGTCTCCCTACGGCGTGGACGGACTCACGATCGCGCCGGGTGGCTTCCTGGCCCGCACCGACGACGGGAGCCTCGTGGCCGGCGAGCTGACGGACGGTTCGGGCACGCGCTACCGCATCGTCGAGGGCGGCACGGAGACGTTCTCGGTGTCGGTCCCGGCGCCCGGTTAAGCTGATCGGACGCCGGAGTAGCTCAGCTGGTAGAGCAACGGATTTGTAATCCGTAGGCCGTGGGTTCGAGTCCCTCCTCCGGCTCTCGCGTGGACGTGAGCCGCCGGACTCGTGGCTCGACGCTTCGACGCCGACCTACGGCGCGGAAGACTCGAGGCGGCGCAGTTCAGCGGAGGTCGAGACCGTCAGGCGTGATCGAGCGCCTGCTCGAGGTCGGCCCAGAGCGTCTCGACGTCCTCGATCCCGACGCTGAGCCGCAGCAGGCCGGGCGGCACGCGGTCGCCCTCCCAGCGGAAGCGGCCCTCGATCGTCGAGTCGACGCCGCCGAGGCTGGTGGCGTTGCGCGATCAGACGCGTCGACGTCTCGACGCGCCGGGCGGCGTCCGCGTCGGCCACGTCGAACGAGAGCAGGCCGCCGAAGCCGCCCTGCATGTACCGAGCGGCGAGCGGATCGGGGCCGAGCCCGGGATAGCGCACGACCTCGACCCGCGGGTGCGCGGCGAGGCGTCGCGCGAACTCGAGAGCGCTCTCCGACTGTCGCAGCACGCGCAGCTCGAGCGTCTTCAAGCTCCGCAGCAGGAGCCAGGCCGCGTCAGGGTAGGCGATCGCTCCCGTCTGCATCCGCGTCGCCTTGAGGTCGGCGTGGAGCGCCTCGTCCCGGCAGACGAGTGCGCCGAGCAGCGTGTCGTGGTGGCCGCCGAGGTACTTCGTGACCGAGTGGAGCACGACGTCGACGCCGTGCTCGAGCGGCCGGCAGAGGACGGGCGTTGCGGCGGTCGCGTCGCAGACGACGGGCGCGGGATGGGCCGCCGCCGCCTCGAGGTCGGGCACGGTCAGCAGCGGGTTCCCGGGGATCTCGATCCAGACCAGGTCGGCATCGTCGGGCGGTGAGCCCGCCTGGTCGTACTCGACGTAGCGAACGCCCCAGGGCGCGAGCAGCTCGAAGAGCCTCGTCGTCCCGTAGTAGCAGCCCTCGCCGAGTGCGATCATCTTGCCCGGCCCGGAGAGGCGGAGCACGGCGGCGGTGGCGGCCGCCATCCCGGAGGCGAAGAGCAGCGCCTGTCCGCCGTCGAGCGTGCCGAGTGCCTCCTCCGCGGCGACGCCGGTCGGATGGTCGAAGCGCGAGTACGAGAACGCGCCCAGCTCGCCGTCCTCGTACGGCCAGCGGGTCGACCGGTCGAGTCCTGGCTGCTCGCTCATGTGCGTATTACCCTTCCGTCGATGCGCGCGCTCTCGCGTCCCGTCCCGCTCGCCGCGCTCGTGCTCGCGGGCGCCCTCGCCGCCTGGATTATCACGGTGCAGCGGATGCGCGGGATGGATGCCGGGCCCGGCACCGACCTGGGTGGCCTCGGCTGGTACGTCGGCATCTGGGTGACGATGATGGCGGCGATGATGCTGCCGTCGGCGGCGCCGATGGTGCTGCTGTTCGCGAAGGTCTCGGGCGAGCGGGCGCGGCGTGGCCAGGCGGAGCTCGTGCCGACGTGGATCTTCGTCGCGGGCTACCTCGCCGCGTGGACCGCCTACGGGCTCGTCGCCTACGGCGCCTACCGCGCGGTCGTCTCGGCCGGCACGGACTGGCTGGCGTGGGAGCGGTCTGGACGGTACGTGGCCGGTGGGGCGTTGATCGCCGCCGCCGTCTACCAGCTGACGCCGCTCAAGGACGTCTGCCTGCGGCATTGCCGCTCGCCGCTCCACTTCATCCTCCACGGCTGGCGCGAGGGTCGCGTCGGCGCCTTTCGCATGGGAGTCGAGCACGGCGCGTACTGCGTGGGCTGCTGCTGGGGCCTGATGCTGGCCCTGTTCGCGCTCGGCGTGATGAGCCTGTTCTGGATGGCGGTCGTGGCCGTCGCGATCCTGGTCGAGAAGGTCACCCCGCAGGGCGAGCGGCTGGCGCGCCTGTTCGCGGTCGCGCTCGTCGCGCTCGGCATCTGGGTGGCGTCGGCGCCGGCGAGCGTCCCCGGTCTCGTCCAGCCCGATTCGCACGGCGCCGATCTCGCGCGGATGCGCATGATGGGCATGAAGCCCGGGACGACGCCGATGCGGGGCATGCAGCCGGCGAAGACGCGGATGCAGGACATGAAGCCCAAGAAGACGCAGATGCAGGGTATGAAGCCGGCGCCCGGCAGGATGTCTGCGACGACGCCGTCGATGAATACGCCCTAGTACGCTCCGCCCGTGGCCGCGACCGAGGATTCGACGCAAGCGAAGCTCGAGCAGATGCTCGCGCACCGGGAGGACGCGCTCCATCAGAGCAGCGAGCGCGCGGTCGAGCGGCAGCGCTCGCAGGGGAAGCTGCTCGCGCGCGAGCGGGTCGAGAAGCTGCTCGACCCCGGCTCGTTCGTCGAACTCGACCGCTACGTGCGCCACCGCGAGGTCGAGTTCGGCATGCGCGAGAAGCGGCCCTGGGGCGACGCGGTCGTCACGGGCCACGGGACGATCCTGGGGCGCAGGGTGTTCGTCTTCTCGCAGGACTTCACGATCTTCGGCGGCTCGCTGTCCGAGGTCTTCGCCGAGAAGATCTGCAAGGTCATGGACATGGCCGTCAAGTACGGCTGTCCCGCTGATCGGGATCAACGACTCCGGCGGTGCGCGGATCCAGGAGGGTGTCGTCTCGCTGGCGGGCTACGCGGAGATCTTCTGGCGCAACGTGCAGGCCTCGGGCGTGGTGCCGCAGATCTCGCTCGTGATGGGGCCCTGCGCAGGCGGGGCCGTGTACTCCCCGGCCATGACCGACTTCGTCTTCATGGTCGAGGGGTCGTCCTACATGTTCATCACGGGCCCCGACGTGGTGAAGACGGTCACCGGCGAGGAGGTCACGTTCGAGGAGCTCGGCGGCGCGACGACGCACGCGACGAAATCGGGGGTCGCGCAGTTCATCTCCGGCGACGAGGAGGCCTGCCTCGAGGACGCGCGCTACCTGCTCTCGTTCCTGCCGCAGAACAACCTCGAGCCGGCGCCGTTCTCGCCGCCGTCCGATCCGGTCGACCGGGAGGAGGAGACGCTGGACACGCTGATCCCGGACGACCCGGCCAAGCCGTACGACATCAAGCGCGTGATCGAGCTCGTCGTCGACGACGGCGACTACCTCGAGGTGCACGAGCGCTTCGCCGAGAACATCGTCTGCTGCTTCGCGCGGCTCGGCGGGCACCCCGTCGGCGTGGTCGGGAACCAGCCGAGGTCACTCGCGGGCGTGCTCGACATCGACTCGTCGGTCAAGGCGGCGCGCTTCGTGCGCACCTGCGACGCCTTCAACATCCCGCTCGTGACCTTCGTGGACGTGCCCGGCTTCCTGCCGGGGACGGCTCAGGAGTGGGGCGGGATCATCCGCCACGGCGCCAAGCTGCTCTACGCCTACTGCGAGGCGACGGTCCCGAAGCTGGCCGTGATCACGCGCAAGGCCTACGGCGGGGCGTACGATGTCATGAGCTCGAAGCACATCCGCGCGGACTTCAACTTCGCCTGGCCGACCGCCGAGGTGGCCGTGATGGGCCCGGAGGGCGCGGTCAACATCGTCTTCCGCCGCGAGCTCGAGGAGGCCGACGACGCGGAGGGCCGGCGCGCCGAGCTGATCGACGACTACCGCGAGCGCTTCGCGAACCCGCTCGTCGCCGCCGAGCGCGGGTACGTGGACGACGTGATCGAGCCGCGCCGCACGCGGCCGCTGCTGATCCAGGCGCTGGAGACGAGCCTCTCGAAACGTGAGAAGCGGCCGCCGCGCAAGCACGGAAACATCCCGCTCTGACCCCGCCTAGTCCTCGCCGTCCCAGTAGTCGAGGGTCGGCCCCGGCCGGCCGAGCATGATCCGCTCTCCGGCGACGCTCCTGGCCCCGATCTTCCCGCTGTCCGGGTACTCGACGATCTCCGGCACGATCAGCGTCGAGATCATCAGGACACGGACCGGCGAGTCCGTGCGGTTGCTGACCTGGTGCAACCCGTCCTTCCCGCGCCGGAAGCAGACCACGTCGCCCTCGGCGAGCTCCCGTTCGCCCTCGGGGGAGCGCAGCGTCGGGCTCCCGCGCACGACGAGGAGCCACTCCTCGTTGGCGTGATGTGTGTGGTACGGCCAGAGCGTGTTCCCCGGCTCGAGCTCGTAGAGACCCCCGCCGATCAGCTCCGCGTTCAGCCGTGCGCCGACCAAGGCGGCCTTCGAGCGCCAGCCCTCGCGCTCCTCCGTGCTGTCCCACTCGTCGCCCTGGAGATTGAAGACGTCGATTCCGGAAGCGTACTAGCGGACGACGGTACTTCTCACCACACGGCCCGGCGGCTGCGCAAGGCGGAGTCGAACGTCATCGCGCCGTAGAGGCAGCCCGCGAGCGGGAGTGTGAGCGCCCAGGCGGGGTTGAGGCGGAAGTAACGGATCGTCGGGAGGTAGAGGGCCGTCATCAGGACCCACGCGGCGGCGGCAGCGACGAGCGTCACACCCGAGCCGCCGGCGATGCCCACGATCGTGAGGGCGGGCGGCAGTGGGAAGAGCAGGACGAGCAGCGCGAGCGTGACCGCGAGCAGCGACCAGGAGTGCCGCAGTTCCGTGAACGCGGTGCGGCGGACCATCCGCCAGACGCCGCGGAGGTCGTGCTCGCGGAGGCTCTCGACGTCGGCGCGGCTGACGGAGAGGCGGATCGGACCGAGCGGCTTGACGGCACGCGCCAGGCTGACGTCGTCGATCACGCGGTCGCGGATCGCGGCGAAGCCGCCCGCCTGCTCGAGCGCGTCCCGGCGCAGGAGCACGCACCCGCCCGCCGCGGCCGCGACCCGGCCGCGCGGGTCGTTCACGCGCCGCATCGGGTAGAGCAGGTTGAAGAAGAGGACGAAGGGCGGGATCAGAAGCCGCTCGGCCGGTGCCCGGCACCGGAGTCGTGCCATGCGGCTGTTCAGCGCCAGGCCCGCAGCCTCGCTCTCGGCGACGAGCCGACGCAGCGAGCCTGGGGCGTGACGGATGTCGGCGTCCGTCAGCAGGTAGTAGTCGGGCTCGCCGGCGTGACGTGCCGCCTGCTCGAGCGCCCACACCTTGCCGACCCAGCCGTCCGGCAGTTCGGTGCCAGGCACGTACCTGGCACCACTGCTGCGCACGATCTCCGCGGTGCGGTCGGTCGAGCGGTCGTCGACCGCGACCAGGTGCCAGGCACCGGGATAGTCCTGCGCCAGCAGAGCGGGCAGCGTCTCGGGCAGCAGTTCGGCCTCGTTCCGGGCCGGGACGAGGACGGTGACCGAGGGCCAGCCCGCGGGCTCGGGAGGCGGCGGCTCGTCCTCCGCGATCGGCCGCAGATCCCACGCCCGCGCTGTGCCGCAGAGCACGCCGATCCACCCGGCGAGCGAGGCGATCGCGAGTCCGGCGAGGACGAGCACGGCCGGACTCTGACAGTGCTACTCGAGGCCCGCCTCTGCCAGCGGCCTTCGTGCCCAGGCGAAGCTCGTGGCGTAGTAGCCGGTGGCGATCGGGGCGAGCGCGACACCCTGGCCGCTCGAGTGGATCATCCAGCCGCCGCCGAGGAAGATGCCGGCGTGGTAGACCTGCGCCGGCTTCGAGCGCGGGCCTTTCGAGCCGAAGAAGAGGATGTCGCCGGGCTCGAGGCTCGCGAACGGGATGCGCTGCGATGCCGGCACCTCACCACTCATCGCATAGGTCGTGCGCCCCTTGAGCGAGTCTGCGAGCGGCGTGCCGGCGGCGTAGCTCGCCAGCTTGTAGAGGCGCCAGACGAAGCCGGAGCAGTCGAAGCCGCCGGGAACAGCCTTGCCGAGCACGGTCTGCGGCTTCTCGCTCGTTCCGGCGAACACGTACGGGTAGCCGATCAGCGACACCGCCTGCTTGAGGATCGTCTGCTGCCAGCCGGTCACGAAGGGCACCGAGATCGTCGCCGAGAGGCTGGTCACGTACTGCTTCTCCGAGCCCTGCCAGCCGAGGATCCTGGCCGCCGAGTACGCGGCCTCGGCACGCGAGGCGACGGAGGACGGGGCGGGCTCGAGGTACTCCTGTGACCGCGGGTGGTCGGTGCGGAAGCCGAGCAGGCGCGCGACGACCTCCGGGCCGAAGCGGGCGGGAGGATTGAGGCCGGCGGCAACGAGGGCGGCGCGGAAGCGGGCGGCGGCTGCGCCGAGTCCCTCGCCGCGGACGAGGGCGGCGTCGAGCTGGGCGATCGTGACCGTCGCTCCCGGATCGGCGGGCGGGACGGCGGGCTTCCCTGTCAGGCCGGCCACGAGATCGGCGAGATCTCCTGCGGTCAGCGGGTCGTCGGGCCGGAAGGCGGCCCGGTCGCCGCCCAGGAGGCCGGCCGCGGTAACGGTCCGGATCTGAGGCTCATCCCACGCGCTCGTACGCGGAGACGCGAGGCCGGCCACGGGCGCTCCCAGCGCGCATGCGGCGGCAACGGCTATGGCGACGAACCGACCCACTCGTCGGGCATCGTCCGAAGCGTGCGCCTCCTTTAGGCTCAACGGCGTGAAGGTCGAGATCACGCCCGAGCCGACCCCCGAGGAGCGGGCCGCGATCCTCGCCGCGCTCGAACGTGTTCGGGCCGAGGAGGAGCGCACGCCGGGCCCCTGGTGGGGGGCCGGCCTGCGCGAGAACGTGCTCGACGAGCCCGACGAGGAGTAGGAATGCGCGTCGCCGCGCTCTACGACGTGCACGGCAACCTCCCGGCGCTCGAGGCGGTGCTCGCCGAGGTCGAGCGCGAAGCGCCCGACGTCGTGCTCGTGGGCGGTGACGTCTCGGCGGGGCCGTTCCCGGTCGAGTGCCTAGAGCTCCTGCGCTCGCTCGGCGACCGCGCCCTCTGGATCCGCGGCAACGCCGACCGCGAAATCCACGGCTGGCCGGTCGAGCAGCTCTCGGACGAGCAGCGTGCGTTCCTGCGCGACCTCGCGGAGACGGTGGTGCTCGACGTCGACGAACTAGGCCCCGTGCTCTTCTGCCACGGCTCGCCGCGCTCGGACGAGGAGATCATCACCGAGCGGTCGCCGGACCTGAGGCTCGAGGAGGCTCTCGCCGGCGTGACGCAGCGCACCGTTGTTCACGGGCACACGCACATCGCGTACGACCGGCCGTTCGACTCCTACCGGGTGATCTGCCCCGGCAGCGTCGGCATGCCTTACGCCGAGCTACCGGGCGCGTACTGGGGTTTGTTCGGGCCCGGCTACTCGGCGCGCCGTACCGAGTACGACCTCACTGCTGCCGCCGAGCGCATTCGCGCGAGCGCGTGGCCGGAGGCAACGCGTTTCGCCCGGGAGAACGTGCTCACCGTGCCCGCGAGGGAGGGGGCGATCGAATGGCTACTCAGTCGCGGCTAGACCGCGGTTTCACTGCTCGAGGGGGGCCATCGTCAGCCCCGCGTCCCTGAGGCCGGTCCAGTACATCTCGGCGACCTCGCGGTGGCCCGACCAGACGATCGCGCGGCCGGTCGCGTGGATCGTGTCGGCGATCTTCATGCCCTGGTCGAAGGAGACGCCGGGGAGCACGCGCGAGAGAGCCGCGGCGACGCCGTCGAACGAGTTGTGGTTGTCGTTCAGGACGATCACGCGCCAGGGATCGCCGAGCGACGAGCCCGAGCCGCGCGAGATCCGCTCGACGGTCTTCGTCACCGGGTGAGCCAGGAGGCGAGCTCGGTGTGGCGCTCGAGGTGGGTGCCGTTCTCGAGCTCCGCGCGCAGCTCGCCGACCGTGCCGTAGCGCTCGGCGAGCACGTCGTGGCTGTGGATCGTCTCGAAGTTGACCTGGCGCGAGTAGAGAAAGTCACCCTCGTCGAGCTCCGGGTAGGCATCGAGCGCGCCCTTGAGCGCGAGACGAACAGAGTCCTCGACGAACCGGGGTCTGGCATGGGCCTGCTCGACGACGTGCAGCTCGTCCGGCCGCTTGAGCAGCTCGTAGATCGGCGAGCTCATGGAGCCCTCCACGATCTCGACCAGGCGCTCCGCGTTGACGCCGCTCCTCGCCGTGCCGACGTAGAGCGTGCCGCGGCCGCGCTGGTTGTGTGTTGCGAGCGGGACGAGTTCGAGGATCTGCTCGACGTCCGGAGCCTCGAAGCCGGCCTCGGCGAGGCGTTCGGCCGCGTGGTCGCGCACCATGCCCTGTGCGCAGGGACAGGCGTTGATTCCCGTCGCCTCGACGCCGACGACCCGTCGCGTGCCCGCGGCGGAGGCGGTCGCGATCCCGATCAGCGAGACCATCTCCTGCGTCGGCAGCTCCGAGACCGGCGTCCGGCGGGCCATCGGGTAGGAGGCGACGATCTTCACCTCGGCGCGCAGGGCGCGCTGGCGACCGAGGACGTGTCCAGCGATGTGCTCGGCGAGCTCCTCGACCAGGAACGCCTCGCCGATCACGACGTCGTCGATCGCCGCGCCGAAGAGCTCGGGAAAGCGCGACATGTGCACGCCCTTCTGCACCGGCTCGAGATCGACGAAGCAGTCGATCTGCGCGGAGACGAGCTTTTCGTGCGGGCCGCGCCGCAGGCGGATCGCCTTGTGGACGCCCGTGACGCCGGCGCGCGAGAGCCCGATCCGTACCTCGGGCGCCGAGGCCTGCAGGTCGTTGGCGAACAGGCGTGAGGAATCGGTCGTCGCCATGTGGCAACGCTAGCGCAGCAGGCGCGAGAGACGCCGGTCCTTGAGGACACGTCCCCCCGTCTGGCAGCGTGGGCAGTAGTAGATCGTGTGCTCCTCGTAGTCGACCCGGGCGATCGGCGTCTCGCAGACCGGGCACGGCTGCCCGAGCCGGTCGTGGATGCGGTAGGTCTTCGCGTTGCCTGCGCCTGCGATACGGAGCTCGAGGCCACGGGAGAGCTCCTCGTCGATCGCGTCCGCGAGCCGGTGGGTCTCTTCCGAGGAGAGCTGCGTCGAGAGCGCGAACGGCGACAGGCGCGCCGTGTGGAGGATCTCGTTCGACCATGCCCGGCCGATGCCCGCGATCGCGCGCTGGTCGCGCAGCAGCGGGTGGAGGCGGCGCGAGTCGGCGGCGAGGATCTCGGCGAGCCGCTCTGCGCCGATCCCGAGCGCTTCCGGACCGAGGTGTGCCAGCTCGTCGGCGGCCTGCTCCGGTGTGAGCAGCCAGACGCCGGCCCGCTTCTTCGAGCCGGCCTCGGTGAGCACGAGCTCGCCGCCGCCCTGGAATCGGAGCCGGAACGCGGGCGTCTTCGGCCCCTTTTCGCCGGCCCGCAGGTAGCGCAGGCGTCCGGCCGACATCAGGTGGACCATAAGCACCAGGTCGCCGTCCTCGGTCTCGAAGAGGAGTCGCTTGCCGCGGCGCGCCGCGCCCGCGAGCCGCCGTCCCTCGAGCGCCTGCAGCGGCGGGTCGATCGTCTTCAGCGTCGCCACGTGCGCAGGCCCGGCGCGCTCGATCGCGAACGCGCGCACGGGCTCGTCGAGCGCGCTGCGGACGGCCTCCACCTCGGGCAGCTCGGGCATGGCCGAAGCGTACGTCGGCAACGGTCTGCGGCGGCCGCGAGGTCCCCACCCCGGGTGAGTCCCATCCCAAACCCCCGCCCACCTACCGGGCGGGATACGGTAGCTCCGAGACCGTGCCCGGACCGTGCCGTCTTCGTGAAAAAAGCGCCGCAAGCAGCGGTTTTCTCATGTTGCTCTTACCCGGGACTGCTTGGGTGATCCGGGGATGAAGGGGAACGCCGCTGCCCGCGTGCTCGTCGTCGACGACGAGCCTGCCGTTCGCGAGGCGCTGCGCCGGGCGCTGTCGCTCGAGGGCTACGAGGTCGACCTGGCCGAGAACGGCGCCGAGGCGCTGCGGAAGGTCGGGCCGGTCGATCCGGACGTCGTCGTCCTCGACGTGCTGATGCCCGAGGTGGACGGCCTCGCCGCGTGCCGCCGCCTCCGTGCCGAGGGGAATCGCGTGCCGGTGCTGATGCTGACGGCGCGTGCCGGCATCGGCGATCGCGTCGACGGGCTCGACGCCGGCGCCGACGACTATCTCGTCAAGCCGTTCGCGCTCGAGGAGCTGCTCGCACGCATCCGCGCGCTTCTGCGCCGCGGCGGTCACGAGCGCGGGGAGGAGGCGTTGCACTTCGGCGACGTCGAGCTCGATCCGGCGACGCGTGAGGTGCGCCGCGGCGAGCGCCAGGTCGAGCTGACGCGGACGGAGTTCAACCTGCTCGAGCTGTTCCTCCGCAACCCGCGCCAGGTGCTGACCCGATCGCTGATCTTCGAGCGCGTCTGGGGCTACGACTTCGGGCCGACCTCGAACGCGCTCGACGTCTACATCGGGTACCTGCGGCGGAAGACCGAGGCGGGCGGCGAGCCGCGGCTGATCCAGACTGTGCGCGGCGTCGGCTACGCCCTGCGCGAGCAATGAGCTTTCGAGTCCGCTTGACGTTGGCGGCCGCGGGCGCCGTCGCAGTCGCGGTCGTGCTCGCGTCCGTTCTCGTCTACGTGCTCGTCTCCGATCGGTTGCACAGCGAGATCGACGGCAGCCTGCGGGACCGCGCGGCGCGGCTGACGCACAGCGAGCACGAGAACGGCATCTTCGGGAGCGTCCCCCCGGCGATCCTCGGGGAGGCTCGGGGCTTCTACCAGTACGCCGACAGCCGAGGGACTGTCGTGCTGCCCCGGTTCGAGGCGGGCCAGCGACCGCTGCCGGCGGATGTCCGCGTCCGGCAGGTCGCCGCCGGGAGCAAGGGCCAGTTCTATACGGACGAGACCCTCCAGGGCGTGCACGTCCGTGTGTTCACGGTTCCCGCCACGTTGCTGACCACTGAGCCGCCGACGCCGATCGCGGTACAGGTGGCGTTGCCGCTGACGGAGATCGATTCGACGCTGAGCCGGCTTGCCTGGATCCTCTTCTTCGTTGCGCTCAGCGGCATCGGTGTCGCCGTCGTCCTCGGCTGGCTCGTCGCGCGCGCCGCCCTGGCGCCGGTACGCCGGCTGACGACCGCCACGGAGGAGATCACGGCGACGCGCGATCTGAGTCGGCGCGTCGACGAAGGTCGCCACGACGAGCTCGGTCGGCTGGGGTTGAGCTTCAACACGATGCTGGCGGCGCTCGAGGAGTCCCAGCAGTCGCAGCGGCAGCTCGTCGCCGACGCGTCGCACGAGCTCCGCACCCCGCTCACCTCGCTGCGCACGAACGTGGAGCTGCTCGCCCGCGGCCGGCTGCCGGCCGAGGAACGGACGAAGGCGCTCGCAGACGTGTCGACGCAGCTCGAGGAGCTGACGGTGCTGGTCACCGACGTCGTCGACCTCGCCCGGGACGGAGAGCCGCAGCGCGACGTCGAGGACGTCCGGCTCGACCTGCTCGTCGGCGACGCCGTCGAGCGGGCGCGTCTGCACTCGCCGAAGGTTCGCTTCCACGCGGAGCTGCACGAGTCGCTCGTGCACGGCGTCCCCGACAGGCTCTTCCGTGCCGTCGCGAACGTGCTCGACAACGCCGCCAAGTGGAGCCCGGCCGGCGGGACGGTCGGCGTGCGCGTCGCGGACGGCGAGGTGGCCGTGCGCGACCACGGGCCCGGGATCGCCGCGGAAGACCTGCCGCACGTGTTCGACCGCTTCTACCGCTCGCCCGCGGCGCGCGGCACGCCCGGCTCGGGACTCGGCCTCGCGATCGTCCGTCAGGTGGTCGAGTCGCACGGCGGGACGGTCAGCGCCGGGCCGGCCGACGGCGGCGGCACGGTCGTCCGCCTCGCCTTCCCGCCGGCGCCGTAGTTCTTAAACTCGTCTCAGGCGCGTCTTAGAAACGGCTGGTCGAATTCGCTCCGTGCGAACGCCGTCGAAACGAGCAGCCGCGATCGGCGCGGCAGTCGTGGTCGTCGCGGGTGGCGCCGTTGGGGGAGCGCTTGCCGCGTCGGGCACGTTCGACCCGGCCAAGGAGCGCCAGGCCTTCCTGGACGACGTCGCGGGACGGCTCGGCGTCACGAGCTCGAAGCTCGACCAGGCCCTCAAGGCCGCAGCGATCGACCGCGTCGACGCGGCGCTCGCGGCGGGGCGCATCACGCAGGCCCAGGCCGACGCGATGAAGGCCGCGATCAACGCCGGCCGGCTTCCTGGTGGTGCCGGTCCCGGCTTCCGTGCGGGCCTCGGCGTCGGCCGTGGCTTCCACGGACGCGGTGACGTCTTCGGCGCCGCCGCGACCTATCTCGGCGTGACCGAGGCCCAGCTCCGCGCCCAGCTCTCCTCCGGCAAGTCCCTCGCGGACATCGCCAAGGCTCAGGGCAAGTCCGTCGCGGGCCTCGAGCAGGCACTCCTCTCCGACGCCCAGTCCAAGCTCGACCAGGCCGTCGCGGCCGGTCGCCTGACGAGCGACCAGCGTGACCGCATGCTCGCCGGCCTGAAGGCGCACATCGACGCCCTCGTCAACCGCACGCCGTCGGCGTCACCGCCTCAAGGCGCCTTCGGGGACGGGTTCCGCTTCGCGCCGGGCGGGTTCAGGAGACCGTTCCCGGCCGATCGCCACGGGGCAACGCTGCCCACCGCCTGAACCCGTTCATCCGTGCCCCAAGCGGGAGGCCCGTCACCGGGTCGGGCCTCCCGCCCTCCCTGTCACGGGGGAAACTTGGCACGGGGGAAACGGCCGGTTTCCCCCCGTGTGCCCCCTTCCCCTCGCGGTCGCGTATCCGGCGGCCCGAGCTACGCCCGGGCGGAGCCCGGGCTCCGCGGCGTCTGGCTACTACTGCCGCAGGTGGGTGAAGATCGATAGGCCTGAAATGGAGAGAGGCCGCCCGGGTAGGCGGCCTCTCCGAGCACGGAGCGACCTCGGAGGAGGAGGCCTCAGAGGTCTATGTCGGCGGGCAAGCACCTCGCATGATCGAGCGGGAGGCGGTTTCCGTGTGGGGCGAAACCGGTGTCGAAGTGGCGACAGAGCCTGCCCGCCTCCGAGGCTCTAGGCTCCCGACGTGCCGATCTCGAGGATCAAGCGGTTGCTGCGCCGATGACAGGGCCGAACCTCGTCGCCGTGCGCCGTGGGGGGATCGTCGAGTCCGTCCATCGCGTGCATGCGGTCGCCGTCCAGGACGGCGAGGTCGTCGCGCAGGCAGGCGACCCGGGTCTCGTCACCTTCTTCCGCTCGTCGGCAAAGCCGCTCCAGGCGCTGCTCCTCGTGCGCTCGCGGCCCGACCTCGACGACCGGCTCGTCGCCATCGCCTGCGCGTCGCACGACGCCGAGCCGGAGCACATCGACGCGGTTCGCGACCTGCTCGCCGCGGCACCGGCCGGCGAGGACGACCTCGAGTGCGGCCCCCAGGAAGGACGGCCGCCGGGTCGCATCTACAACAACTGCTCCGGCAAGCACGCCGGCTTCCTGGCCGCGTGCCGCGCGCGGGGCTGGCAGACGGCCGGCTACCGGCTCCCCGGCCACCCGCTTCAGGACGAGCTGCTCGGCGAGGTCACGGCCGCCGCAGGCGCCGAGCCGAGCACGGCCATTGACGGGTGCGGCGTCGTCACGTTCGGGCTGCCCCTCGAGTCGATGGCACGCGCGTTCTCGCGGCTCGCGGAGCTCGACGGCGGCGAGCGGGTGCTCGGCGCGATGCGGGCCAACCCCCAGCTCGTCGGCGGAGCCGATGCGTTCGACACGCGACTGATGCAGGCGCTCCCGGGCTGGATCGCGAAGCGCGGCGCGGAGGGGCTCGTGTGCGGCGCCGGACCGGACGGCCTCGGCTTCGCGCTCAAGGTCGAGGACGGCAACCCGCGGGCGCTCCCGCCCGCCGTCGCGTCCTTCCTCGCGGGTCTCGGGCACGAGTCCGCAGGTTTCGACATCGTTTCGGTCGAGAACACGCGCGGCGAGGTCGTCGGGGAGGTGGCGTGCCTGTGAAGGTGTTCGTGATCAGCGACATGGAGGGCGTGGCCGGGATCGTCAAGTGGGAGCAGACGACCGGCGGCGACCCGATGTACGAGGAGGGGCGGCGCCTCTACACCGAGGAGATCAACGCCGCAGTCCGCGGGGCGCGCGCGGGCGGCGCCACCGAGGTCGTCGTCATGGACTGCCACGGCGCCGGCGGTGCGTGGAGCTTCAACTCGCTGATCCCGGAGCTGCTCGACCCGGGCTGCGAGTACGTCGTGCAGGAGCACTGGACCGAGTACACGGAGTTCCTCGAGCAGGGCTGCGACGCGGCGCTCTTCGTCGGCATGCACGCGATGGCCGGGGCCGAGCGCGGTGTGATGAACCACACCGTCTCCGGCCAGCGCTGGCTGAACCTGCGGTTCAACGGGACGCTCGTCGGCGAAACCGGCATCAACGCGGCGCTCTGCGGCACCTGGGGCTGCCCGGTGCTGCTCGTGACCGGCGACCAGGCGACCTGCGCCGAGGGTCGCGAGCTGCTCGGCCCCGGGCTGACTACGGTCGCGGTCAAGCGCGGGCTCGGCCGGTTCTCCGCGCGCCAGGTGGCGCCGCTCCGCGCGCGCGAGCTGATCGAGGACGGCGCCCGCCGCGCTCTCGCCGACCTGGCCGCGGTAGGCCCGTACGATCCGGGCCGGCCATGCGAGATCCGCGTCGAGCTGACGGCGACGAGCGCCACCGACGAGTACCGGCGGAAGCCGGGCGTCGAGATCGTCGACTCGCGCCAGATCGTCTCCCGGGGCGACGACTGGTGGTCGGCCTGGCAGCAATTCTTCTTCTGATAGCACGGAGGAAACGGCCGGTTTCCCCGTGGGCCCCCTTCCCTGGGCTCGGTGGCCAGCGTTCCCGGCCGACGCCGGCCTGGCCTGGCATCGGCGGCCGGCGCAGAGCAGGGCTCGCGGCTGCGCTTGTTGCACTCGTCGCCGTTGCGTCCGGCTGCGGCGGGTCTCCGTCGAGCAAAGGAACCGCCGCTCGGCCCGGCAAGACGATCTTCGTCGCCGCGCTCGGCGACTCGATCACGGCCGGCTCGCCCGGGTTCGACCCGTCGGCCGCCCGGGCGAGCCAGCTCGGCTTCGGCCAGGATCCGCAGAGCCAGTGGGAGTTCTGGGCGGCACGGAAGGATTTACGGCTCCGATTCCGGAACTGCGGCGTCTACGGAGAGCGCACCGACGAGATCGCACGACGTCTCGTGGACCTGCCAGACCGGCGCGGACGTGCTCGTGGTGCAGGGCGGCATCAACGACATCGCGCAGGGCCGGCCGGTCGCCGAGGCGGCGCGCAACCTGCGCGCGATGGTCGATCGCGGCAAGAAGCTCGGCCTGCGCGTCGAGATCGCTCAGCCGATCCCGTGGAACAACCGCTATCCGGATGCCGCGCCGAAGATCATGGCGCTGAACGGGCTGATCAACGTGATCGGGCTCGTCGAGCGCGCACGCGTGCTGCCGTTCTACTCGGTCCTCGACGATCCGAGAGATCCAGGGCACATGAAGGGCCCGTGGACCGCGGACGGCGATCATCCCTCGGTCGTGGGGTACCGCCGCCTCGGCGAGCTCGCGTTCAGGCTGCCCTGACGACTCAGACGCCCGGAGCCGCGGGTGCAGTCTCGGAGGAAGCCGCGACCGGCGCCTTCGCCGGCTTCTTGATGTCGAGCGCGTAGAGCTTCAGGCGCTCCTTGCGGCCGCGAACGTCCTGCTCCTCGTAGAAGACGATGTCCGCCGGCGGGTCGCGCAGCGCGGTGACCGTCGACTCGGCGATCAGCACGGAGTAGGGCGTCTCCTTCGTCATGCCCTCGATGCGCGAGGCCGTGTTCGGGACGTCGCCGACAGCCGTGTAGTCCATGCGGCGCTCGTGGCCGACGTTGCCGGTCATGATCGACCCCGTATTCAGGCCGATGCCCATGAGGTAGCCCTCGCCGAGCCCCTGCTCGCGCATGAACTCGTTGAACGCCGGCAGCCGCTCGGTCAGCATCTCGCGGGCGGCGGCGAGCGCGCGGTCGGCGTGGTCCTCGTAGTCGATCGGCGCACCGAAGAGCGCGTAGATGCCGTCGGCCATGTAACAGACGAGCGTCCCGCCGTGGGCGAGGATCGCCTCGCTCATCTCGTGCAGGTAGTGGTTGAGCACGCGGATGACCCCGTCGGCGGGCATGAACTCCGCGCTCGACGTGAATCCACGCAGGTCGCTGAACATCACCGTGCCGACGATCTCCTTGCCGCCGAGCCGCAAGTCGGCGTCCGCGTTTTCGAGCACCTGGTCGACGACCGTTTCCGGCACGAAGCGCGCGAACACGTCGCGCACGCGCTCCTTCTCGAACGCGGTCACGACGTAGTGGACGGCGAGCGCCCCGACCGTTGCGAGGATCAGCGCCGCGAGCGGATAGACGAACGAGGCGATGCGACCCTTGTTGAACCCCACGATCAGCACGCCGGGGATGAAGATCGCCGCGAACAGGAAGCCCGTGCCGACAGCGATCAGCGGCCGCGCACGCAGGCTGGCGAGCGGGACGACGCACCCGAGGCAGATGATCAGCACGACGTCCCAGGCCGTGCCGATGCTCCGCAGCGGGAAGCCTCTGATCGACGTCTCGATCGCGTTTGCCTGCACTTCGGGGCCGGGCATGTTCGAGCCGGTCGAGGTGGGATGGAAGTCGGCGACGGCCTGGAGGCTCGGCGCCGAGGCGCCGACGACGACGATCTGGTTGCGGAACGCACTGGACGGGATCTGAATCCGTTTCAGCGCTGCTTCCGCGGCTGCCTTCGTCGGCGCCTCTGCAGCGTAGATACCCGGGACGGCGCCGTACGCCACGACCTTCCACGGGTTCTTGCCACCCGCGTGGACGACCCGCATCGGGAGCACGCGCACGTACGAATAGGACTTGACCGTTCCGGGCGGGCCGGCGTAGTCGATCCACTGGCTCGATCCGCCCATCTGCGACTTCGTGATCGTCTTCCCGGTCGCGATCTCCGCGGTCCCGATCGCGAAGCTCTTCAGCTTCTGGAGCTCGTACGGCATCTTGCGGATCACGTCGGCGCTGTCGGTCGAGAAATTCGAGTTGCCGGCCCTGGCATGGAACTGCTTCAGCGCCGATGCGTCGAAGACGAGGCCGGGCTGTCCCTGGTCGCCGACCTCGGTCGTTGCGAGCGCGACCTTGCCGTTGCAGTCGTAGATCGCCTGTCCGAGGGCGTTGTCCGCCGCCACGGACGTGAGCTCGCTGAACTGGATGTCCATCGCGATCGCCTTCGGATGACCTGCGCAGATGCGGTCGATCACCTTCGCGTGCAGCGTCCGTTTGAAGGGCCAGGTCTGCTTCAGGTCGTTGAACGTCGTGTCGTCGACCGTCACGATCGTCATGTCCTTCGGCGGCCCCTGGCTGCCCCGCATCGAGAAGCGCATGTCGATGCTCTGCCGCTCGAGGCCTTCGAAGAAGCCGAAGTGGAACGCGTACGCGAGCAGCGACAGGCCGGTGGCGGTGAGCGCGACGCCGAGGAACAGCTTCGTGCGCAACCGCTGACGCCGCTTGTCCATGCGGGCAAGTGTGGCGATTCGCCTTGCCGTCGTCCACTTCGTGCCGTACCCTTTGTTGCGACCCGCGACGACAGGAGGTGCGATCACATGACAACTGAGCTCTTCGCATCCCTGCGCGGGTTCCTGACCGAATCCGCGCTCTGACGGTTTCGCGCGCGAACGGCGCGCCCTCACGAGAGCGAAAGGAGTCTCGCTTGTCCGAGACCGCAACGGTCCTGGGGCTTTCCCGGCTCGGCTGGGGAGTCGAACTGGAACAGGAGTTCGAACAGCATGCGGCCGCCGGGCTCGTCCCCGGTCGCGTCGCAGTGCAGCATCGCGGCGCGTACGACGTCTACACCGACCACGGCGAGGTGCGCGCCGGCCTGCCCGGGCGCATGCTCCACGACGCCGGCGACACCACCGACCTCCCGGCCGTCGGCGACTGGGTGGCGCTCGACGCGCCGGCCGGCGGCACGTCGACGATCCGCGCCGTCCTCCCTCGCCGGACGGCATTCGTCCGCACGGCGGCGAGCGACCAGCACCGCATCAGCGAGCAGCAGGTGGTGGCGGCGAACGTCGACGTCGTCTTCCTCGTCAGCTCGCTCGTGGACGACTTCAACCTGCGCCGGATCGAGCGCTACCTCGTGCTCGCGTGGGAGAGCGGCGCCGAGCCCGTCGTCGTCCTGACGAAGTCGGATCTCCACGACGACGTCGACGGTGCCGTAGCCGAGGTCACGGCGGTCGCGATCGGCGTCCCGGTCCACGCCGTCTCGAACGTCACCGGCGAGGGCGTCGACGACCTCCGCCCCTACTTCACCGGCAACCGCACCGTCGCCGCGCTCGGCTCCTCGGGCGTCGGCAAGTCGACGCTGATCAACAGCCTGTCGAGAAGCGAGGTGGCCGCGACGGGCGAGGTGCGACAGGACGGCCGTGGCCGGCACACGACGACGAGGCGGGAGTTGCTCACCGTGCCGGGGGGCGGCTTCTTCCTCGACACGCCCGGGATGCGGGAAATCCAGCTCTCCGAGGCGTCGACCGGGGTCGAGGAGACGTTCGACGACGTCACCGTGCTGGCCGCGCAATGCCGGTTCTCGGACTGCGCGCACGAGGCCGAGCCAGGCTGCGCCGTGCAGGAGGCGCTGCGCGACGGGCGTCTCGATCCCGACCGATGGGCGAGCTACCGGAAGCTGCAGCGAGAGCTGGTAGCGCTCGAGCGCAAGCTCGACGCCCGGGCCAAGTCGGAGGAGCGCAAGAAGTGGCGCCGCTTCTCCAAGGCGCAAAGGAAAGACGCCTGGTAGTACCACGGGGGAAACGGCCGGTTTCCCCCGTGAGCCCCCCTCCCCTTGTGGACGCGTCTCCTGCGGCCTGAGCTACGCCCGGGCGAAGCCCGGGCTTCGCCGCGGATCATGGCGCCTGACTCTGCTGTTGAGCTGGCTACTTCGCGAGAGCCGCGACCCGGACGCCCACGGCTGGGGCGAACTTGAAGCCGTGCCCGCTGCAGGCCGAGCAGACGACCACCGGCCCGTGCCGCTCGAGGACGAAGCGCGTGTCCGAGGTGGTCGTGTAGAGGCAGGTCTCGACGGACTCGGGCCCCGGGCGCGCGAGCGCGAAGCTCCTCTGCGCCCAGGCCGCCGCGCGGGCGGCGATCTCCTCGTCGGGCGCGCCCGCCTCGTCGGGGTCGACCGGCGGCCCGGAGTGGTGGACGCCGACCTTCAGCACCCCGGGGCCGGCGGTGAGCGCATACGTCTCGCCGTCGCGATAGTCGATCACCGACGGCACCGCGCGCTCCTCGGCGAGCCGGAAGTACGCGACCGTCTCGCGGGTGACGACGACGGGAAGGTCGATGCCGGCGCCTGCGAGCAGGGGCTTCGCCCAGGCCCCGGCGGCGACGACGGCGACGTTCGCCTCGATCGTGCCGTTCTCGGTCTCGACGCGGACGCGGTCGGTGCCTGGCACCAGCCCGGTGACGCGCATCCCCTCGCGCACGTCGACACCGGCGGCGAAGGTGCGGAGGGCCCGGTCGGCGAGTGCGACGCCGGCCTCGGGCTGGAACACCGCCTTGCAACACCGTGTTGCAAGGCCGAAGCGGCGCTCGACCTCGCGGGCGTTCATCAACTCGTACGCCGCGTTGCAGGCGTCGAGCGTGGCGGCGAGCCGGGCCTCGTCGACCGGGAGGTCGACGAGGCCCGTGAGGTCGAGGAGTTGCTCGCCCGACTCCGCTTCGAGCTCACGCCAGAGGACGAACGCCTCCTGCGCGAGCCGCACCCACTCCGCCTCGACGTAGGCGAGCCGGAAGATCCGCGTCGCCCCGTGGCTCGATCCGTGGGGATGACCGACCCGGAACTGCTCGAAGACGACCGGTTCGCGGCCCGCGCGGGCGAGCGCCCAGGCGGCGGCAAGGCCCATCACGCCGCCGCCGACGACCACCACGTCGGCCCGCTCCGCCATGTGCGGGAGGCTAGCCCAGCCGGAGCGCGAGCACGGCGCTCGACGCCGCGGCCCCGGTGCCGCCGAGCACGACGATCCGTGATCCGAGCCGCGTCGCGGAGGCGTCGGCGAGCGGGCCGGGCAGTGACCCGGCAGGCGCCACCGTTCCGCTTGCCGGATCGATGCGGAGGATCGAGGCGAGCGCGTGGCCCTGTCCGTCGCTGCCGCCGATCAGGTAGAGGAAGTGGCCGAGCGCGACGAGCGGTGCGTGGGCCAAGGGCGAGGGCAGCGTGGCGACTCTCGTCACCGATCCGCCGCCCGGGTCGACCGCGAAGACGGCGCTGCTCGTCCCCGACGTCGTGACCCCGCCCGCGACGTAGATGCGGCCGGAGAGCATCGCCACGCCCGCGTAGCGGAGCCCGTCCGGAAGCCGGGCGACGAGTTTCGGGGTGCTCCCGGGCCGGTAGCGCAGGATCGCCGTCGCGAAGCGCGAGCCCGTGTACCCGCCGACGAGGTAGGCGACGCGGCCGGCCGATACGGCTCCGAGGTCGGAGAGCGGCTCGCCGATCGTTCCCGCGGGCCGGGCACGGCCGGTCGCAGGATCGATGCGTACGATCGCCGCCGACGACACCTGCTCGCCGCCGCCGAAGAGATAGACCGCGCGACCGACCACGGCCGCGGCGGCGTCGTGTGTCGGCGTCGGTAGCCGGCCGATGCGCCGGAGCGAGCCAGGCGTCCCCGCCAGGATCCAGTCGGACGAGGTTCCGCCGGCCAGTCCGCCGAGCGCCATCAGTTGCCCGCCCGGGAGCGCCGTGACCGCGACACGTGATGCGGCTGCCGGCAGCGAGCCGATCCGCCTTGCGACCAGCCGGCGCACCGGGGCGGCGCGCACGAACGGCGCCGGGAGCAGGTCGAGGCCGTCGGGTTTCGACAGGTAGCCGTCGGCCGACGAGGCGACGCCGAAATGGCCGTACTGCCACACGATCCGCTTCGTCCGCGGGTCAATGACGACGATCCGGTGGTGCCAGTCGTCGGTGACGGCGATCATGCCGTTCGGCCAGCGGACGGCGAGCGAGGGCCGGTCGAGCGAGCCCGGCCCCGACGACGGTCCGTAGGTCCACACGATCCGTCCTCGAGGCGTGATCTCGTCCACGCGGCCGGGTGTGTTGAACCCGGCGACGAGGATGTCCCCGTTCGGCAGCAGCTGGGCGTCGGACGGATACGTCGTCGGCGTGCGCACGGAGAAGACGAGCCGGCCGGACGCGCTCAGCCTGTCGACCCAGCCGCCGATCTCGGTCACGAGCGTGCCGCCGTCGGCAAGCGGCGTTGCGCCGTTCGGCGAGTGGAACGAGCGGGGCGGATCGTGGACGCAGCTCGCCGGTGAGCCGAACGAGCGCAGGATCCGGTGCGTCTCCGTTATGCGCAGGACGCGGCAGTTCTGGATGTCGGCGACCTGGACCACGCCGTCTGCGAGCAGGTACGCGTCGTCGGGGTTCGACAGCTCGCCGGGAGCCGAGCCGGCGACACCCGCGCGCCCGTACGACCAGACGATCCGCTTCGTGCGCAGGTCGATCTGTGCCAGCGAGTCGTTGAACTCCTCGTTCGTGACCAGGCGCCGGTAGCCGGGCGTGAAGAAGGCGTCGTCCGGGTCGTGGAAGGACTGGCCCGGACGGACGTCGCCAGGCTGCGGGAAGCGCCAGACGACGCGCCCTCCGGGAGAGACGATCAGCAGCCGGTTGTTGTTCCTGTCGGCGATCAGCAGGTAGCCGGGGACCGGCCCGCGCGGTACGGGAGGCAGGCCGAGCGCGACCGCCGCCGGGAACCGGGCGGTCTGGCCACGGTGCCGGTGGGCGGCCGGGGCCGGCGTCGTCGTGGGGACGGGCTTCGGCGCCGTCCGCAACGCCGTCGAGTCCCCGCAGCCGGCGACGAGCGCAGCCACTCCGGCGAGCGCGGAGACGGCGGCGAGCGGGCGCATCACTCGTCGAGTCTGCGCCGCGCAGATGAGACGCGGCTGAAAGGCTCAGTAACCCTGCGGGAACGGGTACGACGACGGGATCGGCCCGAGCGGCTTTATCGACGCGAGGGTGCCGTAGGCGACGACGATCTCCTGGTGGCTGAGCAGCAGGATCTTGCGCGGGTCGGTGCGGACGCGCTTCGCGTTCACCCAGACGTACACGTGCCTGGCACCGTTCGCGCAGTAGCCGCCGAGGCACTGCGACGAGAAGCGCAGGCCCCAGACGTCGAAGAAGTTACCCAGCGTGAACGTCCGGACCGTCGGCGACTCGACGTGGACGATCCCGGACTGGTCGTGCGTGTGCAGCTCGGCAATGAATCGCTGCGGCACGTTGATGCCGATCAGGGCCGGGACGGGATACAGCTTTCCGTTGACGACGACGTCGAGATGCTCGTGGATGTGCACGCGGACGCCTTCGGTCGGGAGGGCGTGCAGGCCGATCGCCTGCAACCGCCGGCGAAGATAGAGCCCGTTGTTCGCCGACCACGGCGCCTTGCCGACCATCATCCCGGGGAGCTTTGCCGGGCGGGACGAGACGGCTGCGTCCGCGCCCGCGCCGGCCGCGAGGACGGCCAGGGCCACGGCCAGAAGGCTGGTGCGCCGGAGGGTCACGACGCCATAGTGCCGTGTCGCGCGGGCTCGTCGTCCGGGGGACCGAAATTACGCGGACCAGACCGAAATTACGCGGACCAGGGGGAGCTGGGGGCTACCCTGGACAGGTGCGCTTCGTGCGGGCAACGGTGCTCCTCGCCGCGGCGACCGTGGCACTCGCGGTTCCGCTCGTCGTGTTCGCAAGCGGCTCGGCGAAGCGGCAGCCGCCTCCGCGCTTCGTGTTCGGCCGCGCGGGCGGCAACATCATCCCGTTCCGGGTCACGATCGGCAAGGACGGCCGCGTCTCCTCGACGGGGCCGATCCAGGCGACTGCGGTCACGACGTCGACGGCGCTGCGCAACGGCCTCGCCAAGCTCGCGCGCACGGAGGGCTTCTTCACGATGGCCACGCTGCTCTCGTGCGGAGCCACGAATCCGGACGTGGCGAGCAGGTTCATCACGGTCAGCGCCTTCGGCAAGACGCGAACCGTCTTTGCCCGCGGCGCCTGCTATCCGGCGTTCGAGGAGCTGTACGCGGTGCTCGCGGCGTCGACCGGCGTCACGCTCTAGACCGGCCCGGGACCATGGCTCCGCCTGGAGCCTGACTCAGGGGCAGCCGGCTTCGATCTCGGACGACAGCGGATCCGCGGGAACGGCCGCCGTGCCGCCGTCCCGGACCCCGAAGAGTGCCGTCCCCGGGTTGCCCGAGGTCACGACGCTCACCCGTACGTTCCAGCCGCCGGGCGCGGCGGTAGCGGTCACCGTCGTGTACGTCATGCTGCAGGAGCCCTTCTCCTTCTCGAGCAGCGCCCTGACGAGGGCCTCGGCGTCGGCGGCGCTGTGCGCGGAGGACGGTGTCCCGGAGCTCGAGCTCGGGGCCGACGTGATCGCGTGGCCGTACACCTGCAGGTCGCCGAAGCCGCCGCAGGCCGGGTTCGTGTGGTGGATGAGCAGGAGGCGAACCGTGTCGCCGACGTGCCCGAGGCTGACCGTGACGCTGGTCGCCGGATAGGCGACGGTCTGCGAGGCGGTGACGGTGCCGTTGTGCAGGACGTCGACCCTGATGCTCGTGAAGGTGAAGCCGCTCCGGATCGACGAGTCGCTGTTCTGATAGTTCGAGTAGATCGTGATGTGGTCGACGAGGATCGCGCCGTGCCCGGACGTCCACGTGTAGGTCGACGTGTCGCCTTCCTTCGAGCCGACCGAGAACCAGGAGGTGCCGAGGTTCCCGTCGACTCCGGCAGAGGCCGGGAACTGGCCCGAGTACGTCGAGGACGCGTTGACCGTCCCTGCCGAGGTGAGGTCGGTCGCGGGCGACGGTGGTGGAGGCGGCGGTGGCGGCGGTGGTGGAGGCGGAGGCGCGGTCACGGTCGGCGTCGTGACGGTCGGCGTCGTCACCGTCGGCGTGGTCGTGGTCGAGCCGGGCGGCGCGGGCGTCGAGCCGGGCAGCGGCGGGATGATCTGGGGCTTCAGCGTCGTCTGGCCGGGGGTCGCGCCCGGGAGCTTGTAGACGGCGGTCGTGCCCGTGACGACGTCGATGGCCCCGAACTCCGGAGCCTTCTTCGCCTTCACCGGCTCGACGGTCTTGCCCACCGAGAAGCCCGGCCAGCGCTTGCCGACGATCTGGGGATTGCTCGCCAGCTTGCGCGGCGGCGTCAGCGGGTTGCCGCAGTAGCAGCGGGCGCGCGGGATGCCGAACTCGTCGATGAGCACGGCCGTGCCGCGCTGCAGAACCTCGTCGATGTCGTTCGCCTTGCCGTCGATGTAACCGTGGTTCGTGACGCGCGTGTCGAACTGGAGGACGACGTCGGTGAGGTTCGAGATGTAGCTGCGCACGTCGCTCTGCGAGATGCCCTGGACCGCCGCCCAGGCCTTGAGCTTGTCCGTGTTCCGCTCGAGGAACGCGATCATCGCCTTCTTGTCGCAGACCGTGAGCAGCTGCGTGCCGCCGTAGAGCCCGGGCGCCGTGCCCGTGAAGGTACGGGGCCTGCCGTTGTCCGTGTTCTTGAGCCCGACCGAGAGCGGCAGCCTGAGCTTCGAGAGCGCGCCGATCGCCGGGTTCAGGTTCCTGAGCAGCCCCGCGTAGATCGGGGCGAGCTTGGCCACGAGGTCGGATTGCGAGATGTCGGTCGGCCCGGTGGCGCCGATCAGCTGGGCCGGGATCCGCGTGCGCAGGTCGGCCGGGATCTGGAGGCTCGAGACGGGTGTGCCGAGCCTGGGGACGGTCGGCGGGGTGAACGGGTTGTGGCCGAGCGCCGAGATCGGGTCGAGTGTGAGCGTCTTCGCATCGGCCGTCTTCGAGCCGGTGACGACGATGGCCAGGACCGCTGCGACGACGCCGACCACGACGAGCACGATCGGGCCGCCGATTGCGAGCGCACGCTTGCGTTTCCGCTTGCCCGCATCACCGGAGGAGCCCGGCGACGGGGGCGGCGTAGGCGGGGGAGGAGGCGGCGGCGCAGCGGCAGCAGCAGCGGCGGGCACGGCGGCAGCGGCAGCAGCAGGAGGGACCGCGGGCGCCGGAGCGGCGGGCTCCGCGGCGGCGGCCTGCTCCTCGGCCGCCTTCGCTGCGGCGATCTCGGCCGGGCCCATCGTGCGCATCACGTCCGGATCGACGCCCGGCAGCGGCTTCGGCGCCTCGCCCTTCGCGGCCGCCGTGAGCGCGTCGCTCCACGCCTCTGCGCTCGGCCAGCGCTGGTCGGGGTCGGATGCGAGCGCCCTGTGCAGCGTCTCGTCGAGCGCCGGCGAGACGTCGTCGCGAAGCGACGTGATCCGCACCGGCGGCTCCGCCACCTGCGCTGCGAACAGCCGCCCAGGCGAGTCGTACGGATACGGCACCCGGCCGGCGAGGAGCTCGTACAGCACGACGCCGGCCGAGTAGATGTCGCTCCGTTCGTCGGCGCGTCCCTCTGTCTGCTCGGGGGCCATGTAGTAGGGCGTGCCGGTCGCGATCGTCGTCCCGCGCGCGCGCGCGACCGACTTGGCCATGCCGAAGTCGGTCAGGATCAGCTTCTCGTCGCGGTCGTCCCCGTGGTGGGCGGGGATGGACTGGAACATGATGTTGGCCGGCTTCAGGTCGCGGTGCACGACCCCGAGCGAGTGCGCGACCTTGAGGCCTTCGGCCACTGCGAGGCTGAGCGCGATCGCCTCGTCGACCGTGTAGCGGCCGCCGCTCTCGATCCGGCCGCGCATGCGGTCGTGCAGCGTCCCGCGGTCGGCGAAGTCCATGACGAAGTAGGGGCGTCCGTCGGGGAGCTCGTCGACGTTGTGGATGCGGACGATGTGGTCGGAGTCGGCGCGCCAGAGGATGCGCCCCTCCTCGAGGAAGCGCTTCCTGACCTCCTCGTCGTGAGCCCAGTTCTCGGCCAGCACCTTGATGGCGACAGGCGCGGCGAGCGCCTCGTCCTCGGCCAGCCAGACGGTCGCGAACGCGCCCGAGCCGACGACGCGCTCGGCGCGGTAACGACCGATATACGAGGGGCTGCCGCCAGCCAACTGGCCGGATTGTCCTCCATCGTTGCGACCGATGCAATAGGCGGCGTAGGATCGGCGCCTGCAGGCGCTCCGGATCGTCACTTCTGCGGGTCAGGTCACGGCCGAGCCAGGCGAGACGGTCACGGTCGGCCGCGGCTCGGGCGCGTGGCTGCGCATCGACGACCCGCTCGTCTCGCGCGAGCACCTGCGACTGCACGCCGCCGACGGCGGCTGGGTGGTCGAGGATCTCGGCTCGAGCAACGGCACGTTCGTCGACGGCGAGCGCCTCGAGCAGTTCCGCGTCGAGACGGAGACGACCGTCCACCTCGGCGACCCCGAGCAGGGGCCGTGGCTGCGGCTGGCGCTCGTCGAGGTGCCCGACGCCGAGCCGGTAGACGCCGGGCCGCCCGGCACCGACGAGCAGCTCGGCACCGTCGTGGCCACCGGCGCGGCGGCGGCGGCCGGCATTCGCGGCGGCCCGCGGCCCGGCGAGCGGACCGTCCTCCACAAGCTCCAGGCCGGCGTGGTCACGATCGGCCGCAGCCCGTCGTCCGACATCGTCCTCGACGATCCGCTCGTCTCCCGCCACCACGCCGAGCTGCGGGAGCTCCCCGACGGCCGGCGGCAGCTCGTCGACCGCGGGAGCCACAACGGCACGTTCGTCAACGGGCGCCGCGTCGACGAAGCGGTCCTCGACCCGCTCGACATGGTCGGCATCGGCGGCTCGGAGTTCCGCGTCACCGGCGACACGCTCGAGCAGATCGAGACCAAGCCGGAGGTCGGGCTGGCCGCGGTCGGGATCAGCGTCGCGACGCGCGCGGGCGCCGTGCTCACCGACGACGTCGGCTTCGCGCTCGAGGAGGGCTCGCTGCTCGCCGTCGTCGGGCCTTCGGGCGCCGGGAAGTCGACGCTCCTGGGCGCTCTGACCGGGCTCAGGCGGGCGCCGCGCGGGAGCGTCTACTTCGGCGGCCGCGACCTCTACGCCGACTACGACGAGCTCCGGCAGCGAATCGGCTTCGTCCCGCAGGACGACGTCGTCCATCCCGAGCTGACCGTCGAGCAGTCACTGAACTACGCGGCCGAGCTCCGCTTCGCGCCCGACGTGACCGCGGCCGAACGGCAAGCCCGCGTCCAGGACGTGCTCGTCGAGCTCGACCTCGCGGAACGCCGCGACCTGCCGGTCGCGAAGCTGTCCGGCGGCCAGCGCAAGCGCGTCAGCGTCGCGATCGAGCTGCTGAGCAAGCCGTCGCTGCTGTTCCTCGACGAGCCGACCTCCGGTCTCGACCCCGGCCTCGAGCGGAGCCTGATGGAGCTCCTGCGCACGCTCGCCGACGGGGGCCGCACGATCGTGGTCGTCACGCACTCGACGGAGAGCCTGAACCTCTGCGACCGTGTGCTCTTCCTCGCGCCCGGCGGCCGCACCGCGTACTACGGGCCGCCGCAGCTCGCGCTCGCGTACTTCGGACTCGAGTCCTACCAGGAGGTCTTCCGCGAGCTGAGCTCCGACACGCCGGAGGAGTGGAAGGCGCGCTTCCTCGAGTCCGAGCCGGCGAAGCGCTACCTGATCGAGCCGCTCGCCGGCTACGTCGCCGGGACGAGGCCGGAGGCGCCCGTGGCGCCGCTCCGCCGGCAAACGTGGATCCGCCAGTACTGGATGCTGACGCGCAGGTACGCCCGCGTGCTGGCGGGCGACCGCGCCAACCTGGTCGCCCTGCTCGCGGCGGCGCCGCTCCTCGGGCTGCTCCAGCTCTGGCGCCTGCCGGCCGACCAGTTCAAGGCGCTGCCTCCCACCCAGTTCCGGCTCGTCCCGCAGGCGTCGCTGATCCTGCTCGTGCTCGCGATCGGCATGACGATGATGGGCCTGACGGCCTCGCTGCGCGAGGTCGTCAAGGAGCTCCCGGTCTACAAGCGCGAGCGCGCCGTTGGGCTGAGCACGTCGGCCTACATGCTGTCGAAGGTCAGCGTGCTCGGGTTGATCGTCTTCTACCAGGCGTTCGCCTACATGGCCGTGTCGACGGCGAACCAGCACGGGCCGAACGACGCTGTCTGGCTCGGCTGGCCGCTCGGGGAGCTGATCATCGCGGGCGCCATGGTCGGGCTCGCGGCGGTCGTCGCTCGGGCTCCTCTGCTCCTCGGTCGTCAACTCCGTCGCCGCCGCGATCGCGCTGCTCCCGCTCCTGCTCATCTTCCAGCTCCTGATCATGCAGGGCGGCATCTTCAGCAACAACAAGCCCGTCCTGTACCAGCTGAGCTTCGCGTCGAGCGCGGGCTGGGGCTTCGCGGACATGGCCTCGACAGTCAAGCTGAACGACCAGCAGGAGACCTGGAACGTCGCCCGGCAGGTCTCCACGATCGACGCGCAGAACCCGCAGAAGCTGTTCGACGTGCTCGCGCATCCGAGCCGCGGCAACCCGCGCTGGAACCACCAGACGGGGGCGTGGTTCCGCGCTTTGATCGCGCTCCTCGTGCTGACGGTCGCCGCGCTCGCGATCGCGATCGCCGTGCTGCGACGCTTCGACCCGGTGTGACCGTGCGGGGCGGGGCTCTCGTTGCCGCGGCGCTCGCCGCCGCCCTCCTCGCCGGGCTGTCGCTTTCGGGAGCCGCCGCCACCGCGCGCCTGCCGTCCTGGGCCGAGGTCGCGCCCGGCCTGCGGGCGCCGCTCGACCCACGTTCGGCCAACCCCTGCCAGCGAGGCGACTCGAGTTGCTTCGACATCGTGATCGCGGAGCTGCAGCGGCGTGAGAGGGCGCTGGCCGGCTCGTGCGACCACGATGCCCTGTTCGGGGACCTGTCCCTGCTGATGACCGAGCAGGTGCGTGCCGCGGCCCGGGCGGGGCTGTTCCGGGACCCCCGTCTGCTCGCGCATTTCGACGGCTGGTTCGCCCGGTTCTACTTCAGCGCCCTCGACAACTGGCGCGCCGGTCGACACGGGACGGTGACGGCGTCCTGGCAGGTCGCGCTCGGTGCCGCGGACGCCCGCTCCGTGCCTGGCATGGGCGACCTCCTGCTCGGAATCGACGCCCATATCACCGACGATCTCGCCCATGCCGTGGCCGAGGCGTTTCCGTCACAGGGGAGGGCGATGGATCCGGACTTCCTGCTCGTCAACCGGATCATCGAACGGCTGACCGCGCACGCACTGCGGGACATCTCCGCCCGCTTCGATCCGTCCGTCGTGCTCGCGCAGCTGCCGATCGCCGTGCGCGCCGGCCGGGCGACGCTCGGAGCGCTCATCGCCGCCTGGCGAAGCGAGGCGTGGCGGAACGGCATCGCCCTCCGTACGGCGTCGGCGCAGGCTCGCCCGGCCGTCGAAGCGCGGATCGCTACGACTGCCAGGCTCCGTGCACTCGCGATCCGGGCCGCCACCGCGTACCTCCCGGTGATTCAGAGCTCCCGCGGCCGCGACGCCTACTGCGCAGTGCACCAGACCGCCCCCGTGGCGGGACCGACGCTCGACCTCGTCGGGCTCTGCGATCGCTCGCAGCGCTGCTCGACGCTCGCTGCCCGCTGGACGAAAGTCGAGGGTCTCCGCGGCCGCGCGGTCGTCGGCGCGAAGGCGTTCTATCTGAACGGGTGCCTCTCGTGCCACCGCTACCTCGGTGACGGCACGACCCGTGTCCACGCTCCCGACCTGACCGCCGAGGGCAAGCGGAACCGCGGCGTCGAATGGCAGCTCAGGCTGCTCCGCTGCCCGACCTGCGTGCTGGTCGGCGTTCCCATGGCACCGCTGCCGTTCATCCACGCCCGCGACGTGGCCGTCTTCCTCGAGGCGTCGAAAGGCGTCAGGACGCCGTAGGGCGGGCTTCAGCCGGCCCGGCGCAGCACGACCAGCGAGCGAGCCTCGACGGTGATCGGCTCCCGCGCCGCGACGACGGTGCCGTCGTCCGCGCCGTCGCCGGAGGCGGTCGACAGGTCGAGCGTCCAGCGCACGCCGAACCTCCTCGTCGGCAGGTGGAAGGCGATCGGCTCGTAGTGGCCGTTGAAGAGGAGGAGGAACGACTCGTCCCGCAGCTCCTCGCCTCGCGGCGAGTGCCTGGGGATCTCGTCGCCGTTCAGGAACACGCCGATCGCCTTCGCCTCGCCGCGGCCCCAGTCGCGCTGCGTCATCTTGCGCCCGTCCGGGCGGAACCACCAGATGTCCGGAAGGCCCGAGTTCCCGGCGGCGGCGCCGGTGAAGAACGCGCGGCGCCGGAACGCCGGGTGCGCGTCGCGGAACGCGATCAGCGATCGCGTGAACTCGAGCAGCCGCTCCTGCGACGCGTCGAGCTCCCAGTCGAACCACGAGAGCTCGTTGTCCTGGCACCAGGCGTTGTTGTTGCCCTTCTGCGTGCGTCCGAACTCGTCGCCGCCCAGCAGCATCGGGACGCCCTGCGAGAGGAACAGCGTCGTCAGGAAGTTGCGGCGCTGCCGCTCGCGCAGCGCGACGATCTCGGCGTCGTCGGTCGGGCCCTCGGCGCCGCAGTTCCACGAGCGGTTGTCGTCCGTGCCGTCGCCGTTCCCCTCGCCGTTCGCCTCGTTGTGCTTGTCGTTGTAGGAGACGAGGTCGGTGAGCGTGAAGCCGTCGTGGGCCGTGACGAAGTTGATCGATGCGAACGGCCGCCGGCCGTCGGACGCGTAGAGGTCGCTCGAGCCGGAGAAGCGCTGCGCGAAGTCGGCGACGCCTCCCTCTCCGCGCCAGAAGTCGCGCACCGTGTCGCGATAGATGCCGTTCCACTCGCTCCACAGGATCGGGAAGTTGCCGACCTGGTAGCCGCCCGGGCCGACGTCCCACGGCTCGGCGATCAGCTTCACCTGGGACAGGATCGGGTCCTGGTGGATGATGTCGAAGAAGGCGGAGAGCCGGTCGACGTCGTAGAGCTCGCGTGCGAGCGCCGACGCGAGGTCGAAGCGGAAGCCGTCGACGTGGCACTCGACCACGAAGTAGCGCAGCGAGTCCATGATCAGGCGCAGCACGTTCGGGTGCACGGGGTTGAGCGAGTTGCCGGTGCCTGTGAAGTCCATGTAGTGGCGGCGGTCGTCGGGCATCAGCCGGTAGTAGGAGGCGTTGTCGATGCCCTTGAAGGCCAGCATCGGCCCCAGGTGGTTGCCCTCGGCCGTGTGGTTGTAGACGACGTCCAGGATCACCTCGATCCCGGCGCGGTGCAGGGCCTTGACCATGCCCTTGAACTCGCGCAACTGCTCCCCGCGGTCGCCGGTCGCGGCATAGGCGCCGTGCGGAGCCAGGTACCCGATCGAGGAGTAGCCCCAGTAGTTCGTCAGGTCGCGGTCGACCAGAAAGCTCTCGGGGACGATCTGGTGGATCGGCAGCAGCTCGACCGCCGTCACGCCGAGCGACTGCAGGTGCGCGAGCGCCGCCTCGGAGGCGAGACCGGCGTAGGTTCCGCGCAGGTCATCGCGCACGTCCGGATGGCGCATCGTGAAGCCCTTGACGTGCACCTCGTAGATGACCGTGTCCGGCCAGGGCGTCTCCAGGTGCCGGTCGCCCTCCCAGTCGAACGCGGGGTCGATCACGACCGCCTTCGGCATCGCCACCGCGTCGTCCTGGTCGTCCGGCTCCAGGTCGGCCGCCTCGGTACCGGGCACGTAGGGGAGGACGTTGGCCGCGTGCCAGTCGACGGAGCCGGTGATCGCGTTCGCGTACGGGTCGAGCAGGAGCTTGCGCGGGTTGAACCGGTGGCCTTCCGAGGGGGCGTAGCGGCCGTGGACGCGATAGCCGTAGCGCTGCCCCGGGCCGACGCCGGGCACATAGCAGTGCCAGGTGAAGGCGGTGCTCTCCGCGACCGGGATGCGCGTCTCGTGCCCGTCGTCGTCGAACAGGCAGAGCTCGACGTGCTCGGCGTTCTCTGAGAAGAGCGAGAAGTTCGTCCCGTAGCCGTCCCAGGCCGCGCCGAGCGGGAAGGGTCTGCCGGGCCAGCTCTCCATCGCGGCACCGTACCCCGTCGGTCGAATGTCGCACCCGGCATCCGACCTCCGGCCGAGGCGCGGCGCGGTTTGCAGTCGTAAGCTCAGAGGCGATGGACACTGCCTTGCGCGCGATGAGCGACGCCGTCCTCGCGATCGCGGCCGAGCGGCGCGTCGATCCCGTGCTCCAGAAGCTGGTCGAAGCCGCCCGCGACCTCGTGCGCGCCCGGTACGCGGCAATCGGCATCCCGGACGGCGAGGGTGCCTTCGAGACCTTCCTCACGTCCGGCATGAGCGACGCGCAGTACGAGGCGCTGGGAGAGCTTCCGCGAACACACGGGATGCTCGGCGCGATGCTGCTGACGCCGGAGCCGTACCGCGCGTCGAACATCCAGGACGACGAGCGCTTCGAGGGCTGGCCCTCCGCGCACCCGAACATGCGCTCATTCCTCGGCGTTCCGATCGTCGCCCGCGGCGAGGTGATCGGCGCGTTCTACCTGACCGAGAAGCGCGGCCAGCGCGCCGCCCTGTTCACGGACGAGGACGAGGAGCTGATCCGCACGCTCGCCGCGCACGCAGCGATCGCGATCGAGAACGCCCGCCTCCACGAGCGAAGCCGCGAGCTCTCCACGATCGAGGAGCGCAAGCGTCTCGCCCGCGAGCTCCACGACTCGGTCACGCAGACGTTGTTCTCTATCGGCCTGACCGCCGAGGCCGCGGCCGGGCTGGTCGGGTCCGACCCGGACAGGGCGCGCGCCCAACTCGGCCACCTGCAGGAGTTGACGCGCGAGGCGATGACGGAGATGCGCTCGCTGATCTTCGAGCTCCGCCCGGCCGAGCTCGAGACCGAGGGGCTGGCGGCCGCCCTGCGGAAGCACATCGAGGTGCTGCGTCGCCTGCACGAGCAGGAGATCGAGCTCCGGGTCGACGGCGACCAGCGCCTGCCGCCCGACGTCGAGAAGGGGTTGCTGCGGATCGCGCAGGAGGCGCTCGGCAACGCCCTGCGCCACGCCGGGGCGCAGCACGTCCAGATCGAGCTGGAGGCCCGCGAACCGCGCGTCCTGCTTCGCATCGAGGACGACGGCAGGGGCTTCGACCCCGTGGAGGCGGCGACGCGCTCGCGGCGGCTCGGGCTGACGTCGATGCGGGAGCGGGCGGAGGCGCTCGGCGGCACGCTGACGATCGAGTCCGCTCCGGGCAGAGGCTCGACGATCTCGGTGGAGGTGAGCGTTGGCGGGCACCATTCGCGTCCTGATCGCTGACGACCACGAGGTCGTCCGCAGCGGCCTGCGGCTCTTCCTCGACCTGCAGGACGGACTCGAGGTGGTCGGCGAGGCCGAGGACGGAGCCGCGGCGGCGCGGCTCGCCGAGAGCAGCCGGCCGGACGTGGTCGTCATGGACATGTCGATGCCGAACGTGGACGGGATCGAGGCGACGCGGCTCGTCCGCCGGGTCTGTCCGGGCGCGAAGGTGCTCTTCCTGTCGAGCTTCGTCGACGAGCGCGTGATCCCGGCGCTGCGTGCCGGCGCGGACGGCTACCTGACCAAGGACTCCGGCGCCGAGGAGTTGGCCGAGGCGATCCGCGCCGTGCACCGCGGCGAACCGGTCTTCTCCCAGGAGGCGGTGCGGCGCGTCACCCGGGAGCTCGTGCGGACGAGCTCCCGCCCGACCGGCACCGTCACCGTCGTCTTCACCGACATCGAGGGCTCGACCGAAGTGCTCGAGCGTCTCGGCGAGGAGCCCGCCCACGCGCTCTTCCGCGAGCACGACGCCCTCGTGCGCGGCATCGTCGAAGCCCATTCCGGGTTCGAGGTGGAGAAGGAGGGCGACGCCTTCATGCTCGCCTTCGCGGGCGCGCGGCCCGCGGTCGAGTGCGCGTGCGAGATCCAGCGCGCACTCGTCGACCACGCGCTCGCCGTGCGCATGGGACTGAACACGGGCGACGTCGTCGACGAGGACGACCGCTACTTCGGGCGCACCGTCTTCCTCGCTGCGCGCGTCTCGGGCCAGGCTCGCGGCGGCGAGATCCTCGTCTCCGATGTGACGCGGACGCTCGTCGGCGACCTGCCGGGGGTGACGTTCGCCGACCGCGGCCAGCACGACCTCCGCGGGCTCACGGGCCGGCACCGGCTGTGGGAGGTCGAGTGGGGGACGTGATCTCCGTGCTGATCGCGGACGACCATCCCTTCGTCCGCCACGGGCTGCGCACGTACCTGGAGACGCTGGACGACATGGACGTGGCCGGCGAGGCCGAAAACGGGATCGAGGCGGTGGAGCTCGTCGAGCGGCTGCTTCCCGACGTCGTGCTGATGGATCTGGTCATGCCCGAGCTGGACGGCATCGGCGCGATCCGCCGGATCCGGGAGATCGCTCCGTCGACGAAGGTGATCGCGCTGACGAGCTTCGACGACGACGAGAAGGTGTTCCCGGCGATCAAGGCCGGCGCGGCCGGCTACCTGCTCAAGGACGTGCGGCCCGCCGACCTGGCCGAGGCCGTGCGCAAGGCGAGCCGCGGTGAGGCGCTGCTGGCGCCGTCGGTCGCGGCGCGGCTGATGCAGGAGGTCTCGGGCGAGCGGGCGGCGCCCGCCGGGCTGACCGAGCGGGAGCTCGAGGTGCTGCGCCTGATCGCGCGCGGGATGTCGAACAAGCAGATCGCGCGCGAGCTCGTCGTCTCGGAGAAGACGGTCAAGACGCACGTCTCGAACATCCTGGCCAAGCTGCACCTGGCAGACCGCACGCAGGCGGCGCTCTACGCGGTGCGCGAAGGCCTGGCGGGGCTCGAGTAGCGTGCGCGTCGAGCGCCACGCGGACGTCACGGCCTTCCTCGCGCGTGCCGCGGGCTTTCTCGCGGACCGCGAGGCGGAGCACAAACTGATCCTCGGGCTGTCCTCCACGCTGGCGCGCGACCCGCTGACCTATGGATCGGAGCCGTACCTGGTCACGGTGGAGGAGGGCGGCCGCGTCGTCGCCGCCGCGCTGAGGACGCCGCCGTACAACCTCGTGCTCTCGGAGTCGGACGAAGACGACGTCTGGTCGGTTCTCGCGGCCGACGCAGTCGATGCGGACGCGTCCCTTGACGGCGTGCTCGGGCCAGTCGGCGGCGTCGGGAGCTTCGTCGACGCGTGGCGGCAGCTCACCGGCACGACAGCGAGGCGGTCGCGGAGCCAGCGGGTGTATCGGATCTCGGACGTGGCTGCCGTCGACGACGCGCCCGGCACCATGCGGGCGTTTGACGAGCGGGACCGTCCGCTTGTGCTCGCGTGGCTCGAGGCGTTCTTCGAAGAGGAGTTCGGCAGCCAGAGCGTCGAGGGTGCCGAGCGGACGCTCGAGCACCGCCTCTCCGATCCGCACGGAGGCGTGGCGCTCTGGGACGACGGAGGCTCGGTCTCGGTCGCCGGCTTCGGCGGGCCGACGCCCAGCGGCGTGCGCATCGGGCCGGTCTACACGCCGCCCGAGCTGCGCCGTCGTGGCTATGCGACCGCGCTGACCGCCGAGCTCACGCGCTCCCTGCTCGTGGGCGGCAGGCGCTTCTGCTTCCTGTTCACCGATCTCGCCAACCCGACGTCGAACGGGATCTACCTGCGGATCGGCTACCGCTCGGTCACGGACGTCGAGGAATGGCGCTTCGAAGCACCGTCGTAGGCCGAAAGGCCGAGCCGAAGTTCGGCCTCGCGGCCGATGCGCTGCGAGGCACGGGCGCCTAAGCTCGCTGCATGGCTACCGCGACCTCCACCCTCCAGCGCGCCGCCGCCCTCGACGACGTGCGCCGCCTCGGCTCGCTCGTCGCGCACGTGAACGGGCACACCCTCGCGCTCTTCGCCGACGGGGACGGCGTGCGCGCGGTCGACAACCGCTGTCCGCACATGGGCTTCCCGCTCCACCGCGGGACGCTGCACGACGGCATCCTCACCTGCCACTGGCACCACGCCCGCTTCGATGTCGCGACCGGCGGCACGTTCGACCAGTGGGCCGACGAGCTGCGCGTGTTTCCGGTCGAGCTGCGGGACGGCGAGGTGTGGGTCGACCTGGCGCCGCTCGGCGACCCGCTGGCACTGCGCCGCGCCCGGCTCGGCGACGGGCTCGAGCGGAACATCCCGCTCGTGATCGCGAAATCCGTGATCGGGCTCGTCGAAGGCGGCGCCGACCCGATCGACCCGTTCCGGCTCGGGCTCGAGTTCGGCTCCCGCTACCGCGCTCCCGGTTTCGGCCAGGGCCTGACGATGCACGGCTGCTTCGCCAACATGCTTCCCGTCCTCGACCCGGACGACCGGGCGCACGCGCTTCACCAGGGCCTTTCCGCGGTCGCGCTCGACTGTGCGGGAATGGCGCCGCGCTTCGCCGTGCGCCCGCTGCCCGGCGGCGAGACCGACGTGGAGGTGCTCACGCGCTGGTTCCGGCAGTTCGTCGAGGTGCGCGACTCCGACGGCGCCGAGCGCTGCATCGTCTCGGCTGTGCGCGCGGGGGCCGACGACCGGGAGGTTGCGCGGATGCTGTTCGCCGCCGCGACCGATCACCGCTACATCCGCACCGGCCACGTCCTCGACTTCACCAACAAGGCGCTCGAGTCGCTCGACGCCGTCGACTGGGATCACGGGCTGGCCGAGCGCGTCCTCGCGAGCCTCGCAACCGAGTACGCGGTGGCCGACCGAATGGAGGAGTCGAACGCCTGGCGCCACCCGGTCGACGTGGTCGCGATCGTCGAGGACGCCTTCGACCGCCTGCCGACTGACCTTTCGGGCCAGGTCCGAGGAGAGTCGTCGCGGGCCGCCCAGGCTCTCCCTCGCGGCGACGTCACCGATGCCGCGGCCGCGGCGAGGAGAACTGTCCCTCGGACCCGGCCGGACGAGACGGTGTTGCTTGGCGACGATCCGCAGGCGACCGCCGACAGCCTTGTGGATGCACTTCGAAGCGGCACGCCGGCCGACGAGGTGGCGTCCGCCGTGGTGAGAGCAGCAGCCGTTCGCATCGCGCGCTTCCACACGTCCAACGAGTTCGGCGACTGGGACACGGCCCTGCACACGTTCACGTTCGCGAACGCGGTCCACCAGGGGCTCCGCCGCTCGCCGTCGCGCGAGCTCGTCCGCGGCGTCTTCGACGCCGCGATGAGCATCTACCTCGACCGCTTCCTCAACGTCCCCGCCGCGCGGCTCCCCGAGCCCGACGGCTCGGCCGATCCCGCCGAGCTGCTCGCCTCCCTGCCGGCCCTCCTCGACCACCAGCAGCAGGTGAACGAGGCCGGCGGGCTCGTCGCCGCCTACCTCGCCGCCGGCGGCGACCCGGGCCCGCTGCAGGCCGCGCTCGGAGCAGCGCTCCTCCGCGAGGATCGCGACTTCCACACGATCCAGTGCGTCGAGGCGTCGTTCCGGCAGTTCGCGCTCACCGGCGACCCGATCTTCCTGATCGCCGCGGCGCGCTATCTGGCCGCGCACGCCCCGACCGTCCGCTCCCAGAACCAGACCTTCCACATCGCCCGCCGCCTGCACCGCGGCGAGAAGCTGTACGAGGACGACGACTAGCGTGCGGTCGACCGGCTAGCGTTGGCCGGGTGAGCGACTTCCGCGACGACGCCAAGCTGGACCCGTCGCAGGTCGAGGATAGGCGCGGCAGCACCGGCCGCTCGATGGGCGGTCTCGCGGCGGGCGGCGGCGGGCTCGGCGTCGTGCTCGCGATCGTGCTGGCGCTCGTGTTCGGCACGAACGTGCTCGGCGGCAGCGGCGGTCTCGGCGGCGGGCTCTCCAACCTCGACGAGCAGACGGCCGGTCGTGCCCCAAACGCGTCGGCGGGCAAGACCGCCGCCTGCCTCCGCGGCAAGGACGCGAACGCGAACGAGGACTGCCGGATCGTCGGCTACGTGAACAGCATCCAGAAGTACTGGACGGGCGAGCTCGTCGGCGACTACAGGCTGGCGAAGACGCGCTTCTTCACCGACGAGATCGACACGGGTTGCGGGGTCGCGACGAGCGACGTCGGCCCCTTCTACTGCCCCGCGGACAAGTACGTGTACATCGACCTTGGGTTCTTCGACGTGCTGCGCTCGCGCTTCGGTGCGGCGGGCGGGCCGACCGCGCAGGCTTACGTGCTGGCGCACGAATACGGGCATCACGTCCAGGACCTACTCGGGATCCTCGACAAGCTCGACCACTCGCAGCGGGGGCCGACGAGCGACACGGTGCGCTCCGAGCTCCAGGCCGACTGCTTTGCCGGCGTCTGGGCGCGCCATGCGGCCGAGACCGGCTACCTGAATCCGCTCTCGCAAGCCGCCATCGCCGACGCGCTCGATGCGGCCGCTGCGGTCGGCGACGATCGCATCCAGAAGGAGTTCAACGGGCGCGTGAACCGCGAGTCGTGGACACACGGCTCCTCGGCGCAGCGCCAGAAGTGGTTCACGACCGGCTATCGGACGGGGAAGCCGGACGCCTGCGACACGTTCTCAGGGTCGATCTAGCCGCGTCGGCCGGGGCTCGTTCTAGGACTCGAGCAGGCGCAGGATCCCGGCGACCGGGATCGAGATCCAGTCCGGCCGGTTATCGAGCTCGTAGCGGAGCTCGTACACCGCTTTCTCGAGCTCGAAGATCGAGAGCAGACGGGTCGTCGCCTCCTCGCTCGCAGGCAGGAGCGAGTGGTCGACCGTGTCCATGTAGCCGCCCAGGAACTCCTCGCGGGCCCGGCGCTCCCAGTCCTCCGGCACCGCGACGCCGCGCCGGATCGACCCCGCGGAGGCCGCGTAGGCGAACGAGCGGAGCATTCCCGCGACGTCGCGAAGCGGCGAGCGCTTCCGCCGGCGCTCCGCGAGCGGCCGCGCGGGCTCGCCCTCGAAGTCGATCACGAGCCAGTCGCCGGACGCCCACAGCACCTGGCCGAGGTGGTAGTCGCCGTGGTGGCGCACGAGCTTGCCGATCGCCCCGAGCTGCGCCAGGCCGCGCAGGCGCTCGCGCACGTCCTCGGCGCGGCCGAGGATCGGCGCCAGCGCCTCGTCGTCGGCCGGGAGCTCCGCGAAGAGCGTCTCGATCTCGTCGTCGATCGTCGCCGTCAGCAGGGCGAGCGACTCCCCGCTCGGCTCCTCGGCGGAGAACGCGGGGTCGGACGGCTCGGAGCCGAGCGTCGTGTGCAGTGTGCCCGTGATCTCGCCGAGGCGCCGCAGCCGGCCGAGGAAGCCGTCTGGTGAACGCTCCAGCTCCCGGAGTGCGAGCGCCCAGCCGTCGATCGCGCCGGGGACGAAGGTCTGCAGGATCCCGAGCGTCGCCTCGAGCGGACGGCCGATGTACGCATACCAGCCCCCGAGCGCCGGGATGTTCGGGAACTCGTGCTCCGTCAGAAAGCGCAGTAGTTCGAGCTCCGGGTTCAGCCCCGGCTCGAGCCGGCGGAAGATCTTCAGGATCAGCTCGTCGCCGAAGACGACCGACGTGTTCGACTGTTCGCTCTCGATCCGCCGCGCGACCTGCAGCTCGCGATCGAGCGCGGCGAAGCCCGGCACCGCGTTGAATTCGACCGCTCCGTCGTCTCCGCTCACCCGGGCGCCGCTCCGGATCATGTGCACGATCTCGTGGGCGGACGAGTCGTCGTCGAGCGCGTCCTGCAGCCCGTCGTCCTGCCCGAGCATGAGCTGGTAGAGGTCGTGCGTCCCCTCGGGATAGCGCAGTTCTGCGAGCACGATGTGGAGCGACGGTTCGAGCTCGCGCAGCGGGATGACGTCGACGACGCCCGCGCCGACGAGCTCGCGCGTCTTGGCTCCGAACCAGCGCCGGCCCAGAACGTGGCCGACCAGCGCAGCCTCGTCCAGGCGCAATGCAGCCGTCATTCCGACACCAGCCGGAACCAGTAGAAGCCCCGCGGCGCGAGGGTGAGCAGGTACGGCAGCGAGCCGATCTGCGGGAAGCGCGTGCGGCCGAGCATCTCCTCCGGGACGAGCCCTTCGAAGCGGCTCAGGTCGAGCTGGACGGGCTGCGCCGACCGCCCCAGGTTGTGCACGCAGAGCACGATGTCCTCCTCGTAGCGGCGGACGTGTGCGAAGACGTGCGGATTGTCGGTCGGCTGCGCCTCGTACGAGCCGAGCCCGAACACGGGGTGCTCCTTCCGCAGCGCGATGAACCGCCGCAGCCAGCGCAGGAGCGAGGTCGGCGTGCGTAGCTGCGCCTCGACGTTGATCGCCTGGTAGCCGTAGACGGGATCCATCAGCGGCGGCAGGTAGAGCGCCGCGAAGTCAGCGCGCGAGAAGCCGCCGTTGCGGTCGCTCGTCCACTGCATCGGCGTGCGCACGCCGTCGCGGTCGCCGAGGTACGTGTTGTCTCCCATCCCGATCTCGTCGCCGTAGTAGAGGACGGGCGACCCTGGCAGCGAGAACAGGATCGCGTGCATCAACTCGTAGTCGTCGCGGCCGCCGTCGAGGAGGGGCGCGAGCCGGCGGCGAATGCCGAGGTTGAGCCGCATGCGCGGGTCCTTCGCGTACTCCTCGTACATGTAGTCGCGCTCCTCGTCCGTGACCATCTCCAGCGTCAGCTCATCGTGGTTTCTGAGGAACAGTCCCCACTGCGTCCCGTCGGGAATCGCGGGCGTCCGCTCGAGGATCTCGTAGAGCGGCGCCGCCTCCTCGCGGCGGACGGCCATGAACATGCGCGGCATGACCGGGAAGTGGAAGGCCATGTGGCACTCGTCGCCGTCGCCGAAGTACTCGACGACGTCCTCCGGCCACTGGTTCGCCTCCGCGAGCAGCACCCGGTCGGGGTAGCCGGCGTCGACCTCCGAGCGCAGCTTGCGCAGGTATTCGTGCGTCTCGGGGAGGTTCTCGCAGCTCGTCCCCTCGCGCTCGTAGAGGTAGGGCACGGCATCGAGCCGGAAGCCGTCGATCCCGAGGTCGAACCAGAAGCGGAGCACCCCGAGCATGGCCTGCTGCACCTCGGGGTTGTCGTAGTTCAGGTCGGGCTGGTGCGAGAAGAAGCGGTGCCAGTAGTAGGCGCCGGCGATCGGGTCCCACGTCCAGTTCGACACCTCGGTGTCGAGGAAGATGATCCGCGCTTCCGTGTACCGGTCGTCCGTGTCCGACCAGACGTACCAGTCGCGCTTCGGCCCGCCCTCGCGCGCCTCCTGGAACCACGGATGGTCGGCGGACGTGTGGTTGACGACGAGGTCGGCGATGACCCGCATGCCGCGCTGGTGTGCAGCCTCGACGAGCGCCCTGAAGTCGTCGACTGTCCCGTAGTCGGGATGGACGCTGAAGTAGTCGGAGATGTCGTAGCCGCCGTCCCGCAGCGGCGAGGGGTAGAGCGGCAGCAGCCAGATGCAGTCGACTCCGAGCCACTGCAGGTAGTCGAGCTTCTCCGTCAGCCCGCGCAGGTCGCCCGACCCGTCGTCGTTGCCGTCGAAGAAGCCGCGCAGGTGCACCTCGTAGAAGACCGCCCGCTTGAACCACAGCGGATCGCTCTCGAACCACTGTCCGCCCTCGCTCAACGGTGCCGGCCGGGTGGGATGGAGGGCATCGCGGGGATTCTTACCTGCGCGCCGCCGCCTCCACCGCGGGCTGCGGATCGGAGGCGACGAAGGGAGGAGTTACGAGTCCGGCTTCCAGGGCAGGGAAGCCGCTCCCGGGTCTGTACCCGCGTTTCGTGGGTTTCTAACGCGCCGGTCCGTCCGGTCCGGCGCCTAGCGTGCGCAGCGGCCCGCGTCGAGAGGAGGATCCGTGGACGACACGTTCGACCTGGCGATCAAGGAGCACCTCGAGCTCCAGCGCCGCAACCGCCTGCTGGAAGCCGAGATGCCGCTCGAGCTCTACAAGGAGCCGGGCTCGACGCCGGCGGTCTCGGTCTCGGTCTCGGCCTCGGTCTCGGCCGTGCTGGAGGACACGCAGGAGTGGGCGCTGCCGGAGGATCCGACGGTGCTCGGGCACGAGCCGCTGTTTCCCGCTGCCGAAGAGCTCTGGGCGGGGACGCCGGCGTTCGACTGGGGGGATTGACCCGGCCGGTCGGCCCGGCGCGAATCCCTGGAACGTGCGTCTCGGCCTGGTTTGCCGACCACAAGTAAGAGGGACAGCGCGACGCCGCGATACTTGAGCGGTGGATCTCCGCGACGGTCGCATCCTCCTCTCGCCGAGTGATCTCACCGGCTATCTCGCCTGCACGCACCTGACCACGCTCTCGCTCCAGGCAGCACGGGGGGACATCGACCGGCCCGGGACCGCAAACGGGCAGGCCGAGCTGGTCTTCCGCAAGGGGCTCGAGCACGAGCGGGCATACCTCGAGCGGCTCCGCGCCGAGGGGATGAGCGTCGCCGTCGTCCCGGAGGAGGGGAGCCTCGACGAGCGGGCCGAGGCGACGCGCGCCGCGCTGGCCGGCCAGGCCGACGTCGTCTACCAGGGCGTGCTCGTCGCCGATGGCTGGCGTGGCGTCGCCGACTTCCTCATGCGGCAGCCGGACGGTTCCTACGAGGCGCTCGACACCAAGCTCGCCCGGCACGCGAAGCCCTCCTACATCCTCCAGCTCTGCTTCTACTCGGAGCAGCTCGCGCGGCTGCAGCGCCGCGAGCCGGAGCGCATCCACGTCCTGCTCGGGAATGGCGAGCTCCAGTCCTTTCGCCCGCGCGAGTTCGACGCCTACGCGCGGCGTGTCCGCGGGCGGCTCGAGCAGTTCGTCGCTGCGCCGCCCTCGACGGAGGCTTACCCGTGCGACCACTGCGGCATCTGCGACTTCAAGCCGCTCTGCGACGCGTGGTGGGACGAGGTCGACCACCTCTGCCGCGTCGCCGGGCTCTACCGCAGCCAGATCGAGAAGCTCGAGGCCGACGGGGTCACGACGCTCGCGGCCCTCGCGGGAGCCGAGGTGTGCCCGCCGGGCCTCAACGAGGAGACGTTCGAGAAGCTCCGCCGCCAGGCCCGGCTCCAGCTTTCTCGGCGCCGGACAAGCGAGCCCGTCTACGAGCTGCTCGACCCGCGCGCGGGCGCCGGCCTCGCGCTCCTGCCCGACCCGTCTCCCGGCGACCTCTTCTTCGACATCGAGGGCAACCCGTTCTGGGACGAGCAGGGCTCGCTCGAGTACCTGTGGGGCGTGCTCGACACGGACGGCGCCTTCGACCCGCTCTTCGCGGCCGACCACGCAACCGAGCGGCTCGCCTTCGAGGCGTTCGTCGACCGCGTCCGCGTGCGGCTCGCCGCCGATCCCGCGATGCACGTCTACCACTACGCGGCCTACGAGATCACGGCGCTCCGCCGGCTGATGGGGCGCTACGGCACGCGCGAGGCCGAGGTCGACGACCTGCTTCGCCGGGGCGTCTTCGTCGACCTCTACAAGGTCGTCAAGGGCGGCCTGCTCGCCTCGGTTCGCGGCTACGGGCTCAAGGAAATGGAAGCCTTCCTCGGGTTCGAGCGCAGCGCGGAGATCAAGGACGGCGGCACCTCGATCGTCGAGTACGAGCGCCACGTCCAGACGCGCGACCGGTCGATCCTCGACACGATCGCGGCCTACAACGAGGAGGACTGCGCGGCCACGCTCGCGCTGCGCGACTGGCTGCTCGGGCTCCGCGGCGAGGCACTCGCGCAGTTCGGGCCGTTCCCGCTCCCCGAGCCCGAGGAGCCGAAGCCGACGCCGCCGGCCAAAGTCGAGCGCGCCGAGCTGCGGGAGGCGCTGCTCGAGGCGGGCGAGGAGCTCGCCGCCCAGCTCCTCGACTACCACGACCGCGAGCGCAAGACGGTCTGGTGGGCGTTCTTCGAACGGATCGAGCAGACGCCCGAGCAGCTGGTCGAGGACGCCGACTCGATCGGGCTCCTCGAGTCCTTCGGCGAGCCAGAGGAGAGCGCCCGCTCGAAGATCCACCGCTTCAGGTTCCCACCGCAGGAGCACAAGCTGCGGGTCGGGGCTGACCCGTTCGACGAGGAGGGGCGCAACGCCGGGACGATCGTCGAGCTCGACCGCGAGGCGCGGACGCTCGCGCTCAGGCGCGGCCCGTCGCGAGCCGAGCAGCCGCTACCGCGGGCGCTGATCCCGGGCCGGCCCTACGACACGGATGCACAGGAGGACGCGCTCGAGCGGATCGGACGCTCGCTGCTCGCGGGCGACGCGCGCTACCCGGCGATCGAGTCGGTGCTGCGTCGCACGCCGTTCCAGCGCGACGTCCAGACGACCGACCTCGACGATATGTCGGAGCTCGTGCTCGGGCTCGACGGCCGGCACCTCGTCATCCAGGGCCCGCCCGGCTCCGGCAAGACCTGGGTGTCGGGCCGGCTGATCGCGCGCCTGCTCGCCGCCGGCAAGCGCGTGGGCGTCGCCTCGACGAGCCACAAGGCGATCCACAAGCTGCTGGACGAGGTCGAGGCGGCCGGGATCGACGTCCAGGGCGTCAAGCGCGCGAGCGGCGGCAACCCCGAGTCGGTCTACGAGAGCGAGCACATCGAGAGCGTCACCGAGCGGGACGACTGCCACGACGCAGCGCTCGTCGGCGGCACGGCCTGGCTCCACGCGCACGAGGACTTCGACAGCCGCCTCGATTACCTGTTCGTCGACGAGGCGGGCCAGGTGTCGCTCGCGGATGCGGTCGCGATGGGCACGTGCGCGCGGAACCTCGTCCTCGTCGGCGATCCGCAGCAGCTCGCGCAGGTACTCCAGGGGACGCACCCGGACGGCGTGGGCATCTCCGTGCTCCAGCACCTGCTCGGCGACGACGCGACGATCGCGCCCGACCGCGGGCTCTTCCTCGAGACGACGTACCGGCTGCACCCGGACGTGTGCGGTTACATCTCGGAGGAGTTCTACGAGGGGCGCCTCCTGCCCGACCCGCGCTGCGCCGACCGCACGACGCCGTTCGGGACCGGGCTGTGCTTCCTGCGGGTCGAGCACGACGGCTGCCGGCAGGAGTCGGAGCTCGAGGCGGCTCGCGTTGCGGACGAGGTCGAGCGGCTGCTCGCGGCGGGCGTCGCGGCGGCGGAGATCATGGTCGTCGCGCCGTACAACGCGCAGGTGAACCTGCTGCGCGAGCTCGTTCCCGACGCGGTTGCCGTCGGGACGGTCGACAAGTTCCAGGGCCAGGAGGCCGACGTCGTGCTCTACTCGATGGCGTCGTCGAGCGGGGAGGACGTCCCGCGTGGGCTCGAGTTCCTGCTCTCGCGGAACCGCCTGAACGTCGCGATCTCGCGTGCCCGCTGCCTCGCGTACCTCGCCTGTTCGCCGCGCCTGCTCGAGGTCAACTGCCGCACGATCCCGCAGATGCGGCTCGCAAATGCGCTCTGCCGGTTCGTCGAGGACGCGCTGGAAATGTGACGCTTTCGGCACAGACGCGTGTGCGTTTCCCTGCTGCAATCGAACGGTGAGACGCGAACGGTCTGTTCGCCAGAGAGGAGGCATCCGAGCTGATCGAACGCCTGCGCGAGGGCCACGAGCCCGTTGTGCTAGCACAGTGCTAGCATGACCAGGATGCCGACGCTGTACATCCGGAACGTGCCCGTCGAGGTCTACGAGGCGTTGAAGGCAAGGGCGAAGCGGGAAGGGCGGTCGGTGAACGCGGAGGCGCTGAAGATCCTCGAGGACGTCGCCGAGCGAGAGCCCGATCCGCGTGCTCTGGTCGCGGAGCTCTGGGAGCTCTCCAAGGAAGTGAAGCGATCGCCCGGGGATCCAACGGCGGAAGAAGTGATCAGGATCCTCCGGGACAGCGGCGAAGAGGCGCTCGAGCGGAGACTGCGTGGCAAACCCTTCTGAAGCCGTGTTCGACACGAACGTGCTCGTTCGCGCTTTCGTCGACGAGTCGCGCGATGCGCGGACGTGGGTGGAACGGTTCGGTGCACGAGATCTCCGCGTTCTCGTGCCGGATCTGATCTTCGCGGAGTCTGCGAGTGCGCTCTCGCGCTATGCGCGTACCGGCAAACTGGAAGTCGGTCGCGTCCTCTCGGTGCTGGCGACGATCGTTCGGCTGCCCTTCGAGCCGATTCCCAGCCAACACCTTGCCCTTCCGGCGTGCGCCCTTGCGCAGGAGCACGGCATCACGACCTACGACGCGCACTACCTGGCGCTCGCCGAGGCCGAGGATGCCGTGCTCGTCACGGCCGACCGCCGGCTCGCCGAGGTCGCGTCGCGGAGCGTCCTGCTGGCATAGCATCGCCTCGTGAGCCTGGGCTTCGAGGGCGGCCAGTTCCAGACCGGGATCTACCTGTCCGGCGGCTACGAGTGGCCGCTGACGGCAGACGACTGGGAGGCGAGGGCCAGAGAGAAGCTCGAGCAGGCGCCCTTCGACTACGTCGCCGGCGGGGCCGGCACGGAGGCGACGATGCGCGCGAACCGGGAGGCGTTCGAGCGTCGACGGCTGCGGCCGCGCATGCTCACTGGCAACGTCAAGCGCGATCTGTCTGTCGAGGTGCTCGGCACCCGGTCGGCCGCGCCGTTCCTGCTCGCTCCGATCGGCGTGCTCAGCATCGTCCAGCCCGAGGGCGAGCTCGCCGCGGCGCGCGCGGCGGCGGCGAACGGCATCCCGGTCGTGCTCTCGAGCGCCGCTTCACACTCGATGGAGCAGGTGGCCGAGGCGATGGGCGATGCGCCGCGGTGGTTCCAGCTCTACTGGGTGTCGGACCGGAAGATCGCCGAGAGCTTCGTGCGACGCGCCGAAACCGCGGGCTACGGGGCGATCGTCGTCACGCTCGACACGCTCGTCCTCGGCTGGCGTCCGCGCGACCTCGCGAACGCGTACCTCCCGTTCATCCAGGGCGAGGGCTGCGCGCAGTTCTTCACCGACCCGGTCTTCCGGAGCTACCTCGCCGCGCCGCCGGAGGACGACCTGCTCGCGGCGGCGGCGCTCATGCTCTCGACCTACCCCAACCTCGGCCTGACCTGGGACGACCTCGACTGGCTGCGCGGGCTGACCGAGCTGCCGCTGCTTGTCAAGGGCGTGCTCACGGCCGAGGATGCGCTCGAGGCGAAGCGGCGCGGCGTCGACGGGATCATCGTGTCGAACCACGGCGGCCGGCAGGTCGACGGGGCCGTGGCGTCGCTCGACGCCCTCGTCGAGGTGCGCGACGCGCTCGGCGACGACACGACCGTGCTCGTGGACAGCGGCATCCGCTCGGGCGCCGACGTGGTCAAGGCGATGGCCCTCGGGGCCGACGCGGTCCTCCTCGGCCGGCCGTACGTCTGGGGGCTCGCGGTCGGCGGGCGGGAGGGCGTCGAGGTCGTGATCCGGCAGCTCCTCGCCGAGACCGACCTGACGCTCGCGCTTGCGGGCGGCACTGCCGTCCGTGACCTCGACCGAAGCGCGCTCGCCGCCGTAGAGTAAGAGCGTGGACCTCCGCGACACGCCCGAGGAAGCCGCCTTCCGCGCCGAGGTGCGCGGCTGGCTGGAGGCGAATGTCCCGACCGAGCTCTCCGGGCCGCGTTCGAGCGAGGAGGAGTACGCCGATGCCTGGTTTCGGTGGAGCCGCAAGCTCGACGAAGCCGGCTACGCCGGGCTGACCTGGCCCAAGGAGTACGGCGGCAGCGGCGCGCCGTATCCGCACCAGGCGATCTTCCTCGAGGAGACCGCGCGCGCCGAGGCGCCGCAGCACATGAACGTGATCGGGCTCGGGATGGCCGGCCCGACGATCATCGCCCACGGCACCGAAGAGCAGAAGGCGCGCTACCTCCCGAAGATCCTCTCGGCGGAGGAGATCTGGTGCCAGGGCTTCTCCGAGCCGGACGCGGGCTCCGATCTCGCCTCGGCGCGGACGAGCGCGCGGCTCGAGGGCGACCATTTCGTCGTCGACGGCCAGAAGGTGTGGTCGTCGTTCGCGCACGTCGCCGACTGGTGCATCCTCGTCACGCGCAGCGACCCGGAGTCGGTCAAGCACGCGGGCATGACGTACATGCTCGTCGACATGCACGCCCCCGGGGTCGAGGTGCGGCCGCTGCGTCAGATCACCGGCGAGGCGGAGTTCAACGAGATCTTCTTCACGGGCGTCCAGGTTCCGGTCGAGAACGTCCTCGGCGAGGTCGGCCAGGGCTGGGGGGTCGCGATGACGACGCTCCTGCACGAGCGCGCAACGCTCGGCTTCGCGCTGACCGCGATGCTCGAGGTCAACGTGCGCAAGCTGATCACGCTGGCCCGCGAGCGCGGCGTCGACGATGCCGGCCTCCGCGACCGCATCGCGCACGAATGGATCGAGCAGCGCGCGCTGCGACTGACGAACTACCGGGCGCTGACGATGCTGATGAAGACCGGCATGCCCGGCCCGGAGGGGTCCGTGTCCAAGCTCACGTGGTCGGAGTCGAACCAGCGCCTGACCAAGCTCGCTCTCGAGATCCTCGGCCCGGACGCGCAGCTCTCGAACGGCGACGGCCACGGCTACTGGCAGTACCAGCAGCTCCGCAGCCGCGGCAACACGATCGAGGCTGGGACGTCGGAGATTCTCCGCAACATCATCGCCGAGCGCGTGCTCGGCCTGCCCCGGAGCCGCTGACCCGTGGATTTCGCCTTCAGCGACGAGCAGGAGCAGCTTCGCCGCGAGGCGAGGACGTTCCTCTCCGACCGTTATCCGGCCGAACGCGTCGCGGAGCTCGCCGACTCGAGCGAGGGCTGGGATCCTGCGTCCTGGGCTGAGCTGGCCGGGCTCGGCTGGATCGGCGTCTCGGTGCCGGAGGAAGCGGGCGGAGCCGGGCTCGGCTTCCTCGAGGAGGCGGTGCTGTTCGAGGAGCTCGGCCGCGCGCTCTACCCAGGCCCGTACTTCTCGACCGTCGCGCTTGCGCTGCCGGAGCTTCCGGCCGAGCTGCAGCGTGAAGTGGTCGGCGGCGGGGCGCGTTGGTCGGCCTCGCTCGACGGCTCGCTCGTGCCCGACCTCGCGCTCGTCGATCGCGTGCTCGTCGTGCGCGGCGGCAAGCTCGTCGCGGTGCCGGCCACAGGCGAAACGCTGGAGACGATGGACTCGACGCGGCGGCTCGGCCGGCTGGCCGAGGGCGGCGAAGCGGAGGAGATCGGCGACGCGTCGGCGGTCGAGCGCATGCGCACGCGTGCGTTTGCCGCGCTCGCGCTCGAGGCCGTCGGGATATCGCAGCGCGCGCTGGAGCTCTCGGTCGAGCACGCGAAGACGCGCGAGCAGTTCGGCAAGCCGATCGGCATCTACCAGGCCGTCTCGCACAAGCTCGCGGACAGCTATGCGCTGACGGAGCTGGCGCGCTCGCTCGCCTACTGGGCCGCGTGGTGCGTGGCCGAGGACGACGACGAGGCGCGCGTCGCGGCCGCGTCGGCCAAGGCGTACGCGGGCGACGTCGCGGTCAAGGTCTGCGAGTACTCGATCCAGGCGCACGGCGGCATCGGCTTCACCTGGGAGCATGCGCTGCACCGGTACTACAAGCGGGCGCAGTGGATCCAGGGCTACGGCGGCTATCCGGCCGTGCAGCGCGCCGAAGTGGCCGCCGCGATCCTTGGCTGAGCGCTCCGTCCTCGTCACGGGCGCGTCCTCCGGGATCGGCGCCGCGTGCGCCGAGCGGCTGGCGCGCGAAGGCTGGCGGGTGTTCGCGGGCGTACGCGCGGAGGGTGCGGCGCCCGCGGGGACGACGGAGCTCTTGCTCGACGTCACGGACGGCGATGCGATCGCGCGCGCGGCCGAGGCCGTCGGCGGGCGACTCGACGGGCTCGTCGACAACGCCGGCATCGCGATGGCCGCACCGCTCGAGTACCTGCCGCTCGACGAGCTCCGACGGCAGCTCGAGGTCAACATCGTCGGCCAGCTCGCCGTGACGCAGGCGCTCCTGCCGGCGATCCGGACGGCGCGCGGCCGGATCGTGCTCGTCGGGTCGATCGCGGGGACGAGCGCGTTGCCGTTCCTCGGGCCGTACGCGATCTCGAAGTTCGGCCTCGAGGCGCTCGCCGACTCGCTCCGGGTCGAGCTCGCGCCGGACGGCATCCACGTGTCGATCATTCGTCCCGGCACGATCGCGACACCGATCTGGAGCAAGCCGCAACCGATCGCCGACACGCTCGGGCCCGAGGCGATCGAGCGGTACGGGAGCCGGCTCGCTGCGATGCGTTCCTTCGCGGCCGCCCGGGCGGCGAAGGCCGCGCCGGTCGAGTCGGTCGTGAAGGCGATCGAGCACGCGCTCACCGACGAGCATCCGAAGGCGCGCTATCTCGTCGGCAGGGACGCCCACATCCGCGCGGCGATCGAGCGTCTCCCGGACCGCCTGCGGGACCGCGTGGTCCGGCGGGCGTTGCTCGGCGGCTAGGAGCGCCGTACAGTGTCGTCCATGGCGCCCGGCCTGCGCGGCCAGATGATGGACTACCAGCTCACGCTCCCGACGCTCATGCGCCGCGCGGAGACGTACTTCCCCGAGAAGGAGATCGTCACCCGGCTTGCCGACGGGAGCTTCCACCGCACGAACTACCGCGAGGTGATGCGCCGCTCGAAGCAGCTCGCCGTCGCGCTCGCCGGCCTCGGGCTCGAGCGCGGCGACCGCGTCGCGACCCTCTCGTGGAACCACTCGCAGCACATGGAGTGCTACTTCGGCATCCCGTGTGGCGGCTTTGTGCTGCACACGCTGAACATCCGCCTGCACCCGACCGATCTCGCGTACATCGCCTCGCATGCGGGCGACCGGGTCGTGATCGTCGACCAGATGCTCGTGCCGCTGCTCGACCAGTTCATCGGCGAGACCGAGATCGAGCACGTCTTCGTCGTCGAGTCGAGCTACGAGGAGTTGCTCGCGGGCGCGTCGGCGGACGACTGGCGCGAGCCGGAGCTGGACGAGAACGAGGCCGCGGCGATGTGCTACACGAGCGGCACCACCGGCCGGCCGAAGGGGGTCGTCTACTCGCACCGCTCGACGGTGCTGCACACGTTCGGCGTGGCGTCGGGTGCGCCGCTCGACCGGTCGCTCGGCGAGTCGGACACGTTCCTTCCGGTCGTCCCGATGTTTCACGCAAACGCCTGGGGCTACCCGTACCTGGCCGCCATGCTCGGCGCGAAGATCGTCTACCCGGGCCCGCTTCTCGACCCGCACAGCTTGCTCGAGGACTTCGAGCGCGAGCGCGTCACCTGGGCCGCGGGTGTGCCGACGATCTGGATGGGGATCCTCAACGTGCTCGACGCCGAGCCCGACCGGTACGACATCTCCAGCCTGAAGGGCATGCTCGTCGGGGGCTCCGCTGCGCCGCGCGCGATGATCGCCGGTTTCCAGCAGCGCCACGGGATCGCCATCTGTCACGGCTGGGGGATGACCGAGACCTCACCCGTCGCTTCGGTCACCGATCTCCCCGGCGATCTGCGCGACGCCGACGACGAGACGAAGTTCGACCACATCGCGCTCCAGGGGATCCCGCTGCCGTTCGTCGAGATCCGCGCCCGCGACGTCGACGGAAACCTGATCCCGTGGGACGGTGAGGCGATGGGTGAGCTCGAGTGCCGCGGGCCCTGGGTGGCGTCGTCGTACTACGAGACGCCCGAACAGGCCGACCGCTGGACCGCCGACGGCTGGTTCTGCACCGGCGACATCGTCTCGATCGACCCGCGCGGCTTCATCGCGATCAAGGATCGCTCCAAGGACGTGATCAAGTCGGGCGGCGAGTGGATCTCGTCCGTGGATCTCGAGAATGCGCTCATGGGCCATCCGGCCGTGGCGGAGGCGGCGGTCATCGGCGTCCCGGACGAGAAGTGGGCGGAGCGGCCGCTCGCGGTCGTCGTGCTCAGGCCGGGGGCCGAGGCGACGCCGGAGGAGCTGCGCACGTACCTCGCCGGCAGCTTTGCGAAGTTCTGCCTGCCGGACAGGTTCGAGTTCGTCGACGAGATCCCGAAGACGGCGGTCGGCAAGTTCCGCAAGACGGCGCTCCGCGACCAGTTCGTGAAGCAGTCGGTGCCGGCGCCCTGACCGGCTTTCCGCGCACGGCACTGGTGACCGGCGGTGCCTCCGGCATCGGCGCCGCGATCGTCGCTCTGCTCCGCGCCGAAGGCGCCGACGTGCAGGTGCTCGACGTCGTGCACGGCTTCGACGTGTCCGATCCCGACGCGTGGGGCGACGTCGGCCCCGTCGAGCTCGCGTGCCTGAACGCCGGCGTGACGAGCATGGACGAGAGCGCCGCCGACTACCGGCGCGTCGTCGGAGTCAACGTAGACGGCGTCGTCCTCGGAGTGCGCCGTCTGGCCGAGGTGATGGAGCCCGGCAGCGCGATCGTCGCGACCGCTTCGCTCGCCGGGCTCTGGCCGTGGCCGGGCGATCCCGTCTACACGCTGACGAAGCACGCTGTCGTGGGATTCGTCCGCGCCGCGGCGCCGCGCCTTCTGGAGCAAGGCATCCGGCTGAACGCCGTCTGCCCCGGGTTCGTCGACACGCCGATGGTCCGGCCACACGAGCAGGAGCTCCGGGGAGCCGGCTTCGAGATCATGCCGCCGGGCCGTGTGGCCGAGGCGGTTCTCGTAGCCGCCCGCTCGGAGGAGGTTGGCCAGGCCTGGGTCGTCCAGCCGGGCCGCGAGCCCCTGCCGTTCCGTTACCCGAACGTGCCCGGCCCGCGCTGATCGTCCGCGCGAGCCACGTCCTAGGGACAGTCCCTCGGACATGGCTCCTGTGACTGTCGGACCCGGCGGACTCGGCCATGCTCGCGCCTCTGAGCAGGCGAAAGGGCGCGTCACGAAGGCGTTACAGGGACTGTCCCTGCGACACGGCCCGGCCGGCCATGTCGGTCAGGAGAAGCGGTAAGTACGGCCGGCGGCGAACTCCTTCAGGATCCGCCGGCTGACGACCATGCGGTGCACCTCGTCCGGGCCGTCGTAGATCCGTCCGCCGCGGGCCATCGCCCACATCGCCGCGAGCGGCGTGCGGTCGGTGAGCCCGAGGCCGCCGTGCACCTGGATCGCGCGGTCGATCACCTCGTTCAGCACACGCGCGGCGAAGAACTTGACGAGCGAGATCTCGACGCGCGCCTCGTTGCCCTGGTCGATCTTGTGCGCGGCGTCGAGCGTGAGCAGGCGGCAGGCCTGGATGTCGGCGGCCGAGTCGGCGATCCAGTTCTGGACGGTCTGCTTCTCGGCCAGCGGGCCGCCGAACGCCTCCCGCTCGAGCGCGTAGGAGCACATCAGCTCGAAGGCTCGCTGCATCTGTCCGAGCCAGCGCATGACGTGGTGGATCCGGCCCGGGCCGAGGCGCTTCTGCGCGATGCGGAAGCCGTCGCCTCGCTCGCCGAGCAGGTTGGCGGCGGGCACGCGCACGCCGCTGTAGGTCACCTCGCAATGCGTCGACCAGCCGCGTCCGCGGTGGCCCATGACCGGAACCGGCTCGACCTCGATGCCCGGAGTGTCGGCCGGGACGAGGATCTGGCTCATCCGCAGGTGCGGGTCCGCGTCGGGATCGGTGACCGCCATCACGATCCCGAAGGCCGCCCCCTCGGCGCCGGACGAGAACCACTTGTGCCCGTCGATCACCCACTCGTCGCCGTCGAGGACGGCCGTCGTCCGCAGGCTGGTCGGATCGGCGCCCGAGACCTCGGGTTCCGTCATCGAGAAGAACGAGCGCGTGTCGCCGGCGACGAGCGGCGCGAGGAAGCGCTCCTTCTGCTCGTCCGTGCCGAACATGTGCAGGATCTCGCCGTTCCCCGCGTCCGGGGCCTGGCAGTTGAAGACGAGCTGGCCCCAGACGCAGCGGCCGATCTCCTCGTTCAGGTGCGCGTAGGCGAGGAAGCCGCGACCCGTCCCGCCGGCCTCCGGCGGCAGGTGCGGCGCCCACAGGCCCTCGGCCTTCGCGCGGGCGCGGAGCTCCACGACGAGCGCAGCCGCCGCGTCGTCCTCACGCGCCAGCGCCGCCTCGTTCGGATAGACGTGCGCCTCCATGAAGGCGCGATAGGGAGCCTTCAGGTCCTCCACCCGTCTAGCATCGCACAGTCATGGCGAACGATCGCCCGACCGCCGCAGAGCTCGTCGAGGCGACGCGCGAGTTTCTCGAGGGCGAGATCCTCCCGACACTGACCGACCAGCGGCTTCGCTTCCGGACGCTCGTCGCGATCAACGCGCTCGGAATCGCGCAGCGGGAGCTCGAATCGGGTGACACGGACGACATGTCGCGGGAGGAGCTCGAGGAGCTGGCGCGGCAGATCCGCTCGGGCGACGTCCCCGAAGATGCGCTCGAACGTCTGCGCGAGCACGTCGCCGCCAAGCTCCGCGTCGCGAGCCCGCGGTATCTCGAGCGCTACTGAGCCTCGACCCGCGCGAGGAAGTTCTCGACGAGGCGGTTGAGCTCGTCCGGTGATTCGAGGTGGACGACGTGGCCGCGGCCGGGGAGGACGACGAGCTCCGCCCCGGGGATGCGCCGCGCCAGGAGCCGACCATTGGAGACGGGGACGACGCGATCGGCATCGCCGTGAACGACCAGCGTCGGCACGCCGATCTGCTCGACGGGCGCGCCGTCCTGCAGGAACCGGCCGGCCGCCGCGAACTGCGCCTGCCAGCACTCGGGTGGCGTCGGATGGTGGAGCCGAGCCTCGACCAGCTCCTCGTAGAGCTCCGGATGCGACTCGCTCCAGCCGGGCGAGAAGGACAGGTGCATCGTTTGCCGCACGAACTCCGTCGGCGGAAGCTGCGAGTTCGCGAGCCAGGCTTCCAGCGTCTCCGCGGGCAGCGGCGTGTGCTCCAGGCCCCCGGGGCTGCCCCCGACGAGCACGAGCGACCGCACGCGCCCGGGCGCCAGCAACGCCATCAGCTGCGCGACGAACGTCCCCATCGACAGGCCGAGCACGTGCGCCGACTCGACCTCGAGCGCGTCCAGCACGGAGAGCGCGTCGCCCGCGAACTGCTCCATCGAGAACGGCCCCGGTTCGAGCGACGAGCGACCCGTGCCGCGGTTGTCAAACGCGATCGTGCGACGCTTGGACCCGAACGCGGGCAGCTGGTAGCGCCACGCCCACATCGAGTAGCCGAGGCCTTGCAACAGCAGCAACGGCGGGTCGCCGGCGCCGTGCTCCTCGACGTAGAGGCGCCCGCCTTCGACCGGCAGCTCCAGGCTGCGGCTCAGCTCAGCCGCTCGACGATCATGGCCATGCCCTGGCCGCCGCCGACGCACATCGTCTCGAGGCCGATCGTCCCGTCCATCGTCTCGAGGTCGTTGAGCAGCGTGCACATGATCCGCGCGCCGGTCATCCCATACGGGTGGCCGAGCGCGATCGCGCCGCCGTGCGGGTTGAGCTGCTCGCCGAACGGGTCGATCCCGAGCTCGCGGCAGACGGGCAGCACCTGGGCGGCGAACGCCTCGTTCAGCTCGACGACGTCGACGTCGCCGATGGTCATCCCTGCGCGGTCGAGCACGCGGCGCACGGCCTCGATCGGCCCGACGCCCATGATCTCCGCGTCGACTCCCGACACCGCCGAGGCGACGATCCGCGCCCGCGGCTTCACGCCGAGGGCCCTGGCCTTCTCCTCGCTGAGGACGACGACCGCCGCCGCCCCGTCGTTGAGCGGGCACGCGTTCCCCGCGGTGACCTTGCCGGCCGGATCGAACACGGGCTCGAGCGACGCGAGCTTCTCGAGCGTCGACTCGGCCCGGGGCCCGTCGTCTCGCGACACGACCGTTCCGTCCTCCTTCGGGTACGGCGTCAGCTCCCGGTCGAAGAAACCGTCCTCCTGCGAGGCGACTGCCCGCTCCTGCGAGCGCTGCGCGAAGCGATCCATCTCCTCGCGCTCGACGCCCCATCGTGCCGCGACGTTCTCGGCGGTGACTCCCATCGGCAGGTAGACGTTCGTGATCGCGTCCGGCCCGCCGGTGAGCAGCGGGTGAAGCTCCTCCGCTGACTTCGGATAGCCGGACACCTGCGTGATCGACTCGACCCCGCCGGCCACGAACGCGTCGCCTTCGCCGGCCCTGATCGCGTGGAAGGCCATGCGGATCGTCTGCAGGCTCGACGCGCAGAAGCGGTTGACCGTCGTGCCGGGCACCGTGTCGGGCAGCCCGGCGAGGAGCGCGACGCGGCGGCCGAGGTTCATTCCCTGGCGCTCCTCGGGCATGCCGCAGCCGACCATCACGTCGACGACGTCGCCCGGGTCGAGTTCGGGCACGCGCTCGAGCGCGGTCCGTATGGCGAACGCGGCCATGTCCTCGGGGCGCACATCTGCGAGCGAGCCCTTCTTGGCACGCCCGATCGGCGTGCGCGCCGTCGAGACGATCACTGCTTCGGCCATCGGGCCTCCCTTCAACGGACGGGGCCGGCGATCACCGGCCCCGTCCAGACTAATGCGCGCGCGAAACGCTAGCGCGCGTTGTTGTACAGCTTGCCGAACGGCTGCCCGAAGCCGATGCCCGCCACTCCACCGCTGTGGTAGCGGACGAGGATCTGCTGCTCGACGGGGAACCAGTCGGTCGCCGAGGTCTTCTCGGCGATCCCCTTGTAGAGGAAGGGGTTCGCCCTCGTGTTCATGCTGGTCAGCGCCTTCATGAGTCCGGCACGCGTCGGTGGATTGCCTGCGGCCTTCAACGCCTGCACCATCGTCCAGGCGGATGCCAGCCCGTAGATGCTGTTGAGGTTGAAGATCGGCGCCTGGCCTCCGTAGAGGTCGAGGATCTGCTTCGCGAGCTTCGCCCCCGGCAGCGTCGCCTGGTCGGCGTTGTTCGGGTCGAGCACGTAGTCGGTCGAGATCGCTCCCTCGACGTTCGCGCCGCTCTTTGCCGCTGCCGCCAGGTACGCCTCGGCAGACGACACATTGTTGATGAACTCGATGGGATGCCAGCCGATCTTGGTGGCGATCACGAGCGACTGGATCGTCGCCAAGGGGGTCGAGAAGAGGACGAACGTGTTCGCCCCGGCGGACTTGAGCGCGATCACCTGCTGCTGCGGCGGACCGCCCGTCACGTCGTAGGACTGTGTCGAGACGATCTTCGACGCGGCCGAGCCGAGGCCGGCCTTGAACGCGTTCAGGTAGTTCTGTCCGTACGCGTCGTTCTGGTAGAGGACGCCGATCTTCGCCTGGGGCACCTTGGACTTGATGAACTGGGCGTAGATCTTCGCCTCGCCCGGGTAGTCGGGCTGCCAGCCGATCGTCCACGGGTACTTCTTGTAGTCCGTGCCCCAGTACGAGTCGCCGGTCGCGACGAGCACCTGCGGCACCTTCTTGCCGTTCAGGTACTGCCGCACCGCGAGCACCGGCGCGGTGCCGAGGCTGCCGTAGTCGGCAAAGACCTTGGTCTGCTCGACGAGCTTCTGCGTCAGCGGGACCGTCTTCGACGGGTCGTAGCTGTCGTCGTAGGTCGCGAACTGGATCCTCCGCCCGTTCACGCCGCCGTGCGCGTTCACGTAGAGGAAGTAGGCGCGCTCCGCCTTCGGGATCGCGGAGTAGGACGCCGCGACGCCGGTGAACGGGAACGTGCCGCCGATGAGAATCGTCCGGCCCGTCACTCCTGGGTCGAGCTTCTGGGCGCCGGTCGCAGACGTTGCGACCGCAGCCAGGCTCACCGCGGCGACGAAGGCCAGGAAACCGAGCTTCCAACGCATCTTCTTGCCCTCCTCCTCTGGTTCCGATCGGAAACGATCTGGAGCCGTCCGCCAGCGATTATCCCTTGTCGGTCGCCGGGATTCCAGGGCCATCGGACGGTTTCGACTTGAGCCGCTGCGCCATGCGTTGCAGCAGGCCCGCAAACCCGGTCGGCAACAGCAGGATGACCAGGATCACGACCAGTCCGAAGACGACCTCCTGGCCTTCGGCCGAGCCGATCAGCGGTGCGCTCGTCGAGATGTTCGGGAGCAGGGCGACGAAGGCGGCGCCGACCGGGATCCCCCACAGCGATCCGAGCCCGGCGACGGCGACGCCGATCAGGATGTACAGGGAGAGGGCGACCGAGAACTCGTCCGGCTGGGCGTAACCGTTCGTCGCCAGCACGAACAGCGAGCCGGCGACACCCGCAAAGCCCGCCGAGACGCCGAAGGCGAGCGTCTTGTAGAGGACGAGGCTGACGCCGGACGACGCGGCCGCGACCTCGCTGTCGCGGACGGCCCGGAAGGCGCGCCCGGTGCGGCCTCTGAGCACGAGCCACGCGAGCACGAACATGATCGCTGCGCAGGCCCAGCTCACCCCGTACAGCCACATGTAGCCGACGGTCCCGTTCACCTGGATACCGTTGCGCGCGCCGGTGAAGTGCGAGAACTTGAGGATCAGCTGAGGGATCGACACCGCGAACGCCAGCGTTGCGAGCGCCAGGTAGACGCCGGACAGCCTCGACGCCGGCAGGCCGAGCGCGACGCCGCAGCCGAACGAGATCGCGAAGGCGAGGGGCAGCGTCGCGATCAGGTTCGTGTGGTGGTCATGCGACATGATCGCCGTCGTGTAGCCGCCGATCGCCATGAAGGCGCCGTGGCCGATCGAGATCTGGCCCGCGTAGCCGGTGAGGATGTTGAGCCCGAGGACGGCGATGAAGTAGAGCGCCACCTTCGACGCGAGCACCTGGTTCAAGCCGCTGAGCGTGAACGGCAGCAGCGCGAGCACGATCGCCGCCACGGCGCAGGCCGAGATCCCGGCGGTGAACGACCGGCTCATACCTTCCTCACCGCCGCCCGTCCGAACAGCCCCGACGGTTTGACGAGCAGGACGACGAGCAGCACCCCGAACGCGACCGGCAGGCGTAACGCCGAATCCTTGAGGAACCCGCCGTACTGCCCGATCAGGTTGAGGAAGATCCCGAGCGAGATCCCGGCGACGACAGAGCCCATCGGGCTCTCGAGGCCGCCGAGCACAGCGGCCGCGAACGCGTAGATCAGAACGGCCTGCATCATCGTCGGCGAGAGAAACACGGACGGCTCGGTCATCAGCCCGGCCACGGCGCCGAGCACGGTCGCGAAGCCCCAGCCGAGCGCGAGCATCCAGTTGACGCGGACGCCGACGAGCCGTGCCGCCGCGGGGCGGAGGGCTGCCGCGCGCATCGCCAGTCCGAGCTTCGTGAACTGGAAGAAGACCCAGAGTGCGACGACCGTGCCGAGGGTGACGGCGATCGTCCCCAGGTCGGTGAGCGAGACGGCCACGCCGCCGACGCGGTAGACGCTGCCTCCGAACGGGGCCGGCATGAACTTGATGTCGCCGCCCCAGATCCAGAGCACGACGCCGTCGATCACGGAGAAGAGCCCGATCGTGACGATCACGACCGCGACCACGGATCGATGCTGCACCGGGCGGATCAGGGTCTGCTGGATGCCGACGCCGAAGACGAACGCGATCCCGAGCGTGATGAAGAACGCGGCCCAGTAGGACAGGCCCCACACCGTGAGCTGGTAGGCGATGTAGGTCGTGAACATCGCCATCTCACCCTGGGCGAAGTTGATCACCTCGGTCGCGCGGTAGATGAGGACGAGCGCGAGCGCGAGGCTGGCGAAGATGCTCCCCTGCGCGACCCCGCTGACCGTCAGCTCGGCGAACTGCGTCGAGAGCAGCGAGCCGATCGTGAGGAAGATGCAGCCGGCGAGAAGGCAGGTGAGCACGGCCGGGGACGCGCCTGTGCTGATCCTGCGGGCGCCGACGTCGCGGACCCCAAGCCGCCCGAAGAGCTCGTAGACACTCACGTCAGTAGCCCAGGTAGCTCCGGCGGACCGACTCGTGCTCCTGCAGTTCCGCGCTCGGGCCGTGGAGTGCGACCGTGCCGACCTCGAGCACATACGCCGTCTTCGCGGCCTGGAGGGCGATGTGCGCGTTCTGCTCGACGAGCAGAACCGTCATGCCCTCCTCGTTCAGCTCCCTGACGATCCTGAAGATCTCCGAGACGATGATCGGAGCGAGGCCGAGCGACGGCTCGTCGAGGAGCAGGAGCCGCGGCCGCTGCATGAACGCCTTCGCGAGCGCGAGCATCTGCTGCTCGCCGCCGCTCAACGAGCCCGCCATCTCGTTGCGCCGGCGGCCGAGCCAGGGGAAGTAGGAGTACACGCGCTCGAGGTCGGTCTTCGGCGAGCCCTTGCGCGTGTACGCCCCGAGGCGGAGGTTCTCGACGATCGTCAGCTCCGGGAACAGGCCGCGGCCCTCGGGCACGTGCGCGATGCCGAGCGCCGCGGTGCTCTCCGGGCCGAGCCGCCCGAGCGAGCGGCCGGCGAAGCGGATCTCGCCGCTCCGCCGCACGGTGTTCGAGATCGCCCGCAGCGTCGTCGTCTTGCCGGCGCCGTTCGCGCCCAGCACCGCGACGATCTCCCCTTCCTCGACGGCGAGCGTGATGCCGTGGAGAGCCTTCACCTGCCCGTAGCTCGCGACCACGTCGTTCAGCTCGAGGAGCGGAGCCACTACGCCGCGGACTCCTCGAGGTCGCCGCCGAGATAGGCCTCGATCACCTCGGGGTTCCGCTGCACCTCTGCGGGCGGGCCGCTCGCGATCGTGCGCCCGAAGTTGAGGACGTGCACGTGGTCGGAGAGCTGCATGACGAGGCCCATGTGGTGCTCGACGAGGAGCACGGTCAGGTCGAGCTCGCCGCGGAGCCGCCGCAGCAGGTCGGCGAGCGCCGCCACCTCCTCGTGGTTGAGCCCGCCCGCCGGCTCGTCGAGGAGCAGGAGGCGCGGCCGGCAGACGAGCGCGCGGGCCAGCTCGACGCGCTTGAGCGTGCCGAACGGGAGCCCGGCCGCGGGCCGGTCGGCGAGCCCGGCGATATCGACCCATGCGAGCGCCTCCCGGCCGCGCGCACGGACGGAGCTCTCGCGCTCGAAGCGCGACCCCGCGTGCGCGCCGACGAGCACGTTCTCGAGCACCGTCATCGTCCCGAACAGCTCGACGTTCTGGAACGTCCGCGAGATGCCGTGCCTGATCACGCGGCTCGGCGGCGTGCGCAGGAGCGAGCGGTCGTCCATGAGCACGTCGCCCGCGTCGAGATCGTAGAGCCGCGTGATCACGTTGAACGTCGTCGTCTTGCCGGCCCCGTTCGGGCCGATCAGCCCCGCCGTCGTGCCCTGTTCCACGTCGAACGAGACGTCCTCGAGCGCGGTGATGCCGCCGAAGCGAAGAGTGATGTTCCGTACCGAGAGCAGGCTCATCGGTCGGACAACCCTACGGAATCGGCGCGCGGTGCGCTATCCGTCCGAGACCAGGATGACCTGGGTGCAGCGCGAGCCCGCGATGCGTCTCCCCTCGGCGTCCGTGATCTCGGCGGCGCAGAAGACGACGCGCTTCGTGCGGTGGACGACCCGGCCCTCGGCGCGCAGCAGGCCCGGCCGTGCGGAGCGGTAGAAGTCGACGCTCAGGTCGCCGGTCAGGAAGTGCTCGTGCTCGTCCATCAGGGTCCAGCAGGCGCCGCCCATCGCCGTGTCGAGCAGCGTCGCGACCATGCCGCCGTGGACGCGGTAGCCCTCGCCGAACAGGAAGCAGAACTCCTCCGGCGCGTCCCACTCGATCACCGCGCGGCCCGGCTCCCAGCCGGCGTTGCGGTAGCCGAGCGTCGTCCAGACGTGCGGGTCGGGGAGCGCGTCCGTGCCCCAGGGGTGCCGGCGGAAGGTGTGTGTGCCCTCGGTCACGCGCCAGAGTCTAGACTCGGCTTCGCATGCCCGATCTGAGCGGAAAGGTCGCCATCGTCACCGGCGCCGGGCGCGGCATCGGCCGCGAGCACGCGCTCGCGCTGGCCGCCGCGGGCGCGAAGGTCGTCGTCAACGACCTCGGCGGGTCGCTCACGGGCGAGGGCGCCGACGCGACCCCCGCCGAGCAGGTGGTCGCGGAGATCGAGGCGCAAGGCGGCCAGGCGGTCGCGGACGGGGAGAACGTCGCCGACTTCGCGGGTGCCGAGCGGATGGTGCAGCACGCGATCGTCGCGCTCGGCGGCCTCGACATCCTCGTCAACAACGCCGGGATCATCCGCGACCGGATGCTCGTCAACATGGACGAGGCCGAGTGGGACGCGGTGATCAACGTCCACCTCAAGGGACATTTCGCGCCGACGCGCCACGCGGCGGCGTACTGGCGCGAGCGCTCGAAGGCCGGCGAGACCGTCCGCGCGCGCGTGATCAACACGTCCAGCCCCTCGGGCGTCTTCGGCAACGTCGGCCAGGCGAACTACGGCTCCGCCAAGGGCGGTATCGCGGCCTTCACGCTGATCGCGGCGCAGGAGCTCGGCCGCTACGGCGTCACGGTCAACTGCATCGCGCCGAACGCGCGCACCCGCATGACCGAGCAGGCATTCGGGGACATGGCCGCGCCGGAGGACGGCTTCGACGCGATGGACCCGGGCAACATGGCGCCGGTCGTCGTCGCGCTCTGCGCGGACGACGCGCAGGACATCACGGGCCAGGTCCTGTTCGTCTACGGCGGCGCCGTCAACGTCCTCCAGGGCTGGAGCCCGGGCGAGCTTCTCTCCCGAGACGGCAAGTGGGACGCCGACGAGTTCCTCGCCGAGCTCGGCGAGCGTTTTCCCAGCGGCTTGCAGCCCGCGGGAATGATCGAGTCGATGATGGGCGCCGGCGGACAGTCGCAGAGCGCGGCGCAATGACCGGGCTCACCCTCGCGGAGCTGGCCGGGAGCGGCGAGCGCGACTTCGGCCCGAGCAAGTGGGTGACCGTCGACCAGAAGCACATCGACCTCTTCGCCGATGCCACCGGCGACCACCAGTGGATCCACGTCGACCCCGAGGCCGCCAAGGCCGGCCCCTTCGGCGGCACGATCGCGCACGGCTACCTGTCTTTGTCGCTCCTGCCCGTGCTGCTCTCGGACGTGATCAACGTGTCCGACCAGACGATGGGCGTGAACTACGGCATCGACCGTGTGCGGTTCACGTCGCCGGTGCCGTCAGGCTCGGACGTGCGTGCACACGCCAAGCTCATCTCGGCCGAGCCGAAGGGCGACGGGATCCTCTACAAGGTCGGCGTCCAGATCGAGATCAAGGGCCAGGAAAAGCCGGCGATGGTCGGCGAGGTGCTGTTCCTCGCGTTCGGCGGCGGGCCCGAGGCGGAACCGCAGACGAAGGAGGCGAAGGTGACGGACGGACCGGGACTCGACCAGGTCTTCCAGGGCATGCAGGAGAACTTCCTGCCGGACAAGGCGGCGGGTGTCGACGCGACCGTGCAGTGGTTGATCACCGACGGCGGCGAGGAGAAGCCCTACGCGATCACGATCAAGGACGGCGCGTTCTCGTGGGAGCGGGGCCAGCTGGAGAGCCCGACGGTCACGCTCTCGACGGATAGCGAGTCGTTCGTGGCGCTGATGACCGGGAAGGCCCAGGGGCCGACGCTGTACATGAGCGGCAAGCTCCGCATCCAGGGCGACATGATGCTCGCCCAGCGGATGGGCCAGTTCTTCGCGGCCTAGACGCGCTCGATGCTGAGCTTGCTTGAATCAGTCGAGCGCTAGACGCGCTCGACGACGGCGGCGAGGGCCTGGCCGAAGCCGATGCACATCGACGCGATGCCGTAGCGGGCTTCACGCCGCTCGAGCTCGTTCAGGAGCGTCGCGGTGATCCGTGCGCCGGTGGCGCCGAGCGGGTGGCCGAGCGAGATGCCGCCGCCGTTCGGGTTCACGTCGTCGAGCCTGCCCCCGAGACCCGTGTCGGCGAGGAACTGGAGCACGACGCAGGCAAAGGCTTCGTTCACCTCGATCACGGCCATGTCGTCCCAACCGAGGCCCGCCTTGGCGAGCGCGCGGTCGCACGCCTGCGGGTTGCCGTGCAGCATGCGATAGGGGTCGACGCCGGCGAGACCGAACGACAGGAAGCGGCCGCGCGGCTCGAGGCCGAGCTCGGATGACTTCTGCTCGCTCGCGATCAGCATCGCGGCGGCCCCGTCGACGATCTGGCTCGAGTTGCCTGCCGTCACCTTGCCGTCGGGCACGAAGGCCGGCTGCAGCGAGGCGAGCTTCTCGGCCGACGTGTCGCGGCGGGGCGTCTCGTCGACGGCGAAGACCACGCCTGTGTGCGGGTTCGTCAGGTCGACCGGGACGATCTCGTTCTCGAACCGCCCCTCGTCGATCGCCTGGGCGGCCCGGCGGTGGGACCCGAGCGAGTACTCGTCGAGCGCCTCGCGGGACAGGTTCCACTCCTCGGCGATCGCCTCCGCCGAGATCCCCTGCGGGACGATCTGCCAGCGATCGAGGAGTTTTGGCGACAGGTCGCCGCCGTTCGAGCCCATGGGGACGCGCGACATCATCTCGACGCCGGCCGCGACGACGAGGTCGAGCTGCCCCGACCAGACGGCGGCGGCGCCGTTGAACGCGGCCTGCATCGACGAGGCGCACTGCCTGTCGACGCTCGTGCCGCAGACCGTCTCCGGCCAGCCCGCGACCATCGGCACCATCCGCCCGACGTTCCAGCCCTGCTCGCCGATCTGGGTCACGCAGCCCATCTGGACGTCCTCGACCTCCGCCGGATCGAGGTCGTGCCGTGTGACGAGGCCGTTCAGGACCTGCGCGCAGAGCTCGTCGCCGCGGATCGATGCCAGCGAACCGTTCCGCTTCCCGATCGGGCTGCGAACGGCGTCGACGATCAGCGCATCGGACTTCCAGCCGGCCATCGCCGGCGAGTCTACCGCCGTGTTCGCGCGGTCCGGGCTAGCGTTTGGAATGTGGACGTCGACGTGCTGACCGGGATCTCGTCCGACGGTGTCAGCTTCGCCGAGGCCGAGCTCGACGGCGGTGATCCGGAACGCGTGGTCGAGCGCGCGCGCGAGTGCGGCGCGACTCTGGTCTGGGTCCACGCGAACTCCGACCTGTCGCGTTTCGGGTTCAGTCGCCGGAACGGCTACGCGCGGTTGCGTGCCAACGTGCTGCCCCCGGGTGAGGCCCTGCCACGGCTGGCCAACACGGACTATGCGCGCATGCTCGAAGGTGTCTATCGCGGCCTCTGGGGCCACAAGCAGGTCGCGGCGGACGCGATGCCTCCGCTTGGAGCGGTCGTGCTCGGCCTGTACGACCGCGCGGAGCCGATCGGGATGTGCAGGGTCTTTCCCAAGGCGCGACTCATCGACGGACCGGGCCTCCTTCCGAAGGCACGCGATCCGGGCCGCTACGCGCGGCTGCTACTCGGCGCGTGCGCGCTGCTCGGTCCCGGGCCTGCCGATCTCGAGTCGTGGGGAGACGCCGCGGACGTGGTCGATGCCTACGTCGGCCTCGGCTTCGCCGTCGCCGAGCAGGTCGGCGGCTGGGAGCTGCGGCTCGCCTGACGGCTCAGGGTTGCCGGGCGAGCTTCTTGCCCGGGTTGAGCAGGCCCTTCGGATCGAACACTCGCTTGACCGCCTCGTGCAGCTCGACGGCACGCGGCGGCCACTGTCGGTCGAGTCGGCCGCGCTTGAGGTAGCCGAGGCCGTGCTCGCCGGAGATCGACCCGCCGAGCCGGACGGCCAGGTCGAAGAGCTCGTGGGACGCCGCGACCGCGCGCTCCCGCTCCTCGGGGCTCTCGGGCGAGAACAGGAACGTCGAGTGGAGGTTTCCGTCGCCGGCGTGTCCGAAGCTGAGCGCGATCACGTCGTTCCGGCGGCCGATCTCGTGCGTCTCGTCGATCGCCTCCTCGAGACGGTCGATCGGCACGACGATGTCCTCGCTCAGTGCGAGTCCCCGGCGGGCGAGCACGGCGAACGCGAGCCCGCCGCGCCAGCGCCACAGCGCTTCGATCCCGGTGCGGTCGGACGGGGCGTGCACCGAGACGGCGCCGTCGCCGAGCACGTCGATCAGCTCGGCCTGCATCGCAGCGGCCTCCGCCGCCGAGCCGTCGGCCTCGGCGATGACCATGAACCCGGCGTCCGCGGGCATCTCGCCGTCGAACGAGCCGGTGGCGCAGGCGAGGGTCTCGCCGTCGAGGAACTCGATCGCCGTCGCCCTGATGCCGCTGCCGACGACGCGCAGGATCGCCTCGCAGCCGGAGGCCGTGTCGCGGTGGAAGGCGGCGACCGGCAGCGTCACCTCCGGTGCCGGTACGAGGCGCAGCCACGCCGCCGTGACGATCCCGAGCGTGCCCTCGGAGCCGATCAGCAGGCTCTTCAGGTCGTACCCGGCAACGTCCTTGCGGATCGGCCCGCCGACCGTGATCACCGCTCCCGGCGCGACGACCGCCTCGAGCCCGGTCACCCAGGTGCCGGTGGCGCCGTACTTGTAAGCGTGTGGTCCGGCGGCGTTCGTCGCGATGTTGCCGCCGATCTGCGACTGCTCGGCCGCACCGGGATCGGGCGCGAACATGAGCCCGTTGTCCCGGGCGAGGGAGTGGATCGTCCCGGTGTGCACGCCGGCCTCGACGTGAATGCGCCAGAGCAGCGGGTCGAACTGCCGCACACGGTCGAGGCGATCGAGGGCGAGCAGGATGCCGCCGTCGAGCGGGACGGCCCCGCCCGCCGCGCCCGTGCCGCCGCCACGGGGTGTGATCGGCACGTCGTGCTCGTAGCACCAGGCGACGACCTTCGCGACCTCGTCCGCGGTCGAGGGGAGCACGACGGCGTCGGCCTTGCCCGGTAGCCCCGTGAAGTCCGTGAGGTAGTGCCCTTCTCCGGGCAGCACCGCCTCCTCGCCCACGATTGCGCGCAGCTCTCGTTCCACGGCATAGAGTCTCGCGCATGGCACACACATTCGGCTCGCTGGACGAACTCGGAGACGGCTACGGGTTCCGGAAGGTGCGCGCGCCGCTCGGCGTCACGGCCTTCGGCGTCAACGCGATCGTGATGCCGCCGGGCGGCCAGGGGATCCACCACTACCACGACACGCAGGACGAGCTCTACTTCGTCCACCAGGGACGGGCGCGGTTCGAGGTCGACGGCGAGGTCCGGGAGCTCGGCCCGGGCGGCCTCTGCCATGTCGAGTCGACGGCGCCGCGGAAGTTCTCCAACGTCGGCGACGGCGACCTCGTCGTCCTGATCGTCGGTGGCAAGGGCGGCTACGTCGAGCGCGACGGTCAGCTCGTCGACCCGGCCGACCTCGAGAAGCGCCGGCGGTTCAGCTCGACCGGCGACGCCTCGTGATCGTCGAGGGCCGCACGTTCCTGGTCACGGGCGGCGGTTCGGGTCTCGGTGCCGCGACGGCGCGCCTGCTCGCCGAATCGGGCGCACACGTCGTCGTCGCAGATCTCGGGCGACGCGAGGAGATCGGCACGTTCGTCGAGACCGACGTCCGCGACGAGGCGAGCGTCCAGAGCGCGATCGACGCAGCGGTGGGGCTCGGCGGGCTGCACGGCGTCGTCAACTGCGCCGGCATCGGGGCGGCGGCGCTCGTCGTCGGCAAGGACGGGCAACCCCACCCGCTGGACGCCTTCCGGAACGTGATCGACGTGAACCTCGTCGGCACGTTCAACGTGATCCGTCTCGCCGCGGTCGTCATGGCCGGGAACGAGACCGACGAGGACGGCGAGCGCGGCGTGGTCGTGAACACGGCCTCGACCGCGGCCTGGGAAGGGCAGTTCGGCCAGGCGGCCTACACGGCTTCCAAGGGCGGCATCGTCAGCCTCACGATCCAGCTCGCGCGGGAGCTGGGCCGCCACGGGATCCGCGTGATGGCGATCGCGCCCGGGCCGCAGGACACGCCCATGGTCGGCCTGCTCCGTGAGGACATCCGCGCCGCGCTCGAGGCGCAGATCCCGTTCCCGTCGCGGCTCGGCCGTCCCGAGGAATTCGCCGCGCTCGTCAGGCACATCGTCGAGAACCGCTATCTGAACGGCGAGGTGATCCGCCTCGACGGCGCGCTCCGCGCCGGCCCCAGATAACGGCGGAAACGGCCGGTTTCCCCCGTTGGCCCCCTTCCCCTTGTCGTCGCGTCTCGGTCGTGTCGAGCTACGCCGCGGCAAAGCCACGGCTCCGCGGCAGATCGAAGCGCGTGGCGAGGTGGGCTCTAGTTAGATGTCCATGGCTGTCGTCTCCTGGTCGCCCGAGCTCTGCGAGCGGCTCGCCGTGCTGCTCGACGCGCCGGTCGAGCTGATCGGCGCGCGGATGCTCGCAGGCGGGGCGTCGAAGGAGGCGTGGGCCGTCGACGTGACCGCGGGCGGCGAGCCGCTCGAGTTGCTCGTCCGGCGCGCGGCGGGTGGGGTGATCCACGAGAGTGCAACGCTGCCGCTCGAGCAGGAGTACGGCGTGATCGAGGCGGCGTTTGCCGCCGGGGTGCGCGTGCCGCGGCCGTACGGCTACCTCGGCGAGCTCGACGGGCGCGAGGCCTTCGCGACCGAGCGGGTCGCCGGGGAGACGATCGGGCGGCGGATCGTGACCCGGCCCGAGCTCGCCGACGCCAGGCACGCCCTGCCGCTCGAGCTCGCCGAGGAGATCGCGAAGGTCCACGCGATCGCCCCCGAAACGTTGCCGTTCCTCCACACGAGCGACGAGATCGCGCGGAACGAGAACGAGCTCGACTCGGTCGGCGAGCCCCATCCGGCGATCGAGCTCGGGCTGCGTTGGCTGTGCGAGAACCGACCGGAGCCGCTCGGGCCCGTCGTCCTCCACGGCGACTTCCGGATCGGCAACGTCGTCGTGTCCGAGCGCGGTTTCGAATACCTGCTCGACTGGGAGTTCGCCCACATCGGCGACCCGAGGGAAGACGTGGCCTGGCCGATCGTGCGGGCCTGGCGGTTCGGGGCCGACGATCTGCATCTGGGCGGCGTCGGCGCGACCGAGCCCTACCTCGAGCGCTACTGCGAGCTGACCGGCCGCGAGATCCACGTGGACGAACTCTTCTGGTGGGAGGTGCTCGGCAACGTCAAATGGGCAGTGGGCGCGCTGACCCAGTCGCGGCGCCACCTCTCTGGCCAGGAGCGGAGCGTCGAGCTCGCCGTCTTGGGCCGGCTCGCAGCCGAGATGGAGTACGAGCTGCTCGACCTGCTCGCGCGCGCCGGCTGACCACCGGTCCGCCCGAGCTCGACCGACAGTCGCTTCATTTCGTATACTGACTCCCGGAAGCGGGCACCGTCCCGCTCCGCATCGAGAGAGGCTGAGGGACCGGCCCTGTGAAGCCTCGGCAACCTGCCTCCCGGCAAGGTGCCAAACCCGGACGGATGTCGAGCGAGACGAAAGGAGTCGAACGTTGTCCGCTACAGCCCTTCACTGCCGCATCTGCGAGACCGAGTACGCCCTGGAGGCGGTCGGCACCTGCCCGCGCTGCTTCGGCCCCCTCGACCCGGTCTACGACTGGGAGGACGTGGAGCGTGCGTTCACCCCCGAGGCGATCGCCGCCGGGCCGAGGTCGATCTGGCGCTACGCGCCGCTGCTTCCGGTCGATCCTCCGGCCGAGCCGCGCCTCGCGCCCGGATTGACGCCGCTCGTCCCGGCCCCGCGCCTCGCCGATGCGCTCGGTCTGGGCGAGCTGTGGTTGAAGCTCGACACGGCCAACCCGACCCACTCGTTCAAGGACCGCGTCGTCGCGGTCGCGGCCGCCAAGGCGCAGGAGCTCGGGCTCGAGACGCTTGCCTGCTCGTCGACCGGCAACCTCGCCAACGCCGTCGCTGCGCGCGCCGCGGCCGAGGGCCTGGAGGCGGCCGTGTTCTGTCCGATCGACCTCGAGCCCGAGAAGCTGCTCGCGACCGCGGTCTACGGCGCGACGATCTACGCCGTGCGCGGCTCGTACGACCACTGCTCACGGCTGACGGTCGAGCTCTCGTTCGAGCTCGACTGGGCGTTCGTGAACGTCACGCTCCGCTCCTACTACGCCGAGGGCTCGAAGACGCTCGCCTACGAGATCGCCGAGCAGCTCGGCTGGGAGGCGCCGGACGCGGTGATCTGTCCGATCGCCTCGGGCGCGCTGTTCACGAAGATCGTCCAGGGCTTCGGCGAGCTACGGCGGCTCGGCCTCGTCGAGCATACGCCGCGGCTGTACGGCGGCCAGGCGGAGGGCTGCGCTCCGGTCGCGACGGCGTTCGCGGACGGCGGGCGCGTCCAGCCCGTGCGGCCGGCGACGTTGGCCCGCTCGCTCGCGATCGGCAATCCGGCGGACGGCGACTTCGCCGTCGCCGCGGCGCGCGACACGGGTGGCGCGATCCACGCCGTTGCCGAGGACGACATCGTCGAGAACATGGGCCTGCTCGCGGAGACGACCGGCGTGTTCGGCGAGACGGCGCCGGGCGTGACGCTCGGGGCGCTGCGCCGGGCAGTCGCGACAGGGGCGCTCGGCGAGGCGGATCGCGTCGTCCTGCTCGTGACCGGCGACGGCCTGAAGACGCCGGAGCACGTCGCCGATCGTTACCGCCCGGTCGAGATCGAGCCGAACGCCGACCGCGTGCTGGAACGCCTGGCCGCAGCCTGATGGCACGGGGGAAACAGCCGGTTTCCCCCGTGAGCCCCCTTCCCCACGTGAACGCGTTCCCGGCGGCCCGAGCTACGCCGCGGCAAAGCCACGGCTCCGCGGCATCTCGTACCTGCATCCACGCTGAGGGTGGCGTCCGGAGTCGGCAGCCGATACGCGCAGCTGCGCACCAGTCAGGAGCTCAGAAGAGCCCGACGGTGCGGCCGTCGTCGTCGATGTCGACGTTGAAGGCTGCCGGCGTCGCGCTGAGGCCGGGCATCGTCTGCATGTCGCCGCACAGCGCGACGAGCCAGCCCGCACCCGTGTAGGCGCGGATGTCGCGGATCGTGACGACGAAGCCCGTCGGCGCATTCGTCAGCGCCAGATCGTGAGAGAGCGAGAGGTGCGTCTTCGCCATGCAGATCGGCAGCGTGTCGAGGCCGTTCGCGTTGAACTGAGCGATCTTGTCCCGCGCGGTCTTGAGCAGGAAGATCCCGTCGGCACCGTAGGCGCGGACGGCGATCGCCTCGATCTTCTTCTCGATCGGCGCGTCCAGCGGGTAGAGCTCCGCGAACGAGTTTGGCTCGTCCACCGCGGCCGCGACTGCCTCGGCCAGTGCCTGCGCGCCCTCGCCGCCGCGCTCGAACCCGTCGTTGACCTCCGCCGCGTAGGCCCCCGCCTCGAGCGCCAGGCGTCGCACGAGCTCGATCTCCTCCGCCGTGTCGGTCGGGAAGCGGTTGACGGCGACGACCGCGTTCAGCCCGAACTCCCGGACGATGCCGAGGTGTCGAGCGAGGTTCGCGGCTCCGGCCTCGATCTCGGCGGCGCCGCCAGACTGGTCGCCGCCGTGGTGTTTGAGGGCCTTCACCGTCGCCACGAGCACCGTTGCGCTCGGACGCAGCGCGCCGACGCGGCAGACGATGTCGAAGAACTTCTCCATCCCCATGTCGGAGCCGAACCCGCTCTCGGTGACGACGTAGTCGCCGAGCTTGAGCGCGACGCGGTCGGCGACGAGCGAGTTGTTGCCGTGGGCGATGTTGGCGAACGGGCCGCAGTGGACGAACACCGGCTGGCCCTCGAGCGTCTGGACGAGGTTCGGCTTGATCGTGTCCTTGAGCAGGACGGTCATCGCGCCGGCGGCCCTCAGCTGCTCGGCGGTGACAGGCTTGCCCTCGTAGGTCTGGCCGACCGTGATCGCGCCGAGTCGCTTGCGGAGATCGTGGAGGTCGCGCGCGACGGCGACGATCGCCATCACCTCGGACGCGGCGGTGATGTCGAAGCCGGTCTGGCGCGGGTAGCCGTTCGCCCGGCCGCCGAGACCGACGACGATGTCGCGCAGCGCGCGGTCGTTGATGTCGACGCAGCGCCGCCACGAGATCGAGAGCGGGTCGATGTCGAGCGTGTTGCCGTGCAGGAGGTGCGCCTCGAGCATCGCCGCCAGCAGGTTGTTTGCGGCCCCGATCGCATGGATGTCGCCGGTGAAGTGGAGGTTCATGTCCTCCATCGGGACGACCTGCGTGTACCCGCCGCCTGCGGCACCGCCCTTGATCCCGAACACCGGGCCGAGCGACGCCTCGCGGAGGCAGAGGACGGCTCGTTTGCCGAGCTTCCCGAAGCCCTGCGTCAGCGAGACCGACGTCGTCGTCTTGCCCTCGCCGGCAGGTGTCGGCGTGATCGCGGTGACGTCGATCAGCTTCCCGTCGGGCCGGTCGGCGAGACGGTCGAGAACGTCGAGGCTGACCTTCGCCTTGTAGCGACCGTACAGCTCGACCTCGTCGGGCTCGAGCCCGACTTCGGCGGCGATGTCGGCGATCGGCCGCAGGGTCGCGGCCTGCGCGATCTCGAGCGAGGATGGCATCGTCTTCGCCACGGCGAGGCAGCGTATCGGCGGCGCGCGTTACGGCGCGGCGGCAACCGCTGCGCGGGCCCGGTCGAGTCGCGCGTCGGTCGTTCCGCCGACGTTGATCTCGACGAGTTCCGCGCCGACGCGCACCACCGCGGCAGCGAGCTCCGCCCCGGCGATCGCGTCGCCGGCGACGCGGGGATTGCCGCGCTCGGCGATCGTCCGCGCGATCGAGGCTACCTCCGACGCCGCCTCGGCGATCGCGAGGGGCACGTCGATCGTCCGGTCACGGTCCTCGTCGCTCCTCGTGTGCATGAACGCGGAGTAGGCCTCGGCGTCCTCGTCTGCCAGGTCGACGAGCCGCGACCGCAGCTCGACGAGGCTTCCGGCCGCCTCGCGCTCGTCCGAGAAACGGGCGGCGAGCTCGGCCAGCGCGGCGGCGATCGCGCCGGCGATCGCCGCCCCGGAGCCCGAGGCAGGCGCAGGCGTCCGCGCGCCGAGCGCGTCCAGGTAGCTGCCGATCGTGTGCTCGGCGGCGGAGGCCACGACTCAAGGATGACAGCGCCGACGCCGACGCGTCTGGCATCGTGCCCGGAGTGAGCGCTGATCCTCAGCGGCAAGCCACGCCGCCGCCGTCCGAGGACGGGAAGCGTCCGCCTCCCGCGCCGTCGCCGCGGCCGCGCTTCCGCTGGTGGCTCCTCGCCGTCTTCGTCAGCCTGCTCGTCGTCAACTACTACCTCGGCTCGCGCGCGACCCAGGGGCCTTCGCGTGTCCGCGTCCCCTACAGCCCCTTCTTCCTCAACGAGGTGAACGGCGGCAACGTCGACCAGATCACCTCGAAGGGCACGGCGATCCAGGGCACCTTCAAGAAGCCGACCACCTACCAGGACTCGCACGCGACGAGCAAGTTCAAGACGGAGATCCCGGCCTTCGCCGACACGAAGCAGCTCTCGCACCTGCTGCAGACGAAGGGCGTCGTCGTGAACGCGCAGCCGCTCGACACGGGCCCTCCGTGGTGGGAGAACCTGCTGCTCGGCTTCGGCCCGACCATCCTCTTCGTCGGGCTGCTCGTGCTGCTCATGCGCCGGGCCGGCAACGTCCAGAACATGCTCGGCAACTTCGGCCGCTCGCGGGCGCGCCGCTACCAGCCGACCGGGGACAAGGTGACCTTCGAGGACGTGGCCGGGGTGGAGGAGGCCGAACAGGAGCTCCTCGAGGTCGTCGACTTCCTGCGCCACCCGGAGAAGTACCGCCGGCTCGGCGGCCGCATTCCGCACGGCGTGCTGCTCACCGGCCCGCCGGGGACGGGCAAGACCCTGCTCGCGCGCGCCGTGGCCGGCGAGGCCGACGCGCCCTTCTACTCGATGGCGGCCTCCGAGTTCGTCGAGGCGATCGTCGGCGTCGGCGCCGCCCGCGTCCGCGACCTGTTCGAGAAGGCGAAGGCCGAGGCGCCCGCGATCGTGTTCATCGACGAGCTCGACGCGATCGGCCGCTCGCGCACGTCCGGGATCGCGGGCTTCAGCGGCGGCAACGACGAGCGCGAGCAGACGCTGAACCAGATCCTGACCGAGATGGACGGGTTCGACTCGTCGACGGGCGTGATCGTGATCGCGGCGACGAACCGGCCGGAGATCCTCGACAGCGCGCTCCTGCGACCCGGGCGCTTCGACCGCCGCGTGGCCGTGCAGGCACCGGACCGGGCGGGCCGGGAGGCGATCCTGGAGGTGCACACGCGCGGGATGCCGCTCGGCGACGACGTCGACCTCAACCGCATCGCCGCCTCCACGCCGGGCATGGTCGGCGCCGACCTGGCGAACCTCGTCAACGAGGCGGCGCTGACGGCGGCGCGGAGGGAGCACGAGCAGATCATCGAGTCGGACTTCACCGACTCCCTCGAGCGAATCGTCCTCGGCGCCGAGCGGCAGATCATGATGACGGACGCCGACCGGCGCCGGACGGCCTACCACGAGGCCGGTCACGCGCTCGTCGGCATGCTCACCCCGGGGGCAGATCCGGTGCGGAAGATCTCGATCATCCCCCGCGGGATCGCGCTCGGCGTCACGTTCGCCGCGCCCGAGACCGACCGCTTCAACTACGAGGAGCGCGAGCTCAAGGCGCGGATCAACGTCGCGCTCGGGGGCCGCGTGGCCGAGGAGCTCGTCTTCGACGAGACCACGACGGGGGCCGAGTCCGACATCCAACAGCTGACGGAGATCGTCCGCCAGATGGTCAGCCGCTGGGGCATGAGCCCGGCGATCGGGCCGCTTGCGGTCGCCTCGGCGGACGGGCGCAATCCGTACTTTCCGGGCGGCGCCGAGGTGTCCGAGCGGACGCAGCAGCTGATCGACGAGGAGATGCGGCGGATCGTCGACGAGTCGCACGACCAGGTCGTCAAGCTGCTTCGCGACAGCCGGGGCAAGCTCGACGCGCTCGCGGAGGCGCTGCTCGAGCACGAGACGCTCGACGAGGAGGACGCCTACGCTGCGGCCGGGGTCGAGCGGAATCCGGACGAGGCATCCGGCCCGTACACGGTCGCGGCCCGGGGGTCGTCGCCTCCGCCCGAAGAGTGAGCACCCTCGCCGGCAAGGTCGCGCTCGTCACGGGCGCCGGCTCGGGAATCGGCCGCGCGACCGCGATTGCGCTGGCGGCCGCGGGCGCGAGCGTGGTCGCAGCCGATCTCGCTGCCGACGGGCTCGAGGAGACCGTCGGCGCGATCGAGTCGGCCGGCGCCGCCGCGGTCGCGGCGGTCGGCGACGTGCGCCGGCGCGGCGACGTGCAGGCGGCGATCGATACGGCGACGCGGCAGTTCGGCGGCCTCGACGTGGTCGTCGCGAACGCCGCCGTCTCGCTCTACGAGCCGTTCGAGGAGCAGTCCGAGGAGACGATCGACCTCGTGCTCGACACGAACCTGAAGGGCGCGCTCCTCTGCGCGCAGCTCGCGATCCCGGCGCTGCGGAGCCGCGGCGGCGGCAGCATCGTCCTCGTCTCGTCCGTGCAGGCGTACGTGACGCTGCCGGGCTGCGTGCCCTACGCGGCGGCGAAGGCCGGCCTCGTCGCGGCGGCGAGCGCGCTCGCGCCCGAGGTCGGCCGGGACGGGATCCGGGTGAACGCGATCGCGCCCGGGACGATCGACACGCCGATGCTGCGGCGCGACCTCGCCGGCATGAACCGCGACGAGGCCGAGAGCTTCCTGCGCAGCGTGGAGGAGGCAAACGCACTCGGGCGGATCGGCCGGCCCGAGGAGGTCGCAGCGACCGTCGTCTTCCTCGCCTCCGACGCGTCGAGCTACGTCACGGGCACGACGATCGTCGTCGACGGCGGCTACCTGACCGTGAAGAAGTTCTAGAACGCCTGCTCGAGCGCGTCGCCCGACGGCGCCCGCCTCGAGTAGGCCGACGTGCCCTGGGCGAGCAGCTCGTGCGCGGCCTCGAGCAGCGCGCCGTAGGAGAAGCGCGCGAGCGCCCCGCCCGTCGACACTCGTCGCACCCCGGCCGCGGCGAGCTCCTGGACCGACGGCCCGCTTGCGAGCGCGAGCACGTTGACGGGCACGCCGACGGCATCCACGACCGCTCGCACCTGCTCGAGCGTGGCCAGGCCCGGCGCGTAGACGCAGTCGGCGCCGGCGTCGCGGTAGGCGACCAGCCGGGCGATCGTGTCGTCGAGGTCGTCGACACCGCGAATGTGGTTCTCTGCCCGGCCGGTGAGGACCATCGGGTCCGCGAGCCCGTGCGCCGCCTCCGCCGCCTCGGCGACACGCTCCGCTGCGAGTCCGACCTCGTCGATGCGGTCGGTCGCCGGGTCGTAGTCCTCGATCGAGAAGCCGGACGCGCCCGCGTCGGCGAGCATCGCCACCGTCTCGGCGATCCCGCCCGGGTCGTCCGGGTAGCAGCGCTCGCTGTCGACGTTGAGCGGCAGCGGCGTCGCCTCCGCGACGACCGCGACGTGGGCCACGAGCTCGTCGCGCGTGACCGTCTGGTCGGCCTTGCCAAGCGACCAGGCGAAGCCTGCGCTCGTCGTCGCGAGCGCCTCGAAGCCGCAGGATGCGAGCAGCCGTGCCGAGCCTGCGTCCCACGGGTTGGGCATCACGAACAGCTGCTCGCGGGCGTGCAGCTCGCGGAAGCTGGCGCGGGGGTCGGCGGCGGACACGGCCGGAGTATGCCCGCTGAGTAGGAGGGTTTGACGAAACGTGGCTGGGGCCGCCGGAACGCGCTGGACGTCGAGCTGCGGCGTCCTCAGTCGCCCCGATAGTTGACCACTATCGAGGCTCTTTGCGTCCTTGCATCACGACGCCCATCGCGCCCCGACGACGAGCAACGCTCCGCCAAACCCTCCTAGTCGGCGCGCAGCACGAGCTGCGTGCAGCGGTACGCCGCCATCGGCCGTCCGTCCGGCGTCGCCACGTCCGCGTCCCAGACCTGCGTCGTGCGGCCGCCGTGGACGAGCCGCGCCTCGCACGTGATCGTCCCTTCCCGGGCCGTGCGGAGGAAGTTCGTCTTCAGCTCGATCGTCGTGAAGCCGATCCCTCCCTCCGGCAGGCTGACGACGCAGCCGTAGCCGCACGCGGTGTCGGCGAGCGCGATCACGGCCGCCGCGTGGAGGTAGCCGTGCGGTGCCATGTGGTGCTCGCGGATCTCCATCCGCGCGACGACGTGGCCCTGCTCGGCGGTGACGATCTCGACGCCGAGGTGCCCGGGAAGCACCTTCGCGCCGAGGGCGTTGAGTTCGGCGGCGCTCAGCTCCATCGCGCGACCCTACCGCGCGCGGACCGCGCCGCGGTGGCCGGGCCCGCGCGCGTCGAATCAGGGACGCAGCTGCTTCTGATAGTTCCGAAGCTCCGCGATGCGGGCCGTCGTCAGGTCGACCTGGCAGGTGCCCATGTCGATCGGCGCGAGCGAGCCGCCCGCGTGAATCGAGCCGGCGAACTTGCAGTCGGCATCGCGGAACGCTGTCCAGCGGCTCTGCGCCGCCGTCAGCTTCGCCTTGTCGACACCGGACGTCGCGAGCAGCTTCTTGTAGGCGCTGCTCAGCTGCCCGCCGAGCCGCTTCAGCTCGGCGTTGACGCAGGCCTGCAGGGCAGCGGTCGTCGAAGCCGTCTTCAGGCACGACGCGTAGTCGGCGCTGCGGGCCGGTCCTCGGCCGGCGTGGGTGAGGGCGAGCGCACTGCCCGCTCCGCCGAGCAGGGCGACGACGACGGTGATCAGGATCAGCTTGCGCACGGTGGCGAGCCTCCTCGGGTCAGCGTGTAGGCGCGAGCGTCAGCGTGGGCCTGCTGCGATCGCCTGGGCGGCGAGGCGGGCGAGCACCGCCTTCGTGTTGGCGGGCGGGTCCTTGTGCTGCCACGTGTAGAGGACACCGCGGTAGAGGAACCAGAGCGTGGCGGGACTGCACGACGCGCCGCAGCTGATGCCCTTGTAGAGCGCGGGCTGGCCGCCGGCGAGCTTCAGGTTCGACTTGCCCGGGAGCTTGCCGCCGCGCCTGGCGTCGAACGAGGCGAGGAAGCAGGCATTCGCTCCGCCGCAATTCGGCGCGCCGGAGAGAACAAGGCTCCAGGCGTTCTTGCTGCCGGTCCCGGTCGGATAGACCTTCGGCGCCTTGCCGGCGAACGGCAGCGTCGACGGCAGCAGCACGGGCACGGTCGTCTTCTTGTCGACGGCTGGGATCTGCTTGCCGAGCGCGTCGATCACGTTCACGCTGCCGGTGATCGAGGCAAGCGCCGGCACGGCGGCGAGACCGGCAAGCGCGAGGATCAGGGCGATGAGGTGTCGTCTCATTGCGCGCCACTCTAATCGGGTGGGCGGCGCACCATGCGAGCGCATGCTCGGGCATTGCCTGTCGACCGGAAATCTGGGAACCTACGAGGTCTGCGGGCTGTTGCTGCGTGACAATTCGAGGACTGCGGCGAGAGGAGGACCATGTCTCCACGGGCCCGCACCGCCACCAGCTCCCTCATCGTCAAGGCCCACCGGGGTGACGCGAAGACGTTGCTCGCCTTCGACCTTCCGGAGGGCAAGACGGCTCGACTGGCCGGGTTCACGATCCAGTGCCGGCCGCATGGGCATACCCCGTACTACCTCTACAACAAGCTGCAGTTCGAGACCCCCGGCGACCACGCACAGGTTCCGACCGAACCGCCGCGATCGAGCGTCAATGCGCCGTTCCACCAGTTCCGCTGGCTGCACGTGCCGGGCACGGATCACCAGGGAATCAAGCCGTTCCTCGGACCGTATACCTACACCGTCACGCCGAGGTACTTCGACGACAAGAAGTCGATGCTGCCGCTGGATCCGAGCCTGAGCGTGTCCGTGGACGTCGATGTGGTGCCGTTCGAGACGAAGAAGCTCGAGATCAGGTTCACGCGCGGATACACGCAGTCCCAGGCGTTCGTCCAGCACTTCGGGCGCGACGCGCTGATCAGGCCCAAGGGTGCCAAGCTGATCTATGACACGAGCCAGGTCGGGGGAGCCGACGCGACGGGAACCACGTACACGTACACACAGATGTACGAGTGGCTCGGGTTCACCGCGCGGGAGAAGGTGTTCGAGATCCTGAACGGCGTCCTCGCCGACATGTCGCTTCGGCTCGACGTCTTCGCCTACGACCTCAACGAGCCCGACCTCGCGACGATCCTGATCCAGCTTGCCGAGCAGGGCCGCATTCGCGTCATCCTCGACAGCGCCGCACTCCATCACATGAAGCCCGGAACGAAGCCGAAGCCGGGCAAGACGCTGAAGGTCAAGCCCGAGGACGAGTTCGAGAAGCTCTTCCGCAGCAAGGCCAAGCAGGGAGCCGAGATCAAGCGCGGAAAGTTCGGGCGCTACGCGCACGACAAGATCCTCATCGTCTCCGAGGCCGGCGGCCCTCGCTCGGTTCTGACCGGCTCGACGAACTTTTCGGTCACGGGGTTCTACGTGAACTCGAACCACGTCCTCGTCTTCACCGACCCCGCCGTCATGTCGGAATACGCGCATCTCTTCGAGGACGCCTGGAGCGGCGGGCTGACGAGCGCCCCGGCGTTCGTCGCGTTGCCGTTGGCGTCGAAGACGGTCGAGGTCGCGACAGCCAAGACCCCGAAGACGGAGATCACGTTCTCGCCGCACTCGGAGGCATTTGCCACGGAGATACTCACGGGGGTCGCAACGCGGATCCAGAAGGAGACGTCGGCGGACGGCGGCAGCGTGCTGTTCGCGGTCATGCAGATCGACCACGGAACCAGTCCCGTCTACACGGCGCTCAACGACCTCCACCAGACCCAGGCGATCTTCAGTTACGGGATCTCGGACAGCCCGGCCGGGATCTCCCTCTACGAGCCGGGGAAGAAGAACGGCGTGCTCGTTACCGGGAAGCCCGTCAGGACGCAGCTACCGCGGCCGTTCAGCCAGGTGCCCGACGTCGGGCTGGGGCACCAGATCCACCACAAGTTCGTCGTCTGCGGCTTCAACGGCGACGACCCCGTCGTCTATTGCGGCTCGTCGAATCTGGCGCTCGGCGGCGAGGAGCTGAACGGAGACAACCTGCTCGCCATCCACGACCGCGCCGTCGCCACTGCCTTTGCGATCGAAGCGGTGGCGCTCGTCGACCATTTCCAGTTCCTCGACCGCTTCGCCCAGCCGAAGGGCGAGAAGAAGCCGCCGACCACGCCGCCGGTGCAGCCCCAGCAGGCCGCGCAGTCCAACGACTGGTTCCTCTCGACGACCGACCGGTGGACGAGGAAGTTCTACGACCCGAACGACCTGCACTGCATGGACAGGCAGCTCTTCGCCCGCTAGCTGCTAGAGGGCGCCGCGGCTCTAGCTGGTCCCGACCGCGACCGCCCGCTCGCGCGCCGGCCGCGACTCGATCCGCTCCAGATACGCGGCGATCGACGGCAACCCGTCGATCAGCTCGGCCCGGCGCGCGAAGAGCAGGACCGCGGCGCAGACGAGGTCGGCGACCGTGAAGCCGTCGCCGACGAGATACTCGCGGCCCTCGAGCGCGCTCTCGACGACTGCGGCGGCGTCTCCGAAGTCCGTCCTCGCCGCGCCGATGCGCTCGTCGTCCTCCGCGCGGCGGGATCGGAACACCTCCAGCACCGCCGGCTCGAGCTCGGTCATCGCGAAGACGCTCCACTGATAGGCGAGCGCGCGGTCGTGGCTCCCCGGCGGCGGCATCAGCCCCGCCTCGGGGTGGAGATCGGCGATGTGAAGGAGGATCGCGAGCGACTCGAAGACGAAGCCCTCCTCGTCCTCGATCACGGGCACCCTGCCGAGCGGATGGCGGCTGGCATGCTCCTCGCCGCGCCGCTCGTCGCCTGTCATGAGCGTCAGGTCGTAAGGCGCGCCGATCTCCTCCAGCAACCAGAGCACGCGCGTCGAGCGCGTGTTCGGGACGTGGTAGAGGCGCATGGGGCTCATTACGACTGCGCAGGCCCGATTATTCCGGGGCCGGCGGGCGCGGTGCCTGGACGTTCGCGCCCTGGTAGTCGCGCGGGAGGCCGAGGCGGTCGCGCGCGATCTCGCGGAAGGCCCAGTCGCGGAGCAGCGTGTTGCGGTGGCTGTTGCCGCCGATCGACATGTCGCGGTAGATCCGCTCGAGTCGCTGGCCTTTCGCGCCGGCGCTCGAACCGGCGGTGCGGAAGAGGTCCGCCTGCACTGTCTCCCAGGCCTGGATCATCACCTCGCGGGCGATGCAGGCGATCCGGTGCTCGTCGCCATAGGAGTACGGGATGCCCTCGTCGGCGAAGCGCCGGCAGAGCGCCATGTGCTGCTCGGCGGCGTTCGCCAGCGCCGCCTCGGCGGTCGCGATCTTCGTCCAGGCTCGTCCGAAGTAGCGCTGGTAGTCGGGATCGAGCTTCCGCGGGATCATCGGCGGCAGCGGCGTCAGCTTCGTCTCGAGCATCGTCTCGTACTCGTCCAGCGCGTTGTAGGCGGCCCCGACCATGATCGCCGCGAGCGTGATCGTGAAGCAGCCGAGCGCCCGGCCGCTGTACATCGGGTTGCCGTGGAGGCGCAGGCCCGGTGTGCCCTCGCTCACGTCGAAGTCGACCATCAGCGCGTCCTCGATCCCCCAGTGCGCGGGGATGCGCGTCGCGTCGAACGTGATGCTCTGCGAACCGGAACCCTTCATGCCGAGCAGGTCGCCCCAGTCGTCGAGCATCGTCCACCCGCTCTTCGGCACCACGAACAGCAGCATCCGCTGCATGCCGTGCTCGTTCTCACCCGGGAGCACCGCCTGCCCCATGTAGTGCGTCGAGTACGGGATCCCGGAGCAGTAGGAGACCTTGCCGTTCAGCTCGTACCCGCCCTCGACCGGCGTTGCGGGACCGACCGGCGCCGCCACGGCCGCCGCCCGGAAGTCGCCGTCGCCGAAGATCTCCGCCTGCGCCTGCTCCTCCCACCACGAGGCGACCTGGAGCGCGTGCGCCGCGGCGAGCCCCATGCACCACGCGGTGTTGGCGCAGCCGCGCGCCACCTCGACGAGGAGCCGCCCGAAGGTGGGGACGTCGAACTCGTAGCCGCCGTAGCGCCGCGGCACGTAGAGGCGGTAGAAGCCCGCCTGCACGAACTCCTGGTGGAGCTCCTCCGAGTAGTACGTCCGCTCCTCGCACTCGGCCTGCTGCTCGATCAGCTGCGGACGGAGGGCGACCGCGCGGGCGATCATCTCCTCCGGCGTCAGCCCGGGCTCGGGTGGCAAGACGGCGGTCACGGGAGGCCGAATCGTACTCGCGTGCGCGTGCAGGAATCACCCGTTCGAGCTGGAGATGTCATCTATCCTCCTGAGGTCGTTGTCACTGACTCGAGGCGAGGAGGCCGATCATGAGCGCGACGGAGACGGCAATCGCGGACGCACGGAGCGAGCTCGGCGGATCGTTCGGAGGAGAGCTGATCGGGCCCGGCGACTCGTCGTACGACGAGGAGCGCGCCCTGTTCAACGCGATGATCGACAAGAAGCCGGCCGTGATCGCGACGTGCGTGAGCACGGGCGACGTGGCGAGCGTGATCGGATTCGCGAAGGCGCACGACCTGCCGCTCGCGATTCGAGGCGGCGGGCACAACGGCGGCGGGCTCGGCAGCGTCGACGACGGCGTCGTGGCAGATCTGTCCTCGATGCACTCGGTCTCGGTCGACGTGGACGCGAAGACGGCGCAGGTCGGCGGCGGTGCCACGTGGGCGCAGGTGGACGCGGCCACGAACCCGCACGGCCTGGCAGTGCCCTGCGGCGTCATCTCGACGACCGGTGTCGGCGGGCTGACGCTCGGAGGCGGAATCGGGCACCTGACGCGCGGCTGCGGCCTCACCGTCGACAACCTGCTTTCCGCGCAGGTCGTCCTCGCCGACGGGCAGCAGGTCACGGCGAGTGCCGACGAGAACGCGGAGCTCTACTGGGCCCTTCGCGGCGGCGGCGGCAACTTCGGCGTCGTGACCGAGTTCACCTTCCGGGCACATCCAGTCGCGGACGTCGTCGGCGGCCCGACGTTCTGGGCGATCGAGCAGACCGACGAGATGCTCAAGGCCTACCGCGAGTACCTCCCCACCTTGCCGCGGAACGCGACCGGCTTCTTCTGTTGGCACACCGTTCCGCCGGGGCCGCCGTTCCCGGAGGAGATCCACATGCGCAAGGTGTGCGGGATCGTCTGGTGCGTCGTCGGCACGGACGAGGAAGCGGAGCAGGCGATGGCGCCGATGCTCGCCGTCGCGGAGCCGCTGATGCACGGTGTCGGACGGATGCCGTTGCCCGCGCTGAACAGCGCGTTCGACGGCCTTTACGGCCCCGGCGACCAGTGGTACTGGCGTGCCGACTTCGTCAACGAGATCCCGGACGCGGCGATCACCGCGAACCAGGACTGGAACGAGAACATGCCGACCTGGAAGTCGGGCTCGCACGTCTACCCGATCGACGGTGCGGCTCACGACGTCGGTGCGAGCGACACGCCCTGGGCGTACCGCGATGCGACCTGGTCGCAGGTGATCATCGGCGTCGACGGCGATCCTGCGAGCGCGCCTGCGTTGCGCGACTGGGCCGTCGGTTACTGGGAGGCGCTGCACCCGTACTCGGCCGGCGGTGCGTACGTCAACTTCATGATGGACGAGGGCCAGGACCGGGTGCAGGCGACCTACGGCGACAACTACGAGCGGCTCGCGAAGGCCAAGGCGACCTACGACCCGGACAACGTCTTCCACGTCAACCAGAACATCCAGCCGGCCGCGTAGCCGGCGCCGGGACCTAGCGCGCGGCTGCCGCCAGCCGGGCGTGCGGTGACTGCGCCTGGCGCAGCGCCGTCATCAGGTCGTGCTCGATCGCGTTGAAGAACGCGTACGAGCTGATCGTCCCGCCGTGGAACAGCGCCTGGAACCGTCCGCCGGGGACGACGAGGAGGAGCGACCGCTCGCGCGTCACGATCGACACGGACGACGGCAGCTCGTCGATCAGCCCGGCGTAGCCGAACGCGCGGCCCGGGCCGCAGAGACGGACTCGCACCGATTGACCGCCGCGGCGGATCATCTCCTCGATCGCGCCGTGCAACGTGACGTAGCACGCGGTCGCCGCCGAGCACTCCGGCAGGATCGAGCAGCGCGCGGGCACGACCGCGAGCCGGCAGTCCTTGATGAGCTCCGCCAGTTCGGGCTCGCCGTAGCCGCGGAAGAAGGGCAGTCGCTGCACGTAGTCGCGGTCCGGCAGCCGGCCCTGCGGGAAGTCGTTCGGTGTCGCCTCGGCGAGCCCGGCCGGCCGGCCGATGTCCTCGGGCGGGCCGCCGCCGAGCGTGTCGACGAGTACGGAGTGGCTGATGCGCAGCCGTTCACAGGCGTGCCGGACGATCTGCCGTTTGATCGCGAAGGCGGTGGGGTGGAGCCGCGAGACGAGCGCCGTGAAGTCCGCCCGGGCGAGGAAGAGCGCCGTCGTCGGCTCGAGCGCCCGCACCGTTCCCGTCCGCAGCCCGCCGTCGAGGAGCGGGATCTCGCCGAGGACGTCGCGCGCCCCGAGCTGCGCGTACTCCAGCTCGCCGCCGCCGGGCAGCCGCCTGCAAGCCTGCACGAGGCCGCGCTCGAGGACGTGCAGGCCGTCGGCCTCCTCGCCCTCGCGGAAGAGGACGTCCCCGGGCGCGAGCTCGATCGTCCCCATCACGTGTGCGAGCTCCTCCAGCTCGTTTCCCGGGATGCCCGTGAAGAGCGGCACCTCGGCGAGGAAGGCCAGCCGGCTGTCCACGCGCTCCGCCGTCACGGGTCGAGATCCGCGATCTTCGCGTCCACGCCGCCGTCGACGAGGGACGCGGTCAGGATCGAGTACTCGGGCGCCTCCAGCCACCTGGAGGTATCCGTCGTCAGCGGCTCCGACGCGATCAGGAGCGATTCGGGGCGATCGCTCGCGCCCATCTGCCACTCCCCGTCGCGCTCGACGTACTCCTCGCCGAGCGTGTACCAGAGAGACACGTACGGCAGGTCGGTCTCGAGCATCGTGTCCCCGTCCGGGTACCAGCCGTAGTCGAAGCTGAAGCGGGTCGCGACCAGGCACCTCCCGGTGCTGACGAAGAGGTTGACGGGCGAGGAGGTCGCGATCTCGTGCTTCTCCCGGATCTCCCGGATGATGCGCAGCGATCGAACGGCCGCGTCGGCGATCTCGTCGGCCTCCGGCATCCCGAACGGGTCGTCGAGTTGCGAGAGCAGGAGCGCGTAGATCCACTCGGAGTCGGTCGTCCCCTCGATGTGGCGGACGAAGGTGGGGTGGACGTGGCCGACGAGGTCGTAGCGCATGCGCGTGAACTCCCGCAGGTGACCGTTGTGCGCCAGCGTCACCTTGACGTCGGGAAACCGGAACGGGTGCAGGTTCGTCTGCGTCAGCACCTCGTGCTCGCTGTAGGTGACGCCGCGGACGTGCGCGATCACGCACTTCGCCGCCACTTTCTCCGCCAGGTTCTTGAGATTCCTGTCGAACACGGGGAGCGAGGTGACCTTGTAGAGGAACGGCTCGTCGGGCCGCTCGGAGAGCTCGTCCCAGGCGGCCATGCCGAAGCCCGCCAGGTTGAGGAAGGTCGCCATCATCCGCGGGCTGTACGTCTGCCGCGCGAGGGAGCTGTCGGTCGCGAACAGGACTGAGTCGAGCAGGAGCGGGCGACCGAGGTATCCGACCACGCGGCACATGCCACGATTCTCCTACGCGAGCGCGTTCTTGGCCAGTCGCGAGCTGGCCACGCTCTCGGCCTCGGCGGCGCTCGTCGCGTGGCCCGAGACGACCGAGACGAACCGGTCGCGCTCGAGCGTGTAGAGCACGACGTCTGTCGTCGCGCGGCAGGTGGCGACCCGTGGAGTGTCGTGGAGCAGTGCGATTTCGCCGAAGAAGTCCATCGGCCCGAGCGTGGCCAGGTGTCGGCCGGCGCGCGTGACGTCGACGGAGCCGGACTTGATCACGTAGAAGAGGTCACCGTCGTCGCCTTCCTGGACGAGCCGGGTGTTCGCCTGTGCCGTGGCCGTCTGGAGCCGCCCGGCCAGGCGCTCGAGGGTCGTCACCGGGAGCGGGCTGAAGAGCGGAATTTCCGACAACACCTTCAGCTCCTCTTCGGGAACGTCGGCGGAGGCGTCGATCCGGCGCAGGCGCGGATAGCTCGCTGCGGCGAGGATCGGAAGGATGCAGCCGGCGATCACGAGCGCCGAGCGCACGCCGAGCTGGTCGACGAGCAGGGAGCCGAGGATCGAGCCGACGCCGACCGCGGTCACGACGAGGATCTCGAAGACGCCGAACACGCGCGCGAGCACGGCGTCGTCGATCCCGCGCTGGATCATCGTGAAGCCCGACACGTCGAGGATGGCGTTTCCGGCGCCGACGACCGACAGGCACGCGAGCGCCCAGGCCATCTGCGGCCACGCGGGGATGAGTGCGATCGGCACGCCCCAGAGGACGAGCCCGGCCGCGAACGGGCGGGCCAGCTGTCGTTTGCCGACGAGTCCGAGCCCGGCCAGGCCCCCGGCGAGCGCCCCTGCCCCGAAGGCGGCGTTGAGGAAGCCGACGCCCGAGTCGCCGACGTCGAGCAGCCGGAAGGCCGCGACGACGAGGAGGACGTTGAGGACGCCGCGGACGAACGCCTGGCTCGCGAACAGGCCGATCACGAGGCGCGGGTTCGGCTCGTCGGCCAGCGTGCGCGCGCCCGCGAGCGCGTCCTCGACCGGGCCGTGGCCCCGAGCGGGAACGAACGGGCCGGGGGCGAGCTGCGCGACCTGAAGCGCGGCCCAGAGCGCGATGCCAGCGCTGACCGCGAGGACGACGTCCAGGCCGCTGAACGTCAGCAGAATGCCGGCGAGCGCCGGGCCGACGAGGACGGCGACGCCCTCGAAGGTGCTCGCGGACACGTTCGTCGCCACGAGCTCCTGGGGCGTGCGCGCGAGGGTCGGCACGACGGCGAGATGGGACGGGCGGTAGGCCGCACCGGCGACCGACGTGAGCGCGGCGAGCAGGAAGACGAGCCACGTCGGCCCGTCGGCCCAGAGCGCGAGGGCGGCTCCGCCGAGCGTGGTCGCGCGGATCAGCTGGACGCCGAGTAGCACGCGCTCGCGCCGCGTGCGGTCGGCGAGAGCCGTGCCGGCGAGCACGCCGAGCGTCGAGGGGAGCATGCGGACGAGCCCGAGCAGACCGATCGCCCCGGCGCCGCCGACCCGGTAGGCGTAGATCGAGAACGCGACGAAGCTCGCCCACTCGGAGACGTAGAAGCCGGCCCAGGCGAGCTGCAGCCGGCGCAGGTCGGGGCTCCGAAAGACGTCGGCGAGCGAGGCGAAGCGGACGGCCAGCCGGCCGAGCAGCGGTCCCACCGAGCGAGGATCCCAGATTCCCCGCGCGTGTCAATCAGAGGAACGGGCCGGGCGCCGCGGCGGCCAGGCGACCGCCGCGGCGCCTCACGGCTCGTTGTCGGTCAGGCGTGAGGCATGCCGCCGGACGGGCCCGGCACCTTCTTGACGCGCTTGCTGTGCTTCTTCGCCGGGCCGGCAGCCCCACGCGACGAAGCTCCGGGCTCGGGCGGCCGCACGCCGCCCTTGACATCGTCGGCCGTGCCGGCCGGGACCTCGATGTCCTGCTTGTCCTTCGCCATCACGTGCTCCTTTCGCCGTCGAGCGCTCGCCGCGAGCGCCTTGTGCTCCGCTAGACGCCGAAGCAGTCCGGCATCTTCCCACCGCTACGCTGACTCTGACGGTGCCCGCCTCCCTCCCGAGCCGCAGACAGCAAGGTCCCGAAGGGCTGGACCACGGTGTCAGGTTCGTGCCGGCGGGCTGGCTCGTAGCTGCGCTGGGCGTCTCGAGGCTGTTGCTCCGGGGAGGAAGGCTCGGCAAGCTCGGAATCGCCGGTCTCGTCTGGACGGTGGCGCCGCGGAAGCTGAAGATCGTCGCGTTCGGCTTCGTCCTCGCCGCCCTGGTCGTGATCGCGGGCGCGATGGCAGCGATCGCGCTCCTCGCGATCGAGCTGAGCTAGACGGCGAGGCCCTGTCGGGCCGGCTCTCCTACGTGCGCACCTGGTCGAGCAGGTCTTCCGGCGCGACGGACCAGTCGCCCGCGCGCCAGCGCGCCAGGAGGAGCTCCGACAACATGGAGGAATGGGGTTCCCCGCTCGCGTACTCGGCTCGCCTGCGTTGCGTCAGCCGCTCGTCGATCGACTCGCGCAGCCGTAGCGCGGCCAGCGCGTGCCAGGCGTCGGCGCAGCGGCCCGGACAGAGGGCGTCCTCGACGCCGCGGACGTCGCTGACGAGCATCTTCGTATGCGCGTACCCACACAGCGGGCAGTACGCGCGGCGCGCGAGCGAGCGGACAGTCGTGGCCGACGGCGTCGAGCCGCTCATACCGCGGTCCCGGCGTGCGAACCCGATGAGTTCTCCATGCAACGAGTATTGCCGTCCAACGGTTGCTCCCAGCGTCGAGTGCCAGAAGGTCTCAACGAGAAGGAGCGGGCGGCTGACAGAAAAGGTCGGCGCCACTGCTCGCTGCGGCCACGTCCAGTATGACAAAACGGACGCGGTCGACCGCGGCCCCAGCAGGGACCGGGCTGCCGACTGCTACCGTGATGTCAACTAGAGCGAGTACCGGTTGCAGAACACTGCCTCCCCTACGCGTTCGTTAGTGGTAGAGGAGGTGTATATGGCAACTGGAACCGTCAAATGGTTCTCGAACGACAAGGGCTACGGCTTCATCACCCCTGACGACGGTGGCAAGGACGTTTTCGTCCACCATCGCAGCATCAGCGGTGAGGGCTTCAAGACGCTCTCGGAAGGCGCGAAGGTCAACTTCGAGCCCGCCGAGGGTGCGAAGGGTCCCGAGGCGACTAACGTCGCGCTCGCGGCCTCCTAGTCCGAGAAACGGCGCCCCGCACCCTCTCGATCCGCGTATGCGGGCGAGTCGGAGTGCGGGGCGCTGCACCACAACATTGCGCTGCTGTCACCGCGAGGAGCTACGGCCGAGGAGGTCGCGATGAAGGGTTCCGAGAAGCCGAAGAAGCTGCAGAAGAAGCAGCCGCAGAAGACCCTCAAGGAACGCCGCACGGAAAAACGGGCCGCCAAGAAGAAGATCGGTGACGCGTAGCGTCGCCCCGAACGGGACCCTCCCGTTCGTGAAACGGCGACCCGCGTGATGCGTACCGCGATCTTCTCCACCTTCCCGCCGCGTGCCTGCGGGATCGGTGTGTTCGCCTCGGACCTGCGCGAGGCTCTCCTCGACGTCGCCGACGTCGAACATGCGGGCTCGATCGTGGTCGTCGACGATCCGGCGAGCCCGCAGGGGCCGGATGTCCTGGCCACGGTGTCACAGTCGGTCCGGGGTGACTATGTTCGAGCCGCCCGGCTGCTCGGCCGCCTCGACGTCGACGTCGTCTCGCTGCAGCACGAGTACGGGATCTTTGGCGGCCTCGACGGCGAGTACGTGCTGTCGTTCGCCCGCGAGCTCTCGCAGCCGCTCGTCGTGACGCTGCACACGCTCCTGTCGGAGCCGAAGCCGCATCAGCTCGAGGTGCTGACGGCGCTGTGCGGGGAGGCCGAGCGGGTGATCGTGATGACCGAAACGGCGCGTCGCCTCCTCGTCGGGCTGAACGCGTGTGCACCGAACAAGATCTGCGTGGTCCCGCACGGCGCTCCGACGGTGCTCGGACGGCGGCGCGCCGAGCAGTCGGCGGGCCGGCGACCTCAGTACGTCGCTCCGCTGGTCGGCGGCTACGAGCACATCCAGCAGCGCTTCCTGCTCTCGACCTTCGGCCTCCTGTCCGAGGGCAAGGGCCTGGAGACGGTGATCGAGGCGTTGCCGGCGATCGTCGAGCGCCACCCGGAGGCCCTCTACCTGGTCGCCGGACGCACCCATCCGCAGGTTGCGAGGCGCGAGGGTGAGAAGTACCGGCTCCAGCTCGAGCGCCGCGTGATCGATCTCGGGCTCGAGGAGCACGTGGAGTTCGACGACCGGTTCCTGTCGATCGACGAGCTCGCCGATCTGCTCGCCGCCACCGATGTGTTCGTCACGCCGTACCGCAGCCGCGAGCAGATCGCCTCCGGAGCTTTGACGTTTGCGATCGCCGCCGGTTGTGCGGCCGTCTCGACCCCGTACTGGTACGCCGAGGACGTGCTCGCCTCGGGCGCAGGAACGATCGTGCCCTTTGCGGATCCGCAGGCGCTCGCGGACGCGGTCTGCGACTACGCCGACCAGCCCGACAAGCTTGCCGCCGCTCGTAGTGAGGCGCGGCGAATCGGCGCCGACCTCGTGTGGTCGGCGGCGGCGGAGGCGACGGCCGCCGTCCTGCGCGAGGCAGCGACGTCGGCGCCGCGCCGGCCGTCCCTGCCGGCGGGGAACCTCCAGCTCGCCCAGGTTCGCACCGATCATCTGCACACGCTCGTGGACGACGTCGGGATCGTGCAGCATGCGCACGGCGTCATCCCGAATCGGATGACCGGCTACTGCGTCGACGACGTCGCCCGCCTGGCCATCGTCGCACTGGGACTGGAGCGCCGCGACGGCGACCAGCGCTGGACGGCGATCTTCCATCGCGCGCTCGCGTTCCTCTACGACGCGACCGACGAGCGCGGCGCCGGCATGCGCAACTTCATGGACTACGAACGACACTGGCTCGACGAGCCCCATGTCGGGGACCACGTCGGCCGTACCGTGAGCGCCCTCGGTGAGGTGCTGTCGACGGCATGGGTGCCGGGAGTCGTCGGCCCCGCCGGCAGGTTGCTCTCGTTTCTCGTGGCCTCGCTGGCCGGCGAGGTCTCGCTGCGAACCGCGGCGTACTCGACTCTCGGCCTTGCGCGTCTCGACCCGGATCGACTGGATCCGGACGCCCATCGCCTGCTGGGGCGGTTCGTCGACCAGCTCGCCTCCTCCTACCGGCTGTCGGCCACCGATGACTGGCGCTGGTTCGAGGACGACCTGCGCTACGACAACGCGCGGCTGCCGCATGCGCTCATCCTCGGCGGGAAGGCGCTCGGCCGCGACGAGGCAGTCGCCGCGGGACTCGAAGCGCTCGACTGGCTCGGAGACGAGTGCGGGCTCGCCGACGACATGCTTCGCCTGCCGGGCCACGAGGGACGCCATCGCGACGAGCCGGCTCCGGGCGCAGGGGACGAGCAGCCGCTCGAGGCGTGCGCCTTCGTCGAGGCCGAGCTCGCCGCGTTCACGGTCACCGGCGACCCCGAGCACGGGGCGAGAGCGCAGAGGGCGTTCGACTGGTTCCTCGGGCGGAACCGGCTCGACCGGCCGCTCTACGACTTCTCGAACGGCGGCTGCAGCGACGGGCTCGGAGACGACGACATCAACGCGAACGAGGGAGCCGAGTCGACGCTCTCATTCCACCGCGCGCAACTCGTCCTCGACGGAGCCGGCCTTCCGGTCGTGCTCCGCCGCCACGCCCCCCGAGCTCTCGTGACGGCATGACGCGCTCCCGCGAGCTCTTCGTCCGCCACCCGGGGAACCCGATCCTCACGGCCGCCGACTGGCCATATCCCGCCAACACTGTCTTCAACCCGGGCGCGGCAACCCTGAACGGCGAGACGATCCTGCTCGCCCGCGTCGAAGCGCTCAACGGCGTCTCGCACCTGACCGTCGCCCGCTCACCGAGCGGATTCGACCAGTGGGACGTCTCCCCGGAGCCCCTGCTGGAGGCAGAGGACGGGGTGGAGACCGAACTCTGGGGCTTCGAGGATCCGCGTGTCGTCTGGCTCGACGAGCTCGGCCGCTTTGCCATCACCTGCACCGCCTACGGGCCCGCGGGCGCGGCGGTCTACCTCGCCACCACGACCGACTTCCGTACGGTCGAGCGACTCGGCATCGTCAAGCGCGCGGAGGACAAGAACGCCGCCCTGCTGCCGGAACGAATCGGCGGAGAGTGGATCCTCTTCCACCGGCCGATCAACGCCTACGGCGGCTCACGCGGCGAGATCTTCCTGTCCCGTTCCCCCGACCTGCACAGTTGGAGCACCGGCGAGCAGGTCTTGCAGCCGCGGCGCGGTGCGTGGTGGGACTCCCGGCGGATCGGGATCGGGCCGCCGCTCGTCAAGACCGAGCACGGGTGGCTGCTGATCTACCACGGAGCCAAGCAAACCGTCGCGGGCGACCTCTATCGTCTCGGCCTCGCACTGCTCGACATCGACGAGCCGACGCGCGTGCTCCACCGGTCTTCGGACGCGGCCTTCGGGCCGTTGGCCAGCTACGAACGTCAGGGCGACGTGCCGAACGTCGTCTTCCCGTGCGGTGTCGTCCACGACGAGGCATCCGACGAGGTTCGCATCTACTACGGCGCCGCCGACACCTCCATCTGCCTCGCTACTGCTCAACTCGGCGACCTGCTCGAAACGCTCCTCGACGCAGGCTGACCGAGGCGCGCGTCGAGGCGACCGCGACGACGTAGCACCCGACCGCGACCGCGACGATCATCGAGCTGGGCGGAAGCGACGGGAAGAGATAGCTGAGCGTCAGGCCTGCCCAGACCGAGCCGAGCGACACGAGCGCGGAGAGCCCAAGCCCCCGGTAGGGGTTGGCGGTGAGTCGGTGAGCGGCGCCGGCCGGAGCGGCGAGGAGGCCGAGGAAGAGGAGTGCGCCGATGGCCTGGCTCGCCTGGGCGGCGACGAGGCCGAGCAGGGCGAGGAACAGGAGTCCGAGCGCGCGCACCGGCACGCCCTGGGCGACGGCGACGTCGGCATCGAGCGTGGCGAAGAGGAGCGGGCGCGCGATCGCGAGCAGGAGCGCGACTGCGAACAGCGCGAGCACGATGTTCCGCCTGACGTCCGTCGCGGTGAGGCTGAAGATCGATCCGAAGAGGACGCGGACGCCGGCGGTGCCGTTGCCGGCGCTCGACTGCCTCGTGAAGATGGACAGGAAGAGCACGCCGAGGCCGAGCGTGAACGCGAACAGGGTGCCGATGGTGACGTCGTCGGCTCGGGCACGGTCGCCGAGCAGGCCCATGACGACGCCGCCGAGGATCGTGGCGAGGAAGAGCCCGGCGAGGATGTCGTAGCCGAGGACGGCGGCGGCGAGCGCCCCCGTGAAGGCGACGTGGCTGAGCGCGTCGGCGGCGAAGACCTGGGCGCGGAGGACGACGAACCAGCCGACGAGGCCGCAGGCGATCCCGACGACGCTGCCGGAGACGAGCGCGTTGCGCATGAACTCGTGCGCGAACATCAGCGGGCCTCCGGCACCAGGGGTGCCGGGGTGGGGCGGCGTCGCGCGAGGGCACGTCCGAGGCGGGCGAGGACGTATGCCGCGAATGCCAACGAGGTGACGTAGAAGCCGACCGGGTAGATCGAGAAGTACGCGAGGGCGAGCCCGAGCCAGGTGACGGCGAGTGCGATCGCGACCGAGAGCGCGAGGCCGAGGCCGGGCCGGGCGGTGAGCTGGTGCGCGGTCGCAGCGGGTGTGACGAGGAGCGCGAACACGAGCAGCGCGCCGGTGATCTGGCTCGTCTCGGCGACGGAGAGCCCGAGGACGAGCAGGAAGCCGAACCCGAGCAGGCGCACCGGCACGCCTGCGGCGCGGGCCACGTCGGCGTCGACCGAGGCGAAGAAGAGCGGCCGGGCGGCGACGGCCACGAGCGCGATCGTGACGGCGGCGACGACGAGGAGCACGGTCACCTGCCCGGTGGTGATGCCGAGGAACGTGCCGAAGAGCAGCGAGTCGAGTCCGTTGAGGATGCCGTGGTAGAGGGCGACGAAGACGAATCCGAGTGCGAGGGCGAGCGCCTGCAGCGAGCCGATTGCCGCCGACTCGGCGCTCAGGCTGCGCCGCGAGCCGGCGACGCCTGCCAGCGCGAGCGCGCCGAGGCCGCAGAACCCGAAGTAGCCGACGGCGAGCGGGAGGCCGGCGAGCGCGGCGGCGGCGGCGCCCGGGAAGGCGATGACCGAGAGCGTGTGCCCGGCGAAGGTCTGTCGGCGCAGGACCATGAACCACCCGGTCACCCCGGCCATGACCGCCACGATCGTCCCCGCCTCGAGCGCGTTGACCATGAACGGATAGAGGAAGAGCTGCTCGATGTCGGAGACGAGGTTCCAGGACAGGCCCTGGAAGACGGCGGCCTCAATGGGCATGGGCGTGGCGGTCGCCGTGCACGAACGGCGCCTCGGGTTGGCCGACGACGACGAGCCGACCGTCGGATGCCTGCAGCACCTCGATCGGCGCCCCGTACAGACGAGTGAGGGTCTCGCTCGAGATCACGTCTTCGGGGCGTCCTTCGACGGCTCCGCCGCCGGCGAGATAGATGACCCGGTCGAGGTAGCTGATGATCGGGTTGATGTCGTGCGCGACGAGCATGACCGCCACGCGCTGTTCGCGGCAGATCCGGCGGATCAGCGCGGCCACGGCCGCCTGATTCGGCAGGTCGAGACTGTCGAGCGGCTCGTCGAGGAGCAGGAGCTCCGGCTGCCGCACGAGTGCCTGCGCGATCAGCAGCCGCTGCTGCTCGCCGCCCGAGAGCTCGCCGATCGGCCGGTCGGCGTAAGCGCCGGCGCCGACGAGGTCGACCACGGCCTTGACGCGCGCCGTCTGTCGGCCGCGGCCCGGCAGGCCCGGTATCGGGATCCCCCAGCGGGCACCGTCGAGTCCGAGCCCGACGATGTCGATGCCGCGGATCCGGGTGCCCTCGTCGAAGTTCCGCCGTTGCGGCAGGTAGCCGATGCGCTTGTTTGCGGCACCCGGCGCCCGGTCGAGCACCTGCGCCCGACCGGCTGCCAGCGGCAGCAGGCCGAGCACGGCCTTGATCAGGGTCGACTTGCCGGCGCCGTTGGGGCCGAGCACGGCGACGAACTGGCCGCGCTCGACGGTCAGTGACACGTCGCTCCAGATCGTCCGGTCGCCCAGCCGTGCGGCCGCACCGTCGAACTCGACCGCGACGCCGTCCGGCTTCATCGACCGGTCGCTCTGTGCAGCGCCGCCGCGAGGGCCTCGAGCTGGCGCGACTGCCATTCCTGGAACGTCGCCGATGCGGGCGTGAGCGTCTCGGTGATCGTCGTGACCGGGATTCGCCTCTTGCGGGCGGCGTCGGTGATCCGCTTGACGTCGGGGGTGCTGTTCTGGCTGTTGAACACCCAGACCCTGATCCGCCCGCGCGCGATCTGGTCGCCGATGGTCGTGATGTCCGCTGCCGTCGGCTCCGCGCCCTCGCTGATCGCTTTCAGGAATGAGGGTGGAGTCACCAGCCGAAGCCCGAGCGCCCGGGCCAGCGGCGCGAAGATGCTCTCGGACGCGCCGACCGGGACGCCGGCGTACCTGTGTCTGATCGTCGCGATCAGGCGTTTGTACCGGGCGAGCCCGCGCGTCTCGAACGCTGCCTGCTGCCGCCTGAAGTAGCCGGCGTCCTTCGGGTCGAGCTTCGTGTAGTCGCGGACGATCGTTGCGATCACCTGCTGCACGTTCGCGGGCGAGTACCAGCGATGCGGATTCCCTCCCGTCTCGATCCCGACCAGATCGCCGACGGTCAGGACGATCCGGCCGTCAGCCGGGCTCGCGGCCAGCAGCTTCGGCGCCCAGGGGTCGTACCCGATCCCGTTCACGATCGCGAGCTGGGAACCGGCCATCGCCCGCGCGTCGACAGCGGTGGGCTCGTAGTCGTGCGGATCGGTGGCCGGATTGGCGATCACGCTAGTCACGTGGGCGTGCTTACCGCCCAGCTGTGCGGCGATGCTCCCCCAGACGTTCTCGGCCGCGACCACCTGGATCGTGCTCCCGCCCGCTGCCACGCCGACGCCCGACAGCGCCGCCGCAGCGACCGCCGCCGCCGCGAAGGCAACGAACTCGAACGTGCGCACCAGCGCCACTGTAGCTAACAAGACTCATTCCCGCTATCGACTTAGACGAGAGTCGCTACCATTACGACAATGACCTCGACGGCCCATCACGGCTCCTGGACCGAGGCGACGCTCGCCTCGATCCACTCGAAAGGGCATCGCAGCGGTGGCGCGCGCCGCGCGCTCGTCGAGTTGCTTGGACGCCAGGACTGTTGCCTGACCGCGCAGGAGATCTTCGATCAACTCCGCGCCGAGGGCCGCCGTATCGGTATCGCGAGCGTCTACCGCGTCCTCGAGCAGCTGACGAGAGACGGCTTCGTCCAGCGCATCGACATCGGCGCCGGCACCTCGCGCTTCGAGCCGATCCACGCCGACGGCGAGCATCACCACCACCTCGTCTGCGACGACTGCGGCAAGGTCGAGGCGTTCGCCGACGACGAGCTCGAGCTGGCGCTGCACAACGTCGAACGACGCACCGGCTACGCCGTCGCCGGACACGACGTCGTCCTGCGCGGTACCTGCCACGACTGCGCGGCCGGCTGACGAAGAGGCGGCGTGGGCCGCTAGTGCGGCGGTCTGATCCGGAAGAAGCCGTCGCTGTCGTCCGACTCCGAGCCGGTCGGCCCGACGGCCTCGACGCGGACCTTGCAGTTCTCGGAGGCCGGCGGGTCGACCGGAACGGAGATCTGCCGCTCCGCCCCGTCGACGTTCGAGGAGAGCGTCGTCCACGAATGGCCGCCGTCGCGGGAGAACCGGACCACGAAGTGGCTGACCTCTCCGTGGGCGTCCCAGGCGATGGTCGCCTCGTCGCCCAGGTGCCAGATGGTCCCGGCACCGGGCCGCGAGACCCTGACGACCGGCGAGGCCGTCGTGCGCACGTTGACGCCGTCGAAGAAGGAAGGCGGAAAGCCGGCGAAGATCCCCTCGACCCGCACGCGCCCCTGGTCGGTCGGCGTGGACGGAACGTGACGCGAGGCGCTGTGTGCATTGCCCGGAACGTCAGCTCCGAGCTGCTGGAAGTGACCGCCTCCGTCGGTGGAGAAGAGGACGCGGTTCGTGTCCGGGTGCGGGGGGTTGATGTCCCACCGGAACGTGTAGGCGCTGCCTGCGCTCATCAGCTCGTCCGAGACCGGCGCGGAGACCTTCGGGGCGTCCGGAATGACGGTGAAGGGATTGCTGAGCGCGCTCGTCGAGACGAGCCCGAACCCCGCGTGTGCGATCGCCTTGACCACGAGCCCGTTGCCGATCGCGTCGACCGTCCAGTCGTAGTGGGGGTTGAACGGCCCGATGACCCCCGCGAGCGTCCTCGGGGGTGCGAGGAGCTCCAGGCTGTACCACATGGTCAGGTAGTCCACGCCGCTCGGGTGGATGACGATCCCGATCTCGTCGCCGGCGATGATCGGAGTCCTGTTCGTCTGGATCTCGATCCGCATGAGGCCGCGAGATCGTATCTCCTGCGACAAGAACCGGCTAGACGATCACGCCGGCGGCGGCCGCCGTGGACGCCTCGACCTCGGCCGTCGCGTCACTCGGCGGCCTCCGCCTCCGGACGGCGACGACAGCCAGTGCTCCCGCGGCGAGGTAGCCCGCGAGAACGATCAGCGACGGCGCGATGTCGTTGCCGCCGAAGTAGATCGTGTTTCGGACCGCGGTCGTGCCCGCGCCGGCGGGCAGGTACGGGCCGAACGTCCGCCAGAACCCCGGCAGGAACGGCGACGGCACGGTGCCGCCCGAGGCCGGCGCTCCGAAGATCACGAAGACGACGACCACGACCAGCGTGCCCGCCGGGCCGAGCAGTGCCTGCAGCCCGGCGGTCGCGAACGCGACGGCCATCATCACCAGGATGAACAGGCCCCAGAGCGCGAGGAACTTCGACGTGGGAATCGCTCCGAGCACGGGCCCGGCGAACGTGTCCGTGAGGAGCGCTCCGATCACCGCAGCGACCGCCAGTGACGTGAGGCGCCGTCGCCGCGTCCCCTGTCCGCCGAACGCCATGCCGATGGTCGACGCGAGATACCCACCGATGATGAGTGCCATGACGACCAGGAACGAGGCGCTCCCGCCTGCGTCGCCGGAGGGCAGCGGGTGAACCTGGACGATCGCGATCTTCTTGCCGAGTGCGGCTCCGACAGCCCCGAAGGCGGTGCCGAGAGCCGAGGCCATGGCTGGGCCCGCCGCAGGCACGACGATCAACTTCGCGCCCGTGGAGTCGACGACGAACGCGCCGTTGATCTTTCGCTGGTCGATCGCGACACGCGCGTCCGCTTCGCTCGAGTACCGCGTGATCTTCAGGGAGAACTGCTTTGCGACGACGGCCGGAAGCGGCGACGTTCCGACGGTCCCGAGAGTCACGCTGTGCGGCTTCGGGGAGTGAAGGGCACCGACGTACGAGAGCACGAACGCCGCCTGCACGAGGAGCACCACGGCGAGCCCCGCGATGAGGAGCGGAGCTCCGGTGAGTCTCGGTTTCGGAGGTACGGCGGCGCCTGGATCGGACGGGCCGTCGGCGCGAGTGCTGTCGTGCGGGTCGGTGTCGTTCACCGGGCGATCTTAGTGCTATCGCGCCTGATCGGCCGACGAGCGTCAGCGGGTGAAGAACTGTGCGAGCGCTCCGCTCTTGAACGGGTCTGAGCTGACCGAGAGGTCGCCCGAGAACGGGTAACTCAGGTCGACGAGCACGACGAGCGAGAGAGCCACGATCAGCGCGATCGCGCACGCACCGATCGCATGGAACCAGTAGCTGCGCGATCCGACGAGCATCGCGTAGCCGAGGATCAGGCACGAGCCGATCGCGATCAGCGCGAGCACCAGCGACGACAGTCCCCCGCCGGCGTCGCCGATCCGCTGACGGCGGGAGCTCAATGCCTCGTTCAGCTGCTTGACCCCGTCGTCGTAGAACGCGATCGTCTCGGGCGATCTCAGCCTGATGCTCTGGAAGGCGGCGTAGATGCCGTCGACGGCTTTGAGTGCCGAGTCGCTCTCGCTGCCCCTGTGCATCCGAGGCCATTCGTCGTTCACGACCTCGCGCACGTAGGCCCCGACCGCGTGGCGCACGCGATTGCCCTCCGCGGCCGGAAAGATCCTGCTGTCACGCGTGATTGCAGCGAGGGAGTTCGCCTCCTGGTCGACGTTGCTCTGCGCGCTGTCGAAGCTCTGGAACTCGATCACGATCACGAAGGCCAGGAACAGGCCGAAGAGCGCCGCGACGACGCCGAGGACCTGCGACGAGACTTCGGCGTCGAAGCCCTCTCGTGTGGCCGGCACGTAGCGCCGGACCAGCAAGACCCCGCCGAATACGACGCTCACCGTGATCACCACCGTCAGGAGGACGAGAACGAGTGACGGAACGTCGTCGACGATGGTGCGCAGCACGACCGCACCTTACGGTGATGCCGGCTGGTCGCGCGACTCCTGTTGAATGCCGAGGTGACCACCCCACAGGGAGCGGCGTTGCCGGCGACGGTCTTTCCGGAGCTGAACGAACTCCTGGGTGGACTCGTCGCTCGTGTCGAGTCGATCCTCGGAGGCGACTTCGTCGGTGCCTACCTGACCGGCTCGTTCGCGCTCGGAGCCGGTGACCTCTACAGCGACTGCGACTTTCTGATCGTCACCGAGGATCGGGTCACGGCAGAGCAGGAGCGGGCGCTGCGCGAGCTTCACGACGAAATCCCGACGCGCTCCGGGCACTGGACGCACGATCTGGAAGGTTCCTACGCTCCGAGGGCCGACCTCGAGACACTCGCGGCTCTCGACCGGCAGTGGCTGTATGTCGACCGGGGCCGGCGGGAGATGCAGTGGTCGACCCACTGCAACACCGAAGTCGTGAGATGGACGCTCCGGAAGTGCGGACTCACGCTCGCCGGGCCGGACCCACGCGAATTCGTCCGCCGGGTTCCCGGAGACGCGCTTCGCAACACGATGCCACCACTGATCGAGAGCTTCCTGCCGGACCTGTTCAGCTGGACCAGCTTCGACATCGCCTGGTCGCAGCGCTACGCAGTCGCCTCTCTGTGCCGAATGCTGTACACGCTCGACAACGGCGAGGTGGCCTCCAAGCCGGCATCGCTCGAATGGGCAAAGTACACGCTGAATCCGGCGTGGCACGGCCTGATCCAGCAGGTTCTCGACGATCGAGCGCTCGCATGGGACGACCCTCCGCGAACGGGAAGCGTGGAAGCGACGATCGCATTCGCCGAATACGCCAGGCAACGCGCGGCCGACTCGTTGCGATAGAGCACCCGCGCACGACTACGGAAAGCCGTGATCTATCCGGGGTCGGTGACCTGCAGGAGCTCATAGGCCGTCATCGACCGGGCAAAGCCCTTCATCCGGAGATCGGTGACCGGCCTGGCTTCGACTCGCTCCTCGAGCGCCGCGTAGGCGCGTTGGCTCAGCAGGATCTGCTCGGCTGCCGCCTCGTCGCTCAGGCGCGCGGCGAGGTTGGTCACGCTGCCGAGCGCGCCGTAGTCGTAGCGTCCTTCGAACCCGATCCGGCCGAGCGTGGCATGCCCGACCGCGATCCCGGCGCCGAGTCCGAGCTCGTAACCCCGCTTGCGCCATCCGGCGGCGAGCGCCCCGATCCGCTCACGCATCGCGCACGCCAGCCTCGCGGCGTGCAGCTCGTGCTCGGGCATGGGAACCGGATCGTTGAAGAACACCATCAGCCCGTCGCCGGCGAAGTGCTCGAGCGTCCCGCCGTGGGCGAGCACGAGCTCGCCCGCCGCCCCGTGGTACTCACGTACGACGTTGATCAGCTCTTCGGGCTCGGCGCTCTCGGCGAAGCTCGTGAACCCGCGGAGATCGAAGTAGACGACCGTGATGTAGGCACGGTGGCCGGCCAGGAGCTGCGCGCCCTCGTCGCTCGAGATCAGCGCCGCAACCTCCGGCGAGATGAACCGTGCGAGCTCGGCCTTCTGCCGCTCGACCGTCTCGAACAGCTCCGCGCCCGAGATCGCGACCGCGCACTGGTCGGCGAACGTCGCGACGAGATCGATCTCACTCTGGTCGAACGGGCGCACGTCCGCCCTGGCGAGTCCGATCACGCCCACGAGGTCGTCCTCCACGATCACGGGGACGCCGAGCAGCGTCCGCTGTCCCCCGACCTCCGGCATCGGGAACGTGTAGTCCGGGTCGGCACGGATGTCGGGGATGTGAACCGGCTTGCGCGTCATCACGACACGACCTGTGCACGATCCTGACCCGGCCTCGCTCGGGTGTTCGCGCTCGTAGGCGAGTTGCTCGGTGTTCAGTCCGAACGCCGCCTGCATGTGGAAGAGCTCGCCCCCGGCGCGGAAGATGATGCCGGTCTCGGCATGGCAGAGCCTCGTGGCGGCCTCGACGATCCGGTCGAGAATCGGCTGGAGACGCATCCCCGACCGGCTGAGCGTGCGGAGGACGTCCGACACCGCCCTCTGCCGGTCGCGCAGATCCTCGAGCTCCCGGCGGAGCTCGGAAAGCTGGGCGTCATCGGGGCTTCCTGTCGTCATCGAACCGGCCCATGAGCCTATGCGACCCAATTCCGAAGCGGAGCAGACGCCGTCCTTCGAGCCCGCCCCGTCGCCTCGGTACGCATGACGGGGCGATCGCCGGGGCCGTGCCCGGAGGGTGGCGCGGAGCACCGTGCAGTACCGTCTCCGCATGACCGAAGGGGCGACGACCGTCGTCACGACCGTCCCCGCCAACGAGTCGAGCTGGGACGATCTCCAGGCCGTGTTCGGCACGCGTGGCGATCTCTCCAGATGCTGGTGCCAGCGCTACAAGATGCAGCCCGGGGAGAGTTGGGCATCGGTTGGCGCCGAGGAGTTGGCGTTCCGGCTCCGCGCGCAGACCGACTGTGGTCACCCGGAGTCGGGCACGACGAGCGGCCTCGTCGCCTACCTCGACGGCGAGCCCGTCGGCTGGTGCGCGGTCGAGCCGCGTAACGCCTACCCGCGCCTGCTGCTCAAGACTCGCGTCCCGTGGGAGGGCCGAGCGGAGGACAAGACCGACGACAGCGTCTGGGCAGTGACCTGCGTCGTCACCCGTACGGGCTTCCGGCGCCGCGGGATCAGCCGTGCGCTCGTACGCGCCGCCGTCGACTACGCACGGGAGCGCGGCGCCCGCGCCCTCGAGGGCTACCCGATGATCACGAAGGCCGGGCACGAGATCATGCCGGTCGAGCTCCATGTCGGGAGCCGCAGCATCTTCGCCGACGCCGGGTTCACCGAGGTCAGCCATCCGACCCTCCGCCGGGTCGTGATGCGCATCGACTTCTAGGCCGGAGACGCCTGCGTGGTTCTCGCGATCGACCAGGGCACGTCCGGAACGACCTGCCTGGTCGTCGATCCCGAGCTTCGTGTCGTGGGTCGCGGGTACCGCGAGATCCGCCAGTACTTCCCTCAGCCTGGATGGGTCGAGCACGACCCGGAAGAGCTGTGGCAGAGCGTGATCGCGGCGGCGACCGACGCCCTTTCCGACGCTCGCCTGTCCCCTGCGCAGCTTCAGGGTCTCGGCATCGCGTCGCAACGGGAGACGACGGTCGTCTGGGAGCGCCGTTCGGGGCGGCCGTTACAGCGTGCGATCGTCTGGCAGGACCGGCGGACGGCCGAGCGCTGTCGGCAGCTCCCGTTCGCGCTGGTGCGCGAACGGACGGGCCTCGTGCCCGATCCCTACTTCTCCGCCACGAAGCTCGAATGGCTCCTCGCCCGCACGGATCTGCCGCAGCCTGAGTTGGCGTTCGGGACCATCGACTCGTGGCTGATCTGGAAGCTGACGCAGGGGACGGTTCACGCGACCGACGAGACCAACGCCTCGCGGACGATGCTGTTCGACCTCCGGACGCGCGAGTGGGATCCCGATCTTCTGCGTCTGTTCGGTGTCGACCCGCTCATGCTTCCGTCGGTCAAGCCTTCGAGCGGCATCGTCGGCGAGGCGGAGTTCCTCGGTGCCCGGTTGCCGATCGCCGGGGTAGCCGGCGACCAGCAGGCAGCACTGTTCGGGCTCGGCTGCTTCTCGCCGGGCGAGGCGAAGGCGACCTACGGGACCGGCAGCTTCGTGCTCGTGAACGTCGGTTCTGCACCGGAGCCCGCTCCGGCCGGACTGCTCAAGACTGCCGCTGCGGTAGCCCCGGACAGCGAGCCGCAGGACGCCGTCGAGGGTGCCGTCCTCGTCAGCGGCGCGGCTCTGCAATGGCTGCGCGACGGCCTCGGGATCATTGCGGACGCCGCCGATTCGGCGGAGGTCGCGCTCGCGACTCCGACGACGGAAGGGGTGCACTTCGTACCGGCCCTGACGGGACTCGGCTCGCCCCACTGGGACCCGAATGCCCGAGGACTGATCACCGGGCTGACGCGGGCGACGACGCGCGAACACATCGTCCGGGCGACCCTGGAGGCGATGGCTTTCCAGGTGGCCGACGTGCTCGAAACACTGCCGATGCCCGTCGAGGTGCTCCGCGCCGACGGCGGCGCCGCGGCGAACCCGTTCCTGATGCAGTTCCAGGCCGACATCCTCGGGTGCCGGATCGAGGTTGCCGCCGAGACGGACTCGACAGCGCTCGGCGCGGCGGCGCTGTCCGGGCTCGCAATCGGAGTGTGGCAGGGCACCGACAGCCTCCGGAGCCTGATTCGAGCCGGCGCAAGCTACGAGCCCCTCATGTCGCGGGACGAAGCGGAGGAGCGATTCGACGGGTGGAAAGGGGCACTCCGGCTCGCGCGCTCGCATCACGAGGACCACGCTCGCAGCGCGTCGCCTCCGGTCCAGGAGGCGTAGGCCGCGTGGACGAGCTGCGGGGTCAGCCCTGGGCCGGTCAACCTCCTCTGCCGCTTCACCAGGCGCCGGTTGGTTAGCGTCTGTGCCATGAGCGACCAGGAAACGCAGGGCGGGGCGTCTGCCACGTCCGAGCACGAGCCGCCGCCGGGGGCGGAAACGTCCGCCAGGTGGACGGGTGGAGCAGCGCCGATCGACTACACGGCGAGCGCGAAGTGGCTGGTGCTGCGCAAGAAGGAGAAGCCTGCCGCGGAGATCTTCTCCGTCTCCTATGTCGCCACAGGGGGCGCCGCCGACAGGCCGGTGATGTTCGTCTTCAACGGCGGTCCGGGTGCGTCGTCGGCGTATCTGCATCTCGGCGTCGTCGGCCCGCAGCGGGTCGTCTTTCCGGCCGACGGCACGCTCCCCGAGATGCCGCCTCGACTCGTGCAGAACGAGGCGTCCTGGCTCGACTTCACCGACCTCGTGTTCGTCGATCCGGTGGGAACGGGGTTCAGCCGGGTGATCGAGCGCGAGAAGGGCGACGCGACGAAGGACGACAAGAAGGACGCCAAGGACAGCGACGCGACCGATCCGAAGGAGTACTTCGGGCTGAAGCGCGACCTCGAGTCGTTGTGCGAGTTCATGGGCCGCTGGCTCTCGGAGCACGGCCGGTGGGGATCGCCCGTCTTCATCGCAGGCGAGAGCTACGGCGGGTATCGCGTCGGACGCCTCGTGCGCATGCTTCAGGAAGACGCGGGGATCGGGCTCAACGGTGCGATCCTGATCTCGCCCGCGCTCGAATTGTCCGGGTTGGTCCCGAACGACTACGACGTCCTCGCCTGGGTCGACACGCTGCCGACGATGGCCGCCGCAGCTGCACATCACGGCCGCTCACGCGCTTTCGCCGCCGGCACCGCGCTCGACGAGGTGCTGCGCGAAGCCGAGGCGTTCGCCACCGGCGACTACGCGTCCTTCCTCACCCGCGGCGCTTCGATGGCGCCCGCCGAGCGCGATCAGGTCCTCACCAGGCTGGGCGATCTCGTCGGGCTGCCGCCGGGCATCGTCACCCGCGCCGAAGGGCGGATCACGATTCGCACGTTCTCGCGCGAGCTGCTCCGCGACCAACGGAAGGTGCTCGGCCTCTACGACGCGACGATCACGGCCACGGATCCATTCCCCGACCGCGACTCGTTCGCCGGCCCCGATCCGACCTTCTCCGGGGTCAGCCCCACGTACACCATGGCGATCAACAGGCTGCTCCGCTCCGAGATCGGCGTCGAGACCGATCGCGAGTACACGGTCCTGAGCCTCGAGGTCAACAAAGCCTGGAAGGAAGACACCGACCAGCACTTCTTCGTCCCGCCGGTCGGCGCCACCGACGACTTCCGCTACGGCATGGCACTCAACCCGCACATGAAGGCGTTCATCACCCACGGGCGGTACGACCTCGTCACCCCCTACTACGCGACCGATCGGCTGCGAAACCTGATGCGGCTCGACCCGGAGATGACCGAACGCCTCACGGTCCGACACTTCGGCGGAGGCCACATGTTCTACGCCTGGGAGACCAGTCGGAGGGACTTCACCGAGGCGATCGCAACGTTCGTCGCCAACGCGACGGGCCGTTGATCACCGGGCGCTCCAGCGCTGGGCCGGGTGGCCGTTCCGTCGTGCTTCGGCGAGGAATATGCAGTGGGGCCGTGCTGTTCGGGGAGCTCGCCGCGGCTGCCCTCGAGTGACGAGCCCTTCGCCTCCGGTGGGCTGAGTCGCTTGCACGCCCCGGGGGAGCTGGCGGCTCGCGCGCCGCGGCGGGTGCTCGCCGCGGCTGCCGCGTTCGCGATCGTCGCCGCCGTCTTCGGGCTCGCGACCCCGGGGCTGCTCGGGCGCGGCTCGAACGACTTCGTCGCCCACGGAAGCGAGAGCCTGCGAGCCGAGCGGGCCGTCGAGGCCGCGTCGGGGATCTCGCCGACACCGCAGCTGCTCGTGCTCGTGCACCGTCCCACGCCGCAGCGGCGTGCGCGAGTCGTCGCCGCGATCCGCTCGGAGCCGGCATTCCCGTTGGTCGCGCCGCCGATCCGCTCGAGGGACAGCAGGCAGGCGCTGATCGCCGCGTACGCACGCGCCGGCCTGTCCCAGCACGCGTGGCGGGACGCTGCGGTGCGCGTCAAGGACCGGCTCGCGGCCCTCGACGGCATCGCCGTGGGGGGAGCCGCCATCGCGACCGTCCAGGTGACCCACCAGATCCAGGACGACCTGACCTTCGCCGAGGAGCTGGCGTTCCCGGTGCTCTTCCTGCTCGCGCTCTGGGTCTTCCGGAGCCTCGTCGCCGCGTTGCTGCCGATCGTCTGCGGCGCGCTCACGATCCTCGGCGGGCTGCTCGTCCTTCGCTTGCTCGACCTCGCGATGCCGGTTTCGACCTACGCGCTGAACATCGTCATCGGCATCGGGCTCGGCCTCGGGATCGACTACAGCCTGCTCCTCGTCTCGCGCTACCGCGAGGAGCTGGCGCGCCACGGGCCCGGCCTCGAGGCGGTGCGCCGGACGATGGCGACCGCCGGCCGGACTGTCGCCTTCAGCGCTGTGACCGTTGCGGCGGCGGTCGCGACCCTGGCCATGTTCCCGCTCGGCTTCCTGCGGTCGATGGGCATCGCGGGCGGCCTGGTCGCGCCGCTGGCCGGGCTGATCGCGCTCACGGTGCTGCCCGCGCTCTTCATCCTGCTCGGGGAGCGGATCAACGCGCTCTCTCCTCGTCGCTGGCGGCGAGCCGCCGATCGGACGGCGCGCGGAGAGCGCGGCGGCTGGTACCGGTTCGCACGTGCGCTGATGCGCCGCCCCGTGCTTGTCGCGATCGCGGCGTCGGCGCTGCTGCTCGTGCTCGCGCTGCCGTTCCTGTCGGTCCGGTTCACGGGTGTCGACCCGTCGGTGCTGCCCGCGAAGTCCTCGTCGCGGGTCGTCTTCAGCGCGCTCCAGCGGGTCTTTCCGACAGCCGTCACGACGCCGATCTTCGCCGTCGTCCACGGCACGCAGACAGACGCCAAAGCCTATGCGGAACGTGTCCCCGCACCCTTCGTGGCGCCGCCGCGCGAGCTCGGCCCGGGCGTGTGGGAGGTGCAGGCATCCTCCGGCAAGCCGTTTCTGGATGGCGCCTCGCAGCGCCTCGTCCGGCAGATGCGCGCACTGCCGGGCCGGGCGCTCGTCGGCGGCGGGACGGCGCAGTTCCTCGACCAGAAGCACACGCTCGGGGAGACGCTGCCGATCGCCGCCGCACTGCTCTGCGCGGTGACGTTCTTCCTGCTCTGGGCTGCGACCCGGTCGCTGGTGCTGCCGTTCAAGGCGCTCCTGATGAACCTCCTGACGCTGTCGGCGACGTTCGGGATCCTCGTCCTCGTCTTTCAGGACGGCCGACTGGAAGGGCTGCTCGACTACCGGGGGCAGGGCGCGCTCGAGCTGACCCAACCGATCGTGCTGTTCGCAGTCGCATTCGGGCTCGCGACCGACTACGGCATCTTCCTGCTCACCCGCATCAGGGAGGCGTGGGACTCGGGGCTGTCCAACCGGGAAGCGGTGGCGATCGGTCTCGAGCGCACCGGCCGCATCATCACCGCCGCTGCGGTCCTGTTCTGCATCGCAGTCGGGTCCTTCGCGACCTCGGAAATCATCATGGTCAAGGAGGTCGGCGTCGGGATCGCGCTCGCCGTTCTCATCGACGCGTCGATCGTGCGGGCGCTCCTCGTCCCGTCGCTGATGGTCATCCTCGGCCGCTGGAACTGGTGGCCCTCGTCGCAGCCCGCACGCGAGAGCGGCACGGCAGAGCACGTGCAGTCACCCCCGCCAGACGGTTCCTCCGTCAGCCCCAAGTGACGGGGAGCCGGGCCACTTCCCGGAACCTCCATCCGGTGACGACAGGCTTCTCACCGTCCGTCAGGCGCAACTCAGGGAGGCGCTCGACGACCCGGCTCAGCGCGACCGCTCCGCTGGCGCGGGCGAGCCAGGCGCCGAGGCAAAAGTGCGTCCCCGAGGCAAATCCCATGTGCATTCCCTCGTCCCGGTGCAGATCGAACCTGCTTCCATCGGTCCAGCGGTTCTCGTCACGGTTCGCGGATGCGACCACGGCGCCGAGGATGGCGCCAACCGGAATCCGTAGGCCCGCCAGCCTCGTGGGGCGCGTTGCCACCCGCGGAACCATTCCCACCGGCGAGGCCCACCGCGCGGCTTCCTCGATCGCGGCGTTCGCGAGCGAGACGTCGGCCCGGAGTTCCGCCAGCTGCTCCGGCCGGCTGAGCAGACCGAGCAGGGCGTGCGCCGCCAGGTCGCGGAGCTCGTGTTGGCCCGCGGCTGCGAAGACCTTCGCGTTCGCGAGCAGCTGCTGTTCGCTCAGCCCGCCGCGTTCGTCGCGCCAGTCGAGCATGGTCGAGATCAGCGACGAGTCCGGCTCGGCAGTGAGTCTGGGCAGGCGTCCGAGGATCGCGTCGTCGAACTCCTGATTCGTGATGTCCGCGTCCGGCGGCAGCGGCTTGCGGGTGAAATAACGGCCCGTAACGTCGAACCACCGGCACAGGTCGACCATTGGGACGTCGTCGAGCCCGATGAGCTTCGCCACGGCTCGCGTCGCCACCGGCTCGAAGTACGCATCGACCAGCTCCGCCCGCTGTTCGGCTTCGAATCCGTCGATCAAATCGTCGGCATCGGCCAGCACGACGGACTCGGCGAACGCGCTGGCCGGTCGAGGCTGGCAGGGCGGTTGCATAGCCGACCGGGCCCGGGCGTGCTCCTGCCCGTCCGTGAACAGCAGGTTGCCCGCCAGGGTCTCGGGCAGAGGGTTCTGATCCACGCGCGAGCCGTATGTCTCGTCGTCCTTCAGCACCGTCACGACGTCGTCCCAGCACGTGACCATGCAGAGGCCGTCCAGCGCCTGCGCGTACGCCACCGGGGCGTTCAGCCGCAGCCACCTGTAGATCGGGAACGGGTTCGCGTGTGCCACCTGCGGATCGACGTCGACGAGCGGGATGCTCCGCTTCGACCTCCGAATCCGAGAAAGCATCCCCTACGGCCCCGGTCGGACGCGCACGTAGACGCCGCCCCGGTCGGTGAGCACCCTGTACGTCTTGAGCGGCACCCGCGCCGGAGGGTGGATCACGGCGCCCGTGCGACAGTCGAATCCGGATGAATGGAGCGGACACCACAGTGCCCCGTCCGAAACGACTCCCTCGCTCATCTCGGCCGACTCGTGGGGGCAGATCCCACTCAGCGCGAACAGCTCTCCGTCCAGGCTCACGAGCACGCGTTCTGGATCGGCGGCGCCGGCCACCGAGAACGCTCTCGGGATGCCCTCCGAAATCTCCTCGACACCGCAGACGCGAACGAATTCCGGTTCCCGCACCCTCACTCGGGCGTGTTCCTTCGGCCGTCACACACGGCGGAGAACGATACTGACCAATCTTCAGGGGGTCGCGTAGCCTGGCTCGAATGTCCGCTCGAACGGGTCATCGCTCAGAGCGACGTTCGTCGCCCTGAGCCTCGCGGGCCGCGATCCCCGCCAGGAAGCTGTCGATCTCGTCGAGCACGTGGTCGAGGGCCGCTCCCGTCGGCAGGTGCCGCTCGCCCGGGAGCTCCAGCAGCCGGGAGCCGCGGATCTGCTCGTTGAGGTAGCGCGCCGCGCCGATCGGGATCTGGGTGTCCGCCTGGCCGTGGATGAGCAGCGTCGGCGTGTCGATGTCGGGCAGGACGCTCCTGATGTCGACCGAACGCGCGAGCTGCACCGACGCCTCGGCCGTCGGGAAGTCCGTGGACGCGCGGATCCCGTCGACGAACCGACGTCGCTCTCTCGGCGACAGGTTGCCGATCCAGGCGATCAGCTCCGCGGCCTGGCGGCGAGGGCCCTCGAAGACATAACGGAGCGCCTGCAGCGCCTGCGGCCCGGCCTCGGGCGCGCGTCCCCACGGGTAGTCGGGCGCCTCGAGCACGCGTGCCGAGCCTCCGAACGAGATCAGCCCAGCGGTTCGCTCCGGGAAGGTCGCCGCGAACAGCAGGGCGAGCGCCGTTCCCTCCGAGATCCCGAAGATCACGGCGCGCTCGGCGGCCGCCGCGTCCATCACCGCGCGCATGTCCTCGAGCGCCAGCTCGAGCCCTGCCGGGGGGACATCGCGGTTGGACGCTCCCATGCCGCGCTTGTCGTAGATGACGAGTCGGGAGCCCATTGCGAGGCGGCGATAGATCTCGGCCCAGGGCCACCGCGACGCGAGCGCGACGCTCGAGACGAGCGGCGGGCTCACGACGACGTCGACCGGGCCGCTGCCCGCCACCTGGTAGGCGATGGCGACACCGCTGCTCTCGACGTGCCGTATCTCGGACTCGGAGAACCGCCGTCGGCGCAACACGGGTCAGCTCCGGGCCGGCGCCGGCGAGATCGTCCTCGTCACCAGTGCGAGTCTGCTTGCCGGCATCACGGGGACGATCCTACGCTAGCCTCGTGCGGATGAGCGTCCGCGCCCCCGACCAGTCGGTCCCCGTCCCCGAGCCCGGGCTGACGCCGGAGGCGATGATCGAGCGCGCCGTAGCGCTCCGTCCCCAGCTCCGGGAGGAGCAGGCTGCGACGGAGGAGCGCGGCCGCTACTCGGACGACCTGCACGAGGAGTTCCGTCGGGCAGGCTTCTACCGGTGCCTGCAGCCACGGCTGTACGGCGGTTACCAGTTCGACGTGCCGACCTACTTCCGCGTCGTCCGGGAGATCTCCCGCGGGTGCCCCTCCACGGGCTGGATGATGGGCGTGACCGCCGGACACGCGCTCGTCATGGGCTCGTACTTCCCCGAGCAGGTGCAGGCCGAGGTGTTCGGGCCGGACGGGGAGTTCCTGGCGGCGAGCATGGCTGCGCCCACGGGAACCGCAACGCCGCACCCCGGCGGCTGGGGGATCGAGGGTACGTGGCGGTACTGCTCGGGGGCGCCGATCGCGACTCACTTCCTGCCCGCCGTCCTCGTCCGCCGCGACGACGAGCCCGACATCGTCGGCATCGCCGTCGTCCCGAAAGAGCAGTGGACGATGCTCGACGACTGGGACGGGTTCCTCGGCCTGCGAGGGAGCGGCTCGAACGCGATCGCGGTCGCCGGGGCGGTCGTCCCGGACGCGTACGTCGTTCCGATGGACATGCTCGATGCCGACGTCGACGACGGGACACCCGGCTCCAGGCTGCACGGGAGCCCGCTGTACGGCGGTCGCCTGCTCTCGTTCTTCCACGGCGAACTGATCGCGACGATGTCGGGAACCGTCCGCGCGGCGCTCGACGAGTACGAGGAGATCATCCGCACGCGGCCCGGGCGCTTCGCGCCCTACGGGCCTCGGTACGAGTCGCCGGAGTTCCAGCGGCCGTTCGGTCTCGCGCTCGGCCTGGTCGAGGCGGCGGAAGCGGTGATGCAGGTCGCCGCCGACCGGTTCATGGACTACTCCCGTCGCGGCTTCGAGGGCGGCGAGCCGTTCTCGCTCAAGGAGGACATGCGCGGCCTGGCGATGCTCGAGCACGCCGGCCGTCTGCTCTGGGAGGCGGGCGAGCTGCTCTTCCGGACGGGCGGATCGAGCGCCTCGAGAGAAGGCGAGCGGCTGCAGATGTACTACCGCGACCTCTCCGTCTACCGGCAGCACATGTCCGCGCAGTACGAGCCGATCGCAGAGCGCCTGGCGCGACTCGAACTCGGGCTCCTGACCAGGATCTCGAGAACCGCCGACTAGAGGCGTGATGTGAGGCTTGATGTGAAATTCCGCCGGGCCGGATGACGTCCCAGGCGCGGCGCCGGATCGGCGCGTCCGGTCGCGACACGTAGCGCTGCTACGCGTCGCGGGCCGTCCACACCGCCCGGCTTGACCTGGAACGCCCCCGGCGTCGGCCCAATTTCACACCAAACCTCTAGGACCAGACGCGACGCGCGACGTCGCCGACCAGGCGCAGCTTCGCCTCCTGTTCGGGAATCGTCATCGTGCGCGCGATCTCGCCGGAGGCGAAGCCGCACTGGGGGCTGACCGCCAGCCGCTCTAGCGGCACGTACCGCGTCGCCTCCTCCACCCTCGCGACGACGACGTCGGGATCCTCCAGCGTCCCCGCCTTCGTGGTCACGAGCCCGAGCACGACCTCGTGGTGAGGCAGGACGTCGCCGAGCGGCCCGAAGCCGCCGGCGCGGTCCGAGTCGTACTCGAGCAGCAGCCGGTCGTAGTTGGTCAGACGGGGGAAGACGTCCTTCGAGATCACCTCGTAGCCGCCGGTCGCGGCCCACATGCCGCCCGGGGCGTTGCCGCGGCACATGTGCATCGCGCGCGTCACGCCTTCGAGGCACTCGAAGACGAGGTTGTCGAGCTCGGCGTCGGCGACGAGCTCGTGCGCCATGTCGTGCCCGTGCGCCTCGAACGCCGCGCGGTTTCCCGGGTCGATGTGCCATTGCGCGTAGTTGGGGGCGTCCATCTGGACGTAGTCGCATCCGAGCGAAACGAGCCGGTCGACGATGTGCTCGCGCGTCAAACGGGCGATGTCGCGAATGAAGTCGTCCGACGTCGGGTAGGCGTCGGTCGAGTAGTCGGGGTGCCAGAAGATGCGATGCCAGCTCGGGGCCGGGATCGTGTACTTCGCACGCGCGTGGGCGTTCGTCTTCAGGAACCCGTACTCGTCCCCGACGATGTCGCGCTCGACCTGGAGCCGCCTTGTGACGAACGGCTCCTCCGGTGGAAGCCCTGACGTGTCGGCCGGCTCGCCCGCGCCCGTCTTCCACAGACCGCGCCAGCCCGACTCCGCGTCAAGGAACTCGAACCCGCTCACCGGTGGTTCGAAGAGCGGATCGTCGACCATGGGGATCAACGCGATCCAGCCGCTCCGCCGGTACTCGCCGTCCGTGATCGCCTCGATCCCGGCGCCCTCCTGCATGGCGATCGCCTCGAGGACGGCCCGGTCCTCGGTCGCGCGCAGCCCCGCGGCGTCGAGCGTGCCCGCCCGAGCCGCCTCCCTCGCCTCGCGCAGGTACTCGGGCCGCAGCAGGCTGCCGACGACGTCCGCGCGGATGGTCGCCATCACGCCCGCGACTATAAGGTCCCGATCGTGCGGGACGTCGAAGGGAAGGTGGCCTTCGTCACCGGCGGCGGCAGCGGCGTCGGGCTCGGCATGGCGAAGGCGTTCGTCGCGGCAGGCATGCGGGTGGCCATCGCAGACATCCGGACCGATCATCTCGAAGCGGCGATTGCCGAGCTCGACGGCGACGTGCACGCGATCCAGTTCGACGTCACGGACCGCGAGGCGTTCGCGCGCGCCGCCGACGAGACCGAGCGGGTGCTCGGCAACGTGCACGTCCTCTGCAACAACGCCGGCATCAACCTCTTCAACGACCTCGCCGACGCGACCTACCAGGACTGGGACTGGGTGCTCGGCGTCAACCTCGGCGGCGTCGTCAACGGCGTCGTCACGTTCGTGCCCAGGATCAAGGCGCACGGCGAGCGCGGGCACGTCGTCAACACGGCGTCCATGGCCTCGTTCGTCGCCGGTCCGGGCGCCGGTATCTACACGACGGCGAAGTTCGCGGTGCACGGACTGTCGGACGCGCTGCGCTGGAGCCTGCTGCCGCACGGGATCGGGGTCTCGATGGTCTGCCCCGGCCTCGTGAAGAGCAAGATCTACGAGAGCGACCTGATCCGCCCTGCGGAGCTCTCGACCGACACGACGCCCGCAGACCTGGAGTTCATGCACATCCTCCCCGGCCTGCACGAGGCCGGCATGGAGCCGGACGAGATCGGCGAGAAGGTCCTGCGTGCGATCAGGCAGAACGACTTCTACGTCTTCACGCATCCGGAGCACCGGGACGAGCTGCGGGAGATCTTCGACGAGACGATGGCCGCCTTCCCCGACGAGCCCGTGCCGGCCGACCGGCTCGCGGTCGAGGAGGGACGCCGCGCGGCCAAGGCGAACGCTCTCGCCTCCTGGCCGGGCGGCTGATGCAGGAGCTCGAGGGCAAGACCGCGTTCGTCACCGGTGGCGCGAGCGGCATCGGGCTCGGTATGACGACGGCGCTCGTCGCGGCCGGGATGAACGTCGTGATCGCAGACCTCCGGCGTGATCACATCGAGACGGCAATGGGGGGCTTCGCGGGGAAGCCCGTGCACGCGGTCGAGCTCGACGTCACCGACCGCGAAGGGTTCACCCGCGCGGCCGACGAGGCGGAGCGCGTCTTCGGCAACGTGCACGTCCTCTGCAACAACGCGGGAATGGGCATCCTCGGGCCCGTCACGCTCGCACGGTACGACGACTGGGACTGGGGTCTCGGCGTGCTGCTCGGCGGGGCCGTCAACGGGATCCAGACCTTTGTCCCGCGGCTGCTCGCGCACGGCGAGGGTGGCCACATCGTCAACACCGCGTCGATGGCAGGCGTGCTCCCCATCGCCGGCGCGGCGATCTACATCACGGCCAAGGCCGCGCTGATCGGGCTCTCGGAGGCCCTCCGAACCGAGCTCGCCGGCGAAGGAATCGGCGTCTCGGCGTTCTGTCCCGGGCCGGTGCAAACGAACATCCGCGAGGGCGGCAGGATGCGGCCGGAGCGCTACGGCGACTCGGGCTACGCCGAGCTGGAGCGGGAGCTCGAAGAGCGACCGAACGACCCGCTGTGGATGGACCCGCTCGAGTGCGGCGAGCGTGTGCTCGCCGGCATCCGGAACGACGACCTCTACGTCTTCACGCATCGCGAGTTCCGCGAGGGCGCCGACGAGCGCTTCCGGGCGATGCTCGCCTCGTTCCCGGACGAGCCGCGCAACGAGGAGCGGGCGCAGGCGATCGAATTCCTGCTCTCGAATCCAATCTTCGGGGAGGTAGTCGAGCGGCGATCCGCGTGAGTGTTCCGCAGGGCGGGACAGAGGATTGACAGATTTCTTGCGAGCCGGTTACTCTCGCTCGATCGTACGGTCGGCACACGTACGGGGCACTTCGACGGGCATGCCGTAGCTACGCGAAGGAGGTAGGAATGCGTCCCGGTACCATCGTCGAGCTCTTCCGACGGCGACCCGCGATCGTTGGACTCGCGGTCGCGGCCGCGCTCGCGGCGACCGCCACGGCCGTCGCGGCGACGAGCGCGCTTCCGCCGCCACAGGTCCTGAACTATCAGCTCTACGTCGGGGGCAAAGGGAAGGCGAACCCGAAGCTGTCGCCCGTCACCATCGGCTATATCAACGGCCAGGGCGGCCCGCCCAACTTCAACTTCCCGCAGGGCACGCACGTCACCGAGGCCGGGGTGAAGATGGTGAACGCCGAGCTCGGCGGCATCCACGGCCATCCGCTCAAGCTCAACGAGTGCTTCTGGGCCCAGGCGGAAGAGGAAGGCGTCCGCTGCGGCCAGCAGATGGTCAACAACAAGGGTACGAAGGCCATCCTCTTCGGGTTCGTCACGGTCGGTAACCAGTCGATCTACTCGACGGTGAAGGGCACGAAGCCGATCATCGCCGGCGTCACCGCCAACCCGGCGGATCCCACGGCGAGGAACACGTACTTCCTGAACGGCAGCCAGACCAGCGTGCTCGGCCCCTTCGGCACCTACACGAAGCGGTTCCTGCCGAAGGTGAAGTCCGTGGCCATCGTCTATCCGACCGACCCGGGCGCCGACACCGCCGCGCTGGCCCTGAAGAAGGCCATGTTGCAGATCGGTCTGAAGGTGACGGTGATCGGGGTTCCTCCGCTGTCGACCGACCTGCTCGGGGCGGCGACGCAGGCGAGCTCGTCCGACATGATCGTCGCGGCGCTCGGCTTCACCACCTGCGTCCCCTTCGCCCGGGCGATCGACCAGATCAACTACACGAAGCCGGTGCTCTCGACGCCGATCTGCACGTTCCTCCCGGGGGCGGCGTACGCGAGCCACGACATTCCGAAGTGGACCTACGGCATCGCCCAGACGCTGGTGAACCTGCCCGGTCCGCAGTCGAAGCTCTACCTCAAGAAGGGTCTCCAGTACGGGACGACCGTGCCGGACATGCTCTGGGTGTTCTCGGAGACCTCCTGGGAGGAGTTGCTCGCCACGGTCAAGATCATGAACGCGATCCCGTTCAACAAGCTCACCCCGGCGACGATCAGCGCCGGGTTCAAGGCGTTCCGCGGGCCGCTGATCCTGGCGGCTCCGAACGTGGCGTGCGGGAAGGTCTCGCCCGGAGAGCCCGCCGCGTGCGGGAACGAGACCCAGTTCTACAACTACGTGGGCAAGGGCAAGTGGAAGGTCGCGTCGGGCTGGCTGAAGCCGCCCGGAGTGAAGTAGCCGAAGCGTGAAGAGACGGGGGCCCGGCGGCAGGTCGGGCCCCCCGGCTCGATGGGAAACTGACGCGGGATGCAAGACGTCCTCCTCTACGGCGCGCTCGGGCTGGGTGGCGGCGCGCTGATCGCCAGCGTCGCGCTCGGCGTCGTGCTGATCTACCGGGGCTCTGGGGTCATCAACATCGCGACCGGCGCGATCGCGATGCTCGCCGCCTACATCTTCTGGGCGCTCAGGACCGGCTACTTCGGGTTTCACCTCTCGTTCGCACCGGCCTTCGTCCTGACGCTGATCTGCATGGCCGCGTTCGGGATCGTGATCGAGCTGGCAATTTTCCGCCCGCTCCGGAACACGGCTCCGCTCGCCAAGCTCGCCGCGTCGCTCGGCCTCCTGCTCGTCCTCGAGTCCGGCGTGATCGTGATCTTCGGCAACAGCCTGAAGTCGGCGCCGTCGGTTCTGCCGTCGGACACGGTGACGATCTTCGACCGGGTCGTGCCGATCGACCGGTTCCTGCTCGCGGGGATCGTGATCGTCGTCGCAACGGTGCTCGCGGCCGTGTACCGCTGGACGCCGTTCGGCCTCTCCACGCGGGCGGCGTCCGAGAACGAGGTCGCCGCAATGCTCGCCGGCCTGTCCCCGAGCCGCCTGGCTGTCCTCAACACCTGCCTTGCGAGCATCGTCGCGGGCGGGCTCGGGGTGCTGGTCGCGCCGCTGATCGCGCTCGACGCACAGACGCTCGCCTTCCAGGTCGTCCCGGCGCTCGCCGCCGCGCTGCTCGCCGGGTTCACCTCCTTCTACATCGCGTGCTTCGCCGGGCTCGCGATCGGTGTGTTCCAGTCGCTGCTCATCTACTGGGGCACGCAGAGCTGGTTCCCGACCGACTCGGGAGGCGCTCCGCTCCGCGGGCTCTCCGAGCTGTTCGTCTTCCTCGTCATCGTGCTCGCCCTGTTCCTGCGGGGAGCAAGCCTGCCCGGCCGTGGAGAGCTCGTCGAGCAACGACTCCCGGCCGTGCCCCGCCCCGAACGGCTGCTGAGGCCGAGCGTGCTCGCTGCCGTCGTCGGTGTGCTCTGCCTGATCGTCTTCCCGTACGACTTCCGGCAGTCCCTGATCAACTCGCTGCTCGGCGTCATCATCGCCCTCTCGCTCGTCGTCATCGTCGGCTTCGTCGGCCAGATCTCCGTCGTGCAGTTGGCGCTCGCAGGCGTTGCCGGCTTCACGATGTCCCACCTCACGACGGACGTGGGAGGCATCTGGGCGACCTTCCCGATCTCGCTCCTGATCGGAGCAACCGCGGCCACGATCGTGGGGCTGCTGATTGCGGTCTCCGCCCTGCGGGTCCGGGGTGTGAGCCTTGCGGTCGTGACGCTGGCGGCCGCGGTTGCGCTCGAACAGTTCGGCTTCCTGAACGCGCGCTGGGGCGGCGGTGACCAGGGCTCGCCGGTCACCCAGCCGGAGCTCGGAGGGCTCGACCTGTCTCCCGGTGGCCCGTTCAGGGGCCTGGACGGGAACATCCCGAGCCCGGTCTTCGGCTTCCTCGTCCTCGCCGCGACGATCCTCCTCGGCCTGCTCGTCGCCAACGTGCGGCGGGCGAGCCTGGGACAGCGCATGCTGGCCGTACGCTCGAACGAGCGCGCGGCGGCGGCGGCCGGGATCAACGTCCGCAACACGAAGCTCGCAGGCTTCGGCATCGCTGCGTTCGTCGCCGGGATGGCGGGCGCGCTCTACGCGTACAACTTCGGGTCGGTCAGCTACAGCCGGTTCGGAGCCCTGGCGGCGCTCGGCCTGATCGCGTTCGCGTACTTCGGAGGCATCACCATGGTCTCCGGAGCGATCGTCGCCGGCATCGGCGCGACCGAGGGCCTCTTCCCACACGCCTTCGACGCGTGGTTCGGGCTGTCCGGGACCTGGGCGCTTCTGGTCGGTGGTTTTGCGTTGATCATCACGCTGCTCGTGAATCCGGAGGGTATCGCCGGAACGGGCTACAAGAAGAAGCAGCAGAAGAAGAGACGGCTCGCCGCGCAGGCTGCGCGCGACGAGCAGGCTCCTCGCCCGCCGGTCCGCGCCGACCCGCCCCAGGGTGACGAACCCCGCCGGGAGCGGCGGAAGCAAACAGGGACCGCGGTTCTCTCCACAACGGGGATCTCCGTCTCCTTCGGTGGCCTGCGCGCGGTCGACAAGGTCGATCTCGCGGTCTCCGAGGGTCAGCTCGTCGGGCTGATCGGGCCGAACGGAGCGGGCAAGACCACGTTCATCGACGCGATCTCCGGGTTCGTGCCCCACCGGGGGCGGGTCGAGCTGGACGGGCACGGGCTGGGTGGGCTGGCGGCGCACGTGCGCGCCCAACACGGCCTGGCCAGGACGTGGCAGTCGATCGAGCTGTTCGACGATCTGACCGTTCGCGAGAACCTGGCCGTCGCGTCCTACCGCCCGTCGGCCTGGGCCACGGTCAAGGAGGCGCTCTCGAAACCGGTGACGAGCACGAAGTCGGCGGACGCGGCCCTCGAGCTCCTCGGCCTCGAGTCGACGGCGGACGCGATGCCGGACGACCTCTCGCAGGGGCAGCGCAAGCTGGTCGGGATCGCGCGCGCGCTCGCCGCGGAGCCGCGGATCCTCTGTCTCGACGAGCCGGCGGCCGGCCTCGACACTCTGGAGGGCCGGGACCTGGGACGACGCCTGCGCTCGGTCGTCGACGCCGGCACGCCGATGCTCCTTGTCGATCACGACATGGGGCTCGTGCTCGGAATCTCGGACTACGTGTTCGTGATCGAGTTCGGCAAGGTGATCGCGGAGGGGACCCCCGAGGTCGTTCGCCGCGATCCCCAGGTGATCAAGGCGTACCTGGGGGGCGCGGCCGCCGAGTTGGAGCCGGCGGTCGACGCTTCATGAGCGACGCGGTTCTGACCATCGAGGGTCTGACCGCCGGCTACGACGGGGCGGCGGTGATCCGCGACGTCGACCTGACCGTCGGTCCAGGCGAGGTCGTCGCGCTGCTCGGCGCCAACGGCGCCGGCAAGACGACGACGTTGAGGGTGATCTCGGGGCTCGTCCGTCCCATGGGTGGTCGCGTCACCTTCTCCGGCCGAGACATCGCGCGCGCGTCACCCACGCAGCGGGCGCGGATGGGGATCGTGCACGTCCCCGAGGGCCGCGGACTCTTCTACGGACTGACCGTCGCCGAGCACTTCCGGCTCGGCTACCACGGCCAGCGCCCGGATGAAGATGCGGCTTGCGAGTACTTCCCCAAGCTCAGGGAGCTGCGAACCCGGCGCGCCGGACTGCTCTCCGGCGGTGAGCAGCAGATGCTCGCGGTCGCGCGCGGGCTTGCCCGTCGGCCACGCCTGCTCCTCCTCGACGAGCTCTCGCTCGGGCTCGCCCCCGTGATCGTCGAGACCCTCCTGCCGGTCGTGAACCAGTATGCGCTCGACTCGGGCTGCGGCGTGCTGCTCGTCGAGCAGCACATCCAGCTCGCGCTCGAGATCGCCGACCGGGGATACGTTCTCTCCCACGGGGAGATCGTCCTCCACGACCGTGCCGAGGTGCTGCACGCCGACCGCGAACTCCTTGTCTCCAGCTACCTGGGTGAGCAGCAGGTCACGAGCACCGACACGGCTACGTCAACGCGTTCGACGAGCTGAAAGCGAGTTGTCGCTTGGTAGGATCGGCAGCCCGATTCGAGGAGGCGAGTTGGCCAAGTTCAGGGTGCTGAACCCCGAGGGATACCCGCCGAAGGTCAGCGCGCGGGGGATGGCTCCGAGCCTGGACACACTCGAGGGGCGGAAGCTCTTCCTCGTCGATGTCGGCTTCGCGAACTCGGACAACTTCATGGCCCAGCTGCACGGCTGGTTCGAGGAGCACCGGCCGACGATCCACACGGAGGTGGTCCGGTGGCGCAACCAGCACATCCCGGACCCCGAGCTCTGCGAGCGCATCCAGGCCGACGGCGACGCGGCCATTCTCGGCGTCGGCACCTGACCGGGCTGCGCGCCGGAGGTCTCCGGCCACGTCGTCGATCTCGAATCGAAGTACGGCGTACCGACCGTGGGCGTGCACGTCGACGTTTTCGCACGCCTCGTGCGCAATACCGTGAAAGCGAGCGGGATGCCGAGCGCACGCCAGGCGTTCGTACCCACACCGCTGATGAACACGTCGCCCCAGGGCCTGCGGGAGTATGTCGAGGGCAACGACCCGATTCACGGCCGGCCCTTCATGGCCGAGGTCTTCGACCAGCTCACGCGCCCGGTTCCCGCCGACGAGCTGCGCGGCGAGAGCTGGGACCGGTCGACACCGCGCTACGTCGAAGCGGACGGCGAGGAGGAGATGCACGCACTCTTCCAGGAGCGCCGCTACACGGATTTCCTGCCGATCGTCCTCCCGACCGAGGAGCGCGTCGAGCGGATGCTGACGGGAACGAGCCACGCGCCGGACGAGATGGTCGGCAAGCTCCGTCCGACGATCGGCATGGAGTACTGGCACTTCGACGTCGAGAAGGTCGCGGTGAACGCCGTGATGGCCGGCGCCGCGCCGGAGCATCTCCCGGTCATCCTCGCGCTCGCGTCGAGCGGGGACACCGGGCGCCAGAGCAGCATGTCGTCGATGGGGAACATGGTCGTCGTCAACGGGCCGATCCGGCACGAGATCGCGATGAACAGCGGCGTCGGCGCGCTGGGGCCGTACAACTACGCGAACTCCGCGATCGGGCGGGCGTTCGGCCTGCTCTCCCAGAACCTCCAGGGCGGCTCGGTGCCGGGCGTCTCCTACGCCGGCTCGCAGGGCTGCAACTTCTCCTACAACTGCATCACCTTCGCCGAGAACGAGGAAGCGAGCCCCTGGGAGCCGTACCACGTGCAATGGGGCCTCGACAAGGACGAGAGCGCCGTCACGGTGTCGTACATCTGGGGAAACGTCTGGGCCGAGTACCTGCGCACCTGCTGGGAGGAAAAGCTGCAGGCAATGATCTGCGGCCTCGAGCCCGGGGTGGGGTGCACGCTCGTGCTCGACCCGATCGTGGCACGCGAGTTCTGCGAACGGGGCCTCGACACGAAGGAGAAGATCGTCCAGTGGATCCACCAGAACGCGCGCATCCCGCAGCGCCGCTACTGGGATCACGTCATGCTCAACCTGATCCACGAGGAGGTGGAGGCGGGCGTCGAGCCGTTCGCGAGCTACTGGAAGGCGCCGCCTGACGAGCTGATCCCGGTGTTCGAGCCGAACCGGATCAACATCGTCGTCGCCGGCGGCGAGACGAACGGGCACTTCAGCATCTTCATGGGCTCCCCGATGCGCGCCAAGTTCCGGACGAACAAGGGGCAAAACGCGACGGTCTCGGTCGACGCCTGGCGCTGACCGCGACGCCGTATGCTCTTGCGGTGGAGCGTGACGGCTACGACATCGTCGTTGTCGGAGCCGGGGTCGCCGGTCTCACGTCGGCCCTGACTGCTGTCCGGCTCGGGCGAAGCGTGCTCGTCCTCGCAGGGGCCGCCCCCGGCGGCTTGCTGCTCGGCATCGAGCGGATCGAAGGCTTGCCCGGCTTCCCGGAAGGAGTCGCCGGCTACGAGCTCTGCCCGGGCCTGCAGGCGGAGGCAGACGAGGAAGGTGCGGAGATCGTGAACGTCGAGCTCGAGTCACTCGAATCGTCGGACGGCGGCTGGGTCATCGGCACCGCCGAAGGAGCTTTCGGCGCCCGCGCGGTGATTCTCGCGACAGGGGCCCGCTTTCGCCGACTCGGGGTACCGGGCGAGGAGCGGCTCCAGGGACACGGCGTCAGCACCTGCGCGAGCTGTGACGGGCCGCTGCTGGGCGGCAAGACCGCCGCGGTTGTCGGCGGCGGGGACTCGGCGCTGCAGGAGGCGTTGGCGCTCGCGGATTCGGTCGACCGGGTCGTGATTCTTCACCGCGGCGACGAACTGAGCGGACAGGCGAGCTATCGCGTTCGCGTCGCCGAGTGCGCGACGATCGATGTTTGCTACGGCACCATCGTCGAAGAGATCCTCGGCGAGCAGACGGTCGGCGCCTTGCGCGTCCGAGATCTCGCGACCGACGCTGTCGAGGAGCTCGAGGTAGGTGGCGTTTTCCCGTATGTGGGGCTGCGCCCGTCGACCGAGCGATTGGCAGACGTGGCGGTCGACACGGACGGCGCCGTGCTCACCGACGGTGCGCTACGAACCTCGGCAGCGGGCGTCTTCGCGGCCGGGATCGTCCGCAGCGGTGCGGCGGGTCGCGCCGCTGCCGCGGGCGGCGAGGGCGCGGCGGCCGCGATCGCCGCGCACGCGTATCTGGCCGAGGGCGTCTGGCGGAGCGCACCGACGGCCGTCGTGGAGAGCGTCTGATGGCGCGCGCGGTAGGCATTCCGGAGCCGGGGGGACCCGAGGTGCTGCGGGTGATCGACCGCGACGTGCGCGACCCGGAGTCGGGTGAGGTCAGGATCGCGGTCGCCGCGGCGGCGGTGAATCCGACCGACGTCGCCCTGCGCGTGGGGTTCGGCGTCGAGGGCGTTCCGCCGCCGTGGACGCCGGGGATGGACGCGGCGGGCGTCGTCGAGTCTGTCGGCGAGGACGTCGACCGGCTTGCGGTGGGAGACAGGGTGATGGCGGTCGTCAGCCCGCGCCGGCCGGAGGGCGGTGCCCAGGCCGAGCTCGTCGTCGTGCCGGCGGCGTCGGTCGTCGAGATCCCGGACGGTGCCTCCTTCCAGGAGGCGTCGACCCTCCCGATGAACGGCCTCACGGCAATGCTCTCGCTGGAACTGCTGGGCCTGGACGCCGGACAGACGCTCGTCGTAACAGGCGGCGCCGGCCTGCTCGCCTCGTACGCCATCCCGCTCGCGAAGGAACGCGGACTACGGGTGATCGCGGACGCGAAGCCTGATGACGAGGCACTCGTTCGGAGCTTCGGCGCGGACGTCGTTCTCCCGCGTGGTGAAGGCTTTCCTGCTGCGGTCCGCGACGTCGTCCCCGACGGCGCCGACGGTGCGCTCGACACGGCGCTCTTCAACCGCGCTGCGTTCCCGGCCCTGCGCGACGGGGGCGTGCTCGTGCCGTTGCGCGGTTGGCACGACGGCGAGCCTGTGCGCGGGATCGACATCCGCCCCGTCCTGGTTTCCGAGGCGATGCAGCGCACCGACTGGCTCGAGGAGTTGCGGGACCTTGCGTCGCGAGGAACGCTTGCGCTCCGGGTCGCGGCCGAGTATCCACCCGAGCACGCGGCGGACGCGCATCGCCTCATGGAAGCGGGCGGACTGCGGGGCCGCGCGCTGATCGTCTTCTCCTAGAGGCTTGACGTGACCCAGCTGGGCGCGGCGCGTGGCGCGGGCTCGATTGCCTGCGTTAACGTGGTTCTTTGCCGCTTGAGTGAGGAGAGGAGGCAGGGTCATGGAGCTCGACCAGAGCTACGTGTGGATCACGACACGACGGCTGAAGCCCGGCACGCGTGAAGAGTTCAGTCGGGCGTGGCAGCCGCGAGACTTTCCCGAGGGCATGCTTCGCGCCTACGAGTGCTATTCCACCGACGGAAACGAGGTGGTCGGGATTGCGATCTGGGACTCGCCCGAGTCGCGTGAGCGGTTCGTTCGCTCGGAGGTCGAGGGCGAACGGCGCCAGGCGATGGAACCGTTCGTCGTCGAGGAAAGCTCAGGCTTCTACATTGGACGCGAGCTGAAGATCCCGACACGCTGACCCGCCGATCCGTCACTCCCGCAACTCGGACACCGACGGCGGTCTAGAGACCCAACGACTTCTCGCCCAGCTCGCGCCCATGCGTCATTCGCTCCAGCAGGCAAGCGGCCCCTGCCAGCCCGAGCCATGTCGAGGGGAGATCTCGCTTCCGCATGGCGACTGCGCAGCTGATCGGGGCTGCGACCCACAGACTGAGGCAGTAGAAGCAGTCCATCAGCTCTCCAAGCGGGCTCGGACCGACCTTCGCCCGCAAGCGCAGGATTGACTGCGCAGGACCGTCCTCCTCGGCCAGCAGGTGAGTGAGCCGCCAGGTGGCGAGTGAACCGACGGCGAAGCGTGCCGAGAAGCCTGGCCGGCGCGCCGACGGCGAGCTAGGGCTGCCGTGTGGCCGCGCCATTGCGACGCGTCCCCTCACGCAGGTGTCTATGGCCGTACAGGTCGCGAATCTGCTGCTTCATCGTCACCGACGGCTCGATGCCCAGGTGTTCGCGGAGGAGGCGCCGGCAGAATCGGTACTGGCGGATCGCCTCGGCGGCGTTCCCGTCGAGGATGTGAACGCGCACGAGTTCCCGATGCACGCTCTCACGCAGGGGCTCGCCCGCGAGCGCCTCGAGTCCGGCAGCGAGCGCGTCGTCGAGCCGTCCCGCATCGGTCAATCGATGGCAGAGCGTTTCGAGCGCCCTTAGACGCACCTGCCGGAAATGCTCGCGCTCGATCAGGACCCAGTCGTCGTACCAGTCGGGCAGCACGTCGCCGCCGAGCCGCGAGGGATCGATGCGAAGGCTGTCGGCCTCCGGGCCGCCGAGCACGCGTTTGGCCAGGGCCTCGGCCTCGTGGAGGTCGACGCGAACCTCGTCGCGAAGCTTGAGTTGGTTCGTGGACGCCTGGATGACGTCGCAGCTCCGATGCAGCTGCCAGAGAGCCGAGCGGAGACTCGCATGTGCGCGCTGCTCCGACGAATTCGTCCAGAGCAGGCCGGCCACGTACTGGCGTAGAACCGGGTGTCGCTTGATCGCCAGGAATGCGATCAGCCGCCTCACCGTCATCGGCAGCGCGATCGGGGACTCGTCCGCGACGAGCTCGAACGCGTTCAAGAGACGCAGCCGGATGCCGCACTCGCGGGCGACCGACGGTGCCATCGGCGCCGGCCGGACAGCCGCAGCAACGAGCGGGACACGCAAGAACAACCCCCTCTGCTCCGTTGCCGGTATCGACGGTAGTGGCGCTTCGGGTATCTGTCAAACCCGCGCTCGAGAGGAGTTGACGATCCGTTGACGATCCACTGACGCGCGTCTGCGACCGTCGAACCATGGGTTGCTGCGGGCAGGGGAGAGCCGCGCTTCGCGCCGGGGCTCAGGTACCCGACGGCCCCGGCGTTCCCACGGTGGGCTCGCGCGGCCCGCTTCGACTCGAGGCAGTGACCACAACGACGCTGTATGCGCTCGGCGCGGTGACGCGCAGGCGCTATGTGTTCCACCCCGGCGAACTGGTCGATCGGGTGGATTCGCGAGACCTGCCGGCCCTGCTCGCGAGCGGGCTCTTCCGCACGCTCGACTGAACACGGCTCAGATCGCGCTCGTGGACCCTTGACGGTGCGTTGACGGGGACATGACGAGGGGCTGTCAGCGTTGCCGACGTCAGTTGCACCGACGAGAGGAGTTCCCCATGGCACGCAAGAGGAAAGAGGACGCGGGCGACGCGGGCGAGACGGCTGAGCAGGAAACCGTCGAGACCGCGGGCTCCGGAGAGCTGCTCCGGTTCCTCAACCAGCCCCTCTCGGCGGCTGACCTGGCGGGGGAGTTGGGACTCGAGGGCGACCCCGAGGCCGAGGCCGAACTCGAGACGATCCTCGCCCAGCGGGCGCACGCGGGCGGAATGTTCGAGTCGACCGCGCACCTCGCCGACGTGGTCGATGCGTCCCGGCGAGCGAGTCTGCAGGCTGCTCTCGGCAAGCGCCCTGCCGCAGCCGAAGTCGTCGAGGTCGAGCGGGCGCAGTTCAAACACCTGCTCCTGAAGAACCCGAACTACTTCGGCAACCTCGGCGTCAGCCCGTTCAAGCCCGCGAAGGCGCTGCAGGGGGACACGTCATACGAACAGCTCGTCTGCGTCGGCCTCGATCCGCCCTTCGACCGGCTCGAGAGCGTCATTCAGATCAAGAGAACGTTTGGCTACGGCGGCAATATCTGTGCCCCGGGATCACGTGAATGGGTGCGCTTCTTCGTCGACCTGTACGACAACGGCGTCTGGCACGACGTCGGCCTGGCGAGCGTCGCCGTCCACGACGTCCCGGGCGCGAAGCCCCTTTGCTACGCGGTCCGCCGCAGCTTCGCCTCGTACCGCAAGTTCTGCCTGTTCGAGAACATCGTCAAGGTCCGGGCAATCCTTCAGTGGAACGTCCCGCCTCCTTCCAACCCGAACTACGTGCCGGTCTGGGGGAACGTCGTCGACGTTCAGGTCCAGATCCGGCCGGAGCAGTTCTTCCTGCTGGGCGACCTGGTCAAGCAACTCGAGGAGATCCCGTTCCCGATCCCCGATCCGATCGGGCCGGTGATCAAGGAACTCGACCCGACTGTCGTCCTGCCGGCGGTCGCGTCCCAGCCGCTGACGCTGCTCGAGAAGCAGGAGCTGTATGCGGACAAGGGCGTGCCGCTCCATCGCCTGGCGTTCCAGGAGGCCGCGCAGCTGCTCACGCTCGACGATCCGAATATGTTCGCGCCCGCGGGCAATTCGGCGCTGGTCGAGCTCGGGCTCGAGGCGTCCGAGCTCGACCAGCTCCTCGGCAAGTTCGTCCCGATCGGCCCGGTCGATGGCGACACCAGCTTCGAGGAGCTGCGTTGCGTCGGCCTGTACCCGGAATCCGATCTGCTCGAGGCCGTGCTCACCGTCAAGAAGTCGAGCGGCTACAGCGGGTCGCTGTGTGGGAACGGCTCGACCGAGTACGTCGCGATGTGGATCGACTTCGGGGACGGCAACGGGTTCCAGTACATGGGGACGCCGACCGTCGCCGTGCACGACCTGCAGACGATTCCGAGCGAGGGCGTGCAGTACGCCGTGTTGCTGAAGACGGATCTGTCGAAGTTCCGCGTGCCCTGCGAGGCCGGTCCGCGCGTCGTCCGCCTGCGAGCCATCCTCTCCTGGGAGACGGCGCCTCCACCGGGGAATCCGAACTACGTGCCGGTGTGGGGCAACCGCAAGGAATGTCGAGTCCAGCTCCGGCCGGGGCTGCTCGTCGGGCACGTGCCCGTGATCGACACGGTCGGCGACATCGTCGTGGCGAACATCAACCAGGTGACCGGGCTCGCGACCGGGCAGGGCGAAATCGGCCTGTTCACCGTGGTGGAAAGCCCCTTCGGCGGCGAGGTGACGATCACCGGCGAGATCGGCGATCCGCCCGACAGCTACCAGGGTGGTCTGCCCGACGAGTTCATCGGCGGCTTCAAGTACCGGATCGAGGTCTTCGGTCCCCCGCCGTTCAATAGCTGGCAGCCGCTCACGGATCCGTTGTTCGTCCACGTCGACACGTTCATCAACTTCGGTGTTCCGAAGGACTGTCCAGGCCTGCCGGGCGTTCACCAGTGTCAGGTGAAGCTGACGCCGGTGGACGACGGCGACGGGTTCGGTCCCGGGTGGTACGAGTACCTCGACGACCACAAGGGAGCCGAGACGCGAACCCTGATCGACGGCATCCTCGCCAGGTGGCAGACGACCCCGGCGATGGAAGGCATATGGCAGATCAGGCTGGACGCCAAGACACCAGGCCCGAGCCCGATCTTCCTCCCGGGGATCGGGACGGTGACGGTCCAGATCGACAACACGCCGCCGTCCGGCCCGGCCGGCCCGACCGCGACCCAGGCTCAGATCGACGCCAACCCGCCGCTGACCCTGACCGGCGCGATCTTCAACGGAAACCCGTTGCCGGCGATCGCGTGCGGCCAGTTCCCGGTCGGCACGATCCTGAGCGGCGAGTACCACGCGCACGATCCAGGGCTCGTCTCGCCGGCCCAACACTTCAACTCGCTGTCGCTGGGGGTGATCCCGGTCGGACCGGCCCACGGTGTAGCCCCGACCGCCTCCACACCGCTCTCGTACCCAGCCGCGTCGACGAACGGCGTCGACGGCACGTGGACGCTGAACACGGCGAAGATGGACCCGTGCGGGTACGTAATCAGGCTGACGGCGTCCGACCGGACGAACTACGACAGCCGCGGAAACAACCTCTACATGACCTACGACGTCGGCTTCTGCCTCGTCGAGGCGTAGAGACGCAACCACCGGGATGCACGCCGGTGCGGGGACGTCCGGGTCCCTCGCACCGGCGCCGGCGGCTGCAGCCTGTTGACGTCCGCATGACGCCGGCTTGACGGTCGCCTGCTAGACCGCGTGCAGCGCCACCGAAGGAGGCCCAATGGCAACGACGGAACCGACGCCGCTTCAGCCGGCGACCCAGTTTCCGTGGCAGCTCTTCTTCCGCTACGTCTATGCCGCCAAGTTTCTCTGCGGCGAGCTCAAGAGCGGGCCCGCCTCCAAGGGCGAAGGCCCCGTCCAGCCCGGCAGCTACGCCACAGCGATCAACGTCCACAACCCGCATGGTTTCCGGGTCGGAATCCGCAAGAAGGCGATCCTGCTCTACGACGGGAGCCATCCGGAGCACGCGGTCGAGCGACCTACGCCTCCGGTGCACCGCGAGTGCGCAGTGATCAAGGAACTGGGGCCGGACTGGGGTCTCGAGATCGATTGCCGCGACATCCGAGAGGTACTGCTCACGAACGCGTCCGGCCAGTCTGGCCCGCCGGCCCCGACGTTCATCAAAGGCTGGGTCGTGATCGAGACGTTGTCCGATGTCTCGCTCGACGTGGTCGCGGTCTACACCGTCGCACCACTCGGGACGAAAGGTCAGCAACCGGTCTCGATCGCGACCGATCGCGTCCCGGGCAGCCGCGTCTTCCTACCCGGCTTCTAACCGTCGACCACCAAACATGGCAGGAATCCACCCCTAGAAGGAGGGGACTCGTGAAACGTTGGCTCATGACCCTGGTCAGCTTGCTGGCGATCTCGGTCGTAGCGAGTTTGGATGCGACCCGGAGCCCGGCTGCTCCGTTCGGCAAGAGCTCCGCCGGGTTGGCGGCGTCCGCGTCCGAGTCGGTGGTCATCGATTGGAACCAGACGATGCTGCGGGCGTTCGCGACCGCGGGCGTGCCGGCTCCTCCAGGCACCCGTCTCGGGGCGATCGTCCAAGCGTCTGTGTTCGACGCGGTGAACGGCATCGAACGGCGTTACACGCCGATCCACGTCCAACCGACAGCCCCGAGGGGGGCTTCGCGGGCGGCCGCGGCGGCGAGCGCAGCCCACGAAGCGCTCGTGACGCTGTTCCCTGCGCAGCAGGCGACGCTCGACGCGCAACTGGCAGAGTCGCTCGCGGGGATCTCAGGCGACGAAGGAAACAGCCAGTCGATCGAGCGGGGCCTGGAGTGGGGGAAGACGGTGGCAGATGCGATCCTCGCCTGGCGTGCGACCGACGGTTTCTCGACGGTTCTGCCGATGTACGTACCGGGAAGCCTCCCGGGCGATTGGCAGCCGACACCACCAGGATTCAGCACGCAGCCACTGTTTCGGTCGTTGGCGATCACGACACCCTGGGCGCTTACCTCGCCTTCGCAGTTTCGGCCGGCCGGGCCGCCGTCATTGACGAGCGCCCGATATGCCACCGACTTCAACGAAGAGCAGGCCTACGGAAGCCTGACCGGCTCGCTCCGAACCCCGTGGCAGACGCAGACCGCTCAGTTCTGGAACTCCGACACCGTGACCGCGTTCTGGGACCGCGTCGCCAATCAACTCTCCGAAGCAGGACATCTCACGCTGTCGGAGGAATCTCGTTTGCTCGCGCGACTGAACATGGCGCTCTCCGACGCGGCCATCTCGGTGTGGGACGCAAAGAACGCGTTCAACAGATGGCGTCCGGTCACAGCAATCGGAGGAGGCTGGACGCCGCTACTCGTGACGCCCGTGTTCCAGGAGTACCCGTCGGGACACTCCGGAGTCAGTAGCGCGGCCGCGACAGTGCTCGCCTCCGAGTTCGGGGACAACACGTCCTTCACCATCATTTCTGCGGGCATGCCCGGCGTGGAGCGCAGCTTCACGAGCTTCCCGGACGCGGTCGCCCAGGTCGCCGACGCACGCGTGTGGGGAGGCATCCACTTCCGCTTCTCCTGCGACGTCGCCAGCCAGATGGGCGCCGAGGTTGGCGACTACGTCATCCAAACGATGCTGCTCCGCATCCACGGCCACTGACGAAGCTCCAAGCAGAGGGAGCCGGGCCACCGGCTCCCTCTGCAGCCGAAGCCGATTCAGTTACTTCTTCAGTTTTGGTAGCCATTCGATGATCGCGCTGCCGGTGGTGCATTGCCCGAGCTTCGCCAGGCCGGTGTAGTCCCCGATTGCTGCGCAGTGCCAGCCTTTCGGCGCGACCTTGAGCTGGAATGTCGCCCGGTTCTTGCTCAGGCGAGGCATCCACGTCGCCGCGGTTTCACAGAGTGAACGAGATCCGTTGACCGCGATGATCGAGTACTTCGTGCCCTGCTGGCCTTTGTACTTCCAGTGGGCTCCGGACGCGACCGCACCACAGACGGCGCTCGCCGCGGCTGACTTGGCCGGAGCGGCAGAGGCCGTCCCGGAAAGGGCTGAGGCGGCGACGGCGAGACAGCAGAAGGCACCGAGCGCGGAGAGCCTTGTGTGTTTGATGTGCGTCATCTTGAGTTGCTCCTTTCGATCGAGTCAGGAACTGACCGTGGCGCAGATCGCCCACACCCGGACCGTGGCGAGAAGATCCCCCACGTTCGTGAAGAAGTCGTCGCCATCGTCGAGCGCTTCGTCCTGCGCTTGGCTGAAGGTTGCAGACACCGTTGCTTCCCAGTCCACGCCCCCCAAGATGGGGCCGCCGCCCGTCAACTCCGGAGCTAGACGACCGTTGGAGTCCGTCAGTTCGGCGCCGCCGCCGAGGACGTGCTTGCCGGCCGGGCAGGCTGCCCTGACGGAGCCGCTGAAGTCGGGCACGCGGAAGGTCTCATCCTGGGTGACGATCTCGTAGCCGCTGACGCCGTTCGTGCCGTTCGTGCCGTTCGTTCCGGCTGTGCCCGCCTGGCCGGCGAATCCGACGTCGCCTCTGTCGCCCTTGTCTCCCTTGTCTCCCTTCGACCCCTGGAGGCCCTGCAATCCCTGCGGGCCGGTGGGGCCCTTGACGTTCCAGGTGATCGAGCTCTCCCAGGACGCGCAGTTGCCGCCGTCCTTGCTCGTATCGATGACGCGCACGGCGCCGATGGGGTTTCCGTGCGCGAGGCTCGTGTTGTAACAGCTGTGGACGACCCCCACTGCGTCGGGGATGCTCGCCTGGACGGCGGCGGCAATGCCGAACAGTCCGGCGCCGGCGATCAGGGTGACGAGAGCCGCGCGGCGGGATGGCTTGAGCTTGATCATGTTTTCTCCTTCAGTTGGAGCGGAGTGGGTGTTCACTGCGGCTCTCGTCGGATGACCGGGTCGATTCGCACGACCTCGAGAATCCGCTCGAACGGGATCGCAGCCCGCTGGTTGATCTCGGTGGCGGTCTCGATCGACGACGCCTCGAAGAGACAGAACGCGGTCTCGTCCGCAGGCACGAGGATCGAGCCGACGTAACGGGCGTAGCCGTCTTGTGAGCTGAGCGCCTGCGCCGCTCGGCGTCCGCGACTACCTGCGTCCTGCAGCAACAGTCTGGTGACACCGGGCCAGAAGCACTCGGCCATGAAGCTCGTCCACGCCGGGATCCCATCGGTTCGATCGACTCGCATGTCACCGACGGTAGGAGCAGCGCTCCCCCGGCGCACCGGGCGTTTCCCTCGATAACCCCGACCCGCTCGCGCCGCCGAGACGGGGTGCGCGGTCAGGCCGATGCCGGAGCTCTCGCTATCCGGGCGAACGATCCGCTGCTCGTGCGCCGATCTGTGCGCCGAGCTCGGCGCGTGAGTGGATCTTGAGCTTTCGGTAGGCGCGCGCGAGGGTCGACTCGACGGTCTTCGGGCTGATGAACAGCATTGCCGCTACCTCGCGGTTCGTGAGCCCGCTTGCGGCCAGTTCGGCTACCCGTTGCTCGGCGGGGGTCAGCGCATCGCGGTCCGTCGGGCGCCCGCCGACGGGACGCAGCTCGCGTCGCGTCCGTTCAGCCCACAGCGACGCGCCGAGCTCTTCGAAGATCGCGAGCGCCCGTTCGAGCGACTCCTGGGCGCGGCGCCGCTCGTTCTTGCGCCGCTGCGCGAGGCCGAGCGCGAGCAGCGTCCGAGCGCGCTCGAACGGCATCGGCAGTCGCTCGTGCTCACCAAGGGCATCCTCGAAGGAGTGTTCGGCAGCGTCGAGGTCGCCCTGGGCCGCGTGCAGCAGGCCCCGGCAGCGCGCCGACGTTGCCTGCGACCAGGGCAGACGGCTCGCTCGCGCTCGCTCCTCGAACTCATCGACCAACGTCTCGGCCCGATCGAGGCTGCCGACGCCGACCAAGGCTTCGACCAGGTCGGCGTGGACTCGAAAGACGCCCGGCTCCAGGACACCGATGCTCTCGATCAGCTCGAGCGCTCGCGACAGATGCAGCTCTGCGTCCACGACGTTTCCGAGCGAAAGCTCGAGGAAGCCGACCACCCGGAGATAGAGAGGAGCGGCCACCGGGTTCTGCTCCACAGTCTCCAATCGCTCAGTCACCGTCGCACGAGCACGATCGACGTTGCCGAGATGCGCATCCACCAGGGCGCGATACGCCGGCGGGCCACCGAAGGTCTGCTCCAACTGCTCGGCGAGGTCGAAGCTCTCCTCCGCATACCGCAGCGCCAGCGGCCAGTTGCCACTCCAGCATTCGAGCTGCGCGAGGTGCATGAGCGCATTCGGAATCGCGCTCTCGTCACCCTCCTGCGCCGCAGCGGACAACCCTTCCTCGAGACGCGAGCGCGACCCGGCGAAATCGTCGACGTACTTCAGCCACTGACCGAGCTGTATGGCAACTCGCGACCGATCCTTGCTCTGTGCAGAGCACGACTCGAGCTCGAATGCCCGCTCGACCACATCGAGCGGCAAGCCCCGCCCGCGAAGGAGACTGGCCCGCGCCGAGACCATGAGCGCATCCGCGAGCGCGTCGACGTCGACGGCATCACCCTCCGCGCCGAGCAGTTCCAGGGCCAGGCGCGCGTGCCGCTCGCAGCGGAGCACATCGAAATCGCAATAGACGGCCAACTCCGCGTGGCAGATCCCCTCCAAGCCCGGATCGCCGGATGCCGCCAAGAGCGCCTGCTCGCAGCGTTCGACTGCCCCTCGAGCGCTCTCGCCCCAGTAATCGAGAGCGGCAAGATCGAGCAACGCCCTGGCGCGAAGCCGGCCGGTACCCGTGCTGACGGCTAGTAACACATCCCGAGCGCGTTCCGCGTCCCCCGCGTAGATGAGGCACGTGCTGAGTTCGAGCCGGCGCCGGTCACCCTCTTCGGCCTCGTCCGCGGGGGTCAGGAGAACAGCCAGCTCGGCGAGCGCCGCGGCATCGCCCGGTGCACCTCGCCGCCGAACCTCACCGGCGGCGGCAGCCACCGTGCGCGCCACCTCACTGTCAGGCTCATCCGTGCAGAGCGCCAGGTGCCGCGCGCGCTCCTCCATATCCGTTGCCAGTGAAGCCAGCCGCCGGTGTGCGCGGGCTCGCTCCTCGGCCGACACCATCGAGGAGATGGCCGACCCATACAACGGATGCGTGAAGCGGACACGCTCGCCCTCGATGGCGATCACGCCGGCCACCTCCGCACTCGCAAGCCGCTCGAGGATCTGCTTTCGCGAAACTCGGGCCGCGCTGCGTAGCGCCTCGATCGTGGGATCGGGCATGGCAGCCGCGAGAACCAGCGCCTGCCGGGTCGCCGCCGGCAGCTTGCGCAGCCTGCCCGAGGCCAACTCTCGCAGGTCGTCCGGGACGGGCAGCGGCTCCGCCGCCGCCGGGACGCCCCCGCTCAGCAACGCTTCCGCCAGTTCGAGCGCGAAAAACGGGTTTCCGCCCGTGGCACGGTGGATCCGGACGAGCGTCGCGCGGCTGAAGGACAGTCCGAGTCTCGCCTTCATCACCTGATAGAGCGCGCCGACGCTCAGCGGCCCGACCGTGATCCGTTCCAGACGCTCGGGGGCAAGCGACCGGTCAAGGCCCAGCGGCGCCGAACTCCCGGTCGGAGTGCGAACCGCGAGTAGGAAGCCGACCGGACGGCTCTCGAGCCTCCGAGCGGCGAACTCGAGCACCCCGGCCGAAGGACGATCGAGCCACTGGACATCGTCGACCGCGACAACGAGCGGGCCCAGGCGCGAGAGCTCGCCGAGAAGCGAAACCGCCGCCGTCCCGACCGCGCGCTGATCGGCTACTGCCCCGCCAGGATCGGTTCTCAGCAGCGCGACGTCGAGCGCACGGCGTTGCGGGGCAGGAAGCGTCGCGAACAAATCCTGACCGACCTCCACCAGGAGATCGCCGAGCGAAGCGTAGGAGAGCCGCGCTTCCGCCTCGGCCGGCGCACAGGTCAGCACGCGACACGAGCTCGCCCGAGCACGAGCAACGCCTTCCCGCCAGAGCGCCGACTTTCCAATCCCAGCCTCACCCAGGAACACGCACCCGGCCGGACCTTCTCGGAATGAATCGAGGAAGCGATCGAGACGCCCCAGCTCTGCGTCCCGACCGACGATCGAGTCGGCCATCAGCTCTGTGCTTGGAGCTTGGCCCAGGCGTCCCTGAGGCCGAGGGTGCGGTTGAAGACGAGCCGCCCAGGCGTCGAGTCAGGATCCGGGCAGAAGTAGCCGAGGCGCTCGAACTGGACGGTCTCACCGACCGGCAGCGCCGCGAGCGCAGGCTCGACGAGGCACTCCTCGAGCACCGTCTCCGAGTTGGGGTCGATGTCGTCGAAGGGGTCGCCGTCGGCGCCGGGGTCGGGGCGGGTGAAGAGACGGTCATAGAGACGAACCTCGGCGGGCGCGGCGTGCTCGGCGGAGAGCCAGTGCAGCGTCGCCTTGGGCCGGCGCCCGTCCGGCGCGTCTCCACCACGCGTCTCCGGATCGTAGGTGCAGCGGAGCTCGACGATCTCGCCGTTTGCGTCCTTCACCACGTCGGTGCACGTCACGAAGTAGGCGTAGCGCAGGCGCACCTCGCGGCCGGGGGCGAGGCGGAAGAACTTGCTGGGCGGGTCCTCCATGAAATCGTCGCGCTCGATCCAGAGCTCGCGCGCGAAGGGAACCTTGCGCGTCCCGGCCGAGTCATCCTCCGGGTTGTTGACGGCCTCCATCTCCTCGATCTTCCCGTCCGGGTAGTTCTCGATCACGAGCCTGAGCGGGCGCAGGACCGCGAAGCGTCGCTGTGCCGTGCGGTTCAGTACGTCTCTGACCTCGTGCTCGAGCATCTCGATCTCGACTGCGGTCTTGCCCTTGCTGCCCAGGCCGACGATGTCCAGGAAATTGCGCAGGCCCTCGGCGGGAAAGCCGCGCCGGCGAAGGGCCGAGACGGTGGGCATGCGCGGATCGTTCCAGCCTCGCACGTGGCCCTCGCTCACGAGCCGCCCCAGGAAGCGTTTCGAAAGCACGGTGTACGTCAGGTTGAGGCGGGCGAACTCGTACTGGTGCGGGCGCGAAGGGACCGGCAGGTTCTCGATCAGCCAGTCGTAGAGCGGCCGGTGATCCTCGAACTCGAGCGTGCAGAGGGAGTGGGTGATGCCCTCGATCGCGTCGGACTGGCCGTGGGCGAAGTCGTACAGCGGATAGATGCACCACTCGTCGCCGGTCCGTGGGTGGGGTGCGTGCAGGATCCGGTAGAGCACCGGGTCGCGCATGTTGATGTTGGGCGAGGCCATGTCGATCTTCGCCCTGAGCACTCTGGCGCCGTCCGGGAACTCGCCTGCGCGCATGCGCTCGAACAGGTCGCGGCTGTCATCGATCGAGCGATCGCGCCAGGGGCTGTTCTTGCCCGGCTCGGTGAGGGTGCCGCGGTGCTCGCGGATCTCGTCGGCGGAGAGGTCGTCGACGTACGCCATGCCGGCCTCGATCAGGTGGACGGCCCATTCGTAGAGCTGGTGGAAGTAGTCGGAGGCGTAGTAGAGATGCTCGCCCCAGTCGAAGCCGAGCCAGCGGATGTCTTCCTGGATCGCGTCGATGTACTCCTGCTCCTCCTTGACCGGGTTGGTGTCGTCGAAACGCAGGTGGCAGCGGCCGCCGAACTCCTGCGCGATCCCGAAGTTGAGCGCGATCGCCTTGGGGTGACCGATGTGCAGGTATCCGTTCGGCTCGGGCGGGAAGCGGGTGACGACCTCCGAGACCCTGCCCTCGCTCACATCGGCGGCGACGATCTCGCGGATGAAATCGCTTCGTTCGGGAGTGGCTGGATCGGGTCCGCCCTCGCCTTGGCTGCTGCCATTCGCCATCTCGAAGAGATTAGTGCAGTACCTCGATGTGGCCTGGACGCAGTGGCGGCCGCTCTCTGCCAGCCCGACCCGTGCGCTCCTTCCGTCAGGGCTGCTTCCTGTGCGTCGGGTGCAGCCCCGATCAATAGACTGCGCGCATGCCGTTGACCGCCGCCGGGTTGAAAGAGATCCCTCTGTTTTCGTCCCTTTCAGAGGAAGAGTTGGAAGAGCTCGTGCCGCTCTTCCAGGAGCGGTCCTACGCACCGGCGCACGAGATCACGAAGGAGGGCAGGCCGGGGTTCGGCTTCTTCGTGATCGAGTCCGGCAGTGCGAAGGTGACGGTCAACGGGGAGGAACGGACGACGCTCGGGCCCGGCTCGTACTTCGGCGAAATCGCACTTCTGGACGACGGTGCGCGTCTCGGGACGGTGACGACAGAGGGCAGCCTCACTGCTCACATGTTGAGCCCGCGCGAGTTCCGGTCTCTCGTCCAAGCGAACCCGACCCTGGCTTTGGGACTGCTCCAGGGCCTTTGGCGGATCCTGGGACGAGAGGACGACTGACGTCTCGAGCATGAGACGCCGCTCGCGCCCTCCGAGGATGGGCCGGGCTGGACTCGAACCAGCGATCTTGGGATTACGAGAAGCCGAAGCCCTCTCCGGCCACGACCGCTATCCAACGCCTTAGACTCCCTGCGTGCCTCTCGATGTCGCGGCTCTGCAGGCCGTTCCTCTCTTCGCTTCATTGTCGAAGAAGGAGTTGAGCAAGTTGGTGCCGCTCTTTCACGAGCGGTCCTTCGCGGCCGGCCATGTCATCGCGGAGGAGGGCGCTCAGGGTGTTGGCTTCTTCGTGATCGAGTCTGGTCGTGCGAAGGTGACGGTGCGTGGCCAGGAACGGACATCGCTTGGTCCTGGTTCGTACTTCGGCGAGGTTGCGGCACTCGACCCGGGTCCTCGTGTTGCCACGGTGACGGCTGAAACCGACGTGGAGGCGTACGTGTTGGACGCATGGGACTTCCGTCCGCTCGTCCAGGAAGATGCTGCGCTGGCGTCGGGAATCATCGAAGGCCTCATCCGCATCGTCAGGAGAGCAGAGGGCTAACTAGCGAGCCTCGCCGGCTTGCCCCGGTGTGCGCGCACCCGATACGAGCGACGCGGAAGATCAGACCCACTAGAGGAGCGTATTCGAGGGGGGCCGATAGGGGGCCGCTCAGCGCACGGATCGCACGTCTCGCGCACACTGCACCGCGTGGTTGAGCGAAGCCCGCATGGCGCCTAGCGTCTGCATGGGCCGGGCTGGACTCGAACCAGCGACCTCAGGATTGAAGACCACTTGGTGGCTCCCGGTGTCCCCGTATCCCCGGACTTGGTGGCCACACTTGGGATGGACAGTCCCATGCTGAGGACAAAGGCCGGCATCGACCGCAGTGACCTTCCGCTCGATGAGGCATTGTCCACCGCGGCATCAGCTCAAGCGTCCTCGCCCACCTGATGGGGGCACGAATCAAGCACGATCACCGAACGCCGCTACATCTACTTATACGACAAGCAACGCAGAACGAACGCCTCTCGTTGACGGTGGGCTGTTTCGGTCAGTAGGCGAGTTCGTGGAGTGCGGCGGCGAGCACGCGTGTGGCGGCGACCGCGTCGTCAGTGGTGGTGAACTCTGCTGGGGTATGGCTGCGGCCGTCCTTGCTTCGAGCGAACACCATCGCGACCTTGGCGATCTTGGCCATGTTTTGCGTGTCGTGACCGGCGCCGCTGTGCATACGAATGAAGGGGACGTCTTGCTCGCGGCCGGCACGCTCGAGTGCTGCCATGATCTCTGGGTCGCACAGACACGGGGGCAGGTCGAGCGGTGTCTGCCAGGAAACCTCTAGGTTCCGGCGCTCGGCGATCTCGCGCATTAGTTGTTCCTGCTGTGCGTGCTGGTGCTCGATTGCTTGTGGGTCGGGGTGGCGGGAGTCGACCGTGAACGTGACGATGTCGGGGACTGCAGAAGGAAGGTTCGGCTCGACCTGGATTCGTCCAACGGTGGTCACGGCCGGTGGGCCGGCTTCGAGGGCGACGCCGATCACGGCGGTGACGATCTCGGCGAAACCTGCCATTGGATCGAGCCGACCCTGCATCGGGCGCGCGCCGGCATGATCAGACCGGCCGATCAGTTGGACGACGTAGTGGCGGATGCTTGTGATCGCGTCGACCACACCGACCGGGACTCCGGCCGCTTCGAGCACAGGTCCTTGCTCGATGTGGAGCTCGATCCAGGCCTCAACGTCGTCGCGCACCGCCTCGGGAATGCGGCGCGGGTCTAGTCCGACGACGCCCATCGCGTCAGCGATCGAGATCCCGTCAGAGTCGAGGATCCGATCCGGCTCATCCGGCCCGATGCTCCCGGTGATGGCGCGCGACCCCCAGAAGTTCGTGGCGTGGAAACGACTCGCCTCCTCTTCGCACAGTGACACCGCTTCGATCGTTCGCCGCGGCTGTCCGCAGCGTTCACGCAGTGTGCGCAGCGCGACCAGTGCCCCGATCACGCCGAGCGCGCCGTCGTAGCGGCCGCCGGGCGTCTGCGAGTCGATGTGCGAGCCGGAGGCGATCACCGGCCCCTCCTGATCACCGGCCAACCGTCCCCAGACGTTGCCGACAGCATCGCGGCGAACCTCGAGACCCGCCTCAGCAAACCAGTGAGCAACCTGGTCCTGGGCCGCGACCCACTCCGGCGAATAAGCGGTTCGCCAGACGCCCGTCTCCCCATAGGCACCGTGACGGGCAAGGTCAAGCAGGTACCGCTCTACCAGGCCGGCGTCGACCTCGATCCTCACCCGGGCGAATCTACTCGGTTCTTCCTCCGCCCGAAACGCCCCGTAGCTCTCCTCTGTATCTGCTCGTGGCGAGCCACAGGCGCCTGGTCAAGCCGCAGCCGGTCTCTTGACTTCCGGCGAGGAAGATGGGAGAGTGCTGTTGCCCGATCGAGACGGCGGTTCGCAGGGTCGCAAGACCAAGCGTGTCGCAGTCGAGGTCGGGCATTCTTCTTGCCCGAAGTTGCCAGACACCGGCCGGTGTCCCCTGGCCGCGTTGGCGCAGGCGAGCGTCGTGGCCCCCTCTAAGGGGTTCATGCCCGAGCGCGGTGGTTCTGATGCGTCTCTAAGCGGGACCTATGCCATGCGTGGTCGGGAGAGGTGGGCTGCTTTGAGGGCGTGAGAGGCGCTGGCGCTTTTGAAGGCGACCGAGGCGCTTGAGCGGAGCCTGTCCTCGAGTGTGTGGACAGCACGTCTTGCGAGGTGCTCGAGGTTCTCGCCGTTCGTTGTTATCAGTGTGGTCGGGTGACTGGTCGCTTCGAGTGAGCTTGCGACGCGCTCGCTGATGTTGGCGGCGAGGAGGGTGCCGACTTTGCCGAAGCGTTCTGCGATCTCCTTCTCCCAGTCGGCTGGGATCCCTACGCGTTGCCCGCCTGGCTCGTCGGCGTCTTGTGTCTCGATACCGTCGATAGCGAGTTTGTAGATGCGTTCCGGCCCGTCCATGTCTTTCAGGTGCCAGTATCCGGCCGGCAGCACCGACACACCGTCCGCCATCGTCGATCCCACCAGCGCCTGTGTCGTCTCCGAGAGGAGGACCTGGGCTCCACGGGCGACCTTGCAGATTCTCGCCGCCCTGACGACGTCGATCCCGAGATAGCCCTCGTCTCCTACTGACGGCTCGCCGGTGTGCAGACCGATACGCACCCTGACGGCGACACCGTCGGGCCAGACCGTCAGTCGGTGCGCCCGCTGGACATCCACCGCCGCTTCGACCGCGTCGTGTGCGCGGGGAAACGCGAAGAAGAACGCGTCGCCCTGTCTGTCGACCTCGATCCCGTCCGCGGCGCCGAAAGCGCCGCGGGTGATGCGGCGATGCTCCGCCAGTACATCGCCGTAGCGATCGCCAAGCTGCCGGAGCAACAGGGTCGACTCCTCAATGTCGGTGAACGCGAACGTGACTGTCCCACCCGGTAGCGCCGAACCCCGCCGAGCCTGGCTACCCGTCCCGGCGCTCAGCGATCCCGAACCAGAACCGAGGCCCGGCGACACTCGACAAGCGGCTGCATCAACGTTCATACACACCTAGAGGGAAGGAAGGACGGCCCCACTTCCCTCATCCGCTCACAGGTCACATCCCGAGTGTGACCGCGGCGACAGTCGCGAGGCCCTGCCCGCCGCCGCGAACCGACACCGCCTGGCATGCAGCCGTGAGGCCTCCTTACCCGGGAGTCGCAAGCAGCAGTGAGTTCCCAGCAGGGCGGCTCTGCTGTCCTAGCCGGTGTTCTTGTTTTCGGGTGCGGTTACGAAGGGTCGTAGGAGTTCGATTGGAGCGGGGAAGACGAGTACGGAGGCGTCGGTGGCACCGATCTCGAGCAGTGTTTGGAGGTAGCGGAGTTGGATAGCGATTGGGTGGTCTGCCATGACGAGTGCGGCGTCTTTGAGTCGTTCGGCTGCTTGGAACTCGGCTTCGGCGTTGATGACCTTGGCTCGTCGTTCGCGCTCGGCTTCGGCCTGTGCCGCCATGGCCCGCTTCATGTTGTCGGGGATCTCGACGTCCTTGACCTCGACGGCTGAGACCTTGATCCCCCAGGGGGCTGTGTGTCCGTCGATGACCCCTTGCAGGATCGCGTTGATCTTCTCACGCGCCGAGAGCAGTTCGTCGAGGAGGTGCTGGCCGAGCACGGCGCGCAGCGTGGTTTGTGCGATCTGGGAGGTGGCGAGCATGTAGTTCTCAATCTGCACGATCGCGGCTGTCGGGTCGACGATCCGGAAGTAGCAGACGGCGTTCACCTTCGCCGGCACGTTGTCCTTCGTGATCACTTCTTGCGGCTCGATCATCAGCGTGACCGTGCGCAGGTCGACCTTGATCACCTGGTCGACGATCGGGATACGGAAGACCAGTCCCGGCCCCTTTGGTTGGGAGAGCAAGCGGCCGAGGCGGAAGAAGATCGCGCGCTCGTACTCCCGGACGATCCTGATCGACGAGAACAGCACGAGCACCGCCAAGACCAAGACGACGACGATGCCAACGATTGCTGCAGTCATGAGATCCCAGAACCTCGGCACGGATCCTATGCGGTTGGCAAGAGAACACGCCCGACCTCGACTGCGACACGCTTGGTTCTGCCGGCTGCGTCGTCAGTCGCGGAGCGCTACTAGAAGGCTTCGCCTTCGTAGTCCCTTGCCGCTATGCGGGGCGAGGATGAATAGTCAATGAGGCGCTACGGTGGCGCCGTGACTGTGGTGCTGGTGACCGGGATGTCTGGGACAGGGAAACGCGACGCCGAGCAGGAGCGGATCCGCGATGACCTCGCGAACGTAACGGCTGAGATCGACACGCGCACTCCGCTGGACGAAGTGGTAGACGGGCTTGAGCGGATCGCCGACGGCCTGCGCCACCGCATCGAGCGGTCTTACTGGGTGGATTCGGCCCTGACCTTTACTCTTGCCTGACTATATCGACCGAGATCTCCACCGCCGGAATCGTTCCTCTGTTCTCGAGCCAGTGTGTGGTGTTCCTATCCTCGGGCCAGCCCACTCCCGGCCCATAGTCCGTAGCGACTCCATTTCGATGGTCAGTGATCGTTCCTTGCAGTATGTAGACGATGCCTGGTCTGTCTTTATGGTCGTGAATCGGGCCGAAGACGCCTCCAGGCTCGATGGTCACCATACGCATTCGAAGTTGGCGCCCGGCCATGCCCTCGATCTCAGGGCCAAGGTCAACCGTTGCAAGTAACTCCGCCGTAACGCCTTTCGTCTCAGGTGCCGCCTGTTCGTTGTTCATCGTGCTCTCCTCTCTGTACTTCCAGGGCCCAACGTTCGACCTTCAACCCAGGACGAGCTGATCTCCGACACCCGCTCTACCTCCGTCACCGCCGACGCCAACTCGCGATCGTCAGCCGCTTTCATCTCACCTGGCCTCTTGTGGTCGATTCGTGTTCCCTTCGAGTCTTTGAGGCCCCCGCCGCGGGTCAGGGGGTTGGCGACCCGCGGCGGCAGTGGCTGTCCGAAAGGGGGCCCCGGAGGGGGTGGCCCCGAAACGTGGTGTTAGCCGTTCAGGCTGACCGGGATGGAGAACAGGCGGCGTGTCGAGATGCCTCCGAGCAGGTCTTCGCCTGACTTCCGCGCGCGGACGAACATCGCGAGCAGCTGCTGCTTCTGGCTGACCGGGAAGCCGGCCAGCGTGCGGAAGCTGAGCTCGGCGAAGCCGTCAGAGCCGGTTGCCTGCTCGCCTGGTGTCGACAGCTGGTTGTAGGGCGTGGCGGTTACGTAGACGAGCGCGCCCTGTACGGAGCGGCCGCCGCAGGCGGAGACGTGGTAGCGCACGATGATCGTCTGCGCGCCACGGTGGACCACGGGCGGGCTCGACTGTTGAACATCGATCAACAGCCGCGCCGGCGGCGTCACCGCATTCACCTGGATTGGACCCCGGCCAATCGGGCAGCCGCCTGTCGACGGAGGTGGCGTCGGGGTGATGACGGCGGTTGGCACCGAGGTGGCGGAGGTCGAGCCGCGCGTGTTCGTCGCGGTCACCCGGATGCGCAGCGTGGCGCCCGAATCGCTCGACGGAATCGTGTAGGTCGGCTTCGTTGCGCCACTGATGACGGAGCAACTGCCGCCGTTCTTGTCGCAGCGTCGCCAGGAATAGCCGTAGCTGATCGGCTGCGTGCCGGTCCAAGTGCCCGTGTTCGCCGTCAGCGTCTGACCGAGCTGGGGCGTTCCGGAGATCGTGGGCGGCGAGGTGAATCTCGGTACCGCAGCGGCTGCGACGATCGCCGTCGCGTTCGAAGCTGCGACCCCGCTCTCGTTGGCGCTGTTCGTGGCCGTGACACGCACACGGATCGTGCGGCCAACGTCAGCGTTTCGGAGCGTATAGCTGCTCGTGGTCGGCCCCGTGATCGCGGTGCAGTTCGATCCGTCTCCGCTCCCGCCGTTCGGCGGGCAGCGAAGCCACTGGAAGGCGTAATGGGTCGGGTTGTTCGACCACGTGCCGGTAGTCGCGGTCAGCGTCTCGCCCTTGAACGCCGAGCCGGAGATCTTCGGCTCTGTCTTGTTCACGGGTGCTGCCTGCGACCGCGCTGACCCCAACGTCGGGACGAGCAACGCCACTGCAACTGCCATCAGCGCTACCAGCGACCCGCCGAGCCACACGACTCGTCTCGATCGGACGCGTTTCAATGCGTGAGACATCTCCACTCCTTCGTTCGAGTTGTCAGTGGATCCGCGAAGAGCGAGTCAGCCGGGACGTCGACCTCACGCGAATCGGGCCAACGCGTGGCCCGCGCACCGCCGAACACGGCAGTTAGCCGGTTCGCGAACGCGCCGGTACTCGCACCGTCCGGCACGACAACCCGCATCTCCATCCAGACCCCTTCCCTCAGATCGCCTGGTCCCCGACCAAGGCGCTACGGTCGGCTGAACACCATCCGACCCAGTTCGTTGAGGGTGGATCTCCTGCGAAACCTCGTTCCTGAGACTCCGCGAAACTACTTGCAAAGCCGATTTAGCTACGGCCCGCACGAAAACCGTAGCACGACCCTTACCGCTCCGATCGTGGGAAAACCCTCAGCCCGACCGCTCGAAACTACCCAAGTCGTCGTTCAGGAGGGAAGATGTAGCCCGCCTTGAGACTCGAGGGGCAAGGACGCCGGACTTCCGTCGCCGGACAGGGGCACCTAGCCGGAGCGAACTCTGATTACGCCGGGATCTGCTCGAACTGCGCCGTGAAATGCCGAAGCGTCGGCGGCTCCCAGGTGATCCTGAGCCCGCGCAGGTCGGCGGACCGCTCGGCGATCTCGGCGCCGATCTCGATGACATAGTCGATATGGCTCTGGGTGTAGGTGCGGCGTGGGACGGCGAGCCGGACAAGATCCATGGCCGCCGGCGTCTCGCTTCCGTCGGGCCGTCGTCCGAACATGACGGTGCCGATCTCGCAGGCGCGGATTCCGCCGGTGACGTAGAGCGCGACCGCGAGCACCTGTCCGGGATACCGGAGCGGCGGGATGTGCGGCAGCGCCGCTCGTGCGTCGAGGTAGACGGCGTGCCCCCCGGCGGGTTGCAGCATCGGAAGGCCGGCGCGTTGCAGCCCTTCGCCGAGGTAGGCGGTGGAACGGATCCGGTAGCGGAGGTAGTCGTGGTCGACGGCCTCCTTGAGTCCCTGGGCGATCGCTTCCAGGTCGCGCCCGGCGAGGCCGCCGTATGTCGGGAAGCCTTCGGTGAGGATCCCGAGGTTACGGCAGCGATCCGCGAGCGCGTCATCGTTCAGAGCTAGCCATCCACCGATATTGGCGAGCGGGTCCTTCTTCGCGCTCATGGTCATCCCGTCGACGAGTGACGCCGTCTCGCGGACGATGTCGGCAACCGCGACGTTGCCGTAACCAGGCTCTCGCTCACGAATGAACCAGGCGTTCTCGGCGAAGCGGCAGGCATCGAGGAAGAGCGGCAACTGATAGCGGTCGCAGATCGCCCGGACGCCGCGCAGGTTCTCGAGCGAGACCGGCTGGCCGCCGCCGGAGTTGTTCGTGATCGTCACGAACACGGCCGGCACGGCTTCGCGCCCCCGCTCGGCAATGAACGCGTCGAGCGCGTCCAGGTCCATGTTGCCCTTGAACGGATGCAACGTCGCCGGGTCGCGGCCCTCCGCTATGACGAGATCGACCGCCTCTGCGCCCGTGTACTCGATGTTCGCCCGCGTCGTGTCGAAGTGCGTGTTGTTCGGGAACGCCTTGCCGGGCCCACCCAGGACCGTGAAGAGGATCCGTTCGGCGGCGCGCCCCTGGTGTGTGGGCATCACGTGCTTGAACGGAAACAGCTCCTGCACGGCGTCGAGAAACACCGTCCATGACGGTGAACCCGCGTAGCTCTCGTCGCCGTGCTGGACGGCAGCCCACTGGTCCCGCGACATCGCACCCGTGCCGGAGTCGGTCAACAGGTCGATCAGCACATCTCTGGCCTGCACTTTGAACAGGTTCAAGCCTGCTGCCTCGATCGCCCTCCGTCGCTCTGCCTCGGTGGTGATCCGGAGCGGCTCGACGGAGTGGATTCGGAACGGCTCGAAGATCGTTCTTGGCGTCATCGCATCACCGGTTGGTAAGGGCAGCCGGGGTCCTCGGCTAGCGCGTCGCCGCACTCGGCGTAGGCGCGTGCGCGCGAGCCGCCGCAAACTTGGGCGTACTCGCAGATGCCGCAGCGACCTCGGAAGCGCGCGTTGCGAAGCTGGCGCATGAGCGGGCTTTCGCGGTAGAGGTAGACGAGGTCGTCGCGTTTGACGCTTCCGATCTTGAGCGGAAGGAAGCCGGCGGGGTAGACGTCGCCGTCGTGGGCGACGAAGATGATGCCCTTCCCGTCGCGGGTGCCTTTCGTCTGCGCGCGCGGCCTGGAGGTCGGCTCACCGAGGAGGTCGCGTAGCTGTCCGGAGAGGCGCGTGTAGAGCGGGCTTGCCGGCGGCGGGTGTCCTTCTCGTCGCCGGGCGGCCACACGGCGGAAGAACGGCGCCTCCACCGTGCGCACGATCGCGCCGTAGCATGAGGCGTCGTAGAGGAAGTGGCAGACGTCGTCGTTCTGCTCGGGGCTGAGCTCCCGCAAGTGGTTTCCGCGTCCGGTGTGGATGAGGAAGAAGACCTCCCAGATCGCTGCGTCCCCGGCGGAGACGATCGCCGCCAGCTTCGGCAGCTCATCGACGTTCTCGGGGCGGACGACCGTGTTCACCTGCACCGTGAATCCGTGTGAGCGGACGAGCCGGAGCGCGGCGAGCGTGGTCTCGAAGTGCCCGGCGACGCCCCGCAATCCCTCGTGCGTCTCTGGGGTGGCGCCGTCGAGGCTGATCGAAGCAACCTTGACGCCGGCATCATGAAGAGCACTCAGCAGGCCGGGCTCGAGCAGACGCGTGACGCTCGGTGAGACCGCGACCGGCAGTCCGAGCTTACGCGCCCTCGTGACCAGCTCGAGAAGATCGGAACGGTTGAGGACGTCGCCGCCGGTGAGCACGAGCACCGGATACGGCCGACCGAAGCCGGTCAGCGACCGGAGGAAGCGGTCGGCTTGATCGAGCGAGAGCTCGCCCGGGAGCGGCGACGCGATCGCGGAGGCACGACAGTGCCGGCAGGCAAGCAGGCACGCTCGTGTTACCTCCCAGAAGACGAGCATCGGTCGTCGGTCCAGGTCGACTGAGGCGTGGCCTATTGCGCTCACGCCCAGTTGCAGCGGCTTCACGCCGTCTCGAGGCCGCATCGGCGAAGAATCCCACGGCCCGGGAGAGAAGCATCAGGAGCCGACCCCTTCGAATCTGCGGGAAACTACGAAGCCCGACCGTTCTCATCGGTTGCCATCGGAGAGCCGAGTCCGCTCATCGGGGCTCCGGACCGTCACCTAGGTCGGTAGATCGCGGCAGTTCTGAGTCAGCGGGTGCCCTGATGCGGGTTGGACTGTTGTGAGAGATGTTTGCAGGGTGGTTGTGTTGAGGGTCACGCTGGTGGATGGCACCTTTCACGACATTGAGGTGCCGCTCGACTCTGCTGAGGAGGCGATGGAGGCGCTTCGGAACAGCCACGTTCCGTTCGGTGACGAGTGGATCCCGACCGGGTACGGCAGCCTCGTGCGCAGGTCGGCCATCATCTCGGCTCGGCCCGTAAAGCTGACCGCTGAAGGCGAGCGTGAGCATCACGACCGAAAATGACCCTGCCGGAGACTTGTTGCCGGCACTGATGCAGGGCCTCGGCCGGTGACGCGTACAGGACAGCCCTACCTGTCCGAGGCAAAGGCGCGCTCGCCCCAAACGAGTCCCTTTGGCTGGCCTCTCTCTTAGATGGGCCGGGCTGGACTCTGTAACGAAGCAGGGGCAACGGCGTGCAGTGTCCCAGTGATCCGTCTGTTGCTCCCTCTAAGTTCGTGTAACCATCAGAGACAACAAGCCAACTCCCCGTCCCGCTCTCTAAGCGGGCTTGCAAACCCCGTCTTCGTCAACACCCCGCTGCAGAGCTTCGCCGATCCCGCACGCCGCGTAAGTCGCTTCACCTTCCGCGGTCGATCTGCTGCGTCGAGTTCGGTTGCGGCCGAGCGCTAGGGCTGGACGGGCGGCGGTTGCTCCGGCGCCGGCGGCTCGGCCGGCGGAGAGGTCTCGACGGCAATCCGCGGGAGCAGGCGAGGAATCGGGTCGTCCACGCGTACGACCTGTTCGTGTGGCAGGACTGGATGGAGTCGATCGTCGCCGGCACCGACCTGGCGGGCCGCTACCCGCCTGGAGACAGCTTCCTAGACGAGTTCGAGCGCCGAGTCGCCTCTCACCGGGATCGGATCGTCGTCCACGCCGAGGACTTGCTGGAGACCCGCTGGAGCGGCGCGCCGATCGAGTTCGTGTTCGTGGACGCGATGAAGACGCCCACGCTCACGGCGGCGATAGCCCGGGAATTCTTCCCGTCTCTTGTCCCCGGGGCGGTCGTCGTCCATCAGGACTTCGTCTATCCGTGGTGCCCGTGGATCCATGTGCTCATGTTCAGGCTCCGGCACCGGTTCGAACCCTACGCCGCGATCCGCGCGTCGTACGGCGCTGCGTTCCGTGCGGTCGACGAGGTCGATCCGAACGAGGCTGAGACCGCCGGCTCGCTTCCGTGGGCTCGAGACGAAGTTGAAGGCGCGATCGAGTACGCAGCGGCCCTCTGCGATGGGGTCCGGCTGCCACGACTCATGGCAGCAAGGCTCGTGGGCCTGATCGTTGCCGGCCACGCTGCGGCGTTCGAAGAAGCCTCCGCCGACCCGCGCCTGGCGGCGTTCTCGGCCGATCCGGATCTCGCTGCCGCCCTCAGCTGGTGTCGCGACCGCCTTCCGGCACTAGGCTGACGTATTCCGGATCGACAGTCCCTTGCTACGAGCTTGGACTTGCCGTGCGGTCTTGCCTCTCGTCGACTCGGTCCTTCAGGCTCAGAGCGCTGAGAAGAGAACAAGACCGCAGTTGCGTCCACCTCGTTCGAGAAGGTTGGCTCGTCGGGCCATCTGAACAGAGCGGTCAGCCGTCGCGACAATCGACGGTGAGGTTTCATCCGCCAACTTGAAGTTGGTTGATCGGCGTTCCTCTTCACTAAAATCCCCATCCGGCTGCCGTTTCGGGTTGCGGAGTTAGGCCGCCTGCACTGCCTGGGCGAAGCAGCGCTTGACGAGCACCTGGACGAGGTTCGCCTTGTAGTCGGCCGAGCCGTTGCTGTCGTCAACGGGTTTGGCTGCCACGGCGGCGGCTTCGGCTGCCCGGTCGAGCGCCGGCCCTGCCAGAGCCTCCGAGCCTGCGAGGATTCGCTCCGCCTCCAGCGTCCGTACAGGTCGCGCTCCGACCGATCCGACTGCAATCCGGACATCCGCGATCACGCCTGCCTCCTGCCGGAGGGCAACCGTGACGGTCGCCGCCGGGCGCTCGTGGAACGACAGCTTTTCGTGCGCGATCCGTGTTCCCGCCGGCCGGAGCGGGACTCGGATCGCGGCAAGCAACTCGCCCGGTTCGAGCGCGGTCTGGTACGGGCCAACCACGAACTCGGACAGCGGCAACCGCCGCCGCTCGTCTCGACCCCGGCGACACTCGACCTCTGCCTCGAGTGCGAGCAGGAACGTGGCGGGATCGGAGTGGGGATCCGAAAAGCAGAGGTTTCCGCCGAGCGTGCCCACGTTCCGGACGCGGATGTTGGCGACTCGCCGTTCCATCCGGGCGAGGGCCGGGAGCTGCTCGGCAATGAGCGGTGACTGCTCGAGCTCGCGGTGGGTGACGGTCGAGCCGATCACGATCGTGCCGTTCTCCATCCGGATGCCGGTCAACTCCTTGATGGGCTTGATGTCGATGAGATGCCCGTAGACGGCGTAGCCGAGCTTCAGCAGCAAGAGGAGCTCCGTGCCGCCGCAGTAGACGGCGGCGTCGTCCCCGTAGCGGCCGAGGAGTTCGCCGACCTCCTCCGCCGAGGAGGCGTGATGGAGGTCGAATGCCGGCAGCGTCATGACCGGGACGCGCCGATGTGGCCTGCGCTGGAGAGCTCCTGGAGCGCCGCTTCGATCCCGTCTCCGATGCGTACGGGTGCGCCGAGGTCGGCGAGCGTGCGACCGACGGCGGCGAGCCCGAGGACGGGGTAGAGCGATCGTGCGGTCGGTCCCATGTGTCCGATGCGGACGAGGTTGCCCGCGCCCTGCCCGGCCGAGATCATGACTCCGTAGCGCGCGCGGCAGTGGTCGCGTACCTGCGTGTCGGTCAGGCCGTTCGGGACGGTGAGGGCTGTGACGCATGCCGCCGAGACGGCGTCGCTCGTCGGCCAGAGCTCGATCTCCATGGCCCTGGCGCCGGCGCGGCAGGTCGCGGCAGCTCGTTCGTGGCGGTCGAACGACGCCTCGAGCCCTTCGTCCAGGATCTCGTCGCACGCAGCTTCGACTCCGTGGAGGTCGACGACCGAGGGGGTGAAAGGGAACTTGCCGGCCTCGAGCCACTGCTCCTTCCAGTCGAGCATCGACAGAAACGAGGCGCGAGGGGCCATAGGGTTCGCACGGATCGCCGCCCAGGCGTCCTCGCTCACCGCCATGAGCGACATGCCGGGCGGCCCCGCGAGGCACTTCTGCGGTCCCGCGACGCACACGTCGAGCTGCCATTCGTCCGGCCAGATCGGAATGCCTCCGAGCGACGATACGCAGTCGACGAGCGTGAGAGCGCCGTGTCTCTTCGCGATCGGTCCGATCTCAGCGACCGGGTTGAGCGTGCCCGACGGCGTTTCGGAATGGACGACGGTCACGAGCTCGATCTCCGGGTGCGCGTCGAGGAACCGGTCGACGTTCGCCGGATCGAGCGAGTCGTTGTACGGAACCTCGAGCTCGTGGAGTTCGGCGCCGAACCCGGTGAGCCAGTAGCCCATGCCCTTGCCGAAGACCCCCGAGACGAGGTTGAGCACGGGCATTCCGGGTCGGACCAGGGAGCGGGCGGCGGCTTCGAGCCCGAGTACGGCTTCGCCTTGCATGAGCAGGATGTCCTGCTTGGTCCGGAAGAGTTCCGCCACCTTGCGCTCGGTGCGCCGGAACGCCTCCAGGAAGACGGGGTCGTAGTGATAGGTGATCGGGGCGGCTTGTGCTGCGAGCACGCGGGCAGGCGCCATGGTCGGGCCGGCGCTGAGAGTGAAGTCGGGATCGTTCACGTGGGCCTCCTTTTCAGCGTGCCCCGCGCACGTACGGGATCGCGAGCGCGGGCGGCAGGTACGCGCGTCGCGAGAACAGGATCAACGCCAGGATGATGGCGGCGAACGGGAGCGCGTGGATGAAGTTGTCGGGAATGTTGGTGATGCCGGCCGCCTGCAGCGCGGGTCCAAGCGAGATCGTGACACCGAACAGGAACGAGCCGATCACGACACCGAGCGGCCGACCCCGCGCGAGCATGGCGATCACGATTGCCATGAAGCCCTGGCCTTGAGTGAGGAACGGCTGGAATCCTCCCGCGCCGACGACCGACAGGTACGCGCCGCCGAGACCCGCGAGTGCCCCGGTGGAGAGGGCGGCATAGCTCCGGGTCGCGATTACGTCGACGCCGGCGGCGTCGAGCGCCTCCGGTTTCTCGCCGGCGGCCCGCAGGTTGAGGCCGATGTTCGTGGCCCGGAACGTCCAGGCGAGCAGCACGGCGAACGCGAGTCCCAGATAGACGAGGAGCGGCTGACTGAAGAGCGGAAACTGGCCGTTGAGCGGCTTGCCCAGGACCGGGATCCGGTCGAGGAGAGGAATCGGATCGTTCGGTGTTGCCCCGAGGCGGGGCTGGGAGCTGGAGAACCTCGACTGATAGAGGACACTCGTGATCCCCTCACCGGCGAGTGTGATCGCGATCCCGACGACGATCTGGTCGAGGCCGAGCCACACGCAGAGAACCACCATGAGCACGGAGCTGAGCGTGCCGCCGACGATCCCGGCCAGGAAGCCGACCCAGACCGAGTCGCTGTAGTAGGCGCCGAGGTAGCCGCAATAGGCACCGACCAGCATCATCCCCTCCAGGCCGATGTTGAGGACGCCTGCCCGCTCGGAGATCGTCTCGCCTAGCGCGGTGAACATCAACGGGACGCCGGCGAGGACGCCGCCTGCGACGACCGTCGTGAAGAACAGCTGGTTCATCCGGCCTCCGATGACGGCCTGTGGCGGCGCGGAGACCGAAGCGACTGGACGAGCCCGGCCGGAAGGTAGCTGCCGCCGAGGTCCCGCTTGCGTCCGAGGTACTCGATGACGGTCATGAACAGCAGGATCAGCCCGACTAGGACGAGCAGGAAGTCGGTGGGAAGGTTCGCCTGGGAAGCGGCGTAGTCGCCGCCGGTCGAGAGGACGGCGTAGAAGGCGACGAAGGGGACGACCCCGAGCACGTTCAGGCGCGCCAGGAAGACGAAGGGGATGACCGCGTCGCCGTAGGTGGGGATCTGGTCGGCGCGCACGTACCCCCAGAACGGACTGAGCACGTACGCCCAGGCCGCGAGGCCGACCAGAGCGCCGCTGATCAGGAACACGGAGATGATCAGCCGTGGAAGGTCGATGCCGACATGCTGTGCGGCGCGGGGGTTGGCGCCGAGGACGTTGAGCTTGAGGCCGAACGCCGTCCGTGTCAGCACGTAGTGGGTGACGATCACCACTGCGAAGGCAACGAGCAGGCTGATGTCGATGCTCGTTCCCGGGATCGCGGGCAGGAGCTTGTCGAGCGGTATCGCCTCCGTTTGCGGCGTCCGGATCGCGGGATCCTGGAACGGCCCCTTGATCAAGTAGTCGGCGAGGTCGATCCCGATGAACGACATCATCAGCGTCGTGATGATCTCGTTCGTTCCGTAGCGTGCCTTGAGGACGGCTGGAACCAGGGTCCAGGCGGCGCCGACGGAGGACGCGAGCAGAGCGAGCAGCACGAAGGCGAGCGCGAGCGGGACCTCGGTGACGAGCGACGGCCCGAATCCGGCGACGAACGCGGCTGCAAGCGCGAACTGGCCGTTGTAGCCGAGGTTCCAGATGTTCGCGCGGAAGATGACCGTCAGCCCGACCGCGATCAGGAGGAGGGGCACCATCGTGACGGCGCTCTGTTGCCAGTTCCCCTGCGCGACTCCGTAGTCCCACACGTGCCGGTAGAACTCGAACGGGTTCCGGCCGAGCGCCGCCAGCAGGATCCCGCCGGCCGCCAGTGCCAGGATCACCGGTCCGAGCGACCGGACGAAGATGTCGATCAGGCGGGCGGTGATCCTGGCGCGTGCGACCTGCCAGCGTCCGGGCTCGACGGGCGGGTCCGCGGGATTCCCGGCCACGGTCGTCACGCCGCCGCCTCGGAAGCGCCGTCTCCGATCATCAACGCACCGACGCGCTCGGCAGCCCCCGGCCTGTTGTCGACGACGCCGACGAGCCGTCCGCGGGAGAGCACGGCGATGCGGTCCGAGATGTCGAGTAGCTCGTCGAGGTCGGTCGAGATCACGAGCGCGGAGCCGCCTTCGTGTGCGAGTTGGCGGATCATGTCGCGTACGGTGCCGGTCGTCTTCACATCCAGGCCGTAGGTGGGCTTGTGGAAGACGACCACCTTCGGGCCGAACGAGAGCTCACGGGCCAGCATCACCTTCTGAATGTTCCCGCCCGAGAGTGTCCCTGCGCGCGTGTGCACGCTCGGGGTGCGAACGTCGAACTGGTCGACGAGCTCGGTCGCCGTCTGCTCGAGCGCAGCGTGCTGCGTTCGACCGTGGCGCCAGAACGGCCGCTGCCCGATCCGTTTCAGGAACAGGTTCAGGCTGACGCTCATGCTGGGAACCGTGCCTTCGCCCATACGGTCATCCGTCACGTAGCGCAGGCCGAGCTTCTGGCGTGCGGAGACCGACAGCCGCGTGATGGGAGCGTCGTAGAGCCGGATCTCCCCGCCCGTGACATGGCGCTGGCCTGCGACCACCTCCGCGAGCGCCCGCTGCCCATTTCCGTCGACACCCGCGACGCCGAGGATCTCGCCCAGCCCGAGCCGGAGCGAGACGTGCTCGACGCCGAGCTCGACTCCCTGTCCCGGAGCCGAGACGTCGTCGAGCTCGAGCACGGTCTCGGCGGCGGCCCGCCGTCGTCGGTCGTGGTCGAGCTCGACGTGCTCGATGTCCTCCTCGAGCTCGGCCACGTCTGCGACCGCCGGCACCTCGTCGCCGAACATGAGCCGGATGATCGTGCCGCGAAGCTCCGCGGCCGGAGCGGAGCGCAGGGTCTCGCTGTCGAGCGTGCCCGCGACCCGGCCCTGCCGGAGAATCGAGATCCTGTCGCCGAGCGAGAGGGCCTCGTGGAGCTTGTGCGTGATGAACACGATGCCCTGGCCCTGCTCCTTCAACCGTCCGAGCACCTGCTCGAGCTCCGCGAATGCCTGCGGTGTGAGCATCGAGGTCGGCTCGTCGAGGACGAGGACCCGCGAGCCGCGCCAGAGCGCCTTCACGATCTCGACCTGCTGTTGGCGCCCGAGCGCCAGGTCGGCCGCCTTCGACTCCGGATCGACCGCGACGCCGAGCTGGTCGGCCAGCTCGCGGAGGCGCTGCTGCGCTCCGGCGAAGTCGAGCCGCAGGTGGTGCGTGTCTCCGAGCATCAGGTTCTCGAGGACGGTCAGCGCCGGGATCAGGGTCGAGTGCTGGTAGACGGTGCCGATGCCGTGCTCGAGTGCCGCTCGGGGCGAGTCGATCGAGACGTCCTGTCCGTCCATCCGGATCCGGCCGGCGTCGGGCTTTACGAGGCCGGACAGGATGCCGATCAGCGTGGACTTGCCGGCGCCGTTCTCTCCGAGCAGGCAATGGATCTCGCCGCGGCGGACGCTGAAGGTGACGTCGTCGTTCGCGAGCACGCCGGGATAGGCCTTGCTGATCCCGACGAGCTCTACGAGCGCGGGAGGCTGCTGATCCACGCTCACCTCAGACTGTCTCGGATGTCAGAACGCCCGCGGCGGCCCGGACGGGCCGCCGCGGTTTCCTGCGTTCCTTCTGCACTTATCCGATCAGCTTGAGGACGGCGCTCTTCGTGGTCACGTTGGGAACCTTGATCTTCCCCGAGACGATGCCGACCTTGGCAACGCCGATCTCCTTCCAGACGGGTGTCGAGACGTACTTCGTCCGGAGGAGCGAGATGCCGCCGTTCTTCAGCGTCAGGCTGTACCCGTGCGTTCCGTACGTGCCCTTGTTGATGTCGGCGATGGCCGCCTTGTAGGCGTTCGTGAACGTCCAGAGCACGGATGACAGGAACACGTGGTTCTTGTCGATCGGTGTCAGGTCGCCGATGTCGCCGATCATCCAGACCTTGTGGCCCACTTTGGCGGTTTCGATCGCCTGCAGGTACCCGAAGGTCGCTCCGTCGCCCATCGTGAGGATGACGTCGGCGCCCTGGGCGATCACGCTGTTGGCTGCGCGCTTGCCGCCCGCGGCGTCGTCGTAGGACGCCGGGCCGATCGTCGCGAAGACGATCTTCGAACTCTTGTCGATCGAGCGAACGCCGGCTGCGAACCCGCCGCTCATCTTGTACCAGTTCGGGTCGGAGGCCGAGATGACGATTCCGAGCGTGTGCGTCTTCGTCATCCGTGCCGCCAGGATGCCCGCCAGATAGGACCCCTGCTGGCTCTGTGTCGTGATGTTGGAGACGTAGTTCTTGACGAGCATGGTCGGGATGTCGTAGGTCATGATCGGCACCTTGTATTGCGGCCCGATGCGCGCGGCGACCGTGTCGTAGCCGCTGGCGTGGGCGATGATGAAGTTGGCGCCGCTCTTGGCCAGCTGCGTCAGGACGACCTGCGTCTTGTCGTAGCCGATGTTCGTGACGGCGTTCACCTTGGCGCCGTATGCGCCCGCTGCGGCTTTGGCGCTGTTGACGCCCTGCTGGTTCCAACCGTAGTCATTGGTTTGAGCCGGGGTCGCGATCGCGACTGTCGTGACCTTTGCGGCCTTGAGCGCGTTACTCGCATAGGCCGCTCCGGCCACCACGAGCCCGAGAATCGCTGCGGCGACGACGATCCGTGCTCGAGTTCGACGCATCTTCATGAGCCCTCCCTGTTCTAGCCCGACTTACCGATTGCCTCGGGGCGATGATCGCTCAATTCGCCCCGGGTTGCCCGACCGATCCGCCCCTGTTAGGGTCGGCTGCAGACTGTTGACACTCGACTTGGCGACCATAACCGAGGGTTAGAGGGAGTGCAATGGCCAACGCGCTGCTCAAACACGAAGTCGATACGAAGCGCGGCGGTCGCCTCGAAAACCTGACGTTGTGGCAGCGAGTCCACGAGCATCTTCGCGAGGAGATCCTCGCCGACCGGCTGAGTGCCGGCACCGAGTTGCAGGAGACGGCGCTCGCCGCCGAGCTCGGAGTCAGTCGGGGGCCGGTCAGAGAGGCGATCGGTCGGCTTGCCGCAGAAGGGCTGGTGGTGGTGAGGCCGAGGCGGGGTGCGATCGTCAGGTCGCTGACGAAGGACGAGTTCATCGAGGCGTATGAGGTGCGCGAAGCGCTCGAGGTGATGGCTGCCAGGCTTGCGACCACGCGGCTGGGGAGCGACGGGCTCGCCCGACTCGATTCGCTGACCGCGGCCATGGAGCGACACGCGGAGCACGACGAGGTCGACGCGTTCTTCGAGGCGAACGCTGCGTTTCACGCAACGCTCGTGGATGCGGCCGGAAACGGCCGTCTGCGCGAGATGTACACGCAGCTGCTCGGGCAGATGAACGGCTATCGCCGGCGCTCGCTTGCGCTCCGCGGGAGCCTTCGACAGTCGGTCGCCGAGCACAGGGCGATCCTGGCGGCGCTCTCGTCTGGCAACCCGGAGCTCGCGGCGCAGCTGATGTCGGATCACATTCGCGTTCCGCAGCGGCGCCTGCAGGAGTTGACGGACGAGGAGTTCGCGACGTGAGCCCGCTCCAGTTCGGGGTCAACCTCAACAACCGCGAGCCCTTGATCGCAGCGGACTACGACCTGCAGATGCTGCTCGACCTGAGCGAGGTGGTGGAGCAGGCTGGGTTCGACTCGGTCTGGGTCGGCGACAGCCTGTTCTCCAAGCCCCGCTACGAGCCGATCTCGCTGCTCTCGGCGATCTCGCAGCGCACCTCCCATGTCCGGCTGGGAACGTCGTGCATGGTCTCGTCCACTCGAAATCCGCTCTACCTCGCGCTCGAGTGGGCGACGCTCGACGTCATCTCGGGCGGCCGCACGATCCTCGGAACCGGCATGGGGAACCCGGAGGCAGGAGTACGGCGTGAGTTCGAGGCGCTCGGGCTCGACTACGTGCGCCGAGGATCGCTGTTCGAGGAGGGGCTCGCGGTGCTCCGGACGCTCTGGACCGAGGGGCGCGTCACCTTCCACGGGAAGTACTTCGACTACGACGACGTCGCCTTCCATTCGGGCACCGAGATGGCGCCGCTGATGCCGATCCAGAAGCCGCCGCCGATCTGGGTCGTGTCGAATCCACGCTTGAAGGGCGACGCTGAGCCGGATGTGATCGCGCGCCGCCTCGAGGCCGCCTGCCGCCGGATCGTGCAGTACGGGGACGGCTGGATGACCTGCTGTCGCGCCCAGCATCCCGACGAACTCGTCGAACAGCTCGGCGCGATCGAGCGCTACGCCGAGGAGCACGACGCCGACTTCTCGCGGCTCGTGATCTCGTACCAGGTGACGATGAACATCGGCGACTCGGCAGCCGAGGCGGAGCGGGCGTTCGACGAGTACATCTCCAAGTACTACCCCGAGCTCTCCCAGGCGATGGACCTGTCGAACTGGGGCCCGGTCGGCACTCCCGAGGACATCGCGGCCTGGATCCGCACCTTCGCCGCCGCGGGTGTCGACCACTTCATCTGTCGCTTCGGCGCCGTCGACCAGTTCGACCAGGTCGAGCGTTTCGCGAAGGACGTCCTTCCGCTGTTCAGCGGAGAAAGGGTGGGTTGAGCCATGGCTACCGCAGTCACGACCGACGATCTCCTCAAAGACGCGGCGCTGATCGTCGACGTCTGCTTCTCCGTCGAGGAGGGTGACGTCGTCACGATCATCTGCGACGACGACCGTGCCGACGAGGCTCATGCTGTCGCAGAGGTCTGCGTCGAGCGGCGTGCGTGGCCGGTGATCATGAACAACGAGCTGCAAGTCCGCCGCGGCCGGGCCGACGTCCGCTTCCCGATGGCCCCGCCGGCGAACCTGCACCGGGCGATGGTCGGGTCGGACGAGGTGATCATCATCGCCAACCTCGAGTGGGCGAACCGGTTCGCCCACGTCAACGCGGTGCGCGAGACCTGCGAGGCGAACGGGAAGATCGCGTCGATCGAGCCCGGCATGGGCGAGTGGGGTCTCACGCGCGAGGATCTCGAGCGCTCGGCTCAGCGGACGAAGGACGCGGTCGCCGCGCTCGCCGGGAAGAAGCGGTGCCGTGTCACGACGCCGCTCGGCACCGATTTCACCGCCGCGTTCGAGGGCCGGCCGCCGCTCGAGCTGACCCCGTACAAGGCACGCGGCCAGATGATGAGCCCGATCCCGCTCTGGACGGAGGTCGCATTCGCGGCGATCGAAGACTTCACGCACGGCATCGCCGTCGTCGACGGTGTCATGCTCGGCATCGGCCTCGAGGGCCAGGTGAAGGAACCGATCACGTGGACGCTCGAGGGCGGCCGCTGCGTGAAGATCGAAGGCGGCGAGGAGGCGGAGCGGCTGCGCAAAGCGATCGAGGGCGTCGAGAACGCGGACGTGATCGGCGAGTTCGCGTTCGGCACGAGCGAGAAGGCGCCGTTCGGGACGCCGTCGGAAAAGGGACGCATCGGCACCGTCCACCTCGCGCTCGGAGACAACCACAACGCCTATCCGGGCGGGCAGAACCACTGCTCGCTCCACCTCGACGGCGTGTTTCTGAACGCGACGATGTGGATCGAGGACGACGGCACGTACATCCTGCGGGACGGCGAGTGGGCGCTGTAGTCACCGTCTGCCCGCTCGAGAACGTCGATCCGATCGAGTTGCCGAACGGAAGCTGGAGTCGCATGCTCCTCACCGCCGACCGGGTGGGTGACAGTCGCTCCTCGCTCGGCTACTCGGTGTTCACGCCCGGCACCACGCTGCAACCGGTGAGCCACGAGACCGAGGAGTTCGCGTACGTGATCTCGGGCTCGGGCGAGCTTCGGCTCGACGACGAAGCTGTTGCGTTCGCAGCGGGTGACGCGCTCCACATCCCCGCCGGTGTCTGGCATGCCGTCGCGAACACGGGTGACGAGGACGTCGTGATGGTGTTCGGCTTCCCGCATCCCGATTACCCGCCGACCGAGCGACGCGGCTGATGGCGGTCATGGCACAAACGATCAGAGAGGAAATCGCCTGCGCTTGCCGGATCCTCGCGCTCGAGGGATACGCCGACCTGACGCTCGGCCACGTCAGCGCTCGCGGCCCCGACGGCTCGATCTGGATCAAGCGCAAGGGAATCAGCCTCGACGAGGTCGAGCAAGGAGACGTGGTCGAGGCCGACGCCGATGACGTCGAGCTCCATCTCGAGACGGTCCTGCACACCGCCGTCTACGCGGTGCGGCCGGACGTGGGCGCGGTCGTCCACGGGCACCCGCCGTACGCGACCGCGCTTGCGGCCACGGGCGCCGAGTTCGAGGTGCTCACGCACGACGGAGTTCTCTTCGCCGACGGGCTCGGCCGCTTCGACGCACCGGATCTGATCGTCGACGACGAGCAGGGCGCCGCCGTCGCCGCTGCCCTCGGGTCGCACCGGGCGGCCCTGCTTCGAAACCACGGCGTCCTCGTGGTCGGGAAGGACGTCGCCTGGGCCGTGCTCGCGGCGGTCACCCTCGAGCGGGCCGCGCGGCTGCAGTCGATCGCGTCGACGCTCGGTTCCCTGCAGCCGATCCCGGATCGGATCGCGCAGGAGCTGTATCCGGTGAAGTACCAGGACCGCTTCGTGGCCGAGTACTGGGAGGCGTGGCTCCGCCGCCTGCGGCCGGCCGGCTGAGATGGAGATCCGCCTGACCGTCAACGGCGCCGAGGTCGTGCGCGACGTCGAGCCGGAGGAGTTGCTCCTCGACCTGATTCGCGACGGCCTTGGGCTGACCGGCGCGAAGCGATCCTGTGACGTGCAGGTATGCGGAACCTGCACGGTGCTCGTCGACGGCAGGGCCGTGAGCTCGTGCTGCTTCCTGGCAGCGGACGCGGACGGCCGCGAGGTGCTGACGATCGAGGGTCTGGCGGCGAAGCCGGAGTTCGACCATCTCGAACAGGCCTTCACCCGTCACGCGGCGCTGCAGTGCGGCTTCTGCACGAGTGGCATGCTGCTGACCGTCAGTTCGCTGCTCGCGACCGGTGAGCTGACGAGCGAGGACGAGATCAAGCGCAGCCTCGCCGGGAACCTCTGCCGCTGCACCGGCTACCGGGGGATCCTCGAAGCCGTGACGGAGCTGGCAGGTCTCGCGTGACGACCGTCGACACGACCGCGCTCACGCAGGTCGGAAGGTCTCACCCACGGCTCGATGCAGGCGAAAAGCTCCGTGGCCAGGCACAGTTCGCCGGCGATCTCCTGGTGCCGAGGATGCTTCACGGCCGCGTTCTTCGCAGCCCGGTCGCACACGCGCGCATCGTCTCCATCGACACGTCCGCAGCGGAGGCGATGCCGGGCGTGGTCTGCGTCCTCACCGGTCGTGACCTCTCGGACATCGACCCGTACTTCGGGCACGCGATCAAGGACAGGCCGATCGTCGCGATCGACAAGGTTCGATTCCACGGCGAGCCCGTAGCGGCGGTGGCGGCGGAGACGCTTGCCGCGGCAGCCGCTGCGCTGGACGTGATCGCGGTCGAGTACGAGGAGCTGCCGGTGGCAGGAACGCTCGAGGAGGCACTGGCCGAGGACGCGCCGATCGTCAACGAGCGCGAGACCACCCCGGGGCTCTTCCACGGCCTGGGCGAGCTCCCCGACCGGGACGGCAACGTCTGCTACCGGTACCGGATCGATCGAGGCGAGCCCGAAGCCGTCTTTGCCCACGCCGATGTCGTCGTCGAGGGCGAGTACACGTTCCCCGCGGTCTACCAGTACGCGATGGAGACCCACACGGTCGTCGCCCAGGTCGAGGGAGACGAGATCACCGTCTGGGCGTCCTGCCAGCACCCCTTCCTCGTTCGAGCCGAGCTCGCCGATCTGTTCGGGGTGCCGGTCGCGAACGTCCGCGTGATCGTCCCCTACCTCGGCGGCGGGTTCGGCTCGAAGTCGTACACGAAGATGGAGCCGCTGACGGTCGCGCTTGCACGGAAGGCCGGCCGACCCGTCCGGATCCAGAACCGCGTGGCGGAGTCGATGGTGACCACGCGCCGCCACAACATGCGCTGCCGGATGCGCACGGCCGCGAACAACGAGGGACGCCTGCTTGCACGCGAAGTCGAATGCTGGCTCGACACCGGGGCGTACGCGGACAACGGGCCGCGTGTCACGGCCACGGCCGGTGACGCAGCCCCGGGGCCGTACCGCTGGGCCGCGTACCGCATCGACGCGGCCTGCGTCTACACGAACACCGCGCCGTCGGGCTCGTACCGGGCCTTCGGTGCCACTCATCTGCAGTGGATCGGTGAGTCCCAGGTCGACGAGGTGGCGCGCCGGGCGGGCCTCGACCCGCTCGAGGTGAGGCGCATGAATCTGCTCACACCGGGCGAGGAGATACGCGCCGGCGGCAAGCCGCTGGACGCCGATCTGATCGGCGACGTCGAGAAGGTCGCCGCCGTCGTCGGCTGGGAACAGCCGAAGCCGAGGTTCGTCGGACGCGGTGTCTCGGTCGGCCTGCTCGCCGCGGGCGCGCATCCGGTGTCGAGCGCGGTCTGCCGTCTCGAGGCCGACGGTCGCGTCGTCGTCCTCGTCGGCACGACGGAGATGGGACAGGGACCACGCACGGCGTTCGCGCAGATCGCGGCGGAGGAGATCGGGGTCGAGTCGGAGTCGGTGACGGTGCGTGGGGCCGACACCCGGTTCACGCCCTACGACCGCTCGACGGGTGCGAGTCGATCGACCACCATCGCCGGTCTCGCCGTCCAGCGAGCCGCCGGTGACATCCGCGCACAGCTCGATCGGATCGCCGAATCAAGCGGAATCGACCGCTCCGACCACATCGCCCTGATGCGCCGCCACTTCGGGTTCGCCGGCGGCGAGCTGATCGGGCGAGGCGAGGTCGCACCGGTCGGAACGGGGTCGTACGCGGAGGGCCCCGTGTTCTGGGAGGTCTGCGTCGGCGCAGCCGAGGTCGAGGTCGACCCCGACACGGGCTTCGTCCGCGTGCGGCGAACGGCCACCGCGGCCGACGTCGGGCGGGCGATAAACCCGCAACTCGTCGAGCGGCAGGACGAGGGCGCGACGATGCAGGGCATCGGCAATGCCCTCCTCGAAGAGATGGTCTACGAAGACGGGCTGCTGCTGAACGACACGCTGCTCGACTACCGGATCCCGAGCTTCGAGGACCTGCCGGGCGAGATGACCTGCGTGATCGTCGAGAACGGCGACGGTCCAGGTCCCTACGGCGCCAAGGGATGCGGCGAGGGCGCGCTCGCCGCGGTGCCGGCGGCGATCGTGAACGCGCTCGCCGACGCGGGCGTGCCGATGACCGAACTGCCGCTGACGCCCGAACGGGTGTGGCGGCGCATCCAGCAACTGAAGGAGGACGGCAAATGGGAGACGTGAAGCGAGCGGCGATCATCGGCACCGGCACCATGGGCCCCGGGATGGGTGCCGTGCTGGCGCGCGCCGGGATCGACACGGCGCTGTACGACATCAGCGCCGAGGCTCTCGAGCGGGCGAAGGCCGGCGCGGAACTCGCGAGCGGCGTGCTCGACCGGCTCGATGCGGTCGAGGCCGACGGAGGCGGTCTCCGCTTCGAGGCGGATCTCGGCGCCGCGCTCGAGGGCGCGGAGTTCGTCATCGAGGCCGTTCCCGAGAAGCTAGAGCTCAAGCAGGAGCTCTTCCCTCAGCTCGAGGCCGGGGCCGCCGATGGCGCGATCCTCGCGTCCAACACGTCCGGGATCGCGATCACGAGGATCGCCTCCGTCTGCTCGCAGCCGGAGCGCGTCGTGGGCATGCACTGGTCGAACCCACCGCACCTGATCCCGATGATCGAGGTGATCCCCGGCGAGCAGACCTCTCGTGAGACGGTCGAGGCGACGGCGACGCTCGTACGCCGGATCGGCTACCACCCGGTTGAGGAGAAGGAGGTGGCCGGCTTCGTCGAGAACCGCATCCTCTACGCGATCCTGCGTGAGTGCCTCGACCTCGTCGACCGGGGCATCATCGATCCCGAGGGCCTCGATCTGAACGTCCGCTGGGGCATCGGCTACAAGCTCGCCGTCATCGGCCCCATGGAGCTCCTGGACATGGCCGGCCTCGACATCTACCACGCCGTCGGCTCTTACCTGAACCAGGATCTCTCGACCTCGGGCGAGGTCTCCTCGACGATTCGCGGACTGATCGACAAGGGCCGCCTCGGGATGAAGACGGGCGGCGGGATCTACGACTACACGCCCGAGCAGATCGACCAGCTACGCGCCGCGCGGGCCGGGAAGCTGGTCGCGGTGCGCAAAGCCCTGGAGGGATAGATCGTGAAGGTCTGGCTTCTCGACAACGGCTCGATCGTCATCGAGCACACGCAGCTGCTCTGGAACGTTCCCGGGCCGCAGGTGCGGATTCCCGTCTACAGCGTTCTCGTCGAGCACGACGACGGGCTCTTCCTGTTCGACACGGGCATCGACCTCGACCACATGAACCGCGTTCTGCCGTTCGAGCTGCCGGAGCAGACCCCGGAGCAGACGATCCCCGCGCAACTCGAGCAATGCGGCTTCGCCCTCGGCGACGTAACCACACTCGTCAACTCGCACCTGCACATCGATCACGTCGGCGGCAATCAGCTGTTCAAGGGAACCGGCGTCCGCAACGTCATCCACGAGCGGGAGCTCGCACAGGCGAGAAACCACGAGCCGTTCGAGTTCTTCGGGTACTCCGACAAGTCCTGGGACTACGAGGACGCGAACATCGAGACGGTGTCGGGTGACGTCGAGCTGGCACCCGGCATCTGGCTCTTCGAGACGCCGGGCCATACCGTCGGCCACTACTCCTATCTCTTCGAAGGCGCCCGGCCGATGCTGTTCGCGGTCGACGTCGCCTACACGGCGACCGCGTTCGAGAGAGGCATCCAGCCGGGCTTCCACCACACACCCGTGGACGGTGTCCGCTCGATCGCGCGCGTGAAGTCGCTCGCCGACGAACGGGGCGCCGACGTCTACTTCTCACACGACATGGAAGCGTGGCACACCTACAGGCACGCACCTGACTCCTACGAACTCTAGGAACGAACGGAGGACCTGCAATGGGCAAGCTGGACAATCGGATCGCGATCGTCACCGGCGCTGCGCAAGGGATCGGCAAGGCGGTCGCCGACAAGCTGGCTGACGAAGGCGCGACCGTCGTCGGAGCGGACATCCAGGACGGGACGACGATCACGGTCGACGTCTCGCACGAGGACAACGTCAAGCGGATGGTCGACGACACCGTCGCCGAGCACGGCAAGCTCGACGTGCTCGTGAACGTCGCGGCGATCGTGCCCTTCACGGAGTGGGACGACATCGACTTCGCCGAATGGCGGCGGATCATGTCGGTCAACCTCGACGGGACGTTCCTGACCAATCACTACGCCCAGAAGGCGATGCGCGAGGGCGGCTACGGCCGGATCGTCAACATCGCGTCGAACGTGATCCTCGCGGGGACGCCGAACCTTGCGCACTACGTCGCCTCGAAAGGAGGCGTCTTCGCGTTCACGCGGGCGCTTGCCCGCGAGATCGGCAAGTACGGCATCACTGTCAACGCCGTTGCACCGGGGCTGACCGAGACGGAGGGCGTGATGGCGAGTCCGCACAAGGACGCGTTCGAGTTCGTCCAGATGCTGCAGTGCATTCCCCGCCGGGGCGTTGCCGCCGACATCGCGCCTGCCGTCGCGTTCCTCGCCTCGGAGGAAGCAGGTTGGGTCACCGGCCAGCTCCTCGTCGCCGACGGCGGCCATACGCACAACTGATGGCGGAGCTGCCAGTCAGCCGCGCCGGCGCGATCCTCGCCGTCTCCGACTTCCAGGCCTCGCTCGCCTTCTACCGCGACCGGCTCGGGCTCGAGGTCGAGGCGACCTACGACGACCCTCCGTACGCCACGCTCGTCGCGGCTGGTGCTCGCATCTCGCTCGCCGAGCAGGGCCACCTGGCCGACGACCGGCCCGGCGTCGCGATGAGCGCGCCTACCGACCCCTCGCGCACGAACGTGGTGCTCGTCCTCGAGGTCGCAGACGCGCGGGCTGCGCACGCGGCGCTGGCGGCGGAAGGCGTGCGCTTCCTGGCCGAGCCGTACGAGCCCCCATGGGGCGGTTGCCGATTCTTCTGTGTCGATCCCAACGGATACCTCGTGGAGGTCGAGCAACCGGCATGAAGGCCGTCGTCCTCAGGAGCCCGGGCGACGTCGGCGTCGACGACGTCCCGGAGCCCGAGATCCTCGCCGACGACGACGCGATCGTCGCCGTCAAGGCGACGGCGATCTGCGGCGCCGACCTGTTCCCCTACCACGGCCTGACGCCCGGCTTCGAGTCCGGCACGGTCCTCGGCCACGAGTTCGCGGGCGAGGTCGTGGCGATCGGATCCGCTGTGCGCGACGTCGCCGTCGGACAACGGGTCGTCAACGCCAGCATGACCTCCGACGGCACCTGTCCTTCCTGCCGCGCCGGCCGCGTCACACAGTGCGACGGAAGAGCCCTCTTCGGCTACTCCGGCGTCTACCCGCGTCTCGACGGAGGCCAGGCCGAACTCGTGCGCGTTCCCCACGCCGATCGCGTGCTGCGCCTCCTCCCCGATGCAGTCTCCGACGAAGAGGCGGTCTTCCTGGCCGACATCCTCCCCACGGGACACGGCGCCGTCGAACGAGCCGATGTGAAGGAGGGAGACCTGGTCGCCGTCGTCGGCTGCGGACCCGTCGGCCTGATGGCCGTAATGTGCGCGGTGGACGCCGGCGCGAACGTGATCGGCGTGGACGGGATTCTCGCCCGCAGAGAGCTCGCCGAACGTCTCGGTGCGACGCCCGTCGATCCGCAAGGGGCAGCGGGCGCCGTGGCGGCCGCCACGTCAGGTCTGGGTGCCGACGTCGTCATCGAGGCCGCCGGCGTCCCGGCCGCGCTCGATGCCTCGCTCCGACTGGCCCGGGGGCGCGGGATCGTGTCGGTGGTGGCCGCGCACTTCGAGCCCGACTTCCCGCTCGACAACGCGCTCATGTTCGAGCGAGAGCTGACCCTCCGCTTCACGATCGGGGACCCGACCCGCGACGGCGGCCGACTCCTCGACCGTGTCGCGTCGGGCGATCTGAGGCCTGCCGACGTGATCACCCACCGGCTCCCGCTTGCGGAGGCCGCCGAGGCCTACCGACTCTTCGACAGCCGCGAGGCCACGAAGGTGGTGCTCTCTCCCTGAGGCGCGCGGCGGCAGTTCTGCTCGTCCTTCTCGCGGCAGGCTGCGGCTCGAGCGCGACGCACACGACCGCGCAGCCCGAGCTGCAGACGGTCAAAAAAGCGTTCATCGCGCGTCTGAAGCAGAAGGAGCTCACGTACCGCTGGGTCGCCTGCGTTCGCAACGGACGGCGGTACAAGGGGATGGCGATCGTCCGCTGCAACGTCAACTTCGGGATGGACCCGCACGTCGAGGCGTACTGCACCGTCCTCGACCACGGCCGTCTCGTCACGAACCACGAGAACCAGGCGATTCCCTGCGGTCACGACGACGCCGGCTTCACGGTGCCGACCGTGAAGGGCTCCTAACGCCGGAACCGGGCGAGGACCGACCGCCAGACAGCGGAGATCCCGAGCCGGAGCCCTCCCACGGGCCGTACGGGAGCGGGCTCCACCGGGATGTCCTGCTCGAGTTGGCGCTGGAGGCAGTCCGCGAACTGCCTCGTCAGTTGCGCCGCCACCTCCGGAACGACTCCGCGCCCGTACTGCGCCACGGCCCCACGGAGCGTCAGGTCGGTCACGATCTCCACCTGTGAACCGGCTCCGCTCGCCGATACCGTCGACGTCAGCCGGGCATCGGCGCTGCCTCTGTTCTTGGCTTCGCGGGCTTTCGCCGTCAGGAGCACACGCCGGGCCGCCTCGTCGACTTCGTCGCGTGTGACCTCTGCCAGAAACTGCAGCGAGATCGGGCCGAGCTTGACGTGGAGCGTCGCCTCCCACTGGTCGTCGCCGACCACGCGGTTCAGCTCTGCTCCCGGCATGCACGGAACGACTCGCGGCACGTCGTTGAGCAAGCTCCACGTACGCTCCGGCGGCGCGGCGACCTCGAACCCGTTCGACAGCTGCACAGGGCGAGTCTAGGCTCCCGGCGTGCTCACAGACGCCGACGTGTTGGCCGCGGTCGAAGACCGCCGCTCCGATGGGCTCGAGGTGATGCGGTTCGTGCACGACCATCCCGAGCTCGGTCACGAGGAGCACGCGTGCGCGGACTTTCTCGCGGCCCGGCTCGAGGAAGCCGGGTTCGAAGTCGAGCGAGGCGCCGGCGGGATGGCGACCGCCTTCCGTGCGCAGATCGAGGGACTGCGGCCCGGCCGGACGGTCGGTCTCGTCTGCCTCTACGATGCCGTCGCCGCCGTTCGACCGGGCGGATCGATCGAGGCCGTCCACTCCTGCGGCCACGGCCCGATCGCCGGCGGAGTCACCACGGCGGCACTGGCCCTCTCCGACTGCCGGGCGTCACTGGCGGGAAGGCTCGTCGTCATCGGTTGCCCGGCCGACGAGATCCACGCTCCGAACACGGCGGCTCGAGGCGGCGGCAAGGCCCTCTCGGCCGAGGCAGGGTTGTGGGACGACGTCGACGCCTCCCTCTACGCACACCCGGAGTTCATCGACACCGTCTCGCTCGAATCGCGCTGGATGAGACGGCTGAGCCTGCAGGTCGCCGGCGCACGTTCTCTCGACGGCGAGCCAGAACCGCCGCTGCGAGCGGCCCAGGCGCTCCTCGGCGCGAACGAGCGGGACGTGATGGTCGAGCGGATCACGCTCGACGGAGACGTCGAGGAGGGAACCGGCCTCGTCCTTCGCGCGGATGTTCTCGTGTTCGCCGACTCCGAGGCCGAGCTCGAACAGAGAACGGCCCGGCTTCTCGGAACGACTCCCGAAGGGACATGGACTCTCGGCTCGGTCGTCTCCGGAGTGAAGCCTGACCCGCAGGTACGAGAAGCCGTCGCATCGGCCTTCGCCGCCGCCGGCCGGGACTTCGTCCCCGATCCGGAACGCCTTCCCTTCGCCACCGATTTCGGCAACATCAGCAGGCGCGTCCCGGCCGCGCTGATCGGCATCGGGCGCCCCGGAGGGTGGAGCTTCCACAGTGACGAGGGAGCCACTCAGTTCGCGTCGACCGCCGGCGAGGAAGCGACGTTGACCATCGCGCTCGTCCTCGCGCTTTCTGCGACGCGGCTCACCAGGCCCCAGTAGGCCGTGCCGCAGAGACAGCTCCTTCTCTCGCTCGAGAGTCAGCAGGATGAGCTCGTCGCAGACCTCGAACAACTCGTTCGGCTCGAGACACCCTCCGGCGAGAAGCGGTCGCTCGACGTCTTCGCCGACGCTCTCGCCGAGCGGGCCGCCGGCATCCGCGGGGCAGAAGCAGAGCTGATTCCCGACGCGGCAGCCGGGAACCACGTTCGGATCGCATGGCCGGGCCGCACGCACGAGCGGTCCGTGCTGCTTCTCGGCCACTACGACACCGTGTGGCCGCTGGGGACGCTCGAACGGATGCCGTTCAGGAAGGTCGGCGATCGTGTCCATGGCCCGGGAGTCCTCGACATGAAGGCGGGACTCGTCCAGGGCCTCTGGGCGGTACGAACCTACCGCGAGCGAGGCGGAGAACGGCCGATCGTCCTGCTCGTAACCTCCGACGAGGAAACCGGGAGTGAGAGCTCGCGCCTCCTGATCGAAGCCGAAGCACGACGATGCGCGTTCGCGCTCGTGCTCGAGCCCGCCCTCGACGACGGAAGCCTGAAGACATCGCGGAGGGGGCTCTCCCGCTATCGGATACACGTCACCGGCCGGGCGAGCCATGCCGGGCTCGCTCCGGGAGCCGGCGTGAACGCGATCGAGGAGCTCTGCGAGTTGGTGGCGAAATTGACGTCCCTGGCCGACGCCGCTCAGGAGACCGACGTCAATGTCGGGCAGATCGAGGGTGGAGGCCGCTTCAACGTGGTCGCTGCGTCGGCGAGCTGCGATGTGGGCGTCCGAATGAGGACGCCTGCCGAGGTCGCGCGCATCGAGCACTCGATCGAACAGCTGCGCCCGAGGCAAGAAGGCGCAGTGCTGGAGATACGTGGCGGTGTTCTCTGGCCCCAAATGGAACGCACGCAGGGCACGGCCGAACTCGCGAAGCACGCAATTGAGCTGGCGCTCGAACTCGGCTACGAGCTCGGTGAAGGCCACGCCGGCGGCGCCAGCGACGGCTGCCATTGCGCAGCAGCCGGCGTTCCCGTCCTCGACGGTCTGGGCGCGGTCGGCGGCGGCGCGCATGCCGACGACGAACACGTCCTTGCTTCTTCGCTCCCCCTTCGAACAGCGCTCCTCGTGCGCTTGCTCGAGACCCACGGCATCGCGTCGGCCTAGGGACGTCCCGTGTCGCCTCCGTGTTCTCCTCGCTTATTGGTTTTCACGCGCGGGGGGTCGCTGGTCCCATGCTCTCCGCGCCCATCGTCGTGGGACCAAGCTGTCTCTCGCGCCTTTTGCCCGGCTATGGGGATCGGCAATCCGCGAGGAGGTCCGCCACATCGCGGACGACGAGATCGACCGGGAGGTGATGCGCATCATCCGCGGGCAGATGGCTGATCTCGCACTGGAAGCCTCGTCCGAGGCGCTTGTGCTACGTTCATGTACATGAAGAACACCGTGGGAGTCGGCGAACTTCGCCAGAATCTGAGTCGTTACTTGCGTCGAGTGGAGCGCGGCGAGCGGCTGATCGTCACCGACCGAAATCGGCCGGTAGCCGAGTTGGGTCCACCGGCATCTGTTGGTGCTGGGCTCGATCGCCTGATTCTCGAAGGGCGGGTGTCTCGGCCTCGCCGTAGCGGGCTACCCAAGCCGCTCCAGCTCGCAGGCGACCCGCAGGCGCTCAGTCGAGCTCTGGACGAGATCCGCGGCGAGAGCTGAGGTGGCCCTGTTCTATGCCGACTCGTCGGCATTGGTGAAGCTCGTTCGCGAGGAGCCGGAGACCGGCGCCCTTCGTACCTTTCTCGCGGGCGCCGACGTCGTCAGTTCCGATTTGGTGTTGACCGAACTCCCTCGGGCGATACGACGCGCTGCCTCGCACGATCCGGAGCTCCCGCTCGAGCGCTTGATCGAGCAGGCCGGCGAGGTCCTCGACGCCGTCGGTCTGATCGCTCTCGATCGTCCGCTTCTTCTAGCCGCAGGCGCATTCGCGGAGCCGGCATTGCGAACGCTCGACGCGATTCATCTCGCGGCGGCCGTCGAGGCGTCGCCTCTCGATGCGTTCGTCAGCTACGACGAGCGACAAGCCGCGGCCGCAAGACTCGCCGGTCTCCGCACCGTCCAGCCAAGTACAAGTACCTGATCGCGGCCAACTCGTTCCGCTGTCGCCCAGGAATCTCGTCAGCTTCTGGCTGGCGTCGGATCGATAGTCCCTTGCCGGAGCCACAGGGAGCGGTAGTCCCCTCACGCGCAGATGAGCCACTTGCGTTGAAGAGGTCGTGTTGCGTTAAGGCCTTCGGCCTAAGTCAAACCGCTCGAAGGACAGTTCGTTCCTCGGTGGGCGGGTCGGCCGTGTTCCGGACTGCGGGAAGGCTCAACGACGCCACTTACCTTGTGATGTCGGAACTGGCAATTCCGGTTTGTGAGGCTGAGCATCGAACGACGGAGGAGTGGCTTCAGCCGGAAGCGGTCAGTGAGCGTCAGCGTTAGCCGCTCGAGTTGGGGCGGCGACTAGAGTGATGCGAGTTGATCAGCCACGAGGATCTCGGGTGTCGCCCGCTGGGATGTTCAATCCCTTGACGACCCGTAGAAGTCGCGCGATGCGTTTCATATCCGGGCGTACGCGAGACTACGACGCTGCAAGCATTCCCTCCTGACCGGGCGCAAGCAGTGGTTCCTTCTCGCTGAGATCGAGGCGCCTAGCAGCGCGGCTCCGTACGTGCGGGTAGGCGCCGGTCGGCTCCAAGAGCGACGAAGAGCGGCCTCGGTGCGCTTTTGTCTACCTGGGAGCTACCGGGAGTCCCCGAGCCGTTCCTGCTGTCCCGGGAAGGCGCGGGCCAGTTCGAGTCTGGCACCGGAACCTGCTCCCTGAGAACGCCTCCGTAGGGTTACGGTTTCGCTCCTTGAATGAGCCGGAAGTCCCGCCGCCGCTTGACGGCGTCCAGTCTCCGCTCCGTTTCGCGCTCCGGTTCGTCGAAGACCTGTTGAAGCAGCTCGACCAAATCGAAGCTCACACCCGATATTGAAGGGGGCTTTGGGTGTTGGTGGGGAGGGAGGGACGAGAGGTGAGGCATGAGAGGCGCGTGGGCCCTTGACTCACTGAGACACAATTCGAGCTTCCTGTCGTCCCCCGCGAGAGTGAATGCTTCCGAGCGACCTGCTCCAAGTTTCCTCGCTGAACGGCACCTTCGATTCAGCCTTCGCCGTGGACTTGCCAGCCACCAGACGGCATCGCGGATAAGCTTTCGAGCGACCGGCAAGCCGCGCGACACGGCGCAAGGGGACGGTGAAGAATGGAAGACGCCTTCTCGATTTTCACCCAGGCACATGAGGGTGAGGGGTTCAAAGTGGTCGTGGTGCGTGGTGAGCTTGATGAGCTGACGACGCCGGAGCTCGAAGAGGCGATTGACGACGATGAGTTGCCGGCGATCGTCGACCTGAGCAGCATCGTGTTCATCTCCTCGGCAGGGATCAACGCTCTGCTGCGTGACCGACCTGCACGGACGGTCCTTGTGTGCCCGCCAGGGAACGTGCTGCGTCTGTTCGAGATCGTCCGTGCCAACCACCGCGTGCCGATCTTCGAAACGCTGGATGACGCGATCGAGAGTGTTACGCCCCGCGTTCGCGCGCTAGCGGGCGCCTCCGCGGCCGTCATCAGCTAGCCCGGTGGGAGAAGGGGCTGGCTTGGCCCCGGCCTGTCTTGAGCTAGTTCGCCTACGGGCATGCGAACGAGATCCGCCCCTTACTCCTCGACGACCACCGTCCGCTCTTCAGCCTGTGCGACCGCGTCGGCTGCAGCCGTGGCCTCCTCCTCGCTTTCGTGGTCTTCGATCACGCCGTCGCCGTAGTCGACGTGCCACATGTCGTGTTCCTTGTAGACGCGGATCGGTAGACCGCTTTCGGGCATGTCTGCCTCTCGTCGATCAGCTTCGCCGAAGCGTAACGCTCTCCGTCGAGCGAACTCGCCTCATTTCAACGAAACTGCCTCACCGCTGTCACTTCCGGGGCGCGGCGGTCGAACGCTCAGCCGGCCTCTCGGTACTAGGGTGGCCTTTGGCCCCGGAGTTTGGGATCTGCACGATCCGGTGTTCCCCCGGTTCGCCGGGATGCGACCGGACGCGGTACGCCCAATCATCGGGGCCGACCTGTCTGAGTCAGCCCATCCAGTGCATGGCGCTCTCGCCCAACTCCCGCGGCCAGCACGCCGCGCGGTAGATGATCGGCTCGTCCTCGCACGTCAGCTCGAGCCGCAGGTGGGGACTGTCTACGGCGAGTTCGATTGCGGAACTCCTGGCACGTTTAGCGGCGACCGGCCTCGACGTCCACACGGGCGACCGTAATCGTTAGCCGCGCTTCGCGCGAGATGCCCTGAAACGGCTATACGAGGCCGGGCTCCTGACGCCGGGCCCGCCGTCTTTACGCGGGCCGGGCGTCAGTGCCCTTGCTGCGTTCTAGATGCGGCCGGTGACGGTGCTGATCGCGCCTGAGATGCCGCCGGAGAGAGCGGTGAACACGCCGACGACGGCGAGGGTGATCACGCCGAGGACGACGGCGTACTCAGCCATTGTCTGACCCTCTTGGCGCTTGCGTGCCCACCTGATCAGGTCGAAGCCTTCCGAGAACGTCATGGTTCGTGTTGCCTCCTGTGGGGCGGTTGCTCGCGACCTCGTTGGTCGCGTGCTTATGGACCGCACCGTGGTGCGAAAGGGGGCCGGTCGCTATCCCCCGATGGAGTATTGGCATCGACGTTCACCCGGTCGAGGTAGACGGACCTCGGTGAGCGCAGAACGCGCGCTAGGCCGCGGGGCTTCCCTAATCCATCCGTAACTCTGAGCCGATTGCTCTCACAAGCTGTCCGGCACCGCTGGTTTACTCCCGCGTCCCCGTGGGAACCGATCGCTCGCCTCTCCGTGCCGAACTCGACCGTGTAGGAGCCAGCTTCCGCAAAGCCGGCGCCGCTGACTGCATCAGCGTCCAGTTCGGTGTGGGCGAAGTGAAGCTCCTTGGGCCGCCGCGTGAGCATCCCCGCCGCTCGTGGCTCGGGCCTGAATGGCAAGCGGTCGAGCTGCTCGCCGGGCTGCCGAACGACGCGGGTGTCGAGGCTGTCTGGCGGGTGCTGGGCGCTCTCTGAGTCGCGTTGGTAGGCTCGGCACGCTTCGGGTGGGCAGTCCGCTCGTACTTTGCAGGGAGGGGTTCTGTTGGCGACTGGCAGTGTCAAGTGGTTCAGCGGCGAGAAGGGGTACGGCTTCATCACCCCGGATGGCGGCGGCGATGACGTGTTCGTGCATTTCTCCCAGATCGAGGGTTCCGGCTACAGGTCGCTGGATGAGGGCGCCAAGGTCCAGTTCGAGACGGAGCCGGGGCAGAAGGGCCTGCAGGCGACAGGCGTGAGGGCCGTCGGCGCAACCCGCCAGGAAGCGAGTCCGGCCACCGACGACATCACGGAGCCTGAAGCGGCCGACGCGGAGTAGGCGGGGTGAGGCGATTGCTAGCGATCGGACTTGGATTGTGTCCGGTGGCTGCGGCGGTCGCTGTGGCTCTCTGGGTTTGAGCCGAAGAAGTCACCTGACCGCGATCTGATCGACATGTGCGGCTTCCACACGGCGACCGTAGCCGGTCGGACCGTCCGCGGCGAAGTGGTTCTTTAGGCACCGGACAGCCCGCCTCCCACTCGAAGCTGGCCAGGGTCATTGAGACTCGGGCTCCGGTTCGTCCGTCCCGCTCTGGAACCACGTGAGCCCGAGCACGGCGAGCCCGAGGAGGAACGCGGACGTTGGCGCCACACTCGTCGAATGCCGCGTGCGATCGCACGGTCAATCACACCGGGTAGATCCTCAACGTCCGGCGCGGTTCGGCGCCGAGTATTCAGGTTGCGTGCTAGCGGCGCGCGAGGCGGCGGCCGCTTTTGTTGTCGGGCGGGGTGTAGTTGAGTTCATAGTGGTGGTAGAGGGCGGACTCGTCGGACTGGGAGAGCTCGCCGCCCTGCAGCGCGATGTTGGGGGCATTCTTGACCTGCTCTGCGGTCACCGACATCTGGAGATCGTCGGGGCCGATTGTGATCCCGGTCAGTGGGACGAACGTGAGGTGGCGCCCAAGAAGGCCTTCCTTCACGGTCCCGAACTGCGGCTCGTCAGTCTCGATGTCGAAGTAGACATCCTCGAGCTTGCCGATCCGCTCACCGTTGCGATCGACCAGCTCTCGGCCGCGCCACTCGCCGATGTCGTAAACAGCGACCTCTCCGTCGCTCGCAGCGACCTCTGCGTCGCTCGGCGCCTCTACGTCGCTCGGCGGCGGCGTGGTTGTCTCTTCTTCGGTCTCGATCATGTCGGGAGTGTCAGTCTTCATTGGGGCTCCATTCTTTGCGGTTGCGAGTCAGATCGAGGCGGTTCTTGCTTGATCACAGACCGGTCGGGATCGGCGCCCGCCTGGCTAGCGTGTACGAGCGCTCCCCAAGCCAGAGTTCCGCGGAGCCGACAGCGGCCCCGTCGAGCCACCGCTCGACCGCATCCAGGACGCGCAGGATCGTTCGGTCGGATCCTCGCTCGATATCCAGGTCGACCTCGTGCCGATCATCCGTGAGCGTGACCCGATCGCCGCCAAACACGCTCGCGAGTCGTAGCGCCAACGCGCTTGCGCTCCCACGGTCGGGAACCATGATCCGCATCTCCATCTCAAACCCCCTCAGCTCACCCAGTCGCCGACCAAACCCTGGTGCCGGCCGAAGCCGCTGCGACCCAGTTGCTACGGGAGCTGGACCTGCACGGGACCGATTCTTGCGACCCCACCACAGGCGATCTGCGAACACTTCGTTATCGTCCGCACGAGCAGTCTAGCGCGGATTCGGCCAGGAGCAAGAAACCACGCACAAACACCCTTGCGGCAACACGCTGGGGACCATCCGGCCCGGCGGGACACGTCGCCGAAGCGATTGTCGAGAGTCACCTCCTGCTGCTGCCCACCGCGCCTCCGCAGGCGCCTCCCTCCGTTGACGGGGCGGCAGGGAGAGCCGAGCGAACGCTCCCGCCTGACTGCGCCGAGCACGAGTCGTGCTGCCCTACGTGATCTGGCTTTTGTGATCAGTGCTACAATAGGTTTATCGACGGAGCCTCATCTCCCGGCTCCCCGCGATCGTAGAGCGTTAGTGCTCTTGCTCTTCTGAAGATCCGCCCGTAGCCAACTGGACGGCGTTCTCGTCCATCGGGTCGTTGATTCAGGGAGGTCGCTGTGATTCTGCTCGCACTACTCGCGGTGCTCGCGCTCGTCGTCTTCGGCGTCGCGTTCACGCTGCATTGGCTGTTCGTGATCGCCGTCGTCCTGGCCGCCGTCTGGCTGGTCACCTTCCTGATGGGCGGCAGACGCGGTCGCAGCCGCAGCGTCTGGCGCTAGAGCCTGCGAGAGAGCCTGCGAGCCCCAAAGGCTGAACGGCACGTTTGCGACCGGTGTCGATCGCCGATCGGTTTGCCCATCCCAACACGCGAAGGAAAGAGGCCACAAATGTCGATCTGGCTACTGATCTTGATCATCGTGCTCCTCGTGCTCGCCTTCGGCGGATTCCGCCGCTTTGGCAGACGCTAGGAGCGTCCGTCGCTCGAAGGACAGCTTGAGAACGAGCGGTTCCCGCCGCTCTCGAATGAGAGAAAGGCTTCAACTATGGACATGCACTGCAACATCGCTGATTGGCACGGCAAGCAGCTGATCGATCGCTACGGCGAGAAGATCGGCAAGCTCGAGGACGTCTACGTCGACGTCGAGACCGACGAGCCGGTGTTCGGAACGGTTAAGGAAGGCCGGATCGGACGCCATTTGACGTTCGTTCCGCTTGGCGGGATCACGATCGATCCCGACCAGCTGCAGGTCAAGGTGTCGAAAGAGCAGGTGGAAAGCGCCCTCGACATAGAGACCGAGGGCGGCGAACTCTCGCAGACAGACGAATCAGGGCTCTACCACCACTACGGGCTCAACTACACCCCGCCCGAAACGGAGAGCGGCCGCCGGCTCGCGCGCCGCTAAACCGTGATGCCCACCCAACGTGTTCTCGTCGTCGTGACCGACCCGGTCGCACCATCCGCTCTCAAGAAGGCGGTTCGCGACCACGTCGATCCTGGCGCCGATGTTCGGCTTGTCAGCTCTCCTTCGCTGTCGTTCCTCGAGTGGCTGACAAACGGCGGAGCAGCGGTGCAATCGGCGCGTTACTTGCGTCGCCCGCGGCGCAGAATCGGGCCGATCGAGACTCCGATCGCGCCCGAGGCTAACGCGCGTGTCTTCTCACATGGGCCACGGAAGAAGTCGATCACGCTCGGCGTCTTGCTCCGCCTCGACCGCCGACTGTACGTCCGCCCCCCGGCTACGCGATCGCCGCGCGGATGGAGAGCTCAGGCCCATCGCGACTGATGTCGAGCGCGTTCGCGATGCGGCGAAGCACGGCGACGGCGACGGGGTTGTCGCTCGCGACGAGAGCGGTGATCTCCGTGATGCCGGCCGCGCGAGCGTCAGCGATCAGCTCTGCCGCGAGCGCGGACCCGATGCCGCGCTGCTGGTACTCGTCGGCGACCGCGAAGGCGATATCGGCGCAGCGGCCGTCGCGGACGAGGCGTGCGATCGCGACCGGTTGCGAATCGTCCTCGACATACGCCACGAGTACATGGTGGGTCCGGTCGACCAGGGCCAGCTGTCGCAACTCGGATGCACTGAGGCACGGCTTCGGGCCGTTGAAACGGGCGCGTCGCGACTGCTCGCCTAGGCGCTGGAAGACGGCGATCACGGTGCGGACGTCGCCGTTCCGCAGAGGCCTCACGAGGAGCGTGGGGCTGTGCTTCGTTTTGAGAACTCGGGTGTGCATAAGTCAGCTCCTAGTCGCCCCGTTCGCCGGGCTCACACGCCTTCACCAACGGCTCCACTACGCCGCCCTCGCCGACTCGTCGTCAGCATCCACGTTCTCCAACTGCTCGAGCCAGGCGATGACCTCCGGCTCGCTCAACTCGAGCCAGGCGACGATCTCCGGCTGGCTCAGCAGTAGCTCGATTTCCTCTCGTTCTGTCAAACCGCTCCTCACGTCGTTGATCAGAACCACTCCTCTCCTGTCGCCAAACAGACACCGGACTGCGCCGCGACCTCGTCCAGCTCCGAGCACTCGAAGATCTCCGGCGAGACGCGAACTTGGTGTCACTACGAAGCGGACGCCCACTTCGGTTTCGGTTCGAAGTCGTACGTGAAGGGAGGGCGACCGCGAGTCGCCCTCCCTTCTGCCGGAACGATTCAGCCGCAGCTTTACGCCTTCGGCTGGATGTTCTGATTGACGCGGAAGAGGTTGTCCGGGTCGTACGTCGCCTTGATCTGCGCCAGGCGGTCGTAGTTGCCGCGGTAGCTGGCGCGCACTCGCTCCTGACCCTCGTCCATCATCATGTTCACGTATGCGCCGCCGGCGGAATACGGGTGCAGCGCCTCGTGGTAGTCGATGCTCCATTGCCGGATGACGTCGACGTTGCCTGGGTCTGGATCGACCCCGGCGAACACGGAGCCCCAGTTCGCGTCGCGGTAGCTCCACGGCGTGTCGGACGGCCCGGGATCGTGGGCGGCGCCGTCGATCGGGTACATGTGCATCGTCGACTTCATCGTCGGCATCTCGGCACCGAACCGGGCGTGGATCTGGACCGCCTCGTCGGGGATCTCCTTGACGAAGTCGGCGCGCCAGTACCACTGGTCTCCCGCCGGGTAGAGGCCGTCGAACGCACCCTGCAGCGCCGAGTGCGGCATCGGCCCGACACCGTGCATCAACGGTTCGGGCAGCGCATCGAGCAGCGGCGCCATTGCCCTTGCGGCGTCCTCTTCGGAGCCGGTGTAGCACCAGACGACCCCACATACCTTCCGCAGGTGGATCTCCTCCGGGAACGGCGGCGCCGGCGGAACGGTGTGGAAGGCGAAGAACCCGTTGAGGTCGCGCGGGGCTGCTGGCAGGAACTCGCGGTAGACGGAGAGCACCTCGGCTCCGAGCTCGACGGGCCAGAAGGTCGGGCCGGCGACCACCGTGCCGACCTCGTGCACCCGGAACAGGAACGAGGTGACAACGCCGAAGTTGCCGCCACCGCCACGGATCGCCCAGAAGAGGTCGGGGTGCTCCTCCGCGTTGACGCGTACGCGCTCACCGCTCGCGAGCACGAGTTCGGCTTCGAGGAGGTTGTCGATGCTCAGCCCGAACTTGCGTGTCAGGTGGCCGATGCCGCCGCCGAGCGTGAGGCCGCCGACCCCGGTAGTCGAGATGATTCCGCTCGGAGTCGCCAGGCCGTACTCTCCGGTGGCCTGGTCGACCTCTCCCCACGTGCACCCGCCGCCCACGCGAACCGTGCGCGACTCGGGATCGACCTGGATCCCTTTCAGCAGCGAGAGGTCGATCACGACCCCGCCTTCGCACGTGCCGAGGCCAGCGCCGTTGTGACCGCCGCCGCGGATCGCGAGCAGCAGTTCGTGGTCGCACGCGAACGCGATCGTGCGCGAGACGTCGCCGAGGCTCGCGCAGCGGGCGATCAGCGCCGGCCTCTTGTCGATCATCGCGTTGTAGACCGCGCGTGCCTGCGGGTAGTCCGGGTCCTCGGGACCGATCAGGCGGCCCTCGAATCCGGAGAGCTCGGCGCGGGCGAGCTCGGCAGGCGTCGTCATCGTGCTCATAACTTCCCCCTTGTCGGTTGGCGCTTCCAACCGTTGGGCGTAACGACGCACGGAACAGTTGTAACGCCGAGGAAGTGAGGCGATTCAGAGTTGCCAGCGCGGCGGCAGTTCGCCCGGAGGTGCGTACGAGCAGAACTGGCCGGTGTGGATCGAGGCGGTGAGGTGGCTCTCGAGTGCCGGGGAGTGGCGCCCGATCGCCTTGATCGCCGACCTGATCGCCTTCGTGACGCTGACGCGGGCCCGCTCGGCGGGTGAAGCGCTGGCGCGGTCGCGCCCTCCGAGACCGAACGCCTGCGCCAGCTGCTCTGTCAGCGCGTCGATCTCCTCCTCCGCCCGCGCGGCCCGCTCGACGTCGCCCCAGCCGCGCGCCTCCTCGAGTTCCTCGCCGAGCTCGTGGAGGCGTCGGCGATACGCATCCTTCGCCTGGGCGTCGACGGCAGGCCCGGGCGACCCGCCGGCCTGCGCGCGCTCGGACACCCCTTCCACCGCCTGTGCGAGTTCGACCGCGTGCGTCTCGCGGCCCGGCGAGCCGAGCAGGAACGCGATGTAGCGCAGGCCCTTGACGTCCCGCAGCCTGAACGTGTCCCCGTCGTAGCCGATCGTCCAGAGCTCGCCCTCGCGCTGGAACCGGGCCGCGGCCTCCGTGGCGGACGCAGGCGCCGACAGGCGGAGCGCCTTGATTCGTTCGAGCAGCCCCGAGAGCTCGAGCTCCTCGGCCAATGCCGCGGCCTCTTCGAGCCGACCTGCCGCGAGCCGCCCGTCGTCGGCTGCCCCACGGGCGAGGAGCATGCGCGCGTGCTCGTAGTGCACGCGGGCGAGGACACCACGGGCGCCGAGCGCCACGCACCGGTCTCGCGCCGAGGCGAAGTGACGATCGGCGTCCTCCCATTGCCCGAGCGTCGCAGCGAGCGTCGCAAGTCGCAGCGCCACCGGGCCGAAGGGCTGCAGGGTGTAGCTGATCGCGTTGCGGTCGCCATGCGGAAGGAGCAGCTCGTAGAGGAGCCGGCTTCGCCGTTCGTCGCGAATCAGAGCGCAGCACTCGGCCAGCGTGCACATGTGCAGGAGCCACAGCCCGTCTCGCGGTACGTCGGAGAAGTCCCCGCGTCCGTAACGCTCGACCTCTGCCCGCGCCGCTTGCGGGTCTCCGAGCTCTGCGGCGGCCAGCGCGTCGCGCCACCGTGGTATCCACGGATACGCCTCACCATGTGCCCGGACCGACGGCCAGAGCTCGCCGAGCCTCCCCTGCGCCCACCGAATCGCAAAGAGCTGCGCGTACTCGAAGACGTACGTCGGGTACTCGCTCTGCCGAAGCCGGCCGAGCTCGAGCGCCTTCGCAGCCATCGCCTCCGCGTCCGCGTAGCGTGCGTCGAGGATCGCGCGGACGACACGCAGACAGAGCGTGTGCCAGAGGTAGAAGGGCTGGCGGATCAGGTCTGCGATCACGGCCATCGCCTCGATCTCCCGATCGAGGGCGGCGCAGTCGCCGAGCTCGAGGAAGCAGTGGAAGCGGGCGTTGTGCGCCAGGAACTCCATCTCCCGGTCGGCAATCTGCTCCGCTGCGGCGAGCATCTCCTCCGTGTGCTCGAGCCGCTCGAGCACCAGCTCCGGCACCGTCAGCGTCCAGTGGCGGGCGTGGAAGGCGGTCACGAGCGCCCTCGGATCGTCGATCCTCCGCGCGACCTCGAGTGCCTCGTCGCTCACCTTCGCACGTCTCTCGATCGGCTCATTCGCCGAGTACAGCTCGACCGCGAGCCGTGAGAGCAGGACGACCCGAAGAGGCGTGTCGTCGTCGGGGAGGGCAGCGAGCGCCTCTGTGAGCAAGCCTGCGCCCGTTCCTCCGACTTCGAAGCGCGCATAGAGGAGGAAGCCGCCGAGGGCCGTCACGTAACCGAGCGCCGCGCGGGCGAGCGGCTCGCCGTCCCCGAGGCGCCGGGCGACAGCCGTCGCGGCCTCGAAGGTCGATCGCGCCTCACCGACGTCGCCTGCCCGCCACTGGGCATCGCCGAGTCGCAGGAGCAGGTCACAGCGTCGCCTGTCGGCGCCCTCTGCATCCGTCCCGAGCAGCTGGAGCCCGCGACCGTAGTGGCGCGCAGCCTCCTCGTAGGCGAGCATGATCGCCGCCCGGTCGCCCGCCCGCTCCAGGTACTCGATCGTCCGTTGCATGTCGCCGAGGGGCGCCGCCAAGGCGAGATGGTGGGCGATCTCCGACAGGCGGCGATCGGGGTCGCCGCGGCCGACCTCCTCGAGCACGTCTCCCATCTGCAGATGCAGCTCAGCACGCCGCCGCGCCGACAGGTCCCCGTAGAGGGTTTCCCGTACAAGCTCGTGCGCGAAGGCATGGCGCTGCCCGTCGAAGTCCTCGACAAGTACGCCCGCATCGACCGACTCCCCGACTACGTCCACGAGGTGGCTCGCCTTCAGCCGACTCACGCGCTCGAGCACGCTGAGGTCGAGCACCCGTCCGCCGACGGCAGCGAACTGCAGCAGCGACGACGCCTCGGGCGAGAGGCGGTCTATGCGCCGCCGGATCACCGCCCGGACCTCCTCGGGGATGCGCCACGGCGCGTCTCCCTCTGCAACGCCGACCGCGCCTGCCAGTTCGTCGGCGTCGGCGGCGCGTATCAGCTCACCGAGGAAGAAGGGATTGCCACCGGTGATCGAGTGAAGCCGTGTCGCGAGCACCGCCGTCGCCGTACCGGCCACCACACGCGCGACGTACGCCTCGACTTCTTGCTGGCTGAGCCCGCGAAGCTGGACCCGCGTGCCGACGCGGGCCACGCCGGCGAAGAGCGAAGCGAGCTCACGAATCCGTGGCTCCCCGTCACGGTACGAGCACAACACCCCGATCGGAGCGCTCGTGATCGCCTCGCCGAGGAAGCGGAGCAGGAGCAACGACGCCTCGTCGGCTGCGTGCATGTCCTCGAGGACGATCAGCACCGTACTCTCGTCTGCGCGACGGAGCAGGAAGCGCGTCACCGCGTCGAACAGTTCGAAGCGGACGCTCTCCGGATCCGCCTGCTCTCCGACCGACCCTGCTGCCGCGGCCGCGATCTCGGCAAAATCCCCTCCGGCAGCGCGCACCACCTGGATCCACGGCCAGTAGGCCGGCGCGCCGCCTTCCTCCCAGCAGCGGCCGGAAGCCACCGTCCAGCCTCTTCCGGCCGCCCGGTCCGCCACCTCCTGGAGTAACCGCGTCTTGCCGATCCCGGCATCGCCGGTGATGATCGCCACGCCGCCGCGCCCGGCCGCGGCCTCGTCGAGCATCTCCTGCAACTCCTCCAGCTCACGTCCGCGCCCGACGAACGGTCGCGAGGAGCGACGTTCCCTCGACGGTTCCGAGGTAGCGACATCTCGCCGGGGCGCGCGGCGCGCGGTCATACTCCTCTGGAGTCTTCCTTCACGGGCTCGGGCTGTCCAGCGTCGGATCCCTCGGGAACTCGATGACGAGACATGCGAGGGCACTCAGCATCCTGGCCTACGGTCACGCTACGCGACGCACCGAGCACCCGCTCGACAGCGACCGCGAGCGCAACAGCCATCGCGCCCGGTTTGGGCTTCCGGCCGCGTCTTGCCATGCATAGCCGGCCTTGAGCGGAGACTCCGCGCGCGGGGCCGGCCTCTGACTGCGATGCAAGAGGAGGCGCGATGAATTCGAGACTCATACGACCAGGACTGGTAGTGCTCGCCACAACGGGAATCCTGACCGTGGCGGCAGGGATCGCGTACGCCGCCATCCCAGACACGAGCAGCGTCATCCACAGCTGCTTCAAGACGAACAAAGGCGACCTCCGTGTGATCGACCCGTCCGCCGGCGGATCGTGCCTCTCGAGCGAGACCCCCCTCAACTGGAATCAGACCGGCCCAAAAGGAACAACCGGAATGACCGGGGCTCAAGGACCCGTGGGCTCGCAAGGCCCCCAAGGCCAACAAGGTCCGCAAGGCCCGTCAGGCTCTAGTCACGGCTACTCCACCTACACCAACACCACCTTTGTGAACGGTGGAGCGGTCTTCCCGACAACCGTCGCGTCTCTCACGGTCTCAGCAGGCAACTATGTCGTCTGGGCGCACGGAATGGGCGCAGCCAACCACGACCTCACATGCAGCATCGACACATCCAACGGCACCGCCGCCTCGCAAGCAGTCGACATCGACTCCGAATACTCGATGATGGCAACAGCAGCCTCCGTAGCCGACAACAGCACCATCAGCGTCGACTGCACCACCGGGACGACACCAGGAGTGCAGAGCTTCGACCACTACCTCGTAGCGATGAAGGTCGACGCTGTCAACTAACCAAACCAGATCATCCAGCCAACAGCGGCGGGCGGTGACGCTTTTGCGTAGCCGCCCGCTCCCGCGTTGATGGGCATGAGTCGAGCACGATCACTGATCCCCCTACATCCACCTCTTCGACCAGCAGCGGACCGACGACGCCCTGCGGCAGGCCTGGCCCCAAGCAATCGATCGCTCTTCGGGTCTCACACCATCGAAAGACCACCCGCCTCCTACACGGGAGGTCGTTGACTGCAGTTCCGGCTCAGCCACCGGCGGCCGCTCTGGTCATGGCAGGCCGGGGGTGGGGCCGGGCGACGTCTTCCGCGGACCGGAGTGTTCTGGTTGTGTAGGTCCCGGGCGATCCGCGTGCGTTGTTAGCGGTCTTGCTTGAGCAGGGTGAGCGCCTCGCTCCAGATGCGCGCTGTGAGTTGGTTGGCTGACTCGGTTCTGCCGAGCCTGGATGATTGTCCTGCCCACGCTTGCATCCGCTCGGCGTCACCGGTCCTGAGCGCGTCGGCGCGCATCGCCGCTGTGAGGCCGCGCTGGATTGGGTAGGGAGCGGGAGGTGGCGCCGTGTCAGCTGTCGCGGCGCAGACGTAGTCGGTGGCGACGCTTCGGCCAGCGCGCCCGCTGAACGCGCGCGTGATGATCGTGTCTTCAGGCGCTACCCGGGCGAGTGCGTCGGCCCAGGCGGGGTGGATGCCAGCCTCGGGGCAGCGCAGGAATGCCGATCCGATCTGGACGGCACTGGCGCCGAGCATGAGTGCTGCGACCACTCCGCGCGCGTCGGCGATCCCGCCGGTGGCAACAACTGGCAGCTTGACTGCGTCGGCCACGGCGGGAATCAGCGCGAACGATCCAATAAGGCGACGTTCAGCCTGTGAGGCGTCGAAGCAGCCCCGGTGTCCTCCTGCCTCCATGCCTTGCGCCACGATTAGGTCGGCGCCAGCCGCCTCTGCTTCCTCCGCCTCGGCGACGGTCGAAACGGTGGCAAACCACGCGATACCAGCGTCTTTCAGCTTGTCGACGAACGTGGCTGGGTAGAGCCCCATCACCGATGAAGCGATCGGCGGATCGGCGTTCAGGAGCGCCTCGCACTGGGCATCGAAGTCGGGCGATGTCGCGTCAGCGGCGTCTTCCGGCGGAGTAGGCCCCCAACCGCTCAGGAATGTCTTGAGGTGGGCTTCGTGTTCTGCGTCGCGCAAGGCCGGCGGGTCGGGGATCCACAGGTTGAGCTGATACTGGCCATGCCCGTTCGTCCTCACCTGATCTGCCCAGGCAGTGATCTCGTCCGGCTGCATCATCAACGCCCCGCAGGCACCAAGACCGCCAGCGTTCATCACTGCGATCGAGAGAGCCGGTGCCGGAACTCCAGCCATGGGCGCGAGCAGGATCGGAACCTCAAGCCCGAACCGTCGGCAGAAACGCTCGACTCGCTCACGAACCGAAGACATCAACCACCCCGCCCTATCCGCGCAGGCGCCGCCATTTCTCGGCTAGTGGGGGTCGAGCGGTGCGCGAGTGAGCTGTTCTAGGCGCAAGAACGGGCAGCAATGACTTTAGAGGCCGGTCGGTCGAAGGGCTGCGTCTCTCCCTATTTCCGGGCGGCCCTGCTCCCCGCCGCGGCCAGGATCACGATGACGACCAGGAGCAGAAACCACCAGGCGATGCTCAGCGTCTCGTTGTGCCACTCAAGGATGTCCCACATAACTTGGCGAAGCGTACGACGGGCATCGGCCGGACTCCGAGATTGCCGAATGAAGTCCCGCACCCGTGGCCATCCCTGTCCTAGGTCCGGTCCCGCCGCGCGTCAACCTCGGGCCTCACGCCTCCCACACGGGCGGTCGTCGGCCGCGTCTTCGGCGCAGTCGCGCCGACGCTGGCGTCCGTCGCTCATCGGCTCAGCCGGAAGGGTGGGTACTCGTCGCGCATTAACGCTGCGTAGGCGATGACCCGGAAGACCCAGCGGTTCATTCCGAGCACGAGCTCGAAGATGTCGCGTGGGTAGCGGCGGGTGAAGAGAAGCACGACAGCTGCGAACAGGACGAGCAGGCCGATCAGGCCGCCGCCGAACCAGCGGAAGTGCCCGGGGCCGTCCCACCAGTAGCCCCCGAAGAGCCAGCCCCCGGCGAAGACGCCGACGATCAGGTATTGGGGGAGCGCGAGCAGCCACCATTTGACGAGCACGAGTCCGCGCGAGAGTCGCTCCGGGTACGCGACTTCGAGCGTGGCCGGATAGTCGGGGACAGGGTCGAGCGTGAAGGGCGGGTAGCGGTCGGTAGCGAGGGCGCTGTAGCTGTAGAAGAGAACGCGCCAGGTCCAGCGCAGCACGCCGACGTTGAACTCGAAGATCCCCCGCGGGTAGCGGCCGGTGAAGAGGATGGCGAAGAACGCGATCACGCTGAGGACGGTGAAGGCGACCCAGAGGATCGCGAGCACGACGTAGTGGGGAATCGCCAGCAGCCACTTGAGCAGCCAGAGCCAGCGGCTCAAGGGCTCGTCCAGCCGGCCCTCGATCGCGACCGGATACGCGGGGGTGACGCCGGTGCTGCCGCCGGCCGCCGCGGCACCAATCGGGCTGTCGCCAGCCGGTGCTTCAGCCGTGATTGGAGCTCGCCTTCGCGCACCCAGGTAGATCAGACCTCCCCCGCCGAGCAGGAACAGGACGCCGCCGCCGATCAGGCCCGCGGCGATCCAGCCGAGGAAGGAGAGCTTCGCGCCGAAGCTGGCCTCCACCGCCACAGGACGGGAAGCGTCCGCGTTCATGGCGACGACCGACCATGTCCCCTTGCGCACGCCCCAGGTCAGCGTCTGGGTTCCTTTCCCGACAACCGACGCGACCCAGAAGCGCTGCTTCGCGGGCGCTGTCACCGGTGCACTGCCACCGTGGTGGCGGTAGTCGACCGAGAAGGGATCCACCTCAACGTCGGTGACCTCGTCGTGCGCCGTGCCGTCGAGGTAGGAGGCCACGTCCCGGCTGGTTGCGATGCCGATGAAGATGGCCTCGGCTGGGGCGGCGCTCGTCGCGGTGATCCGCACCTTCGCGTAGCGGCCGGAGCCGAAGACCCAGCTGGGCGCGCCGGTGCCGACGTCGAGGTTCTTCGAGGCGATCGCATAGGAGGAGCTCGCGAAGCGGTGCGCGTGCGTCGTGAAGTAGCCGTGCCGGTCGGTCTTCGCGCTCATCGCCCACACGATTCCGCCGCCGCCGGCGAGGAGTGCCAGCGCGACGAGCACGGCGAGCGCTCCGAAGACAATCATCACCACGCGCGCGACGCGCCGGCCCTGGGCGGGCTTGGGCTCAGCTGCGACGGGCGATGTTGTGGACACGTTCAGCCGTAGTGCCGCGAACGCGGGAATCTTACGGCCACGGCATCGGACGCGAGACCTTCGTGGCGCAGCGCGTTCGATCTGCAGCCGCGCCTCGGCACAAGACGTAAGTTCGTCACCGGGGGTGTTGCTCTTGTGGCAAAGGTGCTTTAGGGTGGCGGCGACGTTGATGGAGCGGTGCTCGCCTCGCCTCCGGAGGGGAGCGGAACTCGTAGCCGCGTTGTTCGAGGAGCGTGGTTGCGAGGTCTCGAGAAGAGGCGTCGGAGCTTCGCGACTTGGTCGGCAGGTGGCGGATCGGGTGGCTTGGCGCGTTCATCGAGCGCTCTACAGGCTCAGTGGCTGCCGCTTTCTCTGGACGACGTCGAACAAGCGCGGCTGGGGCGCGCTGCGCCTTACGACCGTTGGGCGGAAGTCCGGGCAAGAACGCAGCGTCATCATCGGCTACGTCGAGGACGGCCCGAATCTCGTCTTGCTTGCGATGAACGGTTGGGACGAGGGCCATCCCTCGTGGTGGCTCAACCTCGAGGCGCACCCGGATGCTGTCGTTCGCCTGGAGGGCCAGAATGCGCGCCCGGTGCGCGCGCTCCCGGTCGCGGGGGAGGAGCGTGATCGACTGTGGCAGCGCTGGGTCGCGGTCGAACCGAAGCTCGACGGATATGCCGGTCGCCGATCGACCGAGACGCCCGTGATCGTCCTCGAACCGCGCGACGGAACCGCTTGACCGGCTCATCCAGATCGGCGCCGACCTCAACGCCGACCAATACCGTGGCACCCCGCTCACCTGGGCGGCAGCAAACGGTCGCACGGCGGCGATCCGTCATCTCGTCGAGCTTGGCGCCGACGTGAACCGACTCGGGGCCTTCGGCGGCCCCGACCACGGCCAAGGCGTGACGGCCATCCATCTGGCGGGCCAGTCCGGCCAGGCCGCGACGGTCGAAACACTCCTCGAGCTTGGCGCCGACCCGACGATCCAAGACGTCATCCACGCGGCACACCGGCAGGCTGGGCACGCTCCTGCGCCATCACTCGTTGGCGCAGAGACTCAGCTGAGGAGACCTCGAAGAAGTGGCTGAGCCTTGACCGCGGCCGATGAGTTCTTGGTGGTTTGTCAGTCTCTCCCGCGATGCGGCTCGAGCGGGCCGCCGGGACAAGAGGAGCCATAGATGACGCGATATCTGATCTCGTTCGATGTCCACGCGATGGACCACATCCCTGACGCGGACATGCCCGCCGTGGCCAAGGCCGCGCACGAGATGGTCGACGAGGCCATGAACGCCGGCGTGTGGGTTTTCGGCGGCGGGCTGGAAAACGAGAAAGCGACCATCGTGGCCAGCGACGGGACGGTTATGGCACGGCCCGTATCTGGAGGCAATCGGCGGGTTTTGTGTTGTCGACGTGCCTTCGCGCGAGGAGGCGCTGGAGTGGGCTGCCAAGACCGCCGCCGCCCGCCGCTGTGCGCAAGAAGTCCGGGAGTTCATGCCCGACCCGGCCGTGGGGAACTGATCGGGCATGTCTCGGCGACCTAGAGCGCCATGAGCACTTCCCCAGCCGTGACGTATGGTGCTGCGACGTTCAGGTCAGGCAGGTTCTCGGCCAGCCACGCGGCGGCAGCGCGGCTTGACTCCTCCGCGCCCTCCTTATCCTCGAAGACGCTGATCGTGGACGTTCCCTCGGCGAGCTTGAGCAGGTAGTAGGCCTTGAACCCGTCGATACCGCCGATGACTTGCCGGATGTCTCCCTCGTGCTCAACGAGCGCGTCTGCGAGTTCGGAGTTGCCAGCGTATGCGCGGATCACTGCGTACATGGTCGTCACCTCATTTCGTCTCGTGGATCAGGAGAGCATCGGAGTGTCGCATGATCGAACAGTCAGGCGCGAGCACGCCGACCTGGGCCAGTGTTCGGGAATGACCCCCTGAGCCGAGGCGGTCAGCGCGGGACGAGATGGAGGACTGAGTGCCTCGGGAGTTCTGCCGCAATTTCCTCGTCGGTTGACGACGGGCCAGCGTCGAAGTAGGGGCGGGTGACGCGGATCTCGGTGATGTAGTTGCGAAGCACGGGGACTGCGGCCGTCGGCGCAGCTTCCTCGACCTCGAACTGCTGAGAGCGCCCGCCGCGGCTGAGCGTGACCTCGCCCGCGGCGCGGGCGTTCGCGACCCAGCTTGCCGGCCCATAGGCCGCGACGAGCCACCGCTGGCCATCGAGTTCGAGAACGTCGACCGGCGTCGAGTAGAGGCGGCCCGTCTTCCGCCCCTGCACCGTGAGGATGTGGCGATAAGACGCACCCAGGCCGAACCGGGTGAGAGTCCGGAAGAGCGAGTTGATCAGCCGCGTTGCGCGGCTCATGCGGTAGGTCTTTGCCACCGCCGCCACCTCCCTTTCAGCGGATTCGCTTCCGCTCGAGCTCGAGCTCGCGCTCGATCTCGGTCTCGGTAATCGGCGCATTCAGACTCGCGGGCCATCTGCCGTAGGCGCGCCAGCCGTCCAGGGCGAGGAAGAACCCCCAGACGAGCGAAACCCAGGCGGGCCACGGGATACTGCCGTTGGTCGAGGGATCGGTGATCAGCCAGATCAGCCAGAGCAAGCCGTTCACGGCGACGTAGGCGACCGAATCCTGGGCGAACTTCCGCTTGCGCTTGAGAGTCGCGATCGCATCTTCGCGCGCCTCGTCTACAGGCTCGGCGTTCATCTCGAGTTCTGGCGGCTGCTCGTGTTCGGGTGGGGCTGCAACAGCCATGAAGACACCTCCGAATCGACCTCATCAGCATCGTTCAACCCGAGACTCTCTGACGGCAGGGGCCGCCCCGATCCCGACTACCGGGAAACTACTAACGCCCGAACCCGTCGCTGTCGTTTCAGGACAGCGTCAGGCGTCATTCCCGAACACTGGCCCAGTCCAGCTCGGGCGAAGTCAGGGCCGGGTGCGCGAGCGTGCTCCCGCTCGATGGACGCTGGGATGGTGAGTTCTGGTGAGTACTCCTGGGCACAGGAGGGAAAACGAGCCCTCTAGAGCGCTCGTAAACCGCTCAACCGTCCCCTCTAGTCCCCTACAGGCCCCACCTGCGCCCGCTTCACACAGGGACGCACACGGGTATCACGGGAGGTCGATCGTTCTTCCTGGCGAAGTTTTCGGTCGAGACCCGGTGGAAGAGTGAGCTACTCGTGGCCACTGATTGTTGGCCCCGACGGATTGTGTCACGTCGAGGGCGGGAGGAGGCTGACGGTCTCACTCTCGTCATAGACTCGGATTCGGTTGACAACTGGCCCGTGAGGGGTGAGCGTTGCTGGGCATGGCCGATCGCGAGTTCCCGGTCGGGACCGTCACCCTGTTGTTCACGGACATCGAGGGTTCGACCAGGCTGATCGAGGAGCTTGGCGAGGAGGCGTATGTGCGGGCGCTGGCCGAGCACCGCCGCCTCTTGCGGAGTGCTTTCGCCGCGCATGACGGTGTCGAGGTCGATACCCAGGGGGACGCTTTCCTGTACGCGTTCGCCGATCCTGAGGAGGCGCTGGCCGCGGCGGCACAGGGTCAGGAGGCGCTCACCTCCGGGCCGGTCAGGGTGCGGATGGGGTTGCACACGGGCGAGCTGCACCTGACCGGCGAGGGATACGCCGGCCGCGAGCTCCACCGCGCCGCCCGGATCGCCGCTTCCGGGCACGGTGGCCAGGTTCTCGTCTCAGTGGCGACCCGCGCGCTCCTCGACAGGGAGTTGACGGAGCTCGGTGAGCACCGCTTGAAGGACTTCGATGAGCCGGTCGCTCTCTTTCAGTTCGGCAATCAGCTGTTTCCGCCGCTGAAGACGATCTCGAACACGAACCTGCCCCGGCCTGCTTCGTCATTCGTCGGCAGGAAGCGGGAGCGGGATGAGCTTGTCGCGATGCTCTCAGACGGGACGCGCCTGCTTACGCTTAGCGGCCCGGGCGGCTCTGGCAAGACGCGGCTGGCGATCGAGGCTGCGTCGGAGCTCGTGCCCGCGTTCAAAGCAGGCGTCTTCTGGGCCAGCATGTCTGCGCTGCGCGACCCCGCGCTCGTGACGGAGACTATTGCGCAGACGCTGGGTGCCAAGGAGGGGCTGGCGGAGCACATCGGAGAGCGAGAGCTGCTGCTCGTGCTCGACAACTTCGAGCAGGTCGTCGAGGCGGCGCCGGAGCTCGGTCGTCTGCTTGAGCGCTGCCCGAACGCGAGGCTGTTGGTCACGAGCCGTGAGCTGCTGCGGGTCGGCGGCGAGGTCGCGTACCCGGTGCCGCCGCTTGCGGAGCCGGAGGCGGTCGAGCTCTTCTGCGCACGCTCCCGACTCGAGCCGGACGAGACGATCGCCGAGCTCTGTCGGCGCCTCGACGATCTGCCGCTGGCGGTGGAGCTTGCGGCGGCGCGGACTGCTGTTCTGTCGCCGGCGGAGATCCGGGATCGCCTGTCGCAGCGGCTCGACTTGTTCAAGGGCGGCCGCGACGCCGATCCTCGCCAGCAGACACTGAGGGCGACGATCGAGTGGTCGTACGAGCTTCTCAGCGAGCCGGAGCGGGAGCTTTTCGCGCGCCTGGCGGTGTTCACGGGCGGCTGCACCTTCGACGCCGCCGAGGAGATCGCGGGTGTCGACGTCGACACGCTGCAATCGCTAGTCGACAAGAGCCTTGTCCGCAGGACCGGGGCGGGCGCTTCTGGATGCTTGAGACGATCCGTGAGCTCGCCCGCGAGCGGCTCGCGGACTCGCCGGAGGCCGACGAGATCGGCCGCCGGCATTCCGACTACTTCCTCGCGCTCGCCGAAGAGGCGGAGCCGTTCATGAAGGGCCCGGAGCAGTCGGCGTGGCTGCAGCGGCTTGAGGACGACCACGACAACCTTCGCAAGAGCCTGGACTGGTTCTTCGACCGCGACGAGCCCGAGGTCGCCCTGAGGCTCGCGGGAACGTTGTGGCCGTTCTGGTACATGCACGGCCACGTCACCGAGGCTCGCCGCTGGCTCCGGCGAGCGCTCTACGCCACCCCGGACAAGCCTTCGGAGGCACGCGTCGGGGCGCTCTACGGCGCCGGCTACCTCGCGAACGAGCAAGGTGAGATGGACGAGGCGATCGGCCTTCTCGAGGCAAGCATCCTGTACGCGAAGGAGGTAGGGCTTATGTCCATAGCCGCGATCGCCGCTGCCCAGCTCTGTTCTATCCGGGGGCTGGGCCAGAGCTCCGGAGCAGATGCGGGAGCGGCGATCGCCGCGGGAGAGGAAGCGGTCGCTCTCGCCCGCGAGGCAGGAGACGACTTCGCGCTCGGGATCGCGCTGAACAACCTGGGCGGAGTGACTATCGAGCTGCTCGGGGACAAGGAGCGGGGGAAGGCGTACATCGAGGAGGGCCTCGAGGTACGCCGCCGGATGGGCGACCTGTCCCGGATCGCCCTGTCACTCGTCAACCTCGGACGGATCGCACTCGGCGACCGCGGTCTCGGCCACGCGGGCCCCCTCTTCGCCGAAGCAGCCGAGATCGCCATCGCGATCGGCGATAAGCGGCACATCAACTACTCACTCGCGGGGCTCGGCTGGGTCGCGTACCTCGAAGGACGTTGGGAGGAGGCCGACTCACATTCGCGGGAGAGTCTGCGTCTCGCCCGAGAGCTCGGCATGAAGCTCCAGGCGCTCGATCCGATCTTCTGCCTCGCCGGCACCGCAGCCGCCGCGGGAGACGTTGCACGGGGGGCTCGACTCGCGGCTTTGGCGGAATGCCACCTCTCGTCTGCTGCACACGATGTGGGCGACGAGGCCCTGTACCGCGCAGTCGTCGAGAGCGCGCAAGCCGCCTGCGACCCGGACACCTGGGAGCGGGCCTCGGCGGAAGGCAGGGCGATGAGCCTCGATCAGGCAGCGGAGTACGCGCTTTCTCTTGCCTGAGTACCGGCGGTGCAGACACGAGCAATGGTGAGTTTTGGTGAGTACGCCTGGGGCCACCAGGGGAAACCGGCGCCCCTCGAGCGACCGTAAACCGCTCAACAGTCCCCTCTAGTCCCCTCCAGGCCCCATCCGCGCCCGCTTCACACGCGGGAGGTCGCTGGTTCGATCCCAGCCGCGCCCACCGAACCACCCCCACTCAAACCCAGCTCGCACGTGCCGGTGTCACGGCTAGTCCAGTTTCTCTGGACCCCTTGTCTACCTTCCCCTCAGCCCGGTTATCCCGGCAATCAGATGAGATCCACCGCGAAGAGCCGGTGCACGTGACCGGTGGAGGCAAGCGTCTGGACTGCGATCTCCGCGGGGATGAGCACCAACCGTCCGATGTGAAGTGAGGCAGCCGCTCTCAGCCGACGCTCAACGATCTCTCAGCGGCCCGCGCGAGCGTGCGGGCCATGAAAACCTTCATGGCGACAATCGCAGCGGCAACGGTTCTGGCGGGGTTCGGCACGTCCGGCTTCGGTGGATCGATGGCCGCATCAGGCGCGAACGACGTCGCGTTCGCGGTTCAGGCGCAGCGTGCGGCAGTCGAGTTCTTCCAGTCGCAGAACGAGCGACGCTACGACGATCTCTGCGCGCTGTTCTCACGAAGCTTCATCAGGGCCCACGCGCTCCGAGACCGGCGGACATGCGCGGCGGTAGCTCGCGTCGAGTTCGTGTGGAACCTGAAGATCGACTTCCGGATCGGCAAGCTCGTCCGCGCGGGCGATCACTACGCAGTGCAGGCCGTGGCCGACGGCGCGCCGGGCCTGATCGTGCTCGTCCGTGAGGACGGCAGCCTCAAGATCCTCGCCGTCGAAGGCGCATAGTCGAGGGCGGGCCTGGGTCGTATGCTTCGGCCCAGGCGCGAGGAGGCCAGTGTCTCTCTCTGTAGACCCCCGGATCGGCTCGGAGTTGTTCGGCTATCGCCTCGGCGCGTTGCTCGGGCGGGGCGGGATGGGGGTCGTCTACAAGGCGTATGACCCGCGCCTGAAGCGAAACGTCGCGCTCAAGCTGATCGCGCCCGAGTTGTCTGAGGATGAGCGCTTCCGCGAGCGGTTCCTGGCCGAGTCGGAACTCGCGGCGTCGCTGGACCATCCGAACGTCGTGCCGATCTACGACGCCTTCGACGCCGAGGGTCGGCTCGCGATTGCGATGCGCTACGTCGAGGGAACCGACCTGAAGCATTTACTGCAGACGGAGCGCGTCCTCGACCCGGGACGTGCGGTCACGATCTGCGGCCAGGTCGCGGCCGCGCTCGACGCGGCCCACGCCCGCGGGCTTGTCCACCGGGACGTGAAGCCGTCGAACGTCCTGCTGGACGAGAACGACCACGTCTATCTCGCCGACTTCGGCCTCAGCAGGCAGCTCGGCGGTACGGGCCGACGGGAAGCGGAGGGGCTCTCGCTCGGCACCCCCGCCTATGCCGCCCCCGAGCAGATCGAAGGTCGCGACGTGGACGGCCGAGCCGACCTGTACTCGCTCGGCTGCGTCCTGTACGAGTGCCTGACAGGAGACGTGCCCTTCGAGCGTGACTCCGAGCTCGCCGTGCTCTGGGCGCATCTGCACGACGAGCCGCCGGCTCCGCCGGGCCTCGAGCCGGTGATTGCGAAGGCACTCGCCAAGGACCCGGCGGAGCGCTACGCCACATGTGCCGGGCTCGTCGGCGCGGCGGGCGAGGCGCTCGGCCTACATCGGCCGGTCACGATCCGCGATCGCAAGGCGTTGATCCTCACGGCGCTCGGCGTCGCGATCGCCGCCGGGGCGGTCCTCGCCGGCGTGCTCCTCAGCCAGGCGAGCGGCGGCCCGCGGAAGCAGAGCACCACGCCCACGCTCACCCCGAGGATCGACTCGTTGCAGCGGATCGACCCGAAGACGAACAAGCTCACCGCCACGATCGGCATCGGCCACAACCCCGATGCGGTCGCGACAGGCGCCGGGTCGGTGTGGGTCGGGAGCGCAGAGGATCAGACCGTCCGCCGCATCGACCCGAACACGAACCAGGTCACGGGGCGGGTCACGACCGCCGGCCCGAACTCCATTGCGGCCACGGCAAGCGGGATCTTCGTGGCGAACGCGGACCACACCTTGACGAGGATCGACCCGTCGACGCTGCAGATCTTCAATCAGCACAACTCGGGATATCGCTGGGTCGCCGTCGGCGAAGGCGGAATCTGGACGGTCGGCTCGCAGGGGCTGGTGCACGAGAACCGCGAGGGCAATGTCGTGAAGGTGATCGCGGTCGGTCTCCACCCGTTCGAGGTGGCTGCGGGAGGAGGCGCGGTCTGGGTGCTCGACGACAAGCCGCCCATGCTCCGGAAGGTCGATCCGCAGACCAGTCGTGTGGTCGACAAGATCGGGCTCGACTTCGATCCCGGCGGCGTGGCCTTCGGGTTCGGCCAGGTCTGGGTGACCGACTACGCCGGCGACGCGGTCGTCGGGATCGACCCCGCCTCCGATCTGATCGTGCGCCGGATTCCGGTCGGTAACGGGCCGATCGGCGTCTCTGTGGGCGAAGGTTCGGTCTGGACGGCGAACTACCTGGCAGGGACCGTCTCACGAGTCGATCCGAAGCGAGGCTCGGCGATCTCGATCGACGTCGGCCGCAACGCCACGGACGTCGAGGCGGGCGAAGAAGGCGTCTGGGTCACGGTCGACGCGGGCTGAAGCTGGAGATGAACTCGGCCCATCGGCCGATGAAGTAGTCCTGCTGCCTCGGGGTCGAGTTCCAGCTCGAGATCCGGCACGCCCGCCTGATGAACGATCCGCCGTCCCGAACGCGGCCCTTCGGGACCGAGGCGTCGCCGAACGGCCCCGGATACGTCTGATCTGCCGGCTTGCCGTCGATCCAGTACGCGTACTGACCCGCTGTCATGTCCTGGCGGCTCGTGGACTGCACGGCGTTGTAGTAGCCCTCCCGGAGCAGGAACGCGCCGGGGAAGCCGGAGTGCCACCAGTTGAGGAAGAGGTAGCAGGCGTCGAGCTGAGCCGGGTCGGTCACGGCCTTCGAGATCGAGAGCAGGCCTGCGAAGGCGCGGTAGCCCTCGCGGGGATCGGCCTGGCGGATGGGAAAGCCGAGCGCGGCGAGCGACGCGATCTGGGAGGCGTACATGGTGCAGAGGACGACCTTTCTGTGCAGCATCCACTCGACCGGGCTTCCGCCCTGCGGCCAGATGTCGAAGAACTGTCCTCGCTTCTTGTACTTGAGCAGGAGCGTGACGAGGCTGTCGATCTCCTTCCTCGTCGGATCGCCCAGATCGGCGAACTTCATCAGGCCGGCCGCCTGGACGGCGTTGGCCGCGTCCTGCAGCCCGCCCTGTGAGTCGAAACCGTTGAGGCCGACGAGTCCTCTCCAGCGGCCGTTGAGGAGCTCCGCCCACGACAGCGTCTCGGGCTGTCGCTTGAGGACGCCGGAGTTGTAGCCGAACGAGTCGAAGTTGAACGTGCCCGGAACACCGGTGCAGAACCTCGGCTCCGGTCCGGTCTTCTTGCCGCTCGATTCGTCCACCCATTGGACGAGCATGCGCTTGACGCTCGCCGGTACGCGCGGTGCGCTCGGCCAGCGGCCCGACTGTCCCGGGTCGACGTAGAGCCGGCGGAACGCGGCATCGCCCTGTCCGTACCGGCATCGCGTTGCCGGCCTGGCCCGACCGACCTTGTAGAGCGGCGTGACGTCCTTCCAGCGCCGGATCCTGGCGATCTCGACGGGCTGCAGGTTGCCGGTCGTCCAGAACTCGGCCACGTCCTGCTGGAAGCAGGAGAAAATGTCCCACGTCGCCGGCTCCAGATGGACCAGATGCTGGATATCCGGCGGCGCTGGGGCGGTGCTGTCGACCTCGAAGCCGAGATCCTGCTTCGCCTGCGCCAGGATCGGGCCGGGCAGGTCGTACCCGAGGCCGAGCACGCGGACCGTGCCGTTGAACGCTCCGCGCACGGCGACGCCGCCGGACGCTCGGGCAGCAACGCCGGTCGCTGCTGCGGCGCCGGCGAGGAAGTCTCGACGCGTGACGCCTGTCACGTTCGACGGAGGATGGCAGACGTCCCGGGAGATTGTCCAGGCCCTACCCGCCCGCGACGGCGAGGATCCGCAGACGCTCAGCGTTCGGCTGCGGGGCCGCCGGCCGGGAGCGACCAGGTGAAGCGGGTAAGACTTTCCCGCGGCGCCAGTCCTCCCGGACGCAGGCCTCGCCGGACGAACAGGCTCGGACAGGCCGCGAGTTCTGCGATCGCGAGACGCGTCTCGCCCAGGCCCTCCTCCTGCCAGCGGCCCGAGAGCCCCACGACGATCAGTCCCACCTCGGCGGAAGCGCTCACGATGCCCTCCGGTCCGCGCGACACGAGCAGCGGCTCCGTCGAAACGCCGACGGCCCGCTGTACGAGCAGGGCCGCGCTCGCGAGTAGCCGACTCGCATCGCGCTTCCCCAGCCCCGGTTCGCCCTCGGCCCCGGCGAGCCGCAGCGGGGCGTCTACGGCGCGCGCGATCCAGGCGGCGACCTCAACCGCCGCCCAGTCATGCTCGGCGCCGCCGAAAGGCACGAGAACCGGCCGATCGGAGAACTGCCCGGCTCCGGCAAGCAACGCGACGTCGCACGGCGCCCGGTCGAGGACGGCGGCGAGATCGGCATGGAGCGCCTCGGTTGCGAGGCAGTCGGCGAGGAGTAGGTCGGTGTCCTGCTCGGTCGCGAGCCGCACGAGATCGTCGCCGGGATCGGCCGAGGTGAACGCAGCGGTTCGAGCGGTAACGCCGCGGCCGGTCAACGCATCACGCCGATCGTTGAGGAGCGCCGCCGCACCGCCCATCTCCTCCGGGCCGGTGAGCCGCGCGAGGATCACCTCTCGGGCCGGTCGCGCGCGAGCGAGGAGCTCGGCGAGCCCGACCAGGGCGTCGAGGTTTGATTCCGTGCGCACTGCGACGAGGATCGACCGCTCTGCCGCCGGCGGCTCTCTCACCACGTCGAGGCTCGGATCTTGCCGCAGCATTGCCCGCTCGAGCTCCTGCAGCTCAGGCCCGGGCTCGATGCCGAGCTCCTCCACCAGCGTCGACCTCGCCGCCTGGTAGGCGGCGAGCGCCTCTGCCTGTCTTCCCGACCGATAGAGCGCGAGCATCAGCTGCCCCCGTAGCCGCTCCCGCAACGGATGCTCGGCGATCAGCCGCTCGAGCTCGGACACGAGCTCGGCCGTCCGGCCACCCTCGAGGTCGGCATCGATCCGCCGCTCCTGGACGTGGAGGCGGAGCTCCTCGAGCCTGCTCGCCTCCTCTCGGGCGAACGACTCATACGCGAGATCTGCCAGGGCCGGCCCGCGCCAGAGCTCCAGCGCGGCGTGCAGTGACTCGCCGCTCCCGTCCTGCGAGAGCCGCTCGAACCGCGTGAGGTCGAGCTCCTCGGGCTCGACGCGGATCAGGTAGCCCGGCGGCCGGGTGACGATCCGGTCGGCGCCGAGTGTCTTGCGGAGCTGTGAGACGTAGTACTGGATCGTGTTCAGCGCCTTCTTGGGCGGCTGTGTGCCCCAGAGCTCGTCGATCAGGCGGTCCGTCGAGACGACCTCGTTCGCGCGGGTGAGCAGCAGGGCGAGCAGCGCCCGCTGGCGCTCGCCGCCGAGTGGGAGCGGACAGTCGGCGTCGACGACCTCCAGGGGGCCAAGGATCCGGAACTCCATCTCTCAGCGGGCTCTCAGCGGGCTCTCAGTCCTCCGGCGCATCTTCGCACGGTCAGCACCGATCAACCACCGAAGGAGGACTGTGTCCGTTCAGCTCAACACCAAGATCGCCACGACAATCGCGGCCGCGGCCGTGATCGCGGTCGCCGTCGCCCCGGGCGCATCGGCCGGCCCGTCCAAGGGCTCGCGCGTCCAGATCCCGCCGTCCCTGGCCAACTTCCAGGAGCCGGGCTCGACCGGTTACGTGCCGAAGACGACGCCGGTCACGATCCCATCGTCGCTGAAGAACTTCCGCGAGCCCGGCTCCGCGGGCTACCTGCCGAAGACGACGCACGTCGTGATTCCGCAATCGCTCCGGAACTTCCGCGAGCCGGGCTCGCAGGGGTTCGTCCCGGCGGCGGCAGTCGTGACTACGAGCTCCGCGGCCGGCCGCGGTCTCGACTGGATCAGCGCCCTGATCGGCGCCGGTGCCACGCTGGGGACCGCCCTTGCCGGCGCGGGCGCGTTCGTCACGATGCGCAAGCGCCGCACCCTCGTCCACGGTGGCCCTTGTGCGTTGACGACACCGAGTACCACTGCATCAAGCTGTGGCCGGCGTTGATCGTTGCCGGAAATCCGCGCGGTGGCAAGGGCGTCAAGACTCGCCTTCTGGGAGTGGTCAGGCGGCGAGACGGACGGCTGCAGAACCGAGGTCCGCTAGTCGCTTCCTGAGCGGTGTTCTGTCACGGCTAGTGCAGTTTTGAACCCCTCTGTCTCCTTTCCCGATACCGGACTGAAGGGATAGAAGAGAGAGGCCCTTCCCGTCGCCGCAAGTGGGACATTTCGACTGTCAGTCGATGGGTCAGATGCCGGATACCGACCTCGGGAGAGGGTAGGGGGGTTGGAAACTGGACTAGCCGTGACATGTGTGTCTGAAAACGCTGAGCGAGAACAGCGGAGGAGAGCACTCTGGCGCCGGCAGGCCCGGCACGAGGCGCCGAGCAGCACGAGTGGGGCGTCGCGTGACTAGGGTGCGATGGCCCAGGTGTGTCCGTCGTCTGTGCTTTTGAGGATCCGGAACGCAGTGTGCGTGCCTGCCCCGACTGCGCTCGCGGCGTAGATCGTGGTGGGTCGCGCAGGGTCGACCGCAAGCGCATAGATCACGAGGCCCGAGACTGGTTGATCCCAGGTGTCTCCCCCGTTTGTCGTCATGTAGATGCCGCTCGTGTTGTATGTCGTCTGGTACCGGCCGCCCGCCGTCGAGTCGGGTCGCGAGCGTGTCGTGGTTGGCGGAGTCGTCGAACAGCAGGTGCACTCTGGTGTAGTAGTCGGCGGCCCGGCCGGGTTTGACGGGGTCACACCGCAACACTCTCCAAGCAGCGACGGGGCGAAGACGAGCATCACGAATGGCCGAGCTGGGATAACCGGGTGCGGGATTAGGTTTGGAGGCGGGCTTGGAGCTGGGAGAGGCCGGGCGGGAGGCTGTGGCGCTTGAGGCGGATGCCTTGGACGGCGCGTCTTAGTGTCGCGGCTTGGGCGGCGGTGAGAGGCAACTCGGTCTTCTCGCTGACTGCGCGTTTGACGAGCGCCGCTGCATTCCCGCCTTCGGAGCCTACGGGAAGCCGATTGAGTTCGATCAGAAGCAGGTTCGCCTCATCGCGATTGAGGTGTCGACCATCCAGGCGGTATGGCTGCGGCGACATCAGATTTTGCTCCACATCCGGTATCGGCTCTCTGCCAGACCAGGTAAAGCCGCGGACGCGTTCTTTGCCAGCGTCGCTCGCGACGCGAGTAGCCGGCGGGACCGCCTACAGACGGACGACGGGTTCGCACACGCGGTTCAGCCGAGCTGGCTGGGCTGGCTGAGATGCTTCTGTGCTTGCGTCACATAGAGAGCGACGTCGTTCTCTTTCTTGACGAGCCTTTGCTCCCAGGCTTGCAGAGCTTGCTCGCGGTCGGCGAGTTCGTCTTCTTTGATTTCGGCTGCGCATCCAAGCTCTGCCTGACGACAAGCCAGTTGGGCTTCGCGGTCCTCGAGGTGCTCCTCTCGTGTGTCAAGGTCATGCTCGCGTTCATCGAGACGTTTCTCGCGGGTTTCGAGCAAGTGCCTACGTTTCTGGAGTTGCTCCTCCAAGGATCGTGAATGCCGATCCTGAACGGTGAACGTCCCGGTTGGGCTTGGGTCGAACCGGTTGGGGTTGAGGTCGTTGCTCATGAGCGGCACCGATATGGCGCTGCCTAAGGCTTCGGTTGTGCACGGTCATGACCAATCGCCTATCTGGGGGAGACGCGTCTCGCCCGCGAGCGCGGCCGCTCCAGACAGAGTCCACGACTAGCGTGGTCTCAGCTTCGCGAGGAGCCGTTCCGTCAACTGCACGGCCCGCACACCGCGCAGGTCATATGTGCACGAAGCCAGGGTCGGTGCGAAGCCGCGAAAGCGATAGATCGACTCGATTCCGTCGGAGACTGTTGGGCAGGTTCCGTTGAACGGGTGCGCTCGCAGGTAGGGGCGGTTGAGGGCTGCCACGGCGCGACGCAAGGCCAGCCGCTCGCTTGGCGTGAGGGAGCGAGGCCGATACCCGTCGCCGCTGATCGTCGTGTCGCTTATTCGGAAGTGTCGATCCGCATTCTGCCCGCCTAATCCCGGGAGCCCACCGTGACGAACGACGGTGACAATCGGCTGCGGCGCGCCTGACGCGGAATGCGACCCTCTTGCCTGCGATGCTGCTCCGGGCGCAGTGCCGATCCAGGTGCCGAGTAGTACCAGGACGACCGGGATGGCTGTGAGTGCTCGGGTCATGATCGCTTTACGCTGCCGCCAGCTCAAATGATCACAGAGATCGCCCCGCCCGGACGCGCGTGCTCAGCGTGACTCCCCCTGTTTCCGCGCCTGTCCCTGATAAGCGTAGACAGGCTAAGACAGGCCAAAAAGCCAGCCGCCGACACACCCCCAAGGTCGGTTACATTTTGACGAGTTAACGACTGGCGCGTGCTTAAAGTGCTTCAGAGAGCGGGACGCTTCGCCCCCGGACGGACTTAGCATCGGAGAGCCGCTCGAGCTTCTTGAGCGTGCGGCGTCTGCGATGGGCCGGGCTGGACTCGAACCAGCGACCTTGGGATTAATAGGAGCCTCGGGAGGGCTTCGGTCAGTCTCGGTCTAGCCGAATTCAAGCGGGTTACAGTCGCTTCCCCGCAGCGACGTTGATCGCTATCAGGCGGTGCGTCCGAGCATGTCTTGGAGCTCTGCTAGGCGCGTTGCGACTGTGCTTTCGGCCGCCCGTGTGCTTGCGTGATGGCTTGTTATGACAGAGAGGAAGTCCTCCGCTGTGAGGGCATAGAGCTCTACCGGAGTTGCGGCGACGATTGTTGCCGTTCGGGGCACGTGGCGTATCAGCGCGATTTCGCCTATGTGGTCGCCGGGGCCGAGCGTCGCAATGTGGCAGCGCGCGGCGCTGACGTCTACTTCGCCGTTCGCGATCAGGAAGAAGCGATCGGCATGGTCGCCCTCATGGATGATCGTCTGGTCAACCGAGGCCGAAACCGGGACAAGTTGGACCGCCAGACGCTCACGGAGGGCACCGGGCAGGGGAGCGAAGATCGGGTTTCGCCAGAGCAGGTCGAGACGATCGCGCGCCGACGCGATCCCAGAGTTAGCGATACCGATCCTGCGCGGGCCGAGCACGCGCTTGAGCCGAACCGTCGTCCCTTTCGGCGTGATCTGTACCTCGACCGTGTCCATGAGTGCTCGCACCAAGTGCAGCCCCAAACTCGAGCGATCCTCGTGCCGGCGCACGTGGTCGTGAAGAACGATTTCGACCATGCCCTGGTTGTTGCTTGCTTCGACGCTGACGGCGATCGAGCGGGGTTGGTGCGCATCCAAGACGATGTTGTTGAACGCCTCGGTTGCGGCGACGAGGACGTCGAGAACCTCGTCCTCGGCGGCCTGCTGCTCTGTCAACCAAAGCCTGAGATGAGCACGGAGGAGAAATGCTTGAGCAGGCCGAGTCGCTAGCCGCAGGCTGAGCCTCGCATGCTGATCTTCTGAGGTATTGCTGTGGTCTCTTGCGGCCACGCCGACGCTACTTCCTTTCGCACTCTGGCCACAGAGTGGGATACACGATATCGGCAAGAACGCCGCCCAACCTTCGGGCCTGCATCCCTCGAACGAGTGATCCCGCCTAATCGCCACCGAGCCAGATCTCCCGCAGAAAGGCCAAACGCGCACGAGCTTGCGCGCGCTTTACCGTCCGACCGCCGACCGAGGCCGATACCAATGACGAATCGAAGAGCAGGAAATCAGATGAGTGAGAAGACGTTGCAAACCGCCAAGACAGCTGACCGGCACCTTCACCGACTGCTCCGCGACCTGACCGCCGTCGGGCTGATGGAGGCCGGCAACGACTTGTCCGCAGACAAGCGACTCACCGCCGCGCTGGGCACCGAACTTCATCGAGTCATCCTCGCGGAGATCGACCGCCCAGCTGCCCTGCACAGCCGTTCCCTTCGCGTCGCATAGGCTCGACGCCAGAGCATCGACCACACGGTTCGACGGAAATCGTTCGCGCGGGCCGCGTTCGCTCGCGGCGAAGTTCAGCCTGTCTGACCGGGCCGGCTCGCGTCGGCGCGTGCGGGTTCGACAACTGCCTGCGCCAGGCAGAAGGGTGTGAGGTCTCCGATCTTCGCCTCCAGTCGTTCGCGGGCGGGGGGACGGTCCTCTACGATCAAGCCGACGAGCGAGAGGTGGCACAGCAGTCGCCGGGCCCTCGGGTCGAGTCCCTTCACAGCGACAAAGTGCTCGTCGCTCACTCTGCTGCGGCCTCTTTCACGAATTCAACGCAACCTACACCGCCAAAGCCGGCGAGGCCAAAGAAACGAGACCTGGTTCCGAGAAGTTCACCCCTTCGAGTGACGAAACAAGCGGGCTGTTGCCCCGTCTGTTGCCCCCTTGCCCTGTTAGCCGTGTGTCCGGGCTAGACCCTGCTTATAGAAGTACTTGATTTGCAGGCCCTTCTGAGATGGGCCGGGCTGGACTCGAACCAGCGACCTTGGGATTAAAAGGCCCGCAAGATAGACTGCCACAAGCTGTCGGAAGCGGAAAGCGCCTGCAGTTCGGCCATTTCTAGTTTGCAACGAACTGACGCGAGTTGCACCGGCCAGACACGAGCCCGTACTCGCGCCGTAGTCAAATTGCGGTTGGGTGCTCTCTCGTCCCAACGTACTGTCCGGACCGATGCCCCTGGATCTGGACGTTGGTCTCACGCAACCAGTTGCCACTTCCAAGAACTTCCTGTGCAGACGGCTCCCGCGTTCATGCTCGGACGGCTCCTCGTGTGCGATTGGTCATGAAGCGCGACTAGATCGGCTCGGCCAGCTCGGCCCAGCTTGTGGTCGTGAGTCCCGCAGGATCTGCGTCTGGAGCGGGTTGCTTCTCCCACTCGCCGAGCTGGATCGAATTTTCGACGACCATGCGACATCGCTGCCAGCGTCGGTCCATGAACTGCTCGAGCGCGACCTCGATTGACGCCTGGGTCTTGAGGAGCTCGGCGAGGACGATCGCGTCTTCGACTGCGAGCCCGCCGCCGTGGGCGAGGTGCGGCGTCGTGGTGTGTGCTGCGTCGCCGATCAGGACGACTCGGCCCCGGTACCAGGGCGACGGGACAAGAAGAACGTCGAGCGGCCGGTAGATGACCTGTTCCGGATTGATGATCCGATCGCGGAGCTCGCCGAGCAGGCTTGTGTAGTCCGAGAGTTGCTGGCGCATGAGCGCAGGAAGCTGGGTCTGTGGCGGACGTGCTTTGGTTGCGACGTTCTGGACGAGAAAGACGTACATCTCGTCGGTCGACACGGCCAGCATGCCCGCCTTGTTACGCGGGCCGTAGAACATGTACAGGACTCCCGGTTCGTACTCGGGGCCGGTGTCACGCGGACGCGGAGCCATCGCTCGCCACACGGCCTGGCCGGTGAAACGGGGGGCCGGCTCGCCGCCGAAGATCAGTTCCCTGATGTGTGAGTGGACCCCGTCGGCGCCGACGACGACGTCGTAGCGACCGCTTGTGCCATCGGTTAGTTCGACTTCGACGTGGTCATGCTCATTGGTGACCCAGGCGACGGTGCAGCCGGTCGTAACGGGAATGCCGAGGCTGGTGATCTCTTCAGCGAGGATGTTGTGGAAGGCCGGGCGGGCGATCTGGACGGCCGACGGATAGTCGGGGCCGATCAGCCGAGGCATGTCCGAGATGTGTGTGATCTCGCTGTCGGCGTTGCCGACTGCAAAGCGGTAGATGCCATTCCCGCTGGCGACGGCCCGGTCGATGAGTCCGATCGTGGCGAGCGCGCGGAGCGCCGGACCGAGCAGCGTGAGACCGACCCCGACGGGTCCCCATTCGGGTGCGATCTCAACCATGTGGGGTTGCATCCCGCGGCGGGCGAGGGCGATCGCAAGCGTGCCGCCTCCGATGCCGCCGCCGACGATGAGGACGCGAGAAGAGGGGGGCATCGACCCGTCCGTCGGGGCGCTAGTACGGGGCCGCGAGGGAGCCGAAGCTGGCGTTTGAAAGACCGGCCGGGTCGGCGTCGGGGTCGTCCGGGTGTTTCTCCCATTCGCCTAGCTGCAGCGAGTTCTCAACGACGAGGCGGCATCGCTCGAACCGCCGGCTCATGAAGCTCTCGAGGGCCGCTGGGACGGAATCATTCCCGGTCAGTTCTTCGCCGAGGACGACCGCGTCTTCGATCGCGATCCCTGCTCCCATCGCAAGGTGGGGTGTTGTCGAGTGGGCGGCGTCGCCGATGAGCAGGACGGGACCGCGGTACCAGGGTGCGGGTACGAGGATGGCCTGGAGGGGTCTTCGATCAATTCGCTCAGGGTCGGTCATGCGTTCCCGCGCCCAGCCGATTACGCCCTGGTACTCGGCGAGAAGTGCCTGGATCATCTCGGGCCACTGCTCGCGGGGCGGCCGCGTTTGCTCCGGTGTGTTCTCGACGACGAAGATGTACATCTCGTCGTCGGAGACGGGGTTACAGCCGGCCTTGTGGCGGGGGCCGTAGTACATGCACATGTCGTCGCTAAGCCCTTCGGGCCGGGGCACAACGGCTCGCCAGACAGTCTGGCCCGTAAGGAATGGTTCTGGGGCGTCGGGAAACATGAGCTCCCGCACTTTCGAGTGGAGTCCGTCGGCGCCGACGAGGAGATCGAAGGATCGGCTCGTTCCGTCGGTGAGTTCCACCTCGACCTGCCCGTTGCTGTTGTCGATGGCGGTGAGGCTTGTCGCGAGGTGGATTGTTGCTCCGGCGCGCTGAGCGGCATCGGCAAGCAGACCCCAAAATACGGGCCGCATGATGCCGAAGCCGCCAGGGTAGTCAGGCCCTGCCGGTTGGGGAAGCTCGACCCGTTGAACGACTTCGCCTTCGACGTTGCCGAACCCGAGTGCTTCGTGACCGGCACCTTGGCGAACGCATTGCTCGAGCGCGTGCTCGTCTACGGCCTTGAGCGCGCGTAGTGTCGGGCCCATCATCGTCAGGCCGGAGCCCAGGGGGCGGAGTTCCTCGTTGATCTCGACGATCTCGACGTCGATTCCTTGTCTTGCGAGCACGGTGGCGGTCGAAAGGCCCGCGGGGCCGCCGCCGACGATCAAGACGTTTTCGACGGGCATCACTCGCTGGTGTCTTCCTGCGCCCATGGGTTCGCGAGCGCGGGCTCAGGCACGTCGAGAACGTCCACCTCTGGGAACGATTGCATCATCGAGTCGGGCATGTGCAGGTTGCGGTACATCGTGTTCGACCCCTGAGATGGCACCCATTTGACCGGTTCCCAGTCGGGCTGGTAATTCCGGTAGCCGCCTGAGTTGATCTCGAGGCGGATGCCACCTGGCTCGCGGAAGTAAAGGTACGTCTGTTCTCCCATGCCGTGGCGGCCCGGGCCGAACTCGATGTGCACTCCTGACTCCATCAGCGTGTCGGCTGCTCGCAGGACGTCCTCGACGGTGTCAACCCAGAACGCCAGGTGGTGGAGTCGAGCTGGGATGCCCGAGAAGTCGCCGACGAGACCCAGGTCGTGCGACTTCTCGTTGGTCGTCACCATCGTGAAGATGACGATGTCGGAGTCGTCGCTCAGCAGCGTATATTCCATGAAGCGGTAGCCGAGGATGTCGCGGTACCACTCGGCGTCGCTCATCGGGTCGCGGGTCGTGACGGTGACATGGTCGAGCTGCCGGGGAGCGACGCCGCGAGGCGCGAAGCGCTGGGGCCTGGCGGGAAACTGCGACGTCTTGTCTGGCGACGGTTGGTAGCGCTCGACGTCCCAGAAGATCTCGTGGAGGTGGCCGCCTGGTCCGCGATAGCGGTAGGCGCGTCCGTGCCCCGTCTGGCCTTCGGACCAGCCTTCTCCAAGACCGCTTTGCTCCAGCGTCGCCACCGCACGCTCGAGCTGCTCGGGCCCTTCGGCCCGCCAGGCTGCGTGCCCGAGACCGGGCTTGGGGCCTTCGGTCAGCTGCACGCTGTGGTGGAAGTAGTCGCCCCAGCAGCGCAGATAGACAGAGTCCGCGTCGCGGCTGCTTTCCTCGAGCCCCATCACGTCGGTGAAGAACTGCACGGACTCTTCTACGGTGGGTGTCAGCAGTTCGACGTGGGAGAGCTGCGAGATCAGACGCTCAGACATGCGCTTCCTCCTTCTGCTCGGTCGGGCTCAGCCGACCCTGCGATTCGGCGACGCAGCAGTTCCGCTGCTTGCCCAGCCCGGTGATCTCGCTTTCAATCAGATCGCCGGGTTGCAGGAAGCGGCCGTGATAGACGCCGTTCCCGGCTGGTGACCCGGTCAGGAGCATGTCACCCGGTCGCAGTTCGGCGATCGACGAGGCGTGCTCGATCAGTCGAGCGATGTCGAACATCATGTCGGCGCTGGTCGAGTCCTGCATGACCTGGCCGTTCACCTTCAGCGTGATGCGCAGTGCCATCGGGTCTCCGGCGTGGATGGCGGGCACGAACACCGGCCCGGTGGGGAAGAACGTCGGCCAGTTCTTGCCTGCGAACCAGTCCGTTCCGATTCCCGTGACATCGTCGCGGAAGATGCGATCGCGGGCGGTGATGTCGTTGCAGATGGTGTAACCGGCGACGACGTCGAGCGCTCGGGAGCGTGGCACGTGACGGGCGGGGCGTCCGATGATCGCTGCGAGTTCGAGCTCCCAGTCGACGCTCTTGATGCTGTTGGGCAGGACGATGTCGTCTTCTGCTCCGACGATCGAGTGGGGGAGTCCGAGAAAGATGTAGGGCACGCCGGTTCGTGCTCGCTCATCGATCGTCTCGAGCGCTCGGCGTCGTTCGTCCTCGGTCATGTCTCGGTGCATGCGGTCGGGCCCGGCTTTCGTCAGCTCGACTAGGTGCTCGCGGTAGTTCGCTCCGGCCTGGAACAGCTGTCCCGGCGGGTTCACAGGCGGCAAGGGGCGCAGCGAGCCGAGTGGATAGTCGAGTGGGCCTGGCGGGGCACGGTCGGCGATCGCCTGTAGCGTGTTCAAGCTCTCGTCCCAGCTGTCGAGGATGCTGCGGAGTGTCGCTCCAGGCAGTTCTCGGCCGAGGTCGAGCACGCCCTGGTCGAGGACGAGTCCCGTTAGGACGGCGCCGTTGGCGGCCGAGAAGGTGCCGACGGCGAATGGAACTGGGCTCATGCGCACATCCCCGGGAACTGGATCATGCAGCCGCAACTGTATGCAAGTTGTAGGATCGGCGCAACATGCGCATCGTTGATCTCTCCGCTCCGATTGCGCCGACGCCCGAAGGCGTCCCCGAGATGCTGAGGACCGGGATCGAGTATTTCGATCACGCTGAGGGTGCTGCTGAGATCGAGGCAATGTTCGGTGTGCCGCCGCGGCTACTTCGTGATGGCGAAGGATGGTCGCGGGAAAACTTCACCCGGTTCGGTACGCACAATTCCACCCATGTTGATGCCCCGTACCACTACAACTCGACGGTCGCTGGCCGTCCTGCCCAGACGATTGACGAGTTGCCGCTCGAGCTGTTCTTCGCGCCCGGCGTTGTTGTCGACTTCACTGCCAAGGCCGATGGAGACGCGGTCACAACTGAGGAGATGGCGGCAGCGGTCGAGGCAAGTGGTCGGGAGCTACAGGAGCGGGACATCGTGCTCGTCCGGACAGGCAGGGACGCGTTCTATGGCCAGGTTGACTACATGTTCCGCGGTCCGGGCGTGACCGCCGAGGCGACGCGATGGCTGTTCGAGCGAGGGGTGCGGGTGATGGGGATCGACGCCTGGGGCTGGGATCGTCCGCTCAATCTCCAGGCGGCCGACGCCCTGGAGCGTGACGAGGCGGGCATCTTCTGGGAAGCTCACCAATGCGATCTGCCCTACTCGCAGATCGAGCGGTTGTTCAATCTTGCCGAGCTGCCGACGAGCGGATTCACCGTGGCCTGCTTCCCACTCCGGCTCGTCGGGGGCAGTGCCGCTCCCGCACGGGTCGTCGCCATCTTCGATTGAACATGACCCGGCTCGATCTCCACGCGCACGTCATTCCGGAGGAGTATCGATCGCTGCTCCCGGCTCTTCCCGATGGCTCCGCCTATCCGCTGCCACCCGCGACGCTCGAGAGCCTGCTCGACACGATGGCGCGGTACAGCATCGATGGAGCCGTCATCTCCACCGGCCCGCCGGGTGCATCTGTTGAGGACATCGGCCTGGCGAAGACGTTGGCACGGGTTGCCAACGAGACGATCGCCGGGATCGTACGCGCGGATCCAGCCCGCTTTGCCGGACTTGCGCTGCTGCCGCTCCCGGACGTCGATGCGTCGCTCGCGGAGCTCGATCACGCCCTCGACGTTCTGGGACTCGACGGCGTCGCGCTGTTCACGAATGTCGCGGGTGTGTACCTCGGCGATTCACGCTGGGACGCGCTTTTCGCAGAGCTGGATCGCCGCGGCGCCTACGTGTTCATCCACCCTGTCCATGCGTCATACCCGCCTCCGCTTCCGGCCTGGCCGATCTGGCTGCACGAGTTCCCATTCGACACAACGCGGGCGATCGTGAACCTCATCTACTCGGGCACGTTCGAGCGTTGTCCGAGCATCCGTTTCCAGCTGGCTCATCTCGGCGGAACGGCGCTGTATCTCGCGCACCGGATCGCGTCGCTTGCTGATCGCGAGCCATCCTTGGCCGAGCAAGCTCCTGCAGGTGCGCTCGAGTATCTGCGCCGGCTTCACTACGACACCGGCCTGTCGAACAACAGGATCGCCATGGCGTCGACGCTCGCCGCCGTCCCTCTCAGCCAGGTGGTGTTCGGGACCGACTGGCCGTATGCGGCGTTGCCGAGCGCTGACGATCCGGCTCCTGACCTCGGTCTTGAAGCAGAAGATCGAGCGTCGGTTGACGGGCTGAACGCCGCCGTGCTTGTACCGCGACTCGCGACCGAGACGATCTAGCCGGCCGCAAGCTCGAGGCCAGGGAGCCTCTCGAGAGCGTTGGGTGCTGCGGTCTGGATCGCGGCGCGCAACAGCGGCAGATCGTGGCCCGAGTCGAGCTTACTGACTACGGCAATGGCCGTGTGTGCGTAGTGCAGGGCCAGCCGTTCCGCGGTGAGATCCGCGTCACCGGCTGAGGCAGCGTCGATCATCGACCGGTGCTCCGCTCTGCGTTCCTCGTAACCGCCGGGGAGAGTCGCCGCTCCATACGCGAGGCGATACCGGGCGGCATGGTCGAACAGCTGTGCGAGCGTGGTGGTCAGCCTCGGCCCGGCGGCGGCCACGAACGTCGCGTGAAACGCCGCGTGGGGGACGTCCATTCGCACCTGATCTCCGGCTCGGATGTAGTGATCCATCTGCGCCATGAGCCCTTCGAGCTCTGCGAACTGCTCGGGCCTGAGCGTAGGGACGGTCAGCCTGACCGCCACTGTCTCGAGCGCGATGCGCATGGCGTAGAGAGCTTCGAGATCTGCGATCGAGAAGTCGGCGACTCGGATTCGCCGATTTGGCTGGGAGAGAACAAGGCCTTCCCGCTCGAGAAGACGGAGCGCTTCCCGAAGTGGCGTGCGGCTTACCCCGAGTTGTTTGGCGAGCGCCACCTGCGATGTCGCCTCACCGGGCGCGATCTCGCCGCGGAGGATCGCGTCGCGGAGGCGGTCGTGCACGACCATCACGTTCTGGCCGTCGCGGCTGGTGACCTCGACGAGGCTCATGGTGTGGACAGGCTAGCGCGTTTGATTCTCAATGGCTATCTGGATACAGTTGCCTACCTTGTGTGCTGAATCCTCCAAGGTCGACGATGGCCGGGAGCCGGGTATGCGCCTGGCGCGGATTAGACACGAAGGCCCTGACGGCGCGGAGGCGAGAATTGTCGTCAGTCGGGCAGGCGGCGCATGGATGGACGTACGCACGGCGGAGCGGCTCCGCCTGGAGCGGGCCGGAGCGAGCACCGAGGCGGCGGGTCGCATCGCCGCGGCGGTCGTGCCGGGGAGCCTGTCCCAGGCACTGGCGGGCGGTAAGGCGTTCTTCGAGGCATTCGAGGCGGCAGCCGCGGACACTAGTGGAGCTGCCCAGGTGCTGCCAGAGTCGCGCTTCGTCGCTCCGGTCGATCCGCCGGCATATCGGGACTTCATGGCGTTCGAGGACCACTTCGTCACCGCCCACGGTAAGAGCGGCCGGCCGATCCCGGATGTCCTCTACGAGTTGCCGGTCTCCTACATGGGGAGTGCTCAGGCGCTCGTAGGCCCAGACGACGAGGTTCCGTGGCCGTCCTACACCAGCCAGATGGACTATGAACTCGAACTTGGGATCGTCGTCGGCCGGAGTGGGCGGAATCTCGATCCCGAGGAGGCTGTCGCACACGTTCTAGGGCTGACGATTCTCAACGACTTCAGCGCGCGCGATATCCAACTTCGGGAGATGACGGCGGGCCTCGGTCCCTCGAAGGGCAAGCACTTCGCCTCGGCGGTCGGTCCCTGGATCGTTCCTCTCGGCGCTCTCCCGGACGGCGGGCTGACGATGAAGGCGCGCATCAACGGAGAGGAGTGGTCGAAAGGGACGACCGCATCGATGCTGTGGTCGATCGGCGAGTTGGTGGCCTGGGCATCAGCCGGCGAGCCGCTTGTAGCCGGAACACTCCTGGGCTCGGGGACAGTCGGAGGCGGGTGCGGATTCGAGATCGACAGGGCCTTGAAACCGGGCGATGTCGTCGAACTCGAGATCGAGCACCTGGGGGTTCTCCGCAACCGTATTGGCTCGCCGTCGTCCAATGGATGGGTGCCCGCAGTGCGTGAACGTGCACGCGTGGGCGCCGAAGGAGGGGAGGAGGCCGCCGCACTTCGCGGCGGGCCGACCTCGAGTGTCACGACAGAAAGGGGAGGATGATCGTGAAGGTGTCGCGGTTCCTACGCGCGCCGCAGGGGCGGCTGCAGGCAGGATCGCTGCTGCTCGTCGTGGCGATTGGCCTGGCCGCGGCGGTATTCGCCGGCTCCGGTCTCGCGAGTACGCGTCGCAGTGCTGCACCCCCGGCATGGGCGAAGGTGTTCGCCAAGTACGTCGGCGTCAAGACACTCGGCCCGGCGAACGCCAAGCTGGCGCCCGTGACGGTCGGATGGGTCAACGCCCAGGGCGGGATCGTGCAGTCGCCTGAATCGACAACCTCGATCCAGGCCGCCGTTGCCGTCATCAACACCTACTTGCACGGCGTCAGCGGTCACCCGCTCAGACTGAAGACGTGCTTCGTCGTACAGGCTGAGTCCCAGGGCCAGAAGTGTGCTCAATCGATGGACAACGACCCCAGCGTCAAGTTCGTAATCGAGGGCGTTCTGCCGTTCGGCTCCACCGGCTTCCATCAGACGAACAAGGGCAAGAAGCCGGTTATCGGCTTCAACCCGATCACGACTTCTTCAGCAACGGCGAAGAACACCTACGAGTTGACGGCCGGCCTGTTCGGCACCGACCCCGGAGAGGTCAGCTACCTCGTCGGCGTGCTGCACGCGAAGACCGTCTCCTTGCTCTATCCGCAGGACGATCCGGCGGGTGTCACGGCGGCGAAGCTGTTCCAGCAGATCGCCGCGGCCGCAAACCTGAAAGTCACTGCCGTGGGCTTCTCGTCGACAGCGACCGATCTCCTTGCCCCGATGACGGCAGCGAACGCTCAGTCGACCGACGCAAGCACCGTCTTCTTCGTCAACCCGTCCGTGTGTACGGCCGGCTCGAAGGCAACGAACCAGCTCAATGTGAAGCATGTCGTCGCGCTGGCTCTCTGCCTCGACCCGCACGTCCAGCAGGCGCTCGGCGACTACCCAAAGTGGACGTACGTGAACACCGGCGTCAGCGCCAACCTGCCGAAGGCGGACCCATATGTGGCCGCGTGGCTCGCCGCGATCGCCCCGATCGGCAAGAAGAACCCCGCTGTCTACGCGCCGTTCCCCGAACTTGCCTGGGGTACAGCCATGACGGCCGCCAAGGCGATCAACCAGATCGGGGCTGCCAAGCTCAGCCCGATCAGCTTCAGAACGTGGATCCGCAAGTACCAAGGCCCGTCCATGTTCGGCCCCCCGAATCTGAAGTGGGGATCGGTCCAGGGCCTGCCCGCGCTCGGCACGACAGCGGTGCGGCTGTACACGTATCTCGGAAACGGCAAATGGACGGACGCGACTGGCGGCAAGTGGGTCGGCGGCCGCTAGCAGACACAAGAGTCATGTTGTGTGGGGGGCGGGCTAGCTGCCCCCCACACACCTGCACTGCGAGGAGCTAACCGTTGCATAGCGCCGCGCTGCTTGGCTTCGCGCAAATCACTCCCAGCGATCTTCTCCTCTTCATCCTGCTCGGATTCGGCGCAGGAGCGCTGATCGCCGGCATCGCGCTAGGGATCGTTCTCAACTACCGCGGATCCGGCGTCATCAACATCGGCATGGGTGCCCTCGCCCTGCTGGGGGCGTACGTCTTCTACGGCTTGCGCACCGGCGGCTACCTCTTCCTCAGCCAGTTCGACTTGGGATCCCCATTCGGCACGGTTTCCGCCTTCCTGCTGACGATGGTCGTGATGGCCGGCGTGGGCATGGCATTCGACTTCTTCGTGTTACGGAAGCTTCGCAATTCCGGCCCGCTTGCGAAGCTCGTCGCCTCGGTCGGGTTGTTGCTGACGATCCAGGCAGCGGTAGTGCTGCGGTTCGGGGGAAACGGTCAGGGGGCACCTGAGGTCCTCCCGAGCGGCAACTCGGTCGAGATCTTCGGCATCAGCATCCCCTGGGATCGCTTCGAGCTCACCGGGATCGTTCTCATCGTCGCCGCTGCACTCTCCGCGACTTACAGATGGACGAGGTTCGGACTTGCGACCCGTGCCGCGGCGGAAAACGAGTCGGCAGCCCTTCTCGCGGGTCTCTCGCCGAGTCGGATCTCGCTCGCCAATACGACTCTTGCCAGCATGCTCGCCGGCGCACTCGGGGTACTGGTCGCGCCGCTTTCCCAGCTCGACCCGGTGACTATCCCGACTGCAGTCGTGCCTGCGCTGGGAGCAGCATTACTCGCGCGCTTCACATCATTCGGAATCGCGGCCGTGGCGGGCGTCGCCATGGGCTCGATCGACTCACTGGTTCTCTACCTGCAGACGAGGACATGGTTTCCCACAGCCGGAGGCGTGACGCTTCCCGGAGTTACGCAGCTCACCTACTTCCTGATCATCGTCATCGTGATGGTCTGGCTCGGGGGGCGGATCCCGGAACGGGGCACGCTGTTTGCACGTGGTCTGCCAGCCGCACCGGCCGCGCGCAGGCGGGCACTGCCCTCTCTGGCTGGGCTCGTAATCGGAGTCACGGCCTTCATGACCTTCCCGTATGACTTTCGACAAGCGCTGATCAACAGCCTGATCGGCGCACTCGTCTGCCTGTCGCTCGTCGTCATCACAGGCTTTGTTGGACAGATCTCACTCGTCCAACTCGCACTCGCTGGAGTGGGCGGTTACGCCGTTTCCAAACTCGCCGCCGATGCCGGGATTGCTTTCCCGATCGGGCCGATCATCGGCGCATGCGTCGCGACCCTGTTCGGGTTGGTGGCCGCCACCTCGGCACTGCGGGTACGAGGCGTGAACCTCGCGATCGTCACCCTCGCCGCTGCTGTCGCACTCGAAAACTTCGTCTTCAACAACACATCGTGGGGCGGAGGGGTCAATGGCTCTCCGACGAAATCGCCGTCGCTTTTCGGTCTTCATCTCGGGCCCGACGCTCTTTACACGTGGACGGACGAAAAGCTGCCAAGCCCGATCTTCGGTTTTCTCTGCCTCGGTGTCGTGATCGTGCTCGGACTGTTCGTGGCCAGCCTTCGAACGAGCCGACTCGGCCAGCAAATGCTCGCCGTGCGCTCGAACGAGCGCGCCGCCGCCTCCTCCGGAATCAGCGTCCGCAACGTGAAGCTGGCCGCATTCGGGATCTCGTCGTTCATTGCCGGTCTCGCCGGCGCGATGTACGCCTACGACTTCGGTTCGGTCTCAGCCCCCCAGTACGGAATCATCAGCGCACTCGGCTTTGTCGCGTTCGCCTATCTGGGCGGGATCACGACGGTCACAGGCGCGCTGTTCGGCGGCCTCATCGTCACCGATGGCCTCGGCATCCACGCAATCGAGTCGTGGACCGGCCTTCCCTCCGATTGGGAGCTCCTCTTCGGCGGCATCGCCCTTCTCGTCACGGTCGTTGTTAGTCCCGACGGGATCGCCGGTGCCACCCGGCGAGACCTTCCCCGCCTGTTTAACGCGCTTCGAGACCTGTTCCTGCCGCGCTCCTCCAGCGAGGGGCAAGCTGAGGAGGTCGCGAGGACACCATGACCAGCGTCCTGCGCGCCGAGGGACTCTCCGTCGATTACGGCGGCGTTCATGCCTTGATCGACGTCTCTCTGGAAGTCGGCGAGGGCCAGCTCGTGGGCCTGATCGGCCCCAACGGTGCAGGCAAGACGACCTTAATCGACGCGATCACGGGCTTCACGGCCGCCAGAGGGGACGTCGAGCTCGACGGGCGCAATATCACGCGACTCTCCCCGGACAAACGGGCGCGCGCAGGGCTTGGCCGGACCTGGCAGTCCACCGACCTGTTCGACGACCTGACTGTGCGCGAGAATCTCGCGGTCACGTGCGGAAGGCCGCCGCTCGGCAAACTCGCACGTGAAATCGTCCGCGGTCGGCCGGAACCTGACCCTGGCGTGAATGCGGCCCTGCGCCTGCTCGACCTCGAGCAGTACGGCGACCTGATGCCGGACAAGCTCTCACAGGGGCAGCGAAAACTCGTCGGCGTCGCACGCGCCCTCGCGGCACGGCCACGCGTTGTCTGTCTGGACGAGCCGGCCGCCGGCCTCGACACCTCAGAAAGCGAGCAGCTTGGCCGCCGCCTGCGCGAGATCGTTGAGCAAGGCACGGCGCTGCTACTCGTTGACCATGACATGGGTCTCGTGCTCAGCGTCTGTGACTGCGTGTTCGTCCTCGACTTCGGCAGGGAAATCGCCCGAGGAACCACGGCCGAAGTGCGCTCGAATCCCAAGGTCGTCGAGGCCTATCTGGGCAGCGCCGCGACCGAGGTAATGGGCAATGACGCTCCCGTCACTCCAACCTCGGCGACGTCATGAGCGAGCCATTGTTGAATGTCGATTGCGTGACCGCCGGCTACGCGGGCGCTCCGGCCATCCGAGAGGTGACGCTATGCGTCTCACCGGGCGAGATCGTTGCGCTCCTCGGAGCCAACGGCGCTGGCAAGACGACCACGCTGCGCGTTATCTCCGGCATGGTACGTCCGATCAGCGGTTCCGTTCGCTTTGGCGACATCGACGTCGCTCGGACGGCACCGCAGACAATCGCCCGCCGGGGCATGGCGCATGTCCCGGAGGATCGAGGCATCTTCTTCGGGCTGACCGTCGAAGAGCACTTTCGTTTTGGGTATCGCGGAGAACGGCTCGACAGCGACGCCGCCTATGAATATTTCCCGCAGCTGCGGGAGTTGCGAAACCGCAAGGTCGCACTTCTCTCCGGCGGTGAGCAGCAGATGCTCGCCATGGCACGCGCCCTCGCCCGTCGCCCCAAGCTTCTCCTCCTCGACGAGCTCTCGCTCGGGCTCGCGCCGGTGATCGTCGCGCGTCTCCTGCCTGTGATTCGCCGATTCGTGGACGACAGCGGCGCAGGAGTGCTGCTGGTCGAACAGCACGTCCAGCTTGCACTCGACATCGCTGACCGAGGATGCGTTCTCTCGCACGGGCGCGTCGTGCTGCAGCGCCCGGCAGAAGCGCTCCGCCACGACCGGCACATCCTCGTTGCCAGCTACCTCGGAGAGTCCGCGGCATGAGCCGGTCCGTGCGGAGAGCGCTGGTGTCCGGCGGCGGCCCAGCCGGCATGGCCGCCGCGATCGGCTTCGCGCGCCGAGGGATCGACGTGACTCTCACCGAGCTCGACTCTGAATGGAAGGCCGCTGGCATGGGCCTGACGCTGCTCGGCCCGACCCTTCGCGCGCTCGACGCGATCGGCGCCGCGGACGCCTGCGCCGCGGTCGGGTTCGCCCAGGACCACGCCGACTTCCGCAACGCGCAGGGAGAGCTGATGACCGTCGTGCCGTTCCCGCGCATCGCCGACGAGCGACTGCCGGCAGCGGTCTGCATCACCCGGCCGGCATTCCATCGGGCTCTGTCGATGATCACGATCGACGTAGGCGTCGATGTGAAGCTCGGGGTTGGCATCGCCTCGCTGGTTCAGGAGAAAGGCACCGTCGACGTAGCCCTGACCGACGGAGGGACCGGTCGCTACGACCTCGTCGTCGCAGCGGAGGGCCTCCACTCGCGAACTCGCGCGTCGGCGTTCGAAGGGACGCCTACACCGCAGTTCACCGGGCAAGCAGTCTGGCGAACACTCATTCCTCGACCGCCCGAACTCGACGTTTACCAGATGTTCTACGGACGCAAGGCGAAGGTCGGGCTCTTGCCTGTATCCATGGAGGACATGTACGTGTTCGCGGTCGAGAACGTCCCCGACGACTCGAGGCCCGAGAGAGCCGACCGGCCGCGGTTGATGCAGGAACAATTGGATGCCGACAGCGACCTGATCGCCTATACCCGCGACTGTATCCCCGAGGCGCGTGAGGTCACCTACAACCCGACAGAGGCGCTGCTGGTGCCGTCACCCTGGAATCGAGGCCGGGTTGTCCTCGTCGGTGATGCGGCGCACACGACGACGCCTCACCTTGCCTTCGGCGCCGGCATCGCCATCGAGGACGCCATCGTGCTGTGCGAGCTCGTCGATTCCGACCTTCCCGCGGAGGAGGCGCTGGGCCAGTACACAGAGCGCCGCTATGAACGCTGCCGCCTTGTTGTGGAGAACTCGGTCCAGCTCGGTGCGTGGGAACAGAAGCCCGGCGACCCCGACGCAGACCCGGTTCGCCTCACGCGCGAGAGCTGGGAAGTCTTGAGGCAGCCGCTGTGAAGCCACAAAGTCAGAACAGGAGGAGGACGTGACCGAGATCCAGGAGCACGCGTCGGCCGCGAACACGAGGTTCGAGGAGGCCCAACTCGAGGCGGGCGGTTTCCAGATTCGCTATCTCACCGCCGGGACGGGCGCACCGGTCGTTTACTTTCACGGCGGCGGCGGCCTGCACATCTCGCCGGCGCTCGAACTCCTCGCCGGTCGCTTCTCCGTAACCGCTTTCGAGTTCCCCGGCTTCGGCCACTCGGCTGAGAACACGCGGACGCAGTCGCTCGACGAGCTCGCTCAGACGATGTTCGAAGCACTCGGGGCACTCGACCTCGAGAAGCCAACACTTCTTGGGACGTCGCTCGGCGCAGCAACTGCACTGCGGCTGGCACTCTCACACCCCGACGATTTCGCAGCGTTGATCCTCGAGTCACCGAGCGCCTTCCGACCCGCCGACTGGCACCCGCAGAACTTCACGCCCGAACAGCTTCGGGCCGCGTTGTTCGCCCACCCGGAGACGGCGCCCGCGCCGGCCTCACCCGAAATCATCCAGAAGCAAGTCGGTCTCCTGCAGCGCCTGCTCGGCCCGAACCACGACCCTGACCTCGAGAAACGACTTCGCGGCTTTCCGATGTCGACGCTCGTTCTCTTCGGAAGGAAAGACGGACTTGTCCCTCCCGAGATGGGGCGGATCTACAAAGACCTGATGCCGAACTGCAGCCTCGTATTCGTCTACGACGCAGCCCACGAGATCCAGTTCGATCGGCCCGAAGCCTATGCCGGCGTGGTCGGCGACTTCATCGAGCGTCAAGAGGCTTTCGTCGTCACCAGCGAGAGCGGACTGCTCGTCCCCTAAGCCACGGGAGGAACTTCACGTGAAAGCGTCAATCTTCAATCCGCTCAAGTACCAGGGTAAGGACGTCCCCTACGGGTGGCCATCTCCCCCCGGCTCCTGGAGTCCCGAGGCGGGCCGGGAATCGATGCAGCGGGCGTTCGAGCTCTTCGACGTCGCCGTCGAGCACGGCTTCGACTGGCTGACGGTCGCAGAGCACCACTACTCACAGGCGCAGCTTGCTCCCAGCCCAGTCGTGGCCGGCGCAGCGATCAGTCAGCGCTACCCCGACGTCAAGATCGCCATCCTCGGCGTCGTCCTCCCGCTCGTCAACCCCGTGCGAACCGCTGAGGAAATCGGCATGCTCGACGCGCTCTCGGACGGCCGCTCCGTGGTCGGCTTCTTCCGCGGCATCCCCAACGAGTTCCTCACCTACGGCACCAACCCGAGCGAAAGCCGGGCGATGTACGAGGAAGCCCTCGACCTTCTGTTCACCATCTGGGCAGAGCCGCAACCCTTCGGCTGGGAGGGCCGCTTCTACCGCTACCGCACCGTCGCCGTCTGGCCGCGACCGATCCAACAACCAAGACCGCCGGTCCTGCTCGCCGGAACCAGCCCCGAGTCGGCCAAGTTTGCCGCCCACAAGCACGCCATGCTCGGACTCTCCTTTCTCAACTCGCACGAAGAAGCAGCCCAGCTCGCCGAGACGTACCGGACGGAAGCCGCAACCGCCGGCTGGGAGCCGACTGCCGACGACATCCTCTACCGCTGCGCGCATCTACGTGGCCGAAACGGACGAACAAGCCGAAGCCGACGCCCGCGAATACGACCTCGGCAACGTCCTCGGCCCACTCGTCCCACCGCCGGAGAAGCAGGCTGCCAACCAGAAGATCCTCACGGCCGTCTTCGGGCCGTCCGGCTTTCGCCACCATCCGCCCGGGCCTGGCGCCATGCCCGAGTACTACGGGAGCCCGGACACCGTCGCCCGCCAGCTGCTCGAGGCTGGTGCGCAGGTCGGCTACGGAGTGGCAGACCTGATCTTCACCGGCGACAAGCTGCCACACGAAAAGGCGGTCAAGTCACTCGATCTCTTCGGGCGGGAGGTGCTTCCCCAACTCCATGCCGCCTGAAGCCATCAGCTCCCGCTCCTCCGCAAGGGTCGCTCGAGCCGGACAGCAGCCGGTCGATGAGGCCGTCTTCCGCGACGCCATGCGTTTCGTCCCCATGCCGGTCGCCGTGATCACGACGACGCACGGAGGCATTCCTCACGGCACGACCGTGAGCGCCTTCGGCTCGCTGTCCTTGCAGCCGCCGATGATCTACGCCGCGCTCGACATCCGCTCCGACCTCCTCAAGTTGCTGCGCAGAACACGGCGGTTCGGCGTCAACGTGCTGAACGCGACACAGGGTGAGCTCGCCCTCGCCTTCGCCAGGAAAGGCGTCGACAAGTTCGAGTTCGTCGAGTGGTATCTGTCCGACGGCCTTCCACGGCTGTACTCGGCTGCAACCTGGATCGCCTGCGAGGTCGATCGCCTGCTCGGAAGTGGCGACCACGTCGTCGCTCTCGGGACGGTCGTCGGCGTTGAACCGTCGAATGCGTCGCCACTCGTCTACTACGACAGAGCCTTCGGAACGTACGCGGACGGCTCCTTGGCTGCTAGGTCTTCATGATCTTTCTTACCGGCGCGACGGGACACGTTGGTCTCCACGTCGCGCATGCGTTCGAAGGACGACGCGACGTGCGTGCGCTTGCGCACTCCGACAGGTCAGCGGCCATCCTCGCTGGCCTGGGAATCGACGTAGTCCGAGGCGACCTTCGCGACCCTGAGCCGCTGGCCGACGCGTTCGCCGGCGTCGAACGGCTGCTCCTGATCAGCCCGCCGGCTCCGGGACACGGGGAGATGGAGCTTGCCGCGCTCGAACTGGCCGAACGCGCGGGCGTCCTCGGGCACGTCGTGAAGCTCTCGTCGATCGGCGTCCAGGGCAACGAGCCTGCGTTGCTCTCACAACCGCACGTGATGGTCGAGCAGCGGCTCAGCCGCGGCAACTACACCTCGACCTTCCTTCGTCCTGCGAGTTTCATGACGAACGTGATGAACAACGTGACCGAGATTCGCGACGGCAAGCTGCTCATGCCGGCGGGTGACGCGCGCATCCCGTTCATCGACCCGCGCGACGTCGCCGACGTCGCCGTCCTGGCTCTCACCGCACCCGAGAAGGCCGAAGGACCCCTGGTCATGACAGGACCTGAAGCACTGAGCTTCGCCGACCTGGCCGCGAAACTCAGCACCGCCCTGGGACGCGAGATCGCCTACCTCGACGTCGAGGAAGAAGCATGGAAGGCTTACCGGGTCGAGGCAGGTGTGCCGCCACCGCTCGTCGAGGCGATCGCCTCCCTGTACCAAAGTCTCCAGCAGGATCGTGAGTGGCCGATCGCGGACACGCAGCAGCGGCTCCTCAGCCGTGCTCCGTACACCTTCGACCAGTGGCTGGTCGCCGAAGGCCGACTGATGCTCGAGACGGCCTGGAATAACTCGGCATGAGCGCCGCCGTCCTTACCTGCGCCCTGACGGGACCAATCGCGACGAAGGCGGACAATCCGAATCTGCCCGTGACGCCCGAGGAAATCGCTGATGCGGCACGCGGCGCATACGAGGCCGGTGCGGCTGTGGTGCACGTCCACGTTCGCGACCAGCACGGGCGCCCGACCGCGGATCTCGAGATCGCGCGCAGGACAGTCGGGTTGATCGAGGATGCCTGCCCGGCTCTCGTCCAGCTGTCGACCGGCGTTGGCCTGGACGTACCGTTCGAGGAACGCGAACAGCTCGTCGAAGCACGCCCACGGATGGCATCGCTCAATCCATGCTCGATGAGTTTCGGCAGCGGCGAGTTCCGCAATCCACCCGAAGGCGTGCGCCGACTCGCCGCCCGCATGCAGGAGCTGGGCGTGAAGCCAGAGCTCGAGATCTATGACACCGGGCACCTCGAGATGGCTCTCGTCCTGTACGAGGAGGGGTTGATCCCGGAGCCCCTGCAGTTCTCGATCGTCATGGGTATCCGCGGAGGCATGCCTGCGACGCCGGCGGCGCTCGTCCAGCTGGTGGAACGCCTACCGGCGGGCGCCGTCTGGCAGGCGATCGCGATCGGCCGCTGGAACCTGCCGATGACGGCGATCGGACTCGCCATGGGCGGCAACGCCCGGACAGGCATGGAAGACACGCTCATGCTCCGCCGCGGGGTCCCTGCTGACTCAAACGCTCAGCTCGTCGAGCGTCTCGCTGGGGTCGCCCACTCACTCGAGCGCGACATCGCCTCAGTCGCCGAGGTCGAGGGCCAGCTCACTCTTCGGCAAGCAAAGTAGGAACATCTCTTGTCACCGCGTGAGGCTGCTGGCTCTTACGAGCTGTTCGGGCGCGTCTCGCCGAGGTACGAGTCGAAGAGACCTTCAGGATCGTAGGCTGCTCGCAGCTCTCCAAGGCGGGCTGCGTTCCTCGTCGACAGTACGGCCTGCGGTCGCGCTTCGAGATCGGCGTCGTTGACCTTGCCACCCCCATTCGAGAACGGCTCGAGGCTGCGCATCGATGAGCCCACCCATTCGAGCATCGCGTCGTCGTCGTCAGGGCTCTCGCAGATGCCATAGGCGTGGACAGAAAGGAGCGTTTGAACCGAGAACGCCGCGTTCGGCTGTTCCTTCGGGAGCATCGGAGCGAACAGCAGATGTGAGTGGCGAGTTGGAAGCGACTCCGCAACCTTCTTCGACGCACGCAGGAAACCGTCCGCGCCCGGGTTGATCCAGATCGCGTCGGTTCTGTAGCGAAGGCCCTTCGGGTACATCTGGTCGAGCAACTGGTAACCCTGCTCCATCGTCCACGGGTGGGGACCCTCGCGGACGATCGCAAGCTCGGCAATGGGAGACTCTGCAAGCGGCGCAAGGAGTGCCGCGGACTCGACCGGCGAGTCTGTGAACGCGATCGGGACGAATGCGATTACTGTCGAGTCATCGCCAGGAACCTGACTGTGCGCCACAGTCGCGACCGCCGACACCTCTGGCGGCAAGCTGGCGATCGCCTCGAAATACCAGGCGGCAAACGCCTCATAGGCGTTGGACGGAAACACGTAAATCGAGCTGAGCAGGGCCTTCGGCAGCGGATGGAGGCGAAGGTGGAATCGGGTGACGACGCCGAAGAACCCGGGCCCGGCGCCGCGTGCCGCCCACATGATCTCCGGATGGCTGTCGTCATCAGCGTGGATGAGTTCCCCGTCCGCTAGTACGACATCGATCGCTGCCAGGCTGGCTGCTGCAGGCCCGATCAGTCGCGGCGCCCAATGGAACCCACCGCCGAGGAGATAGCCGCCGATTCCGACCGTCGGGCACGTACCCGTCGGAAACCAAGCGCCGATCTGCTCCAAGCGCGGCATCAACTCGCGGCCATTTACTGCCGGGCGAACCGCGGCCGTCATCGTCGCCGCGTCTACATCGATGTCACGCATCCGAGACAGGTCAATCAACAGTCCGCCGTCGCGTACGCCGTTGCCAACCCAGCTGTGGCCACCCGAACGAACCCCGATCTTCAGGCCCCGCTCTTTCCCCAGTCGCGCCGCTGATACGACGTCCGCGTCGTTCATGGGGTAGACGATCAGCTCCGGATATCGGTCCGGCTTGCGACCGTTCCAGACCGCTGCCAGCCGAGCCTCCTCATAGCCCGGATCGGCCCGACGCAGGGTCTCGAGTTCGCTCACCGCGCGGAAAGTACGGGATGCGACCGCGATCGTCAATCGGGCGGCCAAGAACTCGCGATCGGGGCAGCGGCTACGCCGACGCGATACACGTCCCGGTGCTCGCGGCCGACCGCGCTACCGTAACGCGCGTTGGGCGAGCGCGATGTTGCAGCCACCCCGTGCCAGATTCGTCGACTCTGTCCTTGCGTGGGAGGTGGCCTGGGAGCGCGGTTGGCGGATGTAGCGGTTTCGGGCCTGATGGGAGAGCCTGCCTCCGACTTGACCTTGTCGGCATCGAGGGATACTCAATCCCTTGGCAGAGCTCGGACGATCGGCCGTTGAGTCCCGATGGACCGATCGCTCGCGCGGCAGACTGAAACAAGCCGACTGAGCTCAGACGGCCGCGCGGTCTGGTCGCGACCGGGGTTGCAAGCCTGCCCATCGGGAACGGGCTTGGCGATGCTCGCTGAAGCGCCGTCGGTACGCGTGGCCGACACGCGAGTGGCCACGCAGCGGAACATGTGACACCCTTCCCGCCTTGAACCGGTTGCGATCCTCACGGGTCGTCCACGTCTTCGCGGTGATCGCGAGGAACCCGGAGCTGCTGCGGGTTCAGTTTGCCCTGTTCGGGTTCAACCTGTCCGAGTGGGGCGTCTGGGTGGCGGTGGCGGTTTACGCCTACGACAACGGCGGTGCGACGGAGGCCGGCATCGTGGCCGCGATTCAGCTCGTTCCCGCCGGACTTTGCGGGCCGCTGATCTCGGTGCTCGCAGACCGAGAGCCGCCCGCGCGGCTCCTTCGACGCGGCTATCTCGTGCAGGCGGCGCTGATGACGCTTGTCGCCGCAGTCCTGATTGGCGGCGGCCCGCGGTACCTCGTCTACTTCCTTGCCGCGCTCTCTGCAACTGCGATGACGACGACTCGGCCCGCCCAGACTGCGCTCGTCCCGTACCTCGCCCGGCGCCCGGAGGAACTGACGGCAGCAAACGTGGTGTCGGGATGGAACGAGAGCGTGGCGATGCTGGTGGCGCCTGCTCTCGCCGGGGCGCTGCTCGCGACCGTCGGACCGGGCTGGGTCTTCGCAGCCATGGCCGCGGCGACGCTGGTGTCGGCCGTGCTCGTCGCTCCGCTCGATACGCCGAAGGTCCGCACCGAGCCCGACGCCAAGGACGCCGCGCAGCCACCCGGTGTCTTCGCGGAACTCATGGACGGGATCCGGATCGTGGCCGGCCAGCGCTCGCTGCGAATGCTCGTGCTGCTGCTCGGCATCCAATTCCTCGCACTTGGCGCGCTCGATCTGCTCACCGTCGTCATCGCGCTCTCCGTGCTCGATCTCGGACAGGGTGGGTCGGGATACCTGAACGCGGCATTCGGGCTGGGTGCTGTGCTGGCGACGCTGTTGACGGCGAGGTTCGTCGGCAGCAGACGGCTGATCCCCTCGCTGATTGCAGCCGCCCTCGGCTGGGGAGTCGCCCTCTTCGTCCTCGGCGTGCGTCCGAGCGCGGTCGGAGCCGTCGTTCTGCTCACCGTTGCCGGCGTGAGCTACATGCTCTTCCAGGTGGCAGCCCGCACGCTCCTGCAGCGCGCCGCGCCAGCGGACGTCGTCTCCCGAGTGTTCGGCCTCGTCGAAGGCATCTACATGTTCGGGCTCGCCGCGGGCGCTCTGGTCGTGCCGCTGCTCGTGTCCACCCTGGGCGTGAAGGCAGCGATCATCGGCATCGGCGCGGTGCTCCCGATCTCGTTACTGCTCTGCGGGCGAGCGCTCCTCGATGTGGACGCGGATGCCACCGTGCCGGTCGTCGAGATCGCACTGCTTCGCTCCGTGCCGTTCCTCGAGCCGCTACCGGCGCCAGAGCTTGAGACGCTCGCGCGCAGCCTGATCGAGATCGACGCCGAGCCCGGCGACGTCTTGCTCACCGAGGGCGACGTGGGCGACCGCTTCTACGTCGTCGCGGAAGGGGAGGTCGAAGCATCGAGGGGCGGCGCGCCGCTCCACCGGTTCGGCCGGGGCGATGGTTTCGGCGAGATCGCCTTGCTTCAGGACGTTCCGCGGACGGCGACGTGCACGGCCGTCTCCCCCACCAGGCTTTATGCCCTCGACCGCGAGCCGTTCGTGCTGGCCGTGTGCGGGCACCGGCGAAGCCTGGAAGCGGCGAGCCGGATCGTCGACGAGCGTCTCGCGAGCATCCCCGCGGCCGCCCAGGCCGCCGAGGGCTGAGTCAGAACTCAGCGCGGATCGAAGATGCTTGCCGGCGGCCGGTGGCCGGCAAGGGTCCGGGCGAGGCGCTGCCCCCCCTGGATCGAGGCGAGGAAGCCGACGCCGTTGCAGCCGAGGTTATAGAGAAGGCGCGGGTGGCGGGGATGAGGGCCGACCACCCGGACCAGGCTCTCGGTGTAGCCCATCAGCCCGTGCCAGTGAAACTCGTACGGGCGGCCCGCGGGACGAAGCGGTTGTGCGAAGGGGCGCACCTCGTCGTCGATCGCATGCAGCACCTCGGCCGGAACGGGCGCCTCGGCGCGGTAGGCCTCGCCCTGGAATCCCAGGTCGGGTCCGCCCATGCACGTCAGGGTCACGTCCTCCCCGGCCAGGTCGTACGTCCGCCGCGTGACGTACGCGTACGGGATGTCGCCGCTGACCGTGTCGCCGCCGATGGTTGCGTTGTTGACGTAGCTGATCGCCGCCGGAGTACGCATCTCTTCCTCGACGAATGCGCTCATGTAGCCGACACGTCCCGTGATCCGCTGATGCGGCGCGAGCTGGACTGCGCCGCCGGAGGCGTCTTCGACCTGGTGATCGACGTAGCCGTTCGTGCACAGAGCCACGCTGCCCGCCGTCACCCGATGGCCGCCTGCGTACACCACCGCTCGTTCGTCGTCCACGACGACCCGGTCGACCTTGGTGCAATCCGCGTAGACGAAGCGCTCCCCGTACGTCCGGATCAGGTGGCTCAGGACCAGCTGGCAGAGCAGCCCGCAGTTCGCAGCCCCTGCCGGAGCGGTCAGGACGGCGCTGTAGCGGTCGTCGTCGAGCTCGAGCAACTCGCGCACACGTACAGGAGGGACGACCGAGTACAGGCTCGCGAACTGGGGAGGAACGTCGGCCAGGTACTCGGCGTCCTCGGAGACGACGCATTCCTGCTGAGGCAGGCCGACCCGCTCGCGGATCGCCATGCAGCGGAGGTGCACCTCCAAATGGTTCTTGCTGAACATCCCCATGTGGCCGGGAAAGCGCTCCACCCGCACCTGTGCGCCGGTCTCGGCGATCATCTGGTCGAGTAGGTCGTTGGCGCCCTCGACGTCTCGTTGCGCGGCACCGGCCAGTTCCCAACCGAACTCGTCCGCGATCCCGCAGAGCGGGCGCTCGAAGTAGGTCGTGAGCTGCCCCGCGTTCCGTCCGCTCGCGCCGCGGGCCACGCGGTCGCGCTCGAGAAGCATGACCCTACCGATGGTCGTCTGAAGCGCGAAGTACGCAGTGGCTATGCCTGCGATTCCTGCGCCGACGACGACGAGATCCACCGTCGTGTCCCTCGCTAGTGGCTGCGGCGGCCCGTCCTCTGCCAGCTGCACGATCCAGGGCGACCGATTCGGCTGGCCCGTATACGTCGCTGCGCCCGCCGCCATGCCTCAAGGTAAGTATCGGACCACGAACGGCGAGTCAACGGCAGCGGCGCGGATGAGCCGGGCTGGGCTCGAAGCAGCGACCTCGGGATTCAGGCCGTCAAGTCCCGGCCGCTCGAGCCGAGCCGACTGCAGGGATGTCCAGTCCGTGCCGCCATCGGACATTCAATCCCTTGACGACCCGTAGAAGTCGCGGGAGCCAAGCAGCGGTTTCCTAAACCGCGTGCACAAGTTCGATTCTTGTCGGGGGCATCCCGCTTGAACAGGCGGAAAGCGGCTTCGGAAGCGGGCTTGCCCGAGATCGTAGCCGGTTCGGTTGTTCCGCCTGAGACCGCCTCAAACCGCTCCTGGGGGGCGACGACTGGTGCAAAACTGGTGCACGCGAAGGGCCTCGCGCTTCGCTCCACCGCCCCTCCATGGTAAGGAGGGGGTCGACGGTTCGAGCCCGTCAGAGGGCTTCACGAAACCCCCGCTAATCACAAGCTTCCGCCGGTCCTGTTGGGATCAGCGTGAGGGTCACAGAGGGTCATATCGGTACAGAGTGGTGCACGATTGCCACTCGATTCGTTGAGGCCGTCCAGTGACCAACACTGTCGGGCAGTGTCGCGGCCGGGCTCGGGGCATAGCGCGAACGCCGATCACGTGCGACGTGATCTTTGGGGACCGCTAGTAGGAAGATGCGCGCGACGAGGACGGCGCGGGTTTCTGCGACGCGCCGACCCAGGCGCGCTACCCATGGGCAACGTCATCGCTTCGATCGCGCTGCCATGCGGCGAGCGGGCTTCGCCACTGCCTTCTGAACACTCTTCTTCGGCTTCGCACTGTCCGTTTTGCCCACCGTCGACGCCGCGTCCGGCTTGGCCATCGACGCCGGGATGCCGTCGGGTGCGAGGCGCTCGTACAGCTCGCGGTAACGGTCGCGCGCGTTTGCGAGCAGTTCGTCGTAGCTCATGATCTTGTAGGCGATCGCCTTCCGATCGAACGCCGAACCACCCAAACCTCGAAGGCGTTAGGAGATAGGGCTTCGCGAAACGCCGCACCTTCCTAGGTGCTGAACGTTTGTGGGGATAGGGGTTAGGGCTCGTCGAAATGCGCCACCTCTCCGCCAGGACATCGGCTCGCCGTTGACAGGCGCCAGTTCAGGGGTCACGCTTGCGCGATGCCAAGATGGCGACTCTTGATCTGCGCAATCGTCGTCGCGGGCGCCGTCACCACGGTTGGATCGGTCGTCCAGAGCAGCCGGGCGGCGCCCGCATGGACGCTTCGGATCGCCCAGACCGGCGCCAGTCCGATGGTGGCGCTCGGGTCGCTTGACCCGGCGCAGGCGTCGAGCTTCTTCTCGACCCAGCTCCTCTGGTCGACCTGTGCCTTCCTGTACGACTACGCGGACGCGCCCGTTCCGGTGGGCGGACACGTGCAACCGGAGGTGGCGACGTCCTTCCCCACCGTTAGACGGAATGGCCGAAACTGGACATACACGATCCGAGTCCGTTCCGGCTTCCGCTACCAGGACGGCACGCGGGTCACCGCGGCCGACTTCGTCCACGCGATCCACCGCGACCTCAATCCTGCCGTGGCCACGATTGGGCCGAGCGTCCTGCACGATCTCGTAAGCGCCAAATCGAGGGGTAGCACGATCGCGATCACGATGGATCGGCCCACGCCCGATCTCCCGACGATGCTTTCGTCATCCCTCTTCTGCGCGATCCCGGCCAGTCTCCCCGCAACACCGACGCAGACACCGCCGATGGCCGGCCCCTACTACATCGCGACGTACTCGCCGAGCGAGATCATCCTCAAGCGCAACCCGAACTACGGCGGGAGGCGTCCTCGCAACGCCGCGGAGATCGACTGGATGTTCCAGGTCCAGGGCGATTCGATCGCTCTGCTGGTCGAGCGCGGAGGCGCGGATTACGGGATCATCTCGCCAGCCGCGACCGGCCCGATCGCAGCACAGTACGGGATCAACAAGTCCCAATTCTTCGTGGCGCCTGGCTACCAGACCCTCTGCCTTTCCCTGAACACGTCGCGGCCGTTGTTCGCGAATAACCCGCGGCTTCGTCGAGCGGTGAACTACGCGATCGACCGGCATGCGCTCGTCGCGGCGTTCGGCGCTTTCGTGGGGCGGCGCACCGATCAGTTCCTCCCATACGGCTCCCCCGCCTTCGCGGACGCTCACATCTATCCGCTCGCCGGACCGGACTTCAGAAAGGCCAAGGCGCTGGCTGCCGGACACACGAGGGACGGGAATGCCATCATGTACGTCCGCAGCCCGGCCCCGCTGGCCACGGCTCGTGCGCAGATCGTGCAGTACGACCTGAAGCAGATCGGGATCAACGTCCAGATCCAACCGTTCTCGCCGACCAGGGATCCCTCCCGCCTCGGCGAGCCCTTTGACATCGCCGACCGGGGCTGCGGCGACATCGCCCCCTACGACGACCCCTACGCCTTGCTGAACCTTGCCTTCGACGGCTCGCTCATCCATCCAGGGACCGCGAACACGAACCTTGCCTATTTCGACGATCCGGCCTACAACAAGAAACTGGAGGCGGCTGCCATACTGACCGGGACGGCGCGCAACCGAGCCTACGCCCAGATCGATGCCGAGCTCTCGCGCGAGACAGCGCCGGCGGTTCCGTACGCGGTGTTCAATCACACCGCCTTCGTCGCCGCGAGGATCGGCTGCGTGAAGATGAACCCGATCTACGGGGCCAGCCTCGGAGCTCTCTGCTTCAAAGGAAGCTGACCGGGCCGACCACGGCCCAGACCGTGCCGCGGCTGACCGCGACACTGTTCAACGTCGATGCGACCCTGCTCAGACGAACCACATTCGTTCTGGGATCGACCCTCGCAAGCATTCCGTTCGCGACCGCCCCCCAGACGGTTCCTCCACCGATGGCGAGGGCAACGGGCTGCGCTCCTGTCGGGATCAGAATCGGCCCGCGGTAGCCGCTTCGTGCCCGCAGCCGCCACACGCCCCTGTCGTCGGAGCCGCAGACCCACAGCGAGCCGAGACCGACGGCGATACCCGTCGGGCCGCCGATCGACAGGCGACGCTCGACCCGCATCGACCTCGGATCGATCTCCAGCACCGCATTATCGAGCTGGTCGCTGACCCAGACTCCGTTCTGACCTATCGCGATCGAGTGCTCGGCAAGCGAGCCGACACGCCTGCTTGACACGATCTGCAAGGTCGACGGGTCAACTTTCAGGAGATAGAGGCCGTCGGGAAGCCCCCCGCCGATCCAGAGCGACCCAAAACCGTACGCGATCCCTTTCGCCGAGTACGGCAGACCCGTCTTTGAGCCCAGCAGAACAGGACTCGACGGGGTTTGCGTTGAGACATCGATGCTCGCAAGCCCCGCCGTCTGCTCGGTCGCCCAGATTCGACCGGCGCCGGCAGCAAGAGCGTACGGCGCCGACTGGAAGCCGCCAATCTGCGACGTCGCACGCGTCGACGCGTCGATCCGCGTGACGGTGCTCGAACCGCTGTTGGAGACCCAAGCCGCGCTCGAGTCGAGGGCGATCGAGTTCGGCTGGCTCCCGACCGGAACCGCATCCCGTATCGCCCCGCTCGCCGCGTCTACCAAAGCGACGCTGTCCGACGGCACGCGAACCGCACCACGGCCTCCTCCAAGAGCCAAGACGAACGCGACGATGGCCGCAGCGACCAGTGCGCCGAGAGCCGCGGCTGCAACGGCGACCCGCCGACGACGCCTCGCCTTCGCCCGCGGCCTCGTGTCTACATCGACGAGCCCCGGCGCTGTGAGCCGGTACACACGAATCGGTTGGTCAAAGTCTTTGAGCGCAAGTGGCCCGAGGTCGCGGAAGCCCACCCCCCCCAACTGCTCCTCGTCCGCGAGCAGCGAGCGCGTCGACTCGGAGAGCAACACCTGCCCGCCGTGGGCAACACCACAGATCCGTGCTGCCCGATGCACGGACAGTCCGTAATAGCGGCCGTCCTCAGACCGTGCCTCACCGGTGTGCAGGCCGATGCGGATCCGGACCGTCGCTCCCGGAGGCCATTCGTGTTGGGCGAGAGCACTCTGCGCGTCCACGGCGGCACGGACGCCGTCGGAGGCGCGCCGAAAGGTGAAGAAGAACGCATCGCCCTGCGTGTCGACCTCGAAGCCGCGATGCTGCTCAACGGCTTCACGCACGAGACTACGGTGGACATTCAACACACCTGCGTAGTCCTCACCCAACTGCCGGACCAGCTCCGTCGACCCCTCGACGTCCGTAAAGAGGAAGGTGACGGTCCCCGACGGAAGGTCAGTCACCGCAGCGTCCCGTCCCCACGCTCAAGCATCCTTGACATCCTCTCTCACCGGCCACGGCCGGGTAATTCCACCCCGCGGCCCTCGACTGCCAGACGCCGAGGGAAGAACCCACGATGAGTCGACAAATTGAAACGCCAACTCGCCCAGGTTGGGCTCTACTGCTCGCTGCGAGTTCGTAAGAAACACACCGTAGGACATCGTCGCCAGTCGGAGCGCCTCTAGGGCGATGGCGTCGTCAGCCGCGTCAAGGTTCACGTTCTCCGCACCGCATCGCCGATCAACTTTGACCTGACCCCCTGAAACTGGTCCGGCTGTTATGAGGGTGCCGATCGCCCTGACCGGGGCAGGAGGTGGCTAGCTCGAAGCCGTGGACGATCCACTCGTAGAAGCCGGGGTTGCCGGCGAGGCCGGTCTGGTTGGGCGTGTAGCGGATCGGGCAGACTCGAGCGGCAAGCTCCCGCTCCCCCGCCCGCGACCGCTCACCGGCCGGTGCGGGAGTCAGCGGGCTATCGACGGCGGCGAGCCTCGGCGCGCGCTCCGCGATCCAAGCAGCGGCCACGCGCGGGTCTTCGATCGCCTTCAGTTCCAGCACCTGCCCGGTGTCGATCAGGGCAACGTGGAAGCCTTTCCTGCGGCCCCCGACGTCCACGCCAGCCCAGACCGCGCCGGCGTCGTGTGAGGGATTCGGCGAGACCACTGGACGATCCTAGAACCGCCCGAGGCTACGCGCGCGGCGATTCTAGGCTGTCCGCCTCGAGTCCGTCGGGTGCCGTCCATTCGAACGTCAGGGGTTCTTCGGTGTCTGCCCTCCCGTCCGGCAGATGAAGCGTTAGTACCGTCCCCAAGGTGTTGCCCGCCGACTTCGGGCAGGATGATGGGATCTCCCACTCGACCGACCTGCCCGCCAGCCTTGAGGAGTTCGTCTCGCGCGTCGGCTGGCGATTCGCGTCGACGATGCCGGAGATTCCGCACGAGTACACCGTTGCGGGCAAGGCGACTGTCGGCGTCCCGCCGGTGCCGGACGCCTGGTACCTGTGGTTCGTCGCGCAGATCCGCGAGCATGGTTACCAGGCGACGTTCGGCGGCAGGGCGTACACGTACTTACACGTGGACGGCTGGAAATACTGGTCGTTGTCCGGCTGCGAGGGAGTGACGATCATCAACCGCGCACGGCTGCCCGACCAGGCGTCATGAGCCCTCTGGCTTGCCGCCACGCCGACCTCGCAAGGGTCCAGATCCACCCCTACTGCGTCGCGCGTGCTCGGTCTCGCGTCGATGGCAGCGTTCGGGTACCGGCGAGCGTCGAGCTGACGCTCGGTTTATCGACCTCAACGCGCTACAGGTAACGGGCGACCTCGTTCGTCGACGTGATCGACATTACCTTCGACTTCAGATCCGACACGCCCGGATACGGGAGGCCCCGAGTAGATCCGGATACGTCCAGTCCAACACTCAGGAGGTATCACCAGCTCCTATGGAGCAAGCCGTTGCCGAATGGCACGCCATTCATGCTTGATGTCACCACTGCGGGCGCGTATCTACATCACCTCTCCGATCTCGGCGAGTTCCGGCTGTCGAGCGACGCGGTGATTCCGTCCTGGTCGAGGTGGAAGAAGATGGCGCACATCACCGATCAGATCCCGGAGGTGGAGCGCGAAGAGTTCAGTCGCATCGGTTACACGATCGGCGGGATGATGGTCTTTGCCTCCAATCGGGTCGATCGCAAGCCGACGATCAACGGTGCGCGTGGATTCGACGCGAGGATCGCGGACCGGTTCGATCTGACAGTGGAGTGCATCCGCCGGCACTACCTTGGCGAGCCTGTCCGGTGCCTGCTCGGTGACACGCTTGCCCGGTACGCGAACTTCTTTCGCCTGTTCGACGACTTCGCGGGCTATGTGAACTTCTTCCACCTGCAAGACCTCGTGGACGAGGTCACCTCGTCGGTCAAGTTCTTCACACCGTTCGATGACTTCACCAACCTCCCTTGAATAGCTCTGCTACTACGATGGAGGGAGTGCCGTCGGTGAGCCGACCCTTCAACGCAACCACCAGCCCTAGATCCTGTACCGACCAGAAATCATCAGCGAAATCATTAGCAAACTCCTGGAACCACGCCTGGAGCACAAGGGCGACAAAGCGCGCACCGCCACGTACTCCCGCAAGGCGGTCCGGCCGGAGAAATCACAGCCGAAACACACGTGAGCAGGCACTTCGCGAAGGGCCGGGCTTGGACTCGAGCCGCGAGCAAGGGATTCTCACTCCCTTGGGCCGAGCACGCGGATCGCCGGCCGGCCACGCCGCCGTGCCTCTGAGGGCCTGGGGTAGTTTGCGAGTGTGTCTGAGACACTTCGCTTGACCATCGCCTACGACGAACCCGACGAGCGCGGATGGATTGTGGCTCGTGTCATGGGGATGCCCAGTGCGATCAGTCAGGGGAGGACGAAGGAACAGGCCCGCGCGAACGTGATTGACGCGCTACGCCTCGTGCTTACCCCCGACGGCAATGACCCGAGTGTTGCAGCCGGACGAAGCGAGTCGCTTGAGCTCGCTCTCGCCGGATGAAGCCTTCCCGATCCTGCCGGTAAACGTTCATAGGCTCAGGGGAGCGTTGGACTAAGCTTGGTGCTATGCAACTCACGGCGGCAGTGGCTCATGAAGGCGACTGGTACGTCGCGCGGTGCCTTGATGTCGAGGTCACCAGTCAGGGAGAGTCGGTCGAGGAAGCGCTTGACAACCTGAGAGAAGCCCTCGAGCTCTACTTTGAGGATGCTCCGATTCCGGATCGCGCCGAGCCGCTGATCATCGCGCACGTAGACGTCGCTGTGTGAATCCGCGCCTGCCGGTCGTCTCCGGCGCTGATGTCGTCCGCGCGCTGGGCCGAGGCGGGTTCGAGCGCGTGAGTCAGCGGGGAAGCCACGTGAAGCTCCGAGACTCCGAGGGACGCACGGTGATCGTGCCGCTTCATCGCGAACTCGCTCCTGGAACACTGCGCTCGATCCTCCGGCAGGCATCGCTTCACCTGCAGAGCTCTCAAGCCTCCTCTGAGGCTGGCCGAAGAGCCTCGGCCCGCAAGGGATAACTTCTCCCACGAAACCGCCCGGATCAGCATGGTGCGGAACCCGGTGGTTTGCAGGGAAGGTACGGAAAGGGCCGGACTCGAACAGAGGACTCTAGACCTCTCAGTCCCATGCAACGGTCTCAGACGGGGTCTCGCCAAAACCTGTCATGTGCGGCGAGAACAGTGGGCCGGGCTGGACTCGAACCAGCGACCTTGGGATTAAAATACCACTTCGGGGGTTCCCCGATGATGCCGTCGTACCCCCGGATTTGCCTGACTTGCAGGCAGTTTGGACGGGATCGCTCCCCGATTCTCCACCCGCTCGAACGCGCATCCCCGCGTCTTCTGCCCCATGGGTGCCCCATGAGCACGTTGAACTAGCTGCGGGCGAACGCTAGTTCCGTACGCCATCCAGATAGATAGTTCTTAGGGCCTATCTCGCTAGGCAGGGACCCGGCGGGTGGTGGCGAAGTCCGACCTCGTTGCTGAAATCGGCGAGGGAGGCTTTCGATGGGTCTTGTCTCGAGCGACGATGGGTGGCGGTTGCCGGATTGGTTGTGGGAGCGAGTCGAGCCGTTGTTGCCGGCTGGGCCTTCGCATCCGTTGGGGTGTCACCGGCCGCGGGTGCCTGATCGCGCTGCGATGGACGCGATCTTGCTCGTGCTTCGCACCGGGATGCAGTGGAACGCGTTGAACGCGACCGGGATCTGCACCTCCTCCTCGGCGCACCGGCGCTTTCAGGAGTGGGAGCAGGCTGGCGTGTTCCATGAGATTTGGCGGCAAGGTCTGCTCGATTACGACGAGCAGGTCGGGATCGACTGGGCCTGGTTGTGCTGTGATGGGGCGACAGGGAAGGCGCCGCTGGGCGGTGTGGCGACCGGGCCGAATCCGACTGATAGAGCAAAAGGGGGGCGAAACGTTCGCTTCTCTGCGAGGCAGCAGGGGTCCCGATCGGGTTGGCGCATGACGGCGCCAACCGCCACGACTCAAAGCTCCTAGCTCCGACGCTCGACTCGGTTCCGATCCAGCGGCCCGAGCCGTCAGCCGAGAATCCGCAAGGCCTCTGTCTCGACGGCGGCTACGCCTACCCGTGGGTCAGCGACCTCGCGGCCGGTCGCGGTTACACGGCCCACATCCGTCGCCGTGCCGAGGAGCTCGAGCTCAAACGGGCCACACCGGGATGGCGCGCCCGCCGCTGGGTCGTCGAGGCGTGCCACTCCTGGCTCAACCGCAACCGCGCCCTCCTGATCCGCTGGTCGAAGAAACCAGAGAACCACCTCGCGCTCCTCCAACTCGCCTGCGGCCTGATCGCGTTCAAGAAAGCCCACGCAGCCCGCCTCACTCACGCCCTACCGGGATAGGCCCTTAATATCGAATAGGGGGAGAGCGCCCGCTTTCACACGCGGGAGGTCGCTGGTTCGATCCCAGCCGCACACGAGCGAGACGATGTTCCCGCCGCCGGGCCGATGAGCGGAGAGAGGCGGTCTTCAGGAGTCCTGCGCGTTCTTGCTTGGTTAGCCGTCGACCAGGAGTCCGTTGAGTGGGCCGAGTAGGCGTCCTGATCGTTTTGAGATGTTGGGGAGGCGTGCGAGCCGGTGGGTGAGTGGCTGCCCGGCGTTGCGGCGGGCGAGTTGCTCTGCGCTGATCGGTTTCCAATGATGGTCGACGGCTTCGGTCGGGTCAGCCGGTAGTTGGTCGATGGGGAGTTCGAGGTGTTCGGCCCAGAGGCGCCTGCGTGTCTGGGTGGCGAGTTCGGGGTCGTGGGTGACGATGTTCATTTCGGTGTCGTTGAAGAGGGAGTGTTCGTTCAGGTTGGCTGAGCCGAGCGTCAGCCAGTGGTCGTCGACGATCCCGATCTTTGCGTGCACGTAGACATGGTCGTGGATCGTCCCTGCCGGGGCGTACAGGGTGCAGGCGACCAGGCCGCCCTTGTCAGCGTCGGCCTCGACGAGTTCGCCGAGCACTCCGCGGGTGTCGTCGGCGCCGTTGTTCGGTTTCGCCGGTAGCAGGACGACAAGCCGGAAGTCGCGTGTGGGTGGGTTGGTGAGCTTGTCGATCAGGACGGTCGCGATCTCCGGCGACCAGAGAAACTGGTTTTCCAGGTAGATGAACCGCTCTGCTGCCTTGAGGGCTCGTAGGTAGGACTCGAGGATCCGGAAGTCCCCGTTGGGGACCGCCTTGTAGATCCGTTCTGGAACCGTCCGCACGATCTGGAGCTCGGTCTCGCCGACCGGTTGCTGCGGGGAGACCGGCGCCAGCGTTTCGCCTGTGACCTCGTGCCAGCGCATCCGGAAGTGCTCGGCAACGTCCGCTACGGCCGGCCCTTCGAGGCGGGCGCCAGCGTCGTGCCAGCCAATTGTCGCCCGCGCGTGGTGATCGCTCGTGTCGTAGCGGTCGCCAGCCTCGGAGGTGAGGTCGATGCCGCCGACGAACGCCACCCGGTCGTCGATCACGATCGTCTTTTCGTGATGGCAATGCATCGGCCGCTCATGCGCATCGAGGCCGCACTGAATCTTCGTCCCCGCTACCAGGCGATCCCGCATCTCCCGTACCGCTTTCCGGGACGGGTTGAACAGCGGCAGCGGTGCCCCCGCCCACACAAGAACTCTCACCTCGACGCGCTCGGCAAGTTCGGCCAACAGATTCCGAACCACTGAGGGGGCGCCCTCGCGTGCGAGCGCAAAGTCAGGCGAGAAATACCAACCAGCTACATGAACGTGCGACCGAGCCCGCTCGAGCTCGGCCGCGATCCGAGGCAGCGCCTCAGCCCCATCGATCAACACCTCGACTATGTTCCCCGACCGAGGAGCGGGAGACCCCGCCGCCCAACCACCAGCAGGCGGATCCACAGCCCCTGCCCAGCTGAGCCGGCCCAGCCGCCGCCGATGATGCCGGCACACCACCTCCGAGACGCCGTCACCAAGCCAGCGATCGACCTTGAAGAGCAGATCACCCATAGGCGAACCGCGGATGCCGCGATGCCTCCATCGCCCGGGAACTCGAGCCAAGCAGACGCAACGATCGCCGGCTCGCTCGCGCGAAACCAAACTGATCAACCGGCACAGAGAAGCAACTCTTCAAGGGAAGCCACTCTTTAGGCGTGGACGACACACGGAGCCCGCTTCGTTCGGCTCGTGTTGACCGACTCAAATTCTGCGGTAGCGAGCGTCGCTGAGTGAGTAGAGCGCGAAAGCGATCAGACCGGCTGCGACGAGGCCGAGCAGGACTGAACCGTACGTTTGAGCCGCGAGTTTCCGCAGGGCACCGTCCAACCCGACAGCCGTGCTGGGGTTGTATTCAACCGCGGCTTTGATCAGAAAGACGCCGACCAGACCGAAGACGATCATCCGGGCAAGATGACCGATAACCCCGATCCACTCAACGGAATCGCGAACTTTGGGGCTCATCTCCTCCGTCTTTGAGTCTTTCAGGAAGTCCTTGGTTGCTGCTCGGTAGCCTTGGTAGAGGGCGACTCCGATCATGATGGCTCCGGCCAACCCGACCAGCCATTGGCCGGCGGGCCATCCGAGGACGCCGCTTGCTGCTTTGCGGCTCGTACCGGAGCTTGAGCCAGCTTGCGAGGAGCCGAGCAGAATCGAGATGGCGATGGCGCAGAGACCCGCATATACGACTCCGCTCGCCAACGCGGCGACCCGATCGAAACCGCTGTCATTGGTGGCCTCGACGCCGTGTCCAAGTGCGGCCCGGACGAATCGCCACAGTGCGTATCCGGCCAAGCCAACCGCTGCCAGGATGAGCAGCACCTTTCCGAACGGCTGCTGCCCTAGCGTCTCCAGGGCGCCCTTTTGATCGGTCGCTTTGCCGCCGATACCAAAGGCAAGCTTCAGAGCCAGGATGCCAATGATCCCGTACACCACGGCGCGAGCGACGAAGCCGCCTCTGGCAAGCCATTCAAACCCGCGGCTACCCGTCTCCTGTCCCACGCCAGCCGACCCGGACCCGAGGCCACGCGTTCGCTCCACATGCACACTCACCCCAAACCCCTTTCGTCGTTAGCGCAAGGCGCTCGATTAAAGACCGTCGATCTATAGCCCGATTACGCGGGCTCTAACCGCCGTCCCCGCAGATCGCGGCCGGAGTGAGGCGGCGCCGAGGAAGATGCCCCAAGGCCGCCGACTGAGCAGAGATCTCTCAGCGACGCTCTGTATCAACCGATCTAGTTGCGGGTCGTCGACGTTGAGGTTCCGCGGTCACTGTTGCTTGGCGCAAGGTCTTGGCGGTTGCGCCGTAGCGGAGCAGGGTGCCGCCGAAGGCGATTGTGCAGACGAGGAACCATGACCAGCCGAGTGCGAGGCCGGCGAGCACGTCTGAGAGCCAGTGGACGTCAAGGAGTACACGGCTGCCAGCGACGGCGACCGCAATCGCGGTAGCGAGTGCAGCGAGCAGGGCGCGGCCTGTGTGTTGCATGTGTCGCCCGAGCAGGAGGGCGGCGCCTGCGTAGAAGGCCGCGGCGGTTGCCGAGTGGCCGCTCGGAAACGATGGACCGAGCGTGTGCGCGGCGGGGTTGAGTGTCGGCCGGACGCGATCGACGACGTCTTTGACTGACACGGTCAGCAGGCCCTCTCCGGCGAGCAGGACGACCAGGAATGGCGCGACCCATGGGTTCCTGGTGCGCAGGTACTCGATCGTGCCGAGGATGAGGGCGAGCGCGACCACGGTCCAGGTCGCGCCGAGGTCGGTGATCAGGTTCAGGCTGCTGGTTACGAGGCCGCTTGAGTGATCGTGGCTCCAGGCGGCGACGCTTCGGTCGACGCTCAGTAGCCCGCTGTTTTCTCGGACGAGGAGCGCGAGGATGCCGATCAGGATTCCGCTTGCCAGGATGAAGGCGAGGGCGGCGCAGAGTATGAGCCCGGTGGCGGTGGCAGGATCGAGCCGGGAACGCAGGGCTCGCCGAAGTGTTCGGTGCTCCTTGGCAGCGTGGCCGAGATCACGGGCTGCGGCAATGGTCGACCGCGGATGCACATGCTGGGGCAGGAACAGGCCGAGGAGGAGGACACAGCCTCCTGCCGTGATTGACGAAAGTGCGAGGACGAGAAGAGAAATGACGGGGTTGGTTACCCGCTGCCGTGAATGGGTAACCCGCCTGAATGGAAACGAGCCTCGCCGCTGCAGACACCGTCCACGCGACTCGCCGCGCGCGACCTCACGCGCACCGCCAGGATGCGCCGCCCGTGCTCAACGCCCGCCGTGGGAGCCTCGCGCAGCGTCTCGGGATGCGAAGACTCACAGCTCATCACCCCGCGCCGGTCTTCGCAGCAGTCGTGCTCTGCGGTTTTCTTGTGGTTGCCACGGCGACGGTCGGTCTTGGCTTCCTGCTCGTGCGCGGGATCCTCTCCATCGGCGCCATCGCGCACGCTGACGAGCATGTCAACATATGGCTCGCCGCCCACCGAACCTCCGAGCTGACGCAGGCGTCAAGTGTTGGCTCAGAGATCGGCAGCGGCTTCGTTATTCCCGCCGTCGTCGCGGTCGCGGTCGTCTGGTACGCACTGCGGCGCCAGTGGCGAGTCGCGGCATTCGTGCTGGCGGCGATCCTGGTCGAGGTCACCAGCTACCGGGCGACGACCTTACTCGTCCGCCGACACCGACCAGCCGTCCATCGGTTGGAGCATCTGCCTGTCAATGCCAGCTTCCCCTCGGGGCACGTAGCTGCATCAATCGCCGTCTACGGCGGCCTGGCGCTACTCCTGACCTCGCGTTACAAGAATCCATGGCTGCGGGGTGTTATCTGGGCGGTCGCGGTGACACTGCCGATTGCAGTCGGCATCTCGAGGATGTATCGCGGCATGCACCATCCATTCGACGTCCTCGGCGGGGTCGCGATGGGACTCGGCGCACTCCTGATCGCGCTCTTCGCCGCCCAGGTCACCGGCGTCGTCGCTGCCCGGCGGCACCGCCGCCAGGTCGCTCGGACGCCCGCATGAGCACCGTCGCGGTCGTGGCGCACACAGGCAAGAGCACGGGCGGTGGCCTGCCGGAACTCCGTAGCGTGCTCGCACGCGAGGGCATCAACAACCCGCTCTGGTACGAGGTTTCGAAGAGCCGACAAGCACCGAAACAGGTGCGCCGTGCCCTAGCCCGAGGCGCACAGGTGATCTTCGCCTGGGGCGGAGACGGGCTGGCACAGCGCTGCATCGACACCCTCGTCGGCACGGACACGACCCTCGCAATTGTTCCGGCCGGCACAGCGAACCTGCTGGCATCCAACCTCGGCATCCCCCAAGAGATCCCCGCGGCCGTCGAGGTCGGACTCTCCGGCATACGCCGGAGGATCGACGTCGGCACAGTGAACGGTGAATGTTTCGCCGTGATGGCCGGCGTCGGATTCGACGCCCGAATGATCGACGCCGCCGACGGTACGCTCAAAGACACGCTCGGACGGATCGCATACCTTTGGACGGGAGCACGAAACCTGCGCACCCCGTCGTTCACCGCCAAGGTCAAAGTCGACGGCTACCTCTGGTACCACGGCTCGGCGAGCTGCATCCTGCTCGCCAATGTCGGGCGACTCTTCGCCGGCATCGAGATCTTCGAGCGAGCGCGACCCGACGACGGATTTCTCGAACTGGGCATAGTCAGCGCCGACGGACCCGTCGAGTGGGCCCGCACGATAGCCCGTACCGTCGCCGGAACACCGGACGCCTCCCCCTTCATCCACACAACAAGAGGGCAAACCATCAAAATCAAACTCAGCCGCAAAGTGCTCTACGAACTCGACGGTGGCGCCCGCACAGAGACACGACGGCTAAAGATCAAAGTGCGGTCAGGCGCGATCACGATCGCCGCACCAGCAGCCGCCCCGACCGCACAGCACACACAACTCCTGGCCGCCTTATGCGGCTAGCCGTCATACAGGCGTCCAGATAGCAACTCGACCAGATCGTGCGTGGCGTGCTCGCCGGTGTCGTCGCGCGCACGGCTCCTGGGTTCGGGACGGTCATCGGCAACGGTTCGGCACAAACGCGGCGGCGAGCTGGCGTGTTCGGTTCCCAGCCCGGTAGATCGGGGCTGGCTGGGAGAATCGCGGGATGGCGGCCGCGCTGATTCTTGGACCTATGCTGCGCTATGTCGGCTCGGAGACGGCGACGGTGTGGGTAGAGACGGACGCTCCAGCGGAGGTGGACGTGCTCGGCCGGAGCGCGCGAACGTTTCATGTCTCCGGTCACCACTATGCGCTCGTCGTTGTCGACGGACTGCGGCCGGGCGCCGTTACGCCGTACGAAGTCTTGGTGGATGGAAGCGTCGCCTGGCCCCTTGCGGACGGCCGTCCTCCGAGCGCCATTCACACGCGTAACAACGAGCGCCAATCGCTGTTGATCTTCGGCTCTTGCCGAGTTGGCGCCCCGCAACGCGCTCCATACACTTCGTTTCCAGCGGACGACCCGGCAGGGTTGGGTGTGGACGCTCTCTGGGCATATGCGCGCGAACTCCAGGCCGACGCTTCGCGATGGCCGGACGGGCTCATCCTGCTCGGTGACCAGGTCTACGCGGACGAGGTGCCGCCGGAGACTGCTGCCTTCATCCAGGCGAGGCGGGATATCGCGAAGCCGCCAGGCACGGAGATCGCAGACTTCGAGGAGTACACGCATTTGTACCGGGAGTCGTGGTCCGACCCGGACATCCGTTGGCTGCTCTCGACCGTGCCGACGACGATGATCTTCGACGACCACGACGTGAACGACGACTGGAACATCTCCCAGTCGTGGGTAGAGGAGATGCGCGCGCTCCCCTGGTGGGAGGCCCGAATAACCGGGGCGTTCATGTCATATTGGCTTTACCAGCATCTCGGCAACCTGTCACCGCCCGAGCTCGCCGAAGACGAGCTATTCCACCACGTCCAAGAGGACAGCGACGCAGGCCCGCGACTCCGCTCGTTCGCGCAGCGCTGCGACCGCGAATCGGCCGCAAGCCGCTGGGCGTATTACCGCGACTTCGGCAAAACACGCCTCATTGTGATCGACTCCCGGGCGGCTCGAGTCCTCGCCGCGAGGCGACGCGAGATGATCGACGGAGAAGAGTGGGACTGGATCGTCGAGCACAGTCGCGGCTCCTTCGACCACCTAATCGTGGCCAGCACCCTGCCGGTGTTCATGGCCCACGGGCTCCACCAGCTCGAGGCATGGAACGAGGCAGTGTGCGACGGCGTCTGGGGACGCACGGCGGCACGCGTCGGCGAACGGCTCAGGCGAGCCGTCGACCTGGAGCATTGGCCTGCGTTCCACGACTCATTCGAACAGTTCGTGGAGCTCTTACGGATTGTCAGCCAGGGCTTCGATGGGAAGCCGCCCGCAACAATCACGGTGCTCGGCGGCGACGTCCACACCGCGTATGTGGCCGAGGTGGCGCTCGGCACAGACACCGGAGCGAGCCGCGTCTACCAGATCGTCTGTTCGCCATTTCGGAATCCGCTCACCCCGTCGCAACGGCGCGTCGTCCGCGTCACCAGCTCGCGTCTCGCCGGCGCGGTGTTCTCGCTCTTCGCGCGTGCATGCGGGGTGGCTCCGCCAACGGCGACCTGGACGTTGGTCAGCGGCCCGACGTTCGACAACTCAATCGGCGAACTCGAGCTCAACGAGCGGACAGCCCGGGTGACCATCAGCCGTCCAGCCGTCCAGCGCAAGACCGGCCCAGCCCTGCAAACGCTCCATAAGCTCACCCTCTCCGAGGAGGAAAGGACTGCGTAGCGCGGCAACGCCCGTCCGGGCGGAGCAACGAGTCGTTGACCAGCCCTTTTAGGTTCTAACGAGCGGCTGGATCGGAATGGATGGCAGGCCCGCACGGCTTCTTTGCGCTTAGCAGTAGCGGTTCGCACACCCATTTGGGTGGTGGTTAGCCGCCACAGTCTGGACGCCCTAGCCGCAGTCGCTGCATACAAGCTGGGGTTCGAAGGCTCGTCGTGGACGGACTCGACTAGGCGGCGCCTCTGCCGGGGGTGATCAGGGCGTGGTGGCGGTTGGCCCGGTAGGACCAGTTGCGCCAGTTGGTGTCGTGGCTGGGGCTGTTCCGGTGCCTTTGGAGATGTTGAGTTGCACCTTGGAGCCGATCTTCGCTTGGCCGCCGGGCGGCGCCTGAGCGACGACCGTACCGACAGGTTTGGCCGATGCGACGTGGAACTGCACGACGCCGGTGAGTTTTGCTTTCGCCAATTGCGTTTCGGCTGCGCCCACTGAGAGGCCGACCACATTCGGAACGATCGCAACACCGGTGCCCTTCGAGACGTTGATCTGTACGGCCGCACTCTTGGCGACTTTGCTTCCAGCGGCCGGATTTTGTGCAACCACCGTGCCCGGCGGGTCTTTCGCGAACACACGCGTCTCCGTGACCCTGAAGCCTGCGCTGACAAGCCTGTCTCGTGCAGTCGCGTCCGCAAGCCCAACCGCGTTCGGAACGACCACAGTCGCGAGTCGCTTAGACACGAGCAAGCCGACCGTCGAGCCCTTCTTCACCCTCGCCCCACCACCGGGGCTTTGGCCATACACGGTCCCGGGCCGACCCGCGTGAGTTTGGCTGCTTATTCGCGTTTTGAACCCTCTGCTCTGCAGCTGGTTTACGGCGGTCCCTGCTGGCTCGCCAGTCACTAGCGGAACGGTCCGCTTTTCCGGGCCACGGTGGACGAGATACCACCAGGCTCCGAGCGCGACCAGAGCCAGAACGAGCAGCGCCAGGAGCGCCCAACCGATCTCGTCGAAACCGCGCCGACGCCGAACGGAAGGGCGTTCAACTCGGTCATAACGCCGCGACACAGTGCCGTCCGAATCCACGCGCACCTGCTCATCCTCAGACACGACCCCTGCGGCAACAACATCATCGGCCGTGGCCGGATCGGCGATCACAGTTGCAACAGCCTCGTCCGCAGGGAGCACCTCCGTCACCTCCTCACGGACCGCGACCGCTTCGCGAGGCTCTTCCTCGACCACTCTTCGGCCCAACCGTTCGCGTCTGCTCAACCGCATGGAGAGAACGGGACTACCCCGGAGTCAACTTCAACAAACAGTTCACAAGCGGAAGCCCCGAGCAGGTCCCTGGCAATGCCTTCGGCGCCTTGCTAGCCAGTGCGGTGGCGCGGAACGAACCTTCGATGACGAATTCCAGTCAGAGGAGCAAGGGCAACTAGCGCGAACGGCTTGCTCACAGTGATGCGCGACGACCGATTGGTTCATAGCCGAGAAAGCGTGACGGCCGCATGGTGACGGCCTACCTGTTCGACCGGCGGCAGGGCGAAAGCGTCGAGAACTGGGCCGAGTCCCTTCACGGCCTGAACAAGAATCAGGTCGTGTGGGTCGACCTGATGGATGCGTCTGAGGACGAGGCAGCCGAGGTCCTCGGCACGCTCGATCTGGGCGATGCCGGGGAATTGAGGCTCGGCGATCCGGAGGGAAAACCGGGAATCGAGCAGCACGAGGGCCACCTGCGGGTGAGAGCCGTTGCCGTCTCCGACGCAGAACTGGACCCCGCTCGTGAGAGGATCGTCGTTGAGTGTTTCCTTGGTTCCAATTGGGTCTTGACTGTCCATAGCGCTGAGATCGCCGTGCTGGACGACTTTCGAAAGCTTGCCGAAGGAAAGGGCGAAATCGGCCTCCTCGATGGCCCTGTCAGCTTGACCAGCGCCTTCCACAAAGAGTTCGTTATGGACGCATAGGACTCATGCGGATCCTTCCGCCTCCTCCTTTCGCCGCTGTGACTTCGAGACGTTAGGTACCTGCGCCCTTCCTGCCGGTCGCCAGCTATCCGCGGTCTGAACGGACATGGATCGACCGTGCGGATTCCGAGTTCGTGTCGGGTTGCCGACTGCTGGGTTGGGGAATGCCTGTTCGGTGGCTGGCGGTGACCGGGATGGTGGGGGCTGGCTTGCTGACCAGTTGGCGAAGCCGCACCGTTTGGCCGCGGTCGTATTGCTGGCGGCTGTGCTGTCAGTTGGCGCGCTTGCGGGTGTGGCGTCGACGGTCGGGTTCGGGCGGGTAGGGCGGCAGCTTGTCCATCCGCACTGGATCTGGATCCCGATCGCGCTCGTCTGCGAGGTGGTCGCCTATCTCGGGTACACGCTCGCGTACCGGGAGATAGCCCGGGTTGAGCGGGGCCCTGAGTTGGACATGCCGAAGGCGGCCGTAATGGTCACGACCGGGTTCGGCGTGTTCGTTCAGGGCGGGGGTTTTGCGCTCGATCGGGCCGCGCTTGAGCGGACCGGTCTCTCGCGTCGAGAGGCGCGGGCGCGTGTGCTGGGCCTCGGGTCGCTTGAGTACGCCTTGCTTGCGCCGGCGACGGCGCTGGCCGCCCTGTTCCTGCTCATCTGGCATTCTTCGCTCGATCCGAGCCTGACGCTGCCATGGGTGATCGGCGTTCCGGTCGGCACCACGCTTGTCCTCCTCGCGCTGAGCCACAAAGAGCGCTTCCGCCGGCGCGGCTGGCGTATGCACGTCTACGACAACCTGCAGGCGATCGGGCTGCTGCTCTGCCTGTTCAAACGGTGGCGAACCGCCCTCACAGCCTTTCTCAGCATCTCTGTCTATTGGCTGGGAGACATCGCCTGCCTGTGGGCATCGCTGCATGTCTTCTACGCACACACCCCGCCCGTGGCGCAACTGCTGGTCGGGTACGCCAGCGGGTATGCGCTCACGCGTCGGACGCTCCCTCTGGGTGGAGCCGGCATCGTCGAATCGTTGCTGCCGTTCTCTCTCGGCTGGATCGGCATCGCCCGCGTCCCCGCCCTGCTCGGCGTTGCCGCCTACCGTGGAATCAACCTATGGCTGCCACTGCTGCCCGCCCTCGCCGGCCTCCCCTCGCTCCGCCGGCTGCGACCCGCCCGTCGACGCCGGCCAGTGCGCGGGACGGTCTGACCCGACTCACAGGAATGGGCTTCATTCCACTTCCCGAGCCAGAAGGACAACCCCTGTCCGAGACACGTCCGCTTAATGTTCGGGAACTGCCGGGGGCGACAAAGTCCGCTGGTGTAGGAACGGATCTCTGTTGTGGCTGACACAGTCGCGTCACGCTGGCTGCGGCGTCTGGGGGTTGACCGGCGCAAACGGTGGGAACTGATGCGTCACAACGGAACCAAATAGGAGGTGGTGACCATGCCTGTGTGGGCGTGGGTGTTGATAGCGATTGCGGTCGTAGGTCTGGTGTTGCTGGTTGCTTGGCAGCTGGTTACTCGACAGCGGACGCGGCGACTTCGGGAGCAGTTTGGGCCTGAATACGAGCGGACGCTGACGGCGGCAGATAGTAGGCGTGACGCCGAGGCGGATCTTGCCGCCCGCGAGGAACGACGCCAGCAGTTCGAGCTCCGGCCGCTATCACTCGAGGAACGCACTCGGTATAGCGATCAGTGGCAGGCAGTGCAGGCGCAGTTCGTCGACGATCCGGCGGGCGCTGTCGTCCGCGCCGACAGCTTGATCCAGTCAGTCATGGCCGATCGCGGCTATCCGATGGAGGACTTCGAGCAGCGGGCGGCCGACGTGTCCGTCGATCATCCACGCGTGGTCGAGAACTACCGCGTCGGGCACCAGTTGTTCGTGAGAACATCCGCTGGCGACGGGTCGACCGAGGACCTGCGTCAGGCGATGCGTTCCTACCGGAAGCTGTTCGAGGAACTAGTCGAAGACAGCGATGCTGACTCGGAGCAGGAAACGCCCGCCGAGGATCGCCCGCGCGAGGAAGTGGGGCGGCGATGACCGAAACGGTTCCGTCCCGGCCGACCTAGCGGAGGGAACTGCTCAGCCTGAACACGGTCGCAAGTTAACACCAGGCCGAGCAGACTTCGGCCGGTCGGGAACGGTACGAAGCCGTTGCTGCCGCCCCACGAGGACGACCGGTTCACGCTCCGCTGCATGAGATCCAGACGGGTTTCGTCGATGAGCCGAAGGAGTCGGTCGAACAGGCCGACGCACTCGTCGTCGACCTGATGCGGCGGCTGGCGGCGAGTTTCTCCGACGAACGCAAGCGCCTGGGGAGCCAGTGGGATCAGCGTGACGATGTCTCCACCGAAGAACTGCCGCTTGGTTAGCCTGGCTGCGTGGGTGGGCTGGTCGGGTTGACGGGTGCGACGGGCTATATCGGTGGCCGTCTTCTGCACGCGCTCGAGTCGCGGGGGGAGCGTGTGCGTTGCCTTTCGCGCCGGCCGGAGTACCTGGAGGCGCGTGTCGGTCCCGGCGTCGAGGTCGTGCGTGGTGACGTGTCGCGTCCGAGGACGCTGCGTCCGGCGCTGGAGGGGGTCGAGACTGCCTATTACCTCGTGCATTCGATGGGGTCGGGTGGCTCGTTCGTTGAGGCTGATCGGAAGGCGGCGGCGGCGTTCGGGCGTGCGGCGCGTGCGGCGGGTGTGCGTAGGCTCGTCTATCTCGGGCGGGCTTGGTGAGGGCGATCTTTCCGAGCATCTCGCCTCGCGGCAGGAGGTCGGTCGGATCCTGCGCGAGTCGGGTGTGCCGACGGTCGAGTTTCGCTCCTCGATCGTGATCGGTTCGGGGAGTGCGTCGTTCGAGATGCTCCGCGCGCTGGTCGAGCGGCTGCCGGTGATGGTGACGCCGCGTTGGGTGACCACGCGCACGCAGCCGATCGCGATCGAGGACGTGATCGCCTACCTCGCTCGCGGCGCTCGACTATGAGCCGGATGGAGGCGAGGTGTTCGAGATCGGCGGCGCCGACGTCTGCTCCTACCTCGACCTGATGCATGAGTACGCCGACCAGCGTGGTCTGCGGCGGCAGATGGTGCCCGTGCCGGTGTTGACGCCCCGGCTGTCGAGCCTCTGGCTCCATCTGGTCACCCCGGTGTACGCGGGGATCGGGCGCGAGCTCGTCGACAGCCTGCGCAACGAGACCGTCGTCAACGATCCCCGGGCACTCGATCTCTTCCCGGTGCGGCCGCGGACCTCGGCCGAGGCGGTCGCCAGGGCGCTCGCGAACGAGGACAAGGAGGTCGCGGAGACCCGCTGGTCGGACGAGGCGCCTGCTCCGAGCCCGGGCTACGGCGGCGCCCGCTACGGCTCGCGGCTCGTCGACTCACGCAGCATCACGCTCCCTCGTCCTCCCGCGGAGGCGTTCGCGCCTATCCAGCGGATCGGCGGTGACACCGGCTGGTACGTCGGCGACGACCTGTGGAAACTCCGCGGCGCCCTCGACACACTCGTGGGCGGACCTGGTCTTCGGCGCGGGCGCCGCGACCCGGTCGGCCTCCAGGTCGGGGACACGATCGACTTCTGGCGCGTCGAGAGGTTCGAGCAGGACCGTCTGCTACGGCTCGCCGCAGAGATGAAGCTGCCCGGACGCGCCTGGCTCCAGTTCGAAGTCGACCCCGACGAGAAAGGCGGCTCGACGATCAGGCAGACGGCGATCTTCGACCCGGCCGGCGTCGCCGGCCTCACCTACTGGTACTCGCTCTGGCCGATCCACGACTACATCTTCCGCGGCATGCTCGAGGGGATCGCGGCCGCCTCAGCCACCACCTAACTCCGACGGGCTTCACCGGGGCGCCACGCGGTGCTCCTCGCTGGCGAGGCCCGGTGTTCATACGGGTTGGCGCTGCGATGGGGGCGCATCAGGGCCCCACTGCCGGCCCCCGAGGTCTGTGCTTGGTGTCTAGGGGTCGTTGGTGCTTGGGGCGGGATAGCGCTGGAGGAGTTCGAGGAGCGCGCCGATCGCGAGACCCTGTTGCAGTTGGTGGCGCATTTCGGTGCTGGGGTTGATCGTGTAGTGGTTCCTGCGGCCGACTCGGCTTCTTGCGATGTAGCCCGCTTCGGTCAGGTCGGCGACGATCCGTTGTGCGGCGCGTTCTGTGATTCCGACCTGGTCGGCGACGTCTCGGAGTCGTGTGTCCGGATCGTGGGCGATGCAGAGCAGAACTTGCGTGTGGCTGGTCACGAACGTCCAGGGCTTGCCATCAATGCTTGACATACGCTAGTTTTATCGTATTATACGTGTCGTCTGATTTTAGTCGTTGTATAATTGACGCCTTAAAGTTGTCGTCCCTCGCTGATCGTAGCCCAACTCGCCCGCAGCAAGAGAGGAGGAACGATGAGCACCGACGTAGACGTCTATCTTCCGACGGTCACTGTGGTTGACGCCACCGACACGATCAGCGCTCTGGATCTTCAGGGAGAGTTCGACTTCAACGACGCGGACACGATCGTCGATCACGCCCGGCGCGCATTCGAGAGCCACAGACACCTGATCGTCAACCTGAGCGACGTGACCTTCATCGATTCCTCGATCGTGCACTCCCTGTTCAAAGCGCAGGCCGCTGCCGAGCAGGCGGGCCGCAGATTCGTCCTGCAGTTCGGCACCCACGCGATCGTCGAGCGTGTTCTCTCGATCACCGAGGCGGACACGAAGTTCGTCACGGCTCCAAGCCGCGCCGAAGCGATTCGACTGATCGAGCAATGAGCAGACAAGAAGTCGCAGACGATCATCACGATATGCAGGCAAACGGGCGCGACGCATCACCTTAGAGAGACGTTACGACCGATGGAACCAGATCGTGGGGGTGGCGTCAGTCGCCAGGGGTTTCGCCTGTCTTAGCCTGTCTCGGCATATCGGCGAGACAGGTGTGAGGATAGGCTCAAAGCCCCGTTTTCTCGCGGGGCTTTGCTTTGGAGGGCAGGCACCCATGGGGCGAAGGGGCAACGGACGGGGCAGCACGCGGCAGAGCCCCCTCTTCTTGCTTGTTCAAGTTCCGGGCGTGCGCGGGAAACGGCGTGCACGCTCCAGGGAGCCTCACGGCGAGTGGTCGAGGCGTGCGGCGAATTCGCCTGCGACGCCTGTCTTGCGAACGATCTCGTAGCGGTCGTTTCGGTCGACGACGTCTTCGATGTCGAGGCATTCGTGGCCGGGGGCAACGACGAACTGGCGCGGGTTGCTACGCACCGTCTCGTATTCGTTGAGCGTGAGCGTGATTCGGTCGGTGCAGTCGGGGTTGGCGCATTCGCAGAGGACGGATACCTGATCGTCCGCGTCGCTCGACACAGGGAGCTGTGACTCGAGCCGCTCGTTGATCTCCCTGAACATCGCTTCGTTCAGCGCCAGTCGCTTGTCTTGCTCGCTCACTGGGCGACGTTCTACCGGTTTTCGACAAAGTGGCGCCGTCAGTCTCCTGCAGGCTTGCCGACGACGTCTTCGACGCCGACCGCGGCTCTGAGGTCGCGCATGTCGCGGCGGACACTACTGTCGTTGCCGCCGATGTGCTCCATGAGGTCCGCGAGTCCATCGGCAAGCGCGTCGAGTTTCTCGTTCACGGCATCGTCCGTGCGGCGTTGGGTGTTCTGTAGGAGCGCGACCAGCAGGAACGTGACGATCGTGGTCGCTGTGTTGATCACGAGCTGCCAGGTGTCCAGGCTGTTGAAGATGAAGTAGCTGGGCGCCCAGAGTACGACGAGGAGGACGCACGCGGTGAAGAACACTGCGCCGCCCGCCACCCGCGAAGAGCGTTCCGCGAAACGATCGAAGAAGTGACGACCAGAGCGGTGCACGAGCGCGGCTACCGGTCCCAGGCAGGTGTACGGGCACGAGCGGCCGCGGGTCGCCTCGTCGGCTTGGCGGCGTCGGTGCGGTGCGGCGAGACGCCGTTACGGCGAACCGCGTCTCGGATGTCCCTCAGAACGGCCAGTTGATCGTTCAGACGCTCGAGCCGTCGTTCAGCCAGCTCGTTGCGAGACTCCGCCAGCGCAAGCTGGTGCCGGCGGAGCCGGTTTCCCCGGATCTGCTTCGACCGTTGGAAGAAGGCGATGACCGCCAGGGCGAGATTCGCAACGCCGAGCGCGACGATCACGATGTAGTACGGGAGCGGCATAGGTCTGGTGTTCCCGGGATCCGCGACCCACAATCCTCGGAACCTCAGCGACGGGTCGCGGCGGCCCGACGCCGTGCTTTCGTCTCGACTTTCTTCTGGTACTCCTCGAGGTCGCCCGACTGGAGGAGCACCGTCGGGACCGTCTTCGGTCGCCGGGCTCTTGCCGCGAACGAGGACGTCGACGAGTGTCGCTGCGACCGCGGTGAAGGGCACCGCGAGCGGGACGTAGGCGGCGCCGAGCAGGAGGCCGACGCCGGTGACGACAACGAGGACGGCGAGCGGGGCGATGCCGACGGTGTTACCCATCACCTTCGGCTGGATCAGGTAGTCCTGGAGGAGCCGCAGCCCGTAGACGGCCACCGCGGTCAGCGCCGCCGCCTCGACGGAGACCGTCAGCGCGACCCCGACCGAGACGACGCCCGCGAGCAGCGGGCCGACGACGGGGATGATCTCGACGAGGCCGGCGAGGATGCCGAGCAGCAGCCAGTACGGCAGGCCGATCGCCCAGAACGCGAACGAAAGCACGGTCCCGACGAAGGCGATCAGTAGGAGCGAGGCGCGGACGTATGCGCCGAGCTTCAGCTCGACCAGATCCCAGGTGTCCTTCACCGTCTGCCGGCGGGCGCTCGGCAGGACGACACGAGGAGGTCCTCTGCGCGCTCGCGTTCGTGGATCCAGTAGGCGGCGCTCGCGAGCACGAAAAAGACGCCGACGAGGATCTCGACGGCTTTTCGGCCGGCGTCGAGTGCCGTGTGCACGATGCTGCCCGCCTTCGGGAGCTTCTTCAGCTCGTTCTGGAGACCGACGAGGATGTCGTGTTTGATCCCGGTCGAGTTGCTCGCGGCCTGCTTCAGATGCTGTCGCGTCTGCGGCACGTTGCCGATCGCGTGCTCCACCTGGCCGAGCAGGTTCGGGACGACCTGCCAGAGCAGGAGGCCGATCAGCATCGCCAGCACGGCGTAGTGCAAAAGGACACCCGCGGTACGCGGGACGCGATAGAGCGCCAGCCGCTCGACGCCCGGACGCATCGCCGAGGCGAGCATGAAGCTAAGGAAGAGCAGCGCGACGAGCACCTTCAGCTTCCAGATCGCGACGAAGCCGACGACGGTCAGCACCGCCACCGAGGTGACGACGAACGACCGACGCGCGGCGCTTGCCCTCGTTGTCACGGTGCTCTCCGCTCGCGCGCGCGATCGCCGTTTCCGGCGAACTCGACCTCGATCGTCTGACCGGCGCGGCGCTTCTCCGCGCGGGTCAGCGCGGTCAGGGCTCGTCGGTCGGCCTCCGTTGTCTGCCCGTCGGTCGCCGACAGGCTTCGCGGCCACAATCCGCGCGCCGCGACGACGTTCCCTTCCGCCGCGAGCAGCGTGACGTGCGCAGCCAGGTAGACGAAGGACAGAAGCCCGATCACGAGCGCGAACGTGCCGTACGTGTCGCTCGAGCTCGTCAGCACATGGCCGACGTAGAAGCCGCCCACAGCCTGCAGGATCTCGTAGCCAATCCCCGCCGCGATCGCGCCGCCTCGGAGCGAGCGCCAGGACACGTCCCTCGCGGTCAAAAGCCGCAGCCCGACCCAGAAGAGACCGATGTTCAGCGCCGTCGAAAGGGCGATCGAGCCGACCTTCCACGCGACGCCGTAACTAGCGCCGAAGCTCCCGAGGCCGGCAAGAACGGTTGTCGCCAGCAAGCCCGCTGCCGAGCAGGACGAGCAGGCCAAGCGCCTGCAGCCGCGCAGCGAGGAAACCAGGCCGACGCGTATAAGCGACGTTCCAGAGTTGGTTCATCGCGTTCTGGGCCGCAAGGAAGACGCTCGTACCGGCCCACAGTGCGACCGCGATCCCGACGGCGATCCCGAGCCCGCTGCCCGACAATGAGTGCGTCCTGAGCTGCCGCCCAATCACCGGCAGCTGCCCGAGCGCCGAGCCGACCAGCGTCGCGTACAGATGGCCGTGCGAGTCGAGAACGAAGCCGAGCACGGTCGTCAAGACGAGCAGCAGCGGAAACAGCGAGAAGAATCCGTAGTACGCAATCGTCGCCGCCAAAAACGACCCGTTGTCGTCCGAGTACTTCCGCAAGACGGCCAGCACGAACCCGACCGGCCGGCAGCGCTGCTGCCGGCGGTCGAGCGCACTGCGAAGGACGGTAAGTCGGCTCATCCTGCGGAAGAGAGGCGAGTTGCCGGCCCCGGTCGGCTCTAGCCGACGTCCTCTTCGATGACTCGGCGGCGGCGCACAGGCCCGTCGTCGACGTACGTCCTGCGCGTGAAGTACCCCGGCCCGGCCCAGCTCGACCAGAACACGAGCGAGAGCAACGCGCCGAGAATGCCGACGACCAACAAGATGTAGCCGATCGTGTTCACGTTAAAGCCGGTCGTAGTCACATGTACCGCCCAGGCCAGAATGGCACCGGCGGCAATCAGGATCAGGCTGACTCCAAGTCCCATCGTTCCTCCTTTGGTCAGGCCGTCCGTCGTGTGAAGAACCCGATCAGGGCGACTAGCGCACAGACGAGCAGCACGAAGAACAGGAACTTCGTCACGAACACCCCGCCAAAGATGGCGATGGCGAGCAACAGGATCAGTAGCGCAATCAGCAATTCATTCACTCCTCAGTCGATTGGACAGACCAGAGTCCCCACATCGATGCCGCGTTTAAACAGCGACCACGCGTGGTACTACGCGCCGACATCCGCCGCACACGCGTATTCATTCCTAGTGTTGCGCGCCCCGTGCGGACAGATTTCTTTGCAATCCGCACGCCATGAGGCCCGTGTGTCATGCCACGACCACCTCGATCCCCGCTTCAGGCGGTCAAGCTGCTGAGAACTGCCTGCAGATCAGCGTAGATCGGCACCAGCCGGTGGGCGTGCACGATCTCCAACACCTTCGACACCGGGCCAAACGGACAGAAGATCGCCGGACGGCCGAACGCTCGCGGCTTCAGCAGCACATGCACACCCGCCGAAGTCAGCATCCGCAACCCAGACAGATCAACCAACACCGGCAGACCATCTGCAAGCGCATCGAGCGCATCATTTGAGGTGGGGCCACCGAGATCCTGATCTAACGGGCCCCGACCCCGCGATCTCCTAGCTCTCAACCTCGACCACCCTCACTCCGAGCCCAAGCGGCAACCACTGAACGCCCAGGGAAGCCAGCAAACCAGAGCTAGCCTGAGCGGCATGGCCGTCCCGGAAGGAAGCTGCCCAGGCACCGGCGAGCCTGCCATCCGAAGAAGCGAGCAGTTCGACCCGAGAGGACGAGCCACAGGCGTCTGCCCCGTCTGCCACGGCCGACTGCGACTAGCCAACGGGATGCTGCCGAATCACGCGCCCTTCCTTCATCGCCATGAGCCCAACTAGTAGGAGGCCGCGAGACTCCGCTTGCATCAGTGCAAGCGCGGCATCCGCGCGAGCTGTCGTTGCATCCTGATCGCGGTTCCGGTTGGCTGCGTATGAATCTCGACTCTGCCCATCAGGTGGCGCATGAGCGGAAAGCCGAGGCCGCCTTCCTCTCGCGCCCGTTGCTGGCGCCATGATCCATGATCGCGGACGGTAAGGGCGATCGTTCGGCCAGTGACGCTGCCGTCCACATCGATCGCGTCTGCGCGTGGATCGTGCGGATGCTCGGTTCGCGAACGCTTCCGTGCAGGCAAGCGAAACGTCGAAGATCTCTTCATTGCCCGCCCCTAGCTCGTCCAGCCACAGGTAGAGCCGCTGGCGCAGAAGCTGTGCCGACTCAGGTCGTGCCTGCAAGCGAAGCTGAAGGGAAGGGACTGTTGTGGAAGGTGGATGCACGCCGCTCCTCTCTCGATTCTCCGGGCGGCGGTTCCACCGAGTAAGAAGAGCGAGCGTCTCGTCGGAGAGCGGGATCTTGGCCGTCCGCGCGACTCGCTCGATGCAGCCGTCACATCCTTCCTACCCCTGATGTCTCAACCCGAAACAGCGTCCAAACCGGCGAGTCGAGTCAGTTGCGGACGGCTGCTGTGTGAGCAAGCAGGGACACCCAACGAAAGAGTAGCCCCGGCTCAGCCGAGGCGACCACGCTCCCCGCATGAGTCGGCTCCCGCCAGTCAAATGGGGAAGCACGAAAAGAGAGGAATCCCGCTCTACCCGCTAGGCAGCCGCGCCTAAACCCGCGAGCGCAGCGTCGAGGTCTCGGTAGATCGGCACCAGGCGTTGGGCCTGGACGATTGCCAGCAGCTTCGCTGGACACGCTGCCGTCCGGACAGAACAATGCCGGTCTGCCAAACGTCCGCTCACAGAGAAGCGCCACGATCCCGGCAGTGGTCAGGAACGCGACTTGGCTGAGATCGATCAGCACCGGCAAGCCTCCCAAAAGCCGATCAAGCTCGAACTCAAGTTGAGGCGCAGTGTCAGCGACCAGGTCGCCGCGCACGGAGACGACCTGGCAGCCCTGTCGGATCTCGACTGAAACCGAGAACTCTTCCATCAGCCGCTCAACTCGGCGAAGCATTTCACCGATGTTCCTACCCAGATTCACACGAACCCCACGCAGACCCTTGGGACGTGGAGAAAGCACCCGCTCGCCCTTACGGATTCCGAACCGAGAAGTTACGCGACTCCAACATGAAGAACGCCTGGAGACTCGTTCTCCAGGGTACGAAGATGATCGAGATCAGAAAGGAAGGAGCATGACCACTTTCGCCGAGCAAGAGCAGCTTGATCTGACCGTCACCGAGGAGGAGCTCGTCTCACTGTGGCGATTCGACCAGTTCCTCACACTCGGCTTCGGCGAAGAGCAAGCGTGCGCGCTCGCTGAGTCTGACGCTGATCTGAACCGAGCCCGCTCACTCATCGCCGTCGGTTGCCCACTCCCGGTGGCTCTCCAGATCCTGATCTAACACGCTGTTAAGTCGCGAAAGGTAGAGAGGCAGGAACAATCGGCCTCTTGGTTGTACTCCTTGGAGGGACGGATCCGTCCGGCGCGAAACCGATAATTGAGAAGCTCTACAACCGCTATCGACCCGTTGGAGGTGGTCAAGCAGCGTCAACAGGCGACCTGGGCGAGCGGCGACTACTCCGCCGTGGCCACCCTGATCGTTCCCGTCGCTGAGCGACTCGTCGACCTCGCGGATCTCCGGGCCGGCTCGCGTGTGCTCGACGTTGCAACCGGCAGCGCCAACGCAGCGATCGCCGCCGCCCGCATGCAGGCCGACGTCATCGGTATCGACTACGTCGAGGCTTTGCTCGAACGCGGCCGCGAGCGGGCTGCCGCCGAAGGTCTGGGGATCGACCTCCGCGCCGGCGACGCCGAGGAGCTGCCCTTCCCAGACTCATCGTTCGACGCGGTGCTTTCCGTGTTCGGCTCGATGTTCGCGCCGAACCACGACCAGACCGCCAGCGAGATCGCCCGCGTCACCCGGCCCGGCGGGACGATCGCGCTCGCAAGCTGGACGCCGGACGGCTTTCTCGGCGCCCTGTTTCGCATCGTCGCCCAATTCGCTCCGCCCCCGGCCGGCATCAAGTCACCCATGCTGTGGGGAACCGCCGACCACCTCGCCTCCCTGTTCGGCCCGGACGTCCGCTGGGCACACACCACAGAGACCTTCACCTTCCGCTTCCCTACCGCCGAAGCGTTCGTCGACTACTTCGCCGCCCACTACGGCCCGACGCTGAAGGCCGTTGCAGCTGCAGGCAACCGCGCAGCGGAGCTCAAATCGGCGCTCACCGCACTGGTACAGGCCTGGAACCGACTCGACCAGCAAGCCCCCGTCGCGATCCCAGCGACGTATCTCGCCTCCGTCGGCGACCGAGCACGAAACCTCACCCAGACGGATCGAAAGGGGCGCGTAGACCCGGCCTCATGACCAGGCACCCGCCTTGTAGCGCCTGATGACCGGGTGGCACGAGTTGAGGAGAGGCCCGCTGTCGGCGGGCCTCTCCGTGGGACGGTCAATCCCTTGACAGCACAGGCGGCGGTGGATCCTGCCAGTCGGAAGAGTCTGGACTGAGCCGAGTGTTAAGCGGCCAGCTGCCCGACATAGCCGAAGGGCGACTCGGTCGGAAGAGTGCCTGGGAGATTGAAATCCGATGAGGCGCCTGGAAAGCCTGCGCGAAGCTTCGCGGCGACGGCTCAATCGGAGGGCCGGTCGGCTTCGTCGATCAGCCGCGCGGCCGTGGTGTCGAGTTGATCGAGTTGCTTGGAAACGATGTCTCGGATGATCTCGAGGTCGATCCGGAAGTACTCGTGTGCGATCAGGTTCCGAAGCCCGACGACCTTCGGCCAAGGGATCTCAGGTGCCCGAGCCCGCGTTTCGTCAGAGATCTGGGCAGCCGCCTCCCCGATTACGACAAGGTTGTAAAGCACGGCATCGCTCGTCTTTCGATCGAACGAGGCTCCGGCGATGTGCTCTTGGATCGCGTTAATTGCCTCACGGATGTCGTGAAGCCGCTGAAGCTCGCGCCGACTCACAGTGGAACAGCCTCCGCCAGCGCCGCATCTCTGACCTCCTCGCGAAGCGTTCCGGGAGTCACGACCTCGACTCGAGCCCCAACGAGCTGCGACAGCTCCTCCGAGAGCCCAAGCGCCGCTAGGAGCTCCGCCGCCGCCGAGTCGACATCGGGCAGTTCGACGAGCAGATCGATATCGCTCTGGTCGTCCTCGTCCCCACGTGCCAGCGAACCGAACAGACGAACGTCGCGACCACCACGTTCTGCGAGAAGCGAGAGAATTGCCGTCCGGCGGGCCCGCAGGACCTCGCGCGGCGGTAGCCGTTCGACGTGCGTACCCATCTTCTCATTGTCGCAGGCGCCGGCGATGTGTTCGCGTGGCCGTCGCCGCTAGTCAGTTGGATGCCACCCACAAATCGATGGAACGCCGCCGAGTAGGCGCCAGTCCGCGCCGGCATGGCCTCGAGGTCGCGACCTACAGTGTCTCCTTCCTTCGGCGCGGCACGCTGCCGAACTGTTCATCCCTTGCCGACCGTACGAACGAACGCCCGGTTCACACGCGGGAGGTCGCTGGTTCGATCCCAGCCGCGCCCATCGCTCAACCAAGCCGTTTCCGGCCTTCCGGACGGGCGACGTGCGGGCGAATGGTGAGTGAAATGGTGAGTAGAGAGCCGGGAGCGGGTCGCGCTCATCCGGTTCAGCCGAGGCGGATTCGAGGAACTGCGGGCTTGTATACGGCGCCGGCGGAGTCCTCAAATCACGCGAGGGCTAGGTGGTGGGTTGGCTTGGAACGCGTACAACGTGGGTCGCTTGTATAGGACGGTGTGCTCGCGCCCTCAAAATGGATCCGGGTTCTGGTAATCGACAAAACCCGGACACATGGCTGTTATCGCGATAGTCCGGCGATCCCCGTGGCGATGCCGCGAGTGGATGTGCCTCCCGGGGTCTTTAGCGCACCCAGAGCTGGTCGAGGCAGGCGCCGGTCAATCCGCTCGTGGCCGATAGCCAGCAGTACTTGTAGTTGCCGACCCGCCGGGCGACGAAGTCGGTCGAGAGGAAGACCTTCATCGGCACCCACGGCGCATCGTCGGTCAGCATGCGGTCGGCAGTGTGCCAGGCGCCGGCCGCCGCGGCGCGGTTGGTCGTCTCGAGCGACTGTGCGCGAGCGACCTGCGCGTCGACGCGGCGGACCCCGATACCGGTGTGATCGATATGCTCGCCGGGCCAAGTGAGGACACACTGGCGCTGTTTCCGACCCGCGTCGTCGGCCTCCCCGACGGGGAAAGTGCCTTCACGTTCTTGATGTTCCAGACACCGGGCCAGCCCGCCGACCAATTCGAGGGGCAATACGCCTCGCTGCAGCGCGAGTTCGAAAACCTGGAACGGCTCTTTGGCTAGTCCGACGGGGGCGGATCATGAGACGTTCCCCGTCCCTTGTCTCGGCGGTAGGGTCTCGGCTTACCGGTCGCGCTCACGCCCTGAAGCAGACGAACGGGGAGTCGGAATGGCCTACGACGAGAACCTCGGCGAGCGAGTTCGCGAGACTCCTGCTTGGTGAATCCCCTTTTGGCTTGATCAGCGGGTTTCGTCCTGGCTCATACGCGAAAGACCAAGCACGCGAAAGAACGATCCGACAGTCCGAAGCGACTACTCGGACGAGCGCGCCAAGTCGCGATCCGATTGACGATCGCTCAGTCCGACACGGTCTCGTGAGATGCCGCGAGCGCGAGGATCAGGTTGCGCGGCAGGGCTCGAGAGAACTGGTCAAGGATCGGTCGGGCACGTTTGGCGGCGAAGGAGGCGACCTCAGGCATCGCGCGCGCCCGATCGTCAGCTGCGGAGCTCACGTTGGCGACCGCAGTCGCTCCCTCGGGGCTGGCCAGGAAGGGGCCGATCGCGGCCCAGGCTTCCTCGAGCACCCCGTGTGCCGCCAGCGTTCGGAAGATGCTCGGGAGATGCTGCGTCCCATAGACCGAGCAGATCTCCGGAAACAGCGGGTGCTCGGCACGGTCAGAGAACTCAGGCTCGGGCACAGGCGCCGCCGCCGGTAGATCCAGTTCAGGCGTGGGCCGCCGCGCTAGTTCTCCATTGAGTGAGAGCTGGAGCGAGGTCACGATCAGCAGCATGAAGGGAAGCTCTACGACGAACGGTGCTACTGCCTCGCGGACTCGGCGGCTTGGTTGAAAGCCGATCCTGACCTGAGCGCTCCTTCGAATCTCGTCTGCTGCAGCCGGCGAGCGCGCGTGGTCATAGATCGCCCGGGCCTGCAACCAAGCGGGCACCAGGATCTCGGGATCCTTCGCCAGGGCCTTGAACAGCGCCGGCACGAACGGCATCCGCGCTCGAATATCGACGAACACCGATGAAACGACCCCGTCGACTTCCTCCTCGTGGACTAGCGGCAGACCGACTGGTGGCATCCGGCGCAACTCTACGGGTGCGGAGACTGTTGGTCCCTTGATACTCCGGTCGCCTTCATTTGGCGCTTAGGTCGATTCGCTGGTCCGTCGCGCGCCTGGCATGTGTAAGGAACTGTTCATGCGAACGGCCCTACGATGCGGAACGTGACGGTCGGGGGGTCATCGGGTTTTCTTGGGCGTAGCCGCGGCTTGCTGGCGCTTCTGTCGACGCTCTGTTTGTTCGCTGTTGGTTGAACGGTTGATCGCGCTCCGGTTCGGGGCGCGGGGTGTCCGGCGGTTACCCGTCGGATTGGACGAGCTGGTCGCTCGCCGGGGTGAGGTTGTCGCCCGAGGATGCCGAAGGCGCCCCGGCGGTGGGCGGTCTCCATTTGGGGTGGTGGGCGCGCGCCCAGTCTGTTCGGACGGTGCCGAGGGTGATGCCGCGGAGGGCGTGGCGGGTGGTTGGGTGGAGGAGTGAGAGGTAGAGGTGGCCGGCGACGATCGCGAGCGAGAGGTACATGAGGGTGTCGTGGAGGAAGACGGTTCCGCCGAGCCTGAACCTGGTGTCGCGTTCGCCGTACCAGAGCAACAGCCCGGAGATGAAGAAGAGTGTGGCGAAGGCGGCGGTGAGGATGGCGTTGATCTTCTGGCCGGCGTTGAAGCGCCCTTGCGGCGCCTGGGTGTCGCCGGTCAGGAAGCGGCGGTCGTCGCGGTCGAAGAGGTCGATCTCGCGGATCGTCTGCGCGACGGCACGGCGGTTGCCGAGTAACGAGATGAGGAGGATCGCACCGGCCCAGGAGACGCCTGTCCAGAAGTGGATGTCCTTGATCAGCGGCCGCCGTGCGACGGCGGTCGAGAGGGAGGGCAGGTAGAGGACGAGGCCGGACCCGAGCAGGACGAAGAACGCGCTCGCGTGCACCCAGTGGAGCAGTCTTTCGGTGAGCGTAAAGCGCTTGACGTAGCGCGGGCGGGCCGCGATTGCCGCGCTAGCCATAACCGTTTGAGCGTCCGACCCAGGCGTCGTTGTCGTAGCCGCGCTGTTCCCAATAGCCCGAGCCCGGCCGGGCGACGAGCTCGATCCGGTCGACCCACTTGACGTTCTTGTAGCCGTACATTTCGGGGATGACGACGCGGACCGGGGCGCCATGCTCCTGCGGCAGCGGCTTGCCGTCCATCTCGTAGGCGAGCATCACGTCCCGAAGCGACACCTGGCGTAGGTCGAGGTAGTCGTCGTAGGGGTTCTCGGCGGAGATGAAGTGGAGGGCGCCGGCCTGTGGGAGCGGTCGGGCCTGGGCCAGGAGGTCGTGGAAGCGGACGCCGCCCCAGTGGACGTTGTCGACGACCCAGCCTGTGACGCAGTGGAAGGTCGACACCTGCGTGGCTTTCGGGAGTGCAAGGAGCTGATGGTGGCTGAGCTCGACCGGGCGCCGGACGAGCCCGTCGATGCGGAGCCGCCAGCTGGCGGGATCGAAGGTCGGCATCGAGTCGGCGACGGTGTAGATGCGCCAGCCGCTGGAGGGGATCAGCCGGGTGAGGCCGGTTGCGTCCGAGAGCGGGTTCGTCACCTGGCTCGTGGCACGCGAGATTGCCTTGCCGTAGAAGAGTGTGGCGACGCCGGCTCCGACGACGCCGATGAATCCGGCCCGGCCGAGTCGCCGCGCGCCGACGTTCTCGCGCGGCGACTCTGATGGCTGTTGACGATCGGGCATGGGGTGTCGCCTACATGTGGGCCATGCCGGCGAACAGCTTGCCGCGCAGGTCGCCCGGGTGTCCCTTGGTGTCGACGAAGACCCAGTAGGAGCCGGGCTTCGTCTCGAGATGTTCGAGCGTCATGGCCGAGGCCTTGGTGCAGCCCTTCGTCGTGTACGTCTTGCCGAGCGATACGAGCACGGCGCCTTTCTGCCCTGTGTGGATCGAAGCGCCGGTGATCCCCTTAGCGGTCAGGTCGAACGTCCAGCAGATCTGTCCCGACTTCGACTTCACCTGCAGGTTGACGATGCCGTGCTCTCCCATCCCGGCGAGCCGAGCCCCTAACTCCGGGTGCATGCTGGCCGGAAGCGCCGACGCCGCGAAGGCAAGCGCGGCACCCACGGTCACAACCATTCCCAGAGCGACTCGTCTGAACTGCATCTGTGCCTCCTGGTCGACTGGCAGCGACCGTAGACACGGAGGGCCGCGGGCACCATTACGAAACGCTGAAACCTGACGCAGCCGGGGCAGTTCGTAAGCAAGCTTTAAGGACTTGAGCGGTGTGCCCCCACACAATGAGGTGATGGGAACCGTGCTCGTCGTCGACGACGAGCCGATCGTTCGCGACGTCGTCGTCCGTTACCTGGAGCAGGAGGGCTACCGGACGCTGCAGGCGAGCGACGGCGAGACGGCGCGGAGCATGCTCGAGCACGAGACCCCGAGCCTTGTGGTGCTCGATCTGATGCTGCCGGGAACGGACGGGATCGCACTCTGCCGCTGGATCCGGGAGAGATCGGAGCTGCCGGTGATCATGGTGACCGCGCTCGGTGAGGAAAGTGACCGGCTGACCGGACTCGAGGTTGGCGCCGACGACTACCTGACGAAGCCGTTCTCCCCTCGCGAGCTGGTCGCGCGGGTGAAGGCGGTCCTGCGCCGGGTGTCGCCAACGGAAGGTAGAGCGGAGCGGATCGAGGTCGGCGACCTGGTGATCGACTCTGCAAGACGCGAAGCTAGAAGGCGGGCGCTGACCCTCAAGCTGACCACGATCGAGTTCGACCTGCTCTGGTTCCTTGCCACCCACCCGAACCGCGTCTTCACCCGCCACGAGCTGATGGACAAGGTGTGGGGCTACACGTCGGCGCTCGACACCGGCACGGTCACCGTCCATATCCGGCGGCTACGGGCCAAGATCGAGGACGACCCCTCACGCCCTCGCCACCTCGAGACCGTTTGGGGCACCGGCTACAGGTTCACGCCGTGATCACCGCCGCACTGATCCTCGTCGCCGCCACGATCGCCGTCGGGATCGCTGCCGCATTCGCGCTGCGGCTGCTGCCGACGGTGCGGCTCCAGCTTGCCGGGCTTGCGCTCCTCGCTGTCGTGTTGCCGCTTGGAGCCGTGCTCGCTTCCGGCTGGGTGATGTTCCACATGCACGACGACGCCAAGATCCTGGCCGTTACCTCCGCCGCAGCGCTGTCGGCCGTTGTCGGGGCGCTCCTGCTCGCCCGTTGGATCCTCGGCCCGCTCGAGCGGCTCCGGGCGACCTCAGTGGAGCTGGCGGCAGGCGATCTCGCCGCCCGCGCCCCCGAGCAGGGCCCACGCGAGCTCGCGCAAATGGGCGGGTCGTTCAACGCGATGGCGGAGTCGATCGAGCGGCTGTTCGAAGCCAGGCGCGAGCTGGTCGCGTGGGCAAGCCACGACCTGCGCACCCCGCTCGCCTCGATGCAAGCCATGCTCGAGGCGATCGACGACGGCCTCGCCGAACCCGCCGAGTACCTGCCGGCCCTGCACGAGCAGGTTCGCGCGCTCTCGACGCTCGTCGACGACCTGTTCGAGCTGGCGCGCATCGACGCCGGCATCCTCACCCTCCAACTCCGGGAAGCAGCCCTCGACAACCTCGTCGAGTCGTGCATCCGCGGCCTCGAGGCCGAAGCCCGCGCGAAGGGCATCAGGCTGGAAACCCGACTCCTTCAACCGCTGCCGCTCGTCCGCTGCGCGCCCGAAAAGGTCGAGCGCGTCCTCTACAACCTGCTCACGAACGCACTCGGGCACACTCCTTCCGACGGATCGATCGCGGTCGTCGTCAGCTCCCGAGCCCCCGACGTGACCGTGGCAGTCGAGGACACCGGTGAGGGGCTCAGTACCGAGGCCGGCGAGCGTATGTTCGAGCGCTTCTGGCGAGGAGAGACCTCCCGAACCACGCCGGGATCAGGTCTCGGGCTCGCCATCGCACGCAGCCTCATCGAGGCCCAAGGCGGCCGCATCTGGGCCGAGAACCGTGCCGAGGGCGGCGCCCGCGTCGCCTTCACCCTGCCCACAGCCGCCCCCAACGCTTAGGCGGCAGCGACCGCCGCCGGCTCCTGGCCGGATGGGTCGCCCTGCCTGACTCGCTTTCTCGGCCGCCCGGTCGATACGGACGCGCATTTAAGGAACTGTTCATCGGGGTGAAAGGGACCGTTCAGAGCTTGCTGGCAGGGTGGCTGTTCCGGGGAATTCGCCTCGGAGAGTCTGAAGGGGGTCGGACAAATGAAGATGTTTCGCTTCGGGGTGCTGCTGGCGTTGATCGTCGCCGGCTCGGCGCTGGCGGCAAGTAGCGCCTCTGCCGCATCACGAGTGGTCGGGCAGGTGTACGTCAACGACAACACGGCCGGCCTGAACACGATCGCCGCATTCGACCGTCACGCCGACGGGACGCTGACACCGCTGGCCGGCTCTCCATTCGCAGCGGGCGGCGCGGGCACCGGTCACGGAATCGGATCGCAAGGTGCCCTGCAGCTGTCGAGCGACGGCCGCTATCTGCTTGCGGTCGACGCGGGCAGCAACCAGATCTCGGTGCTGCGGATCAAGCCCCACGGCGAACTGCAGCCGGTCGAGGGCAGCCCGGTCGGATCGGGCGGGGTCGAGCCGGTCAGCATCGCCGTCCACTCCGACCTGGTCTACGTCGCCAACGCAGGGACCGGCGGTAGCAATTACACCGGCTTCACTTTCAATCCCGGCGGCCACCTGCGACCGATCAGCAACTCGACCGTTCCGCTGCCGGACGGTTCGCAGCCCGGCGACGTGCTGTTCAGCGGCGACGGCAGCCACCTGGTCGGCGTCCGCGTCGCCACCTCGCTGATCGACAGCTTCTCGGTCGGCGAGAACGGCCGGCTGACCGCCGCTCCTAGCTCGCCCTTCGCAGCGCAGGGGCCAGGCCCGTTCGGCAGCGAGTTCCGACCAAACAACCCGGCCCAGCTCTATGTCTCCAACGCCCACGGCGGCGCCCTCGCCGGCACCGTCTCCGCGTTCAACGTCGCCGGCGACGGCACCTTGTCGTCGATCGGCTCGTCGCCGTTCGCCGACAACCAGACCGCACCGTGCTGGGTCGAGATCAGCCACGACGGCCAGTACCTGTTCACCGTCAACACGGCCAGCAACAGCATCTCCCGCTACACGATCAACCCCAACGGCTCACTCACACTGATCGGCAGCACACCATTCAAGACCGCCGGGCTCGGCGCCGAAGACGCACGGCTCAGCCCCGACGGCCAGACGCTCTGGGTCGTCGGCACCGCCGCCGACTCAGTCAGCACCTTCGCCGTCAACGGCGGAACCCTCACCGAACTCTCCACATCCCGGACACCACTCCCCGCGGGCGCAACACCCTTCGGGATCGTCGTCACCTAGACCCGAACCACCGGCAGCTCTAACAGAGTGCGAGCTGAGGAAGAACCTTCCCCAGCTCGCACTCCCCTTGCAGGCCGGGCAAGCGGCGAAGCCCTTCGGGGTTAGGCTTCCTGGCCGTTGGTTTGCACGGAGAGGAGTCCGTCATGCCGAAGGTTTCGAGGGAGAGCGCCTCTCAGGTTCGTGATTTCCGATCTCGCGGAGCATCGAAGTGAGGAGTTCGATTCGATCCGTGAGACGCACAATCTCACCACGTTGCTGCACCGCAAGCCTCCGTGCCGCCATGTTCAATCCTTCTCCCGCCAAGCACTCAGTGCCCTAGTCGCCGCGGCGAGCCGTGGCGTTGGCAGAAGGTGTCGCACGCTCTCGCGTTGTGGAGGGCGACAGGTTTGACGCTTCTCGTCCGCTTTTTCCACGGAACTCGCGGCACGGAAGGGTGTGGGCCGCCCCGGGAGGGCGGCCCACGATGAGCTTGAAGTGCTAGAGGCTGACGGGGATGGAGAAGAGGCGGCGTGTGGAGATGCCGCCGAGCAGGTTCTCGCCTGACTTGCGTGCCCGGACGAACATCGCGAGCAGCTGCTGCTTTCCGCTGACCGGGAAGCCGGACAGGGTGTGGAAGCTGAGTTCCGCGAAGCCGTTCGAGCCGGTCGCCTGCTCACCGGGGGTCGACAACTGGTTATAGGGCGTAGCCGTCACGTAAACGAGCGCGCCCTGCACCGACCGACCACCACACGCCGACACGTGGTAGCGCACGATGATCGTCTGCGACCCACCATGAACAACAGACGGGCTGGACTGCTGAGCATCGATCAACAGCCGCGCCGGCGGCTTGACATCGGCCACCTGGATGGTGCCGGTGCCGGACGGGCAGCCGGTCGCCGACGGGGGCGGCGGCGGCGCGACGGCGGAAGCGATGATCGCGGTCGGTACCGATGAGGCGAAGGCGCTGCCGTTCTTGTTCGTGGCCTGCACCTTGAACCGGATCGTGTTGCCGACATCGACCGGCTTCAGCAGGTAGCCGTTCTTGTCGGTGGCGCCGCTGATGTTCGAGCAGTTGTCGCCGTTCTTGTCGCAGCGCACCCAGAAGTCGTTGTAGTCGGTCACGTTGCCACTCCAGGTACCGCGATGTCCGACGAGCGTCTTGCCTTCCTGCGGTGTACCCGTGATCGTCGGCGAGGTCGTGTTCTTCGGCGCCGACGCAGAAGCCACGACATCGGTGGGATTCGAGGCTACGGTCGCGCTCCCGTCGGCATTCGTTGCGGTAACGCGCACACGGATCGTCCGGCCGACGTCCGCGCTTTGAACCGTGTAGCTGCTCGCCGTCGCACCCGAAATCGTGGTGCAGTTGGAAGCGTCGAAGCGTCCGCCATTCGGCGGGCAGCGACGCCACTGGAAGGCAAAGCTGGTCGGATTGTTTCGCCAGGTGCCGGTCGTGGCCGTCAGCGTCTCACCCTGGATAGCGTCGCCGGAGATCCGCGGTTCGGTCTTGTTTACGGGTGCTGCTTGTGATTGGGCCGCGCCCAGCGTCGGCACGAGCAAAGCCACTGCGACTGCGATCAGGGCCACCAGCGACCCGCCCAGCCACAGACCTGGTTTCGAGTAAGCACGCTTGCGGTGTCGAAACATTCTCAAACCTCCTGTCGATTCCATGAGTAACTCTTAGATTATCCATCATGCTACGATATAAAACACATGATGATGTAAAGTCGCAAAAGTGAGGCAAGAGTGACAACTCGGAAAGCCAGCAACAGCCCGCTCACCTGAATGGACATGACTCACCCAAGGCCGAAGGGCGGAAGTGACTGACCGCGAGTACGAAGCGGCTGCTGCTCTCAGGTCGGCGCTCCGCGAGTTTCTGACCGAGACCGAAGGGATCACCCGAAAGCACGGGCTCACTGCCGAGCAATACCAGCTTCTGCTCCTGATTCGGGTCTCCCCCGAGCGGGAACGAACGATCAGTCGACTTTGTCAGGGGTTGATCCGCCGCCAAAGCGCAGTCACCCAACTCGCCCGACGAGCCGAAGACCTCGGCCTGATCGAACGGAGCATCTCCAAACGGGACGCCCGTGTCCGCTACCTCGAACTCACCGCTGAGGGGCAGAAACGACTCGACGGTGCAATCACAGAACTCGGCGCAGAACGAAACCGGCTTCTCGACGCACTCGACGCCATCGAGCACAGAAGCCAGCCCGTGACTAGGCCGGGGCAGCTGTCAGGCCGCTGACGGGCGGGTGCGGATAGGGACTCCAAGTCGGCGGGCGACCGCGCCGACAGGCGTCCCCTGACAGATGACGGAAAGCAGGACAACGACGAACACGACGCCATAGATGCGCTTCGCCCCCTCGACGCTTTCGAGAACGGCGAACGCAGCGAGGAGAATCGGTACGGCTCCCTTGAGGCCACACCAGGCCATGAACGCCCGCTCAGCCCAAGAGAAGCGGGCTCCGGCAAGGGTGACAAGGACGGTGATGGGTCGAGCGATAACGGCGAGCACGAGGGCGAGTACGACGCCCTCGAACCATGTTCGCCCACTGAGGGAAGCCAGGGACACGGTCAGGCCGAGGGCGACGAAGACGGCGATCTCCGCGAGGCTGGCGAGAGGGCCGGTGAAGCTTGTGATCGCGCTTTCGTGTCGCGGCGTGCCACCACCCACGATGAGCCCCGCGAGGAAGACGGCGAGAAAGCCCGATCCGTGCAGGCGCGACGTGACGCCGTAGAGAGCAGCCGCCAGTGCGAGGGCGAGGAGCGGGTGAAGGGCCGCGCTCGGGAGGCGAATCCGGTGCAGGACTGTGGCGAGCAGCCAGCCGCCGACCAGCCCCACGGCGAGACCGACGCTCATCTCGACTGCGAACTCGCGCACCACGACGGCTGCCGACCCGTCCGCGTGTGTCGCCAGTTCGATCATCCCGATCATCAGTGCGATCCCGGCGGGGTCGTTCAGGCCCGCCTCGCCTTCGAGTGTTGTCCCCGAGCGCCCGCCGATCTCGTGGTTGCCGAGCACGGAGAACATCACCGCCGGATCAGTCGGCGCGAGTGCGGCACCCGCAAGCCCCGCCAGCGTCCACCCGAAGCCAAGGGCGAAGTGGGCGAAGAGCATGACGACGCCTGCCGTTATGAATGTGCCGAAGACACCGAGAGCAACCATCGGGAAAGCTGATTCGCGGAAGCTGGGCCAGCCGATGTCCAGGCCACCGTTGAACAGGATCACGACCAGCGCGACGACGGCGACCCGTTCGACCGTGTGGATCGGCGTGTGGTGGTAAAGGCTCGGCCAGATGTCCGAGGCTGCCGCTGCGGCGATCAGGAAGACAGCCGGGGGCGGAATCGGCAGCCGCTCCGTCAGCTTTGACGACAACAGCGCCAGCCCAAAGCCCGCGCCGACCACGAGAATGATGGTTCCGAAGTTGGCGATTTCGCTCATGACAAAGCAACCGCCGACCAGACTTCCCGGCACTCCGTGAACCCGACGCGATCCTATCTGTCCCTAGTTGGGCAGCTCCCGAGTGTTGTCGCTTTCTGGTGGAAACGCGACAAGGCAGAAGATCCAGACCCGCTATCAGCGCTCCACTGCGTACAGCCGCCATTCGCCAGGGATGCCTTTCAGTTCGTGCAGACCGTGGTCTTGGAAGGTGATGCCGGACCCAGCGACGAGGTCTTTGACCGTGCTGGAGACGAGCACTTCCCCGGGTTGTGCGATTGCGGCGACGCGCGCGCCTGTGTGTACGGCGATGCCGGCGACCTTGCCGTCGATGAGTTCGCACTCGCCGGTGTGTAGGCCGGCACGCACCTCGAGGCCGAGTTCAGGCATCGTCTCGACGATCGCGCGAGCGCAGGTGATTGCGCGTGCGGGTCCGTCGAAGGAGGCGAAGAAGCCGTCGCCGGCCGTGTCCACTTCCTTGCCGCGGAAGCGCCCGAGCTGTGTCCGAACGGCCTCGTGGTGGCGCTCCAGGAGTTCGCGCCAGGCGCGGTCACCCAGCTCCGCAGCACGGGAGGTCGCACCGACGATGTCGGTGAAGAGGACGGTGGCGAGCACGCGGTCCGGTTCCGCTTCCCATTGCTTTCCGTGGGCGACGTCATCGAGAAACGACTGCAGCGCTGCGAAGAGCGGCTCCTGGTCGCCGAGGCCAGGGCTGAAGTCCGCGCCGGGCAACTCCACGAAACGGGCACCGGGGATGTGGTCGGCCAGGTAGTGGCCGCTTCGTATGTCCCAGAACGTCGTCTTTCCGGTGCATGACCAGCGTCGGAACGCGAAGCAAGCGGGAGTACGTCACAGACGTCGGTGTCGAGGTTCGCCCGCACGTATGCCGCCGCCGAGCCCGGGCTGACGGCGATCCGCACGAGACGGGCGCGATGCGCGTGCCTCTTCGTCCGTGATACTGGGATTGTTCTCGTCGTCGACCAGTCCTCCATTGAGGCCGCGTCGCCCCATCGCCGTTCGTTCTCGTGGCGAAGAGCTCGGCCTCCGCTCGAGTCCGAAGCCAGGGAAGCTCCGGGCTGCGGACCCAGCGGGGCGAAGAGTTCATCAGCACGAGCGCGGCAGTCCGCTCCGGATACGTGGCAGCGAAGAGCACGCAGAGAGGGCCAGCGTCGCCGAGACCGAAGACGACTGCTCGCTCGGAGCCGGCCGCGTCCATCACGGCGCGGATGTCGTCCATGCGCATCTCGAGCGTGGGCGCGCCGGCGACGCGATCGGACATGCCTGTCCCGCGCTGGTTGAGCGTGATCAGGCGGCCGATCGACGCGAGCCGGTTCAGGAAGCGGCCTGAGATGGGCTTTCCCAGGCGAGCTCGAGGTGTGAAATCACGTCGACGTAGACGATGTCGACCGGGCCTGCGCCCGTTACCTGGTACGCGACGTTGACGTCGCCACTTCGCGCATAGCGTGTCTCCGGCTGCACGGGCACAGTGTCGCGGGTGTCCGTGCTTCCGTGCGGGCCAGGCTGCGATCAGCCGGCCCAGCGGATCACCCGGCGGGTCTGTCGCAGTTTGCGGGAACTGCGTCATCGGGTGTGGCTGTGGGGTGAGGCGAGACTAGGAAGAGTGAGCTACTCGTGTCCAGTCGCGCTCTCGTCGTAGACTCGTTCGGTGGCGGCTTGTCCCGCGTGCGGCAAGGAACTCCCAGGCGAGTTTCCGTTCTGCCCGTATTGCGGAGCGCCGCTCGGCAGCGAGGGCCGCGAGCAGCGGAAGACGGTAACCGTCCTGTTTTGCGACGTGACGGGCTCGACGGCGTTGGGGGAGTCGACGGATCCGGAGGCGTTGCGGGCGTTGCTGGCTCGGTATTTCGAGCGGATGCGTGGGATTGTCGAGTCGCATGGCGGGACGGTGGAGAAGTTCATCGGTGATGCGGTGATGGCGGTGTTCGGGGTGCCGGTCGCGCATGAGGACGACGCGCTGCGGGCGTGTCGGGCGGCGGTCGAGATGCGGGACGCGTTGCCGGAGCTCGGCGTGCAGGCGCGGATCGGCGTGAACACGGGTGAGGTGGTGACTGGGACCGAGGAGCGGCTCGTGACAGGCGATGCGGTCAATGTCGCCGCCCGGCTGGAGCAGGCGGCGCGGCCGGGGGAGGTGTTGCTCGGCGCGGAGACGAAGCGGCTGGTCGAGGGGGCCGTTGAGGCGGAGTCGGTGGAGCCTCTCGAACTCAAGGGGAAGCGGGAGCCTGTGCCGGCGTTTCGGCTTCTGCGGGTGGGTGAGGCGCCGGAGCGGGTTCACGGCGATGTGTTCGTCGGCCGCGGCCGGGAGCTGGACGAGATTGCCTCGGCCTGGGCGCGGGCCGGTGCGGAGAAGCGCTGTGAGCTGGTGACGGTCGTGGCCGAGGCCGGGGTCGGCAAGACCCGGCTGGCCGCCGAGGCGCTTGCACGTGTCGACGCGAGGGTGGTTCGTGGCCGGTGTCTGTCTTACGGGGAGGGAGTTACGTACTGGCCGGTGGTCGAGGTGGTGAAGCAGCTTGGGGCGAGGCCGTCGGACCCGGCTGCGGCGGCCGCGATCGGATCGCTGCTCGGCGAGGCGGGATCGGGAACGAGTGCTGAGGAGATCGCCTGGGCGTTCCGGAAGCTGCTCGAGGAGCAGGCGCCGCTCGTCTGCGTGTTCGAGGACATCCACTGGGGTGAGGAGACGTTTCTCGACCTGGTCGAGCACGTCGCGCTGTTGTCTGCAGGCTCCCAGGTGCTGCTGTTGTGCACGGCGCGGCCGGAGCTGCTCGAGCGCCGCCCGTCCTGGCCGGTGACGATTCGGCTCGCGCCGCTCGAGCCTGGGGACGTCGATCGGCTTGTGCCGGCTGCATTGCCCCCGGACTTGCGCGATCGGATCGCCCGCGCTGCCGGCGGTAACCCGTTGTTCCTGACGGAGATGGTCGCGATGGCCGAGACCGCGGACGGCGAGGTGAGCGTGCCGCCTACTTTGCGGGCGCTGCTCACGGCTCGGCTCGACCAGGTCGACGCGGGCGAGCGGCGTGTGCTTGAACGGGGTGCTGTTGAGGGCGAGATCTTCCACCGCGGCGCCGTGCAGGCACTCGCCCCGGAGGAGCCGCAAGTAACTGCACGCCTGGCCGGGCTCGTCCGGCGCGAGCTGATCCGATCCGAGCACACACAGATCCCGGGCGACGACGGCTTCCGCTTCCGTCACTTACTTGTCCGCGACGCCGCCTATGACGCTCTGCCGAAGTCGGCTCGCGCTGAGCTGCACGAGCGCTTCGCTAGCTGGCTGGAGGAGCACGGGAACGAACTGATAGAGCTAGACGAGATCCTTGGCTACCACCTCGAACGGGCGTCCCGTTACAAGGCAGAGCTGGGATACCCGGATGCTGCGCTCGCCGAGAGGGCTGGTCAACGACTCGCTGTCGGCGGCAGGCGCGCACTTTGGCGGGACGACGATCGAGCCGCTGCGGGTTTGCTCGAACGAGCGCTAACACTGATCCGGCCGCTGCGGCTCGATGTCAACCTGGAGCTCGATCTGGCGGATGCGCAGCAGGGCCCCCAGGCGCGAGCGGCGATCGCCAAACAGGCAGCGAAGCGGGCTCGGGAGATCGGCGACCGACCCGCCGAGGCCCTCGCACTGGTCGTCGTCGCCCATTCACATCTGGAGGCCGCGTCCGGGCCGAACGTTGTCGACGATCTGGAACGGCTGGCCAGAGAGGCGCTGGCTCTCCTCGAACCGTTGGCCGACGGCGCTGCTCTCGGACGGGTCTGGTATGCGCTCAGCGACGCGGCAAACTATCGCGGGCACTTCGAGGAACGTGCGCTTGCGGCTGAACAAGCCCTGCATTTCTTCGAGCGTGCGAGAGCGCATCATTTCGAGCTGGCCGGCCTTCCCTGGGCGCTCGTCTATGGGCCGCGTCCTGCGGATGAAGCTCTCGAGACACTCGATTCCTTTCTGGCGACAAGCCCAGCCCCATACGGGCTCTTCGTCCGCGCCCACCTGCTCGCGATGCTCAACCGCTTCGACGAGGCCTGGGACCTTGCCGTCTCGACCTTCGAGCGGCTGCGTGAGGTGAGCGAACGGAACGACCTAGACCTTGATCTCGGCGCGCTCGCTGCGGTCGCGGGCGAGCACGAGCTGGCGGTGCCGTCCCTGCAGCGGGGCTGCGAAGCTCTCGAGCGACTAGGTCAGAGGGCTTATCTCTCCAACGGCGCGTCCCAGCTCGGTCGTTCGCTCTGCGAACTCGGACGCTACGAAGACGCCGAGCCGTGGGCACAGCTTGGGCGCGAACTGGCCGCCGAGAAGGACCTGACCGCCGAGGCGCTTTGGCGACAGGTCCAAGCGCGCGTCCACGCACACCGCGGCGACCACAGCCAGGCCGAGCAACTCGCCCACCAAGCGGTCTCGATCATCGAGCAGACAGACGCACTCAACCTGCAAGGCGACGCCTACTGCGACCTCGCCGAAGTACTTACGCGATCAGGAAAGGCCCGCGAAGCACAAGCCGCGCTCGAGCAAGCCCTCGACCGCTACAACTGCAAAAAGAACCTGGCCATGGTCGCGCAGACTCGCCCACGACTCAAAGCGCTCGAGGAAGAACTCTCGGCACAGGGGCCTACAACCACCTCGTAGACCTGCCGAAGCCCGTCGGGCGCACCACGGTTTATCACTCTCGGCACCACCGGTCATCGCGATAAAGAGGCGTGTCCGGGGTTCGGTCGACGCCTACAACCCGCAACCGCTCGGGGAGTCGTGCAGCGGCTTAGGCCAAACACAATGGTGAGTCTTGGTGAGTACGCCAGGGGACCGAGGGGAAACCGAGCGCTCCAGCGGGACTGAAAACCGCTCAACCGTCCCCTCTAGTCCCCCACAGTCCCCATCTGCGCCCGCTTCACACACGGGCGTTCGATCATACGTTCGCAAAGGTGGTGTCCGAGCTGAAACGTGGGATGGTCAATCCCTTGCCCGGCCTGGGACGCCAAATCCCTTGCCAGCTCGAGCCGAGCTCACTTTTTCGGGGCGCCGCGTCGCGGTGTCTGCTTCTCGGCTGCGGCCAGGCGGTCGGCCGCCTGCTTTTCCGCTCGGGTCACCGAGCGCCGCTCCTTCGGCTCGCCGGCCGTCGGCTCCGCACTGCCCTGCGACTGCCGCCTTTCAATTCCTAGACATCCAAGCCTGTCGCGTACGCCAGGTACGCATCCAGCAACCCTGCCGCCTCCTCCTCATTCCCGGGCATCAGGTGCCCGTAGCGGTCTAGCGTGATGACCACCGAGGCGTGCCCCAAGTACTTGGAGAGCGCCTTCGCGTTCACGCCGGCGACGATCATCAGCGAGGCGAACGTGTGTCGGCATTCGTGAGTCGCTCTTCCACCAAAACGCGACACGCTTGTCGCACTTCCCGCAGAACACGACAAAGCGGCGATTCAGGAAGGGCGGGCCGAGTAGCTTGTGGTCCTCTCGGGGCCTCCCGGACCGCGTGGAGGATGCGGGCCTGCTTCTGCACTGGAGTCCCAAGGTGCCTTCTCGCGTTGGGGGCGAATAGGCGCCGTGAGCCTTTCTGTCCGGGGGTCTCGTGGGCCGCACTGGTTCCAGCTCGCGGGTGAAAGCAGAGCGCCGCGGAGCTTCAGCGCGACGGCGAGCGTTACGGCGCCGCATACCAGGCCCAAAGCATCTACGACGACGATGGGGACGTTTCCAAGGCTGAGGCCGTAGACCAGCCAAATCGCATAACCCCCGACGTACGTCGCCAGGAAGCGGGCCGAGACGTCGCAGGAGCCGCCTCGAGCGAGCATCTGCCGTGCCTGGAGGAGCACGGAAAGGGCGGCTGCTAATCCGTAGAGCATCGCGACCGCGGCCAGCACTTGGGAGCTCTCATGGGCGATCGAAATCACCTTCGTACCGTGCGCCCTCTATCGAGGGCAGACCAACGTTCACGATCGTCACGTCCACGAGACCATGAAGGCGGAGTGGTGCTCGATGACCTGGACGCGCGAGGTGTCGGCTCAGCGATCGCGGGGCCTGTCCGGCGTCGATTGATGAGGGTGTCTGTACTCCGCATCGTTTGGCCGCGTCAGTGGAGGCTTGGCTCTCGTCCGAGTTCGATTTGTCCGAGGAATTCGTAGGCCCGGTTCGCGCCTAGTGGGTGCATGAAGGCGGTGGCGCGGACGTCGCGGTAGGCGCGGGCGAGGGGGCTGCCGTTCAGGTAACCGGCTCCACCGGAGAGGGCCAGGGCCCGATCGACGATGCGGACGGCGACCGTGGCGATGAACGCTTTCGCGCTTTGGGCTTCGGCGAAGAGGCTCGTCAGTTCTGCTCCGGTCGGGAGTGAGGTTGGGCTGAGGGCATGCTGCTCGTCGATCAGGGCGGCCGCCCGCGAGAGGACCGCGCGGCAGGCGGAGAGATCGACGGCGTTTTCGGCGGCGAGGACGCGGGTCGTTGCGTCGTGATCGCTGCCGTTTCCGGCCAGGCGGCCGGTGATCGTGCGGTGTGCGCTCTCGGCAATGCCGAGTGCGGCGGCCGCGTGGAAGAGGCCGGCGCTGAGGTTTCGCTCCATGTATTCGGCCGAGTCGCCGACGGGGAAGCCTCCGCGGAGGGCAGAGGCCGGCAGTTCAACGTCGTCGAACGAGACTGAGTTGCTGCCGGAGGCGCGCATACCGAGTGCGTCCCAGTCGTGGTGGACGACCACTCCGGGTGTCTCTCGCGGGACCATCGCGTAGCCGTACCGGTCGTTCCCGGAGTCGTCGGCGAAGGTGACCGCCGTGTAGAGGACGTCGGCGGCTGGTGACATCGTGCAGAAGACCTTGTGGCCGGAGACGATCCAGCCCTGGTCGGTGCGGGTAGCGGTCGTCGCGGGCCGAGTGAGGTCTTGCCCAGTCTCGCTGCCTGCGGACGCGAAGACGGTTCCGTCGCGGGCGATCTGCTCGAGTGTTCCGGCGAACGCGCCGGCACGCCGCTCGTTGTGGGAGGCGACGGCGATCTGCCAGCGCCGCACGACGTTCAGCACGTAGACAAGGTGCATGTTCACGCCGAGCGTGAGCGAGGCGTCGCCACGGGCGAGCCGGCTCGAGGCGACGACCACGTCGTGGACGGAGGTGACGTCGAGCCCGCCGAGTTGTTCGGGGATCGGGGCGGTGAAGTAGCCGCTCGTCTTGACGGTCGCGAAGCTGTCGAAGGGGAAGCTCCCGTCTCGGTCGTGGGTGCCGGCTTGCCGGCTGATTTCGGTTGCGAGCGTCTCGGCGAGTGCGACGAGGCGCTCGCCCGGCTCGGTCTTGGCTGTTAGCTCGATTGGCATCTGGACCTCCTTCCGGTCGATGTGCGTGCGTGGGCGGGATCGGCGAGCGCTCTGTAGGCGCGGCGGAAGTACACGAGCGGTCTCCCGTCGAGCGAGGTGTGTGCGACGTGGACGCGGCCGAGGAAGAGGGTGTGGTCTGCGACCTGCAGTTCCTCGGAGAGCTCACAGTCGAGGTGAGCGAGCGCGCCGGCGACGACCGGGCTCGCGCTTCGCGCGTCGTCCGGGCCGGTGAACTGCTCGAGGAACTTGGTCGCGCCAGGCGCAGAGCCATGGCAGGCAGCGTCGAGTTGGCGCTCGTCGAGGATGCTGACGCCGAACCGTCGCGTGGCTGTGATCGCGCGCGCGCCGACCGCGTCGGACCTGAGCGAGACGAGGACCGTCGGCGGGCTGGCTGAGATCGAAGCGAAGGCGGTGACGGTAATGCCCCAAGGCCTGTGACCGAGCCAGCAGGTGACGATCACGACGCCGCTCGCGAGCGTGCTCATGGCGTCGGCGAAGTCCGCCGCGGGCGCAGGTTGGGTAGAACGATCTGCGATCAGTCTCAGGTTGGGATTCACAGGTTCTTCTCCTCGGGCCGTGCGGCCGGTAGTCGCCCTGAGGGTGGCTACCGGCCGCTCCTCTTGGGTTACGCGGTGGCCACGTCCACGGTGACGGGCACGCCGTTGGTGACCATGTCGAAGACGGCCGAACGCTTCTGCGCCCTGTCGACGACCTCTCGCAGCTTCTCCTCGGGGGCGTCGCCTTTGATCCGGAACGACACTCGGATCTGCTCGAAGCCGTTGCGGTAGTCGTCGGACAGGCCGAGGGCGCCTTGCACGTCCATGTCGCCCTCGAGGGTCGACTCGACCTCTGTCAGGTGCACGCCACGCGCCGCCGCCACGTAGACGATCGAGGTCGTCACGCAGGCGGCCAGCGCGTGCAGCAGGGACTCGGCCGGGTTCGGCCCCGTGTCGGTGCCGAGCAGGATCGCCGGCTCACCGGCGTCGATCGCGAACGCCTCGAGGCGGGAGGTGTCCTCCTGGCCCGCGGCGTAGAAGTCCTTGATCGTCGTGCGGTTGTGCGCGCCGTCGATCCAGCGGTTCCGGGCGCGGAACTGGAACTTGCCCAGCGCGGGCTGGGCCTTGATCGCGTCGAGCGTCCCGAACATCACCTCGGTGTCGACGCCGTTTCGGATCTTGTCGGTGACCGTGCTCATCACTTCCTCCTTCGATTGAGATCCCGGGTGATCCCGGCCATCTGTCGCCGCACAGAAGACACCCGCCCGGTAAACCGATCGCAGCCAGTCGGCAAACGACCGGTAGATGCGGCGCGACGGCCACGTCCCGTCGGGCGGGCTCGGTGCGCTACGGTCCGGCTGGCTAGTGGATTACCGGCTGCTCGGTCCGCTCGAGGTCTCCGACGGTGAGACGATCCTGCCGCTTGCCGGTGGTCGGCAGCGGGCGCTGCTCGCAGTCCTGCTTTTGCACGCGAACCGGACGGTCTCGGTTGAGCGTTTGATCGACGATCTCTGGGGTGACGCCGTGCCCGATACGGCGGTCAAAGCGGTGCAGATCTACGTGTCGCGGTTGCGCAAGGTGCTGCCCGCGGAGAGGCTGCTGACGCGCCCGCCCGGTTACGTGATCGAGGTTGGCGAGGGGGAGCTCGACCTCGAGCGCTTCGAGCAGCTGCTCGTCGAGGCGCGGCGCGCGCAGACCGAGGGCCGACCCGGAGACGCCTCCACGCTGCTTGGCAAGGCGCTTGCGCTCTGGCGCGGCCCCGCCCTGACCGAGTTCTCGGAGCCGTTCGCGCCGACCGAAGCCGCCCGCCTCGAGGAGCTTCGTCTCTCGGCGCTCGAGGAGCGGATCGAGGCCGACCTCGCCCTCGGCCTCCACGCCGACCTCGCCGGCGAGGTCGAAGCGCTAGTCGCCCGGTACCCCCTCCGCGAACGCCTACGCGGCCAGCTGATGGTCGCGCTCTACCGCTCCGGTCGGCAGGCCGACGCGCTGGCCACCTACCACGACGGGCGCCGCCTACTCGACGAGGAGCTGGGCATCGAGCCCTCTCGTGCGCTGCGAGATCTGGAGCGACGGATTCTGCAGCAGGATCCCGGCCTCCAGCTCGCTCCCGTGGAGACGGCAGTGGATCCGCCTCTTCGAGGGACGACGTCGACAGCCCCACCACTCGTCCTCGAGCCTGTTTCCGTCCGACCGGTCGGACGGGAGGTCGAGCTCGCGCGCCTGCGCCGGCTCCTTACCGATGCGTGCGCGGGACGGCGACAGCTCGCGCTCGTCTCCGGCGAGGCCGGGATCGGCAAGACCACTCTCGTGGAGAGCTTCCTAGCCGAGACATCGGCGACCGGTGGCGAGTTGCTCGTCATGCGCGGGCAGTGCATCGAACAGCACGGCGCCGGTGAGCCCTACATGCCGGTGCTCCAGGCAGTCGGCGCGATTCGGCGAGAGCCTGACCACAAACACCTGACGACGCTTCTTGTCGAGCATGCGCCCACTTGGGTGTTGCAGATCCCCTGGCTGGTCGAGCCGTTGCAGCTCGAATCGGTCCGGGCGCGGACCATCGGCGCCAACCGCGACCGAATGTTGCGCGAGCTGTTCGAAGGGCTCGAGGCGCTCGCCGCAGAGCGGCCGGTGATTCTCCTCCTCGAGGATCTCCACTGGAGCGACCATTCGACGATCGACCTCCTCGCCGCCGTCGCGAGACGGCGCGCGCCTGCGCGAGTCCTCGTCATTGGCACCTACCGGCCTGCAGACGCGCGTGCGCAGGCCAGCCCGATCGAGGGTATAGCCAGGGAGCTCGAGCTCCGCGACTACTGCGTCGGGATCGCGCTGTCCGCGCTGGGCGAGCGAGCCGCCGCCGAGTATGTCGCGACGCGGCTTCCGGGAGCGGAGCTCGCGCCGGAAACCTCCGCCACGCTTACCGCCCGGACGCGCGGGAGCCCGCTGTTTCTCGAGAAGGTCGTCGACGCCTGGATCGAGCGCGGGCTCGTCTTCGCAGAAGGCGACACGTGGCGCGTGGCCGGTGACCCCGAGAAGCTCACCGACGATCTTCCCGACTCCGTGCTGCAGCTCATCGACCAGGAGCTGATGCGACTGCCCGCCGAGGATCAGGCGATCCTCGAGGCCGCATCCGCGCTCAGCCTCGAGTTCTCGGCGGCGCTCGTCGCGGCTGCGGTCCAGCTCTCAGACGACGAGGTGGAGGAACGGTGCCACGATCTTGCGCGCACCGGTCTCTGCCTCGTCCCGCGAGGTCAGGAGCGCTGGCCGGACGGCACCCTCTCCGGGACGTACGCGTTTTCCCACGACGTGTGCCGCGAGGTGCTCTACGAGCGTTTGCCGGCGGGCCGGCGCGCGCGGCTCCACGAGGCTCTGGGAGCCCGACTCGTGCTCGCCTACGGTGAGAGGTCGCGCGAGATCGCAGCCGAGCTCGCCGGCCACTTCGTCCGCGCAGGCGACCCGGAACAGGCGGTCCTCTACCTCGCTGCCGCCGCGGAGCAGGCGACCGAGCGGCGAGCGCCACGCGAGGCGATCGAGCACCTGGCAACTGGGCTCGCGATGCTCGACCAGTTCCCCGAAAGCACGGAGCGCTCCGCCAGGGAGCTTCCGCTCCGCGCGATGCTCGGCCCGGCGCTGATTGCGACAGAAGGCTGGTCGTCTCCGGAAGCCGAGTCCGCACTGCTCCGCGCCCGCGCTCTCGCCGAGGAGGTAGGCGGCAAGAACGAGCTCGCTTCGAGCCTCTTCATGCTGGCGACGCTCTACGAGACGCGAGGCGAGTACGATCGATCCGAGGAACTGCTGCAGGAGACACTGGCTCTCGGGGCGGGCGGAGGTCTCCTCTCCGACTCTCACGAGTTTCTTGCGTGCAGCCTCTTCCATCAGGGCGCGTTCGAGAGCGCGCTCGAACACGCCGAGCGTGGCCTCGCCGTCTTCGATCCTGGCTACGTGAACCCGGCAACCGCCGCGTACGGCGACAACTCGGGCGTGTCGTGCCACACCTGGGCGGCGCTTTCGCTCTGGTTTCTCGGCTATCCGGACCAGGCTCGCGAGCGGGCAGCCCAAGCCGTCGAACTTGCATTGGATCCGCGCGCGAGGCACGCGCACGCCGCGGCCCTGGCCCAGGCTGCTCTGGTCAGCCAGCTCCGGCTCGAGCCGGAACAGGCCGCTCGCTGGGCGGAGGCGTCGCTCGACGCCGCCGAGAGAGGCGGCTTCGTCTACCGGAGGGCGATGGCAACGATCCTCCACGGCTGGGCTCGCGCCGCAGCTGGTTCTAGCCCTCCAGACGAGGGCATACAGGAGCTTCGGCAGGGTCTCGAACTCTCCCAGGCGACCGGGGCGCAAATGGACGATGCCTACTACCTCGGCCTTCTCGCCGACGCCTGCCTGAGAGCGGCTCGTCCCGCCGAGGCGCTCACCGCTCTCGATTCGGCGCTCGAATGCCTGCCGCGAGGTGGCCGATTCTTCTACGAGGCAGAGCTCCACCGGTTGCGAGCCCAGATTCTTCTCGCCATGGACGAACACGAAGCAGGTGAAGCCGGCCTCGTCCGTGCCCTCGAGATCGCCCGCAGCCAGGGAAGCCCCTCGCTCGAGCTGCGTGCAGCGGTCAGCCTCGGCGAGCTGCTCGCTGACAATGACCGGAGCGAGGAGGCGCGCACGAAAGTAGCCGCTGCTCGCAGCAAATTCACCGAAGGTTTCGACTCACCGGATCTCGTTCGGGCCCGCTCCCTGCTCGATGAACTAGCGGCACCGACCTCCGCGTAGACGCGCGCCCCTGCAGCGGCAAGGTGCTTCCGGCCTGGCAGAGACAGAGGCTGCAGCACGCGCAAAGCGGTGAGCTGAACTCGCATACCGACTAACCGGCCGCGGGCCGACAAGATCGGCACGGGCTCTCAGGGCTGACCGACTGGAGTCCCCCGACCTCGAGATGCGGATGTACGACCTCCGTGCGGTGACGGACGCCGTTGGCAGCGAGCAGGCGATCAGCCTCAGTAGGGATCACGGTGTGGAGCGGGTAGCGCCGCTGTTTACCGGTTAGCAGTCGTGCGCCTACCGGCGGTTAGGGAGCGTCGTGTCTTCTTGGGCGGAAGTCGAGTCCACTCAAGAGGAGGATCGGAGATGAAGACCTCACGCTCAGAAGAACGCAAGGCGGAGCGCAGGTTCCGTGCGGCACACCAATACGGCTGTGGCGCACTTCGGCCGGCCGAACCCGCTGCCTGATTGGTGGCCGGCGTCGAGCCGGACACCCAATGCAGGAAGGGACGGTGAAACATCACACGCACAACACCAAGCCCGGCGCTGGCTGGGCCTGGCTGTTCTCTGCACGGCGTTCTTCATGGTCATCCTCGACGTGGCGATCGTGAACGTCGCCCTGCCGTCGATCCAGACCGATCTCGATTTCTCGGCGACCAACCTGCAATGGGTCGTAAGCGCCTACGCCCTCACCTTCGGCGGCCTGCTCCTGCTCGGCGGCCGTGCGGCCGATCTGCTCGGCCGCCGCCGCGTGTTCATCGCGGGCGTCGGGTTGTTCGCCCTCGCCTCACTGCTCGCAGGGCTTGCCTGGTCGGATGGGGCCCTTGTCGCGGCACGCGCGCTGCAAGGAGTGGGCGCGGCGGCGATGACGCCGGCAGCGCTCTCGATCCTGATGACGAGCTTCCCCGAAGGTGCCGAGCGAAACAGGGCGCTCGGCGCATGGGGGGCCGTAGGCGCATCGGGCGGTACCGTCGGCCTTCTCATCGGCGGCGTCCTGACCGACACGGTCGGCTGGAAGTGGATCTTCCTGCTCAACGTCCCGATCGGGCTCCTCGTCATCGGCCTAGCCCCGATCCTGCTCGCGGAGAGTCGAGCCTCCGGGCAAGCGAAGGGATTCGACCTTGCCGGCGCGGCAACCGTGACGACGGCGATCAGCCTGCTCGTGTACGCACTCGTCAACGCGAACAATGCCGGTTGGTCATCGGCGCGGACAGTCGGCCTGTTTGCCGGCTCCGCCGTGCTACTCGGTGTCTTCGTGCTGGTCGAGAGCCGCACGAGGTCACCGCTCGTCCCGTTCGGGATCTTCCGGTTGGAGGCCCTGTTGGGTTCGAATGTGGCTTCGCTGCTGTTCGGCGGTGGCATGTTCGGGATGTTCTTCGTGGTCACGCTCTACCTGCAGCAGGTGCTCGGTTACTCGCCGCTTCGTGCCGGCCTGGCCTGGCTCGCGCTGTCGGTTCCTGCGCTGGTCGGATCGGTCGCCGGCTCCCTGGCGGTCACCAAGGTCGGGCCGAGGGTGCCGATCGTCGTCGGAATGGCAATGCTCGGCGGTGGAACCTGGCTCCTCTCCGGCATTTCAGCTGATGGTGGCTACTTGACCGACCTGATGCCGGCTTTGATCGTGTCCGGTCTCGGGCTCGGCACCGCGTTCGTCGCGATGTCGATCGGCGCACTCGAAGGCGTCGAGGATCGCCATTCCGGCCTTGCCTCCGGCCTGATCAACACGACCCAGCAAGTCGGCGGCGCGCTCGGTGTAGCCGTCCTCTCATCGATCGCCATCTCGACAACCAGCGACGCTCTTGCGGGCAACCCCGCGACGCCGGCCTCGGTCGCCCTCACCGAGGGTTTCCAGACAGCTCTGCTCGCGAGCGCCGGGTTCGCAGCCGCCGGCGCACTCGCCGCGCTCCTTCTGATCCGCAGGCGCGCAACCGGTCAGCCGGCACCGGTTCCAGCAACGCTCCGGTTGGCCAAATAGGCGACATGACGATCCAAGGGCGGGAGCGCCAATCGTCCGCCACAGCCGCACCGAGCAGGCGCTCCCGCCCATTCCGCCGCAAGAGGGCGGCCTTTCGAACGCTCGGCCCAATCCCTCGCCGCCTCCTCACGTGCACTGTCAAGCGCCCGTGATTGGACCCTGTGCCGGGCAAGGGGACTGTTCATCCAAAGGAGCCGTCAGAAGCCGCTGTTCATGCGGAATCCGAGGTCATCGACCTGGACGCCGTCAGAGAGGCTCATGAGATGGGCCGGGCTGGACTCGAACCAGCGGCCTTGGGATTAAAAGTCCCCTGCTCTACCAGCTGAGCTACCGGCCCCCGGGGCGAGTATAGGGACGTCGTCCGCGGGGTCAGATCTCCGTGCGGTTCGATAGAGTCTCGCCCCCGGTGGCGGTCGCGGAGCAGCCTCTCCAGCTCACGGGGGCGGATGCCCGCCCGGCCGAGCGGCCTGTCGAGATCCTTCCGGTCAAGGCGCTTCCGGTCGTCGCGGTGATCCTCGGCTGCGTGGTCGCCGCCATCGCGACCAACTCCCGCTGGGCCCTGGACTTCTTCCACGTCGCCGGCGGCGGGGTCTGGACGGCGCTCGACCTGTTCCTCGGTCTCGTCCTCGGGCCGATTCTCGGCAGTCTCGCGCTCCCGGGCCGGATCGAGCTGACGAAGAAGCTGATGCCGAAGATGGTGCTGATCATCCCGACGCTCGTGACGATGACGCTCGCGGCCGGCTTCCAGCTCGCCCGCTTGAACGGGATGCTCGACACGTCTTATCCGCAGCACGCCTGGGTGGTCGCGTCGTTCGCCGTCGTCGGCGTCATGTCCGTCATCGCCATCGGCCTGCTCGAGCCGGCCAACATCGCCGTGCTGTTCGAGCTGCGCAAGCCGGAGCCGAACGGGGCCGTGATCGAGAAGCTGATGCGCCGCTTCATCTTCACGGCGGGGATCATCGGCGTCATGCAGATCGTGACCCTGGTGATCATGACCTGGCTGGCGAGCAGTTGATGATCGCGTCCGAGGATCGCGCCTGGGCCGACCGGAAGATGCCGCCGGTGACGGCGCTCGGCATGGTCGCGATCGGGTTCGTCGCCGCCGGGGTCAGCTACCTGGCGGCCTATCTGCCGAAGCACGCGCCGCTCGGGCCTGCGATCGCCTGTCTCGTCGTCGCCTTCGCGGTGCTCGTCGCATCCGTCGTGCTGCTCGCCCGCGAGCCGAGGTTCGCCTGGGGACGGTTCTTCCAGGTCGCCCGCTGGACGCTGCTCGCGTACATCGTGATCGCGGGGATGATCGAGTACGCGTTCGTCTACGACCAGACCCGTGGTGCGGTGCTGGTCGTGATGACGCTCATGCTCGCAACCTTCACGTTGACCGTTCCGGTGCTGCTCGGCTTCACCGTCGCCCGCTTCGAGCGGGTTCCGTAGCCCGTTACTCTTGGAGCGATGGATCCGGCTCGTGTCAGCTTGCTGCGCTGGCTGCGAAGGCAGCTCAGGGAGCCGGGGGCGATGCGGGAGCACCTGGAGGCGGCGGTCGAGCACGACGACCCGGGGGAGGTGCGGCGGTTGCTCGCGCGGGCGCCGTTCTCCGACAGCCAGCGGCGCTACGTCGAGGACGTGCTCCGCGCCTGGGAGCGCCAGAAGGCTGCTAGTCCGCCGGTCTGACGCGGACCGCGAGCCCCCAGGCGCGGCCGGACGCGAACAGCTCGTCGGGATCCACGTCGTCCGCCCAGCCGAGGAAGTGCGGCTCCGGGTCTTCGGTGGTCGAGCCGTAGACGGCGCGCCGCTCGCGCGGCCGTTCGAGCTCCAGGTGGTCGCCGCGCTCGAGCGCCGCCTCGCGCTCCTCGCTCGCCGGCCCTTCGAGGTAGCCGCGTGCCACGGCCGGATCGTAGCCGCGCGCTTGACAGACGGGCCGACACGACGACACTGAGCCTGAGATCCTCACGCGCCACCGAGGGAGCCGCCGACAGGCGGCTTCTTCATTTTCGTCTCAGAGGCTGTCCCTACACTGGGCTCGTGGCCGCTGCCCTCGCCGCCCAGGGACTGGCCAAGCGCTACGGGCGGGTCGAGGCACTCGGCGGCGTCGACCTCGAGGTGGGGGAGGGCGAACTGGTCGGCCTGCTCGGGCCGAACGGCGCCGGCAAGTCCACGCTCGTGAAGATCGCGTGCGGGCTCGTCCGGCCGACCGAAGGCGCGGCCTGGGTCAACGGCGCCAGGGCCGGCTCGTCGAAGGCCCGCGCCGGCCTCGGCTACCTCGCCGAGCTGTTCCGGTTCCCGGGCTGGATGAGCGCCGACGAACTGCTCGTCCTCCACCAGCGACTGTCGGGCTCGACCGGCGGGAAGGACGAGCGGGCGCGGCTGCTCGAGCTCGTCGCGCTCACCGACGCCCGCGACCGGCGCGTCGAGGAGATGTCGAAGGGGATGCAACAGCGGCTCGGCATCGCGCAGGCGCTCGTCGGCTCGCCGAGGATCCTGCTGCTGGACGAGCCGACGAGCGCGCTCGACCCGGTCGGCCGCCGCACCGTGCGCGAGCTGCTGGAGGAGGTGCGCGCGCGCGGCGTGTCGGTGCTGCTGAACTCGCACCTGCTGAGCGAGGTCGAGCTCGTATGCGACCGCGTCGTGATCCTGCTCGGCGGCAAGGTCGTCGCCGAGGGCACGACGCACGAGTTGGCGCATCCCCGCGGGATCGAGATCGAGACCGGGGACGGCGCACAGCTCTTACCCGGGCGCCAAGCGCGAGGACGCCCCGCGCCTCGTCGCGGAGCTCGTCGCGGCCGGGAAGGAGATCTACGGCGTCCGTGTCCTCAGCTCGACGCTCGAGGAGGTCTACCTCGAGGCCGTCCAGGGAGAAACGTCTTGACCACGATCATTCGCTACGCGATCGGCGAGGCCGTGCGGCGCAAGGTCGTCCTCGTCGTGTTCGTCCTGACGGCGATCTTCCTCGGTCTCGACGCGCTCGCGAACCATTACATCTTCAGCGACCTGGCCAGCTTCCACGTGCCGGCGGACGCGGAGGTCGACAAGCGCACGTTCGCGGGCTCGTTCGTCGTCGGGATGTCGATGTTCGCGACGCTCTTCCTCGGCGTCGTGCTCGCCGTCTTCCTGACGCTCGGCGCCGTGTCGGGCGACGCCGAGCGCGGGCTTCTGCAGCCACTCGTCGTGCGGCCGATCGGCCGGCGCACCATGCTGCTCGCGCGTTTCGTCGCCGCCGCGGGTGTCTGCGCCGTGTACGTGTTCGTCGTCTACATCGTCGCCGTCACGATCACCGGCACGGAGGGCTCGTGGTGGCCGCACGCGATCGTGCTGCCTGGACTCCTGCTCGCCGGCGCGGTCGTGCTGATGACGGCGATGTCGCTCCTCGGCTCGGTGTTCCTCGGCGGGACGGCCAACGGGATCGCGGTCTTCATGCTCTTCATCGCCGGGCTCGTCGCCGGGCTGCTCGGCTCGATCGGCCACGCGCTCGGCTCGCACACGATCTCGCGCGCCGCCTCGATCGCGGCCTGGGTGCTCCCGTTCGAGGCGCTGTACCAGGACGCGCTGAAGCAGATCACCCTGGGCACGCAGGGCTTCACCGCGTTCCTCGTCCGGCTCGGCCCGTTCGGAGGCGCGTACAACAGCGGCTGGGGGGTACGAGTCTGGGCGGCGGCGTACCTCGTCATCGTCCTCGCCACGGCAGTGACCGCCTTCGCGCGCCGCGATCTCTAGGCTCCCGGCTGTGACCCGCCGGCGAGCCGCACTCGGCGTCGCGGTGGTCGTCGTTCTCGCGACCGCCGGAGCCGGCGCGGCGACGAGTTCCGACCCGCCGTACGCGAAGCGTCTGCAGATCCTGGACGCGCTCGCCACCCGCTACCCGGGGGCCGTCCAGCGCGGGACACCGCTCGGCAAGTACGGCCTGTGGGCCGGAATCGTCGTGCAGACAACCTGGCAGCAGCGCTCGCACAGGGATCGGATCGGGCTCTGGAGCATGATGAACGTCCGCCTCAGCGTCGAGCCGTCGAGCTACGCAGCCCTGCTCGACCGGCCGGGGGCGCCGGCGGACGCCCGCGCTCTCTGCACGTCGGCGAGCGCGACCGAGGTCTGCGCGGCCTGGACGCGCTACTTCCTGGCGGTGAAGCGCCGGCAGCCTGCGGCGACGCTCCTGTACCTGCTCTGGCGCGCGCACACGACCGCGATCGCGACGAACCTCCGCGCGCAGCGGCGCGCGTTCGAACGCGTCAGGACGACACAGCTCGAGCGGAACTTCTGGTCGAGCTGGGTCCAGATCGTCTTCCTGCTCGAGGCGGCGCGTTTCCCGACGAACGCGACGACGTCCGTCCGCGCGTCGAAGCTGCTGATGCCGCCGTGCTCGCCGCTCGGCGCGCCGGGATGCGCGCTCACCGCGCACGACCTCGGCCGGACGTTTCCCTTCGTGTTCGCGCTCGCGACCCGGCCCGCGTCGATCGACCACGACTTGAAGGAGTACGAGACGTTGCGGACGAATCCGCTGGCGCTGACCGTGCTCGTGGCCTCCGATCCGGCACTGGCGCGGGCGATCGCGCTCTACCTCGCGGTGGCCCGGTAAGAGATTGCGAGAGCCGGGCTCTCCCCCTCAACGACTGACGCCCTGAGGGCCGACTCTCGCCATGATCCCGTTCCCGTTCGTCGGTGTTTTACGCCCCTTGTGGCCGCGCGTGTCAGAATCGCACTCGTGAGGCGGCACGCCCAGCGCCTGCTTCTCGCGGGACTTGTTCTTGCAGCCGGGATTCTCGTCCCGCTGTTCGCCACGTCCGCCGGCGCGAAGACCGATTCGCCGGCAGTGAGCGCGCAGCAGGTCTACAACGATCCCGCCAACGACGAGAACCTCGGGAGTGCCCCGGACATCAAGACGGTGACCGTCTCGGACGACCCGGATGGGACGCTCCACTTCCTCGTGGCGTACTACGTGGTGGGCAACTCCGCGCCGTGCATCTCCCCGCCGTCTGCGCTCATCATCGGCATCGACAGCGATCTGAACGGCAGCACGGGCCAACCGCCGATCGGTGCGGATGCGGTGATCAACGTGAACGGCGACCACACCACGGAGGGCCTCGGCTCGGCGAGGTGTACCGCGAACGGAGACGAGATCACCGTCAACCGTTCGGCCGTCGGCGTCGGGACGTCGTTCAACTTCGCGCTCGGGTCGAGCCAGGGCATCGGGTTCGACGTCGCGCCCGACACGGCTGCCACCGGCGTGCCCTGGAGCTACACGCTCAGCGGGAGTACGCCGCCTCCGCCTCCGCCTCCGCCTCCGCCTCCCGGCCCGCCTCCGCCGCCCGGCCCGCCTCCGCCTCCCGGCTCTCCACCGCCTCCGGGAACGCCTCCGCCGCCGTCAGGGGGACTCGCCTCCTTCGGGGCCGACGCACCGCCGCACTACGCGCACTGGCGCATTCGCTTCGACGCGGCCACGTTCGGTGCCGCGTCGTACGCGTGGGAGTTCGGCGACGGGACGTCAAAGCAGACGACCCAGCCGCTCGCGTACCACCGCTACGCGACGGCCGGCACGTTCGCCGCCACGCTCACGGTCACCGACGGAACGGGAGCGCAGGCGCAGTCGACGACCCAGGTCGAGGTTCTGGCGCTGCCGGCCGGCGAGAAGCTGCCGTCGATCGCCGGGCCGTCGCCGCGGAGCCGCAAGGATCCCGGGTACGGCCGGGTGGCGTCGAAAGAGAGCGGTGGCCCGCGCTCTGCGCTCTGCTGGAACAAGGCCGACTGGTCGATCCTCGAGAAGGCGTTCGACGAGAGCGGCTACGGCGGCTACGTCGACCCCGCCAAGCCGCGGCAGATCAACCTGTCGCCGCGGATCTGTGCACGCCTCGACCTGCTCCGGTACCGCCGGCCGCCGGCCGCGGCCACGAGCAGCACGGCGGTCGCCGTGCTCGTTCTGGCGAGCGGGATCGAGAAGGGCCGCGGCTACGTCAACCCCGCGCAGGTCGCCTGCTACGCCCTGCAGCTCGTGCCCGACACGAGCTCGCTGCTCGGAGCCGGCCCCGCTGCCGCCGAGCGGCTCGGCAAGCTCGCCGCGCGATGGTTCACGCGCCGCAACCTCCCTCCCGGCTACTGGTCGCCGCAGTGCCGCGACGGCGGCAAGCTCGACCTCGACCCGGCCGAGCGCCACTGGCCGTGACGTGGGTGCGGCCGACGGGGACGAGCCCCGCCGGCCGCGTTTTCGAACCGGGCGCTCGAAGCTAGGCGGCGAGCGCCTTCTTCTTCAGCGCTTCGAACTCCTCCTGTGTGATCGCGCCGCTGTCGAGCAGCTGCTTCGCGTTCGCGATCTGCGCTGCGGGATCGCCCGACGACGCCACCGTCTTCACGTAGTCGTCGAACTGGGCCTGCGACTGCTTGGCCTGGGACATGTTGCGGTTGGCGATCCCCTCGTGCTCGGCGATCAGGTAGATCAGCACGCCGAGGTAGGGCACGAGGATCACGAAGACGATCCAGAGCGCCTTCTTGCCACCGCCGATGTCATGTCGGCGGAAGACGTCTGCGAAGACGGTGATCAGGAGCCAGAACCAGATCACCCAGGCGAAGAACACGAGGAACGACCACATCACGTCCCCGAACGAATAGTTTGCGAGCACCAAATCCTCCTCACATCACTCGAGATCTCGACGGCCCAGGGGTGGGCCGTCCGCCGTATCTTGACTCATCTGCGGATTGCGAGACTGAAGCAGACAGAGGCTCCGCGCATCATCCCGTCGGTATGAGCCGGATCTCGGTCAGTGCGCGAGCTCCTTCCAGTAGAACGACGTGGGCGTGAGCGTGCCGTCCGGGTTGAGGGCGTAGTTCGGGATCGCGCCGGCCTCGGTCCAGCCCAGGCGGCGGTACAGGCGCTCGGCGTCGGACGTGGCCGTGTCCAGCGTGAGCAGCCAGCGGCCCGCCTCGCGGGCGACCTGCTCGACCCCCTCCATCAGGGCCTCGCCGACACCTCGGCGCCGGGCCGACGTGTGGACGAGCAACTTGCTCACGGTCGCCCGGTGTCGCTGGTTCGGGAGGGTGTCGACGTCGAGCTGAACGGTGCCGACGACCTCGCCTTCGTCCAGGGCGGCCACGAGCAGCACACAGCCCCCGTCGGCGACGTTCTGCTCGACGTGACGCCAGTAGGCATCGGCGTCCGCCTGACCGAGCGGCGACACGAAGCCGACCGACGCACCGTGCTCGACGCAGTCGACGAGGATCTCGCCGAGGCGTGCCCGCAGGGGCTCCGCCGACGACGCGTCGAGCGCCCAGACCCGGATCGCCGCGCCCGCACCCATGCCGCCGACTATAGGCAGCGCCGGGAGCCGGCCGTATCTGCGACTCGGCTCCCGCGCTGTCCGAATGCAGCTAGGCGAGCGCCTTCTGCTTGATCGCCTCGAACTCGGCCTGGGTGATGGCGCCGCTGTCGAGGAGTTGCTTCGCTTTCGCGATCTGCTCGGTCGGATCGCCCGAGCCCTGCCGCCGCCTTGACCTGAGCGTCGAAGTTGGCCTGAGCAGCCTGCACGTCCTTCATCCGCCGTTCCCCCATCTGCTTGCCCTCGGCGATGAGGTAGATGAGCACCCCGAATAGGGGAAGAGGATGATGAAGATCATCCACGCCGGCCTTGGCCCAGCCGGACGTGTCGTGCCTGCGGAACAGGTCGGAGAAGACGACGATCAGCAGCCAGATCCACAGGATCCAGGCGAAGAAGATGAACATCGTCCAGATGACTTGCCAGAACGTCTCCGCAACCACCATGCGCATGCCTCCCTCTTGTTCGGATCAGCGCCAATCATGATCGATTTCGACCCGGGCTGCGGGTGATGGAATTGAGGGGAGCCGCGTCTCACCCCGGCGATTCGCTAGACCTCGTGAGCCGCTACCTCGAGGCCGACGATCAGAAGGCCCACGCACGGCAGGGCGAACACGTAGACGAGCTGGCGGGAGCGGGCCGCTTCACCGGCAAGGCGGGCGGTGATGAGACCCGCGGCGAACAGGATCGCGACGCCGAGGCCCTGTGCCACCGACAGGCCGGTCGCGACCGACCAGGCGCCGGCCGCGGTCAAGAGCATCACCGCGGCCGCGGGCAGCCCGGAGGCGACGACCGGCCACGATCTCAGCAACTCGTGGACCTCGTGGGAGCGCACCGGCCCGGGGTCTTGCCGGGCTCGCGCTCTCACGACACGCCACATCGAGTGCGCCAGCCACGCGGCGACTGCGACGACGAGCAACACGAGCGCCGCCTCGAGCGCGTGCAGAGTCTTCGATTCGAGCTGCAGCCCGCCGACGGCGGCCAACACCGTGATCGTCCCGTAGACGACGAAGGCGATCCAGTCCGCCAGGTGGCGACGATCCTGTCCGCTCGGCTTTGCCTCGTCGCTCATCGGATGAAGTGTCCCGGTTCATGCAGTCGGACCGGCGCTGATTCACGCCATCGGGACGATGGTGGCAGTTCCCGACCTGCTGAGCACGGCCGAGCGACGCCCGCGTTGATCCGCGAGCGCACTCAGGTCTTTACCGACCGAGTCTTATGACGCCGTAGTCGTGGAGAAGTCCGACCGGGGCGCCCCAGCTAACGCCGCTTCCGCTGGCGTTCGCGAAGGTGCCGGTCCCTGAGACGATTCTGAATGTCCCCCAGAGGTTGTGTGCTCCGCAGGTTGAGTTTTGGAAGGCGAATCGGAGGGTGCTGCGCCTGTTCTCGACGAGCGTCGCGGTGCTAGTGCCTTTGACGGTGAGGCAGCCTGGTTCGGGGCCCGGCGTGGGCGGGGAGATCACGGCGATGCTCGTTACCGGACCGTAGTGGTCGATCACGCCGGTGGCGTTGCATCTCACTGAGCACGGTCGGAGGTGGAAGACGGCGGTGAAAGGTTCGGTCCGGGTGGCGGCAGAGGCCGCAGTGACGAGAAGCCCCGCGGCAATCGTCGCCGCCGCGATGATCCGGCGCGCATCCCAGGTCATTGGCCGATCGTATCGCGGTAGGCGTTGGCGACCCAGACGGCGCTGGGCGTTGCTGCGATCCATCACGCTTCCTGCCGGATCGGGAGGGTGAAGCGGAAGGTGCTGCCGTTGCCGGCGGCGCTTTCGACCCAGAGGCGGCCGCCGTGGAGCTCGACGAGCTTCCGGGAGAGGGGGAGGCCGAGTCCGGTGCCTTCGGCCCGCTTGCCGTCCGTCGCTTGCTTGAACTCCTCGAAGATCGTCTCGAGCTCCTCCGGCGCGATGCCGGGGCCGGTGTCGGCGACGGCGATCTCGACCTGGCCGTCGTCGAGCCGGGCGGAGACGTCGACGCGGCCCTCGGCGGGAGTGAACTTGACCGCGTTGGACAGGAGGTTGAAGACGATCTGGCGGACGCGACGCCCGTCGGCGCTGATCGTGATCTCCTCCGGCTCCGTCGTCAGCGAGAGCTCGACCCCCCCGCGGCTCGCCCGTTCCGAGTGCATCGAGACGGCGCTGCGCAGCACGTCGGGGATCGCCACCTCCGAGAGCTCGAGCTCCATCCCCCCGGCCTCGATCTTGGCCAGGTCGAGCACGTCGTTGATCAGCGAGAGCAGGTGCTTGCCCGCCACGAGCACGTCCTCGACGTAGGCGAGCTGGCGTTCGTTCAGCTCGCCGTACATCTGCTCGTGCAGCACCTCGGAGAAGCCGATGATCGCGTTCAGCGGCGTCCGCAGCTCGTGCGACATCGTGGCCAGGAAGTCCGACTTGTGCCGACTCGCCGTCTCCAGCTCCTGATACAGACGCCGCAGCTCGTCGTTCATCCGGTTCACGTCGGCCGCCAGCGCACCGATCTCGTCACGGTTCGACACGTCCAGCGTGACCGGAGAAGTCACCGGCCGCGATCGTCGCCAGCCGCCTCTGCGTCTTTCGCAGCGGAACGACGAACGAGTCGGACAGGAGCAGCCCGAGCGCGAGAGCCAGGAGAAGGCTGCCCGCGCCGGCACCGATCAGGAGATCCCGCGACTGACTGTACGAGCGCCGGTCGGCAGCGACGAGCGCGTCCGCGCGGGCTTGCGTCTTCCGAGTCAGGACAGCGAGCTTCGCCGCGAGCGACGCCGCCCACTTGGTCACTTTGGACGAACTCGCGAATGATGAGGAGCCTGTGGCAGGCCGGAGGCGCCGGAGACGTGGAAGAAGAGCGACTGGCTGTTCTGCGATCTTCGCGGTACAGCGACGGCGCGACGGCGTGGAGGGTGAGCGGCAGGTGCGGCTGGGGTGGCAGCAAATCGGGATCGAGCTGCAGGCCGCGCCCGCGTCGAGGCAGAGCCGGAAGTACTCGTTGCCGATCTGCTGGTCGAGAGCCGAGAGGAACCCGCGCTGGTAGGAGGCGGGATCGAAAGCCGGGAGGTCCGGTTCGTCCGATCGCGACGGCCTGTCGTTGAGCGAGTAGAGGCGGCCGAGGCGGAGGTCGATCACCTGTTTGAGCTGCGTCGCGTCCGTCAGGAGGAGCTGCTCGTAGCCGCCCTGCTGCTGCAGCCTCCTCAGCTCCGTGCCGCGGGAGTTCGACTGGCCGAGCGCGACGAGACCGAGGACGGCGACGAGGGCGAGCAGCGCGGCGACGACGAGCGAGCCGAAGAGCTGCTTCGCCCGGATCGGCAGTGGAACGCCACGCTCAGCGAGCCCAGCCAGCGGTACCAGTCGTGCGACGTCATCGGCTCCGGCGCGACCTCCATGCAGGTGTCGTCTGCATCGCTGCTCATGTCGCAGGGTCACGCAGGTGCCTCCGGACCTGGTCCGGGAACTCGCGGACCCGGATCGGCTTCTCGAGGTAGCCGTCGAACCCGTCGGCGAGAAACCGCTCGCGGTCGCCCTTCATCGTCGAGGAGGTGAGTGCGACCACGCGGATCGCGGCCGTGCGCTCGTCCTCTCTCAGCTTCCGCACCGCCTCGGTTCCCGTTCATGTCGGGCATGCGGATGTCCATCAGGATCAGATCGGGGCGGTGTTCGACAGCGAGGGAGAGGCCCTCGACGCCGCCCGCGGCTTCGAGCGTTCGGAACCCTGCGAACTGGAGAACGTCGCGCGCGAGCCTCCGGTTCTGCTCGTTGTCGTCGACGATCAGGATCAACTCGTGGGCCATGGCGATGCCTCCTCCTCGACGGGGACGCTACGCTCTTCGGTCTCGCCGCAACAGCGTGCCTGCCCGCGACCGCGATCGTGCTGGCCTCCCTCGACGCGGAGGCCTACCCTCTCCATGTGTTCTCCGACTTCGACCGGGAGCGCCGGCGGATCGAGGAGGCGTTGCACGACGGCGTTCAGCAGGATCTCGCCGCGACGGTGGTTGCACTCGAGCTCGCACGGGAGCTTCTCGACTCCGACCCGGCCGCTGCGCGCAGTGCGCTCGAGGAGTTGGCTGCGCAGGTCGAGGGAGCACTCGCTCGAGTCCGGCTGCTCGCCGGGACGGTCTATCCGTCGATCCTCCCCGCGCGCGGGCTGACGGATGCCCTTCGCTCGCTCGATGTCGAAACCGCAGACCTCGAGCGGTATCCGCTCGAGATCGAGGAGGCGGTCTACTTCTCGTGTAGCGCCCTGCGGAGCCGCGCGACCCGGGCTCGCGTGTGGAGCGACGGTGCCGCTCTTCGCCTCGAGCTCCTCGGCGTCACCGCCGTCAAGGGCGACGAGCTTTCGCACGCACGCGAGCGAATCGCCGCGGTCGGCGGTCAGCTCGACCTTTCAGCCGGCCGTGTCTCCGCGGCAGTCCCGCTCAGGTAGAAGATCACCGCCTTCACACGCTTGTGGACAGCGGTCTCCCAGGCGAGGCCGAGCTTGAGGAAGATCGCGTGGATCGCCTTCTCGACGGTGCGTTCGCTCAGGCGTAGCGCCTCTGCGATCGCGGCGTTGTTCTTCCCCTCCGCCATCTCGCGGAGGACGTCGCGCTCTCTCTGCGTCAGCTCGTTCAGCGGGGAATGCTCGCGCCGCGTCTTCTCGGCGACGAGCGCCTCGACCACCTTTGGATCGACGAACGATCCTCCCTCCGCCACAGCGCGGATCGCCGCGACGAGCTGGCCGACGTCGTGGACGCGCTCCTTGAGCAGGTACGCGCGGCGCTCCGTCCCTGCCTCGAAGAGCGCACGCGCGTAGGCCGGCTCCAGGTACTGGCTGAGTACGACCACGCCGACGTCCGGATGCTCGCCGCGTAACCAGTCTGAAGCGCGAATCCCTTCGTCGAGGTTGCCCGGCGGCATGCGGATGTCGGTGACGACGACATCGGGCCGCTCGGCCTCGACCGCGGCGAGCAGCGAGTCGAGGTCCTCACAGACGGCCGCTACCTCGAGGTCGGGGTTCGTCTCGAGCAGTTGCCTCATCCCCTCGCGCAAGAGGTAATGGTCCTCTGCCAGCACGAGCCGCGTCACCGGGCTGGGTGCGTCCTGCGCGGGCCGAGCGAGTCCGTTCGGAACAGCGACCCCGGCCGGCAGCTCGAGTGCCGGATCCTGGGCCAAGATGCCTTTCTGCAGTCGCTGTAGGGCCGGGCTCGGGTCGATTCCGAGCTCCTCTACGAGCAAGTCCCGTGCCTGCTGGTAGGCGTCGAGGGCTTCGGCTTGCCGGCCGGCGCGGTAGAGCGCGAGCATCTGCTGCGCGCGGAGGCGTTCTCGTAGCGGGAGTTCGCCGACGAGCCGGTTGAGCTCGCCGATCAGTTGCTCGTGGCGGCCGAGCGCGAGGTCGCAGTCGATCCGGTCCATGAGCGCGGTCAGGCGTAGCTCTTCCAGCTGCTCGATCTCGTGGCGGCCGACCGACTCGAGCTCGAGCCCGGCGAGCGTGCGGCCGCGCCAGAGCGCAAGCGCTTGCCGGAACAGCTCGGACGCAGCGTCGAGCTCGCCGGCGGAGGCGCTCTCGCGTGCACGTGTGAGCAGCTGCTGCACTTGCGTGGCGTCGAGCTGGTCGGCGTCGACGGAGAGCCGGTAGCCGCCCGCCACCGTCTGGATCGGGTCGGCACCGTCGTGGGTGAGCGTCTTGCGGAGCTGGGAGACGTAGACGTTGACGGCCTTCTTCGCCGTAGGCGGCGGCGACTCGCCCCAGAGCTCGTCGATCAGGCGATCGCGCGAGACGACCTCGTTCGCATGGAGGAGCAGGACGGCGAGGACGAGGCGCTCCTTGACCGTCCCGAGCGCAACCGGCTCCGCTCTCATCGAGCCACCTCGAGCGGACCGAGAATCCGGTACTCCACCTCGTGCGTTTTACCGCATGAAGAGCGGAAAAGAAAGCTCCCGGGCGCACTCGAGCGAGCCGGGTCCTTATCGAATCCTGGTCGAAGTCTTACCGGCTGCCCGCACTCTCGCGGCCATGCACGGTCCGACCCGATACGCACCAGCCCACGGACGTCAGCTTCCACGGCGAGGTGTGGACGGACGCACGCGGCCAGGCGACGGTGAGCCTGCCGGAGGATGCGCACCCGCAGCAGGCGGAGCTCGAGTACGAGCTGCACGCGATCGACGGCGAGAGCGGCGTGCGGATGCTCGCGGGGCTGCGTGACGGCCGTTTCACGATCGCAACCGACCAGCCGCACGTGAAGGTCGGCTGGCGGATCAGCCAGCGAAAGGAGGAGTCGCGATGAGCAGAACACTCACACTGATGCTCGCCCTCGCCGTCGTCACAGCGGGCGTGCTCGCCGCCGGTTCGAGCGGCGCCGCGAGACGCACAGCGGACGATCGGCCTCGTGCTCCCGGACCCGAATACTGGTGCGCCGTACTCGCGGGCGGTCGAGCCCGGCGCCAGCGCCGCCGGGAGCGCGCTCGGGGATCACCTCGTCGTCATCCCGGCCGACGGTCCAGACGCGATGACCAGTGCGGTCAAGTCGCTGATCGCACAGCACGCTGCGGCGATCATCGTCAACACCGACCAGGGGCCGGACACGGTGAAGGCCGTCCTTCCGGCCCTCGCGCGAGCTCGCGCGGCCGGGATCCCGACGCTGTCGTACGAGCAGCGGTGGCCCGGCAGCGTCTGGGTGACCGCGTCGACGCCGGAGCAGTACGCGCAGGCGCTCGCCGACGCGCTCGCCTCGCAGATGGGCGGAAAGGGCCAGTACGCGATCGTCCCGTGCAGGCCGGCGGAGTCGATCGTCCAGACGTGGCTGAAGGCGATCGAAGCCTACGTCCCGCGGCGCTACCCGCGGATGACGCGAGTCGCAGTCGTCTACGGCGACACGAGCGCGGGACGCCGGCGATGTTCAGAGAGCCTGATCAAGGGCCACCCGCACCTGCGCGGGCTGATCTTCGTCTGCCCGGGCGAGGCCTACATCCAGCCGCCAGCAGGTGATCAAGGCCCACAAGGTCGGCAAGGTCTTCACGGCGGGCAACGGCGGCACCTGTCCGCCGCTCTACGTGGACCTGGCGCGCTACGTACGGCGTGGGGCCGAGGAGATCGTCTGCGCCGGCGATCCGGTCAAGCTCGGCTACCTCGTCGTATGGGCGGCCGACTACCTCGCGAGCGGGCACACGTTCGTGCCCGGGCAGTACAACGTCGGCGGACCGGTCGGCACCGTCAGCTACGACGCGACGGACATGGAGCTGCCGCTCGGCCAGCCGATCACGATCACCAAGGCCAACGTCGCCCAGTACGCGGGCAAGTGAGCTCTGAGTTGTCCCTCGCAGCTGACGATCGAGAGGGGTTGTTGCTCGATCCGCCCACGCGCATGTGCTCCGCATCCCGCAACTGAGCTGACGAGAGAGAAAGGACGAAGACGATGAACCTCAGCCGCATCCTCATCCTCGCCGCGGCGATCGCCGTCGCCGGCGTGCTGCAGGCCGGCACCGCATCGGCCACGTATCCCGGCTCGACGAACGGTCGGATCGCGTACGGGCTGAACGTGAACGGCAACGTCGACATCTACTCAGCCCTCCCCGATGGCAAGGCCGTTCAGCGACTGACGGACGATCCGTCCTTCGAGGCCTGTCCCGCCTACTCGCCCGATGGCAAGTGGATCGCCTACTGCAGCGGGCAAAGCGGCAATTTCGAGATCTGGAAGATGAAGCAGAACGGCACGCAGCGCCAGCAAGTCACCCATACCGGCGGCCGGATGCTCTTCCCCGACTTCTCACCGGACGGCACGAAGATCGTCTTCTCCGGCCATCTGCCCGGGGGCACAAACGAGGACATCTTCGTCGCTAACGCCGACGGCAGCGGGGCGGTGCACCAGCTCACCACCTCTCCCGGGAACGACGCCTACCCGGCCTGGTCTCCAGATGGGAGCGAGATCGCCTTCACGAGCGACCGCACCGGCATCGAGCAGGTCTGGGTAATGAACGCGAACGGCACCGGTCAGACGCAGCTCACCTCCGATGCGTCCATCCACGACGAATTGCCCGACTGGAGCCCCGACGGCACGAAGATCGCCTACCAGGACGCCGGCCGAATCTGGGTGATGAACGCCGATGGCAGCGGCCAGACCCAAGTCACCTACGGCCCGGGCAGCGACTTCGGCCCCGCCTGGTCACCGGACGGGACGCAGATCGTCTTCGTCCGCGACTTCGGCTCCGGCAACCGACCGATCTACCTGATGAACGCCGACGGCACCAACCAGCACCCCATCACCAGCGGCACCGGCTTCGTCCCCGCCTGGCAGCCCCGTGGAGTCGGCCAATGAACTCACTCCAGCACTTACACACCAACCCCGACCGACATCCATCAGATCGTCGCCGAACCAGGCAAAGCCATCCTCATCCCCGACCCTAGGAAGAGAAGACGCGAGATCCGAGCTCCCGTCCGGCGCGGGAGCTCGGATCGGTGAGACCTCGCCAGTCTCGGCCGCCTCTTGCGCACTCAGGCAGACCCGGTCGCGGTCGTGTGTCCCCAGGCGCTGAGCCCTGCGGGCACCATCGTCACACCGCAGACGGGACAGATTGGCGGGCGCTCGTCGTACGTCAGCGAGCTGGAGTCGTTCAGCGGATCATCAGCGTCACGTTCCGGAGGCCGCGTCAACCTGAGATCGCTAACGGGGGGAGCCCCTGTGCTCCGAACCAGCCAAGTCGGCGTCGCGCCACGCTGCGTAACCTGGCGAAGTTCGACCGACGCCTCCGCACCTTCACGCCGAACTCAGGCGCAGCAATCGGATTCGGAGCCGCGGCCGCGGTGATGACGCTTTCCCAGCCGCACCCGTTCATCTACTTCCAGTTCTAAGGTGAGACCCATGAATCGTGCGCGATCTGTCGCAGCTGCCTTGGCCGTTGCAGTCGGACTGCTCGGCGCTGCTGCAGGCGCGAGTGCCCCTCCCGCGCCAACCGATCGCTCGGTCAAGCTCGACCTGATCGCGAAACTCGAGCATGGGCCTGGGATCCTGATCCTCGGCGACTCGCGCGGCCGACAGGCCGAGCCGTCTCTCCTCCAACGGCTGACCGGGCACACCGGCTTCAACGCGGCCGTCACCGGCGGCTCTGCCCCCGACGCCTGGGTGTTCACCCGCTACACGGTCGACCGGTTCCCCGGCCAGAAGCGCCGCTACCTCTGGTTCGTCAGCGCCGGGCTGACCACCAACATCGCCGACCCCCGGACGGAGGCCGACGCGCGCGGGCGGCGTTACCTCCAGGAGGTCGCGCCCTACCTCAGCACCCAGACCGTCAACCCCCCGTGGGCCACCGACACGCGCTACCGGTCAGACGGATCCCTGCCCGGCGAACAGGCCCCACCCTCCTCCGCACGGGTGAAGCGGGTCAAGGTCGAAGCAGCCAAGATCGTCGCGCAGTTGCGCCGACACCCGCCCGCGGCGCCGACCTTCGACCCCACGCGCGTCCAACTGTTCGAGCACCTCCTCGCCTACATGAACGGGCGCGGCGAGCGGCCGGTGATCGTCTTCAACCCCGTTTACCCAACCGTGCTGGCCGAACTCGAGAAGTACGGCGATCCACTCGCCACCAGCTCGCTCGACTACCTCCACAATCTCCGGCCACGCTACGACTTCGTCGTCGTCAACTGCCAGGACATCCACGCATGGGGCGGCACCGATTACGACTGGACGAACGCCACGCACGTCGACCGCGCCAACATGCGCCGCATGCTCCGATACATCGTCACCCACTCGGGCGGCGCCCTGAAATAGCGCCACCTCCACTAGAGATGTGGCCGGAGAGCACAACGACGAGCCAGACGAAAGGGAGGTCGTGTAGCCAGCCGATCATGGCCAGCGAAAGACTAGGCATCACCGCTCGAGCACGTCGGTCGTGTCGGCCGGCGAGCCGTTGCTTCAGGATGTGCTGATGGTCGGCGACGCGTCACAGGTCAGGGCTTCACCCAGGAGCCCGGTGACGATGTCGTGAACCTCCTCTGGGCCGGCCTCATCGTCCTGGGTGTCGCGGCCGTTGCGATCACGGCCATGCTGCTCGTTCGCCGCCGGGCCCCGGCGGGGAGCTACTTCGAGGACGGTGACCGCGCGGCCGGCGTCTTCGGCGTCCTCGCGACCGGGTTCGCGGTGCTCCTGGGCTTCGTCGTCTTCCTGGCGTTCGAGAGCTACGACACCGCGCGGAGCGGTGCCGAGGCCGAGGCGCAGATCGTCACACAGCAGTTCGAGACGGCACAGTTCTTCCCCGTCGCCGTGCGTGCGCGGCTCTCGGGCGAGCTCGTCTGCTATGCGCGAGCGGTGATCCACCAGGAGTGGCCGCAGATGCAAGCGGGCACGCTCGGCGACACGGTCAATCCGTGGGGCGTCGCCACGTTCCGCACCCTCAAGACGGTCGAGCCACGGACCGCCGCTGAGCAGGCTGCGTATGCGAAGTGGCTCGATCAGCGCTCCGACCGCGAGAACGCGCGGGCTGATCGCACTCACGGCGCCGAGGGCGTGATTCCGACGCCCCTGTGGATCGTGCTCATGCTCAGCGCGGTGGTCATCTTCGTGTTCATGCTCTTCTTCGCTGACAGTGCCGAGCGCGCCGTCGTGCAGGCGACGATGATGGGCGGAGTGGCGATCGTGATCACGTCGACGCTGCTTCTCCTGTGGTTCCTCGACAATCCGTACAACGCCGGGGTCGGCAGCCTCCGGCCCGTCGCGATGGAGCGCGCAATCCGCATCCTCGACCAGGAAGCGACCGTCGTCGGCGGGAAACTCACGATCCCGTGCGACGAGCGAGGAACCCCGCGCGGGAGCTAAGAACCCCCGAGATCTGTATCCAGGGCTGGTCGACGCATCGACCAGCAGTGCGCATGTACCACTGCCGGCGACCGGGAGGGGCTCTCTCTATTTATCCCGAACCCCGAGTATGGGGAAAAGTAGATAAGGGGTCCAGAAACTGCACTAGCCGTGACATGAGGCACCGTCCTGCACGACGACGCGCCGCGTCAGCTCGATTCGTGTGCTCTTTCTCCGGTTGGTTCGGGCGGCCGTCCCGTACGATCGCCGCGACATCGACGTGGAGGTTGGAGACGTGAGCGAGGGGCTGGGTCTCGGGTCGGCAGGGTTCGTCGAGCGGCACGGCCTGTACTCGGACGGGCAGGCACAGGCCGCGGCCGAGGTTGCGGCGCGGATCGAGGAGCTCGGGCTGCGGACGGTGCGCCTGATCCTCGTCGATCAGCACGGCATCGCCCGCAGCAAGCACCTGTCGGGCGAGGGTGCGATCGCTGCGATGCGGAGCGGCGCTGACTTCTCCGGAGCGATCTTCAGCCTCGACACCGGTAACCGGGTGTTCCCACCCGTGTTCGTGGAGGGAGGAGGCTTCGGGATCGACGAGTTCACCGGCTTCCCCGACGTCGTGATCGTTCCCGATCCGAGCACGTTCCGGCTGCTTCCGTGGGCGGACCGGACGGGTTGGATGATCTGCGACGCCTATTTCGGGAACGGGCGGCCGGTGCCGCTCGACGGTCGCGCGCAGCTGCGCGCCCAGCTGGCGCGCCTGCGCGAGGCGGGCTACGGCTACCTTGCAGGCCTCGAGGTCGAGCTCTACATCACGCGTTTCGCGCGCTCCGGCATCGGGCTCGACGAGACGGGCTCGCCCGGCCCGGCGCCCGAGGTCGAGGTCTTCCAACGCGGGTACCAGTTCCTCTCCGACGCGCGGCTCGACGGCATCGGCGACACGCTCGAAGCGATCCGCGACGGGCTCTGGGACGTCGGCCTGCCACCGCGCTCGATCGAGGACGAGTGGGGCCCCGGCCAGATCGAGTTCACCTACGGTCCGATGGAAGGCCTCGCAGCTGCGGACGCGCTGATCCTCTTCCGCAGCGCCGTGAAGGCGATCTGCAGGCGGCGCGGACTGCTCGCGTCGTTCATGTGCTGGCCCGCGCTTCCGAACTTCTTCCCTTCCGGCTGGCACCTGCACCAGTCGCTCGTCGACGCCGAGACGCGCGCGAACGCGTTCGCCTCCGAGAGCGACCTGCTGAGCCCGCTCGGGCGGCAGTTCGTCGCCGGCCTGCTCGACTCGGCACCGGCGATGGCGGTGTTCGGCGACCCGACCGTGAACGCCTACGCGAGGTTCCGTCCCTATTCGTTCGCGCCCGACCGCGTCTCGTGGGCGGTCGAGAACCGGGGCGCCCTCATCCGCATCCAGGGCGGTCCCGGCGACCCCGGCACGCATGTCGAGAACCGCCTCGGCGAGCCCGCCGCGAACCCATATCTCTGGCTCGCCGCGAACATCGCCGCCGGCCTCGACGGCATCGCGCGCGAGGCGGAGCCGCCGCCGATCGTCACAGGCGACCCCTACGCCGCCGAGGGGGCGCTGCTGCCCCAGTCGCTCGGCGAAGCGGTCGACGCCCTGACGGCGAGCGAGGTCTTCCGGGCGGCGTTCGGTGACGCGCTCGTCGACTACATGGCGATGATGAAGCGCGCCGAGGTCGAGCTCCACGCGCAGGCCGAAGACTCAACCGCTTGGGAGATGGCCGAATACTTCGAGACCTTCTGAAAGCATGATCGCGACGAAGCAGTTTCTGGACCCCTTATCTACTTTCCCAGGCCGCGGATATGGGGTTATAGAGATCAAGCCTGAACTGCCTGTTTCGGTAACAGGTAGTCGATGGGCGGCGTGGGCGTCGTCACAGGCCTGGGGCACCCGGCTACTGCAAAATGTTCGTTAGCGGTTCGCGCTCTCGCCTAGGCTGGTGCAATGGTGCGAAGGTTGCTCGTGCTTCTGGTGTTTGGGTAAGCAGCATCGCTCCGAACGCGGCCAAAGCTGTGATTGAAAGACCGATGATTAGCGGTGCGTACCAGGCGAAGTACGCGTGCGCGCTCCCGCCGGGACGAAGCTCGTGGTAGAGCGCGACATGGCCGCCAAGCGCGCAAGCACCACCGGCAATAACTGCCGAAGCCCGCCGACAACCCGTCGGGCTGGCGCCATCCCTCGGAACCATAGCCGGAGATCTCACCGGCGTGAGTAATCGTGGGCTCAGTGGTTTTCCGCAGGTAGGCGCGCGAATCAGCTGATGGCTTCGTGTCCCTCGTGCCGCATCCTGGCCGGATGCAGCTTCGAGCACCCCCCAACCGCACGTATCCGGTGATCGCCTATCGAGTGCCCGCTTCGCTTGGGTCGCGCGGCAGCCTCTGGGCGCTCGTCTATGTCGCCGTCGTGGCCAGTCTTGTCTTTGCGAGCGTTGGCGTCCTCGCCGCCCGGAGCGATACTTCCGGCTTCGGTAGCACGACGCGCAACTTCCGTGGAGCGAACGTGGCGCGAGTCCTTCGCGCCGGTGGCTACGAGTTGCAGATCCTGTCCGTTCCCAGACGCCTGGGGCAGGCGGCGGTCGCGTCGGTCAGGGTGCTCCAAGGCGTTCATGCCGTGGACGGCGCCCGTGTTCGGATCACCTTCTCGATGCCTGACATGCCGGAGATGCACGAGTTCTCAACTCTCCTCCGGCAGACCGCACCCGGCGTCTACGCTCACGCCTCGCCGATCCTGACAGCCGGGCGATGGCTGGCCACAGTCGAGGTGACACCGCCACACGCAGCTAGCTTCAACACCGGCTTTACCTACCGCATCAGCATCTGACTGGCGAAGGCAAACTAGCGCGGACGGGTCAATGAATCGTGTGAAGAGGACAGCATGGCTTCGGAGCTCCGCGTTGGCGCTCGTCGGGATCTCGCTGGGCACCGTCGTCCTGCTTGCGGCATGTGGTGGTGGAGGAGGCGGCAACGCAGCTCCGACGATCCAGCCGGCCAAGCAATACCAGCTGGTCGGCTTCCAACCCGCCAAGCCCGTGCCAGCTGGGAAACCAACACCCATCAGCTTCAAGATCACGATCCCTTCCGGCGCCACGCTCACGCACTACCGCACCGGCGCCGGCCCACACACCGGCGTCGACCTCGTGATCGTCCGCCAGGGAGCCGACGCGATCATCTACACCGACACCACAGTCGCCAAGAACGGTGTCGCTCGCGAGGACGTGACCCTGCCTGCGCCTGGGCGCTATCGCGTGATCGTCGACGCCTACCCCAACCAGGCGAACGTGCCCCGTAACTTCCAACTCTCCACGCACATCACCGCGACAGGCAACACCGCCGCTCCGAAGCTGCCGACGGACACGAACACCGTCACCGTCGACGGCTACCACTTCACAATCCACGGCGCCCAGAACCTGAAGGCGATCCAACCCACGCTGCTGACGGTCACCGTCACCGACCCCAACGGGCGACCGGCACAGATGAAGCCCGACCGAGAAGCCCTTGCACACGCCATCTTCATCCGCATCCCAACACTCGACTACTTCCACACCCACGTCTGCGCACCGAACATCCCCGGCTGCACCACCCTCGCCGGTGCGCCACCCGTCGGCAAGACAGTCGGCGCCGGCCGCCTCCAACTCGACGCCCTCCTGCCACTCCCCGGCACCTGGCGGCTCTTCCTGCTCACCGCCCCCAACGGCCACGCCGTCACCGTGCCCTTCACCCTGCACGCGAGCTAGGACTAAGGCGCCCTCAGCGTCGAGATCGAACGGAACCCTGGCCAGTGCGCACCGGGTGCGGCACCCGCTCACCTCGCCCAATCAGCGAGACGTACCGGAGGGACAACCCGGTCTCTTTGAGCGAGCCGGCTTATGCACGGCCTTAATGGGCGGCAGGATGTCGCGTTGGAGGACGGAGAGGTCGACGCGCTGATGTGTTGCCGTAGCGACCCCCTCCTGCGTGGCGCCGGCGGTGCGCTCGACCTCGGCGCCGGTCCTGGCTATCTCCCGGTTGCCCTGTGCAGCGCCGCGACGAGCGCCCGGAGCTGGCGCGATTGCCAGTCTTGGAACGTCGCGGATGCGGGCGTGAGCGTCTCGGTGATCGTCGTGATCGGAATGCGCTTCTTGCGGGCGGAGTCGGTGATCCGCTGGACATCAGGCGTGCTGTTCTGGCTGTTGAACACCCAGACTTTGATCCGCTTGTGCGCGATCTGGCTCTGGATCGCCGTGATGTCCGCTGCGGTCGGCTCGGTGCCTTCGCTGATGGCCTTGAGAAACGACGGCGGTGTCAAGAGCTTGAGACCGAGCGCCTGGGCCAGCGGCGCGAAGATGCTCTCAGAGGCGCCGACCCGGACACCCTGGTACCTGCGCCTGATCGACGCGATCAAGCGCTTGTACTGAAAGAGCCCCAGCGACTCGAAAGCCTGTTGCTGCTGTTTGAAGTAGCCGGCGTCTTTCGGGTCTAGCTTCTTGTAGTCGAGGACGATCGCCCCGATCACCTGCTGCACGTTTGACGGCGAGTACCAGCGATGCGGATTGCCTCCCGGCTTGATCCCAACCAGATCGCCGACCGTCATCACGATCCGTCCGTGGGCCGGACTCGCAGCCAGCAGTTTCGGCGCCCACGGGTCATAACCGATCCCGTTCACAATCGCGAGCTGCGCGCCCGCCATAGCCCGCGCATCGACAGCCGTCGGCTCGTAGTCGTGCGGATCGGTTGCCGGGTTCGTGATCACGCTCGTCACGTGAACGTGTTGGCCGCCGAGCTGCGCGGCGATGCTCCCCCAGAAGTTCTCAGCCGCAACCACCTGGATCGCGCCGGCAACCGATGCGCCGCCGGGGCTCGACAAGGCACCTGCATAGAGCGCCGCCATTGCCAAGGCGACGACCGCGCACTTGCGCATCAGCTGCAACCTCCTCTTGGAACATCCAGAGCTGGCGCACTATAGCTAACAAGACTCATTCCTGATATTAGAATGGGTCCGACGCAGGAGACAGCCTCGTGGGCCGAGGCGACACTGGCCTCCATCCACTCGCGAGGACATCAAAACGGGGACGCCCGCCGCGCCGTTATCGAGCTACTCGGACGGCAAGAAACGCCCGGCGTTGCTTAGCTTCGAAAGCCACCCCTTGCGATCAGATAGACGACGCCGGCCATGCCGACGATGAGCGCTAACGTGATCGCCAGCGCCAACCAGACCACTGGTTGAGTTGCTCCTCGCTCGAACCGACCCGCCACAGCCCCGATGAACGACTCCGAGGGTCGATCCGCGGAGGCGGTGCCAAACGACGGAGCGTCGGGCGCAGCAGCAGATCGCTCGGCCGGAGCCGGCACCTTGGTCACCGGTCTCCTCGCCGGCAAACCGTGTCTGCCCTCCGACCGACCGAGGCCCGGCTCCAATCGCCCGACAGCCGCTAGCGCGGCACGCACGAGCCCAGCAGGCCCGGATCGCACAGAGATGCCACGGATCCGAGCGTCGCTCAAAAGCTTGCCAGCGCTAGCGAGTGCTAGCCCTTGCGGCATCACCACAAGCAACGGAGCTCGAGTCACGAATTCGAGCTCAATACTGAGATAGCGCGCATAGGCGCCCGGCCGCCCATACAGCGACGTGATCGAGCCGAGATCAGTCGATCCCGCGACCACCGCGACCTTGATCGGCGTACCGGCGCTCTGCGCCTGACCAACCAGCGTCACGAGTTGCGCTGCAAGCGATCTTGAGACAGCGACGCTCCGCGGCAAAAACACGTCCTGACTCACAAGCACATCGCTAGCCGGATCGCCGTCAGCCAACGCTCCCGGCGCGAACAGCCAACCGGCGATCAGCACCAAGACCACTCCGACACCAGCCAGCCGCACGCCGCCAGCAAGAAACACAACTCCCAGTCTAAGGCTCCTCGCCCAACAGGCTCACCGAGCAATCACCTAGGAAAATGGAGGCGTGCGGCGAACGCGCCTGATGGTGCGAACTGCGATCCGAAGATCGATGAGGTCCCACGCCCGGCTCGGGCTCTCCTTGCTTGTGGCCGTCTGCGCTTCGGCCACGCTCACGATGGCCGTGACCGCGGCTTACGCCGATGGCGATCCCGCGAGCGACTACCTCCTCACTTATCAGGTCTTCTACCCGTACTACGCCAAGACGCACAAAGCCAGCCTGGCGCAGCTGAAGTCGACCGTCGCCGACGCGAACAAGCGCCACTTCACGATCCGAGTGGCCGTGATCACCTCGCCGTACGATCTTGGCTCCCTATCAGCACTCTGGCGGAAACCGTACGCCTATTCACGATTCCTCGCGCTCGAACTCTCGTACGCATACAAAGGCCGTCTCCTTGTCGTCACGCCAAACGGATACGGCTACGTCAGGAAAACCGTGCTCGTCAAAAACACCCCGACCGTAAAGACCGCGCCCACCCAACTAAAACTGGTCCGCTCTATTCCGATCGCAAAGGGCACCGACGGTCTCTTACAGACCGCTGACAAGGCAGTTCGACTTCTCGCCAAAAATGCCGGCTACTCACTAACACCCCTGTAACACCCGTACGACGGCTACCACATCCATGTTGCGTTCCTCTCCCGACCGGATGGTCGCCATCAGGTGCTTACGACGATGCCAGAAGACCAGCAAGCGAAGTATCTGTTCATGGAAGACCTGGCGGTCCGTGTTGCGCTCATCGATGCCACGGCCGTGGTCCTCATCGCTGATGTCTGGTACCTCCGTGACGTGAAGGATCTCGAACCGGGCAAACGTGCAGGTGAGTCCAAAGCACGGCGTGAAGCGCTCGAAGTGACTGCGATGAAGTCAGATGGCTCAACCCTCACACTCATCGCGCCCCTACAACAGACACGGTGATGAGATCCAGTTCGAGGGAGATACCCTCGAACTAGACGCAAAGCCCGTTTACCTTGGTCCCGTCATGCGTGTGTGGGGGATAACGCCGTTCAGCGAACAAGAGGAGATGGAACAGCTGGTGCGCGATGCCAACGGCATCTTGCCCCCTGGCCCGGATGAGTAGCCCGGCTCGGCGTAGCGACTCAAAGCACTATCAGTCGGCGCGCACGCACGAAGCTGTCACGGCTAGTGCAGTTTTGAACCCCTCTGTCTCCTTTCCCAAACCGCGAGTATGCTGGCCGCGGCCCCCATCGACTAGCGGCCCAGGTCACGGCCCTTTCAAGGCCGTAGCGCGGGTTCGAATCCCGCTGGGGGCACTACGCAGAGTCGGGGACGGGCCGCTGGGGCGCGTGCTCGAGCTCTGCGAGGCTGGGCGCATTCCGGATCGCCGCGCTCAGCGTCCCCCACAGCGCGAGCGCGAGGCCGAACGCGGCGAACACGGCCACCGTCACCCGAGCGGACGTCGCGCTGAGCAGGAGCCCGGCCAGTAGTGGGCCGAACGGTGAGACGAGCAGCGAGATCGTGCGGGCGGCACTGTCCACCCGGCCGATCAGCCGGTCGGGCGTCATCGCCGTCCGGTAGCCGTGGACGACGGAGTCCGTGGACGGGGCCGTCAGCGTGATCGGCAGGATGCTCGCAGCGAGCACGTAGACGCTCGGCCAGATCAGGAACACCACGCACCCGGTCCAGGTCCAGAGCTCCATCAGCAGGATCGTGCGGACCGAGAACGTGCGTCGACTGAACGCCGAGAGGGCAGAGCCGACGAGCAGGCAGGCTCCGAACACCGCCGTGACGAGTCCGATCTGTCCGCCCGTGAGACCCTGCCGCGTTCCGACGACCACGATGACGAGGTACAGGCCGGGGAAGACGAGGTTCCCGATCCCGAACAGGAGCGCGCACGTTCGGAGGAACGGCTGCCGCCAGAGATAGGAGAGGCCTTCGGCGATCTCGGCGCGGAGGCGCGTGCCGGTTCGCTCGCGTTGCTCCTGGAACGGCGTGCGCATCAGGAGCAGCGAGATCGTGGAGAAACCGTACGACAGCGCGTCGACGGCAAAGGGCACCGCCCGTCCGATCGTGAACAGAGCGCCGCCGAGCGGCGGCCCGACAATCAGCACGACGGACTGTCGCGCGGTCGTGGTCGCCACTGCTGCCGGCATCTGCGGCGCCGGAACGACGGAGCGGAGCGCTCCCGCCTGGGCGCCCGCGAAGACCGACGACGCGGCCCCTTCGACGAACGCGACCACGACGATTTGCCAGAAGACGACCGTGCCGGCTGCGATCGTCGCGGCGAGGCTCGCGATCGCGAGCACGCGGACCGCGTCGGCGGCGACCATCAGCCGCTTCCGGTTCCACCGGTCGGCGGCCGCCCCTGCGAGCAGGCCGAAGAGCGGGTACGGCACGACGCGCGCGAACCCGACGATGCCGGCCTTCGCCGGCGAGTGCGTCAGCGCCAGGACGAGCAGCGGGTACGCGATCGACGACGTCTGCGTTCCCGCCGTCGAGAGCAGCTGCCCGAGCTGCAGAAGGACGAAGTCGCGGTTTCGGCGGAGCGGCGTGTGAGGCACGGCCACGGAGCCTAGGCAGAATGGGCCGATGCGGCTCGGATTCGTCGTTGCGCTCCTGGCGCTCGTCCTCTTCGTCGCATCCGCCCCCGGGTCGTCCCGGCCGACCGGATTCGTCACCCGCGCCGGCGCCGGGCTCCAGCTCGACGGCAAGCCGTTCCGCTTCGGCGGGGCCAACATCGAGTGGCTCGGCCTGGCGGGCTACGGGCCTGCCGATCCCGTCGGGCCGCACTACGCCAGCAACTACGAGATCGACGACGCGCTGACGACCGCGAAGGAGATGGGCGTCCGCGTCGTCCGTAGCCAGACGATGGGCGACTCGGTCGGCTGCGACGCCTGCCTCGAGCCCGCGCTCGGCCAGTTCAACCAGGCGGCGTTCGAGCGCGTCGACTACGCGCTCCGCGCGGCCCGCGATCGTGGCATCAGGATCATCCCGACGATCGTCGGCGACGACGCCCGCGACGGCGGCTCGGGCTGCGTGTATCTCGGCTGGCGCGAGATCGACGTCCCGGGCTGCTCGATCATCCGCATGGATCCGTTCTGGACCGACTCGACCGTGCTCGGTGACGTCGAGGAGCACATCAAGGCGCTGCTCGACCACGTGAACGTGTACACGGGCGTCGCGTACAAGGACGACCCGACCATCCTCGGCTGGGACCTCCTGAACGGCGGCGGCAGCCCGACGCCCTGGACGAGACAGATCGCCCAGTACGTCCGCTCGCTGGACGGGCATCACCTGATCCTCTCCGGAGCCGCGAACGTCGGCCTCGCGGCTGTCGATGCATGCGTCTCGTTCGTCTATCCGCACTGGTCCCTGCCGCTGTCGTTCGTCCAGAACTGGATCGCAGCCTGTCGCTCGGCCGGGAAGCCCTACATCGTCTACGAGTACGGCTGGGATCTGACCAACTTCGCGACGCGCCCTTCGCTCAGCGGCTTCCTCGCGACCCTCCTGGCCGATCCGGAGATCGCCGGCGACGCGTTCTGGGCGCTCGAGGCGCACGCCGACGGGCACGGGTGGCTGCTGATACCCGCCGACACCTCGGATCCCGCCATCGCGCGAACCGGGGAGAGCGGTCAGTGGTGGGCGATGTACTACACCGGCATCCAGACGCTCGTCATGTCTGCACGCGACATGGCGGGACGCGCTCAGACGATCCGCAGCCACAACTACGCGATGGACGGCGCCTTACGGCGCCCTCGCCACGCGATTCCGCCGGCGCCGACGGTGACTTCGGCTGCGTCTTCCTCCGGCTCCGGCGGAGTCAAGGTGTACTGGCAGGGCTCGGCCGGCGCCGGGAATTACACCGTCCAGCGTGCCGCCACCGCACGGGGCCCGTGGAGAACGCTGTGCAAGCGGTGTGCGACCGACCTCGGCGACGGCTTCGTCGACCGCGTTCCGGGCACGAAGCGGGCGTGGTACCGGGTCGTCCCGTACAACCTGGACGGGAAAGCAGGCCCCGCCTCCAAGCCGGTCCGCGCGAGCTAGCGTTCAGGACGAGGGCGGTTAGCTCAGCTGGGAGAGCGCCTGGTTTACACCCAGGAGGTCGGCGGTTCGACCCCGTCACCGCCCATAGGACGAAAGACCTGGAAATAACCATGTTGACAATGGAGATCGATCCTTGGAACCTGCCGATGTGACACGGTTCTGACACACCCAGGGACGCAGACCGCTCGTGAAACCTGACTAAATCGACGTTCTTTTAATCTCAAGGTCGCTGGTTCGAGTCCAGCCCGGCCCATCGCAGAAGGGCCTGCAAATCAAATACTTCTATAAGCAGGGTCTAGCCCGGACACACGGCTAACAGGGCTAGGGGGCAACAGACGGGGCAACACGCTCCAGAAGGAGTCCCTCTTCTTTTTTTGTTCAAGTTCCGCGCGCGCGCGGGAAACGGCGTGCATGCGCCTCGATAGCCGCGTAGGTCAACCAACGCGCGGGGCTACGGCCTCGTGCACAAGAAGTTGCGGGAGCGGTGGGCCGGGCAGGTGAAGGCGGGCACGACCGCGTGCCCGCCTCCCCGTTCTCCAGAGTTCGGCGTCGGGACTAGGCGGTCATGAGCCGGAGAACCTCGAAGTACGAGATCACAGGCTCAGCACCGGCGCCGACACCAAGCTCTTCTCGGACGGCGCGAACCTTCTCGGCCCACGCCTCGGCCTGCTCCCGGGTGTCCCAGACCTCGATGATCCGAACCTTGCCGTCGTCGCCCTTGGCGGCGATATGAACCTTCCCGCCAGGCGGCGGATTGTTCTCGTCAACACCGAGCCGAGTCCGAATCTGGTCGTACTGCTCGGGCGTCGCCGGCGTCTCGATGATCCGGCAGATGGACATTGCGCCTCCTCTAGTCGGTTGCCCCGCGGCTGTGATCACTACTTGCTTCCGTGTGGATCCACTCGGGGCGGGTCAATCGTCACCGCGACGACCAGCGTAGCCCGCGACAGCCCGCCGCGAGAAAAAGCGTGCAACTCATCCGGGGGCGCGACCTCGAGGCGGACTGGCTAGACGCCGACGTCTCGAAAGAGCATGCGTTGTCGCTGCTCGGGCAGTATCCGGCTGAGGCGATGGTTGCAGCCGCGGCTTCGCCGCTTGTGAACTCGGTTCGGAACGACGATCCGGGTTTGCTGATCGCAGACCGAATCGCTGCCTAGCCGGCTGTCGCTTGTTCGCAAGCGGCGACATTTGTCCAACGGGGCTGAGAGAGAGCGTTTGGTGCGAGAGCGGCGCTATGCCAGTTGCTGTTGCCAACGGTGTCGTTCCGCTTCGACGTAGCGCAAGCCGCGCAGCCACTGTTCGCCCCGGGTGTCGGCCCAGACCTCACGCCAGCCAGAACGGCCCTCCTCGCCCCAAGCGCGGGCTGTGTCGTAGAGAACACGAATACGGTCGCAAACCGTCGGCAGAAGTGATTGGCGATCCTCTAGGCCATAGGCGTCGCAGAGGATCCGCAAGCGTGCAGACCGCGACGGGATCGGATAACCGAGCCGCTCGCAGGTCGCATCGTCGTACAGGGGCACAAACCGATACGCCGCCCAGGCCAGATCCCAAAGCGGCGGTGCGGGCGCTGCGAGATCCCAGTCGATGAAGGCGCGCGGATGACCTGCGGGCTCATAGATCGTGTTGTCGGGTGAAAGGTCGTTGTGACAGACGACCGCGCCGGTTCGCGGCGCCCCAACCATGAACTGCCAGCGAGCATCCACTGGGGCCGCGAACGACGCCGTCGCTCGATGCAGGTCGGCGATGAGCCGCACCACGCGCGCGAGCTCATCATCAGCATGGCTCGCCTCGCCACCAACGACGAACTCGAGAACCTCACGACCCTGAGCATCTGTGCCGAAGACACGCGGCGCCCCCGCAAAGCCGACCTGCTGCAGATGGGCAAGCAGCCCATGCACCGTCGGCGTCCAATACCCCGCGACACGCCTGACCGTGTCGCCGACCTGCACAACCTCCGTCAGCCCGAGGCCAACACCTTCACCAGCGACGCGAGACTCGCGCGAATCCACCTGCCGACAGTAACGACCATGAGGAACGGCTACGTCACAGCTACGAGCAGTACGACGTCACTTGAACACGGCTTCGGACTCCATAAGGAAGTAATGCCTCGGAAGAGACGTCTTCACGGCTCACCATCTTCGCTTTCAGCTGCACACTGCGGAGCCTTCCAGCGTCATGACGTAGTCCTCCCGGGCTGTAGATGATGCCCGTCGGGAGAACCGATCATGGGGCTGGGGCGTAGCGGCTTGAGTGGGAGGGCCTGATGGAGTTCAGAGGTCAGTGACAAGCCGGTGACGACTCTGCAAGGATGACCTTTCGTCCTGAGCTGGAGACGACAGGCAGCTGGGAGTGATCGCTTCTGATGAGTGGTGTTGAGGGTCAGCTTTCGGTTGTGTCGAGGATTCGTGATGGTTGCCGGGTCGTGGTGGTGTCGGGTGATCTCGTCGCGGACACGGTGGCACGGCTCGATGAGGTGCTTGATTCGCTTGCGGGTGGTCTGCCGGTGCTTCTTGATCTGTCCGGGTTGCAGATGCTGACCTCGGCGGGCGTGGATGTGTTGTTGAAGCCGCGTGCGTTCGGTCATCCGGCGATCTTCTGTCCTTTTGGTGCGGTGTCGAAGGTGCTGGATATCGTGCACGCTCATCGGCTGGTTCCGATCTACGGCGATCTACAGGCAGCTCTCAGCAGCCTGACCTCTTGACGAAGCGGGGATCGAGTGGACGCTTCGGTGACGTCTCCTGTGTAACCCCCGGCACGTCGGACTAGCTTCAGAGCTGACTGGGTACAGTTGCCACCGACCCCGACGATTTGAGACCAGACGATTTGGCAAGTAAGTGGCGGCCGGTCTACTGCGGCCTGCAACCGAACCCGGACACTCTGGACACGGTCGTCGGGGTCTGATCGGGTTCGTCGCCTCCGCTGACGCCGAGCTAGTTTCATGGCTGCCGACGGCGGGGAAGCGGCTCCGCCTCGGAGGCAAACGTCAACGGGTTCCGGGAGTGGAGTCAGGCGGCGTTCGCCGCTTCCTCTGCTCTTTCAGGGCTCTCTCTTCGCGTCCGTCCTGGATCGCTCCCCAGACGAACAGCCCGAGCACAGCGACCACGACGATCGCCGTCATGGCGAACACGATCACGACCGCGGCCACACTTGTTGCGACCAGCATCACCCACAGTGTGCTTGTCACCGGCGGAGCAGCGGCGAGGGCGGGGTCGGGATAACCGTCATACCGATCACCTCCAAGAGAGTTGCTGCCCGAACCGGCCAGATCTTTGCTCGTCCCTGGCCCGCCCTTTACCTCTGTCCGCATAGAACTGAGATCGCACGATTGAGCAAGCAGCGACGAGAACCTCTCCTTCCTCTCATCGATGCGCTCTCCCCTCCAGAAGGGCCGGGTCACACCGGCCCTTCACCTCCCCGGGGCTGCTGGGCTGGAGCCTCCTTCGGGGACAGAGTCATGGACAGGCGTCGGAAAACCTCTCTTCGTTGTCCTCACTAGCTTCCGGCGATGGCGCCCGTCCCAGTGACGCTCTTGGTTACGTGCTGCGGATTGCCCCTGTAGAGGATTGCGCCATCTCCGGACACTGAGGCATCGAGACTCTTGGTCGCAGTGATGAAGATGCTTCCCGAACCGCTCACGACTGCCCGCACGTCGTTGGCGACAAGCCGTGCGAACTGCACAGTTCCGGACCCGCCAACCGTGACATCAAGCCGTTTCACGGTTCCGCTGCCGGTGAGCGTGCCACTTCCTGGCAAGGTCACCTTGAGGCCCTGGGTCTCGATCCCGTTGACGACGATGTTGCCGCTGCCGGTGAGCGTCAACGCGTTCAGCACCGGGACGGTGACCTCCACGCTCATCGGACTCTTCGTCGTCAAGCTGCCTGGAGTGTTCGCGATGACGAGCTTGCCCGACTCCACCTCGGTTGTGACGCGGTCGAGGAGGTTCTCATCGGCCCTCACGACGACGGACTTCTTTCCGCCGACGCGAATCACGACGTTATTGCTCCCTGCGAGTTCGACGCTATCGAACGTGGCCACATGACGGGCCTGCGCCGCGGGCACGCCCGACCCCCCGATGGTCGAGCTGGACGACCCCTCGAACACGTCGAAGCGATACAGCAGCGCAACCGCCAGTCCGCCGAGGACAAAGGCCAGGCTCGCGACGAGCACCCACCGAAAGCGGTGCTGTTCTCGTCCGGGGTGAACCGATGTCGGGGTGACGGTCATTGCCCCTCCCTTCTCACGCGGGCACCAACGCGGCTCACCTCCGAGTCGTCAGAGGCCCACTCTGGGTCGGCGCGAACGCGTGGCTGTGCCTCTCAACGAAGACACCTCAGCATCCCTTGCCCATCCGGTCCCGCGCATCGGGTTCGCGTACTGAGCCGTGTGTGGGAAACCCGCACAGAGAGGCGCAGAACGACGAAGCGACCCAGGAGGCCGGCGGGTTCGACCCCGTCACCGCCCATCGCGCTGTAGGTTGCCGGGGAGCTGTCGCGGTCGGTCTCCGATCGTTCAACCGCCGAAAGGAAGCCTGCTTGCCACTCGAACGGCCGCAGATCGACAAGCCCGGGGGCGACATCCCTTTCGATCTCGGCATCGAGGACATCGTTGTCGGCGACGGTGACGAGGCGACCAAAGGGAAGAAGGTTTCGGTGCACTACGTCGGAGTGGCCTTCTCCACGGGCGAGGAGTTCGACGCCTCCTGGAACCGCGGGCAGCCGTTCGAGTTCAAGCTCGGCAAGGGGCAGGTCATCCCGGGCTGGGATGCCGGTGTCGAGGGCATGAAGGTTGGTGGCCGCCGTAAGTTGACGATTCCGTCCGCGATGGCGTACGGCGCACGCGGCGCCGGTGGTGTGATCGAGCCTCACGAGCCGCTCGTGTTCGTGGTCGATCTGCTGTCGGTGGGCTGAGTACGAACAGCGGCGGCGCGTGACCCGGCCGAGCCGTCAGCCGCCGGTCGCGGCGCGCGAGGTGAAGGCCTGGACGGCCGCAGGCGTGCACGCGCGGACGCCGTCTGCGTGCAGCAGGTCGATTCCGCGGCGGACGGTCGCGAGGCTCGTCTTCGGCGTGTCGTCCGTGTAATAGAGGCCGGATTGCCAGCGGTCGAGGTCGGGCTCGTCGCTGACGTGGAAGATCAGCAGGGCTTCGACGGTCGGCTGGCAGGCGGCGAGTGCGAGCGCCTCCAGGTAGAACACGGACTGGGTTGCCTCCGTCACCGGCCGGTCCGAACGCGGTGTCGAGCCGTCGTACTCGGACCGCTTCGGGGCCGGGATTCTCGACTGGACGCCGAACTCGTCGTAGACGACCGGCAGCTTCGTGCCCGGCTGGGCCGTCCCGCCGAACGCCTTACCGAGCAGCCGGACGAGTTTCGGGTAGTCGGCGAGCGAGATGGTCGTCGTATGCGGATGCCGAGAGCTCGGCGGGATGCTGGAGTTGTCCTCGTAGGGGTGGAGCGAGAATGCGTCCATGATCGGGCGCTTGCGGCCGCTCGCGCGGTAGGCGCGCCCGAGGTCCTGTATGAACGTCGTCGGCGAGTGCTTCCGCGACATGATCGAGTCGTTGCCGCGCGGCGACAGCGCCCCGCCGATCACGGTCGCGGACGGCGATGCCTGCTTGAGCGCGTCGTACGTGAGTGCGAGCGTCTGCTCGTAGGCGGTTGCAGCGACGTCGCTGCCGTCGCGACGGAACTGCGGGAGCCAGAAGCGGTTGAGGTTGGGCTCGTTGCCGACGATGAAGCGGCGCACGGTCGGGAGCGCCAATGCCAGCGAGGCCGCGAAGGCGGCGAAGTCGGCGCGCTCGCGCGCGGTGCGCGGGGTCTGCGAGCTGCCCGACGGATAGACGGAGAGGAAGACGTCGATACCGTCGAGGTCGGCGGCGTCGACGGCGTTCTTCAGGCTCTGCAGGTCGGCATCGAGCGGCGTCTTCGTGCCTCGCCGCCAGGGCGCAGTCAGCCGGATCGCGTCGAGCCCCGCCAGCTTGGCGAGGTCCATCTTGGTCTTCGCCGCGGCCAGGGTGGGCGCCTTGGCCGCGTCCTCGGCAGCGCCGACCAGCATGCCTTGCGAGGCAGAAGCCGATCCGGTCACGGCCAGGCAGGCCGCGGCGGCGAGCACGGCGCTCCACCCGAGCACCAGACGGTACGGCGGCGCCGCACGCCCCGAGGACGCGCACGAACCGGCGAGCTCCAGCCGCGAGCCCGCCCCGACCCCCCAGCCGCAGGCGCGCAAGTCGACCACCCTAGCGGAGCGGCCCGACCGCCGCACGCTTCCTCGGCCCGGGTCGAAGGTAATCTCCGCCGACGATGCGCGGACGAGGCAGCGGGTGGGTGGCCCGGCTCCGCGGCTCGGGATCGTCGGGGCTCGGGGAGCGGCCGAGCCTCGAGCAGCACCGCCGGTTCGGGTACCGCCCCCAGCTGGACGGCGTGCGGGCGCTCGCGATCCTCCCGGTCGTCGGCTTCCACGCGTACGTCGTGCCGAAGGGCGGCTACCTCGGCGTGGACGTCTTCTTCGTCCTGAGCGGCTTCCTGATTACGACGCTGCTCGTCGAGGAGGCGCAGGCGAGCGGACGGATCTCGCTCCCGCACTTCTACCTCCGCCGGGGGCTGAGGTTGCTCCCCGCGCTGTTCGTGGCCGCACTCGCCTACGTCCTGCTCAGCTCGATCGAGGTCGCCGTCTCCGGCGGCACCCACGCCGGTACGCCGCTCGAGAGCGTGCTGACGGGCGCGCTCTACGGCGTGCTCTACGTCCAGAACATCCTGATCGCGGCCGGGACGGCGATGCCTGTGGCGATCGGGCATCTCTGGTCGCTCGCGACGGAGGAGCAGTTCTACCTGATCTGGCCGGTGAGCCTCTTCCTGGCCCTGCGCGCGCGGCTCAGCCTCCGAGCGATCTCGATCGGCCTCATCGTCGTGATCGCGGCACTCAACGTCGATCGGGTCGAGCTGCTGCTCACCGGCGCGCCGTTCACGCGCGTGTACTTCGCGCCGGACGGCCACTTCGACGTGATCCTGATCGGGTGTCTCACAGGTCTCTGGTTCACGAGCGGCGGGGCACGAACGAGGCTCGAGAACCGGACGGCTCGCGTCGTGCTCCCTCTGTTCGGCATCGGCGTGTTGGCGCTGATGCTCGTGCTGCCCTACTTCGCAACATGGCGGGTCGTGCTGGGACTGCTACCGCTGCTCGCGACGGCGATCGCCGTCCTCATCCTCGCGGTCGTCGTCGACGACAGGTCACCGCTCTCGCGCCTGCTCGCCCTCTCGCCGCTCGTCTTCGTCGGGAAGATCTCCTACGCCCTCTACCTGTGGCACCCGATCGTCCTCTATGCGTTCAGCCGCCTTTCCACGACATCCGAGGTGGTTCTCTCCGTCGTCGCGGCAACCCTGTCGTACTACTTCGTCGAGTTGCCGTTCCTGCGCCGCAAACGGCGTGACCGCGCGCGCATCGACGCCGAAGGCTCGTCCACGCGTCCCGGCGAGCCTGCGGCGGCGGCGACGTGATCGGCCTGTCCGTTCCGAAACGAAACGGACGGGCCTGAAGGCCCGTCCGTTCAGTAGGCGATGCGAAGGTGCTTCAGGGCGTCGCGACGCGGAGGATCTGTCCGCTGATCTCGCCGCCCGCGCTGTTCGCGGTCCGCACGACCACCGAGCCGTAGCCCTTGAGAACGGCGCCGGCCTGGTCGTCGGTGAGCGTCGTGCGCCCGAACTTGCCCGCCGTGCACGGCCCACAGAGCGTGGCCGCGAGTGCACTGGCGGCGCCCGGCACGTTCAGCCGGATGTCGGCGCCGGTGACCGCGCTCGACAGGTTCGAGTAGGACAGTCGCCAGCCGAGGATCCAGTGCTGGCCGGCGGCTGGAACGGCGAACGGCGGCACGGGTCCGTTGCACTTGATCGTGTGCGGGAGTCCGCTCGACCGCGGCGGTGACTGTCCCGGCCCGCCCGGCTTCGGCCCGGTGATGTTGCAACCCGGGATCGAGGGCATGGTGCCGTTCTTGACGGTCCCGATCGTGTGCACGAGGAGCCCGTCCCAGTGCCCGGACGCGGTCGACGTGCTGCTCGACGGCGCCAGCTTCGCGGTCAGCCGGTAACCGACCGCATGGACCTTGCCGGCCGGCGCGGCTTTCGGGTCGCTCTGCCCGACGCGCTGGATCTTCCCCGGTTTGGCGGGGCCGATCGGAGCCGGCGGCGAGCCGGCCGTCGCGAGTCCGGCGGCGACCAGTGCGGCGAGCCCGAGTAGCGAGATTGCTCCCCCGAGGCGACCTGCTCTCTTGCTCATACCTCCACCTCCACCGTGGCTTGGTTCCTCTTGGTGCAATGTCTTTATAGCGGCCGCCGTCCACGGATCCCGGTCCGCCGCCGACGATTTACGAACGCGTTACAGCCCGCGTCGCTCTAGGCGCCGTGCGGATACGGATCGAGGATCAGCGTCGGCGTGCCGTCTGGCAGGGAATCGGCACGGTACAGGTACATCTGCGGCTCGAGGAAGTCCTTGATCGCCTCGGCGGTGATCGCTCCGACGTCGCCCGCGGCGTAGGGACCGCGCCGCGGGATCGTCCGGGACAAGGGAAGGTCGATCAGCCCGGTGAAGTTGCTGCGCTGCGCGACCAAGGCGAGATCCTTGCCAGAGTTACGCTGAGCCGAGAGCGGCGGCATCAGCACCGTCACGGTCTGCACGTCGGCGTCGTTCTTGAACGTCCGCAGCGTCAGCTCCAGCGCCTCTTGCTCGACCAGGAGCGTGAGGTTCTCCGTCGCCTGCGGGTTGCCCGTGATCGTGCAATTCGTGCCGCCGCCGCACATGAGGAACATGATGCCGTTCCCGATCGGGAGGGCCTTCGTGTCCTTCGGTGTCTGGGCGTCCGAGGGCCGGACGAGGTCGTCGTGCATCGCCACGTTCTGGATAGAGGGCCGCTGTCCGACGACACCGACGAAGTCGCCCCCGGCCTCGCCCTTGTACTCGTGCATCACGTGGTTCGCGATCTCGCGTGCCCCGAGCTCGCCCTGAAGCTGGGGCGCGAATCCCGCCGGGCCGGTCGTCGCGTGGTTGCCGCTTCCGCGGCCGATGAGCACGATGCCGAGCCCGACGGCGACGCCGACGCCGATCGCGAGGACGAGGTAGGCGAGCCCGAACCGGCGCTGGTGGATCGCGACATCGCGGGCGCTCGGCCGGAAGAAAGGCTCCGGCTCGGCCGCGGGAGCATGCCCGGTCGTGGCCTGGGCCGGTACTGGCGTCTGCGCGTCCGCGCTGTTGCCGCCTACAGCTTCGGCCACGACTCCTCCTTCGTCAGGTCGATCTCGGGCTTCTCCAGGTGGGCCGAGTCGAGCAGCCGCATGAGCTCGTCGCCGTACAGCTCCTGTTTCTCCATTACGGCGTCGGCGATCCTCTCTACGGACTCCCGATTGTGCATGACGAAGTTGTGGGCGACGACGAACGCCTCGCCCATGGTCTGCGCCGCCTGCGCGCGCTTGAACGGGTCATGGAGGACGGACGCCACCGGGTCGGCATGGAAGTCGGCCGAGCCGCGCGTTCGGTTCATCAGCGTCAGTCCGATCTTCTCGAAGCGCTTCGTTATCCGTTCTCGCGCCTCCGCCTCGCCCTCGTCGTCCATTTTCGCGGCAGAGAGGTCGATCCGTGTCGGCCCCATGCCGGCGGCGCCGACCATGATCGCCGCGCGCGTTGTCGCGTGCTCGAGATCGCCGCCGACCCCGTTCGACGTCTCACCGTAGAACGCGTGTTCGGCGGCCATGGCTCCAAGCGTATGGACGAGGTCGCCCAACTCCTCCGACTGCCATTTATGGTCGAAGCGCTCCTCTTTCTCGAACGCCTGGTGATGTCCAAGTGAGTCGCCCCGCTTCTTGATCGACAGCCGGCTCGACTCGAGGTTCGGCCTGTAAACGTGCGCAGTTGCCGCGTGGCCGGCCTCGTGGATCGCGATTGCGCGCGTCTGTGACGCGACGTAGCGGACGCTCACAGCGGTACCCGACTCGACCGTCGTCATCGCGTCGATGAGGTGGCCCCACTCGAAGTACGCCTGCCCCTCGTAGTGGGCGTTGGTCAACGCCATCGAGCAGATCTGCTCGATCATCGCCGGCGAGTAGCCGTTCGTGATCCGCGCGATCTCGTCGCGCCGCTGCGGGTGGTCGAGCGCTGGATCGTGGCTGACGCGGTCGAGGTAGAGGTCGAAGATGTCCTTCCGATCGTCCTTCGTCGGCGTCCGGAACCACACGTGCCGGCCCATGCGTCCCGGACGCGTCAGGGCCGGGTCGAGGTTGTCGATCGGGACGTTGGTGGCGCCGATGAAGTAGATCTGGTTGCCGGTCGGCTTCGCGTGCGGAATCCGCAGCGAGACCGAGCCGATCCGGCGTGGGATGATGTACATCGCGTCCAGGATCGTGTTCGTGCGGTTCGTGAACATGCGGCGGAAGAACGGCGGGTTGTCGATCCCGTCCATCGTGACGAGCAACTGGTTGAGCGCGAGCTGTCCCTGGCCTCCGCCCATCATCCCCGGGAAGGCGCCCTGGTTGAGGATGTTGCCGAACTTGCGCATCCAGGGTGAGTAGGGCGAGCGCGACTCGGGCGCGCGCAGCGCGAACAGGTAGTCGCGCCAGGCCGGGCTCTCGACGACGAGGTCACCGGAGGAGTTGACGGCGCCCCAGGCCCCGTAGAAGCTCGGCTCGCCGGCGAGAGTCATCGAGGCACCCTGCAACGCCTGGCGCCTCATGCCGACGGCGTCGATCTCGTCGATGAACACGATGCACTGGCCGCCCCATTTCGCCGCCAGCTTCTTCGCCTTGCGCGCGAGCCAGCGGACGATCAGCGCGTCGATGCCGATGAACGTCTGGGCAAAGCCCGAGCCGGGAATGGTCACGATGGGGGAGTTGAAGCCGGTCGCGATCGCCTTCGCGAGCATGGTCTTCCCCGTCCCCGGCGCGCCGAGGAAGAGGAGCCCTCGCTCGCGTTTACCGCCCGCCTTCTCGAACAGCTCACCCGACTGCCAGAGGTCGACGATCCGCCGTACCTCTTCCTTCGCCTCGGCCTGTCCGCGCACGTCCTCGAGCTTCACGCCCCACGTTGCGTCCCCGGGCTCGTAGCCGCGGATCTGGGAGATGCCCATCAGCATCATCGGGCCCAGAAAGATGAGGAAGTTGGCGATGAACAGGAAGAAGACGAAGATGGCCTGCGTCCAGAACGTCCTGTTGGTAATCGCATTGCCGAAGCCGTTGCACGATCGACGTCGCCGTCCCCCACCAGGTGACATTCCCTTCCCCGATGAGGCGCTGGACGAGGAAGACGGTCGTGATGAAGATCGCCACGATCGCCCCGAACCGGTAGACCGAGTGCCAGAACCAGGCCCGGCGGCGGTTGAGGACGTCCTCCTCGGCCAGGCGCGGGTCCTTGGCGCCGAACAGCGTCGGCCAGGGGATGAAGCGGCGGAAGATGAGGTCGAGCCCGCCTCTGAAGGCGCCTGCGGCGGCGATCGTGAGGACGATCGACCAGCCGAGCGGGATGCCGTCGCGCTCGTAGAGCCAGACGAAGACGGCCGGTGTGGCGAGGAGGCAGACGACGGTCGCCGCGCGTCGCAACGCACGCCACTGATCACCGAGCTCTGCAGGCACCTCGGGAGGGGTGAGGCGGGGGGCAGACGGGGTGGCGCTCATCGTCGGAGTCTCTTCACGACATATCTAGACGAACATTCGCAAGTTCGGATAGCACGGTTTTCGATCGTTAGCCTTCATGCGGGTTTTCATGCCGGGTCATCACGGCCACGACCACGACAGGAGGCACGCCGATCGGCGGGCGCTGACGATCGCGCTCGTCCTGATCGCCGGCCTCACGATCGGGGAGCTTGTGGCCGGGATCGTCGCCCACTCCCTCGCGCTGCTCGCCGACTCCGGCCACCTCTTCTCGGACACCGCCGCACTCGGCTTCGCGCTCTTCGCCGCCGCGGTCGCCGTCCGGCCCGCGCAGGGCCGCTGGACGTTCGGCTTCAAGCGGGTCGAGATCCTGGCGGCGCAGGCCAACGGCCTCATGCTCGCGCTCGTCGGCATCTGGATCGTCTACGAAGCCGTGCGGCGTCTCGTGTCGCCGTCGGACGTGTCGGGCGGGATCGTCCTCGTCGTCGCCCTGGCCGGCATCGCCGTCAATCTCGCGGCGACGGTCGTCCTCTCGCGTGCGAGCAGGGAGAGCCTCAACGTCCGCGGTGCCTTCCTCCACGTGGCGAGCGACCTCGCAGCGTTCGTCGGCACCGCGATCGCCGGCGCCCTCGTGCTGATCGCGGGCTGGAACCGCGCCGACCCGATCGCGAGCCTGTTCGTCGCCGCGCTCATGTTCTGGGCAGCGTTCTCGCTGATCCGCGACTCGACGGCGATCTTCCTCGAGGTGGCGCCAGAGGGGATCGACCCGGAAGAGGTCGGGCGCGCGATCGTGTCCGTCCCGCACGTCGTCCAGGCGCACGACCTCCACGTCTGGACAGTGACCAGCGGCTTCCTCGCCGTGTCCGCGCACGTCCTCGTCGACCCGGGCGCCGACTGCCACGGCGTGCGCCGGACGATCGAGACCGTGCTGCGGGAGCGCTTCGACCTCGAGCACACGACGCTGCAGGTCGACCACGCGCAGCCCTCGGTGGTGCAGCTGCAGACGTTCGAGCGCGGGTCCGCGACGTGAAGGAGCAGCGGTTCGAGGTGCCGGTCGGCGACGGCGTCCTCGTCGGCCATCGTGGCGGCGAGGGACCGCCCGCGCTCGTGCTCCACGGCGGGCCTGCTGTCCCGGATTACACCGTGGGGCTCGCGGCCGAGGTCGACGACGTTCTCTCGACCTACCGCTACACGCAGCGCGGCGTGCCGCCGTCGACGGTTGGCGGTCCGTACACGATCGAGTCGCACGCGGCGGACGCGCTCGCCGTCCTCGACCACTTCGGGATCGAGCGCGCCTGGGCGGTCGGCCACTCCTGGGGTGGCTACCTGTCGCTGCACCTGGCCGTGACGCGCCCCGAGCGGCTCCTCGGGGTGATCGCAGTCGACCCACTCGGCGCGTACGGCGACGTCTTCGCGGAGATGGGCGAGAACCTCATGCGCGGGCTCACGCCCGACGAGCGGGCGCGCGTCGAGGAGGTCGAGGAGCGCCGCCGGCGCGACGAGGCCACGGAGGAGGAGATCCAGGAACGCTTGACGCTGATCTGGCCGCAGTACTTCGCCGACCCGGCGACCGTCGCGCAGACGCCGCCGCGGGTCGGCCGGGAATGCTCGACCGACACGAACGCCTCGATCGCCGAGCATTTCGCACGCGGGACGCTCGTCGACGGGCTGCCGTCGGTCCGGCTGCCGATGCTGTTCGTCCACAGCGTCCTCGACCCGCTCCCGCTCTCATCCGTCGAACGGACGGCCGCGCTCGTGCCGGGAGCGCGACTCGAGGTGATTCCTGGCTGCGGTCATTTCCCGTGGTGGGAGCGGCCCGGCGAGGTCGGCCGCATCGTCCGCGAGTTCATGGACGGGCTCGAATGAGCCGGGTCGGCGGTCACGTCCTCGCGGACGCCGAGTACCACGTCGTGGTGGATGCCGTTCGCCGCTGGCGTGCGTTCGGTATGGAGATGGTGGAGCTGTTCGAGCAGCAGGGCGGTCGCGCGGATCCCGCCTACCAGGGAGCGCTGCGGATGGTCGTCCTCGCCGATCAGGTGCTCCGGATTCTCGGCCAGACCGAGCCCTGAGAGAATCGGGCCGTGCGCGTCTCAGCCAAGGCCGACTATGCGCTGCGGGCGGCGGCCGAGCTGGCCGCGGCCGAGGGCGAAGGCCCCGTCAAGGGCGAGCAGCTCGCGCGGGCGCAGGGCATCCCACCGAAGTTCCTCGAGAACATCCTGCTCGAGTTGCGCCACGCAGGGCTCGTGCAGAGCCAGCGCGGGGTGGAGGGCGGCTACTGGCTCGCGCGGCCGGCGGCGGAGATCACGCTGGCCGAGGTGATCCGCGCGGTCGAGGGCCCGCTCGCGAACGTCCGCGGCACTCGCCCGGAGGCGGTCGAGTACGCGGGCGTCGCCGAGCCGCTCCGCCAGGTCTGGATCGCCGTCCGCGCCAGCCTGCGCGGCGTACTCGAGTCGGTCACGCTCGCCGATGTGGCACGCGGCGAGCTCCCGGCGTCACTGGACCAGCTGCTGGCCGACCCCGAGGCCTGGCGTCCCCACTGAGCTAGCTCCCACTGTGCTCGCTCCCGCCGGGCTCGCCGGGCCGGCCGACCCGTTCTGCGGCCGGACGAACACGATCTGGCCACTCTCGAGCTCGAGCTCGGCCGCCTCGTCCCGGGTGAGCTGGGCCGAGAAGGTGCGGCCTTCGCCGTCGACCAGGTCGACGCGCACCTCGAAGCCGAGGTGGACGACGCGGGCGACCATGGCCTCGAAGGCGTCCGAGCGGGTGTCGAGCGAGACTGCGAGGTCGTGCGGTCGCACCGGGCCTTCGGCCGTCTCGACGACGGGGCCGAAGAAATTCATCACGAAGTCGTTCGCAGGCGCGTCGTAGAGGTCGCGCGGCCCGCCGATCTGCTGGATGCGTCCCTCGTGCATCAGCGCGATGCGGTCGGCGATGTCCATCGCCTCCTCCTGGTCGTGCGTGACGATGACCGTCGTCACGTGCTGCTCGTCGTGGAGCCGGCGCAGCCAGCGGCGGAGGTCCTTGCGGACCCGCGCGTCGAGGGCGCCGAACGGCTCGTCGAGGAGTAGCACGCTCGGCTCGACGGCGAGCGCGCGGGCCAGCGCCATCCGCTGTCGCTGGCCGCCGGAGAGCTGTGCCGGATAGCGGTCGGCGAGGCCGTGCAGCTGGACGAGGCGGAGCAGTTCGTCGACGCGCTCGGCGACCTCGGCCTTCGGTCGCCGGCGGATCTCGAGGCCGAAGGCGACGTTCTTGCGGACGGTCATGTGCTTGAACGCCGCGTAGTGCTGGAACACGAAGCCGACACCGCGCGCCTGCGGGGGCCGAGCGGTGACGTCCTCGCCGTCGAGCCGGACGGTGCCGGTGTCGGGGCTCTCGAGCCCCGCGACGATGCGCAGGAGCGTCGACTTGCCGCTGCCGCTCGGGCCGAGCAGCGCCGTCAGCGAGCCGGACTCGACTTCGAGCGACACGTCGTCGAGCGCGACGAACTCGCCGAACCGCTTGCCGACCCCGGAGACCTCGATGCTCATACGACTGCCTCCTTCGGCTTGAGGAAGATCATCGCGATCAGGACGAGGATGGCCATCACCGCCAGCACCATGGAGATCGAGTACGCCCCCGGGAGGTCGAAGTTGTCGTAGTGGTCCTCGACGGCGAGCGTGGCGGTCTGTGTCTGGCCTTCGATTCGGCCGGACACGATCGCGACGGCTCCGTACTCGCCGAGGCAGCGCGCGGTGGTGAGGACGACGCCGTAGATCACGGCCCAGCGGATGGCGGGAAGGGTGATCCGCCAGAAGGTCTGCCAGCCGGTGGCGCCGAGCGTGTGGGCGGCCTGCTCCTGTTCGTCGCCGATCTCGCGCAATGTGGGGATGACTTCACGGGCGACGAACGGCAGCGAGACGAAGATCGTGGCGAGCACCATGGCCGGGAGCGCGAACAGGATCTGGATTCCGTGACTCGTGAACCAGTCGCCCAGCCAGCCTCCACGTCCGTAGAGGAGGAAGAGCGAAAGGCCGACGACGACTGGGGAGAGCGCGAGCGGCAGATCGATGAACGCGTTGAGCAGACCCTTGAGCGGGAAGTCGCGGCGGACGATCGCCAGCCCGACGGCGATGCCGAAGACCGTGTTGATCGGGACGGCGATGGCCGTGATCTCGAGGGTGATTACGAACGCGTGGACGGTCGCGGGGTCCGTGAGCGTGCTCCAGACGTGACCGATGCCGTTATCGAAGGTTCGCCAGCAGATGATCGCGACCGGCCCCATCAGCACGACGAGCAGGTAGAAGAGCGCGAAGCTGCGGAGGGAGAGGCGGCGAAGAGTCTTACTGGGCATGCTCGTACCTGGTGGCGAAGCGTCGGACGGCTCCGATGACGAGCAGCACGGCGAAGGAGATCGAGAGCAGCACGACCGCGATTGCCGACGCGCCGGCTTTGTCGCCGCTCTGGATGTGCTGGAAGATGAAGACCGACGCGACCTGGGTCCGGTACGGCAGGTTGCCCGAGATGAGGATGAGCGCGCCGATCTCGCCCACGCCCCGTGCGAAGGCGAGCGCGACGCCGGAGAGGATTCCGGGGAGGATGTTCGGCAGGACGACGCGGCGGAAGACCGTCGTCTCTCCCGCGCCGAGCGATCGCGCCGCCTCCTCCATCTCGGTGTCGAGCTCGAGCAGTACGGGCTGCACCGTCCGGACGACGAACGGGAGCGTGACGAACAACAGCGCCAGGACGACGGCGGTGCGGGTGCCCGTGACGTCGATCCCGACCGGTGAGCGGGGCCCGTAGAGAGCGATCAGCGTCAGGCCCGCGACGATCGTCGGGAGCGCGAACGGGAGATCGATGATCGCGTTGACGACGTTCTTGCCGCGGAAGTCGTCCCGCACGAGCACCCAGGCCACGATCGTGCCGGTGACGGCGTTGATTCCCGCCACGATCAGCGCGGCGACGAGGCTGAGTTCGAGCGCGGAGACGGCCTGCGAGTCGGAGACGACACTCCAGAAGCTCGACACCCCGTTCGAGCGCGACTCCCAGACCACGGCGGCAATCGGCAGCACGACGACCGCCGAGAGAAAGGCGGTGACGAAGCCGAGCGAGAGGGCGGTCTGCGCCCTCTCGCTCGGAATGCGGACTCGCGCGACTGACGCGGTGCTAGCCAGTCGGGCCTCCAACCGACTTCTCGATCCCCACCATCAGGCCGCTCTTTGGATCGAACCAGCGCTTGTCGACCTTCCGCCACCCCCCGAACATGGGGTTGTCGATCGTGATCAGACCGCGTGTCGGGAACTTCGACTTGTACTTCTTCGCGACCGACTTGAGGACCGGGCGGTAGCCATACTGGGCGAGCAGGTCCTGTGCCGGCGCGGTCTTCGTGTAGGCGATGAACCTGTTCACGAGCGCGAGGTTCGAGCTCGTCTTGATCGGTGCGATCGGCAGTTCGATCAGCATCGTCCGACCCGGCACCAGATAGCCGATGTTCTGGCCGGCCTGCTGCGCAGCGACCGCCTCGCTTTCGTAGGTGAGCAGGACGTCGCCCTTGCCGGAGAGGAACGTGTTCGTGGCGTTCCGGCCCGAGCTGTCCTGGGAGACCACGTTCTTGAACAGCTTCTGCACGAACACCTGGGCCTGCTTGTCGGTCTTGCCCTCCCGCCGGGCGGCCGCGTAAGCCGCCAGCACGTTCCACTTCGCCGACCCCGAGCTGAACGGGTTCGGCGTCACGATCTGCACCCCGGCCTTGACCAGGTCGTCCCACGTCTTGATGTGTTTCGGGTTGCTGCCCCGGAATGCGAACGCGACCACCGAGTAGGCCTCGTTCCCGCCGTGGGACTGCTTCTGCCAGTTGGGGGCGACGAGACCGGCGTCGACGAGTGAGTTGACATCGTCGCCGGTCGACAGGAAGACCAGGTCCGCCTTCAGGCCGGCCGCGACCGCACGCGCCTGGTCGCCTGACGGACCGTACGACGTGGTGAACGACACACCCTTGCCATCCGGCGTCTGCTGCCAGGCCGAGATGATCTTGCCCATCACGGTCTTCGGGGTCGAATAGCCGACCAGCGACAGATTCGCGTCCTTCCTTCGAGCTCCCGCCACACTCGCCACGAGGCCTGCCACCACGATCGAGAAAGCCCAAAATCTTATTGCTCTCATCCGCACCTCTTATCTTTCCTCTTTGTCTACAAGTTGAGTTGGAATTCTCCGAATCGGAACACTGCTCGTCAAGTTGACTCGATTTGCAGGCAGTTTTCGATCAGCTAGGCTTGAGACGATGGAGCGCCTCGAGACGTTGCTGCGGAATGCCTTCCCGGACGCGAGCGATCTGCGGGTCGTCGACCGCACCGGGACCGGCGACCATTTCCACGTGCTCGTGCGCACGGGGCGCTTCGACGGCATGTCGCTCGTCGACCAGCACAAGCTGGTCTACGCGGCGCTCGAGGAGCCGCTCGGCGACGGCACGATCCACGAGCTGCGAATCACCACCAAGGGGGAGAGATGAGCGACGAGCTGAGGGACAGGATCAAGGACGTCATCGACAACGAGCCGGTGGCTGTGTTCATGAAGGGCACGCCGGACCTGGCCATGTGCGGCAACTCGCAGCGGGCGCTCGACGCCCTGCGCGGCGCGGGCGCGCCGATCACGGCGGTGGACGTGCTCCCCGACCCGCAGATCCGCCAGGAGCTGCAGGCGATCTCGGGCTGGCCGACGATTCCGCAGGTGTTCGTCAAGGGCGAGCTGATCGGAGGCGCCGACATCACCGAGGAGCTGGCCGCCTCGGGCGAGCTCGAGCAAAAGCTCACGGACGCGCTCGGCGAGAACTACCGGGGGGCCGCAGTGCAAAAGCTGGAGTTTGTGAGCTAGCGCGTCGCCGTCTCGGCCTTTTTGTCCCAGTGGCGCTTGAGGCCGAGGTAGGTCTGCCAGACGGGGCCGGCGCGTTCGTAGTACGACACGTCGCCCTCGTCGGAGGCGAGCACGTCCGCGCGTGTCGCGGCCATGAACTCCTCCTGGCTCATGCCAGAACGCACGCGCTCGGCGGCACGGGCGAGTTCCTCGCGCATCCGCTGGACGTGTTCCTCGGGATCGGTCACGACGCCGAAGTGCGTCAGCGCGAGCCGTTCCGGGCGGCGGCGCTCGATCTCCTGCAGCGTCTGTTCCCAGCCCTCGAGGTCGATGTCGGGCGGCGGTGCGGCCGGGAAGACGTAGCGTCCCGGCTGGATGCGGACACCGACCGCGTCGCCGGCGTGCAGCGTCCCGTCGCGGCTCAGGTAGGAGACGTGGTGGGACGCGTGACCGGGAGTGGGGAAGACCTCGAGCCCGACCGCGCTCTCGCCGACGATCTCCACGTTCTCCGCCGGGACGGGCTCGAGCGCGCCCCACAGGTCGTCGAAGACGTCCCCGTAGAGGCGGCGGGCGCTCCGCTCGAGCCGCTCGGGGTCGACGACGTGCGGGGCGCCGATCGCCGACACGTGCACGCGCAGCCCCGGGTGCTCGCGGACGAGCGTGCCTGCCGCCCCCGCGTGGTCGAGGTGGACGTGCGACAGGAGCAGGTGCCTGATGTCCTGGAGCTCGAGCCCGCGGTCGGCGAGGCCGGACCTGAGCGCGCCGATCGTCGAGGACGGCCCGCAGTCGAACAGTCCGAGGCCGTCGTCGGTCTCGACGACGTAGACGCCGACGATGCGGTCGATGCCCTGGTGCAGGAGGTCGATGGGCGTGAGCACGCGTCAGTCCTTGTCGAGCACGAGCGCGTAGAAGTCGTCGTCGGCCTTCTGCACGAGGCGATTGACGTGCCACCCCGTGCCGCAAAGCAGCTCCTCGAGTTCCGACGGTGACACGAACAGCCAGTCGAACCACGGCGTCGACTTCAGCCCGTGACGGAGGCGGTAGCGGGTCTGGCCCGGCAGGCGGCCCCGCCCGACATTGCGCCGGCGATATGCGCGGTGGGCGGGATTCTTCGTTCGGGAGCCGTCGCTCGTCGTGGCGACGATGCGCCCCCGGTCGGTCGTCAGCCCGTGAAGTCGTCGCAGGAGACGCCTCGCGTTCGCCGCGTTGCCGAAGAGGCCGAAGTTGTTCATGAACATCACGACCGTGTCGAAACGGCCGAGCGACGCGTCGACGTCTTCGAGCGCGAGCACCTTCACGCTCCTGACGCCGCGGCGGCGGGCGACGCGGACGACGAGGGGCGACACGTCGATCGCCACGACCGTGTGGCCTCGCCGCTGCAGCTCGAGCGCGACCCGGCCGGCACCGACGCCGATGTCGAGCACCCGGCCGCGGACGTAGCGGAGGGCCTGCCGCTCGACGGCGAACCAGTTGCGGAACTCGGCGAAGTACGCCACCACACGCTCGGTGTCCACGTACCCGTCGTCGCGCTCGACCACTGTCCCGACCGGTGGTTGCCGTTCAGCCAGTCGAGCAGCACGGCGCCGAAGGCGTCCTGCTCCGGCTGCAGGCGTCTCACGCCCGCGCGGCGGGGGTGCGGACGAGGGCCTGCGCGAGATCCTCGATCAGGTCGTCGGCCGACTCGATGCCGACGGACAGCCGGACGAGGCTCCGCGGTGCGGCGAACGGCGCTGTCGCGGTCGACGCGTGCGTCATCAGGGCCGGCACCTCGATCAGGCTCTCGACGCCGCCGAGGCTCTCGGCGAGGAGCCACAGCTTCGTCCGCGCGACGAGCTGGACGGCGTCCTCCTCGCTCTCGGCGAGGAACGACACCATGCCGCCGAAGTCGCGCATCTGGCGCGCGGCGATCTCGTGGCCGGGATGGCTCGCCAGGCCGGGGAAGAGCACCGTCTCGACACGCGGATGGTCGGAGAGGAACGCGGCCACGGCACGGGCGTTCTCGCAGTGCTGCCGCATGCGCACGGCGAGCGTCTTCAGCCCGCGGAGCACGAGCCAGCAGTCGAATGGGCCGGGGACTGCGCCGAGCGACTTCTGCAGGAAGAGCAGGCGCTCGGCGACCGTCGGGTCGTTCGTCGCGGCGAACCCGCCGATCAGGTCGGAGTGGCCGCCGAGGTACTTCGTCAGCGAGTGAACGACGACGTCGGCGCCGAGCGAGAGCGGCTGCTGGAGGTAGGGCGTCGCGAACGTGTTGTCGACGACGACGAGCGCGCCGGCCGCATGTGCGGCCTCGGCGGCGGCACGGATGTCGACGATGTTCAGCGTCGGGTTCGTCGGCGTCTCGATCCAGACGATGCGCGTGCGCTCGTCGAGATGGTCCGCGAGGTTGGTGTTCACCTCCGGCGCCGGTACGTACGCGAACTCGTAGCCCTTCGGCTCGTAGACCTGCGAGAACATGCGGTAGACACCGCCGTAGACGTCGTTGACGCAGACGACGCGCTCGCCCGGGTTGACGAGGTGCATGATCGTCGTCGTCGCACCGAGGCCCGACGCGAAGGCGATGCCGTGATCGGCTCCTTCGAGCGACGCGAGGCATTCCTGCAGCGCCGTCCGGGTCGGGTTCGCGACGCGTGAGTAGTCGTAGCCCTTGTGGACGCCGACCTCCTCCTGGACGTACGTCGACGTCTGATAGATCGGCACCGTCACCGAGCCGGTGGCGGGGTCGGGCGCCTGCCCCTCGTGGATCGCCCGCGTCTCGAAGTCCATGCCCTGATGCTACCTCCGTGCCTACGCGCGGACTGCGCCGAGCCAGGTCGCAAGGTCGTCGAGCGCCTCGTCGAGATGCGCCCTGTCGCCCCAGGCGCCGAGCAGACGGAGAGTCTTCTCCTTCCGGTCGAACACGGGCTCGGCGCGGCCGACGATGCGGTCGCCGACGAGGAGCGGCAGCACGTAGTAGCCGTACTCGCGCTTCGCGACCGGAACGTAGATCTCGATGCGGTAGTAGAAGTCCCACAGCGCCTCCATCCGGGCACGGTCGTGGATCAGCCGGTCGAACGGCGTGAGCAGCGTGACGCGGTCGGGGACGGGGCTGTCGTCGGCGTCGGGATGCACGTGCCAGCGGCCTCGCTCCAGCCACGCGCCGAGCGCGCGTCTCTTGCGCCCCAGAAACGCCCGCTTCGCCTCGGCGAGCGGCACGCGCTCCGTCTCCGGATACCACCGCCCGGCCAGATCCCAGACTCGCTGCTTCCCGTTCCGACCGACGACGGCGACTTCGCCGCGCATGTTCAGCACGCCGAGCATCAGGCCCATCTTGCGCTCGCCCCACCAACGATGCGCCTCGCGCCTCGTCCGAGTGTGATCCTCGATCTCGCGCGAGAGCAACGGTCCCCGCTGCTCGAGCTGCTTCAGCACGTAGCGACGGAACGAGGCGTTCTCCTTCAGCCAGGCGATCACCCGCAGGTCGAGCGGGCGGTCGCGCCGACGCATGAGCGCTTTCAGGAGCGGGAGATCCTCGGCGGGATAGAGAAACGCGTCCCATTCGACGAGCTTCCGTTCATCCCAGAGGAGACGGTCGAGCTCGTCGGTGTCGTAGCGACTGCCGAGCCGGCTCCAGAGGACGACGTGCTGGGCTGGCGCGACCGTCGCGATCGGGTCGAGCTGGAGGAAGCCGAGCCGCTGGACGGTTTCGAGAACGCCCGTCGCGCTCCCGTCCAGGAGTTGGGCGCGGACGGCGATCCGGCGAAGCTGCTCGAGCGTCGGCTCGCTCAGCGCTCGACCTCCTCGATCCGGAGCGAGCGCGCGAGCCGGGCGAGCGCGCGGTCGAGCGCCTCGGCGAGCGCCCGCGACCTGCGGACTCCCGGCTCGACATGGAATGCCTTGACCCGGAGCACGCTCTCCTTTCGGTCGGTCTTCAGATCGGCGCGGCCGACGAGCCGGTCGCCGAACAGGAACGGAAGTACGTAGTACCCGTAGACGCGCTCGTGCTCACGTTTGTAGACCTCGATCACGTGGCGGAACCCGAAGACGCGCTCGACGAAGGCCCGGTCCCAGAGCAGGTTGTCGAACGGGGAGAGGAGAACGCCGCCGGAGGGCGCGTTGCCGTCGAGCTCGGCGCCGGCGGGCACGACCACGGGCGTGCCGCCGTCCGTGACCGCCACGCGCCGCACGAGACCGGCTCCGGCGAGCTCGTCGACGACCGGACGCATCCCGCCCGCGCCGCCCGGGAGTCGGCAGTGCTCGGCGATCCCCGACTCGGTCAGCGCGCCGCGGCTCTCGACCGCCCGCAACGCATATCCGCGGCGGAACTCGTCCTCCGACGGCGTCGGCGCGTCGAGATAGCGGCCCGGGATCACGCGCTCGGGCAGGTCGTAGAGCCGCTGGAACCCGTCGCGGCCCGCCACGACGACCTCGCCGGCGGAGAAGAGATGCTCGAGCGCGCGCTTGGCGGGCTTCCAGTTCCACATCTCGCCGGGCATCGGCCCCTTGCCCTCGAAGGCGCGAGACGGCAGCGCGCCGCGCTCGCGGATCGCCTCCAGGACATGCGCCTCGGTCTCGGGGTCCTGCCGCTTGCGGCCCCACCAGTGCCGGTCGCGGAGCTGCTCCATGCGGCGCTTGAAGAGCGGGTAGTCCTCGATCGGCACGAGGCAGGCCTCGTGGGCCCAGTACTCGAAGATCCGTGCCGAGGACAGGAGCCGTGTCACCGACCCGACGGGGTAGCGCCCGAGCCGGGAGCCGAGCGTCAGCCGGTGGGCGCGATCGACGGTCGAGATCGAATCGAGCTGCACGCAGCCGAGGCGGGCGATCGTCGCGGCCACGTCGGCGGCGCGAGCCGTCCGCGGGCGCGTGGCGAAGCCCTGGTGCGCGACCACGTAGCGGCGGAGCTGCGCGACGGAGACGGTCTCCACGACGCTCTCAACGCCGCCGTGGCGCGCGGCCTTCCGCTAGACGGCGCGAAGGCGTGGTGTCGGATCGGAAGGTGCGTCGAACGGATCGTCCTCGGCCTCCTCGGCCAGTACGTCTACGGAGTGGAGGATCCGGCGGGCGTGGAGCTCGACGATCGGCCCCAGCATCGGCCACGCCTCGAGCAGCCGCTCGCGCGAGCTGTCGTCGCTCGCGGAGACGCGCACACCGAGCGTGAGCAGCGAGGCCTCGTCGGTCTCGGCCTCGGCCGCGATCGACCAGGCGAGCCTGACGCGTCCCTGGGCCGACGGGTCGAACCGCCAGACCAGGCCGTTCGGGCACGGGGTGACGATATGGTCGCCGAGTCCGATCGCGATGAGGCCGTCCACGAGCGGACCGATCAGGTCGAGTCTCGCGACCGCAGCCTCGACCGTCGCGAGCGGCGCGTTGACCGTGCGGGCGAAGCAATCGCTGACGTCCGGCCTGGCCGGGAATGTCGTCGGGGTGTCGATGGTGTTGGCGCTGAGCATCACGAGCCTCCTTCGTTCCTTGTGTGCTCCTACAGTCGCTGACGGAGGCCCGTCCGGCGATTCGGCCAGCATGTGTCCTGAGGTGCGGCTGACCACACCTCGTAAACCGCGCCCCAGACCGTGCTCCGCCTCTACCGCATACCGCACTCGACGAACGCCGAACGAGTCGCCCTCGCCCTCGCGCACAAGGGACTCGAGGCCGAGTCGGTGTGGATCGACCCGGGCGACCGCGCCGAGGTGCGCAAGGTCAGCGGCCAGACGCTCGTGCCCGTGCTCGTCGACGGCGACGAGGTGATCGCCGACTCCACGCGCATCCTCGAGCACCTCGAGGATCGGTTTCCGCAGCGGCCGCTGTACCCGGAGGACACGGCTCCGCGAGCCGAGATGCAGGTGTTCGTCGACTGGTTCAACCGCGTCTGGAAGGTGCCGCCGAACGCGATCGCCGCCGAGCTCGTGAAGGCGAAGCCGAATCAGAAGCGGATCGACGCGTGGGGCGTCGAGCTCGGCGAGCGGCTCGACGTCTTCGAGCGGCTGCTGGAGGATCGCGGCAACCTGCTCGGCGAGGACTTCTCGGCCGCCGACTGCGCAGCCTTTCCGTTCCTCAAGTACGCGGCGCTACCGCTCCCGGGCGGCGACGACGAGCTCTTCCACCAGGTGCTCAGGGACTACCAGCCCCTCGGCGAGGGCCATCCACGCCTGAGGAGCTGGATCGCGCGCGTCGATGTGCGCCCGCGCGCCTAGGCGCGCCAGGCGCTCGCCCGACTCGTGTCGGGAAGGCCGCTCGCCTCGATCGCGGCTGCAGCCGCCTCGCCGTCGAACGGAACACGGCGAAACTCGATCGACGGAGGCCCGTCGTACAGCTCGACGACGGCGTACGCAGCCCATGGGTCGAAACGGATCGCGTCCTCCGGCTGCTCGTGGTCGTACGAGAGGCCGACGCTGCCGGGGTTCAGGAACGTCGAGCCTCCGCGCCTGCGCAGGAACTGGAGGTGGGTGTGGCCGCCGGCGAGGATCGGCGTGTCGGCGCCATCGAGGAAGCGCCGAAAGTCGTCCTCCGGCGTCGACGGAAGGATGACGTCGTCCCACGACTCCGGTGAGCCGTGGAAGGCGAGCACGGGCGGCTCGTCGACCGTCGGTGTGAAGGCGCGGACGAAGTCGAGGTCGTCGGTCGAGAGCTGCGAGAGCGTCCATTCGCGCGCACGTCGATGGCGCTCCGTCTCGGGCTCCGCGCCCGGTTCGCCGGTGAGGACGTACCAGTCGGCGTTCCCCATCACGACCGGGCAGCCGAGCGTGCGGAGGCGCTCGAGGCACTCGACCGGCTGCGGCCCGCCCTGGATGACGTCGCCGAGGCAAACAAGCCGATCGACAGGACGACGATCGAGGTCGGCGAGCAACGCGTCGAATCCGACCGCGTTGCCGTGGACGTCGGAGAAGATCCCGATCCGCATCCTGCTAGAGGCTCGGCTCGGCGCGGCCGTGCGCCAGGTACTCGAGCAGGTCCGACCGCGTCAGCACGGCGAGCGGGACGCCCCCGCGCACGACCACGACCGCCGCGCCGCCGCCGGTGAGGTCGGCAAACACCTCGTCGAGCGAGTCGCTCGCGTCCACGGCCGGAAGCGGTGGGCCCATCGCGGCCGCCACGTCCTCGCCGAGCGAGTCCGGGTGCTTGAAGACGCGGTCGAGAAGGCCGCGCTCGTTCAGCGACCCGATCACGTCGGCGAGCGACTCGACCGGATCGTGGCGGACGACGGGGAGCTGCGAGATCCCGTAACGCTGCATCAGCTCGATCGCCGCGCCGACCTTCTCGTGCGAGTCGCAGACGACGAGGTCGGGCAGGCCGCCGTTCGTGGCCTTGTATGCGAGCACCTCGGCGATCGTCGGCGCCAGGCCGCGCCGCTCGAGGAAGCCGTGCTCGAGCATCCAGTTGTCGTCGAAGATCTTCGACAGATAGCCGCGTCCGCCGTCGGGGATCGTGGTCAGGACGGTGATCCCGGGGCCGTGCTTCCGGGCCGTCTCGAGCATCGCGTGGACGGAGGTGCCGCCCGAGCCTCCGGCGAGGATCCCCTCCTCGCGCGCGAGCCGGCGCGTGACGAGGAAGGAGTCCCGGTCGGACACGCGCACGTACTCGTCCACGACGGACGGGTCAAAAGTCTCCGGGAACGTGTCCTTGCCGATGCCCTCGACGAGGTACGGGTGCACGTCCGTCCCCGAGTAGATCGAGCCCTCCGGGTCGGCGCCGACGATCAGGAGCCCGGGGTTCTGCTCCTTCAGATAGCGCCCGGTGCCGGTGATCGAGCCGCCTGTCCCCACCGAGATGACGACGGCTTCGAGCTCGCCCCCCGTCTGCTCCCAGATCTCCGGGCCGGTCGTCGCGTAGTGCGCAGCCGGGTTGTCCGCGTTCGAGTACTGGTCGGGCTTGTAGGCGCCGGGGATCTCCTCGGCGATCCGGTCGGAGACCGAGTAGTAGCTCTCCGGCGAGTCCGGCTCGACCGCGGTCGGGCAGATGACGACCTCGGCTCCGAAGGCGCGCAGGAGCGAGATCTTCTCGGGCGCGACCTTGTCGGGTAGCACCATGATCATGCGATAGCCCTTGATCGCGGCCGCGAGCGCCAGGCCGACGCCGGTGTTGCCGGACGTGGGCTCGACGATCGTCCCGCCAGGCCCGAGCTTTCCTTCCCGCTCCGCCGCTTCGACCATCCGCAGCCCGATCCGGTCCTTGTTCGACCCGCCGGGGCTCATGTACTCGAGCTTGGCGAGGAGCGTGCAGCCGAGCTCGGCTCCGATCGCCTGCAATCGGACGACCGGCGTATGCCCGATCAGATCGAGGACGGTCGGATAGTCCCGGGGCACGCGCGACAAGACTAACGCGGACATCCCTCAAGTTCCGGATGAGTCGTGACGATAAAAGCACCCGTGGAAGCTGCACAGGTCCCCTGGCGCCCCCTCGGCGAGCTGTTCGTCAGCCGCGGGCTGATCAGCGAGGCCGAGCTCGAGACCGCGCTCGCCGAGCAGGCTGCGACGGGCAAACGTCTCGGCGAGATCCTCGTCGAACGCGGCCTCGTCTCCGGCCCGGACCTGACGAGTGCACTCATGGACCAGCTCGGCGCCGAGATCTCCAAGGAGGAGGGTTTCGGCTCGGGGCTGTGGGCTGAGATCAAGCGTCGCCACAAGCGTGTCCGCCACGAGGTTGAAGAGGACGGGGAGGACGACGGCCACCGATCCGATCTCTCGCTCCTGCTTCCGCCCGAGCCCGAGCCGGAGACCGACGCCGAGTACGAGCACGAAGCCGACCACTCCGCGGACCATTGGGCCGAGCCGGACCCCGAGCCGGAGCCCGAGCCCGAGCCTGAGCCTGAACCTGAGCCGTTCACCCTGCCTCCCGCCGCCTTCGTGGTCGTGGCCGAGCCCGAGGCTGTCGCACCCGAGCCTCTCGAGGCCGAGGCCTTCGAGGCCGAGTTCGTCGAGCCCGAGCAGGCTTTCGTCGTCGCCGCCGACCCCGAGCTCGAGCACGAGCTCGAGGAGATCAGGGCCGAGTACGAGCCGCCCGCGCCGATCGAGTCGTTTGCCGAGCCCGTCGCGGAGACCGCTCCTCAGCCTGAATTCGAGTTTGCGGAGTCCGAGCACGTTCTCCAGCCGGAGCCCGCACCGATCGTCGCGGCCGTGTCGGATCCGGAGCCGCAGCCGGATCCGGCCGCCGCGGCGCCTGAGCCGTCTCCCGAGCCGGCCGAGGCACCCGCGACCGAGCACGAGGATGCGGCGCAGCTCCGCGCCGAGCTCGACGATGCCCGCACGGAGCTCGCGCAGCTCCAGGAGATGCTGGCGGACGCAATGACTGCGCTCAACGCGCTCACGGCCGAGGCCGCGGGCGAGCCGTACACCGGCGACTAACCCGCGCTGCTCAGTGCCGGAAGTGCCGGCGGCCGGTGAAGACCATCGCCGCGCCTGACTCGCGGACGGCCTCGATCACCTCGTCATCCCGTTTCGAGCCGCCCGGCTGGACGATCGTCTGCACGCCCGCCTCGAGCGCGAGCCGCGGCCCGTCCGCGAACGGGAAGAACGCGTCGGAGGCGAGGGCGGCGCCGGCGGGGTCGTGCCCGTGCTCGCGCGCCTTGTCGAGGGCGACGCGCACGGCGTCAACCCGGCTCATCTGGCCGGCGCCGATCCCGATCGTCTTGCCGCCCTTCGCGAGGACGATCGCGTTCGAGGTCACGTGCTTGCAGACCGTCCAGGCGAACTGCAGATCGGCCCAGGTCGCCTCGTTGGGCTCCCCGCAGACGACCGACATCGACTCGCGGGCTTCGACGCCTGCGTCGCGCTCCTGGACGAGCAGACCGCCCAGTGCGCTACGCGCCTGCAGCGGGCTGGCGTCGCTCTCCGACGCGGTGAGAATCCGGATCGCCGGCTTGGCGGTGAGCGCCGCGAGCGCGTCCGGCTCGTACCCGGGAGCTGAGAGAACTTCGACGAACTGCTCGGCGAGGTGCTTTCCGAGCGCGGCGGTCACGCTCTCGCTGAGCACGACGACGCCCCCGTAGGCCGAGACCGGGTCGCAGGCGAGCGCTCCCACGTAGGCGTCCTCGATCGAGCCCGCCACGGCGGCGCCGCACGGGTTCGCGTGCTTGACGATCGCGCAGGCCGGACCGTCGAGCGCGAGCTCTTCGGCCAACGCCCGCGCGGCGGCGAGGTCGTTCAGGTTGTTGTACGAAAGCGGCTTGCCGTGCAGTTGCTCGCCGATCGCAGCCGTGGTGCCGTAGAACGCGGCCCGCTGGTGCGGATTCTCGCCGTACGCGAGCTCGGTCACCTTCTCCAGCGTGACCGTCATCCGGGCGGGGAGCACGTCGTCGGGACGGAACCAGGAGGCGATCGCGACCTCGTACGCCGCAGTGGTCGCGAACGTCTCGGCGGCGAGTCCGCGCCGCGTCTCGAGCGACAGCGAGCCGTCGCGGCGCAACTCGTCGAGCACCGGGACGTACTGCTCCTGCCGGCAGACGGCCGCGACGTGCTCGTAGTTCTTGGCCGCGCTCCGGAGCATCGACGGGCCGCCGACGTCGATCATCTCGACCGATTCGTGGTCACCGAAGGGGTAGAGGCCGACGCAGACGAGGTCGATCGGTTCAATGTCGTGCGCGTCGAGGTCGGCGAGATCCTCGGCCACGTCCCGTCGGGCCAGGATGCCCCCGTGCACGGCCGGGTGCAACGTGACGACGCGGTGGCCGAGCAGCTCGGCGAAGCCGGTCAGGCTCTCGACCCGGATCACCTCGATCCCGTGCTCCTCGAGGTACGCGGCGGTGCCCCCGCTCGCGACGATCTCCCAGCCGAGCTCGGTGAGGCCCCGCGCGAATTCGGCGACTCCCGCCTTGTCGTAGACGGAGATCAGCGCGCGCACAGCTCGCTCACGACCTGCGGCAGTAGCCGGTGCTCCACGGCATGGATCCGCTCCTCGAGCGTCGCGCGAGGCTCGACCGGCACCGGCTCTTGCCTGATCACCGGGCCCGTGTCGAGCCCCTCGTCGACGTAGTGGACGGTGACGCCGGTCGTCTCGGCGCCGGCCGCAAGCGCGTCCTCGATTGCGCGCCCGCCGGGAAAGGCCGGCAGGAGCGAGGGATGGACGTTGACGATCCGGCCGGAGAACCGGTCGAGGAAGGGCCGGGTGAGCAGGTACATGTAGCCGGCCAGGACGACCAGCTCGACGCGATGCTCCTCTAGCCAGGTCGCCATGAGCAGGTCCCGCTCCTCACGGATCGGGTTGCAATCGAGAGTGAACGCCGCCGCCGGGATGCCGGCGTTCCGCGCCCGCACCAAGGCGTAGGCGTCCTTGCGGCTCGACGCGACGGCGACGACCGGCAGCCCGGCGTCGACGAGCGCCTGCAGATTCGTGCCGTTCCCGGACACGAGCACTCCGATCACGCCGGCTCGATCCTCCCGATCACGAGCTCGTCACCGGGATCGGGCACGACGGCGCAGTAGCCGATCCCGAGGTTGAACACGCGCCGCAGCTCGTCCTCGTCCACGTGGCGGCCGAGCCACGCGAACACGGGCGGGCGCTCCCAGGCGTCCCAGTCGATCCGCGCCTGCAGGCCGTCCGGGACCACCCGCAGCAGGTTGCCGAAGATGCCGCCGCCGGTGACGTGCGCGAGCGCGCGGACGTCGTGGGCTGCACGCAGGCGGCGGACGTCGTCGAGGTAGAGCCGGGTCGGCGCGAGCAGGTCCGAGCCGACGTAGTCCTCCTCGGCCAGCACGCGGCGGACGAGGGTGAAGCCGTTCGCGTGGACGCCTGCGGACGGAAGGCCGATCACGGCGTCCCCCGCCTCGACGCGCGACCCGTCGACGAGCGCTGCGCGATCGACGATGCCGACGCAGGTGGCGGCGAAGTCGAGCTCGCCTTCGCGGTAGACGCCGGGAAGCTCCGCCGTCTCGCCGCCGATCAGCGCGCAGCCGGCGGCGCGGCAGACCTCGGCCGCTCCCTCGACCAGCTCCGTCACCTCGGTCAGGTCGAGCTCGGCGGCTGCGACGTAGTCGAGTAGGAACAGCGGCTCTGCCCCGGTCGTGATCACGTCGTTGATGCAGTGCGCAGCCATGTCCGCGCCGCAGTTCCGCAGCGCGCCGCGTTCGCGGGCGACGATCGGCTTCGTCCCGATCGAGTCGAGCGAGGCGGCGAGCAGGCGGTGCTCGTCGAGCGGATAGAGCCCGGCGAACGCGCCGAAGCCGCTCGCCCCCGTCGACTCGACCGCGGCCCGCAGGCGATCGACGACGTCGACGGCCTTCGCGAGCGAAACCCCGGCGGCCGCGTACGAATGTTCTCCTGTCACGTGAATCGAGTGTAGAGCCCTAGACTGACCGCGTGGCTGCCGCGGTCTCGCCGCTGACGAGCTGGACGTTCGACCCGATCCAGCTCACCAGCCTGGCACTGCTCGGGTTCCTCTACTACCGGCGCGTGCGCACCCTCGCGGCGCGTGGCACGCCGGTCAACGCGTGGAGGCAGTGGTCGTTCGGCGCCGGGCTCGGGCTGCTCTTCTTCGTGCTCGCCTCGCCCGTGGATGCCCTCGGGGAGACGCAGTTCCTGTTCGTGCACATGATCCAGCACATCGTCATCGGCGACCTGGCGCCTCTCCTGATCGTGGCCGGGCTGACGGGGCCGATCCTGCGGCCGGTGCTGGCGATTCCGTACCTCGGCCGCCTGCGCGCTCTCGGCCACCCACTGGTCGCGCTGCCGCTCTGGGCCTTCAACCTCTACATCTGGCACCTGCCGTTCCTGTACGAGGCGGCGCTCCACCACGACGTGGTCCACGCCCTCCAGCACACGCTCTTCTTTGCGTGCGGAGTGCTGTTCTGGGCGGCCGTGCTGGAGCCGCTGCCCGGCCCGGCCTGGTTCGGCTCGGGCGCGAAGCTCCTCTACATCGTCGTCGCGCGGGTGATCGGGATGGTGCTCGCGAACGTGATGCTCTGGTCGTCGGGCGTCTTCTACTCGACCTACGACCACGCGGCCCGCTGGGGGATCACCCCGCAGGCCGACCAGGGCGCCGCCGGTTCGACGATGATGATCGTCGACTCGGTGGTGACGATCTGCGCGATCGCCTGGCTCTTCCTCAGGCTGGCCGGCGAGAGCGAGCAGCGGCAGCGGTTGATCGAGGAAGGGCACGACCCGGCCGTTGCCTCGCGCGCGGTGCGCTACGGCCGCGGCGAGAAGCTCGCGAGCCCCTAGCGAAGGAAGGTGTAGAGCTTCGAGGCTAGGCTCGCGCCGGCTCGAAGCGGAGCTTCGCGAGTGCGCGATCGTCCGGGATCCGCGTCGGGTAGTCGCCCGTGAGGCAGGCGCGGCAGAGCGTCGAGCCGGGGCGGCTCGTCGCCTCGGTCAGGCCCTCGAGCGACAGGTAGGCGAGCGTCGTGGCGCCGATGAACTCGCGCACCTCGTCCACGGTGCGGCTCGCCGCGATCAGCTCCCGCTCGTCCGCGAAGTCGATCCCGTAGAAGCACGGCCCGACGATCGGCGGCGACGAGATGCGCAGGTGCACCTCGGCGACGCCGGCGTCGAACAGCATCTGGACGATCTGCCGGGTCGTGTTCCCGCGGACGATCGAGTCGTCGACGACGATGACGCGCTTGCCCGCGACCTCGTCGAGCGGGTTGAACTTGAGCCGGATGCCCTGTTCGCGCAGCCCCTGGTCGGGCTGGATGAACGTGCGGCCGACGTAGCGGTTCTTGATCAACCCCTCGCTGAACGGGATCCCGCTCGCGCGCGCGAAGCCGACGGCGGCGGGCGTGCCCGAGTCGGGGATCGGCAGGACGAGGTCGGCGTCCGCGGGTGCCTCCGCGGCCAGGCGCTCGCCCATCCGCACGCGCGCGCCGTGGGTCTCGACGCCGGCCAGATACGAGTCCGGACGACAGAAGTAGAACGACTCGAAGATGCAGAGCGCGCCGCCGTCGGCCGGCTCGACGGCCTGGACCGACCGAACGCCTGCGTCGTCGACGACGAGCAGTTCGCCACGGCCGACCTCGCGCTCGAACTCGGCGCCGAGCAGGTCGAGCGCGCAGGTCTCGGACGAGACGACGGCGTCGTCGCCGATCCGGCCGAGCGCGAGCGGCCGGAAGCCGTGCGGGTCGCGGAACGCGAGCAGCGTGCCTTCCGCGAGCGCCGTGATCGAGTACGCGCCCTCGAGCCGGCGCATCGCCGCCGCGACCGCCTCGACGAGCGGGCGCTCGTCATTCGCGATCAGCGCCGCGATCAGCTCCGAGTCGGACGTCGACGAAAGCCTGATGCCCTCGGCGGCCACCTCCGCGCGCAGCGCCGACGCGTTCACCAGGTTCCCGTTGTGGCCGAGCGCGACCGTTCGGGCACGGCCGTGCTGGACGAGCGGCTGCGCATTCGCCCAGGCGCTCGAGCCGGTCGTCGAGTACCGCGTATGCCCGATCGCGAGCTCGCCTGGGAGCGCGTGCAGCTTCTCCTCCGTGAACACCTGGGCGACGAGGCCGAGCTCGCGGAGCACGGTGAGCCGGCCGGACTCGGAGACGGCGATCCCGGCCGACTCCTGTCCACGGTGTTGAAGTGCGTGGAGGCCGAAATAGGTGAGCCGCGCAACGTCGCGCTCGGGCGCCCGGATGCCAAAGACGCCGCACATCAGACTGTGCCGAGCTCCACCAGCGAGTCCCAGTCTGGCGCCTCACCGGCGAAGGCGACGATCACACCGGAGCCCTCGACGGCGTCGAGTTCCGCGTCGATGCCCGACCAGGCCGCGGCCTCGCGGATCGCCTTCGCCGTGCCGCCCCAGGAGACGTCGTGGGCGAGCGAAAAGCGCTCCGCGTTCTGCCAGACGAACCGCACGAGGTCGGCGCCCTCGCCGCGCAGGAGCGCCACCGTGTCGCCGTGCCGCCAGCGCGAGGGGATCCGCGTCACGTCGTGGACGAGCCCGACGCAGCCGACGACGGGGGTGGGAGGGATCGCGCGGCCGTCCGTCTCGTTGTAGAGGGAGACGTTGCCGGACACGACCGGGATGCCGAGCTCTTCCGCCGCCTCGGCGATTCCATCGATCGCCCGCTCGAGCTCCCAGGCGATCTCTACCTTTTCGGGATTGCCGAAGTTGAGGCAGTCGGTGAGGCCGATCGGCTCGCCGCCCGCGCACGCGACGTTGAGCGCAGCCCCGTAGACCGCGAGCCTGCCCGCCCGGTACGGGTCACGCTCGCCGGGCGGCGGGCCGTCGAGCGACAGCGCCAGGCCGCGCGTGCCCGAGAGCCGCACGACGGCAGCGTCCAACCCGGGCCGGCGGACGGTGCGCGAGCCGACGAGGTGGTCGTAGCGCTCGAAGACGCTCGTCTTGGGCGCCAGGTTGGCAGGGTCGACGGGCGCGTTCGCGTGTGCACGCGGAACGCGCGTGACCTCGTAGCGGGGGCACTCGTCCGTCAGCAGCGCCGCGGGGATCTCGCCGACGACATCCTCGCCGTGGAAGGCGCGCAGCAGCCCGCCCGTCGTGACCGAGCCGATCTGCGCGAAGGCGAGCTCCCAGCGCTCGAGCACCTCGGCGACCTCCGCGAGCCGCTCGGGCGCGACGCTCGCGACCATCCGCTCCTGGCTCTCCGAGATCATCACCTCCCAAGGCTCGAGATCCGGCTCGCGCAGCGGCACGCGGTCGAGGTGCACGTCGACCCCCGCGCCGTCCCGGGCCATCTCGGCGAGCGCGGAGGCGAGCCCGGCGGCGCCGCAATCCTGCAGCGACTCGACGAGGCCGCACTCGACGAGCTCGACGGAGACCTCGATCAGCTTGTTGCCCGTGAACGGGTCGCCGACCTGCACGGACGGACGCTTCTCCGCCGCGCCTTCGCCGAGCTCCTGGCTCGCGAGCACGCTCGCGCCGCCGATCCCGTCGCGGCCCGTGGTCGCGCCGTAGAGGACGAGCACGTTGCCCGGCGTCGACGCGGCCGCGCGCATGACGCGCTCGACCGGCAGCAGCCCGACGCACATCGCGTTGACGAGGCAGTTGTCGCCGTACTCCGGGTCGAAGACCGCCTCGCCGCCGACCGTCGGCACGCCGACCGAGTTGCCGTAGGCGCCGATTCCGGCCACGGCGCGGTCGAAGTGGCCGTCGGGCGCCGCGAAGCGGAGCAGGTCGAGGAGCGCCACCGGGCGCGCGCCCATCGCGGAGACGTCGCGGAGGATCCCGCCGACGCCGGTCGCCGCGCCCTGGAACGGCTCGACTGCGGACGGGTGGTTGTGGCTCTCCACCTTGAACGCGACCGCCTCGCCTTCACCGAGGTCGAGCACGCCCGCGTTCTCGCCCGGCCCCTGCAGCACGCGCTCGCCCGCCGAGGGCAGCCGGCGCAGGAGCAGTGCCGAGTGCTTGTACCCGCAGTGCTCCGACCACAGAAGCGAGAAGACGGCGAGCTCGAAGTGGTTCGGTTCACGCCCGAGCAGGTCGAGGATGCGGTCCAGCTCCCCGTCGGTCAGCCCGAGGGCCCGATGTATCGGCGGCTGCTGGGCAAGCGTCGCCAGAGCGACCCAGTCTAGATGGCTTGCCGGAGATGATGGCGTCGATCTCGGCAAGCCATCGCTCCAAGACCGGGAACCCGACGGGATGCCGATACGTTGTCTGCTCCATGACCCGGCGCCAGGTCGTGCTGCTGCTCGCTCTCTCGGCGATCTGGGGATCGTCCTTCATGTTCATCAAGGTCGGCCTCGAGGGGCTCGAGCCCTCGACGCTCGTCGCCGGGCGACTCGTGCTCGCGGCGCTCACGCTCCTCGTCATCGTCGCCCTGCGCACGCCACTCGGTTCGGCGTTCAGACTGATCCGCGCCCATCTCCGCGCGTTCCTCTTCGTCGCGCTGCTCAACTCGGTCGTCCCGTTCTGGCTCCTGGCCTGGGGAGAGACGCGCATCGACTCGGGGCTCGCCGCACTCCTGCAGGCCGGCGCGCCGCTCTTCACCGCGCTCCTCGCCACGTTCTTCTTCCGTTCGGAGCGCGTCGACGGTGCCAGGCTCGTCGGTGTCCTCGTCGGTTTCGGCGGCGTCGCGCTCCTGGTCGGCGCCGTCCCGAGCGGAAGCGTGCTCGGCGCGCTCGCGGTCGTCGCGACAGGTTTCTGCTACGCGGTCTCGTCGCTTGCCGGCGGCCGCTACCTGAGGGAGGTCCCGGCCGCGACGATCGCGCTCGGGACGACGACGATCGCGTCCGTCGTCGTGCTCCCGTTCGGCATCGCCCAGGCGCCGACGAGCATGCCGAGCTGGAAGGTGATCGGCTCCGTCTTCGCCCTCGGCGTCGTCGGGCTCGGCGTCGCCTACATCATCTACTTCGGGCTGATCACCGGCGCCGGCGCCTCGCGCGCGATCCTCGTGACCTACCTCGTCCCGCCGATGGCGCTGTTCTACGGCGCGACGATCCTCGACGAGAGCGTGACGACGACCGACCTCGCGGGGCTGGCGCTGATCCTGCTCGGCGTCACGCTCGGCGCGGGCGTCCTGCAGGAACGGCTGCGCCGCAGCCCGGCGGGGGCGAGCGCGTGAGCCAGCGCTACCTGCCGCCCGTGCTGCTCCTGGCCGCGATCTGGGGGGCGTCCTACCTGTTCATCAAGGTCGGCGTACGTGACTTCCAGCCGGCGACGCTGATGTCGCTCCGACTCGTGATCGCGTTCGTGCCGCTGTTCGTCTTCGTCGCCGTGACCCGCGGCGGCGCGGCGCGGGCGGCGCGCGAGATCGCCTCGGTGTGGAGAGTGGGGCTCGTTCTCGGCCTGCTCAGCGCGGCCGTGCCGTTCACGCTGGTCGCCTTCGGTGAGAAGCACATCGACTCGGGCGTGGCCGGCGTCGCGCAGGCGAGCCTGCCCGTGTTCACGGCGCTGCTCGCGTTCAAGCTCAAGCCGAGCGAGCGGGCGACCGGCCAGCGCGTCGCGGGGATCGCACTCGGCCTCGTCGGCGTCGGGGTGCTGACCGGCATCGACCCCGGCAGCGGCTGGTGGGCGGTCGTGGGCACGCTCGCCGTCGTGTTCTCCTCGGTGTCGTACGCGGCCGGCGGGCTGTTCGGGCAGACGCAGACGGCGAGCGTTCCAGGCCCGGTGCTCGCGGCTGCGACGACGTTCTACGGGGCGATCGTCCTGCTGCCGTGGGGCCTCGCCGAGCTTCCGTCGCACCCGCCGGGCTGGAAGTCCGTCGCGTCGCTCCTCGCGCTCGCGCTGCTCGGGACAGCTTTCGCGCAGCTCCTGCTCTTCCACATGCTGCGCGTGCACGGCGCAGCCAAGCTCGCGCTCGTCACCTACCTGATGCCGCCCTTCGCCATCTTCTACGGCGCCACGATCCTCGACGAGCCGGTGCGCTGGTCGGCGCTCGCAGGGCTCGGCCTGATCCTGCTCGGCGTCGCGCTCGGCTCCGGGACGATGGTGCTGAGGCGCAGGGCGGCCTTGAGGACGGCGCCGTGATCGAGGGCGCCGGCGTCAGGGTGCGCCGAGCCGAGTGGGAGGACGTCGACTTCCTCGTCGACCTGCTCGGAAACGAGGACGTGGAGCCGTTCCTGTCGGTCGCGTCGGCGCGGGATCGCGCAGACCTGCTCGACGAGATCGACCGCTCGCTCGCCGAGCCCGAGGAATTCGGACGCTTCGTCATCGAAGCCGGCGAGGACGGCGAATGGCAGAAGGCGGGCGCGGTTGGCTTCGAGGTACGCAACCGGCGGAGCCGGATCGCCTTCCTGCAGCGCCTCGCCGTGCACCCGGAGTACCGCGGCCGACGGATCGGCGACGAGGCCGCGCGCCTGCTCCAGCGGCACCTGATCTTCGACCTCGGCTACCACCGGCTCGAGCTCGAGATCTACGGATTCAACGAGCGCGCGATCGCGCACGCCGAGCGGTCGGGCTTCGTCCGCGAGGGCGTGAAGCGCCGGGCCTATCTCCGGGACGGCGAATGGGTCGACGGCGTCCTCTTCGGGCTGACGCGCGAGGACCTGGAGTAGTAGCCGCCACGACTTGTACCGTCCAGAGCCATGGCCGAGCAGCCGTTCGACGAGGCGCGTGACGCGACGCGCCGTACGCGGCTCGCAAACGAGCGCACCTACCTCGCGTGGTGGCGCACCGGGCTGACCGCGCTCGCCGTCAGCTTCGCAGCCGGCCGGCTCCTGCCGGAGCTCTCGAAGGGATCGACGACGTGGCCGTACGAGGTGATCGGGGTCGCCTTCGCCGTCGTCGGGGTCGGCTTCATCGTGCAGGGCTACGTGCGGCAGAAGCAGATCGACGAGGCACTCGACCGCGGGGACTACGCGCCGCTCGAGCACCGGGCTGCCCTCGTCTTCGCGCTCGCGGGCGCGGTACTCGGCGTCGCGACGCTCGTGCTCGTCCTCGCGCATCCCTAGCGTTTTGCGGTCGAGCCGTCCGGGAACCGGCGCGGGCAGGCGATGTCTTCACCTGTTCACCAGTTCGTAGCCACCTGTCAGCCGGGCCGGCTGATTGGATCGGAGGTGCGATGAACGTCGGAATCATCGACGTCGGGTCGAACACGATCCGGCTCCTCCTCGCCTCGGTCCACGGGGCAGAGCTTCGCGTGCTCGAACAGCGCACCGCCTGGATCCGCCTCGGCGCCGAAATCTCCGCCGACGGCGCGATCTCAGAGGCTCGGCTCGACGCGGCTGCGACGGCGGTAGCGGAGTTCGCGACCGAGGCCCGGCGCCGCGGGTGCATGCGCCTGGAGACGCTCGTCGCCTCCCCGGGCCGGCAGGCCGAGAACGGGAGTGAGCTCCTCCGCCGCCTCGAGGCCGCCGCCCAGGCCGACGTGCGCGTCCTGCGGCGCGACGAGGAGGCCCGCCTCGCCTACGAAGGCGCCGTCGCCGCCGCGCGGGTCGAGTCGGACACCGTCGCCGTCTGTGACGTCGGCGGCGGCTCGACCCAGCTCGCGGTCGGCATCCCGGGCAACGGGCCGACCTGGCTCCGGTCAGTGGACATCGGCTCGCTGCGGTTGACGACACAGGCGTTCGAGCACGATCCGCCCGGCAAGAAGGCTGTCTCCGCGGCACGCAGGCTCGTCCGGGAGCAATTCGACGGGCTCGTCCTCCCGCTGCCGAAGGAGGCTCTCGTCGTCGGTGGCAGCGCGCGCGGACTGCGACGCCTGCTCGGGACGCGGACGCTCGGAGCCGGCGAGCTCGACGAGGCGGTGCGCCAGCTGCGCCGGCGGCCGTCGGTCGAGGTCGCCGCCGAGCACGACATCGACCCGGAGCGGGCGCGCACGCTGCTCGGGGGCGCGCTGATCCTCGCCGAGGTGCGCCACCGGCTTGCGATCCCGCTCGTCGTCGGCCGCGGCGGCGTCCGCGAAGGCGCGGCGCTCGAGCTCGCTGCGCAGCAGCTGTCGGCTGCCTAGGAGTTCCGTCCGTCAGGCCGGGATCACGCGCCGGCGCAGCCGTTCCAGCATGAGCCGCTGATAGCGGTCCCAGCGCAGACGACCGGGGGCATACGCGGCGATCGTCAGCTCGACCTCGAGCTCGTCGTCCGACATCGCCTCGAGCCGATTCTGGTCCAGTGCAGGACGTTTCTGCGGCTCGCCGTGCGAATGGTCGGCCGTGCCGGTCACGGACACGGAACCCTACGCCCATCTCGTGCCTACGATGAGACGGAATGGTGAACATCCGGCTTCGATGTGGTGACCGAGAACGTCCCTCGTCCGAGTCGGCGCAGGACTGAGACAATCAGGACGGAGCCACGTGGCCAGAGCAGAAGCCCCCCGCGAGATCGAGACGCCGGCCGAGATCGAGCCGGTGTTCCTGAACCGCGAGCTCTCGCGGCTCGACTTCTACGAACGCGTGCTGCTGCTCGCGGCCGACGAATCGCAGCCTCTGCTCGAGCGGGTCAACTTCCTCGCCTTCTTCGGCGGATTCCTCGACGAGTTCTTCCAGATCCGCGTGTCGGGGCTGAAGGAGCAGGCGGCGGCCGGCTTGCCCACTACGTCGCCAGACGGGCTGAGCCCGCGCGAGCAGCTCGACGCGATCCGCGCCCGCGTCCAGGAGCTGTCCACCCGCGCGGGCCGGATCTTCGAGACCATGCGTGACAAGCTCGGCTCGGCTGGTGTCCGCATCGTCGGCTGGGACGAGCTCAAGTCGACGCAGCGCGAGGAGCTGCGCGAGATGTTCGAGAACCGCATCTTCCCGGTGCTGACGCCGCTCGCCGTCGACCCAGCGCATCCGTTCCCGTACATCTCCAACCTGTCGCTGAACCTGGCGGTGATCGCGCGCGACCCGCTCACGCGCGAGCCGCGCTTTGCGCGCGTGAAGGTTCCGCCGCTCCTGCCGCGCTTCCTCAAGGTGTCGGGCGGCCGGCGCTTCGTCCCGATCGAGCAGGTGATCGCGGCACACCTCGACCTGCTCTTCCCGGGCATGAAGATCGAGTCGTTCCACGTCTTCCGCGTCACACGCGACGCCGACATCGAGATCGAGGTCGACGAGGCCGAGGACCTGCTCTCGGCTCTGCGCACCGAGCTCCTGCGCCGCCGCCGTTCTCCCGAGGCCGTTCGCCTGGAGATCAACCCGACGATGCCGAAGGAGCTGCGCGCGCTGCTCCAGCGCGAGCTCGACCTGAAGAGCTCCGAGGTCTACATCTCCGACGGCCTGCTCGACCTCGGCGACCTCCGCGCCCTGACCGAGCTGCGGCGGCCGTCGCTGAAGTCGAAGTCGTGGATCGGCGTCACCCAGCCGCGCCTCGCGGCGCTCAAGGGCATCCGGCCGGACATCTTCGAGGTGCTCCGGGCCGGCGACGTGCTCGTCCAGCATCCGTACGACTCGTTCTCGACCTCGGTCGAGGAGTTCGTGCGGCAGGCGGCGGACGACCGGGACGTGCTCGCGATCAAGCAGACGCTGTACCGCACGTCCGACGAGGAGAGCCCGATCGTCCAGTCGCTCGTCCACGCCGCCGAAGCGGGCAAGCAGGTCGTCGCGCTCGTCGAGCTGCAGGCCCGCGGCGACGAAGAGGCGAACATCGGCTGGGCCGGCCGCCTCGAGCAGGCCGGCGTCCACGTCGTCTACGGCGTCGTCGGCTTGAAGACGCACGCCAAGACGGTGCTCGTCGTCAGGGCCGAGGCAGGCCTCATCCGCCGCTACTGCCACGTCGGGACGGGCAACTACAACCCGGTGACGGCCCGCGTGTACGAGGACTGCGGGCTGCTCTCGTCCGACCCCGAGCTGACCGCCGACGTCGCCGATCTCTTCAACTACCTGACCGGCTACTCCAACCAGCGCAGCTACAGGAAGGTGCTCGTCGCGCCCGGTGGGCTCCGCAAGGCGCTGCTCGACCTGATCCACGAGGAGACCGAGGCGGGCTCCGACGGCCGGATCGTCTTCAAGGTGAACAACCTGATCGACCCGGCTCTGATCGAGGCGCTCTACGACGCCTCCCGTGCCGGCGTGCCCATCGACCTGATCGTGCGGTCGATGTGCTGCCTGCAGCCCGGCGTGAAGGGTCTGTCGGAAACGGTGCGCGTCCGCTCGATCGTCGGACGCTACCTCGAGCACTCGCGCATCTTCCGCTTCGGCTCGACGGAGCGCGGCTCGCGCTACTACATCGGCTCCGCGGACCTCATGCAGCGGAACCTCGACCGCCGCGTGGAGTGCGTCGCGCCGGTCAGCGATCCTGGGCTCGCCTCTCGCCTCGACGAGATCCTCGCGGTGTCGCTCGCCGACGACGTCCTCGCCTGGGAGCTGGGGCCGACCGGCTGGCAGAAGGTGCCGACGGTCGTCGGGCTCGACAGCCAGCTCAGGTTCGAGGAGCTGGCGCTCGAACGCGCCGCGCTGTGAAGGTCTCGCGCGAGCGCGAGCTGAAGCTCTCCGTACCGGCCGGCTTCCGCGTGCCGAGCCTCGAGCTCGTCGACGGGCTCGTCGCGACACCTCGGGGCAGGCGGCGCCTGCTCGCGACGTATCTCGACACCGACGACCTCCGGCTCGCGCGCTTCGGCGTGACGCTCCGCCACCGAAGCCCCGAGGGCTGGACGCTGAAGCTCCCGGCCGGAGCGGACGGCGAGGTCGTGGTTCGGGACGAGCTCGTCTTCGGAGGCAGTGTCCGCCGGCCGCCCGAGCAGGCGATCGACCTCGTGCAGGCGTACGCCCGCGGGCAGCCGGTCGAGCCCCGCGCTCGTCTGCGGACGCTGCGGACAGTCGTCGAGCTCACGGACGGGGAGGGGACCAGGATCGGCGAGCTGGTCGACGACCGGGTCTCGTCGCTCGACGAGGAACGCCATGTGCAGTCGACGTTCCGCGAGCTCGAGCTCGAGCTCGAGCTGGCCGAGGGCGCTCCGAGACGGCTCGTGAAGCGGCTGGTGCGACTCCTCGAAAGCGCCGGCGCGGAGCGGGCCGAGCAGATGCCGAAGCTCGTCCGCGCGCTCGGCGCTCCCGCCCAGGCTCCGCCCGACGTCGCGGCGGTCGAGCTCGACGCGGACTCGACCGCGGGCGACGTCGTGCGGGGCGCGCTCGCGACTGCCGTCGCCCGGCTGATCCACCACGACCCGCTCGTCCGGCTGGACGCACACCTCGAGGGCGTCCACAAGGCGCGCGTGGCCACGCGGACGCTGCGCTCCGACCTGCGGACGTTCGAGCCCCTCCTCGACCCGGCCTGGAGCAAGACGCTGAGGAGCGAGCTCGGCTGGCTCGCGGCGCTGCTCGGTCGCGTCCGTGACACGGACGTTCTGCTGGCAGGCCTCGAGGAGCGCGCCGGAACGCTCGCGGCCGCGGAGGCCAAGGCGGCCGCGCGTGTGCTCGACACGCTCCGCGCAGAGCGTGCCGAGGCGCTTGCCGAGCTGCTCGCGGCGCTCCGCGGCGAGCGGTACGTCGAGCTGCTCGACCGCCTTGTCGCGGCGGCTTCGTCGCCGGCGCTGACCGCCGAGGCGGCAGGTCCGGCGAGCGAGCTCGTCCCGCCGCTGGTACGCCAACCGTGGCGCGCGCTCGAGCGGACGGTCGAGGTGCTCGGCAAGCGCCCGGACGACGCGGCGCTCCACGACGTGCGCATCCGGGCGAAGCGCTGCCGCTATGCGGCCGAGGCGGCCGCTCCGGTGCTCGGCAAGCGGGCGGGCGCGTTCGCGCGCGCCGCCGCCGACCTCCAGCAGGTGCTCGGCGACCTGAACGACGCAGTCGTCGCCGAGAGCTGGCTCCGACGCTTCGCGGCCGCGCGGCGCTCGTCCGCGGCCGTCTTCGCGGCCGGGGAGCTCGCCGCGCTCGAACGTGGCGCCGCCGACCAGGCGCGTGCGAACTGGCGGCGCGCGTGGAAGGCGCTCGTCGCGGCCCTGCCGCGCTCGCTCGCGTGAGCGAGCTCGTGCGCGCCGCGGGCGGGATCGTCCTGCGGCACGGCGAGCACGGGCTCGAGGTGCTGCTCGTCCACAGGCCCGCGTACGAGGACTGGTCGCTTCCGAAGGGGAAGCTCGAGCCGGGCGAGCCCGAGCGCGAGGCGGCGTTGCGGGAGGTCGAGGAGGAGACGGGCCTACGCTGCCTGCTCGGCCGCGAGGTCGGCACGACCGAGTACGTCGACTCGCGCCGTCGGCCGAAGCAGGTGCGCTACTGGACGATGGCGGCGCCGGACGGCGAGCCCGCGGCCGCGAACGAGGTCGACGACGTGTGGTGGGCGAGCCCCGCCGAGGCGGCCGAGCGGCTCGACTACGCGCACGACCGTGCCCTCCTCGACGGGCTCGGCGACGCCGGCGGCAGGGAGCGCGAGCTCGTCTATCTCGTTCGGCACGGGAAGGCGGGCAGCCGGGAGAAGTGGCACGACCCCGACGAGCTGCGGCCGCTGACAGCGGCCGGCAGACGGCAGGCCGAGGGGCTTGCGGCGCAGCTTGCGACCGAGCCGCTCGCGGCGCTCGTCTCCAGCCACTACCTCCGCTGCGTCCAGACGCTCGAGCCGCTCGGCTCGGCGCTCGGCCTGCCCGTGCAGGAGCACGATGCGCTGGCCGAGGGAGCCTCCCAGGCCGGGGCGCTGCAGCTCGTCCGCGCGGTCTCCGCGCTCGGCCCGGTCGCGCTCTCGACCCACGGCGACGTGCACGAGCTCGTCGTCCATTCTCTTGCCGCCGAAGGGGTGCCGCTCGAGGGACCGCTGAAGTTCACCAAGGGCTCGACGTGGGTGCTGGAAGTGCTGCGCGGCGACATCGTGGCCGGACGTTTCCTCCCTCCGCCCGCTTGAGCGGCCGAGCGGTCGGGTTTACGCTCCCCCGGACGACCGACCAGGAGGTACCGCGATGCCGGCCCACGAGATCAGGCTCCTGCCGCTGATCGAGATCGAGCTCGAATCGAGCTTCCTCGTACTCGCCCGCAACATGGGGATCCGCACCCGCGTCCCGACCTGGGGCGTGCTCATCCTCGGCAATCCGGTCGGCCCGATCCTGGTCGACACGGGCGCCAGCGAGCCGGCGATCATGGAGCGCCTGCACATGACCGGCTACATCGGCGAAGGGCAGGGACTCGATGCCGGCCTGGCCGAGAACGGCCTCGACCGTTCGGACATCCGCTACATCCTCCACACCCACACCCATATCGACCACGCCGGCCAGGACGCGGGCTTCCCGATGACGACGCCCGTCGTGATGAACCGCCGCGAGCTCGAGTTCTCGGCCTCGGGAATCATGGGCGGCCAGTATCCGGCGGAGTACGTCAAGCACCACATCGACCGGTTGCACACGCCGGGCGCGCTACGCCTGCTCGACCTCGAGCTCTCCGGGCCGGACGAGATCTTCCCCGGCATCGTCTGCGAGGCAGCCGGCGGACACACCGACGGCTCGATGAACATCATCGTCTCGCTCGCCGACGACGAGAGAGCCTGCATCTGCGGCGACGTCATCTACGACGTGCACAACCAGATCGTCGACCCGATCTACCAGGTGCTCGACTACGAGCCTCAGTCGACCGGGAACCAGTCGACGTCGAAGCGGCAGGAGCGCGCGGCGATCAAGCGGGCGCTCAACTCCGGCGACTACGTGATCCCGATCCACGACTTCCCGGCCCGCATCGAGCACGGCCGTGTCCGGTCGCGGCTCGAGCACTCGGTGCCGGGCCCGGAGCAGCCGGTCGAGCACCGGACGGTCGGCGAGACGGGCGAGATGGGACTCGGACGAGGGGAGCCGGTGCTGCCGCTGGCGGCTGCGACCTAGCTAGAGGACGTTTCGCAGGCGGATGAGCAGGCCGAGCGGCAGGAACGCGGCCAGCACGAGATAGGGCGCAACGTCGGTCGAGGTCGACTCCGTGCCGACGCGGACCCGCGTGCCGCGGCCCGCGTCCCGTCGGACCGCTGCTTCCGCCGCCGCGAGGTCGCCCTCGCCGAACGCGCGCGCGCCGGTCGCCTCGACGAAGCGACGGATCGTTTGCTCGGTCGGCTCCGGCCGGTAGTCGGCTTCGGGAAGCCCGTCCGCGCCGAACACGTGCTCGCGCGTCGAGCCGATCCGGACGAGCACGGTGTCGAGGCTGGGCGCATCGCGAAGCGAGCTCCGCAGCAGGGAGGCGTCGAAGTCGCGGCTCTCGGCGTCCGTGAGGATGACGAGGACGCGCCGGCGGCGGCCGGGCGTGAAGTACCCGTCTCTCGAGGGCGCCGCAAGCGCATCGAAGGTCGTGACGGTGAGGGCGTCGCCGCCGGGCGGCGGGCGCTCGATCCCGACCGAGCGGTCGACCGTGGCCGAGAACACGGCCGCGTCGGCGGTGGGGAGGAGGTTCGGCAGGACGCGGTCGGTGAACGAGGCGACACCCGTCGGCACGTCCGGGATCGCCGCCCGCAGCGCCTTGGCGATCCGCTTGGCGCGCGCGAGCCGCGTCGGGCTCGTCGGCGTCGCCGCGGCCAGCATTGAGCGCGAGACGTCGAGCGCCACGATCGCCTCGGCGTCGGTGCGCAGATAGCGGGCATGCGCCTCGTCGACGACCGGACGCGACGCCGCGACCCCGAGCAGCGCGGCGACGAGGCAGATCGCACCGACAGCGGCCAGGCGGCCCCACCGGCCGGGCGCGGGCAGGCGGAGCAGCGTGCGCAGTCGGCTCGAGCGGCGCTCGCCGAGAGCGAGGGCTGCAAGTGCCGGAATCGCGCCGAGCACGAGCAGGAGGCCGGCCGGTGCGAGCAGCGTCAGGTGCACTGGGACACCAACCTAGTAGCCCCGTCCCGGGGTGGTCTGGCTGGCTCCGCCGCGACGTCTGCCGCTCGATCCGTGGCGCGTGCTGCGGAACGGGCTGTCCGGCGGCGCGAGACCGAGTGCGAGCTCGAGGTTCGCCTTCGCGTCGGCGTCCCCGGGATCGAGACGGACCGCGTTCTGCAGCTCGACGATCGCGCGGTCGACGGAGCCTCCCAGGCTCGAACCGGCCGACGCGTCGACGAGCTCGAGCACGCCGAGCAGGTTCGCCGCCGCCGACGCCCTCGGGCCGTCGCCCTCGGTCCGGACGATGCGCTCGAGCGTCGCTTCGGCCTCCGCGCGGGCCTCGGTGCCGGCCGAGCTCTGGTCGTGGCTCGGGATGCCCGAGTAGCCGTCGTGGAAGAGGACGAGCGCCCGCCGGAAGGCAAGGTCGTCGTCGAGCCCGAGCAGGTCGCGCGCGGCGTGGAAGGGCAGGAGCTCGTCCGCGCTCGGCACTGTCGCCGCCGACGGGTCGGCCGCCGCCTCCGCATCGCCCGCGCGGAGCGCCGACCGCCAGGCGCCGACGTCGGTCGCCAGCACGGCGGCGGCCGCGGCGGCGCCGAGGCAGATCGCCGCCGCCACGAGAAGCAGCGTTCGACGCCTCATCGCGCCGGCTCCCCGCTCCAGCGCAGGCGAGCGCAGGCGAGTTCGTTGACGGCGAGGAGCGCGAGCACGACGGCCCCGACGACGAGCAGGGCGAGCGGAAGGCCGCTCGATACCCCACCGCGAGCCGCCGACGAGCCGCCGCTCGCGCGCGGGCGGATCGGCCGGCTGCCGAGCAGGCCCTGGAAGAGGTGCTCGTTCTCGGGGGTCGCGTCGATCCCGACGACCCGCAGCGGGATGCCGGCGCGCACGTATGCGAGCACGGCGGCGCTCAGCGCGGGGCGGTCGTTCGGTGCGTCGCCGAGGTCGCTGACGAGAACGACCGACCCGTTCGAGGTCCCTTCGCGGACCAGGACGTCCCGGGCAAGGAGGAGCGCGTTCGAGACGCGCGTGCCGCCGCTCAGCGACGATGCCCACGGCGACGCCGCCCGACGGCTCTTCGGGCCGGTGAAGAAGCGGAGCAGCGAGCGAAGCTCCCGTGCGGGCGTGCCCGGCGGGAACATCTCGTAGGCGGCGTCGGAGAAGACGACGAGCCCGATCCGCCGGTGCGACGCCGCGAGGTCGCGGAGCGTGCGGCCGATCTGACGGTAGTCCGACGAGGTGCTCCACGAGAGGTCGAGGACGACGACGGGACTCGTACCCGCCGGGAGCAGCGAGTCGTCCGGCCGCGGGTTGCGCGCGAGCAGGAACGCCGCCGCCAGCGTGCCGAGCAGCGCCGCGGCGAGCCCGACGCGGAGGAGCGTCGTGCGCGACCGCGCGGCGTCGAGAGCGCGCACGTCGGGCAGCGGGATCGCGCGCGTCGTCACGTCGCCGAGACCTCCCGCTCGACCCGGTCGGCGAGCTGCTGCGCGCCGGACGCCGTGGGCGGCCCGTCCGACCAGGCGAGCCTGCCCGCATCGTCGGCGAGCTCGGGCTTGCCTGCGGCGCGAAGCTCGCGGACGAGCCGCTGGAGCGCGAGCCGGCGGAGCTCGGGGTCGTGGCCGTTCGCCGCCGTCTCGCGAACGAGCCGCAGCGCAGCCTCCATCGGCGAGCCGCTCGCGGGCGCGGCTGTGTCCGCGACCGGTGCGGGCCGGCGGCGGAAGGCGAGGAAGAGGAGCGCGCCGGCGGCGAGCACGAACACCGCCGAGCCGGCGACGAGCCCGTCGGCGAGCGGCCCCGGAGCGAAGTCGTAGGAGACCGGCGGCGGCGCCGAGTCGACGCGCAGGTGGGCCCCCGGAGCAGCGCGGTCCTCGTCGTCGAGCCGCGAAGCCACGGTGATCGTCGGCCATGTGAGCCGCAGCCGCCGCGACTCGCCGCCCACGGTCTCGTAGCGCAGCGACGTGCCCGGGAACTGCAGCACGACCTGAGGCCGGCCCGGCGCGCAGCCGGCACCGAGGCATTCCAGCGCGTAGGTCCAGCCGATCGTCGTCGCGCCTCCGGCCCGTCGCACGTCCCGACTCAAGCTCGCGACGCGGTAGGAGAGGAACTGCGGCACAAGCCGGACGCTCGCCGGGTCGACGCGCCGCGGATCGACGACGACGACGGCGCGCGCGGTGAGCGTGTCGCCGAAGTGGACGGCACTCGGCGAGACGGAAGCCTGCGCCGAGATCGCGTCTCGCGGCGGCGCCGTCGAGCCGCCGCTCCACCAGTCGCCCGCGACGGCGAGCGCCACGACGACCGCCGCGGTCACGACCGCGAGTGCGGCAAGGAGCGCAGGCTTCCTCACCACTCGCCTCTGCGAACGGCGAGACGGGTCTCGCCCCAGGCGGAGAGCGCCTCGAGCACGGCCGGCTCCTCTGCGCCCGCGACCACGACCGGTTCGAGCCCGAGCGCCCGCAGTTCGCCGAGGAGGAGCGCGAGCCTCTCCTCGTTCGCCCGGCGGCGCTCGGCAGCCTCGCCGCGGCGGAGGCGTATTCCACGCGCCCTGCCCGTGGCCGGGTCGGCGAAGGGCACGACGAGCCGCTCGACGGCCGGGAAGCTCTGCTCCCACACCGGGTCCTGCAGGATCACCGGCACGACGTCCCAGCGGTACGCCAGCGCCCGCGCCCACCAGGCCGGCTCGGGAGCCGCCAGGTAGTCGGAGCACACGAAGACGAAGGTCCCCGGCGGCAGCGAGCGCCGGACGTCGACGAGGTGGGCGAACGCGTCGTCGAGCGCGGCATCGTCGGCCGTGAACGGCGAATCTGCCAGGTGCTGCTCGACGTGCTCGAGGCCCGCGCCTGCGCTCGGGGCGAGCCACGAGGCGGTTCGCGATCCCGACGCGTCGAGGTAGCCGACGAGGCCGAGCTCGCCGAGCGCCGTCGACGAGACGAGCTTCCAGAGCGCCTGCAGGGCGGCGGGCTTGCTGAGCCAGGGCTCGGGGTAGAGGCCCATCGAGGGCCGGCGGTCGGCCACCATCACGACTCGCGGTGCCTCGTCGGCAAAGTGCTCGCGGACGACGAACTCGGGTTCGGCCCGCGTCGAGGAGAGCCGCGCCGAAGCCTTCCAGTCGATCGCAGCGAGGCTGTCGCCCCGGCGGTACGGACGCGAACCGGCCACGCTCGACCCGAGCCCTCGTCGCGACGCGCGGAGCCGGCCGAACGGGGAGCCGACCGGCCGCCAGCGAGGGACGAGGGGGAAGGTCAGCTCGGTCGAGACGACTCCTCATGCCCGGCTGCGAGCTCGGGGACGGGCGCGATCTCGACGCAGCGCGTGGCCAGCGTCGCGAGCAGCTCGTCGCGCGGCGCGCCGCGTGTCTCGGCGAGGAACGCGGGTGCGAGCACGACTCGGTGGCCGAGCACGGGGGCGAAGAGTGCGAGCACGTCCTCGGGCCGGACGTAGCTCCGCCCGTGCAGGAGCGCCCAGGCACGCGCCGCGCGCTCGAGCGCGAGGCTGCCGCGAACCGAGGCGCCGATCGTCACCTGCTCGAGCTGCCGGGTCGCTCGGACGAGATCGACGAGCCAGCGCACGATCAGCGGATCGACGTAGACGTCGTCGACTGCGGCCTGGAGACGGCGCAGCTCGTGGACGCCGAGCGTCGGGCGCAACCGCTCGAGTGGATGGCCGCCGCGCTGGTCGCGGATCACGAGCAGCTCCTCCTCCGCCGAGGGATAGCCAAGCCGCGCCTTCAGGAAGAAACGGTCGAGCTGCGCCTCGGGGAGCGGGAAGACGCCCTCGAACTCGATCGGGTTCTCGGTCGCGAGCACGAGGAACGGCGCGGGCAGCTCGTGCGTCGTCCCGTCGACCGTGATCTGCCGCTCGGCCATCGCCTCGAGCAGCGCCGACTGCGTCTTCGGCATCGCGCGGTTGATCTCGTCCACCAGCACGACGTTCGCGAACACGGGGCCCGGCCTGAACTCGAAATCCCGCGTCTTCTGGTCGTAGACGGAGAGCCCCGTGACGTCGCTCGGCTGCAGGTCGGGGGTGCACTGCACGCGGGAGAACGCGGCGTCCTCGAGGCATCGTGCGATCGCACGGGCGAGCACGGTCTTGCCGGTCCCGGGCACGTCCTCGAACAGCACGTGCCCCTCGCAGGCGAGCGCGGCGAGGACGAGCTTCAGCTCCTCACGCTTGCCGCGCAGAACCGTCTCGATCCCGGCGGTGAGCCGCTCGGCGATGCCGACTGCCGCGGCGAGCCGCTCCCCGCTCGCCGTGCTCACCCCGTCCGTGCCTACGTCCATCGCCCTGCAGTCTGCCGAGCTTCGAGCACCGATGGGTTGGACGAACGATCAGGACGTTGGTCTGTTCACCCCGGCCGGCCGGCCGACCACGCTCAGCTGACCAGGCGCCGGCTCCGCAGCCAGTCGCCGACGGCGGGAAAGAGCCCTGCGTTGAAGCCGCGCGACCGGGACAGGCTCGAGTAGAGGCCGTTCGGCAGGTCGATGAGCGCGTGCGTCATCGGCAGCACGACCCAGCTGAAGTCGTGCCCGGCCCGGATCGACGCGAGCCGCTCGACGCAGAGCTCCGTCGGGACGTTGCGGTCGTCGTCGCCGTAGACCCAGAAGACCGGGATCGAGAGCCTGCGCAGGAAGGGGAGAGGATCGAAGCCGAACGGTCCGAGCGCGCCCACCTGGGCCAGCATCTGTGCGCGCGTGCCGCTCGGCGCGCGTTGCTCGGCGCCCGCGAGCTGCGTGAAGTAGTCGGTCTCGCCTGCGCTCGTCGCCGGCCCGGCGAGCGGGATCGCCCAACGCACCGCGGTCTCACGCGCGGCGGCGACGGCGATCACCCAGCCGGCCTGGCTGTCGCCAAGCAGGCCCACTCGCTTGCGGTCGATCCGGGGCAGGCCGGCGAGGAAACGCACCTGGGCCTGCGCATCCGCGCCCAGGGCGCTCATCGACGCGTCCGTCGCCGCTGTGCCCGGGAAGACGCCGCCCGATTCCCCGACGCCGCGCTTGTCGCCCGCGAGCACGGCGACGCCGATCGACTCGAGGTAGGCCGAGAACGTCTGGAACTCCTCGCGTCCCTGCGGTTCGGAGCCGTGCACCATCGCCGCGGCCGCGAAGGGGCCGGGTCCGTCCGGAACGGTCAGCGTCGCGGCCTGGCTACCGATCCGCACCTCGTGCTGGTGCATCCGCAGGCGGTCGTAGCGGGTGGAGACGCCGCCGTGGGTCCAGGTGAGGCCGTTCCGGTCGACCGCGAGGGCTCCGTCGCCGCTCGTGTCACCGAGGCGCGCGCCCACGGTCGTCAGCGCCGCGTTCAGCCCGTGGGTCGTTCCGTCCGGGAGCTCGACGAGCCAGGTCGGCAGGCCCTCGGCCTTGATGACCGCGACCGAGACACCGCCGCGACTGCGGTAGAGGCCGAGTGCCGAGAGCGTCGGAGAGCGGCCCGGCTCGAGGGTGAAGCTGCCGTGGAGCCGTCCCTGTGCCACCGTTCCGCTCAGCACTCGTCCCTTGCGCGCTCCGGCGAAGACGAGGTCGGCAGGCAGGCCGGGCAGGCGAAAGCGCACACGGGCACCGTTCGCGACGACGGCGACGTCGGTCGCCGAGGAATGCCCCGGCCCGAGCGCGACGGTCGCCTTCCCCCCGTGCAGCTCGACGGAGATCGCGACGGGCGCGGCCGCGGCGGGAAGGCGATAGCTCCCGGCCCACGAGACCGAGGTGGCGGCCGGCGCCTCCGGGGTGAGCCCGACCGCGAGCGCGCCGAGCAGCAGGGCGAGCGCGACGCGGGTCACTCGGGCCCGGCCTCCAGGTCGCGGGCGACCTGGTCGGCCCAGCGGAGCTCGAGCTCGGCCCGCTCGATCCCGTAGCGGAGCAGGCGGCGGTGGTACCAGTCGTGGCCGCGACCCGAGTTCGTCGGCTCGATCGCGCGCAGCGTCGCCAGGCGCGCCTCCGTGTCGGAACGGAACTGCGCGACGTGGCCGAGGAGCGTCTCCGTGTCGGCCAGGCCGCCGACGAACAGCTTCAGGAAGAACGGGTCACGCGCTCCCGGTTCGACCGTCTCGAGCCAGGCGTCGAGCGAGCGGCGCCCGTCGGCACTGATGGAGTAGAGCTGCCGGTCGCGTCGATCCGGCCGGCCGTCCACGCGCCGCGAGGCGAGACCGTGGTCGACGAGCCGCGGGAGTACGGCGTACAGCCCGCTCCGCGCCGGCGACCAGACGTGCGCGATCGCCTGCTCGACCAGCTTGACGAGGTCGTACGCCGAGCGCTCGCCCTCGATCGCCAGCAGCGCCAGCACGGCGGCCTCGGTCGTCGTCAGGCGGGCAACGGAGATGTCGTTGGCGACCATGCCTGCGAGTCTAGTGCTCCATTATGGAGTAGTCCAGTTTGGAGTAACAGTCATCTCGTCGATCTGACCATGGCTCTAGGATCCGGCCACCGTGAGGCGCGACCTTCCGTCGGGCACCGTCACGTTCCTGTTCACCGACATCGAGGGCTCGACGAGGCTGCTCGAAGCGCTCGGGGAGCACTACGGAGAGGCGCTCGAGGCACAGCGGCGGCTCCTGCGGCGCGCGTTCGCGGACGCCGGCGGGGTCGAGGTCGACACGCAGGGCGACGCCTTCTTCGTCGTGTTCCCGGCTGCAGGCGATGCGGTTCAGGCGGCGGCGGAGGCGCAGCGCGGCCTCGCGGAGCACGAGTGGCCCGAGAGCCTCCCCGTGCGAGTTCGCATGGGGCTGCACACGGGCGAGCCGATGCGGATCGCCGAGGGCTACGTGGGGCTGGACGTGCATCTCGGAGCCCGGATCTGCTCGTCGGCCCATGGTGGGCAGGTGCTCGTCTCCCGGGCGACGCGCGATCTCCTGGGCGATGTGCCCGGCGACGGTCTGACGCTCCTCGATCTCGGCAGCCACCGGCTAAAAGACCTCACGCTTGCTCAGAAGCTCTACCAGCTCGAGATCGAGGGCCTCGAGAACCGCTTCCCGGCGATCAGGACCCTCGAGAACCGGCCGACGAACCTTCCGACGCAGCCGACCCCGCTGATCGGCCGCGAGGCGGAGCTCGAGGCGGCGATGGCTCTGCTGCGCAAGGAGGACGTCCGAATGCTCACGCTCACGGGGCCGGGCGGCACGGGGAAGACGAGGCTAGGGTTGCAACTCGCCGCGGAGCTCCTCGATGACTTTCCCGACGGTGCCTTCTTCGTCAGCCTCGCGCCGATCTCCGATCCTGGGCTGGTAGTCGCGACCATCGCGCAGACGCTGGCGGTGCGGGAGCGCCCCGGCGAGACGCTCGGCGAGACGATGGCGGCCTACCTGGGGGAGCGAGAGCTCCTCCTGCTGTTGGACAATTTCGAGCAGGTTCTGCCCGCGGCGCCGGACGTGTCGGCGCTCCTCGCGGCAGCACCGGGCCTGAGGGTTCTCGTGACGAGCCGGGCGCCGCTCAGGATCGGTCCTGAGCGCGAGTTCGCCGTCCCGCCGCTCGGGCTGCCGGACCTGGCCGCGCTCCCGGAGCTCGAGGCCGTATCGCAGTACGAGGCGGTGGCGCTCTTCGTCGAGCGCGCCCGAGCGGTCAGGGCGGACTTCGCCGTCACAAACGAGAACGCGCCTGCGGTAGCAGAGATCTGCATCCGGCTCGACGGCCTGCCGTTGGCGATCGAGCTCGCCGCCGCCAGGATTCGCTCGCTGCCACCGAGAACGCTGCTCGAGCGTCTCGGCGACAGCCTCGCGTTGCTCACGCGTGGGCCGCTCGACGCTCCCGTCCGTCAGCAGACGCTGCGCGCCGCGATCGACTGGAGCTACGACTTGCTCGCCGAGAACGAGCAGCGACTCTTCGGCCGGCTTTCGGTGTTCCTTCGCAGCTTCGACCTCGAGGGGGCGGAAGCCCTTGCCGACGGGCAGATCGTCGTGATCGATGCGCTGGAGGCGCTCGTGGAGAACAGCCTCGTCCGGCAATCCGAAGACGCGGTCGGTGTCGCGCGGTACTTCATGCTGGAGACGATCCGAGAATATGCGGGCGAGCTGCTGGCGACATCGCCGGATCTCGAGGCGGTGCGCAGGAGGCACGCGGAGCACGTCCTGTTGCTGGCCGAGAGGGCCAAGGCGGTCATGACGGGCAGAGACTTCTCCTTCCCGGGTGAGCCCGAGCATCGCATCCAGGAGGAGTTGCCGAACGTTCGTGTAGCGCTCGAGTGGGCGCTCGGCCGTGACCAGTCGTTTGCGCTTCACCTCGCGGTCACGGCGGCGTGGGCCTGGGCCCAGAGCGGTTCCTTTGCGGAGGGGCGCGCGTGGCTCTGGCGGACGCTGGAGGCGGCGGGGCATCCGGAGAGCGTCGACGCCGCCCGGGCTCTGTGGTGGATCGGCGTGCTGGCGTCGCAGGAGGGCGACTTCGGAGCTGCCAGGCAGTTCGAGGAGCAGGCGTTGGCGTTGTTCGAGCGGCACGGCGACGAGCACGGCGCGGCGATGGTTCTCTTGATGCTGGCATGGGCTGCCCATTCGACAGGCGAGGTGGAACGGGGTCGAAACCATCTCGCTGAGGCACGAGACCGGGCAGACCGGCTCGGGGACGACTTTCTTCGCGCCGAGGTGCTCGCCGTCGAGTCGCAGGTGGAGACGCGGGCGGGTGACTACGATCGGGCGCAGGTGGCTCTCGACGAGGCGCTGGCTCTCTTGCGCAGGTTGGGAGCGCCCCGGCGCACCTGGATGTATCAGCTGATCAACGTCGGCTGGATCGCGTTGCACCGGCACGACTTCGGCCGTGCGCGGGAGGCGCTCGAGGAGTATCTGGCGGAGGAGTCGTGGAAGAACCCGGTCGGCATTGCCAACGCCGAGGCCAACCTCGCCGCGGTTGCGATCTGCGAGGGCGATCGCGACGAGGCCGACCGGCGCTTCCGGCAGGCGCTCGTCCACGCACGTGAACCGCGGGCGCGGCCCACGATCGCCTCCGCGCTGTTCGGACTCGCCGCCGTCGCGGCCATGGACGGCGACGCCGAGCGGGCCGTTCGGCTCCACGGTGCCGCCGACGGCCTGATGAAGGCGATGGAAGCGCCACTCTGGGGGCTGGATCAGCTCATCGTCGAGCAGTACGTGGATCCGGCAGGCGAGGGACTCCCGCAGGACGTCCGAGAACGAACCCTGAAGGAAGGCGCTGCGATGAGCCTCGACGAGGCCGTCGCGTACACGCTCGACGAAGCGCCGAGTCCGTAGGATCCGGGTATGGCCAGATACCTGCACACCATGGTCCGGATCACCGATCCGGCGAAGAGCCGGGCGTTCTACGAGGCGCTCGGATTCGAGTTCACCAGCGAGATGGACATCGTCCGCAACGACGCCCTCGAGGCGACCAACTACTTCTTCTCGATCGGCGACGCCGAGAACGTGCTCGAGCTGACCTTCAACCACGACGGACGCACGTACGAGCTCGGCACCGGCTACGGCCACATCGCGATCGGCGTCGACGACATGGACGGGACCCTTGCGGCCCTGGCCGGGCAGGGCATCGAGCCCGAGCGGCCGCCGTACTCGCTCCGCGAGGGCGGCTCGCGCCTCTGCTTCGTCCGCGACCCGGACGACTACAGGATCGAGCTGATCGAGACCCGGAGCGGCTGAGCAGCCGGGCAGCCACGCCCGCTCCCGCGAGAGCGCCGGGGTTCGGCGGTCGGAACGCCGGAAGCGGGCTCCTTGGCGGCGGCTGTCGCGCAACCTAGACTCGGGCCGATGGTGGCCTGCCCTGCATGCGGCAAGGAGCTCTCGGGCGACTTTCTGTTCTGCCCGTTCTGTGGCGCCGCCGTCACCGGCGCGTCATCGGCCCCCGTGCACGAGCAGCGCAAGGTCGTGACCGTGCTGTTCTGCGACGTCACGGGGTCGACGGCGCTCGGCGAGCGCCTCGATCCGGAGTCGCTTCGGCGGGTGATGGCGCGGTATTTCGAGGTGATGAAGCAGTCGATCGAGCGGCACGGGGGCACCGTCGAGAAGTTCATCGGAGACGCGGTGATGGCCGTCTTCGGAGTCCCGGTCTCGCACGAGGACGATGCTCTGCGAGCAGTGCGGGCGGCGTGGGACATGCGTGAGGCTCTGGCCGATTTGAACGACGAGCTCATCCGTGACTACGGAACGAGGCTCGACGCCCGGATAGGCGTGAATACGGGCGAGGTGGTCACGGGCACCGAGGAGCGGCTCGCCACCGGCGACGCCGTGAACGTCGCGGCACGGCTCGAGCAAGCCGCGCCTCCGGGGGAGGTGCTGCTCGGCGAGCAGACGCTGCGGCTCCTCCTCGACGCGGTCGACGTCGAAGAGCTTCCGCCGCTCGAGGTGAAGGGAAAGCGAGAGCCGCTGTCCACGTTCCGGCTCGTTGCGATCCGGCCGGATGCAGAAGCGACGGGCCGTCGCCCGGACGCCCCCATGGTCGGCCGGGCTCGGGAGCTCGAACGGTTGCGAGGTGCCTATTCCCAGGCGGTTGGCGATCGCTCCTGCCAGCTGTTCACCATCCTCGGCGTCGCGGGTGTCGGCAAGTCGCGTCTGGCATTCGAGTTCCTGTCGTCGCTCGACGAGTCCTCCACCGTACGGGGGCGCTGTCTCTCCTACGGCGAGGGCATCACCTACTGGCCCGTGGTCGAGGTGGTCAAACAGCTCGAACCTCGTCTGCCCGACCTGGTCGACGACAGCTTCGCCCTGTCCCTGCTGAGGAGCCTCCTCGGCGACGAGGAAACATCCAGCTCGACGGAGGAGATCGCCCGGGCGGTTCGCAAGCTGCTCGAGGCGGCCGCTCAGGAGGCGCCGCTCGTGTGCGTCTTCGACGACATCCATTGGGGCGAGGGAGCGTTCCTGGACCTGATCGAGCACATCGCCGACCTGAGCAGGGATGCTCCGATCCTCCTCCTCTGCATGGCCCGGCCCGAGCATCTCGACCGCCGTCCGGGCTGGGCCGGAGGCAAGTTGAACGCGACGACGGTCCTGCTAGAACCGCTCGACGCAGGCGACACCGACCTGCTCGTCGACGAGCTCCTGGCCGGGGAGGCGATCGACGAGAAGCTCCGAGCCGGTATTCGCGAGGCGGCCGAGGGGAACCCGTTCTTCTGCGAGCAGATCGTGGCGCTCGTGCAGGCCTCAGGCGATACAGACGTCGTGGTGCCGCCGACGATCCAGGCTCTGCTCGCGGCTCGGCTCGACCAGCTCGATCCATCCGAGCGGGAGGTGCTCGAACGGGGCGCGATCGAGGGCCGGGTCTTCCATCGCGGCGCCGTGCAGGCTCTCGCTCCGGCAGCGACCCAGGTGGGAGGAGGTCTGACGTCGCTCGTGCGCAAAGAGCTCGTTCGCCCCACTCGAGCTCAGGTCCCGGGGGAGGACGCCTACCGATTCCGCCATCTCCTGATTCGCGACGCCACCTACGACGCGCTGCCGAAAGCCGTGCGCGCAGCTCTGCACGAGCGTTTCTCGGACTGGCTCGAGGAACACGGAACCGAACTCGTCGAGCTGGACGAGATCCTCGCCTACCACCTCGAGCAGGCGCATCGCTACCTGGCTGAGCTCGGTCCGCTCGACGACCACGCCCGAGAACTCGCGAGCCGGGCGGCCAGGCGACTCGTTCGCAGCGGCCGTCGCGCGTTCGACCGGGGCGACATGCGAGCCGCGGCTGGATTGCTGACACGCGCCGGCGCTCTCTTGTCCCCCCGGGAACCCGACCGCCCGGCCGTTCGGGCAATGCTCGCCTCGGCACTGATCCAGATCGGTGAGCTCGACCGTGCCGATGAGATGCTCGTCGAGGTGATCGACGCAGCCTCTGCGGCGCAGGACGCGCCGACGGAGGCGCGTGCCCGGCTCGAGCTCATCGTCCTGCGCCTGCAGACCGCCCCCGAACTGGACGACCGGGACGCCCTGAGCGAGGTGGAGCTCGTCGTCGAGACGTTCGAGCGCCTCGGCGACGAGGAAGGGCTTGCCATGGCTCTGCAGAACGTGGGCAAGCTCCACATGTGGCTCGGACGCTGCGAAGAAGGAGCGGCCGTCCTCGAGCGTGCGCTCGGGCACGCGAGAGCGGCCGGGAGTCGGATCCAGGAGATCTACTGCCTGATGTGGCTCGGGCTCGCGCTCGTGTCCGGCCCCCGGCCGGCGGACGAGGCGATTCGCCTCTGCGAGGAGATCTGCACGGCGGAGCCCGGGAGTGCCGCTGAGGCGACCGTGCGCACCAGCATGGGCCTGCTCGAGGCGGGCCGAGGCCAGTTCGAGCGCGCGCAGGCCGCGTGTACCGCCGGCCGCGGGCTCATGCGCGAGCTCGGACTCACTCTCGACTGGGCGGGATCGACCATGTTCGTGGGACGGGCGCATCGGGTCGCGGGCGATTTCGTCGAATCCGAGCGCGTCTTGCGCGAAGGCTACGACGAGCTCCGGCGGATCGGCGAGACGGGCTACCTCTCGACCGTGGCGGGGGAGCTCGGCCTGACACTCGCTCTGATGGGGCGTCTCGACGAGGCGCAGCGATTCAGCGAGGAAAGCGAGGCCGCTGCCGGGCGATGGGACATCGAGTCGCAGGCGCTCTGGCGCGATGCCCGGGCGCGCGTGTTCGCAGAGCGTGGCGACAACGAGCAGGCGGAGCGACTGGCGCGCGAAAGCGTCGCGCTGAGCAGACCGACGGACTTCGCACTGACCAGAGTGGATTCGCTCGACACGCTCGCGCATGTCCTCGGCGTGTCTGGACGATCGGACGAGGCCGTCGCTGTGCTCGAGGAGTCTCTCGCGCTTCTGGAACGCAAGGGTTACCTCGTCCTGGTCGAGCAAACGCGGAGCAGAGTGGCCGGGTTGCGGGCGGCATCGTAGGGCAGGTCGTCGGGGCCGCGGCCGAGCCACGCGGCGCGCCGGCGAGACGCTGGCGCGGGCTCTCGGTGCGCCGGCTAGCGCCTGACGCCCATCGCGATCGAGCCGACGTAGCCCGTGCCCTTGCGGCGGAGCGTCAGCGTCGACCGGCGGCCGCCCGACTGGTAGATCATGTCCTGCGCGTTCCGGACATCGCGGCTCGGGCGGCGGCTGTACGGCGAGCGCCTGTAGACGGCGTCCGTGAGGGTGTCGGAGAAGAAGAGCTGGCCCGTGTAGACGACGTTGCCGCCGACATGCACCTTCACGTGGATGTGGACCGTCCTGCCCTGGTACCAGCCCGGATAGACGGTCTGGAAGACCGCGAGGCCGCCCTTGTCCGTCTTCTGGATGCCGCGCATGAACGTCCGGCTCGAAGCCCCCGAGCCGAAGCCCGAGTAGACGCCGCCCGCGTCGGCGTGCCAGATGTCGACGATCGCGCCCTTGATCGGCGTGCACGTCTTCGCGTCGACGACCTGCAGGCGCAGGTCCAGCCGCGCGCCGGGGCGTCCCTCGGTGATGTTGTGGCGGAGCTTCTCGCCCGCGATGTAGTACGGGCCTTCGGTCATCTCCGGCGTGAGGATGCAGCTGACTGCGGTCGCGGCTGGAGCCGAGCCGCTGCGAAAGGCGCCGAGTCCGAGCGCAGCGACGACGAGGCCGCCGGCGCGGGCGAGGAGACCGCTGCGGGTGATCCGTTCGACCATGGCCCCACCGTACACAGCGGACCTGGGAAAGCCCTGTGAGCTCGACAGTTGCGGCTGGCCGCCGCCGAGAGCGTGCGGCCGGCTGCACGCGACGCCTGTTCCCGCGCTCGCGGTCCCGCAACCGCCGGGCGCGATCAGGAGGCGATCTTCAGGGGCGCGCAGCTCGTCTTGCTCTGGTTGCCCGCCGGGTCCTGCGCCAGCACGCAGAACTGGAGCTTCGTCGTCTCCAGGTCGGCGGGCACCTTCCACACGACCGACGCCTTCTGCTTCGGCTTCGACTTCGCGAAGCCCTTCGAGATCGTGGCGAAGAGGAGGTACGAGGGTCCGTAGACGCGGACGACCTCGCGGCTCTTGCCGCTCGCGTCGTAGACGGTGAAGCGAAGCGTGGCCGGCTTGCCCTTCTTCCCGGTCGAGGCCAGAGCGGACACGGCCGGCGGCGTCGCGTCCCTGTGCGCGCCCGTGCCGATCGTCTGGCGGAGCTTCTGGACGGCCGCCGTCGCCGCGTTCGTCAGGCCCTCCGAGTCGGGCGCGATCGTGATCCCTGCGAGTGCCGCCTTCTCCGCGTCGGTCGGCTTGTGGTTGGCGTAGACACCGAAGCCGGCCGGCATGACGACGAGCAGCCGCTGCGTGTAGAAGCTCTCGAGCTCGGCGCCGAGGAAGCGGGCGTAGACGTCCTGCCGGTTGAACAGGCTCGGTACCGCGCCGAGATCCTGCTCGGAGGCGATCACGGCGACCTTGATCCGGAAGCCGGCCCTGTTCGACGCCGCGACGGCCGCCTTCAGCTTCGCCGCCGCGTCCGCGGACGGCTTCGCGTAGGGGAGGAACACGTCCTGGAAGTAGAGGACGTCGCTGGCCGGGTCGCCGTCGGCGCGGCCGGCCTGAGCCGCGAGCCCTGCGAGCACGGCCGCGGCAAGCGCGACGGGAAGGAAGCGGCGCATCACGTCGCCCTGAACGCGGAGCAGGAACGGGTGCTGCGGTTTCCCGCCTCGTCGCTCGCGATGCCGCAGTAGCGCCGGGCGCCCGGCTTCAGGCCGCGTGGGACGCGCCAGTGCGCCGTGTACGTGCGCCCGTAGCGGACGGGTCCGAGCGGAACGGTGACGCGCCCGATCGTGACCGTGCCCTGCACGATCGTCAGCAGTTCGCGGCTCTTGCCGCTGTCGTCGAAGACGCGGAAGCGGAGGTCGGCGGTCTTCCCGCGTGCGGCCGAGGCGGGCATCGTGCGGATGTGTGGCGGCGCACGATCGACGTGGTCGAAGGTCGCCGTCACCTTCGTGTCGGCCGAGAACGTCACCGCGCACGTCCCGGTCCCGGTGCAGCCGCTACCGCTCCAGCCGGCGAATGTCGAGCCCTCGTCGGCGACCGCGAGCAGCGTCATCGTCGCTCCCTCCTGCAGCGTCGCCGCGCACGTCGGCCCGCAGTCGATGCCTCCGGCGCCACCGACGTAACCCTTGCCCGTACCGGCCTTCGCCACCGACAGCGTGAACTTCTTGGGCGGCGGAGGCGGTGTCCCGAATCCCGCCGCGACGTCCTTGGGACCGCTGATGACCAGCGTGCACGAAGGGTCGCTCCCGTAGTCGACGCACGAGCCGCCCCAGGACGTGAACTGTGCGCCCTCGTCCGGGGTGGCCGTCAGGACGAGCGTCGACTCCTGGAGGATCAGCGCCGAGCACGAGCCGGGGCAGTCGATCGATCCGCCGTTGCCCGTGCCGGTCACGTGTCCCGGTCCGGTGACGGTCACCGTCACCTCGAAGTGGGCGACCCGCGCGCCGACTGTCGCTGCGGCCCAGCCGCACAGCGACAAGACTGCGATCCCCGCAACGACCCACCGTCTCACGTTTGCCCCTCTCCCTCGGCGGTGGGCGCAAGCCTACGACGCCTGCGTGAACGTCGTGCAAATTCGGCGCCGCCGACGATCAGCAAGCCCGCGGCGGCGGCGACCGCGATCACGATCGTGTCCATGCTCGACCCCGAGCCTGAGCCCGTGCTCGAGCTCACGGCCGGGAGCTTCACGCCGTCTCTCGCCGCCAGGAGTCGCACGGCCCTGTCCGCCGTCTTCAGGAGCCCGTCCGTGCCCTTCCCGATCGGAACCGTGCGGACGAGCGCCAGCGTCTTCGGCGCGGGCTGCACGACGTAGGTCGTGTTCACGCGGCGGGTCTTCTCGTTGTAGCCGTACCCCTTCGGGCTCACGATCAGGAGCCGGTCGCGGTACACGAAGGCGAGCTCCTCGGCCAGGAACCCCGCATAGGCCTGGGGCTTCTCCCAGAGCGCGGAGACGGAGCCGAGGTCGTACGGCGACGTGATCACTGCGACGCGGATCTTGTAGCCCCGCTTGTTCGCGTCGGCCACGGTCTCCTTCAGCCGCGTGAGGCTGTCCTTGGGCGTGGTCGAGTAGTAGGGATAGAAGACCTGGTAGGTGAGCAGGAAGTCGCTCGCCGGGTCGCCGTCGGCGCGCGCGAGCGGGGCAGCGACTGCCGCGGCCAGCAGGCAGAGGACGAGGACGCGGCGCTTCACACGTGCGCCTTCGCCGGCGGGACGATCCGGAGCGGGCTGTCGAACGGGCCATAGACCTCGTGCATGAAGTGCGCCGTCGTCGTCATCCGCAGCTCCAGGGTACGCATGGTCGCCCGTTCGACCTCGATCGTGAACCACGCGTGGAGTTGCGGGTCGAAGAAGCTCGCCTCGTCGACGCGTCGTCCGTGCAGGGTCGACGTCCCGAGCAGGTGCGCGTTCGACACGCTCTCCCAGAGCGGGAGCGGCTGACGGATCGGATCCTGCTCGGACGCCTGCCAGCGCCGGCCGGGCAGGCGGTCCCAGCGGTGCGTACCGATCGACACCGCCGCCGGGCCGTTGCGGATCTCGTACGTGTAGCGGTACGGCGCCTGGAAGTGCCAGACGGTGTCGATCGTCGCGCCGGGGCCGGAGGAGAGATGGTCGTGGTCGACGAGCGTCTTCAGGCGGCGCCAGGTCGTGTCGGCGCGCCCGACGAGGGCGACGGCCGACAGGCCCGGCACGGACGCGGGGAGCCGGAAGCTCACGGCCGAGGCGGCGCGGTTCCGTCCCCGGATCCGCACGCGCACGGCCCGTGGTGCCGGGAGCGCGATCGACGCGGCGTAGCAGCCCGCGCCGCACGGCCGGGCGGCGACGCCGCGACCGCCGCCGGGGTCGAACGAGACGGAGAGCCCGCGTACCGGCTGGTCGGGGCCGACGACGGACGCCTGCAGCGCGAGCCGGCCCGCGCGCTGCGACACGGCCAGGCCCACCGCCAGGTCGCGGTCCTCGCGGGCGAGCACGAGCGCACCCGCGGGAGGCGAGGGGAAGCTCGCTGTCGCGGTCGCGGCGGCGCCGAGGAGACGGCGGGCGCCGCCTGCGGGCCGGTTCCGGACGAGCCGCTGGGTGTCGACTGCGCCAGCAGCACCACGGTGACGACGGCGCCGATGCCGGCCGCGAAGGCGACCAGCGCGGCCAGGAGCTTGACCCTGATCTCGGTCTCGGGCGTCATCCGCTCGCGTGGTCGAGGAGCAGGACTTCGAGCGGCGGCGCGCCCGGCGGCCGGATGTCGAACCCGACGCCCCAGCGGCCGACCATCACGAGCGCCGGCGTGTTCGCGCGCGCGTAGCCGCCGGCCGACTGCTCGGGGAGGTTGTAAGCCTGCTGCTGCATCTCCATGTCGAGCATCGTGAACGTGGCCGTCACGTCGGCGCCGCGAACCGGCTTGCCGTTCTTCGTGATCTTGACGGCGAACGTGTTCGGCACCGCCGCCTTGTTGGGGGTGAAGGCGAAGTGGAGCGTGTAGTCGCCCTTCTTCACGGATCGCGGAGCCGTTGGAGGCCACGTGCGCGTTGATCGAGCCGAGGCTCGCGAGCGCTTTCGGCGGCGGCGGCAGGCTGGTCAGGAGCGCCGCGCCGAAGAACGCCCCGGCGACGAGCAGCACCTCGCCGCTGACGAGGATGCGCAGGACGCTCGTCGCCGACGATCCCGCTCCCGGCGTGCCCCCGGCTGCGCGCCGGAACCGGGGTGCCGTCCACGTGAAGTTGACGGCCGCGATCACGATCGTCCCCGCGAGGAAGACCAGCTTGAGGACGAGCGACTTGCCGTAGGACGTGTCCCAGAGCGAGCCGAGCGTCGGGAAGTGCTGGAGCGCGGAGCCGATGCCCGAGGCGACGAGCACGATCACGCTCACGAACGCGATCTTCGAGAAGCGCGGCACGACGGCGGTCAGCGCGGGGACGCGCAGCTCGCCGACGCTCGCGCCGAGCACGAGCAGCCCGACGAGCCCGCCGATCCAGAGCGAGCCCGAGGCGAGGTGGATCCAGTCGATCCCGACCGACAGCCACTCGGGGCTCGTCTGCGCCGCGTGGCCCGCGAGCCCGGGAACGAGGAGCGCGGAGCCCGCCGCGGCCAGCGCTCCCGCGAGCGCGAGCAACGCCGCAACGGATCGCTGCTTGCGATCCGAGACGTCGAGCCAGATCGCGATCCCGCCGGCGACGGCGAGCAGGGCGAGCACGATCTCGAGGTCGACCAGCGAGCGCCCGAAGTGTGACGCCGTCAGCAGCGGCACGACACCACCGAGGTCGAAGACCGACAGCTGCGCGAACTTCGCCGTCGACATCACGTCGTAGATCGGCGTCGCGATCAACGCTCCCGCGATCGTGACGAAGAACGCGGCCGAGACCGACCGCAGCGACGCCCCGGGAACCCGCCGCGGCACGTCGCGGGCGATCAGCGTCCGCAGGATCAGGAGCCCGATCGCGGACATGAAGAGCAGGAACATGGCCCAGCGCGCGACCAGGAGGCCGGGCGTGGCGGCGCTCTCCGTCAGCGAGGGGATCACGAACTGCGGCTGCCGGGCCCGGGTTCGGGACCGATCGCGAACGGAAGGCGCCTCTTGACCGGGTGCCCGTCGGCCGAGATGACGCGCCAGTAGACGAGGTACCAGCCCTGCGGCAGGTCCGGCTTGAGCGGCGTGACGAGTGTGTCCGGATTCGTCGGCGACCGTGTCGGCTGGCGCGGTCGTCTCCTGCGTCGCGTTCGGGTCGGTCACCGAGACGGTCGCGAACCGCGGCTCGACCGCCTCGCTGTAGGTCAGGTCGACCTCCTTCGGCGGCTTGTGACGGTGACGCTCGCCGACGGTGACGTGTGCAGGAGCGCGGCGTGCGCGAGTGCGGAGGCAGGCGCCGCCAGCGCCACGACCGTGGCGACGAGCGCGGCGGCGCCTGTCCTCCGGAGCCTCACGCGACGGCCCGCTTCCCTTTCCCGCCGGCGAGCGCGAGCACGGCGATCACGAGCGCCGCGATCGCGAGCACGAGCGCGACGATCTCGAGCGTCGACGTCCCCCCGCCGCCGCCGAACGAGCTGAGCGCCTCGACCGTCGGTGCGGGCGTCTCCGAGCTCTCGGCGCCGTTCCAGTCGACAACCGAGCCGTCGGAGTAGGTCTGGCGCACGGTGAACGTCACCGTCCCCGGCTTGGGAATGTCCGCGTTGAAGCGGAAGACCGAGTCCTGTCCGGTCGGGACGTGCCCGCCGGTCCAGGTGACGCTCTGCACCACGGCCTCCTCGCCCGATCCGGTGGACTGGGTGCTCTGCGTCCAGCCTGCGGGCGGCGGCTCGAACGAGTCGATCGCGAAGCTCGACGGAACCGTGAGGACGATCTTCGTCGTCGTCAGCCCTTCCTTCTCGGTCGGCACCGAGAGCGTGAACTGCTGGAGCGCGTTCGCCTTGGCGACTGCCGGGCTCATGATCGCGTGCGCCGACGCGCCGGCGGCCACGACGAGCGCGACCCCCGCTGCGAGACCGAGTACCGCGAGCCGCCTTCGGATTGCCTTCATGCCTGCTCCTTTCGAGAAGTGCGTACGTTGGAAAGCCCCGGCCGGCTTTTCGCGCGGCTGCGCGTGCCGGGGTCCGGGACGAGGAAGACGAGGCCGGCGGCGCCCAGGCCCGCACCGAGTGCGAGCGCCGCCGCCGCACGCACGGCCGACGCCGGCAGGGCCGAGACGACGACCCCGTGGCGGAAGACCGCGACCTCCGACAGTGCCTGGAGGACGGCAAAGGCGGCGATCGCGGCGACGGCGACGAGCCGTGCCCGCGGACGTGTCAGCAGCACGATCGCTGCGACGGTCAACGCCACCTCGACCGCCAGCAGCAGCCAGCGGTCGGCCGAGACGGACAGGCCGCCAGCCGCGAAGCCGCCGAGGTCCGCCAGCGTCGCGAGCCCGGCGAGCGCCGCCAGGCCGCACGCACCCGCCCACAGCCACCGGCGCCGTCGCGCGGCGACGACGGCCGCGACGAGCGGCAGGGCGCCGAGCAGGAGCCAGGGCCAGAGCGGCGGCTTCGACCGGCGGGTCAGCTCGCCCGCGACAGCGGCACGCCGACCGCCCACGACGACGGGAACCGACCAGGCCACGTTGGCTCGCCCGTGGAGCGCCGACGACGGTGCCCAGACCCGCGTGTCCGCCCAGGCGAGCGAGTGCGCACGCGTGACCGGTGTCCACTCGGCGTTCCCGGGCCGGGAGCTGACGTGTCCCGTCGGGACGAGCCGAAGGCCCTGCGCCGTCTCCGAGCGGGCGTTCGCCGCCACGCCCGTCGGCCCGAAACGGAGGAACGGCTCTCCCACGTAGCCGAGGACGACGGCCTGCCGATCCGGCTCGACGGTCAGCCGCAGCTTGCGCCCGGCGTCCACGAGCGTCGCGTGCACGCCGTCCGGCCCGGCGCCGCCGGGCAGGATCCTGTTCGCGTAGTCGAGCGCGACGACCGGGACGGCGGTGTGGTGCGCCTGGGCCACGCCCGGCACCACGAGCGCCGCGAGAACGGTCGGTATGAGCAGGCGAGCAAGCCGTCCTGCACGTGGGAGCTGCAAGGTTCCTCCATTCCGTCCGATGACGACGCGCCCCACCGGGGCGCGCGCGGTCAGACGGCGAGGGGCGGCGCGCGGAGCCCGCGAAGCTCGGCGAGCGGATGGCGGCGCCGAGCGAGGAGCGGCCGTGCGACAGGGAACGACGAGCACGTCGAGCCGGAGGACGGCGCGCGGGCGGGGGCGGGCGACGAGCGCGATCAGCTGCGAGCACGAGCGCTCCACGAGCGCGACGAGCGCGGCCAGGGCCGCGACGACGGCAAGGACGAGCAGGAGCTGCGACGGCCCGAACGCGGCTGCGGCGGCGCGACCCTCGGCCAGCGTCCGCTCGATCGTCTCCTGCACGACGAGGAAGGCGATGCTCGCGAGCGCGAGCCGCACGCCGCGGACGGTCCCGGGCAGGGGCCGTGCGGCGGCGGGCAGCAGCACGCGGACGACGACGCGGCGCAGCGAGGCGCGGCCGAGGAGGGCTGCGAGCAGGAGCACGGCGAAGGCGACGACAGCCGCCAGCGACAGCCCGGCGACGAGCGGCTCGTACCAGGCGAAGTAGGCGTGCTCGCCGGTCGAGGGCAGCAGGGTGCGGTAGAGCGCCAGATGCCCGCCGAGCGCACAGAGGGCGACCGGCAGGAGCTGCCGGAGCCCGCCGACGAACCTGCTCGCCGGTCGCATGCGGGAGAGCATAGCCCGGGCGCCCGCGACCGTCACGCGCCGACCGGCAGCACGAACGGCGCCGAGAGGATCTTGCCGCCCGCCCGGAGCTGCAGGAACAGCCGCCACGTACCGGAGTCGGGCAGCAGCACGCCGACGGTCAGATGGCCCGGCGTCGCCGAGCTCCCGGTGATCTTGCTCCCGCCGAGGATGCTCGTGCAGCCGCCGGCCCCGGGGCTGCAGACGTGCGTGTGGAAGTACTCGAAGCGCCCCTGGTGGAAGAAGATCGCGTGCGCCAGCGCCCCGTACCAGGGCGTGAGCGTCACCGGCTTGCCCTTCGGATCGGTGACCGTCATGTAGACGAGCGCCGACTGGATCTCCTTGAGCGGGGCGGGGACGATCTTCACGATCTTGAAGTGGTAGCCGTCGACCGTCGCCGTCGAGGACGGCTTCGGCAGCGGCGTGGCCTTGTAGGCGCCCTTGACGTCGAAGTTCGCGAACAGCTGGAAGTTCGTCTGCGCGATCGCCGCCGTGCCGCTCGACTCCGCCGGGTAGACGTCGAGCACCATCCGGTACGGCCCCGGCTTCGGGAACGTGACCGTCTGCGTCAGCGTGCCGTCCGGTCCCGATCGGCGGATGGCGGTGGATGATCACGTTCAGGTCACGGCGCACGAGGATCATGTGGACGCCGGTGTGCGGGCCGCTGCCCGTCCGGAACTTCGTCATCGTCACGAGCTTGTTCCCCGACGGCTGCAGGATCTTGAACGAGATCGTCGTCGGCTTGCCGGGCGTGATCGGCCCCGTCGGCTTCAGGTCGGCGATCTGGAACTGGAGCGCCTTCTGGATCGTCGGCTGCTGGTTGGCCGTCGAGGACGACGACCCGCAGCCGGCGATCACGGCGGCGACGCAGAGCAGGGGCAGGGCGGGGAGCACCTTGCGGGTCACGAGCGTCCTTTCGGGAAGAGGTACGACGTGTGCGGGGGAACATAGCCGCCGATCTCGAGCACGATCTCGTCGTGCCGACGGAGCGGGATCGTGCGCGGATCTCCGTGGTAGCGCTTGCCGTTCACGAACGCGAGCAACGGCCGGACGCTTCGGAACCCCGCCAGGCGCCGAGCGCCGAGGGGCTGTCCCCAGACCCGGAAGAGGTCGCCGAGGCGAAGGCGGCCGCGGCGACGCGACCTCGACCACGCCGGTCGGCTCGAGCGTGCGCAGCGGATAGAGGCACCGTCCCGCCGAGGACGTAGGCGCCGTCACGCTCGACCGGCGGCGCGACGCCGATCCCGGCGGGGACGAGCAGCACGAGCCTGCGCGCGAACAGCTCCAGGTGGACGCGGAAGCGCATCGCGCTCGCCTGCGCGCACGCGAGGCCGCCGACGGGACGTGCGTCGCGCACGGCCGGGCCGCGCGCCGGCAGCCGGTACTCGGGCGTGACACCGATCGGGGTCGGGACGAGCGGCGGGCCTGCGCCCGCGCTCGCGCGCGGCGAGTCCGCAGAGGACGATCGCCGACAGCCCGCCCGCGACGAAGCCCACTCGCGAAGCGCTCACGCCGTTGATGGTACGGACCCGGCGCGGCCGGGATCGCCTTAGGCGACGCCGGCCCGAGCGCCCTTCAGGCGACGCCGGCCACGAGCGCCCTTCAGGCGACGCCGGCGAGCTCGAGGTCGGACTCGGACACGCCCGCGGTCGCGTCCGGCTTGGGGCGCGAGAGGAGCGCGCCGCCGGCGATCAGCAGCGCGAAGGCGATCCCGCGCAGGACGCCGAGCTCCCCGTTCGGGAACGGCTCGTCGTAGAGCGTCGTTCCCGCGATGATCGGGAGGGCGTTCGTGAACAGCGTCGCCACGCCGGCCGTCGTCAGCGCCGCTCCCTTCTGGAAGCCGAGCTGGAGCACGATCGTGCCGAACGAGTAGGCGAGGATCATCGCCGGGACGAAGAGGAACCTGGCGCCGCCCGTGACGACCGCCTTCGTGACCACGTCACCGGCCGCGAGCAGGATCCCGGCGGCCATACCGTGCGCCGCCGCGCTGCTGCCGAGCAGCCGCGGCCCGTAGCGCACGGCGGCTGCGGCCAGCGCGGCCGAGGCCCCGACCCAGATGATGATGCCGCCCCACACGCCCTCGTCGCCCTGCCCTGTCGCACCGGCGAGGGAGATGCCAAGAAAGGCGAGCCCGGTGATCGCGACGGCGACGCCGAGCAGCTCGCGCCGCGCCAGCTTGACGCCCGCGACTCGCGAGCTGAGGAAGGCGAGGATCCCGATCCCGCCGGCGGAGAGCGACTGCACGAGCGCGAGCGGCGCCAGGGTCAGAGCCCCGACATAGCAGAGGAAGCCGCTCACCTCGGCCGCGAAGCCGCTCACCCAGTGGCGGTTCCTGAGCAGCGTCCCGAGTGACTCGCGCGGTCGACGCACCGACAGCGGCGGCAGCGCCGACGCGGCGTCGTGCTCGCGGATCCACGCCCAGTTGATGGCGACGGCCGAGACGAACGTCAGCAGAATCGCAAGCGTCAGGTGGTGGCGCATCCCTTGACCCCCATCGTTACACGTCACGTACCTCTACCGATAGGGTCGGCGTGGAAATGGACCTGATCGACACCAGCACGGAGTTCGGGCAGCGCGCGGAGCGGCGGCTGCGGGAGGAGTGGCTGGCCTGGCTGACGACGGTGGACGCGAAAGGCACGCCGCAGCCCGTGCCGGTCTGGTTCCTCTGGGACGGGGCCGACAGCATCCTGATCTACAGCAAGCCGGACACGCCGAAGCTGCGTGCGATCGAGCGCAACCCGCGCGTCAGCCTCCACCTGGACGGTAACGGCAAGGGCGGCGACATCGTCGTGGCCCTGGGTGAGGCGGCGATCTCCGACGACCCGCCGGCCCACGAGCTGCCGGTCTACGTCGAGAAGTACTCGCCCCGGCTCGAGTACAACCGGTGGAGCCCCGAGGAGTTCGCTTCCATGTACTCGGTGCCGATCAGGATCCGCGTGACCCGGATTCGCGGGCACTGAGCCGCCCGCGCGGCGCGCAGCTTCCGTCACGGATTCGGCACAGACACGTCACGAGTACCCCGCTACCGTCGCGGCATGGCGACGAAGAAGGCAACGCCGTGGGGCAAGGCCGAGCTGCTCGACGAGGTGGTCGTGCCGCAGCGGGCCCCGGGGCCGCGCTCGTTCACGACGCACGTACAGCTGCTCGAGACCGAGACGGGCGAGCGGCTCGTCCGTCTCGCGTATGCGACGACCGCGCACGGCTGGGTACGACGAGGCCCGGTGACGATGCAGGTCGAAGACCTCGCAAGGCTCCTCGACGAGCTGGCCGAGCATCCGGAGCTCGCAGAGGCGTTCAGGCTGAACGGCGCTACGCCGCGGCGGCGGCCAGGCGGGCGCGGGCTGCGTCGACGAGCGAGCCCAGGATGAGGCAGCCGTCCGTCGAGCCGAGCAGCGGGTCGACCGCATGCTCGGGGTGCGGCATCAGGCCCATCACGTTCCCGGCGCAGTTCGTGACGCCGGCGACGTCCGCGAGGGAGCCGTTCGGGTTCGCATCCGCCTCGTAGCGGAGGACGATCTGGCCCGACGCCTCGAGCTTCGCAGGGTCGGGATAGGTCCAGCAGCCCTCCCCGTGCTTGACGGGGATCACGAGCCGCTGCCCGGCCTCGCACCGGGAGGTCATCGGCGTGTCCGCGTTCACGACGCGGAGCGGCACGTCGCGGCAGACGAACGAGAGAGAGGCGTTCGGGCGGAGCGCGCCGGGCAGGAGCCGCGCCTCGCACAGGATCTGGAAGCCGTTGCAGATCCCCAGGACCGGGCCGCCGTCGTCCGCGAAGCGGCTCACCGCCTGCATCACGGGCGCGAACCGCGCGATCGCCCCGCAGCGGAGGTAGTCGCCGTACGAGAAGCCCCCGGGGAGGACGACGCCGTCCACGGCCGGCAGCTCCCCGTCCGCGTGCCAGACGAGCCGGGGCTCCGCGCCGAGCAGGCTCAGCGCGTGCGCCGCGTCCCGATCGTCGTTCGAGCCGGGAAACGTGACGACGGCGACGACGGGGCGGGGGGCGCGCGCCATCAGGGCGTGATCTCGATCTCGAACGTCTCGATCAGCGGGTTCGCGAGCAGTTGCTCGCACATCCGCTCGACCTCGGCGCGCGCGGCGTCCGCATCGGCCGCCTCGAGCTCGATCTCGACGAGGCGGCCGACCCGTGTCTCGGCGACCTCGAAGCCGAGGTGCTGCAGCGAGCCGCGTACCGCCTCGCCCTGCGGATCGAGGATGCCGGGCTTCGGCCTGACGGCGACCGTCGCTCTCATCGCAGGACGGCTTCCGGATCGGCGAGGTAGTCGTCGAACGCGAGGCCCGTGAGCCGCTCGAACGACTCGACATAGCGCCGGCGCGTGCCGGCGACGATCTCCTCCGGGAGCTCCGGCCCGGGCGCGGCCTTGTCCCACCCGAGCGTCTCGCAGTAGTCGCGGACGTACTGCTTGTCGAAGGAGGGCTGCGGGCCGCCGGGTGCGTACTCGTCGGCGGGCCAGAAGCGCGACGAGTCGGGCGTCAGCGCCTCGTCCGCGAGGACGAGCTCACCGTCCGCGTCGACGCCGAGCTCGAACTTGGTGTCGGCGATCAGGATCCCGCGCTCGGCCGCGTAGTCGGCGGCGAAGCGGTAGAGCTCGATCGAGACGCGCTCGACCTCGCGGAAGCGCTCCTCGCCGACGAGGGCCGCGGCGGCGGCGGCGTCGATGTTCTCGTCGTGCCCTTCGACCGCCTTCGTCGAGGGCGTGAAGATCGGCTCCGGCAACCGGTCCGATTCGCGCAGGCCCTCGGGCAGCACCCGGCCCGAGGTCTGCCCGCTCTGCCGGTAGTCCTTCCAGCCGGACCCGGCGAGGTAGCCGCGGACGACGCATTCGATCGGCAGCATCTCCAGGCGCCGGCACTCGGTCGAGCGGCCGTCCTCACGCACGCGGATCAGGTGGTTGCGGCAGACGTCCCGCGTCCGCCCGAACCAGAACGCAGACAGCCCCGTCAGGACGCGGCCCTTGTCCGGGATCTCGGTCGGCAGCACGACGTCGAAGGCCGAGATGCGGTCGCTGGCGACGAGCAGCAGGCGATCGGAGTCGAGCTCGTAGATCTCGCGCACCTTCCCGCTGGCAACGTGGACGGCTGTGTCAGGCATGGATCCCCTCTCTCTCGGCGACAAGTGCGTGCAGGCGGTCGAACACGGTGTCGACGTGGCGCGTGTAGGCGCCGGGGTCGAAGACAGTGTCGAGGTCGAGCCGGCCGGCCAGCTCGGGATCCTCGGCGACGACGTCCCGGAACGGCCGCTCCTCCTCCCAGGCCCGCATCGCGCTCTGCTGGACGCGGACGTACGCGTCGTCCCGCGGCAGGCCGGCGTCGACGAGCGCGAGCAGGACGCGCTGGCTGAAATAGAGGCCCTGGCTCGCGTCGAGGTTGCGTCGCATCCGCTCCGGCCGGACGACGAGGCCGTCGACGAGCCACGTGAAGCGGTCGAGCATGTAGTCGACCGCGAGGAACGCATCCGGAACGACGACCCGCTCGGCCGAGGAGTGCGAGATGTCGCGCTCGTGCCAGAGGGCGACGTTCTCGAAGCCGACGAGCGCCGCGGCACGCACGACGCGCGCGAGACCGCAGATCCGCTCGGCCGTGACCGGATTCCGCTTGTGCGGCATCGCCGACGAGCCCTTCTGGCCGCGCCCGAACGGCTCCTCGACCTCGCGCACCTCGGTGCGGGCGAGGTGGCGGATCTCGAGAGCGAACGTGTCGAGCGACGAGGCGAGGACGGCGAGTGCCGCGAGCAGCTCGGCGTGCCGGTCGCGCTGGAGGATCTGCGTCGAGACCGGCGCCGGCTCGAGCCCGAGTCGCTCGCAGGCGATCCGCTCGAGCTCGGGATCGGTGGCAGCGTAGGTGCCGACGGCGCCCGAGAGCTTGCCGACACGCAGCTCCTCGAGCGCGCGCGCGAGGCGGCGCCGTCCACGGTCGAGCTCGAACGCCCAGACTGCGAGCTTGAGCCCGAAGGTCGTCGGCTCCGCGTGCACTCCGTGCGTGCGGCCGATCTGGAGTGTCGTGCGATGCTCCTCGGCGCGGCGGACGACGGCCGCGAACGCCGTGTCGATCCCGGCGAGGAGCAGCGCCCCGCCCTCGCGGATCTGCAGGGACAGGGCCGTGTCGATCACGTCCGACGAGGTGAGGCCGTAATGGAGCCAGCGCCGGCCTTCCGGATCGAGGCCCTCGCCCACGGCGTCGACGAAGGCGGCGAGGTCGTGGTTCGTCTGCCGCTCGATCTCGGCCACGCGCTCGGGCGTCGGCGGCACAGCCGCGGTACGGATTCGCAGTGCAGCTTCACCCGGCACGACGCCGAGTTCGGCCCACCCGTCGAGCGCGGCGAGTTCGACCTCGAGCCACAGCTCCAGCTTGCGCTCCTCGGACCAGACCCTGGCCATCTCGGGTCGGGAGTAGCGCGTGATCACTTGGCCAAGTCTAGATGCGGCCCTGGTCGTCTCCCGCGGAGGATCGGCACACAATCGGCACGGTCACGCGCGCATTCGCCTGCCACCATGGCGGAACGCTCCCCGGGTGGGCGGGGGTTAGGGATGGGACCAGCACGGTGTCATGCGCCCAGGATCCGGGCGGCGAGGACAGCGGCGTTCTTCGCGTTGTCGACACCGACGCACGCGACCGGGACGCCGGGCGGCATCTGCACGATCGAGAGCAAGGCGTCGAGGCCGTCGAGGACGCTCATGGAGGATCGAAGCGGAACGCCGATCACGGGCAGGTCGGTGTGGGCGGCGACGACGCCGGGCAGCGCCGCGGCCAGGCCCGCTCCTGCGATCAGCACGCGCAGCCCTCTGTCTCGCGCCCCGCGCGCGTACTCGGCGACGGCGTCGGGTTCCCGGTGCGCAGATCTCACCTCGAGCTCACAGGCGATCCCGCGGGCGGCCAACTCGTCGAGCGCGGGCTGCATCCGCTCGCGGTCCGACTCCGAGCCGATCAGGATGCCGACGAGGGGTTCGCTAGACATGGGCGATGTCGCGACGATAACGCAAGGCCCGCGCTGATCCGTAAACGCCTGGTAGCACCTGCTGGAGCGGTCTAGACTCGTCTGCGGCCATGACCAACGGCACCGACGTCGCCTATCTCGTGTTTCTGTTGGCCATCTTCCCCGTCCCGGCGTTTATTGTCGCTCACAGACGGGGCGTCTCCTATCCCGGACTCGCGTTCATCCCCTTTGTGGGTCCGTGGATCGTGATCCTCCGTTCAATCGGAACGAGCGCGTGGCTGGCAATCGGTGTCGTCATCCCGCTCGCCAATCTCATCATCGCAATCTGGGCAGCGTTTACCGTTCCCGTCCGCCACGGAATGAACCGCTGGTGGACGCTGTTCTTCTTGATTCCATTCGTCAACTACGTGGCCTTCTGGGCATACGCGGTCACGCTCCCTCAGCAACCGACACACGCGGAAGCGACACACGCGGGGGCGTCCGCGCCGCGACTCCCCCATGCCCTAAGTGCGGACATGCGCTTCTGTCCAATCCGTTGATCTGTCCTCACCGCGGCCAGATGACGCGACCGCCGAGGGAGCGCTAATGGGCGTCAGGGAGCGACGGGAGTGTGGACCGCTTATGGCCCAACCGGGCGATGTCCCGACGATAATGGGCGCCGGGGAAGGAGATCCGCTCGACGGCGGAGTAGGCCTGGTCGCGCGCTTCAGCGAGCGACGCGCCCCGGCCGGTGACGGCCAGAATCCGTCCGCCATTCGTGACCAGCCTTCCGTCGTGGCGTGCAGTGCCTGCGTGGAACACGAGCGCGCCGGTTTCCTGCGCGGCCTGGAGGCCCTCGATCGGCGAGCCCGAGTCGCCCTTCTCCGGGTAGCGGCCTCCGGCGACCACGACCGTCACCGCGGCTCCGGAGAAGCCGGCCGCCGTACTCCCGTCCAGTGATCCGGCTGCGACGTCCGCGAGCAACGGCGGGAGGTCGGTGTCGAGGCAGGGGACGATCACCTGCGTCTCCGGGTCGCCGAAGCGGCAGTTGAACTCGATGACCCGTGGGCCGTCGTCGGTGATCATCAGGCCGGCGTACAGCGCTCCGGCGAACGGCGTTCCGCGCGCCGCCAGCTCCGCCAGCACGGGCACGTGGATCTCCGCGACTAGCTTCGCCACAGCGTCGACGCCGAATTCGTCCACCGGCGAGTAGGCGCCCATCCCGCCCGTGTTCGGGCCGGCGTCACCGTCTCCGATCCGCTTGTAGTCGCGCGCTGCTCCGAGCGGCAACGCTCTGCTCCCGTCGCACAGCGCGAACACCGACAGTTCCTCGCCTTCGAGGAGCTCCTCGACGACGATCCGGTCGCCGAGCGCCTCCGCCTGTGGGAGCGCGGAACGCAGCTCCTCGTCTGTTCGGCAGACGAACACGCCCTTGCCGGCTGCCAGGCCGTCGGCCTTCAGAACGCAGGGCGCCCGCGGCGTGTCGAGTGTCGACGCCGTCGGGACCCCGGCGGCGTCCAGGACCTCCTTGGCGAAGGACTTCGATCCCTCGATTCGCGCCGCTGCGGCGCTCGGGCCGAAGACCGAGACGCCGGCGTGGCGGAGCTCGTCGGCGACACCTGCCACGAGAGGCGCCTCCGGGCCGATCACGACCAGGTCGATGTCGAGCGCCGTCGAGAGCTCGATCAGGCCCTCCACGTCGTCGGCGCGCACCGGATGGCAGCTTCCGAGTGTCGCGATCCCCGGATTGCCCGGCGCGGCGTGCAGCTCGTCGAGCGCCGGGCTCTGCGAGAGCTTCCAGGCGAGCGCGTGCTCGCGCCCGCCCGACCCGGCGACGAGAACCTTCATGCGGCCGAGCCTACGATTGCCCGGCCGTGCACTCGTCGCCGTCGCCGGCGGCACCGGGGAGCCGGCCGAGCAGCTCGCCGAGGCTGGCCAGCTCCTCGTCGCTGAACCGCTCGCGGAAGAGCCTCGTCACGGACGCCACGTGCGAGCAGGATGCCTGACCGAGCTTCTCGCGCCCTGCGTCGGTCAGCACGGCGTAGGTCACGCGCGCATCGGTGGAGCACGACCCCTTGCAGACGTACCCGTCCTGCTCGAGCCCGTCGAGCAGCCGTGTCACGCCGGACGGCGTCAGGAGGAGCTGTGCCGCGAGGTCGATCCTGCGCATCGCGGCGTTCTCGGCTCGCGACAGGTGGAGGAGCGCTTCGTAGTCGTTGATCGTCAGACCGTGCTCGGCCTGGAGCTCCGCACTCAGCTCGCGCGTCGCCGATGCATGCGCGCGTAGGAGCCGCACCCACGCTGCGAGCACGAGCGGCGATACTTGCTCACTCAACACTTGACCAGTCACGTTTCTTTCGGTAGAGTTGTTTGCGTTCTCAAGTATATCGACTACAAGGAGGCATCGATGAGCACTTTGACACAGACGCAGGAGGCCCTCCCGACCGGCACCTGGGTCGAGGACACCGTCCACTCGCATGTCGGCTTCGAGCTCGGCTACGCGACCGGGACGTTCCGCGGCTCGTTCGCGCCGTTCGAGGCGCGGCTCGAGGTGGGGGAGAACGGCGAGGCCGTGCTGACCGGCGAGGCGCGGGCGGACAGCGTCCACGTCCTCGACGAGAACCTGAACGCGCATCTGCTCTCCCCCGACTTCTTCGACGCCGAGCAGGCGCCGGTCCTGAGCTTCGTCTCGACGTCGATCCGGCGCTCGGGCCCGAGCCTCGCGGTCACGGGCGAGCTCACGATCAAGGGGGTCAGCGGCCCGGTCGAGCTCGACGGCACGGTCGGCGAGGCCTTCCCGCACCCGTCCGGGACGGAGCGCCTGCCGATCCGGCTCGAGGGCACGATCGATCGCCGGGCCTTCGGGATCGACTGGAACATGGAGCTTCCGAACGGCGAGCCCGCGCTCGCGAACGACGTCGCGCTCGTCGCCGAGCTCTTCCTGGTCAAGGCGTAGCGATGAAGGTCCTCGGCATCAGCGGCAGCCTGCGCGGCGACTCGCACAACACGGCCCTGCTGCACGCCGCGGCCGAGCTCCTGCCGGACGGCGTCGAGCTCGAGCTCTTCGACGGTCTCAAGGCCGTGCCGCCGTACGACGAGGACGACGACGTCGAGCCGGCGCCGGCGGCGGTCGCGGACCTGCGCGACGAGCTCGCCGGCGCCGACGCCGTACTGTTCGCGACGCCCGAGTACAACCACTCCGTGCCCGGGCACCTCAAGAACGCGATCGACTGGGCCTCCCGTCCCCTGGTGACGAACCCGCTACGGAACATGCCGGTCGCCGTCGTGGGCGCGAGCAAGGGAGCCTTCGGCGCCGTTTGGGCGCAAGCCGAGCTGCGCAAGGTGCTGGCCGCGACCGGCGCGCGCGTCGTCGACGGCGAGGTCGCCGTCGGGCACGCGCACGACCGTTTCGACGTCGATGGTCGCCTCACGGACGAGGCGCTGCGAGAGCAGTTCGCCGAGGTCGTCGCGACGCTCGTCGCAGTCGCGCGGGCCAGGGAGCTGATCGCCGCCTAACCTGTCGGCATGGTCGAGCCACCGCCGTACGCGACGTCCGCGGTCGAGGTCGTCCGGCTGCCGGGCGTCGGCCCCGAGCGCGACCGGGTTGCGGTCGAGGAGCCGCTCGAGATCCGCGTGAACGGCGAGGCGGTCGCGGTCACGATGCGCACGCCCGGGCATGACGAGGAGCTTGCGCTCGGCTTCTGCCTCTCGGAGGGGATCGCGCCCGTCGCCGCGCGCCTTCCAGCCGACCTGGCCGCCAACACCGTCGAGGTCGACGCGCCCGGGTTCGACACGACGAGGCTCCGGCGGAGCTTCTTCACGTCGTCGTCGTGCGGCGTCTGCGGGAAGGGCGCGCTCGAGGCTGTCGCCGTCGAGGCGCCGTCGGTCCACGCGGACTGGGCCGTTCGCCCGTCGCTCGTCTCCACGTTGCCGGAGCTGCTGCGCTCGGGCCAGAGCGCATTCGCGGTGACGGGTGGGATCCACGCGACGGGCCTGTTCGACCGCGAGGGCACGCTCCGGTGCGTCCGCGAGGACGTCGGGCGCCACAACGCGATGGACAAGGTGATCGGGTGGGCGTTCGGCGAGGATCTGCTGCCGCTCTCGGACGCCATTCTCTGCGTGAGCGGCCGGCTCTCGTTCGAGCTCGTCCAGAAGGCTGCGGTCGCGGGCTGCCCGCTCCTCGTCGCGGTCGGGGCGCCGTCGAGCCTCGCAGTCGACCTGGCCGCCGACCGCGGGGTCACGCTCTGCGGCTTCGTCAGGGGCGACCGCGTGAACGTCTACACGTGCACGTGGCGCCTGAGCGACTGACCGGCATCCTGCTCGTCGGCGGCGCATCGACGCGGTTCGGCTCGCCGAAGGCACTCGCGATCCTCGACGGCGAGACGCTCGCGGATCGCGCCTGGCGTACGCTCGGCGAGGCGTGCGACGAGCGGATCGCGGTCGGGAAGGTCGCCGACGGGCTCGAGCTCCCGTTCCCCGTCCTCGACGACGGGTCCGAGCTTCGCGCCCCGATCGCCGGCGTCGTCGCCGGGCTCGCCGCGTCGGGAAGCGATCTCTGCGTGTTCCTGCCGGTCGACTGCCCGCTCGTCGACGCGCGCCTGCTCGAGGGGCTTGCGGTGGCGTGCGAGGGAGTCGACGCAGCCGTGCCGCAAACCGGCCCGCTCCCGGGCGCGTACCGAAGGTCGGCGCTCCCGGCGCTGCAACGGCGGCTCGCCGCGGAGCGCCTCTCCCTTCGCGACGCCTTGACCGAACTCGACACCCGCACGGTCGAGCTGGACGAGGCTCTCCTGACCAACGTCAACACCGTTGACGACCTGCAACGCCTCTTGACGGTGCCTGGCACCTACCCGGCTCGCGCCAGGCACGTGCCCGGCACGAACTAGCGGGCGAGCGAGGCCGCGACGCCGCCCGAGCCGGCGAGGACGCGCTCGCGCGCGGCGCCCGTCCCGACGAGCGTGACCGGCACGTCGAGCTCGCGCTCGACGAAGCTGACGTAACGGCGCGCCGCCTCGGGGAGGTCGTCGAGCTCCTCGGCCTCGCCGATCGGCTGCTCCCACCCGGGCAGTACCTCGTAGATCGGCGCCGCCTGGTGGAAGTCGCTCTGGTGCGCGGGGAAGTCGGCGGTCTCCGATCCGTCGCGGAGCCGGTACCGGACGCAGACGGGGATCTCGGCGAAGTCCGAGAGGACGTCCAGCTTCGTCAACGCGAGCGCGGTGAAGCCGGAGAGCCGGGCGGCGTAGCGCAGCCCGACGAGATCGAGCCAGCCGCAGCGGCGCTGGCGGCCCGTGACCGTGCCGTACTCGGCGCCGAGCTCACGGACGCGGTCCTGGTCCGGCCCCTCGATCTCGGTCGGGAACGGGCCCTCGCCCACCCGCGTCACGTACGCCTTCGCGACGCCGACGACCGCGTCGATGCGGGTCGGGCCGATGCCGATGCCGGTCGCGGCCTCGCCGGCGATCGGGTTCGACGAGGTGACGAAGGGGTAGGTGCCGTGGTCGAGGTCGAGGAGGCTCGCCTGCCCGCCCTCGAACAGGACGTGCTTTCCGTCCCGGAGCGCGCGGTCGACGAAGAGCGACGTGTCCGTGATGTGCGGTCGCAGGCGCTTCGCGTACGCCTCATAGGTGTCGGCGATCTCGTCGAGGTCGAGCGGCTCGAGCCCGTAGACCCGCTCGAGCCAGACGTTCTTCTCGGCGAGCGCGACCTCGATCTTCTGGCGCAGGATCTTCGCGTCGAGCACGTCCTGGACGCGGATGCCGATGCGTGCCGCCTTGTCGGCGTAGGCCGGGCCGATGCCGCGCTTCGTCGTTCCGATCTGGAGCTTGCCGAGCCGTCGCTCGGACGCCGCGTCGAGCACGACGTGCCAGGGCATGATCAGGTGCGCGTTGCCGGAGAGGTGGATCCGCTCGAGCGGGATGCCGCGGCGGGCAGCGTCGTCCACCTCCTCGACGAAGACCGCCGGGTCGACCACGCAGCCGGCCCCGAGGACGCAGTCCTTGCCGCGGACGATGCCCGACGGCATCTGGCGAAACTTGAACGTCTCCCCGTCGACGACGATCGTGTGCCCCGCGTTGGGGCCGCCGTTGTAGCGGCAGACGACATCCGAGTGCTGGGCGAGCAGGTCGACGATCTTGCCTTTGCCCTCGTCTCCCCACTGCGCCCCGACGATCACGGTCGCGGGCACGACCGCAGTGTGCCAGCCTTCCCGGCCGAGGGGCGAGTCCAGCCTTCCCGGCCGAGGGTCGGTTCGGTGCACTCGGTGGTCGGCTCAGGCTGCCGCGGCCGGTGCGCGGGTGATGCGCTTGACGCGGACGCGATGGCCGCGCCAGCAGGTCACGAACCCGACGTCTGCATCCATGCGCAAGTTGCCCTGCACGATCGCCGGCGGCGTCCGCCGGTCGAGCTCGCACGCCTCGCAGGGTTCCGCGAACGCACTCGCACTCGGTCTGACCCAGATGACTTGCCGTGTCTCCGTCTGCCCTCCTTTCTCCTCCTCGTCATGCCGCCAGGTCTGCGAACTTCGCGAACCGCTTCAGGAACGAGAGCTTGATCGAGTCCGTCGGGCCGTTCCGGTGCTTGGCCAGGTGCACCTCGGCGAGCCCCTGCTGGTCGGTCGACTCCGGGTTGTAGTACTCGTCGCGGTAGATGAACATCACGAGGTCGGCGTCCTGCTCGAGCGACCCCGACTCGCGCAGGTCGGAAAGGATCGGCCGCTTGTCGTGCCGCTGCTCGACCGCACGGGAGAGTTGCGAGAGGGCCAGGATCGGCACGTCGAGGTCGCGTGCGAGCACCTTGAGCGAGCGCGAGATCTGCGACACCTCCTGCACACGGTTCTCGGCGTTCGAGCCGGAGGTCATCAGCTGCAGGTAGTCGACGATGATCAGGCCGAGGCTCGGCTCGCGCATCTTCAGCCGGCGCGCCTTCGAGCGGATCTCCATCATCGTGATCGACCCAGTGTCGTCGACCCAAACGGGCGCCTTCGAGAGCCGGTCGCAGGCGGCAGTGAGCCGCGGCCAGTCGTCGGGGGCGAGGTTCCCGGACCGCAGCCGCTGCGACTCGACCTTTGCCTCGGAGCACATGAGCCGCTGCGTCACCTCCGACTTCGACATCTCCAGCGTGAACAGGGCCACGGGCGTCTCCGTCCGGACCGCCAGGTTGGCTGCCATGCAGAGCGCTAGGCCCGACTTGCCCATGCTCGGGCGCGCCGCGAGGATGATCAGGTTGCCCGGCTGGAAGCCCGACGTGAGCTTGTCGAGGTCGCGGAAGCCGGATGGGACGCCCGTGATGTCGGCCCCCGACTCGTAGAGCGCCGTGATCCGCTCGAAGCTCTCCTTGAGCAGCTCCTCGATGTGGCTGAAGTCGCCCGCGACTCGCGACTGCGAGAGGTCGAAGATGATCTGCTCCGCGCGGTCGACGAGCTCTGTCGCCTCCTCGCCCTCGCGGTCCATGCCGAGCCGAGCGATCTCGCTGCCGGCCCTGATCAGTCCGCGGAGCGTCGCCATCTCGCGCACGATCCGCGCGTAGTGGCCGGCGTTCGCCGCCGCCGGGACGAGTGCCGCGAGCTCGTGGACGCGGACCTTGCCGCCGACGTCCTCGAGCTCGCCGCGGCGCTCGAGCTCGTCGACGAGCGTGATCGCGTCGACCGGCTCGCCACGGCCGTAGAGGGCGAGCGCAGCCCGGTAGATCTTGGCGTGGCTCTCGCGGTAGAAATCGGTGGCCGAGAGCGCCTCGCTGACCGCCCCGATCGCGCCGGGGGAGAGCATCATCGCGCCGAGGACGGACTCCTCAGCATCGAGGTTTTGCGGCGGGACCGGAGCGGTCGGCGCGGCGCTCGCTGTTTGAGCCATTGGCTGCATGATCCACCTCCTCGCGCCCTTCGGCCACCCTGTGGAGACTGTTCAGTCCAGACCCGAAAGGCGTTGACGTGCAGGGACAAAGGAACACATGTTCCCTCACGGGGCGGACGGACCAGTGGAAGAAAACCCCGCTCTACGCGGGAAGTTCAGCCGCAATTCCACAGGCGTCCACAGGAGTTCTCAACATCTGTGGACTGCGGCGCGGACGAGCTACGCGGCGGGCTCGGAGCCCGCGTCGTCTTCCGGCTCGGGTGTGGCCGTTTCGGCCTGCGTCTCGGGTGCCGGTGAGGTCTCGACCTCGGCCTCCGGCTCGGCGGCGGCCTCGGGCTCCGGCTCGGCTTCCTCCACCTCGAGGATCTCGGCGAGCTCGGCGGCGGCCTGCTCGGACGCGACGGCTGCCTGCTCGGAGGCGGCGGCCTCGGCGGCCGCGGCGGCCTCGAGCTCCTCCTCCGGAGGCAGCTCGCCGCCCTCCGGGACGACCAGCGTCTTCACCTCGACGCGCACGTCCTGGAAGACGTCGATCGCGACGGCGTAGCGGCCGATCCGCTTGATCGGCTCGGGCAGGTCGATCTTGCGCCGGTCGACGCGGATCTTGCGCGTCCGCCACAGCTCGTCGGCAACGTCGGTGGACGTGACCGAGCCGAACAGCGAGCCCGTGGGCCCGGACTTGACCTCGAAGCTCAGCACCGTCTTCTCGAGCACGGCTGCGATCTCGCGCGCCTGCTCGACGTCACGTGCCTCGTGCCGCGCGCGCTGGGTCTCGCGCCGCTCGAGCTCGGCGACCTTGGCGGGTGTCGCCGTCTCGGCCAGCTTGCGGGGCAGCAGGTAGTTCCGCGCGTAGCCGCGCGCGACCGAGACGACCTCGCCGCGGAGACCGACCTTGTCGACGTCCTGCAGGAGGATGACCTCCGTTGGCACTAACGCTCCCCCACGTACGGCAGTAGCGCCATCTCGCGCGCCCGCTTGACCGCGATCGCGATCTGCACCTGGTGCCGCCGGCACGCCCCGGTGATGCGGCGCGAGCGGATCTTGCCCTTCTCGGAGATGAAGCGGCGGAGCTGGTTCAGGTCCTTGTAGTCGACGTCCTGGATCTTGTGGCGGCAGAAGTGGCAGTTGCGCTTCCGCGCCTGGCCTTCCTTGAGATTGGGCCGCCGTCCGGTCGAGCGTCGTTCTGTTTGCTTGGCCATGCCTCTCCTCAGAAGGGGATGTCGTCGTCGGATGCGGAGCCGCCGAAGTCGGCGTCGGCTGCGGTCGCCGCGCCCGCTCCCTCGGGAACGAACTGGGTGCGACCCTCGCCGTCGCCGCGGCTGCCGAGGAACTGGACGTTCTCGGCGATGATCTCGACCGCCTGCCGCTTGGTGCCGTCCTGGGCCTCCCACTCACGCCAGTCGAGCCGGCCGTCGATGCCGATCGGGCGGCCCTTGGCGAGGTACTGCGCGCAGCTCTCGCCCTGGTTCCCCCACACGGTGACGTCGAAGTAGTTCGGCTTGTCGACCCACTGGCCGGTGCCGTCCTTCTGGCGGGTGTTGACGGCCACGCGCAGCTTGCAGACGGCGGTGCCGCTCGGCGTGTGCCGGAGCTCGGGGTCCCGGGTCAGGTTGCCGACCAGGATCACGCGGTTGATGTTGGCCATTACTCCTCCCCTTCCTCGGCCGCAGCGACGGGCGCCTCGGCAGGCGGCGGCGCGCCGACGGGCGCAGCGGTCGCGCGGCGGTGCTGGGCCGGCCGGCGGGTCGCCATGTGGCGCATGACGCCGTCCGTGATCTTGAGCACGCGGCTGACCTCGTCGAGCGTCTCGGGCGTCGAGCGAAAGGTCAGCAGGTGGTAGGCCCCATCGGACTTGTGGTCGATCTCGTACGCGAGCCGACGCCGACCCCAGGGCTCGTGCGCCTCCCATTCGCCCTCGTGCTTCGTCACGAGCTCTTGCGTGCGCGTGAGGATCTCGCCCTGTCGCTCGTCCGGGAGCTCGGGGTCGAGCATCAGCAGAATCTCGTAGTCGTTCATCTCCCGTGTAGCTCCTTCCCTTGGTCTGAGGCGGCCCCGCCTTCTGGCGCGTCGGCTCCGGGAAAGCCGGCGCTGGGCGTGGCGAGAAGACGCGACACTGTAGCATCGGGCCGGAATGAGACGGCGTCTCTTCTGGCTCATCGCGCTGGCCGGTCTGGGCTGGCTGTGGCTGCGCCGGGGTGCGCGGCGGCCTCAGCCGGTCGTCGACATCCCGCCTGCCGGTGGCCCCGCCGACGACCCCGCCGAGGAGCTTCGCCGCAAGCTGGACGAGACGAAGGGGCGCGACGAGGAGTCAGCGGAGTCTCCCGCTCCGGCCGGCGCGGAGGATCTCGACGCGAAGCGCCAGGAAGTGCACGACCGCGCCCGCTCGGCCGCCGACGAGATGCGCGGCTCGAGCTCCGACTGAGCGGCGATCCGGCGCCGTCGTCCCATAGCCCCACCCTGGGTGGGGAAGAGAACCGCCCGCCACCCGCGGTGAGCGTACCCCCGAAATCCGCACGAGAATGAGACGTCTTCGTGCCGATTCTGTGACCTTTCGTCCACAGGCGAGGACGGGGCTCCTGTGGATCGGGCTCGGCGTCAGCGCGGTCTTCGCCTACCTGGCCGTGCGCGGCGTCGACCTCGATCAGGTGTGGAGCGCCCTCGGCGAGTGCCGCTGGTGGACGCTCGTGCCCGCGTTCTGCCTGCTCGTGCTCGCGAACCTCGTCCGGGCGTGGCGCTGGCAGCTCCAGTTCACCCGGGCCACGCGGCCGCGCTTCTGGCCGGCCTTGAGCGCGCTCCTCGTCGGCACGTTCTTCAACAACGTCCTTCCGGCCCGGGCCGGAGAGGCCGCGCAGGTCATGGCGCTCCGGCGCAGCTCGCGCACCTCGGTCTCGGAGACGGCGGCCACCGTCCTCGCCGGTCGGGTCTGGGACGTCCTCTCCGTCCTCGTCATGCTCTTCTGCCTCGCCGCGTGGCTTCCGCCGGTTTCGTGGCTCCGCGCCGCGGTCTACCTCGCAATCGGGCTCGTCGTCGGGCTCGTGGTCGTCATCGCGTCCGGTCGGCGCCTGCTCCGCTTCGTGCTGCGCCCGCTCGCGCTGCTCCCTTTCCTGACGCGGGACCAGACGGACACCGCCGCCGCCGGCGTGTGGCGTGGCCTCGTGTCGGTGCGCCGGCCGGTACCAGCCCTGATCGCCTTCACGCTGACGACGGCGTCCTGGGTGCTGTTCGGGCTTTCCAACTGGTTCGTGCTCGAGGGGTTCTCACTCGGCCTGTCGCCGCTCGCGGGGATCCTCGTCTCGATCGCGCTCGCGCTCGCGATGATCCTGCCGTCGGCGCCGGCGTCGATCGGGGTCTTCGAGGCCGCGGTGCTGCTCGCGCTGAAGCCCTACGGCGTGCCGAAGCCCGACGCGCTCTCGGCCGGCATCGTCCTGCACGCGCTCAATCTCTTCCCGTACCTCGTCGCCGGTGCCGTCTGCCTCCGGCTCGAGGCCGCCGGTCGGCGGTACGCACCCGACGGAGCGGCCGGGCCTGACGGCACTGCTCTGCACCAGTGAAACGGCCGGCATCGGCCGCCACTCGCGAGATGCGCGAAGCGTCGACAGCGATACGCTCCTGACGGAGCGGCAGGGGCTGGTGCCCCAGCTGGTCTTCAAAACCAGTAAGGCCGTGCAACCCACGGCTGGGTCGGTTCGACTCCGGCGCCGCTCCGTTAAGCCGAATACCGCATGGTTAGGCCGTTACCAGACGCCGCAGCTCGCTGCAGCGCCGTCCGAGCTTCCTCCGCTCAGATCCGCTGGAAACCGCTCTTCACTGGCGCTCACTGGCGCACAACTGGCGCACACAGTGTGTCAGCGACCAGGGCCAACGCCTGCCCACCACCAGGCCTCCATACACTCCCACGATGCGCCGAATAGCACTAGTGGTTTGTCTACTAGTCGCTCTGCTGTTAGCAGGCTATGGAGGGTGGATTCTGGCCTAGCCGCCCGACTACCAGAGTGGCGACCTGCGAAACCTTGCCGCAGCCGTGATTCTGTCCGTGGCTGTCACGCTCGGTCTAGTGTCGTTGGCGCTAGTCCGCCGCAGACCCCGCTGAGTCAACTCCCACCCGCGTTTCGTCAAGCCCCTCGTCGTAGCCCCAGGCCCCTGTTCCTCGCCAGGGCCCGCGGCCCAGAGGCGACGAGAGCCCCGGGGTACGTCGGGAGCCTCGCTGCGTCTTGGAGCGGTTCCTGTCGGCTCATCCGGGTCGGGGCCGGCGAGGAGGGTGAACGAGCCGCAGGCGTCTCGGCTGCTTTCGAGCGGTGCCGTCCAGGGAGGGAGAACGAGCCGCGGGCGTCTCGGCTCGCTCCGATGCAGAACTCGTTCTGGTTCGCGTTCTAGGTTCGTCTCACGGTCGGGCTGCGCCGGCAACGGGCACGGTTGTGATGTGGTCGCGGGTGTGTTTGATCTCGTTAGGGAGGAAAGCGAGGGCGATGCCGCCGGCGATGAGCGGGATCAGGATCGCGAGTGCGTGTGCGATCATTTGGGCGGCGCTTGCCGAGTTGGCTGTGACTCCGTAGAGGACGAGTGCTCCGGCAACGCCGGCGTCGATCGTGCCCACACCGCCTGGGATCGGGATGACTTGCATGAACTGTCCGAGCAGGTAGCCCATCGCGACTGCGAGCTAAGACCTACGTGGCTCATTCGCCCTCCCGGTCGGGGACGTCCTCGCGGGCGCGGGTGCCGACGAGATCGAGGACATTCGGAGGACGGACATCCTTATACGGGCAGCTGACCTGAGCGACACGTCGACACGGTGCGACCTGGAGTTGGAGATCAACACCCTGCCCAAGAATCGTCTGCGCCTTGCCGTCTGAGGGGATCGCGTCGGCGACCGAGTCGCCGATCAGCGTCACACGCGGAAGCGGGCGAGGCGCGGAAGCCGAACCGATCGGTGCGGACACGCTCAGCGCGGCGATCGCGACCAGCAACCCGACCAGCGCGACTGGTACGCGTAGACGACCACCGTGAACAGCAGCTTGAAACACGGTTATTCGCAGGCGGGTCCGCAGGCGGTGAGGACGCCGAGGATGATCGGGCGCAGGAAGTGTGCGAAACCGACCGCTCCCTCGGCGTTCAAGTGGACGAGGTCGGCAAACCAGGACGGGTTCGCCGCGGCCACGGGTGCCCAGTCGGCGACCACGACTTGTGGCCACCGAGTCGGCGCGTCGCGGATGTCCTCATCGTGATGTATCCACACATCCTCATGCTCGTTGAGCGTCACCCAAATGACCCCATCGACGTGCGCATCGACGAGGGCCTGCATGACCATGTCGAGCGCCTCGGCGTATCCATCCGGCCCGTCGTTGTAGCCGACCTCGATGACAACCAGTTGGCCGAGTTCGGTGCCGAGCGTCCTGACTGTTTCGAGCGCGCTCGGCGGATTCCCGCCATAGGCGAAGCAGCCGGGCGCGACGAGCTTACGGCAGGCCAATGCCTCGATCCTGAGGTCAAGCCCTTGAGCGAGGTAAGCACGGGCATCCCCATGCCAAAGCAGCGTCGCAGCGCTGGAGTCCGAGATCACGGTCACGCGTGGCGGCGGCGGAGGCTCGCGGTCGACAGGCGGAAAAGCAGCCTGGGCAGGCCGGGACGCCGCTACAAACGCGATTACAAGAAGCAAGGCCAAGCCGACCAGCCCTGGCAAGCGAACACGTGGCGGGTGCAGTTTCAGCAGGCCCTTCACCACTCGACGTACGTGTGCCCGTTGACCGCGAAGCCGTTCCAGCTGCCGCTCGAGTCGAACTTGAAGCCGCCGTTGAACGTCGCCAGCAGCCTCCATCGCTCTCCGTAGGGAACCTCGGCCGGACCGCGCGGCGAAGCCGACGGAGGCTGTTGAAGACCCGGGTACAGCCCGATAACCGTTCGCATGCGATCGATCCATGCCACGTACGCGACCGTGCCCGGGTCAGCGGGATCCGGATGGAAGGTCGTGACGAGCACCGGAGGCCGACCGTCGACGAGCGTCCCGGTTCCGTGCCAGGCGCTCTCGATCCTGGCCGGCTCGTGCGCGGGCCTCGGACGCGTGGTCGCGGCCGACGCGGTGGCGAGCATCACCAGCCCGCCCACGAGAGCAAGGCACGTTCGAATCAAACGAAGAATGAAGACGACGACGGATGAAGACGTCGTGAAGAAGGCTGCAGGAGGGGTGTCGGCGCGGCTCGCGAATCAGGCTGCTCTGCTCCGTCCTGCGGTCGCCCTCGGATTGACCCTGGCGATGCTCGCCGTCGTCGCCCCTGCCCTCGGCGGCCCGATCGGCGACAAACAGTCCGAGGCGCGCCGCATCGTCGCCCAGATCGACACGCTGGGCCGCCGGCTCGACAAGGCGAGTGAGGCATACAACGGTGCGACCTACAGGCTCGGCCGGATCCGCGCCTCGCTGGGGGAGAACGAGCGCCAACTCGTCGTCGCCCGCCAGAACGTCCGAGTCGCGATACACCGGCTTGGGGTCGGGCTTCGCGCCGTCTACGCGACCGAGACGGGCGACTCGACAATCGAGATCCTGCTCGGCGCGCGGTCGCTGAGCGACGCGATGAACGCGCTCGACACCCAGAAGCAAATCTCAGAGCAGACCACCAAGTTGCTCGCCACGGTCATTCGCTTCAAAGCGAAGGTCGTGCACGTGCGCGACAACCTCCAGCGCATGCGCGCCGCGCAGGAGAAGCTCGTTGCGGAGCGCGCTGCCGAGAAGGCGCGCATCGTCCAGGGCCTGGCCGAGCAACACCGGCTCCTATCCGCCATCCAGAGCCAGATCGCGGAGCTCCGGCACGAGGAGGCCGTCCGGCAGGCGGAGCTCGCGGCGGCCGCGGCGGCCCGACGCGCCCAGCAGCGCGCCCAGGAGGAGCAAGCGCTCCGCACAGTGGTCGTCGGCGCGACGATCGAGGCTCCGGGAGTAAGCGGACTCCCCCCGGTGACAGTCGTAGCGCCGTCTCAGGTGGGCGCCCGGGTCGTCGCGATCGCCGAGCAGTACGTCGGCTTCCCCTACGTCTTCGGCGCGGCGGGCCCGGACGCGTTCGACTGCTCCGGGCTCGTCACGTACGTATACGCGCAGATAGGGATCTCCCTCCCACACTTCGCAGCCGCGCAGTGGACCTACGGGGTTTACGTATCGATCGACCAACTTGAGCCGGGTGATCTCGTGTTCTTCGCGAACCTCGACCACGTGGGCATTTACATCGGCAACGGCGATTACATCCAGGCGCCGCAACCGGGGGACGTCGTCAAGATAACGCCGCTCTCCGAGCCCTGGTCGGCCGCGAACTACTACGGCGCCAAGCGGATCACGAGCTAGACGTCACGCGCCGGCGCAGAACGCGCCCGGGCTTCACGGAGCTCTAACCCGAATCCAATCTTCAGCGGGCACGCTGTCCTCGTGCGGGGTGTCGACATGCTCGGAAACCCGCGACGTCGCGTCGCGGCCGTCTCCGCGGGGGCGGTGGCCGTGACCGTCGCATTCGTTCTTCTGGCCGTCGGCGGAGACCTGGGGCGAACGTTCTCGAACGGGATGTCCGGCCTGGCGGGAGCGGATCGCCGGTGGCTGTGGGTTGCGGCGGGGTGCTTCGTCGCCTCGCTGGTCGCGTCGGCGGGGGCGTGGCGCTCGACACTCTCCGCCTGCGGCGGCCGAATCGGTCTGGCGGACGCGTGCGCGCGCTACGGGATCGGCTCGCTCGCGAACACGTTCATGCCGGCGCGGGTGGGCGAAGCAGCACGGGTGGCCCTGTTCTCGAGCGCGTTCTCTCGGGAACGGGACGGGCGCATCCTGACGACGGCCGGCGCACTGGGGGCGGTCACCGCCGCGGACTTCCTCGTGCAGGGGATCGTCGTCGGCGCGGCGGCACCGTTCGGCGCGGTTCCGCTCTGGTGGTTGGCGGTTCTCGCCGGCCTCGGGGTCTGCGCGGCCGGCCTGGTGTTCGTTGCTCTCCGACGCGTCCGAGGCGGGCGGATCGTGCGGCTGCTCGACGTGTTCAGCTCGCTGATCGAATCGCCACGACAGGCTCTCCGGCTCCTTGCCTGGTCGGGCGCGGCGACTGCGGGTCGCGTGCTGGCGGCGATGGCCATCGCGGCGTCACTCGGAATTCATGATTCGATCGAGGCCGGCCTGGTGATGAGCGCCGTCGTGATCGTGGCGACATCGTTGCCGCTCATGCCCGGCAATCTGGGGGTCACGAGCGCTGCGGTGGTTGTCGCGCTGCACGCCCGGGGCGTACCGTTGGGCTCAGCCGTCGCAGTGGGCCTGACCTTCCACGGGGTCGAACTCCTCGCAGGCATCGCGTTCGGTGCCGGCGGCGCCATCGCGCTCTCGCCGTATCCGTCAGCCGCTGCGCGTCGGCGGAGCCTCGTGGTCGCACGTGCGTTGACCGGGGCGCTGGTCGTGGCGGGCCTCGGAGCGACGTTCGTGCCTCAGCTCCACTAGGCGAGACCGGCAGCCTGAACGCAGGGGTCAGGACACAAGTCCGACGAGCAGGCGGCCCGCGATGGCCCGTCCGTGGACCTGCCAACTGGCCGAGACGGGCTGGCTGGAGCCGTCGCCGAAGCGGCATGTCCCCGCGAAGCCGGAAGTATCGAGCTGCGAGACGGTTCCGCTACAGGCCGCCGCGTTCTTGCCTGTGTAGCGGAGCTGAAGCTCGGTCGCGGCAACTTGCTGTCCGCTTCCGAGCACGTCGATGCGGAAAGCCACTTGCCGAGTCGCGCGGGCTGCAGTCCCCGACACGGACGTCAGCCCCAAGGCCTGCCCCGACCGATCGGAAATGCGGGCCGAGAGGGCGCCGCTGAATGCGCGAGGCGGATGGAGTAGAGGCGGATCCGCAGCCGCGCCGAGTGCGAGTGTCGTCAGCAGCGCCGCCGCGATCGACGGCACCGCGAGCCGAGCCGGGCCGACGGCCTGTAGACGGCGGCTGACGCGAAGCGCGAGGGCGGTCAGCACGGCGGCGATGCTGACGACGTAAAGCGTGCTCAGCCAGAGTGTTCCTCGGTCGGTACCGGCGGTCAGCCCGTGAACCGTCGCCGCCCCCCAGACGACAAAGGTCGCGTAATGGGCGCGCCGCCAGAACCGGTGCGGTAGTCGCTTGCGGAACGCGTTCGTGATCCCCACCGCGATCAGCAGCTCCATCGCGACGATTCCGAGCGCGGTCGGCAGCGGACGATAGTGGGACGCGAACGGAACAACGAGCTGGGTCAACGAGAAGGGCAGGTAGGTGTCGAGCGCGAGGGTCGCGACGTGGAGGCTGATGAAGACGGCTACCAGCATCCCCCCGAAGCGGTGAACGTCGACGACCGCGAACCGTGGCCAGCGGATGCGGACCTTGCCCGCGAGTCCGATGCCGATGAAGACCACCGTGGACATGAGCAGGTAGGCGACGACACCCGAGGCTCGGGCCATGTACCAGTCGACCGAGTTGCTCGCCGAGTGCAGCACTCAGGACCCGCCCGACTGCGCCTGCGGCGGCCCCGACGCGGGGCCGATGTCACCCGGCGACAGGCCGACGTCGAGTGCTTGCACGAAGCTTCGCGGCGCAGAGAGAGGAGCGGTCGCGGCATTCCCGTGCGCGCGGCTTCCGGCGTGACTCGCCCTGGCGACGAGGGCCAGCACTCCGAAGACGCCGGCGGCAGCCAATGCTCCGGTCAGCTTCGCCGCCCTCGCTGCCGTTCGGCCGGCATTCACCCGCGACCCTGAGCCCGAATCGGCGCGAGGTCCGGAAGGAGAGGTCGGCTTCACGATCCCAGATAACAGCTCTCCGGTGAAACCACGGTGAACAGCGTGTGAGAGACGACTAAGAGCCGCCCGCCGACAGTAGGCGTATCCGGCGACGTCAGCGCCGACGCGGTGCGCGGGTCATCCGGTGGATGCTGCCGAGCTGAAGGCTGCATGAGGTTGCGGCGCATGCGAGGAGCGCTAGTTGCGACGAACCGATCGCGACGAGACAGAGCATCGGGAGGCTGCCGCTGAACGCCCACCACCGGCCACACAGCGTCCCCACCGAGAAGCATGGAACGAGCACGCAGGTAGCGATCAGGACTTCCAGAAGTATCGCGCCAGAGCCGCCGACGCCGACACCGCTCAGCAGCAGCGAGATCACGACCGCTGCCAGCGCTCCGATCACGGTCACGATGGAGCTGGCGAGGACAAGGCGCCAAACGGTGGGCAATCGTGCTGCTCGCCCGGAAACCGCGCGTGCGGGTAGCCGCCGTGATCCGACAATAAGTACCGACAATACGAGCAGCAAGGCTGCCAGGATGGGGACGATCGACCCGGTACCAACCGATGCCGCGATTGGTATGGGCAGCAAGAGGAGCACGCCGGCAAGCGGAGACCGGCGCGCGCGACGTGATCGACGAGGACGTGCACGCCGACCCGCCCGACCATCGCCGTACAGTCCGTCTCGTTTCCACGGCTCAGGCGATCGGTCGGAACGTGCGACGGCCCGCTCTGCCATTCCCCACACGTTCTCGCCGACTCTCGGTGTCCCTGCAAGCGAACCCACCTCACGTCGCGCCGCTATGGAGCATCACTGTTTTGAAGGCAATATCGTCGACCGCAACGGACCGAAACGATCCGCGCCGACCTTGCAGCGAGGGTCATCCACCGGCGTCGACACACTGAGGGGGCGCTTTTCCGGGTCGGCCACGAACGGCCGCGATCAGTCTGTCCAGCGGCGCCCAAAAGGCGCGGCGTGCAGCCGCCGATGCGAGCTTCGGGGCGGAGTGAACGGCCGCGAAGCCGGCAGTCGAGTGCACGACGTCAAGGCGCTGCCTCCTCCCTGGACGGTTCGCGAGCCAGGCGAGAAACGCGTCCGCGCCCGACCGGCCCGCAACCGTGTCCTGGTCTCCAACCTGCACGAGCACCCGAACACGCCCGGGAAGGGCAGGCAGCTGCGCGCCCGGTATGAGTCCCGCGGGGAAGACGGCGTCCACGGCAGCCGGTTGCGGCAGGCGCCAGCGGCGCGCATTGGCCGCGTAGTAGAACGCGAGGCTCGCACCGTAGGAGTAGCCGGCGACAACGACGGCCAAGCGGCATCGGGGCAGCCGGCGGAGTGCCGTCTCGAGTCCACGGCGGAGAGATGCAACCCGCGCCGGCCCTTGGGAGTCGCCGCCACTCTGATATGCCGGGAAGACAACCGCGCTGCCGTCGGCGACGAGATGATCGAGCCAAGGCCGAAACTGGCCCACCCATGGATAGGTCGCGCTCGGTGGTGCCACCTTCCAGCCGTGAAGGAAGATCACGATGCTGCGGGCATGCGAGCGCGGTAGGAGAAGCCACACCCGGTCGGCGCCGGTTCCCAAGGGCCCGACGAAGATCGGCGTCGCCGCGACGCCCGTTGCCGAGAGCACAGCGGCGGACACGATCACGCAAGCAGTGACCCCGACCCGAGTCACGTAAGCATGAGCACGAGCCCAACCGTGACCACCCACGAGCCGACGGCGAACAGGATCGGCAGATCAGTGACCAGGATCTCCTCCGGCTGCTCGCCGAGGCCGTGGCGGTGGATGAGGACGAAGTAGCGGGCGATCGCGGCTGCCACGAACGGGATCGTGATCGCCATCTCGAGCGAGTGCCGCGCTGTCACAGCGTAGGCGCTGTAGCAGGCGATCGTTGCCAACGCGACAAGCACCAGCAGACGGTCGAGCGCAGCGAGCGAGTAGTGGGCGAGTACGCGCCGACGTCCGTCGCCGCGCCGGTCGAGCTCTCCCCGGCGCTTGGCGAGCGCGAGGAAGAGCGCGAGGAGCGCCGTGCACGCGAGCAGCCAGGGAGAGACTCGCACCCGGACAGCCTCGGCGCCTGCCGCGGCGCGGATCGTGAATAGCGCGGCGATCGTCAGCACGTCGAGACCGACGACGACTTTCAGCGCGAACGAGTACACGAGTTGAAGCGCCATGAATCCTGCGACGAACAGGACCGCCGCCACCCCGAGGACGGCGGCTCCGCTCAGCGCGACGGCACCAAGGACGGCCGCCATCGCCACCGCCCTCCGGGCGCTCAGCTGGCCACTCGCTACAGGCCGGAGCCGCTTCGTTGGGTGCAGCCGGTCGCGTTCGGCGTCACGTACGTCGTTGAGGAGGTAGGCGGCGCTGGAAGCCGCGCAGTACGTGGCAAACGCGAGCCATGCATCCATCCACCGTCCCCCGTCGCCGATCTTCGCGGCGAACAACAGCCCCGCGAAGAGCAGCAGGTTCTTCGTCCATTGCTTGAAGCGCAATGCGCCGACAACAACCCCGAGCACCGGCACATCTCGCCCCGACGTCGCCCGCCTCACCCGGACGACCGAAACGATCATCGGAACGGAACGGTGGTGACCGATTTCGTGCGCCGGTACACGACGAAGAAGTCGCGGTCGTCGGGAACGAGATACCTGTGAGTCGACTGCTGGGAATTGGGCACGAGCTTGATCGCGTCCAACCCACCGGCAGAGCTGTAGGTGATCAAGCTCGGCCACTCGGGGTTGATGTCCAACTCCATGGCGCGGACAGCCCCGGCGCGAACAAACAACTGGGCGAGCGTGCTTGCAGTCTGTAGGTCCGCAGCCGCGTAGATCAGGTTGCCATGCCGGTCGACGCCGACTCCCGATCGCCAAACGCGGACGGCATTCCCGAGCGTGTACCCCCAGAACGCGTGCGGATCGGTGAGCTCCGGGCTAGGACGCCCTCGATCGACGATCAGCGGCAGGTTCTGGCGGGCGAGCACGAGCCAGGGAGGCAGACTCGACCCGCCGCGCCACGAGATCACGTCGACACGGCCGTCGCGGTAGGCGACGACCGTTCCCTCACCGGCCCGAAGTGGCTCCACCGTCTGCCCGTCGACCGCAAACCCTCCATGCCCGTCGCCGTAGGTGAAGCCACTGTTGAAGGTCGCGACGAGCCGCGAGCGCTCGCCCGGCGGCACCTCCATCGGGCCCCGCGGGGACGCCCCCGGAGGTTCGTATCGGCCCGGGTAGAGGGCGAGCTGCGTTCTCGTATGATCGATCCAGGCGACGTACGCGACCACGCGCGGGTAGGTCACATCTGGGCGGAAGGTCGTGACGAGGATGGGCGGTGCACCTCTCACGAGCTGTCCGGTCGCCTGCCACACGCCCTCGAGAGGAAGCACCGGGTACAGGGGCGGAGAGATGCGTGGCGGCCGGTACGGCGCAACAGCTGGGTGCTTCGGCCTCGACCCGTGCACAGCAATCCCGACGTTCGGCAGCTTCTTCAGCGCCTGACCGCCGGGCGCCGGAGCGTTCCACGAGTACCAGTAGTGCTCGACCGTGTCGACGAGCCACGCGCCGTGGTTCGCTCGAATCCACTCGACCGTCCGCACCGAGAGAGGCAGACTCGACGGCCTCGTCATCGTCGTGACGTACGAATAGAGCACGGGCGCGAGCAAGACAATCAGGACGACGACCGCGATCCTTCTTCTCCGGAGGCGATGCCGAAGCCGTCGCCGGCGCTGCTCGAGGCGAGCTGGCCCGGCTCGGGAAACGGGCTGCATCGCGAGCAAGCTAACTCGGACATCATGAAAACAGCCTGAGAGGGCAGCGCCGCCGCTTGAGGGTGTCGATAATCGAGCGGTGACCTTGTTCTTCGATGCGGCGTACGCGTGCGTCATCTTTCTGGCACTAGCGCTCGCCGGCGCGATTCCCGGCTGCATTCTCGGCCTCGTCGCGCCGCGTGAAGACCGCCGGCTGCTCCTCCCGGCCGTCGCACTAGCGCTCGCTGGCTGGATCTGGGCCGGCTGGCTCGGTCAGCGGTACGGGATCTCGAGGCTCGGACTCGTCATCTTCGTCGGGATCGGCGCAGCCGGGTTCGTGTACGGCTGGTCCGCGGGCCTCAGAGCCGGCAGACGGGCACGAGGACGCGGACGACCTATGTCTCCATCACTGGGAGGTGCACGAGACATCAGCGTTCGGCGTTCACGATTGGAATAGCCGTACCTGCTGCGATCGCGGTGGGAGAAGCGCTCGGGAGCACCAAGCCGACAACCCAGGTCGACGGAAGCATGCACGCCTTCTCGCCCGCACACTCGCGCGCGTGAGGGGACGGAGGAGGAGGGTGAATCAGCTCGGCGTGCTTGGCGTCTGTTCGCCTCGGACTCTTGCGTCCCGCGAGGGTATCGTGGCTGGTGCCGGGGCGGTACAGATCGAGGGGAGAAAAGCAGTGGGCGCGCGTGTGGTGTGTATTTCGCGAGCGATCGGAGCATGCGCCGACGAGATCGCCGACGAGGTTGCGAAGGATCTCGGCTTCCAGCGTGTGGACGAGGAGATCGTGGCGCAGGCGGCTGCGCGTCAAAACCTCAGGCCAGCCGATGTTGCTGATGTCGAGCGCCGCAGGTCGATCGTCGCCCGCGTGTTGGAGGACCTGGGACGGAGCGGCGGCGTTGCGGGCTACATGCCCGATCCTGGCGACGTGCCGCACCGGAGCGACGAGATGCGTTCGCTGATCCAGGAGGCGGTCATGGACAGGGCCGCGCTGGGGAGCGTCGTGATTGTCGCGCATGCAGCCTCCTACGCTCTCGACAAACGCGACGACGTGCTCCGCGTACTCGTTACGGGGTCGCCTTCGGTGCGCGCTGGCCGGATCGCCGCGGCGGAGTCGATGAGTCTCAGCGACGCTGCAAAAGCGATCCGCAAGAGCGACGCGGCGCGCGCTGACTACTTGAAGCGGTTCTACGAGATCAAACGCGAACTGCCCGAGCACTATGACCTCGTGGTCTCGACGGATGTTCTGAGCCCGTCGCAGAGCGCAGTCCTCGTCGCGCAGGCCGCGCGCTCGATCCGAACCTGAGCTGTCGGCTCAGCCCGACGTCAAAACCAGAACGATCAGGCCCGCGAGCGCACCCGCGCACGTAGGCCGACCCGCCCCCGGGGGAGGGAGAACCAGCCGCATGCGTTTCGGCAGGCTTCCAGGCGCATGCACGCCGTTTCCCGCGCACGCGCGGAACTTGAACAAGAAAGAAGGGGGGTCTGCTCGTGCGTGTTGCCCCGTCTGCGGCTCCCTAGCGTTCGCAGACCAGCTCAGCTCGTAACCCTTAGGCATACGAGCACACGTCCCTCGCGCACCCGCGACCGCGCCTGCGAAGTGCCGTGTCGTGATCGCTGCTGGGACTCCTACCCGGTGGCGCGGCCGGTAGTGCGCGTCGTGCGAAGGAACACCGCGACCGCGATGATCGGCGCGATCATCGAGGCGAGCAGGAACGGCGGCCCCGAGTTCCAGGGCGTCGCCGCGAACCACGCCACTAAGGGCAGCGTGCCGAGCAGGACGATCGACGCACGCCGTCGCCGCCAAGCCACAGCCGTGAACAACGCGACCGCCCCAACGAGCGTGAACAAGCCCTCACCGACGGACACTCCCATCTCGTAGTCGTGAATCGCTGCAAGCCGGAAGCAGCCCACTGCGAACAGGGCGTACACAATCCCGGCCGCAACAAGCAGCACGGTTGCCTGCCGCTCCACACGGCGAGCCTAACACCGCCAACGCGTCACCCCGCCGCGCAAGGCCCTGGAGGGAGGGCGAACGAGCCGCAGGGGTCTCGGCTCGCGGTAGGGGTCGGCGAGCGCGTACCCCTCGCGCACGCCCGCCCGCGCCCGCGCACGACGTCCCTCGTCGCCTCGATGCCCCCCGGGGTCAGGGAGAACGAGCCGTCGGAGTGTCGACTCTCAGGTCGGGTCGGCGAGCGCGTACCCCTCGCGCACCCGCGCCCGCACGAAGGCCCCAGGGGAGGAGGGAGAACAAGCCGCAGGGGTCTCGGCTCGCTGTAGGGGTGTCAGGTGTCCTCGGAGTACCATCTGAAGGCGGGAACGCCGTGGCTCACCCTCCGCCACCTCCGGTCGAATATGTCCCTCCACATCGCGAGGGCAAGTACCCATCGCGACCATGGTGGCTCAGGCTCCTCTACCCGCTCGCGCACTGGATTGTGCGGCAGGATCGCCGTCGGCATGAGCGGTACACCGAGGAGACGCGCTACCTGAACGACGAGTGATCGTGCTCAGTCAGGCGCTCTCACTCGCCCAGCCAGACCACTGGTTCCCGCGTCCGGGGAATCTCGCTCAGGGCGACGGTAGGGCTGTTGCGTTAGTCAGCGACGACCGATGCGGCGTGCCACGGCATCGGCAAGCGCCGACCGGGCTGAGATTCCCAGTGTCCCGAGCAGCGAGAGGAGGGGTAGGAGTCCCGGTGTGCTTGATCGTGGAGCGCTCATCTGGTTCACATACGCAGCTTAGGAGGAAGCGGATCCGTGCGCTAGATCCGAGGGAACTGGCGCACAGACTGGCGCACAGGGCCGACAGACGGCGTGGTTGAGCCGAACGAGGAGAGTCTTGAAAACCGTTGTGCCTTCAACGGGCACCCTGGGTTCGAATCCCAGCCCCGCCGCCTTCGTAGAGCCAAGCAGGCATGGTTGAGCCTCACAGGGCCGTCGGGCGGGAGGCTATGCCGGGCCGTTCCATTGCCGCGCACGACTGGCGCGCAGCCACCGTCAACCGGATGGTTGAGCGGTAGCCCCGATAGTCGTCGACACGTCCGCTCCTCAACTGCCCTTGCATTTGAGGGCGAACACATTGCTCGCGGTGAACGTGTCCGAGTTGAGCGTGTAGCTCGTCGCGACTGGGCCGCCGGCGGTGCAGGGCCTGGTTATTGGGATCGTCAGCGGCGGCCCGGTCGCTGTGATCCCGGTTGAGACGAGTGTGGTGATGCCCGCGTAGCTTGCCGCCGGCGGAGGCGGACGGTAGCCGGTGGAACCGAACGTCAGCGTGAAACGACCTTTCTGTTTAGTGCCGCTCACTGAGAAATCGATCTCGCGGGTCGGGACGATGTTCGCCGTGTCGATCTTGCCCGAGCAGGTCGGTCCGCTCGTCAGCGTCATCGTGCCCGTACCCGTGACCGTGGCGTCGGGTTTGACCGCGAACGACAGGTCGCTGTGCCAGCGGTCGTTGCACTGCGCGCCGCCGCCGTCCGAGTACACGTAGATGCGCTGGCTGTCGCTCTCGATGGTGCCCGTCCACGGGCAGCCGGGCATCTTCGTCTTTGCTCGGCTGGCGATGTCGGCAAGCCGGTCGGCCAGGTTCTGGTCGATCGTGTGCGGTCCCTTATCAGCCATCATCGTGTTGTCTCGGCCGGGTAGCGGCTGTCCTTTTGGCCCTTTGAAGCCGCCATGCGAGTAGTCGTCGCCGAGGCCCATCAGGTGTCCGAGTTCGTGCGCCCAGGTGTTGGTCGTCATATCGGCGTCGTAGAACTCGCCGTACAGGTCTTTCGTATAGGCGCTCGTCGTGTCGTCGTACGGAGTCCCGACGGGATCGTTGGAGAAGGACATGTCCATCTTGGTGAAGTCGATCTGAATCTGGTGGTAGTCCTTGTCCGGCTTCGCGCCGGATGACCGCAGGCGCACATCGAAGGCGACGCGCAGCGTCACGCAGCCGTTGACTGGCAGCTTGGCGAGCGCCGCATTCCAGATCGACTGCGCTTGCGTGACCTCTTCCTGGATTAGCGGCCCGTAGACGGTGGCCTCGGACGCCGACTTCGTGCAGCAGAGGTCGGCGTGCACCGTGATCGTGACCGTCGAGCCTTGCACGGAAGCCGACGTGCCGCCCCCAGGCGCCGCCGTGGCAGCACTCCCAAGACCGCTAGCGCCCGACCATGCTCCGAAGGCGACGGCAGCGAGCAACACGAGCCGCGGCCTCATCCGCGGAACCTTGCCGTCCGAGGGTCGAAGCGCACCGAGGCGCCGGCACGGTGCCACCAGCGCTGCCAGGCCGGACGTGTCGCCGCCACCCGCGCAGGTGTAGTCGCCGCCTTCAGGCCGAAGTTCTCGTTCGTGTACCGAAGCAGTCCCGTACGGGCGAAGTCGAACGCCTGCCGCGGTGGATCCCAGAACGGAAACGTGCTCCGATCTCCGAGCGCTGCGATCAACACCGGCAGCCCACGCGCGTCGCCCAGGGAGGCGAGCGCGCCCGCCGACAGCAGACGATCCTCGACCGCGCGCGAGCCCAGCAATTCCCGCAGCTCCGCAGCCCCGCTCTTGGCATCGGCCGTCAACGCCAACGCGTAGACGGCCGCGAAATGCACACCTCGGTTGCGATCGGTCAGATGCCTCAGGGCCGCCGCACGCAACGCCGCCGGCTCGCTGAACGCGGCCGCGTTCAGCGCATAGACGCTCCTGTCAAAACCCGCCGCGGACGAATCGAACCGAGTGATCAACCGCTCAGCCGAACGCGCCGGCGGCTTACCGCCTGCAGCACTGCCCGCAAGCATGAGGCAGACGGCAAGCCCAACAAGCACCGCCTTCCCCCAACGAGCCGCCTGACCCAAGCCGATCATGGAACGGTAAGAGGGAACGCAACATTCATCCGGCACGACAATATCGATAAGGGCGCCTGTCTTCTAAGGCGATTAGACGCCCGCAGGACAGCCCTGCCATCGCTCTGTCGAAGCGAGACAGGGTGCAGAGCTCGATCACCGAGCGCGATGACTCCTACGGTTGGTCATCATCGCTGGCCCCTGGCGCACAGACTGGCGCGCATCCGCCGCAAACAGCATGGGCCAGCGCCTCATCTGAACGCGCTGCGTGTTTCGCTGAAATCGCAGGAGGAAATCATGAAGAGACTCGCATTTCTGTGCGCTGCGCTGCTCGCAACGGCCGTGACAGCGGCCACCGCGCTCGGCGCCGGTAACAGCCCGCCGATTAGGCCGCCGCTGACGCAGACACAGTGCGCTCAGGGCGCACTCGTCGTCAACGTCAACTACACGTTGATCAACGACTTCGACTCCGGCGTCGCCGGCAACGCGTGGGCCAACGACACGATCAACCGTCATCTGCAGATCCGGCAGGTCGGTACCACGACGAGTTACTGCGCCATGATCGACGACACCGGATCGTTCGTGACCTTCGCGGGCGTCAGCCCGGGCGGCACGGGGACGGTCCCCGCCGGCATCGACGGTCGGATCAACGGTGGCTACACGACCACCCAGTTCACCGGCACGCTCGATTCGAGCCCGGCGTACAAGACGCACGGCAACCTGGGCACGTTCGATCTCAACTGCGACATGTCCTTCAACTGCCCCGGTGCTCACCCGAGCTACCTGAGCTACTTCACCACGACCTCAGGTGACAGCTTCGCCACCTGGAGTTGGAGCTACCACACCGCTCAGAACGGCAACTGGGTGAACGCCGACAGCGGCAACTTCGGCGACATCACCGGCTAAGCCGTAAGAGGACCACCCGGGGCCGGGCTCCCGTTCTGTGAGCCCGGCTCTATTTCAGTTCACTTCCAAGGGGTCCCGCAGAAGCACCTTGCACGTGTTGCTGGCAATCAGGTGGCCGCCCTCCGCCCACAGGGACCAGGCGCGCGGGCCGTGCGACGAGGGGCGGCTCCGTTGCGCCGCCGCGAGCCGCGCTCGCCGAGTGACGTGTTTCGCGCACGCCGCGTCAGCTGACCGCGGTACGCTCCGGCGCGCGGCTCGCGCCCGCTTCCGGAGCAGGACATCACCGACGTCTGGATAGGCCTCGTCCTCGCGCTGATCTCGGCGCTGGCCGTCAACTGGGCGTACACGAAGGAGCACGAGGCGGCCGCGTCGCTTCCGCCGCTCAGCTTCCGTCAGCCGGTCCGGTCGGTCCGATCGCTCCTGCGCAGCCGCAGCTGGGTGATCGGCTTCGGCACCGAGACCGCGGGCTGGGTCGTCTACGTCGTGGCGCTCCGTCTGGCGCCCCTCAGCCTCGTGCAGGCAGTCAGCGCGTCCGGGATCGCCGTCCTCGCCGTGCTCACCGTGCGCGGGCACCCGAGTCGACTCCGGCGCCACGAGCAACTCGCAGTCGTCGCCGCCGTGCTCGGGCTCGTCCTGCTGGCGATCTCCCTCGTCGGGACGACGCCCGTCTCGCACCCGCCGCGCGGCCTCGCGACGATCGTCTGGCTCGCCGCCTCCGGGGGTGCGGCGGTCGCGCTGATGGTGCTCCGGCTCGGCATCGCGCGGGCTGCTCAGCTCGGCATCGCCGCCGGCCTTCTCTTCGCCGCGGGGGACGTGTCCGCGAAGCTCGTCTCGTTCGGCGGCATCTGGCTGCTGGCTCTCCTGTCGCTCGTGGTCGCCTACGCGGTGGGGACGAGCGTGCTGCAGGGGGCGTTCCAGCACGGCAGCGCCCTCACCGCCGCCGGCCTGGCGACGCTAGTGACGAACGCCGTCCCGATCGCCGCGGGGTTCGTGCTCTTCGGCGAGGCACTGCCTCACGGGTTCAGCGGCGTTCTCGAGATCGCTGCCTTCGCCTCGATCGTCGCGAGCGCGGCGCTGCTCGGCCACGCCGCGGCCCGCTCGACGCCCGCGCCCGCCGATGCCCCGGCGTGAGCGGGCTCGACGCGGCGCCGCCGGCGTCAATCGTCACGATCCTGGCCCCGCCGGTCAGCCGCGGGCTGCGCGCGCCGCGAGGCTGTCCAGGTCGAGCACGGCCGTCTTCCCCCGGGTGAGTCGCACCGTGCCGCGCTTGGCCTCGGCGCTGAGGATCCGGTTCACGGTTGCGCGCGAGGTGCCGGAGAGCGCGGCCACGTCCTCCTGCGTCAGCGGGACGACGACGCTCTCACCACCGTCGCCGTAGAGCGCGGCGAGCTCGCACAGGCGGCGCAGGACGCGCGTCTCGGCGGGCACGAACAGGGCCTCGACGAGCAGCTCGCTCTGGCGGCGGAGCCGCTGCGCGAGCAGCCGGACGAGCACGTCGTTGACGGAGGGGTACTGGCGTCGGATCCGGGTGAAGTCGTCGCGGCCCACGGCCCACGTCTCGCCGGCCTCGAGCGCGATCACGCTCGTCGAACGCCTCGCGTCGGCCTCGACGAGCGCGAGCTCGCCGAAAGCGTCGCCGGCGCCCTGCACGGCGACGGTGACCATGTCGCCGGTCTGGGTCGTCACCTTGCTCGCGAAGCGGCCGTGCGCGATGAGGTGGAGCGTGTCCGCGGGGTCGCCGCCGTGGAAGACCACCTCGTTGCGTCGGAAAACGCGGCGCCTGGCCGTGGCGACGAGCCGCCGCAGCTCCGGCTCCGGGAGGTTCTCGAAGAGCTTCGTGTCGAGCATCGTGGAGAAGTGTGACCATCGTCACACATGCTGTGTCAAGCCGGTCGACGAGCCTGCAAGACGGCTGTGCCCCCTCCTGTCTTATGGGCATGAACGCGAACCCGACACAGGGACAGGAGGACACCACCATGACCACCGCAACGCCCATCAAGCACAGCCGGCTCGGACTCGCCGTCGCCGTCGGCGTCACCGCTCTCGGCCTCGCCGCATCCGCGCAGGCGAGGGTGCCGGTGGAGCCGGGTCCCGGTAGCCCCGTCACCCACCAGCACGTCCGCGTGCCCGCCAAGAAGCACGTCAAGCGCTCCTCGAAGCGGCTGGAGGGCGGCTTCCCCGCCGTCGCCGGCAAGCACGTGAAGAACCAGGCAGAGGCCCGGACCGAGTAGCCCTCCGTCCGTCCCACGCCCGCAGGCCCCGCCGAGGGGCCTGCGGGCTGGCGACACGAGATGCCCGACCACGCCACCCTCGATCCACCGCCGCGGCTAGGAACCGCGCTTGCGACCTCCTACACTTGCGTGGTCGTGGCCGACGACTACCTCGACCTGAAGCTCGCTGAGTTCCTGGATCGCAGCGCGGCCGAGCCTGCGCCCGGAGCCGGGTCGGCGGCCGCCGTCGCCATCGCCCTCGCGGCGTCGCTCGTCATGAAGGTGGCGCGGTGCTCGCGCGAGTCCTGGGCCGACGGCGCCGGGGTCGCGGCTCAGGCGCTCGAGCTTCGGAGCCGCTGCCCGACGCTCGCACGGGACGACGCGGACGCATGGCAGGACGCGCTCACGGCGCTTGGAAGGCCGCGCCTCGACGGCGGAGACGTCGAGTTGCGCCGGGTCCTCGACCGCGCCGCCGACCTGCCGCTCGCGATCGCCGAGACCGGCGCGGACGTCGCCGGGCTCGCGCTGCTCGCGGCCGAGCGCGGCGACGCGAGCCTCCGCGGCGAGGCCGTCGCGGCCGCCGTCCTTGCGCATGCCGGCGTTCGCGCCGCTGCCCACCTCGTGGTCATCAACCTCGCCACCCGAGCCGAGGACGAGCGCTCGACGCGCGCCGGTAGGGCCGAGCAGGCCGCGGCCAGCGCGGCTGCAGGCGCGATCGACGGAGAGCGCTGAGGCGTGATGGCGACCGAGCGTGTCAGCTCGCGGCTCTCCGACTCGGACCTCGTCCAGCGCTGCCGCGGGGGGAGCCCCGAGGCCTGGAACGAGCTCGTCGAGCGGTTCTCCCGCTACGTGTACGCGATTTGCGGACGCGGGTTCGGGCTCGCCGCCGAGGACGCGGAGGATGCGTTCCAGGACGTCTTCACCCGCGTCTACAGCCGGCTCGACACGCTGCGCGACGACGCCGCGATCCGGCCCTGGATCGCCCAGCTGACGCGCCGTGTCTGCCTCGACCGCCTCGCCGCCTCCGGGCACGAGCAGCCGTTCGACGAGACGGCTGACGAAGCGGTCGACCGGACCGCCGAGGAGCTCGACGACGCGTTCTCTGTCCGGGAGGCGCTCGAGGAACTCGGCGAGCCCTGCCACGAGCTGCTCGACCGGTTCTTCGCGCGCGACGAGAGCTATCGCACGATCAGCGAGCAGCTCGATCTGCCGTCCGGAACGGTCGCCAGCAGGATCTCGCGCTGCTTGGGGAAGCTTCGTTCCGAGCTCGAGGGAAGAAAGGTCGGCGATCCGGCGTCAGGTGGCCAGCGGTGAACGAACCTCACGCATACGACGAAGAGCGGCTCGGCCGCCTGATCGGACTCCTGGAGCCGGCCCCAGAGGGGTGGGTCCGCGCAGCCCAGGAGATCCCGGCCTTCCGGCAGATGCTCGACGAGATCATCGCCCGGGCCGAGGCCGACCAGGCGTTCCGAGACGCTCTCATCGTCGATCTCGAGGCTGCCATCGCCGATGCCGGCTACGAGCCCGGGCCACGTGTGGTCGAGGAGCTCCGCCGGGAGATCGGACGCAGCGGAGGAGCGGAAGCGTGACGGTCGCGTCGACAAAGGGGTGGTGGACGGCCTGACCGGAGGGAGCCGTGTTGACGCGGGGCCCGGGACGTTCGAAAGATCAGCCGGCGCATCGCCGGCGAAACGAAAGGAGTAGTACAGATGGGCAAGGACACCGAGAAGAAGGATCTCGAGCTCAACGAGAAGGCAGCTGCCGACGTCAAGGGCGGCATGAAGAAGGTCGGCTCGACCAAGTCACCGGCGATGAAGAAGCCGAACAGGAACATCAAGAAGTCGGCCTGAGCTCGCAGCGCTGAACCGCACGACGAGGGCTCCGCTTCGGTGGGGCCCTCGTCGTTGCGTCGCGGTCGTGACGCTCGCTTCGTCGCGCCGAGAGGGGTGATCCGGCCCGGCGTACCCGGGTCCCGTTTATGGTCAGCGGCACGGACACGGTCGTGGACAGGCAGGTCGGCGAGAAGCCTCTCTTCAAGGTCGGCGAGGCCGTCTACACGTGGAACGACGTCGTCGCCCGGGCGCGGGTCACCGGCCACTGGGAAGCGCTCGAGGACGACGTTCGCGCCGGGCTTGCGGCGCTGCGCGTGCTCGATGCCCGCGGCGAGGCGCCCGACGAGGACGACGTCGAGGAGGCGGCACGTGCCTTCCGCTACGGCCGCGGGTTGCTGGCGGCTGACGAGCTCGACGCCTGGCTCGTCTCGTGCGGGCTGACGACGCGCGCGTGGGAGGCATACCTGCGTCGCTCGCTCGCGCTCGACCTGAGCCCGGAGCCGGATGGGGTCGGCAACGTTCCGGCCGAGGAGGTCGCTGCGGGCACCTGGCCTGAGGGCATCTGCTCGGGAATGCTCGAAGGGCTCGCGAGCGAGCTGGCCACGCTCGTCGCGGTGGCCCCCGACGCCCCGGCCGACGCGCGCGACGACGAGTACGACGCCTTCTGCGCAGCCGCCGCCACGGACGCTGCGATCGCGCGCGAGATCGAGTCGAACCGCCTCGAATGGGTGCGCGTCCGGTACGACGTGGTCGCATTTACGGACGAGGACAGCGCCGCCGAGGCCGCCCTCTGCGTCCGTTCCGACGGCGACCCGCTCGTGGACGTGGCGGCGCGCATCGGCGTCGACGTCGAGGAGCGGCTCGACTGGATGGACGAGGTCGACACCGAACTGGCGTCGCGCTTCCTCGCGGCCGAGGCCGGCGATCTCGTCGGCCCAGCGCCGGCCGAGGACGGCTTCGTGATCTCGGAGCTTCACGAGAAGACGCCGCCCTCCGGCGACGACGAAGACGTGCGCACGCGCGCCGCGGATGCCGTGAGCTTCCGCGCGGCGTCGCGCGAGGTCAACGAACGGGTGACCTGGCTTGAGTCTCTCTGAGCTGATGCCCTCCGAAGAGAGCCTCCGCGTCCTCGACGAACTGCCCGCGTTCCGGGCCATGCCGGAGGACGTCCGGCGCGTCGTCGGCGAGGCGTTCGAGCCCGTCGCCTACGACTTCGGCCAGGTGATCGTTCGCGAGGGCGATCCGGCCGACGCGTTCTACGTCGTCGTCTCCGGCCCGGCCCGCGTCCTCAAGCGGGCGGAGAACGGGGAGGAGGTGCCGCTCAACCTGCTCGGCCGCGGCGAGAGCTTCGGCGAGATGAGCCTGCTCACCGACTCGACCCGCACCGCCACCGTCCGCGCGAGCGGGCGCGTCCACGCGCTGCGGCTCGACCGCGAGACGTTCGCCGAGATGACGCGCTGGCATCCGGCCGTACGCGCGCAGTTCGAGCGGCTCTCCGACTACCGGACGATCCAGGACTTCCTCCGGCTGCACTCGGCGTTCGCCACGCTCCCCGTCGACGGCCTGGCACTGATCGCGGCCTCGCTCGAGCCGGTCGACGTCGAGGCGGGCGAGATCGTCGTGCGCGAGGGCGACCCGCCCGGGCCGATGTACGTGATCGAGGAGGGCCGCCTGCGCGCGTTCCTCGAGCGTGACGGCCACCGCGACGACATCAACTACCTCCGCAAGGGCGACAGCTTCGGCGAGCTCTCCGTCCTCGAGGGGCGGCCGCGGACGGCGAGCGTGGAGGCGCTGACACCGAGCCGCCTGCTGCGACTCACGCCCGAGCTGTTCGCCAAGCTCCTCCACGACTACCCGGAGTTCCGGATACGGCTCGAGGAGCGCGCCGTGCAGCTCGACTCGCTCCCGGTCGCGCGCGTGCCGCTCGACTTCGCGGAGATCCTCCCGGCCGAGACCGAGGTCGCAGCCGTCGGCCCCGACCAGGTCGAGGAGATCGAGGTCGCGCCCGTCGGCGCCGAGGCTGCCGAGGAGTTCGAGGCGAAGGACTACGGTCCGAAGCGTCGCTGGTGGCAGCGTCGCCGACGGTACCCGCACGTCTACCAGCTCGACGAGATGGACTGCGGCGCCGCCTGCCTGGGCGCGGTCACGCGCTACTTCGGCCGGCCGGTCTCGCTCCCGCGGATCCGCGAGCTCGTGCACACGTCGGTCGACGGGACGAGCCTGCTCGGGATCGCGCGCGGCGCCGAGCAGCTCGGCCTCGACGCGCGGACGGTTCGCGCCTCGAAGAGCAATCTGGACGCCCTGCCGCTGCCGGCGATCGTCCACTGGGAGGGAAACCACTGGGTCGTGCTCTACGAGGTGGGCGAGAGCCACGTACGAGTCGGCGACCCGTCGCTCGGCATCCGCAACATCGAGCGGGCCGAGTTCGAGGAGAAGTGGAGCGGCTACGCGGCGCTGATCAGCCCGACGCCGGCCTTCGAGGAGGTGCCGAAGGCGCAGACGAACATCGCCTGGCTGAAGCCGTTCCTGCGCCCGCACCGCGGGTTGCTGTGGAAGGCGGTCGGCCTGGCGCTGATCGCGGCCGCGCTCGAGCTCGTCGTCCCGATCTTCACGCAGGTCGTCGTCGACGACGCGATCCCGAACAGCAACAAGGAGCTGCTCGTCGTCATCCTGCTCGGAATGCTCGGCGTCCTGGTCGTGATGGTCGGCGCCACGATCCTCCAGCGCTACATCTTCGCCTTCGTCGCGGTGCGGATCGACACCGAGAGCCTCGACTTCCTGACCGCGAAGCTGCTCTCGCTGCCGATGTCGTACTTCTCGACCCGGCGCACGGGCGACATCGAGCGGCGGCTCTCGGGCGTCCGCGAGCTGCGGCAGTTCTTCATCGAGAGCGGCGTCACCGCCCTGACCGCCGTGACCCAGCTCCTCGCGGCGCTCGTGCTCATGTTCGTCTACAGCTGGCAGCTCGCGCTCGTCTACATCGCGCTCGCGCCCGTCTACGCCCTGCTGATGCGGTTCTCGTCGTCGCGCCTGCGGCCGATGTTCGACTCGCTCGAGGAGGCGTTCGGGCGCTACGGCTCCCAGCAGATCGACTCGATCCGCGGCATCGAGACCGTCAAGGCGTCCGCGGCCGAGGAGGGGATGCGGCAGATGATGCTGACGCGCTTCTCGCAGATCGCCGACAAGGTCTTCCGCTCGGAGTTCCTGATCATGACCTATCAGGGCGCGATCCAGATGGTCACGTTCCTCTCGCTCGCGCTGTTCCTGTTCGTCGGCGGGCTGCTCGTGATCAACGGCGACCTGTCGCTCGGCCGCTTCGTCGCCTTCAACGCCCTGATCGCGCTCGCGAACGGCCCCGTGCTGATCATGCTCTCGCTCTGGGACGAGCTGCAGTACGGGCGGATCCTGCTCGACCGGCTGAACGACGTGATCGAGCAGGAGCCCGAGCAGGGAGAGGACCGCTCCGCCCTGCGGATGGTGACGACGCTCGAAGGCGCCGTCAGGCTCCGGAACCTCGGCTTCCGCTACGGGGGCCCGGAGGCGCCCGCGATTCTCGAGGCGATCGATCTCGACGTCCCCGCCGGCACGACCGTCGCCATCGTCGGTCGCAGCGGCTCGGGCAAGACGACGCTCGTCAAGTGCCTCGCCGGCCTGCTGGAACCGACCGAGGGCAGGATCGAGCTCGACCACATCGACCTGACCACGCTCGACTACCGCAGCGTCCGCAAGCACATCGGCGTCGTGCTGCAGGAGAGCTACCTGTTCGACGACACGATCGGCCGCAACATCGCCTTCGGTGACGAACCGGAGGAATCGCGCGTGATCTGGGCGTCGAAGCTCGCGAACGCGCACGACTTCGTCGAGCGTCTTCCACTCGGCTACGACACGCGGATCGGCGAGAGCGGGCTGCGGCTCTCGGGCGGCCAGGCGCAGCGGATCGCGATCGCCCGCGCCGTCTACAACCGCCCGCCGATCCTCCTCCTCGACGAGGCGTCCTCCGCGCTCGACACCGAGTCGGAGCGCCTGGTCAAGCAGAACCTCGACGAGTTGCTTCGCGAGCGCACCTCGTTCGTGATCGCGCACCGGCTGAGCACGGTGCGCGACGCCGACCTTATCGTCGTGCTCGAGAAGGGCCGCCTCGTCGAGCGCGGCACGCACGCCGAACTGCTGGAGAGGCGCGGGCTCTACCACTACCTCGTCAGCCAGCAGCTCGAGAGCTAGCGCGTCGCCGTCATCCCTTGTGGACGATGTCCGGCGAGCGGCGTTGCCGTAAGGTGCCCGCGATGACGCGAGGCGTGTTGACCGTCGCAGCGCTGGCCACGGCCGGCGCTCTTGCCCTGGCCGGCTGCGGCGGGTCGAGCTCGAGCAGCAAGTCGACCACCCCGACGACTACACCGACGACGACGCCGGCCACCACTGCCACCACGACGACTCCGCAGGGCTCGGCGAAGCGGCTGACGACGACGCAGTGGACCGCCTACCAGACGGCCAACAAGACATGGACGTCCGCGAACACCAAGGGGATCGCGAAGTTCCGGTCGTGCAGCAAGATCACCGCTGCGTCGAACGCGTCGTCCGACGACATGGCCAAGTGCCTGGGCAACACGATCACGGTCGTCACGACGTCGACGACGGCCTTCGGCACGACCCTGCACGGGTTCCAGGCCACCGTCGGCGGCCAGTGCTCGTCCACGCTGAACGACTACATCGGCGGCCTCGTCAGCTGGAACAACGTCGTCGCGGGGATCGGGCATGCGATCTCGCTCGGCCAACTCCCGAACACCGCGAACGTGCAGACCGTCTTCGATCAGATCGGCACCTCCGCGGCGGCCTTCGTCAAGGCCTGCAAGCCCGTCGGCTGACGATCAGAGCGCGGCGATCGCCTCGGGACGAGGTGGCGCCACGAGCAGGCCGAGCGCCGCTGCGATGTCCCCGAAGACGTCGCCCCCGGGCAACGAGTACCGTCGCTCGAAGTCGACACCGCCGTTCACCTCGATCACGACGTAGTCGCCGCGGTCCGGGAGCAGGTCGATTCCGACGAAGTCTCCCGACACGGCTCTCGCGGCGTCGAGAGCAGCCTCGCGCGCCGGGGGCGGCACGATCGCGGGACACGAGGTGCCGCCGAGGCTGAGGTTCGTCCGCCACTCGTCCGGCGCGGCGACGCGTGACTCGGCGCCGACGATCCTGCCCCCGGCCACCAGCACGCGCAGGTCGTGACCCACCGGCGGAACGAGCGACTGCACGAGCGCGCCGTGCCGCCGAAACCAGTGCCGCTCGGCGATCGCGTCGATCGCGGCCCGAAGCTCTCGCCGCGAATCGCAGCGGAGAACGTCCGCGCCCAGCTCCCGAACCTGGGCTTGATCACGACCGGCGGTTCGAGCGACGGCACCCTGCTCCGGAGCGTGACGTGCTCCGTCGACGGGTGAGCTACACCCGCCACGGTCAGCGAGCGTGCCGTTCGCAGCTTGTCGTGGGCACGGAGCAACGCGGCAGGCGAGTTCAGCACGCGAACGCCGCGCCGGCGCAACTCCAGGAGGGAAAGCAGCCCGGGCTCGACACCGTCGAGCGTGCGACGGACGTCGAGCCTCCCGAGCGCGACGTCGCCTGCGCGCAGCCGCTCCAGGCAGCGGGCCGGCGTCATTACCTCTGCATCGAGCCCCAGGGCCTGCCAGGCGCCTTCGATGTCGAGGTTCGTCTCGCTGGCGGCGGCGACGACCGCGATCCGGTTCGCGCCGAAGCGCCGGGAGGTCGAGAACGCACCCCTGCCGGCCCCGACGAGCGTCTGGGCATCGCGGATCATGAGCAGCCTCGGCCCGAGCGTACGCCGCCCGGTCGTGACGATGTGGGCTCCGACTCGTGACGATCAGGGTCTACCGGGCCCGGCCGCAAGCACGGCCGGGCCCGGTAGACAATTTGACTACGGCGACTTCGTCGCGACCTGGACGAGCCGGCCGCCGGAGACTCCGGCCAGCGTCGGGTCGCCCTGACGGTAGCCCTTCACGTAGAACTGGACGCTGTAGCCGGTCTTGATCGGGAAGTTCGACTTGGGCTGGATCGTGTAGACGACGATGCCGTTCGAGTCGGTCTGCGCCGCGTCGGGCGTCGATGTGACGACCGGCGTCGAGACGATCGAGACGAACGCGCCCTTGACCAGCTTGCCCTTGTTGTCCTTGATCTTGATCGTGACCCGGATCGACTGGCTCGTCGAGGTGACCGGGTTCGGCGAGAACGACACCGTGTCGACGACCAGCCGGTCGCCGGCCACGAGGGAGCTCACCGGTACGGAGCTGCCGCCGCCGCCTCCGCCACCGCCGCCGCTCTCGCTGACGATCGCGGTCGGATTGGACAGGCCAGGGGTCTGGCCGGCGCTGTTCTTGGCGATGACCTTGACCCTGATCCTCTTGCCGACGTCACCGGCGGCGACCGTGTAGGTGTTGCCGGTCGCGCCGTTGCCCGGGCACGAGGAGAGGTTGCTCGTGCAGCTCTGCCACTTGAAGGTGTACGAGATCGGCTGCGTTCCCACCCATGTCCCGGTCGTCGCCGTCAGCGTCTTGCCCACGACTGCCTGCCCGGAGATTGCCGGCGGCACCGTCACGCTCGGGGCGTTCGGGTTGGCCGGAACCACGGCCGTCGCGTTCGCGCGGGCGGTCGTAGAGTCATTCCCGTTCGTTGCCGTGACGTCGAGCCGGATCGTGTGCTTCGCGTCGGCCGACACGACCGTGTACTTGCCTCCCGTCGCATTCGCGATCTTCTGACAGGACTCTCCGTTGTCGTTGCAGCGCAGCCACTGACTGGCGTAGCTGTTTCCGGTTTCCGGAGTCCACTTACCCTTGTTGCCAGTCAGCACGGTGCCGACCTTGATCGGATACACGTACGTGATCGACGGCTCCTTCGTGTTGCTCGGCTTCTCCTGGCTCCGTCCGGTCGCCGTCGACGCCGCGACGAGCACGGCGACGGCGCCGAGGGCGACGGCAGCCGCCGGCAGCACGATCCTGGGCGTGCGAAGCATGTTCGTACCTCCTCTGTCCGCTTGGCCCGGCCAGTGTCCGTGCGCATTTGCACCCCGGCATCACCCATCAAGGACGAAAGGGTCGAGGAGCGGCAAGCGCCCCCGGGCCCTCACTCGGGGGCGCCCGCCTGGCAAGCGGCGAGGTCGCCGCGCCGTCGGTGGCCGCTACTGCGAGTAGCGACTCCGGCAAAGCATCGCGTGTCGCCCGAGCGGGGACCTCGTCCCGATGGGATGAACGCGGCTGTTCGGGCTCTTTACAGAGGCCTGGTCGGTTCGAGCACGTCCGACGGCTCCATCATCCCGAGATCGATCGCACGCTGGATCGCCTCGCTTCGCGACGAGGCGCCGAGCTTCCGGTACGTGCAGATCGCTTGCGTCTTGACCGTGTTCCGGGAGACGTGGAGGTGGTCGGCGATCTCGCGGAACGTGAGATGCGTGGTCAGGAGCGGCAGCAGTCGGCGTTCCGCCGGGGTCAGGTGCTCCCAGTCGCCGCCTTGCGGCCGTCGGCTCGCGAGCTCGAGGGCCAGCTCCTCCGCGTGGGCGGCGAGCACGCCGAGCTCAGGGTCCCGGGCAAGCGCGCTCTGGGCCTCGGCGAGGAGCGCGGCGGCGCCGTCGGCATCCGACAGGACGAGCCGCGCCCGCGCCGCCTCGATCCTCACCTGCGCGCCGAGCCACGGGAAAGCCCTGGACAGCGTGGGCAGCAGTTGCTCCATGCGCCGGAGGTCGTCGCGGGCCCGGACCCAGTTGCCGTGGTGCGCGGCCGCCGACGCGCTGGCGGCGTACGTGAGCGCGCTCGTCGCATAGTCGCAGAGGTGCGCGTCGCGGAGGGCCTCGCGCGCCTCGACGACGAGCATCTCGGCGGTCGCCCAGCGGTCGTCGGCGCCTGCCAGCAGCGATCGCTCCGCGAGCGCGAAGGCCGCCGCCTCCGTCGCGTTCGCCGCCGTCGCCGCGGCATGGGCACGGACGAGGATCCCGTCCGCAGCCTCGGCCTCCCCGGCGAGGACGTGGGCGACGCCGAGCAGGAGGAGCGCAGCGGGCCGCCACAGGCTCGCGTCCGCGAGTGCCGAGATGGAGAGCTCTGCATCCCGGCGCATCTGGTCGACGCCCGAGCGGCACATCGCCGCGCGCAGCATCGCCGTCCAGGCGGTAACTGGGCTGCCGTCGGGCGTCGTCGTGTCGGCCGGGGCACGCTCGGCGACGGCGGCCCACCGCTCGGCCTTGTCCTCTCGCCCCTCGAGACCGTGGAAGAGCGCGCCGGTAGCGGCGAGCGCGGGGTGCCGCTCGAGCAGGACGTGGTCGACGAGCGCGAGCCAGCGATCGATCGTCGCCAGCCGTCCCGCGTAATAGAGGGGCAGGACGAACCGCTCGAGGAGCGAGGCGAAGCGATCCTGGTCGCCCGCGGCCCAGGCGTACTCGACCGCGCTCTCCGTGTCGCCGTGCTCCTCGCACCACGCGGAAGCTCGGGCGGCGAGCGTCTCGGCGAGTCCGGGCTCGGCACGGCTGAGCTCGGCCTCGAGCGCCTCCCGGAACAGTCTCTGGAACCGGTAGTCGAGCGGGCTCTCGTCGCCGCGCGGAATGAGGAAGAGATTCGTCCGCGCGAGGCGCTCGAGCCTGGCGGCAGAGCCCGACTGCTGGAGGACGGCGTCGCACAGCGGGCCCGACATCCGGTCGAGCACCGATGCGCGCACCATGAAGTCGACGTCGTCCTTGGGCAGGTAGGCGAGGTGCTCGGCGCGGACGTAGTCGCTCACGAAGCGGTCGGAGCCCCGGAACGCCGTCAACGGCCTGCGGTCGTCACGGGCCAGCGTGGCGAGCGCCGCCAGGTACACACCGGCCGGCCAGCCCTCGGTGAGCGCGGCCACGCCGGCGACCTCGCCGTCGGACGCAGTCAGCCCCGTCCTCCGCAGCAGCAGGCCTGCCTCCTCCTCCGTCAGCCGGAGGTCGTCGATTCCGAGCTCGACGAGCCGCCCGCGTTTGCGGAGCCCGGCGAGCGGAAGCGCCGGCTGCGTCCGGCTCGCGATCACGAGACGGCCGTCCTGCGGCAGGTCGTCGACGAGACGGCGGACGATCTCGAGGCTCTTCGCGGCGGTGAGCAGGTGAAGGTCGTCGAGAATGAGCCCGAACGGGCCCGCGGCCTCGAGCGATCGCTGCAGGCGCGCACGGATCGTCGTGAGCGAGCTCCGCGGCCTGGCCAGCGCCTCCACGACCTGGCGCTCGCAGGCCCCGATCCTGTTGAGCGTGAGCGTCAGATAGGTGAGGAAGGTGACCGGGTCGTTGTCGCGTTCGTCGATGCTGAGCCAGGCGAACGGCCGCTGCCCGGGCCGCCGGTGAAGCTCGGCGAGCAGGCTCGTCTTCCCGTAGCCCGCCGGAGCCACGACCAGCGCGACGTCGGCAGGCGGGATCAGGCGGAGCCGGTTGACGAGCTCGGCGCGCTCGATCGTCCCGTCGCATAGGCGCGGCGGGGCGAGCCGGGACTCGATGATCGTGAACGGAGTCGGCCGCGACACCTCTGCGCCGGAGAACGCCATCAGCTCACGGTTCCCTCTCCGGCCGCGGGCGCCGACGCTTCGCGCTCGGAATGGCCACGAGTCGATTGGACTCGACGCGGCCCGAGGCTGCATCATCCCGTGAGGATGAGGTTCGTCGAGTCCGCGGCGGACTCGATCAGCCCGAGATGGTGCGCGCGCTCGACCGCCTCGCTGCGGTTGGACGCGCCGAGCTTCCGGTAGACGGAGATCGCCTGCGTCTTGACCGTGTTGCGGGAGAGGTAGAAGTACTGTGCGATCTCCCGGAAGGACAGGTGCGTCGCGAGCATGGGCAGCAGCTTGAGCTCGGCCCCGGTGAGGCTCGTCGCGCGCCCGTTCCCGGCCGCCGCCGGCCTTGCGCGGAGCTCGTCCTCGACCCCGTCGCGCTCGGCGCGGAGGACGCCGAGGTCCGGGCAGGCGGTGAGCAGTTCGTCGATCTCCCGCAGGATCCAACGTGCCGCGGCGGCGTCTCGCAGCGTCACGTAGGCGCGGGCAAGCTCGAGGCGGCACTGGACGGCGAGCCAGGGCAGGGCCCGGGTAAGGCCCCCTGAGAGGCGGCGCGCGTCGGCGAGCGCAGACGCGGCTTCCGGAATGTGGCCGTGGAGGAGTTGCGAGCGTGCCGAGACTGCCAGCGTCAGGGCGCAGGTTGGGTACGTGTGCAGGCCCCCTTCGACCATCGCCGCGAGCGCGAGCGCGAGCAGTCCGTCGGCCTCCGCGCGCTCTCCGCGCGCGTTGGCGAGCAGCGATCGCTCCGTGAGGGCGACGACTCGCGACTCGGTCGAGCCGCGGCGCTCCGCGGCTCGCGCAGCCCGGCTCAGGATCGCGTCGCCGTGTTCGGCATCTCCGAGCAGCGCATACGCGGAGCCCTGCAGCAACAGCCCGTACGGCCGCCAGCGATCGTCCGTGGGCAGCACGTCGAGAGCCGACTCGACGTCGGCGAGCATCGACTCGACACCGTTCTGGCACATGGCGGCGCGGACGAGAGCGACGCTCGAGGCGACGTCGTCCGCGCGCCGTCGTCGCGGCGATCTCGGTGCCGCCTTCGCCAGCCAGCGCTCGGCCTCCAGTGCGTTGCCGCGCTGTGCGTGGAGCCGCGCCGCCAGCGTTGCGAGGCGCGGGTGGTCAGCGAGCTCCGTCGCCTCGTCGAGGCCGGCGATCCAGGCGAGCAGGGCGGCGTCCCGGCCGTTGTTGTGCATCGGGATCGCGACGGTGTCGAGGATGACCGCGACGCGGCCGACGTCACCGGCGGCGCGTGCATGGAGCAGGGCGCTCTCCGGATCGCCGCTCGCCTCGAGCCAGTCCGTGGCCCGTCGTTCGAGCAGGGGCACGAGCTCGGGCTCCTGCTCCCCCAACTCTGCCCGCAGCAGCTCCCGGAACGCGCCGTGCTGGCGGAACCACCCGCCGGTACGGTCGAGCGGGACGAGCAGCAGGCTCGGTTCCAGTGACTCGAGCCAAAGCGCGGAGTCGCGGCGCTCGAGCAGGGCGTCGCAGAGCGGAGCCGAGAGCCGGTCGAGGATCGACGTCCGCCTGAGGAAGTCGCGCTCCTCACGCGTCAGCGCAGCGAGGACCGACTCGCGGAGGTCGTGCAGCGGCGAGTGGTCCCGCTCGCGAAGCGAGGTCGCTGCCGCGTCGACTCCCGCCGGCCAGCCCCCCAGCGTCCGCACGAGTCCGTCGACCCGGCCGTCGGCCATGGTCACGCCGTTCCTGCGGATCAGGAGCCGGGCCTCTCTCGTGGTGAGTGCGAGCTCCTTGCGGCCGAGTTCGAGCACCGCACCGCTCGCGCGCAGGCGAGGGATCGACGGGAGCGGCTCCTCATCGGCGGCGAGGGCGATCGTGGCGTCGGCGGGCAGGTGCCGGACGAGCATGGTGACCGTGGCTGCGGCAGCGGCGCTCAGGAGATGGGCGTCGTCGATCACGAGGACGAAGGGCTCGGCCGCGAGCGTGGCCGTGGCCGCCTCGATCCGAGCCACGAGCGTGGCGGCGTCGGTCTCGGGCGCGTCGAGGGTCAGGAACGCAAACGGGCGGCCGTCCCGCGCGGCCCACTGTGCGAGCAGCGTCGTCTTGCCGTAGCCGGCCGGAGCGACGACGCTCACGACGGGGAGCGAGCGTGCCGCCCGGAGACGGTTGACGAGCGCGGCCCGCGAGACGGTGGCAGAACCGGGCCCGGGCGTCGGACGTGGGCGCCGGCGCGAGTCGTCGCGCGGGCGGACCGCCGGTTTCGTCGGTTCGTAGGGAACAGCTCTAGAGGGCATCGAGCTTCCTTTCGCGCCGAGCCGTTGTCGGCCCGGTGCCCTCGATTACTCACACCCCTGCGGCCCACCGGCGTCAGCGCATCACCCGATCCGGGGTGTCGGGCACCACCACACCGTCTTTGCGGGTTTCCCGCAGCCGGGGTTCGGCCTGCACCACAGCCCCCGCCCGCGCCGGGGCGGCGCAGCGCGCTCATCCCGTTCGGATGACGCAAGGCGTGCTGCCGGGTTGGATGATGAGCACGTTCCTGTCCAATCCGATCTCCGCAGGAGGTACCGGCGAAAATGGCCGTTCTGGCTGACTATCCGTTCCTGAACATCATGTTGTCGATGCTCGTCTTCTTCGCCTGGGTCATCTTCATCTACCTGCTGATCCTGGTGCTCGCCGACAACTTCCGGCGGACAGACCACTCGGGATTGGCGAAGGCGGGGTGGACGATCTTCGTCATCTTCGTTCCGCTGATCGGCGTGCTCGTCTACATGATCGCCCGCCCCAGCGTGGACATGAACGTCGTCTAGCTAGCAGCGATCGCTCTCGGCAGGCTCGCCGTCGTGATCGAGCGGCGGCGGGCCGCTGTCAGCGGCCGCGCAGGTACTCGAGCGTCGCCATGACGCGGCGACTGACATGCTCGGCGTCGCGCAGTTCGAGCTTGTCGAAGATCGAGTTGAGGTGACGCTCGATGGCACGCTTGCTGATCCCGAGCTTCTCGGCGATGACCGCGTTCGTGTCGCCGGTGGCGACGAGCGCGAGCACCTCGGTCTCGCGCGGCGTCAGGCGCTTCAGGTGGTCGTCGTCCGTCCGCTCCCAGCCCGCGAAGACCACGTCGAACACCGCAGGGTCGAGGTGGGTGCCCCCGGCTGCGACCTCCCGGAGGACGCGGACGAGCTCGGCGGCGTCCTCGACCCTGTCCTTGAGCACGTAGCCGCGGCCGGCGGCGCCTTCGGAGAAGAGCGCGCCCGCGTACACCGAGCTCGCATGCTGGCTGAGCACGACGAGGCCGACGTCCGGGTGGCTCTGTCGCAGCTCGCTCGCGAGCCTGATCGCCTCGTCGGTCTCGCTCGGAGGCATCCGGACGTCGGTGAGGACGACGTCCGGGCTCAGCCGGTCGACTGCGTCCCGCACCTCGTCGAGGTCGCCGCAGCTCGCGACCACCTCGAGCTCGGGATCGGACGAAAGGATCCGCTCGATACCTTCGCGAACGAGGAAGTTGTCCTCGCCGAGGACGACCCTGATCGTCACCGTGCTGCCCCGATCTCGATCTGCGCGGCCGCGCCGGCTGCGAGGAGCAGGCCGACGAAAACGGGGCGCAACGGCGCCCCGCGGGTGACAGGCTCGTCGTTCGCGGCGAACAGGATGCGCAATGCTCCTGCCTCCCTTTCTCTCGAGGGCCGAGAGCTCAGGTTCGAGGTGCTACACGCGGCAGCATAAATGCCCTTCACCCGTTCGGGGTGACGATTCGGGTCTGCGGGCGGCTCGGTGACGACCCGCATCGAGCCGCGCCGACGCGCCGCATGCGCGAGACTCCCCTCCAGCGTGGCGCCCGAACAGGATTTGGCACCGAGTACGAAGCGGCCGTTGGTGGGTGTGCTCCGCCGGAGGCGGGCGAGTCACAGCCACGGCGTCGTCCTCATCCTGATCTTCGTCTCGTTCGTGTTCGCCGCCACCGCTCCGGACGATGCGTGGACGGCGAGCGTGCTCGTCCTCATGCAGAGCATCACGCTGGTCGCGGCCTTCTGGACATCGGGGCGCGCCGGCTTGCACTCGTGGATCAGCCGCGGGTTCCTTGCCGTCGCGATTCTGGCCGCCATGGTCAACCTGGTCTGGGAGGGCGAGGCGCTCACCGCCTTCGTGGCGATCCTCTCCGGGCTCCTGACCGTGGGGATCGTCTTCGTGATCGCCCTGAGCGTCATCGAGCAGACCGAGGTGAACGCCCAGTCGATCATCGGCGCCATCTGCATCTACGTCCTGCTCGGGCTGATCTTCCTGTTCGTCTACGGGGTCGTCGCCGAGGTCGGCTCGGGTCCGTTCTTCGCCCAGGGCACCGACGGCACGAGAGCGCTGCGCACGTACTTCAGCTACGTCACGCTCGCGACACTCGGGTACGGCGATTACACGCCGGCGGGCAACTTCGGCCACACATGTGCCATCGTCGAGGCGCTACTCGGCCAGCTCTACCTCGTCACGGTCGTCGCGGTGCTCGTCGCCCGCATGGGGCAGCGGCGCGAGCGCCGGAGTGGGGCCGAGTAAGGCCCGCCCGCGGGCTTCGTCCAATCGGGATGACGTCGGAAATGCCCAGACGGCACAATCTGTCACCGTCCGTTCACACGGACCGCCCAGTTTCGCAACGCCCGGAAAGGAGCTCTCGGTGACCGTCCAGGAGAAGCGAATCGCGGAGTTCGTCAAGGCCCTGAGGGTCGAGCCCGGCTCGAAGGTGACGCTCGCAAAGGACTTCGACCCCGCATACAAGGCCGACTTCATGACCAAGCAGGACGGAGTCGAGCTGCTCGAGCGCGGCGTCGCGATGCTCGCCGAGTACCAGGCGCGCCTGGCTGCACAGGACACCTACGGCGTGCTCGTCTGCCTGCAGGCGCTCGACGCCGGCGGCAAGGACGGGACGATTCGCCACGTCATGAGCGGGGTGAACCCGCAGGGTGTGTCGGTCAACAGCTTCAAGGTGCCCTCCGCCGAGGAGCTGCAGCACGACTTCCTCTGGCGCTACGCGAAGCGTCTCCCCGGCCGCGGCGAGATCGGCATCTTCAACCGCTCGCACTACGAGGAGGTGCTGGTCGTCCGCGTCCACCCCGAGATCCTCGACCGGCAGCGACTTCCCGCCGAGTCCAAGGGCAAGCACGTCTGGGCGCGCCGCTACGAGGAGATCAACGGCTGGGAGCGCTACCTCGTCGACAACGGCTTCCGGGTCGTCAAGCTGTTCCTGAACCTGTCGAAGGAGCAGCAGCGGACGCGGTTCATGAAGCGGCTCGACCTCCCTGAGAAGAACTGGAAGTTCTCCTCGCACGACGTCGCCGAGCGCGAGTACTGGGACGACTACCAGCAGGCGTTCTCGGAGATGCTCTCGCACACGAGCACCGAATGGGCGCCCTGGTACGTGATTCCGGCCGACCGCAAGTGGTTCGCCCGCATCGCGGCTGCGGCGGTGATCGCGCACACCCTGATCGAGCTCGACCCGCGCTATCCCGTCGTGACCGACGAGGTACGCGCCGACCTGGCCAAGGTCAAGACCGCACTCGAGGAGCAGGCACCGGAGGGCGCCGCGGCCGATCCGTTCGAGGAAGAGCAGGAGCGCAAGGCGCACCCGAAGGCGCACAAGAAGGGCAAGCACAAGCACGCGCACACGGCCGAGTCGGCGGCGGAGCCCGAGCCGGTCGCGACGGCCTCCGACGACGGAAAGACGTCGGAGTGACCGCCGTCGCCGAGCCGGCCGAACCAGCGACCGGCGCCGAGCGCTGGTACGCGCTCGACAGAAAGGACGTCGCCGCCAAGCTGGGCGTCGACCCCGACCAGGGCCTCTCGGCGGCGGCTGCTGCGGAGGCGCTCGGCCGCGACGGCCCGAACGCGCTGCCGACGGAGCAGCCGAGGCCCGGCTGGCGCCGCTTCCTCGACGAGTACCGCGCGTACATGCAGCTGATCCTCGTCGGCGCGTCGATAGTCTCGCTGGCGATCAAGGAGTGGTCGACGGCGGTCGTGCTTGCTCTGATCACGGTGCTCAACGCGGTCGTCGGGCTGCGTCAGGCGGGCAAGGCCGAGAGTGCGATGAACGCGCTGAAGTCGATGATGGAGGCGACGGCGCGGGTACGGCGCGACGGCGTCGAGGCCGTGATCCCGGCCGAGCAGCTCGTGGTCGGCGACGTCGTCCTGATCTCGGCCGGAGACGAGGTGCCGGCGGACGGCCGGATCGTCTCGGCGACCTCGTTGCAGATCGACGAATCGGCGTTGACCGGCGAGAGCGTCCCGGCGCAGAAGGACGCGGAGACGCTGTCCGGCGACGAGCTCGGCTCGGGTGACCAGACGAACATGGCGTTCATGCACACGCCGGTCACGCACGGCAGCGGCGTCGTGATCGTGACGGGGACGGGCAGCAACACCGAGGTCGGAAAGATCGCCCACATGCTCTCGGCGACGACGGTCGAGGAGACGCCGCTCACGAAGCAGATGAACACGCTGACGCTGTACATCGTCGCGGCGGCCGGCCTGACGATGATCATCATGTTCGCGCTCGGGCTCAGCCGCGGGCTGGCTTGGACGACGCTCTTCAACACCGCCGTCGCGCTCGCGATCGCGGCGATTCCGCTGGCGCTGCCGATGGTCGTCCAGGTCGTCCTCTCGCTCGGGAGCGTCGAGCTCGCGAAGCAGAAGGCGATCGTGAAGGACCTGCCCTCCGTGGAGACGCTCGGCTTCACCTCGGCGATCAACTCGGACAAGACGGGGACGCTGACGATGAACCAGGTAACGGTCGTCGAGGTGCTGGACGCGACCGACCGCTTCTCCGTCTCCGGCAGCGGCTACAGCCTGGACGGCCAGGTGCAGCACGCCGCCGGCAGCTCGGACACGCTCGACACCGCGATCCTCCCGTACGTCGTCGCGAACGACGCGAAGCTCGTCGACGGCAAGGTCGTCGGCGACCCGACCGAGGGCGCGCTGCTCGTGCTCGCGCACAAGGCCGGGCTGGACATCGACGCCACCCGCGAGCGGCTGCCGCGCCTGGCAACGCTGCCGTTCGACCCGACCTACAAGCTCATGGCCGCCTTCTGCCAGACGAAGGACGACTCGGGGAAGGACGTGGTTCGCTGCTTCGTCAAGGGAGCGGCACCGGCCGTGATGAGCCACGCGTCGACGGCGCGCTCGAACGGCACGAGCATCCGCTGGGACGCCGACCTCCAGAAGCGGGCCGACGAGAACGTCGGGCGCATGGGCGAGGAGGGCCTCCGTGTGATGGCGGCGGCGTACCTGGATCTCGAGCCGTCGGCATTCGATCCGCAAGGCGACCTGCTCGGGTACGTCAAGGACGTCGAGATGGCGAGCATCGTTGCGATGGTCGACCCGCCGCGAGAGGAGTCGAAGGCCGCGGTCGCCGACGCCCAGGCCGCGCACATCCGCGTGCGCATGGTCACGGGCGACGACGTCGTCACCGGGGCCGCGATCGCGAAGCAGCTCGGCATCCCCGGGGAGGCGATCCTCGGCGCCGACTTCGCCGCGCTCTCCGAGCGCGACCGCCTGTACCGGATCGACGACATCGGCGTGGTCGGCCGCGTCGCGCCCGAGCACAAGGTGCTGCTCGCGGAGACGCTGAAGAAGAAGGGCGACGTCGTCGCGATGACGGGTGACGGCGTCAACGACGCGCCGGCGATCAAGGCCGCCGACATCGGCATCGCCATGGGCAGCGGCACCGAGGTGGCCAAGAACGCGGGCCGCATGATCCTCTCCGACGACAACTTCGCCACGATCGTCTACGCGGTCGAGCAGGGCCGGAAGCTCTACGACAACCTCAACAAGTACATCCGTTTCGTCCTGCTCGAGCTGATCGCGTTCGTGGTCACCTTCCTCGGGGCGACGCTGTTCAACATCCTTGCCGGCCAGCCGTTCACGCCCTCACAGATCCTCTGGATCAACTTCCTCGTCAACGCCCCGTTCGGCATCGCGCTGGGCTTCGACCAGGAGTCACCCGGCCTGATGGCACGCCGGCCGCGGCCGCGCGGAGACTCGATCCTGACGCTCGGAGTGAAGCTCACCTGCGGCCTCGGCGGCGCGTTCGTCGCCGTCGCCAACCTGCTCCTGATCGAGATCGGGAAGCACCACTACGGCAGCGCCGAGCTCGGCCAGTCGATCGCGCTCGTCGGCTTTACGCTGATGCTCGTGGTCGCTGCGTTCGAGTGCCGCAGCGAGACCGGGTCGGTGTTCACGATGGACACCTTCAACAGCCGGCGCATGAACATGATCGCGGGCGCGGAGATCGTCGGCGCCTTCCTGGTCACGCAGGCCGACTTCATGAACCGCTTGCTCGGCACGACGCAACTGACTGCGCAACAGTGGGGGCTGGCGCTGCTCTCGGCGCTCCTCCTGCTCGGTGTGTGGGAGCTCGCGAAGTGGTACGCGCGCAGCAGGGCCGTCGCCCCGGAATCGGGGGACACGGCACCTGCGAACGCGTCGGGCTAGCTCCAGTGCAGCCGCGCCGCCTCTTCCATCTGCTCGAGCCGGGTGTAGTAGTCCGGGAACTCGTGCAGGTGGGCGAGTGCGATCTTGGCGGTGACGTGCGCGTCGTCGTCGGTGACGTTGGTACGGAGGTCACGGGCACCGTGCTCGAGCTCGACGTTCATCCCACGGCGGAACTGATCGACGTCGAAGGGAGAGGTCGACCAGTCGATGCCGATCTCCTCCCCGAACTGCCGCGCCTCCATCTCGCTGAACTCTGTGCGAGCGGTCATGCCTCCATGCTCGTGCACGAGGCGATTCCGTGCATCATCCGATGAGCACGACACGACGATGAGCGACGAACCCCAAGACACCGGCAGCCCGCCCGGCGAGGCGGAGGACGACTCCGGTCGCCTCGGCGGGATCCTGGGCAAGGCGGGCGCGGTGACGGGCCGCTTCGCGCTCCGCCCGGCCCGCGCCGTCGCACGCCAGGGGCGCGACGCCCTGACGGACGAGGCCGAGCGCGCGATCGACGGCGTCATGGCGGGGCCGCTCCCGGAGGCGGTGGGGCGCTCGATCGTCGAGCACCGCGTCGTCGAGCGGGTCGTCGCGGAGGCGCTCGAGGCGAAGGCTGCCGAAGACGGCCCGCCGTTCGACGAGGCACAGCTCGACGAGCTCGCGAAGAGGCTGTTCCCGCCGCTTCAGCGGGCGCTGACGAGCGCCCTCGAGAGCCCGCAGACGAAGGAGCTAGTCGACAGCGTCGTGCAGAGCGAGGCGTTCCGCGGAGCGCTCAAGAACGTGCTCTCGAGCCCGGAGGTGCGCGCCGCGCTCATGCAGCAGACGACCTCCTTCGGCGGAGAGATCGCAGCCGCGGTCCGCCAGCGCGCGCAGAAGACGGACGACTCGCTCGCCGTCCGCCGAGGGCAGGAGCCCGGCCGCTACGGCGGCCTCGCCACGCGCGGCATCGCGCTCGTGATCGACATCCTGCTCGCGCATCTCGTCTTCCTTCTCACCGGCGCGATGATCGGCCTCGTCGCCTCCATGATCGGGACGCTGCGGCCCGCGTGGCTCGTCGGGGCGATTGCGGCGGTCGGCTGGTCGCTCGTCCTGATCGCGTACTTCGTCCTCTTCTGGAGCACGGCCGGACAGACGCCGGGCATGCGGCTCCTCCGGCTGCGGGTCGTGCGCGGCGACGGCGCGCCGTCCGTGTGGCGTTCCTTCGTGCGGCTCGTCGGCCTCGCGCTCGCGATCATCCCGTGCTTCGCCGGGTTCGTCCCCGTGCTCTTCGACGGCCGTCGCCGCGCGCTGCAGGACTACATGGCGGGCACGGTCGTCGTCTACGATCCCTAGCAGGCCGTTCGGGCCGCTCGTCCCCGCTCATCCACTTCGGACGATGCCGCGCAGAGCGGGCTGATGGATCGTTGAGCAAACGGCCGGGAAACGAACGAGACCGAAGGAGAGAGCATGGCAATTGGACCTGTTCAGCTCATCGTCCTGGGCTTCGCGCAGCCGGAGTTCCACGGCGAGATCATCGCGGAGCTCGAGAAGCTGCGCGACAGCGACATGGTGCGCGTGATCGACGCGCTCGCCGTCCACAAGGACGCGGACGGCAACATCGAGGTCGCCCACCTCAGCAACCTGAGCCAGGAAGAGGCGATCGAGCTCGGCAGCAAGGTCGGCGCGCTCGTCGGCCTCGGCATCGACGGCGAGGAAGGCATGGAGCTCGGCGCGGAGGCCGGCGCGGAGGCCGCAGCAGACGGCGGCGTCGAGGTGTTCGACGAGGAAGAGGCCTGGGACGTCATCGACGAGATCCCGAACGACTCCGCGGCGGCGCTGATCCTGGTCGAGCACCACTGGGCCGTTCCGCTCCGCGACGCGATCGCCCGGGCGAACGGCTTCCGCATCGCCGACGCCTTCATCAGCCCGATCGACCTCGTCGCCGTCGGTCTGATGGCCGCTGACGAGGCGGAGAAGCACGAGGCGGTATCGCAGGGCCAGGCCGTCGCGACCTAGAGGCAGCAGACCCGAGCCAACCACGAGCACAAGGAAGGATCCAGATGTTCGGAGCACGCAGAGTCGCCCGCCGCACCGCGCGCCGTACCTCCAGGCGCCGCTAGCAGGCAGGAGAGAGACCAGACCCCCGCCCTCGCCGGGCAGCAAGGCCTCCGGCGCGGGCGGGGGTCTGTGCGTTCAGGCCCTTTCGAGCGGCGGCCAAAACACCTACTGCGCGTCCGGTCTTTCCCTGATCCCGCCAGAACGGGGCGCGTCTACCCTGGCGGTATGAAGCTCCTCATCGTCGAGGACGAGGACGCAATCGCGGCACCGCTCGCCGAGGGCCTGCGGCGGGAAGGCTTCGAGGTGGAGCGCGTCGCGACCGGAAAGGAGGCGCTCGAGGCGGCCGAGCCGGACCTCGTCCTGCTCGACGTAGGCCTCCCGGACACCGACGGATTCAGCGTCGCACGCGAGCTGCGCAGCCGCTCCGACGTGCCGATCATCATCGTCACGGCGAAGAGCGAGGAGATCGACCGGGTCGTCGGCCTCGAGCTCGGCGCCGACGACTACATCGTCAAGCCGTTCGGGTTCCGCGAGCTCCTCGCCCGGATCCGAGCCGTCACGCGCAGGACGAACGAGCGCCCGGCCCCGCGCAGCGCGCGCATCGGCTCGCTCGAACTCGACGTGCGCGGCAGACGCGCCCGCGTGGACGGTCGCGAGCTCGACCTGACTCCCAAGGAGTTCGACCTGCTGGCGCTCCTCGCACGCGAGCCGGGCACGGTCGTCTCGCGCTCGGAGATCCTGCAGGAGGTGTGGCAGACGACCTGGTACGGGAGTGCGAAGACGATCGACGTCCACGTCGCCGGGCTGCGCAAGAAGCTCGGTGACCCGGCGTGGATCGAGACCGTCCGCGGCGTCGGGCTCCGCCTGCACGTGCCCGACGACGGCTAGCGGTTGCGATGAGCCGGCGACTCCTCGCCAGCTACATCACGCTGACGATCGTCGTGCTCGCAGCGCTCGAGATCCCGCTCGGGATCCAGTACGGGCGCAGCGAGCAGCGTGACCTGACAAACGGGATCAAGACCGACGCCCTCGTGATGGCCACGCTCGCCGAGGATCCTCTCGAGCGTGGCCAGAAGACGCCGTCCGGTCAGCTCGTGCGCGTGGCGCGAAAGTACGCGGGCTCGCCCGGCGGCCGGACAGTCGTCGTCGACAGGCGGGGCACGTCGATCCTCGACACGGCCGCCGGATCGTCGATCGGGCGCGGCTTCGCGTCGAGGCCGGAGTTCGCGGCCGCGCTCGGCAGCCCGCCGAGGATCGCGACGGGGACGCGTCACTCCAACACGCTCGGCACGGATCTGATCTACGTCGCCGTCCCGATCACCTCGTCCAGCGGCAAAGGGCTGGGCGCGCTGCGGATCACGTACCCGACGTCTGCGCTCGACGCGCGCGTGACCCGGTACTGGCTGCTGCTCGCGGCGATCGGGGGCGTCGTGCTCGCCGCCGCCACGCTGATCGGGCTCCGCTTCGCGCGCACGCTGACGCGGCCGCTCTCCGCGCTCGAGCATGCAGCGGCCGAGGTCGGAGAAGGTGACCTGACGGCGCGAGCGCCGGAGACCGGGCCGCCGGAGGTGCGGGCCGTCGCCGCTCGTTTCAACGAGACCGTGGCGCGGCTCGACGCACTCCTCGACTCGCAGCAGGCGTTCGTCGCCGACGCGTCGCATCAGCTGCGAACGCCGCTCGCGGCGCTCCGACTGCGGCTCGAGAATCTCGAGCGAGACGTCGAACCTGCGGGTGCGAGCGACCTGGACGCCGCGCTCGACGAGGTCGAGCGGCTGGCGCGGCTCGTCGACGGCCTGCTCGCGCTCGCCCGCGCGGACGCCGCCGTCCCGGCGGTCGAGCCGGTCGACGTGTGCGCCGTCGTCGACGGTCGCGTCGGGCACTGGGCTCCGCATGCGGCGGCGCGCGGCGTCGGGCTCGAGGCGAACGTCCCGGCGAGCCTCCGCGCCCTCGCCACGCCCGGCGCGCTCGAGCAGGTGCTCGACAACCTGCTCTCGAACGCGATCGCCGTGTCACCGGAAAGCGGAGTGGTCACGGTCGCGGCAAGCGGGGCCGGGTCGCGGATCGAGCTCCACGTGATCGACCAGGGGCCGGGCATGTCGGCCGACCAGCGCACGCGGGCGTTCGATCGCTTCTGGCGCGCCGGGCCGCCCGGCGGCGGCACCGGGCTCGGCCTCGCCATCGTCCACCGCCTCGTCACCGCCGACGGCGGGACGGTCGAGCTTCGCGACGCGGCCGGCGGCGGCCTCGACGCCGTGGTCGAACTCCGCGGCGCGACGACGCCGAATCCGGCGAGACCGAACCCTAACCCTCGCCTGGCCCGGGCTTAACCGGGCGCCGCCTACCTTCGGGACAACCCACTGTCCACAAGGAGGGCAAGGTGCCTCGCAAGCAAACTCTCATCGTCGCGCTCTCGCTGGCCTTCGCCGCAGTCGTCGGCACCGTCGCGCTGACGAAGACCGTTCACCTCGGCCAGGCCGCCGCGGCCAAGCCGGTCTCGAAGAGCCTGATCGCGAAGCGAACGGCCCAGCTCGACCGGTTCGAGGCCTCGCTGCGCGCCGAGCTTCGTAAGAAGCCTCCGGCGGTGCCGAAGGTGCCGTCGACGCCGGTCGCCCGGCCCGTCGCGCCGGCTCCGGCGGCCGCCCCGGCAGCGGCACCGGCCCCCGCGGCCACCCAACGGGTCGTCTACGTTCGGCCGGCGCCGATCGTGATCCACAAGCACCGAGCCGGCGGCGAGCACGAGTCCGAAGGCTCCGACCACGGCGACGGCTCGCAGAGCGGAGGCGGCGGAGATGACTAGCCACCACGGCCGCCTCTACGCGTTGGCCGCGTCGGTGCTCCTGTTCTTCGTCGTCTGGGCCGTGATCGCAGCGCGCCCGTGGGCGACCACGAAGGCGGCGAGCCGGGATCCACAGCTCGCGGCGCTCGCCCAGCGCGAGCACCGGCTCCGCAAGGAAGCCGGCCTCGTGCAGCAGGTCGTCGCGCGGCGCTACGCCGACTACCGGAAGCAGTTCGCCGCGTACAAGGTGGCACTCGCCCGCCGGCAGGCCCAGATCGCAGCTGCGACACAGGCGGCTGCGCAGCAGGCGGCGCAACTCGCGTCCGTCCAGCAGGCCGCGCCCGCGGCCGCCTCGTCCTCGGGCGGCGTCCGCGTCGTCACGCTGCCTCCGCTCGTCGTCACGAGGACGTCGTGAAGGGCGACCCCACCTTCTGGCTTCTCGCCCGCGCGAGCGGGCTGACCGCCTACGTCCTGCTGACCGCGTCGGTGCTGGCCGGCCTCGTGCTCAAGTCGCGCCCGTTCCGGGGGCTCAGGCCCGCCGCGGTCACCGATACGCACCGGTTCCTCGCCCTGCTCGGCCTCGGCGCGATCGCGCTGCACGGCGTGACCCTCCTGCTCGACAGCACGATCCACCTGACGCCGGCCGCCCTGTTCGTGCCGGGCGCGTCGCCCTACCGGCCGCTGCCCGTCGGAGTCGGCGTGCTCGCGGCCGAGCTGATGCTCGTCGTCTACGCCTCGTTCGCGCTCCGCCGACGGATCGGGACGAGGAACTGGCGCCGCCTGCACTGGGCGACCTACGCGATCTTCGGCGCCGCGACCGTCCACGGCCTCGCCGGCCGGAACGGACACGCCGCAGCCGTGGGCGTTCGCGATCTACCTCGGGGCGATCGGCTCCGTCGCGGCCGCCACCGCCTGGCGCGCGCTCGCGCCGCCACTCACACCACAACCGCAAAGGAGGACAGCAACATGACCACCGTCTACCGCATCGAGATCGACCGCTCGCTCTGCTCTGGCTTCGGCGCCTGTGTGGACGAGGCGGGCGACGCATTCCACCTCGAAAACGGGATCGCCGTCGCCGTTGCGACGAGCACCGACCCGCGTGTGCTCGCGGCCGCGGACGCCTGTCCGATGGGTGCGATCACCGTGATCGAGGAGCAGATCGAAGAGCAGGCGGCCTGATCATGCGCCGCTCCGTCGTGATCGTCGGCGCCGGCCTCGCGGGCGCCCGCTGCGCCGAGGCCCTGCGTGGGCAGGGCTTCGACGGCCACATCCACCTCGTCGGAGAGGAGCACGGTCCGCCCTACGAGCGCCCTGCTCTCTCGAAGGAGCTGCTCGCCGGGACGAAGACGCCAGAGTCGCTCGCGCTCCGCCCGGACGGGTTCTGGGCCGAGCAGGAGATCGAGCTCCTCACCGGCAGGCGCGTCGCCAGGGTCGACGCCCGGGCCCGGACGGCGATCATGGACGACGGGCGGATCCTGCCCTGGACGAGCCTCGTGATCGCCACCGGCGCCGGCGCGCGGACGCTCCCGGACCTGCCGCGTGGCGTGCACGTCCTGCGCACGCTCGCGGACGCGGTCGCCCTTCGGCGCGAGCTGCGACCGGGCCGGCGCCTGGCGATCGTGGGCGCCGGGTTCATCGGCGGCGAGGTGGCGACGTCCGCGTCCTCGCTCGGCGTCGACGTGGCCGTGGTCGAGGCGGGCGAGGTGCCGCTCGAGCGGGTGCTCGGCCGCGAGGCCGGACGGCTGATCGCCGAGCGCTATCGCGAGCGAGATATCGCCCTGCACCTCGGTACGCCGCTCGCCGGCTTCCGCCGCGGGCCGGACGACCGCGTACGCGGCGCCTTCCTCGCCGACGGGACCGAGATCACCTGCGACGCGGTCGTCCTCGGCATCGGCGCCGTTCCGGTCGCGCCCGTGGGCACGCCGTCCGGCGCCGGTGGCGTCCCGACCGACGCGTGCGGGCGCACGTCGCTCCCCGGCGTCTATGCCTGCGGCGACGTCGCCTCCACCTTCCGGCCCGGCCTCGGCCGGCGCATCCGCGTCGAGCACTGGACGAGCGCCGCCGGGCAAGGGGCCGCCGTCGCCGCCGCCATCCTCGGTCGCGACGAGCCCCACGACGAGCCGCCGTTCTTCTGGTCCGATCAGCTCGGCCTGCGACTGCAGTACGTCGGCCACGGCGACGGCTGGGCACGGGTCGAGCTCGACGGCGACACGTCGTCCTTCCGCGTGCGCTACGTCGGCGAGGACGGCCGGCTCGTCGCGGCGCTGCTCGCGAACAGGCCGCGGGAAGCGGCGGCGCTGCGCAAGGAGCTCGCGGCATGACGCTGCTCAGGGTCGGACTCGTCCTCGCGCTCGCGGTCGCGGCAACGGTCGTCGCGAACGTCGTCCTGCTCGGTGTCGCCACCGGCTCGAGCGAGCCGGTCGGGAGGCTGAGCCCCCTCGCTGCGCTCACGTCGCCCGCCGCACCGCCGGTCGCGCCGCCGAAGCCGAAGCCCGTCGTGCCGCCGCAGCACGGCGAGCAGCGCGACCACGAGCGCGACGACTGATCCTGCCGAGTCCTTGCGAGCTCCTTCCGAACCGTGACGGTCGCTTGGCCCGGGCTTAACCCGGCCGGCAATAGAACTGGAGCGTCATGAGTCGCGAGAAAGGAGTAGCAATGAAATCTCGTCGCCAGGCCCTCGCGCTCGCAGGCGCGCTGACGCTGACCGTGTTCACCGCGGTCGCGGCAGTCGCCGGTATGTCGCGAGGGGCGGCCCCGAAGCCGGCGTCGCCGGTGGTCGCCACGCAGGTGGCGCCTCCGAGCAGCGTCGGCTACGAGAGGGGGGACGACTGATGCGCCGCGTCTGGGCCACGGTCGTCGGCGTCTGGGCGGTCGTCGCGATCGTCGCGGTGCTCGCCTGGTCGCGCGCGCAGTCCCCGTCGCCGGTTACCGGCGCCACGCCGACCGTCATGGTCGTGAAGGGGAAGAACGGCAAGCAGCAGCTGGTCGTCGTGCAGCCCGCGGGCGGCGCGCACGCCACCACCCAGACCTCGCCCGCGCCACCGGCATGATCGGCCGGCTGATCGAGCGGCCGTTCCGCGCCATGGGCACGTCCTGCGCGCTCGCGGTGACCGTTCGCTCCCTCGACGGCCGCGGCGCCGACCAGGCGCTCGAGGCCGGACTGGCCGAGGTCGAGGCCTGCGAGCGTGCGCTCTCCCGCTTCGACCCGTCCAGCGACCTGTCGCGGCTGAACGCCGCCGCCGGTCGCTGGGTCGAGGTCGACGCCCGGCTCGTCGACGCGCTCGGCGCTGCGCTGCGGGCGCGCGAGGACACGGACGGCCGCTTCGACCCCACGATCCTGCCGGCGCTCGTCGCCGCGGGCTACGACCGCACCTTCGACGAGCTCGAGGAGCGGCCGGCCCGCGCGGCGAGCGGCTGGCGCGCGGCGGCCGAGGTCGAGCTCGATCCCGAGCACGGCCGCGCCCGCGTCGAGAGCGGCGCGGCGGTCGACCTGGGCGGGATCGGCAAGGGCTTCTCGGCCGGCCGGGCGCTGTTTGCGATGCACTGGGCCTGGCCCGGGCTTCCGGGCGCTCTCGTCGATCTCGGCGGGGATGTCGCGCTCGCCGGCCGGACACCGGACGGCGGCCCCTGGCGGGTCGCGATCGCCGACGCCCGCAGGCCGGGCGAGACGCTCGCGACGCTCGCGATCGATGCCGGCGGCGTCGCCACCTCGGGTCGCGACCGCCGCCGCTTCGGCCCGAACCGGAGCCTCCACCATCTGATCGACCCCGCCACCGGCGCACCGGCGCTCGCCGGCCCACTGGCGGTCACCGTCGTCGCGCCTGACCCCGCCGAGGCCGAGGCGCACGCGACCGCGCTCGCCGTCTCGACGCCCGACGAGGCACGAGCCCACCTCCGGCGCTTTCCGCACCTCGCGGCGCTGTACGTGCCCGAGGACGGCGAGCCGGTCGCAATCGGCACCCTCCCGCTGCCGGCGGGGGTGGCGGCATGAACGCCTTCCTCGCGCACGCGCCGGTCGCGTGGTACGTCGCACGCGCCGCGGGGCTCGTCGCCTTCGGCTTCCTGACGCTGTCCGTCTGGCTCGGGCTCGCGATGAGCACCCGGCTGCTCGGTCCGACGCGGCAGAAGCTCCTGTTCGGCTGGCACCAGACGCTGGCCTGGACGGGCCTGTCGATGCTCGCGCTCCACGCAGGCGCGCTGCTCTTCGACCCGACACTGCACTTCGGCCTCGCCTCCGTGCTGGTGCCGTTCGCATCGCCCTGGCGCCCGCTCGCGGTCGCGGCGGGTGTCGTCGCGGGCTGGCTGACGCTGATGCTGGCGACCTCGTTCCGGATGCGGAAGCTGATCGGCCAGAAAGGCTGGCGCCGGCTCCACTACGCGAGCTTCGCTGCCTTCTTCCTCGCCCTCGGCCACGCGCTGACGAGCGGGACCGACCTCCAGGGCGGCGGGGGGCCGATCCTCGCGGCGCTCGCAGCCGGGCCGGTGATCTGGTTGACGATCTACCGGATCCTGATGCCGCGGTCGTCCGGAAAGGCGGCGGCCGTGCGGAAAAATACATTGGCAAATGCGGGCGGTGTATGAAAGCATCGCCCGTACATGTCACGGCGCCTCCGCGACCCCGAGTCGGCCGCAGCAGTCTTCCTCCTCACCGCGCTGGCGTTCGTCGCCCTGGCGCTGATCGGAGGAGTCTTCCTCGGCCGGGCGACGAAGAGCTCGACGACCGTCACCGTCTCTGTCTCGACGACGCCGGGATCGACGCAGACGGTCGACCCGAAGGTCGCCGCCGGCGCGCACGACTTCGTCAACTTCGCCTGCGCCCAGTGCCACGGCCTCGACGGCCGCGGCGGCGTCTCCCCGTACGTGCCGGCGCTCAAGAACGCGAAGACGCTCACGGCGGCCCAGCTGCAGCAGATCATCAACCACGGGCTCGGCGTCTCGTCCGATCCCAAGCATCCGTACATGCCCGTCTGGGGCCAGGTGATCTCGTCCCGGCAGGTCGACGACCTGGTCGCGTACATCCACGCCGGGCTGCCGAAGGTACCGACGGCCGACCCGGTCACCGTGCCGAGCGGCCAGGGCGCGGCTGTCCAGGGACAAGCCCTGTACACGCTCTACGGCTGCATCAACTGTCACGGCCCGAACGGGCTCGGCGGCGTGCCGAATCCGCAGTCGCCCGACAAGTCGATCCCGCCGCTCTCGGGGGCGGACTTCTTCAACGAGTTCAACACCGACGCGAAGATCCGCGACTTCATCGTGACGGGCAGCGTGCTCGGCAAGGCGCCCATCGTCAGCATGCCGCACTGGGGCGGCGTCATACCGCCGGCGCGCCTCGACGCGCTCGTCGCCTACATCAAGACGCTCAAGACGGGCTAGGCGCGGCCTGCGGCTTTCCCGCCGTGGCATCAGGTCTGGCCCTGATTCCACGGCGGACCTGCCGTCGCAGACTCGGAGCCGGCATGGGCCAGGCTTCTCGTTCCGGGAGCTACGGCGGCCTCCGTGTCCTGATCGCGGGAGGCGGCGTCGCCGGGCTCGAGGCCATGCTGGCGCTGCACGAGCTCGCCGGCGATGTCGTCGACGTCGAGCTTCTGTCCCCGGACCACCTCTTCTGGTACCGGCCGCTCGCCGTCGCCGAACCGTTCGGCCGCTCGCAGGCGTACCACTTCGAGCTTCCGACGGTCGCCGCGGAGGTGCGGGCGGCATTCACGCCCGGCGCGCTGACCGCCGTCGAGCCCCACCGCCACGTCGCGCACACCAGCCGTGGCGCGGAGCTTGCGTACGACGTGCTGGTCGTCGCCTGCGGAGCGAGTGCGACGCCGGCGCTCGAGAACGCCCTGACCTTCCGCGGCCCGTCGGACACCGAGCGCTTCCAGGCGCTTCTCGCCGAGCTGGAGGCAGGCACGGTGAGGAGGCTCGTGTTCGCGTGCCCGGCGTCGGCGGGCTGGTCGCTGCCGCTCTACGAGCTCGCGCTCCTCACCGCCGCCCACCTCGGGCAGCGGGAGATCGGCGGCGTCGAGCTGACGCTCGTCACGCCGGAGCCGTCCGCCCTCGCGCGGCTCGGCGCAGGCGCCTCGGAGGCGGTGGAACTCCTGCTCGCGGAGCACGACATCACGCTCGTCCCTGATTCCCGTCCGGTGTCCTTCGCGGCAAGGTATCTCGAGCTCGCCGGCGGTCGGGGGGTCAAGGCCGACCGGGTCGTCGCGCTTCCTCGGCTCCAGGGCCTACGGGTCGCAGGTCTCCCACACGACCGGGACGGCTTCGTCGCCACCGCTGTGGACGGGCTCGTCGAGGGGCTTGCCGACGTCTATGCGGCCGGCGACATCACCAGGTTCCCGGTCAAGCAGGGCGGGATCGCCGCCCAGCAGGCGGACGTCGTGGCCGAGACGATCGCCGCGCTCGCAGGCGCTGACGTCGAGCCCGCCGCCTTCGAGCCCGTGATCCACGCGCTCCTGCTCTCGGGTGGCGAGCCGCTGTACATCCGTGCCGAGCTCGCAGGGGACGACCCGCAGTGCACCGTCTCGACCGAGCCGCTCTGGTGGCCGCCGTCGAAGGTCACCGGCCGGTACCTGTCGCCGTTCCTCGCCTCGCGGGTCAGCGTGGAGTCGAACGCGTACGACAGCCTGCTCGAGCGCTGACGGCGCCCTTGCTAGTGGACGCGGACCCAGTCCAGCCAGGGTGTCGCCAGGTGGAAGACGGCCGCGGCGAAGAGCGCACCGGCGGTGGCCGCGGCGCCGACGAGCGCAACCCGCATCCATGCGGACGACACCCGGGTCGAGGGCCGGAGCTCCGCCCGTGCGAGGCGCGCGAGCCGCGGGAGGTGGAAGAGGACGTGGATCCCGGTGGCGGCCAGCCAGGCGATGAAGGCCGCCTTGTGCAGCCCGAGGACCATGCCGCCTCGCGGGCGGACGGCGAGCATCGCCACGCCTGTCCCGAACAGGACGACCGTGGTGACGACGACGAGCGGTGCGACGACGACGCGGATGTACACATGAGGCGGCCCCTGGAGCACGTACGGCCTGCTGCCGGTGTAGTAGCGGAGAAGGCGCCAGCCGGTGCTCCCGAGCTTGAGCGCGATCGGCGGGATCAACATCAACCCCACGAAGACGTGCATCGAGATCAGCGGCCGGATGAACAGGATCGTGACCCCTTCGAGCGCGAGCAGGACGAGCAGCAGCACCGCCGTCGCCGACGTCAGGCGTGCGTTCCCGTCCGGACCTCCGAGGTTCGGCACACCCCGAGTCAAGTCCGGCCGGATGAGTCGTCCATGAGAGTTGCCTCATCGGCGGCTCATCGACGATCGGGAGAATGAGGGCGATGCGCCTGCTCGTGGTCGAAGACGAGGCGAAGATGGCGAAGCTGCTCGAGCGCGGCCTGCGCGAGGAGGGGCACGCCGTCGACGTGACCGGACGGGGAGAGGACGCGCTCTGGATGGCGCGGGCGGCCCCGTACGACGCGATCGTCCTCGACGTCATGCTCCCGGGCGGGGACGGGTTCTCCGTGTGCCGCGAGCTCCGCCGGCAGGAGATCTGGACGCCGGTGCTGCTGCTGACTGCACGCGACGCGGTCGACGACCGGGTCGTCGGGCTGGACGCGGGCGCGGACGACTACCTCGTCAAGCCGTTCGCCTTCTCCGAGCTCCTCGCGCGCCTGCGGGCGCTACGGCGCCGCACACCGGTCGAGCGCCCCGCCGTGCTCGAGGTCGGCGACCTGCGCCTCGATCCCGCCGAGCACCGGGCCTGGCGCGGGGAGGTCGAGCTCCCGCTCTCGGGCAAGGAGTTCACGCTGCTGGAGGAGTTCATGCGCCGGCGGGGGCAGATCCTGTCGCGGGCGCAGCTCCTCGACGCGGCCTGGGACATGGGGTACGAGCGGCGCTCGAACCTCGTCGACGTGTACGTCCGGTATCTGCGCGAGAAGATCGACCGTCCGTTCGGCCGGCACGCGCTCGAGACCGTGCGCGGCGCCGGCTACCGCCTGCGCGAGGACGCCGGATGAGCCGGCTCTCGCTGCGCCTTCGACTCACGCTCGCGTTCGCGACCGTGATGGCGATCGTCCTCGCCGCGGTCGGCTTCTTCGTCTACATCCGGGTCGGCGACACCCTGCTCACGTCCGTCGACAGCAGCCTTCGCGCGGGGTCGGCGGAGACCGCCGACCACCTCAGGCGCGTCGACCTCAGCCGCGAGCTCGATTTCTCCCTTGTCGACCCGGACAACGCGCGCGGCGAGACGCTCGGGCAGCTCCTCGACGCACGCGGCCGCGTCGTTCGCTCCACGCCGTCCGGGATCGCTCCGCTCCTCGGCCACTCGACCGTCGCCGGCGTGCTCGGAGGGACGAGGCTGCTCGAGACGACCGACCTGCCGGGACGGACATCGGACTGGCGCGTGCTCGCCCTGCCGGTGACCCAGGGCGGCCGCCCGCTCGTGCTGGTCGAGGCCAGCTCGCTCGCGTCGCGCCAGGACGCCCTCGAGCACCTCCTCGTCCAGCTCGCGGTGGCGGGGCCGATCGCGCTCCTGCTCGCCTCGCTCGCCGGCTATGCGCTCGCGGCAGCCGCGCTGCGCCCCGTCGAGTCGATGCGGCGCCGCGCCGCGGCGATCACGGCCGCGACACCGGGGCTGCGCCTGCCCGTGCCGCCGAGCCACGACGAGATCGCGCGCCTCGCCGAGACGCTGAACGCCATGCTCGGGCGCCTCGAGGACTCGATCGAGCACGAGCGGCGGTTCGTCGCCGACGCGAGCCACGAGCTGCGGACGCCGCTTGCCCTGCTCAAGACCGAGCTCGAGCTCGCCCTCCGCCGGCGGCGAAGCCACGCTGAGCTGGAGGCCGCGCTCCGCTCGGCGGCCGAGGAGACCGAGCGCCTCACCTCGCTCGCCGAGGACATGCTCCTGATCGCGCATTCCGACCAGAGCGGCCTGCCGGTCAGGCGCGAGCAGGTGAGTGTGGAGAGCCTGCTCCGCGGAACGGCCGACCGGTTCGCCGGCCGCGCCGAGGCCGATGGTCGCGAGCTCCGCGTCCTCGGCACGGGCGACCTCGCCGTCCTCGCCGACCCCGCGCGGATCGAGCAGGCGCTCGGCAACCTGGTCGAGAACGCGCTCAGATACGGCGCGGGGACGATCCAGCTCGCCGCCCGCGAGCGGGGGAGCCTCGTCGAGCTGCACGTCGCCGACGAGGGGCAGGGCTTCCCGCCAGGCTTCGCGGCGCGCGCCTTCGACCGGTTCAGCCGTGCCGACGAGGCACGGGGTCGCAGCGGCACCGGGCTCGGGCTCGCGATCGTCGACGTGATCGCCCGCGCGCACGGGGGAGAGGCGGGCACCGCCGACCGCCCCGGAGGAGGCGCCGACGTCTGGATCGCTCTCGAGCGTTCGGCGCCCGTCCGCGCCGAGCCGCGTTCCGACGCCGTCGCCGTGCCGCGCTAGCCGAGCAGAGTCTCATTTCCGGCTCATCTGCCCCTGGTCGACTGTTCGCGTGCCGACTGCGCGCGAGCGGAGGGCCCGGATGCACGCCCGCAACGCGGGTCTGCAGCGCTTGCGCTCGATCACGCGCAAGGTTGGGATCGCCACCGCGGCGCTGACCGCCGTGTTCGCCGGCCTGGCGGCGGCGTCCAACTCCGGCAAGCACCATCGTCGCGTCGTCCGCCCCCCGGCGGTGCCGCAGCGCCCCGCTCCCGCCGCAGACCGCACGACGCGCGTGCCACCGGCGCCCGCGCTGCCGCCGCTCCGTGACGAGGAGGGAGGCGGGACGACGAGCAGCCCGCCGCCCGCGACGCCGAGCGCGTCCCCCTCGCCGCAGCCGCCGTCGGCGCCGCCGGTCCCCGCGTATTCGCCGCCCGTCGTCGTCTCCGGGGGTTCGTGAGCATGCACCTCGTCCTGGCGGCGTCGAACAACGGCAAGGAGCTCTGGTACCTGACCCGAGGCTCGGGCGCGGTCGCGCTGATCCTGCTGACCGCGTCCGTCGTGCTCGGAGTGGCGAACACGACTCGCTGGAAGACCGACCGCTGGCCGCGGTTCCTCGTCTACGGACTGCACCGGAACATCACGCTGCTGGCGCTCGCGTTCACGGCGATCCACGTCGTGACGACGATCGTCGACGCGTTCGCGCCGATCGGGCTCGTCGACGCGTTCATCCCGTTCCTGTCCCCGTACCGGCCGTTCTGGCTCGGGCTCGGCACCGTCGCCTTCGACCTCCTGCTCGCCCTGATCATGACCAGCCTCCTGCGGCGCCGCATCGGTACGCGCGCCTGGAAGGCCGTGCACTGGCTCGCCTACGCGTCGTGGCCGGTGGCGCTCATGCACTCGCTGGGAACGGGAAGCGACGCACGTTCGGGCTGGCTGCTCTTCCTCGGCGTCGGGAGCGGGCTGAGTGTCCTGGCCGCCGTCATCTGGCGGCTCCTCGCCTCGCGCGAGGCACTCCCGGCCGTACGGGCCGGTGCCACGCTCGGCACGGTCGCAGTCGTGATCGGACTCCTGGTCTGGGCGCGCGGCGGGCCGCTCGCGACCGGCTGGGCAGCGCGCGCGGGCACGCCGGCGAGCCTGCTCGGGCGCGCGCCGACCGGCCGGGCGGCGACAGTCGCCCGCCGGCAGGTCGTCCGTACGTCGCCGAAGACGTCCGGACGCTCGGCCTCGCTTCCGAGCGGCACCTTCACGGCCGCGCTCCGGGGCCGGATCGCGGAGAGCTCGAGCGACCGGGGCCTCGTCGTCGTCACGATCGACGGGACGGCCATCGGTGGCTTCCACGGCCGCGTGCACCTCGCGCTGCGCGGCTTCCCGATCGACGGCGGGGGCGTCGAGATGACGGACAGCGTCGTCGGGCTGCTCCCGACCGGGGCACCCGCGTGGTCGTCGGGCACGGTCGTCGGTCTCGCCGGTACGAGGATCGACGCCGACGTGGCCGACCCGCAGGGCAGGCGCTACCGCGTCCGGCTCGACCTCGTGATCCGCGGTGCCGGCTCCGTCGGCGGCCGGGTCCACGGCCGTCCGCTTCCGTAGAAGCTACGGAGGCGTCTTCAGGGGGCGCTCTGATGAGCTGCGCGGCCCACGGTTCCTAGCCTGCGGGCATGGCCCACAATCCGACCGTCCAGTCGCCGAAGCGGCGCGACAAGGGCTCCGTGCCGACCTCGTCGACCTCCGCGTCGTGGCTGACCCCACGGCGGCTGATCGCGATCGTCGCCGCCGGCGTGGTCGTGCTCGCGGGAATCCTGATCGGCGTCAGCGTCGCCGGGTCGGGGAGCGGCAAGCAGGCGTCGGGCAAGGTCACCGGTGCCGCCGCGACGCAGACGCTGCTGCAGGGCATCCCTCAACAGGGGCTCGCGCTCGGCAGCCCGATGGCTCCGGTCACGCTCGTCGAGTACGGCGACCTCCAGTGTCCGGTCTGCCGTGAGTACGCGGTCGCCACCCTGCCGACGATCGTCCGCGACTACGTGCGCACCGGCAAGGTGCGGCTCGAGTTCCGCGGCCTCGCTTTCCTCGGGGCCGACTCGGAGACTGCTCTGAAGGCGGCGATCGCCGCGGGCGCGCAGAACAAGGGCTGGAACATGATCGACCTCCTCTACCGCAACCAGGGGCAGGAGAACGCCGGCTGGGTCACGGAGTCCAAGCTGAAGGCGGCGGCCGCCGCGATCCCGGGCCTGTACGTCGGGCAGTGGCTCGACGACCGCGGTGCCGCGGCCACGCAGACCAAACTGGTGACGATGCGCGCGCAGGCGCAGCGCCTGATGGGCTCGCAGATCAGGACGCCGACCTTCGAGGTCGGGCGGACGGGTCAGCAGCTGCAGTACCTGCCGATCACGAGTCTGGACGCGGGAGCGTTCACGCCCGCGCTCGACCAGCTCCTGTCCAGGTGACCGAGGGCCGCCTGCGCCTCGCGATCGGGGCGCTCGCCCTGGCAGGCCTCGCGGTCGCGTCGTACCTCACCTACGCCCGCTACTCGGGCACGCAGCTCTATTGCGCGACGGGCGGCTGCGAGACTGTCCAGCACTCGCGCTACGCCGTCGTGGCGGGCATCCCCGTGGCCGTCCTCGGGCTCGCGGCCTATGCCGCGATTCTCGGATCCGCGTTCGCTCGCGGTCCGACGGCGGCGGCGGTCGGCTTCGGCCTGGCGGCGGTCGGCGTCGTCTTCAGTGCCTACCTGCTCGTCGCGCAGCTCTTCCTGATCCACGCGATCTGCCAGTGGTGCGTGGCGAGCGACGTGGTCGTCACGCTGCTGGCGATCGCAACCTGGGCGCGGTTCGTCGTGGCCCAACGCGGCGTTCCGGCCGTCGCCTGACTTACGGGAACCCCGCAGCGCGGCGCAGGGATGTCCGCAGGCAGGTTCCGCGTGTGCGCGGATTCCCGCGCAGCCGCCGGACCCGAGACTTCGTGAAACGACGCCGGGCCCTATGGACGGGACCCGGCCGGAACGGAAGGAGCGGAAGATGCGCAAGGTATTGGAAATCGGAGGGATCGTGGCAGCCGCGGTTCTGATCGCGTTCGGCATCGCGGCGATGGTCCTGGCCGTCCAGGGCAGGAACACGGTCAGCGACAACCTCAAGACCCAGCAGATCACGGGCACGCCGGACATGGCATCCAACTCGAAGGCGATCCAGGGTGAGGTCGCCGCGATCGCGGCCAGCCAGAACACGCTGGTGAAGAAGTTCAAGGCGGTCGGCGTGACGTTCACTCCGTCGGCGATCTCGGTTCCCGGCTGCTCCGTCGCCGGCGACCAGGTCACCGACGGCACCTCTGCACGCTGCTTCGCCCAGTACATGTTCATCCACGCGATGGGCGGGACGAACGGCCTCGTCTACTCCCAGATGGGCCGCTACGTCGCGAAGCCGGATACGCCGTTCAAGTACACGGACGGGGACGGCGGTATCTCGCCGGCCGCATCCACCGCGATCGTGAGCAAGTACGCCCAGACAGACTCGCAGGGCCAGTTCGTCTCGAACGGCGCCAGGAACCTCTGGATCGACCAGGTCGCCCTGTCGACCGCGCTCAACTCGAGCTACATGGCCGACCAGGTCTCGATGTTCGGACTCGTCGTCGGGATCGCCCTGCTGCTCTCGGGAATCGGCTTCGGCATCCTCGCCGTCGGAGGTGCGCTCCGGAACCCGCAGGGCATGTTCAGCTTCGCTCGCAAGGCGAAGGACGCGGAGGTTCCGACCACCGCGTGATCCGCTCCACCGTCCGGTACGGAGGCCGCCGCAAGGCGGCCTTCGTGCTGCCGGGGCTATTCCTCGAGCAGGCCGTGGGCGAGCGCGTAGCGGACGAGCTCGGCGCGGCTCGACAGGCGGAGCTTCTGCATGATGTGCGCCCGGTGCGTCTCGGCCGTCCGCACCGAGATGAACAGCATCTGGGCGATCTCCTGGTTCGTGTGGCCGAGCGCGAGCAGCCGCAGCACCTCGCGTTCGCGCTCCGAGAGCGGGTCCTCGTCCGCGCGCCGCTCGGCCTCCGCCTCGGCGGCGACGAGGCGTGCGCCCAGCTCCGGGTGGACGTACCGACCGCCCTTCGCGACCTCGCGGATCGCGGCCACGAGCTCGGCGTCGGCGGCCTCCTTGAGGACGTAGCCGCTCGCGCCCAGCGGCGAACGCCTCGCGGACGTAGCGCGGATCGTCCTGCATCGACAGGACGAGCACCTTCGCCTCGCCGTGCTCCTGCAGCAGCTCGGGCAGTGCCTCCGAGGCCGCTCTTCTCCGGCATGACGATGTCGAGCAGGATCACGTCCGGCTTCAGCGAGCGCACCTCGAAGACCGCGTCGCGCGCGTTCCCCGCCTCGCCGACCGCCTCGAGGTCGTCCTCGGCGTCGACGAGCAGCTTGAGACCCGCCCGCACGACGGCGTGGTCGTCCACGATCAGGACCCTGACACTCACGGAAGCGGCACCTGCACGACGAGGGTAGTGCCTGCACCGGACCGCGACTCGACTCGGAGGTTGCCGTCGAGCAGCTGCACGCGCTCGCGCATGCCCTGGAGGCCGAAACGGTTTCGGCCCGCCCGCTGCGGGTCGAAGCCGTTGCCGTCGTCCTCGACCACGGTCGTGACCCCGCCCGCCTGCCGGGTCAGGACGACGCTGACGGTCCGGGCGTCGGCGTGCTTGACGACGTTGGTGAGGGACTCCTGGACGATGCGGTAGAGCGCGGTCTCGACCTCGGCCGGCAGGCGCGCGACACCGGTGGCCTCGAGGTCGACCGCGATGCCGGTCTGGTCGGAGAAGCCTTCCGTGAGCCGTTCGAGGGCCGGGACGAGCCCGAAGTCGTCGAGCGCCTTCGGGCGCAGCTCGACCGCCAGCCGCCGCACGTCCTGGAGCGTCCCGACGACGCAGCTCGCGCAGGTCGGCGACAGCCTTGCGGCCGTCGTCGCTCGTGACCGTGTCCTCGAGCCCTTCGAGGCCGAGCAGGATCGATGTCAGCGCCTGGCCGGTCTCGTCGTGGAGCTCGCGTGCGAGGCGCTCACGCTCCAGCTCCTGGGCGGCGACGACGCGCCGGAGCGCGTCGCGCGCCACCCGCTCCGAGAGGTCGACGGCGACGGCGGCGCGGGTCGCGAACGTCTCGGCGAGTCGCAGGTCGTCGTCCGAGAAGCGCCCGTCCTGGCCCTCCTTGTCGTGGGCGGCGATGACGCCGATGGCCTCGTCGCGCGCGATCAGTGGCACCCACAGACCCGGTCCTGACCGAGATGCGGCGCGCGACGTCGTGATCGACCTCGGGGTCGTCGAGGACGGAGTCGCTGCGCTCGCTGCGGCGCCGATCGAGCACGCGCCCGCTCTTCGACCCGCCCCGTGTCGTCACGGCTCCGACGAGGTCGGCCGCACCTTCTCCAGCGGCGGCCACGAAGCGCAGCTCGTCCGGGCCCGACGGGAGCGCGACGGTCACGAGCCGTGTCCCGAGCAGCTCACGCAGCCGCCGGCAGACCAGGTCGAGCAGCCGATCGAGATCGGTCTCGGTCGCGAGCGCGTTGCCGATCTCGTTCAGCGACTCGAGCTGGCGCGACCAGCGCGTCGCGGCCTCGTACAGCCGCGCGTTCTCGATCGCGACGGCGGCCTGGCCGGCGAGCAGCAGCACGAGCTCCTGGTCCTCCTCGGTGAAGTGCTCGTTCGCCCGCCTTCTCCGTCAGATAGAGGTTCCCGTAGGCGACGCCGCGCAGCAGGATCGGGACGCCGAGGAACGTGTGCATCGGCGGATGGCCGGGCGGGAAGCCGACCGAGCGCGGATCCTGGGACAGCTCGTGCAGTCGCAGGGGATGCGCCTCGTGGATCAGCGCTCCGAGGATGCCGCGCCCGCGCGGGAGGTCGCCGATCGCAGCGTGCGTCTCCGCGTCGATGCCGGTCGTCAGGAAGCGCTCGAGCTGCGAGCCGCTGCGGTCGATGACGCCGAGCGCCGCATAGCGGGCGCCGGTGAGCTGTGCGGAGAGCTCGACGATTCGCTGCAGGAGCGTGTCGAGCGTGAGCTCGGAAGTCATCGCGATCCCGGCCTCAAGCAAGGCCCGGAGGCGATTTCCGCTCAAAGACGCGGTGTCCATCCGGGGAGCGTAGCGTGGTTGCCGGTGTCGAATTGTCACAGGGTGGAAGCTCGGAAAGCCGCTCGGGGCCTGCGGAAAACCCGTGCCGGCGCTCCGCGTCGCCCCCGAGGCCGTCCGGCTGCGTTCGGTCGATAGTGGGCGCAATGACCGCGACCGCCCCCGCCGTGCACCCGTCCGCCTCGTTCAGCGCGACGATCCGGGTCCGTCTCGAGGACCGGCCCGGCTCGTTCGCGCGCCTCGCCACGGCGATCGGCGAGGCCGGAGGCCTGCTCGGCGCGATCGACCTCGTCCGGGTCGAGGGCGCCGCGAAGGTGCGCGACGTCACGGTCGAGGCGACCGACGCGGCGCACATCGAGCGGATCGTCGAGGCCGTCCGCGCGGTCGACGGCGTCGAGGTCGAGCATTTCTCCGATCGCACCTTCCTCCTGCATCTCGGGGGCAAGCTGCGCGTCGAGTCGAAGACACCGATCAGGACGCGCGACGACCTGTCCATGGCCTACACGCCGGGCGTGGCGCGGATCTGCCGCGCGATCGCCGACGATCCGGGCAAGGTCTGGAACCTGACCGTCAAGCAGAACGCCGTCGCCGTCGTCACCGACGGGACGGCCGTCCTCGGTCTCGGCGACATCGGGCCGGAGGCCGCGCTGCCCGTGATGGAGGGGAAGGCCGCGCTGTTCAAGGAGTTCGGCGGCGTCGACGCCTGGCCGATCTGCCTCGCCACGACCGATCCGGACGAGATCGTCGCCGTCGTGACCGCGATCGCGCCCGTCTTCGGCGGCATCAACCTCGAGGACATCTCTGCGCCGCGCTGCTTCGAGATCGAGCAGCGGCTGCGCGACACGCTCGACATCCCGGTCTTCCACGACGACCAGCACGGCACGGCCGTCGTCGTCCTCGCCGCGCTGCTGAACGCACTGCGCGTCGTCGACAAGCCGATCTCGGACTGCCGCGTCGTGATCACGGGTGTGGGCGCGGCCGGCGTCGCGACGACGAAGATGCTGCAGGCCGCCGGTGTCCCCGACGTGATCGGTTGCGACCGCCGGGGCGCGCTCTACGCCGGCCGTCCCGATCTCGACGGGCCGAAGGCGGCATACGCCGAGCTGACCAACCCGCGCCGGCTCGCCGGCACGCCCGACGACGTGCTCGCCGGGGCCGACGTCTTCGTCGGGCTCTCCGGGCCCGGAGCCGTCTCGGTGGACGGCATCGCCTCCATGGCCGACGGTGCCGTCGTGTTCGCGATGGCCAACCCGACGCCGGAGATCGCCCCCGAGGAGATCGAGGGCCTGGCCGCGGTCGTCGGCACCGGCCGGTCGGACTATCCGAACCAGATCAACAACGTGCTGGCCTTCCCCGGGATCTTCCGCGGCGCCCTCGACGTGCGCGCCCGCGACATCACCGAGGAGATGAAGCTGGCGGCCGCCCACGCGATCGCCGCCGTCGTCCAGCCGGCCGAGCTCGCGCCCGACTACGTGATCCCGAGCGTCTTCGACCGCAAGGTGGCGCCGGCCGTCGCGCACGCCGTCGCGTGTGCCGCGACCGAGCTCGGCGTCGCGAGGCGCGCATGAGCAGCGTCACGGCGCCTGCGGGTTTCCCGCAACCGCGTTCCGGGGGCGGCCCGACGCCGGGCCCGGGGATGGGCGACGATACTCGCGCGATGCCGAGCAGCCTCGGACCGGCGCGCGACGTCATCCTCCGGGACGGCGGCACGCTGCGCCTGCGTCCGCCCGGTCACGCGGACGTCGAGGCGCTCGTCGAGTTCTTCTCCCGCCTGTCGCCCGAGAGCATGTACCAGCGCTTCCACGGCTCGCTGCACGTGACCCCGCAGCTCGTCGAGAGCTTCGTCGACCCGGACTGGGACGAGCTCGGATCGCTGATCGGCACGCTCGGCGACGACGGCCGCCGCATCGTCGCCCTCGCCGAGTACGTCCGGCTCCGCGATCCGGCGAGCGCCGAAGTGGCGTTCGCCGTCTCGGACGAGCTCCAGGGCCGGGGCATCGCCACCCGCCTGCTCGAGCAGCTGGCCGCGGAGGCCGCCGCGCACGGGATCGAGAGCTTCGTCGCCGAGGTGCTCGCAGGCAACCGGCCGATGCTGCGCGTCTTCGAGGACGCGGGCTTCGACGTCACCCGCAGCCTCGCAGCCGGCGAGGTCGAGCTGCGCTTCCGGATCGCGTCGACCGAGGTCTACCGGGAGCGGGTCGACCTCCGTGACCACGTGGCCGTCGAGGCGTCGCTCCAGCCCTTCTTCGCGCCGCGCACGGTGGCGGTCTTCGGCGCCTCGCCGAGGCGGGGGACCATCGGTGGGGAGCTCTTCCGCAACATCCTGTCGGGAGAGTTCTCCGGCGCGGCGTATCCCATCAACCGCACCGGCACACCCGTGGCCGGCGTCCGCGCGTACACGACCGCGGAGCAGATCCCGGACGAGGTCGACCTCGCGGTGATCTGCGTGCCCGCCGCGCACGTCCTCGAGGCGGCCGACGAAGCGCTGCAGCACGGGACGCGCGCGATCTGCGTGATCTCGGCCGGCTTCACCGAGACGGGCGTGGAGGGGAAGCAGCGCCAGGACGAGCTGCTCGCGCTCGTGCGCGCGCACGGCGCGCGGCTGATCGGCCCCAACTGCCTCGGCATCGCCGTCTCCGGCGTGCGTCTGAACGCGACCTTCGGCCCTCGCGCGCTGCCTCCCGGCAACGTCGCCTTCTCCTCCCAGAGCGGCGCGCTCGGGCTGGCGCTGCTCGAGAAGGCGGAGTCCCGCGGGCTGGGCTTCTCCGGCTTCGTCTCGGTCGGGAACAAGGCCGACGTGTCCTCGAACGACCTGCTCGAGTACTGGGAGGACGACGACGCGACGGATGTGATCCTGCTCTACCTCGAGTCGTTCGGGAACCCGCGCAAGTTCGGCCGCCTCGCCCGCCGCGTCGCGCGCCGCAAGCCGATCCTGGCCATGAAGGGCGGTCGCACGCGCTCGGGCGCGAAGGCCGCCGGCTCCCACACCGCCGCGCTCGCCGGCTCCGAGCAGGCCGTCGACGCGCTCTTCCACCAGGCCGGCGTGATCCGCGCCGAGACGCTCGAGGAGCTCGTCGACACCGCCGGACTGCTCGCCTCGCAGCCGCTGCCGCGCGGGAAGCGCGTGGCGGTGCTCACGAACGCGGGCGGGCTCGGAATCCTCTGCGCCGACGCATGCGAGGCCGCCGGTCTCGAGCTGCCGACGCTGTCGCCGTCGACCTGCGAGGCGCTGTCGCTCAAGCTTCCGCGTGAGGCGAGCCTCGCGAATCCCGTGGACATGCTCGGATCGGCGACCGGCGCCACGTACGAGTCGGTGCTGCCGCCCATCCTGAGCGACCCGAACGTCGACGCCGTAATCGTGTTGTTCGTGCCGCCCGTCGTGGCGGCGGCGGAGGACGTGGCGGAGTCGGTCGTCGACGCCGTCGAGAGCGCGGAAGTGGCCGACAAGCCGGTTCTCGCCGCGTTCGTCTCTGCGGGAGGCACGCCACCCGCCCTGCTGCGGGAGCCGCGGCGCGTCGCCGCATTCGCCTATCCCGAGTCGGCTGCACGAGCGCTCGGACGGGCTGCGGAGCGGGCCGCGTGGCTCCGCCGGCCGGCGGGCGTCGTCCCGGCACTCGAGGGCATCGACGAGCGCGCCGCCGCGGACGTGATCCGGGGGGCGCTCGAGGGATCGAGCGACGTCTGGCTCGAGCCGGGGCAGGTTCGCGCGCTACTCGGCGCCTACGGCATCCCATTCGTCGTGGAACGCGTGGCCGAGAGTGCCGACGAAGCGGTCGCCGCCGCGGCCGAGCTCGGCTACCCGGTCGCCGTCAAGACGGCCGAGGCGGGTGCGCACAAGTCCGACAAGAAGCTGCTCGCGCTCGACGTCGCGGACGAGGAATCGGTCCGTGCCGAGGTCGCACGCATCGGGACGCCGGTCGTCGTCCAGCAGATGATCCGCGGCGGCGTGGAGCTGCTGGCGGGCGTCGTGCAGGATCCGATGTTCGGCCCGCTCGTCGCCTGCGGCCCCGGAGGCGTCCTCGCCGAGCTGATCGGCGACGCCCAGTTCAGGCTCGCGCCGCTGACCGACGTCGACGCGCTCGAGCTCGTGACGACAGGCAAGGCAGGACGGCTCGTCGCCGGCTACCGCAACGCGCCCGCGGCCGACGCCGACGCGCTCGCCGATCTGTTGCAACGGCTCTCGCGGCTCGCCGACACCCATCCGGAGATCGCCGAGCTCGACCTGAACCCCGTGATCGGACTCGACGCCGGCTGCGTCGCGGTCGACGCGCGCATCCGCTTGCGCCCGCCCGAGCCGCCCTCCCGCGCCAAGACCTGGTAGGCGATGAGCGAGCGGACGCTCGCCGTCGCCGCGCTGGCCGCCGTGATCGTCGGCGGAGCGCTCCGGCTCGCCGGACTGGAGACGGCCGGGAACGTGATCTGGGCCGTGTCGGTCGTGGTCATGCTCGTCCCGCTCGCCTGGTCGGTCCTGCGCTCGCTGTGGCACCGTGACGTCGGCGTCGACGCCGTCGCGCTCGTCGCGATTGTCGGTGCGCTCGCGCTGCGCCAGTTCGCGGTCGGCGTCGTGATCGTGCTCATGCTCGCGGGCGGGAACGCGCTCGAGGCGCGCGCTGCCAAGCGGGCGAGCCGCGAGCTGACGAAGCTGGTCGCGCGCGCACCGCGGATCGCGCACCGCCTTCGTGGCGGCCGCGTCGAAGAGGTGCCCGTCGAGTCGCTCGCAGTCGGGGACACCGTGGTCGTGCGGGCCGGCGACGTCGTCCCGGCCGACGGCGTCCTCACCGCCGAGGCGGCCGTGCTCGACGAGTCGGCGCTGACGGGCGAGCCGCTCCCGGCGGTCCACGTGCGCGGAGAGACGATCCGGAGCGGGACGGCCAACGCCGGGGACGCGTTCGAGCTCCGCGTCGCGCGCCCTGCCGCCGAGAGCGCGTACGCGGCGATCGTCCGCCTCGTGTAGGAGGCCGGGAAGCAACGTGCGCCGTTCGTGCGCATGGCCGACCGTTACGCGATCGTCTTCCTGCCCGTCGCAACGATCGTGGCCGGAATCGCGTGAGCGGTCTCGGGTGACCCGATGCGCGCCCTGGCGGTGTTCGTCGTCGCGACGCCGTGCCCGCTGATCCTGGCGGCGCCGATCGCGTTCATCTCGGGCGTGTCCCGCGCCGCCCGTGCCGGCGTGATCGTCAAGGGCGGGGCCGTGATCGAGCAGCTGGGGCGCGTCCGTACGGTGCTGCTGGACAAGACCGGCACGCTGACGCTCGGGACCGCCGAGATCGAGCAGGTCGTGGCGCTCGACGGCGTCGCCCGAGACGAGGTGCTGCGCCTCGCCGCTTCCCTCGACCAGCTTTCCGGCCACGCGACGGCCGAAGCCCTCGTGCACGGCGCCGAGCGCACGGGGCTCGAGCTCAGCCTGCCCGACCACGTCGAGGAGCGGCCCGGGCAGGGGATCGAGGGCCTCGTCGACGGGCGTCGGGTGGCGGTCGGCAGCGCGCGCTGGCTCCAGGAGCGCGGCTACGGCGCGGCTGCGGCCCTGGGAACCATCGACGACGGACGCTCGCGGGTGCTCGTGGGTGTGGACGGGAGCCTCGTCGGGGCGATCGTCGTCGCCGACCGCCCGCGCGAGGACGCCCAGGGCGTCGCCGAGGAGCTGCGGCGCGCCGGGATCGTGCACGTGGCGATGGTGACCGGCGACCGTTCGTCCGTCGCGAAGGAGATCGGTTCGCGGCTGGGGATCGAGCGCGTGTATCCGGAGCAGTCGCCCGAGGAGAAGCTCGAGGTCGTCCGGGCGATGCAGGCGAGCCCGGAGCTGGCTCCGGTGATGATGGTCGGAGACGGGATCAACGACGCGCCGGCGCTCGCGCTCGCCGACGTCGGCATCGCGATGGGGGTGACGGGCGCGACGATCGCCTCGGAGACGGCCGACGCTGTCATCGTCGTCGACAGAATCGACCGCGTCGCCGAGGCGGTGCGCATCGGCAGGCGCTCGCTCGGGATCGCGCGACAGAGCGTGCTCATCGGCATGGGACTCAGCATCGTCGCCATGGGCTTCGCGGCGGCGGGCGCGATCGCGCCGATCGGCGGCGCCGTCCTCCAGGAGGCGATCGACGTCGCGGTGATCCTGAACGCGCTACGCGCGCTCAGGCCCTAGCGTCAGCCGTCGTGCTCGTCGTCCGAGTGCGGCACGACCACGACCGGGCACTTGGCGTGATCGGACACATGCCGGCTGACCGAGCCGAGCACCAAACGGGCCAGGCCGCCGAGGCCGCGCGAGCCGACGACCAGGACCTCGGCCCCCTGGCTCTCCTCGACCAGCACGTCCGCGGGCTGGCCCTCGCAGAGCTTCGTCTCGAACTCGACGCCGGCGGGTACCGCCGCCTCGGCCTGCTTGGCGATCTCCTCCGCGGCCTCCTGCATGTCCGTGGTGATCTCGGCCGGCGGGGGCAGGCCGTCGGTGTAGACGGCGAGCGGGATGTGCCAGGCGACCACGATCCGGAGCGTCGCGCTCCGCGTCTTCGCCTCCTCGGCGGCGACGCGGAGCGCGGCCATGCTGCTTTCCGAGCCGTCGACACCGACGACGACGAAACCCATCAGGCGCTGCTCCCTACGGGCACCGGGGCGAGCACGCGCTCGGCGAGCTCGACGATGCGGGTCGAGTAGCCCCACTCGTTGTCGTACCACGCGACGACCTTCACCTGCGTCTCGTCGACGACGCTCGTCAGTCCGGCGTCGAAGACGGCCGAGTACGGCGAGCCGATCACGTCGGAGGAGACAAGCGGCTCCTCGCTGTAGGCGAGGATGCCTTCGAGCTCGCCGTGGTCGGCGCGCCCCTCGAACGCTTCGTTGATCTCCTCGACCGAAGTCGGCCGGGACGTCTCGACGGCGAGGTCGACGAGCGAGCCGGTCGGGACCGGCACGCGCACGGCGTAGCCCTTCAACTTGCCGTCGAGCTCCGGGATCACGAGGCCGATCGCCTTCGCGGCGCCGGTCGTGGTCGGGATCATGTTGAGGGAGGCAGCCCGCGCCCGCCGCAGGTCCTTGTGCGGCAGGTCGACGAGTCGCTGGTCAGAGGTGTATGCGTGCACGGTGGTCATCAGTCCGTGGCGGATGCCGACCGTATCGTGCAGCACGCGAGCCACGGGCGCCAGGCAGTTCGTCGTGCAGGAGGCGTTCGAGATCACGTCGTCGTGCTCGGGATCGTAGGAATCGAAGTTCACGCCGAGCACGAAGGTCGGCACCGAGTCTTTCGCCGGGGCCGAGAGGATCACCTTGCTGGCACCCGCCTCGAGGTGGGCGGCGGCGGCCGCGCGGGTGCGGAAGACTCCGGTCGACTCGATCACGACGTCGACCTCGAGCTCGCGCCAAGGCAGCAGCGCCGGATCTCGCTCGCCGAAGACCGCCACCTCGTGGCCGTCGACGACGAGCCCGTGCTCGGTCGACTCGACCGGGCGGTCGAAGCGGCCGTAGACGCTGTCGTGCTTCAGCAGGTGGGCCAGCGTGGCGGGATCGACGAGATCGTTGATCGCCACCCACTCGACGGCAGCGTCCCGCTCGAAGGCGGATCGCATCGCCGCGCGGCCAACGCGACCGAAGCCGTTGATTGCGACTCGGACTGACATGGGAGCTCCTTTCTCAGGGTCGCCTTCACGCTAGGCCGCTGTCGTGCGCCGGGCATCGGCGGATCTCCGCCCACCGCTGTGGGAAACCCGCAACCTGAGGAGACAATTCACTCGTGCCATTCCGTGGACGCAGTTGCAACGGGGCGATGGCATCGTTCGACGGATTCCTTGCCAAATCGTCGAACATCGTCTATCCTCGGTCACCGGAGGAACCTACCATCGTGATGACCAACATCCACATCGAGTCGTTCCACGCCAAAGCGGCGCCGGTTGCATCGCCGACGACGTGCCCAGGCAGCTTCGGCGGCATGCGCCGACTCGACAACGTCCCTGCCCTCGTTGGGAGCTGTGCGCGCTAGACCTCTAGCCGCATACCGAGCCAAGCGAGGGCGACCCACGGGTCGCCCTTTTTGTTTCCCGGAACAGTCCAGATCGAGTTCGTACCGAGGTGATGCCTATGACCAGCTTGAACCAGCTTCACAAGATCACCGTCTGAGACCCAGCGCTTCGCGCTGAAAATCGATGCTGGAAATCGCGTCTGCTTTGGCATGCGCATTTCCAGAAAGGAGAAGAGATGTACGACGTGCATCGTCTCCTTCCGCTCAGACTCGTTCCGCCGCCTGCCGAACCGGATCGCTCGGCCAAGGTGGTGGCGCTGAAGAGCAGGTCGGAGGCACTCAAGCAGGATCGGGTCCCGCAGCTGGATCCGGAGCGGTCGCCCCAGCCTCCGCGGTGGGACGCAGCCGCGTGAACGACGCGCCCTCGCCGAGCTGTCCAGGCGGGGGCGTCGCTGTTCCTGCGGACGGAAGAGCCAGAATGGAAGGGAGGTTCCTGTGAACATCAAGACGTTCGGCACGATCGACGACCGCAGCCTGAAGCAGCTCGAGCGCTGCATGGAGGCGGGCGACGCCGAGTTCGGCGTGCTCTGCGCGGACCACCACCCGGGCTACTCGCAGCCGATCGGCGGCGGCATCGCCTATGAGGGCCACGTCTCGCCGTCGGGTGTGGGCTACGACATCGGCTGCGGGAACAAGGCCGTCCGGACCGAACTGGCGCTGGCCGAGCTCGACGCGCTCGGCGGCGTCCGGCGGATCATGCGCGAGATTACGCGCCGGATCTCGTTCGGCATGGGCGTCCCGGCCGCCGAGCGCACCGACCACGCGGTGCTGGAGAAGATCCGCGTCGCCGACTTCGCCCCGCAGCGCGGCCTCGCCGACCTGGCCGCGGCCCAGCTCGGCACCGTCGGCGCCGGCAACCACTACGTCAACGTGATGGAGGACGAAGAGGGCCTGGTGTGGGTCGGCGTCCACTTCGGCTCGCGCGGGTTCGGCCACAAGACGGCGTCGGGCTTCCTGGCGCTCGCGCAGGGCCTCGCCTTCGGCGCGAAGGCGCGTGAAGGCGAGATGGACTCGCCGCCCGTTCTCTTCGAGATCGACTCGGAGCTCGGCCGTTCCTACGTCGCGGCGATGGAGCTCGCGGGCGAGTACGCCCACGCCGGGCGCGACACGGTCGTCGCCAAGGTGCTCGACATCCTGGGCGCGGAGGCGACCCGCGAAGTGCACAACCACCACAACTTCGCCTGGCGCGAGCAGCACTTCGGGCGCGACTACTGGGTGATCCGGAAGGGCTGCACGCCCGCCCGGCCGGGGCAGGAAGGGTTCCTCGGCGGCTCGATGGGAGACGAGTCCGTCATCCTCGAGGGCGTCGCCGGCCCCGAGGCCGAGGCGTCGCTCTTCTCGACCGTCCACGGCGCCGGCCGCGTGATGAGCCGGTCGCAGGCCGCCGGGCGCGTCCGTCGTGTCAAGCGCTTCGTGTGCGGCCATCGCGACTGTCCCCACGTCGCCTCCGAGCCGGGCACGTGCCCCGAGCACGGCTCGAAGCTCCGCAGGGCGTCCGTGTACGAGCAGGTCAAGCCGGGCCTCGTCGACTGGCCGGCGGTCCAGGAGCGCCTGCGCGAGCAGGGCATCGTGCTCGTCGGCGGCGGCGCGGACGAGGCGCCGGAGGCCTACAAGCGCCTGCCCGACGTGCTCGCGGCGCACGCAGGCTCGATCCGCGTCACGCACACGCTCCGCCCTCTCGGGGTCGCGATGGCCGGCCGCGACGTGGTCGACCCGTACAAGGATTGAACGGGCGCCTGCGGAAAAGCCGCAACCGCGTATGGGCTCGTCTCGGATGCGCGCCGGAACGCGGCGGCGGAGAGTTCCGGCAGAGAGCTTTTTCGAGCCGAAGGAGGCCGACCATGCGAATCCAGGACGTGATGACGAAAGAGGTGAGGACGGTCGAGCCCGACACGTCCCTCAAGGAAGTGGCGCGTGTGCTGATGGAGCTCGGCATCTCGGGGCTGCCGGTCGTCGAGGGCGGCAAGGTCGTCGGCGTCGTCTCCGAGGCGGACATCCTCGTCAAGGAGCGCGCGATCAACCCTGCCCGCCACGGGCTCGTCGGCATGTTCCACTCTGAAGGCGTGGACGTCGGCGAGAAGCTTCGGGCGCTCACCGCCGGCGAGGCGATGACGTCGCCCGCGATCACGATCACCCCGGCACGCCCCGTGTCCGAGGCGGCGGGGAGGATGATCGACGCGCGCATCAACCGCCTGCCGGTCGTGACCGACGACGGCGTGCTGATCGGCATCGTCACCCGGGCCGATCTCGTGCGGGCGTTCGTGCGCCCCGACGCCGAGATCGTCACCGAGATCCAGGACGACGTCGTCCTGCGGACGCTCTGGATCGCGCCCGAGCAGGTCTCGGTCGTCGTCGAGGGCGGCGCCGTCGAGCTGACCGGGCACGTCGGCACGAAGGCCGACGCCGAGATGGTCGCGTCGCTCACGAGGCGCGTCCCCGGGGTCGTGTCGGTCGCGTCGAACGTGACCTGGGACACGGACGACGAGGACCGCGAGAGCCGCAAGACGATGCGGACGGTGGACCACCGCTAGCGCGTCGGCTATCTCGACGTCACGGCGCCCCCGCACGTCGGGCAGCGATACGGTCGCCGTTTGGCGATCCAGCGGCGAACGGCGTTGAGGAGGTACGGGAACCCCGGTCCCGGGACCGTTCGCGTGGCTGCGACGGTTCCGTGACTCGGGCAGCTCCCGGTTCGAGTCTGGACTTCGGTCGGCACGTCTCACCTCACTCGTTGAGCTGACTGCCCTGACGGGGTCTACGCCCCTGCCGCAGCGGGAGTCCAGCTGAACCGGTGCAGCGCGATGAGCAGACCGGCTGCCGCCCACAGCGCGAGGACGCCGAGGTCGCTCCAGACGATGCCGGAGCCGTGCGTGGCCGGGTCGAAGGCGTTGTGGAGGCCGTCGGCCAGGTGCTGTACCGGAAAGATCCTGGCAACGTCCTGCAACCAGGTCGGGAGGTTGACGTTGGGAATGAAGATGCCGGAGATGAAGTAGAGCGGAAGCATGATCGCCTGCACCATCGGCTGCGCCGCGTCGGCCGATCCGACCACCGTCGCCAGCGCGTAGCCGAGGATGCAGAAGGTCGCCGAGCCGATGACGGCGGTGAGCAGGACGCCCGGGATCGTCGAGCTCGGCAGGCGAACGCCGTAGGCAAAGCGACCGAGAAGCAGCAGGACGGTCATGACGAGGAGCGAGACGCTCATCGCCGTGATCGTTCGTCCCGCGAGCAGGACCCAGGCGGGCACAGGCGTCGCACGGCGACGCTTCAGCACGCCGGCCTCCCGTTGCGCGGTGAGCGAGATCACGAGGTTGACGAACGAGGCGGCGATGATCGCGAGTGCGGAGAGCCCCGGCACGTAGTAGGTGGAGGCCTTCACGCGTTCGGGGCCGACCGTGTGGTTCCCGAAGACGCTGACGAAGATGACGAGGAAGATCAGCGGCAGCATCAGCGTGAAGAAGCGCGCCTGGCGGTTGCGCAGGAATGCGAGCAGGTCGTAGTGCGCCTGGTGGAGCACCAGCCACGCGGTGCGTGTCACGGCCCGGCCTCCGGCTCGGCGGTGAGCGAGAGGTAGACGTCCTCGAGCGTGGGTCGCCGGACCTCGATATCCGGCAGGTCGAGGTCGTGCGCGAGCGCCCAGTCGGCGAGCTCTCGGAGCTGCACGAGCGGCGTCTGCGTCCTCAGCGTGGTCAGTCCGTCCGAGGCGGGATCGGCGAGCGAGGCGAGGGTCTCGGGCAGGTTTGCTGCTCCGGTGCCGGGCGGCAGCGTGAAGCGAATCGTCGCGGCCATCCGATCACGGCCGCCGAGTGACCCGGGCGTGCCCTCGGCGACGATGCGCCCGTCCGCGATCACCGCGATCCGGTCGGCCAGGTTCTCGGCCTCGTCCATGTAGTGCGTCGTCAGGAAGACGGTCTTGCCGAGCTCGCGGAGACCGCGCACGACCTCCCATGCCTGCCGGCGCGCGGACGGATCGAAGCCGGTCGTCGGCTCGTCGAGGAAGATCAGCTCCGGGTCGCCGATGAGCGCGAGCGCGACGTCGAGCCGGCGGCGCTGCCCGCCGGAAAGCTGCTCGGCGCGGACGTCGGCGCGGTCCTCGAGCCCGGTCAGAGCGAGCGTCTCCTCGATCCCCCGTGGCTTCGAGTAGTAGCCCGCATAGAGGTCGAGGCATTCGCGCACAGTCAGGCCCGGCTCCGGTTGCGACTCCTGCAGGACGACGCCGATCCGGTTCCGCCACGCGGCCCCGGCGTGCGCCGGGTCCTCACCGAGGATGCTGACCTCACCCTCGGTGCGCTCCCTGAAGCCTTCGAGGATCTCGACGGTCGTCGTCTTGCCCGCGCCGTTCGGACCCAGGAACGCGAAGATCTCCGCGCGAGCGACCTCGAGATCGATGCCTGCCACAGCTTCGACTGCGCCGTAGCTCTTGTGCAGACCACGGACGCTGATCACGGCGTCCACGGCGCAATCCTAGTCGCGCCTGTGACGGGCCAACATGGCGAAGAAGGTGCTCGACGCCTAGGGTCCTCGTGTCCCGAACGAACGAGGAGGAGCAATGTACGCAACCGTCCGCAGGTACACCGACCCGGAGCTCGCAGAGAGGCTCAAGGAACGGGCCGACGACGTGCTCGGCATCGTTTCGGGCATTCCCCGCTTCCGCGCCTACTACCTGATCGAGGCCGAGGGCGAGACCGTGTCGGTGACGGTCTACGACGACGAGTCGAGCGCCACGGCGTCGAATCAGGCCGCCGCATCGTGGCTTGCGGAGAACATGCCGGGCGTCGCCGCCTCGCAGGTCTCGGGCGGCGGGGTCGTCGTCTCGCGCTAGGCGGGGCTTTTTTGCGAAGCGAGGGGAGGCCGCCGTCAGAGCCTCCTCTCGCCCGGCCCCTCGGCCGCGCGGGGACCTAACGCCCTAGGGCCGGACCGCCTCGACCCAGTCGAGGGTCTTGCCGCAGAGGCTGCGCGCGTTCGCCGGGGAGACGTACGTCACCGCCAGGTCGGGGCCGGTGCGTCCGATCACGAGCGGCCCGAGACCGAAGAAGCCGTTGCCTGCGCTGCCGGGGTGGACGTCCGGGCCGGTGTAACGGAGCGTCAGGCGGTGCTCGCCCTTCTTCAGCCGCACGGTCGCGAGCGGCTCGTACTCGCTCGGCCAGTTCAGGACGTGTCGCTGCGCGGCGACCTCGTGTCCGTCGACCGAGAGCTCCAGCAGGCTCCGGAACGACCCGTCGATCCCGATCTCGTAGAGACCGTCGGCCGGCGCATCGAGTGCGACCGGGTACGTCGCGGAGCCGATCGGATACTCGAGGCCGGCCGTCTCTCCGAATCGCCCCTCCGCACCGGGGGCCGAGCCGTCGAGATCGACCGCGATGTTCACGGGGCGGACGACGGCGGCGAGCCGCCCGCTCGGCCCCGCCTCCTTCGCCAGCCGTAGGACATCCGCGCAGCGCGGCACGGCGGCGGCGTGGAATCGATCTCCCAGGGACAGGTGCTCGACAATCGTCGGCGAGCCCGAGACGGGCCGCTGCCAGACCTGGTAGTGGCGCGTCGCCGCCACGGGGCTGTACGCCGACGGCGGCCGGCTCGCCGCCGGTGAGTTGCGGAGAACGATCGTCCGGTAGACGAGCACGTCGGAAAGCGCGATCTCGTCGAGGTCGGCGGATGCCCCTGTCTGCAGCTGGTAGCCCGTCCGCAGGAAGACAGGGCGGACGCGAAGCTCGGACGTCGCCTCGGCGTCGAGTGAGCGCAGGAAATGCCTGGCACCGTAGGGGTCGTAGTCCGTCTCGAGCGCCGGCCCCTGGCCCGCAAACTTCTTGCCGATCGCGTCGAGTTCGGAGAGCCGTGCGCCGGGCGCAAGGAACGCGTCGTGGTAGGCGAGGGCATCCGACCAGGCGACCCCGAAGACGATCGCGCCGGCCGCGAGCACGGCCTCGATGCGCCGCCCGTGCTCGTAGACCCAGCCGGTGGCGACGAGCGCGAGGCTGAGGCAGAGCGGGGAGGCGATCGCGATCGCCTTGCCTCCGATCCACGGCGATCCCTGGAGCCAGAAGATCGAGCTGCCGACGAGCGCGCTCGCCGCGTACGTGAGCAGGCCGAAGCCGCGCCGTCGCCAGGCGACGACGAGCGCGAGGACGGCCCCGATCACGACCAGCGCGATCAGCACCCCGGTGACGTCGCTCCGATTCGCGGCCGTCCGGAAGTCGCCCGTCGGCCAGATGCCGAAGATCTGCCACCAGTCGAGCCTGTGCAGGAGGTTGCCGAACTCGTCGCCGCTCGTGAACGCGCTCGTGTGGTGGAGCCACATCGTCGCCGCCGAGAGAGTCGGGATCGCGAGCGCGACCGTGGCGACGACCAGGGCGACGGCCGCCTCGAGGCTCCTCCGGCGGTCCGGCAGGCGCCAGAGGACGACGGCCGCGATCACGGCCGGCACCGCGAGCCAGCCCGCCCCTGCGGCGCTCTGAACGCCGACCGTCGCCGCCGCGGCGACCGCGAGCGGGAGCGCTGCACGCCGGCCCGGCGCGCGCAGGAAGGCGGGAAGCAGCGCCGCGACGAGGACGAGCAGGGCGGCCTCGGCGAGCTCCTTGATCCCGCCCCAGAGCGCGTAGCCGTAGAGCAGCGCCGCGCTCGCCGCGGTCGCCGCCGCGAGGGCGCGGAGCGCGCGGGCCCGGACGAGCGGCCGGGACAGCGCGTACAGCCCGACCGCGACCATCGCCGCGAGGAAGCTGAGGTAGGGCTGCCAGAGCCAGGCCGTGTCGGTGCCGAGGAGCGTATGGCCGACGCCGAGAGGCATGAGCGAGCCCATCGGGTATCCGGTCGACAGGCTCGTCTTCAGCGTCGCCTCGTACGTCGAGGCGTGCAGGCCGGTGAGGTTGTAGCCGTGGCCGAGGTAGCGGTCGAGCATCGCGAGGTAGGTCGCGGTGTCGTCGAGCTTGATGTAGCCCGCGAAGGTCTCGCGCCAGAGGAGCAGCACCGGCGCGCCGAAGGCGAGATACGTCCCCGCTCCGGCGCCGATCGCCCACCAGTCCGGCCGGAGCCGGCGGAACGGCCACGAGACGCCGTACCCGATCGCGGCGAGCGCGACCACCAGCGGCGTGGCGAGCACGGCTGTCGACTCGAAGACAGGCGGGAACAGCGCCGCGACGATCACGAGCGCCAGGCCGGCGGGGAGCAAGAGGCCGTTCGGGAGCGCCGTCTCGCCGGCAGCGCGCTGGAGCAGGAGCCCGCAACCGAGCGCCAGCGCCGCCAGGACGAGCGGGTACAGGAGCCAGGCGATCAGCACTCGTGGGTGATCAGCCGACGGGCACGATCTTGCCCGTGGTGACGAGCTCCTTCGCGCGCCCCGGTGAGGGGTCGTAGACCTCGATCTGGACGTTCGTCCCCGGGTAGGCGATGTAGACGCTCGTCGGCACGCTCTTGCTGTAGAAGGCGATCCCGCCGCCCGTCACCGGCACCTGGACGGCGCCGGGCCGGCCGGCCGAGCGCTGGGTGACTGCGAACGCGTCGGCGAGGCCGTACGAGCCGACCGTCAGAGCGGGGGTATTCGCACCCGCGACCATCCCGCGGGGCAGATAGCGGACGTAGGTCTTGTCGCCCTCATCTTGCCGCAGCTCGTAGCCGAAGCCCCCCCTGTAACCGGCCCAGTAGAGCGGATGGCCGAGCGTGCCCGCGATCGCTTTCAGCTTGACCGCCGTGACGAGCTTCGGTGCGGCCGCAGCCGACGAGACCGCCACGATCTTCCCCTCCTCGACGAGCCGCTTCGCCTCGGCAGCCGAGGGGTCGTACACCTCGATCTGGTAGTCGGTGCCGGGGAAGGCGAGGTAGATGTTCGTCGGGGCGCTCGTCGCATAGAACGCGACCGCGCCCTGGGCCGGGACACGCACGGAACCCGCCTGCCCGGCTGTCTTCGCGGTGACGGAGAATGCATCCGGCACCGGATAGGTGCCGACGGTGAGGAACGCCTGCGTGGTCCCGATCTTGGCTCCGGGAGGCAGGTAGCGGACGTAGACGTTGCCGTTCGCGTTCTGCGCCAACTCGTTTCGCTTGCCCGGCTGCTCGCCGGCCCAGTAGATCGGGCGGTGAAGCGCGGCCACGAGCGTCTGGAGGCCGCTCGCGCTGATCGGAACGACCGTCTTGCCCGTCGGCCCGGCGGCCGTCGTGCTCGTGGGCGGCGACGAGTGCCCGTTGTCGCGTGTGCCGAGCCAGACGCCGAGCCCGGCGGCGATGCCGAGCGCGATCACGGCGCCGAGCCTGACGTTCGGGAGGCGACGCGGCGCAGCCACCGCCGCACCTTAACGCGCTGCGCCGACGGCGCCGCCGGCGCTCGCGCCTCTAGTGCTTGGGCTTGTGGTGGCCGTTGTCGCCCGAGCTGTTGCCGCCTGAGCCGTTGCCGTTCGAGCCGTTGCCGCCCGAGCCGTTGCCGTTCGACCCGCTGTTGTTCGAGCTGCTCGACCCGTTCTGGTTGGTGCCTGCGTTCGAGCTCGTCGAACCGTTCGTGCCGCCGTTCGAGCTCGTCGACGACGTGGACGGCTTGGAGGACTCCGACGACGACGAGCCTGCGACGGCCCCTGGGTCACCACTGCCGGTGCCGCCGTCTCCCGGTGCCGAGACCGCACCCCCAGGCTGCGACCCCGGCATCCTGTCCGCCGGATCGGTGGGATGGCGCCCGCCGCTGCCGCGCCTCGGGGCGCGCTTCGGCTTTGCTTTCGGCTTCGCCTTCGCCCCGGGACGCAAGGGCGGGGAAGATGAGTGCGGCGACACCGCCGCAGGCCGTGCGTTGGCCGGCGCCGTTGCCGCCGCGGGGGGAGGACTCTGGTGCGGCGAGACCTCGACCGGGGCTGTCGTCCCGGGCCGGGCGGTGGTGCCGCCGTTGGAGGTCGCGGGCGATGCGTGCGCGCCCGCTGCCTTCACGTAGGTCGACGGGACGGCAGTCGCCTTCGACGAACCGGCGTGGCCGGGTCCGTGGGTGCGGCCATGTGTGCGCGCGTGGCCGTGCGTGCCGGAGCTCACGGCGGCGGCGTGCGAGACATAGGCGATGCCGGCTGTGTGCACGGCCTGCGCGAATGCCGCCGATGCCGCCGATGTCGCCGTCGGGCCGGTCGCCGACACCGCGAGTCCCGGAGCGGGGGCGGCTCGTCCTTCGGTGTGGTCCGCGACCGGCGAGTGCATGATGGCCATCGGGATCGCCACCGTCGCGATCGCCGCCGTCGAGGTGACTGCGGCCGCAACATGGACGGCAGACGGAGCCTGCGAGAAAGCGGAGGCGAGACGCGACAACAGCTCGCCCGGCCAGAAGACGAGCCCCGCGACCTTGCCGGCACTCGAGCGAGCGGCCCGCGCGAGCGTCGCACAGGGCGAGCAATGACGTAGATGCGTCCGCAACGAGTGCCGCTCGGCGGCGGTGATCGAACCCATCAGCTGCTGTTCGACGAGCGCCTTCGTCTCGGCGCAGTCGAACGGCTGCTCTCCGGCCTGGATCTCCGCGCGGAAGCTGGCACGTGCACGCGCCAGCAGCGTCTCGGCACCGGCGGGCGAGAGCGTCAGCAGCTCGCAGATCTCGGCGTGCGGGGCGCCGCGGAAGTCACGCAGGATCAGCGCGGCGCGTTGGTTCGGGAGCATGCGCGTCAGCGCGCCGACGATCTCGTCGACGCTCGGCGTGTCGTCGCCGCCGGTCCCGGGGAGGCGCTCGGGATCGAGCTCGACCTCGTCCGGTCGCGCGGAGGCGGCGCGGCCGCGGCTGAAGCAGACGTTTCGCGTGATCGCGAGCAGCCATGCCCGCGGCTCCGCCGGGCGGACTCCCTGGCGCAGCGCTCGCAGCACGTTCACGAACACCGTCTGCGAGGCATCCTCGGCGTCGGCCGCGTTCCGGAGCAGGTACGACGCCAGGCGCTGAACCTCGCTCCTATACGTGCTGTACAGGGCTTCGAAATTTCCTTCGTCCCCTGCGTGCCCCTGTGTCTCGACGAACGAGGCCACCCACCACCTCCTGTACCCCCGGTTCCCTTGACGTTTGCACTCGGCGGGTGGGGGGTCGGCCTCGATCCCTCGATCGAGGGATCCTAGGAGACTAACTCGTCGGCGGCGTTTCCGCGGGCGCCGTCCCGCTCGGCTCCTCGGCTGGGGGAGCCGGGTCGGGCTCACTGCCGATCGCGTCGAGGTCGCTCTTCGCCGCATGCGCCCGGTCGATCGCGGGCTGGAGCTCGGCGTGGGACAGCTCGCCGCGATCGGCCAGTTCGAGCGCTTTCTCGCCCAGTTCGGCGTAGGCCTGCTGGAGGTCGCGCTTCGCCTGCAGCCTCTCGATCTCCGCCTGCGCCCGCGTCGCGGCCTGCTCGGCGCCCGACTTCACGCCTGCCTTCACCTTGTCCAGGAAGCTCATGTCCGTCCCTTCCGGTCGATTGCCTGCGTTTAATGTTGACGCATGTCGCTGCCTCGCGGATTCGCCATGGTGCTGGCCGGCGGCGAGGGGAAGCGGCTCCAGCCGCTGACGGCCGACCGGGCGAAGCCGGCGGTGCCGTTCGGCGGCAATTTCCGGCTCGTCGACTTCGCACTCTCGAACCTCGTCAACGCGGGCTACCTGCGGATCGCCGTGCTGACCCAGTACAAGAGTCACAGCCTCGACAAGCACATCGCGACGACGTGGCGGCTGTCACCGCTGCTCGGCAACTACGTCACGCCCGTACCGGCCCAGATGCGGCGCGGGCCGCACTGGTTCGCCGGGTCGGCCGATGCGATCTACCAGAACATGAACCTGATCTCCGACGAGCGGCCGACCTACATCTGCGTCTTCGGCGCCGACCACATCTACCGGATGGACCCGCGGCAGATGATCGAGCAGCACCTCGAGTCGGGCGCGGGCGTGACCGTCGCGGGCATCCGGATGCCGATCGAGCAGGCGGGCGACTTCGGCGTGATCGAGCCCGCTCCCGGCGGCAACGCCATCGCCGCCTTCCGCGAGAAGCCTTCCGACCCGATCGGCCTGCCCGACGCGCCCGACCAGGTGCTCGCGTCGATGGGCAACTACGTCTTCACGACGGCTGCGCTCGTCGAGGCGGTGAACCTGGACGCCGAGGTCGAGACGTCCAGGCACGATCTGGGCGGCGACATCATTCCGGATCTCGTCGCGCGCGGCGAGGCCGCCGTGTGGGACTTCGCCGAGAGCCGCGTGCCGGGTGTGAGCGAGCGCGAGCGCGGGTACTGGCGCGACGTCGGGACGCTCGACGCCTACTTCGAGGCGCACATGGATCTGATCTCCGTCGACCCTGTCTTCAACCTCTACAACGAGCTCTGGCCGATCCTGACCTGGCCCGAGCCGCTTCCTCCCGCGAAGTTCGTGCTCGAGGAGCCCGGGCGGACGGGCATGGCGATCGACTCGATGGTCTGCGCCGGGGTCGTCGTCTCGGGCGGGGTCGTGCGCCGGTCGATCCTCTCGCCGCGCGTGCACGTCCACTCGCGGGCGCTCGTCGAGGGCTCGGTGCTGATGCACGACGTCGACATCGGCCGCGGGGCGATCGTGCGCAAGGCGATCCTGGACAAGAACGTGCAGGTCGCCGAGGGAGCGGAGATCGGCGTCGACCCGGAGGCCGACCGGAAGCGTTTCGTCGTCTCGGAAGGCGGGATCGTCGTGGTCGGGAAAGGGGAGAAGGTTGCCGCCTGACGGCCGCGACCTCGGCGTCGCGCTCCTGACCCGCGAGTACCCGCCCGAGGTGTACGGCGGTGCGGGCGTGCACGTCGAGTACCTGGCCCGCGAGCTCGCGCGGCTCGTCGACGTGACCGTCCACTGCTGGGGCGCCGAGCGGCCGCCGGGCGCGCCCGGCGAGCCCAGGGTCGTCGCCCACCGCGCCTGGGAGGCGCTCGCGGGCGACTCGCAGCACCTCGCGGCGCTGCAGGCGGTATCGATCGATCTGACGATGGCGGCGGGCGTCGAGGGAGCCGGGATCGTGCACTCGCACACCTGGTACGCGCAGTTCGGCGGTCAACTCGCGAAGCTGATGTACGGGATCCCGGCCGTCTGCACCGTCCACTCGCTCGAGCCGATGCGTCCCTGGAAGGAGGAGCAGCTCGGCGGCGGCTACGCGGTCTCGTCGTTCTGCGAGCAGACCGCGCTCGAGGCCGCCGACGCGATCGTCGCCGTCTCGTCGGAGATGCGTCGCGACGTGCTCTCGTGCTATCCGGCGATCGACCCCGAGCGCGTGGGCGTGATCTACAACGGGATCGACGCGGAGGAGTACCGGCCGGACCCGTCGACCGACGTGCTCGAGCGCTACGGCGTCGACCCGTCGCGGCCGTCGGTCGTGTTCGTCGGCCGGATCACGCGGCAGAAGGGTGTCACCTACCTCTGCGACGCGGCCCTCCAGATCGACCCGGCCGCTCAGCTCGTGCTCTGCGCAGGCGCGCCGGACACGCCGGAGATCGGAGCCGAGATCGCCGCCAAGGTCGACCGCGTGCGGTCCGAGCGCGGCAACGTGCTCTGGCTCGACCAGATGCTCACGAAGCCCGAGGTGATCCAGTTGCTGTCGCACGCGACCGTGTTCGTCTGCCCGTCGATCTACGAGCCGCTCGGCATCGTCAACCTCGAGGCCATGGCTTGCGAGACGGCCGTCGTCGCCACGCGCACCGGTGGCATTCCGGAGGTCGTCGACGACGGGGTGACGGGGTTGCTCGTCCCGTTCGAGCCGGGCGACGACGGCTCGCGCGCCCCGGTCGATCCGGAGCAGTTCGCGACCGACATCGCCGTGCGGGTCAACGAGCTCGTCGCCGACCCGGCGCGCGCGGAGGAGATGGGCCGTGCCGGCCGGCAGCGCGCGATCGACCATTTCTCCTGGCGCGCGATCGCCGAGCAGACGGTCGAGCTGTACCGCTCGCTGCTCTAGCTCGCCCGGCGCGGGTCGAGCCGGATCGTCCAGGGCTCGATCGCCGCAATCCGCAGATGTGACTCGTGCCACGGGTCGCGCCCGAGCGTGGCACGGACCGCGTCCTCGGACTCGGCCTCGACGGCGAGGACGACGCGGTGCTCGTCCGCGAGCGGCCCGCCCAGGAAGACGAAGCCGGAGTCCACGAGCTCGTCCATGAACGCCGCATGCGCGGGCCAGTCGGACTGCTCTTCGAGCTGCCGGGCCGGATCCCACTCCGGCCCCGAGCGGTGGACGAGGACGTGGAACGTCGCCACGCCCGACTTCTAGCAGCTAAGCGGCTCCTGGCAGCCACGTCATGTCAGGTTCTGTCTGAGGGACAGTCCCTGAACGGGGGGCGCACGGAACTGTCACGAGACACGCAAGGTGCCCCGCAAAGCGGGGCCTAGGGCGTGCGGGCGAAGAAGAGGGCGAACTCGCCGGGGAGCTCGACCGGGTCGTAGAAGCTCTCGTCGAGGCCGCTGAGATAGAAGCCCGTTGCAAGGTAGAACTGGACAGCCGGGTAGTTCACGTTCTGGGTCTCGACCCAGAGGCAGCGTGCACCGCTCGCCCGTGCCTGCCCGGCAAGCGCGTCGAGGAGAGCCTTGCCGATGCCTTGCCCGCGGTGCGACGGCGAGACGTAGAGGTGCCTGACGGCAGCGCGCCCGTTCCAGGCCGGCGGCTCGACCTGCGCGAAGCCGACAATCGCGCCGTCGATCTCGGCCAGGAACGCGCCATCGCCTGGATCGGCCTCCGGCAGGGCATAGGACTTCGTCAGCGGGGCGCGGGTCAGGAGCGGCAGCGAGAAACCGAACCCGCCTCGCTCGCGGCCGAAGCGATAGACGCGGTCGGTGGTGAACGACGTGTCGATCGCCTGAATCCCCGCCGCGTCCCGCGACCACTGCGTCGGCCGCACGTTCACCGGCGTCCCGTCCTCCGGGCCGCCAGCGTCTCCCCACGCAACCGGGCCGCCAGGCTCTCCGTGAGCTGGCCCGGCTCGAGACGCCACGTCCAGTTGCGCAGGTCCGTGGTCCCCGGCCAGTTCATCCGCGCCGAGTTGTCGAGGCCGAGGACGTCCTGGACGGGCAGGATCGAGATCGCAGCAGGCGAGGAGAGTGCCACGCGGATCAGGCTCCAGTTCGGCTCGGCCGGGTCGAGCCCCGTCCGCGCGCGCTGCCGCGGCGGCAGCGATTCCCACCAGCCGACGGTCGTCGGCGTGTCGTGCGTGCCCGTGTAGACGACGAGGTCGGGGCGATGGTTCGCGGGCCGGTGCGGGTTGCGCCGGCCGCCGCCGGGCGCGAACTGGAGCACGGCCATCCCGGGCAGCCCGAGCTTCTCGCGCAGAGCCTCGACGGCCGGCGTGATCGACCCCAGGTCCTCGACGATCAGCGGTAGGCGCCCGAGCTCGCGTTCGAGCGCGCGGAACAGATCCGCACCCGGGCCGCGCCGCCAGCGCCCCGCCTTCGCGGTCAAGAGCGCCGCGGGTACGGACCAGTACGAGACGAAGCCGCGGAAGTGGTCGACGCGGGAGAGATCGAAGAGAGCGGTGGTGCGCCGGACGCGGTCGATCCACCAGCGATAGCCGTCGGCGCGCAGCGCGGCCCAGTCGTAGATCGGGTTTCCCCAGAGCTGCCCGACCGCGCTCAGGGCGTCCGGCGGCGCTCCGGCAACGATGCCGCGCTGGAAGAGCTCGGGGTGCGCGAGGTGGTCGGCGCTCCCCGGCGCGACGTAGATCGGGAGGTCGCCGATCAGGCGTACGCCCCGGTCGGCCGCGTAGGCCCGGAGGGCGCTCCACTCGCGGTCGAAACGCACCTGGTCCTCGACCGCTACCGGCCCGGCGAAGTGCTCCCAGTCGTCGATCCAGGCCGCCTCCCGGGCGCGAAAGGCCGCGATCTCCCGGGCGCTCACGGCCGCGTCGGGCTCGGCGAGCAGGCCCCGCCACGCGGCGAATGCGGACGAGGCCATGTAGGGCGAGCCCGTCCGGTCGGGCGGCCCGAGCGGCAGGACCTGCCACCATGTCTGGCCGGCCGCGCGCAGCCAGTCGACGAATGCGTACGCGTCCGGCCCGAGGCGCCGGTGCGGGAGCGAGGTGACGTGCAGCAGGATTCCGCTCGAGCGGGGAAGATTCATCGCGCCGGCCGAACCAGAGCGTGCATGACTCGAGCCGGGTCGCGGTACCGAGACATCCGATGACCAGTCTCCCGAAGACGCGGACGCGAATCCAGGTCCAACGTGTCTGGCCGATGCTGGACTGTGGCCGCTACCCGGTGAAGCGCTCGCTCGGCGACCAGGTCGAGGTCTGGGCCGACGTCTTCAGCGACGGCCACGACGTTCTCCGCGCGGTCGTCCGTTACCGGCCACCTGGCGCGCGGCGCTGGTTGGAGGCGTCGATGGAACCGATCGGGAACGACCGCTGGCACGGCTCCTTTCCGGTCGACGTGCTCGGCCGCTGGCAGTACACGATCACGGCCTGGACCGACCGTTGGGCCTCCTGGCGCTGGGAGATCGACCGCAAGCTCGAGGGCGGGCAGAAGAACCTCTCCAGCGAGCTGCTCGAGGGCGCTGTGCTCGCGGGCGTCGAGGCATTGACGCTCGAGCAGGCCCTCGACCCGGCCCTCGCGCCGAAGCTCCGGCGAGAGCACGAGACGACCGTCCTGCCGCTCGACCTGATCGTCGACCGCGAGGGGGCGCGCTTCTCCAGCTGGTACGAGCTGTTCCCCCGGTCGTGGGGCGGATTTGCCGGCGTCGAGGAGCAGCTGCCACGGCTCGCCGAGCTTGGCTTCGACGTGATCTACCTGCCGCCGATCCACCCGATCGGCCGCACGCAACGGAAGGGCAGGAACAATAGCCTCGAGGCCGCGCCGGGCGATCCCGGCAGCCCATGGGCGATCGGCGGCCCCGAAGGCGGGCACACCGCAGTCGATCCGGAGCTCGGCACGCTCGCCGACTTCGACCGGCTCGTCGCCCGCGCACAGGAGCTCGGAATCGAGATCGCGCTCGACCTCGCGATCCAGTGCTCGCCCGACCACCCGTGGCTCGAGGCGCATCCTGAATGGTTCCACCGTCGCCCCGACGGGACGCTCAAGTACGCCGAGAACCCGCCCAAGCGCTACCAGGACATCTACAACGTCAACTTCGACTCGTCCGACTGGGAGGGCCTGTGGCACGCGCTCCGCGACGTGGTGCTCTTCTGGGTCGGCCACGGCGTCAGGGCCTTCCGTGTCGACAACCCGCATACGAAGCCGGTCGCGTTCTGGGAATGGCTGATCCGCGAGGTGCAGGCCGCGCACCCGGACGTCGTCTTCCTCGCCGAGGCGTTCACGCGGCCCGCGATGATGTCGACGCTGGCGAAGCTCGGCTTCAGCCAGTCCTACACCTACTTCACCTGGAGGAACACGAAGGCCGAGCTGGTCGACTTCATGACCAACCTGACGAGGAGCGAGTGGCCCGAGTTCTACCGGCCGAACCTGTTCGCGAACACGCCCGACATCCTCCACGCCTATCTCCAGCGCGGCGGCCGGCCCGCGTTCGAGGCGCGGCTCGTCCTCGCCGCGACCCTCTCGCCGGCGTACGGGATCTACTCCGGCTTCGAGAGCTGTGAGAACGTCCCCGTGCACGACGGGAGCGAGGAATACCTGAACTCGGAGAAGTACGAGGCACGTGACCGCGCACTCGACGGGCCGCTGCTGCCGCTCGTCGCCCGGTTGAACGAGGTCAGGCGGGAGAACCCGGCCTTACAGAGGCTCGAAAACATCACGTTCGTCGAGACGGAGAACGCCGACCTGATCGCCTACGTCAAGCGCGAGGGCACGAACACGGTCTTCTGCATCGTCAACCTCGAGCCGACACAGCCGCGCGAAGGCGTCGCGATCGTCCCCGCCGCGCTCGGCCTGCCGCCCACCTTCCGCGTCCGCGACCTCCTCGACGACACGCTCTACACCTGGCACGTGGGCCGGAACTACGTGCGGCTCGAGCCCGGCACGCGCCAGGCGCATGTCCTGAGGGTAGAGGCGGCGTGAGTCAGGTCACTCGCATCGGGCTCGAGCGCGAGTTGGAGCTCCTTCTCGAGCGCGACCACCCGAACCCGCACCACGTGCTCGGCGCTCATCAGGCGGACGGCGGCGTCGTGATCCGCGTCCACCGCCCCGACGCGACCGGCGTGCGCGCGATCCCGGAGGGCGGCGACCCGGTCGCGCTGGAGCGGATCATTCCGGCCGGCGTCTTCGAGGGCGTCGTCCGCGACGCCTCGCTTCCGCTTCGGTACCGGCTCGAGATCGCGTACCCGGGCGGGAACACCTTCGAGCTCGACGACCCGTACCGGTTTCTGCCGACGCTCGGCGAACTCGACCTCCACCTCGCCGGCGAAGGGCGCCACGAGGAGCTGTACGCGAAGCTCGGCGCGCACCTGCAGGACATGGACGGCACGGCGGGTACCGCCTTCGCCGTCTGGGCACCGGCCGCGCGCTCGGTCAGCGTCGTCGGCGACTTCAACGGCTGGGACGGCCGCCTGCACCCGATGCGCTCGCTCGGGAGCGTCGGGATCTGGGAGCTGTTCGTCCCCGGCCTCGAGCCCGGCACGAACTACAAGTTCGAGGTCCGCGCGCAGAACGGCGGCCTCCTGCTCAAGGTCGACCCGTATGCGTTCGCGAGCGAGGTGCCCCCGAAGAACGCCTCCGTCGTCTTCCGCCCCGAGCACGAGTGGAGCGACGGCGACTGGCTCGCGAGCCGCGTGGCCGCCGACCCGTGGCGGAGCCCGATGTCGATCTACGAGGTGCACCTCGGCTCCTGGCGGCTGAATCCGCTCGAGGGCAACCGCAGCCTGACGTACCTCGAACTGGCGGACGAGCTCGCCGACTACGTGCTCGACCTCGGCTTCACCCACGTCGAGCTCCTGCCGGTGATGGAGCACCCGTTCGGAGGCTCGTGGGGCTATCAGGTGACCGGCTACTACGCGCCGACCTCGCGCTTCGGGTCGCCCGACGACTTCCGCGTCTTCGTCGACCGGCTGCACGGGCGCGGCCTCGGCGTCGTGCTCGACTGGGTGCCCGCGCACTTCCCGCGCGACGAGTGGGCGCTCGCCCGCTTCGACGGCACGGCGCTCTACGAGCACGCCGATCCACGCCGCGGCGCCCATCCGGACTGGGGCACGCTCGTCTTCAATTTCGGGCGGAACGAGGTGAGGAACTTCCTGCTCGCGAACGCGCTCTTCTGGCTGCGCGAGTACCACGCAGACGGCCTGCGCGTCGACGCCGTCGCCTCGATGCTCTACCTCGACTACTCACGCAAGGCGGGGGAATGGATCCCGAACGCCTACGGCGGCCGTGAGGATCTCGATGCGATCGCGTTCCTCAAGGAGCTCAACGCCGTCACGCACGGCTCCGTGCCGGGCGTGCTGATGACGGCCGAGGAATCGACCGCCTGGCCCGGCGTGACTCGTCCGACCGACGCGGGCGGGCTCGGCTTCGGCTTCAAGTGGAACATGGGCTGGATGCACGACACGCTCGACTACTTCCACCACGAGCCTGTGCACCGGCTCCACCACCACAACAAGCTCTCGTTCGGGCTGATCTACGCCTTCACGGAGAGCTTCATCCTCCCGCTCTCCCACGACGAGGTCGTTCACGGCAAAGGCTCGCTCCTCTCGAAGATGCCGGGCGACCGCTGGCAGCAGTTCGCGAACCTGCGCGCGCTGTACGGGCACATGTGGGCGCATCCGGGCAAGAAGCTCCTGTTCATGGGCGGCGAGTTGGCGCAGGAGCAGGAGTGGAGTCACGACCGCTCGCTCGACTGGCATCTCCTCGAGCGGGCCGACCACGGCGGCGTCCAGACGCTCGTCCGCGACCTCAACCGGATCTATCGCGACGAGCCCGCGCTGTGGGACGCCGACTACGAGCCGTCCGGCTTCCGCTGGCTGGAAGCGAACGACGCCTCGTGGAACGTGCTCGCCTTTGCGCGCTTCTCGGGCGACGGCTCGCGCTGCCTGGTCTCCGTCGGGAACTTCTCGCCGGTGCCGAGGCAGCGCTACCGGATCGGTCTCCCGCGCGGCGGCCGCTGGCGCGAGGTGCTGAACACCGACGCCGCGGACTACGGGGGTTCGAACGTCGTCAACGGCGCGGTCGAAGCCGAGGAGACGCCCTGGCACGACCAGCCCTTCTCGGCCGAGGTGACGCTGCCGCCGCTCGGCGTGGCGTGGCTCGTGCCCGCGGGCTGACGTGCCGGATCGCTCCCCGTAGAAGCTGACCGACGCCGATCTCGACTGGACGGAAGCGTTGCTATGATGCAACAATAATGTTGCATAGGGAAGGAGTCGACATGCCCGTCCGAGCCGCCGTCCTGGAGATGCTCGAGCTGGCCCGGGAAGAGGAGCGGCCATTCGTTGCCGGGCTGACGGGGGAGCAGCGGGACGATCCCGGCTCGCCGTCGGCCTGGTCGGCGAAGGCGCTGCTCGCACACATCACCGACTTCAAGCAGCAGCAGGTCGTGCGGGTCGAATGCGTGTTGCGCGGCGAGACAGCGCCGAACTTCGCGCCCGTCGACCATCTCGACCCGGCCGTCTACGCCGGCTACCAGGCTCGGGCGTGGGACGAGGTGCTCGCCGGCGCCGAGCGCGTCTCGGCCGAGCTGGTCGCGCGCGGCGGCAAGCTCGACGAGGACGTGCTGACCGCGCCCGGCGCCAACGGGCGGACGCTCTGGGCGCAGCTCCTCGTGCGCGGCGTCTGGCACTCGAGCGGCCACCTCGGCCCGTATCTCGCGCAACACGGGCGCGCCGATGCGGCGGAGGCGCTCCAGCAGCGGCTCGTGGACAAGGGCCGCTCGCTCGGCCTGCCGCCGAAGCCGGGGAGCTGGGCGATGGGTCTCTACAACCTCGCCTGCGCACAGGTCGCGGGCGGGCGGCTGGACGAGGCCCGCGCGACGCTCGACGAGTCGCTGGAGCTCGACCCTGCGCTTGCCCGCTCGGTCGAGAGCGATCCCGACCTCGAGCCGCTCCGCGCCGTCGCCTGACGGCTAGGCAGCTACGCCGCGAAGCACGAGCGGGAGCACGAGCCCGCGCGTCTTTTGCTGCGGCCACCCGTGGCGTGCGCGCAGGTGGACGTATGGCCAGCACACCGTGTTGAACAGCGCGTCCGCCGCGTCGATCGCCGGGCCCAGCGTGCGCAGCGTCCCGTCCGCGGCGCCGTCCTCGAGCGCCCGGACGAACGGCTCCAGGAAGCTGCCGGCCGGGGGCGCCTCCTGCCAGGCCCGGTGGAAGGCATCGTCCGCCGCCGACAGGAGTTCGAGATGGCGGTCGGCGACGTCGCACAATGCGGCGATGGCGGCCTCCAGTCGCTCACGTCCCGATCCGGACGCCGTGAGCACCGGCCACATCGCGTCGCGGTAATCTGCCGAGAGCTGCACGAGAAGCGCGCGGACGAGGCTGTCGCGGGAGACGCCTTGCCGCCACAGCGTCACACGCGACACCCCGGCCTTCGCGGCCACCCGCTCCAGGCTCAGCCGGTCCCAACCTCCCTCGGCCAGCACCGCCACCGTCGCGTCGAGGACGACGGGATCGACAGCAGCTGTCACGCTTGCTTTGTGCGGCGCCACCGACAGATCGTACGCCCAGGCTCTTAGCCAGTTCTTAGACCGGGCTCAGCGGAGTCTCATGCCTGCGTGCTCCTATTAGGGCACGCAAACACGACTCCGGAAGGACTGACACGTGCCTCACAAGATTCTCCTCATCGCCGTCGCGGGTGCCGCGCTCATCGGAGCCGGCGTCGGAGCCGGCACCTACGCGGCCGTCGGCGGCAGCTCGAAGTCGTCCACGCAGGTCGTGACCAGCACGGTCACGACTCCGGCGACGTCGCCCGCCACGTTGACGAGCCAGCAGACGCCGATGAGCGTCGCCGAGATCGCCAAGCGCGACTCCGCGAGCGTGGTCCAGATCACGGTCACGACCGGCGGCTCGAGCGGCGGCGTCTTCGGCCAGGGCGGCGGCGGGAGCCAGCAGGCGCAGGGCTCCGGCTTTGTCTACGACACGCAGGGTGACATCGTCACGGACCAGCACGTGGTCGACGGCGCCTCGGCGATCTCGGTCAAGTTCGCGAACGGCGCCACATACAAGGCGACGGTCGTCGGCTCGGACGCTTCCAGCGACCTGGCCGTGATCAAGGTCAACGCTCCCGCGTCGCTGCTGCACCCGCTCGCGCTCGCCGACTCGAGCAAGGTCGCCGTGGGCGACAGTGTGGTCGCGATCGGCAGCCCGTTCGGGCTCCAGGGCACGGTCACCTCCGGCATCGTCAGCGCCCTCCACCGCGACATCACCGCGCCGAACAACTTCACCATCACCGACACGATCCAGACCGACGCCGCCATCAACCACGGCAACTCGGGCGGCGTCCTCCTCGACACGGCCGGCAACGTGATCGGCGTCACCGCCCAGATCGACAGCGAGTCCGGCGGCAACGACGGCGTCGGCTTCGCAATCCCCTCCAACACCGTCCGCTCGATCGTCTCCCAGCTGGTCGGCGGCGGCTCCGTGCAGCGGGCGTATCTCGGCGTCCACATCCAGACGATCCCGAGCGACGCCGCCGCACAGCTCGGCGGCACGGCTGGCGTCGAGGTGACGAGCGTCGTCGCCGGCTCCCCGGCCGCAAAGGCGGGGCTCAAGGCTGCGAGCGGCTCGCAGGTCGTCAACGGCCAGCAGTACGCGACCGGAGGCGACGTGATCACCGCGATCGACGGTCACTCCGTCTCGAGCGCCGACTCGCTGCAGACCGAGGTCGCCGGCAAGAAGCCGGGCACGAAGGTCACTCTCACCGTCGTCCACGGCGGCTCCACGAAGACGATCACCGTCACGCTCGGTACGCGTCCCTCGTAACGAGCAAGGTTCCCTCCTCCCACGACGGCCCGCCGAGCGCCACCGACGCTCGGCGGGCCAAATCGGCTTCTCCCGCCTGACGCGGGCGGTTGCCGCTCAGCGGCGGAGCACACGCTTGGCGAGCGGGCGGCCGTGCGTGTACGCGGTGCGCTCGAGGATGCCGAGGGGCGTGCGGGCAAAGGCCTGGAGGACACGGCGCTCGTGGGCGAGGGGGGTCCAAACGGTCTTGTACGCCTCGTCCGTGCCGAGGAACTCGTAGCGCCGCAGGCCGAGCGAGAACGCGCGCTCGAGCTGGTCGTGGGTGATCAAGCCGCCCGGGCCGTAGCGTCTCAGCTCGATGTCGAAGCCGCCCTTGAGGATGGCGTAGACGCCGTGCTCCTCGAGCGCGAGCTCGAACGCGATCGCGCGGCCGTCGAGACGGAGGAAGGCGAGCCGGAGGATGCCGCGCTCGGCCGCCCAGCGGGCGATCTCGGTGTAGAAGCCGAGCGTGTCCGGCCTCGAGTCGATCGCGGTTCCGCTCTCGCGCTTCCAGCCGGATGCCTCGACCGGCAGGCCCTCGGCGAGGAGCTCGTCGAGGCGCTCGCGGCCGTCCTCGACCGAGAACTCGACGGCGCCCAGCTCCTCGAGGCGCCGTCGCCTACGCAGGGTCTCCTTGACGTGGTGACGGTCGAGCGCCGCCAGGTAGTCCTCGAACGAGCCGCTGACGTCGACGTAGGGAGAACGATCGCCGACACGCTCCAGGAGGCTGTAGCCCGCAGCGAGCGCTGCCTCGCGGAGCGCCTCGAGCTGGGGCTCCGGAGCCGGTCGCAACGTCACGCTCCGAGCACCGGCGAAGAGGCCCTGGCCGAGGGCGACTGCGGCGTCGCGGCTCTCGGCGACGAGGGGAAGCTCGGGCGAGTGCCAGTTGGCGGCTCCCGACACCCGACCGCTCTTGCGCGCGACGGGGACGACGCCGGAGAGCGCTCCGTCAGCGGTCGAGGTCGTGACGACGTCCAGCTCGCCGCTCCCGAATGCACGCCACCAGGCCGAGACCCACGCCGGCCGCGCCCAGGGAGCCGACCCGACCCGGTCGGCGAGCGTGTCCCATTCCTCCACGAGCCGGGGGTCGATCTCCATCGGCTCGTATCCTAGGCCGGTGCGTGTGCTCGTCCCGGACGACGACTTCACCGCCGTCCTGGCCGCCGTGCGGGCGCTTCGCAAGGGCGGTTACGAGCCCTGGCTCGCGATGAGCGTGCCGAGCGCGTTCGCCGCGCGGTCGCGCGACACGGCCGGCACCGTCCCCGTGCCGGACGCCGGACCCGACCCCGACGGCTTCGTCGCGGCGCTCGCGGAGGCCGCAGCTCGTCTTCGGGTCGTGGCCGTCCTCCCGGGGACCGAGACCTCGTTGACGGCGCTCGCCGGGCGCGAGTCGGACTTCCCGGAGGGCGTCGTCCTCGGCGTCCCGCCCCGCGAGATCGTCGAGCGCGCCGTCGACAAGTCGATCCTCGCCCAGCTCTCCGCGAAGGCGGGGCTGAAGGTGCCGGAGACGCAGGTCGTCGACAGCGCCGGCGCCGACGGCATCACCTACCCGGCAGTGGTCAAGCCGTTGACGAGCTCGACGCTCGTCGACGGCACGCTTCGCCTCGGCTGGGTGCGCAAGATCGATACCGCCGCGGAGCTCCGGGCCGCGCTCGAGTGGATGCCCGGCGCCAGCCTGATCGTCCAGCCCTACCTCGACGGCGCTCTCTCGGCGTCGTGCGGCGTCTTCTGGGACGGCCGGCTGCTCTGTGTCGAGCACCAGGTCGCCCGGCGGATCTGGCCGCCGGACTGCGGTGTCTCGTCCTACGCGGAGACCGTGCCGGCCGATCCGGCGCTCGAGGAGCGGATTGCGTCGCTGCTCGGCGAGATCGGCTGGAGCGGCATCTTCGAGCTGCAGTTCATCCGCCGCCCCGAGGGTGACTACGTGATCGACCTGAACACGCGCTTCTACGGCTCGCTCGCGCTCGCGGTCAGGTCGGGACTGAACCTGCCGGCGATCTGGGTCGACCTGCTGCTCGGTCGCACACCCGAGATCGGCGCCTACCGGGTCGGCGTCCGCTACCGCTCCGAGCAGCGCGACGCCCGCGCGATCCTGCACGGGTTCCGGGCCGGCCGGCGCGTCGAGGCACTCCGCGCCTGCCTGCCGCGCCCCCGCACGGTGCACGGGATCTTCTCCGCCCGCGACCCGCTGCCGTTCGTCTGCCGCCTGGCCGGGCTCAAAGCCGAGCCCGGAGCGCTGCCCCCGGCCGGTTGACGAGCCTGAACAGGCGCTGCTTCGTGTACTCGCCTGCGGGCAGGCGGTCGACGAGCGGGTAGAGGAGCTTGCACCGGAGCGGTGCGGCTGATCGGCTCCGGTTGGCAGCACGCTCGGCGAAGAGCCGGGGATGGCGTTCGCGGAGCAGCGCGAGCATCGAGCCGTGCCGCTGCTCCGTGTCGGCGAGCATTCGGTTCGAGCGCACCCGGTACCAGCCGGTGAGCACGGGCACGTGAATGCCGCGGGCGCCACGCTCGGCAAGCGCCATCCACAGGTCCCAGTCCTCGTAGCCGCCGCGGAGCTCCCAGCCGCCCGCGTCGAGCAGAGCCTCGCGGCGCACCATCGCGTCTGCGGGCAGCTCGTTCACGTAGCTGATCAGCCAGGGGTCGAGGGTGCGCCCGAGCCGCCGGTACGTCTTGTCCTCGCCGAAGTTCTGCACGTCTCCCCAGGCCACGGCCGCCTCTGGATCGGCGTCGAGGGCGTCCGCGAGAGCGGTGAGCGCGCCGGGAGCCTCGAGGTCGTCCGCGTCGAGCGCCGAGACGTAGGGGGCCGAGGTCGCCGCGACGCCGGCCATCCGGGCCGCGGCCAGCCCGGCGTTGTCCTGCCGAACCACCCGCACGCCGTCGGCCGCTACGTCGGCCAGCACCCCGAGCGTGCCGGGATCGTCGGAGCCGTCGTCGACGACCACGAGCTCGATCGGCTCCGGCTCGTCGATCGAAGCGAGCGTCTCGCGCAGGGTTGCCCCGTCGTTGAAGCAGGGGATCACGACCGCGATGCGGGCGCCGGACACGAATCTAGTCTCGCAACGCGGGCGGAAGCTATCCGTGCATACCGAGGCCGGGACCGCTCCCGACCGGCGGCGCCGTGACGCTCGCGCCCGGAGCGGACGCGTGCACGTTCGGCGTGCCGGCGTGGCAGGTATCGGTGCCGGAGTCGGTGTAGGAGCCGCCGGCGACCGGGACGAACTGCCAGTCGTAGGAGGTTGCGTGAAGCGTCAGCTCGAGGACGCCGAGCGTCGAGGCCTGCCAGGTCTCGCTGTTCGCTGCGTGGTTGTTGGTCGGATCGAGCGCGGCCCCTCCTGTCGCGACGACGAACTCACGAACGCCGAAGAGCGGGTCGGCGATCCCGTTCGAGTCCTGCGGCGCGAACCGCTCATAGGAGCGGGCATGCGCGTTGAGCACGACATCGGCGCCGCCGTTGTGGAGCGCCTCGAAGATGGCGCCGACCGTTCCGTTGTAGCCCGGCTCGGGGGTCGAGGTGAAGAGCGGGTGGTGGAAGTACGCCAGCGTGCAGGCCGCGGGGTGCGCCGCGAGGTCCTGCTTCAGCCACTGCACCTCGGGGCTGCCGGTACCGCAGCCGCCCACGAGCCCGCAGTTGGAGTTCAGCGCGATCACGTGCCAGGTACCGACGTCGTAGCTGTACCAGCCCTGGCCCGGGTTGCCGGCGGCGCTGCCGAAGTACGTGAAGTAGCCGGAGGCGCTGGAGTCACCCTGGTAGTCGTGGTTGCCGGGGACCGGCGACGAGATCGCCTTGAACGCCCCCCAGGTCGGGTCGTAGCACCCCGTGTACTCGCTCAGGTAGCCGTTGTCCCCGGACGCGTCTCCAAGCGGAAGCACGAGCGCGGGGTCGAGCGGACCGAGCAGCGCGGCAGTCTGCGTGTCGCCGGTCGCGTCGCAGGCGTGCTGGTCGCCGGCCGCCACGACGACGGGATCGCCCGACGGTGTGGCCAGGCCCCAGTGCAACGTGACGGAGCCCTTGGCGGCGTTGTAGCCGTCGACCGCGATCTGGTACGTCGTCCCGCCCACGGCCGAGAACGCCGCCTTGCTCGTCTTGTCCACGCCGCTCGCGTCGTCGTTCGAGACGACCGTCGCCAGCTGCGAGACGCTCGACCCCGTGTAGACGCCGAGCAGCGTGTTGAAGCCCGAGCCCGACGTGTCGACGGTGGCCGTGCCGCTTGAGGGCGCCGTCCAGCTGTACCAGATCGAGGCGCCGCCGGCATTGCCGGCGTGGTTCGGCTCGCCCGTCTCCTTCGTCGCGTAGGTCGTCGACCCGCTCGCCGAGCCGCTCGCTCCGGAGATCAGCTGACCGTTCGCGAACATGTCGTTCGCGACGGTGTTCTGGACCCAGTGGAGCGTGATCGAGCCCATCGCCTTGTTGTAGCCGTCGACGGCGATCTGGTAGGTCGTGCCCGCGGATGGGTTGAACGTGACCTTGCTCGTGTAGTCCAGCTTTGACACGTCGTCGTTCGACACGACCCCCGTCAGCGAGCCGACGCTCGAGCCGGTGTACACGGCGAGCAGCGTGTCGAAGCCAGATCCGGAGGTGTCGAGCGAGACCGACGCATTCGCCGTGGCCGTCCAGCGGAACCACACGGATGCGCCGCCGGCGTTGCCGGCGTGGTTGGGCTCGCCTGTCTCCTTCGCGGCGCCGACGTTCGACCCGGCTGTCGTGCCGCTCGTGCCCGAGATCGCCTGGGCGCTCGCGAACATGTCGTTTGCCGGCGGGCTGGAAAGGAGCCAGTCGAGCGTCACGGAGCCGGTGGCGGCGCTGAAGCCGTCGACCGCGATCCTGTAGGTGGTGCCGCTCGCGGCCTGGAAGCTGGCCTTGCTCTGCCGGCCGCTGCAGCAGTCGTCGTTGGACGCGACCGTGGTCAGCGAGCCGACGCTGGATCCCGTGTAGACGCCGAGGAGGGTGTCGAAGCTCGAGCCGATCGTGTCGACGATTGCGGTGCCGCTCGAGGGCGCCGTCCAGCTGTACCAGATCGAGGCGCCGCCGGCGTTGCCGGCGTGGTTGGGCTCGCCTGTCTCCTTCGTGGCGCCGACGTTCGACCCGGCTGTCGTGCCGCTCGCGCCCGAGATCGCCTGGGCGCTCGCGAACATGTTGTTTGCGGGCGGGCTGGACAGTGCCCAGTGGAGCGTGACCGAACCCGTGGCCTTGTTGTAGCCGTCGACCGCGATCCTGTAGGTGGTGCCGCTCGCGGCCTGGAAGCTGGCCTTGCTCTGCCGGCCGCTGCAGCAGTCGTCGTTGGACGCGACCGTGGTCAGCGAGCCGACGCTGGATCCCGTGTAGACGCCGAGGAGGGTGTCGAAGCTCGAGCCGATCGTGTCGACGATTGCGGTGCCGCTCGAGGGCGCCGTCCAGCTGTACCAGATCGAGGCGCCGCCCTTGTTGCCGGCGTGGTTCGGCTCGCCCGTCTCCTTCGTCGCACCCGCGTTGGAGCCCGTTGCGGTGCCGCTCGCGCCGGAGACCACCTGCGCGCTCGCGAAGCTGTCGTTCGCGGGCGCCGCGGCAGACTTCGCCTCAACGGTCGAGGCGCAGGCGAGCGCGATCGCGAGCACTGCGAGCAGCGACCCGTTTCGAAACCCCACTTACAGACTCTAGGTGGCTCCCGCCCGCTGTCTAGCCCAGCGCGTGCCAGACCGCCTCGCCGATCTCGGCCGCCAACTCGTCTGCCGGACGCAGCCCGTCGAGCCTGGACACGCCACGACCGGCGTACTCCTCGCGATAGAGATCGGCCTGCGCCGACAGGTCGCCGATCGTCCAGCGGTCGTCCTTGCGAGCCAACGAGACCTCCGGCGGGATGTCGAGGTAGAAGGCCGCGACCGGCTTCGGCGCCAGCAGGTCGATCAGGCGCCGCTGCAACTCAAAGCTGCTGTCCGACCCGTACCGGAAGCGGAGCTGTACGGTCGAGTCGAGCGCATAGCGGTCGTAGACGACGATGCGGCCGTGGCGCGTGTGCCGCGCGATCGTCCCGAGCTGAGCCAGCCCGTTCGCGAGCGTGACCACTGCCGACCACACGTAGTTGACGGCCGGGGCTCGCTCGCGCAGGACTGTTCCCGACGTCCGTTCGAGACCGGTGTCGCCGGAAGCCTCCACGGCTCCGAAGCGGTGGAAGCGCCGGAGCGCGCCTTTGACGGGGCGGCCGAGCACGTCGAGCCAGGCGTTCTGGCCGAACGGCGTCCACTCGACCGCGGCCTCGTAGCCCAGGCGCTCGAGCGCCGCCTGGAGCGCCTTCGCCTGCGAGCTCTTTCCCGACCCGTCGATTCCGGAGAGCGCGACGACGCGCGGACGATGGAGCCTGGGCAGACGCAGCCCGCGGCTGTGCGCGCCACGATAGGCGTCCTCGAGATGCTCGAGCTCCCGCCTGAGCCCCCAGGCAGGGGCCCGTGCCCGCGCCAGGTCCCACGCGCCGGCGTCCTCGGCGAGGGCATCGGCGACCCGGCGGCGGCGCTTGTCCGGCAGCTCGCCTCGCGTCCCGGTCAGGCGGGCGAGGACGAGGATGGCGTGGTGGGGTGCGGGGCGGACGAGGCGTTGCAAGCCCTCGAGCGGCCGTGCGGTGGCAAAGAGGTCATCCAGCTCGCCCGAAGGGAGTCTCCACGAGGAGGCGGGAACGAGATCGATCGCCTCGGCGGTGCTGTGGCGGAAGCGCACCCACTCGTCGTCGCGGTCGAGGAAGCCCTCGAAGGCGAGCGCATCGCGGAGGCGTTGGAGGTCGGCATCCCGGACGAGCAGGTCGAGGTCGCGCCCGGCGCCCGGCGGTGAGCCGAAGACGAGCACGCTGCGCACGGCCGCTCCGTCGACGATCTCGGCGGCGTTGCGAGCGTGGGTTTCCGCGAGCAGCACGAAGCGATCCTCACCTGCTGTATCGGCCGCGCGGGCCGTGCCGCTTAGCCGCTCGTCTGGCGACGGCGCAGGACGCGCTCGTCGCCGATCCGGCGCGTGACGCCGTCGGCGTCGAAGCGCTCGAGCAGGAGCTGGGCCGCACGCCGGCCGATGCCGAGCAGGTCGCGGAAGCGGGCGAGGGTGATGCGGCCCGCCGCCTCGCACTCGGCGACGAGCACCTGCCGCGCATCCTCGTAGGCGGCGGCCGAGACGGCCATGCCCTCACCGAGCCGGACGAGGCGGCCCTGCTGCTCGAGAAAGAGCGCGAGCTTCGCGTCCTCGACCTTCACGGGCTCGATCCCGAGCTGCGCCTCGAGCTCGGCGGCAGCCCCCGCGCGCTCGCCGAGCGATGCAGCTGCCCCGGGACGGTAGAGCTTCGCGCCACGGCGCTCGAATCCGAGCAGCGGCACGACCGCGACCGCCCACGGCTCGGCCGGCGCGTGGATGCCGGGGTCGAGCGGGTCGGCCTCGTCGAGCCGGCGCTCGAGCTCGGCGCGCAACTCGTCGAGCCAATCGCGGGAGAAGAGCCAGTCGCCGGCGCGCTCGACGCCGGCAGGGTCTCCGTCGAGCACGTGCCGTACGTCGTCGAGTCTGACGGGCGCGTAGATCGTGGCCGCGACGTCGCCGCGCTCGATCCGCTCGATCCGCTCGGCGCTCGCGTGCCGCGGGGGAGAGGGGTCGAGCACGCGTCCGCCGCCGAGCGTCGTCTCGCCGCGCAGCACGACACGGTCGCCCCGGGCGGCCACGGCCGGGGAGGAGAGGCGGAGCTGCGCCGCGTGATCGCCGATCCGACGGACGGCGGCGGGGATCTCGGCCGTGCCGTGGTGGACGTGCACGCGGGCACCGTCCCGGATCGACTCCAGCTCCTCGAGCGCGACGTCGAGGCGGTAGCTGACGGGATAGGCGCCCGGGGCGATCAGCGCCTGGCCGCGGTGCAGCCGCTCCCGGTCGACACCGGGGAGGCTGACCGCGACACGCTGCCCCGCCTGCGCCCGTTCGACCGGCCGGTCGTGGACCTGCACGCTGCGGATGCGGACCGGCCGTCCGCCCGGCTCGGCCCGCAGCTCGTCGCCGTCGCCGATCGAGCCCGACCACAACGTGCCCGTGGCCACGGTTCCGATGCCGCGCAACGTGAACACGCGGTCGACGTGGAGGCGCGCGGGCCGGTCCTCCGGCTCGGCCACGACGCGGTCGGCGGCGGCGGCGAGCTCCGCCCGCAGCTCGTCGAGCCCGGCGCCGGTCCTGGCGCTGACGGCGACGGCCGCTGCTCCCGGAACCAGCTCGCGCGCCTCCTCGATCGCGAACTCGAGCGTCTCTTCGTCGACCGTGTCCGCCTTCGTGACCGCGACGACGCCATGCTCGATCCCGAGCAGCCGGATGATCGCGAGGTGCTCGTGCGTCTGTGGCCGCGCTCCTTCGGCAGCGTCGATCACGAGCAGGAACAGATCGATGCCGGTCGCACCGGCGATCATCGTGCGGACGAAACGCTCGTGTCCGGGCACGTCGACGAGCGACAGCTGCCTGCCGTCGGGGAGCTCGAGCGGCGCGTAGCCGAGGTCGATCGAGATGCCGCGCGCCTTCTCCTCGGGCAGCCGGTCCGTGTCCTTCCCGGTCAGTGCCCGGACGAGCCAGGTCTTGCCGTGGTCGATGTGGCCTGCGGTGCCGACTGTCAGCGGCACGTTTCGCGCGCCGCCGTAACCGCCGCGGCGACCTCGTCGATCTCGCCGTCGGCCAGCGTGCGGCAGTCGAGCAGGAGCCGACCGTCGCGGACGACCCCGACGACCGGCGGCTCGCCGAGGCGGAGCGAGCCGGCGAGCGACTCCTCGACGGCGCAGGCGAAGCTCTCCAGCTCGACGAGCGGCAGCGCGCCGCCGCCGACCCGTGCGACCGTCTCCTCGACCGATCCACCGACGAGCGCGGCCAGCCGCTCGGCCCGCGAGCGCACCGTCGCCGGCGGCTCGTCGATCATGCGCAGAACGGGGATCTCCACGCGGGCGCGGGCCGGATCGAGGTAGAGGTCGAGCGTCCCTTCGAGGGCCGCCAGTGTCAGCTTGTCCGCGCGCAGCGCCCGCTGGAGCGGGTGCCGGCGGAGACGCTCGACGAGCCCGGCCCGCCCGACGACGATGCCCGCCTGCGGTCCGCCGAGCAGCTTGTCACCGGAGAAGCAGACGAGGTCGGCGCCGGCGGCGAGGCTCTCTCGCGCGGACGGCTCGTCGTGGAGCGGCACGAGGGCTCCCGAGCCGAGGTCGTCGAGCAGCGGCAGTCCGTGGGAGCGTGCGACGGCGGCCGCGTCCGCGAGCGACGGCCGGTCGGTGAACCCGACGACGCGGAAGTTCGACTGGTGGACGCGCAGGATCAGCGCCGTCTCCGGCCCGATCGCGCGCTCGTAGTCGGCGGCGCTCGTACGGTTCGTCGTGCCCACCTCGACGAGCCGCGCACCCGAGCGCGCGAGCACGTCGGGAATACGGAAGCCGTCGCCGATCTCGATCAGCTCGCCCCGGGACACGAGCACCTCGCGGCCCTCCGCGAGCGCGGCGAGCGCCAGCAGCATCGCGCCGGCGTTGTTGTTGACGACGAGTGCCGCCTCGGCCCCGGTCAGGCGCACGAGCACCGACGCGACGTGCGTCTGCCGCGAGCCGCGGGCGCCCTCCTCGAGCGCGTACTCCAGATTCGAGTAGCCGGCGCCCACCTCCTGCACCCGCTCGAGCGCGGCGGGAGCGAGCGGCGCGCGCCCGAGATTCGTGTGGACGATCACGCCGGTCGCGTTCACGACACGCCGGAGTCGCGGTGCCCGCAGGCCGGCGATCTCGGCCGCGACGGCCGCGCGGAGGTCGCCGGGCTCCTCGCCGGCGCGGATCTCGGCCCGAGCGCGATCGAGCACCGTGCGCGCCGCGTCGACGGCCAGCGGGTCGTCGACCTCGCGCGCGAGCTCGTCGACGGAGGGGAGGTCCCGGAGTTGCACTAGCTCGCCGCCGCCTCGGCGTCGTCGACGACCGCCGCGTAGTTCTCTTCGTAGCAGTCGAGCACGATCCGGACGGCCTCGGCGGGGTCGTCGGTGATCGAGAGCAGGAGTACGTCCTCGGCCGCGATCAGCCTCTCGGCGATCAGCTTCTCCTCGATCCAGTCGCGCAGCCCGTCCCAGTGCGCCGTGCCGACGAGCACCACGGGGAAGTGCCGGATCTTCCCGGTCTGGATCAGGACGAGCGACTCGAACAGCTCGTCGAGGGTGCCGAACCCGCCCTCGCAGAGGACGAAGCCCTCGGCCGCCTTGACCAGCATCGTCTTCCGTGCGTAGAAGTGGTGGAACGTGAGCGAGCGGTCGAGGTAGCGGTTGACGCTCTGCTCGTGCGGAAGCTCGATGTTGAAGCCGATCGAGAGCCCGCCCGCCTCCTGGCAGCCACGGTTCGCGGCCTCCATGATCCCGGGCCCGCCGCCCGTCACGACCGCGAAGCCGGCGTCCGCGAACCGCCGTCCGATGTCGCGCGCGCGCTCGTACGCCGGGTCGCCTTCGCCGATCCGCGCCGATCCGTAGACGGTCACCGCCGGTCGGCCGATCGCGTCCACCGCCTCGAAGCCCTGACGGAACTCCTCCGCGATCATCGCCACATGCTGGTCGAGGTCGGTGTCGACCCGCTGGAGGATGGCCCGGTCGTCGTCGCGTGGTGTCACAGGCGGTGCTGGGAGACGTGCGAGCCGATCATGCCCGCGACGAGCGCGAGCGCCAGTCCGCCGTAGAGCGCGGCGACGATGATCGCCTTCGTCGTGCCGCCGCCCCGGCGCAGGTACTCGAACGCGCGCAGCGTCTGGCCCCCGTCGAGGAAGCCGACCGGGATCAGGTTGAAGAGGTTGAGCAGGAAGCCGAAGTAGCCGAGCGCCTGCAGGAGCTGCGAGTCGATCGCCTCGCCGATCGCCCAGAAGACGGCGGCGCCGGCGGCACCGAGATACGGCCCGGCCAGCGCGACCCGGGCGAGGAACCACGGCGTCAGGTTCTCGCGTTTGAAGGCGACGAAGGCGCCGAAGAAGGGGATGAAGATCGGCCAGTTCGGGTGCAGCCCGAGTCTCCGCGCCTCGATGTAGTGGCCGAGCTCGTGGATCAGGATCAGCACCACGAGGCCGGTGGCGAACTGCCAGCCCCAGATCAGCGCATAGCCGCCGATCGCCACGAAGATGGTCGCGAACTTCGCAGCCGCGAATCCGTACTTGGCGCCGGCGCCGAGCACCACCACGACCGGGCCGAGCAGCCTTCGGAACGCCTGCCGCCAGTTCGTGCCCGGATGGATCGGGTCGTACTCGCGCGTGACCTCGGGCGGCTCCACTGGGCTTACGGTAGCTCCGCCGCCGGAGACGGCGCGGTCACGACCCCTGCCCGATCCACTCCTCGCCGCCCTCGTAGACCTCCTTCTTCCACAGCGGGACGATCTGCTTGAGGCGGTCGATCGCGTCCTTGCAGGCGGCGAGCGCATCGGCGCGGTGCGGCGCGGAGACGGCGATGACGACGGAGATGCCGCCGATGTCGACCCGGCCGATGCGGTGCAGGATCGCGACCTCGCAGAGGTCGTAGCGCGCCTTCAGCTCCTCGGCCAACTCGGCCATCACCTCCTCGGCCATGCCGCCGTAGGCCTCGTACTCGAGGTAGTGGACCGTGCGTCCGCGAGAAGCGACCCGCGTCGTCCCGATGAAGGTCGCGACCGCGCCGGCCTGATCCGAGCGCACCTCCTCGATCGCGGCGGCCGGATCGAGCGGCTCGTCGCTGAGCCGGAACGCGCCTCCCGAAACGGGCGGGATCACCGCCACCTCGTCGCCGGCCGCGAGCGGAGTGCCAGGCTCCGCATAGCGCCGGTTCAGGGCGTAGAGCAGCCCGGCCGGCTCGTCCCCGAGGCCGAGCGCGGGCCACACGTCGGCGAGGGACGAGCCGTCCGGCAGCTCGAGCTCCCGCTCGCCGGTGCCGGCCCGCTCGCGGAGGCCGGCGAACAGCTTGACGGTGACGTTCACGAAGCAAGCGTACGATCTGGGCATGGCCACGAGCGAGGACAGACGCGCAACCGACTCGGGAATCGAGATCGAGCCGGTCTACTCGGCCGACGACGTCGCCGGGCTCGAGCTGGAGCAGCCGGGGGAGTACCCGTTCACGCGCGGGCCGTACGCGACCATGTATCGCGGCCGTCCGTGGACGATCCGCCAGTACGCGGGCTTCGGCTCGGCCGAGGAGACGAACGAGCGCTTCCGCTACCTCCTCGACCGCGGCCAGACCGGTCTGTCGGTCGCGTTCGACCTGCCCACCCAGCTCGGCTACGACTCGGACGACCCGCTCGCGGCCGGCGAGGTTGGGCGGACCGGCGTCGCGATCGACTCGATCGAGGACATGCGCACCGTCCTCAAGGGCATCCCGCTCGACCGCGTCTCGACGTCGATGACGATCAACGCGCCCGCGTCGCTTCTCCTGCTCCTCTACGAGCTCGTGGCGGAGGAGCAGGGCGTCCCCGGCAGCGAGCTGCGCGGGACGGTGCAGAACGACATCCTCAAGGAGTACATCGCCCGCGGGAACTACATCTTCCCGCCGCGACCCTCGATGCGGATCACGACCGACGTCTTCACCTACTGCGCCGAGCGGCTGCCACACTGGCACACGATCTCGATCTCCGGCTACCACATCCGCGAGGCAGGCTCGACCGCCGTACAGGAAGTCGCATTCACGCTCGCAAACGGGATCGCGTACTGCCGTGCGGCCGCCGACGCGGGCCTGTCGCCGGACGTATTCGGCGAGCGGCTCTCCTTCTTCTTCAACGCGCACAACCACTTCTTCCAGGAGGTCGCGAAGTATCGGGCGGCGCGGCGGCTGTGGGCGCGGATCATGCGGGAGCGGTTGGGTGCCACCAATCCGCAGGCCTGCGCGCTCCGGTTCCACGCCCAGACGGGGGGCTCGACCCTGACGGCGCAACAGCCCGAGAACAACGTGGTTCGCGTGGCGATCCAGGCCCTTTCGGCAGCGTGCGGCGGCGCCCAGTCGTTGCACACGAACGGGTTCGACGAAGCGCTCGCGCTCCCGAGCGAGCGGGCGGCGCGGCTGGCGCTGCGGACGCAGCAGGTGCTCCAGCACGAGGCGGGCACGACCGACACGGCCGATCCCCTCGGCGGCTCGTACTTCATCGAGGCGCTGACAGCCGAGATCGAGGAGCGCGCGCTCGAACTGATCGACCGCATCGAGGAGCTCGGCGGCGCCGTGGTCGCGATCGAACAGGGCTTCGTTCAGCACGAGATCGAGGAGGCGTCCTTCCGCTACGCGCAGGAAGTCGAGGGGGGCGACCGCGTCATCGTCGGCGTCAACGCATTCACGGAGGACGAGGGCGGCGAGGTCGAGCTGCAGCGCCTCGACCCGGAGATCGAGCGCCGTCAGCTCGCGCGCACGGCCCGCGTGCGCGCGGAACGCGACGCGGCAGCAGTCGAGCGGGCGCTGGCCGACGTGCGGGCGGCGGCGGAAGGAACCGCCAACCTGCTCGTCCCGATGCGCGAGGCGCTCCGCGCCCGCTGCACGATCGGCGAGATCTGCGGCGTCCTCCGCGAGCTGTACGGCACGTACGACTCCCACCGTCCCGAGCCGAGCTTCTGAGCCGCACTGTGCCCGACGGCCGCTCTTTGCGGCCTTTGGCTGGGGCACCCCGGCCCACCACCCACGTTTGATCGTAACTCGAAGTTTCGCACGCGTCTGTGACCTGACCGTGCCGATTCCGTCACGATTGCAGCGGTGCGGATCCTGCTCGTCTCCCAGATGTACCCCGGGCCGGACGACCCTGACCTCGGGACGTTCGTGGCGCAGGTCGAGCGCGCCCTCGCCGAACGCGGCCACGAAATCGCACTCGCCGTCCTCGACACCCGCGCGGGCGGGAGGGCTCGCTACTGGACGCTCGCGAGCCGGACGGCTCGCACCGCCCGAACGTTCCGCCCGGACGTCGTCTACGCGCACTTCCTCGTCCCGGCCGGGCTGATCGCCGCGCTCGCCTCGCGCGCGCCGCTCGTCGTGACGGCGCACGGCCAGGACGTCCGCAACGTCGGTGCGATCCCGGGGGCGCGAGCTGCGACCCGTTACGTCGTCCGGCGCGCGGCGACGGTCATCGCGGTCTCGGACTACCTGCGCCGCGAGCTGGAGGCCCGTGTCCCCGGGGCACGCGGCAAGACCGAGGTGATCGACAGCGGCGTCGACCTGGAGCGCTTCTCGCTGCAGCCCGCGCGACCGGACACGTCCGGCGGGCCTGCGTTCCTCTGCGTCGGGGGTCTGACCGAGCGGAAGAACGTCGTGCGTCTCGCGGACGCGTTCGAGCTCGTGGGCGAAGGGACGCTCACGTTCGCCGGCGAAGGCCCGTTTCGCACCGAGCTCGCGGGCCGCGCGGGCGTCACGCTGCTCGGGAGCGTCCCCCAGGAGGAGATTCCGGCGCTCCTCGGGGCGAGCGACGTCCTCTGCCAGCCCAGTCTCGTCGAGCCGTTCGGACAGGCGCTGCTCGAGGCGATGGCCTGCGGGCGGCCGGTCGTCGCCACCTCCGTCGGCGGGCCGCCCGAGTTCGTGACGGCCGAGGCAGGCGTCCTCGTCGACCCGGCGGACGTCTCCGCGCTTGCCGGGGCCATGCGCGCGGCGGCACGCCTCCCGCGTCCGAACACGGCCGCCCGCGCGACGGCCGAGCAGCACGACGTGAGAATCCAGGCCGGGCGGATCGAAGGCGTGCTGGAGCGGGCGACCGAGGCCGCCCGCTCCTAGCGGAGAAGAACGCCTAGCTGCTGGCCGCCGCGGGCGGCTCGGTGCTGGTCGGGGGCTGCGCGGTTCCGCGCATCGCCTTCAGGTCGTCGCGGAAATCCACGTCGCCCTTGACCACGATCGTGTAGATGAGCCAGCCGATGATCGCGCCGACGGTCGGGCCTACGACGAAGACCCAGAATCCCGTCCACTGATCGCCGACCAACGCTGGTCCGAGCGACCGCGCCGGGTTCACGGAGCAGCCGTCGAACGGGATCAGCGCGAAGTGGATCATGATCAGCGTGAGCGGGATCGCGATGAGGGCGGTGACGCCGAACCGATCGGTCTTCGTCGCGTGCAGGATCACGAGCACGAAGATCGCCGTGAACGCGATCTCGAGGAAGAGCGCCTGTCCGTTCGAATCGGGCACGTTCGCAGTCGCCTTCACGAGATCGTGGTTGAACGGGACCAGGAGCAGGAGCGACGCCATGATCGCGCCGGCGAACTGGAAGATCCAGTACCCGAGCAGGTCCTCGAAGTTCAGCCGACGATCGAGGAAGAGCGCCAGCGAGACGACCGGGTTGTAGTGCCCGCCCGAGACCTCGGCGAACATGTAGAGGCCGCCCAAGAGAGCCAGTCCGAAGCCGAACGGCACGATCAGCTCGATGGCGTTCAGTCCGGAGTAGCCGGTGGTGCTGTACGGGCCGCCGCCGTATGCCTTGAGCACCGCAATGATCGCGGTCGACCCGCCCGCGACCAGGACGAAGGTGCCGAACAGCTCGCCGAGATACCGTTGCCATTGCTTCACTCGTGAACTCCCTCCATGACGCGGGACGGTTTGAAGGGAAGCGTGGCAGCGCGACCGGATGGAACGTGGATCAGCCCTCGGGCGAGAGCCGGTCGAGGTCGGCGAGCCGAACCTCGACGAGCGGCCGGATCGCGTCCTCGAGCCCGGCCTCCCGGGCGACCGCGAGGGCCTGCTCGTAACTCTCGCGCACCTTGTCCGTGCCGACGCCCTGCTTCAGCCGGTTGTCGCCCGTGACGAGCAGATGCTGGATGCGCTCGCGGACGTCGTCGGTCACGGCTCGGGTACTCTAGGCGCGCGATGCTGCAAGCGCTCGCTGTCTGGCACGTGCTCGTCTCCTTCGCCCTGATCGGGCTGATCCTCATGCACTCCGGCCGCGACGCGGGCTTCGGCGGCATGGGGTTCACGCCCGCATCGCAGGGTGGTACGCACATCGTCGAGCGCAACCTGACGCGGCTGACGCTCCTGGTCGCGACGATCTTCTTCGTGGACACGATCGCGCTCTACCAGCTCCTCGCGTAAGCCTCCCGGGTAGCCCTCGCTAGAATCACTCCCGCACCGGCGCTGGTGGCGGAATTGGTAGACGCGCAAGGTTGAGGGCCTTGTGGGTGAATAACCCGTGGAGGTTCAAGTCCTCTCCAGCGCACTTCTCACAGGACGGCGGCGGGGCGAGAAGCCTCGCCCTTGACGCCGTCCGAACGCCTCGCTAGCCTGATCGAACACACGTTCGCGAAAGGAGCGAGGTGCTTACCCCGAGACAGCGGCAGATCTGGGACTTCGTCGTCGACTACGTCGACCAGCATGGTTACCCGCCGACGGTGCGGGAGATCGGCGAGGCTGTGGGCCTGGCGTCGCCCTCGACCGTGCACGCGCACCTCGCGAACCTCGAGCGGGCCGGGCTCCTTCGGCGCGACCCGACGAAGCCGCGCGCTCTCGAGCTGATCGGCCGCGAGCGGAGCGGAGCGTCCCGTCCGACGCCCGAGACGCACGTGCTGCCGGTCCTGGGTGAGATCGCCGCAGGTGGGCCGTTGCTCGCCGAGCAGTCGGTCGAGGGTTACCTCGGTGTGCCCGAGCCGCTGGCCCGGGGCGGCGGCGACGAGTTCATCCTCCGGGTGCGCGGGGAGTCGATGGTCAACGCCGGCATCCTCGACGGCGACTACGTCGTCGTTCGCAGGCAGGAGGACGCCCAGAACGGCGACATCGTCGCTGCGCTCGCCGGCGAGGACGGCACCGTGGAGGAGGCGACCGTTAAGCGGTTCTTCCGTGAGGCGGGCGGAATCCGGTTGCAGCCCGAGAACGACGCCCTCGAGCCCATCCGAGCTCCACACGTCCAGATTCTCGGCAAGGTCATCGGCGTCTTCCGAAAGGTTTGAGTGGGCGCGCTGCTCGAACTCAACCGGTCGCTCGACCAGGAGTTGCACGCCCTCGTGCGTGGCGCCAGCCTCGAGTGCCTCGTCTGCGGAGAGTTCGTCCTGCGGTTGCCGGACGGGTCGATCTTCTGTCCGGAGTGCGGCTGCTCGCTGCAAGTGGCCTCTGCCGCGGCGGGCTACAATGAGGGTGCAGGCCGGGTGACCGCGGGCTGAGCCTTTCACCGGGCTCGGCGCGAGGAAAGTCCGGACACCGAAGGGCAGGACGCTGGGGAGACCCCAGGCGGCGAAAGCCGACGGACAGTGGCACAGAAAGGAGACCGCCACCGGCGACACGTTCTCTCCGGAGACGCCGGAGGTAAGGGTGAAACGGTGGGGTAAGAGCCCACCAGCGCCGTGGTGACACGGTGGCTAGCCAAACCCCGTCCGGTGCAAGGCGAAGCAGGCCCCGATGACGCTGCCCGCTGAGGGGCCGGGTGCGCCGCTCGAGCCGACCGGGCAACCGGCGGCCTAGAGGGATGGTCACCCTCGACAAAATCCGGCTTACAGGCCTGCTACCGCGAAGCCCCCGCAAGGGGGCTTCGTCATTGCGGGGCGTAGCTCTCGGCGTCGGCGAGGATGCCCTCGACGTCGGCGGGCAGCGTGTACATCGTCAAGCCGCCGTGCTCGTCCCGGGGCCACTCGCCCTGCGGGCGGTCGCGGTACAGCTCGACGCCGTTCTGATCCGGGTCGCGGAGGTAGAGGGCCTCGCTCACCCCGTGGTCGGACGCGCCGTCCAGATGGATGCCCGCCTCGATGAGCCGACGGAGCGCGTCGCCGAGCGCCGCGCGGCTCGGGTAGCGAATGGCGACGTGGTAGAGCCCTGTCGTCCCCGGAGCGGGCGGGGAGCCGCCTTTCGACTCCCAGGTGTTGAGGCCGATGTGGTGGTGGTAGCCGCCCGCCGACACGAACGCCGCCTGGTCGCCCAAGCGGGTCGTGAGCTCGAAACCGAGGACGCCGCAATAGAACGCGAGCGACCGGTCGATGTCCGCCACCTTCAGGTGCACGTGGCCGATCGAAGTACCCGCGTCGATCGGGCCGAAGCGCGACTCCGCGCTCATCCGCGCGCTCCGAAGCCCTCGAGCGCGGCACCGACCAGGCCCGGCAGCGTCTCCAGGTTGTAGCCGCCTTCGAGCACGGCTGCGAGCCGCGGCGACATCGCAGCGGTCCTGTGGGCGAGCTCCCGGAATCCGTCGGCAGTCACTCGCATGCCGGCCAGGGGGTCGTCCTCGTGCGCGTCGAAGCCCGCCGACACGATCACGAGGTCGGGCGCGAAGCGGTCGAGCGCCGGCGCCACCGTGTGATCGAACGCGCGCAGGTACTCCTCGTCACCGGATCCGGCCGACATGGGCACGTTCACGATCGTATCCGCCTGCTCGTTCGGGCCCCCGCTGCCGGGATAGAACGGCCACTGGTGCAGCGAGACGACGAGCACGGTCGGGTCGTCCCAGAAGACGTCCTGCGTGCCGTTGCCGTGATGCACGTCCCAGTCGACGACCGCGACCCGCTCGATCCCGAGTTCGGCCTGCGCGTGCCGCGCCGCAACTGCCGCGTTCCCGAAGATGCAGAAGCCCATCGCGCCGCGCTGCAGCGCGTGGTGCCCGGGGGGTCGCGCCAGCGCGAAGCCGCCGAGCTCGACGGCCTGGATCGCGGCCCCGGCGGACAGGAGCGCCGCCTCGAACGTCGTCTCCGACGCCGGAGTGTCCGCGTCGAGCCACGTCGGTCCGGCGATCGAGCGCACGAGCTCGACGTAGGCGGCGTCGTGGCAGCGCTCGATCGCCTCGACGCCCGCAGGTACGGCCTCGCGCCACTCCGGAAACGCGGCCTGGAGGACTCGGAGGCGCTGCTGGGTCTCCGGATGGTGCCCGGTCGGGTGGAGCGTCGTGAACCCGGCGTGGCTCACGAGCTCGATCGGGCATCAGCTCCTTGTCGTGCGAGTGTCTGAAGCCGGCCGGCCAGCTGGCCGAGGCCCCACGAGTCGGCTAGTGAAGACGCCTCCGCCCACGTCGGGGTTTGTTCGGCAAGGGAGGGGAGAGGGGCGGAGGCGTCGAGAATGGCTATTCGACGGTAGAGGCGAAGTTCCTCCGCCTGCGCCGTAAATCTTCCTGCGGCCAGCGCGGCCTCGAGCGAGCCGTACTGTCCGAGCACGTCGGCGGCCGTCTTCGGGCCGACGCCGCGTGCTCCCGGCAGGCGGTCGGACGGGTCGCCGCGGAGCGCGATGAAGTCCGGCACCTGCGTGGGGTCGACGCCGTAGCGCTCGCGCACCTCGTCCGGGCCGATCCGCGCCAGCTCGGACACGCCGCGGACCGGCTGGAGGATCGTCGTCCGTTCCGACGCGAGCTGAAACGCATCGCGGTCGGAGGTCGCGACCGAGACGGTTCCGCCACGCTCCTCTTCTGCTCGCGCTGCGGCCGCGAGGAAGTCGTCGGCCTCGTAGCCCGGCGCCTTCGCGACCGCGAACCCGCAGGCGCCGACGATCTCCGGCAGCAGCGCGAGCTGCTCGAGCAGTGCCACGTCGAACTCGCGCCCGGACTGATAGGGCTCGAACGCCTCGTGCCGGTAGGTCGGTACGTCGAGGGTGTCCCAGGCGACGAGCACCGCCCGTGGGCGCTCCGCATCCCACAGCCGGACGAGCATGTTCGTGAACCCGATGATCGCGCCCGCCGGGCGGCCGCCTGCGCGCGTGAGCGTCTTCGGCAGGCCGTGGTAGGCGCGGTGCGCAAACGAGTCGCCGTCGATCGCGAGCAGCGCGCTCATAAGCTCTCGTACAGCGCCTCGATCTCGGTCATCAGCCGCTGCGTCGCCGTCTCGACGGCGTCCTTCGGCGGCAGGCCCTCGAGATCGTCGACCGGAATTGCCGGGCCGTAGGCGACGGTCAACCGTGGCAGGCTGAGCATGCGGTCGGTGCCGCTGATCGCCGCCGGCACGAGCGGTACGCCGGCCGCGAGCGCGATGCGAGCTGCGCCCCCGTGTGGCCGCGCAGCGAACTTCTTCCGCAGACCCTTCTGCCGCCGTGTGCCCTCGGGGAACATGGCGACGATCTTCCCGCTCTTGCAGAGCTCGACCGCGGTCTGGACCGCCTCGATGTCCGACTCGCCGCGCCGCACCGGGAAGGCACCGCCGGCGCGGAGGACCGGCGCCAGCAGCGGGTTGAAGAGCTCCGACTTGGCCATGAAGTAGAGCTGCTGTCCGGGCCAGAGCGGGAAGCCGAGCGGCCACGGGTCGAAGTTGGACGTGTGGTTGGCGGCCAGGACGGCGCCGCCCTTCGGCACGTTCTCGACGCCGGTCGAGTGGAGCCGGTAGAGACCGTGGAATACAGGCCAGCTGACGACAGCGGCGAAGTTGTACAACGGGGTCGGCACGTGCCGAGACGGTAACGACCCTGTGCCGAAGGCGTCGCAAACGCTCGAGCCACGCGTCGTCCTCTGCCCATGGCGCTAACGTGTCGCGACCGCCCAGCCGGGCGGAGAGAACCGAAATGACCGCAAAAACAGACGGAAAACGCACGCTCGTGATCGTCGAGTCGCCCGCAAAGGCGCGGACGATCGCCGGCTATCTCGGCCCGAACTTCGTGGTCGAATCGAGCGTCGGGCACATCCGCGACCTGCCCGAACGCGCCTCCGAGATCCCGAAGGAGCAGCGCGCCAAGTACGGCACCCTGGGTGTCGCGATCGAGGAGGGCTTCGAGCCGTACTACGTCGTCGACTCGGACAAGAAGCGCATCGTCGCCGACCTCAAGCGAAAGCTGAAGGACGTCGACGAGTTGCTGCTCGCGACGGACGAAGACCGCGAAGGAGAGGCGATCGCGTGGCACCTCCTCCAGGAATTGCGTCCCAAGGTGCCTGTGCGGCGCATGGTCTTCCACGAGATCACCCGGCCTGCGATCGAACGGGCACTCGCGAACACGCGCGAGGTGGACGTGCGGCTCGTCGACTCGCAGGAGACCCGGCGCATCCTCGACCGGCTCTACGGCTACGAGGTCTCGCCCGTGCTCTGGAAGAAGGTGATGCCGCGCCTGTCGGCAGGGCGCGTGCAGTCGGTCGCGACGAGGCTCGTCGTCGAACGCGAGCAGGAGCGCATGCGCTTCGTCTCGGCGGCGTACTGGGACCTCGAGGGAACGTTCGAGCCCGGCTCGTTCCGCGCCCGGCTCGTCCAGGTCGACGGCAAGCGGGTCGCACAGGGTCGCGACTTCGGCCCGGACGGCGTGCTGACGGCAGACCTGGCCCAGCTCGACGAGCCACAGGCGCGCGAGCTCGCAGCCGGCCTCGCCGGGGTCGAGTTCGCCGTTCGCTCGGTGGACGAGAAGCCGTACTCCAGGCGCCCGTCGCCGCCGTTCATGACCTCGACCCTGCAGCAGGAGGCGAGCCGAAAGCTCCGCTTTACCGCGCAGACGACGATGCGCGTTGCCCAGCGTCTCTACGAGCGCGGCTACATCACATACATGCGCACCGACTCGACGTCGCTGTCGGAGGCGGCGTTGACCGCCGCGCGCCTGCAGGCGACGGAGCTCTTCGGCTCCGACTCGGTGCCGGCCGCCGCGCCGCGGCTCTACGACCGCAAGGTGAAAAACGCGCAGGAGGCGCACGAGGCGATCCGCCCCGCCGGTGACCGCTTCCGCACACCGAGTGACCTCGAGGGGGAGCTCGACCGCGACGAGCTCGGCCTCTACGACCTCGTCTGGCGCCGGACGCTCGCGTCGCAGATGGTGGACGCCAAGGGCCGCACGGTCTCCATCCGGCTTGGCGCGACGTCGTCCGACGGCCGCGACGCGGAGTTCGGTGTCTCCGGGACCGTGATTACGGTGCGCGGGTTCCTGGTCGCGTACGAAGAGGGTCGCGACGACGAGGCGGAGACCGGCGCGCCACCGACGCTGCCGGACCTGACGGAAGGCGACCGTGTCGAAGCGGGCCAGCTCGAGCCGCAGGGCCACGAGACGACTCCACCCGCCCGCTTCACGGAGGCGACGCTCGTCAAGGCGCTCGAGGAGCGCGGCATCGGCCGGCCGTCGACCTACGCCTCGATCCTCGCCACCATCCTCGATCGCGGGTACGTGGTCAAGCGCGGCACGGCGCTCGTGCCCACCTTTCTGGCGTTTGCCGTGACGACGCTGCTCGAACAGCACTACGGAGCACTGGTCGACTACGACTTCACCGCGAGGATGGAGGACGACCTCGACCGCATCGCTGCGGGCGATGAGGAGCGGGTCGCCTGGCTGACGCGGTTCTACAAGGGTGACGACGGCGATCCCGGCCTCCACCAGCTCGTCACCGAGCATCTCGACGAGATCGACGCGAGGGCAGTGAACTCGATCGAGATTCCCCGCTCGGACATCGTCGTTCGCGTCGGCCGCTACGGGCCGTACCTCGAGCGCGGCGAGCAACGCGCGCCGATCCCCGCCGAACTCGCGCCCGACGAGGTCACTGCAGACGTCGCCGAGGAGCTCCTCGCACGGCCGGCCGAGGGTCGCGTGCTCGGCATCCATCCCGAGACCGGCCGCGCGATTCACGTGCGCACCGGCCGCTACGGGCCGTATGTGACGGAGGAGCTCGAGGAAGGCTCCGACGAGAAGCCGCGCACGGGCTCGCTGTTGCAGTCGATGTCTTCGGACACGGTGACGCTCGACGACGCCGTCCGCCTGCTCGAACTGCCGCGCGTCGTGGGTGTCGACCCTGCGGACGGCGAGGAGGTCGTGGCGATGAACGGCCGCTACGGTCCGTTCATCCGCAAGGGCGAGGAGACGCGGTCGCTCGAGGGCGAGGAGCAGCTGTTCTCGATCACGCTCGAGCAGGCGCTCGACGTGCTCGCCCAGCCGAAGACCCGACGGGCACGGGGCGCAGCCAAGCCGCCGCTGCGCGAGCTCGGCGCCGATCCGGCAAGCGGGCGACCCGTCGTCGTCAAGGAGGGACGCTTCGGCCGCTACGTGACGGACGGCGAGACGAACGCGAGCCTCCGCGGCGGCGAGACGGTCGAGACCCTGACGCTCGACCGTGCAGCGGAGCTGCTCGCCGAGCGGCGCGCCCGGGGTCCGGCGGCGAAGCCGCCCCGTCGCCGCGCGCGAACTTGAACCAAAACGTTTACAAAGGCTCGCACACAATTAAGAGGCGGCGTGCGAACCTTTCGGCGGCGCATACGTCACTTAGTGTGAGCTGAGCCGGCCCTCCGAAGCCGGCCGTCCGGGCGAGACGGAATACTCCCCCGCGACGGCCCGTTCGGTTGTTACGAAAGCCCGCAACGAGGGAAACCTTCTCCTGGCACGACGAGGAAATACCCCCTAGAGTCAGAACGAACGTCGGACAGTCGCCGATATGCGGATCGAAAGGACGAGAGGCACCCGTTGACCCCGAACCAGTTCCAGGAGTTGCTCGAGACCGAGCAGGCCCGCGTCCTTCTCGAGGGCGCCGAGGAGCGCGGTTACGTGCTCCCGGCAGAGCTCGAGGTGTTCGCGCTGGAGCACGATCTCGCCGACGAAGACGTCGAGGCCCTGACCCGTGAGCTCGAGGCGATCGGGCTCGAGGTCGGACCGCCCGCCGCCGATGAGCCCGAGGCGGCGACGCCTGCACTCAACCTCCAGGCGGCCGAGATCTCGGGCGCGGCGGACAGCCTCCAGCTCTTCCTCGCCGACGTGGGCAAGCACAAGCTGCTGACCGCAGCCGAGGAGGTCACGCTCGCGAAGCGCATCGAGCGCGGCGATCCGATTGCGAAGCGCAAGATGATCGAATCGAACCTGCGCCTCGTCGTCTCGATCGCAAAGGGCTACCGCGGGCTCGGCGTGCCCTTCCTCGACCTGATCCAGGAAGGAACGCTCGGCCTCAATCGCGCCGTCGAGAAGTTCGACTGGCGTCGGGGCTACAAGTTCTCGACCTACGCCACGTGGTGGATCCGCCAGTCCGTCCAGCGCGCGGTCGCGAATCACGCGCGGACGATCCGCGTGCCGGTTCACGTCGTCGAGCGCCAGCAGAAGCTGAGCCGCGCGGCGCGCCGCCTGGAGGTCGAGCTCGGACGCGAGGCGACGAAGGACGAGCTTGCCGAGGCGACGGGCCTGCCGATGCAGCACATCGACGAGGCGCTCGGTGCCGCCCATGCGTCCGTCTCGCTGAACCAGACCGTCGGTGCCGACGACGAGGGCGAGCTCGGAGACCTGTTCGCGGACCGCGAGGCGGCCGATCCGTTCGACGAGGCCGAGGAGTCGTTGCGCCGGCAGGGCGTCCGCCGGGCTCTCGACGCGTTGCCCGAGCGCGAGCGACGCATCCTCGAACTCCGCTTCGGTTTCGAGGGCGAGCCGTGGACGCTGGAGGCTATCGGGAACGAGCTCGACCTGACGCGGGAGCGCGTCCGGCAGCTCGAAAGTCAGGCGCTTGCACGCCTGGCGGCTCTCCGCGAGCTCCAGACCGTCGCTGCGGCGTAGATCGTCGCTAACGACAAAGGACGGCCTCCGCGGGAGTGCTTCCGCTTTGTCGTCCCTCGAATGCGGGTCGTGGTTCCCTAAAGGCGAAGCTTCGTACGGCCGATAGCCGGATCGTGGACGCTGCAGAGCGCAACGAGATCTTGAGTCGCTACGCCGATCACGCACGGCGCTTCGAAGCTGCCGCCGCGCGTCGCTCGAGTCGCAGCGCGGAGATCATCCCCTTCACGGCCCCGCTACGAGAGTTGGAGCAGGAGCCGACGCCGCGTGAGGTTCAGGTGCTCCAGTTGATCTCGGAGGGCCTGGTCAACCGTGAGATCGGAAAAGTGCTCTTCCTCTCAGAGGAGACGGTCAAATCTCACGTTCGGCACCTACTTGCGAAGCTCCAGGCACGCTCACGCGCCCACGCTGTTGCGATCGGCTTCAGACGCGGCATCCTCGGCTAGCTGGGGCGGGCACGCGCGGGCGTTCTGAGCAAAGAGCGCTGCGGGTCGTGTCCAGCACCGATCCGATCCTCAACAGGGACGAAATCGGTCAGCCTACGAATGGCGGTTTCAGACGGTGGCCAGTTACCAGCCTGTGTAACCACCGGGAAGTGGTCGCATGAAACTCCTCTCTCGAGGGACTAACGGCACACGGAGTTATATCGCGCCTTGGCGGGAGACGCAAACGCTGAGGAGATGGCCAACTGCCCCTTGGGCGACTCCGGAGTGGCGCGTTGCGGTCTATCTGGTGACGCTAGGTCTTGCGGCCCTCACCCTCGTTACAGTTGCACTTGCGCAAGGCTACGGGATGGGAGATCCATGGGCCGTTGCGCTTCTTGCGATCGCAGCAGCCGTGTCTGAGAGGCAACGCGTCTGGTTGAGCAGCGAAACACAAGCATCAATCTCGGCGATCCCGATTCTTTTCGCAGCAGTGCTATTCGGTCCGCTCGCTGCGATGGTGGTCGCGGCCGTATCCAATCTAGGAGCGTTTGGCCGACCGCACATGAAGTGGGCGGTCTACACGTGTTCACGCTCGATTACCGGCGGGCTGAGTGGCTTCGCCGCTGCGTCGGCATCAGCCTTCGTCACCGGAGACGTGGCTCTCGTTGCGTTGGGAACCGCGTTGGGAGCTGTGACCGCGGAGGGTTCAGAGATGGTCTTCTACGCTCTTACGATGAGGGTGAGAGGGAAGGAAACCATCAACTCGGTGCGGATGCTCGCACCACTTGCTTTTGCATCGCTAATCCTCTACGCACCTCTGGTCGGCCTATTCGCGACGGCTTATCTTCGCGTGTCTCCCTTGACGCTGCCCCTCTTCCTGGTTCCCGCACTAGCCGCGCAACGACTGTTTGGCATGTATCAAGATCAGCGTCGGCTTGCGACGGATCTCGCGTTCGCTAACGTCCGCTTGGAGCGGGCCAACCTGTCCTTCGCGACTGCGCTTGTCGCAACGCTCGATGCTCGGGATCGGTACACGGCGGGTCATTCCGCTGCGGTCGCGATCTATGCGCGGGACATCGCGGAGCGACTCGGGCTGTCGGAGGAGGAGCAGTTGTTGGCGCACCAGTGCGGGCTCGTGCACGACATCGGCAAGATCGGGTTGCCGCCCGGACTCCTGGAGAAGCCGGGTGCGCTCACCCTCGGTGAGCGGCGTCAGATGGAAAAGCACTCCGAGATCGGGGAGCGGATCCTGGCCAAGGTGGAGGACTACGCGGAGATCGCCAAGATCGTGCGTCACCACCACGAGCGCTGGGACGGCCAGGGGTATCCGGACGGGATCGCCGATGACGACATCCCGCCGATCTCGCGGATCATCTCGGTCGCCGACGCGTACAACGCCATGACCTCCGATCGTCCGTACCGCGACGCGATGCCGAGTCGCGTCGCGCGCATGCGCCTGGCGCAGGGAGTCGAGTCCCAGTTCGATACGACCATCGTGGCCGCGTTCGAGGCCATCCTCGCCGGAGCGGACGAGGAATACCGCACCGGTCGGCGCGCAGACTTCTCGCTCGCCGACCAGGACATCTATTCGGACCCGACGTCCGAGCCTGACGTCGAGGCTGCGCCGCAGCAGCCCGAGCCCGCCGCGATCAAGCCGAAGATCGCCGAAGTCGCCTAGGCGCTCGCCGCCTCACGGTCTCGCAGCAGGCCCGGCGCCGCGCGCGCGTAGTCGAGGCCCGAGACCCAGGTGAGGATCAAGGCGACGAGCAACGCCCACCACGCGGGCCCCGTGCCCCATGCCCCCGCCGCCGCGAAACCGCCGATCGCCGCCGCGACGGCTTGCGCCCACGCCTTGAGCTTGCCCAGGTCGCGTGCATGGATGACGACGCCGCGCTCGAGCGCCGCCAGACGGAGACCCGCGACGAGCAGCTCGCGCACGACGATGAGCGCGACCATCCATGCCTTGAAGACGCCGACGAGAACGATCAGCGTCGAGAGTGTCAGGAGCTTGTCCGCAATCGGGTCGAGCAAGGAACCGAGCTCGGACGTGTGTCCCTGCCGGCGGGCGAGCCAACCGTCCACCTGATCCGTGGCCATGGCCGCGATGAAAAGGCCCGTCGCCCAGTAGGCGTGATTCGGGAAGTTCCACGTGTACAGCACGATCACGAACGGCACTGCGGCGGCGCGCGCGACGGTCAGCTGGTCGGCGAGGCTCATCCCGCGAGAGAATATGCGGCCCATGCCTCCCATCTCGAAAGTCCTGGTCGCGAACCGTGGCGAGATCGCTGTCCGGATCTTCCGCACGCTGCGCGAGCTCGACATCGCGGCGGTGGCCGTCTACTCGGATGCCGACCGGGACGCGCTCCACGTGCGACTCGCCGACGAGGCGTACGCGATCGGGCCGGGGCCTGCCGGCCAGAGCTACCTCGTCCAGGAGCGGATCGTGGAGACGGCGGTGCGGGCGGGGGCCGAGGCGGTCCATCCGGGCTACGGATTTCTCGCCGAGAACGCAGGTTTCGCGGCGGCTGTCGAGTCTGCCGGCCTCGTCTGGGTCGGGCCGCCGCCCGCGGCGATCGAGCTGATGGGGTCGAAGACAGCCGCGCGGCGCGCGATGCAGGCCGCCGGCGTGCCGATCGTCCCGGGGACGACGGATCCGGTCCGCGACTCCGCGCAGGTCGTCGAGCTCGCCCACGAGATCGGGTACCCCGTGCTGATCAAGGCGGCGGCCGGCGGCGGTGGGAAGGGGATGAAGGTCGTGCGCTCGGACGACGAGGCGGAGCGTGCGTTCGAGTCGGCGCAGCGCGAAGGCGAGGCGTACTTCGCCGACCCGTCGGTCTATGTCGAGCGGTACCTCGAGGATCCGCGGCACGTCGAGGTGCAGGTGCTGGCCGACGCGCAGGGGAACGTCGTCCACCTCGGGGAGCGCGACTGCACGATCCAGCGTCGTCATCAGAAGCTCGTCGAGGAGACGCCGTCGCCGGCCGTCGACGACGAGCTCCGGGCGCGGATCGGGCAGATCGCCGTCGATGCCGCCCGGGCCGCCGGCTATCGCAGCGCCGGGACGGTCGAGGGTTTGCTCACGCCGGCCGGCGACTACTTCTTCCTCGAGATGAACACACGCATCCAGGTGGAGCACACGATCACAGAAGCGGTGACCGGGCTCGACCTCGTCCGCGAGCAGCTCCGGATCGCGGACGGCCATCCGCTGTCGTTCCGACAGGAGGAGGTCCGATTCGCCGGGCACGCGATCGAGTGCCGGATCAACGCGGAGGATCCCGCCGTCGGTTTCCTGCCCTCACCCGGCCGGATCACGAGCTACCGCGAGCCGGGCGGCCCCGGCGTTCGCGTCGACTCCGGGGTGGAACTCGGCTCGGAGATCGCGGGGCTGTACGACCCGCTCGTCGCCAAGCTGATCGTCCACGACGTGGACCGCGAGAGCGCCCGGAGACGGATGCTGCGGGCCCTCGACGAGTACGAGATCGGCGGCGTGGCGACCCTGCTCGGGTTCCACCGCGCACTGCTCCGGCACCCGTGCTTCGTGGAAGGCGCTACGTGCCACGGGATCGTCGAGTCCGAGGAGGTCGCGGAACAGGCCGCGCAGCTGGAAAGGCAACCGACGGAGGCGCCGCCGCCGGGCAGGGCAGCCGGGCGTGACCGGCAGCTCGTCGTCGAGGTGGACGGACGTCGCTTCGACCTTCGCGTGATCGTGCCCGAGCCTTCCCACGCGGGGCTTGCGCGCCGACGCCGCGAGCGGGCAGCCGCGCGGGGAAGCGGATCAGCTGCGCGCGACGCGGTCGTCAGCCCGATGCAGGGCACCGTGCTCGATGTCCGCGTCGCTGACGGCGAGGGCGTCCGCGCCGGGCAGGTGCTCTGCATCGTCGAGGCGATGAAGATGGAGAACGAGATCGGTGCACACCGCGACGGTGTCGTCACGGGCCTGTCGGTGACGGTCGGTCAGCAGGTCAAGAGGGGCCAGGTGATCTGCGTGGTCGAAGCCGGTAGTAGCGAACCCGACGGCTAGACTCGCCCCCGGCCATGGACCTGTACGAGTACCAGGGCAAGGAGCTCTTCCGCCGCCACGGCATCCCCGTCTCCGAGGGTCGCCTCGCGACGAGCCCGGACGAGGCACGGGCCGCTGCGGAGGAGCTCGGCGGGCCGGTCGTCGTCAAGGCGCAGGTGCTGACCGGAGGTCGCGGGAAGCTCGGCGGGATCAAGCTCGCGGAGACCCCGGGCGACGCGGAGGCGCGGGCCGGCGACATCCTCGGCCTCGACATCAACGGGCACGTCGTCCGCAAGCTCTGGATCGAGCGCGCGTCGGACATCGCGCGGGAGTACTACCTGTCGATCACGTTCGACCGCGGCGAGAAGAAGGCGCTGTTGATGTTCACGACCGAGGGTGGCATCGACATCGAGGAGGTGGCCGAGACGAAGCCCGAAGCGCTCGTCCGGCTGCACGTCGACCCGCACGAGGGGTTCCAGCCGTGGCAGGCCCGGCGGCTCGTCTACGGCGCGGGCGTCGCCGACCCGGGCGAGCAGAAGCAGATCGCGGACATCGTCGGCCGCCTCTACGCGGCCTTCGTCGAGTGCGACGCGATGCTCTGCGAGATCAACCCGCTGATCGTCACGCCCGACGGCGACGTTCGCGCTCTCGACTCGAAGTTCACCGTTGACGACAACGCCCTCTTCCGCCACGCGGACATCGCAGAGATGCGCGATCCGGAGTCGTATCCGCCCGAGGAGCGCGCAGCCCGCGAGAAGGGCGTGACCTACGTGAAGCTGGACGGCGAGGTCGGCATTCTCGGGAACGGGGCCGGACTCGTCATGTCCACGCTGGACGTGATCGCGCTGGCCGGAGGCCGTCCGGCCAACTTCTGCGACCTCGGCGGCGGGGGAGACGCGGAGGGAGTCGTCGACGCCCTCGAGGTGATCACGGCGGATCCGCAGGTCAAGTCGATCCTGTTCAACATCTTCGGCGGCATCACTCGCTGCGACGAGGTGGCCCGCGGGATCCTGGCTGCGCTCGACCAGATGACGATCGCGCAGCCGATCGTGGTGCGGCTCGACGGCACGAACGCCAACGAGGGTCGCCGCCTGCTGGCTGAGGCCGCGCCGCCGAACCTCTATACGGAGCCGACCATGCTCGACGCCGCCCGCAAGGCCGTGGAGCTTTCCCGATGAGCGACGTCTGGTCGGACAGGGCTCAGTTGTACCGCGACAGCGCCGCGCACAAGGAAGGGCCGGATCTCGATCTGCTCGTCCAGTGGGTCGAGGAGGCTGGGGGGCAGTCAGCGCTCGACGTCGCGACCGGCGGCGGGCATGTGGCCCGGCGCCTGCGGGAGATCGGGCTCGAGGTCGTCACGACCGACGCTGCGCCGGGGATGCAGCCCGACGTGGTGACACGGGCCGAGCACCTCCCGTTCGCCGACGGGAGCTTCGACGCGGTGGTCTCGCGCGTCGCACACCATCACTTCGACGACCCGGGCGCCGCCGTCCGCGAGATGGCGCGGGTCAGCGGCGCTCTCGTGGCCGTCGTCGACAACCTGTTCCTCAGCGACGAGGCGGAGGAGGCGGACCGGCTGCGCGATCCCTCGCATGTCCGCAACTACACCGAGCGCGAGTGGCTGGCGATGTTCGAAGCGGCCGCCCTGCGGGTCGAGGACGTCCGCCACTTCGACAAGCCGATCGAGTTCCAGCCCTGGCTCGACCGGGTCGGGTGCGAGGGCGAGGACGCAGTGCGTGTGCGCGAGCTTCTCGCCGACCGGATCGAGGACGGCTGGGTCCGACTCGACCGGATCGCGCTCAAGGGGGTCAGAACCTAGTGGCGATCATCGTCGACCGCGACACCCGGCTCGTCGTCCAGGGATTGACGGGTCGCGAGGGATCGTTCCACGCGACGCGAAACAAGGCGTACGGCACACAGGTCGTGGCGGGCGTGACCCCCGGCAAGGGGGGCCAGGACGTCGAGGGGATCCCCGTCTTCGACACGGTCGCGGACGCCGTCGACCGGACGGGCGCGAACACGGCGATGGTCTTCGTCCCGGCTCGATTCGCGACCGACGCGATCTACGAGTCCGTGGACGCGGGCATCGCCACCGTGGTCTGCATCGCCGAAGGCCTGGCCGCGCACGACATGCTCCGCGTCTACAACTACATCCGCCCGCGCGACGTGACCATGATCGGCCCCAACTGCCCTGGCGCGCTCTCGCCCGGGAAAGCGAACGTGGGCATCATCCCGGCCGAGATCTTCAGCGAGGGTTCGATCGGCCTCGTCTCCCGCTCCGGCACGCTCACCTACCAGATCGGACACGAGCTGACCCAACTCGGCCTCGGCAATTCGACGATCGTCGGCATCGGCGGCGATCCCGTCGTCGGCTCGTCCTTCATCGACGTGCTGGCGAAGTTCGAGGCCGATCCGGAGACCGAGTACGTCGTCATGGTCGGCGAGATCGGCGGCGACGAGGAGGAAAAGGCAGCCCGGTTCATCAAGGAGTCGATGACGAAGCCGGTGCTCGCCTACATCGCCGGCTTCACGGCACCGCCGGGGAAGACGATGGGGCACGCCGGCGCGATCATCTCCGGCTCGTCCGGGACCGCGCAGGGGAAGAAGGAGGCGCTCGAGGCCTGCGGCGTCACCGTCGGGACGACGCCGACGGAGGTCGCGCAGCTCGTCGCCGACGTCGCACGCGGTGTTTGAGCGAATCCGCGCCGACTGGCGCCGCGGTCGCGCGCTCAAGTACGTCAAGCTGGGCGAGCCCTTCAACTACACGTGGAAGACCGCGTCCGCCGGCGAGCTCTTCGTTCGAGTTCGGTTCGACGCCGACGGCGACACGCTCGTCTGCACCATCCGCGAGATCGGCTCGGCCGACCCGATCGACCCCGACGGGCGACCCACCAAGGCCGACCTCGGCCTCCGCGAGTTGCGCACGGTGCTCGACTGGATCGCCGGCATGGCAGCAGACCTCGGCTACACTCGGCTCCGCGTCGAGGGGCCTCGCTCCAAGCGACCGCAGGGCCACCAGCGCTTCGAGTTCGAACTGGATCGCTTCCGTCGTCGCGAGACCGCCGGATAGTATTTCGCGCGTCGTTCGTCCGAGGAGAGGGAGGAAATGCAAGCCTGGTTGATCGCTGCGCTCGTCGTCTCGTGGGTCCTGGTCTTTGCTCTTGCAGGTCTCCTGTATCTGCTCGTCAAGCAGCACGGAGAGTTGATCATGTACCAGGAAGAGCTCGATGTTCGGCTCGAGAAGAGCGCGTACCTGGCGGGCCGCGATCGCGGGTCGGGAGCAGACGAGGCAGATGGCGGCATGCCGTTGGGGAGCGAGGCCCCGGGCTTCGCGCTCGCCGACCTCGACGGCAAGGAGCGTCGGCTCGAGGACTACCGCGGAGAGCCGGTCGTGATCGGTTTCTTCAGCACGGACTGCGGCTACTGCAAGGACCTCTCGCCCCACCTCGGGCAGCTTCCGAAGAAAGGCCACAAGCTCGTCCTCGTCTCCCACGGCGACGTCGACGCCCACCGAGAGCTGGCCAAGCAGGACAAGTGGGATTGCGACGTCGTCATCGAAGACACGTGGGATGTCGCCGGCGAGTACCAGGCGGCCGGGACGCCGTCGGGCTACCTCGTCGACGCAGACGGACGGATCGCCAGCACGATGGCGCTTGGCGGGCAGGCGCTCCTCGAGTTGCTCGAGGCGACACCGATCGCCCCTCCGGAACCCTCTGGTGGCGGAAACGGCGACGGCGGCACGGAGCTGCGGCAGCGGATCGACGGCTCATGGGAAGAGGTGCCGGCGTCCGCAACCGCGCTGAAGACGCGGGGCATCTCCCAGAGCAGGATCAAGCGGGACGGTCTCGCCGCCGGGACGATCGCACCCAACTTCGTCCTGCCTGACCTCGGAGGCAAGACGCGCTCGCTCGTCGAGTTCCGGGGAAAGCGGCTGCTCTTGGTCTTCTCCGACGTGACGTGCGGACCCTGCGAGCAGATGGCGCCGGAGCTCGTGAAGCGCTACGAGCACCGCCCGGACGATCTCGAGATCGTGATGATCAGCCGCGGAACGCTCGAGGACAACCAGCGCAAGGCGAAGGCGCTCGGATATCCCTTTCCCGTGCTGATCCAGCGCGGCTGGGAAGTGTCGAAGGAGTACGCGATGTTCGCCACGCCCATCGGCTATCTGATCGACGCCGACGGCATTATCGTCTCGGATGTCGCGGTCGGGCCCGAGCCCATCCTCGCGCTCTTCTAGTCGCGCGTTTCATCCCAGAACGGACGAAGGGCTCCCTCGCGGGGAGCCCTTCGCACGAGTGAGATGTCTCGCAAGCGCTTGTTACTTGTGGAACAGGGTCTTCGGGGTCTTGAGCGCCGGTGATGCCTGGCCCAACGCTCCCTGCCCACAGAAGGGGCTGCAGAGGAACGGGTATCCGTCGTCCTGGTCGCAGCACGACGAGGAGCAGAAGGTGCCCGTCGGGCAGTCCCTGTTGCTCGTGCACGACGACAAATCGCCGCAGAAGGCGTTCTCTGAGCAGGCGCCGACAGGGCCGCGCGTCGGGCGGATCCTGCCGTAGTGAATCCCCAGGCAGGCGCACGGGCCCTCGATGTCGTACCCGCAAATCTTCGGCGTACTGAAACAGAAGAAGCCCGTCCCGGCACAGGAGGCGTTCGAGGCGTGCCTCTTGACTGCTGCACCGGCGCGACCCGGCATGAACGCGGCCAACGCGCCTGCCAGGCCGAGGCCACCGACTTTAAGTGCCGTCCCGCGGGAGACACCACGTGACTCCTTTACGGGCTCACCCGAGTCGGCGTAAAGCTCGTCAATCTCCCGCATGCGTCCTCCTTGAACGTACGGGCCGTTGGGATAAGAACGCAAAGGTAACGGATTGGTCGGCTATTGTCCAGTCCGGACAGCCGCGGCGTCATCGCGCGAGCCGTTTATCCATCGCGAAATCCGCGCCCGCGAGCGATCATCGGGGCCGGGAACTGGGAGAATCGCGCCGTGCTCGACGCGGACACGCGACTGCTCGGCCGGACCGTCGGCGGCTACCGGATCGAGTCGTACCTGGGCCGGGGCTCGAACGGCACCGTCTACCTGGCCACGCGCCCCCGTCTGAGCGACAAGGTCGCGCTGAAGGTGATTTCGGCGGACGCCAAGAGCAGGTCCGGCGTCCGGGAGCGCTTCCTGCGCGAGTCACGGCTGGCGGCGTCCCTCGATCACCCGAACGTGATCCCGATCTACGAGGCCGGCGACGACGACGGCGAGCTGTACATCGCGATGGCCTATGCCGCGGGCGGCGACCTGAGGAGCGTGCTGGACAGGGAGGGCGGCCGTCTGTCGCTCGTGAGGACGATCGCCATCGTGGAGCAGGTGGCGGCCGCCCTCGACGCGGCCCACGCAGCCTCGCTTCTGCACCTCGACCTGAAATTGACGAACGTCCTGCTCGGAGCGGCCGGCCGCGTCTATCTGTCGGACTTCGGCGGTGCCTGCGCCATGGGCCCGGCGGGCACGAGCGACCCGTTCGCGCCGTCCGCGCACGAGCTGACCCCGGAGGACGTCTGGGGAGACATCCGCGGGCTCGGCACCGTCGCGTATCGGTGTCTCGTCGGCGAGGCGCCGTCCGAGCTGGCAGCGTTCAGAGAAAACCAGCCCGGCCGTCGACCCCCGTTGTCCGCAAGCCGACCCGGGCTTCCCGCAGCCCTCGAGGGAGTTCTCGCCGCGGCGACGGAGCCGCCCCGCGGTCGCTATCCGACGGCGGGCTCGATGGCGCGTGCCTTTCGCGTTGCGGGGCTCGGCCCGGATTCGCTGGGAATCACGCTCCGGCCCGCCTGAGCGGGCGCAAGAGCCGGCGCCCGGCTCGATGTAGACTGGCTCCGTGGGGTCGATCTCGTTTGCGCGGGGTGTACCGGCCCCGGAGTGCCTTCCCGTAGCGGAGATCGCGGACTGCGCGCGCGTCGTGATCGAGCGCGACGGTGAGACGATCCTCAACTACGGGCCGGTCGGCGGCTACGGGCCGCTTCGCGAGTGGGTGGCCGCGCAGCACGGTGTAGAGCCGGGCCGCGTCGTGGTCACGAACGGGTCGCTCCCCGGGCTCAACCTCGTGCTCGCGCATTTCGCGGCGCGCGGGCGGATCCTCGTCGAGGCGCCGACCTACGACCGGCCGCTCAAGATCGCCGCCAGGCTCGGCGCCGAGGTGCATGCGATCCCGCAGGACGACGACGGCCTCGACGTCGACGCGCTCGAGCAGGAGCTCCGGCGCGACCCGTCGCCCGCCTTCCTCTACGCGCTCCCGACCTTCCAGAACCCGAGCGGGCGGACGCTGCCCCTCGAGCGCCGCCGCCGGCTCGTCGAGCTGGCGCGTGAGTATGCGCTGACCATCCTCGAGGACGATCCCTACGGGCGCGTCCGCTTCGACGGCGAGCCGTTGCCGACGTTGCACGAGCTCGACGGCGGCGAGCACGTGCTCTACTCGTCGTCGTTCTCGAAGATCGTCGCGCCGGGCGCCCGCGTCGGCTACTTCGTACTCTCGGCCGAGGTCGCGGCCGCGCTCGAGGCGGTCGCCCAGAACATCTATCTCACACCGGTGCTGATCGGGCAGGCGACCGTCTTCGAGTTCATCCGGCGCGGCAGCCTCGAGCCGAACGTCGCACGTGTCTCCGGACTCCTTCGTGCCCGCCGCGACGCGATGCTGGAGGCGCTCGACCGCGAGCTGCCGGACGCCCGGATCAGCCGGCCCGAGGGCGGCTACTTCGTCTGGCTCGACCTCCCGGAGTCGATCGACGTCGGCGAGTTCCTGCCGGGCGCCGAGGAGGCCGGCGTGACCTTCGTGCCGGGCTCGGACTTCTTCCAGGCCGGGAGCGGCGGCGGGCGGAGCTCGGCGCGGCTCGCGTTCAGCTACGTGTCGCCGGACGAGATCCGCGAGGGCGTTTCACGGCTGGCGGGCCTTCTTGCTCCGGCGCTGCCGGTATAGGTGCGATCCGAGCAAGCCGGCGGCGAGTCCGACCAGGAGCAGGAGCAGCACCGACCAGATCAGCGAGACGTGCGCGGTCGCGAACACGAAGTCGACCGAGATCGCCCGGTTGTTCCCGACGACGAACGCGACCGAATAGCCGACGACGAAGAGCAGGGCCGCGACCTTGAGCCAGAAGCGCCAGGGCGGGCTCGCGTCGACCAGCTCGGCCGGAACCGGCTCTGCGGGCGCGGGCTCGGCGGGCGCGGCAGGCGCGGCGGGCTCGGTCGTCGGCGGCGCGTCCGCCGGGGGAGTCTCGACCGGCTCGTGCTCGCCGTCCACGACGAGGGCTAGGCCGCCTGGTGCTGGGGGATGAGGCGGCGCACCGGCTCGCGCTGCACGAGCGGTGCCTGTGCCGGGGGTGTCAGGGCGCCGTGGGCGCCGAGGCGAAACGTGGGGCAGGGAGCGTCGAGCTGGAGGGCACAGAGCGCCTCCTGATGGAAATAGCAGTCCTTACAACGTAGCTGGGTGCGTTTGCTCATCGTCTCTTTCGCTCGGGTTGACTGACTGCTGGAACAGAGCACGATCTTAGGGCGCGGCGCGCGCGGCGCAAGGGGGCAGGGTCACGAAAAAGTCGCTCGTTGCGGGCACTTCCGGCGGGCGTAACCGGGCCTGCGATCAGTGTTTGGGCGGCAATGTTGCCAGCGCGTGCAACGCCTGTCGAAAACTCTCCACAGGGATCACGCGGACATGTCCGGCATACCGCTTGGCGATCTTCGCGTTATCCCCAGCGGGGACGAGCATGATGTCAACACCCGACTTCCGGGCACCGAAGATCTTCTGCTTCGCGCCCCCGATCGGCCCGACGGCGCCGTCGAGGAAGATCTCGCCGGTGGCCGCGACCTTGTAGCCGTGGTCGACGTTCTTGCCCAGCTTCTCCATCACCTCGAGCGCGAACGCGAGCCCGGCCGACGGCCCGCCGATGTTGCCCGTGTCGATCGAGACCGGGAACGGGAGCTTGATCTGCGCCGCCTGCTCGAGCAGGACGCCGACGATCGGACGTGCGCGGTCGCGAGGGTCGGCGATCGTCTTCACGATCACCGTGCGGAGCTTCGAGCTGTTCCTCACTCCCAGGCTGACCCTGTCGCCAGGCTTCCGCTTGCGGAGCGCGGTCCGAGCCTGCTCGGGCGTGACGACGCGGCGGCCGTCGACGGAGACGATGACGTCGCCCGGGACGAGCTTGCCCTCGGCGGGCGTCCCCGGGCCGATGGCGACGATCAGCGCACCCGCCGCCGAGACCTTGACCTTGTAGCCGAGCTGCTTCAGCGCGACTGCGGCTGCGATCTGCTGGGAGCGAGCCATTTCCTGCAGCTCGACCTGCTGGTTCTGCGACTCGCTGACGCCGGGCGGCTGGACCTCGGACTTGGGCAGAAACGAAGCTCCGTCGCCGACGACGCCGTGGAACATGTCCTCGAGCAACGTCGCCTTACGCTCGATCACGTCGAGGAAGTAGATGCCGCCTCCGTCGCGGTGTGCCTTCGCGCCCTTGACCTCGACGACCGCGGCGGCAGGGTGCGCACTGTCCGGAAGGAGCACATAGGTGTCCGAGGGGTAGCGCCAGAGCACGAGCCCCGTGCCGGCCGCGAGGACGACAACGGCAACGCCGAGCCAGGTGAGGAGGCGCCGACGGCGCGGGCGGGTCACGGCTAGAGGAGCGCGCGGGTCAGGCCGCCGTCGACCGGCACGACGGCGCCGGTGACGTAGCTCGCCTGGTCGGATGCGAGGAAGCAGACGACGCGGGCGATCTCGGCCGGGGTTCCGAAGCGGCGGAGCGGGATCCTCGCCTCGGCCTGCTCGCGGAACGTCTCGTTGCCCGCGTACAGCTGGGCCAGCCGGTCGGTGTCGATCTGGCCGGGAGCGATCGTGTTGACCGTGATCCCCATCGGGCCGACCTCGCGCGCGAGTGTCTTGGCCCAGCCGACCACGCCCGGGCGCACGGCGTTCGAGAGCGCGAGCCCGTCGATCGGCTCGCGCACAGAGCTCGACTCGATGTTGACGATACGGCCGCGCCCCGAGCGCTCGAGGTGCGGCAGGCAGAGGTTCGTGAGTCGAACGACCGGGAGGAGCAGGAGTTCGACCGCGTTCTCGAACGCTTCCGCGTCCGCGCCGACGGCCGGGCCGGGCGGCGGGCCGCCGCCGTTGTTCACGAGCACGTCGACACCGCCGAAAGCCTCGACGGTCCGCTCGACGAGCTTCTCCAGGTCGCCGGGAACGGTCAGGTCTCCGCGGACGGAGAGCGCGCCGATCCGCTCGGCTTCGCGCTCGAGCAGGTCGCGTCGCCGCGCGAACATGGCAACGTTCGCGCCCTCCTCAGCGAGGGCTTCCGCGATCGCGAGGCCCATTCCCGACGAGGCGCCGCAGACGATCGCCGTCCGGCCTTCGAGGCCGAGGTTCAAGCTTGGCTCAGCACGCCGACGACCTCGCGCACCGCGTCCGCAGACGAAGCGAGCGCCGCCTGCTCGTCGTCCGTCAGTTCGAGCTCGACGATCTCCTCGACGCCGTCCGAGCCGAGCTTGACGGGCACGCCCATGTACAGGCCGTCGATGCCGTACTCGCCCTCGAGCAATGCCGTGCACGGGAGCACGCGCTTCTGATCGAGCAGGAGCGAGTCGATCATCTGGGCGACGGCCGCGCCGGGTGCGTACCAGGCGGAGGTGCCGAGCAGGTTCACGACCTCGCCGCCGCCCTTGCGCGTGCGGTCGACCATGGCCTCGATCCGGTCGGCGGAGACGAGCTGCGACAGCGGGACGCCGCCGACGGTCGTCGCCGAGACCACGGGCACCATTTGATCTCCATGGCCGCCGAGGACGACGGCCTGGACGTCCTTGGCCGACGCGCCGGTCTCCCAGGCGATGAAGGCCCGGAAGCGGGCGGTGTCGAGGATCCCGGCCATGCCGAAGACGCGCTCCTTCGGAAGGCCGGACGCGTGCCTGGCGACATGGCACATCGCGTCGAGCGGATTGGTCACGACGACGACGATCGCGTCGGGCGACTCGGCGACCGCGGCGCGCGTGACGGCGCCGACGATGTTCTCGTTCGTCGTCACGAGGTCGTCGCGGCTCATGCCGGGCGAGCGCGGCTTGCCCGAGGTGACGACGATCACGTCCGATCCGGCGGTGTCCTCGTAGCCGTTCGTGCCGACGATCGTCGGCTCGTAGCCGAGCACGGGGCCGGCCTCGTTCAGGTCGAGCGCCTTGCCCTGGGGCAGGTTCTCGATGATGTCGACGAGCAGGACGTCGGCGTAGTCGCGGCGCGCGACCTCCTGCGCCGCGGTGGTGCCGACGTTGCCGGCGCCGATGACGGTGACCTTCTTGCGGCCCTTGGCCGGCTTGAAGTCGTGGTAGCCCTTGTCCAGTTCGGCCATCAGACGGTCGCCTCCAGCTTCTCGATGATTGCGTCGGCCACGTCGCTCGTCCCGACGGCGGTCGGGTCGTCGCGACTCGGCTTCATGTCGTAGGTGACGTGCTTGCCCTCGCGGATCACGTCCGCGACGGCCTTCTCCAACCGCACGGCGGCACCCGGCTCGCCGATGTGCTCGAGCATCAGCTTGCCGGACAGGATCATGGCGATCGGGTTGACCTTGTTCTGCCCCTTGTACTTCGGGGCCGAGCCGTGCGTGGCCTCGAACACGGCCGAGTCGGCGCCGACGTTGGCGCCGGGAGCGACGCCGAGGCCGCCGACGAGGCCGGCGGTCAGGTCGCTGATGATGTCGCCGTAGAGGTTCGGCAGCACGAGGACGTCGAACTCCTCGGGTCGCTGCACGAGCCCCATGCAGAGCGCGTCGACCAGGTTCTCGCGCGGCTCCACGTCCGGGTAGTCGCCGGCCACGTTCCGGAATACCGACAGGAACAGGCCGTCCGTGTGCTTCATGATGTTCGCCTTCGTGATGCAGTGGACGGCACGGCGGCCGTGCGCCTGCGCGTACTCGAAGGCGTAGCGGATGATCCGCTCCGAGGCTTCCGGACTGATCGGCTTGATCGAGAGCCCGCTCGACTCCGCGATGTGCTTCGGCTGCAGGCCGTTCAGCGTCTCGATCACGCGGTGCGCGTCGGCGCTTCCGGATGTGAACTCGATGCCCGCGTACAGGTCCTCCGTGTTCTCGCGGACGATCGCGACGTCGACGCCCTCGTAACGCGAGCGCACGCCCGGGTAGGTCTTGCACGGGCGCAGGCAGGCATAGAGGCCGAGTTCGTGGCGCAGCGCGACGTTGACCGACCGGAAGCCCGTGCCGATCGGCGTCGTGATCGGCCCCTTGAGCGCCACCTTGTTGGTCCGGATCGAGTCGAGCGTGTCCTCGGGCAGCGGCGTGCCGGCCGACTCCATCACGTCGACGCCGGCCTCCTTCACGTCCCACTCGAACTCGACGCCTGTCGCCTCGAGTACGCGCCGCGCCGCCTCGGTCAGTTCGGGCCCGGTCCCGTCGCCGGGCACGAGGGTGACGCGATGGGCCATCGCAGCGACTTTACCGGCTCTCCGCCGACCGGCCGTCCGGTAGATTCCGTCGAAGAATGAGCGATTTCAAGCCGGGCCTGGAAGGCATCGTCGCGGTCGAGACGGAGATCGCCGAGCCCGATCGGGACGGCGGAGTGCTTCGTTATCGCGGCGTCGACATCACCGACCTGGTCGGCCACTATCCCTACGAGAACGTCTGGGGCCTCCTCGTCGACGACGACCTCCACTCGGCGATGCCCGAGCCGGAGCCGTACGAGCCCGCGCGGCTGACCGGGAACGCGCCGTCCGACCTCCAGGCCGAGACGGCCCGCTTCTCCGGCGTGTGGAAGCTCGGCAAGCTGAACGAGATCTCGGACGAGCAGGCGCGCGAGGACCTTGGCCGGCTGTCGGCCCAGATGATGGGAATCGTCGCGCGCTCGGCCCGCTTCGCCGACGGGAAGACGGACGAGGTGCCGGCCAGCGTCGTCGCGGAGGGCAGGACCGCGGCGGAGAAATTCCTCCTCCAGTGGCGCGGCCATGCCGACCCGAAGGCCGTGAAGGCGATCGATACGTACTGGATCTGCACGGCCGAGCACGGGCTGAACGCGTCGACGTTCGCCGCCCGCATCGTCGCCTCCACCGGGGCAGACTGCGGTGCTGCGCTCTCCTCGGCGGTCGGAGCGCTGTCCGGCCCGCTGCACGGTGGGGCGCCCGCATATGTGAAGCCGATGCTCGAGGAGGTCGCGGCGATGGGCGATCCGGACAAGTGGGTCAAGGACACCCTCGACTCCGGCAAGCGGATCATGGGCTTCGGGCACCGCATCTACCGTGCCGAGGATCCCCGCTCGCGGATCCTCAAGGAAACGGCGCGAGAGCTGGGCTCGCCGCAGATCGAGGTCGCGGAGCGGCTCGAGGAAGCGGCGCTCGCCGAGCTCGAGCGGCGCCATCCCGAGCGCCCGCTGAAGACGAACGTCGAGTACTACTCCGCGGTCGTCCTCGACATCGCCGAGATCCCGCCGCCGCTCGCGCCCGCCATGTTCGCCTGCTCCCGGGTCGCCGGCTGGTCGGCGCACATCCTCGAGCAGAAGCGCACCGGGCGGCTGTTCCGTCCGTCGGCGACGTACATCGGGCCGGCTCCGCGCAGTCTCGCCTCGGTCAGTTGACGCTCGCAGAGGCGGCGGCGCAGGCCGATTCACTTGCGGAGGCGGGCTCCGAGCAGGAGCTGTCGAAGCTCCGGGCGGAGTGGAGCGACGAGATCGAGGCCGCGGCACGCAACCCGGACTACCGCGAGCGGGCGGTCGCGTACCGGGCGATCGGACAGTTCCGCTTCCGCCAGAAGATCGAGCTCCTCCGGCGCGGCCTCGAGGACGAGAGCCCGTCGGTGCGCGGCTCGGCGCTCGTCTCGCTCGAGCGGCTCTCGCGGGATGCGCCCGGCGTCGTCAACGGCGTGCGGCCGCTGCTGCACAAGCTGGTGAATGCCGACGACAACCAGGCGGTGCGCCGCCTCGCGGTCGTCTGCCTCCGAAACGGCTCACCCCAGCGCGAGACGATCGTGCTGCTCGAAGGCCTGGGGGAGGACGACGACGCCGACCGCGACCTCCGCGAGGTCGCGACGAAGGTAGCGGCGCAGCTCAGGAAGAAGGCGGGCCCAAGGTCGTGAAGAGTCTTCGCCGGCTGGCGCTCGTGGCTGCGATCGTTCTCGCTGCGGCGCTGTCGGCGAGCGCAGCGGCGACCGCCCAGCCGCTTCGAACGACCGTCCTCACCCCGGCGCAGGTGGGGTCGGGTTACCGCATGTCGGTCATTCCCCAGGGCACGCAGGTCGCGGGCCAGGTGACGCTCGATCTGTGCGGGTTCTCGTTTCCGAGCGAGAGTCTCCGCGTAGCGCGTCTCCAGGTCTCCTACACCCGCACCGGCAGCACTCTCCGGGTTTCGAACGAGGTCGTCCGCTACCGGCCTGGTGGGGCGCAGCGGGCCCTGCGGGAGGTCGCCCACGCAGCGAGCCACTGTCCTCGTGGCTCGGTCGGCAGCACCGTCGCTGGTGTCGGTCCGATCACGTATCGCATCGGCAAGATCGCCGACTCGAAGCTTCTGGCCGGCGCCGTTGCCCTGCGCGTTCACTTCTCGGGCACGATCCGGGGGCACAAGGCCGTCGGCACGGCTCTCGTCGTCTATCAGGCCCGCGGCAACGTCCTCTCCGGCGTGTACACAAACGCTCTCGGCGCGTTCGCGGAGCAGCTTCGGGTGGGGTTGCACGCCGCCGAGGAGAGCGCGGCCAACCTTCACCGGCTGGCCTGACCGCGTCCGTTCAGGCGCTCTCGTCCCGTTGCGTTGGTCGGCGAGCGTGCGGGTGCGCGTCGAAGTATGCGTCTCGGCGGCGCTTGTCCGTGACGTGCGTGTACAGCTCCGTCGTCGCGAGGTCGGCGTGGCCGAGCATCTCCTGCACCGAACGGAGATCGGCGCCGCCCTCCAGCAGGTGGGTCGCGAACGAGTGGCGGAGGAGATGAGGATGGACGCGGCCCGGCTCGAGCCCGGCGCGCTCGGCGACCGTGCGCAGGATCAGGAACGCGCCGGCACGCGTGAGCGGCCCGCCGCGCGAGTTGAGGAAGAGCTCGGGCCGGTGGCGGCGGTCGAGGAAGGGTCGCCCGCGGGCGAGGTAGCGCCGCACCGCCTCGGCGGCACGGCGTCCGATCGGGATGACGCGCTCCTTCCCGCCCTTGCCGAGGCAACGGACGAGCCGCTCGTCGAGGTCGATCGCGGCGCGCTCGAGGCCCACGGCCTCGCTGACGCGGAGCCCGGCTCCGTAGAGCAGTTCGACGAGCGCGCCGTCGCGGAACGCTCGCGGCGTCGTGCCGGCTGCGGCCTCGATCAGCCGCTCGACCTCGCCCGGGGAGAGCGTGCGCGGAAGCGAGCGGGTGCGCTTGGGTGCTGCGACCGCGGCGGCGGGGTTGTCGTCGCGTGCCCCGACGAGCGTCTGATGGCGGAAGAACGACCGCAGTGCCGCGAGCCTGCGTGCGAGGGTCGAGCCTGCCCGCCCGGCCGCGCGCAGGTCGGCGAGGTAGCTCTCGATCTCCTCGGTCGTCGCGCCGCCGATGCCGGAGCCGAGCCAGCGCCGGAAGTCCTCGAGGTCGCGGCGATAGCTCTCCACCGTTCGCGGCGCGAGCCGCGCGCGGGAAACGGCGAGGAAGCTCTCGAGTTCAGGATCGCGGATGGGCACGGTCGTAGACCTTTCGTAGGCGGCGGCCGTCGACGTGGCTGTAGACCTGGGTCGTCGAGAGCGAGCTGTGGCCGAGCAGCTCCTGGATCACGCGGAGGTCGGCGCCGCCGTCGATGAGATGCGTCGCGAACGCGTGCCGGAGGCGGTGCGGGTGAGGGACGAGGCGGCGCAGCGTGCTCGTGTCGAGGCGCCGCCCTCGGGCGGAGAGGAAGAACGCGTTCTCGGCGCCCGTTGCGAGCTCGGGTCGCCCGTCACGGAGATAGAGGGCGAGCCGATAAGCGGCTTCCTCGCCGAGCGGCACGACGCGGTCCTTGCCGCCCTTGCCGTGCACGTGAACCGTCTCCGCGTCGAAGTCGACGTCGCCGAGGTCGAGCCCCACCGCCTCGTGGCTGCGCAGGCCCGCCGAGTAGACGAGCTCGACGAGCGCCCGGTTCCGAAGCTGGAGCGGCTCGCGGCCGTCGAAGCTCGCGAGCGTCCGCTCGATCTCGTCGAGCTTGGGCGCCTGGGGCAGGCGGCGCGGCCGGCGCGGAGTCAGTGCGACGTCGGGCACGCGCTCCGGACCGAGCGCAAAGCGGAGCAACGAGCGGACCGCGGCGAGCCGCCGCCCGATCGTCGCGGGCGCAAGCCGGCGCGGCCGGCCACGGCCGAGCTCGGCGGCGTAGTCGGAGAGGACGGCCGCGTCCACGTCGTCGAGGGTGGCGTCCCGCCGCTCGAGCCACGCTGCGAACGGCTCCAGGTCGAACCGATAGGCGCGGCGGGTCGCCTCTCCGAGCCCGGGCGAGGCGAGGAAGCGTTCGATCGCCGCGCGCGTGTCCACGCGCCCTTGTTCGCGACGATCGGCCTCGTGCCTGCCGGAGCAGGTCTCCGGCGCTCTGGCGCAGCTCACCGCCGTCCCGCGCTGAGCATCAGTCCTCTCCGGGCTCGAGCTCGTCCGTGAGCAGCGAGTAGACGACGAAGTCGACGCGGCGGCCCTGGCGCGGGTTGAAGCGCACCGATCGCAGGACGCCTTCGCGCCGGAACCCCGCTGCCTCGGCGACTCGCTGCGACGCCACGTTGCGGCTGTCGGCACGGAGCTGCACGCGCTTCATGCCGCAGCTCCGGAGTGCCCACGCGGTCGCGAGTCGCGTGGCGCGGGTGGCGACGCCTCGGCCTCGGGCCTCCAGTCGCACCCAGTAGCCGACCTCGGCGACTCCCTCCTCGGGGTCGAGCCAGTGGATGCCGACGGAGCCGAGCACCTCGCTCGTCTCCGCGTCCGTGACCGCGAACGCCGCATGCGTTCCGTCCTTCCAGCCGCGCCGCGTCAGCGCCACGTAGGTGCGGGCATCGGCCTCCCCGTACGGTTGCGGCACCTGGTCGAGCCAGCGGGCGATCTCCCCGTCCCGGCAGGCGCTCACGATCGTGTCGACGTCGCGCTCCAGCCATGGCCGCAGGACGACGACCTCGTCCGAGAGCGGCGGCGACGGGGGCGCGACGGACATCCGGCGAGCGTATCGGCGCGTACCATTCGACGTGGTGAACCGGCGGCTGATCTGGATCGGCGCCGTGGCGGTCGCGCTCGCGGCCGGCGGGGCGGTGACCGGCGTCGTCCTGGCATCGAACGGCGGCGGCGGTCCGTCGTCGCAGCCGGGGCAGACGAGCTCGCTCGACATGCATCCGATCGCCGGCAACTTCAAGCCGGACGGCACGAAGCTCTCGGACTGCGACGCACAGCTCTGCTACGAGCAGGCGTTCGGGAACGTGGCCTACTACAAGGGGCCGAAGGTGGCGCTCGCGCTGTTCGCGCACGAGATGGCCGTGAACAGGGCGATCGAGGCCGGTTGCCACCGGATCGCGCACAAGATCGGCTCCGCCTCGCTCGTCCGCGACCACGGCAACATCCCGGAGGCATTTGCAGCGGGCAGTTCGATCTGCTGGTCGGGCTACTACCACGGCATCCTCGAGCGCGCCTTCTACGGCATCTCGACCGAGACCGGTTTGATCAAGGCGGCGCGCCGCGTCTGCGCCAGCCCGGGGCTGCAGCGCGACCAGTGGCTCCTCTACCAGTGCGTCCACGGGCTCGGCCACGGGCTGATGATCTCGACGGGATACGACCTGCCGTTCGCCCTCCGCGTCTGCGACAAGCTGCAGACGGGCTGGGACCAGACCTCCTGTACAGGCGGGGTCTACATGGAGAACGTCAACGCGGCAAACGGCACGTCCATCGGCTTCAAGACGACGTGGGTCAAGCCGTACGATCTCGTCTACCCGTGCGACGCGAAGGTCACGAAGGGCCACCGGCTCTACTGCTACCTGATGGTCACCTCGAGGATCCTGAACGCGAACGGCTACAACTGGTCGGCGACCGCGACGATCTGCGCGCACGTCGAGAAGCAGTGGGTCGCGACCTGCTTCCAGTCCTACGGCCGTGACGCGGACGGCACGACGCGCCAGAATCCCGCCCGCGACATCGTCCTCTGCAAGCTGGCCGGAAAGTGGCAGGGCGAGTGCATCTACGGCGCCGTCCGCGACATGACCTCCAACTACGCCGGCGGCCGTCAGGCCTCCGTGCTCTGCAGGCAGGTCGACGCCGGGCTCAAGGGCTACTGCTACCAGGGCATCGGGACGATCCTCGGGACGCTCAAGCCCGATACCGCGGGCCGCCGCGCCGCCTGCTCCGCAGTCGCCCCCGCGCGCTTCCTCGATGCGTGTTTGCGGGGCGCAGGGGTACCGGTTACGACCTAGAATCGTTGTTTCGGCCCGCGGGGAGCGGGCGGACGCAAGCCATGGCCACGACCACCGAACGGCAGTTGCACGGACCCGTCGGCCTCGCCGACCACGGGCTCAACCCCGAGCGGCCGCGTCCACTGGAACCCGACGACGGCGCTCCTGTACACGCACGCGCTCGAGCGCGGCGAGGGGAAGCTGGCCGAGGGAGGCCCGCTCGTCGTCGACACCGGCCGGTTCACCGGCCGCTCGCCGAAGGACAAGTTCGTCGTCCTCGAGCCGGGTTCGGCGGAGCGCATCTGGTGGGGGACGGTGAACCAGCCGCTGCCCGAGGACCGTTTCGAGGCGCTGCGGGACAAGGTCGTCGCGCACCTCGACGCCGGCGAGTTGTACGTCGTCGACGCCTTCGCGGGCGCCGACCCTGCGCACCGGATCGCCGTCCGGGTCGTCACCGGCCGCGCCTACCACGCCCTCTTCGCGAAGACGATGTTCATCGAGCCGACCGCCGACGAGCTGGCTGCGTTCCGTCCGCAGGCACTCGTCCTGCACGCTCCGGGGGTCGAGGCCGACCCGGAGGTCGACGGAACGCGCACCGGCACGTTCGTCGTGCTCCATCCGACGCGGACGGAGATCCTGATCGGCGGCACGTTCTACGCGGGGGAGATCAAGAAGGGGATCTTCACGGTGATGAACGACCGGCTGCCGCTCGAGGGCGTCCTGCCGATGCACTGCTCGGCGAACGTCGACGACGCAGGTCGCGTGGCAGTCTTCTTCGGGCTCTCGGGCACCGGCAAGACGACGCTGTCGGCCGATCCCGAGCGGCATCTGATCGGCGACGACGAGCACGGGTGGGGCGACAGCGGCGTGTTCAACGTCGAGGGCGGCTGCTACGCGAAGGTGATCCGCCTCTCCGCCGAGGCCGAGCCGCAGATCTACGCAACGACGCGGCATTTCGGGACGATCCTCGAGAACGTGGCCGTCGACGACAGCGGCGTGCTCGACCTCGACGACGACTCGAAGACCGAGAACACCCGTGCCGCGTACAAGCTCGAGGAGATCGCGAACGCGCTGCCCTGCGAAGCGCGCCGGGCATCCGAGCGCGGTCGTGATGCTGACCGCCGACGCGTTCGGCGTCCTGCCGCCGATCGCGAGGCTGACGCGCGACCAGGCGATGTTCTACTTCCTGTCCGGATACACGGCCAAGGTCGCGGGCACCGAGATCGGCGTCACCGAGCCGCAGGCGACGTTCTCGACCTGTTTCGGCGCGCCGTTCCTGCCGCAGCCGCCGGCCGTCTACGCGCACATGCTCGGCGAGAAGCTCGACCGCGCATCCGCACGTCACCGTCTGGCTCGTCAACACCGGCTGGACGGGCGGGCCGTTCGGGGAAGGCCACCGGATGCCGATCGCCGCCACGCGTGCGCTCCTGCGCGCGGCGCTCGAGGGCGGTCTGCGGGACGTCGAGTACCGGGTCGATCCGGTGTTCGGCTTCGAGGTGCCGGCGAGCGTGCCCGGCGTCGACGCCACGCTGCTCGACCCGCGCTCGACCTGGGCCGACGCCGAGGCCTACGACGCGCGAGGCCGCCGACCTCGCGCGCATGTTCCGCGACAACTTCGCTCAGTTCGCGGACACGGTCGACGCCGCAGTCGTCGTGGCCGGGCCCGGCGCGTGATTCCCGACGCGCCCTGGCGCGTCGTCGTCGTCTCGAGCTTCCCTGGGTCGCGAAGGGGTACGTCGACTTCTGCCGTTCGGCCGGCCACGAGCCTGTCGCGCACGTCGCCTTCCGCTCGCAGGAGCGCCTCGCCGCGTTCCAGGAGACGCGCGACTTCGCGCTGCGGATGCTCATGGAAGGCCCCGACGACGTCGACCTGATCTATCCAGCGAGCAAGGCGAGCCTGGCGCCGATCCTGCGTGGCTACGACGCCGACCTGCTGCTCTGCACGGGCGTTCCCGTGGCGCATCCCTGCCGACGCGCTCGCCGTCCCGCGGCTCGGCTGCGTCAACGGCCACCCCTCGCTCCTCCCGCGGCACCGCGGCCCGATCCCGATCGCCTGGGCGATGCGCAACGGCGACGCCGAGCTCGGCCTCACCTACCACTTCATGGACGCCGACTTCGACACCGGCAACATCCTCGCCCAGCAGGCCGTGCCGCTCGACGCCGAGGAGACGTTCGAGACGCTCGTGGCCGAAGCTGGGCGAGGCGTCGGCTGCCCTGCTCCCGTCGTCTTCGAGCGACTCGCGCGCGGCGAGCCCGGCGAAGCCGCAGAAAGGCGGCGAGTACGAGAGCGTGTTCGAGGAGGACTACGTCCACGTGGACACGGCGAAGACGGCACGCGAGGTGCACACGCAGGCGAGAGCCTGGCTGCTTGCCGGCGGCGCGCCCGGCCTGCACGGGCCGATCCTCGAGCGCGACGGCGAGCCGCGTCGGTTGCTCGAGGACGTCGCTGACCGAGGTCGACGGGGCCGAGCGCCTCGACTGCGCCGACGGCCCGCTCTGGATCGTCGAGAGCGAGCCGGTCGAGTGACCTGCCGTCGTGACCCGCCGGATCGTGTAGCTTCAAATCGGTGGAAGCGACGCACGACGTGCTGGTCGTCGGGGCCGGGCTGCGCGGGCATGCGAGCCGCCGTCGAGGCATTCGACGTCGGCGCCGACGTCGCGCTCATCTCCAAGATCCATCCGGTGCGAAGCCACTCGGGAGCGGCCGAGGGCGGGATCAACGCCGCGCTCGGAAACGCCTCGGAGGACGACCCCGAGAAGCACGCCTTCGACACGGTCAAGGGCTCGGACTACCTGGGCGACCAGGACGCGATCCAGGTGCTCTGCGACGAGGCGCCCGGCGACGTCTACCAGCTCGAGCACTGGGGCGCCGTCTTCTCGCGCACCGAGGACGGGCGGATCGCGCAGCGCCCGTTCGGCGCCGCCGGCGAGCCTCGCACGGCGTACGCCGCCGACATCACCGGGCACGTGCTCGTCCAGGTGCTGTACGAGCAGGTGCATGAAGCGCGACCTGACCGTGTACGAGGAGTGGTTCGCCTGGAAGCTGGTCGAGGACGATGGCCGTTGCCAGGGCGTCATCTGCTGGGATCTCCTCAACGGCGGCCTCAAGACGCTCGGCGCCAAGACGGTCATCCTCGCCACGGGCGGCGCGGGCCGGCTCTACACGGGCACGACGAACGCCTACTCCTGCACGGGTGACGGCATGGCGCTGGCCCTCCGCGTCGGCGTGCCGCTCGAGGACATGGAGATGATGCAGTTCCACCCGACGACGCTCGCGCCCTCGGGCGTGCTGATCACGGAGGGCTGCCGCGGCGAGGGCGCGTACCTGCTCAACTCGGAGGGCGAGCGGTTCCTCAAGGACTATGCGCCGAACGCGATGGAGCTCGCCTCCCGCGACGTCATCTCCCGCGCCGAGCAGACCGAGATCGACAAGGGCCGCGGGGTCGACGGCAACGTGCTCCTCGACCTGCGCCACCTCGGCGCCGAGAAGATCCTCGAGCGACTGCACGGGACACGCGAGCTGTCCATGACCTTCGCCGGCGTCGACCCGATCTACGAGCCGATCCCGGTGCGCCCGGGGGCCCACTACCACATGGGAGGCGTCGACACCGACGTCTGGGGCGCAGACGGAGCTCGAGGGCCTCTACGCCGCCGGCGAGTGCGCTTGCGTCTCGGTCCACGGCGCCAACCGGCTCGGCGGCAACGCGCTGATGGAGACGATCACGTTCGGCAAGCGGTCGGGGCGGCACGCGGCCGAGTGGGCGCTGACGCACACGACGGTCTCCGTGCCGGCCGGCGCCGAGGCGGACGCGGAGCGCGAGCTGAAGACGCTGCTCGACCGGGACAAGGGCGAGCGGCCGTGGTCGATCCGCGACGAACTCGCGATCACCGATGCACGAGAACTTCGGCGTCTTCCGCCGCGAGGATCAGATGCTCCGGCAGGGGGAGATCGTCGCCGGCCTCCGCGACCGATACGAGAGCGTGGTCGTCGACGACAAGGGTGACGTGTTCAACACCGATCTGACGCAGGCGCTCGAGCTCGGCTTCCTGCTCGAGCTCGCCGACTGCATGGTCGTCTCCGGCCTCGCGCGCAAGGAGAGCCGCGGGGCCCATGCCCGACCCGACGACTACCCTGATCGCGACGACGAGAACTTCATGAAGCACACGATCGTCCGAACGGTCGACGGTCGCCCCGAGCTCGACTGGCGGCCGGTGACGATGACGAAATGGCAGCCACAGGAGAGGAAGTACTGATCATGCGCATCCCCAGGCTCAGGACCTCGATTGCGGCGATGCTCGCCGTTGCGGGCGTCACCGCGGCGGTCGCCGTCGCCGCTCCCACCAGGTCGTCAGGCGCGTCGCCGATCGAGCAGGCCGCGACGAAGTCCGGAAAGGCCTCGAGCTTCAAGTTCGACTTCACCGTCTCCATCAGCGGTGGAGGGTCCAGCATCCCGGGCGGCAAGATCTCGCTCGGCGGGTCCGGAGCGGCCAACACCGCGCACAAGTCGGCCGACGTCAAGCTCGATCTCAGCACGCTGGCCCCGCTGCTCGGAGCAGCCACGCAGGGCGCCACGATCCCGAAGACGATCGAGCTGGTGGTCATCGACAACGTCGTCTACCTCAACTTTCCCGCGCTTGCGAAGCAGGCGGGCGCGCCCGGAAAACAATGGGTGAGGTTCGATCTCACGAAGCTGCCGAAGTCGAAGACGGGTGGCGTCGATCCAAAGGCTGTGGGGAACGTCTCGCCGCAGCAGGCGCTGACCGCTCTGCGGTCGGCCCTGAAGGTGCACAAGGTCGGATCTGACAGCTACGGAACGCACTATCACGCGACGCTCCATCTGTCCGCGCTCGTCGGGCTCCTTCCCAAGGCGCAGCAGGCATCCTCGAGCGCGTCGCTCGCCAAGGCCGGCATCACCTCGTTCCCGCTCGACGTCTGGGTCGGCAAGGGCGGGTACGTGACGCGGTTCGTCACCTCGCTCTCGGTCAAGGCGCAGAAGGGAACACCGGCCGTCGCGATCGCGTTCACGCTGAACATCCACGACTACGAACCACAAGGTGCACGTGTCGGCGCCGCCGGCGAGCAAGACCGCCGACGGAAACAAGCTGCTCGCGGGCCTGCTGGCCGGGCTGCCGGGAGGCTGATGGACGTCGCACTCAAGATCTGGCGCTTCGACCCGGTCTCCGGCGAGCGGGTGCTGCGCGACTACGAGGTCGACGCGCCCGAGTGGGCATGTCTCCTCGACGTTCTCGACATCATCAAGGACCAGGTCGACGGGACGCTCTCCTACCGCAAGAGCTGCCGGATGATGATCTGCGGCTCCTGCGGGATGCGCATGGACGGGGCCGCGGTGCTCGCGTGCAAGGAGCGGATGAAGCCGATCGTCGACGCGGGACACGTCCCGGTGATCTCGGCGATGGGCAACCTGCCCGTGCTCAAAGACCTCGTCGTCGACATGGACCCCTTCTGGGCCAAGATGCGGCACATGAAGCCGTGGCTCGAGCCCGGCTATGCGGAGCCCGGCGACAAGGAGCATCTCGTCTCCCAGGAGCAGATGGAGGTCATCCACAAGGAGGCGCTCTGCATCAACTGCGGCTGCTGCGTCTCCGAGTGCAACTCGATGGAGTCCGACCCGGAGTTCTTCGGGCCGGCCGCGCTCGCGAAGGGGATGCGCTTCGTCGGCGACGCGCGTGACCAGGAGACGACCGAGCGGCTCGACCGGTACAGCGACTACCACGGGATCTGGGACTGCACGCGCTGCTACTTCTGCACTGAGCGCTGCCCCAAGGGCGTCGACCCGCGCGACGCGATCGCGAAGCTCGGGGCCGAGGCGATGAGGCACGGGATCGATCGTGACATGGGCGCGAAGCACGCGAAGTGGTTCGTCAAGTCGGCCGAGACGACCGGCTGGCTCCGCGAGACCGAGCTCGTGCCGGCCACCCAGGGCATCGTCGCCTCGATCAAGCAGATCAAGTTCGCCATGGGCCTCGCAAAGAAGGGCAAGGTGCCGTTTCCGTTCCCGCCGCACGTCGCCAAGGACGTCGCCGAGGCCCGCGCGCTCCACGACATCGTCCGCCAGCAGGACCGCCAGGGCGCGCTCGGCATCGTCCAGGGTGAGAAGGCGATCGAGCGCATCGAGTTCGCCGAGTCCGAGGATGCGAGGGGCGAGTGAGATGAAGACGGTCGCGTACTACAAGGGCTGTCTCGCATCCCTGTCGGCGAAGGAGCTCGACATCTCGACACAGGCGCTCGCGCCCAGGCTCGGGCTCGAGCTGGACGAGCTCGAGTCGGTCACGTGCTGCGGCGCCGGCGACATCCACGAGGCCGAGCCCGACTACTACCTGCACCTGAACGCGCGCATCCTCGCGTACGCGGAGCAGACGGGGTCGGACACGCTGATGACGATCTGCAACGTCTGCACGCTCAACCTGCGGCAGGCGAACTGGCAGCTGAAGAATGACGCCGAGCTCCGCGAGCGCGTGAACGCGAATCTCGTCGCCGTCGGCGCGCCGCGCTACGAGGCGGGCGTCGAGGTCAAGCACTTCCTCTGGCTGATCTCCGAGGGCGAGGGCTACGAGTTGCTCAAGGACGTCGCGCACCGGGGCCTCAAAGGCCTCAAGATCGCACCCTTCTACGGCTGCCAGATCCTGCGCCCGTCCAAGATCCTCGGCTTCGAGGACCCGGATCGCCCCTCGTCGCTCGAGCGGATCATCGAAGCGTGCGGCGGCGAGTCGATCGACTACCCGGCCAAGCTCAAGTGCTGCGGCTTTCCGATCATCCAGGCCCGCGAGGAGGTCGCGCTCGGCGAGCTGATCCAGCCGATCGAGCAGGCGATCGAGCGTGGCGCCGACGCAATGGTGACGCCGTGCCCGCTCTGCCACCTGTCGCTCGACGCGTGGCAGTCGAAGCTCGAGAAGGCGACCGGCCGCAAGCTGGGCATGCCGATCATCCACCTGTCGCAGCTGATCGGCGTCGCGGCCGGCCTCGGCGAGTCCGAGCTCCGGTTCAAGCGGCACGTCGTGTCCGTCGAGCCGGTCACCGACAAGCTCAAAGTCTAAGCACGGGGGAAACGGCCGGTCTCCCCCGTGGGCCCCCTTCCCCTTGCGGTCTACCGGCGGTTGGCCCGAGCTGCGCCGCGGCCAAGCCGCGGCTCCGCCGAGTCTCGGGACTTGGGCAGAACGTCGTTTTTGAACTACGCGAGGTAGCGGGTGGAGCCTTGGGGGTGGGTCGCTATCGGGGTCGCATCGCTGGGCGTCGCCTGTCTCGCGTGGGGCTGGTTCGAGGCCGGGTGGCCGCGGTTTCGCGTGCTCGAACTGGAGGTCGAAGGGTTGCCTGCGGAGCTCGACGGGATGCGGATCGCGCACCTTTCGGACTTCCACCTGGGCGTGCCGTCGCGCGGGAGCCGCGCGGTCAGGCTCGGTGTCGAGTGGGCAGCCTCCCTGGACGCCGACGCCGTGGCGATCACCGGCGACCTCGTCTCGCGGCCCTCGGGCGAGGCGACGCTGCGCGAGCTCGTGACGCGGCTCGAGCGCTGCTACGCGATCCTCGGCAACCACGACCGCGCCGTCAGCCGCGATCCGTTCTCCAAGCCCGTCGCCTTGCACGAGCTCGAGCCGGCGACGCTGCTGCTCGACGAGGGGAGGATGCTGGACGTTCGCGGGCGGCGCGTCTGGATCGCCGGCTTCGATCCCCGCTCTCGCGGCTGCGAGCCCGACCTGTCGCAGGACGCCGACCTGCGGATCGCCCTCTCGCACTTCCCGAGCGCGCTCGATCGGCTACCGGCGGGCGCGTTCGAGCTCGTGCTCGCGGGGCACATGCACGACGGGCAGATCTGCTTCCCCTACCCGGGCGGCAAGATCAGGCTCGCCCATCCGCGGGCGCGGTACACGCACGGGACGTACCGGCGAGGGAACACGGTCATGCACGTGTCGCCCGGCCTCGGCACGACGTTTCTCCCCTTCCGCTTCTTCGCGCGGCCCGAGGCGAGCGAGCTCGTGCTGCGCCCAGCCGCCTAGACTGCTGCCGTGCCGCCACGCGTCGCCGGCCTCACGGCCGCCACGATCCAGACCGCTCCCTCGGTGTGCCGCGGCTGTGTCTGGTGGCAGTCCCGCGCGGGGCACGACGTGGACAAGGACAGCTGGAGCGAGCAGATCGAGGAGGAGTGGGGGGCGTGGGGGACGCTCTATCACGACGACGACGGGCGGCTCCTCGGCTCGATGCAGTACGGCCCGTCTGGCCTCTTCCCACGTGCAGACGATCTACCCGCAGGGCCGCCGTCCGAGGACGCGGTGCTCGTCACCTGCGCCTACGTCGTCGACCGCTCGACGCCGTGGGTCCTCCAGTCGCTGTTCCTGGCCGTCATCGGCGACGCCCGGGACAAGGGCGCGAAGGCCGTCGAGGCGTTCGGCTACCGCTACCGCGAGGGCACGTCCATGCACGAGCGCTTCGTCCTCCACCGGACGATCTTCCCGCACGACTTCCTCGCCGACTTCGGCTTCGTCGTCGTGCGCTCGCAGGGCCAGGTCGAGCTCGCGCGACTCGAGCTGGGCGGCCTCGTACCGGTGCTCGAGGGCCGGCGCGCGAGGGTGATGCGTGCGCTACGGGAGGTCTTCTCCCCGCAGCCCCTCCCCGCGCCCCGACCCTGAGACGAAGCGCTATCGGTTGATCGGAAGTGCCGTGCTCCGACGGGTGTCGTGGAAGACGTTCGTGGTCTGCACCGTCACCCACGCCGAGGTCTCGCCCGTGTGCGCCCAGAAGAAGAAGTGGACGATGGCCTGGCCCTTGGCGTTCGTGTAGAACCACACGACGTTGTGATCGGTGAGGCACGAGTTTCCGCTCTGCGTGACGGACACGGAGTACAGCTGGTTCCCGTAGAGGTTGTCCACGGTCACCGACGCGTCGACCCACTGGTAGTTGTGGGTCTCGATCGCCGTGAACCACCCGTACCTCGCTCCGGAGGTGTCGGTGGAGCCGGCGGCACACGTGAACGTCGTGTTCCCGTAGATCCCTGCGTGGAACGTCTGCGAGGCGCTGACGTTCGCCACACCGAACGTGAGCGCACCCACCACTACTGCGAAAGCAGCTAGACGCTTCATCGATCCTCCCCTGCTTGCATGGCGTCGTTGCAGCAACTATTCATCCGACGGCCCGCCGGGTCAAGCTCGGCTTCGCGATTTGGTCAGGCCGCGAGTGCCTGGGCGCCGAGGAGGAGTTCGGCGATCTGGATCGCGTTCAGCGCCGCGCCCTTGCGGAGGTTGTCGCAGGCGAGGAACAGGCAGAGGCCGTTTTCGACCGTCGGGTCGCGGCGGATGCGGCCGACGAGCACGCGGTCGGTCGCCGCAGCCCTGGCCGGCGACGGGACGTCCACGAGCTGCACTGCCGCGGAGGCGCCGAGGAGCTCCATCGCGGTCTCCGGCGAGAGCGGCTCCTCCGTCTCGATCCACACCGCCTCGGAGTGGCCGACGAGCACCGGCACGCGTACGCACGTCGCCGAGATGAGCAGCTCCGGAAGATCGAGAACCTTCCGGCTCTCCGCTCGGATCTTGGCCTCCTCGTCGAACTCGACGCCGTCGAAGTCCCAGTCCATGCGCAGGTCGTGGTCGGCGGGCGCCTCCGCGAGCAGGCGTTCCATCGACCGCGCACCGGCGCCGGACACCGACTGATAGGTCGCGACGCGGACGCGGGCAAGGCCGGCGGCGCGGTGCAACGGCTCCAGCGCGCACGTCAACGGGATCGTGCAGCAGTTCGGGTTGGCGACGACGCCGTCGTGCTCCAGCGCGCGGCCGCCGTTCACCTCCGGCACGACCAGGGGCACGCCGTCGGCGAGGCGGTACGCCGCGGACTTGTCGATCGCGACCGCGCCGCCCGCGACCGCGTGCGGCACGAGTTGGCGGCTCGCCTCGGTGCCGACCGAAAACAGGAACAGGTCGACGCCGGCCGACTCGAGCGCCTCCGGCGTCGCCTCCTCGACGGTCAGCTCGCCTCCGCCGAACCCGAGCGTCGATCCGGCCGACCGGGCCGACGCAAAGGCGCGCACGTTCTTGTAGCCCCGTTCGGCGAGAAGCGCGAGCGTGACCTGTCCGACCGCGCCGGTCGCGCCGACGACGCCGATCCGGGCCTCGCTACCCATCCGCGCCGCTCCGCGGGCCGTCCTCCGCGCCGAGCTCGAACCGGTCGTGGATCGCCTGCACGGCGCGCTCGACCTCGCTCGCGCGCACGACGCAGGAGACCCGGATCGAGGACGTGGAGATGATCTCCAGGTTGATGCCGTTCTCGGCCAGCACGTCGAACATGTCGGCCGCGACGCCGGGGTGGCTCTTCATGCCGGCGCCGATCAGCGACACCTTCGCGATGTCCGGATCGGTCTCGACCCGTTGCGCACCCAGTTCCTGCGCGGTCGACTGGAGGATCGGCTCGGCGACAGCGATGTCCGTCTTCGGCATCGTGAACGAGATCGTCGCGTGGCCGTGCTCGGACACGTTCTGGACGATCATGTCGATGTTCACGCCCGCGTCGGCGAGCGGCCGGAAAACGCGAGCAGCCACGCCGGGGCGGTCGGGCACGCCGATGATCGTCACCTTCGCCTCGCTCGTGTCGTGGGTGACGCCCGAGATGATCGCCTTTTCCAGCATTCGCTCGTCCTCCTGGATCCAGGTGCCCTCGCCGTCGCCGAAGGACGAGCGCACGTGCAGCCTCACACCGTAGTTGCGGGCGAGTTCGACGGAGCGGAGAGCCATGACCTTCGCACCGGACGCGGACATCTCGAGCATCTCCTCGTAACTGACCGCGTTCAGCTTGCGCGCCTCGGCGACGATCCGTGGGTCGGCGGTGTAGATCCCCTCGACGTCGGTGTAGATCTCGCAGGCGTTTGCGCCGAGCGCCACGGACAGCGCCACCGCGGTTGTGTCCGATGCTCCGCGGCCGAGCGTGGTGATCTCCTTGGCGGTCGAGACGCCCTGGAAGCCGGCGACGAGCACGATCTTGTCCTGGTCGAGCGCCTCGTGGATGCGCTGGCCGCGGATGTCGACGATCTTCGCCTTGCCGTGGACGGTGTCCGTGACGATCCCCGCCTGTGAGCCGGTCAGCGAGATGGCCTCGTGACCGAGGTCGTGGATCGCCATCGCCGCGAGCGCGACCGAGATGCGCTCGCCGACCGAGATCAACATGTCGAGCTCGCGTGGGTCGGGGGTCGGTGACACCTGGTGCGCGAGGTCGATCAGCTCGTCCGTCGTCTGGCCCATCGCCGAGAGGACGGCCACGACCCGGCTGCCCGACTCGCGCGCGGCCACGATGCGCTTTGCGACCGCCTTCAGCCGCTCGGGATCGGCCACGGAAGTGCCGCCGAACTTCATCACGATCGTGCCGACGTGCGGCTGACGATCCTCGCGTGCAATCGCAGGAACGGCCTCGTAGTGCGTTGTAGCCACCGTCTGATTGTAGGTACATGGCCCACGTACACTCGCTCACGTGCGAGTCGGGATCGCCAGCGCGGGGGCCATGGGCAGTGCCGTCGGTTGGGCTCTGCGCGAGGGCGGGGTGGAGGTCGTGACCACGCTCGACGGGCGCAGCGAGCGGACGGCGCGCCTCGCACGCGAGGCGGGGCTCGAGCGCGTTCCGGATCTCGACGCCGTCGCCGGAGCAGATGTTGTGCTGTCGATCGGCCCGCCGGGCGAGGCGGAGGCGATCGCGACGGCGATCGCTGCTGCCGCCCTGCGCACGTCGTCCCGGCCGCTCGTCGCCGACCTGAATGCGATCTCGCCCGACACGGCCCGCCGGATCGAGTCGGCGCTCGGGTCGGACGGCCTGGACCTCGTCGACGGCTCGATCTCGGGCCCGCCGCCCTTGCGCCCGGGCACGACCCGCATCTACCTCTCCGGCCCGCGCGCCGGCGAGGTCGCGGCGCTGCCCTTCTCCGGCGTGGACGTGATCCGGGTCGGGGACGAGGTCGGCACGGCCTCGGCCGTGAAGATGTGCACCGCGTCGGTGTACAAGGGAACCGTGGCGCTGCTGACGCAGGCGCTCCTGACCGCCCGCGCGAACGGTGTCCTCGAGCACGTGCTGGACGATCTCGGCGAGCTCGCCGAGGGCGCGCCTCGCTCGATCGCCCGGTCCGCGACCAAGGCGAGCCGGTACGTGGAAGAGATGCACGAGATCGCGGCGACCCAGGCGGCGGCCGGGCTGACGCCTGCGCTGTTCGAGGCGATGGCCGAGGTCTACGGAGCGCTCGCCGAGCGGCCGGCCACGCGGGCGAGCCCGGAGAGCGTCGGCGCCGACGTCGAGCTCGACCGCGTGCTGCGGGATCTGGCGCCGAAGCGCGGGTAGCCTACGGCCCGTGTCGGAGCCTGTTGCCAGGCGCGTCGCCGTCACCTCGGTGATCCGGTACGCCATTCCCTCCGACGTGAGTGGCTATCTGCGCATCCTCGACCTCGAGAACAGCCGTGTCTCGTTCGTCACGCCATCGCCGGAGAGCACGTTCCGCGATCGGGATCCGAATCCGCGTGGAGGGACTCGCGGGGCACGAGGCGTCTCCGTCCACGGCGACCGGCTCGTGGTCGCGAACTCCGAGCGCCTGTTCGTCTTCGACACGGCCTGGCGCCTCGTGGTGGAGTTGAGCGACCGGCTCATGTCCGACGTCCACGACGTGCTCGCCGAGGAGCGCGGAATCTGGGTGGCGGCGACGGGACGCGACATGCTGCTCCTCGTCACCTGGGAAGGTCGGATCGAGCACGCCTGGTCGCTCCGAGGCGAGCGCCGGCTGCTGCGCGAGCTCGGTTTCCGCGAGCGGTCGTTGCCGCGCGTCGAGACCGACTTCGACCGCCTCGACTCCGCGACGAGAGCGGCCTACGAGCGCTTTCATCTCAACGGGATCGGGCGTGGCGCCGACGGTCTGCTGCTCTCGCTCGGCCGCGTCGCCGCCGTGCTCGTCCCCGAGCCCGAGTACTCGTTCGCCGTCGTCCGCGTGACCGAAGAGCGCGGGCTCCGCGCGTCTGTCGTCCATCGTGTCCTCGGCACGAGAGCGCCCAACCACAACGTGGCGGAGGACGGCGACCTGCTCGTCTACAACGACACCAACCGCCACTCCCTGATCGTGTACGACCGGCGAGCCGGGGCAGAGCGATGCGCCGTCCCCATTCCCGGAGACCCGCCGTGGCTGCGTGGTCTCGCCCGCATCGGCCCCGACCTGTGGCTGGTCGGCAGCCAGGCGCCCCTCGCCGTCTACGCCGTCGATGTCGAGCGGGCAGAGGTCGTCGCCGAGTATCCGCTCGGCGGGATCCAGGACGAGACGGTGTACGCGATCTGCGCGCTTCCCGACGAGTTCGCGGATCCGCGGCAACCGCTCGGAGCCGACCCGTACGAGTTCTGGAAGCGGGCCGCGGCAAGGCCCGCCGTGACGCCGATCGAGGCGTAGAGAACGTGTCGGCGCAGCCGGCGGATCCCTAGATTTCCCGGCGGCCGGCGAGCGCCCGGCCGAGCGTGACCTCGTCCGCGTACTCGAGGTCGCTGCCGACCGGGAGTCCGCTCGCTAGCCGCGTCACGCGCGCCCGGTCGCGAAGCCGGTCGGCGATGTAGCTCGCCGTCGCCTCGCCGGTCATCGTCGGATTCGTCGCGAGCACGACCTCCTCGATGTGGTCGCGTTCGACCCGTCGGAGCAGCTCGTCGATCCGCAGGTTCGCCGGCTCGACCCCGTCGATCGGCGACAGCGCGCCGCCGAGCACGTGGTAGAGGCCGCGGTACTCGGAGGTGCGCTCGATCGAGAGCAGGTCGGCCGGCTGCTCGACCACGCAGACGACGGTGCGGTCACGGCGTGCGTCGAGGCAGATCGCGCAGACTTCGTCCTCGGTCAGGTTCCCGCACTCGCGGCAGAATCGGACGCGCTCCTTCACCTCCACGATCGCGTGTGCGAGCGCGAGCGCCTCGTCCTCGCTCGCGCGCAACAGGTGGAACGCGAGCCGCTGAGCGGTGCGCGTGCCGACCCCGGGGAGCCGGGTCAACTGGGCGACGAGGTTGTCGACGGCCGGTGAGAGCACCGGCCCAGACTAGCCAGGGGCTTCGGACGCGAGCAGGTCGCGCCAGTCGTCCGGCACGTCGGCCGGTGCCCAGTTCGTCGGGCCGTCCGCGGCCCGCAGCGCGACATGGCAGATCGGCTCGTCTTCGGTGGCGCCGTGCATGTGGACGACGCCGCCGGGGACGACGACGATCCCGCCCTCCTGGACGCGCTGCCGCTCCTCTCCGGGGAACCAGACGAAGCCGTTGCCGCGGACGAAGAAGAGCACCTGCTCGCTCGGGTGCGTATGCGGGCGCGTGTGCGCGCCGGCGTCGAAGTGGACGGCGAGGAGCTCGAGCTTCGTCGCGCCACCGTCTTTCGCCAGGTTCTGCATCCGTACCGGTCCCGTGAAGTTCTGCGGCTCGGGCGCCGGACCGGCACGAGACTCGTCGATGCGCTGGACGTCGATCATGGGGCTCACTACATCCCCGGCAGGCCGAGCCCGCCCATGTCCAGTCCGCCGAGCCCGGTCGCCGCTCCCATCTTCGACTGCGCGAGCGCCGTCGCCGAACGGAGCGCCTCGTTGACGGCGGCGAGCACCATGTCCTCGAGCAGTTCCGGGTCGTCAGGGTCGATCGCTTTCGGATCGATCCGGATCTCGCTGATCTCGCCGGCGCCGGTCGCCTTCACCGTCACGAGCCCGCCGCCCGCCGACGCCTCGACTGTCTCCGTCGCCAGCTCGTCCTGCACGCGGGCCATCTGCTCCTGCATCTGCTGCGCCTGCTGCAGCAGCTTGTTCATGTCGAAGCCGCCCTTGGCCACTATTCGTCCACCTCTCTCGCGTCGAAGGTCTCCTTGAACAGTGCGACGAGGTCGTCCTCGCTCGGCGGTGCCGTCTCCTCGGCGTCCTCGCGTTCCCGCTTCTCTCCGACCACGAACGCGACGCCGAGCTTGCGCCCCGTCACCTGGTACAGCGCCTCGCGCAGCACGTTCGCGTTCTTCGGATCCTCGGCGAGGCGCCGGTGGAACTCCGCTTCGGCCGGGAACTCGAGCGTCAGCACGTCCGCCTCGAGCGACACCGGCCGCGCTTCGCGAAGCACGGACTCGGTCGGGATCGAGCGCTCCTGCACCGCGGGCAGCACGGAGCGCGCCCAGGCGTCCTGCAGCTGCTCGAACGCGAGCGACGGCGGCTCCGGCGTGGGCTCCTCCGGCGGCACCGGTGCGGCTTCGGGCTCTGCGGCTGCGACGGTCTCGCGCGTCTCGCTTGACACTTCCGTTCCAGGGACTGTCCCTGCGACAGGGCTCGCCGTGACGCGGCCGGCCGGGATATGGCCGCGCTGCTCGAGGATCTCCAGCCGGTAGGCGAGCGACTCCTGAGAGAGGTCGGCGCCCGGCCGCGTCACCTTCACGAGTGCGAGCTCGAGCGGCAGGCGCGGGTCGCCTCCCTGGCGCATGTCGTCGACGGCCAGGGCCAGCAGGTCGCAGAGCCGCAGGACGCTCGCCTCCGGGAGCTGGTTCGCCTGCGCGAGGAGCTTCTCCCGCGTCTCCTCCGTGGCCGGCAGCGTCTCGGGCACGGAGCCGAGGTGTTGGACGAGCAGCAGGTGGCGAAGGTGCTGGAGCAGGTCGTTGACGAGCCGGCCGACGTCCTGACCCTGCTCGGAGAGCTGCTCGACGAACGTGAGCGCGCCGGCGGTGTCGTGGTCGATGACGAGGTCGCAGAGCTGGAACAGCGATTCCTCGTCGACGGCGCCGAGTAGCTGCAGCACCGACTGGACGGTCAGCTCGCCGCCTGTCGCCGCCGCGAGCTGGTCGAGCATCGACACGGCGTCGCGGAAGCTCCCCTTGGCCGCGCGGGCGATCTGCGACAGCGCCGCCTCGGGGGCCTGGAAGCCCTCGCCGTCCGCCACCAGCCGCAGCACCTTGACGAGATCCTCGAAGCGCGGCCGCGCGAACGAGAACGTCTGGCAGCGCGAGCGGACGGTCGGGATCACCTTGTCGAGCGCCGTCGTGCAGAACACGAACAGGAGATGCGGCGGCGGCTCCTCGATCAGCTTCAGCAGCGCGTTCCAGGCGGCGTCCGTGAGCTGGTGCGCCTCGTCGAGGATGTAGACCTTGTAGCGGCCCTCGACCGGCTGCAGGACGACACGCTCGCGGATCTCACGGATGTCGTCGATGCCGCGCTGCGAGGCCGCGTCCATCTCGACCACGTCGAGCGACACGCCGTTGGAGATCGCGACACACGCGTGACAGGTGTTGTCGGGCGTCGTCGTCGGCCCCTGGACGCAGTTGACGCTCTTCGCGAGGATGCGCGCCATCGACGTCTTGCCGGTGCCGCGCGGGCCGGCGAAGAGATACGCCTGGCGGAGCTGGTCCTGGGAGATCGCGTTCCGCAGGGTCCGCACCACCGGCTCCTGGCCGACGACGTCGTCGAAGGTCTGCGGGCGATACTTACGGTAGAGCGCCGCCACGGGTCGATTCAAGCAGATCGGCCGCGCCTGGCTGTTAGCGTCCCCTGGGTGGAGGCCGGCGGCTGGCTGATCGAGTTGATCGACGTTGCGACGGTGCCGATCGCCGCCGAGGACCTCGGGCCACCGGGCGAATTCGAGGGGACGCTCCGTCCTCCCGTGAACGTGCTCCTGCTCCACGGGCACGGTCGGACGGTCCTGGTCGACGCTGGGCCGGGTCCGCTCCTTCCGATCTGGCCGGACTCGACGGGCGCCGATCTCGATCAGATCCTCACCGCGCACGACGCCGAGCCGGACCTCCTGATCGCCACGCATCTCGACTGGGACCACTGTGGCGGCTTCGTCGCCGGCACCTGGCCCGACGGACTCGTCCCAGCGTTCGCGGGCCGGCCCGTCCTGATGCCTGCGGATGCGGTCGAGGAGGCCCGGACCAAGGGCGACCCCGCGCACCCTCCGGCCCGGGTCGTCGCTGCGCTGGACGCCGCCGGCCTGGCCCAGGAGTACCGCGACGGAGACGAGCCCGCGCCGGGTCTCAGGCTTCGCTCGGCGCCGGGCCACCGAACCGGCCATTCGATCCTCGAGGTCGGCGACACGTTCGTCCACGCCGCCGACGTCTTCCACCTGCCCCCGCACGTCGAGCATCCCGAGTGGGACACCGCCTTCGATTCCGATCCCGAGCTTGGCCTCGAGACCCGCCGGGCGCTGCTGGCCGAGCTCGCCGACCGGGGCGCGACGGTCGTCGTCAGCCACATGGACTCTCCAGGCCGGATCAGGCGCGAGGCGGGCGGCTTCCGCTGGGAGGCGATCTCACTGCAGTAGCCCGGTCGCGCGGCTCGCCGTCGAGGCGAATCGCTCGGGCGGCGCCTGCGCTGCGGGCTCGGGTCAGGCGGTTCCGCGGCACCTGGGGGACACTCCTTAGCGCTGCTTCCTTCCGGATCTGACGCGGTTCGAAGGCTCCCAGTGCGCGGGACCTGACCGTCAACGCCCGCGTCGCGGGCCCAGGCCCCGTTCGATTCCGCCCCTCGGGCGGTGTTCGGTCCCGCTGTAGCGGGTTGCGGGTTCAGGGAACCGCTAGCTCCCCACCTAGCGCGACCGGGCATGACGAGTGTAACCGCGATACAGTCGCGGGCGGTGGAGCTCGAGCACGACGATCCGTATGTCCTCAAGGGCTACGGGCAGGGCCGGATCGAGCCCGGCGAGCGGCCGGCCGTGCTCGTCGTCGACCTCCAGTACCTGCACACCGACCACGCGTCGCCGCTGGCGCGCGCGCCGCTGATCGACCGCGCGGTCGAGTCGACGGCAGGCGTTCTCGCGGCAGCCCGTGAGGCCGGCGTCCCCGTCTTCCACACCGTGGTCTGCTGGGACGGCGAGATCGAGCTCGGGCGGTGGGTGCACAAGCTGCCCTTCCTCGTCGAGTGCACGCCGGACTCGCACTGGGCCCAGGTGGACGAGCGCCTCTGGTGCGACGGCGACCTGCTGTTGCCGAAGAAGCGGCCCTCGTTCTTCCACGGGACGCCGCTCCACTCGCTCCTGACCTTCGCCGGCTGCGACACCGTGATCGTCACCGGCGCGACCACGTCCGGCTGCATCCGGGCGACGATCGTCGACGCGTTCTCGAACAACTTCCGCACCATCGTCCCCGAGGACTGCGTCGGCGACCACGAGCGCGGCCCGCACGAGGCCAACCTCCGCGACGTCCACCGCCGCTACGCCGAGGTGACGACCTCCGCCGAGGTGCTCGCCTATCTCGCCGAGCTCGCCGTTCCGGCCTGACACCGAGGAGCCGCGATGACCGCGTATCCGCACCTCTTCAGCCCGCTGCAGATCGGGAACGTGACCGTTCGCAACCGGATCATGCAGACCGCCCACGTCAAGCTCTTTGCCCAGGGCTCGGTCGACTCGCAGCGGAACGTCGAGTACCAGGCCGCCAGGGCGCGAGGAGGAGCAGGCCTGCTGATCACGGGCAACCGCGTCGTCCACCCGACTTCGACGACCGGCTTCCCTCGCGTCGCCTGGGCGTACCGGCCCGACGCGCTCGACGCCGACCGACGCCTCACCGACGCCGTCCACGAGCACGGCGCCGTGATCTTTGCGCAGCTCAACCACTTCGGCCTGAACGCGACGAGCGACTCTGCCGACGACTACCGCGTCCTGTGGGGGCCGTCCGCGGTCAAGTCGCCCGCCTACGGGGAGACGCCGAAGGCGATGGAGCACGAGGACATCCGCGAGGTGGTCGAGTGGTGGGCCCGTTCCGCAGAAGCGTCGCGCGAAGGCGGCTTCGACGGCACCGAGGTGCACATCTCGCACAGCTACCTCCTCCACCAGTTCCTGTCGCCGCTCTACAACAAGCGCGAGGACGAGTACGGCGGCTCGTTCGATAACCGGCTCCGCTTCGCGCGTGAGGTGATCGAGGAGGTGCGCCGTCGGACCGGCAACGATTGGGTCGTCGGTGTGCGGATCAGCCTCAGCGACTTCATTCCGGGCGCCCTCGACATCGACGACGCCGTCCGCGTCGCGCAGGCGCTCGAGGCCGACGGGCGGATCGACTACGTCAACGTCACGGCGGCCGGCTACCACAACATCTTCCGCGCGATCGAGCCCTCCGACGAGCCGGACGGCTACCTCGTCGACCTGACCGCGCAGGTGAAGGCCGCGGTCGGGCTGCCCGTGTTCACGGTCGGCGGGATCAAGGATGCGGCGCTCGCCGAGGAGATCCTGGCCACGGGGAAGGCGGACATGATCGCGATGACCAGGGCGCAGATCGCCGACCCCGAGTTCGCGAACAAGGTGCAAGCAGGCCGTGAGGACGAGGTCAACCACTGCATCCGCGGCAACCAGGGCTGCATCGGACGGGTCTTCAAGGGGATGCCGATCGCCTGCACGGTCAATCCGTCCGCCGGCCGCGAGGGGCGCCTGGGGGCGCTCGCTCCGGCCGAGCATCCGGTGCACTGGCTCGTCGCCGGGGGCGGCCCGGCCGGGATGAAGGCGGCCGTCACGCTGGCGCGGCGCGGACACCGTGTGACGCTCGTCGAGCGCGAGCCCGAGCTCGGCGGGCAGGTCAACCTGATCCTGCGGACACCCGGCCGCGACGAGTTCGGCTGGATCACCCGCGACCTCGGAACGCAGCTCGGAAAGCACGGCGTCGACGTCCGGCTCGCGACGGAGGCGACGACCGAGCTGGTTCGCGAGCTCACGCCCGACGGCGTGATCGTCGCCACCGGCGCCGACCCGTCGCGGACAGGTTTCTCCAGCGTCAATCCGCTCGCCGACCGGCTTCCCGGCGTCGAGCAGGAGAACGTGCTGACGGTGTGGGACGTGCTGCTCGAGGCACGTCCGGTCGGGAAGTGTGTGGTCGTCCTCGACGACGACGGGAGTCGCTACGCGGCCGGTGTCACGGAGGTGCTGCTCGATCGCGGCTCCGACGTCGAGCTCGTCTCCCGCTGGCCGGCGCTCTTCCCCGGGATCATGACCACGCTCGACATGCCCCATGTCTACGGTCGTCTGCTTGGCAAGGGGCTCGCCTATCGGCTCAACTCCTGGGCCCTGGCCGTCGACGGCGCCACAGTGACGATCTTCAACCTGTACACGGGCGCGCAGGACGCGCTGGAGGGTGTCGACACCGTGGTGCTCGCGACGGGCCCGAAGGCGAGCGACGACCTCTACTTCGCGCTCAAGGGCGAGGTCGAGAACCTGCACCGGATCGGCGATTGTCTCGCCCCGCGCAAGCTCGACCACGCGATCTACGAGGGTGAGCTCGCAGGCCGTGAACTGTGGTCGCCCGAGGAGCGCTACATCTACGAGGGCGAGCTGGAACGGGCAGAGGTCGGCGTCGCCTAGCCGCTAAGGTCTGAGCGCCGGGGCGCGTAGCTCAGCGGGAGAGCGCCCGCTTCACACGCGGGAGGTCGCTGGTTCGATCCCAGCCGCGCCCATCGCTCAACCAAGCCGTTTCTCGCCTTTCGGCCACGTCTGCAGGAGCCGAATGGTGAGTGAAATGGTGAGTACAGCCGGCACCTGAGCACAGAAGAGCAAGTTAGAGCGCAGAGCTGGGCCGAGGATTCATCCCGATTCCCAATTCACTCGGAGCCTGAGTTGGATCGCGACAGTCGAAAGCGGTCATCCGCCGGCGAGCCCGTCGCAGCGGCTGTCGAGCGCACACGTGGCGACACCGCGGCTCGTGGCGGCCAAGCCGGCCCCGGACGCGCCGCACCCGGCATCGGGATTCGACCCGGGACAGGGTTGGCGGCGGGGGCATACTCGTTGACATGGCGGCCGGACGGTGGGAACAGAAGTTCACAGGCGACGACTACGACCTCTACCTCGCCAACGAGGCGGGCGTCGGCGTGCGGGCCCTGGCCGACCAGTACGGGATCTCGAAGTCGGTGGTCGCCGCGCGGGTCGCCCGGGTCAGGAAGCGGCTCGACGGGGAAACGCCGAGACGGCGGCGGAGCGCGGCGGCCGGCGACCCTACGCCGGTCGCGGATCGGGCCCGTGAGCAGGATTCACCTTCGCCGCCTGCTCATGAAGAGCTCGTGCCGGCGCTAGAGCGCGCGTACACCTACTCCGACTGGCTCGACGACCGCGACTACGCCGCCGGCCGAATCTCGGCGCGCGAGCTGGCGCGTCGCAGGGCGCCTCGAGCGATGCGGGCCGTCCGACTCTGACGCCAGCTTCCGGGGTCCTCACGCCTCCTACACGGGAGGTCGTTGGTCACCTTCTTGGCTCAACCATGCGGCTTCTGCCTTCCGCAGGCGGGTGAATGGTGAGTGAATTGGTGAGTTTCGACCCGATTTTGGGCCGGATTTGCCCTCAGCGGGCTTGGTTAGATGTCGTCGGGGAGCGGCTTGCGGGTGGGCGCTTCGCCTGAGGAAGGGGTGGGGCGGCGGGGCTCGCGGACCCCGGCGCCTCCTTCTGGCTCGGGTGGTGGTTCGTCGGGTGGTCGTCGTTGTCGTTTGAAGATGAGCTTGCCGGCGAGGGTGGCGATGAGTTCCCAGCCTTCGCTGCCGAGCTCGTTCAGCCGGTCTGTGTCGGGTTCGCCTTCTTCGGTCCAGTACTCCCATCGTTTGAGCGCGTAGCGTCTCCACCGCCGGCGCGGGCCGCGCCAGCGGGCTGATTCGAGAGCATGGGGTGGTGGTGGGTCGGCGATTGCGATCTGTGCTTTGCCGGCGATCTTGGCTTGGTGGAGGGCAAGGTCGACGCGGCTGACCAGGGTGGTCGCGTCCTCGTCGGGGTCGAACTCGCCGATGCCGCAGGAGAGGCTGATCTGCCCTGCGTACTCGTACGGCTTGCCGGCAAGTTCGTCCTGACAGCGGACCCAGAACTGGTTCGCGTCCTCGAGCCCCGACTCGGGCAGGATCACTGCGAACTCGTCACCACCGATGCGGCAGGCGATGTCGGAGGCGCGGACGAGACCACGCAGCCTGCCGGCGAGCGCGGCCAGGATGGCGTCGCCGGGAGCGTGGCCGTGCTGGTCGTTGATCTGTTTGAAGTCGTCGATGTCGAAGACGATCAGCACCAGCGGGTGCCGATGGCGGCGGGCGCGGGCGAGCTCGCGTGCCAGCGCGTCCCGGAAGAAGCGGTGGTTGTAGAGGCCGGTCAGCGCGTCTCGGTCAATCGGCTCACTCATCAGCCACATTGTTCCCGCGCCGCACCTTGCTGGAGAAGAGGCTTAGCTAGTAGACGCGGCCGGGAACGTGCTCGTCGCGGATCGCTTGTTGGTTGGCCTGTTCGCGCGTAACCAGGTTGGCGGCGACGGTCAGGCCGGCGATCAGGCCGTCGATGTAGGCGGCCCCGAGGAAGTCGTCGGCGGCGATGTCGTCCTTGACGCCTGCGTACGTTCCTAGTCGCCCGAACGCCTCATGTAGCTCCTGCTCGAGCTCGGCCTCGAGCGTGTCGAGCGGGTCGGTGAGCGAGGCGCTCATCGCTCCTCGCTTTCCGCGGCCACGAGGCCGGCCGCTGAGGCGAGTCGGCGTCCGAGTGCTGCCAGCTCCTGGTAAGTGGTGGCCGTGTCGGCCGTTCGGATCTGATCGAGGGCTTCTTGGACGTCTCGGCGCGCCAGCTCGACCAGCGCGGCCATGAAGCCGTCCCCGTCGCCCTCGGTTTGACGCGCGATTCGAAGTAGCTCGTCTTGTCGGTCCATCGCCGGTCCCTCCGTTTAGTCAGGGGCGGTCACATGAACGCTCTGCACGGCGCGGAAGTCCAGTGTCCGAACGAGGGAAATGCAGCTCCGCGGAGGAACCTGACGCCTTCCACGGCGGGAGCTTTCCAGTTGATGGAGCGTCGACGAAGCGAGCAGCGACCCGGCCGGCTTCAGCCGAAGATCCGCCGCGGAAGCCAGCCGGCTTCGAGCTATATTTTGTGTAGCGCGATAGGACCACGCCGAGCCTCAGGGCGGATTAAGAGGGCAGCGCCAGGCATCGCGGTCGAACTTCCTGGCCCGAGTCGCCTCCATACCGCGGCGTTAGGTCGCCGCTGATGCAGATGGAGGCGATGTGTCCACCTCACCGGGAAATCGATCGACCAACGCGGCTCTCGAGCTCACGGTCGTCCTCGCGCGGCAGGAGTTCGAGGCGCTTGCGGTGCGCGTCGCCGCACTGCTCGAAGAGCGCCGCGACGACGGCTTCGTCGCCGTGGATGGCGCCGCCGAGTTCCTCGACCTGTCACGGAAGGCTGTCTACGGGCTGGTCGAGCGCCATGGGCTTCCGCATCACCGTGCCGGCGGACGGCTTCTCTTCGACCGTCGGGAGCTGCGGCTCTGGGTGGAGGCCGGCTCGTGAACGACCTCACATCGGGACTTGACCTGGCGGCGACTTCTGCCGTACGTGTGACCGACACGGTAATGCCCCGGCGGCGCTGGAACGCCCCGGGGCCGGACACGGAGACGATGCTCCATGTCGACTAGGAACGCTACTCGCGGGGGCGCATCGCGTCGGATCCCGACTCGCTACCGCGGCATCTCGTACCGGCCGCGCTCGGACGGCACGCGGGCGTACACGGTGTTCTTCAAGGGCCGCTACGTCGGCGTTGACGGTGGCGAGCAGGAGGCACTGGCGAAGCAGGCCGAGCTGCGCGGCAAGGCCGCGCGCGGCGAGCGACCGGTGGCCTCGTCGCGGCGGACGTTCGGCGAGGTGGCGGAGCAGTGGTTCGAGTCGAAGCGGCACTTGCGCCCATGGACGCGCAAGAACTACCGGGCCGCGCTCGACCTGGTGCTGCTCCCGCGCTTTGGATCGATGCGGCTGACGGCTATCACGCCCGAGCACATCGCCAAGCTGATCCGCGAGCTCGAGCGCGAGGGGCCTTCGGGCAAGCCGTTGTCGTCATCGATGATCGACGGCTACCTACGGCCGCTGAACGGCACGATGACCTTCGCCCTTCGCCGCGGACTGATCGCGGTCAATCCGTGCGCGCTGTTGACCAGCGATGACCGGCCGCACCGCCGTGAGCGACGGCAGGATCACGTCTGGTCGGACGAGGAGATCGAGGCCCTGATCCATGTCGGCCGAGGAGCTGGCCGCGCAGCCGGCGAGCCGCTACGACTACACGCCCCTGCTGCGCACGGCCCTCTTCACCGGCTTGCGGCTGGGTGAGCTGCTTGGCCTGCAGTGGCAGGACATCGACCTCCACGAGGGCGAGCTGCACGTCCGCCGGCAGTACACGCGTCTACGGGAGTACGCGCCGCCGAAGACGAAGGCGGCGGTTCGCCGCATCCCTCTCTCCGCCGAGATGACCCGGCAGCTCGCCGAGCTCAAGCTCCGCTCGCGTTACTCAGCCGCCGACGACCCGGTGTTCGTTGCCAGGAACGGAAGGCCGCTCATGCATCGCAACGCAACCGGACGCGGCTTCGAGCTCGCCGCCGAGCGAGCCGGCATCGACGGCGTCACCTTCCACTCCATGCGGCACGCCTTCGCGTCGCGAATGATCGACCGCGGCATCTCCTCGACGGTGCTCGCGGCGTTGATGGGGCACGAGTCGAGCACGATCACCGAGCGCCGCTATGTGCATCTGTTCGATCGGCAGCGCACGGACGAGGCGGTGCGGCAGGCGATGACGACCGCGTCGGTTACACGGCCAGTGTGCCGAAGGACTGCGCGCCGTTCGTGCGTGCGCTGCAGGGGAACGGGTACAGCACAGGCGGCTTCGGAAAGTGGCATCTGACCCCGGACCACCTCCAGGGCGCGGCGGGGCCGTTCGACCGCTGGCCGAACGCGTGGGGCTTCGATCACTTCTGGGGCATCCTGGGCGGCGAGGCGGGCCAGTACGACCCGGTGATCACGCAGGACAACACGACGCTCGGCGTTCCCGAGGGAGAGGACGCCAAGGAGTACTACTGGCCGGACGACATCACCGATCAGGCGCTGCGCTGGTTGCACCAGGTTCGGGCGCAGGATCAGGCGAAGCCGTGGTTCGTGTACTACTCGACCGGGTGCTCGCATGCGCCGCATCACGTGGCCGTGGAGTGGAGCGAGAAGTACCGCGGCAAGTTCGACCAGGGCTGGGACGTGTTGCGCGAGGAGACGTTCGAGCGGCAGAAGCAGCTCGGCGTGATCCCGGCCGACGCCGTGCTGACGCCGCGACCGGACGCAATCCCGGCCTGGGATTCGCTCTCCGACAGCGAGAAGAAGCTGTACGCCCGGCAGATGGAGGTGTACGCGGGCTTCCAGGAGAACGCCGACTGGAACATCGGGCGGCTGCTGGACGCGATCGAGGAGATGGGCGAGCTCGACCGAAGACGCTCGTGATCTACATCTTCGGCGACAACGGTGCGAGCCTGGAGGGCACGATCACCGGCTCGTTCAACGAGCTGACGATGCAGAACGGAATCGCACTGAGCGCCGAGCAGCAACTCTCGTTAATCGGGCAGTACGGCGGGCTCGACGCCTGGGGCACCGACGCGTTCGCGCCGCATTACGCGGCCGCCTGGGCGTGGGCCGGCAACGCGCCGTTCCAGTGGGGTAAGCAGGTCGCCTCGCACCTGGGCGGCATACGCAACGGCGATGGTCGTCGCCTGGCCCGAGCGGATCGCCGAGACGGGCTCGCTCCGATCGCAGTTCACCCACTGCATCGATATCGGGCCCACGATCCTGGAAGCGGCCGGCATCCCCGAACCCAACGTCGTGGACGGGATCGCCCAGAAGCCGATCGAAGGGACGAGCTTCCTCTATAGCTTCGAGGACGCGGACGCACCCGAGCGCCACACCGTGCAGTACTTCGAGATCGTCGGCAACCGGGCCATCTACAAGGACGGCTGGTGGGCCGCCTGCAAGCTCGACCGCATCCCCTGGGACCTGTCGCCGCCAGCGATGGCGAGGTTCGCGCCCGGGAGCCTACGACCCCGAGCAGGACACGTGGGAGCTGTACTACCTGCCCGACGACTTCACACAGTCCAAGGACCTGGCCGCGAAGCACCCGGAAAAGCTCGAGGAGCTCAAGGAGCTGTTCTGGCAGGAGGCGGAGAAGCACAACGTCCTGCCGCTGCTGTCGGCGTTCTCGGTCTTCTTCGGGATGCTGCCGCCGATGCCGACGATCACGACCCAGACGTTCTACGGCGACGTCCAGAACATCGCCGCCGGCATGATCCCCCGCGTCTACGGACGCTCGTACGCGATCGAGGCCGAGCTCTCGGTCCCCGGGCGGGGCGCCGAGGGTGTGATCGTCGCCGAGGCAGACGAGATGGGCGGCTTCTCGCTCTGGGTCGACGATCACGGGCTGCTGCACCACAGCTACTCGATGATGGGCGTCGAGCAGTACAAGCAGGTCTCGACCGAGTCGATCCCGACCGGGGAGGTGACCGTTCGGATGCATTTTGACGCCGACCGGCAGGAGCGCTCGGCCGGCGGAACAGTCTCACTCTACGCCAACGACCAGAAGATCGGCGAAGGCCGGCTGGAGAAGACAGTGCCCGTCCGCTTCTCCGGCTACAGCGGCATGGACATCGGCCGCGACAACGGACTCGTCGTCGACCGCGCCTACGCCGACAAAGCCCCCTACGCCTTCACCGGCACGGTCAAAAAGGTCGTCTTCGACCTCAAGCCCGCCGAGCACGAGGACGAGAAGGCACTCCACGAGACCGCCGCCCACGGCGCCGCAGCCCACGGGATCAGCGCCTAACCGGAGAGGCCACTCCCGAGTGCTCGCCGCCGATCGGTCGCCGAGGGGCATGGTGGAAGTTCGCGGCGGCAGATTCCGCCTGGGCTCCGAAGCCTTCTACCCCGAGGAGGGGGGTCCGAGAGGTCTCAGTGTTGCGGCGAGCCAGCGCGTTCGCGGAAAGGCGGCGAGGTCAGGTGAGCCTGGACTGAGGTCGTACCGGGCACGAGCTGATCGAAGCGTCGGAACCTCTCGTGGCAGACTTCCTTCGCCCTAGCCGAGCAGCTCGCGGAGGGCGGTGAGTGGTTCGGGGATGACGCGGTAGTAGGCCCAGCTGCCTCGGCGTTCGCGTTCGACGAGGCCGGCGTCGCGGAGCACTTTCAGGTGGTGGCTGACGGTGGGCTGGCTGAGGCCGAGTGGCTCGGTCAGGTGGCAGACGCAGGCCTCGCCTTCGGGTTGCGCTTGGATCAGGCTGAGCAGCTGGAGCCGGGACGGGTCGGCGATTGTCTTCAACGCGGCGGCGAGGCGGCGCGCCTCGTTGGTGTCGAGCGGGCCTGCCGAGAGGGGCGGGCAGGGGCTCGTGATCGTGGCGACCGTCTTCACAGGTCGTATATTCGCAGAGATTGATATTGACAGTCATCGATAGCGGTTGCATGATCCCCGGGACATTGATGGGCGTCGATAGCCGAGGGGAGCGATCATGGATCAGGAGACCGAGCAGAGAAGCGGCGGGGTCGAGGTTCTCGATCCGGTCACGCGTGCGCATGTTGAGCGAGCTGCCGAGGCGCTCCAGCGGGAGTTCGAGGGCGTCTTCTCGCGCGAGACGATCGCCCGCTACATAGCCGAGTCGACCGACCTGCTCGGCGGCGAGGCAAAGGTCAACGTGTTCGTTCCTGTGCTCGTGCACCGGTTCGCGCGCGAGCGGCTCAAGGCACTCGGGCAGGCAGAAGGCGTGATCACGAAGGAGCAGCCGGAGGTCCTGTTCGTCTGCGTGCACAACGCAGGACGGAGCCAGATGGCCGCCGGCCTGGTCAAGCTCCGCTCCCAGGGTCGGGTGCATGTCCGCTCGGCCGGGAGTGACCCGACCGATCAGATCAACCCAGCCGTCGTCGAGGCGATGAGCGAGCTCGGGGTGGACATGAGCGAGGAGTTCCCGAAGCCGCTCACGGACGAGGTTGTGAAAGCCGCGGATGTCGTGATCACGATGGGCTGCGGCGACGCCTGCCCGATCTACCCCGGCAAGCGCTACGAGGACTGGGAGCTGCAAGATCCGGCCGGGCAAGACCTCGAGACGGTGCGGCGCATCCGTGACGAGATCGACGCCCGCGTGCAGAAGCTGATCAGCGAGCTGCTACCCGAGTCGAGTTGAGACCGCTTCCTCTGGCACGTGCCCTGGTCGCGGAGGTGATCGGGACGTTCGCGCTGGTCTTCGCCGGCTGCGGAGCGATCATGGTCGACCAGAAGACGAGCGCGCTCGGCCACGTCGGTGTCGCGATCACGTTCGGGCTCGTGATCATGGCGATGATCTACGCCGTCGGGCACGTCTCCGGTGCCCACTTCAACCCGGCGGTCACCTTCTCGTTCGCGCTCGCGCGGCACTTCCCCCGCCGGCACGTCCCGCTCTACTGGGCGGCGCAGCTCGCCGGGGCGCTGATCGCGGCCGCGATCCTGCGTGGCTCGCTGGGCAACATCGCCCACGTCGGCGCCACTTACCCGAGTGGCTCGGACAGGCAAGCCTTCCTCTGGGAGGCCGTGCTCAGCTTCTTCTTGATGTTCGTGATCATGGCCGTCGCCACCGACACGAGAGCAGTGGGGGAGGCGGCGGCGATCGCGATCGGCGGCACCGTCGGCCTGGACGCGATGTTCGGTGGCCCGATCACGGGTGCGTCGATGAACCCCGCCCGCTCCTTATGTCCCGGGATCGTGACCGGCGACTTGCACGCGATCTGGGTCTACCTGCTCGCGCCGGTCGTCGGCGCCGGCCTCGCCGCGATCACCTACGCGTTCGTTCGCGGCGAGGCGCTGCACGCGAGCGCTTGAGCGCCTCAGCCGCGACATCAGCTTGACATGGATTCACGGTCTTCGATATATTGATGAGTGACGATATGACCGAGACACTGACACCGATTGCCTGTTGCCAGCCGCTCGCGGCGCTTTCCCTGACCGAGGAGGAGATCGAGTCGACGGCGGCGCTGTTCAAGGCGCTGAGCGATCCGGCGCGGGTGAAGATCATGAACCTGCTCGCCCGGACGGACACCGCTGTCTGCGCCTGTGAGTTCGAGCCAGCGCTCGGTCTATCGCAGCCGACTGTGAGCCACCATCTGAAGAAGCTGACCGAGGCCGGCCTGCTCGAACGTGAGCAACGCGGCAAGTGGGCCTATTTCTCGTTGAGGCGCGACGCGGTCGACAAGCTCGCCGCCGTCGCCGACCTGAAAGGAGCGTGCTGCTGATGACGACCACCGCCGACGAACTGCGCGAGCAAGTCCGCCAGCGCTACGCCGAATCCGCCCGCGCCGTCACTGAGGGCGGCCAGAGCTCGTGCTGCGGCAGCGGTGACTGTTGCGCCGAGGGCGGGAGCGACGGGCCCGACTTCGTGGAGGCGTTCTACGAGGCCGAGCAGCGCGGCGAGCTCCCCGAGGCCGCCGTGCTCGCATCGCTTGGCTGCGGCAACCCTGTCGCAGTCGCCGAACTGAACGAGGGCGAGACGGTGCTCGACCTGGGCTCCGGCGGCGGAATCGACGTCATCCTCTCCGCCAAGCGGGTCGGCGAGACTGGGCTCGCCTACGGTCTTGACATGACCGACGAGATGCTCGCGCTCGCCCGCCAGAACGCTGCGGACGCCGGCATCCGCAACGCGATCTTCCTCAAGGGTGTGATCGAGGAGATCCCGCTGCCGGCCGACTCGGTCGACGCCGTCATCTCCAACTGCGTAATCAACCTCGCCGTCGACAAGCCAGCCGTACTCACCGAGATCGCCCGCGTGCTCAAGCCTGGGGGTCGGGTCGGCGTCAGCGACATCGTCGCCGAGGACCACCTCTCGCCAGAGGAACGAGCCGAACGGGGCAGCTACGTCGGCTGCATTGCCGGGGCCCTGTCGAAAGCCGAATACGAGGCGGGGCTCGATGCGGCCGGCTTCGAGAACGTCAGTGTCGAGTTCACGCACCAGGTCGCAGACGGCATGCACGGCGCGATCGTCAAAGCGACCAAGAGCGAGCAGCCCGCGTCGAAGGGGCTGCCGGTGATCAAGCCGGCCACCCGCGCGGGCTGCTGCTAGCCGGAGACCCGCGAAGCTCGCGCTCAGTCGGCCGAGGCCGCGTAGACGGCGGTCGGTTCTCGATCCACCTCAGGCGCCGATTCGCCTTCGAGCTTCTCGAGGATCCGGTCCGTGTTCTCGCGGATCGCGCTGATGTTGCGGAACATCCACTTCGGCGGCGCATCCTCGGGCATCCGCTCGATCATCTCGCCGAAGTTGACGCCGCCGCACATGCGTGCAGCGCGCCGCGCGAGCAGAGCGAACCCGATGATCGCCCCGACAATGATCAGGGCCTTCCTCACGTCATTCCACCTCCTTCCCGAGCCAAAGCCTTGGTGGTGTATGGCTCCGACGGCTCCACGCCGAGCCTGCCATAGAGAGTGCGCCACACGAGTCGCCGGCTCATCAGGGAAGCCACCGATCTGGTCGACGGCGTGTGGAAAAGCCGAAGGCGCAGTCAGGACGGCGCCGGATGGCATCGGAGGCCGCACCACTCATCGTGTATCTGCGATGAACGATCAGTACAGGGAGGTCGTGCGATGAACTGCTTCGAGTGCGCGAAGGTCAACGACGCTGTGCCCGCCGTCGGTATCTGCCAGCACTGTGGCGTCGGACTCTGCCTGGATCATCTCGCCGAGGCTCGCGACTACCGCGTCGGTGGGACTGTCTACGGCTGCGGCCACACAATCCCGCGCGTCAAGCCGCTGACCACCGTCCCAGCGGCCGCGCTACCAGCTCGCGAGCGGACCGTGGCGTGAGCACGCTCGTCCTGCCGCCGGCGCTCGACGTGCATGCGGAAACTGAACTCGCCTTGCTCGCGAAGGCGCTCGGCCATCAAGCGCGCGTGCGGATCATGCGGCTGCTGCTCGCCCATGACGCCTGCTACTGCGGCCAGCTCGTCAATGAGCTTGGGCTCGCGCAGGCAACAGTGTCCCAGCACCTCAAGGTGCTCAAGGGGGCCGGCCTGATCGTCGGTGAGATCGAGGGGCTTCGCACCTGCTACTGCGCCAGCCGCGACCGGGTCGCCCATCTCCACGAGCTCACCGGAGCGCTGCTCGACGAAGCGATCGAGGTGGACACCAGTGGCTGCGACTGAGACACCGCGACTCCCCGCGAAGCGCCCGGCGCGTCAGAGCGCCGACGAAGCCGCCGTGGTCGCAAGGCTGTCCGTGCTCGACCGGTTCCTTCCTCTGTGGATCGCGCTTGCGATGGCCGCTGGCCTCATCCTCGGCAGGCTCGTGCCGAGCCTCAACGACGGCCTCGACCACCTCCGGGTCGGCACCGTGAGCCTTCCGATCGCCGCTGGACTCTTGCTGATGATGTATCCGGTGCTCGCCAAGGTGCGCTACGAGGACCTCGGCCACATGAGCCACGACGGGGTCTCGAACCGCCGCTTCTTCGGTAGTTCGCTCTTCCTCTCCTGGGTGGTCGGGCCGGCGCTGATGTTCGCGCTCGCCTGGCTGCTGCTCCCTGATCAGCCGGCCTACCGGACGGGCGTGATCATCGTCGGCCTCGCTCGTTGCATCGCGATGGTGCTGATTTGGAACGACATCGCCAAAGGCGACCGCGACCGCACCGCCGTGCTCGTCGTCTTTAACGCGCTGTTCCAGGTCGTCGCCTACTCCTTCCTCGGCTACTTCTATTTGACGTTGCTTCCGGGTTGGCTGGGCCTCGATACCCAAGGCTTCGAGGTCGGCATCTGGCAGGTCGCGAAGACGGTGCTGATCTTCCTCGGCATCCCGCTCGCCGCCGGCTACCTCACCCGCAGGATCGGCATCCGCCGCCACGGCCGCGACTGGTACGAGCGGGCCTTCATCCCCAGGATCGCGCCGATCACCCTGTACGGCCTGCTGTTCACGATCGTGGTCCTGTTCGCGATCCAGGGCGACCAGATCACCTCACAGCCCCAAGACGTCGCCATGATCGCGCTGCCGCTCTTGGCCTACTTCCTGATCATGTGGACGGCCGGCTTCGCCACTGGAAAGCTCATGCACTTCCCGTACCCGCAGACCGCGAGCCTCTCCTTCACCGTCGCCTCGAACGACTTCGAGCTCGCGATCGCCGTCGCCGTTGGCGTCTTCGGCGCGACCTCCGGGCAGGCGCTCGCCGGAGTCGTCGGACCGCTGATCGAAGTGCCCGTCCTCGTCGCCCTCGTCTACGTCGCCCTCTGGGCTCGCCGCTTCTTCACCGACCAGAAGCCACGCGGCCGGCCCGCCCGGACATTGGCGTCAGCGCCCCGCTGACAGGGCGAACCAGTTCAAGACGTGATCGCGAAGAGGTGCCACTCGCCCGGGTCTGCGACCGACGCGATCTGCGGGAGTTGCGACAGCGTGTGGCGTTGTGGTGGAGACGCGACGGACTCGTTGGAGTCGCGTTAGGCGACTGACGGTCTCGCACGGACAGGCACACCGAGTCTCCGTGCAACGGCGCCGACCAGTGTCCCCTGGCAGATGACGGAGAGCAGGACGACCACGAAGACGACGTTGTAGATGCGCTCGGCTCCGTCGACGCTTTCGAGGACGGCGAACGCCGCGAGGAGGATGGGTACGGCTCCTTTGAGGCCGCACCAGGCCATGAACGCTCGCTCGGCCCAAGAGAACCGGGCTCCGAGGAGGGCAACGATGACGGTGAGGGGTCGAGCGACAACGGCGAGCACGAGGGTGAGCACGACGCCCTCGAACCAGGTTCGCCAACTGAGCGAGGCCAGGTTCACGGTCAGACCGAGGGCGACGAAGACGGCGATTTCTGCGAGGCTGGCGAGAGGGCCGGTGAAGCTCGTGATGGCGGTTTCGTGACGCGGTGTGCCGCCCCCGACGATGAGTCCGGCGAGGAAGACGGCCAGAAACCCCGACCCGTGCAGGCGCGAGGTGACGCCGTAGAGCACAGCGGCTAGTGCGAGGGCAAGGAGCGGGTGAAGCGATGTGCTCGGCAGGCGAATCCGGCGCAGGATGGCAGCGAGCAGCAAGCCGCCCACCATCCCCACGCCAACGCCGACGCTCATCTCGACGACGAACTCACGTACTACGACTGCTGCCGACGCGTCCGTGTGCGTCGCCAGTTCGATCATCCCGATCATCAGCGCTATTCCGGCTGGGTCGTTCAGTCCCGCCTCGCCTTCGAGCGTTGTTCCCGACCGTCCCCCGATTTCGTGGCTGCCGAGCACGGAGAACATCACCGCCGGATCCGTCGGCGCGAGCGCCGCACCGGCGATACCCGCCAGCGTCCAGCCAAAACCGAGGGCGAAGTGCGCGAAGAGCATGACGACGCCCGCCGTGATGAACGTGCCGAAGACGCCGAGAGCGACCATCGGGAAGGCCGATTCGCGGAAGCTGGGCCAGCCAATGTCCAGACCGCCGTTGAACAGGATCACGATCAGCGCGACGACCGCGACACGTTCGACCGTGTGGATCGGAGTGTGGTGATACAGGCTGGGCCAAATGTCGGAGACCGCCGCTGCTGCGATCAAGAAGACAGCCGGCGACGGAATCGGCAGCCGCTCCGTCAGTTTCGTAGACAACAGCGCCAGCCCAAAACCCGCGCTGACCAAAAGGACGACGGTTCCGAAGTTGGCGATTTCGCTCATGACGAAGCAACCGCCGACCAGACTTCCCGGCACTCCGTGAACCCGAACACGATCCTAGCTGGCCCTACTGGACAGTTGTTCAAAGCGTGTCGTCTTCTGCGGGAACTGCGTCAACCGAAACCCCAGCGATGGTGAGTTCTGGTGAGTAGCGCAGGGGAACAGACGGGAACCTGGCGCCCTCTGAGCGCTCGGAAACCGCTCAACCGTCCCCTCTAGTCCCCCACAGGCCCCATCTGCGCCCGCTTCACACGCGGGAGGTCGCTGGTTCGATCCCAGCCGCGCCCATCGCTTAACCAAGCCGTTTGTGGCTCTTCGGGCGGGCCCGCAGAGGGCGAATGGTGAGTGAAATGGTGAGTACGTCCTGCGGCGTCTTCGTTCACACATGGCAGTGTGCTCACTCGCGGCTAGCGCTCGCGTGGCAAGTGCCGCGTAGACATCCTGCCGGTCGGTGGTCCCAGGCCTTCAGTCGTGCGTTGGCGTGCTCCTCAGGATTGCCGCTTCCGTTGAGGGAAAGACGTAGACCGCTCTCGGCGACGCTAGTCTGCACCTGGCGAATATGGCTGGCCCAGCCATTGATTCCCGAGCCCACGTGCGAGGCAAGCGATACCAGGCGCTTTCTGCAGATGGCGAGCTAGCCGTCGAGCGCGAAGCCGCTGTGTCCGCGTCGGAGCGGCTGATGGTGGGATCCCTGGTTCGAGGGGCATTCGAGGAGCCGATCTTGGGATGCGCCGACATGTTCAAGGTGAGCGACGAGGCAATGTCTTGGCGGTTCTTCAATCTGGCGTTCGTGGGTCGGCGGCCACGATGACCGGCGAAGCAAGTGACTCGACCGTCCATGCCCGCGTCGACGAGTGGCGACGCAGGCTGATCGATCTGAGCTACCGCAACCGGCTAGCTTGCGCTGATAGACACGTCGACGACCGAAGATGATGTCTCCGGCGCGAAATCGGAGTTTGGTTGCCTCTACGGCCAGGAACTGATCCACATCACGGCAGCCATCGCCCGGATGAACCTCGTCCTGCACGGAGTCGAGGACTTCGACATCGTCGCCGGCAACAGATCCCTTCACGAGTGCCGCTACATCCACTTGTTCGAGCGGCAGCGCATGGACGAGCAGGTGTGCGCGGCTATGGAGTCAGCTGTTGTCGGCTGGCCAGGGAGTGGGCTACGGCTTTACGTCCTTTGGGGGGAGGAGTCCGAGTCGTTCGAGTTCGGCGATGGTCTCTTCGGCGCGCTCGCGATCGTGCTCGGTTGGAGTGGGATCGAGTTGGTGGTAGCAGAGTCCTTTGTCGCGCGCGGCCTGGCGCATCCAGGTCAAGTGCGACACCTCGGCCAGTAACGAAACCAGGTCGGCGTGCGAAGGCGCACTCAGCGAGCCGGAGACGTTGCCGGCACCGCCGCTGCCGGTGCGATACGAGCCGCGCAACCGCGCGCCAGGCTGGGGTCGGCGGCCGTGTTCTCCGTCGTCGAAACGGATAACGGCTGCATCGGGGTCGAGCAGAAAGCATCGGTCGTCGGCGTCGCAGTCTTCGAGCGAGACGCGCTCGCGCCAGCCCTTGAATCCGTCACCTTCGTCCACCTCGAGCCAGATCGCCGCGCGGTGCGGGTGCGCGGCCGTGCCGATCAAGTACTGCTGTTCAAGCTCGAACGAGCTGGCATCGAGCAGCTGCCCGCGAAGTATCTGAGCACGCCTACCGAGTTTATGGGTCTGCTGGTCTGTGTCTGCTGCGCGACTGGGCGCCACGCAGGCCTTGTTGAAGGCCGCGAGTCATCGACGACAACTGGCTCGTAGCCGATCGACTGTGGCGCGCCTGCTCCTCGCCGAGCTGACTCGCGTTGTCCGGTGTCCTCGTTGGCCGTAGAACTTGCGGTGGCGGCGAAGGAAACGAAGCGCTTCGTTTGAGGTGAAGGCACGAGAGCCGAGTTCTGCCGGGTTGCTTGATAGCTCTCGAGTGGCGTCGTATAGTGCCGCTACTGCCAGTACGGGGCCGTCGGCGGCAGTGAATCTGTTCGAGATTGCGGGGAGCGCATGGCAGGTTCGGTTCGTGCTTACGCGGACACGGTTGCGACCACGCTTGGTGCACCCGCGGACCCTGGGATCGTCGAGTTGCTGGCGGCGGCAGATGCGCTCGACGGCGCTCTCGCCGCGCCGGCGACGCTCGACGCGGCACTGGCCCGCTGGCGTGCCGCGACGCATGCACTGCGTGACAGGCTGGTCGAGTACCTGCTTGCGGACGTTCCCCTAGGGAACCTGCCGCTGCTCGGTGCGGGAGACGACTGGGACGCCCTCGATGGTGTGCAACTCGACGCGTCGCTCGGCCCTCTGGGAGTGACAGTAGCGAGCCTGCCGTTGCGACTCGCGGATCCTCGGGACGCTACGGAGCCTGGCATTGTCGTCGGGACGCTGCAGCCGAGTAGCCTGGCCGCGCACCTCGACGCAGGCCCGGTCAGTGGTGACGGCTCTCTGGCGGTGCTGCCCGATGGTGTCAGCGGCGCGCTCGCTCTTCACCTTGGGGTGATCGAGGTTGCGGCTTTGGCGAGCCTCCGTCGGGCGGCTGGCGACGCGTCGTTCGCGGCCGTGTTCTCGGCTGGCTTCACGCCCGGGATCCAGTTCGGCTTCGGCTTCCAGCTGTCGCGGGTCGGCGGCGTCGTTGGGATCAACCGGTCTGTCGACGAGCACGCGATCGCGACGCGGCTTCGCGACGGCAGCGCCGGCGAGGTGCTGTTCCCGCTCGACATCGGCGCGAGCGCGCTCCGTGCCCTGGCGGCGTTGGAGGCGATTCTTCCGCCACGCGCGGGCGACTCGGTGGTCGGGCCGACGCTGCGGCTGTCGTGGCTCGAGATCGGCGGGCAAGGGTTCCTTTCGCTCGACTTGGGTGTGCTGATCGAGCTGCCCGGGCCGCAGCGGATCGTGCTCGTCGGCATCGCCCGGGCCGGGATCGCGCCGATCCTGAAGCTCCGGGTCGACGTGCTCGGCGTGCTCGATTTCGTGCAGCAGACCGTGTCCGTCGACGCGAGTCTCGTCGACAGCGGGCTTCTCGACATTTTCACGATCTACGGCGATCTCGCCTTCCGCCAATGCTGGGGCCCGCAGGCATACACGGTGCTTTCCGCTGGCGGTTTCTACCCCGGCTTTCGGCCTGAGCCCGCGTCGATCCCGCCGTTGCGCCGGCTCGGCTTCCACCTGGACAGCCCGGTGCCGGGGATCGATATTCGCGCCGAGGGCTACTTTGCAGTCACCTCGAACACGGTGCAGCTCGGGGGTTACCTGGAGGCGGGCATCTCGGCGGGAGGGTGCGGCGCGCACGGGTTCATTTCCGTCGACGCACTGGTCCAGTTCACGCCGTTCCACACGCACGCGGACGTCAGCGCCGGCTTCGAGGTCGAGGTGTTCGGGCTGACGTTCTGCGGCATCCGGCTGGACGGCCTTGTCGACGGGCCGGGGCCGGTGACGATCCACGGCCGGCTGACGGTGGAGACGTTCCTGCATGACTTCCACTTCGACGAGACATTCAGCTTCGGCAGCACGAACGGCGCGCCGGCGGTGCCTGCGGCGCGCGCTGCACAGGTGCTGGCCGATCAGGAGGTGCGCCCGAGCGCCTTGAGGCCCGTCGGCGGTCCGGATGTGGACGTCGTTGCGGCGCGGCTGCCGGTCGAGCCCGGCTTCGCGTTGGTTTCCCCGCGCGGCGGCATCGGGTGGCAGCAGAAGCGCGTGCCGCTGACGATCCCCGTCGACCGGCTGGACGGCGCACCGCTCGGGGGCACCCAGACCGTCACCGCCTCGGTGCCGCACCAGACAAGTGGCGTTGACGACCTCTTTGCTCCCGGGTCATTCATCACGCTCACGCAGGCGGAGGCGCTGAACCGGCCGGCGTTCGAGCAGTTGCCTGGCGGTGTCGTCTCGGCTGGCGGCGCGGATCTGGCCGGGCCGTCTCAGCCGCAGGCGACGAACCCCGATGTCTATCGAAAGGTGCGCGGCGAGAATCTCGTTTCGCTCGGCCTGTTCGAGCTCGAGACTCTCGAGTTCCCCGGGATCCTGCTGGGAATGCTGGCCGCCCGGGACGCGACCCCGGCGCTGGCGACCCGGACTCCGATCGTGACCGCCGCTGCCGAGAGCTGGGCGACGGCACAGGACGGCGCCGTCTGGCCCAGCGCGACCGCCGCACACCAGGCAGCTCGTGTTAGCGGTGACTCGAGCGCGTTCGCGGTCGCGGCCGCCGATCTTGCCCGCCCCGTCGTCCTGGCAGGCGTGTGATGCCGGACTTCCTCGCCTGGCAGCGCCCGGCCGCCTACGCTCTGGCAACCGACCCGCGGGTCGGGGTACGGCTCGGGGCGAAGCTCCCGGTCACGCTGCATGACGACGAGGGCGACGTTGCCGCATCAGCAGCGTTCCTCCTCGCCGGGCCGGCTGACGTCGCGCGGCTCGCGGCCGGACAGATCGTCGGCCGGCGCCCCCATCCGGGCGCCGACAACGCCGAGGCGACGATGATGGCGCACGTCGAGCTCGCCGCCGCGGACCTGCCGTGGCGCTACACGCCCGAGCCCCACACCGGGGCGGCCGGGCTCAGGCCCTGGCTTGTCCTTGTCGTCGGGACGCCGACGGAGGTCAGTCTGCAACCGGACGGCCGAGTCGAGCTCGCCGGCGCAGCGCTCTTTCAGCAGCATCGCCTCTCAGTCTCGCACCGCTGGGCGCACGCGCACGAGACGCCGGGGCGGACGTTCTCGCGCGTCGTCAGCCCGCGGTCGCTGGATCCCGGTGTCGAGTACGTCGTTGCGCTCGTCCCGGGATGGCGGACGGAGACCCAGGCTGACGGGACGCTCACCCTGGTCGACTCGTGGGCCGACGGGACCCCGTCGGTGACGCTCCCGTGTTTCGACAGCTGGGGTTTCCGCACGACCGGGGACCCGGGCGATTTCGCCTCGATCTCGCGGCGGCTAGAGCCGCTCAGCGACGAAGACGCTGCGATGCTCGCAGCGAAGCAGTTCGGCCGCGCCCGCGTCGAGGTCGGACCGCTACCGGGAACCGTCCTCTCGGCCGGGGCGGCGCTGACGGTGGTGCCGAACCCCGAAGACCTGCCGGTCGTCGACCCGCTGCCGCAGCCCGTCGCTGATGCGGTCGAGCCGCTGTGCAGGGACCTTGACGTCGGCGGCCGTTGGGTGCTTACGCTGCCGCGTTACGACGTGCCGTGGTACCCCGGCCCGGTCGACGGAGAGCCGTGGGCATGGCCGCCGCCGGGCGACGACGTTGTCCCCGACGGCTGGCGCCGCCAGCTGCGGGCCGACCCCCGACAGCGAGGCGCGGCCGGGCTGGGCGCCTGGACCGCGATCGCCTGGCAGGACCGGATTGCCGACGGTGCCGCCGCCCAGGCTGGCGCTGTCGCAGCCGCCGCCCAGCGCGTCCGGCAGCTCGTGATCGGGTTGCGGGCCGCCGGCTCGCTATGGCTGCGGCGGGTGCCGAACGATCCGATCGCCCGCCTCGCGACGCTGTCGCCGCTGCTTGGCCGTATGCCTGTGGACGGCGGCGGTAGCGCGCTGGAGGCGATGACCGGGCGCACCCCGGCGCTTGTGCCGGCGCTGTTTTCGAGCGCGGCCCGGCGGATGCTTCGCCGCCGCGGCGCGCTCGACCGGTCGGCCGCGCTGGGCGCGACCTCGCTGGCGGCGCTGCTCGAGGCGGCCAACCGCTGCCCGGAACCGCAGAAGCTGCCAGATCCCGAGGACCGCCTGTTGAAGCTGCTCGCCAATCCCGACCAGCGCCAACAGCTCGCCGCTGGTGTCCGCGAGCGCGCGGCGGAGGTGCTCTCGCAGATTGACGACGAGCACACGGCGTCGGTTCTCATCCGCTCGCTCGAGGCCGAGGGTGGGGCGGAGGCAGTCGTGGGCATCCTGGTCGAGGATCCGCCAGAGCTGGACTGCGCGCCACTGGATCTCGTCGCGTTCGCCGCGTCGGTCGCAGCTGGCGTCGACCCCACCGTCGCGCGGCCGGTGGTCGTCGACCGCGTACTGGGCGGGCTGACAGGCTTGCGCGAGCCGCTGCTCGCCGAGCCGGACGTCGCCCCCGAGCTCGACATTCCGCTGTGGCGCTTCCTGGCCGACAACGCCCCCGATTGGCTCCTGCCAGGCGGCGGCGACGTCCCGCCTGACCGGGTGCTGGCGGTGCAGAGCAACCCCGCCTTCGTCGAGGCTGTCCTGATCGGCGCGAACGAGCAGACCCTCGGCGAGCTGCGCTGGCGCAACCTGCCGATCACCTCCCGCTGGACGCCGCTACGCCGGTTCTGGCAGCGGATCAACGTCGGCGCGGGTGAGGTCGTCACGGACATCCGCTCGGTGATCGCGCTCGACACCGACCTGCCGCTCTGGCCCGACAACACGGAGCTCGGCGACGTCAGCCATCTGTCCGATCCGACGCATGGCGCCTCGCTCGTTGTCGTGTTGCACACCGAGCTGTTCCGGCGTTATCCGAGCACGCTCGTCTACCTGACGCCGAACCGGGACGGCGCAGCCGTCTGGGGCGCTGTCCCGAACGTCGACGATCCGGCAGTCGAGCGCGAATACCCGTCCTTCAGCGGCACCCTCACGCCGGACCTGGTCTTTTTCGGCTTCGGCGTCCCACCCTCGGCGGGGCGCGACCACTGGCTCGTGCTGGAGGAGCCGCCGCCGGGCTACCGGTTCCGCCACCCGGCGGCCGACGACGCCTCCGCAGACGGCGCCGTGTTCGCGAAAGCGACGTTCGCGCCGCCCGTCCGTGTCTTCCTAGGAAACCTGCTGTGACCGGCCGCCGCGACGAGGTGCAGACCGCCCGCGACGCACGGCGCGCTGGGCAGGTGCAGGCAGCGCAGATCGCCGTCGACCTCTCGGCGCTGCCGGGCTGGCTACTGGTGGGCGACCCGGGCCGCCTCGATCCGGCCGAGAAAGCCACCGCGGAGCACGGCGCGCAGCTCCTGGCCCAACTAGCCGACACGCACCACGGGCTTCTGGCGCTGGACGAGGAACTCGACGCGCTCGACGGCGCGCGCCCACGGTCGATCGACCTCTTCCTCGAGTGGACGAGCTGGCTCGAACAGGTTCCAGACGCCGCGACGCTCCTGGCTGAGCTCGTTCCCGACCCCCGGCGGCTGTTCCTCGGCAAGGAGGCCCGGATGACGGAGGAGACGGCACAGCGAATCGTCGACACGATCGCGGCGAACGGCGGCCGGGTCGGCGATGGCGACACCTTCGTCCACAACGCAGCCCTCGCCGACGACGACGTCTTCGACCTCGACCACACGGCCCTGATCCGGCTCGACCCGATCGTCGCGGGCCAGGCGGTCGGCGTGCTGCTGCCTCTGCGGCTGGAGACGCGCTTCCGCCGCCCGGACGGTGGGGCGTGGAGGCTCCGCGTCCGTGTCTACCCCGACCCGGTGGCGCTCGCGCCGGCGGCGCCGACACCGACCCGGCACGAGGCCGACCTCGTCGTCGTCTGCTGGACGCAGGCGGGCGGTGATCTGACGAGCGACGCGGGCGAGGTCGCGTTCCGGTCGCTGGCAGCCTCCGTCGGCGGCGCGCGAGCCGCCTACCTTCTGCGCACCGTCGAGGTTGTGCCCCAGGGTGCGGGCTATGCCGCCACCGGCGACTACCGCGATCAGGGCATTCGCACCGACACCTACAGCGCCGTGCTGCCGGAAACCCTGAGCCTCTGGGGCGACGTGGGCAATGGTCTCCAGCTGCTTGGTGAGCTGCATCCCGACCTGGCGGCGATTGCGGCGCAGGCGGACATCACCGAGGCAATGGCCGGGCTTAAACCAGACCAGGTGCCCAAACTCTGGTGGACGTCGTACGAGAAGGCGCTGGAAGTCGGCCTCGCGGTCGAGGTCGTTGTTCCGGACGGTCCCGACGGGTTGCCGGGCCCGGAGGGGCCGCACCTGTCGGTGCTGCTCGTCTCGGGATTGAGCGACCAGGACCCGCGTGCGCTGTTCGAGCGACAGGCCGACGGCGGCTCGCTCGGCGTCGTCACTCCGATGAGCCCGACGAACACCGTCGCCGGCGCCCCAGCCGCGGACCTCGGCCGTGACCCGGCCACCTGGTTGGCGGTTGCGCAGGCCGGCGGCGGCGGAACGTTCGACGGGCTGGCGGCGCCTCTGACGGGCTCGCCCCTGCTGCAGGGTGTTCCCGGCGCTGACCTGAGCCTCCTCGACGCAATCTCACCGCTCGTCACGGCGCTGTGGCCGGTGCTGTGGCAACGCAGGTTGAAGGACGTCGAGAACGCGGGCATCGATGTGCTCGCCGTGGGCGACTGGGCGGCCCGCCTGCTCTGCCCCCTCGGACCGTACGCAGCTCTGCGAGTGGGCGACGTCCCCTACGGCATCCTGCCCGCTGTCGACGCACAGGCCTGGTCTCCAACGTTGAGCGACCCACCCTGGGAGAGCACGCTGCTCTCCATCGTGCGCGGCGTCTTGCAAGCCTGGGAGGCCGCGGGGGTTGCAGGCGGCACCGCCGAAGGCGCAGACGTCGATCGGCTGCTCGAACTCATCGGCCGCGTGCCAACCGCACGCGCCCCCGGATCGCGGCTGCTCCTACCACTCGACCTTATTGCGCTCTTGCGGGTGGTGGGGTTCGGCGACACCCCGCCGGACGTCGTCCATGAGTGGGAGACGGACGGCGCCGCGGTACTCAGCTTCTCGCCCGAACCACTTCGCCGCTACCAGCAGTTCGGCTACGTCCAGCCGGCAGTGCGCGGCCGCGACGGCGTGCGCGACCTGCTGCGCCGATACCTGCAAATGTCGTGGGAGGAACTCGCTCACGGCGGCCACGAGTTCCCAGACCGCGCGCCCTTCCTCGTCCGGCTCCTGCGCCACTCGCTTCTACTGACGCAAGCAGAGGTCTCACGGCTTGACCCCGACCACTGGCCGGCCTGGAAGCCGCCCTACCTGCTGGCACGCGAGGCATCCCCCGAGCAGCTCGCCGCCGACGCCAGCCACGGCGTCCGCGTCGATCACCTGCCCGACTACGCGCAACAGAAGCTCGACGAGCAGTACCCGCCCGATCCGCCTGTTCTCGCGATCGTGCGCCAGTTCGGCGACGTGCGGCAGGCGATACGCCTGCTCGCCGCCATGGACGACAGGCTGCTTGAAGGCGGATCGCTCGCTCCGGCCGTCGCGGCCGTGCTCGACACGTCGAGCCACCGAATCGACGCGTGGATTACGGCCGTCGGCACCCGCCGCCTCCGCCGACTCACCGCCCGCGGCGTACCCCGCCGGCTCGGCGCCTACGGATGGGTCGACGACCTCTCGCCCGCCACAGATCCGACCCCGCCAACCACCGCCGGGCTACTCCACGCGCCCGGGCCGGCGCAAGCGCTCACCTCCGCCGTGCTCCGCGATCACGCCGTGCACGACAGCGACACGCGCTGGCAGATCACCGCTCGCTCCGACCTGATCCGGCTGGCGGCATCGCTCGGCGCCGACGTCCGGCTCGGCATCCATCTCAGCGAGGCCCTTGGCCGCGAGATCGAGCGGCGCGCCGGCGACCCGGCCGCCGTCCTCACCCTGCGCCGCAAGTTCCCGGCCCGGCCGGAGCAGGCCGGACGCCGCGTCTGCGACGGGCTGCAGGTACTCGACGCCGACCCGGGCGACCTTCCCGCCGAGGTCGGCCCCCTCGACGATCTGCGCCATGCGCTAGACACGTACGGAGATCTTCTCGTCGCTGACGCCGTCCACGACGTCATCTCCGGTCGCGGCGCACAAGCGCAGGAATCAATGGAGGCGGCAGCGGGTCTCGGAGCCCCGCCCGAGCTACGGCTGCTTCGCACACAGCGGCAGGGCGCCTCGGTGCGAACCACCGTCCTCGTCGCCCTGCAAATGAGCGAGGTGGCCGAGATGGAATCCCCGGTCGCCACCGCCGACCCGGCACTCGCCGCGCTGCTCGACACCGAGCTAGGCCCTGCGTCCGGGTGGACGTGGACGCGCGAGGACAGCTCGGTCTCCCTGAACGACCTCGACCTCGCCGTACCGGATGTCGTCCTCAGCACCCAGGCGCAACTCGACCTGCGCGCGGGATCGCTGCTCGCAGGTCCACCGACCGGCGGAACGGCGGCGGCGCGCCGCCAGGAACTCGACCGACTGTGTTCCCTCGTCGGCGCCCAGCGCGGCCTTCCTGTCGTCGCCGGCAACCCGGCCGATGCCGCCAGCGAGCTGCGGGCACGGCTCGCCGCTCTCCGGACGGCCGCTGCGACCGTGGTCGCAGAGCTCGGTGCGGCGCCGGCGGTCACGGACAAAGCACGACGATGGGGACTACCCGACGACCCAACGTCGGCGGTCGAAGTGCTCCAGACGCGCCTCGACGAGCTCGGCGATCCGGCAACCGACGCGACCGCCGATGCCGCCGAGCTCAGCGAGCGCATCCGCACGCTGCTCGCGCCCGTGTCCGGACTCCCCGTGATCTGCACGGGAGCGCTCCCCGCGACGGTCGCCGCGCCCGACCTCGACCAGGACTGGCTCGAGATCGTGGCCGCCGTGCGTCCCCCTCGCACGGCTCGAAGCACACCAGCTCCACCGGCCGTGGCCCGCGGCGGCGACCGCGCCCGATCGGCTTTGGTCGGTGCCAGAGGCGGGCGCGCAGCAGATCCTCGTCTACGGACCGGGCCTAGGCGCTCCCGGGCCGACGGCGCTCGCGCTCCTCGACGACTGGGCAGAGACCGTCCCCAGCACGCGACACACCACGCATGCCGCCTTCGGCTTCGACGCGCCGCGAGCCCGCGCCGCCCAGGCGATCCTGCTCGCCCTCCCACCCGACGAGCATGTGCCGCTCTCAGCCGACACGCTGCCCGGCATCGTTCTCTCCACCCGGGCGCAAGCCCACGCCCGGATGGCGCAGCCCGACCAGCTCGACGCCTGGTCGCTTGCCGTTCCGACATCGATGGTCCTGGCTGGCGGCCGGGCCGGCTCCGACCTGGTAGGCCCGTGACCTGGGAGTACTACCGCCGAGTCGAGCCGATGCCGCCCTACGGCGACGTTCAGCGCGGCTTCTCGGCCGAGGTCGCTGACCCGCTGTGGATGCTCGGCCGGCAGTGGCAGGTCGGCGAGCACGCCGCCGAGGACGCGCCCTCACCCGTGCTCGTCGAGCTCGAGGTGGCGCACACACCGCTCGACCCGGTCGCCGGGATCGACCCGACCGTAGCCCCCGCAGAGCCGCTGCTCGAGGGCGCGGCCGAGGATTGGTGGACCATCGGCCGAAGGGCCCGTGTCGGCCGAGCGGCGGCGCCCGCCCTCACACCAGAACAACGGGCGGCGAAGGCGTTCTCGACCCTGCCCGAGCCCTACGGCAACATGCTCGCCGGAGAAGTAGACGGCCTCGCACTCTGGCAAGCCGGGCTGATCCTCGTCGGCGATCCCGCGCTCGCAGGCCTCTCGGCCCGCCCGGACTTCTGGCAGCCGGAAACGCTGACCTACGAGGCCGAGATCACCGCCGGCGGCGCGACGCTACGCATCAGCGGTCACAACGGCGGCGACGTCGACTGGTTCACAGCCGACGCCACCGCGTCGCTGCCACAACCCGAACTGGCCACGCGGCAAGTCGTGCCGCAACGACTGCGCTATCCAGGCGCCCCGGCGCCACGCTGGTGGCAGATCGAAGACAGCGCAGTCGACATCGGCGGGTTCCCGCCCGACCGGTCACACCTGGCTACCGCCCTACTGATCGAACTCGTTTGCGACCACGCGAACGACTGGTTCACCGTGCCTGTCCCGTCGCCGGCGCAGCCCCAGGACGGGGAGACTCCGCCGAGCTCTGGCGTGGTCGTCACCCTCGGCGCGGCCAGGGTCAAAGACAGCTTCGACGACTGGTGGACGCTGACGATTCCCCCCGGCGACGACGATCCCCCGGCTCAACCTGACCAGTCCCCCGGACCGTGGTCACTATTCCGGACCGAAGGGCTCGACCGGTCATCCCTCGTCGTCTGGCCAACGGCAACCACACCACTATCAGGGCCGGTCCTGGACGACGTCATCCTCGGCGTCGACGAGGACGCCAACGTCCTCTGGGCCGTTGAGCTTCGCGCCGAAGGAATCGACCTCGCACTCTCCGCCGACAGCAACGCAGCCCTCGAGGAAACCCGCCGCACCGGAACGCGCGAGTTCACCTGGCTACCCTCAACCACCCTCCCGCAGCACTGGCATCCCTACCGCATCGAGACCCGGCCCGCACCCGCCCGGCGAGTCTTCGTCCAGGGCCTCGTAGCCGACCTGAGCCAGAGCCCGCCGGTGACACGACCCGGCCCGCGCTCAGAACTGCTCGGCGCCGGCCATGGCCAGGTGCTCGCCGCCTCGGCGGTCCCGAATCAGGGCCTCCGTCTCGAGCGGCGGCACATGCTCGCCCGAGGCACCGACGGCAAGCCGGTGCTGTGGCGCCAGAGGCGACGGCTACCCGTGCTTGGAGGCCCCGTCTCCCACTTGCGGTTCGATCTGCTTCGCGAACGGGAGCCGTGAGCGCCACTGCCGGCCTAGTCGGACCCGCACTGACCGCGGCGCGCTGGTCTTGGCGAGTCTCCGCTACCCCATCGACCTCACATCCCCCTCATAGGCCGTCGATGGTGTTACACCTCGGCTCACTCTTGACCGAACTCACCCTCGCAAGCACCTGCACTTGTACGTGCCGCTCCGCTACTACCACCAGCCCCCGAGGCCGCACCGACAACCACGGACTCGGCACCACCTCACGTTCCTCACGCCCGACTCCAACAACACTGCCACCACACCTGGCCCGCCAACCAAACCAGCACGGGGACATCCCTGCCCGAGCTCGTCACGACCAGCGTCACCGTCTCCCTCGACGAACTTCGGATGAGTAGGTGCGGCAGGCGATGAGCGCGACGATCGCGCCGTAGTCCGCGGCGTGGGCCAGGGCAATGGCGGACTCGAGGCGTGGCCACCTCTGTTTGTCTTTGTAGAGTCGCTGCGTGAATGTGTTTGAGGCGGTGCGTGCGCGGCAGGTGGAGATGCAGGTGCCGGGGGTCGCGGTCGGCGTCCTGCGGGACGGGGAGGAGCGGCACGAGGGGTTCGGCGTGACGAGCGTCGATAATCCGCTTGAGGTCACGCCGGAGACTCGCTTCCAGATCGGCTCGATCAGCAAGACGTTCACGGGGGCTGCCGTGATGTATCTGGTTGGCGAAGGGGTGATTGATCTCGATCGGCCGGTGCGGGAGTACGTGCCCGAGTTGGAGCTCGCCGATTCGGGCGCGACGGCGGGCGTGAACATGCGGCATCTGCTTGCGCATACGGGCGGCTGGGTCGGGGACTACTTCGATGACACCGGCTGGGGTGACGACGCTGTTGCCCGTTATGTGGAGCGGATGCGGACGCTTCCGCAGCTGACGCCGCTCGGCGAGCTTTGGTCGTACAACAACGCGGGGTTCGCGCTCGCTGGCCGTGTCGTCGAAGTCGTGACCGGTGAGCGGTTCGAGGACGTCGTCAAGCGGCTCGTCTTCGATCCGCTCGAGCTGACGTCGAGCACGTACTGGCCTTGGGAGGTGATGACGGAGCGCTTCGTCGTCGGCCATGTCGACGAGGACGGCGAGGCTCGTGTCGCACGGCCCTGGCCGGTTGGCCGCTCGGCGCATCCGGCCGGCGGCATCACGTCGACGACACCGGATCTGCTGCGCTACGCGCGGCTGCACCTCGATCCGCCGCCGGAGCTGGCGCCGATGCAGGAGCCGCAGTCGGACACCGCCGAGGAGGGAGAGTGGGTCGGCCTGACGTGGTACGGCGAGGACGAATTCGGGACGATTCGCCACGGCGGCGGGACGATGGGGCAGGTGTCGGTGCTCGTGCTCCAGCCTGCAACCGGCTTCGCACTCGCGGTGCTCACGAACCACTCGCCGAATGGGATGCAGGTGATCGACGCGGCGCTCGACGCCGCCGGCCTGAAGGGCTCAGAGCCCGAGCCGGTGCACGACGCGCCTGTCGAGGAGTACGCGGGCGTCTACGAGACCGCGCTGGGCCGCGTCACGATCGCCCCCGTCGGCGAAGGGATCCGCATCGAGGTGACGCCGTTCGGCGGCTTCCCGACCAGGGAAACGCCGGCGCCTCCTGCACCACCGCCGGCGGAGGCGTTCTTCTACTCCCCGGAGCGGTGGATCGTCGAAGGCGGCGCATACAACGGTGTGCGCGGGCACTTTCTGCGGACGACGACCGGCGACATCGCCTGGCTCCGCCTCGGTGGCCGCCTCTACAAGCGGGTCTAGCCAGCCAGTCAGCCGGACGCAAGGAGGCCGCCGACGCCCGATCGGGCGGACAGTTCCACGGTTTACAGACAGGTTCTACTCCTCCCCAGAGCCAGGCAAGAAGGACTCAAACCGCGCGAGAGTCCTCGGGCGGGGATGAAGGGTGTCGCCGGTGCGCCAGGCTATCGGGAGAGCTCGGCGCGTATGAGTGCTGTGCCGGCGGTCATCGCTAGGAGTTTGGCGAAGGCCGTTTCTCTTGGCAGGTATTTCATGCCGCAGTCTGGTGCGATGATCAGGCGCTCTGGTGGCACGTGCTCGAGCGCGATCCGGATCCTGTTGGCAACCGTCTCCGCTGTCTCGACGGGTGCGCTGTCTGAGAGGTCGATGACGCCGAGGATGATCGTCTTGTTCGGCAATCGGCGAAGGATCGCGAGATCGAGATTGGGTTGGGCGGTCTCGATCGAGATTTGTGTCGCCGCGCAGTCGTTGAGCTCCTCGAGGAACGAGTAGCCCTCGGGTTTGTCCTTGACGATGTGGCCGTAGCCGAAGCAGATGTGGAGCGCGGCCTCGCCTTGGATGCCTTGGAGTGAGCGATCGATTGCCTGGAGGCCGTAGGCGCGCGCCTTCTCCGGCCGCGCCTGGAGGTATGGCTCGTCGATCTGGACGACGTCGGCGCCGGCGGCCTTCAGGTCACGCGCCTCTTCGTTGACGGCGTCGGCGTACGCCAGTGCGAGGCTCTCTTCGTCGGGGTAGTGGTCGTTCTGCGCCTGTTGCGTCATCGTGAACGGTCCGGGGAGTGTGATCTTGATTGGGCGAGCGGTGTTCGCGCGCAGGAACGCGACGTCGCGAACCTCGACGGGTCGGCTGCGGCGGATCGGCCCGGCGACGCGCGGAACCGGGTTCTCGTGGCCGGTGCGGTCGAGCGCCACCCCGGGATTGTCGAGGTCGATGCCCTCGAGTGCGGTGGCGAAGCGGTTTGAGTAGCTCTCCCGGCGCATCTCTCCGTCCGTGATCACGTCGATGCCGGCGCGTTCCATGTCGCGAATCGCGAGGAGGGTCGCGTCGTTTTGCGCCTGCTCGAGGAACTCCTCGTCGACGCGCCAGAGTTCACGTGCGCGAACGCGCGGCGGCAGGCGAGAGTCGAGGCGGGCTCGGTCGATCAGCCAGTCCGGCTGTGCGTAGCTGCCCACCACGGTTGTCGGGAGAAGGGTCACCGCAGGCCGTCGGACGTGTTCACGCGGCGGAGGACGTCGCCATGGAGAGCGGCGGGCACGACGACGACCCCGTCCGCGTCTCCGTAGACGAAATCGCCCGGGTTGACCGTGAGACCGCCGCAGGTCACCGGGACACCAATCTCCCCTGTCTGCTCCCGCCGCGGCGGCATCGGCGCGATCGCTGCTCCGAAGACTGCGAAGCCGAGTGCTTCGATCTCGTCGACATCTCGGACGGCGCCGTCGACGACGACGCCGGCTACTCCACGCTCGAGCGCCAGCTTGGACATTTTGCCACCCCACAGGGCGCGGTCCGACGCACCGGCTCCGTCCACGACGATCACGCTTCCGGTCTCGGCCTGCTCGGCGGCCGTCCGTATCGAGCGGTTCTCGCAGGGCGGCACGCGCACCGTGAGGGCGGGGCCCGCGAGACAGGCCCCACGCCAGACGGACCTGATCCGGGTGTCCATGGCGATCGGGGTCGCCGCTGCATCGCAGAGGTCCGCGGTTGCGACGAATGACTGCACAGGCTCCGACACTAACGCGTTGACGCCGCGACCACGGCGGTAGTACCGTCGAGGTCGTGCCGCATACCCTCGCCGAGAAGATCCTGCTCGCCCATGCCGACGAGGACGAGATTGCGCCCGGCGACATCGTTATGGTCCGCTGCGACGTCGTGATGACAAACGACATCTCCGGCCCGATGGCGTTCCGGGCAATGGAGAAGATGGGCGCGACGAAAGTGTTCGACCCGAGCAAAGTCGTCGTCGTGCCTGACCACTTCATCCCGGCCAAGGACACACGCTCCGCTGAGCTGCAGAAGCTCCTCCGCGACTGGTCGGCGGCCCAGGGCGTCGCCTACTACGAGCAGGGCCGCGGCGGCATCGAGCACACCGTTCTGGTCGAGGAGGGCTGGGTCGTGCCCGGCTCGGTGATCGCTGGCGGCGACTCGCACACCTGCACCTACGGCGCGCTGGGGGCGTTCGGGACGGGGCTCGGCTCGACCGACATCGCCGCCTGTCTCGCCTCCGGGGCGTTCTGGCAGGCCGTACCGGGGACGATCCTCGTCGAGTTCACAGGCGACAAGGGCCGCTTCGTCACCGGCAAGGATCTGATCCTGGCCGTGATCGCCGAGATCGGTGTCGCCGGCGGGACGAACATGGCACTCGAGTTCATCGGCGAGGGCGCGGAGGCGCTCTCGATCGACGAACGCCTCGCCGTTGCGAACATGGCTGTCGAGGCCGGCTCCGAGACAGGCTTCTTCCCCGCCGACGACACGGTCGCCGCGTACCTCGAGGGGCGCACCGACCGGCCGTGGACTGCGGAGCGGTCCGACCCGGGCGCGGACTTCGCCTCGACCGTGCGGATCGACCTCGACACGCTGCCGCCGCTCGTCGCGCTGCCGCACTCCCCCGGCAACGTCGTCCCGCTCGACCAGGCAGTCGGCCGCAGGATCGACCAGGTGTACATCGGCAACTGTTCGAACGGGACGATGACCGATCTTCGCCAGGCGGCCGAGTTGCTCCGGGGGCGTCGGGTGCACCCGCGGGTGCGTGCGATCATCGTCCCCGCTTCGCAGCGGGTGTATCGGGAGGCGCTCGCGGAGGGCCTGCTCGACCTGTTCGTCGAGGCCGGCGCCATGGTTTCGACCCCGACCTGCGGGGCGTGCTTCGGCGGCAGCGGCGGCGTGCTCGCCCCCGGCGAGAACGCGGTCACGACGACGAACCGAAACTTCAGAGGCCGCATGGGTTCGAGCGAGGCCGGCGTCCATCTCGCGAACGCGTGGGTTGCCGCAGCGGCCGCCGTCGCCGGTGAGATCGTCGACCCGGCCGAGTTAGCGGGGGCGCGGTGATCTACACAGGCCGGGCCGTCGTCGTCCCCGGAGACGACATCGACACCGATGTCCTTTATCCGGGCTCGTTCTTGAACGTCACGGATGTCGCCAAGATGACCGAGTATCTGTTCGAGGGGCTCGATCCTTCACTTCGAGATCGTCTCGGCGGAGACACCGCGCTCGTCGTCGGCGCCAACTTCGGCGCCGGCTCCTCACGCGAACACGTCCCGCAGGCGATGGCCGCGTCAGGAATCCGGTTCCTGGTCGGGAGAAGCTTTGCGCGGATCTTCTACCGCAACTGCATCAATCTCGGACTGCCGGCCGTGATCGCACCCGAGGCAGTGGACGCGGCCGACGCGGACGCGACACTCGAGCTCGATCTCGACATCGCCGTGGTCCGAGTGGGCAGCGATTCGTTCCCGATCACGCCGCTCCCGAGCTTCCTGCGGGAGATGTTCGACGCCGGCGGCCTCGTTCCCTGGATGCGCGCCCAGCAGGCTTGAAAAGACGCTGGTGATGCAGTAGGTTCGGCCGGCCGACATGCGGACATAACGTCCGCATAGCGAGACAAATGGCGTACGAACTGACGCTCATCCAGATCGTCCCGGAGATGGAGTACGCGACGGTCACGCGCTGGTTAAAGCGCGAGGGCGACACCATGACTGCCGGCGAGCCACTGCTCGAGCTCGAGGCCGAGAAGGCGAACCACGAGGTCGAGGCGCCCGTCAGCGGTGTGCTTGTCTCGATCGTCGCCGTCGAGGGCGACGAGGTGAAGTTGGGTGACACCATGGCGGTGATCGACGAGAGCTGATGGCCGCGCTCGCGACAACGGAAGACGTTCAGGCGCTCGAGCTGCTGCTGTTGAGGATGTGGCAGATCCGCAATTTCGAGCTGCGGGCGATGGAGTTGTTCGAGGAGAAGCTGATCCGTGGCTCCGTCCATCCGTACATCGGCATGGAGGCGATCGCCGTCGGGGTGTGTGCGGCCCTGCGCGACGACGACTACATCACGAGCACCCATCGCGGTCACGGCCACTGCGTCGCTAAAGGTCTCGAGCTGAAGCTGATGATGGCGGAGATCATCGGCCGCGAGGATGGCTACTGCCGCGGACGAGGCGGCAGCATGCACATCACGGCGATGGACAAGGGCATGCTCGGCGCCGACGCGATCGTCGCCGGTTCGAGCGCGATGGCCGTCGGCGCTGCGCACGGGCTTCGCCTTCAGGGTCGTGACAACGTTGTTGTCTGCTTTTTCGGGGACGGAGCGTCAAACCAAGGGATCCTGCATGAGGCGTGCAACCTGGCCGCCGTTCTTTCCGCGCCTGTGGTCTACGTGTGCGAGAACAACGAGTGGGCGATCTCGACGCCGGCCGCCTCATCGACCAAGATCGCGAACATCGCTGACCGCGCTGCCGGGTATGGGATGCCGGGCGTCGTCGTCGATGGAAACGACGTTCTCGCAGTGCGCGAGGCGACCCGCGAGGCGGCTGAGCGGGCCCGCGCCGGTGATGGTCCGACGCTGATCGAAGCGAAGAGCTACCGGGTGACGCCGCACTCGGCGGCGACCAAGACTGATCTCCGCCCACCGGAGGACCTCGATGCGTGGCGGGCTCGCGATCCGATCCTCGGATTCTCGCGCTATCTGAGCGAGAAGCTCGGGGTCGAGCCCGCCCGCCTCGAGGAGATCGAACAGCAGGCACAACACGACGTCGCGGACGCGGTCGAGTTCGCGCTCGCCTCGCCCCGACCGGAGCCGGAAACGGCGCTTGAGGACGTGTACGCACCGGCGGAGTGGTTGACACCGGGGAGGCTCGCGTGAGCGCCGAGCGGGAGCTGACCATGGCCGAGGCGCTGAACGAAGCGCTCCACGAGGAGATGCGCCGGGACACGGGCGTGTTCGTGATCGGAGAGGACATCGCCACGATCGGCGGGCTGTTCCAGGTCACCGCCGGCCTGCTGGAGCGGTTTGGCCCGCAGCGGGTGATCGACGCGCCGATCTCGGAAGCCGCCCAGGCAGGCGCAGGCGTCGGCGCGGCTCTCGTCGGCTGTCGACCCGTCGTCGAGCTTCAGATCGCCGATTTCGTCTCGCTGGTCATGGACCAGGTCGTCAATCACGCGGGCAAGTGGCGGTACATGTCGGGCGGCCGCGTCACCGTGCCTTTCGTCCTCCGCGGGGCTGTCTCAAGCGGGATCGGCATGGCCGCCCAGCACTCACAGACGCTGGAAGCCTGGTTTGTCCACGCACCGGGCCTGGTCGTAATCATGCCCTCGACGCCCTACGACGCGAAGGGGCTGCTCAAGTCGGCGATCCGTGACGACAACCCGGTCGTCTTCCTCGAAAAGCGTCTGCTCTACAGCCGCCGCGGACCGGTGCCAGAGGGCGACTACACGGTGCCGATCGGTGTCGCCGACGTGAAACAGGAGGGCACTGACGTCACCTTCGTCTCCTACGCGCAGGGTGTCCATCTGGGGCTGCAGGCCGCCCGGCAACTCGCCAGGGATGGAGTGAGCGTTGAGGTCGTCGACCTGCGGACGTTGAAGCCGATCGACATCGAGACGGTGGCCTCGTCTGTACGGAAGACGGGGCGGCTCGTAGTCGCGACCGAAGCCGCGCGGGCAGGAAGCATGGCCAGCGAGGTAGTCGCCAGGGTCTGCGACGAGGCCTTCGACTCCCTGAAGGCGCAGCCGGTACGGGTGGCGGCGAAGGACACGCCAATGCCTTACGCGGCGCCGCTTGAGCGAGCGGTGCTTCCTCAGGTCGAGGACGCCGTCGCCGCGATCAACCAGGTTCTCGGACGCGTGGCGGTCGGGTAGCCGTAGATGAGCGCCACCGTCGATCGCGTAGCAACTGCCGATTCGGCGGACAGAGCCGCGACCGGCACTCTGCAGTCCGTCGTCAAGTCGTTCGACCTGATCGAGGCGCTGGTGGACCGCGGCGAGGGCACGGCGGCAGAGCTGGCGCACCACGTCGGAGAGCCCCGGAGCTCCGTCTACCGCATGCTGGCGACGCTCCAGGAATTGGGGCTCGTCGAGGCCGGACCACGGCGCGGCGTCTACCGACCTGGGCTCGGCCTGATCCGACTCGCGGGTGAGGTTCTCACGCGCTTCGACGAGAGGCAGCTCGCGCTGCCAGTGCTCGAACGCCTCCGGGTCGAGACCAAGGAGACCGTTCATCTCTGTCTTCGCCGCGGCTTTCAGGCCGTGTTCGTCGAGCGCTTACCGGGTGAGCGGGTGCATTCGCTCGCCGTCAAGCTCGGAGGCGTGCTTCCGCTTCACGTCGGAGCGGCACCGCGGACGCTGCTCGCGTTCGAGGCGTCGTCGTTTTGGCAGGAGTACTTCGCGGCCGTTCCGATCGAGCCCTGGACCGACCGATCTCCGGAGACGGAGGCAGACGTCCGCAAGCTGCTGGTCGACATCCGCCGGGAAGGCGTCGCCTTCAGCGACGAGGACGTAGTCGTGGGCGTGGCAACGGTCGGGGCGCCGATCTTCGACCATCGGGGCGCCGTTCGGGCCGCCTTCGCCTTCAACCTGCTCCCGGACGCGTTCCGTCGCGACCGAGACTCCTACCTGGATCTGGCTCGCAGGGCGTCTGCCGAGGCCAGTCGAGCCTTCGGATACGACCTTGCTGCCAAAGGGCTACCGGTCCCATGACAAGGGAGGAGATGCGCATGGACTTCCTGCAGAAACTGTTCGGCCTCCAGGATCGGGTGGCCGTCGTGACCGGCGGCGCCTCGGGCCTCGGCGCCGCGTTTTCGCGAGGACTCGCCTCTGCTGGCGCCACCGTCGTGATCGCCGACATCAACGAAGCCCTCGCCGACGAAGTCGTCGGCGAGATCGAGCGTGACGGCGGCAGCGCCGAGTTCCGTTCCGTCGACGTCACCGACGTCGCCGCCGTCAACGCGTTCGCCGACGACCTCGTCGATGCCCACGGACGTGTTGACGTGCTGATCAACAGCGCCGGGGCGGCTCATCGATCGCCGATCGACGAGTTCAGCGAAGAGGCGTACGACCGGATCCTCGCCCTCAACCTGAAGGGCACCTACTTCATGAGCCAGGCGATCGGCCGCAAGATGCACGCTCAGGGCAAAGGCAGCATCATCAACATCGCCTCGATCGGCGGCTTCATCGCCTATCCCCACTCGAGTGCTTACCTGTGCAGCAAGGGAGGCGTCGTGCAGGCAACCAAGTCCTTCGCGCTCGAGTGGAACGGGCGCGTTCGCGTGAACGCGATCGCACCGGGACTGTGCGAGACGCCGCTCCTGAAGAAGGTCCTGGCTGAGAGTGGCTCGACGACCACGACGGACTTCATCCAGCAGCGGATGCTGGGGCCGCTAATCCAGCCGGATGAGCTCGTGGCGGCGGCGATCTTCCTGGCGGGCGACGGCGCCGCGAAGGTGACCGGGCACACGCTGGCAGTCGACGACGGCTATCTGGCCCAGTGAGGGAGGCGACATTGGAGATCGAACGGCTCGCAGATGGCCTCGGCGCCGCCGAAGGCCCCGCCTTCCTGCCGGACGGACGCTTCATCTTCGTCGAGATCTGGCGCAGCCGTGTCTCCGTCTGGTCGCCAGAAGACGGTGTGCAGACGCTCGTCCACGTCGGCGGCGGGCCCAACTCGGTGCTCGTCTGCTCGGACGGCTCACTGCTTGTCACGCAGAACGGAGGCATCGACCGGGAATGGCGTGCCGACGATCAGCGACCCCCGTCGATCCAGCGTGTCTCGCCCGAGGGCGCGGTCGAGGTGCTCGTCACCGAGATCGAGGGCATACAGCTGAGCGCACCCAACGATCTGGCCTTCGGCCCGGACGCCAAGCTCTACTTCACCGACCCTGCCGGCGGCTTCAGCCGAACGACACCGCCGCCACCCGGCTACATCTTCTCGCTCGACCCCGACGGGACGGGACACGTTGTCGCGGAGGCCGGGCAGACGTTCCCGAACGGCATCACGGTCGAGGCGGACGGCAACGTTGTCTGGGTCGAATCGTTCACCCGCGCGGTCCGCCGCTATCACCCCGGCACCGGCGAGGTCGAGGACGTGTGCGTGCTCGAGGATCCGGACGCGATACCGGACGGGCTCAAACCGGCTGCGGACGGCGATCTCTACATCGCCACCGTCCTGACGGGAGGCGTCAGCGTCGTCGGCGCCGACGGTGCCGACAAGGGCCTCCTGAAGGGATTCGGCGACTACGTCAGCAACGTGCAGTTCCGTGGCTCCGAGCTGTGGGTGACGGACATCGGCGGCGGGTCGGGCGACGACGCCGAATACCACGGCTCGATTTCGCGAACGACGCTCGAGGGTGTGACAGGCCTCGAGCTGTTCCCAGGATCGATCAGCTAGCGAAAGGAGGAGTAGAGCGACAACGTCACCGGCGGCCCGGAAGTCCGAACGTCTGACAGAGATTCGAACAGGGAGGACACGATGAGCGACACGAAGCCGTTTGACGAGCTCGAGCCAACCGAAAGCCTCGTCAGCGGGCTTGCCTCGGGGCGGACATCCCGAGATGAGTTCATCAAGCGGGCAGGCATGCTCGGACTGTCTGCAACGGCCATTGGCGGCATGCTGGCGGCGGCCGGCAAGGCTACAGCAGGTGACATGCACGAGGCTCGCCGGCTAGCGGGGAGCACTGTCAACCTGCTCGTCCCCGCCGAGGGGGCGCAGCTGGGTGTCCAGGAAAAGATGGCCTATATGAAGAAGCAGTTCGGCATCGACGTGAAGATGACGGCGCTTCCCGTCGGGCCGCTCAACGAGAAGCTGAGCGCGAGCGTCAAGGCCTCGACCGGCACGTACGACCTCATCTCGGTGCTCGGCTTCACCGTCTCGGCATTCGTCGGCGGCGGTTACTTCACGCCGCTTGCCCCCTACATCAAGACCCTGCCGAAGAGCTACGGCTACCCGAGCGACTTCGCGCAGGGCGAGCTGGATTACCTGAGCAACTACAACATCAAGACCCAGACCTTCGGCGGCAACACCCCCTACCTGATCCCGGGCCTGTACGCCGGACCGATCATCCTGTTCTACCGGAAGGATCTTCTCAGGAAGGCCGGGCTCGCCGTGCCGACCAACTTCACGAACTACCTCGCTGCCGCGAAGAAGCTGAACACGAGCGGGATCGCCGGCAACACCATGATCGCGAAGTCCGGCGACGTGTCAATGTTCCTGGTCGACTGGTACTCAAGGTTCGCCGGCATGGGCGGCCAGCTGATGAGTGGATCGCCGCAGCAGAAGAACTTCAGGCCCCGCCTCACGAGCCCGGCCGCCGTCGCTGCGCTGCAGCACATGGTCGACTGCGTGAAGGCCTCCACTCCCGGCGTGCTCTCGTACGACTTCACCGTCTCGACAAACGCGTTCAGCGCCGGCAAGACCGCGATGATGCTGATGTGGTCGACGATCGCCGGGCCGGTCTACAACCCCAAGACGTCCAAGGTCGCAAACGTGGTCGGCGTCACGACGACGCCTGGCAGCACGCCGGGGCTGCACGGCCGAATCGTGCGCGGAGGATGGGGCATGGGAATCCCGAAAAACGCCGTCAACAAGGCCGGAGCGTGGACGATCCTGACCTACCTCTGCTCGCGCGAATGGGGGTTGTACGAGGTGGCAGCCCACCAGACCGACCCAACCCGCAACTCGGTCTTCAACAGCGCGGCTCTGAACAGAAAGTTCCCTTACCTGCGGGCTGCAGGACTGGCCAACGCTAAGGCCAAGATCCTCGAGATTGCAAACATCCCGGAGACGTTCGAGCTGATCACGGACGCGGCGGTGGAGTTCTCGGCGGCGCTGAGCGGCTCATCGACTGCCGCGGCCGCCTGCAAGGCCGCCAACGACAAGTGGATCGCCGTTCTCAAGCGTGGCGGCCACCTCAAGTAACCGCTAGTCGCTGCCGGGCGCGTGAGCTTGGACGCGGCCAGCAAAACCCGCAGGAGCAAGCGTCTCACCTCGCCCACGCAGGGTCGGGGTGAGGCGCTTCTCCTGCTCGGTCCGTGCGCGCTCTACCTGATCGCGTTCTCGATCTTCCCGCTGATCACGAGCCTCTTCCGCTCGTTCGAGGACTACAACACGCGAACCGACACCTGGCGCTGGGTCGGCCTGCAGAACTACAGCCAGCTCATTCATTCGAGCGACTTCTGGACCGTGGTCGAGAACACGGTGCTGCTCACGGTCGTCGGCGTCGCCATCCAGGTGTTCTTCGGAACGGCGCTTGCGCTCTTCTTCAACCAGCAGCTGCGCGGCGCCTCGATCGTCCGCGCGATCCTGATCCTGCCGATGCTGCTGACGCCGATCGTGGTCGGCCTGATGTGGCGGGCGCTCCTCGACCCGAACTGGGGCATCCTCAACTGGCTCTTCGTCCAGACCGGCGTCGGGCAGGTCGGCTGGCTGTCCGACCCGAACGTCGCGTTGTGGACGCTCGTCGTGGTCGACTCGTGGCAGTGGACGCCGTTCGTGTTCGTGATCGTCTACGCCCGCCTGCAGGCTTTGCCGCAGGAAGTGTTCGAGGCGGGGTCGGTCGACGGCGCCAACTGGTTCCAGCGGACGATGTACCTGACGCTGCCGCTACTGATGCCGGCGATCGTCTTCGCGGCGGTCTTCCGCGCGATCGACGCCTTCCGGACGTTTGACCTCGTCTACGGCCTGACGAATGGCGGGCCGGTCGAGTCGACGACAACGCTGTCGTTCCAGGCATTCCAGAACGGATTCGAGTTCCAGCACTACGGTTACGCGTCGGCGATCTCCTACGTGATGGTGCTGGTGGCGGCGATCGGGATCACGGTGCTGTTCAAGGTGGTCAAGGTGCGACGGCTGGAGACGGCATGATCACGGCGCGGACGTTCGGGAGAGGCGTCTCCTACATCGTCCTCGTCCTGCTGGCGATCATCGGCATCGCACCCTTCCTCTACCTGCTGCTGCTCTCGTTCAAGTCGCAGCTTGAGACCTTTGTCGAGGTGCCGCCGACGCTGCACTTCGACTGGGCGACGATCAAGGACAACTACAGCCAGGTGATCCACGAGTACGGCTACTTCACGTTCGTCGAGAACTCGATCATCGTCACCGGCATCTCGACGCTGATCGCGCTCATCCTCGGGGTACCCGCCGCCTACGCCTTTTCGCGCCTGCGTTTCCGCGGCAGCGAAACCTGGTCCTCCACGATCCTGAGCTTCCGGTTCATGCCGCCCGTTGCAGTCGCAATCCCGATCTTCCTGATGATCCGCTACCTCGGGCAGGTCAACACGTTCCCCGGGCTGATCCTGCCCTATATCGCATTCTCGCTTCCGCTCGTCGTCTGGATCATGATCGGGTTCTTCGACGAGATCCCTCGCGAGATCGACGAGGCGGCGATGGTCGACGGCCTGACGCGTCCGCAGGTGCTGCTGAAGGTGCTGCTGCCGCTCGCCCGGCCGGGAATGCTCGTGGCGGCGACGTTCGGCGTCATCTTCATCTGGAACGAATTCCTCGTCGGTCTCTACATCATCAATTCGCAGGACAAGGAGACGATCCCGATCGCGGCCTCGTCGTTGCTCACCGTCGAGAGCCCAATCAACTTCAACGTCGCCGCGGCCGTCGGCGTCTTCACTGTGATCCCGGTGCTCATCTTCGTGATCGTCGTCCAGCGGTACATCGTGCGCGGCATCACCGCCGGAGCCGTGAAGTAGATGGCCGCAGTGTCCTTCAGCGAGGTCGGCAAGGTCTATCGCGACGGCACGAGGGCGCTCGCGGACTTCACGCTGGACGTCGCGGACGGCGAGTTCATGGTCTTCGTGGGACCGTCGGGCTGCGGCAAGACCACGGCGCTCCGCATGGTGGCCGGGCTCGAGGACATCACGGAAGGCCAGGTACGAATCGCCGACCAGGTCGTCAACGGCCTCCATCCGCGCAAGCGCGACGTGGCCATGGTCTTTCAGAACTACGCGCTCTATCCGCACATGACCGTCTACAAGAACATCGCGTTCGCTCTCAAGGTGCGCAAGATGCCGTCCGACGAGATCAGGCGGCGGGTCGACGAGGCGGCGCGGATCTTGGGCCTCGCCGATGAGCTGAAGCGGAAGCCTGGACAACTCTCCGGCGGCCAGCGTCAACGGGTAGCGATGGGCCGCGCGATCGTGCGCGATCCGCAGGTGTTCCTGATGGACGAGCCGCTCTCGAACCTGGACGCCAAGCTGCGAGTCCAGATGCGCGCCGAGATCTCCCGTATCCAGCACGAGCTTGGCGCGACAACGATCTACGTCACGCACGACCAGGTCGAGGCGATGACGATGGGCGATCGCGTCGCCGTGCTGCGCAAGGGTCGGCTCCAGCAGGTGTCCGCGCCGCAGCACCTCTACGACCGGCCGGCCAACCTGTTCGTCGCCAGCTTCATCGGCAGCCCGGAGATGAACCTGGTCGAGGCCCGGCTCGAGCGGGCTGACGGCCTCATCTGCCGCGTCGGCGACCAGGCGATAGCCGTGCCGTCCGAGATCGTCAAGGCCCGGCCGGCGCTCGAAGGGTACGTCGGCAGGACGATCGGGTTCGGTATCCGTCCCGAGCAACTGGAGGACGCCGCTCTCGTGGGGGACGTGGCACACCAGAGCAAGCTCACTGGTCGGATCGTGACGACCGAGCTGCTCGGGTCGGAGCTTCTCGCCCACGTCGAGGTCGACGCGCCGCCGGTGGTCACCCAGGAGGTGCGGGAGGTGCTCGCCGACGTCGACAGCTCGCGCGTTGTCGAGCTCGAGTCGGAGGCCCGCGCGCGTCGCACGGTAATGATCGGCCGGTTCGCGATCGGCTCTACCGCGTCCGCCGGGGCGAACGTCGAGATGCGAGTCGATACTCGGCGGCTGCACTTCTTCGACCTCCACTCCGAAGCCGCAATCGAGTCCGAGCCGGGCCGCGCCGCCCCCGACGCCGCGCCTGAGAGACTTGAGACGTGATCGACCTGCCGACGAGCGTTCTCGCCAGCCAGTCAGAGGAGGCACCACGATGACCGAAACCGCACTTCGCACCGAGCCCCGATCCTTGCTTCTGGCGGGCCGACCGACAACGGGAGCCGAGAGCGCGCCTGTGATCTTCCCTTACGACGGAAGTGAGGTGGCGCGGGTCTGGCTGGCAGACGAGGCAATGGTGGAGCAGGCGCTCGTCTCCGCCGCCGCTGCCGAGGCCGAGGTGGCCGCGCTGCCGCCGTTCAGGCGGGCCGAGATCCTCATCGCAGCCGCCGCGCTCGTCCGCTCGCGCGAGGACGAGTTGGCGCGACAGATGACGCTCGAGACCGGCAACGCCGTCTGGGAGACGCGCTTCGAGGCCCAGCGGACGGCGGAGATCCTGCAGATCGCCGGCGAGGAGGCGCGGCGGAGTGCCTCGACGGGCGAGCTTGTCGAGATCGACGCCGTGCCGCGGGGCGAAGGGCGCATCGGCCTGACGCGGCGGTTCCCGGTCGGCACGGTGCTCGCGATCACCCCGTTCAACGCGCCGCTCCTACTCGTCGCTCACAAGCTCGCCCCGGCGCTCGCGGCCGGTTGTCCGTGCATCGTGCGCCCGGCGTCGAAGACGCCGCTGTCGGCCCTGTCGATGGGCGAGATCTTCGTCGAGGCGGGGGCGCCGCCGGCCGCCGTGACCGTGATCCCGTGCCGTACCGAGCTTGCCGAGCGGATGGTGCGCGACGAGCGGGTGAAGATCGTCTCGTTCACGGGCAGCGCCGAGGTCGGGTGGCGGCTGCAGAAGGTCGCCGCGACCGCGCGCGTGACGCTCGAACTGGGCGGCAACGGGGCCGTGATCGTCGAGCCGGACGCGAATCTCGACTACGTCGCCGAGCGGTGCGCCTTCGGCGGCTTCCTCCGCGCCGGCCAGGCATGCATCTCCGTCCAGCGCCTCTACGCGCACACGTCGATCGCCGATGCGCTGCAGGAAAAGCTGCTCGCGAAGATCGGCGAGCTGCGTACAGGGAACCCGCTCGACGAGTCGACGGTCGTCGGCGGGCTGATCGACGAGGCCGCGGCCGAGAAGGCCGAGGCGCTGGTCGCGGAAGCGGTCAAGGCCGGTGGTCGCGTCCTCTGCGGCGGGACGCGCGAGGGGACCGTGCTCGCACCGACGCTGCTCGTCGACGTGCCCGAGACGCTTCGAGTCTGTGCCGAAGAGGCCTTCGCGCCGATCGTCGTGCTCTCGACCTACGAGGACGTCGACGAGGTGATCGCACGCTCGAACGACACGCCATACGGGCTTCAAGCCGGGCTGTTCTCGAACGACATCCGCGTCATCAACCGAGCCTTCGAGCGCCTTGAGGTCGGCGCCCTGATCGTCAACGACGTGAACACGTTCCGCGTCGACCAGATGCCCTACGGAGGCGCCAAGCGCTCCGGCCACGGCCGCGAGGGCATGCGGTGGACGATCCGAGAGATGACCGAAGAGCGCCTGCTCGTAATCGACCCGCGGTGACAACAGTCGGCGTGTCCGCTCCTGGACAGACCGGCGCGTTCCCCACGGCCGCGCCGGTCGATCCGGGCGCGCTGGCATCGATCGAGCGTCGCGTGCTCTGGCTTGCGACGCGCATCGTCGACTACGCCAACCGCGAGCGGCCCACGCAGGACGGCATGAAGGTCGGCGGCCACCAGGCGAGCTCCGCCTCGATGGTCAGCGTGATGACGGCGCTCTACGTCGCCGACCTGGAGGCCTCGGATCGCGTTTCGGTCAAGCCGCACGCCTCGCCTGTTCTGCACGCGCTCGAATATCTCCTCGGCCGCCTCGACCGCTCCTATCTCACCCGTCTGCGCGACTTCGGGGGCCTGCAGAGCTATCCGAGCCGTACGAAGGACCCGTTCACGGTGGACTTCTCGACCGGCTCGGTCGGCCTCGGCTCGGTCGCGCCCCTGTTCGCAGCCCTCGCCGACCGCTACGTCGAGGGCCACTTCGGTGCCCGGACCGGCGGCCGCTTCATCTCACTCCTCGGCGATGCTGAGCTCGACGAGGGCAGCATCTGGGAGGCGCTCGCGGAGCCGCTGACGAGAACGCTCGACAACGTCCTCTGGATCGTCGACTTGAACCGCCAGAGCCTGGATCGGGTCGTGCCGGGGATCAGGGCGCAGGAGCTCGAGGGCCACTTTCGGCTCGCGGGCTGGAACGTGATCGAGCTGAAATACGGCCGCCGGCTCCGGCGCGCGTTCACCGCCCGCGGCGGAGAGGTGCTGCGCCGCCGGATCAACGAAATGCCCAACGAGCAGTACCAGAGCCTATTCGGAGCCGACGAGAACAGGGTCCGGGCGACGCTGCTCGAGGGCCTCGACCCATCGGAGCGGGCTGAGCTCGCGGGCCTGTGCGACCAGCACGTGGGCCGGCTGCGCACCCTGGTCTCCGATCTCGGAGGCCACGATCTCGCCGACATCCTCGACGGTCTCGACCGGGCACGGGCCAACGCCGGCGCACCCACGGTGATCTTCGCCTACACGATCAAGGGCTATGGCTTGGAGATCGCGGGCCGTCCGCAGAATCATTCCGCACTGCTCGACGTGACTCAGATCGACGCGTTCCGTGCGTCGGTCGGGCTGACGCCGGAGACCGAATGGGACCGATTCGCAGGCGGTTCGTCGGAGTCGGAGTTACTCACGGCGGCGGCCGACCGTCTTAAGCGGCCGACCGACGGGCCAGCGGGGAGCGTGCTGGTGCCGGAAACGCTCGGCACGAGCGCGGCGGGAACGGTTTCGACGCAGGCGGCGTTCGGCCGTCAGCTCCTTGGCATTTCCCGCCATGAGGAGATCGCCCGGCGGCTGGTGACCGTCTCACCGGACGTGTCTGTCTCGACGAACCTCGGCGGCTGGATCAACAAGGTCGGCGTCTGGGGGCTCCAGGACGATCCGGTCTACGACGAGATGGCCGACTCACCGCTCAGGTGGCGCGTCGGCAGGCACGGGCAGCACCTCGAGATGGGCATCGCGGAGATGAACCTTGTCCTCCTGCTCGGCCAACTCGGGCTGTCCTGGGACTTCCAGCGCCTGCAGCTGCTGCCGATCGGAACGCTCTACGACCCGTTCGTCATGCGGGCGCTCGAAGGCATCGTCTACTCCACCTACTCCGGATCGAGGTTCATCCTCGTCGGGACCCCTGCTGGGATCTCGCTCTCGCGCGAGGGCGGCGCCCACCAGTCGATCAACACGCCCGGAATCGGGATCGAGACGCCCGGCCTCCACTACGTCGAGCCCTGCTTCGCGCTCGAGCTCGAATGGCTGCTCCTGGATGCGTTGTCGCGGCTGCAGGACCCCGAAGGCGGCTCGTTCTACTTCCGACTCTCGACGAAACCGATCGACCAGCAGCCGTTCACACAGGCGTTGGCGTCGTGGGGTGAGGACGCTTTGCGCGCCGACGTGATCGCGGGCGGCTACCGGCTCCGCGAGCCGGGCGGGGCGGACACCGATCGCGTCCTCCTGGCCGCCTGCGGGGCGCTCGTCCCGGAGACCTTGCAGGCGGCGGAGCTCCTCGCCGCGCAGGAAGGTGTCGACGCGACCGTGCTCTGCCTCTCGTCGCCCGACCGCCTCTATCACGACTGGCGCCGCTCACGAACGGAGGCCGTCGAACACGGACGGATGACCGGCAGCTGCCATCTCGACCGCCTGCTCGCGTCAGAGGAACGGGGCCTTCCGATCGTGACAGTGATCGACGGCTCTTCACACGCGCTCGCATGGCTCGGCTCTGCGCTCGGTACACGCTGCATCCCGCTCGGAGTCGACCGCTTCGGCCAAGCAGGCAGTCAGCAATCCATCTACGCCGCATACAACGTCGACCCCGACGCCATCGCCACCGCCGCGCTAGTGGCCCTTGAAGCCTGAGCTGGGCACCGCGCAGAATCACTCCGGTGCGCAGCCCCCGGTTCTCAGGACCTGGTTGTCTCGAGGCGTTCTTTGAGTCGCTGCTGGTCTTTCGGTACCTGTTTGCGGGCCTGGCTTCGCACCATCGGCAGCAGCATCTTCCCGAAGAGCCCGTGGCCTTCAAAGTCGAGTTCGATTGTTACTCGTGATCGCTTTCCGTCGTCGAGTGGTTCGATCGTGCCTTTCCCGATTGGTCTCACCGGCCCGTCTTGCCCTCGGAAGGCGAAGCTTCGTGGCGGGTTGTGCTCGGTGATCGTGTAGGTGATCTGCTGCTCATGCCCGCCGAGGCGGCGCGTTTCGGTGACTCTTGTGCCCACCGTTGTCGGCCCCGGAGACTCGACACGGGCGCTGACGATCTGCTCTTGCCACTCGCCGTGGCGGGACAGGTCGTCGAGGTAGGCGAACACGTCCTCGGGTGAGCGGGCGATCTCGACGCTTTCTGTGATTGCCGTCATTGAGTCCTTCCTTCGATTGACTTAGTGATCGTGTCGCCCCGCGCTTGCGTGGCCTGTTCGGCCGGCGGTCGCTGCGGTGAGCCACACGTCTGGGCTAACCGTGCTGAGGGGTTGCAGCACTTTGGCGTGTCTTCTGCGCGGCTTCTTTTCCCTTGTCGAACTCGGCGCGTAGTCGCTTGAGCTCTTCTCGGCTCAGCTGCTCGGCGTTGCAGTAATCGAGTTTCCATTCTGTGCTGTCGCTCCAGCGCAGTGGTGAGTGGACGGTGGTGCGTGCCGCCGGGGCGGACTCGAGCAGGCGCAGAGCGAGCTCGAGCGTCAACGCCTGCGACGCGGGGTCGTGTGGGCGGCCGGCGCTGTTTCCCAAGGGGAAGTCGCTGAACAGGAACCGGGGTACGCCGCAGTACTCGACGATGTCCTTGGCGCAGCCGATCACGACGGTAGAGATGCCGTTTGCCTCCAGATGCCGCGCAATCAGGCTCACGCTCTGGTGGCAGACCGGGCAGTTGGGCACGAGCAGAGCCGCGTCTGTCTTGTCATCCAGGCAGCGCGTGAGGATCTCGGGTGCATCTGTGCACGTGGTGTGCCTTTGGCTGCGGTTGGTCGGGGCGCCGTGGAAGCGGGAAGCGAGCCCCACCCTTCCTAATGCTGCCTGCTTGCGCAGTGCGGGTAGCGGGAACCAGGTGCCGCTGTCTTCCATGCTGGTGTGCTTGCGGTCGATCGCGACGTGCGCGATGCGCAGGTCGTGGTCGGCGCCGGTGTCGCCTGAGTAGACAGAGAAGAACTTCGCTTGAGCGTTGTAGGCCGCTCCCGGGCCCTGCTCGCCCTTGCCGGCCTGATACGGGGCGGCGGTGGTGATCAACGTCACCCGCGTGCGGCTCAAGGGGTTCTTCAACGGCCGGAAAGGCACGTCGCGATAGTGAGCCCAGTCGTAGGGGTTGGCGTAGCCGAGCGCCAGATACCAGTCGCGCGTGCGCTGCATATAGGCGATCGGAGACTCCAAGTCGGGGGCGAAGAGCGTGTCGCGAGTGGCACCCATGCCCGGAGTCCGCTCGATTCTACCCGGCAAGATCTAACTCGACCGGTCACGCACAGCGTGCATTTCGCGGGAAGCGCAACAGCCGTGTCGTCGTAGGGTAGGAAGGCAACGTGCTCTCTCGAGGTACTGCTCCCAGCGAGTGGAGCGCGCCCACACCCGGAGGACAAGGGAGGTTTGTGTTGGTTTGCTGGTGGTGGCTCCTCGGCTTCCGTCCGACGAGAAAGGATCTTGTGTGATGAGCGCGACTGCAACTTCTTCGGGCAGGTTCAGGATTGGGGGTGACCTTGAGGTCACTCGTCTTGGCTTTGGGGCGATGCGGATCACTGGCGAGGGGATCTGGGGAGCGCCGAAGGACCGCGATGGCGCCATCGCCGTGCTCAAACGGCTGCCCGAGCTTGCTGTCGATTTCATTGACACTGCCGACTCGTACGGACCAGGAGACTCCGAGAACCTGATCCACGAGGCGCTGCACCCGTTCAACGGCATCCGTGTCGCGACGAAGGGTGGTTTCACGCGTCACGGCCCGAACATCTGGGCGGAGGTGGGGCGGCCGGAGTACCTGCGCCAGTGCTGTTTGATGAGCCTGCGCCGGCTCGGTGTCGAGGCGATCGACCTGTGGCAGTTGCACCGGATCGACCCCAAGGTTCCGCGCGAGGAGCAGTTCGGGCTGATGAAGGAGCTCCAAGACGAGGGCAAGGTTCGTCACCTCGGCCTGTCCGAGGTCACCGTCGAGGAGATCAAGGCGGCCCAGAGCGTGTTCGAGGTGGCCACGGTGCAGAACCTCTACAACCTCACGAACCGGCAGTCCGAAGATGTGCTCGACTACTGCGAGCAGCAGCAGATCGGCTTCATCCCTTGGTACCCGCTGGCCGCCGGCGACCTGGCCGAGCCGGGCGGGATGGTCGCGGAGATCGCAGCCGCGCACGACGCCACACCGGGGCAGGTGGCGCTCGCCTGGCTGCTCGCCCGTAGCCCCGTGATGCTGCCGATCCCGGGCACAAGCTCGGTCGAGCACCTCGAGGAAAACGTCGCGTCAGCGGAGCTCCAGCTCACGGCCGACGAGGACGCGCGACTCGACGAAGCGACCGCCCAGCAGCTGACCTAAGGATGCGTTTGCTTCTCGGTGCCGTCGGACGAGACGGGACCGTCACGCACTGGGCGGCTAAGGCAGCGCCGAGGCGCTGGGTCGAGCCTCGATTTCGGCGCGGATTCGTGCAATCTTCGGGTAGTCGATCTCGAGGTCGATCGGCCAACCGGAAACGGTGAGCAGCAACGGCCCGCAGGCGCAATCCGCGATCGTGAAGCCATTCCCGACGACGGTGCCATCGTCGGCGACGAACCGCTCGAACAGCCGGAACCCGTCGCGGGCGGCGGGTAGTTCACGCTCGACCCGGTCTGGGTCAGCTTGTTCCGGGTGCGGCTTGCCTGCCTCGTCACGCGTTTCGGCGACGATGGCGCGGTAGAGCGGGAAGATTCTCGGGAACACGGTCGTCGTCCACGCGTCGAGTGCCCAGTCGACGCGTGCTCTCCTAGCGGGATCGGTCGGATACAGGTCGTTGCGGCCTTCGCGTGTTGCCAGGTAGCGGAGGATGGCCTGTGATTCGGCGAGCACGAGTTCGCCGTCGCGGATAGCCGGCACACCGCCGAACGGGTTCAGCTCGAGGTACCAGTCGGGACGTGGCCGTGCCCGCGGCACTGGCACGTGCTCGAACTCAAGGCCAAGCTCGGCGAGCAGCAGCCGAACCTTGCGCGCATTCCCCGAGGTCGGGAAGTCGTACACGGTCAGCGCCATGAACCGACTCTAATCTCTGACGGCGGTTCCGCGCCCGCGTTGACCGCCGATAGTCTCGGGCTCATGCCTGTCTGGGAGGGCAGCTGTCCTGGAGCCGGCAGTCATCTTGTGCAGGGAGCGTCAGCGAACAGGAGACGGAGCGCCGCTATTGAGAATGCTTCGGTCGATCTGGCCCGTGGCCCTGCAAGCTGTTCCGTGATTCCCGTGCACCTAAGCGCGCGGGGTGGTCGCCGGGTCAGCAGCCGCAGGGGCTGGGGCTCTCTGGGTTGAGCCCGTCGGCTACGGATCACTGGTCGACTATCGTCCTTGGTGGTTGACGGGCGGCATGGGGCTGTCCGCTGAGGATCGGGGGAGAGCATGCCTAAGGTCATTGCAGCGACGTTTGCTGATCAGGCTGCGGCCGGCAAGGGCCTGGCGTCGGTCGCCGGCGCCCTCGGTGACGGTCTCAAGCAAGGGGCTGTTGTCAGTAAGACCGAGGGCGGAGAGATCAAGTTTGTCGAGACGAAGGACATGGGAACGAAACAGGGTGCCGTTACCGGCGGTGTGATCGGCGCGGCTGTCGGGATCATCGCGGGTCCGGTCGGCGTCATCGGCGGTGGCGCGATCGGGGCCGGTATCGGCTCGTTGGCTGCGAAGCTGCGTGATTCAGGCTTTCCGGATGATCAGCTCAAGGGACTCGGTGAGGACCTGACGCCGGGCGCGGGGGCGATCGTCGCTCTCGTCGACGACGACGTCGTCGACAAGGCGCAGGAGCTGTTGAAGGTCGTCGACGCCGATCGAGTCGTCGTCCACGAGGTGAGCACTGACCTCGCGGACATGCTCGACCAGGAAGGCGCGGCCGCCGGATCAAGCGCCACTCCAGCGGCGCCGGCAAGCTAGGACTTCACCAGCAACTAGCAGGACCGCGCAACAAATCAGTCCGGCGACAGTCGACGCGCGCTCACGAGGAGGCACTTGGGCCGCCGCTTCGCGTCCAGAGCACTCGTGTCTCGCGGGGGAGTTCGTAGACTTGCGCGCATGTTGGAGGCCAAGCCAGCCAAGGAGTTGATGCTGATCCTGGCCAGGGAGTTGGCGACGAACGCCTCGACGCCAATGTTCATCGCCGATGCTGAGGGGACGCTCGTGTTCTACAACGAGCCGGCCGAGCGCATCCTCGGCCGGCCCTTCGCCGCTGCCGGCGAGATCGCTGCCTCCGAGTGGGAGACGATGTTTCAGATCGAGTCGATCGACGGTCAGCCAATGCCGCTTGAGCAGATGCCCGCCGGCATCGCATTCCTGGAGCGGCGTGCGGCTTCCGGCCCGCTGCGGATCACGGCCCTCGACGGCAAGAAGCGCGACCTCGCGACGACCGCCTTTCCGCTCTTCAAACGAGGACAAGACTTCGTGGGCGTCGTCGTGATCTTCTGGGACTAAGGCGTGCGCATCACCATCTGGGGCTGTCGCGGCTCGCTCGCAACGCCGGGACGCGACACGCTCAGGTTCGGCGGAAACACGTCCTGTGTGGCAGCCGAGCTGTCCGATGGGACGCTGATTGTCCTCGACGCAGGAACCGGGATACGCAACCTCGGTCTTCAGCTGGCCGGAAGCGGCCCTCGCGAAATCCATCTCTGTCTGACGCACTTCCACCTCGACCACGTTGAGGGAATCGGGTTCTTTGCGCCCCTCTTCGACCCCCGGACAGAGCTGCACATCTGGGGTCCACCCTCGACCGAGCGGAGCCTCGAGCAGCGGATCGCGCTCTACCTGTCTCCGCCGGTGTTCCCGCTGGCCCTCTCGGACATCCCGGCGCGACTGCGCTTCCACGATGTGCCGGAAGGGCCGTGGCGGATCGGCGCTGCCGACGTTTTCGCGACCGAAGTCTCCCATCCGGGGACGACCATCGGCTACCGCCTGTCCGAGAACGGCGCTGTCTTCGCGTACATCCCGGATCACGAGCCCGCCGTGGGCGTGCCGTTGGCAGCGCTCTCGCCCGACTGGATCTCCGGCTTCCCAATCGCCGCCGACGCAACGGTACTCGTCCACGACGCTCAATACAGCGAAGACGAGTACCCGAGCAAGGTCGGATGGGGACACTCGAGCCTTGCCGACGCCGTTGTATTCGCGAGCCGAGCCAGTGTCGGACAGCTACTCCTCTTCCACCACGACCCCCTCCACGACGACCGGAAGCTGGACGCCCTGGAACAGCGGGCCCGCGAGCTGTGGACAGGTAGCGGTCGACCGCCCACCGTCGCCCGCGAAGGGATGACGCTCGAGCTCCAACCAGCCGAGCTCACACCGCCGGCTGCGCCGCTAGCTGCGCCCGATCCGCCACGATCAACAGCTGAGCGCTCCTCGTTCACGTAAGTTCCAGTCAACCGTGTTCGCACGAATGCACACCCTGACGACAACGGCCGAAACACACGCCCGTGGGCTCGAGCTTCTCGACGAAGTACTCCCGTGGCTTCGAGAAAGCACTGGCTTCCGTGGCCTCCTCAGGCTGGCGGCGTTGGATCGCTCGAAGACGGTCGTGATCACTTTTTGGGCGGATGAGGCGGCCATGGCCGAAACGGCCGATGCAGGACGCGGCATCAGCGCCCTTGCCGCCGAGGCGGCCGGCTCGACGCCCATCGCCCTCGAGGACTACGAAGTGACATTCTCCGACGCCGAGTTCGCACGAAGCGACAATCCGACCTGATCAGCTCACGCAGCAGCGCCGAAGTCGAGCCAGAGGAAGAGTGGCTCTGCCGAACGGCCCCTACGTCGACACTCAGGGCGGCTTCGCACCAACGACCTTGGATGGTCAACTCCGTGGCTCTCGGCTCCGCAATGCCGCGATAATTCAAGCTCCAGACTCAGGAGGCTCCGCAGACCACCCACCTCCTACATGGGCGGTCGTCGGCCGCGTCTTCGGCGCAGTCGCGCCGACGCTAACGTCCGTCGCTCACGGGCTTAGCCGGAAGGGTGGGTACTCGTCGCGCATTAACGCTGCGTAGGCGATGACCCGGAAGACCCAGCGGTTCATGCCGAACACGAGTCAGTCACCCGCGACAACTTCAGCGTCGACTGTAAATGTCGACCCGGTTCGGACTTGCTGAGCCGGAGAGCCGCCTTCGGGCGACTCTCCGGCTAGGCGAGACCCGATGCTGAGTTAGTGTGCCGAGATCGGATGTGTCATGGGGCTGACACTGGATGTGTCTTCCTTGGCGCACGAGTGGATTGGAGGGGTCGCGCGGAGCGTCTTGTCGGTATGAGTTCCGGGGAAGATAGGTCTCGACCGTCGCCGCTGGTCGGGGCTTGCTCTGACGAGTTGAGTGAAGAGCGGTTGCCGAGCGCGGCGGCAGTCGGGTCGGCTCTGCCGGGCGGGACGGTGACGTTCGCCTTCACCGACATCGAAGGCTCGACGCTCTTGTTACAGCGGCTGGGGGACGACCGCTACGCCGATCTCCTCACTCGGCATCGTCAGATCGTCCGTGGCGCGTTCTACGCGGCCGATGGCATTGAGATCGACCGGCAGGGAGACGCGTTGTTCTTCGCCTTGCCGCGGGCGCAGGAGGCGGTCGGTGCGGCAGTAGAGATCCAGAGAACTCACGCTTCCACTGCCTGGCCCGACGGCCTCAGTGTCCGGGTGCGGATCGGTCTGCATACCGGTGAGCCGAGTATTGGGGCCGAGGGCTATCTGGGAATCGACGTCGTCAAAGGCGCCCGGATCTGTGGCGTCGCACGGGGCGGTCAGGTGCTCTTGTCGGCGACCACGCATGCCCTGACGGCGTCAAGCCTTCCGAACGCGGTCACGATCGTTCCTGCTGGCGAGCGGCAGCTCAGGGGTATCGACCGAGCCGAACAGCTCTACTCGCTCGTCATCTGCGACCCAACCACTGCCGAGGAAGCCGAGTCCGCTTCCCGGCCAGTAATTCCAGCGGAGTGGGAGCGACAGATCGAGGAGCGGTTCGGAACCGTCGGCGCCAAGTTCGCCCGGGGAATCGGCGAAAGGATCGCTGAGTCCCTGGACGGGATCACTTCTCCCCAAGCTACCCCAGGGGCCTGGGACGCGGTCAAAGACAAGAGCCTGGAACATCTTGCCGCGCGCGCCGTCGGCTCACTTGACGCCAAGCTCCGCGCGGGAGCGACAGCCGTCCGCCGAACGGGGCCGCCCGGACGAGAGCAGACGGGCGAGGGGACTAGACGGGACGGTTGAGCGATTCTCGGGCGCTTGAAGGGACGCACACCGGTAACGCTGGAGGTCTCGTCTTCCCTGGCCAAGTTCGAGGCTGGGGAGGTCAGGCACGGGAGGAGGTCATCTACCTCGTGTCCGGACTTAGGGCCTATCTCGCTAGGCAGGGACCCGGCGGGTGGTGGCGAAGTCCGACCTCGTTGCTGAAATCGGCGAGGGAGGCTTTCGATGGGTCTTGTCTCGAGCGACGATGGGTGGCGGTTGCCGGATTGGTTGTGGGAGCGAGTCGAGCCGTTGTTGCCGGCTGGGCCTTCGCATCCGTTGGGGTGTCACCGGCCGCGGGTGCCTGATCGCGCTGCGATGGACGCGATCTTGCTCGTGCTTCGCACCGGGATGCAGTGGAACGCGTTGAACGCGACCGGGATCTGCACCTCCTCCTCGGCGCACCGGCGCTTTCAGGAGTGGGAGCAGGCTGGCGTGTTCCATGAGATTTGGCGGCAAGGTCTGCTCGATTACGACGAGCAGGTCGGGATCGACTGGGCCTGGTTGTGCTGTGATGGGGCGACAGGGAAGGCGCCGCTGGGCGGTGTGGCGACCGGGCCGAATCCGACTGATAGAGCAAAAGGGGGGCGAAACGTTCGCTTCTCTGCGAGGCAGCAGGGGTCCCGATCGGGTTGGCGCATGACGGCGCCAACCGCCACGACTCAAAGCTCCTAGCTCCGACGCTCGACTCGGTTCCGATCCAGCGGCCCGAGCCGTCAGCCGAGAATCCGCAAGGCCTCTGTCTCGACGGCGGCTACGCCTACCCGTGGGTCAGCGACCTCGCGGCCGGTCGCGGTTACACGGCCCACATCCGTCGCCGTGCCGAGGAGCTCGAGCTCAAACGGGCCACACCGGGATGGCGCGCCCGCCGCTGGGTCGTCGAGGCGTGCCACTCCTGGCTCAACCGCAACCGCGCCCTCCTGATCCGCTGGTCGAAGAAACCAGAGAACCACCTCGCGCTCCTCCAACTCGCCTGCGGCCTGATCGCGTTCAAGAAAGCCCACGCAGCCCGCCTCACTCACGCCCTACCGGGATAGGCCCTTAGAGTCGAGGGCGCATTAGCCCACGGTGCTCGCATCCGATTTCGGTGGGCAGACCGGAGCACGCTCGCCTTGTGCCCTGCTTGCTTTCGCTCGAACCAGTCCTTTTGTCAGAGCGATTCAGCGCCAGCCGAGTTGGGGGGCGACGTACTTGATGATGCTTTCGATGGCGTGGGTGTTGTAGTCGACGCCGAGCTGGTTCGGCACGGTGAGTAGCAGCGTGTCGGCGGCGGCAATCGCCTCGTCCGCGGCGAGTTGGCCGATGAGCACGTCGGGCTCGGCGGCGTATGTGCGGCCGAAGATCGCCCGTGTGGTCGCGTCGATGTAGCCGACGTGGTCGCCGTCGTCGGTGTCTTGTCCGAAGTACCTGCGGTCGAGATCGCTGACGAGCGCGAAGATGCTGCGGCTGACGGAGACGCGCGGCTCGCGCTCATGCCCGGCTTCTTTCCACGCCGTCGCGGAAGGCGCTGATGTGCCTGGCCTGGACGACGTGGAACGGGTCACCGCTCGTGTCGTCGTCGACCAGGGTCGAGCTCATCAGGTTCATGCCGAGAGTGGCCGCCCAGGCCGCGGTCGTGGCCGATCCGGCGCCCCACCAGATCCGATCGCGCAACCCCGGCGAGTACGGCTCGACGGTGAGAAGGCCCGGCGGGTTGGGGAACATCGGCCGCGGGTTCGGTTGGGCGAATCCCTCCCCTGCGAGGATCTCGAGGAAGACGGTGGTGTGGCGGCGGGCCATGTCGGCGTCGGTCTCGCCCTCGGCCGGCTGGTAGCCGAAGTAGCGCCAGCCGTCGATCACCTGCTCCGGTGACCCACGGCTGATGCCGAGTTGCAGCCGACCGCCGGCGAGGAGGTCGGCCGCTCCGGCGTCCTCGACCATGTAGAGCGGGTTCTCGTAGCGCATGTCGATGACGGCGGTGCCGATCTCGATCCTCGACGTCCGCGCGCCGATCGCTGCGAGCAGCGGGAACGGCGACCCGAGTTGCCGTGCGAAGTGGTGCACTCGGAAGTAGGCCCCGTCGGCGCCCAGCTCCTCGGCGGCGACGGCCAGTTCGAGCGACTGGATCAGCGAATCCGAGGCGGAACGCACCTGCGACGACGGCGACGCCGACCAGTGACCGAAAGACAAGAACCCGATCTTCTTCACACACCCATCCTCGCTCACAACGCCTTGCCGCGATCTTCGCAAGGCGGCTTCCGTTGGAGGTCGTCCAAGGCCGCCCTGCAACTGGCGGCGGCGGAGTGATCGCTCAACCGCCGCCTTCAGTCCCCAGCAGTCCCTATCCGCACACCGTTCACACAGGCACGCACACCGAGCACGCGAGCGGTCGATCGTCTGCCTTAGCGAAGATCGAGGTGGACGAGGTCAGAGACCAAGAGGAAGTGTCAGCCGCTCATGGTCCTGATTCGCGAGTCGCGGCAGATTGTGTCATGCGGGTGACGTTCGCCACCGAGAGCCGGATTCGCAGGAAGTAGAGTTCAGTCGGCGATCGGTCGCGTCCTGTTCGTATGGCGGGCATCCATTGGGGAGTTGTGCAGCAGACTCAGGGCGATATCAGGCAGAGCATCCGGAAGATCCTCGCCGAGCTGTTTCCTGACCACGATCTCTCCCAGCTGGCCGACGGCGACTCGCTCGCAAGCTCGCTCGATCTCGACAGCATGGCGATGATCGACGTTGCCCTGGAGGTCGAGCGACGCTTCGGAGTCCACGTCCCGGACGAAGACCTCGAACGGCTCACGAGCATCGACGCCATCGCGGGCTACCTCTCGGCACTCGACCGGGGCTGACCGGGGCGCCGGGCTACGTGGTCGGCATCGATCTGGCGGGCAAGACGGCTCTCGTCACGGGCGGCGGTCGTGGCCTCGGCAGGGAGATCTCGCTGCTTCTCGCCGCGGCGGGCGCGAACGTCGTCGTCAACTACCTCCGGCACCCCAAGTGCGCGCACGAGACGGTCGCCGCCGTCGAACGGGACGGTGGGGCCGCGCTCGCCGTTCGAGCTGACGTCTCTCGCCCGGGCGACGTGGACAATCTCCTCGCTGCTGCCGAGGACCGGTTCGGCGGCATCCACGTCTTCGTGTCGAATGCGGCCCTCGGCACGTTCCGCGAGCTGTCCGACTTTCAGCTGCGGGCTGTCCTGCGCACGTTCGAGATCAGCGCGTGGCCGACGCTCGATATCGCACCGCGTCTGTTCCCGTATTTCGAGAGCGAGCGGTTCGGTCGAATCATCGCCGTCTCCAGCATCGGCTCCCGTCGCGCCGGGCACGGGTACGCAGCGCTTGGCATGGCGAAGGGCGCGCTGGAGGCCCTGATGCCGTACTTCGCCGACTACGTGGGTCGAAGGCTCGAAAACGTGACTGCAAACGCCGTCGTGCCGAGTGGCTTCCACGACGGCGATCCTGAGCACGTCCCTTATGCGCCGCTCGCACAGCAGCTGAAGGATCGGGAGGCCGAGACGCCCGGTGGCCGCTTCCCTACGATGGCCGAGATCGCCGCAGTAGTGCTGTACCTGGCCAGCAACCTCTCGGCGGGCGTAAACGGACAGGCGATCGTCGTAGACCGGGGCTGGAGCGTGACGTGAGCGAGGAGCTCGACTTCGGCGCCGCGCGGACCGATGCCGAGCGGCGCGCGGCCTACGAGCTTCGGTGCGCTGCAATCGTCGAGAGCCGGTGGCAGGCGCGGGACACCTATCCGGAGGGTGTGGAGTATGACGCGGACGACGTGGACGCGATCCATCTTGTCGCCCGGCTCGACCGGGAGGTCGTCGCAACGATGCGACTCATCGTCGATCGCTCCCGGGTCGAGAGCCTGCTGCGCGCACATGGACTCGACCGCCTCTTCGGCGCCGAGGACACGATGTTCGCCGGCCGTCTGACGGTGGCAAGACCGTTTCGGGCTCGGTCGCGCGAGCTGACGGTCGGCCTCTACGCCGAGCTGATCGGAATCGCCGCCGACCGGGGACTGCGCCGCGCGATCAGCTTCCTGGCGGAGAACGCCGTCCGCTTCTACCAGGCACAGGGCATGCCGCTGAAGCTCGTCGGCCCTCCACGTGAGGACACCGGTGTGCAGCGCCGGCCGGCCGTCTTCGACATCGACGTGCTCGAGGCCTTCATGCGCTCTGCCAGCAACGAGGAGCGGAAGCTGATGCTCGAGCACGGCGCGCCGCCGACGTGAAACGCACCCGACGGGTTGTCGTCTCCGGCCTGGGCGTCATCTCGCCGCTGGGTAACACGGTCGACGACTTCTGGGGCGCGCTCGTTGCGGGGCGGAGCGGCGTCGGAACGATCGAGTCCTTCGATGCCTCGGAGCTGCCAATCTCGGTCGCGGCAGAGGTCAGGGGCTTCGACCCACTCGAGCACGCCGACGGCCGGACCGTCCGCACGAGCGATCCGAGCGCGATCTATCTTCTCGCCGCCTGCCGCGAGGCGATCGATGGCGCCGATCTGACGCGAGCCAGCGACCTGAACTCGGTCGGCGTCGTCGTCGGGCTCGATGTCGCGCATCCGAGTCTCCGGAAGGCTGCCGTGGGATTCGAGCGGCGCGGACAGATCGGTGTCGAGTCGTTCGCACTCGTGCAGGCACTTCCGGACACGGCCGGGGCTCTCGTCGCTCACACTTTCGGCTTCCGGGGACCGCAGTTCGCGCTGTCCGCTGCGTGCGCCAGCGGCGCCGTTGCTCTCTTGAACGCCTGGAATCTGATCCAACTTGGGTACGCAGACGCCGTCGTCGCGGGCTGCGTCTCGACGCTCGATCCGTTGCTCGTCGCCTCGTGCGCGGCGGCGCGCATCCTGACGCGCAGCACCGATCCGACCACCGCGAGTCGTCCGTTCGACAGACTTCGTGACGGCTTCGTGATCGGAGAGGGAGCCGGCGCCGTCGTGCTCGAGGAGTTGGGACACGCGCAGGATCGCGGCGCGCCGATCATCGCCGAACTCCTCGGAGGTTGGCAGAACTCCTCCGTGGCTGGATACACGGTGAACCCGGCCGCGGATGTCGCCCGCTGTATGCGGGACGCCTTGAACGCGACAGGAATCGATGTTTCAGAGGTTGATGTCGTCGGTGCCCACGCCACCAGCACGCCGCTGGGCGACCGCCAAGAGGCGGAGGCGATCAGGGCGACGTTTGGAGAGCGCCAGGTGCCCGCCTTTGCGGCGAAGTCAATGCTTGGACACTGCATGAGCGCGGCCGGCGGTCTCGAAGCCGCAGCGCTCGTGCTCGCGCTGAGAAACGGAGTCGCGCCGCCAACGATCAATTATCAGCACGCCGACCCCGATTGCGACGTCGACTGCGTCCCGAACGACGCGCGCAGGCTGCCGATCCGCGTCGCGGTCAAGAACTCGTTCGGCTTCGGCGGCGTCAATTGTTGCCTCGTCTTCGCTCGCCCTCTGCCGTGACCACACCCGCAGCGAGGATTGCGGTCACGGGGCTGGGTGCGATCGCGGCGAACGGTCACTCGGTCGACGAGATCTGGGAGAGCTGCGTCGCCGGGAGATCGGGGATCGCCCGGTTCCGCGACACGGACTGCAGCGGGCTGGCCGTCGACTTCGGCGGGGAGATCAGGGACTTCGACTTCGGGGCCTACGTCTCGAAGCGCGATCAGCTCACCTTCGACGTCTCGCAGCTCTTCGCCACGGCCGCGGCGCGTATGGCCCTCGAGGACGCCGGCGGATTGGCCTTGTATGACCGTGACCGCATGGGGGTTGTGATCGGGACTGGCGCGGGCGGCCTCCGAACGCACGTGGCGATGGTTGCGGCCGCCGCCGCCGAGGGCTTGCGCGCCGTTTCGGCGTACTACCCGGCCGCGGGATCTGCCAGCCTCGCCGCAAGTCTCCCGGCGATGAGCCTCGGGCTTCGGGGACCCACATATGGCGTCGTCGGCGCCTGCGCAACCGCTGCCTACGGCCTGATCAGCGCCGCGAACCTGCTGACCGTGGGCGATGCCGACCTGGTGCTGGCGGGTGCCGTCGACGCTGTCGCGCTCCCGACCGTTCTCGCCGGGTTCGAGAACATGCGCTCTCTCGCGCGCCACCCGGATCCCGCGCGCGCGTCACGCCCCCTCGATCGTGACCGCAACGGGCTGGTGCTCGCCGAGGGGGCGGCTGTCCTGACGCTCGAGCGGCTCGACTCCGCGATCGCGCGCAACGCCCGCATCTATGCCGTGCTGACCGGCTACGGCATGACAAGCGACGCCGGCGATGTACTGTCGGCGGACGCGGCCGGGATCGAGCGTGCCTGCCGCGGCGCGCTCTCACGAGCCGGGCAGACCGCCGCGAGCGTAGAGCACGTCAATCTTCACGCCGCGGGCACACGTCTGGGCGATCTCGCCGAGGCGCGGGCATTGCACGCGGTGCTCGGCAACCGCGCGGCGACGATCCCGGTGACCGCCCCCAAGTCGCTGTTCGGTCACGCCATGGGGGCGGCCGCCGGCCTCGAGACCATCGTGCTCATGAAGACGTTCGAAAGCGGCCTGATCCCGCCCACGATCAACCTCGACACCCCTGATCCGGAGATCGGCCTGAACGCGTCGAATCAGCCCGTCCAGGTGCGCGTTGCGACCGCGCTGAAGACGAACTCGGGCCTCGGAGGGCTAAACGTCGCGCTGCTTTTCGAGGCGTGGACCTGACTAACCGGTCACCACGACGTCGCCAGCGATGATGATGTCCGAGACGAGCGGCGATACGCTGGAGCGCTTGCCTTCTCCCGTCGCGCTGAGCCGCTGGTGCAATCCGGTCCGTCCCAGCCGGTACTGCTTGCCGCGCAGGGTGAACGCCTTTACGAGGCGCTGGACGAGGGATTCGCTCGCGGTTGCGATGCCGACGTTCGGAGCCTGCACGTTGAGGATGTCGTGGACGCGAACCGTGTAGGTCGCGATCTGGGCACCCTGCGCGAACGACCCCGCGTCCGTCGGCTTTCGATTCGGATTCGTCTGGAAGTAGAGCCGGGTATCCCCGGCCGTGTTCAAGGCGAAGAGTGTGTCGATCACCGAGCGGGAGGTGAGAGTGGTCTTGGAGTAGAACGTGATCCGCGCGTGGCTCTCGTCCCGGAAGTTCGGGTCGGAAAAGAGCAGGGCGTCCGGAATCCCGGCGACGTGCGTCAAGTAGCCGTACTGGGTGAACGTCGATCCCTCCTGGTGCACACGACCCACGAACTCCTGGGCGGTCTGCCCGACGGGTACGACGCCAACCACGGTCACCGGGCCGGCGGCCTGCGTGCTGGCAATACCCACGCTCGATGCGACCAGCACGACGGCAACGCCGAGGCCCAACCGAGAACGAAGCCTGAACGCCTGCATCTCATTCCTCCAATCGCCGAGTCCAACGACAGGGGGCGATCCTACTGTTGCGGTCTGTAAGAGTCCACGAGTTGCGATGAACGCGATCGGCGAAGCGCAGACGTTGCCGCCGAGCGCTGCATACGGGCCGATCCGGATGGTGCGGGCGTATCGTCGCGATCCGATCGGCGTCCTCAGGGAGACCTCCCGCAGGTGCGGCGACATTGCCACGTTCCGGGTCGGCCCCTACCGCATGTACCTCATCAACCATCCCGACCTGATCGGCGACGTGCTCGTTAGCAGCGCGCGCCGATTCCACAAGGGACGCTTCCTGCGAGCGGCGAAGGCGCTCCTCGGCGAGGGCCTCCTGACGAGCGAGGATCCGCTGCACCTTCGTCAGCGACGACTGGCACAGCCTGCCTTTCATCGACGGCGGGTCGACGCGTACGCCGAGGTGCTCGCCGACATCGCCCGACGCCAGAGCGGTCGCTGGCGTACGGGCGAGACCGTCGACATGGCGGGCGAGATGCAGAGGCTGACGCTCGATGGCGTCACGCTCACCCTCTTCGGTACCGACCTCACGGATGCGGAGGCAGGAGCGGTGGCCGACTCGATCGGGGACGCGACGGCGATCTTCGACCTGCTGACGATTCCCTTCGGCGACCGGCTACTCCGCTCTCCGCTCCCGAAGGCGCGCCGGTTCCGGCGCGCGCAGTCACAACTCGACACGATCGTTTATCGGTTGATCGAGCAGCGCCGTGCGAGGCCTGACGACCGAAGTGATCTGCTCTCCATCCTTCTCGCGGCGACCGACGAAAGCCCGGGGACGTCGACGATGGACACTCGGCAACTGCGCGACGACGTGGTCACGATCGTCATTGCAGGGCACGAGACGACGGCGCATGCGCTTGCCTGGGCGTGGTTCCTCTTGGATCAGCACAGGGATGCCGAGGCCGAGCTGCACGCGGAGCTCGAGCGTGTGCTCGCGGGCCGATCGCCCTCTCCGGCGGACGTCCCAGAGCTCGAAGTCTGCACTCGCGTCGTGCTGGAGACGCTGCGCCTCTATCCACCTGCCTGGGCGATTCCCCGACTTGCCGTCGAGGACCACGTTCTTGCGGGCTATCCGATCCGCGCAGGCTCTGGCGTGGTCATGTGCGTTCCGCTCGTGCATCGGGATCCACGCTGGTGGAACGACCCCGACCGCTTCGACCTGGATCGATGGACGCCCGCAGCGCGAGCGGGGCGGCCTCGGCACAGTTACCTCCCGTTCGGCGCCGGACCACGGATGTGCATCGGAAGTGATTTCGCCGTCACGGAAAGCGTGATCATGCTCGCGACACTGGCGCAGCACTGGTGCGCGCGGCTCGTCCCCGGCCACGTAGTCGAGGTACAGCCGCGGTTTACGCTCAGGCCACGAGGGGGCCTCCCGATGACCCTGGAACGCCGCGAGCGCTGAGCTGCTGTCCGCCGGCGAGTCGAGGAGGCAGAGGGCTGACGAGACGGCCAGCAGGCGACTAACTTCAAAGCAGTTTGGCCACCTTGTGGTTTGCTGGTTCGACCAAGTCGTTCGAGACGGTGAAGGAGGGGCTGGTGTCTGCGGGTAGTCGCACTTTGCGAAATGCGATGGCGTGTCGCTCTTTGGTGGAAGAGCGACGTCATTTCGGTCAGCGTATGGGATGAACAACTGCTCAGCGAGATCGTGCACTACTCGGGGACCGCGTATTGATTTGAGAGAGCAGCAATGCCGCTCTTGCGGCGGATCGTCGGCGTCGGAAATGGTGAGTTTTGGTGCGTACGCGCGGGGACACCAGGTGAAAGCGAGGCCCCCAGCCCGACCGAGATCCGCTCAACTGTCCCCTCTAGTCCCCTCACGCCCCCATCTGCGCACCGTTCACACAGGGACGGCACACGGGTCTCACGGGAGGTCGATCGTTCTTCCCTGGCGAAGATTTTCGGAGGGGTCGAGACCAGGACGAAGAGTGACCTAACTCGTGGTCCTGATATGTGGGTCGCGACAGATTCTGTCACGTCGAGGGCGGGGAGAAGCTGACGGGTCGCGCGCTCGTCGTAGACTCGGCTGGTGGCGGCTTGCCCTGCTTGTGGCAAGGAGAATCCGGAGGGCTTTCAGTTCTGCGGGTTCTGCACGGCGCCGCTAGCAGGCGGGGGTCGTGAGCAGCGGAAGACGGTGACGGTGCTGTTTTGCGACGTGACCGGTTCGACGGCGCTTGGTGAGTCGACGGATCCGGAGGCGCTGCGTGCGCTACTGGCCCGGTATTTCGACCGGATGCGGGGGATCGTCGAGTCGCATGGCGGGACGGTGGAGAAGTTCATCGGGGATGCAGTGATGGCGGTGTTCGGGGTGCCGGTCGCGCACGAGGACGACGCGCTCAGGGCATGCCGGGCTGCGGTCGAGATGCGGGACGCGCTGCCGGAGCTCGGTGTTCAGGCGCGGATCGGCGTCAACACGGGCGAGGTTGTCACCGGAACCGAGGAACGGCTCGCGACCGGTGATGCGATCAATGTCGCCGCCAGGCTCGAGCAGGCCGCTTCTGCGGGCGAGGTCCTGATCGGCGAGACGACGTTACGGCTGGTCGAGGACGCTGTCGAGGCGGAGCCGGTCGAGCCTTTGGAGCTGAAAGGGAAGCGAGAACCTGTCGCGGCGTTCCGGCTCCTGCAGGTGGGCGAGGCGCCGGAGCGGCTGCACGGAGACGTGTTCGTCGGGCGTGAGCGTGAGCTCGAGGAGATCGCCGAAGCCTGGGTGCGGGCGGGAACCGAGCGGCGCTGTGAACTGGTGACGGTCGTGGCCGAGGCTGGAGTTGGCAAGACCCGGTTGGCCACAGAGGCGCTTGTTGGTCTCGGCGCGAGGGTGGTTCGCGCCCGCTGTCTGTCTTACGGGGAGGGGATCACCTACTGGCCCGTGGTCGAGGTGGTGAAGCAGCTCGGTGCGCGACCGTCCGATCCGGCGGCCGCGGCGGCGATTGCGTCGCTGCTGGGGGAGACGGAGTCTGGGACGAGCGCGGAGGAGATCGCGTGGGCGTTCCGGAAGCTGGTCGAGGAGCAAGCGCCGCTCGTCTGCCTGTTAGAGGACGTTCATTGGGGTGAGGAGACGTTCCTCGACCTGGTCGAGCACGTCGCGCTTCTGTCGGCTGGAGCTCAGGTGCTGCTTTTGTGCACAGCGCGGCCGGAGTTGCTTGAGCGCCGCCCTTCCTGGCCTGTGACGCTGCGGCTTGCGCCACTCGAGCCTGGGGACGTTGACCGACTGGTGCCGGCGGCATTGCCTCCAGGCCTGCGCGATCGGATCGCTCGCGCCGCCGGTGGCAACCCGTTGTTCCTCACGGAGATGGTCGCGATGGCCCAGACCGCAGACGGCGAGGTGAGCGTGCCACCCACTCTGCGTGCCCTGCTTACGGCTCGGCTCGACCAAGTCGACGCTGCCGAGCGGCGTGTGCTCGAGCGAGGCGCCGTCGAGGGCGAGATCTTCCACCGCGGCGCCGTGCAGGCACTTGCCCCGGGGGAACGCCAGGTGACGGCGCGGCTGGCCGGACTTGTCCGGCGCGAGCTGATCCGATCCGAGCACACGCAGATTCCGGGCGACGACGGCTTCCGCTTTCGACACTTACTGATCCGTGACGCCGCCTACGACGCCCTGCCGAAGTCCGCGCGCGCCGAGCTGCATGAGCGCTTTGTCGCCTGGCTCGAGGAGCGAGGGTCGAAGCTGGTCGAGCTGGATGAGATCGTCGGCCATCACCTCGAACAGGCCGCGCGCTACAGGGTCGAGCTCGGGCAACCTGACCCCGACCTGGCGCAGCGTGCCGGGGAGCGGCTCGCCGCGGCAGGCCGTCGCGCGCTCTGGCGAGAAGACACGAGAGCCGCAGACGGCATCTTGCGCCGATCACTGGAGCTGACACGGCCTTACCGCCTCGACGTTGCGCTCGAACTCGACCTCGCCTCCGCGGTCACGCATATCGGTCGCGCAGAGGCGGCCGCAGTTGCCGACGCCGCCGTGGAGCGGGCACGCGACGCCGGCCACCTGCCGGGCGAGGCACTCGCACGAGCGGTCGCAGCCTACTACCGGTCCTGGCTAACGGTCGATCCGGATATCGACGCGCTCGAGAGGCTCGCCATCGACGCCTTGGCAGCTTTCGACGACGAGCGCGATCACGCGGAGCTCGCCCACGCCTGGTTTGTTCTCAGCTACGGGGTCGCCAACTTCCGCGCACGCTTCGGAGAAATGGCTCACGCCTCCGAACAAGCGCTCCGACATGCACGGCTCGCAGGCTTTCACCAATGGCGGCCCTACCCCCTCGAAATGGCGCTCCTGCTGGGCCCGCGGCCCGCCGACGAGGCGCTCCAGACGCTCGACGCCCTGTATCCGGGCGATCAGAATCCGAGCACGGACCTGACCCGGGCCGGGCTGCTGACGATGCTCGGCAACGTCGAAGAGGGCTGGCGCATGGGCCGTGAGGCCGGCCGGAGGTTGTCCGACCTCGAGGGTGGGGAAAGAGGTAATCCTCCCATGGCTGAGATCGCCGTACTCGTCGGCGATCCGACGGCGGCCGTCGAGGAGCTGCGCATCTGTTGCGCCAATCTCGAACGGCGCGGCCAACTAGGCAATCTTTCGTACTACGCGCCCAGGCTCGGACGGGTGCTCTGCTCGCTCGGACGCTACGACGAGGCCGAGCCGCTGGCCCAACGAGGCCGTGACCTCACCGCCGCCGGAGACAGGATTTCGGAGACGGCCTGGCGGCAGACACAGGCGCTCGTCGACTCCCACATGGGCAGGCACGTCGAAGCCGAGACCCTGGCGCGCGAGGCCGTCGGGTTCGCCGAGCAGACCGATGCGCTCGACTTCCAGGGCGACGCGTTCAGCGACCTCGCCGAGGTGCTCGCCAACGCAGGCAAGAGGGCCGAAGCGACCGCCGCGCTCGAGCAGGCACTCGATCGGTACGAGCTGAAGGCCAACCTCGTCTCGGCCCAGAGAACACGCGGGCGACTAGCTGATCTCACCTAGTTCTTGGCTTGCGCTCCGACCTATCGGTCTCGTGAGGGACTGCGGGGTCAACGGAGCGCGTGTCCGGGTTTGGTCGATTCCTAAAGAACCCCCACACCCAAACGTTGACGACGTGCGGGGTGGCGCATTTTGCGAGGCCTAACCCCTATCCCCGCAAGTGCTTGGGGCGTAAGCACCGCCTCGGGCAACGCGATGGTGAGTTTTGGTGAGTACGCCAGGCGACTCCGGGCGAAACCGAGGCCTCCAGCGCGACTCGAAACCGCTCAACCGTCCCCTCTAGTCCCCTACAGGCCCCATCTGCGCACCGTTCACACGCGGGAGGTCGCTGGTTCGATCCCAGCCGCGCCCATTCACACCCCGCATGGCAAGCAGATTTTGCTCAACGATGCGGTGCGAGGGGTGCGATAGGTGCGAGGAGTGCGGCGTGGTGCCCCCCTCGGTGCCCCTCGAACCGTCCACCCCTCGAGAGTCGCCGGGCGGAGTCCCGACGCCTGATCTGATCCCGGAGGGGTGGCCGGGCGGAGTCCCGACGGCTGATCGCCGACGAGGAGTCCCCGCGCCCGATCGTGACGAGGAGAGGAGGGCCAACCTCCGCAACCGCATTGAGCAGTCACGGGCCGAGCGGATCCGCATACGATGAACCCTCCTCGGATCGGACGTAAAGGACAGTGCCAGTGAGTGATACAACTGCGTTCTTGACTCGCGAGCGCGAGGTGATCCTCGAAGCAGCAGAGGGTGCTTTGGGGCGGATGCACGCGCACCACTATGAGACGGCGGGTGCTGAAGAGGTGCGGCAGCGCCTGAGCGTCCTGCTCGACCAGCTCATCGACGGGTTGGCTGCGCGTGACCTGGCACCGATCATCGTCTACGCGGAGCGTGTCGCTGAGGACAGGTTCACGGCTGGCTACGACTTGTCGGAAGTGCAGATTGCCTTCAACGCGCTCGAAGAAGCGACCTGGACGCGTGTGCTCCAGGGTCTCGACTCATCCGAGTTCGCAGAGGCGCTCGGCCTGATCAGCACCGTTCTGGGGGCTGGTAAAGACGCACTCGCTCGCAAGTACGTCTCGCTGGCCGCAAACACGCACGCGCCGTCGCTCGACCTCCGTGCCTTGTTCGCCGGCACCTCCTGAGCGGACGTTTGCGCCCGCGGCCCTAGCACCAACCGCTCCGAGGTGGGCTAGCCCTCGGGCGCGCGCCGCCGGACGATGCAGCCGTGCGGGCCGAGTGGCGTTGCGCTCGCCAGCTAGTGGGTGGGTCTCTCTAGGGGAGTTCTCCGAACCACCTTCATCACTTCAGGTGATCCAGGACAGCGGCCAACATGCCGATCAATGTGCTTCGCAGGGCGATCCACGTTTGGGAAGGAGCACCATGTTCGCGAAGCCGTACATCTGGCTGCTTGGCAGGCGAGAGGAAGGTCAGACGATGGCGGAATACGCCGTCGTGCTGGGTGTGATCACCCTCGCCGTCGTCGGCGTGTTCACCGCCCTCTCTGGGGGAATCTCCGGCGCCATCAGCAACGTCACGAGCAACATCTAGAAACGCCGCACCGCCCGGATAGCTGGTAGGGGGCCGGGGAAACCCGGCTTCCGGGCTTAACCGCAAGGGGCGCCGGGCGCCAGATGTCCGAAAGGGCTGGTTTACTCCCGCGTCCCGTGAAAGCCGACCGTTCGCCTCTCCGTGCCGAACTCGACCGTGTCGGCGCCAGCTTCGCCAAGGCCGGCGCGGCCGACTGCATCAGCGTCCAGCTCGGCCTGGACGAAGTGAAGCTCCTCGGGCCGCCCCGTGAGCAGCCGCGCCGCTCGCGGCTTGGCCCGGAATGGCAGGCGCTCGAGCTACTCCGGATGCTGCCGGACGATGCCGGCGTGCAGGCCGTCTGGCGGGCGCTCGCCTAGCGGTAATGCGCCCCATCGAAACCCCTGGCTAGCAGCCGGGTGTGTAGAACACGCACAAGCACCCCGGCCGACCTCGCCTGACACTACGGATCAGCATCCGGAGCCCACCCCTGATCGGATGCTGATGGGATGACGCGACGGGACTCCCGACCCCGCGACCGGAGCCCACCCCTCCGGGATCGGACGAGGCGAAGGGACTCCCAGGCGGGAGCCACGGAGATCTACGGATGCAGACCCGCAGCCTGAGCGGCTTGAATGCGCACCGTGATCGCCCAGCACGACGTGCTTGTCGTCGGCGCCGGCCTCGCAGGCATGCGCGCCGCCATCGCCGCCCACGATGCCGGCGCGGACGTCGCGATCGTCTCCAAGCTGCATCCAACGCGCAGCCACTCGGGCGCGGCCGAGGGCGGGATCAACGCGGCGCTCGGCAACAACGCCGACGACAGCCCCGAGTCGCACGCGTTCGACACCGTGAAGGGCTCGGACTACTTGGGCGACCAGGACGCCATCGAGGTCTTCGCGAACGAGGCGCCCGGCGATATCTACGAGCTCGAGCGCTGGGGTTGCATCTTCTCCCGCGACGAAAAGGGCCGGATCGCGCAGCGCCCGTTCGGAGCTGCGTCCTCCCCGCGCGCGATCTACTCCGCCGACATCACCGGGCATGTCCTACTCCAGGTCTGCTACGAGCAGCTGATGAAGCGGAACCTCCGAGTCTACGAGGAGTTTTTCGCCTGGAAGCTCGCTACGGATGGCGCTCGTTGCCGCGGCGTAATCGCCTGGGATCTACTCCGGGGGGGCCTGAATGGGATCGGAGCCAAGACCGTGATCCTCGCCACAGGCGGCGCGGGTCGGCTCTACTCCGGGACGACGAACGCGTACGCATGCACCGGGGACGGGGCGGCGATGGCGCTGCGGGTGGGCGTACCGCTCAAGGACGTCGAGTTCATGCAGTTTCACCCGACGACGCTTTTCCCGAGTGGGATCCTGATCACCGAGGGCTGCCGCGGCGAAGGCGGCACGCTCCTGAACGGCGAGGGCGAGCGCTTCATGGCCCGCTACGCGCCGCAGAAGCTTGAACTCGCCTCCCGGGACGTCGTCTCCCGCTCCGAGCAGACGGAGATCGACGAGGGCCGCGGCGTGAACGGCAGCGTGTTGCTCGACCTTCGCCACCTCGGCGCAGAGCGAATCGTCACGCGGCTACCGGGCACGCGTGAGGTCGCGATGACCTTCGTCGGGGTCGATCCGATCCACACCCCGATCCCCGTCCGACCCGGCGCCCATTACCACATGGGCGGTGTAGATACGGACGTCGACGGTCGGACGCCGCTCGACGGCCTGTACGCGGCCGGCGAAGTGGCGTGCGTCTCGGTACACGGCTCGAACCGTCTCGGCGGGAACTCGCTGATGGAGACGATCACCTTCGGCCGGCGAGCCGGCACCGCGGCGGCGGACGAAGCGGGCCGAGAGCAGACGGCGCCCGGCGTGCCGGAGAGCGCCGAGCGCGATGCCGAGCGAGAACTCCGGGTGCTCCTCGACCGGACGGACGGCGAGCGACCCTGGCGGATACGCGAGGAGCTCGCCGCATCGATGCACGAGAACTTCGGGCTCTTCCGACGGGAGGAGCGAATGCGCTGTCAGGTCGAGGTGATCGCCGGACTTCGCGAGCGCTACGGCCGCGTGCTGATCGAGGACAAAGGGGATGTCTTCAACACCGACCTGACTCAGGCGCTGGAGCTGGGCGCGCTGCTCGACCTCGCCGCCTGCATGCTCGAGCCCGGCCTCGCCCGCCGCGAGAGCCGCGGCGCCCACTCGCGCCCGGACGACTTCCCAGACCGCGACGACGAGCACTTCCTCAGGCACTCGATCGTGACCTGGGAGGACGGCGGCCCGAGGCTCGGCTGGAAGCCGGTCACGATCACGCGCTGGCAGCCGGCCGCGCGTACGTATTAACCGCCACCTGAGTAGTTCTCCCCGGGGAGATCCGCGACCGCGCGGATGACGGTCGCGCGCGGCGGAGGCCACCTTTCCACATTCCCGAGCGGAAGGAACCTCGACATGACCGAATCGCTCACCGTCACCGACAACCGCACCGGACGTGCCTACGAGATCCCGATCGAGGACGGCGCGATCCGCGCCCCTGCGCTCCGGCAGATCAAGCTCGACGAGGAGGACTTCGGCCTCCTGACCTACGACCCGGCCTTCCTCAACACCGCCTCGGTCCGCAGCGCGATCACCTACATCGATGGCGACCGCGGCATCCTGCGGTATCGCGGTTATCCGATCGAGGAACTGGCGGAGCGCAGCACCTACCTCGAGACGGCGTACCTGCTCCTCTTCGGCGAGCTGCCGACGAACGAGGAGTTCGCCGGCTGGTCGCACGACGTCACCTACCACACCTTCCTGCACGAGAACGTGAAACGGCTGATGGAGGGCTTCCGCTACGACGCGCACCCGATGGGGATGCTGATCAGCGTTGTCGCCGCGCTCTCGACCTTCTATCCGGAAGCCGGGTCCGTCGACGATCCCGAGGTACGGATGGCGCAGGTCGTTCGGCTCGTCGCCAAGGTGCCGACGATCGCAGCCTGGTCATACCGGCACAATCGCGGGCTGCCGTACGTCTACCCGGACAACGACCTCGGCTTCACCGCCAACTTCCTCTCGATGATGTTCAAGATGGCCGAGCCGCGCTACCACACCGAGCCGGCGCTCGAGCGCGCGCTCGAGGTGCTATTCGTCCTCCACGCCGACCACGAGCAGAACTGTTCCGCGAACGCGATGCGAGCGATCGGATCGAGCAAGGTCGATCCGTACAGCGCGCTCGCGGGGGCCGCAGCCGCCCTCTACGGGCCGCTGCACGGCGGGGCCAACGAGGCGGTACTGCGGATGCTCGCCGAGATCGATGACGTCAAACGCGTCCCCGAGTTCGTCGAGCGCGTGAAGGCAGGTGAGGGCAGGCTGATGGGCTTCGGCCACCGCGTCTACAAGAACTACGACCCGCGCGCGAAGATCATCAAGCAGGTCTCCGACGAGGTGTTCGAGGTGACCGGGCGCAACCCGCTCCTCGACATCGCGCTCGAGCTGGAGAAGATCGCGCTCGAGGACGACTACTTCGTCTCCCGGAAGCTGTACCCGAACGTCGACTTCTACTCGGGACTCATCTACCAGGCGCTCGGCCTTCCGACCACGATGTTCCCGGTCATGTTCGCCATCCCCCGAACGGCCGGCTGGCTCGCGCAGTGGCTCGAAGGCGTCGTCGACCCGGAGCAGAAGATCGCCCGACCGCGCCAGCTCTACGCGGGCGCCGAGGAGCGGCCCTACTTGCCGATTGACGAACGGCTCCGCTTCGCGAAGACGGCGTCGACGGCGGGCGGAAGGACGCCGTAAGCGGAACCACTCGGCGTCGAAGCTGCTCGACCGAAGCATGCTCGGACTTCCCGTGCGCACGCGCCTACGCGCGCGAGATTGGGCGGGGAGGGAGGGTAAACGCGCTCGCGGTTCGCTGCCGCGGGGTTGCTCGACCGAAGCAGACGACTCGGCGCGCGCATCCACGACCTCAACCTCGGCCTAACCCCGCACCACCGCGTTCACGCTGTTGCGAAACCGATGGAGATCGACGAGTTGCTCAAACCAGGCACGTACCTGGAGCCGTTCGCACTACGCGCCGTCGGAATCACCCGTGAGAGTGAGAAGCTGATCGATCAAGCCCAAATGAGCTTCAACCGCATGGGGCTAACATGGCGCGCCGCCCAGACCGACCAACTGCTACGAGGGATCTAACTCAACGCCGCGCGGGCAAATAGAACACCAGGTTCTGTGGTCAGGCCGCGGGAGGCTCCCTGTGGTACGCGCGCTTCGAACAAACCGAAGGTGATCTGCTGTGCGTACTCTCCTGTTAGTCGACACTGGCAGGCCCGCCAAATCAAGGGGGTCAAACGTGCGTCTCACTCTCCTCTTCCTGCTCGCCGGTGCGCTTGCGCTCGCGGGTGTGGCTTCGGGAACGACCGCTGCGACGAAGCTAAACGGCACCGTTGGGCCAGGGTTCACGATCTCGCTCAAGAGCACGAGCGGCAAGCCGGTCAAGCAGCTCAAGGCGGGCAGTTACACGTTCGTGATTCATGACAAGGCGTCGATCCACACCTTCTCCTTGAAGGGCCCGGGCATCTCGAAGACGCTCGCCAGCGCAACCTTCGTAGGCACGAAGTCAGTCACGCTCACAATCAAGAAAGGCACCTACACCTTCTACTGCGCCGTGCACCCAACGATGTCAGGAAAGTTCAAAGTCACCTAGAGGCGACCGGGGGGCCGAATACCGCGTCGCCGACCCGACGACCAGATCATCCACCGCGAAAGCTGGCAGGAAAGTGCGACAGCCTGTCGCGTTGTGGTGGAACCGCGACACCGGAGTCACCGGGGAGTGGTTTTCTCGTCGGTCGGGCGGGATGACACTCGACCACATCGGAGACCCGTCCCGAGGTGCGAGAATCGCGTCATGCCCGAAGCACAGCTCGAGGACTTCGGATCGGGGCTCACGCCCGTGACCCAGGGCTGGTTCGTCGTCAACGTGCGCGACGCCGAGTGGTGGAACTCGGAGAGGAGGGGCGCGAGGTGTGGCTTCGAGAACGAGTACGGCGATGCGCCGGTCGAGTTCGCCCAGCTCGGGATCAACGTCACCGTCCTGGAGCCGGGACAGTGGAGCCTCTACCACGCCGAGTCGAACCAGGAGGCGTTCCTCGTCCTTTCAGGGGAGTGCGCGCTGCTCGTCGAGGACGAGGAGCGACGCCTGCGGCCCTGGGACCTTTTCCACTCTCCTCCGTGGACCGAGCACGCCTTCGTGGGCGCGGGCGAGGGGCCGTGTGTGATCCTGATGGTCGGTTCGCGCTCAGGTCCGGAAGTGCACTACCCGGTGTCGGAGCTCGCGGCGCGCTACGGCGCGAGCGTGGCCGAGGAGACCTCCGACTGGAGGCAGGCGTACGCGACGGTTGAGCGGTTCCGGCGAGAGCGGCCGCCGAACTGGGCTCGTCTGCCCTGGGCGTAACTCCCTTCAGGACCATGCCATCGATGTCGCTGCTCAGCTGCATCTTCGAACGTGCCCGCCGGTAGTTCCGGGGTCGTCACGGAATGCCCATGACATGGTGGCTGCCGCGAGCATTCGAGACCCGCAGACCTGAGTTGACGCGTCGACATGCGCAGTACCCGGACAGGTAGAACGGGCTGCATGGCGTCGCGGTCGGTCCGCCTCTCGAGTCCGGAACGTGTCCTGTTCCCCGATGTGGGGATCACGAAAGGGGATGTGTTCGAGTACTACCGTGCGATCGCGCCGGTGCTCGTCCCGCATCTGCGCAACCGGCCGTTCACGATGAAGCGCTCGCCCTACGGCGTGGGCGGGGAGGCGTACTTCCAGAAGCAGGCGCCGAAGGGGATGCCTTCCTGGATTCCGACGCGCACCTTTCGTACCTACCCGCGCGAGGGCGGGTGGCGGCTCGTCGACTTCCCGCTCGTCAATTCGCCGGAGGCGGTGCTGTGGATGGTGCAGATGAACTGCATCGACATGAACGCTTGGTATTCGCGCGTGGACAAGCCGCACCGCCCGGACTTCGTGCTTTTCGACCTCGACCCGCCCGACGGCGGCTTCGCGCTCGCGATCCGTGTCGCTCACCTGATCCGCGAGGAGCTCGAGCGGCTCGAGCTCGAGTCCTACGTGAAGACGAGCGGCGCCGACGGGATTCACGTTCTCGTCCCGATTGCGCGCCGGGCGACCTTCGAACAGACCTACGCGTTCGCGGAGCGGGTGGCGCGCGGGCTCGAGGAGCGGCACCCAGGGCTGGTCACGACTGAATGGCTGAAGCGCAAGCGCGAGGGCGTGCTCGTCGACCACCGTCAGAACGCGCGGGGGAAGACGATCGCGTCGGTCTACTCAGTGCGACCGAAGCCGGACGCGCCGGTCTCGACGCCGCTTCACTGGCACGAGCTAACGGAAGACGTGACGCCGGGCCGCTTCGGGATGCGCGAGACGCTCGAGCGGGTCGAACAGCACGGCGATCTGTTCGAGCCGGTGCTCGCGGGCGGCCAGGCACTCGGACGTGCGCTGAAGCAGTTGCGCTAGTGGCGCACCACCCTGTGGGCCGAACCGATTTGACGATTCGTTCAATCACTGGACCGGAGGAGCCCGATCTCTTCTGCCGCCTGTCCTATGTGCTCGACGGCGAGCTGGCGGAAGACCTGGCGGCTGGTCGTCGCCGGCCGGAGTGGATGTGGGTCGCTTTGCACGGCGATCGCCTGGCCGCTCGGGCTGCTTGGTGGGGCCGCGATCAGAACAGTGACCCGCTCGTGCTGGACGTTTTTGACATCAACGACGACAGCGACGATCCCGGGCGCATCGACATCGGCGTGAGGTTGCTCGAAACCGCCATCGCCGAGGTCATCTCCTCCGATGTTCGGCCTCCCGACTACATCCGTTTCATCCCACCGGACTGGCGCGACAACGACAACGCTCGCCGGATCGTCGAGGACCGAATGGCGGCGCTCGAGCAGGTCGGTGCGCGACTTCTCGTCGAACGTCTGCGGCTGGAGTGGCGATCCGGGACGCCGATTCCCGCTCCAAGCGCCCGCCTTGCGTTCAGACCGGTCACCGACCGCGCCGAGCTCGTCGAGCTGATGACCCTGGTCCTCGACGGAACCCTCGATGCCCACAGCCGCGAAGCTCTTGGCCGACGCTCGGCCGGGCAAGCGGCGGCCGAACAGTATGACGGCGAGTTCATGAGCTATTCCAGCCCGCGCGACTGGTGGCGTGTTGCGACGCTTCCGGATAGCGAATCCGTCGGGTTCGTCATCCCGGCACGCAACGACTACAACCCGATCATCGCCCACCTCGGCGTTCTGCGCCAGCACCGAGGACGAGGCTACGTCGACCACCTCCTCGCCGAGGGCACCCGCATCCTCGCTGGGAACAACGCCCTGCGCATCCGCGCGAGCACCGATCTCGCCAACGTCCCGATGGCCGACGCGTTCCAACGAGCCGGCTACGCCGTCTACCAGCGCCAGATCGACATGACCTGGGCTCGGGAGCGTTGATCGCGGGATCTCGGATAAGGTCGGAACAGGTTGGCTGCTGTGAGCTATCGGGTTGCGAATGTCGCTGGGCTGCAGGACATCGCCTATCGCCAGGACACGCGCATGCGGCCAGTGCGCCACCACCTCGGTATCACCGCGTTCGGGACGAACGGGTGGACGGCGGCCAACGAGGGCGACCGGCTGATGCCCGAGCACCGGGAAGATGACGGCAGGGAGGAGCTCTACATCGTCCTCCGCGGCCGCGCGCGGTTCGAGATCGACGGCGACACTGTGGACGCGCCCCAGGGCATGCTCGTGTTCGTCCGGCCGGAGGGAAACCGGACGGCGTTTGCCGAGGAGGCGGGGACGACGGTGCTTGCGATTGGCAGTACGGTTGGGCAGCCTTACGAGGTCAGCGGCTGGGAGGTGTGGGCGGAGTTCCAGCCCGCCTACGAGGCTGGCGACTATGACGTGGTGATCGACCGCCGCGAGACGCTCGAGTCGAGTGGATACGCCTCACTGCTCTACAACCTCGCCTGCTGCGAGGCTCTGTCCGGCCGCACCGAGGACGCGATGGCTCACCTTCGGGTCGCTTTCGAGGGGCAGCCGAGCCTGCGTGACCTTGCGAAGGAGGACAGCGACCTTGACCCGCTTCGGAACGAGCCGGCGTTTCGGGAGCTCGTCGGCTAGACGGTTGTGCCCGACGGGGAGCTCGCTGCGGCCGAGAGGCGCGTTGGGGCGGTGATGTGAGCGAGCCGCAATCAGTTGCGCTGGTCGCGGGCGCTACTCGCGGAGCCGGCCGCGCGATCGCCGTCGAGCTTGCCCGCGCGGGTTTCTACGTCTACGCGACCGGACGGAGCAGTCGGACGGCCGGGCTGTCTGAGATGGGCAGACCTGAGACGATCGAGGAGACTGGAGACCTGATTGCGGCCGCGGGAGACATGGGCACGGCGCTCGTGGTCGATCACGAAGACCCTGCGTCGGTTGCCGAACTGGTCGCGGGCATCGAGCGCGAGCAGGGCCGACTCGATCTGCTGGTGAACGACATCTTCGGCGGTGACAGGTACATGGAATGGGAAAAGCCGCTGTGGGAGCACGACTGGACCGGCGGGCTGCGGATGCTGCAGATGGGCGTGCATACGCACCTGATCACGTGCCGCGCCGCGATCCCGCTCATGTTGCGCACCGCCGAGGCTCAGCGAAGCCAGGGGCTCGTGGTGGAGATGACCGACGGCACCTCGGAGGCGAATGCCGAGTTCCGGCGGAACGTGGGCTTCTACTACGACCTCGTCAAGGCCAACGTCGGGCGGATCGTCAAGGGCCTGAGCGCCGAGCTTGAAGACAGTCCCGTGACGGCCGTCGGTGTCACTCCCGGCTGGCTGCGCTCGGAGAAGATGCTGGAGAACTTCGGCGTCAGCGAGGCCAACTGGCGCGATGCCTTGAAAGAGCGCCCTGGATTCGGGATCTCCGAGTCGCCTACCTATGTGGCCAGAGGCGTTGCTGCGCTCGCCCGCGCCGGCGACGCCGGCCGCTGGGCCGGCACTATCGTCAGCGCGCGCCAACTCGCGGACGCCTACGGAGTCACCGACACCGACGGCAGCCGTCCCGACTGCTGGGGCTACCTCACCGCCTACGGGTGGGAGCAGGACGACGGCCGCGGCATTGACGAGTTTCGGTGAAACGCCGCCTTTTTGCGTGACTGGGCGCGCGCTAGCACGAATGTGGTTGGGGATGCGAGCATGTCCTGGTGGAATTCGCAGACCTCAGCCGGTTGGCGGCTGAGCTCGATGGTGTCGTCGAGCGTCGCCGCGACGGCCTGCTCGACTGGCGCTACCGCGGACGTTTGGTCGCCCGGCAACTCGATGACAGCCACATCGTTATCCGCGCGTCGTTCGACTTCCGTGACTTCCTGCTCCAATCGTTCCCGGACACGTTCTCGGTGCCGCCCCGATTCGCCAAGCACATGATGATCGTCGCCGACCTCGAAGACGGCAACGCTGACGCTGTGGAAGACGCCGTCATCGGCGCCTGGGAGTTGCAGTCCGGCAAGTAGTGACGGGGTTCTCCGAGAGGGCGCTAGGAGTCCCGCCTGCCCATCAGGATCGCTTCGGCTTCTGTCGGGGCGGTGGCGATCGTTGCAGCGAGGTCGTGTACCTTGGCGCCCCGGTTGCGTGCGGTCTGGCGGAGCACATCGAAGGCCTGATCGACGCTGAGGTTGAGCGCGCGGGCGAGAATACCTTTCGCCTGTTCGATCACGATCCGCGAGTTGAGCGCCGTCTCGAGCTGCGCGACCCGTTCCAGCAAGAAAGCATTCGAGTCTTCGAGGCGCTCCTTCGACGGGTGCAGAAGCGTGAACTGGCGCTCGTCGAAGTGGAGGAGCAGGGCGTCGACCCGCTCGGCCTCTAGCCACGTGCCGAGTCTGTTGAACAGCTCGATCAGTAATGCCGCAAGGTCGCCGAGCTCGACCTCGATTTGCCATGAGCCGTCCTGCTGGACGACGTCGGTCTTGTAGTCGGCGAGCAGCAGCAGGCGAAGCGATTCGGCGTGCGCGCGGGAACCGTTCTGGATGCGGAGTGTGGTGCCCTCCATGACCTTCTCTCCTCCGATTGAGAACCAGCCTGGTCTCAACGAGAAGGAGCGGGGCGGCTGACAGACGGAGAACCTAGTCCCTGCGTCGGAGCGCCACTGCTCGCTGCGGCCTGCGACAAGTCTATCCGGAAGACTGGGATGCCACCCGCGGGGTCTAGCAAAGACGTGCTCTCAGGGCTCTCAAAGCGTCCACGGATTTGTCCACAGCCGTTGTCCACACCTGTGGAGGCGCCAAGACCAACACCTTGGATTGGGACCTGCCTGCCTTCGGTCGAGCGAACGCGAATCTACGACTTCAACATGCGCAGGTCAAGGCCAGAATCGCGGCCTGGCAGAAACCGTCGGTACTCAGGCTGCCCGGGGGTCGGTGCTGTCGACCGCAGGGGAACAGGACGCACCCACGGGCGGCAAGGAGCCAGAGGCGAGGGCGCCGATCTCCGCTCTTACACGCTCGCGGGCAGGGACACGGTCATCCAAGAACAAACCAACAAGCGACAGGTGGCCCAGTAACCGCCTAGTCCTTCGGTCGACCTTATCGGCGGCGACGGAGTCCGGGTCGCGCACCTGACCACCCTCCCCTCGACGGGTGCAACACGAACATACACCTCCTCCTACCGGAGCTACGGGATACTGGACTTCTCCTTCCGCAAGTTCACCCTTTCGAGGGACGTAACAGACCGCACCGCGATTCAGCAGATGTCCGGACGCGACTACACCGTCCGGCAAGCGAGGCTGGCAGCAGGTGGACTCACGCAACGCTCTCCGAGCGACGAGTCTCTCAACTAGCCAATTGCCGCCGGCGCGAAGAGAAGCAGTCGACGGCGCGCAAACAGCGCCCGCCGAACTCCACCTCCGACTGCCCGCAAGATTGCCCTCGGCCGAGATCCTCCGCACCGAGTTGGCCGACTGGCTTCGCACCATCGAGACCGCAGGCGGCGGCACCATCTTCGATCTCCAGCTGGCTTGCTCCGAAGTCCTCACGATCATGATCGGACAACCGGGCGAGCGATCCGCTCTGATCGTGGAGACCGACGCGGCCATGGCGGACAGGACCGTCACCGTCACCATGCGCGAGTTCGGGCTCTGCCGACAACCAAGCCAAGCTGCGGGGCGACTCGACCAGGCGCTCGGCCTCAGCCTCATCGAGGCCATGACCGACACCCTCGACATCCAACAACACGCAGCCGGGCGCACATTCACCCTGCGCCGCAAGAGCTAACGATCTACCGGGCCGCATGGTGTCACCGCACGCGAACGGGACTTGGCGGGCGTGCACGCAGACGCTGCATATGGCGGCGGGCCCGGCGGACCCCAACGACCGCGCCGAGCCCAGCGCCGAAACCGGAGAAGGGTCGGCTGCCCCTCAGCCGGAACGATCCCCTCAGCGGCCGCGGCAGGGTCTAGGCCATACCGCTTGGGCAGAGTCTGCCCGCGCTCGCTGGGCACCGCAACTCCGGGGGAGGCGACAGCACGCTTCCCGGTGAAGAGGCGACAGCGTGATCGGCGGGTTCTTGTTCGCACGGCCTCGTCAGCGGGGCGCGTCGAACAGGTATCGCAAGGAGCGTGAGAGGGTGAGGGGTGGAGCGGTCTCGTGGTATTCGCCAGGGAGGACTTCGTACTCGATCTCGAGACTGGGGTATGCGCGGCCGCGCAACGTGGCGACCATGCGCTCGGCGGCAGCGACCATGTCCGTTGGGGGATCGGCCGCGTCGTCGGCTTCGGCTTCGGCTCGTCTGTCGGCCGGGAGCTGCTGCAGGTAGCGCCTGCGGCCCTCGGGGTTCTCGTAGGCGCCGACCGAGACGAACACCTTCGCTGCGAGGTCGTCGTGTGCCCGCGCATACGCCGCCTCCTGCGTGAACATCATTTCGTTGTCCCACCAGTAGGACGGGCTCCCGATCCCGTAGCGCCGGAACGTGGCGGGCTCGCTGAGGAGAACGTAGGTCGCAAACAGCGCCCCGAGCGAGTGCCCGAAGTACGCGCAGTCATCCGGATCGGCGCCGTACCGTTCCCGCGTCCAGGGCTTGAGCTCGTCGGCTATGAAGGCCAAGAACCGTCCCGCGCCGCCCATCATCGCCGCGTCGGTGAAGCCGCTTGTGAGGTCGACGCTCGGAGTGAAATCGCGGCATCGCAAGTCGAAGTTCTCCTCGATCGTCCCGGCGCGATACCCGATCCCGACGACGAGAAGTGGCGGCACGAGCTTCGCCAGCCGCAGCAGCCGCATGATCTCCACGGCGGTCCCGAAGTTGGCCCAAGGGTCGCCGAGGAAGACCACCGGCGAAGAAGCGGATCCGACCGAGTCGCAATGAGCAACGAGCACCTTGAACTCGTCGTCCACGTGCTCCGAACGGATGTAGTGCACCTCGGTGTCGGGCAGAGGTGATGCGTCGTTGCCGATCACCAGGCACGCCTCCCCGTTCAACGATCGAGCACCGGCGCCAGAAGGCTGATCGTAACGGCTCTGTCCAGCGTCGGACCGCGCTTGGACCGTCGGGATCCTCCGAATGCGGGAAGTGCGACAGCGTGTCGCGAAATGGTGGAAAGGCAATCAGTGGTGAGAGCCGCTTCACGGCGCGGCTCTCAGGCGCACCGATGAAGATGCGACGCCAGGCTGTCGCCAATCCCAGCCGCGCCCATGGCTCTAGCGATCTAACGCCGCAGTTTCGCGAACGCGCGTCTGAGAGAGCCGCCGGCCGCGCGTGCTTCGCGCGCGTCGCGGTCGGCTACGGCCTCCGACGTCATGCACACGTGCTGCTTGTCGGTGACGGCGTCGGCGGGGTACCAGTCGTATCCGTTCCAGCGCCACTCGGCGGCGTCGCACCACGGACAGGCGGGAACAGTGGGTTTGGCGGAAGCTTCGATACGTGTCAATTCGTGCAAGCAGCGCGATCTCCTGCCCGGCTGGCGAGCCGGAAGCGGCCGACGCTTATGGGACGCGATTGTCGGCCGGGTAGTGACCTTCCCCGGGCCACGGCGCGAGGATGAGGAGGATCTGCGCGCCCTGCTCGCTCGCGACGCTGTGCCGTTCTCCCGGCTCGAAGGTCAGCAACGTGCCGGGCTCAGCCTCGACGACGGTCGGCCCAGCTTCGATGCGGGCTGATCCCTGAATCACGGTGAGCCACGCCCGCTCGTGCACCTGGTGATCGCCCAGTTCCTGACCCGGGGCAAGGCTGATCACGATCGCCCGCGCTCCGTCGGCCGTCTCGAGCACGGTGGGGGAGCGGGTGCCATCGATCGCCTCGATCGCCTTCAGATCCCACGACTGCACGTCACCGATCGTAGCCCTTCATTGGGAATCGTTCCCTTGAACAACGGGCGTCGCTGGCATACGGTTCCTCCAACCCGACGAAGGAGGAGCGGTGACCTGGTCGCTCGAGGGCGAATACATGGAGAACTGCAACTGCGAGATCCTGTGCCCCTGCATCACCTCGTCGATGGCGGGGCCGGCCGACAACGAACGCTGTTACGTGCCGCTGGCCATGCACATCGACAAGGGCGACAAGGACGGCGTCTCGCTCGACGGGCTGAACGCGATCATGGTCGTCGATGCTCCGCAGGTCATGGGCGAGGGCGGCTGGCGGGTCGCCGTCTACCTCGACGAGCGCGCCGACGAGAGCCAGCAGGCGGCGCTCGGGGAGATCCTCTCGGGCGCGGCGGGGGGAGTGCCGTCCGTCCTTGCCAGCCTGGTCGGCGAGCAGCTCGGCGTCAGAGTCGTACCGATCAACTACACGTCGGAGAGCGGGCGCAAGCGCGTCGAGGTACCCGGGATCATGGACTTTGAGATCGAGCCGGTCACCAATCCCGAGACGGGCGAGGTGATCGAGGTGACGAACACGATCCATCCCATGGGGTCGAACTTGCCGATCGCGAAGAGCGTCAAGGGCACGTTTGACGACTTCGGGCTGTCCTTCGACAACACCGGCAAGAACGGGCACTACCGCGAGTTCGCCTGGAGCGCATAGCGACAACGACGTCCGCTGCCCGCCTCGCGAACGAACGGGTCGAGAGAGCCGGTAGCCTCAGGGTGCGTGCGGCCGAGACGCTCACGAGGGGCCCTGTACCGGACACCGGTGTTCTGGCTCTGGATGGCGGCCTGCGTCCTGGCGATCGTCGTCGCCGACGGTCTGATCGCCCGCTTTACATGACAGCGGCCGTGCGCCGCACGCTCACCGTGCGTGGCCAGCTAACCTACCGGCGAAAGCGAGAACGAGTAGCGGTCGTGCCTGGCGCCTCCTATACGCGTTCGTTAACAAGCGAAGGAGGTGTTTTCATGGCAACCGGAACCGTCAAGTGGTTCAGCGACTCGAAGGGCTACGGCTTCATCACCCCGGACGAGGGTGGCGAGGACCTGTTCGTGCATCACAGCGGCATCGACGGTACGGGGTTCAAGACCCTGGCCGAGGGTGCGAAGGTGGAGTTCACCGCCGAGCAGGGCGCGAAGGGCATGCAGGCGACGAACGTCGTCGCGCTCCCTTCCTAGCTCCTGAGCTCTCAAGTTCGCGGTCGGCCCGGCGCAGATGCCGGGCCGACCGGCCTCTCTGCTACCGTGAACGCGTTGCGGCAAGTGAAGCCGCACGGAGATTGAGCTTCTCGTTCCTCCCTCGGGTGTTTCGAGTCGACTGGATCTCGAACCCCGAACAAGGAGTTGAACAGATGTCAAATGTGTCTTTCCGCGCGCTCGGCCTGCGCTCGCACGTCGTGGACGCGCTCGCCGCACGCGGAATCGAAGCGCCGTTCCCGATCCAGGAGCTCGTCCTTCCGGACGCGCTCGCCGGCTCGGACGTACTCGCCAAGTCGCCCACCGGATCCGGCAAGACGCTCGCCTTCGGGCTCGCGCTCGTCGAGCGCACGAAGCCCGGCGGCGCGGCACCCTCCGCCCTGGTCCTCGTCCCGACGCGCGAGCTCGCGGCCCAGGTCACCGAGGAGCTTCGCGCTCCCGCGAAGGCCGCCGGGCTGAAGATCGCCGCGGTCTACGGCGGCCTACCGCTCGCACGGCAGGCGAGAGAGGCCAAAGGCGCCGAGATCCTCGTCGCGACGCCGGGACGGCTGCAGGACCTGACCGACCGGAAGCTCGTTTCGCTCGGCCAGGTCGAGATCCTCGTCCTGGACGAGGCCGACCGCATGCTGGACATGGGCTTCAAGCCGCAGGTCGACGCGCTCGTCAGGCGCCTGCCGCGCGAGCGACAGACCATGTTCTTCTCGGCGACGCTCGACGGCGAGGTCGGCGATCTCGCCCGGATGTACACGCAGGATCCCTGCCGCTTCGAGATCGCGCCGCCGTCGGCTGAAGACGGCGACCTTGTGGTCGACCACACCTTCGTGGCGGTGACGGCGGACGACAAGCTGGACGTCCTCGTCGAGCATCTCTCCGACGCCGACGGGCTCGCGCTCGTCTTCGTCCGGACGAAGCGAGGCGCCGACCGGCTGGCCACGCGCCTCTCGCAGCGGGACGTTCCCGCCGCGGCGATGCACGGCGACATGCCGCAGTCCCGCCGCGAGCGGACGCTCGAGCGCTTCCGCTCCGGTCACGTCCCGACCCTCATCGCGACCGAGCTCGCCGCCCGCGGCCTCGACCTGGTCGAGATCACGAACGTGATCAACTTCGACCCCCCCGCCGACGACACGAGCTACCTCCACCGCGTCGGCAGAACGGGCCGTGCCGGACGCGGCGGCGCCGGCGTCACACTCGTCCTTCCAGAGCAGCAGGCCGACGTCAGCCGGGTCGCGGCACGCGTCGGTCGCCGCGCCGAGTTCGAGAGCGCCGGGCTCCGTCCCGCGGCTCCGAAGCTCCTCTACACGAGTCGCCGAGGCCGCCGATCACGCTGGTAGGCCCGCGCTCCGGCAATCGGCTCTCATCGGAGCTAGATTTACGCTGCGTGGATGGAGTTTCGGGCATAGCGCAGGCCAAGCCTCGGCTGCGCGGTGTCCTCCACGAATGGGCGTTCTACCTGACGATTCCGCTGGGCGTCGCGATCGGTCTCCTCGGAGACACGCCGACCGGGAAGGTGGCTGCAGCCGTGTTCGCCGGCGGCGTCGTGTGCATGTTCGGCGCGAGCGCGGCGTACCACCGCGTTCCCTGGTCGCCTCCCTGGCGGCCACGGTTCCGCCGGATCGACCACGCCGGCATCTACGTGATGATCGCCGCCTCGTATACGCCGTTCGGCCTCCTGGTGCTCTCCGGTGACTGGCGGATCGTCGTGCTCGCGATCGTCTGGGCCGGAGCCGGAGTGGCGATCCTGACCCGACTGCTGTGGGCACGGCCGCCTCGGTGGCTCCCGTTGCTGATCGGCGGCGCGCTCGGCTGGGTCGGGGTCGTCGTCTTTCCGCAGCTGATCACGAAGACCGGGCTGCTCGCCGCGATGCTCGTCCTGGCCGGCGGGCTTTGCTACACGCTCGGGGCAGTGGTCTACGCGCGCCGCCGACCCGATCCGTTTCCCAACGTGTTCGGGTACCACGAGCTGTTTCACGCACTCGTCGTCGCAGCCGTCGCGCTGCAGTACACGGTTGTCGCCATCTTCATCATTCCGACCTGAGCCGGCTGCGGACAGAGTCGGCGAGCGAGGAGAAAGTCGTGAGCGTGAGGTTCGAAGAAATGACCGTGGCGCAGGTTCACGCCCGAGCGGCGAACGAGAAAGGCGTCCAGCGGGGCAAGCCGCTGTACGCCGATCGCGCCTGGACTCAGGTGCACGACGAGATGCTCGACAACGGCGCCAAGGCCGTCGGCGACCTGCCTCGCCGGCGGGTCCGGGAGCTCCGCGCGGCGATCAAGGCGCAGTCGCGTCCCTGAACGCCGCCGCTACTGTGGTCCAGCCGGCCGGAGCCACCGGCCGGGAACCGAGGTAAACGAGAGGAAGGGACTGGATGGCTGCAAAGAAGAGCAGGGCAACGTTTTCGAAGTTCGCTCGCGAGCGCGAGCTCAAGGAACGGCGGGAGCTGAAGCAGGAGAAGAAGAGGGCGGCGCGGATGGCCAAGGGCCTTGGCCTCCCCTCCCCGCAGCTGCCTGAGGGCGGCCAGTCGTAGCCGCTCCCTCGCGTCCTCGCCTCCGAGAGGAGCGTGGCCGGCGCGAGATCATCGACACGGTCGGGCCTCCCATGCGGCGGAGGAGAAAGGCCGACGCGCGCTGATGCGAGACCACCAATGACGACCGAGAGCGAGGGGGCGACCCGATGACACGGCTACGAATTCCCGAGCGATACAACGAGCAGATGCCGGCCGGCGACTACGAGGTCCTGTATGTCAGTCCGGCCGCAGGCGTCATCCAGATCGCTCCCACCAGGCTCAGCCTCGGCCAGAAGGAGAAGCCGGAGTGGGGCTCGCTGCAACGCCATCCCGGTGTCCGTATCGAATGCACGAACTGCCGGGACTGGTTCGACGTCGGCGATATCCCGATCGACGAGGTGCGCGGCTGGCGCTGCCCCTCGTGCCGCGGAACGAACTGACGCAGCGCCGTCAACGGCGGGAGACGACCGTCGCCGTGCCATCCGGTGCGACGCGACGCACGTCACCCGACGCCAGCGACTCCACCACGTAGAGCACTCCGCCCGGTGCGACCCTCACGTCGTACGGCTCGTCGAAGACTGGACCGACGACGCCGAGGCGCGTGCCGGTCGAGCTGAGGTGGAAGACGCGACTCGTCGCGCCGTCGACGACGTAAACCGTTCCGTCTGCGGCAACGTCGACCCCGCGGGGCACCGGGAGCTCCGCGAACGAGCTGACCGCCCCACTCGCCGGGTCGACGCGGAGGATCCGGTGGTTGCCGGCGTCGGACACCAGCAGCGCGCCGTCGGCGGCGACGGCCAGCCCGTGCGGGGCAGAGAGTTGCGCCTTGGCGGCGATCCGAGCCGGCGCCACTTTTCCGCCGGAGAGCCTGAAGATCACCCTGTCCGTGGCGAAGTAGACGTCGCCGTTCGGCGCGATCGCGATCGGTCCGATGTCGGTCGCCGCCTGCGCGATCTGCACGGGCGCGCTCGTCCCGCCGATGCGGAGAAGGTTCGGCCCGTCGGTGACGAAGATGCCGCCGGAGGGCGAGCGCCGGACAGCGTAGGGCTTCGTCAGGGCCGCGACCTCGGTCACGCGGCCCGTCGCTGGAGCGATTCGCACGAGCCGGCGGAGGCCGTTCTCCACGAGGAGCAGCGACCCGCCCGGCTCGATCTCCACCGACGTCGGCCAGACGAACGTGAGCGGCACAGCCGCGGCCTTCCGCACCTGGACCCGGCCGAGAATCGAGGTCGAGGTGCCCGCCCGCGCGGTGAGCGTCCACCGGCCCGCGGCCGGGAAGACGAGCCTGGCGCGGTAGGAGCCGTGGCCGCCGGAGGCCCGGACGTCGATCCGCGTCGGGCCGGTTGCGATCACGTGCACGGGGCCGCCGAACGAGAAGGGACGGACGGTCAGCTTCGCGGTCCACGCGCGACCGGCGGTGACGACGGGCCGGCCGCCGACCAGCGACACGCGGACGCCGCCTGCGCCGGCCGCCGTTGCGGCCGTGATCACGATCGCCACGGTGCCGACCAGAAGCGCCTTCCGCATGCCCTTTGCGACGCCGCCGGCGGAGAATCGTTTGCGACGCATTTCGGACCGCCTCCGCACGAACCTCCGCCGTTTCGTAGAGTGCGGGGGCTGTCTAACGCTCTGGAGTGGGGGAAGCGTGGACTCGCAACGGTTCGAGATCGAGTCAGAGGCGTGGTATCGCGCGGTCGCCGAGGGTCGGCTTCCGGCGGTGACTGATCGTACGCTCGGCGGAGCGCAGTGGAGCCCGCGGCCGCTTGGGCCCGGGCCGGGACCGGCGTACGGGCGCGAAAGCAGCCCGTCACCGTCCTTCCGCCCGAACCGGCCTTGACGTCGACGGAGAGCTCGTCCGACACGCGTGATCTGCCTCGCGGAACGGTCACGTTCCTGTTCACGGACATCGAGGGCTCGACGCGGCTCCTCGACGCACTGGGTGCGGAGGCCTATGCGGATGCGCTGGCGGAGCACCGGCGCGCGCTACGAGAGGCGTTCGCGCGGCACGGCGGTGTCGAGGTCGACACGCAGGGCGACGCGTTCTTCTACGCGTTCCCGACCGCTCCCGGTGCGTTGCGGGCGGCTGCCGAGGGCCAGGAGGCGCTCGCGAGCGGCCCTGTCCACGTTCGCATGGGCCTCCACACCGGCACGCCACATGTCGGATCGGAGGGGTACGTGGGCGTCGACGTGCATCGGGCAGCGCGGATCGCCGCGACCGCCCACGGCGGGCAGGTGGTGATCTCGGCCTCCGCGGCCGCGCTCGTGGCGCCCGGCTCGGTGCGCGACCTCGGCGATCATCGGCTGAAGGACCTGTCCGCGGCCGAGCGGTTGTACCAGCTCGGCGAGGGCGAGTTCCCTCCGCTCCGGAGCCTGTACCGGACGAACCTCCCCGTCCCGTCGACGCCGTTCCTCGGCCGCGAGCGGGAGCTCGCCGAGGTCTGCGCGTTGCTCGTCGCGCCGGAGACGCGCCTGCTGACGTTGACCGGCCCGGGTGGCTCCGGCAAGTCGCGTCTGGCGCTTCAGGCAGCCGCGCTCGGCTCCGACGACTTTCCGGACGGCGTGTACTGGGTTCCGCTTGCCGCCGTGCGCGACCCCGAGCTCGTGCTCGTGACGGCCTCACAGGTGCTCGAGGGCGCGGGCGATCTCGCGTCGCAGGTCGGGGACAGGCGGTTGCTCCTGCTGCTCGACAACTTCGAGCAGGTGGTGGAGGCGGCGGTTGGGCTCGCGGAGGTGCTCGCCGCCTGCCCGAACCTCGTCCTGCTCGTGACGAGCCGGGAGCCGCTCCGCCTGACGGGTGAGCAGGAGTTTCCGGTGCCGCCCTTCGCGCACGAGGAGGCGGTCGGCTTCTTCCTCGCCCGGGCGCGCTCCGTCGACCCCGGCTTCGAGGTCGACCAGGCCGTCTCGGCGATCTGTCGGCGCCTCGACGACCTCCCGCTCGCGCTCGAGCTCGCGGCGGCGCGCGTGAAGGCGCTCACGACGGTGCAGATGCTCGAGCGGCTCGACGAGCGACTGCCGCTGCTTATCGGCGGGGCCCGCGACCTTCCGGAGCGCCAGCGCACGCTCCGCGCGACGATCGACTGGTCGTACGAGCTGCTCACGGACGAGGAGCAGCGGGTGTTTCGAGGGCTCGGCGCGTTCGTCGGAGGATGCTCGCTGACGGCCGCCGAAGGCGTGGTCGGTGCCGAGCTGAACACACTCGAGTCGCTGCTCGACAAGAGCCTGCTCCGGCGCACGGGCGAGCGCTACTGGATGCTCGAGACGATCGGCGAGTACGCCGGCGACCGGCTCCGGGAGGCCGGGGAGGAGGACGAGGCTGCCCGGCGCCACGGCGCGTTCTTCCTTGCGCTGGCGGAGTCGGCGAACCTCAGTGCGGACGTCCTCGATGTCGAGTCCCGACACGACCTGGTGATCCCGGAGGCCGACAACGTTCGGGCAGCCTTCGACCGGGCGCTCCACCGGGGAGACGTCGAGCTCGCGGGCTCGATCGGGGTCGCGCTCGAGCAGTACTGGGTGGTCGCGAGCCCACAGGAAGGGGCGCGGCGAATGGCCGAGGTCCTGGCAAGGGAGTCGGAGCTCTCGCCGCTGCTGCGTGCGCGAGCGCTCCGAGTCTGCGGGGGCACGAACTACATCTTCGGCCGATTCGACGAGGCGAGCCGCTGGCACGAGAGGTCGCTCGCGGCCTTCCGGGAGCTCGGTGACGAGCCGGCCATCGCGCACCTGCTGTTTCGCATCGCCATCGACGCCAATCGCGCCGGCGATCCGGTGAGAGCCCGTACGCTCTGCGACGAGAGCCTCGCCCTCCACCACAGCCTGTCCGGAGAGGCTCAGGTGCTCGCGCTGCTCGCGGACATCTCGTTTGCGGAGGGACGGGGGCAGGATGCCCTCGATCTCGTCGAGCGGAGCGCCCGACTGGCGGGCGAGATCGGCTTCGAGTGGTGGCAGCTCGGTGCGCTCCAGAGCTACGCGGAGTTCGCGATCAGGCTCGGGAGGCTCGACGACGCGTTGGCCCCGTTGCGGGAGAGCCTCGAGCTCTGCCGGTCGATCGACGATCGTCAGCACTTCGCCTACGGACTGTCGTTGCTCGCCTGGCTCGCAGGGGACACCGGACGGATCGAGGACAGCGGCGTCATCTGGGGGGCGCTGGAGGCGGAGTCCGAGCGGGCTCCGTTCGGGCAATGGGAGCAGGAGCGGGACGAGTACGAGGCCCGGATCGTCAGCGCGACCTCCGAGTTCGAGCGCGGCCGCGAACGGGGACGGCGGCTCTCCCTGGAGCAGGCGGTGGACGAAGCGCTCGCGATGAGTTCCGACCCGATCGGCGGTCAAACGAGCGTGGACATCGACCAGGAGGAGGGATCGTCGTGAGCAGGCTCGTCGTATCGGAGTTCGTGACGCTCGACGGCGTCATGGAGGACCCGGGCGGGGCGGAGGGGTTCGACCGCGGAGGCTGGGCGTTCCAGTTCGACCGCGGCGAGGAGGGTGATCGGTTCAAGCTCGACGAGGTGATGGCGGCCGACGCGATGCTGCTCGGCCGCGTCACCTACGAGGGGTTCGCGGCCGCCTGGCCCGAGCGGGACGGCGAGTTCGCGGACAAGATGAACGGCATGGCCAAGTACGTCGTCTCGTCGACGCTCGAGGAGCCCGGCTGGACGAACTCGACGGTGATCACCGGCGACCTCGCCGGGGCCGTGTCGAAGCTCAAGGCGCAGCCGGGCGGAGACATCCTCGTCGCGGGCAGCCAGCAGCTCGCGGACGCGCTCGTCGGCCTCGGACTCGTCGACGAGCTGCGGCTGATGGTCTTCCCGATCGTCCTCGGCAAGGGGAAGCGGCTGTTCGGCGACGGCCCGCAGACGGCCTTGCGGCTCGCCGAGTCGAAGCCGGTGGGCAAGGACGGCGTCGTCATCCTCACGTACGTGCCCGCTTCCTGAACGTGTCACCCGGTGCCCGGCACGTAGCATTGGCCGGAGTGGCTGAGCCCTCACTCACCGCCGAACGGAGCGCGCGCGAGCTCGAGCAGTACCGCGTCGAGCTGACCGGCTACTGCTACCGGATGCTCGGGTCGTCGTTCGAGGCCGAGGACGCCGTGCAGGAGACGATGGTGCGCGCGTGGCGGAGCCTCGACCGGTTCGAGGGGCGGGCCGCGCTGCGGTCGTGGCTGTACCGGATCGCGACCAACGTCTGCATCGACCTGATCAACAGCCGCAAGCGGCGCGCGCTGCCGATGGATCTCGGGCCGGCGCAGGAGCCGGTCGAGTCCAACCTGCACACGCTGCCCGCCGCGGAATGGATTCAGCCCGTTCCCGATGCGCTCGTCGTGCCGGACGGCGATCCCGCCGATGTCGCCGTGGCCCGCGAGACGATCCGGCTCGCGCTCGTCGCCGCGCTGCAGCACCTGCCGCCCCGGCAGCGGGCGGTGTTGATCCTGTGCGAGGTGCTGCGCTGGCAGGCGGCCGAGGTCGCCGAGCTGCTCGACACGAGCGTCGCCTCGGTGAACAGCGCCCTCCAGCGCGCCCGCGCGACGCTGGCCGCCGGCGACGTGAGCCTCTCGACCACGCCGGCCGAGCCCGACGAGGCGGACCGGGAGCTGCTCGCCCGCTACGTCGACGCCTTCGAGAACTACGACATGGACGCGCTCACGTCGCTGATCCAGGAGGACGCGACGCAGTCGATGCCGCCGTTCGACATGTGGCTCGCCGGTCGCGACGACATCCTCACGTGGTGGTTCGGGCCGGGGATCGGCTGTCAGGGCTCACGCGTGGTTCCGGCCCCGTCCGCCAACGGCGCGCCGACGTTCGGCCAGTACAAGCCGAGCCCGGACGGCGGTCACGAGCCGTGGGCGCTACAGGTGCTGCGGCTAGAGGAGGGGCGGATCGTCGAGTTCACGTTCTTCCTCGACACGGAGACGTTGTTCCCGCTCTTCGGCCTCCCGCCGCGTCTCGACGCGTAGCACCCCGGCCAGGCCGGCAAACGCGATGAAGTCCAGCAGGTCGGCCGACGCGTTGCGCAGTCGCGCGTCGAGACCGAGCCGCCGCGACATGAGCTGAATGCCCGCGAGAGCGTCCAGCGTGGCCGCGTCCGGGGCGAGCGCGCCCACGTCGACGACGAGGATTCGGCCCGAAGGTGGGGCGGCCATCGAAGCAAGGACCGTGCTCCGGTGCGGAACTCATCGGCGTGCGACCGATGAGCTCGCCGTCGAACGCCGGTCTTACACACGAGAACCGACCGAAAAGACAGACTGAATGACCATGGACAGCCGCAGCCGCTGGATCGCCCTGATCGTCCTCTGCCTGGGCTCGCTGATGATCGTCCTCGACACGACGATCGTCAACGTCGCCCTGCCGACGATCAAGACGAGCCTCCACTTCTCGGACACCTCGCTCGCGTGGGTGGTCAACGCCTACCTGCTCACCTTCGGCGGCTTCCTGCTCCTCGGCGGCCGGCTCGGTGACCTCTACGGCCACCGGCGGCTGTTCCTGATCGGGATCACGCTCTTCACGCTGGCCTCGCTCTCGTGCGGCCTCGCGAACTCGGAGGCGTTCCTGGTCACGGCCAGGGCCGTCCAGGGGCTCGGCGGCGCGATCACGTCCGCCGTGGCGCTGTCGCTGATCATGACCCTGTTCACGGACCCGGTCGAACGGACGAAGGCGATGGGTGTGTTCGGGTTCGTGGCCGCCGGCGGGGGCACGGTCGGCGTGCTGCTCGGCGGCGTCCTGACCGACGTGCTCGACTGGCACTGGATCTTCCTCGTCAACGTGCCGATCGGCGTCGGAGTGTTCGTGGCCGCGCTGCGGGTGCTGCCGAGGGCATTCGGCCCGGCGGCGACAGGACGTCTCGACGTGGCCGGAGCGATCACGGTCACCGGCTCGCTGATGCTGGCCGTCTACGCGATCGTGAACGGCGACGCGTGGGGCTGGGGCTCCGCGCGAACGGTCCTCCTGCTCGTCGTGGCCGGCGCGCTCATGGGCGTGTTCGTCGCGATCGAGGCGCGCGTGCGCTCGCCGCTCGTGCCGCTCGGACTGTTCAGGCTTCGGAACGTCTCGACCGCGAACGGCGTCGGCGTGCTCTGGGCCGCGGCGATGTTCGCCTGGTTCTTCCTGACGGCGCTCTACCTGGGCAAGGTGCTGAAGTACAGCCCGCTCGACGTCGGGCTCGCGTTCGCGCCGACGAGCGTGATCATGGGCGTGTTCTCGCTCGGTCTCTCCGCGAAGCTCGTGATGCGCTTCGGGATCAGGCGGCCGCTGACCGCCGGTCTGCTACTGGCGGCGGCGGGGCTCGTCCTCTTCGTGCGCGCGCCGGTGGGCGGGAGCTTCACTGTGGACGTGCTGCCGAGCATGATCCTGCTCGGCGTCGGCGCGGGCATGGCGTTCAACCCGCTCCTGCTGGCCGCGATGACCGACGTCGCGCCCGATGAGGCCGGGCTCGCCTCGGGGCTCGTGAACACGGCGTTCATGATGGGCGGCGCGCTCGGGCTCGCAGTCCTCGCCAGCCTGGCCGCGCAGCGCACCGAGAGCCTGCGCGCCTCCGGAGACGGGGTGAAGGCAGCGCTGACCGGCGGCTACCACCTCGCTTTCATCGCGGGCGCCGTCTTCGCGGTCGTCGGCGCCCTGCTCAGCGCTTTCCTGCTGCGCGAGGGCGCGGCCGTCACGGCGCACGGCGAGGACCCGGCCGGCACGCCTGCGTACGCCGACGCCGACTGAGCTGGCCCGTCTGCGGCAGAATCGCCGCGTGAAGCCGACACATCGCCTCGCCGGGCTGGTCCTCACCGAGCACGAGCTCTCGGTGCCGCTCGACCACGAACGGCCCGACGGGGAGCGAATCACCGTGTTCGCGCGCGAGGCCGCCGATCCCGACGGCCTCGACCGGCCGTTCCTCGTGTTCTTTCAGGGCGGCCCCGGGTTCGAGGCGCCGCGTCCGAGCGCGACGCCGCGCGACCCCGACTGGCTCCAGCGTGCGCTGACCGAGTTCCGCGTGCTCATGCTCGACCAGCGCGGCACCGGTCGCTCGACGCCGGTCGGACGGCTCGAAGCGATGACCGCGGAGGAACAGGCCGATTACCTCGCGTGCTTTCGGGCCGACTCCGTCGTCCGCGACGCCGAGCTCCTTCGTCAGGCGCTCGGCGTCGAGCATTGGAGCGTGCTCGGACAGAGCTTCGGCGGCTTCTGCGTGCTGTCCTATCTGTCGCTCGCGCCCGAGGGGCTTCGCGAGGCGTTCTTCACGGGTGGTCTACCGCCGGTCGCGCGGGCGGTCGACGACGTCTACCGCGCCACGTACGCGCGCGTCGCGGAGCGCTGCCGCCGTTACTACGCGACCTTCCAGCAGGACCGGGAGCGCGTGCGCGAGATCCGCCGTCGGCTCGACGTCGAGGACGTACGGCTTCCCTCCGGCGACCGGCTCACCGGCCGGCGCTTCTGCCAGCTCGGGCACGTCCTCGGGATGAGCGACGGCGCCGAGACGCTCCACTACGTCCTCGAGCTTCCGTTCGGCTCGCCGATGTTCCTGCACGAGGTGGAGGCGAAGACGGCCTTCGCCCGCAACCCGCTGTACGCGGTCGTCCACGAGGCCTGCTACGCCGACGGCGGTGCGACCCGTTGGTCGGCCGAGCGGCTGTTCCCGCCCGAGTACGAGGACGATTCGGAGCTGTTCACCGGCGAGCACGTGTACCCGTGGATGTTCGAGGACTACGGGGCGCTCGCGCCGTTTCGCGAGGCAGCCGAACTGCTGGCCGGGCGCGACTGGCCGCGTCTCTACGACCCGGACCAGCTGGCCGCGAACGAGGTGCCGGCGGCGGCAGCTATCTACGTCGACGACATGTACGTCGAGCGGGTGTTCTCCGAGGAGACGGCAGCGCAAGTCCGCGGCCTCCGGCCCTGGATCACGAACGAGTACGAGCACAACGGACTTCGGGCCGACGGCACGCGAATCCTGGGACGGCTGATCGACCTCGCCCGCGGGAAGGTCTAGCGCCATACCCCACCCCGACCTCCCGGCCGAGCAGGCGTACCTCGACCACGCGCACGCGTGCCTCGAGCGGATGCGCGAGCGGATCTCGCGCGTCCTCGACTCGGGCTCGAACGAGTTCTCGGCCGAGGCGCTCGACGCGTGGCAGGCGCGGACGCTCGCGAGCTACGAGGACGCCGAGCGCGGCATCTGCTTCGGCCGTCTGGACATGGACGACGGCGGGCCACTCTACGTCGGCCGGCGCTGGATCCACGACGACGGCCAGCAGCTCGTCGTCGTCAACTGGCAGGCGCCCGCGGCGCGGCCCTTCTACACGGCGACGCCGATCGCGCCGCAGCACGTCGAGCGGCGCCGCCGCTTCCGCACCGAGGGCAGCCGCCTGCTCGAAATCGCCGACGAGACCTTCGGCGATACCGCCGGCGACGAGCCGCGCTCGCTCGGCGACTACCTGCTCGAAGAGCTCGAGCGCAGCCGCGACGAGCACATGCGCGACATCGTCGCGACGATCCAATCCGACCAGTACCGGCTGATCACGCACGACGGCGAGGGCGTGCTCGTCGTCCAGGGTGGGCCGGGCACGGGCAAGACGGCGGTCGGCCTGCACCGGGCATCGTGGCTCCTGTTCACGCATGCGCAGCGGCTGCGGCGCGAAGGTGTGCTGGTCGTCGGCCCCAACCGCACGTTCATCGAGTACGTCTCGCACGTACTGCCGTCGCTGGGGGAGGCGAGCGTCGTGCAGCGCGCGGTCGGCGATCTGCGCGAGGCGACCGTCGCCGCGGGCCGCGACGGGCCCGAGGCGGAGCGCACCAAGGGCGACGCGGCGATGGCGGAGCGGCTTCGCAACACCGTCGAGGCGCACCGGCGGGAGCCGGAAGCGGAACTCGAGGCGATGCTGGGCGTGAACTACATACGCGTGCCGCTCGCGCGCGTCCGCGAGCTCCTCGACGAGGCGTGGGCGGAGACGGCGAGCTGGGACGCCCGCCGCGAGCGGCTGCGGATGGGCCTCCTCCGCGCCTTCTACCAGGAGTACGGGCGCAAGCTCGGCGCGGAGGGGACGCGGAGCTTCGAGGAGCTGGAGAAGGCGCTGACGAAGGACGGCTACCTCAAGGGCTTCGTCGACCGGATCCTGCCGCCGCTCGTGCCCGAGCGCATGCTGACGGAGACTCTCGGGCTACCGCGCCGTCCGCGCGTCTGGACGGAAGCGGACATCGCGCTCCTCGACGAGCTCGACGAGCTGATTCGCGGCCGCCCGAAGACCTACGGGCACGTCGTCGTGGACGAGGCGCAGGACCTCACGCCGATGCAGCTGCGGATGGTCGCCCGGCGTGCGGCGACGGGCTGGCTGACGCTGCTCGGCGACGTCGCGCAGGCGACCGGGCCGGTCGCCTACGAGCGCTGGGACGAGGTGCTCGAGCACCTGCCCGTCGAGACGGCCGCGGTCGAGGAGCTCGTGCTCGCCTATCGGGTGCCGGCCGAGATCATGCGGCTCGCCCTGCCGCTCTTGCCGTTGATCGCGCCGCACGTGCGCCCGCCCGAGCCGTACCGCGAAGGCGGCGAGCCGCCGCGCATGCTCCTGGATCCGCACGTGCCCCAGCGCGCCGCTCAGGAGGCGGTCGTTCTCGACGCCGGCGAGGGCTCGGTCGCGGTCGTGGCGCCGGCATCGCTCGTGCCCGTGATCCGCGAGTTGCTCGAGCGCGCGCTCGTCGACGTCGACGGCTCACCCGTCGAGGACCTGGCGCCCGCGGTGCGCGTGCTGAGCGCGCGCGAGGCGAAGGGGCTCGAGTTCGACCACGTCGTGCTCGCCGAGCCGGCGGCGATCGTCGGCGAGGTCGAGGGCGTCCAGGGGAGCCGGCACCTGTACGTCGCGCTCACGCGTGCAACGCAGTCGCTCACCGTCGTCCATTTGCTCCCGCTGCCGTGGGCGACTTGACCGCATCGTAACAGGGGTCTGATCCTTTCGTCACGACCTCGGCGTACGCTCCGCGGTATGCGCGGCTCGATCCTCGCCGCGATCGCGATCGGCGTCGTTGCGCTCGCCGTCGGTACGACGGCGCACTCGTCGGCGGGCCTGTGGTGCGGCACGAGCGGATTCCCGACCGACCGGCTCCCGGACACGGTCGCCGGACAGCAGATCCACATCGTCTACGCGATCCCCTCTGACGGGCAGGACGCCTTCCCGCAGGACGCACAGCGGATCGTCGACGACCTCGGCGCCCTGGACGACTGGTGGCACCGCGAGGATCCGACACGGACGCCCCGTTTCGACCTCTACGGCTTCCCGGGCTGTGCCGGCGGGCTCGATGCCCTCGACCTGTCGACCGTGCGGCTGCCCCACGACACCGCGTACTACTCTCCGATCGACGCGCGCGCGGACAAGCTCCGGACGGATCTCGACCGCACGTTCTCGGATCCCGCGAAGAAGTACCTCGTCTATTACGACGCGCCCGTCGACACGCCGTTCGACTGCGGCCAGTCCGCGATCGCAGCCGGCACCGGGGGGCCGACCGCCTACTCCTTCGTCTACCTGCAAGCTCCAGGCTGCACCCACGATCTCGGCGTGGGCGGCGGCACCGCGGGCTACACGGCCCACGAGTTGCTGCACAACCTCGGCGCCGTCCCCGACACCGCGCCGAACTCATGCTTCGAGCACTCGGTCTGCGACTGGTACTGGGACGTCGAGACGCAGTTCCCGACCGGCGACCCGATCTCCAAGCTCGTTCTCGACTTCGGACGCGACGACTACTACGGCCACTCCGGGAGCTGGCTCGACGTCCAGGACTCGCCCTGGCTCGCGCACGTCGGCGCAGCGCAGGAGGCGCTCTCCGTCTCGGTCACGGGCCGTGGCCGGGGCACGGTCACGAGCGACCTTCCCGGGATCGCGTGCCCGGGCGCGTGCTCGATCCCGTGGGAGCGGGGCGCCCACGTCGCGCTGCACGCGACCCCTGCGCCCGGCTCGCTCTTCCTGCGCTGGGACGGCGCTTGTTCGGGCTCGGTCGACTGCTCGGTGACGATGAACGGAGCCACGTCGGTCACGGCGACGTTCGTGCCGTCGGTGGTCTCGCTCGCCGTGAACGTGCGTGGTCGCGGATCGGTTCGGAGCACACCGCGAGGGATCACGTGTCCCGGACACTGCTCCTCGCGGTTCGCATACGGCACGCCGGTGCGGCTGCGCACGTCCGCCCCGAAGGGCTGGCGCTTCGCGGCGTGGTCGGGAGCCTGCCGCGGTCACGGTGCCTGCGTGGTCTCCGAGGACGACGACCGGCGCGTGACGGCAACTTTCCGGAGCCGGTCGGTCCTGGCCGTCTCGTCGAGTGCGGGCCAGAACCCGATCCAGCGCGAGAACGCGCTCGCGGGGACGTCGAGCTGGGGGAACGGGGACTGGGCCGACTCCGCGATCGAGGGCTACGCCTCCGAGACGAGCGTCAGGCCCGGTGAGACGCTGCACCTGCACGTCTCGAGCCCGGGTGACTACCGCGTCGAGATCTTCCGCCTCGGCTGGTACGGCGGGGTCGGCGGACGGCTCGTCACGTGTCTTCCCGGCTGCCTGGACTACCGCTCCGGCGCCGTGTACGGCGTGCCCGACCCGGACCCGGCCACCGGCGAGCTTCGCCTCTCCTGGCCGGTCACGGACACGCTCGCGATCCCGGCGGACTGGGTCAGCGGTTACTACCTCGCCCGGCTCGTGCCGGCAGACGGCGGCGCGCGCGGCACGATCCCGTTCATCGTCAGCGAAGGCACCGAGCGACGCTCGCCGATCCTCGTCGAGGTGCCCGTGAACACGTGGCAGGCGTACAACTCCTTCGGCGGCAAGAGCCTCTACGACTTCAACTCGACGAGCCTCGTGCCGGCGAATCACGTCAGCTTCGACCGGCCCTACTTGTGGCAGGCGGCCGGCAGCCAGCCGGTGTCGAAGTGGGAGCTGCCTGTCGTCCGCTTCCTCGAGCGCGAGGGCTACGACGTCTCGTACGCGACGGACGCGGATGTCGACCGCAACCCCGCGCTGCTCCTCGTTCACCGCGTCGCGATCGTCGCGGGCCACGGGGAGTACTGGACGAAGAACATGCGCGACGGGTTCGAGAACGCTCTTGCCCAGGGGACGAACCTCGCCTTCCTCGGCGCGAACATCGGCTACTGGCAGGTGCGCTACGAGGACGGCGGACGGACGATGCTCGGCTACAAGGCGGCCCCCGACCCCGAGCCGAACCTGGCGCTGAAGACGACGCTCTTCCGCTCCCTCGCGCCGCCACGCCCGGAGTGCTCGCTCCTTGGGGTCCAGCACTACACGGGCTCGTACGACTGGCCGCGGGCCGACTTCCAGGTCGGCGCCGCCGGCGACCCCTGGCTCACCGGCACCGGTCTGACTGCCGGCAGCGTCGTCGCCGGTGTCGTCAGCCGGGAGCACGACCAGATCCCGGCCGGGAGCCCGGCGGGGACGTCGTGCGGTCTGAAGGTCGCCGTCCTCTTCCATCACGAAGGCACGATCGACCTCGAGCGGGCCGAGGCCGTCCGCTACACCGCCCCTTCCGGCGCCCGCGTTTTCAGCGCCGGCTCGTACGAGTTCCCGTGGGCGCTCGACGGCTACCGCGTGAACGGCGACGGGATCGAGACACCGGTCGACCCGCGCGTGCAGCAGTTCATGCGCAACGTGCTCGCCGACCTCCAGATGCCCGAGACGCCGGCCCTCGTCGCGGTGCGCCGGCTGAAGCGCTCGATCCGGGTGACCGTGACCCGTGTCGACCCGCGCGTCTCCAGCGTCCTCGTCTTCCGCCACCGCGGCACCGCCGCGTTTGCACCGGGCGACCCGGCCGTCACGCAGATCTGCCGGACGACGGCCACGACCTGCCTCGACGCGGCCCGGCTGAGCCCCGGCCTCTATCGCTACTCGGCGGTGTTCCTCGACGAGTGGGGCCGGTCGCAGCCGCGGCTCTCGGCGCCGGTGCGCGTGCCGAAACCGCGACGCTAGGACGCGAGCAGGCTCGCGGTGACGGCGGCAGGCTTGCGGAGCAGGAACAGATCCTGGTGCGGATTGCCTTTCGCGCCGTTCGGGATCGCGTCGAGGAGCTCGAACCCGCGTGCGAGCCTCCCCTCGACGTCCGTCTGCGGGTGGAAGGCCGTGCACAGGTTCGTCCCGGCCACCTGCTCGTAGCGGACGACGACCTCGCCGGCCAGGAAGCGCTCCTGCTCGGCGGCCGAGAGTCGGCTCAGGTAGCGCTCGCCGTGCGTCGTCACGATCAGGAGGCCCCCGGGGCGCAAGACGCGGGTCAGCTCGAGCATCCAGCTCTCCTGCAGCTCGGTCGGAAGGTGCGTCAGCACCGACAGCGCGTAGGCAAAGTCGACGCTGTCCGCGGGCAGGGCGAGCGGCGGAGCGAGGCGGTTCCGCTCGAAGCGGCCGAACTGCAGGTTCGCGCGACACCAGTCGACGCCGACGGCGTCCATGTCGGAGCCGTGGACATCGCCGGGCAGGCTCGCGAGGTGCCTCGTCACGCGACCGCAGCCGCAGCCGAAGTCGAGCACGGCCGCGAAGTCCTCGAGTTTCGAGCCCGCCCGCACGAGCGTCGCCCGCATCGCCTCCACGGCCAGCCGTCCGCTCTCGAGAAACCATGCCGAGTCTGCCGTGCCGGCGACGCGGATCCTCAGCTTCGCAGGTGGGAGCGGCAGCTCGTCCGGGTCGGTGACGTCGTTCCGCGCACCGACCGCGCGTAGCCGCTCGTAGGCGCGATACGCCGGGCGGAGAAGGCCGACCCGCGCGAGCTGCGTCAACGCCGCATGCTTCACGTGCGGATCATGGCACGGCGGGTGGAGTGCGTCTCTCGGGCGGCGACGCATCGGCCGCCGTAACGTTCGCGCCCGTCTCGGGACAAAACGAGGATGGGTATCGTCCTGGCGCTACGAGCGCGGTCACGACCACCCCTGACGAGCGTCGCCTCCTCCAGCAGTTCCGGGCAGGTGACGAGGCCGAATTGGCCGACTGGTTCCGCGCGCTGCTCGGCGGCTGAGACGGGGCGGGCACTCCGGCCGGAGTGCCCGCCCCCGAGGACCCTCGCTACGCGGCCTCCGATGCCAGCTCGCCCTCGACTCCCGGCGCGTTCGGCTCGATCATTACGGCGGCGACGGCGGAGGCAACTGCGGCCAGCGCCGCGAGCACCCAGAAGGCGATCTGATAGCCGTGGTCGAGCGCCGCGGCGCTCGAGGCCGACACGCCCACGTGCGAGTCCACGTAGCGGTTCGTGAACGTGACGGCGATCGTCGTTGCTGCCGCGAGCCCGACGGCGCCGCCGATCTGCTGGCTCGTGTTGATCAGCCCGGAGGCGATGCCGGCGTCGGACTCTTCGACGCCGATCAGCGCCGCGATCGTCATCGGCACGAACGAGAGGGCGAGACCAATGCCGCTGACGAGGAAGCCGGGGAAGATGTCCCAGAAGTAGTGCCCGTCGGTCGGCAGTTGCGTGAACAGCACGAGTCCTGCCGCCGACAGCGCGAGCCCGACCGGAAGCACGCGCCGGACGCCGACCCTGGTCACGAGACCCTGGGCGACGGCCGCGAAGATGATGATGGCGAGCGTCAGCGTCAGGTACGCGACGCCGGTCTTGATCGCGGAGTAGTGCAGCACCTCCTGCATGTACAGCGTCAACAGGAAGAACTGCGAGAAGAGCGCCGCCCCGACCAGGAAGCCCGTGATGTTGGCCGCCGAGAGCGTGCGGTTCCGGAAGATCCGGAGCGGCAGGATCGGCGCCTCCGAGCGGATCTCGATCGCGAGGAAGGTCAGGATGAGCGCCGTCGAGGCGACGAGCAGGCCGATCGTGGACGCAGTTCCCCAGCCGTCCTGCGCCGCACGCGTCATCGCGTAGACGAGCAGCATCAGTCCGCCGGTGATCGAAACTGCCCCGGCGACGTCGAAGTGCCGGTGGCCGAGCGTCGCGCGGCTCTCCCGGACGAGGAACGGGGTGACGGCGATGACGGCCACGCCGACCGGGACGTTGATGAAGAAGATCCACGACCACCCGATCGATGTCGTCAGCAGGCCGCCGAGCAGCACGCCGGCCGCGCCGCCGCTACCTGAAACGGCGCCCCAGATGCCGAGCGCGAGGTTGCGGTCGCGCCCTTCGGCGAACATCGTCATCAGGATCGACAGGGCCGCGGGGGAAAGGATGCCGCCGCCCAGGCCCTGCAGGGCGCGGAACACGATCAGCGATGTCTCGGACCACGCGAGGCCGGAAAGGAGCGAGGCGATCGTGAACAGCGCGAGGCCGGCGATGAACAGGCGTCGCCGCCCGAGCAGGTCGGCCATGCGACCGCCGAGGAGCAGAACGCCCCCGAACATGATCGCGTAGGCGGTCACGACCCACTGGAGGCTCTCCTGCGTGAAGTGGAGATCGCTCTGGATCGACGGCAGCGCCACGTTGACGATCGCGACGTCGAGAATGACCATGAACTGCGCCGCGACGACGACCGCGAGCGCGATCCATCGCTTCCTGTCGATCGTGGTCCCTGCCCCGGTGGTTGCTGTGGCGTCGATGCTGCTCATCACGTCCCCCAATCGTTGATCGTCTCCACGATATCAGTTGACAACGATGGGACGCGCTACACTTATTCCGATGGACGCGGCCGAGATCGAGATCGTTCCGAAGGAGACGCCCGGGGCGTTCCCCCGCGAACTGCTCGCGAGCCCCGCGTTCCTCCTCGCCCGCGTCGGCTTCGCCATCAAGGCGCGCTCGATCACGGAGTTCGCGGAGCAGGGGTTCACGCCCTACCATTTCAGCGTGCTGGCAGTCCTCGACGAGGGCGCGCGCGCGACGCAGGCGACGATCGCCGACGCGCTCCGGCTCGACCGGAGCCAGCTCGTGGGTCTGCTCGACGGACTCGAAGAGCGGGGCCTGATCGAGCGGCGCCGCGACCCGCACGACCGCCGCCGCCAGGCGGTCAGCCTGACCTCTGCGGGCCGCGAGACCCTGGTCGGGCTGCGGTCTACGGTAACGCGGATCGAGAACGAGTTCCTGGCGCCGCTCTCGGCGACGGACCGGGACGCTCTCCGCAGCCTGCTGCTCCGGCTCGTCCGCCACCACGACCCGCGCTGCGCAGGACCGGACGAGCCGGCCTAGCGATCACCCCGGGCCACGGGTTCGGCGCGGACGATTCCCCTGCAATTTGCGCCTATCCGCCGGGGGCACCCCAGCCCACCACCCACTTTCGATGGTAGCGCGGAAACCGTCATGTGTCTGGCACGCCGGTGTGCCGAGAGGGTGACGATTGCTCCACAGGCCGACCGGGTGCGAGGCGGCGACGGAGCACGTCGTCGAGCGAGAATCGTCCCGCTCCTGCCCAGACGAGGAACAGCATCGCCACGAGGAGGAGCGGCGCCAGGCCGAGATTGACGAAGCCGCCGTCGACGCGCCCACCGGTCGCGATCGCGCCGACCATGTTCCCGGCCAGGCCGAGCGCCACGAGCCGCGTGACGAGGCCGGCCACGAGCAGGATGCCGCCGACGAGCTCGACCGTTCCGATCGCGTACGTGAACAGCTCGGGCGCCGGTAGGCCGTAGCGCCCGAAGGCGCGCGTCTCCTTCGCGTGGTGCACGAACTTGCTCTGCCCGAAGCCGATCAGGACCGCGCCCGCGCCGACCCGGACGACGGTGGCGGCGATCGACGCCCAGGGCGAGCCCGGGGCGAGTACAAGCGCGACGAGCCGCTCGATCACGAGCGCGCGCCGATGATCAGGTTGGCGACGAGCCCGGTCCACCCGGTCTGGTGCGAGGCGCCGAGTCCGGCGCCGGTGTCGCCGTGGAAGTACTCGTGGAACAGGATCAGGTCGCGCCAGGCCGGATCGTCCTGCAGCAGTCGGTAGTCGCCGAACACGGGCCGCCGGCCCTCCGCGTCCCGGAGGAAGAGCGCGACGAGCCGGCGGGAGATCTCGTCGGCGACCTCGTCGAGCGTCATCGAGGTGCCCGAGCCGGTGGGGCACTCGACCCGGAACGACTCCCCGAAGAAGCGGTGGTAGACGCGGAGCGTCTCGACCAGGAGGTAGTTGATCGGCATCCAGACAGGGCCGCGCCAGTTCGAGTTGCCTCCGAAGAGCCCGCTCGTCGACTCCCCGGGCTCGTAATCGAGCGTCGCCGTGACGCCGTCGACGTCGACCTCGAGCGGCTCGAGCGCGTGGCGTTTCGACAGCGCGCGCAGGCCGTGGTCGGAGAGGAACTCGGCCGGGTCGAGCATCGCCGACAGGAGACGGCGGAGGCGCTCCTCGGACACGATCGAGCACATCCGCCAGCCGTCGTGGTCGGCCGAGGTCAGGTGCTGGACGACGCCCAGGCCCTCGCGTTTGTGGTCGATGAACCAGCGCATGCGCACGGCGAAGTCGGGCATCCGGTCGAGCGTCTGCGGGCCGATCGTCGATACCGCAGCGAGTGGCAGCAGGCCGGCGATCGAGCGCGCCTTCAGCGTGATCTCGCGCCCGTCGGGAAGCCGGAGCACGTCGTAGTAGAAGCCGTCCTCCTCGTTCCAGAGCCCCTCGTCGTTCAGCGCCGATGCGATCAGCGCGAAGTGTTCGAAGAACTTGGTCGCCAGGTCCTCGTAGGTCTGGTCGTGCTCGGCCAGGACGAGCGCGATCTCGAGCAGGTTCTCGCAGTACATGGCCATCCAGGATGTGCCGTCCGACTGCTCGAGCGTCCCCGCGACGGGAAGCGCGGAGCGGTCGAACGGGCCGATGTTGTCGAGCCCGAGAAAGCCGCCTTCGAACAGGTTGTTGCCCTCGGAGTCCTTGCGATTCACCCACCAGGTGAAGTTGAGGAGGAGCTTGTGGAAGACGCGTTCGAGGAAGTCGAGGTCCTGCGAGCCGTCGATCTCGAACACGCGCAGCGCCGCCCAGGCGTGCACGGGCGGATTGACGTCGCCGAGCGACCACTCGTAGGCGGGGAGCTGTCCGTTCTGGTGCATGTACCACTCGCGGCAGAGCAGGATCAGCTGCGCCTTCGCGAACTCGGGGTCGACGTGCGCGAGTGCGACGCAGTGGAACGCCAGGTCCCACGCCGCGTACCAGGGGTACTCCCACGTGTCGGGCATCGAGATCACGTCGAGGTTGTTCAGGTGCCGCCAATCGTGATTGCGGCCCTGCAGGCGGGCGGCGGGCGGCGGCGGCGACGCGGGATCGCCGTCGAGCCAGCGCTCGACGTCGTAGTGGTAGAACTGCTTCGACCAGAGCATTCCGGCGAATGCCTGGCGGAGCACGAGCGCCTCGTCGGCGGACGCGCCGGCCGGGGTGAGCTCTGCATAGAACTCGTCCGCCTCGCGTTCGCGCGCGGCCATCACCTCCTCGAAGTCGTCGCCGAGCCCGCCGGTGGTGTCACGGAGACGGAGCTCGACGGTCTCGCTTGCGCCGGCGGCGAGCTCGAGCCGGTAGCGGAAGGCCGACTTGGTGCCGGTCAGCTCGGGATTGACGGTCGCCGTGCCCAGAAGGACGTGGTCGCCGATCCCGTCCTTCGGGTAGTTGGTCGAGCCGTCGAGGCCCCAGAGGCGTTCCGCGTTGGACTCGTTCTCGCAGAAGAGAGGCGTCGGCGTGCCGCTCGCCGAGAGCCAGCGTCCGCCGAGATCCCAGTGCTCGGCGAAGATCGCCGGCCCCTCGAGGCGGAGCGACGGGCGGCGCGGATCGAGCCCCCACGACCACGTGTTCCGGAACCAGAGCGTGGGGAGGACGTCGATCGTCGCCGCGTCGGGCCCCGCATTGCGCACGGTGACGCGGACGAGGAGGTCGTCCGTCGAGGCCTTGCCGTAGTCGGCCGTGATCTCCCAGTAGCGGCCGTCGTCGAAGACGCCGGTGTCGAGCAGTTCGTACTCCGGCTGGTCACGTCCGCGGCGGCCGTTCTCCGCGACCAGCTCGGCGTACGGGAACTCGCCTGCGGGTACATGTAGCGCCAGCGCATCCACGAGTGCGTCGGCGTCGAGTCGAGGTACCACCAGTACTCCTTGACGTCCTCGCCGTGGTTCCCCTGCGGGCCCGTGAGGCCGAACAGTCGCTCCTTCAGGATCGGGTCCCGGCCGTTCCAGAGCGCGAACGCGAAGCAGAGGTGCTGCCGGTCGTCGCAGATCCCGCCGAGGCCGTCCTCGTTCCAGCGGTATGCGCGCGAGCGGGCTTGGTCGTGGGGGAAGGAGTCCCAGGCCTGGCCGGTCGCGCTGTAGTCCTCGCGGACGGTGCCCCAGGCGCGCTCGGCGAGGTACGGGCCGAAGTGCCGCCAGGGGGAGCGGCCCTTCGGCACCTCGAGCAGCCGTGCGCGCTCGGCGTCCGCCATCCCGCACAGTCTTCTGGACCGGGCGTCCGTTACGCGCACCTGCCCGACTACGATTCGCGGCATGGCCCAGCTCCCCGCCGGGACGGTCACGTTCGTCTTCACCGACCTCGAAGGCTCGACGGCGCTCGTCAAGGAGCTCGGCGAGCGCTACGGCGACGTGCTCTCGCAGCACCGGCGGATCGTCCGCGAGGTGTTCGGCGGGTCGGGCGGCACCGAGATCGACACCCAGGGCGACGCGTTCTTCTACGCCTTCCCGCGGGCGCGCGAGGCCGTGACCGCGTCGGTCGAGGTGCAGCGCGCCCATGCCGCCGCCGAGTGGCCTGCAGACGCGACCGTCCGAGTCCGGATCGGCCTGCACACGGGGGAGCCGGCGGTCGGCGAGGAGGGTTATCACGGGCTCGACGTCGTCCGGGCCGCCCGGATCTGCACAGTCGGCCGCGGCGGGCATGTGTTGATGTCCGAGACGACGCGTGCGCTCGTCGGCTCGAGCCTTCCGGACGGCGTGTCCGTCTTCCCGATCGGCGAGCGGCACCTGAAGGGCATCGACGAGCCGGAGCGGGTGTTCGAGCTCGACATCGAGGACGTCGAGGCCACGCCCGAGGAGAAGCCGGCCAAGCGACGCGGGCCCAAGCGCTCGCCCGGGCCGGCGCGTCAGCGGGACGACAAGGACTTCGAGCGCCGCATAGAGGACTTCGGGCAGCGGCTCTCGGACAGCATCCAGGAGCGCGTCCTGCGGTCACTCGAAGGGGCGCTCGGGAAGGTCGCGCCGCCGCCTGCGGAGAGCCTGGCCGACCACGACGACGACGCCGCCGTCGACGACATGGCCGGTCGCGCGTTCGAAGACCGGATCCTCGCCCGGGTCGAGGAAGCCGTCCGCGCGTCGACGCCGCCTCCGGACGCCGAGTAGCGACCGCGATCGTGCCGCTCGGCACGTTCCGTCCGACCCGCCGTCTACCTTCGGCGGATGCCGCATTGGGTCGTCTTGCTCGCGGCAGCACTGGGAGCCTGGCTCCTGCTTGCCGTGGGCGGTGGGTTCGCACTCGGCCGCAGCCTGGACGCGGTTGCACGGTGGCTGCGGCGGCCGCGGGCGCCCGGGCCACGCGGGTCCTGACCGGCGCCGCCTCCTAGAATCAGCCCGTGACGAGCGGTCCCGAGCCCACGCCGGAGATCGCGGCCGAGCTCTCGCGGCTGCGGGCGCTAGAACAGGGGCTGCGTGCCGAGCGGGAGCGCATCCGGGCTGCCGCGGCGGAGGAGATCGCCCGCCTCCAGACGGCGCTGCGCGAGAGCGCCGCGCGCGCCTCGCAGCGCGAGCGAGAGGTGCAGTCGCTGTCCGGTGAGCTGCAGAAGCGCGACGTCTCCCGACCGCCGCGGGTGCGCCGCGGAGGCTTTCGATCCGGCCGTGGCGGCGACGACACCTCCGGTGCTCTCGCCCGCGTCCTGGCGACGTTCGAGCTGCAACGGCAGCAACTCGAGGAGCGCGCCCGCGCTGTTGCCGAGACCGAGCAGCGCCAGCGCGCGGCCGCCGCCGAGCTCAGCACCCAGGCCGAACGGCTGACGCTGCAGGAGGGCGAGCTCGAGGAGCGGCGCGGACTCTCCTCGGAGCTGGAGGCGGCACAGAAGCGGATCGCGAAGCTCGAGCGCCAACTCGAGGAGCACAACGAGACGCGGGCCTTGTTGAACGCGGCGACCGCCGAGCTCGCGGCCCTCGGGAAGGCCGCTCAGGAGCGCCGCGAGGCGGAGGCAGCGCTGCTCGCCACCCAGGCCCGTCTCGCGGAGGTCGAGCGGGCGCTCGAGCTCGCGACGGCCTCGACCGCCGTTGCGGCCGCACACGGCACGGGACACGAGCGGGAGGCGGAGGAGCGGATCGAGGAGCTGCTGGCCCGCCGTGAGGGCGAGCTCGAGCAGCGCGCCGAGAGCGACCTCGCGCTGCGACGCGAGCAGCTCGAGCAGTCGATGGCGGCCGATCTCGACCGGCGGCGGCACGACCTCGAGGTGGAGGCGCGGGCCGAGCTCGCCCGGCGGGAGCAGGAGCTGGCGGCCGTGGTGGCAGCGGAGCTGACGCAACGGCGTGACGAGCTCGAGCGCGAAGCGGCGGAGGCACGCGAGCGCCTGAGGGCGGGAGGCGACGAGCGTCTCGACCGCGAGCGGGCCGGGCTGCAGGAGCAGCTGGAGGCGCGAGAGCGGGAGCTCGCGCGGCGCGAGGACGAGATGACGCGGCTCGAGATCGAGCTTTCGGTCGTGCGCCGGCGGATCGGGGACGAGGAACGGCGACTCCAGGAGCGTGCCTGGCGGACTGGAGCGCTGGAGAGGAGGAGAGCATCCTCGAACCTGCCCGTCCGCCCGGACAGCGGACACACGTTCAGCGACGGCTGGGGGCGCCTCGCCCGCGGCGGCGACAGCGGCGACGCGCCGGACGGAAGCTGGTAGCTTGCCGCCCGTGCTGCTCGCGGCGCTCACGTCTGCGCAAAAGGCCGGCCTGGCCGGGATGGGCGCCGCCTTCATCATCTTCGCGCTCGTCAGCTCGTTCGTGATCCCCCGCTGGCGCCCGAACTTCCCGGGACGGCATCTCTGGGCGTACGTCGCAGTCTGCGCGTGCTTCTTCGCGGCGATGATGCTCGTCGTCGTCTTCGTCGCGCGGGAGCAGCCCGAGGCGAGCGCCGAGCCCCAGACACCCACCCTGCCGTCGCCCGCGCCGGCTCCGGCTCCCGCAGGCAACGCGACCGCCGGCAAGGCGGTGTTCGCCGCGAACGGGTGCGCCGCCTGCCACACGTTCACGCCGGCAGGGGCGAGCGGCACGATCGGGCCCGACCTCGACCATCTTGCCGCGGACGCGAAGACGGCGAACCGCGGCTCGCTCGGCCAGTACACGACCGAGTCGATCGTGAGCCCGAATGTGTACGTCGTCCCGAAGTTCCCACCGAGCGTCATGCCCCAGGACTTCGGCTCGAAGCTCGGCAAGACGCAGGTCGCCGACCTGGTCGCGTTCCTGACGCAAACGGGCTAGACGCGGCCGGAGGACGGCGCTCGGCAGAATTACGTCGTTCTTAACTCCGTCTCACCGTAACGTCATACGATCCTCCGGGTCCCGGGTCCTGTTGGGAGCGAAAGGAGGGAGGCAGGCTGCCGGTGCACGAGATCAGCGCGATGCTCGCCGAGTCGGCGCGCGCTGTTCACAGCGCCGTCTGGCATGCGAGCTTCTACGTGGCCACCGTGCGGCACGTCATCCCGCGCGCCGGCCTGTCGCCGTCCGAGCGGCTCGGGAGGACGGAGCCCAGGCTCGTGTTCGTCGTCGGTTGTCCCCGGTCGGGGACGAGCTTCCTCGCGCGGTCGAGCGGCACGCTGCCCGGATTCGTCGACCTCGGCGAGGTGATCCCGCTCAAGGCGTCGATCGCGGAGCTCGCCGACCTGCCGGCCGACGACGCCGGACGGCGGATCCGCAGCCAGCTCGAGACGGTGCGCCGGCTCTCGCTCGTGCAGGGACTCCGAGGAGTCGAGCAGACCCCCGAGCTCTCGTTCTTCCTCCCGGCTGCGCTGCAGGCCTACCCGGCCGGTCGGGCGATCCACATCGTCCGTGACGGCCGCGACGTCGTCTGCTCGCTGCTCGAGCGCGGCTGGTTGAGCGCGTCGCAGAACGGGCGCGACGACGCCCGGCGGCGCTACGGGCCGCACGCGCGCTTCTGGGTCGAGCCCGAGCTTGCGGGGCGGTTCGAGGGTGTATCCGACGCGCGCCGCGCAGCCTGGGCGTGGCGCAGGTACGTGACCGCGGCGCGCAGCGTGCCCGAGCGCTCGATCGAGGTCCGCTACGAGCAGCTGACGACCGACCCGGGCGCCGTCGCCGAGCAGATCGCGGCCGACCTGGAAGTGTCGGCGTCCGAGCTCAGACGGTTGCTCGCCGAGGCCCACCCGGACTCGGTGGGTCGCTACCGGGACGAGCTCACGGAGGCCCAGCTGAAGGAGGTCGAAGACGAGGCCGGCCCGCTGCTGCTCGAGCTCGGGTACGACCGGCCATGACTGCGGCGTTCTGGCCCCTGCTCGCGATGGTCGAGCTCGTCGCGCTGCTCGTCGCCGTGCTGATCTGCGTCGCGCTCGGCGTCGCCGGGCTCACGCTGCAGCTTCGCCGCCGCCGCCGCACCGAGCCCCGCGCACCGCATCCAGTCGCAGCCGGCACGAGCTCAACGCCGGTCGTGGAGCAGGATGACGACCGCGACTCTTTCCCCTTCTAGCGCCTGTCACGCGCAACGAGTCGCAGCGAAGTCCGGGCTTCGCCCGGGCGTAGCTCGAACCGAGCTGTGAGCGCTGCGAAAGGGAAGGGGGCCCACGGGGGAAACCGGCTGTTTCCCCCGTGATCCACGGCCCTAGTGGGACAACGTTCGAACCCCGGCGATGACTGGTGGGAACTCGATCGCCTGCTCAGATTCGCATCGCGGCTGGTTCGAGTCCCTTTTGAGACGGAGACGGGAGGCTAGGGCTCCGACAGTCGTGGAGAGCGCTTCCCTTCGCTCTCACGAGGTGATCCGGCGCACCCGACCAGAGTTGTCGGCGACGTACACGGCCCCATCCGGTGCGACGGCGATGGACACCGGGGTAAGCTGGGCCTCTGTCGGAGGACCGCCGTCTCCCGAGTAGCCGGGCTCTCCCGTTCCGGCGAACGTCGTGATCACGCCGTCGCGGTCTATTCGCCGGACGCGCTTGTTCCAGTTGTCGGCCACGAAGAGGTTCCCCTCCGCATCCACGGCGACATGTTCTGGCCACCACAGCCCAGCTTCCGTTGCCGGGCCACCGTCGCCGCAGAACGTCGCTTCGCCGTTGCCGGCAACCGTCGTGATGACGCCGTTCGAATCGATGCGGCGGATCCGCTCGTTGCCGGTGTCGGCGATGTAGATGCTTCCGTCCGGGCCAATCGCGAGGCCGCTCGGGCTGAGGAGCTTGGCCCGCAGCGCCTGGCGTCCATCACCGGAGTAGCCCGATGGCCCCCTTCCTGCAATGGTCACGATCAGGCCGTCGCTGCCGACGCGCCGGATGCGGTGGCTGTCGACGGCGGCGTTCTCCGTGATCTGGATCCCTGCGCTGTCCGCGATGTAGACATTCCCGGCGGGATCGACTGCAACGTCGTGCGGGCCGACGAGCCTCGCCTCAGTAGCCGGCCCGCCGTCGCCCCCGTACCAGGCCCAGAGCGCGTCCGCGTCGTCCGCAACGGCCGGATCCGGCTCCGCGCAGTCGTCGTCCGGGATACCGGCAAACGTCGTGATCGTGGCGTCCGGGGCCACTCGCCGCACGACATTGCAACCGTAGTCGGCGACGTAGAAACTCCCGTCGGGTCCGATGGCGAGCCCGGCCGGCTCGTCGAGCTCTGCCTCGACTGCGGGGCCGCCGTCGCCCGAGTGGCCTTTGCGTCCGGTCCCAGCGACGGTCGTGATCACACCGTCGCGGTCGATTCCCCGAACACAGGGGCCGTCCGTGACGTAGATGCTGCCGTCGGGCGCGATCGCAACACCGCCGACGTCGAGCGGAACCTCCGTGGCTCGGCGCCTCTCGGGGAAGGGTGCATCCCCACGACCGGCGGCGGTCGTGATCGTGCCGTCTGGATCCACGCGGCGGATGCGGTCGTTCCACGTGTCCGCGATGTAGACACTCCCGTCGGGAGCAACCGCAACTCCTCTGGGCCAGGCCAGCTCGGCGTCGATCGCCGGCCCCCCGTCGCCCGAGAATCCCTCCTCCCCCGTTCCGGCCACGGTCGTGATCACACCGTCCGGGTCCACCTTCCGGACTCGGTTGGCGGTTGCGTCTGCGATGTAGAGGCTCCCGTCGTGGCCGAGCGCGAGCGCCTGCGGCTCTTCGAGCGAAGCGTCGACTGCCGGGCCTCCGTCGCCCAAGGAACTGGGCTCATCTGTCCCGACGATCGTCGTAATGGTGCCGGCGGCGTCCACGCGCCGAACAAACCAGCCCTCCGCCACGTACATGCTGCCGTCGCCGCCAATCGCCAGCCCAGACGGACATTCAACGACCGCCTCGGTCGCCGGACCATCGTCAGCGGACGCGCCCTGGTCATCTCCCGTTCCGGCGACTGCGCTGATCGTTCCATCCCGCTGCACGAGCAGGACTCTGTGATTGAAAGTGTCGGCGACCACGATCGAGTCGTCGACGCTGATCGCCACGCCACGCGGGTGGTCGAGACCGGCCTCGAGAGCTGACTCTCCGTCACCGGCGATGTCGCGCTCTCCGGAGCCAGCAATCGTCGCGATGACGCCATGGCGGTCAACGCGACGGATGCGATGGTTGCCCGAGTCCGCGATGTAGACGCTCCCATCGCGAGCGACCGCGACCGACTCCGGGTAGCAGAGCGCCGCCTCGGTAGCGCGGGCTCCGTCGCCCGCGAAGTCGGCGGCGCCGTTTCCGGCCACGGTCGTGATCACGCCAGTGGCATCCACTCTTCGGATGCGATGCCCATCACGCTCGGCGATGACAAGGTTTCCGCTGGAGTCGAAGGCAAGACCATGCGGCCAAGAGAGCACCGCCTCGCAAGCCATGCCACCGTCCCCGTTCCAGCCACCGGCGATTGTGGTGATTGTCGGCGTCACGCCTCACCCTCCCGCTTCCCATTGACGGCTGTCAAGACATCCGCACGGACTTTTGCCCCTATAGCTCTACGGGTTCGAACTTCGATCATTCGACCCCTCTCACAAGATCAACCGGATCCCTCTGTTGAAGAGGGATCCGGGTCCGCAACGGAGAGGGCGGGATTCGAACCCGCGACCCACCTTTCGGCAGGTACGCGATTTCCAGTCGCGCTCCTTAGGCCAACTCGGACACCTCTCCGAGCGATGCCAGCGTAAAGGATCGCTGCGGCGAGGCGCCGACAGCCGCTCAGGCCGCTTCGTTCTTCTCCGTGTGGAACACGTGCCTGAACGTCTTGAGCATGCTTCCGACTACTTTCTGGAAGGCGGATTGCATCGGCTGCTCCCTTCTCGGGGTTGAGTCGATCCCTTCTCGGGGTTGAGTCGCTAGATGCATCGGCCCGGACGGCGGCCGGACGATCCCTCGCCTCAGCGTCCCCGGACGAGTGAGTCGCCGACCCGCACCGAGCCCTCGACGAGCACGTCGCCGCAGACACCGCAGCCGAACGCCTTGCCCTCACGCAGCGTCCGGTAGCCGGCGAGCGCGCCCAGGGTGTCGAAGTCGGATGTGCCCGAATCCGGGTTGCGCGACGTCACGACGCACCGCCCGACCGGCCCCGCGACGCGGATTCGTGCACCGCCGACCTCGACCTCGTCGCCGATCCAGTCGTCCTCCGCGTGCTCGCCGCAGTCCTCGAGCTCGATCGTCATCCGGAACCGCCGGCCGTCCACCGTGTCGGCGCCGCCGTGCCGCGCCAGCGCCCGGAGCGAGCCGTCGGAGATCAGCGTGACGACGTGCACACGGTCGATCGCCGCGCCCTGGTCGTCCGTGCGCACGAGGCGGAGTGGCCGGCCCGCGTGCTCCGAGAGCGCGTCCGACCAGGGGCCCTCGACGAGCCGGCCCCTGACGGGCCGGCCGTAGAAGCTCGTCTCGACCGCATCGCCGGCCGCGACCTCGCCCGATACCGCCTCGCCGCCCGGGAAGCGCAACGTGAGCGCGTCCGCGTCGCCGGTCACCTCCGGGTGCACCTGCATCAGCTCGCCGCACGTCTTGTTGTTGACGAGACGGCCGTCCGGATCGACCAGGTAGAAGCGGCGGTCGTTCGCAACGCCGGCCCGGCCGAGCACGACCTCCCGCGGGTGGACGAGCGCGAGGCCCTTGACCGGCGCGATCGCGAGGCGGGACACCTGCATGGATCGATCCTACGGGCAGCCGACGGGGCGGGCCTGGGAGCCCGCCCCGAGCGGTCTGCTGACTAGTACCTGTCGTCGACGATGTCGCCGCGGCGGACGAAGTAACCGGGGCCTGCCCAGCTCGACCAGAAGACGAGCGAAAGCAGGGCTCCGACGATGCCGACGACGAGCAGGATGTAGCCGACCGCGTGAATGTCGAAACCGGTCGTGCTCACGTGGACAGCCCACGCCATGATGGCGCCGGCCGCGATCAGGATGAGGCTCACTCCTAGGCCCATTTTTCGACCTCCTGGGATTGGTTCAACCGGATTTCGTCGACCTGCTCGAGCCCAGCCTCTACCCGGCGCCGCCGGCGCCGACACCCTTTGCCCGACGTGCTTACGACACCCTTACCCGGGCGGTGTTTCGCACCGGGCCGGGCGGGTACCTGGTGCCCCGAACGTGGTCACCCGAAGGAGGTGTACAAGCGTGCTCGTATTGGTTCTGCTCGCCCTGATCGCCGTCGTGCTGTTCGGCGTCGGCTTCACGGTTCACTGGCTGTTCATCATCGCCGCGATCGCAGCGCTGCTCTGGCTCATCGCCGTCTTCACCGGCGGCATGGGTGGACGCAGCCGTGGCTCCTGGTACTGACGAACGGATGCAGACGTATTCGCGAGCGGGCGGTCAGGGACGGTCGACGGGCCGCTCGCTCGCACTTGCGGTGGGCCCATGGATCGGTGAGACTGGTGAGGTGCGTCTCACCGTGCCTGTGCTCGCCCTGGTTTGTCTTTCCGGGCGAGCGGGCATCGAGGTGACATGTCGATGATCAGCACGTGCGTCGAGCCCGGTTGCTCGACACTCTGCATCGGCCTCTTCTGCATAGAGCACGACGCCCGCCCGCAGGTCGAGTTTCCGCGCGGACGGCCCTGGCCGCCCCTCGGCGTGCTTCAGACGCCGACAGCGACGTCGTCGGTGCTGCGCAGCGGCGTCCCCGAGCCCGCGCTCACAGGTGCGGTGGGCTCGGTCCGGCCGGCCGCGTAGAGAACCCGAGCGCCCAGTCCTCGTCCGTCTCGCCGTCGATCGACAGGCGCCACTGGTAGCGCCGGCCGGTTTCGAGCGGCAGCGGCCCGAAGTTGACGGCGAGGGCACTGTCGATCGGCGTCCCCGGCTTGATCCCGGGCGGGCGTCCCGCCTCGAACTGGCCGGTGACCTGGAGCGGCACCTGCTCGTCGTCCGGCCCGTCGACCATAACGGGCTCGCCGTCCTCGTCGAGGAGCTCGAGCAGCAGCGAGTGCTGCTCGTTCGTCCGGTCCCAGGGCACCTCGAGCTTGAGCGCGATCGCCATCGGCAACGGCTCCGGCCCCGTGATCGACCAGCCGCCGCCGAGGATGTAGAGCTTTCCGCCGACCTCCTGCGCGGAGTCGGCGAGCAGCATCGTGACTCTCACCGGCTAGGGCTTCCGGCCGTTGAAGCCGTCGCGAATCGTCTGACGGAGGCTCGACGGCGGCGCGTCCTTCGCGGTCTGCTTCGGCGTGTTGATGAGCTTGGCGGCGTTCGTGAGCAGGCGCTTGCCCTCCGGCGAGCTCGCGACCTTGCGCGCCTGTGCGATCAGCTTGCGGCCCTCCTCGGTGCGGGCGAGCCGGATCGCCTCCGACAGTACCTTGCGCCCCTCGGGCGTGCGGGCGAACTTGAACGCTTTTGCGAGGTGGCCGGGCATGGACGTCACTCTAGCCGTCAGGCTGCGCGGCGCCGCTCGTCGAACTGGGGCTCCTCGTCGGCGAACGTGCTCACGTCCACGCGCGGGCGCGGGCGTCGCCGAGGCCTCGCGCGACGGCGCGCGAGCCGGATCTCCTCGTACGTGTCGGAGGCGGTGGCGAGTACGAGCCCGCCGACCAGGATCGCGCCGCCGGCCAGGATCGACTCCGCCATCGTGCCGCCGCCCGCCGCGACGATCAGCCCGATGAAGAGCGAGACGACGGAGAGAGCGACGGGAAAGCTCGCCTGGGCGAAGGAGCAGACCAGGATCGCGATCACGAGCACAAAGCCGAGCAGTAGCACTCCGGCCATGACGGCACGGTAGGACCTGCACCGGACGGAGCCGGACCCGTATCGTCGTTCCGGACGTCTATCGTCGTGCGCGAATGAGCAGCCGGTCGAGGAAGCGACAGCGGGAGATCCGTAGGCGCCGGGCCGTCGCCCTGATCGTCGTGCTGGGCGTGGCCGCCCTGATCGGGGGCCTCGTCCTCCACTCGAACGAGCAGGCGGGAGCCGTTCCGCGGGCTCAGGAAACGGACGCGAAGCCGCTCGTCGTGCACGCCCGCCCGTCCGATCTGGCCCGACTCAAGCTGCAGGCCGTGATCACCGGGAGGATCTCGCCGAAGTCAGTCGCATCGTCGGGCACCGGGTACGTGACCGCGCAGAACATGATGTACCGGCACACGATCTCGGTCTACGACGCGAGCACGTTGAAGCTCGTGAAGACGATCTCGGATGCCGTGCACCTCTCGCGGCTCGGCTTTCCGCAATATCCGGGCGTCGTCCGCGGTGCGCCGGTCGAGGCCGCGTTCTCGCCGGACGGCCGCTATGCCTACGTCTCGAACTACTCGATGTACGGCGCAGGCTTCGGCCCCGAGGCCAGCGACTCGTGCACGCCGTCGTCGGGCTACGACCGGAGCTTTCTCTACCGCGTCGACATGCGGAAGCTCGCGATCGACGGCGCGTACCGCGTCGGCGAGGTCCCGAAGGTCGTGGCCGTGACGGCTGACGGCCGCTACGTGCTCGCGACGAACTGGTGCTCCTGGGACCTGAGCGTCGTCTCGACCAGGAGCGATCGTGAGCTGCGGAGGATCCCGATCGGCCCCTACCCGCGCGGCATCGTGATCGAGCCGAACGGCAGCGCGGCCTACGTCGCGATCATGGGCGGGAACCAGCTCGTGCGCATCGACCTCCAGCACTGGACGTCGAGCCGGATCTACGTCGGCCAGGGCCCGCGGGCGGAGGCGCTCAGCCCGAACGGCCGCTACATCTACGTCTCGCTCAACGCCGAGGGGCGGGTCGCGAAGCTCGATGCGTGGACCGGCGTCGTGCGCGCCAAGGTCTCGACCGGGAGCGCGCCTCGCAGCCTCACGATCGCGCCCGACGGGAAGGCCATCTACGTCGTCAACTACGAGAGCGGCACCGTGACCAAGCTGCGGGCGTCCGACATGAGCACGCTGCAGACGATCGACGCCTGCTTCCATCCGATCGGCATCGCGTACGACCACGCGACGAGGCGCGTGTGGGTGGCGTGCTACACGGGCTCGATCCGGGTCTATAACGACTGGTGATGCTGCGCCTGCTCGCAGTCCCGCTCTCGGTGGTCGCGTTCCATTCGGTGATCCAGCCGGTGTCGACGCCGATCCAGACCAGGCTGACGGGCAAATACTGGCACCAGGGCTGTCCGGTCTCCTTCTCGGAGCTCAGGGTGCTTACCGTGACGATCTGGGGCTTCGACGGCCGTCCCCACGCCGGTCAGGTCGTCGTGAACAGGGATGCCGCGCCGAAGCTCGCGCGCGTCTTCCGGCGACTGTACGAGCTGCGCTTCCCGATCCGCGACATGCTGCTCAAGGACGCGTACCAGCAGAATCAGCCTGCCTATGTCAGCGACGCCTTCGAGTGCCGGCAGGCCGTCGCCTCGCCGTGCTCGAGCGCCACGGCCACCGGCAACGGGAACTGGTCGGAGCACGCCTACGGCGAGGCGATCGACCTCAACCCGGTCGAGAATCCCTACGTCGGCTGTGGCATGACGCGCGATGCCGCCAGCCGCCCGTACCTCGACCGCTCGCAGCTCCGCCCGGGAATGGTCACGCCGGCCGTCGTCGAGGCGTTCCGTTCGGTCGGCTGGGGCTGGGGCGGCGCCTGGTCCGGCTCGACGAAGGACTACATGCACTTCTCGGCCACGGGCCACTAGAGGCCGCGTGCTTGCGAATTCGTACGTCAGTTGAGCTCGCTGCGCAAGTCCCCTATCTAGGGATCACGTCAACCGTCGCTCCGGACGATGTATTCGCAACAGGTGCTGCAGTCTCGCACCGTGAGCGACCGCATCGAGGAGGTGACAAGAAACATGACGTTCTCCGAATGCCGTGACCTGATCAGGTGGGCGCGCAAGCGCCAGGAGGGTCAGACGATGGCGGAGTACGCCGTCGTGCTGGGTGTGATCACACTCGCCGTCGTCGGCGTCTTCACCGCCCTCGCAGGCGGCGTCTCCGGTGCCATCAGCACCGTTACGAGCCGGATCTAGCAGCACCGAAGCACCTACGCCCGGCCCGCAGCTCGAGCGCGGGTCGGGCGTCGTATCTTTGGTCCGGGCCGTCGAGGGGCATCGCTCCCGCCGTCATATACTCGCGTCGTGCCGCTCGACGTGCCCGAGAGCCATCGTAATCTGCTCGAAGCGCCGGTGGCGGCGCTGGCCACGATCGGCGACGACGGTTTCCCACAGGTCACCGCAGTGTGGTTCCTGCACGCCGACGGCGAGTTGAAGCTGTCGCTGAACGAGACCCGCCAGAAGACGAAGAACCTCCTTCGCAGGCCGGAGTGCAACCTCTTCGTTCTCGACACGGCAAACCCGGCGCGGTACCTCGAGATCCGAGCGCGTGCTCAGCTGACACTGGACGAGGACCACGCACTGCGAGACGCGGTCGGGCGAAAGTACGGCGTCGACCTCTCGACCTTCGACCCGCCCGGCCAGAGACGCTACGCAGTCGAGCTGGAACCGGTCCACATCCGCGCGATCGACATGAGTGCCCACTAGCGGCGCTTTGTGTAGAACACGGAGAAGCACCCGCGTCGTACTAGGCCCCTGGAAGGCAAGCCGGCGCGGGTGCATAGGCATAGTGCGCATCGTCCGGTTGCGAGTCATCACCCCTTGGGCATGAGCGACATGAAGACCACGGTTACTCCTTCGGGGCGTGTGCTTGCGTTCGCGCTTTGGGGTGATCCGGAGGGGTTTCCTGTCTTGTCGTGCCATGGGACGCCTGGGTGCCGGTTGGGCCGGTGGCCGCACGAACAGCTCTACCGGGAACTTGGCGTCTGTTACGTGACCCATGACAGGGCCGGGTATGGCCGATCGAGCCGGCGGCGGGGACGTTGTGTTGCCGACGAGGTTGACGACGTGGTCGTGCTTGCCGATCACCTCGGGTTCGAGCGGTTCTCGGTCACTGGTGGTTCCGGGGGTGGGCCTCATGCGCTTGCCTGTGCCGCCTTGCGTCCGGATCGAGTTGTTCGGGTCACCTGTCTTGTCGGCGTTGCGCCGCTCGGCTCTCCCGGGCTCGACGTCGACTCATGGCTTGACGGGATGGATGCCGAAAACGTCAAGGAGTTTCGCTGGACTCAGGCGGGGGAGGAGACCCTGACCGTCGAGTTGGAGCGGGAGTACGCCCTGATGGTGGAGAGGGTTGCTGTCGACCCGGCCAACGTCCTCGAAGGCTTCGATTTGTCCGATTCCGACCGGGAGGAGCTGGCTCGCCCGGAGACGATGCAGATCAACCGTGAGTCGATCCCGGAGCTGGGCGTGAACGGCGTCTGGGGCTGGGTGGACGACGACCTCGCGTTCGTCCGGCCATGGGGCTTCGATGTCAGCGAGATCGCCGTGCCGGTGCTCGTCTGGTACGGGAGCGTGGATGTCCTCAGTCCTCCCGCGCACGGTGAGTGGTTGGCCGCGAACGTGCCGGGCTGCATCGTCAGGGTGGACGGCAGCGGTCATCTTGGATCTGACTGGGAGCAGGAACTCACCGAGAACCTCCTCTGGCTCCGCGACGGCGTTCCGCCACCAGGGAGCCGATAGAGCCGCCCTGGAGTCGCCTGAACTTCCTACGCGGGCGCGTATGCGCGAGGGGCGTGTGTGCGTCTGCCTGTGCGTGTGCACACCTTCTAGAGTCTTGTCGTGCTGAGGGGGCGATGCGGATGCAATGCCGTCGCTTACGAGGTCGCGGACGAGTTCGTCGCCGCGTTCAACTGCCACTGCTCGAACTGCCGTGCGACGACAGGTTCAGCGTTCCTCCCCTGGGGCGAGATCGAGCGCGAGAAGCTGAGGGTGACGAAAGGTGCCGGTTCGCTGATGGTGATCGGCGACGCGGACGCGATCCACTCGATGCGCTGCAAGGAGTGTGCGTCGCTTCTCTATTGGACCGTGCGCGACGGCACGTACATCCGCGTTCCGTATGGATCACTCGTCGACGAACCCGCGCTCAAGCCAACGGCGCACATGTTCGTCGGCTCGAAGGCCGCGTGGCATGAGATCCTCGACGACCTTCCTCAGCACGACGAGTACCCCCTGGTCTTGATCGGCTATACGGGCAACGCCACGCTCGAGCGCGATCGGGGGTAATCGCAACTCTTTAGTGACCCGGTAGATCAGCCCTGTCCGTATGACCGGCTGGGGCTGGATCGTGCTCTTGCTCGCCAAAGCCCTGGTGCTTGCCGCTCCGTGAGCGGGATTCGGCTCTGCGAGGCGGAGGGGCAGGGATTTGAACGCTCCCACACCGGACACTTCAGGACGAACAGCCTCCCAGTACGCCTGACACCCCTACCTGCGGCGAGTCGAAACGTCTGCGGGTCGTCTTCCCTGCCTCCCGGGGCAACCGAGGCGACGGCGGGCGTCGATTGGTCTGGTTTGTTTGTTCAACGGACGCTGAGACGGCGGAGACGGCAACGCTCGCGCACGACGCACGGCTCAGCGACCGCAAGCAGTTGGTGTCTCGCCTCCTGGGGTAGCTGCCGCTCCTTGTCGCTGAAGTCGTCGACGAGGTCGGCCCCGTTTGCGTAGTGCTCGCGCACGTCGTGATCGTCAACTGCATGCTCGCTCAACTGCCCCTGGCGGATAAGGGCGTCGATTGCGCCGACGGCAGCGTCAGCCCGCCGAAACAGCGGCTCGCCGTCGACCTCGCAGAAGAACTCGTCTCCGATCTCGACGCGAGGGTTGGGTCTGATTACCTGCAGGTCGAGCACCGTCCCAGTGGAGCGCACTGCCTTGACCATGTTGCGCAGGACGTGCACGACGTCCTCGGGCTCGACTCATCAGAGCGACCAGGAGAACAGGGCGAGGTCGAACGAAGCGGGTTCGATCTCGATCTCCTTGCCGGAGGCAACCTGGTAGGTGACACGCTGCTCGAGTTCGGCCGGTAACGAGTGGCGTGCTCGCTCGACTTCCCCGGCGTCCGGGTCGAAGGCGCGCACGCTCTTGGCGTCGGTGGCGATGCCGACCGTGAGCCGGCCGTCGCCGCAGCCCAACTCGAGAACACGCTGGCCCCGGAAATCCGCGAGGCGGCGCAGGGCGGCGAGATGAGCGCCTTCCGGGTCGACGACGCCGATCATTGGGGCACCGGCTTGTGCGCTGTCTTGCGTCCGATGGCGGTCGTGAGCGAGCGGTCGCTGACTTCGAAGTTGCCCTGGATGATCGACAGGTGCTCGTCGAGGTATTGCAGTGTCGCGAGTCGTTCGGCGCTTCCTGCGGGTGTGTTGAGGCCCGTCGGGTCGGTGTTGATGTAGTCGAACCAGAACAGCCCGCCGGGCTTGAGCCGTGCGAGCAGGTACTCGCCGATCCGGCGTGGGTGGTCGAGGTGCTCGAACACCGTCTGCACGATGATCAGGTCGAAGGCGCCTTCAACGCTCTGGAGCGGGTCGGCCAGGTCGTTGATGAGCGCGAACTCGGCTTCGGCGTCGGCGGCGAAGATGTGGCGGGCGTAGTGGAAGGAGAAGCCGGGGATGTCGGCGAGCACCCACTGTGTTGGAACGTGGCTGAGGAACCGCCGCCAGGTCGCATACATCGGTGCGATCCCGCATCCGTACTCGAGCATGCGCCAGCCCGGTTGGAGCAGCCGAGACAGCAGCCGTCCTTCCCTCGCCGGCTGCAACGCGGCTTGGTAGACGGAGTTCAGTGTGCCGTACAGGCGTTTCGGCGCTTGCCAGTTCGCCAACACGTCCTCGGCCGTCTCCCAGCTGAGTGGTTGCTCTTGGCTGCGCAAACGGTAGGCGAAGCGGAGGTTGTGGAAGTCCATCACCGTCAACGGCCGCCCGCCGATGACGTTGTCCCAGTAGTCCTGGAACTCCACCAACCACTGCCGCCTGATCCCGGTGTTGACGAGAGCCTCGCGCACCCTGGCCGGCTCTAGCCGATATCCCGCCCGCCGAAGCCCTGTCCGCAGCCGGCTCTTGCGCACACACGACCTGGAAACCTGCTGAAGCCAGACGTCCTGCGCGGCAAACGAAGCGTTCAGATCCAAGCGGACGTCGCCCAGCCGGTTCCCACCCAGCGCATGAACCGCCCTGTACCGCATCAATGGCAAGGCAGACTACTCCCCAAGGACTCCTGACACCCTTTCTCCGAGCCGAGAACTCCGAGCCTCGTTCTCTCTCCCCGGAGCCTCTGACCCGGGCCCCACGGCCTCGTCGCCTCTGAGCGGTTCCCCGTGGGGCTGGGAACCGTCAGCGACCGACACTCCGTGTGCGCCCGTTATGCGCCAGTGAGCGCCAGCAAGGAGCGGTTTCCAGCGGTCTTGAGCGGTCGGCCCGAGATCTGATCCGACGTCGCGGGTCAACACCAAACCCCGCTCTGGTAGCGGGGTTTGGCTCTGTGAGGCGGAGGGGGAGGGATTTGAACCCTCGACGGACGGAACCGCCCGTAACGGTTTTCGAGACCGCCGCATTCGACCGCTCTGCCACCCCTCCGCGGCCCGACTAAGGGTACTTGGCTCGGAGATGTGCCACGCGGAACCGTAGGCCGCGAAGTCCGGGCTTCGCCCGGGCGTAGCTCGCGACACGTGGGACGCGCGACGGCGAGGGAAGGGGGCTCATGGGGGGAAACCGGCCGTTTTCCCCATGTTCAGAACGCCGCATTCGACCGCTCTGCCACCCCTCCGCGGCCCGACCAGGGTTAGCGGTGGCCCGGCGCCCGGGTATCCTGAGGCTCGCTGGGAGAAGTGGCCGAGTGGCTGAAGGCGGCGCCCTGCTAAGGCGTTAGGTGGGGTAATCCCTGCCTCGAGGGTTCGAATCCCTCCTTCTCCGCTCTTCGTCCTTGCAACAAGGTGTTGCAAGGACGGTCGGATCAGTCGTGAACGCGCGCGATCAGCTCCTCGCGTTTGATCACGCGGACAGCCGTGCCGGCCATGCGGATGTCGTAGCCGGCGTCGCGCGGGTAGAGCACCTTGTCGCCCGGCTCGATCCCGTTCACGTCGGGGCCGACGGCGGTGACGATTCCCGAACGGCACGGCGTCTCGGCGCTCGCCGGGATGATCAACCCGCCGCGCGTCTCCGCCTCGCCCTCGGACGGCTGGACGACGACGAAGTCGTCGAGCGGCTCGAGGCTGAGGTCGACGCGCTGGTGCGGCTGGTCGAGCACCCTGGAAGCGTAGCGCCGACTCAGAGTCTTCCTGCGTCGATGATGCGCTGCAGGAACTGGCGCGTGCGTTCCTCGCGCGGCGCGGTGAAGATCTGCTCCGGATCGCCCTGCTCGAGGATGACGCCGCCGTCGAGGAAGCAGACCCGGCTCGCGATGTCGCGGGCGAAGCCCATCTCGTGCGTGGCGATCACCATCGTCATGCCGCCCTTGGCCAGCTCGCGGATGACCTCGAGCACCTCGGCGACGAGCTCCGGGTCGAGAGCGCTCGTCACCTCGTCCAGCAGGAGCAGGTCGGGCTTCATTGCGAGCGCCCGAACGATCGCCGCGCGCTGCTGCTGTCCGCCCGACAGCCGGTCGGGGTACGCGTCGCGCTTGTCGGCGAGGCCGAACCGCGTGAGCAGGTCGATCGCCTCGGTCTCCGCCTGTTCCTTCGGCAGGCCGAGCACCTTGCGTGGGCCGAGTGTCGCGTTGCGGAGCACGGTCATGTGCGGGAAGAGGTTGAAGGCCTGGAAGACGATGCCGATGCTGCGCCGGACGCGGTTGGCGTCGACGCCGTTCGAGGTCACGTCCTGACCCCCGACGACGATCCGGCCCGCGTCGATCGGCTCGAGCAGGTTGATGCAGCGGAGCAGCGTCGACTTCCCGGAGCCCGACGCCCCGATCAGGCAGACGACCTCGTGCTCGGCCACGCTCAGGTCGATCCCGTGCAGCACCTCCGTGGAGCCGAACGACTTGTGCAGGCCCTCGACGACGAGCGCGTCGCTCATGCGGCGACACCGGCCGTCTGCCGGTTCCGCCGATCGCGCGCGACCAGGTAGTCGGTGAACCGCGTCAGCGGAACCGTGACCAGGAGAAACAGGACGGCGGCTGCGACGGCCGGCGTGAAGTTGAAGTCCGCAGCCTGGTCGATCTGCGTCTGGTTGAACGCCTCGACGACGCCGAGGATGGCGACGAGCGCGGTGTCCTTCTGCAGCCCGATGAAGTCGTTGAGGAGCGGCGGTATCACCCTGCGCACGGCCTGCGGCACGATCACGAACCGGAGCGACTGGAAGTGGGAGAGGCCGAGCGAGCGCGCGGCCGCGTTCTGGCTCGGGTGCACCGACTCGATCCCGGCGCGGTAGACCTCGGACACGTACGCCGTGTAGACGAGGATCAGCGAGACGGTTCCCCAGAAGAGCGGCGAGCTCGGCACGCCCTGCAGGCCGAGGGTCGGCACGCCGAAGCCGAGCAGGTAGATGACGAGGATCGTCGGGATGCCGCGGAAGAGGTCCGCGTAGACGATTGCGAGCATGCGCATCGGGAAGAAGAGAGGGCCCTCGAGGCCGCGCACGATCGCGACTCCGAGCGCCGCGACGAGGACGACCACCTCGGCGATGCAGAAGATCTTCACGTTGATCAGGAAGGCGGAGGCGATCTCGCTGAAGGAGCTCCTGAACTCCTCGCCGTTGAAGAACGCGCTCTTCACCTCCGGCCACCCCGACGAGGTGACGACGAGCGTGACGATGATCGCGAAGAACACGATCGTGCTCACGGTCGCGACCACGGCGTAGTGCGTGCCGCTCCCTTTGCGCACCAGGCTGCCGAGAATGCGCGACCCCCGGCTGTCTGCAGGCTCGCTCAGCGCGCTACTTGAGGAACGGCGCGTGGGCCTTGCTCGTGATCCAGGTGTTCTCGAGCTGAGCCAGCTTGCCGCTCGCCTTCAGGGCGGCAAGCGCCTTGTTGACGCACGCGCGTAGCGGATTGCCCTTCTGGAACACGATGCCGAAGTGCTCCTCGCCGCCACGCGTCGGGAGCCGCCCAACGAGCGTCGCCTTCGAGAGTTCGACGTCGGCGAGGTAGTACGCCGTCGGGAAGTCGACGACGAGCGCGTCGACCTGCTTTGCCTTCAGGCCTGCGACCGCCGCGTCCTGGCTCGGGTACACGCTGGGCTTGCTGCTGGGCTTGATGTATCTGGTCACGTAGTCGTAGCTCGTCGTCCCGAGCGGTACCCCGATCTTCGCCCCCTTGAGGCCCGCCACCGTCGTCACGTGGGCGTACTTGTTGGACGAGAACGCCACGACCGCCTGGTTGACGTTGAAGTACCCGTTCGAGAAGTCGACTGCCTTCGCGCGGACCGGCTTGTACGACACCTGGGCGAGATAGAGGTCGAACGGCTTCTTGCCCGGCGCGTACGAGTTGACGAAGTGGACCGGCGTCCACTTGACGTTCGCGTGGGAGAAGCCGAGTTGGCCGGCGACGGCGTAGCCGACCGCCGACTCGAAGCCCTTGCCCGAGTACGGATTCGACGCCTTGAAGCCCGTGCCCGACTTCTCCTGTCCGTCGAAGTAGGGCGGATAGGCCGGATTGTCGGTGCCGATCGTGAGCGTCCCCTTGTGCAGCAGGGGCGCGCTACAGGCGACGGCGGACGGGCGCGACGAGGCCGAGCCCGCGAGCACCGCAGTTGCGGCGAGCGCGGTGAGCAACGTCAGCGGCAGGAGCTTCCGCATCAGGCGGCGAGCCTAACACCTCGCGCCGATTTCGGGCCGTTCGTTCGTCTGCAAGTTGTCGGCAGGCGAAAGGAGGAATCGTTCAGTCAGAGACCGCGTCGAAGTCCTTCCAGCCTGGCTGACTGCGCCTTGGTTGCGGCGTGTAACGCCCGGATACGCGAGCGGGGAAGCTCCCTGACGGTGACGGCCTCACTGTCGACCATCTCGTCGTGCAGTTGTGTCCAGGGGCGGTCGGCATACAGCGGTTTGCCTCGCTGGACCTGCCCCTCGCCTGCAGTCCGGATGTGGACCTGCTCGACCGTCATATCCTCGAACTTCACGGACATCTTTCTCCTCGCTCACGGCTCGGCCGGAAGGCTCGCAGGGCGGCGCTCGTTCGGAGGCGTCGGCCCATGCTGAGATGTTGGTCGCAACGAGGAAGAAGAAGCTGGCGGCTCGACGGCAAATCTGATGCCGTCAGCGCGACTGGCTCGGTGTCACCTTTGTGAAAGATAGCACTATCCGGGGCGGACGGGGGCCTGGGCCGCCGCCGAGCCATGCGATGCCGGTGCTTTTGGCTCCGCATGAGTTAGAGTCCCGCCGCAAGGACTCTCGGAGGCCGTAAAACGCACCGGCCTGCGTGAGTGCAGAGCGTGAGAAGCTCGCTCTGCGCGTTGTCTGCCCATAGCCGCTGGGCGACGCGAGTTGCACCAGACCGGGGGTTCTCGGTCGACGACCGCGTTAGGAGGCTTCGGTGGACGAGGGTGCGAAGGTGCTGGATCTGACGGCGGCAAAGGTCGCGTTTAGGCGTGGAGCCAGGGAGCACGCGGCGCTCGAGTTGGAACGGGAGGTGCATGGGGTTGCTGCCGGAGCGCACGGCGCCAGACGTCAACCCCAACGGCGCGCAACTGCCGAGCACACCGGGTCCGACACGGCATGGCGGCGAGTCGAGGCGCTCGAGCAGGCGCGACGGCAATGGACGCCCCAGCCCTATCACGACGACACGCTGGAGGAGTTGGCAGCACTGAAGCTGCTGACTTCGGCGGCACGCAGAGCCCGCACGGTGAAGGAGCGCATGGCGGCCTTCGACCAGATCAGCCGGCATATCGACGAGGTCGTGCGCGCGCTTCGAGACTGGGATCGCAACGTTTGAGGGTTTCCGGGCCGTTACGCAGCAACCGCCCGAAGCAACCGCCTGTCGATTTCCGCGTTTTCGTTCGTATACCTAGTGTCCAGCGACCTAGGAGGCACTCATGCAGTACATGCTCTTGATCTACAACGACGAGAACGCGTGGGCGGGCCTTACCGAGGCCGAGCGCGGGGAGATCGTCGGCGAGTACTTCGCCTTCACCGGCGAGATCCGCGAGAGCGGCAACTTCGTCGACGGCGCGCCGCTCCATCCGACCACGACGTCGACGGCCGTGCGGGTGCGCGACGGCGAGACGCTGGTCACCGACGGCCCCTTCGCCGAGACGAAGGAGCAGCTCGGCGGCTTCTACCTCGTCGAGGCCGCGGACGCCGACGAGGCGATCGCGATTGCCGCGAGGATTCCCGGCGCCCGCTACGGCACGATCGAGGTCCGGCCCGTCGTCGCCGTGGAGGCCGGCTCGACGATGTGAGCCTGCGGAGGATCAGGCCTCGAGCTCGAAGACGAGCTCGAGGCCGTCCTCCTCGTCCCACTGCTCGCCTGTCTGGACGAACCCGAGCTTCGCGGCGATCGCGAGCGACGGGCCGTTCGACGGGGCGATCGAGACGATGAAGCGGCGGATGCCGTGCTCGTCCTGCGCCCAGCCGATCAGCGCCGACGCGGCCTCCGTCGCGAGGCCACGCCGCCGGAACGTCGGAAACACCTCGTAGCCGAGCTCCACCGCCTCCGGGTCGCGCTTGCCGTTGACGCCCGGCGGCCCGTGGAAGCCGGCGTGGCCGACCACGTCCCGGCCGTCGCGCAGCACGAGCGCGCGTACGAGCCACGGCTGGAGCGACGGGTCGCGCCGCATCTGCTCGAGCCGGAGCCGGAAGAAGCCTTCGTGGCCGCCGGGCCAGCCGTCTCGCAGCCCGCCGCCGATCACCCCGGCCGCTTCGTCGGAGCGGCCCGCGAGGAGCGCCTCGACGACGTCGGGCGACATCGACACGAGCTCGAGCCGGTCTGAGAAGATCGATCCGTTGGGCACGGGCATCTCGTCGCGGAAGGTACTCGAGCGTGTTCACGTCTGAGGATCGCGGGCGTGTGCGTGCGCGGCTGCTCGAGCTCGCCCACGAGGACGACCGGGTCACGGGTGCGGCCGTCACGGGGTCGGCCGCGGAGGGCCGCGAGGACCGCTGGTCGGACGTGGACGTCTTCCTCGGGATCGCCGAAGGCGTCGATCCGAGCGTCGTGATGGCGGACTGGACCGCGCGGCTGACGGAGGAGCTCGGGGCGGTCGACCACTGGGACCTGCCCGTCGGCCAGGCGGTCTACCGGGTTTTCCTGTTCTCGAGCTGCCTGCAGGTCGACGTCGCCTTCACGCCCGAGAGCGACTTCGGCGCCCGCGGTCCGGCGTTCCGCATCGAGTTCGGCACCCCGGTCGAGAAGGACCGGGCGGAGCCGCCCTCGATCGAGTACTACTCTGGGCTCGGCTGGCTCTACCTCCTCCACGCGCGCGTCGCGATCGAGCGGGATCGGCCGTGGCAGGCGACGAACGCGATCGACGGCCTGCGCGACCAGACGATCGCGCTCGCGTGCTTGCGCCACGGCGAGTGGCCGGATCACGCACGCGGAGCACACCGGCTACCGGACGAGGTCACCGCACCGCTCGAGGCGACGCTCGTGCGGTCGCTCGACCCGGTCGAGTTGCGTCGCGCCCTCCGGGCGGCGACCGAGGCGTTCCTGGTCGAGGTGCGCGAATCCGACCCCGAGCTCGCGACGCGCCTCGACCCGGTGCTGCGCGAGGCCGACGGCGTCTAGGTCGACTCCTCGATCGGCTTCTCCATCGACACCGCCTCGACCACGACGCCGTCCGGAAACGTCACCTCGAAGTTCTCGATCCGGCGAAAGCCGTAGGCCTCGTAGAGCGGGAGCCCGGCCAGCGTCGATCCGAGCGCGAGCTTGTGGAAGCCCTCCTCGCGCGCGGCGGTTTCGCACGCCTCCAGAATCCGGCGGCCGAGGCCGCGGCGCGTCCAGTCGGCTCGGACGAACATCGCCCGCACTCGGGCCGGCTCGGTGGAGGGGTCGAGCAGGCGATCGTCCCCGGCATCGTCGCCGCTCCCCGTATAGAGCTTGTCGCGCCTGCTCCAGCCCCCGCAGGCGACCAGTTCGCCGTCGACTTCGACCACGTAGTACGTGCCGTCCTCGAGCAGCGCGCGGTCGACGTGTGCGACGTACCGCACGGCGCTCGCCGACTGCCGCTCGTCGTAGTAGCGCGGGAAGAGGACGGCCGCCGACTCGGTCATCAACGCCTGGACGCCTGCCTCGTCGTCGATCGTGGCGATCCGGAGCAGCGGCTCCGAGGTCACGCCGGGACTGTAAGTCAGCTCGGGCGCGGACGCTCAAGGCCGAGCTTCTCGAAGCGGGGAGGCAAGCTGACCTTCCGGCGCCACATGCCTTGCATCAGGTCGCCGACCTTCGCGATCCGGGCGGGCATCGTCTGCAGCGTGAATCGCGACGGTTCGCTTCGCGCGACCTCCTCCCAGCGCATCGGCGCGGACGCGCGCGCATCGGGCGTGGGCCGGATCGAGTAGGCGCAGGCGATCGTGCGGTCGCGGGCGTTCTGGCCGTAGTCGACGAACACTCCCGTCCGGTCGGCGACCTTCCACGTCGTCGTGGCCACGTCCTCGTCGCCGATCCGCCGCACGACCTCCTGCGCGAGCGCCTTGGCAAAGTCGCGTACCTCGGGGAAGCGCAACTCCGGCTTGATCGGGGCGAGGATGTGCAGGCCGGTGGCGCCCGACGTCTTCGGGAACGAGTGCAGCCCCAACTCGTCCATCACCTCCCTGACGACGAGCGCGATCTCGCAGACGAACTCCCACGGGTTGCCCTCGCTCGGGTCGAGGTCGATCAGCAGGTAGTCCGGCCGCTCGATGTCCGCGACGCGCGAGTGCCACGTGTGCAGCTCGATGCAGCCGAGGTTCACGATCCACGCCAGAGAGGCGGCGTCCTGGCAGACGGGGAAGTCGGCCGTGCGGCCGGAGGGGAACCTGATGTGCGTCGTCTCCAGCCAGTCCGGATGCGGAACGGGCACGCGCTTCTGGTAGAAGAACTCGCCCTCGACTCCGTTCGGGTAGCGTTTCATCTGCATCGGGCGGTTGCGCACGTGGTGGAGCACGCAGGGTGCGACGTCGAGGTAGTAGCGGATCAGGTCGCCCTTGGTCAGCTCCGGCTCGGGGAAGAAGACCTTGTCCAGGTTCGTGACCTTGACCTCGCGGCTGCCGACGCGCACGCGTCCATATTCGCGGCGGGGGGCGGGTTTCCGGCGGAGATGCTATGAGCCCAGCAGCCCGGCGACCGTCGGGTCGTCTTTGCGCTTCGCCGGGCGCACCTGCGCCCAGGTGCACTGGCTCGCATCCTTGTCCGGGCGGAACCGGAGCAGCCGTGTGCCGTGCCGGAACCGGTTGCCCTGCACCTTGTCGTAGCGCACCTCGACCACCAGCTCCGGTCGCAGCGCCGACTCCTCGAGGCCGCCGCTCCCCCAGCGGTTCTGCTCGAAGAAGCCTCGCTCCGGTGCACCGGCGAACAGCGGCTCGACGAGCGCGAGAATCTCGGCCTGCCGACCAGCCGCGACTGTGCACGAGCCGACATAGTCGAGGCGGCCGTCGTCCTCGTAGAGCCCGAGCAGCAGCGTCGCGAGCGCGGTCGGCTTCGCCTTCCAGCGGACGCCGACGACGACGCAGTCCGCCGTCCGGTGTTCCTTCACCTTCTGCACGGCGTCGCGCGAGCCGGGCAGGTACGGGGAGTCGACCCGCTTCGCGACCACCCCGTCGAGGCCGATCGCGTCGAGGCGGGCGAGCCATTCCCGTGCCTGCTCCGGATCGCGCGAGGCCGGCGACACGTCGAAGGGCAGCTTCTCGATGCGCGTACGCCGCTTCGAGAGCGGCTGCTGCCAGACGGGCGTTCCCTTCCAGAGCAGCACGTCGAAGCAGACGAAGCGCGCGGGCGTCTCGGCGGCGAGCTTGCGCACGCGGCTCTCGGCCGGGTGGAGGCGCATCTGCAGCAGGTCGAACTCGAGGCGTCCGGCCTGCTCGATGACGATCTCGCCGTCGAGCGCGGAGTGGGGAGGAAGGCGCTCGCCGAGGTCGCCGAGCTCCGGGAAATAGCGGAGCAGGGGTCGCCCGTTCCGGCTCCAGAGCGCGAGCTCGCCGCCGTCGTTCTCGAGCACGCCGCGAAACCCGTCCCACTTCGGCTCGTACTGCCAGATCTCGCCGAGCGGCAGTTCGGACACGAGCTGAGCTTCCATGGGTGGGAAGGGCACGTTGGGGCCGGGCATGTCCGCAAGGCTACTTTCGGCGGCGAACCACGGCGGAGCCTCTAATCTGCCGCTTATGAGACGTGTCGTCGTGACCGGGCTCGGGGCCGTGACGCCGGTCGGCAACGACATGCGGTCGACGTGGGAGTCCGCCGTCGGGGGGCGGAGCGGCATCGACTTCATCCAGTCGTTCGACACGAGCGACTTCCCCGTCCGCATCGCCGCCGAGGTCAAGGACTTCGACCCGACCATGGTCGCCTCGGTCAAGGAGGTGCGGAAGCTCGACCGCAACGTCCTGCTCGCCCTCGCGGCGGCGACGGAAGCGGTCGGCGACGCCGGCCTCGACGGCGCCTACGAGCCGGAGCGCGTCGGCATCCTCTTCGGCACCGCGATCGGCGGCTTCCTCGGGATGATGGAGCAGCACGACGTGCTGCGTGAGCGCGGGCCGAGTCGTGTCGTGCCGACGTTCCTGCCGAGCGTGCTCCCGGACGCTGCCTCGGGCCAGCTGGCCATCTCGCTCGGGTTCCGTGGCCCGAACTACGCGCCCGTCTCGGCCTGCGCGACCGGGTCGACCGCCGTCGGAGAGAGCGCGGAGATCATCAAGCGTGGCGACGCGGACGCGATCCTCGCGGGCGGCGCCGAGGCGTGCATGCACCCTCTGATCCTGGCCGGCTTCTGCGCGATGCGAGGTCTCGTCGCCGAGGACGAGTACCCGCCTCGCGCCTCGCGCCCGTTCGACGCGACGCGCGCCGGCTTCGTCATGGGCGAAGGCGCCTGCGTGCTCGTGCTCGAGGAGTTCGAGGCCGCGCGCCGCCGCGGGGCCCGGATCTACGCCGAGATCATCGGCTACGGCGCCTCGAACGACGCTCACCACATGGCGCAGCCCGAGCCGGAGGCGACCGGCGTCGCGAACATGATGCGCGTCGCGCTCGAGCGCAACGGCATCGTCCCCGAGCAGGTGGGCTACATCAACGCGCACGGCACGTCGACGCCGCTCGGCGACGCCGCGGAGACGAAGGCGATCAAGGACGTGTTCGGCGACCATGCGTACAAGCTCGCCGTGTCGTCGACGAAGTCCGTGATGGGCCACTGCTTCGGGGCGGCCGGCGCGATCGAGGCGTCGATGTGCGTGCTCGCGATCCACGAGGGCGTGCTGCCGCCCACGATCAACCTGCACAACCCCGATCCGGACTGCGACCTCGACTACGTGCCGAACGAGGCCCGCGAGGCCCGCGTCGACGTGGCGCTCTCGAACGCGATGGGCCTCGGCGGCCACAACGCGTGCGTGCTGGTCGGGCGCGTCGACTGAGTCGCGCCGCCAGGCGGCCTAGCCTGGGTCGAGCGAGGCGACTGCGTCGAGCGTGAGGTCGGAGATCGACGGGAGCACGACGTCGGCGAGCCCCAGCGCCTCGTCGCCGGGCGGGAAGCTCGCGTTCGGGATCGCGATCGCGTGCATCCCGGCCGCCTTCGCGGAGCGGATGCCGGCGTGGGAATCCTCGACCGCGACGCAGAGCTCGGCCGGGACGGTCAGGCGGCGCGCCGCCTCGAGATACACGTCGGGGGCCGGCTTGCCTCTCGCGACCTCCTCCGACGAGACCGTGGTTCGAAAGAACCCGGTCAGCCCGGACAGCTCGAGGGCGGCATCGATCAGGGGGCGGTTGGACGACGACGCGAGGCCGAGCGGCCAGCGCGCCGCCAACCGCTGGACCGCCTCGCAAGCACCGACGATCAACGGCAGCTGCTCCCGGTAGCGCGCCTCCATCAGCCGCACGATGTCGGCGCTGATCGCCTCGGGCGTCCCGGGCACGCCGAGCTCCTCGCTCAGGTACCGAGACCACTCGGGCGCGCTCATCCCCATCATCGCGCGCTGCGCCACCTCGTCGTAGCGCCCGCCCTGCTCGACGACGTAGCGGCCGCGCACCTCGTCCCAGACCTCCTCCGTCTGGAGGATCACCCCGTCCAGGTCGAACACGACCGCGCCGATCACAGCGTGCGGTAGCCGCCCTCGTGATGGACGAGCGGAGGAGCGGCGGTGCCGAGTCGCACCGACTCGACCTCGCCGACGAAGAACGAGTGGTCGCCGACCTCGTGCTCGGCCGCGAGCCGGCACTCGAGCCAGCCGAGCGCCCCGACGAGCAGCGGTGCGCCGCGGGCGCCATCCTCGGTCGCGATGCCGCTCCACATGCCGATCGGCGGGACGCCTCGCGCGAAGTGCTGCGCCAGCCACTCCTGTCCGCCGGCGAGCAGGCTCGCCGCGAATCCTCCGGCCTCGCGGAGCAGCTCGTGCATCGCCGTCTCGCGGCCGATCGAGACCCCGACGAGCGGGGGCTCGAGCGACAGCGACACGAGCGACGAGACGGTGAGGCCGAGCCTGTCGCTCCCGGTGTCGACGGTCAGAACGGCCACGCTCGCCGGAGCACGCCGCATGAGCGAGCGAAGCTCGTCCCCCGTGGTCACGGCGACAGCCGCTCGATCGCCCAGCCGTCGCCCTCGGGCCGGTAGCGGAAGCGGTCGTGGAGCCGATCGTCGCGGTGCTGCCAGAACTCGTACAGCGTCGGCTCGATCGCGAACCCGCCCCAGATTTCCGGTCGCGGCACCTCGCCTTCGCCGAACTGCGCGCGCAGGCGATCGACCCTCTCCTCGAGCTCGCGGCGGTCGGCGACGACCTCGCTCTGCCGCGACGCGCTCGCCGAGAGCTGCGCCCCGTACGGCCGCGAGTCGAAGTAGCGGTCGGACTCGCCGAGCGGCACGCGCTCGACGGGCCCCTCGACCCGGACCTGCCGTCCCAGCTCGTGCCAGTAGAAGCAGAGCGCCGCCCGAGGGTTCGCCTGGAGCTCGTGACCCTTGCGGCTCTCATAGCCGGTGTAGAAAAGGAACCCCTGCTCGTCGGCGCTCTTCAGGAGCACGAAGCGCACGGACGGGCTCCCGTCCGGCGTTGCCGTGGCCATGGCGACCGCGTTCGCCTGCACCGCGCCCGCCGCCCACGCTGCCTCGTACCAGGCGTGGAACTGGCGCAGGGGGTCGGGATCGAGGTCGTTCCGGCGCAGCGGCTGGGCGTGAGGCTCGTGGTCCACGGCTCGTAGTATCGAGAACGTGCGCCTCCTTGCGGTGCTGGTGTCCGCCGTCGCCCTCGCCGCGGGTGCCGTGGCCGCGACTCCGACACTCCACTTCCCCCGGGACCACTACGGCCACGACGCCGGGATCGAGTGGTGGTACGTCACCGCGTACGTGGTCGGCAGCGACGGCCACCACTACTCCGTGTTCTTCACCGTCTTCAAGCGCGGCTCGATCCTGCTGCCCGTGAGCCAGGTCGTGAACCTCGATACCGGCGCCCGGGTCGGCCACACCGAGCAGGCGGTCGCCTTCCGGATCGGCTCGACCGCCCTCGACCTTCGCCGACCGACCGCCGAGCTGGCGTACACCGCCGCGGCGAACACCTGGCTCTTTCATGCTTCGGACGCTGCCTACTCGCTGACGATGACCGCGAAGCCGCAGAAGCCTTACGTCCTCCACGGTGGCGGCACAGGTGTCATCCCGCAAGGCTCCGCCGTCAGCCGGTACTACTCGTCGACGCGAATGGCCGCGGCCGGCACGATCAGGCGCGACACGCACGCGATCCACTTCTCCGGCACCGCCTGGCTCGACCACCAGTGGGGCAACTTCACGAACGATCCGAGCGCGAGCCACTGGGACTGGTTCTCCTGCCGGTTCGCCGACCGGACGGAGCTGATGCTCTACCGGTTCCGCGACGGACACGCGACCGGCACTGCCGTCGACCGCGCCGGCCACGGGCGACTCGTCACCGCGTTCACCGCCGTGCCGGGAACGCGTGCCTACCGGGCCGCCGGACGGAGCTGGCCGCTCGACTGGAAGGTCACCGTCCCGTCCGAGCACCTCTCCGTCAAACTCCGTGCGATGGTGCCCGACCAGCTCTTCCGCAGTGTTCTCCTGCCGACCTTCTGGGAGGGCGCGGTGACGGCGACCGGGACGAAGAGCGGCGTCTGCTTCGTTGAGGAGACCAGCTGATGGAGCTCGGACGGATCGGTGTCTGGCTCGGACCGCTCAGCCTGCAGGCGGCGGCCGAGACGCGCGAGTTCGCGCCCGAGCTCGAGGAGCTCGGCTACGGCGCGATCTGGTTTGGCGAGGGCGTCGGGACGAAGGAGTGCTTCACGCAGGCCGCGACGCTGCTCGCGTTCACGGAGCGGGCCGTCGTCGCCACGGGTATCGCCAACATCTACGCCCGCGACCCGATGGCGACGGTGAACGGCGCCCGGACGCTCGCGGACGCGTACCCCGGCCGCTTCCTGCTCGGGATCGGCGTCAGCCACGCGCCGAGCGTCGCGAGCCGCGGCCACCAGTACGCGAAGCCGCTCGGGACGATGGGCGCCTACCTGGACGCGATGGACGAGGCCGCTTTTCGCGGCGTCGAGCCTGCCGAGCCCGCGCCGTGCGTGCTCGCGGCCCTCGGCCCGAAGATGCTGCAGCTGGCCGCCGCGCGCACGCGCGGAGCGCACCCCTACTTCACGCCGCCGGAGCACACCGCGATGGCCCGCGAGGTGATGGGGGACGGGCCGCTGCTCCTGCCCGAGCAGGCATTCGTGCTCGAGACGGACGCGGCCGTCGCGCGTGCGAAGGGCCGCGAGCACATGGGCTACTACCTCGTGCTCGACAACTACCGGCGCAACCTGCTTCGGCTGGGCTTCGCCGAGAACGAGCTCGACGACGGCGGCAGCGACCGGCTCGTCGATGCGATCGTGGCCTGGGGGGACGTCGACGCCGTCCGCGACCGGGTCGCGGCCCATCTCGCCGCCGGTGCCGACCACGTCTGCGTCCAGGCGATCGGCGACGACCCGCTCGACGAGCTGCGTCGCGTGGCACCAGCGCTCCGCGAGCTTTGAGCTCCGTGAGCCCTGAATTGGGCGAGCTCTGACCGGGCGCGCCGTCAGCATGGCGGCGTGCGCACTACGCTTCCCGCCGCGGCCCTCGGCCGACACGTCGACGAGCTCTGCGCGCGCCACGGCATCGTCCGCCTCGACGGCTCGCGCGGTCGAGCCGAGGTGCACCGGCGGAACGGGAGGCGAACCGTTGCCATCCGCGTGCCGCCCGTCCGCGGCCAGGTCACGTACTTCGTGGCGCTGCACGAGATCGGCCACCTGATCGGCCCGGGCCGGTCCGGCACGCGGCTCGAGAAGGAGGCCGCGGCCTGGCGTTTCGCACTCCACGTGGCGCTCGTCGAGCCGACGGACGCCTGCCGCCGCCGCATCGGCAAGCGGCTCCGTTCCTACGTCATCTGGGCGGAGGCGCGCCAGCACCGCCGCCGTCCGCCGGTGTTGCCGCCGCCCGGGGCGCCGTTCTGGTCGCTGCTTCGTGTTCTCGAGGCGTAGAGCGGTTTCTTTGCGGCAGTCTGGCCGGTCCTGTAGTCTCGGGCGCTGAAATTCAGCAGGCACTTCCTACCGTGGAGGGAACTTTGGGAACGTTGAGAGGAATGAGTCGCGGGGCGCGGATCCTGCTCGCACTCGGTGTCGCCGGTGCAGCGTTCGGGATCGCGACTGTGGTCCAGGCGGCGATCCCCGACACGCACGGCTACTTGCACGGGTGCTACCAGGTCAACAACGGCCCGGCGCCCAAGGGCACGTTGCGGTTGATCGACCCGTCGACCGGCGACGCGTGCCGGTTCTACGAGAAGCCGGCCAACTGGAACTCGAACGGCGTCGCGGGCGTGTATGCGGTCGCCGGGCAGGTCCAGGAGGACATTCCGGGCACCGATGGGCCGATCCCGGCCGACAGCCCCAATTGGCAGTTCGTGGCGACGACCGCGACGGTGACGATCACGAACACTCAGTCCCTCCTCGCGAACATCACGGCGGGGCTGGGTGAGTGCTTCATCATCGAAGCCGGCGTCAAGCAGCCGGCCCTGTGCAACAGCGGCGTCGCGAAGCCGAAGCCGGGCGCCAAGCCGAACGTGGAGCCGTCGTTCCGCGAGTTCGGGTACGGCGTCTGCTTCCAGCAGGCCGTCGGCGAGCAGGAGCAGTATCCGATCGTGAACATGAACCAGTTCACGGGCGGCAACAACTCCAACTACAACGCCGCCTCGTACGAGTTCGGCGAGCAGGACTACACCGGGATCGGTGTGGCTGCGCCGGGAGCCGGCACGTACAACGTCGGCTACTGCGTCCAGAACTACGGCGACGAGGACCTGGGCGACAACAACTGGGCCAACGGCTATGTCGAGGTCGTGGACGGTCTCCCGAACACGGGCGGCGTCTCGCAGGACACCTCGCGTCAGGGCGACTAGCTCAGGCTGACCGCAACATGCTGTTCGAGGAGCCGGATTCGTCCGGCTCCTCGCATTTCCGGCCCGGCTACTCGGCGTGGACGGCGTTGCTGCCGTAGACCCGCGAGTACGCCGCCTCGAGCGCGTCGATGTCGACGACGTTGAGGCTGATGCCGGTGCCGAGCAGCGAGCGAAGCTCCTCGGCTGCGAGGACGTCGGTGGGGTCGGCCAGGCCGACCAGCAGGAGACGGTCGGGGAGGAACCTGATCGGCAGCGCCTGCAGGCGGCGCGCCGCGTCCTCGGGGAGGAGCAGCGCAGCTTCCTTCTCGATCTCGGTCTGCGTCAGGTCGAGGAAGGGGATGTCGTACTGCTCGGCGAGCGCCTTCGCGATGTCGACGCTCGAGACCCAGCCCCACTCGACCAGGATCTCGCCCAAGCGTCGCGGCGACCGCTCCTTCTCTGTCAGAGCGATCTCGAGCTGCTCGGGATCGATCGCGCCGACCCGACGGAGCAGCGTTCCCAGCGGAACCCAGGCGTCTTTCGTCTCGTCCACCAGAGTTCTTATCGGCGGCTGGGCGCTGGAGTTGAGCGCGGATTGTCCGACAGGTTCACTCTCTATCGTGCGTAGCTCGATGCCGCCGCGGTCGATAGGTCGAGTGAGCGTGCAAGGAGCGTCAACGAACTGCGGCACCGAGCGCCTCCTGCGCGACTGTGCTCTCGTCGGTCGGATGATCGAGGCCGAGCGTCTGCCTGCGCAGCTGCGCCTCGGGCATCAGCTCGGCCTCGGGCTCGTGCGGCAACTCGGGCTCGAGCCTCCGCAGCCGCGCCGGTCCGGCCGGCGGTAGTGCCCGCCGCGGAGTGGCGCGCCGAGGTCGTGGTCGACGCGGCGCTCGCCCGGCGGCTTGTTCGGGAGCAGTTCCCCGAGCTCGAGCTTCGCTCGCTCGAGCCGCTGGGTGAGGGTTGGGACAACTCCGTCTGGCTCGTGGACGGGCAGTGGGTGTTCCGGTTCCCGCGGCGTCAGATCGCCGTTCCGGCCGTTGCCCGGCAGGTCGAGATGCTGCCGATGCTGGCGCCGCTCCTGCCGTTGCCGATCCCTCAGCCGGCCTTCGTCGGCCGGCCGGGCGGCGGCTTCCCGTGGCCGTTCTTCGGGGCTCCGCTGCTGCCCGGACGGGAGGCCGCTCGAGCTGCGCCGACTGACGACGAGCGGGTGCGCGCCGCGCGGCCGCTGGGTGAGTTCCTGCGCACGCTGCATGCGCCGGTGCTGCTCGAACTCGGCGGTGTCGACGCGCTGCCGGTCGACCCGATGGGTCGCGGGGACATGGCGAAACGCGTGCGGATGACGCGCGAGCGCCTCGTCGAGCTGCGTGACGCAGGGCTCTGGGAGGCGCCGCCCGAGGTCGAGGCATTCCTCTCGGAGGCGGCCTCGCTGCCGCCGCCGACGGGAAGGGCAGTGGCTCACGGTGACCTCCACCTGCGGCATGTGCTCCTCACGGAGGACGGGATGCCGGCCGCCGTGATCGACTGGGACGACCTCTGTGTCGGCGACCCTGCGATCGACCTCGTCCTGTACTGGAGCTTCCTCCCGCCCGTAGCTCGGGCAGACTTCCTCGCGGCCTATCCGGTGGGCGACGAGCAGCTCCTCCGCGCACGCGTGCTCTCGCTCTTTCTCTGCGGAGCGCTCGCGGTGTACGGCCGGCACGAGGGCAGGCACGACCTCGAGCTCGGCGCCGTCGCGGGGCTCGACCACACGGTCGCGGACTGACGGAACAGAAAGGGCCCCTCAACCGGGGGCCCTTGTCTGGCTGTGAGCGACCTGTCGGTGACTAGGGGCCGCTGACGACCGCGACCGTCACCGTGCTCGTGTACGTGCCGGCATACGTGTTCGCGGGGATCGAGACGCCGACCGTCGGCGTGACCGTGAACTTGCCCATGCCCGTGTTCGCCGCCGCGTTGAAGAGCTTGACCGCCGTCGGAGCGGTGGAGCCGGCGGGCACGCCCAGCGGGTAGCCGATCGAGTTCGTCGGGTTGGTGCACGTGCCGCCGGCGCACGCGGACGAGACGCCCGTGGCCGTGGACGCGGAGGTCGACAGCAGCTTCGGCGTGCCGCCGCCGGTCGTGAACGTCGTCGAGGTGATGGTCACGTTCCAGCCGGCACCCGATCCCGTGGCGTCGTTGATCGTCATCGGCAGCGTGTAGCTCGGCGTCTGGTCGGTTCCGTCCAGTGTGGACGACACGCTCGGGGTCGCACTGGTCGTCAGGGTCAGCGTCCCCGCGGTGACCGTCGCCGTTGCCGTCACGTTGGCGCCCAGGGCAGCCGAGGCCGCGGCGAGTGCAAGCGCTGCCACGGCGGCAGTCGCAAAGCATCGCTTCAGTAGCGCATTGCGCATGTGGTTTCTCCTTCTTCCGTCCCACACCTCGGCGCCGAATCCGTGGAGAGCGCCTGCCGGTTTCTTGGGCTCGTATTTTGCTTTCGAGCTGAGTGTCGTCCTCGTGAGGACACTTGTCATCCCCCGATCGGGGGTTCTCTACCGGATTTCCGGGACTTGTCGGGCTCTCGGGAAACCGGGAGAGCGACTCAAGCGCCCGCAGCGCAGAGCCGACAACACGGTCGTGGCCGACGGGCACGTAGACGAGCTCTACCGGGTGCTGTTCGGCCACGTCGACAACATGGTCTGCACGCTCGATCTCGAGGGGCGATTCACCTCGGTAAACGCGGCGGGCGAGCGGCTCACCGGCTTCGAGGCCCGTGAGCTGATCGGAAGGTTCGCCGTCGAGCTGATCGCCCCCGAGCATCGAGACGAGGCGGTCGCGCAGTTCCGCCGACGGCTCGAGACCAGGTCGGAGCTCCCCGGGGACGAGTCCGTGCTCGTGGCCCGCGACGGAAGCTCCGTGCCGATCGAGATCACGTCCGCGCTCCTGCTCGAGGACGGAGAGCCGTCCGGAGTTCTCGGTCTCGTCCGCGACCTCAGCGAACGCCGGGTTGCCGAGGAGGCGCTGCTCGAGAGTCAGCAGCGGTTCCGGTCGGCGTTCGAGTCGGCCGCGATCGGCATGGCAGTCCTCGACCTGGACGGCCGCTTTCTCCAGGTCAACGACTCCCTCTGCGAGCTCGTCGGTCGTTCGACGGACGAGCTGTGCGCCATGACGTGGCGGGACATCACGCATGCGGACGATCTCGACGTCGACGTCGACGTCGTCCGGCAGCTGTTCGCCGGCGAGACACGCTCCTACCAGATCGAGAAGCGGTACCTCCACCGGCTCGGGCACGACGTCTGGGCACTCATCACCGTCTCGCTCGTGCGGACCCGCGACGGCGATCCGCTCCACTTCATCAGCCAGATTCAGGACATCACGGAGCGCAAGCTGGCCGAGGAGGAGCTCGCCCAGAGCCAGGCCCGGCTGGCCGAGGCGCAGCGCATCGGCCGGATCGGCGACTGGAAGCGGGACGGACCCGACCAGCCGCTGACATGGTCGGAGGAGTCCTATCGCATCTTCGGCATCGACCCGGGCTCGGGGCCGCCGACCTTCGAACGGCTCCTCGCCGTCATCCATCCGGACGATCGCGAGGACTTCGAGTACACAGTCAAGCAGTGCCGAAACGACGGCAAGCCGTACAGCCACGAGTACCGCGTCGTCCTCCCGGACGGGACGGTCCGCTGGGTGCACGGGCGCGGCGAGTTCGTCGCGCGCGACTTTCCGCTGCCGCCGACGACGAGAGGCACCGCGCAGGACATCACGGAGCGCAAGGAAGTGGAGGACCGGCTCGCCGAGGCGCAGCACATCGCCCAGATCGGCAACTGGGAGTGGAACGTCGCGACGGACACGATCGCCTGGTCGGACGAGCTCTATCGCATCTTCGGCCTCGAGCCCCGCGCCGACCTCCCGTCGTCGGCGGCCCTGCGCGAGTTCGTTCACCCCGAGGATCGCCAGCAGGTCGAGGCGCTCGCCGCCCGTGCCCGCGAGACGGGTGAGGCGTACATCCACCAGTATCGGATCGTTCTTCGCGACGGAACGACGCGCTGGATCGAGGGCCGCGGCGTCGCGACCGTCGGCGAGCACGGACTGTCTATGCGCGGGACGGTGCAGGACATCACCGAGGACAAGACCGCCGAGGAGCGGCTCGTCGAGGCGGAGGAGCGCTACCGGACGCTGGTCGAGCAGCTCCCGCTCGGGACGTACATCCGGCCGCTCGACATGAGCCGGCCGAACATCTACGCGAGCCCGCAGGTCGAGCCCATGCTCGGCTACCCAGCCGAGAAGTGGATGACGAATCCTGACCTGCTGGCCACGATCGTCCATCCCGACGACCGTGAGCGCGTGCTCTCCGAAGCGTCTCAGGTGCGCGGGACCGGCGCCCCGCTTCGCGACGAGTACCGCTACGTCAGGCCCGATGGGAGCATCGTCTGGGTCCAGGACGAGACGTACGTCGTCCGCGACGACGCCGGTGAGCCGCAGTGCGTCCAGGGCTACCTCCTCGACATCACGGAGCGCAAGCTTGCAGAGGAGGAGCGGGATCGGCTGCGCGAAGAGCTCCACCACGCCCAGAAGCTCGAGGCGGTCGGACGGCTCGCCGGAGGCGTCGCCCACGACTTCAACAACATGCTGACCGCGATCAAGGGGTACAGCGAGCTGCTCCTGAACGGCCTCGAGCCCGGCAGCCCCCAGCGCGCCGAGGCCGAGCAGATCCATCGTGCCGCGGCGCAGGCGTCGGCGCTCCCACGGCAGCTCCTCGCCTTCAGCCGCAAGCAGGTGCTCGAGCCGAGGTTGATCGACCTAAACGAGGTCGTGTCTGAGTCCGCGGACCTGATCAAGCTCCTCCTCGGTGCGGACGTGGAGCTCGTCGCCAGCCCGCTTGCCCGTCCGGCCGCGGTGGTCGCCGATCCGGGCCAGGTCGAGCAGGTGCTGATCAACCTGGCGACGAACGCACGTGACGCCATGCCGGGCGGCGGGACCCTGACGATCGCGACCCGAACCGCCGAGATCGACGGACATGCGGCCCGCGAGCACGAGGCGGCAGCAGGCCGCTACGTCGTCGTCTCGGTCTCCGACACCGGCGAGGGCATGGGCCCCGAGACGCTGGCGCAGGTCTTCGAGCCGTTCTTCACGACGAAGGGCCCGGGGAAGGGCTCGGGCCTCGGCCTGGCCTCGGCATACGGGATCACGAAACAGAGCGGCGGTTTCATCCTGGCCCGTAGCGAGCCCGGGACGGGCACGACGTTCGATATCCACTTCCCGCTCGCGCTCGCAAGCTCGGCTCCTGTCGACGACGCGCAGCCCACCGCGAGCCTGGACACCGCCGCCGCCCCCGCCACCGTCCTGCTCGTCGAGGACGAGGAGATCGTGCGCGGCTTCGCGGCGACTGCGCTCGAGCGCGCCGGTTACCGCGTCCTCACGGCCTCGCGCGGCGTCGACGCGTTGCGGCTCTGCGAGCAGGCCGGCACCGTCGACGTGCTGGTCAGCGACATGGTGATGCCCGGCATGGGCGGCCGTGAGCTCGCCGAGCGCATCCTGTCCCAGAGCCCGGCGACGGGGGTCGTCCTCGTGTCCGGCTACACGGACGAGCCGACCGACCGCGATCTTGCGGGCGGGCAGCAGCCTACGTTCCTCCAGAAGCCGTTCTCCGTGCAGGCGCTCGTCGCTGCGGTGCGTGAAGCCGCCGCCGGCGGCTCGGCTGTGGACGCGGCGTGGCCAGCGGCGCCGACCATGAGGTCGCTCGGCATCTCCTGTCTCGTCGCCGACGACCACCCGGCCGTGCTCGACTCGGTCTCGCGCTTCCTGGAGACGAGCGGCATCGAGGTGGTTGCTCGTCTCGAGCGTGGAGACGACGCGCTCGCGGCGATCGAGGCCCACCGGCCCGACGTGGCGCTGCTCGACGTGACGATGGGGCCGCTGAACGGCATCGAGGTGTCCCGCCGCGCGGCGCAGCTCGTCCCGGAGACCCAGGTCATCCTCTACACGGGCTACCGCGACACGAAGCTCCTCGAGCAGGCGCTCGACGCGGGCGCACGGGGGTTCGTCCTGAAGGAGGCGCCGCTCTCGGAGCTGATCCGGGCGATGAAGGCCGTGGCGGGTGGAGGGACGTTCGTGGACGCCGAGCTCTCGAGCGCGCTTGCGACCCCGGGGACGATGAAGGCGCTGTCACCGCTCACCGCACGGGAGCGCCAGGTGCTCGCGCTCGTCGCGGACGGAAGGACCAACGAGCGGGTGGCCGACGAGCTCGGCATCTCGGCCGAGACGGTCCAGTCGCACGTTCGAAACGCCATGTCGAAGCTGGAGGCGGACACACGGACGCAGGCGGTCGCGAACGCCCTCCGGCAGCAGCTGATCGCCTGACAGCTACCGGCGGATCAGGACCGGCGTGCCTGCCGGTGCGAGCTTGAACACGCGCATCATCGCGGCGTTCGTGAGCCGGACACAGCCGTGTGAGGAGGCGCCCCCGATCGAGCTCGGCTGGTCGGTCCCGTGGAGCGCGATCGGCCCTCCCTGCACCCAGTGCTGCAGTACGTCGGAGTGGGCCGAGATGCCGAGAGCGGCGACGCCGAAGGGCCCGTCCGCGTTCGCGAGCAGGAAGCGCTCGTTGACGTAGAAGCGCCCGACCGGCGTCGGCGTTCCGGTCGCTCCGATCGCCACCGGTGCCGAGAAGGCGAGGCTGCCCCAGTGATAGAGCAGGACGCGGCGGCTCGAGAGGTCGACGACGATTCTCGTCGTCACCGGATAGACGTCCACGTCCGACGCGCGCACCCAGCCGGCAGCGCCGTTCGGACGCGATGGAAGCTGGACGTGGAACCAGACCGGGCCGCATGCGCCCGCCTTCGACCCGAGCACGCCGAAGACGGTTGGGAAGCGGTTGGCATCGACCGCGGGGTAGCGACGGACGAGGTGCGCCGCGCCGGACGGTCTCGTCCACACCGACGTGGCGCGGCGGGCGAGGGCACCGTACGCGAGCGACGACGAGGGCGTGACCGTCTTCGCGCACCGGTGAACGACGTGCGCGGCGAGTTGGCGATCCACGCCGAGGCCCGCCGGCCGGGCCTGTTGGTGCGAGCCCTCGGATTGACGGGCCGAGCCGCCGCAACCGGCGAGCACGAGCGCGGCGAGCGCAACCACGCCGACCCCGGCGGCGCCTCGTTGTGCAACGGATCGTTTCATGCGCCTGTTCTCATCGTGGCACACAAACGTGCTCATGTCTTGCGCTGGAAGCCGGTCGAAGAGTCGTAGACTCCGCATTCCGGCGTAGCGTCGACGGCGTGTCTGGACCGATGGGCTGAGGCGGAGCCACCTCTCTCGCAGCTGGGAGGCAGACACCCCCCGCCCACCAGGCGGGCTATGTAGGTGGTGGGCTGGGCTTGGTCTGGGCGCCGGGTTGCACCGTCGGGATGCCGCGGGTGAAGAGCAGAGCGGCGAGCGCGAAGAGTGCGAGGATCGAGACGGCGAGGCGCAGTCCGTCGATTCGGCTCTTTTCGTTCTCGTCCACGATCGCGTTGCTCGCCCGCGGTGGTACGTGCGCGTCCTTAAGGGCGGCTTTGAGGTCGGCGTCGGACATGAACGGGATGCCGCCGGCGAGGTTCGTCTGCGCCTTGGCGGTGACGCGATCGGGAACGGCCGGGTTGTTCGCGATGCCGGTGAGGAACGAGGCGGTCAGCGCCGATATGAGCACGGCGCCCGCCAGCGCGGTGCCGATCGACGCGCCGAGCTGTGACCCGGTGTTCTGGATTCCGCCCACTTCGCCGCTCTGCTCGTCGGGCACCGCCGACACGGTCACGCTCCCGAGTTGGGAGGCGATCGAGCCGATCCCGGCGCCCGCGAGCAGCAGCGGCCAGGTGATGATCTCCGCGCCGGCGCCGTAGTCGAGCAGGGCGACCAGGAGTACGAGCCCGGCGAACATGGCCATGAAGCCGAGGCGGATGACCCGCCGCGGGTTCGCGTTCGGGAACAGCTTCGGCACTCCGGCGGCGAAGAGCAGCAACATCAGCGACAGCGGCAGCAGGCGGACACCGGTCGCGACCGCCGACATGCCGAGCGACACCGACAGAAAGAGCGGAACGACGAAGAAGATCCCGGCCTGCACGAGAAACAGGAACAGGAAGGAGACGACGCCGTCGCGCAGCTGGATGTTCCGCAGCATCTTCGGGTCGATCAGCGCAGCCTGGCCGTGTGCAGTACGCCGGTTCTCCCACGCCAGGAACAGGCCCAGCACCACACCGCCCGCGAGCATGAGCCAGATCGTCGGCGAGAGTCCGAGCCACTCGGGAGCACCCGGCTTCGGCTGCACGAACCCCCACGCGCCCGACTTCAGGATGCCGATCACGACCATCCCGAGACCGGCCGCCGACAGCGCTGTGCCGACCAGGTCGAGCTTGGCGCCCTTCTCGGGTGGTGTGTCGTTCACCCGCCGCGCCAGGAAGAGGATCGCGATCACGATGAATACCTCGCCCACGAACACCCACCGCCACGAGGCATAGGTCGTGAACAGGCCGCCGATCACCGGCCCGAGTGCCGCCGCCATCGCGCCGGCAGCCGCCACCAGCCCGTACGCCCGCGGCCGCTCGGACCGTGCGAAGTTCGAGGCGACGAGTGCGACGATCGCCGGCATGATCAACACCGCGCCGAAGCCCTCGAGGAACGACCAGCCGATGATCAACACCGCCAGGCTCTGTGACAACGCCGTCGTCAGCGACCCGCACGCGTAGACGACGCAGCCGATCGTGAACGCGCGCTTCCGGCCGATCATCTCCCCGACCCTCCCGCCGGTGATCATGAAAGACGCCATCACCAGCGTGTAGAGCGTGATCGCCGTCTGGATCCCGGTCACGTCGGTCCCGACGTCCCTCGCGACAGTCGCGATCGCCGTGTTCATCACGGTGGTGTCGAGGGCCATGACGAACTGGCCCGCCGCCAGCGTGAGCAGCACCACGCCGGAGGCCTTGGCAGCGACGGAGGACGCGGTCGGCGCAGTCGTCACGACGATGACCCTACTGGCGGCATCGCCAGGTTTGCACCGCCCACAACGATGCCGGAGACGTGCGCCGATCCTCGACGCCGTCAGCGGATCCGAAGATACGCGTCACTCATCGAGTCTCCCACATCCGCCGTGGCCGATCGGGAAGGAGCGGTGGTGCAGGTGGTGAAAGGTTCGCTGTGGACGACCGCTGGAGCACCGGCCGGACGGAGGCGTTCAGTGACGGTGTGTTCGCGATCGCGATCACGCTGCTCATTCTTGAAGTAGCTGTCCCCGAGGCGGCGTTCGACAACCTGTGGCGCGGCATCGCTCATCAGTGGCCCTCGTATCTGGCGTATGCGACGAGCTTCATCACGATCGGGGGGATCTGGATGGCTCACCACGCCATCTTCCGGCGCCTGCAATACGCGAATCAGCAGGTCATGGTCATCAACCTGGTGCTGCTGATGGCGGTCGCGTTCCTGCCCTTCCCGACCAGGCTCGTGGCCGAGGCGATCCACGACAACAGCGCCGAGCGCGCCGCAGCCATCTTCTATGGAGCCTCGCTGCTGGTCATCCAGCTCCTGGTCGGCGCTCTCTGGGGCTCGATTGCGCGCGACCGCAGCCTGCTCAAGCCAGAGGTGAGCGAGAAAGAGGTCAACGCGATCCTGATCGCGACGTCGCCGAACCTCGGCTTCTACGTTGCGGTGATCGTGCTCGCGATCTTCGCGCCCAAGGTGGCCGCGTTCGGCTACCTGCTGATCGCCATTGTCGCCCTCCTGAGAACGCGGGGCGACCAGACACCACCACCCACGACATCGTCTGCGTAAGAACTGCGCCCCCTCAGGTCGGGGCTATCAACACACCCCGGGACCACTCTCGGTCACGAGCTGGAACTCGAGCCGAGGCTCTTGCAGGAATCGGTGCTCTTGAACGCCGACCCGAGCGAGCCGCCGGCGCTCTTCAGGGCGCCGACCGCCGACTGGGCCGAGCTGATCAGGGTCTTCACCTGTGGTGCGAGAGCGGCAACAGCGCCGGCCACCGTCGCAACCGAGGCGTTGCCCTGGAGCTGGGCGATCGTCGACTGCGCGGCGTCGATCGTGTTCGTGACGTCGCTGGAAAGCTGCTGGAGCTGCTGCTTGGCCGCCTGACCCTCCGTGCTCTTCGGCGGGGGAACCGCCTTGATCTGAGTTGTCGCGGTCTTGGTGGCGGCCTCGACCTGGGTGAGCTTCGACTGCAGCGACGCCTTCGAGATACCGCCGCTGAAGTCCGTCGCGATGCTCTTGACGCTCTGCTCCCAGGTGCCGATCGCGGTGCAGACGCTGTTCGCGTACGCCTCGTTCGCCTTCGAGTCCGAGCTCGAGTCTCCACCACACCCGGCTGATACCAGTACCGACGCCGAGACGATCAGCGCCAACGGGATCACCACCAGCCGAACCCCGCTGCGCGAAGCAACGTCCCCGAACCAACCGACTAGTCCTGCTCTCATGACCATGCGACCTCCCTGACATATCCGTCGACAGAAGCGACTCATGACCCGATCGGGTGGAACCGCTGAGCAACCCACCCGGGAGATACCGCCAGCCCTTCGTGCGCCTGGGCGGGACCGCCCGTGGTTGTCGAGGCAATCTTCTCCCTCCGGGTGGCCGGGCCGAATCGCCCCATCGGGATGACGTTGCCTCGCCTGAGCGTCCATAGGCTGGTACCTGAGTCCATACACAGCGACCGGTCGCGTGCCGGTCGCCTGACGAGAGGAGGCCACCCATGTCATCTGCGAATGGCGTGCCTGTCGATCTCTACATCGCCGCCTACTCCGACCCGGACGCCGCCCAGGCCGACTGGGACGGCATCAAGCAGCTGGCGAAAGACAAGACGATCACGGTCGAGGGGATGGTGCTGGTCAGCCGCGACCTGGACGGCACGATCCACGAGAAGGACAACGCCCACACGGTCGGCGCGGCAGCGGTGTTGGGTGCGGGCGCGGGGCTGCTGGTCGGTCTGATCTTCCCGCCGAGCTTGCTCGTCGGGGCGGCGGTCGGCGGCGGCATCGGCGCCGGTGTCGGCGGGCTCGTCTCCCACTCCAACAAGAAGGAGATCAAGGCCGAGGTCGCGGACGACCTTCCGCCGGGCAGCTCCGGGATCGTCGTTCTGTTCGAGGAGACCTGGGTAGCCGACGTCGAGAAAGCGCTGTCGAAGGCCAACGACGTGTCGAAGCACGAGGTTGACAAGGACAGCGTCGACCAGGCGAAGACCGCGGCAGCCAGCACCGCCTAGAGCACCATCGTGAAAAAGCAGCCGGCTTGGACTAGCGGCCGGAGCGGCCTCCTGGGTGTCGGTTGCCTCACCCCAGGAGGCCGCTGTCAGCCTCGAACGCCTGGGTCAGACCGGTGCTGTCTCCCGGTCGCCCCAGCGCACCGTGAGGGCGTACAGGATGATGATGCTCAGCGTCATCACCATGAGTGACCAGAGCGGGTAGTCGGAACTGCCGACGAAGCCGAGCTGGTGAACGATGCTCACGGCGACGACGACGATGGAGAACCACCGTGCCCAGCTCGCGCCGCCGATCAGCCCGAGGCCCGCGAGGAGGATCACGCAGCCCCAGATCAGCGTGAGCCATCCCCAGGTCTTGGAGTCGAAGACGATGATGTGACTCGGGGTCAAGAAGTAGTACTGACCCCTGATGATCGCGATCAGGCCCTCGAAGAAGTCGATCGCGCCCATGACGATCATCAGCAGGCCGGCGAATCCGATCCAGCCGGCCCACGAATTGTTCTTTGCCACACTCCCTCCTTTTCGGTGCCGTCCCACCCGCGGACGCGAGTCGATGCAGTCGGCACGTGCGAGCATACGCCTCGTACCGGCTGGCTACTAGCTCTGTTTCGCGTGGCGCAGGCGCAGGAGCTGGAAGGGCACGAGCACCAGACAGACGGCCTCGCGGGCGACCACTGCAGGGGGACTTGGGCCCCGCGCGCCCTCGACCGTGAGCCGAACCTGCCGGCCCCGAACGGCGGACCGGAACAGGATGCGGGCGCGGCGCCGGTGCCAGCGTGACGTGACGACGACGAGCTCCGACGCGCCCAGGGTGTGCGCAGCCGCGACCACGTTCGTCGCGTTGTCCGCGGTCGAGCGTGCGGTCCGGTCGCAAACGAGCTGAGCGCCCGGCTCGGCCCACGCGTCGCGCATCAGCTCGGCCTCCGATCGTCCCGCGGGGTGCCGGGCCCAGCCGGAGAGGATGACGGCGTGCCCGTCCCCGGCGAGCTCCCGGGCGTGCGCCAGGCGGCTCGCGCAGATCGGATGGAGCCGCGCCGGGTCCCTGCCCGAGTAGCCGAGCACCGCGACGACGCGTCGGGAGCTCTCAGGCACCGCGTGACCTCCGGTGACGCAGGTACCGGGCCGTCACCAGCGTCCCGATGACGGTCAGCACGAGGACGACCGCCTTCTTCCCCTGGAGCTTCGATTCTCCGCTCGTGCGCTCACGCATCTCGACGGGAACCTCCTGGACCCGCAGTCCCTCCGCGTCGAGGCGGAGAATCGCCTCGACCTCGGGCGCGCCGCTCGTGTACGGCCGGGCCAGGATCGGCAGCGCCCGCGCGTTGGCCGCGTACATGCCGCTCGTGGCGTCGTGGAAGGGGCTGCCGAGGGCGACGGCCATCGAGCGGCGCAAGAGGCCGGTTCCGAGTCGACGCGCCGGCGTCGGCTGGTAACGCTCGGCCTCGAGCCCGCCGCCGGACGCGAAGCGCGAGCCGATCGCGACGTCACACTCGTCCGCCTCGACCTTCTCGAGCAGGCGGCGAAGCTCGGCCGGGGGATGCTGCCCGTCCGCGTCGACCCGGCCGCAGTAGTCGTAGCCGTGCTCGGCCGCGAATCCCCAACCGGCGGCGATGCCCGCTCGCAGGCCGCGGTTCTCGCCGAACGAGACGACCTCGGCCCCGTGCAGGCGCGCGACCGCGGCGGTGCCGTCCGTCGAGCCGTCGTCGACGACGAGGACGTCCGCGTCCGGAAGCTCCTGTCGCAGTTCGTCGAGCACGAGAGGGAGGTTCTGCTCCTCGTTCCAGGCGGGGACGAAGACGAGCGTACGCGTCAGGAGCCGACCCACCCGGGGCGGTTGTGGACGGTGAACCGCCGCGAGCGCGAGCCCTGGTTGCCGCGGATGTCGGTCGCGGTGACGACCAGGTCGTAGACCCCGTCCGGAATGCTCTTCGTGTCGAACGGCTTGCGCGTCAGCTTGAACAGGAAGCATCCGGGCTGCCGGAACGAGTAGTGCGGCCCAAACACGCAACAGTTCTGGTACGTGCCGCGCGCGTAGTAGCTCCAGAAGAGCCTGTTCGCCGGGATGGTGGTGCGGAAGTCGACCGCGACCTGCTCCTTGACGACCACCTTGCCGCCGAGGTTCTGGATCCGCCAGGTCAGGAGCGCGGGCGCGACGGGCATGCCCGCCCACTCGCCGGGAACGGGAATCGCCGGCGTGTCGTACGCCTCCGCGATCAGCTCGACGGACCCGCGGAGGAAGTTCGGCAGCACGTCGCCCCCGACACCTGCGGCGCGAAACGTGATCGCCTCGACCTCGGGCTTCGTCGTGTCGGTGTAGGGCGTGAGGTGTCCGGCTGCGAGCGGGTTGATCGAGGAGCCCTGCCGGAGCTCGGAGAGGTGGACGTGCCCGCAATCGGCAAGGATCGTGCCGAGCTCCGTCTTGCGCGCCTGGACCTGGTCGCCCTTCTTGACGGCGGCTTTGATGTGCCAGTACTGGAAGTTGCGTCCCCGGCCGGTGTCGATCCCGACCCAGTCCCTGGTCACCTGGCTGACCGTGCCGGAGACGACCGGATAGACCGCCGTCCCGTCGTCGGCCGAGATGTCGACGCCGAAGTGGAACGAGAAGGCGCCGTCGCCCGTAATCAGCCCTCGCTGGGTCGGCGGCACCTTGAAGACCATGCGCGGGTCGCCGAAGCCACCGCGGACGGGATGCTGCCGATCGAATGGCTTGACCGGCCAGCAGTACGCGGTGCCGGGCTGGGGCGTGCGCTGCTTGGGCGCCGGAGGCACGGTCAAGCAAGGGTAACGACGATGCGAGGTGACCGAGGTTATGCTCGCCGCGTGCGTCGTCTTCTGTCGTTGACTCTCGTCGTGTGTGCGCTCGGCGCTGCATCGTCGAGTCTGGCCGGCTCGGCGACGGTGCTGCCGGGCTTCCGCTCGCCTTCGGGAAACATCAAGTGTCTCTACCAGCCCGGCCCGCCCGCGTTCCTGTGGTGCTCGATCGCGAAGGCCGATTACGCCAAGAAGCTGATCGCGTACTGCGCGCAGCCCAAGATCGGCGTCGATTGGGCCGGCTTCACGCTCGGGACGAAGGGCAAGGGGTCGGTGGAGTGCTCAGGCGGCGTCATGTACGACCCGAGCACGCAGCACCCGAGATACGTCACGCTCGCCTACGGGAACGCCTGGAAGCGCGGGGCGTTCACGTGCTCGTCCGCCGTGACCGGGATCACGTGCAAGAGCCGCACCGGCCACGGCCTGTTCGTGTCACGCCAGTCCTGGCGCGCGTTCTAGTCGTCGTGGCGTTTGGGCTGGCGCTCTTCCCAGTTGTCCGGGTTCCTCAGCTGCAAGACCGAGTAGATCGCCAATCCGATCAGGCCGAGGACGCCGAGCCCGGCGAGTCCCCATCCCCAGTTGGCGACGACGAGAGCTGTGATCACCTTTCTTGCTCCTTTCGGTTGGCTCTGGCCGGACGGTAACCGCTCCGGTCGGACGCCGAGCGACACGTGAGCCGGAGGCGCTCGGCGATCCCGCCCCCGCGATCTGGTTCCATCCCTTCGCAGGGTTTCGTTCTGCTTCGATTCGGGAGTCGCCGATGGGTACCGGGCACCGCAGCAGTCCAGTTCCGAGTCATGATCGCAACTACCTGCTCGGTGAGGGCAAGCGCAACGATCTGCTTGCGCTGTGGGAGGTCGAGCGGTACGGCCTCGATAGCTTCGGCGATCTCGATTACGTCAGCATCTACGGGCTGAAGCCCAAGGAGTGGTATGCCCGCGGCGTGCGACTGTTAGCCCGCACCGCCGTGGAGTGCACCCGCGACCGGTTGGCCGATTTGATCGGAAGCGACATCGCCGGCCTGGCTGGTGCTGCACCGACTGCTTCGGGATCGGTCGCCGTCGACCCGTTCGCGGGGTCCGGCAACACGCTCTACTGGATCAAGCGCCATCTATCGACGTCCAGATGCCTCGCCTTCGAACTCGACGACGCCGTGTTCGAGACGACTCGCCGAAACCTGTCCATCGTCAACCTCGAAATCACGCTGCTCCACCAAGAACACGAAGCCGGCCTGGCAGCGTTGAGCATCCCAAACGATCAACTCCTCGTCGTGTTCGTCGCACCGCCCTGGGGTGATGCGCTCACTGAGACATCATGCCTGGATCTGCGCCGAACACAGCCCCCCGTCAGCGACATCATCAACCTGATCGCAACCACATTCCCCACTCACAAGACGCTCGTCGCGACACAGATCCACGAAACAACCAATCCAGGCTCGCTCAACGACGCGACCTCACAGTTCGACTGGTCGACCCTTAAGACATACGACATCAACGCGCCCGGCAAAAACTCCGGCCTACTACTCGGCACACACGGCTGGGCACCTCGAGGCTAAGGCTCATACCGGCTGAAGATGCGCGGCCCGGAACGTGCCTCCTAGAGGGTGGCGTTGTCAGTGCTGTACGGCCCCGTCCACAGCGAGCCGTGACGCCCGACCCTCATTCTCGCTCCTCCGAGCGTAGGGACTTGCGGGGCTACCGTACGCTCAGTATTTCGCGTTGTTGCCGAGCGCGTCACCGCGGCCGAGTTTCCGCATCGACGTGTTCCCTTTCAAGATGTAGGGCCACATGACGACGGTGTTGTTGCTGGCCTTGTTGCTCTCGACGTGGTCGAACTGCCGAACATGTCCAAACTCGTGAGCCGCGACTGACTGGATATCGAAACCGCCTGCAGACGGATCGGTCGACCAGTCTTCAGCGGTGCTGAAGCGGACATCCGACTCGACCGGGTTGCCCTGGTCGTCGTACCAGCTGGCGGTGCAGGCAATCGCCGCGCTGCAGTTTTGGACGTTCTTCAGGCTTCCCCAATCGACGACGTTCTTTCCGTCGTGTGTGGAGCTGGTGTTCGTGCGGCCCTTGTACTCGCCCACCACTTGCGCATTGTCGGGGTAGCCGCACCAGTTGATGTCGTTCGACCACTCCGAGGATGCCTGGCGGAGCGCGTTGACGACCTTGTCCGGTGGGAGGTTGCTAGGCATCTTGCCGATCCACCATTTCCATGGCTGCTTCCAGATGTGCTTTCCGATCATGTCGTAGGCGTCGTTGGCGCAACTGACCTTGGCCCCCGGTGGCTGGGACGTGGTAGCGGCGGCAAATGATGCGTCTGCGGCGAACCGAAGCGTTCCCGAACGACGGAAGAACCGAACATCGAGCATCCGACCCAGCTGATCGATACGCGAGTACGCGAATCTCGAGCCGTCGGCACGGAACAACGTGCAGAGGACGAGGCTGCCGACGATGGGGCGGGCAGTCGCCCTGCCACCCTTCGGAACGGCGAAGCGGGGTGATCCACCCGAAGGCGGCGAGAGTCGCAGGCTGCAAGGACGGATCTCTGCCGTCAAGGCGACAGCTCCTTGCGCCGCCTCCCCGTTTGACGTGGTGCCCAGCGTGATCGCGACGGCTGCGAACCCGATCCCAACGAACGTGGATACGTACGTAAGCGGCATTTACGATCCCGAGCCGCATTCGGGGGACTCTATTATCGGCGCAAACCCCCATGAACACAATCCCTCGTTCGAGTGATTGGCTACATGTGTAGCCTTCGTTGACCGACAGCCCGTTCCGAGAATTGACCCCGCTGCGAGCACGGCTTCGGCTCGTTCTCCATCCCCGGTGGGGCGGTTCGGACTGCGGGCGCGGGTGCGGGAGGGGTGTGTGCTCGTAGGCCGCAGCGAACCGAGACGCCCGCGACGGTACTGGCCGTGGCCGCGGTGGCAGCTGCTCGAGTTGCTCGGCTGCCGGACGGCGCTGGGGTGCAGGCGGTGTGGCGGGCGGTTTCGACGTAGTGCGCCGGATCGACACTCGCGGTCACTAGCCGCCCATGATGTAGAACCAAGGACAAGCACCCGCGTCGCACTAGGCCCTCAAGCAGGTAAGCCGGCGCGGGTGCATAGCCATCTTCCGCTTCCCTCGCCTCGCCGGCTAGACCCAACTAGGTCAATTCCTCGACACACGCTTCGTCGTACCGGCTTGTTGCTTTCCAACCCTTGGGGGCGTTCGCACTGCGGGCGTGGGTGCGTGCTTGTACGCCTGGATCAGGAGGGTGACGCGGTCCGGGTGGCGGCGACGGCTTCGAGTCGGGAGTTGACGCCGAGGGCGCGAAAGAGCCGGCGGATGTGGTTCCTGACTGTCTCGGTGGTCAGATGGAGCTCGGCGGCGATCTGCTTTGTCGACCGTCCCTGTTCGAGAAGATGAAGCACCTCGACTTGCCGAGGGGTGAGATGCGGGTGTGGTGTTGTGGGCGTGTCGTCTGGGTGTCCCTCGAACAGGCCGAAGACGCCGACTACCCGTTCACCGTTCATGAGCGGCACCGCGCTGATCTCCACAGCCACCCTCGTCCCCTCGGTGGAAACCAGTACGCCGGTCGAGTCGGTGGCCGGGGCGGTGCCGAGCACCTTCCGGGAGAACAGCTCGCGAGCGCGGCGGCTGTCCTCGGGTGCGACGACGGAGGTGAAGTGGCGACCTCGAACGTCGCCGAGTAGCCGCTCGGCTGCCGGGTTGATCCACCGGACGACTCCGGTCGTGTCGAGCACGTAGCTGGGGACGCCGACGCTGTTCAGAGCTTGCTCGACGTCGCCGCCGACTACCAGGCCGGTCGCCATCACGGAAGTGTGGCTGATCGACGCACCCGAGGAAATTGACCCAGTTGGAGGCGATTCGACATACGTGGTTCCGGCGGGGAACTGGAACGTCACCAAGTGGAGCACGCTAGCCGGTGATCTTGGCGGCAAGATGAACCTGATGATCTTTCGGAAGACAGCGACCCCCGGCTCTTACCAGGTCGTCGGCTCGTCGCAGGTGAAATCGCTGAACCCGAGCACCATGAACACCTTCAGCCTTGCCACCCCGATCGCTGTCCAGGGCGGCGATCTCGTCGGCCTGTGGTCGGATGGCATCTCACAGTGCGCTGTCCGCTCGACGAGCCACTACGTTCCATACGACCTTTCCATTGGCGCACCGCCGGCCGCCGCTACAACCGTTACTCCGGCATTGGGACCGTATGGCATGGACCTCAACATCTCCGCCACGCTCACGGCTGCCGCGCTTGACGCTTGGGTGGGTCTGAAGAACAGCGATGACCAGGGCACGCGGTTCGATCTTCAGGCGGAACTGAAGCGCGGCACCACGGTGCTCGCCACCGCTCTCGAGCGTTGTGTCACTGGCGTCACTCGGAACCCGTCGGTGGCGAAGGAAGTGTTCGCCGACTGGGATACGTCGGTGGCGATCAACGCTGGCGACACGATCGTCGTGTCGACGCGGATCGGCACGAACTCCGACGGAACGAAATGCGGAAGTGGTCACAGTTCGGCGGCGGGACTGCGGCTCTACTACGACAGCACGAGCCGACCTTCGTCGGGAGTGGGTCAGTTCTTGCATAGCAACGGCATCTTCAACTCCACGGCACCAACCGGCACGACGGCGGCGACGTCGGACTCGCCGGCAGTCACCTTCGCCGGCGGGAACCTGTTCCAGACGATCGGAACCTGGACCGCCCAGTAAGACACGACAGCGGTTGCGGCCCTCCAGAAGCTGACGCCTGTCGTCAACTTCTGGGGCGGGTCGAATCGACTCAACGAGGAGCGGGCGGTTCGGTGACGAGCCACCCGCTCCCTATTCGTTAGAGCCAGCCTCTCCTCCCACAGCGATCAGATCAGGCCGCGCCTCCTCGACTTCGCCCAGCACGCAGGAACGCGCGGCGACGGGATCACGCCCGCCGAGGCCGCCGACCGCCTCGTCGAGCGGCGTCTCGCCGTAGCCGCCGGCTAGCTAGTGCAGCTCGAGATCAGGGTCGGCTTCGAGCCGTCGGCCGGCACGCGCCAGGTCGCCCAGCACTTCTGCGTCTTCGGAACGGTGTTGGCGAGCAGCTCGCTCGAGTCCGACGACCAGGCGGCTGTCGGCGCGTAGTAGAGCTGGAGGAGGCTGCGCACCTTCCCGGTCGCGACGTCGACGACGGCCAGCTTGCCAATCGATCCTTTGCCCGTCTCGAAGGCGATGGACTTGCCGTCGGGCGACCAGCCGAACACGTTCTCGACGTTGCGCGGGACGAGAGCCCGGCTCTTGCCGCCCCCGGTCGAGACCAGGTGCAGCGCGACCGACTTCCCCGCGAGGGCCACATAGGCGATCTTTCCGCCCGTGGGCGACCAGAGCGGGTGCTCGCCGACTTTCGCGAGCTGCCGGAGTTGGCCGCCGTTCGTCTTCGCCGTCCAGATGCCGAACGTGTGCCCGGAGTCGTCGGACGCGTTGCGCTCGAAGACGACCCGCGTGCCGTCGGGCGAGAGGCTCGGGTTGACGTTGTCGAGCTTTCTCCCACCGGCCGTGCCGACGAGGGCTCCCGAGTGGGCGTCGAGGATCGTCACCGGCCCCGAGCAGGTCAGGCACGAGGGCGAGCCGGCGCCGGCCGCGATACGAGTTCCGGTTGGGTTCGTGACGAAAGAGAAGTCGTTGATCCGGGCGATCTTCTGCGGCTTGCTCCCGGGCGCGATCCGGAGGATGTCTCCGTCCCGCAGGAAGAGGAGCGCATTATTCGGCTGCAACCAGACGATCTGGTAGGGCGGGTCGGGGCACTTGCCGGTGCACACCGTGTAGCGGAGCGGCTGGGCGCTCGTGCCGTCGGCCTTTGCGGTGCAGAGCGCCTGCAGGATGTCGTTCGGGTTGCGGTGGCCGGTCGGCGGAGGCCAGCGCCTGCCGTAGAACGCGATCTCCGTGCCGTCCGGCGACCAGGTCGGGAGGCTCACCTGCCGGCACGGCGAGATGCTCGTAGACGAGGCGCGAGTCGTCGCCGCGAGGAGCGCGAGAAGAACGGTTACCGCTACGAGAACGCGACGGAACATGCTCACAGGGTACGCCGCTTGCCAGTGCGCACTAACGCGAACAGAGGTGTTCGACCATCGCGCGGCGGTTCCGCGTAGCGCGATCCCGAGCGTCGCGTCGCACTACCACGCAGCTTGCAGCGGAGACACCGGCTGAGAGGCCAGTAGAAGGGAGGCGGGCGACTCGTTGCCGAACCGCCCGCCGCGATGCTCCCTACCTTCTGATTCGATGAGGCGTCGGCCCCATCGACTATCGGTTGATCGGGACGGCGGTGCTGCCAGCAACGTCGCTGGTCGATCCATGCTGGATCGCCACCCACGCCGATGTCTCACCGGTGTGAGCCCAGAACTGGAAGTGGACGACAGCCTTCCCCTTAGAGTCGGTCACGAACGAGACCACGTTCTGGTCGATCAAGCACGAGTACCCGAACTCGATCACCGAGACGTTGTACGAGCGGTTCGGGTACAGGTTGTCGACGGTCACTGACGCGCTAACCCACTGGACGCTGTGAGTCTCGACCACGGCGAACGTCCCGTACTTCGCTCCCGAAACGTCGCTCGCACCCGCGCCGCACGTGTAGGAAGCACTGCGATAGAGAGACGCTGTGAACGTCTGCGAGGCGCTCGCCTGTCCAACAGAGAAGGCGAGCATCCCGACGGCAGCCGCCAAGAAGATGACACGCTTCATTGAGAACCTCCTTTCCTCCGCGCATCCTGGGGGGCCTCGCTAACACCCCGGTAACACGCGGTGGCACCAGGAACGGCTGAAGCCAGACTTCCGGGAGGCCCAGCGCGCCATCGGCTGCGGCGCTAAGACTCGGCTGCGCGAGCGTGCGGGAATGACTCCCGAGCGGCGTAGCCGCCTCCTCTATGCCTCCCAGGCTTCGAGACGCGCACGGATCGACTGGACCGCGGCCTCCCAGAGCCGGCTTTCGTCTTCCGATGACCGCTGATAGAGGCCGCCGAACGAGCCGTCGCCGAGGGCTTCCCTCCGCGCCCTCGGATTTCCGTTCTCGGGCCACACGACCGGCGGCTTGCGCTGTGCAGGGATCACGACTCCCGGAAGCCGCGTCCACGGGAAGTTCTCCGACCACGATGCATGGTCGTAGTCGGGATCGATTGCGGCGGCGATCTCGTCCGGTCGCCCTTCCCAAAGCTCATGCCAGACAACCGCCGTGCCCGGCCGGCGTCGTGTCCACGCCCTGCCCGACTCAGTGTTTCCGCCATGACCGTTCACAACAAGGATCCGCGCGAACCCTTGGCCGACCAGCGAATCGACGACGTCCGAGAGAAGTGTGACCAGCGTGGACTCCCGGAGCGTGGGACTGCCTGGGTACGCGGCGAAGCCGTTCACCCCGTATGGCAGAACTGGCAGCACCGGGACGCCCAGCGGCTCGGTAGCCTCGACCGACGCACGCTCGACAAGGATGTTGTCGGTCTCGAGAGAGAGGTACGCATGCTGCTCGGTCGAGCCGACGGGGAGCACGATCCGGTCGTCTCCACGCAGGTAGGCCTCGAGCTGCATCCAGTTGAGGTCGCGGACCCTCACCGTGACGCGCGAAGGCTAGCGCCGAAGCCGACCCATCGGCTGCGAGAGCGTCCTCTCGCTAGATCCAGCTAGTCAGGTTTTACCGCTACTTCGTAGTGACTGGCCCGATGACCGGTCGAGCGTCGAGCTAGTCCGGCGCTACTCGTCCCAACTGAACACGACAGACGGCGCTGAGCACGTGCCGGCCCGTGTCCTGCGTCGCGAGGGCGCGTCGAGCGCCGGGGTGGCGGCGTGCGCCTCGTTGGTCGATCTCGTGAACGAGCGGAGGTTCTGCCACCGTGGGGAGCGGGAGATCGCCGACGCGCCCGCGGCGCCGTCGTCAAGCCGCTCAGCGAGTCGTGGGCGTTTAGCCGCTCCCGCTCACGCTCGAACGTGAGCCCGTTGCTGGCGGCCGCGGCCGCCTTGCACGTCGCGGAGGTCGAGCTCGAGGCCGAGGCCGAGGCCGCAGCGCTGGCGATCTTCTGACGGCGGCCCGCCGCTGTAAGTCCGCTGGTCTGTGCGCCCATTGTTACTACCCGTTCACCGTTCATGAGCGGCACCGCGCTGATCTCCACAGCCACCCTCGTCCCCTCGGTGGAAACCAGTACGCCGGTCGAGTCGGTGGCCGGGGCGGTGCCGAGCACCTTCCGGGAGAACAGCTCGCGAGCGCGGCGGCTGTCCTCGGGCGCGACGACGGAGGTGAAGTGGCGACCTCGAACGTCGCCGAGTAGCCGCTCGGCTGCCGGGTTGATCCACCGGACGACTCCGGTCGTGTCGAGCACGTAGCTGGGGACGCCGACGCTGTTCAGAGCTTGCTCGACGTCGCCGCCGACTACCAGGCCGGTCGCCATCACGGAAGTGTGGCTGATCGACGCACCCGAGGAAATTGACCCAGTTGGGTTCTAGCGGGCTGGGTGAGGGAAAGACATGCTGTCTGGGGTCGGGCGATCACCGTTGATCGCCTGCATACAAAGGAGCTCAGTGAAGAAGATCATCCTCGCGGTCGCCGTCGCGGCGGTCGCAACCATGGCAGTCGTCTCGTCCGCCTCGGCGGACGTGGCTCGCTACCAGACGCAGACCCTGACGTTCACGGCTACGCAGCCGAAGGACGTGTACGGTCAGTGGACTGATGTCTGGACGCACACCTACACGGCCGTGCTGAACCCGTGCGACAACACATTCTCGGGCACAGGTTCTGCTGTCGGCACAGATTATGGCCCCTACACCAACGAGACGATTAAGGGCAACTTCGACGGCACGACGCTCAGCTACAAGGCGACGTACCTCGGCCCGAACGCGACCGGCGTCAAGTACGCGCTGAACGGCCCGATGAGCAGCACGCTGATCGCTACGGCGTGGGACGCGAACGACAACCTGATCAACACGTCCCCGAACGTTCTTGAGTTCAAGATCACCAATGTCAACGAAACGCAGTTGTCGAACTTCAAGAACCACGGCGAATACGTCTCGTCGAAGGGCGGCGGCTCCGATGCGGCACATTCGTGCATCGGAATGCCCATCCACTAGAGGCCGTCGGCCATCTAGCTTGTTGTGCGGGGGCGGCCTTCACTGAGCCAACTCAAGCGGGCGACCCGCCGACCGAGAGCAAGTTCATTCGCTGCCAACGCGCCTCCCCTCAGATCGCGCCGCAGTCCGGGCTCGTCGGGGTGACGGTGCTGTTGGTGGTGGTCGCGGTCTGGGTCGCCGTTGGGTCTGGGCCGCAGGCGATCGTCGGCCGGCTACCTGTCGCTGCACGATACGCGCACAAACGGCGTTCCTCCTTTCTCGCTGTTGCTCGCTGCCGGTGCGCTGGCGGCTGGTGTCTTCATCGGGCTGGCCGCTTTGCATATGGCTGCAGCGATGCGGGTGCTGGCTCGGGATCGGCGGATTCCTGCTCCGCTTCCTCCCGAGATACGCAGGCTGCGAAGCGTGCTGCTGACTCCGCTTGGCCCGCCGGCCGTGCGGCTCGTCGACGACCCCGTGCCTCCGCCGTCGAAACTGCCGGATGCCAGCCAACGACCGAGGCGACTGCGGCTGACGGTGCTCGTGCCGGCGCATAACGAGTCGGCGACGATCGGGGCGGCGCTGGAGTCGTTATGGCAGCAAAGGCGGCCTCCGGACAAGGTGATCGTCGTCGTCGACAACTGCACCGACGACACCGCCGACGTCGCTCGTCAGCACGGGGCGGACGTGTTCACGACAGTCGCGAACAGCGAGAGGAAGGCGGGCGGACTCAACCAGGCGCTGTCCGAGCTGTTCCCGGGAATCGATGCCGGCGACGTGACGATGATCATGGACGCCGACTCGATCGTCGTCCCTGAGTTCATCGACACCGCGATCGGCCGTCTCGAGGCCGACCCCGATCTGATCGCGGTCGGCGGCGTCTTCTATGGCGAAGAAGGCCTGGGGCTGGTCGGCCAACTGCAGCGCAACGAATACACCCGCTACCAGCGCTACATCTCCCGTCGTCTCGGCAAGGTCTTCGTCCTCACGGGCACCGCCTCGATGTTTCGCACGTACGCGCTCAAGGCGGTCGCCGACAGCCGAGGGCAACTACTCCCCGGAGACCCAGGCGACGTGTACGACACGCTGGCGATGACCGAGGACAACGAGATGACGCTGTCGTTGAAGTCGCTCGGCGCCAAGATGGTCTCACCGATGCAGTGCCATGTCGTCACCGAAGTGATGCCGACCTGGAACGCGGTCTGGCGGCAACGGATGCGTTGGCAGCGCGGCGCCTTGGAGAACATCGGCGCGTACGGTCTGACTCGGGCGACTCTGCGCTACTGGCTTCAGCAGATCGGCATCGGCTACGGCACGATCGCGCTCAACGCCTACCTGCTCTTGATGCTGATCACACTGCTCGCCGCAGACAGCTTCCAACTCCTGTGGTTCTGGCTCTCGATCGGGTCGATCTTCGTCGTCGAACGCATCGTGACCGTCTGGGCTGCCGGCTGGCGAGGCAGAGCACTCGCGCTTCCACTTGTCATCGAAATCGGATACGACCTCATGCTTCAAGGCGTCTACGTCAAGTCCCTCATCGACATTGCCGCCGGACGCTCCTCCGGCTGGAACTACGTCCCCCGACAGCCGACCTCCCACGAGGCCGTTCGCCAATGACCATCCTCGCAGGCATTCTCCTGCCTTCCTCGGTACTGGCATCGGGATGGTTCCACGTGCTCGCAACCTTCGTCGCGATCAACACCATCATCTACGCCGCACTGGCCATCGCAAAACTGATCCCACGCCGACGCGCCTGACCCCTACCGCCAGCCGAGACGCATGCGACGGGTATCTGGTCTCGCGCACAGTCACGCAAGGGGACTTCAGCGATCCTGTTCCCGCTCGGCATCGATCGCCTGCTCAAGCTGTTCGTGGAGAGTCAGGAGCTGCGGTCTGATTGGCTGACCCAGAGATCCAGCCTTGGCAGGTCCAGTGATAGCCACGACGTCGCAGATTCGCTCCGGGGGTTATCGGGCCAGAGCCCCTCAAACGTCACCTGTATGTCTTGGGCTTGCGCGGGGACGTTCTCGGCTGCTACTCCCAGCCGGAATGCCAAGAGCCTGGCGAGAGGCTGTCAGCTCGGTTGACCGGGACATTGTCTAACGGGATCTCGGCTCGCATCGGGATGAGCCCCTGCTGCGTCAGATCACGCACGATGGACACGACATCTATGTAACGCTCGGAGTGGGGTGGAATGTCCGCAAGCGTGGAGCCGAGGCTGTTGGATCACGACAGTGCTCGACCATCGAGCTCGCGCTTGCGCCGTAACCATCGGGACCCCTTCGGTATCCAATCCTCAACCGAGAGGATGCTTACGGATACGCTCTTTGCTGCCTGCGCGCCGTCGTTCCGGACTCTCAGGCGAAGGTAGGCAGCGTAGGAACCGCCAAGGGTGGATGTTACGACTCGATCGGATGGATGATCGTCCGAGTAATGAAGGACCCAACTTCGGGCCGCGAATCCATGAGCCCAGGCCGAGGCCAAGCGCGAGAGCGACGAGAGCGGCGAAGAAAGTCCCGCCCGCCCCGACCGAGAGAGCCGCGTCGAAGACTAGAAGGCCCAAGAACGGCAGGATCACGGCCTCGTCAGACGGAGGTCATTCTTGATGCTGATGTGTGTGCGCCATTGTGTGCGCCAGTGACTCTTGGGAACCCGGTGTTAGTCGCCCGGTCAGTACGAAAGCGCAGTGCTGGACGCCCCTTGTTGATCCAGTTCTACGCCGCGCAGATGCTGACGGGTCTGCGCGAGCTGGGGTCGCCCCTGTTCTGGTGTGGTTTCGGGCGGCGGGGTGGGATTCGAACCCAGAACGACCTCGCGCGAGGGTGTAGCCTCAGCCCATCGTGATCGAGAAGGGGCTCCGGCAGGACGTGCAGACGGTTCGGACCGACGGAGAGCCGGTCGCGCCGCTGATCGACGGCGTGCTGATTCGGCACCAGGTGACGCAGATCGACGAGCGCGGGACGCTGTGCGAGATCCTCGATCCGCGCTGGGAAGTCAACGCGTCGCCGATCGTCTACGTCTACCAGTTCACGATTCGGCCTGGAAAGGCGAAGGGCTGGCATGTTCACCGGCTCCACGACGACCGCATCTTCATCAGCCAGGGCGAGATCAAGGTGGTGCTCTACGACGATCGCGCCGACTCGCCGACCCGCGGCATGATCAACGAGATCTACCGTTCCGAGCTGCGACGCTCGCTGATGGTGATCCCTCGGGGGGTCTTCCATGCGCATCTGAACGTTGGTACAAGGGACGCGCTGCTCGTTAGCATGCCGACGCGGGGCTACGACCACGCAGAACCGGACGTTTTCCGGTTGCCGCTCGACACCGACGCGATCCCGTACTCGTTCGGCGAGTCGCTGGGCTGGTGACAGGTCTTATTCGAGGCCGCGAGCCTTTCGAAACTGGGTCACCAGCCAGCCTGGGGGGACGGGGTTGGGGAGGTCTTCGTCGAACGCAAACTCAGGCCCCGTTTGTGTTCGAAGTGCTGCAAGCTCGTTGTCGATGAAACCGCGCTCGCACTCGATTCGACGGACGTAGGCCGCCTGCTCGTGCGAGGGCTTCTCGATATAGCTGTTCTTGCGCCAGGCCGACGGGAACTTGAAGACGGTCAGCACAGGTATTTCGAGCATTCCCGACCGCGCGGTCGCTCGACCTATGAAGTCGTGGTCAGGCCCTTCGACGAGTTCGCGGTAATCGCGCCAGCCGATCTCCCGGCCGAGCTCCGTTTCGTGGAGGATCGCAGAGGGCGGTGTCACGCCGGGGCCGTAACCTCGGTAACTGCCGTCGGGGCCGATCCATTCGGTGAGCGTGTGTGCAAGCAACGCGCCCGTTTCGGCCACCGCCTTCATGAGCCAGGCAAGATGAGTCGGGAACCAGACGTCGTCGTGGCCGAGGTAGGCGACGTACTCACCTCGGGCCAGTCCGAGGCCTGCGTTGTTCGGGCCGAACTGGTTGCCACAGTTCTCGGGCAGGTTGTGCCACCGGACCCGCGGGTCGGCAAACGAGTCGACCACTTGCTCGGAGTCGTCCGTGCAAGCGTCGCCGATGACGAGCAGTTCGATGTTCTTGTACGTCTGCCAGAGCGTTGTGTGAATCGCGTAGCGCAACACGCTCGACCAGTTGTAGGTGGCGATGATCACGCTCACGAGCGGCGCTCCGTCCGCTACGCGCGGCGACCACCGATGGTTTGCCACGGGTAAGACTCGTCTGCGGATCGTTCTAGCCGGTGTAACCACGAGAGGTGCGTCAGACTCGGAACGCTGTTCGCGCTCGCAGGTGCCGCATCACGCGCAGGTTATCCCACCGCCCGTCGGCGTATCCGTCCGAGAGCGCGCGCCAGGCGGCTGGGATTCGAACCCAGGGGCGCTTGCACGCCCAACGGATTACAAGACCACCGGTTTGATGCGGCGGGTCGCTGACGGTCGAAGACGGCGGCGCTCGTCGTCTCCCGGGCCGATTCGCCTCGGGCGCGACTCGCGCATCTACGGTGCGAGCATTCGCTCGAGGTGGCTGGCGGCTCGTTCTCCTCCGCCTCCTCGGTCGCGAAGAGCACGGGCAGCCCGCTTGGAGCGTCTGCGAACGACCGGGTCGGAGAGGAGTTCCTCGAGCGCCGCTCGGATCTCGTCCGACGTCGCGTTCGGCGCCAGTAGCCGTCCCGCCCCGAACGCCTCGGCGCGCCTGCCGTTCCACTCCTGCTCGCGCATGAGCGGAGAGACCAGGACCGGGACGCCGTGTGCAAGGGCGGCGAGAACGGTGTTGTGACCGCCGTTCGTCACGACGAGCATCGCGCCGGGCAGCGCCGCTTCGTGCGGCACCCAGTTCTTCACCACCGCGTTCGCCGGCGCCTGGACCATATCCCCGTCCGCGTCCAGACCGAGCGTCGCGAGTACGCGCACGGGCAAATCGCCGAGCGCATCCAGGATCTGCTGGAGCTGTGCCGGCCGCTGCCGACGGTAGAGACTGCTCGGGCTGACGAGAACGAGCGGACGCCGATCGTCTGGCGGCCAGGGACTATCCCAGCGCGGAAGCTCGGGATCGATCATCCGGCCGACGTACTCGACGCGCCGGTCTCGCCGGCCGTGAATCGGGAAGTCGAAACGCTTCGTGGAGAAGACGAGCACGAGCTTTGCCCAAGAGGCGAGCGCAGTCGAGGCCTCGCCCAGGCCGAGCGCCGCCCGCGCTGCGCCATCGTCGTACATGTGTTGGCCGTACCAGAGGGCCCACGGCGTGTACAGCACGGGCAGGACGCACGCAGTCGGCACGCGCGCCGCCTCGGCGGCCGTGAACGCCGCGGCGAGCAGGTAGTCGATGACCGCGACGTCCACGCGCTCGCACTGGAGGAGGTCGACCAGTTCCTCGGCCAGCGCGGGCGACTCGAAATGCCTGGCTCCCTGCCGGATCTGCTCGGCCAGCGGCACAGCTTCCGAGTGCCGGCGGAGCTGGAACGCCGTGAACGGGAGGTGCACGGCGCCGGCGGCCGCGACTTGGCTCTCGAGTTCGGCCGGGGCGTAAACCGAGACGGCGTGGCCGCGCCCTACGAGACGCCTGGCGAGCGTCAACTCTGGTGTCGCGTGTCCGGTGAACCCCGGCGTGGCGATGAGAAAGCGGCCGCGCTTCATCTCTCGTGGACGTCGGCGGGGGACCAGACTCCGGAGGGACTGTCTACGAGGCTGCGCCGGCAATAAGCGGCGTCTCGAGGCCTGAATCGGATCGGACGTTTCTCACGTGAATCCTGGCGTTCTACCGGATACCCGGGTCCAGCGGGACGCGACGCGCGTGTGGCCGAAGGTCAAACTGACTTTCGAGACTCTCCTCGTTTGGCTCAACCACGCCGTTTGAGGCGGGTGCGAGCCAGTCTGTGCGCCAGTCAGTTAGCGCCGCCCCCACCACCGTCAAGAGACGGCGACTGTCCTGCCGGACGCGGCCGCCCCCTCGTTTCCAGAAATCGGACGAAAGCTGCTCACGCTTGCATTGTCACGGCCGGTATCGAGCTCTGACCTTGCGCGGAGAAACGGGCAGGGTAGGAGTCAGGCGGAAGACGCTGGGACGCGAACAGACGCGATGACCTTCTTGGCTTCCGGCAGGAACGCCCTGAGCTGGGCTGTGCCGGTCGTTTCGACTACGGCTACGAACAGATGCTGTTTACCGCCATAACGAACATCCGCCAGGTAGAAACGGCTGATCGATTTCCCGGCAATCCCGTAGGGCTCATCCCACTGCGGGTACCCGAGGAAGTTGGCGCACGCCTTCGCTGGACAGCTGGGATCATCGTTCACTGCGTCGTCGGCGACGCCGATGTCCACGACGCGGGCACGTATCGTCCCGATTCTGCCGCTGGTCGGCTTGGACACCGTCAGATTGGGGTTCTCTTGGAGCCAGGTGAGAAGACTCGCCGCTGTTCGGCGTGGCGGGCCGACGCGCTGCAAGGACCCGGGCTTCGTCGTGTAGACGTCTTCCCAGAAGACGACACGCGAACTGGGGTTCTTCTTGGCATAGGCAGCGAACTCACCCGTGCTGTCTTCTTCCGAGAACCAGCCCCGTGCGAACGACAGCTTCATTTGCTTGGCGAAGAAGTACCGCGTCCGATAGGTGCCGGTCGTCAAGTTCCCAGGAGTGGTCCCGCCTGGCGGCAGGCATTGCGGTGCACAGCCGGGAATATTGCTTGCCGCCTGAGGAATTCCGCCAGCGCCACCTGAGCACGCCAAGCTCTCAGTGAGAAACGCGTTCGTCGTCACTATCTGCCCGCAAGAAGTGATCGGGCTTCCGCCTTTCCCGGTCGCCTCCGGTGCAACAACAACAACGAGCACGAGCGCGACCACCGCTGCCAAGCTGGCTCGCAGTTTCATTCGCCTGCCTCCCTCTCCCTAAAGGCCACCAGACGGTGGCGCCGCACGACACTACGTGGCTGAACACACGCTGTCCATCAGGCTCACGGCGATGCCCGAGCTAACCAGCCGAGCCCTCCGAGCGACGCCCGACAGGGGGTTCCTCCCACGCCGCGCTCGTCGTGCGTGTTCGGTTTCGCGACGGTGGCAGCTGATGAGCCAGTGGTCTACGATCGGCTGCTTGCACGAGTTCGTGCCGCGTGACTTCGACGTACCTCGTCGGCTCGAGACGCCGCAGTTCGTGCTCGAGCCGCTCGGGCCTGAACACAACGAGCAGGACTACGACGCCTGGACGTCGTCGATGGACCACATCGCCGCGACGCCCGGATGGGGCGACGGTCGCTGGCCGCGAGAGATGACGCCGGACGAGAACCGGGCGGACCTGCAGCGCCATGCCGACGACTTCTACAACCGGACGGGGTTCACGTACACGGTGCTCGATCCGGCGAACCGCGACGTGATCGGGTGCGTCTACATCTACCCGCTACCCGACAGCAACGACGACGCCCGTGCGCTCTCCTGGGTACGGGCGAGCCACGCGGAACTGGACGTCCCCCTCTGGCGCGCCGTCAGCGACTGGCTCGCGTCCGACTGGCCGTTCGACAGCGTCGAGTACGCGCCGCGAACGTAGCCTCCCGTCGCGAGCTCCGAACTTGCCTCTCGAAACGAACCGGCATCGCGACCACCCCCGCCTGCGAATCGCGCGAATGAGACGGGACTCGGTCGGACGCCCGCTGGCAAGGTCGATGACAGTCGGTTGAGCGGGACGACAGTCGCCCAAGCAACCAGCGTCGGCGCGGTGTAGCTTCGTGGCATGAGCGACAACAACATCTGGACCGACGATTGGGCTCCCGGCGAGGATTGGTCGGGAGGCGGAAGCCGGTCGAAGCGGCTTCCGCGCGGCGACGACCTCGGCGCGAGCGTCTACGAACTCGGGCCTGGGAACTGGGTGCCGTTTCACTTCCACCACGCGTCGGAGGAACTGCTCGTCGTCCTGCGCGGACGTCCTACCCTCCGCACTGGCGACAGCAGCCGGCAACTCGACGAGGGCGAGGCTGTGCATTTCCCGACCGGCCCGGCTGGTGTGCATGGCCTCTCGAACGAGACGGATGAGCCGGTGCGGTATCTGATGGCGTCGACGCTTCGATCGCCCGAAGTTGCCGAGTATCCCGATCTGCACCAGATCACCGCGCAGGCGCGAACGGCATCCCAGACCGGCGAGCAGCTCTGGTTGATCCACGACGTCAGCTAGACCGTTCGGGGATGACCCCGATCGCGAGCGTCCTGTCGGAGCGACGTCCGACAGGTGACCTGTCCCACCCGCGCGCCGGCGCGAGTGTTCGGTCACTCGAGGGTGACAGGAGCTACTGCCGTCAAGCACGTAGGCGAAGGGTCGCCCCTTTCCTGCCTATGACGCTCGGCGGACAGACTGACGATCAGCATGAGAATTCAGCCGGGGATAAGACAACTCTGTAGTCACCGGACCGATACCAGGCAACGGTCGAGCTTTCAGCCGCGACCGTGGCGCGCCAGGCGCCTTCGTGGCCAGTTTCCCGTCCGCCAGTCGTCCGCCGGTCCCAACCAAACACGGCGGACGGTCACGGATGAACACGGAGGTCACGACCGGCACCGAGGAGCCGCGGACTACCGCATGGTTGAGCCGTAGACCGCATGGTTGCAGCGGCGGGGGTGGGATTCGAACCCACGGCGCCCGTGAAGACGCAACGGTTTTCAAGACCGCCCCGTTCGACCGCTCCGGCACCCCGCCGAGGGTCAAGCGTAACGGCCTGGCCGAGGCGGCTACGAGGTGCGCGGCGTGAACGGGTGCAGCTCGTCCCTGCCCTCCTCGATGACGCCGTAGCTCGACTCGGGGACCTCGTTCCAGGCGCCGGCGAGGTCGCCCAGTGGTTCCGACACGACGAGGCGCGTCTCGGCCGACAGGTCGTGCAGCACCGGGTTGTCGGGGTGCTGGTGACGCAGCGTCGTGACGTCCGTCGAGTAGAACAGCGAGCGCGACTTCCCCTCGCTCGAATAGCGGAAGGCCCAGACGCGCCTGCCGTCGGTCGTCGCCACGGTCATCTGGATCGGATGCTCGACGCCGTGGCGACGGCCGGTCTCCTCGATTAGACCGACCGCGCGCTCGACCGCGGCCGGCGGGTCGTCCTCGAGGCCGAACGTCAGCGCCAGGAAGAAGAACACCTCGGAGTCGGTCGAGCCCTCGATCGACGGGTAGAGCGACGGGTCGACGGCGAACACGAGGTCGCGCTTCACCTGGTGGAACTCGCGGATCAGCCCGTTGTGCATCCAGAGCCAGTTCCCGTACCTGAACGGGTGGCAGTTCGTCTGCTGGATCGGCGAGCCCGACGAGGCGCGAATGTGGGCGAAGATGAGCGGCGAGTCGACGTGCGCCGCCAGGTCACGCAGGTTGCGGTCGTTCCAGGCCGGCTCGACGCTGTGGAAGACGCCGGGCGTGTCGCCGACGCCGTACCAGCCGATGCCGAACCCGTCGCCGTTCGTCGTCTCCGCGCCGAGCCGCGAGTGGAGGCTCTGGTCGATCAGCGAGTGCTTCGGCTTGTAGAGCAGTTCCTCGATCCGGACCGGGGAGCCCGAGTACGCGACCCAGCGGCACATGGTCGTCCTCCTTCGCTAGCTGGCTAGTGGTGGAAGGCCGACACGCTCGCGTCGCGGACCGGCGCGGCCTGCTTCTCGAGTTGCTGGAGCTGCCGCTTCAGGTCGTGGACGAGCAGGTCGGCGAGGTCGTGGGTGAAGCCCTGCCTGACCACGACCCGCAGCGCCGCGAGGTCGGTGCGGTTGGCGGGGAACGTGTAGGCGGGGACGAGCCAGCCGCGCTCGCGCAGGGCGTTCGAGACGTCGAAGACCGTGTAGTTGTCGACGCCGTCTGCGAGCGTGAAGGCGAACACCGGCAGCTCGTCGCCCTTCGTGATCAGCGCGAACGGCCCGAGCTCCGCGATCAGGCCCGACAGCCGCGTCGCCACCTCACGCGCGTAGCCCTGCACCGCGCGGTAGCCGTCGAAGCCGAGGCGCAGCGCCATGTAGTACTGGGCCACGACCTGCGCACCCGGGCGCGAGAAGTTCAGCGCAAAGGTCGGCATGTTGTCGCCGAGGTAGTTGACCCAGAAGATCAGATCCTCGGGCAGCGCGTCCGCGTCGCGCCACACGATCCAGCCGACACCGGGATAGACGAGGCCGTACTTGTGGCCGGACGCGTTGATCGACGCGACGCGAGGGAGCCGGAAGTCCCAGACGAGGTCGGGGTCGACGAACGGGGCGAAGAATCCGCCCGAGGCGCCGTCGACGTGGACGGGGACGTCGAGCCCTGTCCGCGACTGGAGGTCGTCGAGCGCCGCGCAGATCTCCTGCACGGGCTCGTAGGAGCCGTCGAAGGTGGAGCCGAGGATCGCGACGACGCCGATCGTGTTCTCGTCGCAGAGCGCGACCGCCTCGTCTGCCGACAGGTGGAAGCGGTCGCCCTCCATCGGGACGAGGCGCATCTCGACGTCCCAGTAGTTCGCGAACTTCTCCCAGCAGACCTGGACGTTGATGCCCATCACGAGGTTCGGCTTGTCGGTCGGCTCGCCGGCGGCCTTGCGGCGCTGCTGCCAGCGTCGCTTGAGTGCGAGCCCGCCCAGCATCGCCGCCTCGCTCGACCCGGTCGTCGAGCAGCCGGTCGCCTCATCGGCGTCGGGCGCGTGCCAGAGCCGGCTGAGCATGTTCACGCAGCGCATCTCGAGCTCCGCGGTCTGCGGGTACTCGTCCTTGTCGATCATGTTCTTGTCGAGGCACTCGGCCATCAGCTTCTCCGCCTGCGGCTCCATCCAGGTCGTCACGAAGGTGGCGAGGTTCATGCGCGCGTTGCCGTCGAGCATCAGCTCGTCGTGGACGATCTGGTACGCGAGGTCGGGCGGCATGGCTGCATCGGCCAGTTCGTGCCGCGGGATGCGCCGCCCCTCGAGCCCGAACAGGGGCGCGATCGAGAGATCGTGTGCCGGTCGGTGGGCCGCCTTCGGGTGCTTGAGTGTCACGAACGTCCTCCTGGAGTCGTCGTGTCCAGTCAAGCCGAGCGCGACGGAGCCGCCATCGTTCCGTGTGGGTGATGCACGCCGATCAGTTCGGCGGCTTCGCGGGGCCGATCCCGCACGTCGTGCCGCGTCGCGCGTAGGTCACGTAGTTGTAGTGCGTCGAGAGCGGGCGGTACATCGGCGAGTGCACGAGCGCGTAGAGTGGCGTGTTCGTTCGGTAGTGCTCCTTGCGAGCGAGCTTGCGGGCGTCGTACGGAATGCGCTTGACGAGGACGGCCACGTCGGGGAAGCCGTGGGACTCCCAGTAGCGGATCAGCGTCCGCTGATACGCCTCGGTCTTGCCGGGCGCGACGGTGGCGATCCAGGCGCTGTTCGTGTCTCCGCGCTTTGCGGCGAGCAGGTAGCCGGCGGGAAAGTCCCTGAAGAACGCGATCCGGCAGTGGGGGCCGATCCGCGCCAGGTCACGCCGGAACTGCTCGAGGAACAGCTCCTTGTTCAGGCTCGTCCTGATGCCCGCGTACGGGCCGCTGCTCGCGGCGGTGGTGAGGTTCGAGATCGGGCCGTCGCGGTAGACCGCTCCTCCGAGCGCGACGAGCAGAGCGGGCACGATCACCGCCGGCCAGACGACCGGCCTCGGCGCGGCGCGAGTGGCCGCGAGCGAGTCCTGGATCGCCCAGATGAGAAACGCCGTCGTCACGAGCGTGGCCGGGAAGAAGCCGATGCCGAAATTGACGCCGCCGTTCGTGCTCGAGTACGCGGTCGCGAAGCCGGCGACGAGCGCAGGCAGCCAGACGGCCGCGAACAGGCGCCGCGCCTCGGCCCGCGGCCAGACGAACACGAGCAAGGGCAGCGCAAGCGCGCCGTAGTGCGACACGTACTCGAGCGTCGCCGTGTACGTCGGCGAGTCGAAGGAGTTGTAGAGCGAGCCGGGCAGGACGAGCAGCGGCAGCGCCACGAGCACGAGCGGCGCCAGCCGACGGCGGACATGCCAGAGCACGCCGAGCAGTACGAGCGCGGGCAGCACGAGGTACCAGAAGTGGAGCGTCGACCACTCGTGGCCGAAGACGTCGCCGACCTTGCCGATCCCGCCCGAGTGGCCGAGGTAGTCCGACGAGCGGTGGTAGCCGCTGACCACGTCGTGCAGGCCGGCGACCCCGACGACGGCGCCCATCGCCGCGCAGCCGACGACGAGCGCCGGCACGCCGAAGCCGACGACCTCCCTCCGCCAGCGCGACGGCTCGAGCGCGAGCCGCAGCCCGAAGCACGCGACGACGGCGACGACGAGCGACGGATAGGCGAACACCGCGAGCCCGCAGCAGACGCCGGCGACCACGAGCCAGGCCACGGTCGTCCGCGGCCGGAGCGAGAGGTAGCCGAGCAGGCAGCCGACTGTGAACAGGCCGCCGCCGATCGTGTTGTAGCTCAGGCTGTGGATGTCGAACGGGACGAACGCGACGGCCGTGCACGCGAGCAGAAGCGCGGCCGCGCCGCTCCTCAGCACGCTGCGCAGCGAGACGAAGATCGCCGTGCCGACGAGCAGCGAGAGCACGAACTGGAGGTGGCGGACGAAGAGGACGACGCCGTCCACGCCCGCCGCCAGTTGGTAGAGCCAGACGAACGGGAAGACGAGCAGCCCGGCCTGCTGGGCGACCGTCGTCTCGTCCACGAACGGCCGCGCGTGGAGCGCGAAGCGGTACGCCAGGACGACGTAGAACGACTCGTCGGTGAGGTCGACCCCGTACCAGAGCCGCCAGTACGTGATGCCGACGACGGCGAACGCGACGACGCCGGCGAGCGCCTTGGTCGGATCGAGGCGCCGCAGCGCCGCGCTCAGCCCGAGGCCCCGACGCGCGACGGAGCGCCGTAGCGCTCGAGCACCGGCGGCACGGCGACCGAGCCGTCCTCTTCCTGGAAGTTCTCGATGATCGCGATCAGCGTGCGGGCGGTCACCGCCGTCCCGTTCAGCGTATGGACGTGCTCGGGGCCGCGATCTCCGGCGCGGTAGCGCACCTCCAGCCGGCGGGCCTGGAAGTCGGTCGTGTTCGAGGTCGACGTGATCTCGCGGTAGCGCTGCTGGCCCGGGAACCACGCTTCGATGTCGTACTTCTTGGACGCCGAGGCGCCGAGGTCGCCGGCGGCGACGTTCACGACGCGGTAGGGGATGCCGAGCTCCTGCACGAGCTCCTCCTCGATCGAGAGCAGGTGCTCGTGCTCCTCACGGGAGTCCTCGGGACGCGTGAACGAGAACATCTCGACCTTGTCGAACTGGTGCACGCGGAAGATCCCGCGCGTGTCCTTGCCGGCGGCGCCCGCCTCGCGGCGGAAGCAGGTCGAGTAGCCCGCGTAGCGGATCGGCAGGTCGTCCGCCGCGAGGATCTCCTCCATGTGCAGCCCGGCGAGGGCCACTTCGGACGTGCCCGTGAGGTAGAGCTCGTCGCGCTCGATGTAGTAGATGTTGACGTCGTCAGTCGGGAGGAAGGCGGTTCCGTACATGGCCTGCTCGCGCACGAGCACGGGCGGCAGCACCGGGACGAAGCCCTTCTGGACGAGGCGGTCGAGCGCGAAGCGGTAGAGCGCGAGCTCGATCAGGGCGGCGTCGCCCATGCGGTAGACGAAGCGCGCGCCGGAGAGCCTCGCCCCGCGCTCCTGGTCGAACCAGCCGAGCCGCGTGCCGATGTCGAGGTGGTCGCGCGGCTCGAACCCGAGGTCGCGGCGCTCGCCAACTTCGCGGAGCACCTCGGCGTCGTCCTCGTCCCAGCCGTCGGGTGCGGTCGCGTCCGGTGGGTTGGGCACGCGGTCCCAGTAGTGCTGCATGCTCGTCTTCGCCTGCTCGAGCTCGTCCTCGAGCGTTTTCAGCTCGCCCTTGATCCGCGTCAGCTCCTCGAGCTGCTCCGGCGTCGGCTTGCCCTTGAGCTTCGTGCGGGCACGGAGGTCGTCGACCTGGGTCTGCAGCTGACGCCACCGCTCGTCGGCGCGGATCAGCTCGTCGAAGAGCTCCTCGCCGCCCTTGCGCACGAGCGCGGCCCGGACGACGTCGGGACGCGCGCGCGCTGCCTTGAGGTCGATCACGCCGATGAGTCTAAGACGTGCGCTTCTCAGAGAGAGGCCAGGCGGTCGTGCACCTGTGCGGTCCTGGCCAGGTTGTTCTTGCGTTCGTAGCCAGGAGACTAGACCTCAGACGGGCTCGATCACGCCTCCCGGGCCAGGTACGCCTCGATCACCTGTGCCACGCCTTCCTCGTCCACGGACGGGCACACGAAGTCGGCGATCGCGAGCACCCTCGGGTGCGCGTTCGCGACCGCGATGCCGTAGCCCGCCCACCGGAGCAGCTCGACGTCGTTCTCGCCGTCGCCGAACGCGACCGACTGCTCGCGCGTGAAGCCGAGCCGGGCGGCGGCGAAGTCGAGCCCCGAGCCCTTGTTCACCGAGGGGCTCGCGAACTCGAGGAAGTGGGAGAGGGACTTGGAGATGTACAGCCGCCCGCCGAAGCGCGCCTTCATCTCGACCTCGAGCCCGTCGAGCTCGTGCGGGTCGCCGACGACGACGAGCTTCGTCGGTGCCTTCGGCAGCCACGCGAGGAGATCGCCGACCGGATGGACGGCGAGGTGCTGGAAGCCCGCGTACGCGTCCGACTCCGGCGTCTCGCGGGCGACGTAGAGCTCGTCGTCGACGTAGACGAGGATCGTGTGGCCGAGCGCCTCGACGGCTGTGATCACCTCGCGCGCCTCCGGCTCGGGCATCGGCACGTGCCGGAGGAACTCGCCCGTGACCGGGTCGGCGACGACGGCGCCCTGGTAGCAGACGACAGGGTCGGTGATCCCGGCCGCGAGGGCGTAGCGGCGGACCGACTGGAACATGCGGCCGGTGACGATCAGGACGTGGATCCCCGCCTCCCGCGTCGCCGCGATCGCGGCCTTCGTGCGCGGGTGCAGGACGGCGTCCTCGCCGATCAGCGTGCGGTCGAGGTCGCACGCGAGCGTGCGGACGCCGCGCGGGAAGTCCGCGGGGAGCGCGACCGTCAGGGCTTCTGGGTCAGGAACGCGACCAGGTCGGCGAGCTGCTGCGGCTTGATCGTGCTGCCGAAGGATGTCGGCATCACGTTCGTCGGGAAGCCGGGCGGCACGTACTTCGGAGGCGGGTTCGTGATCGCGCCGGACGTGAACTCCTCGAGCGGCTCACCTGCCTTCTTCGCGTACTCGGGAAGCTGGTCGAGGTCGGGGCCGACCTTCCCGCTCGAGCCCGCTGGGGTGTAGACGTGGCAGCCGCCGCAGCCGTTCGCGATGAAGACCGGCTTTCCGGCAGCGGCGTTCCCCGTTGCAGTGGTCGGCGTCGTCTGCTGCGGCACGGTGCCGATGACGGTGTTCGGCGCCGGCGCCGCGACGCCCTTGGAGCCGCAGCCGACGGCGACGCCCAGCGCCAGGAGACAGGCACCCGAGACGACGATCAGGGCAGGTCGGCGTCGCATCGGCGCGAGTTTATCCGGCCGAGCGGTCGAAGAAACCTATGAACACGCTTTCGGCTTCCCTCCGGCCATCTCGTCGAGCACCTGGCCCGCGGAGATCCGGAACGTCATCTTCACGGCCCCGGCCCGGCTGGCTCGCAGCCGGATCATCCCGTCCTTCCCGGCCGCGACGCAACCGGACGACGCGTGCCAGTAGGGCGTGTAGCGCACCGCGATCCGGTAGACGCCGGGGGCGCCGACGTGGAGAGTCATCCCGTCCTCGCGCATCGAGACGATCCGGGACGGTCCCGGCCCGGTCGCGATCGGGTGCGGCGAGGGCACCTCGTAGATGGTGAGCGTCGGCGTCGCAAGAACGATCGGCAGCAGCAGCCGCCCGCCCTGGAGCAGGTCGCTCTCCGCATCGGCGCTGTAGTCCGGCGGCGCGGTCGTGAGCACGACGTAGCGGACGCCGAGGCCGCGCAGCCAGGCGAGATAGGCCTTCGGGCCGAAGTGGCCGTAGAGGATCGAGTTCTGCGGGAAGTCGTCCTGCCGGTACCAGCCGCGGGCGAGCGGGATCCCCGCCCGGGGCAGGTAGTAGGCCGGCCAGTGGCCGCTCGTGTCCACGGCCTCGACCCGGTAGGACGGTGTCAGGTGCCCGTGCAGGTACGTGATCGCCGGCGCCCAGTACGTCGCGCTCGCGGAGGGGTCGCCGCTGATCGCCGCCACGCTCCCGACCAGCGGCGAGATGTTCCAGGACAGCGCGAGGCCGAGGGCGACGAACGCGAGCAGGCGCGGCCGCCACTCGCGGAGCGTGAGCAGGAGGACGGCGATCGGGACGGCCACGTAGCGCACCCGGAGCACGTTGTCGCCGAGCGCCGAGGGCACGAGGTAGGCGACGATGCAGCCGAGCGCATACACGGGGAAGACGAACCGGAGCAGTCGCGAGCCTTCGATTCGCCAGCTGAGGACGACGCCGAAGCCGCAGAAGACGAACGCCCCGAGCAGCTCCCAGATCGAGAACGGGTAGCGGCCGTCGTTCGGGAACACGCGCCAGAGCGCGACCTCGAGGAGCCCGAGCGTGACGATCGCGAGACCGGCGCCGAGCAGCGTCCTCCGCTCCGTCCGCCGGCCGATCGCGAGCCCTGCGAGCACGAGCGCGAGCAGGAGGAACGCGAGCGGGCTCGCCGCGACGGTGAGGACGGCGAGCGCCGCGAAGCGCCACAGGTGCCGCCGCTGCAAGGCGACGATGGCCAGCAGTGCCAGTGCAGCGCCGAGCGCGAACGGGAAGGCGGCGTTCAGCACCGTGGCGGCCCAGGCGACGGCGAAGGCCCGGCTCGACCAGCGCGCCCTCACGCCCCACTGCCGCAGGACGACGACGGCGAAGGCGAGCGACGCGGCGGAGATCGTGGCCACGGCCAGGAGCCGGATGCCGAGCCAGGCGGCGAGCGGGTAGTAGATCAGGCTGTAGGTGATGAAGCTGTAGCGCCCCGCGTACCAGAAGTTGTTCCAGAACGCGAAGCCGTGCTGCAGGAAGACCGCCCGCTGGTAGACGTGCGCGGCGAAGTCGCTGCCGGGCGGACCCGCCCAGACGAGAACGGCGGACAGGATCGCGGCACCGCCGCTCGCGACGAGCACTTCCCGGGTCAGCGCGGACGGGCGCAGGGTTGCCCCCTGAGCTGTCACGGCCTGCACGCTATCGCTCCCGGGCTTGCCGTGGGCGCCGAACACACGAGGAAGTAGGATCGCGCGACCCGATGCGGACGCGTTACCTCTACCTGGCGGCGGCGGTCTGCTACACGGCGCTCGGCATCTACAACCAGAACTACATCTACTCGGTGTTCGAGGGCGCGGCCTTCCTCTGCCTCTTCGTCGTCGGGATCCCGGCGCTCGTCCGGAGGCTGCGTCGATGAGCTGGGCAGCCCACGACCTCGAGCCGTACGTGATCCAGAAGCATGGCGGCAAGAAGATCGCCTTCATGGCCCTGCTCGCCGGCTCGTACGCGCCTGACATGTTCACGAAGTGGTTCGTGTACGGGGTGGGGTTCTTCGGGCACGAGGTGAAGGCGAGCAACCCGGCGCAGTTCCACCGCGGCTGGCCCGGCTTCGGGTTCACGCACTCGCTCGTCTTCGGCGTCCTGCTCTCGCTCGCCATCTACGGCGTCTGGCGCAAGCCGGTGATCGCCTACAGCTTCCTGATCGGCCAGTTTGCTCACTCGCTGACCGACACGGGCGACACGGTCGGCACGATGCTGTTCTTCCCGTTCACGACACACCTGTTCTCGGTCGGAGCATGGGCGTACGCGGGCGAGCTCGGCCGCCAGGTCGACGCCGGCGCCTACTTCAGCGGGCTCGGCTTCATCTGGGACCTGGTCTGGCTCGTCTGGGCGGTCATCAGCTGGCGGGTGTTGACGCGGGACTACTTCCACGGCACCGTCCTCCAGGGCGACCCGTTCTACAAGTGGGCGGGCGTGACGCTGTCGGCGGGACTGCTGATCGCCGTCTACCGCGCCGCGTTCTTCTACGGGGCGTGCCGCTGGGTCGCATGGACGGTCTGGGCGCACGTCGTGCACGCCTTTCCGCTCGACCTCTCGTGGGGCGGGCCGCACTGGGTGAAGGCAGTGCACTCTTCCCAGCTGAACGCCATGGCAAACTGCCCCTGCCCGATGTGCAGGACGAACCGGCCCACGTATCTCGCTTACGGGTTCATCATCGTCTGCGTCAGGATCAAGAAGCTCCGCCAGCGTGTTGTGCCGGCGGCGAAGCTGCTCCTCTCCCGTCAGGAGTAGCCCTTTTTATCCAGGCAGCTCGTTGCGGCGCCAGTACCAAGCGACGCCGAAGTACGCCGCCGCCGCGAACGCGTAGCCGGCGAGCAGGTCGACGACGTAGTGGTCGCCCGTGTACACGCGCACGAAGGAGAGTGCGAGCGGGTAGAGGGCCGCCGGGATGATCACGAACCAGCGCCACCGCTTCCGCCACACGAGGCCGGCGACGAAGAGGAAGCAGAGCATCGCGTAACCGCCGTGGAGCGACGGGATGGCGGCGTAGGGGTTCGACTGGATGAGGGCCGAGAAGGAGAACTTCGACGAGACGGCCGACCACACGTTGTCGTTGATCTCGGTGACCGTCGGCGTGAGCAGCGTCTTCCCGGCGGCCCACGGCGGCGCGGCGGGGAAGATCAGGAAGGTCAGCGCTGACGCGAACGAGAGGACGAGCATGCTCGAGGCGAAGCGGAAGAAGAGCGCCCGCCGTTTCAGCCATAGCGCGAAGGCGAGGAGGGGCGGGACGACGAAGTGCAGCTTCCCGACGTCGACGAGCAGGTGGTCGTACCACTGGAATGACCCGGTCCAGAACCACTTCTGCAGCTCGACGGTCGGGACGTGGCCGGCGAAGAGCCACTTGTCCAGGTTCAGCTGTGGCGTGTAGAAGGGCTCGGGCCGGATCACGTGCGCGACCCCGCGCAGCTCCGAGTAGAGCAGGATCAGGACGGCGAAGATCCCGAAGTCCTTCAGGTAGACGCGTCCGCGGCGGAGCACGAGCGCCGGTACGAGCAGGATCAGCAGATAGCGGTCGGTCGTGATCGAGAGCCCGAAGAGGAAGATCGCGACCGCGAGCGTCCCGGCGAGCACGGTGAGCGTGATCGCGAGCAGGCGGCGGTCGAGATCGGCCCGGGGCGGCCCCCAGCGCTCGCGGCGGAGGCGCCGCCGCTCGATCTGCTCCGGCGTGAGCGGCTGCCGCTCGCGCGGCGTGCGCCAGGGTAGGGCGATGCCGCCGGGACGCGGAAGCGCAACGGCGCCGTCGCCGCCGACCTCGGCCTCGACCGACCAGACGGGCTCGCGCTCGTCCTGGCGGTCGCTCATCTTGCTCTCGACGCTGCCGTGCTCACGGCAGGCTTCGTCTCCTCGACGTCATCAACGCTCCCCACGGAGGGGTGGCCTCCGCGCGGGCGATCCTACCGCGTCTCGGGCGCCGCGCGCGACGGCCTCTGGTTCAGCCGAACGGGCGGTACTCGATGTAGTAGCCGAGCCCGGCGACGAGGAAGGTCGCGACGCCGGCCGCGAGCCCGAGGAAGATCGCGACCACGCCTCGCTCGACCGCGGCGACGACACCGCGCCGCTCGTGGGGAAGCGCCTCGAGCGCGAGCGCGTAGACGAGGAGCCCGCTGGCCGCGATCAGCACCGCACCGACCCATGTGCCGCGCTGCGTTCCGCCCCAGATCGTCCACGCCAGGACCGCGCAGACAGACGTGGTCGCGGGCAGCATCCAAACCCACCAGGGGAGGCGGTGACTCGTGGCCACGCTCTGAGTGTAGGAGCCGTTTCGGAGGAGGGCCATGTCCTGCAGGCGGGTCGTTCGTCGCGACCCGGGTCGTGACAAGTAGCCTCCCGGCGTGATCGTCGAGCGCAGCATGGATGCGGGCTGGCTCTCGAACGCCTACCTCGTGTACGACGAGCCGGGCGGAACGGCGGTGTTCGTCGATTCGGGCGCGCCGCTCGAGCCGCTCCTCGCCACGGTCGAGCGCGAGCGCCTCACGGTCACCCACCTGTTGACGACCCACTCGCACCACGACCACGTGGCGGGTGACGACGAGCTCGTCTCCCGGTTCGGCGTCCCGATCGTGAAGGGGAGCCTGGAGACGGGCGCGCTCTCGTTCGAGGCCCTGCCGACGCCGGGCCACTCCGACGACATGCTCGCGTTCGTGGTCAACGGCGAGGGCGTGTTCACGGGCGACACGCTGTTCAAGGACGCGGTCGGAGGCGGCGACTACGCGCGGATCCGCGCCTCGGTGATGGACGTGCTGATGGCGCTCCCGCACGACATGCCCGTGTATCCCGGCCACACCGACGAGACGACGATCGGCCGCGAGTGGGAGCGCAACCCGTTCGTGAGCGTCTGGCGCGGCGCCGCCCCCGAGGGCACCGATCCTTGCCGCGTCAACGGCGAGGACGCGACGCTTGTCGTCTGGTCGCCCGACTACGACGGCAAGGGCAAGGCGTGGGTGCGGTTCGCGGACGCGCGCGACGCGATCGTGGGCGGCTCGCGCGTGGAGCGCCTGTGATGGCCCAGCTCGGCGCTGTCTTCCCGCAGACCGAGATCGGCCCCGATCCGGCCGCCGTCCGGGCCTACGCCGAGGGCGTCCAGGAGCTCGGCTTCGCCCACCTGATGGCGTACGACCACGTCCTCGGCGCCGACCGCGACACTCACACGCACCTGACCGGGCCGTACCGCGCGGAGGATCAGTTCCACGAGATCCTCGTTCTCTTCGGGTACCTCGCCGCGATCGTCCCGGGGATGGAGCTCGTCACCGGGGTCGTGATCGCCCCGCAGCGGCAGGCGGCGCTGCTCGCGAAGCAGGCGGCGGAGATCGACCTCCTCACCGGCGGTCGCTTCCGGCTCGGGCTCGGCATCGGCTGGAACGACGTCGAGTACGAGGCGCTCGGGATGGACTTCTCGAACCGCGGCCGCCGTCTCGAGGAGCAGATCGAGCTGATGCGCAGGCTCTGGACCGAGCCGGTGTTCGACTTCGAGGGGCGCTGGCACACGGTCACGGCCGCCGGCATCAACCCGCTGCCGGTGCAGCGGCCGATCCCGATCTGGATCGGCGGCTCCGCGGAGCGAGCACTGCGCAGGGCAGCGGTGTCGGCAGACGGCCTCTTCCCGCAGCGGCCGCTCGACGCAGGCTGGCCCGCGACGCTCGAGCAGATGCGCGAGTGGGCGACGGAGGCCGGGCGCGACTGGGACGCGTTCGGGATCGACCAGCGGATCTCCCTCGCCGAGCACGACCCGGACGGCTGGCGGGGCGTGGCCGAGGAGTGGCTTGGCCTCGGCGCGACGCATCTGACGCTCGTCACGACGGGCGGGAGCCTGGCCGGTCCCGACGCGCATCTCGAGCGGCTGCGCGAGGGGCTCGATGCCCTGGCCGGGCTGTGACGCGCGGGCTACCCTGCGCCGTATGCGTCCCATGAGCCCTCATCGCCTGCTCACTCTCACACTCGCCCTCGGCGTCGCCGTCCTGGTGGCCGCGGCGTCGAGCCAGGCGGGCCGCACGATGGACGCCCCGGCCTGTGCCGGCAAGAACCTGAGCGGCAAGTTCCTGCTCGTGCCGAACAGCCAGGGGGCCGGCAACGTCCTCTACACGGTGCAGCTCCGCAACCGCTCCTCGAGCGCCTGCTTCGTCTCCGGCATCCCGGGACTGCGGCTTGTCGGCAAGTACGGGAAGGCGTTGACGACGCACGTCGTGCCGCTCCATCCGGGAGCGCTGACCGCGATCAAGGTGACGCTGAAACCGGGCGGCTACGCGGCCGCGACGGCGCGGTTCTCGCCGGACGTGCCCGGGCCGGGCGAGGGGCATCCGGGCAACTGCGAGCCGGTCGCGTACAAGCTCCGCGTCACCCCGACGGGCGGAGGTTCCCTGCTCGCGCCGGTGAGCCCTGCCACCCCCGTCTGCGAGCACGGCAGTCTGTTCCTGACCACGCTCGTTGCGGGCAAGCGCGGCCCGAAGTTCGGCTAGCTCCGCGAGCTAAGACATGAACGCAGCGAGACGCTCGCCCTCGTCGGCCAGTTCCGTGCGCTCGGCCTTCCTGAGCCGCCGCCACGGCTCGAGCTCGACGCGGCCGCGCTCGTAGCGCCACGTCCCGGCGACGAAGCCGTCCAGGAGGAACGTCGCGGGCATCACGGTGTTGACCGTGTACACGTGTGTGCGGAAGGCGGGCGGCACGATGCGGTCGCGCTCGCCCGACTCGTGGCCGAGGTAGAGGTTGTCCCAGCGCAGCAGAAAGCGCGCCGGGGCAGTCGTGTCGGGCGACGGCAGCGGCGCCCGTGGAAGGTCGACGAGCTCGCGGCCCTTCTCGTCGCGGAAGCGGCGGAGCTCGAGCTCGTCGAGGAACGGGGCCACCGTTCGCTTGCGGAGGCTGGCCCAGAAGCAGAGGTCGTCGACCGTTGCCGGGCCGAAGGCGGCGAGGTGGCAGCGCACGATCCGTCGCATCCCCTCGTCGTGATTCGCTGGTGGCCGACGGAGCCAGGTCCCGGCCAGGACATAGCTCTCGGTGCCATGGTACCCCCAGGTTCCCGCCGGTGGCACGGTGACGACCCCGAGCCTGATCGTTGCGACGCCCGCGAGAAAGCGGTCTCCGCCGACCGCCTCGACGATCTCCGCATACGGCCGCGGCTCCCGGGCCGCCTCCGCGACGATCCGCTCCGCGCGCGCGATCGTCCGGGCGTCGTAGCGATGCTTCGTCGTCCGCTGCCACCACTCGGCCCGAGCCTCTCGGATCGCCGCGTCAAACAGGCGGTAGTCGCGTGCCGATGCGAGGTGGAGCGTGCTCCGGAGCGGTCTCGACCGCACGACCGTTCGCCGCCCGAGCGCTCGAGTCAGGTCGTCGCGGCGGAACCCCTCGATCCGCGACCAGAGGTTGACGTAGGTCGACTCGACGCCCTGGGCGTGCAGCGGGCCGATCCGCTCGAGCGCACGGGCCACCGGCAGGCGGGCGCGCTCGAGCAGGAGCTGGCGCGCGAGCAGCGCGCGGTTCAGCTCGCGCACCGTCAGAACACGCGCGCTCACGGCCGGACGGCGGCCTTGAGGTAGTCGTCGGGCGGGTCGGCGAGCAGCGTTGCCACGCCGTCGAGCCCGACCTCGTGCGTGATCAGCCGCTCCCACGGGTAGGCGCCGCTCGCGAGAAAGGCGAGCGCGGCGCGGACGTGTCGCGGCGCGTGGCCGGCCGTCCCGCGGAGCTGGAGCTCCTCGCGGCGGATCCGCTCCCCGTCGGCCGCGATCGGCTCGCCCGGCTCGGTCGAGCCGACGAGGAGCACGGTGCCACCCGGCTGGACGAGCTCGAGCGCGTCCCGGCGGGCCTCGGGCGTGCCGGCGGCCTCGAACACGACGTCGGCGTCGTGCGGGTCCGCCGGCCGTGCACCGAACGCGGCCGCCAGCGCGTGCCGCGATGTCCGCCCTCCGACCGCCGCGACGTAGCCGCCCGCATCCGTCACGCATGCGCAGAGCATCAGTCCGATCGGCCCCGAGCCGAGGACGGCGACGAGGTTGCCCGAGCCGAGCTCGGCCCGCTCGACCGCGTGGAGGCAGCAGGCGAGCGGGTCGACGAGCGCCGCGACCGCCGGATCGAGTCCGCGCGGCACGGGGTGGAGGTTGACCTCCGCGATCCGCGCCGGAACGCGCACGCGCTCGGCGAACGCGCCGACGAGCCGTTCGGGTCGGCGGCAGAGCGCCTCCCGGTCGGCCAGGCAGGGCGCGCAGTGCCCGCACGGCGCCGAGGCCGCGGCGACCACGCGCCGGCCGTTTCGCGTGTCGACGCCCGCGAGCTCGCGTCCGATCGGCGCCGGCGACCCGTCGAGCGAGTCGCTCCCGGTTGCGAGGGCGTGCCGCTCGGCGCTGCCCGTCAGGCCGACCTCGACCTCGACGACGACGTCCCCCTCGCGAAGCTCGGGCGGCGGCACCTCGTCGACGCTGAGATCGCCCGCCGCGTGGACGCGTAGTGCTCTCACGCGGCGGTATCGTAGGCCGTCGCCGTCACGCGATCAGGAGGACGAGAGATGGCAATCAAATTCCATCGGTGCTCGAACATCTGGATCAAGATGCAGGGTCACCCGTGCTGGAAGGTGCAGAGCGCCCTCGACGACGCCGGGATCGAGTACGTGATCGTCAAGGGCCCACTCTTCAGAGGCAAGCGCGACGATCTCGAGAAGCTTTCCGGCCAGCGCTACTACCCGGTGATCGAGTTCGACGACGGCTCGGTCTACCGCGAGCAGTCGAAGGACATGGCCGCGACGATCGAGGCCGGCAAGCTGGACGAGAAGCGCGGTGCAGGAGCCGAAACCGCCCCTGCCGGATAGCTAAACTGAGTCTCGCGGGGCTATAGCTCAGCTGGGAGAGCGCCTGGATCGCACCCAGGAGGTCGGCGGTTCGAGCCCGCCTAGCTCCATCAGGTTTGAACGTGCGCCGTTGTCTACGACCACGGCGGGCTCGTACGAACCCCGACATGCGCGAGCCACGCCCGTAACGATGAACTGAAGTGGAGTTTGGTGTCCATCTTCCGCTGACGCCGATCGCGGGCGAGCAATGCTCGTTCGATGATCTGCTCGCGTTCACGGACGCCGCTCGCGATCTCGGTTACACGCACCTCTGCGCGAATGACCATCTCGTGTTCTCGCGCCCCTGGCTGGATGGGCCAACTGCGCTCGCCGCCGTGCTCGCGCGCAGCGGCCAGATGACGCTCGCGACGACCGTCGCCGTGCCGGTGCTTCGCGGGCCGGCAGCTACCGCGAAGATTCTGGCGGCGATCGACCTGTTGTCGGGCGGGCGTCTGATGGTCGGGCTCGGTCCCGGTTCGTCTGCTCGGGACTACGAGCTCGTTGGAGTGCGATTCGAGGAGCGCTGGAAGCGGCTGGACGAGGCAGTGCACGCGCTGCGCGCGTACTGGCGAGCCGACGACGTAGCGTTTGAGGGTGCGTTCTATTCGACCGCCGGCTTCACGCTGGCCCCGACGCCTGCGCAGCGCCCCGGTCCACCGATCTGGATCGGGAGCTGGGGATCGGTGGCGGGGCTGAAACGCGTGGCTCGCCTTGCCGATGGCTGGCTTGCTTCTGGTTACAACACGACTCCTGAACTGTTCGCCCAGGCTTGGGGGGACGTCCAGGCGGAGGTGGCCGCACACGGGCGCGATGGTGCGCTGTTCCCGAACGGCATCGCAACGATGTGGTGCTACATCACCGAGGACCGGGCACGCGCCGACGCGCTGCTCACGGACGTGCTGTCGCCGATGCTCAATCGTCCGGTGGATCAGCTCCGCCGGATACTGCCGATCGGCTCGGCGGAGGAATGCGCGGAGAAGCTGCTGGCGTACGCGCGTGCGGGCGCGCAACGCGTCTTCCTGTGGCCTCTAGCCGACGAGCGCACCCAGTTGGAGGTGTTCAGCGAGCGCGTCATGCCGCTGCTCGAGGGTGAGCGAACCTAGGCGAAGCGTCGCGCGACCGGCGGCGTCGCCGGTCGCGCGCGTTGCTCACAGCTATTCCGACGGCTGGACGATGATCAGCGAGTTTCTGTCCGGGTCGCGCAGCCAGAACATTGGCGGTACCGGTTCGCCGTAGCGGCTGACGTCGTCGTCGACGTCGACGCCGGCGGCCTTGAGCGCAGTGTGGTCGGCGTCGACGTCCGAGCTGTCGAGGCAGATACCGGTTTCGCTGCCGCCTGCCTCTTGCCCGGGCGGGGGCGGGGCGAGCGCGATCGTCGTCGGCGTCCCGCGGAGGGCGACTTCGACCCAGCGCATGTCAGGTCCCATGGGGACGTCGACCACCTTCTCGAAGCCGAGCTTGTCGACGTAGAAGTCGATCGCTCGGTCGGTGTCGGCGACGGTGACGCAGACACGTCCGACCTGTGTGAGGTTGAGCTTGGACTCGACCTTCGACATCGTGAGCCTCCTGTTGTTTGGGTTCCTCCCTTAGACGCCCGCGCGGACTGGAACTCATCGGTACGTCTTGCGCCCGAAGCTCTAACGCGGTGACGAAAGGGGATTTGGGCGTAGTGCGGCCGTTCTCCGTAACTCGTACACGCCGTAGCGAACCCACCGGACCTGGCCTTTGGCGCCTAGCGGCGAGTCGGCCTCCGAACAAACGAGACCCGTCGGGCGACCGCCCTACGCGGTGTGGACGAGGTCGTGCTCGAACGCCCAGACCGTCGCGGCGGCGCGGCTGCGGACGCCGGCCTTCTGGTAGACGTGCTGGACGTGGTGGCCGACGGTCTTGGCCGAGATGCCGAGACCCTGGGCGATCGCCTGGTTGGACTCGCCGCGCACGAGCACGAGCAGGACTTCGAGCTCGCGCTCGGTCAGCCCGGCCGGCAGCTCGCGAGGTCGCTCCCGTACGCGGTGGCCGGCGGCGTTGAGCACGGCGTCGACAGCTTCCGGATCGAGCCGTCCCTCTTCGGCCTCCCGCAGCAACTCAGCCTCTGCCGCCGGCGCGTCGAGAGCTGCCCGGTACGGCCGCGCCTCCCGCATGGCCCCGTAGCAGTCGGCAACGGCGAGGATGCGGGCCGGTTGATCGAGTGCGGCTCCGCGCGTGCCGCGGTGATAGCCGGAGCCGTCGAGGCGCTCGTGGTGCGAGCCGGCAACCAGCCCGATCGGAGCGAGCGTCGGCGACTGGGCGAAGGCGCGCTCCGTGTAGTGAGGATGGAGTCGCACCCGCTCCCATTCCCCGAATCCGAGCGGCCCGGGCTTCTCCCAGATCGCGTTCGACACGCCGACGCGACCGAGGTCGTGCGCGAGCGCGGCGCGACGCACGAGCGTCACGGAAGCTGCCGGGAGGCCCATCCGCCAGGCGGCGGCCTCGGCGAGCTCGGCCACACCTGTCGAGTGCTCGCGAAGCCACGGTGACTTGAGACCGGTGAGCGCGGCGATGGCCGTGAAGGCTGCGTCGACCCGTTCGTCCGCGATCCAGATCTGCGGGAACGGCTCGGCCTCGAGCGCCTGCTCCCACATCCGCGCCTCGTCCAGCTCGGCGAGGAGGTCGGCGAAGTTCCGCACGGCGAGATCGGCGAGCCGGGGCTCGTACGCGGCGTCAGAGCGACGCTCGACGACGGCTCGTGCCTCGTCGGGTCCCGCCGCGGAGAGGAACAGGGAGATGTCCCGCGCCACGTGCAGGAGTCGCATCGGCAGGGGGATCGCGTCCCCGCGGGCATCCGGGAACCCGCGTCCGTCCCAGCGCGCGAAGACGAATTCGAGCGCCGCCTGGACGTTCGAGCCGAGCTCGAGCCAGCCCGCGAACCGCTGCGCCACCTCGCACATCGTCGCGAACGCGTCACGGGCTCTCGGGCCGGCGTTGGCGATCGCATCGGCGACGAGCGCGTCGCGGACCTCCGGGGGCCGTCCGGCGCCGATGTTCGCCCGGTAGAACGCGAGCACCTCCGCGGGGTTGGTCGTGTCGACGAGGAAGAACGCCGCTCGGTGCGCGATGTCGTCGTCGTACACCTGGATCGCCTCGTGCCCGTTCGACGTGCACCCGGAGGCGTGGAGCAGCGCGACGTAATAGGTGTCCGCAAGCTCCTGTGCCGATGCTCCGGCGAGTTCGCCGAGACGGACCGCGAGCACGGCGGTGCGCAACGCGTGCTCGAGCGGCTGCCCGGTACCGAGGTCGGTCGCGAGCGAGAGGGCGCCGACGACCTCGGCCGCGCGGACCGGCCGCTCGCCTGAAGGCGGCTCTGCGGCCGCTCCGGGATCCTTCGCCGTCACGTTGGGACCCTATCCCCGTTTCGCGCCCGAGGACGGAGCGACGATCGTCCTCTACACCTGAGACGGCTCAGCTGCCGTCTCACGGACGGCGACGACGTTGAACGCCACGACGGGTCGCTGGAACCCCTTGAGCGAGAACTCGCCGGCCGGCTGCACGTCGACGTCCTGTTCGACCTCTGCGTAGAGACGCTGCGCGATCAGGATCTGCCCGCCGGTCGCCTCGTCGGCGAGCCGCGAGGCGAGATTCGTCACTGCGCCGATCGCCGCGTAGTCCGAGCGGCCCTCGAAGCCGACCTCGCCGCAGGTCGCGTAGCCGAGCGCGATGCCTGCGCCGAAGTCGAGGTCGTGCCCGCGTTTCGACCAGCTGGCCGTGAGCTCGGCCATCTCCTCGCGCAGCGCACAGCCCAGCCGCACGGCCCGCAGCGGCGCGTCGGGGATCTCGATCGGATCGTTGAAGAAGAGCTGGACGCCGTCGCCCTCGAGGAAGCCGACCGTCGCCTCGAAGCGCTTCACGAGTCGGCCGATCACGCTCGTGGAACTCGCCGAGCACGCGCATCAGCTCTTCGGGCTCGACCGCGTCGACGAAGCTCGACCAGCCGCGCAGGTCGGCGAAGAACATCGCCACCTGCCGGCGGTGACTACGGAGGATCGTCTCGTCTCCCGAAGAGACGACGGCGTCGGCGAGCTGCGGCGAGAGGAAGCGCCGCAGCTGCCCCAGCCGCTCGAGCTCGTCGACCTGTGCCTGGACGCGCTCCTCGAGCGTGTGGTTGAGCTCGGCGAGCTCGGCCGCCTGGGCTTTGATCGTGTCGTGGTAGCGCTTGATCCGGAGCAGCGAGCGCACCCGGGTGAGCAGCTCGTCGTGGTTGAACGGCTTCGGGATGAAGTCGTCCGCGCCGGCCTCGATCGCCTTCGTCTTCTCCTGCCCGATGCTCGACGTGACCATGATCACCGGCAGCACGGCGGTGGCGTCGTTCGCGCGGAGGTGGGTGCAGACCCCGTAGCCGTCGAGGCCGGGCATCATCACGTCGAGGAGGATCAGGTCTGGCTCCTCCGCCTCGATGCGGTCGAGCGCCTCCAGTCCGTCGCGTGCGGTCACCACCTCGTAGCCGCGCGGGACCAGCACTGCCTCGAGCAGGCGCACGTTCTCCGGCACGTCGTCGACGACGAGGATCTTCGCGGGCCGCTCAGCCACGATCGCAGTGCTCCCGGACGACCTGGATCAGCTCGGTGACGTCGACCGGCTTGGAGAGATAGCCGTCGAACCCGACCTCGAGGAAGCGCTCGCGGTCTCCGCTCATCGCCTGCGCGGTCAGCGCCAGCACGGGGATGGAGGCCGTTCGCTCGTCTCGCCGCAGGCGCGCGAGCGCCTCGACGCCGTCGATGCCGGGCAGTTGCACGTCCATCAGCACGAGTGCCGGGCCATGCGACAGGGCGAGCTCGACCGCATCCTCACCGGTGGTCGCCTCGAGCGTGCTGTACCCCGTGGCCTGGAGCACGTCACGGAAGAGCTTCATGTTCTTCTCGTTGTCCTCGACGACGAGGACCCGCTCACCGGCCATTACGACTCCCCTCCTCGATCGGCAGCGTAAAGACGAAACGGCTGCCGTGCCCCGGCTCACTCTCCACCCAGATGCGGCCGCCGTGCAGTTCGACGAGGCGCTTCGAGAGCGCGAGCCCCAGCCCTGTGCCCTCGCGTTGCTGTACACCGACATCGGTCTGCTGGAACTCCTCGAAGATCCGCTCCTGATCGGCGGCCGCGATGCCCGGGCCGCTATCGGTCACCGACACCTGCACCTCGCCGTCGACACGGGAGGACCCGACGACGACGCTGCCTCCCTCCGGCGTGAACTTGACCGCGTTCGAGAGGAGGTTGTAGACGACCTGGCGCAGCCGGCGCTCGTCCCCGTCGACCAGGTCGACGTCCGGCGACAGAACAAGCGAGAGCTGAACGCCGCCCTTGATCGCCGGCTCGCGCACCATCACCACGCCGCGCTCGAGCGCCTCGCGCAGGGAAAACGAGGCCACCTCGAGCTCGACCTGCCCGGCCTCGACCTTCGACAGGTCGAGCACGTCGTTGATCAGCGAGAGCAGGTGGTTGCCCGAGGAGAGGATGTCGTCGAGGTACTCCTCCTGCTTCGGGTTGATCTCGCCGAACAGCCGCTGGCGCAGCACCTGCGAGAAGCCGATGATCGCGTTCAGCGGCGTCCGCAGCTCGTGCGACATGTTCGCCAGGAACTCCGACTTGTGCCGGCTCGCGACCTCGAGCAGGTGACTCTTCTCGTCGCGCTCGGCAAGCGCGGTCGCCAGATCCCGGGTTCGCTCCTCGACCTTTTGCTCCAGGCCCTGAACCGATGCCTGCAGGCTCGCCGCCATCACGTTCAGCTCGTCGGCGAGGCCGCCGAGCTCGTCGCGGCGGCGGAGCTCGATCCGCTCGTCGTAGGCGCCCGCCCCGATGCGGGCTGCTGCCGTCCGCATCTGTTTCACAGGGCGGACGAGACGCCGGGCGAGCAACACGCTCAGCCCGATCCCGCCGGCGAGGAACGCCGCGAGCAGGAACCCCGTCCGCCAGATCTTCCCGCGCACCGGCGCGAACACTGCGCTCTCGGGCTGCTCGACGAACACCTTCCAGCCGACCGGCGCGACGGTCGCCCAGGTGCTCAACACCTTTTGCCCCCGGAAGTTGCGGCCGACCGTCGAGCCCGTGCTTGACGACGCCAGCGCCTTCGTCACCTGGGGAAGATGCAACGAGCGATGGGTAAAGGCGGCGGCGTTCGGGTAGGCGATCGGCGCGCCCTGGGCGTCGACCGCGTAGACGTACCCGGACGTGCCGAGACGCGTCCGCCGGACGAGATCCTGAATAGGGCTCAGATCCAGCGTCTCGCCGACGAATCCACTGCCAGCCCGGTACTCCCCCCGATTGGACCACTCTCGAACGACGACCTCCATCACTCGTGCTCCAGGGTTGGACAGGGTCCGCGGAGCGTACGCCGGGCCGTAGTAGACCCGGCTCGCCCTCGCCTGCTCCACGCTCGGCTGATGGGAGAAGTCTCCCCGGGGGCGGAGGAACCCGCCGCCCGGCGTCGCGAGCGTCTTGCGTCCTTCGCCGTCGATGTAGAACGCAGCCGTGGCGTCTGTCTCGAGCAGCGGCGCAAGCTGGTCGACCCGCGCCGGCAAGCTCAAGTACTGGGCGTGCACGGAGCTCATCCTCGCGATGAGATCCTTGAAGTACTGACCGATCGTGACCGAGACGGACTTCGCCTTCTCCTGCTGCAGCCGGGTCAACGCGCGCTTGTTGTCCTGATAGGACGAGTTGAGCAGGTACACGCTCGTACAGACCACCGGCACGGCGACCAGCAGCGCGAACACGGCGATGTACTTGGCCGAGAGCGACGAAAGCCACCGGGCGATCCGTTCACTCACCGGCCGATTCCCCACCGGGTCTAGCCGTTACTGATGCTGTAAGTCCCGTCCCAGTGCCACAGGTCCGAAATCGATGAATCGTGCGTGACGCGGACGCGGGCATGGAACCCGGCGAGCGTTCCCGTGCCGTCCGAGATCGTGCACAGTCCGGTCCCGGTCGCGAAACGAAGGAGGCAATGGCCGGCCGCGACATTGCCAGGCCCTGCGTAGATGGCCGTGTCGCTGTCCAGCGCAGTCTTGCCGCCCGCCTGCATGTAGAAGATCCTCGAGCCGACCTTGAGCGCCTTCACGTTCGAGGACCTGATCGTGCAAAAGTTGCCGGCAACGCCCACGTATCCCGAGCAGTCCTTCGTCACGTGCAACGGCTTCGTGGCGTGCGGCGCTCGGGTCTGGGAGGAGGCAGCGGAGACGAAGAGGACGAGAGCGGCGAGCGAAAGAGCGCCGGCCGTCAGCACGAGAAACCGCGTTTGCGAACGCTCAGGGCGGGCCATCAGGGGCTCCTCTGCTCGGGGAGCGAGCGTAACAGGCATTTGTGCGGCGCGTAGCTTGTTCCCCGACGAGCTGGATCTCTTCGTGATGAGCGGCTTCCACATCTGTCCTGCCCTCCTTGGGTTGCCTCGCTTCACTCTTGCGATGATCGTGGTCGGGGGAACCGATGTCCAGGGTGCCAGCACCCCGATCCGAGGGGTGTACCTGCACGGTGTCGCTCACCGGCCATTACGGCTCGCGTTCTCGATCGGCAGCGTGAACGTGAAGCGGCTGCCGTGCCCGGGCTCGCTCTCGACCCAGATCCGGCCGCCGTGGAGCTCGACGAGTCGTTTCGAGAGGGCGAGCCCGAGCCCGGTGCCCTCGCGCTGCTCCGCCCCGACTTCGGTCTGCTGGAACTCCTCGAAGATCCGCTCGTGATCCGCGGGCGCAATGCCCGGGCCGGTATCCGTCACGGACACCTGCACCTCGCCGTTGACCCGAGCCGACTCGACGACGACGCTGCCGCCCTTCGGCGTGAACTTGACCGCGTTCGAGAGGAGGTTGTAGACCACCTGCCGCAGACGACGCTCGTCGCCGTCGACCAGGTCGACGTCGGGCGCGGGCTCGAGCGAGAGCTGGACACCCCGCTTCACGGCCGGCTCGCGCACCATGACGACACCTCGCTCGAGCGCCTCGCGCAGCGAGAAGGTGGCGACTTCGAGCTCGACCTGCCCGGCCTCGACCTTCGACAGGTCGAGCACGTCGTTGATCAGCGAGAGCAGGTGGTTGCCCGACGAGAGGATGTCGTCGAGGTACTCCTCCTGCTTCGCGTTGACCTCGCCGAACAGGCGCTGCCGCAAGCACCTGTGAGAAACCGATGATCGCGTTCAGCGGCGTCCGCAGCTCGTGCGACATGTTCGCCAGGAACTCGCTCTTGTGCCGGCTCGCCGTCTCCAGCTCGCCGTAGACCCGCCGCAGCTCGTCGTTCATCCGGTTCACGTTCACGGCCAGCGCGCCCAGCTCGTCGCGGTTCGGCACGTCCAGGTGGCCGGAGAAGTCGCCGGCCGCAATCTCCCGCAGACGGGTCTCGGTGTCCTGGATGGGGCGGGTCAGCGCCCGCGACAGGACGAAGCCGAGCAACAGGGCGAGGAAGACGGTTCCCGCCGCGACACCGATGAACAGGTTTCGCGAGCTCTCGTAGGAGCTGCGGTTCTGGGCGATCAGGGCGTTCGTCTTGTCCGTTGCCGTCTCGGCCAGCTTCCGGGCGGCGACCTCGAGATCCACGGACAGTGTCTCGGCACGCGCGTGGAGGGGGAACGCCTGCGCCTTCGAGTTGGCGATCTTCGCGACCGTCGTCTTCACGTCCGCGTAGTCCCGCTTCAGCTGACGAAGCGCCGAAGCCTCGTCGGGCTCCGGCTTGAAGCCCAGTTGCGCGGCCGACCCGAGCAGGGCGAGCACGGCGTCGATCGGTTGCTGCACCGACTTCAGGCACGTCGCCGGGGCTCCTGCCGTCGGCTTGCCACCGTTCAGCCACTTCGCGTAGTCGGGCGTGCCCGCACACAACGCCAGCAGCTGGCGAAGAACGGCGGCGTTCGCGTCGAGCTCCGTATAGCCGGCGACTCGTACCTGCAAGGCGCCGAGGCGCTCCGCGCGCGAGTTCGCCTGGCCGAGGACACGGAGCCCGAGCAGCGCGACCAGAACGAGGAGCGCCGCGATGCCGAGGAAGGCGACGAGCAGCTTCGTCCGCACCTTCGCGGGGACGCGGGCGACGGCCCAGGCGAACGGGTCGTCCGCGCGGCTCAGCAGCCGCCGGGATTGCCCGACGGCTGCCGAGACCCAACCTGCGGCCGTAGCTCGACTCAATGCCTTACGGCTGGAGCGTGACGCTCGAAGCGGCCAGATTCGTGATCAGCCACCTCCCGTTGATCTTCTGGACCTGCTGGTCCGCGCCGACGACTGCCGCAACCTTGCCCGTGTCGACGTCGATGTAGTGGCACTCGAAATACAGCGTGCCCCTGTCGCCGTTCACGGACACGCGGATCTTGTAGGCGGGCGTGTCGGAGATCCAGTGGTTCTGAGGCTGAAACGGCCCCGCCTTCGCGAAGATCCCACGGATCGCGGTTTTTCCGGTCACCGTCTGTCCGCCGATCGTCATGGTCGCGTTGGGCGCCCAGATCGACATCATCAGGTCCAGGTTCTTCGTCGACGCCGCCTTGTGCCAGATTTGCTCGATCCGTTCGATCTGGTAGTACGTCGCCTGTCGCTGAATCGTGCTGGGCGAGTTGCCTTTCCCTGCACCGTAGGCGCTGACCGCGAGCACCAGGCCCGCCAGCACCGCGATCGTCACGACTTTCTTCATGGGAGATCTCCCTCTTGTGGCCGCCGGTACGAGGACAATCGTCTCATGGGCGAACGGGCAAGTCCACCGTGCCAGCACCCCATTCGACGGGGAGGCACCCGGGCGGCGATGTTAGCCGCGGCAGTAGCCGCGCACCTGCGCCGGAAATGTCTCTACATCGATCGGCTTCTCAAGGTAGCCGGCGAACCCAGAATCCCGTAGCCAGGCGGCGTCCCCCTCGTAGCACCAGCGAGCTCAGCGCGATGACCGGAATCGCCGACGTCCGTGCTCCGTCGGCGAGTCTTCCGGGCGGCGTCCGTGCCGTCCATGTCCGGCAGCCGGAGGTCCATCAGGATCACGTCCGGAAGCTGCTCGTCGGCGAGCGCGATTCCATCGGTCGCGGTTGCGGCTTCCAGCGTCCGGAAACCCGGCGGCCAGCAGCACGTCGCGGGCGAGCTTCAGGTTCCTCGCGTTGTCGTCGACGATCAGGACGAGCGGAGGGAGATCCGGCACCGTCGTATCCTCTTACCTGTGCCGATTCGGTTGGTGCTGGCCGACGACCACTACCTCGTCCGCGAAGGGGTGCGGCGCCTGCTCGAGACGGAGCCCGACCTCGAGGTCGCCGCCGTGTGCAGCGACCTCGACTCGCTGCTCGACGCGGTCGACGCGGAGCGGCCGGACGTCGTCGTCACCGATATCCGCATGCCGCCGGGCAATAGCCGACGAGGGGATCCAGGCCGCCGAGCGGTTGCGCGCGACGCACCCGGAGGTCGGCGTCGTCGTGCTCAGCCAGTATGCGAACCCGAGCTACGCGCTCGCGCTGCTCGAGGGTGGCAGCGCGGGTCGCGCTTACCTCCTGAAGGAGCGCGTGGAGGATGTCGGCCAGCTCGTCGCCGCGATCCGTGCTGTCGCGGAGGGTGGCTCGGTGATCGACCCGAAGGTCGTCGAGGCGCTGGTGGCAGAGAGCAGTCGCGGCGAGGACTCGCCCCTCAACCAGCTGACGCCGCGCGAACGCGACGTGCTTCGCGAGATGGCGGAGGGCAAGAACAACGCGGCCATCGCCGCGGCGCTCGTTCTGACCGAGAGGTCGGTCGAGAAGGTGATCCACTCGATCTTCCAGAAGCTCGGCCTGACCTGGGAGACGTCGGTCAACAGGCGCGTCAAGGCCGTGATCCTCTACCTCGCCGAGAGCGGCTAGCTTCATCGCGAGAGCGGCAGCGAGCCGGAGACGCGGGTGCCGTGGCCGGGCTCCGAGGCGATCGTCAGCCGGCCGCCGAGTGCCTCCACCCGGTCCTGCATCCCGGCGAGATCCGTGCCGGCGTCGGAGCCCGCGCCGTCGTCGACGATCTCGAACACGAGCGCTCCGTCGTCCTCGCGGACCGTGACCGTCGCACCGGCCCCGGCGCCCGCGCCCTCGAGCGCAGCCACACAGCAGAAGTACACCGTCCCGGCGACCTCCGGCGTGCATGCCAGATCTGCTGCAACCTGAACGTGGGTGCGGACGCCGACGCCCTCGGCCGCCACGCGCAACGCCACACCGAGGCCGCCTGCATCGAGCAGAGGCGGATAGATCCGGTGCGCGAGCTGCCGCGTCTCGTCGAGCGCCTCCTGCACGTCGCGTCTCAGCTCGTCGAGGAGCGTGCCGGCCGCGGCGGGATCGACGTCCACCAGCCGGCGGGCGAGCTGCAGGTTGACGGCGAGCGCGACCAGGTGCTGTTGCGGGCCGTCGTGGAGTTCGCGCTCGATCGTCCGGCGCTCGGCATCGGCGGCCAGCACGAGCCGCATTCGGGACGCACGTAACGCTTCGTTGTCCTGTCCGACCTCCAGAGCACCGACCTCCTGGCTGAAGACGTGCGGAAGTTGTCCTTCATCACGCCGGCGGAGTCAAGAGCCGAGCGGCTCGGACGGTACGAGCTGAACGTTCGGCACGGGTGCTATCCGGCCTGGAGTTGCCGGTCGTACTCGGCCTGGTCGTAGTGGCCCTGTGATTCCGCGATCAGACCGTCGGCGCCGAGCGTCCACTGCTCGCAACCGCTGATCCGGACGCTGTTGTCGGTTCCGCCTGGGCCCGTGTTGGTGCCGACCAGGGTCCAGTGATACTCGGCGCCGCCGCCGTCTCGAACGGCCACGTCGTCCATCAGCACCTGCATGTCCGGGAAGGCGGTCATGAACGACCGCGCCGCCTCGGTCACTGCGGCTCGCCCCACCGCCGGCTCGCCCTCGTTGATCGTCAGCGATCCGTGGGGCGCGTAATGCTCGGCCACCCGCGCCGGGTCCCCGCTGCACCATGCCTCGGTGTAGCGCCGGGCAAAGTCGCGAAGTTCGTCCGCCATCGCCGCGTAGTCGTACCACAGTCTGGGACGCGTTAGAGTCGCCGCGTGGGCGGTGGGCGACACATCACGATCGTCGGCGCCGGGCCGGGCGGGATCTGTGCCGGCATCAAGCTCAAGCAGGCTGGGTTCGAGGACTTCGTCGTGGTCGAGCGGTCGACGAACGTCGGCGGCACGTGGGCGAACGGTCGCTATCCCGGCCTCTGCTGCGACACGCCGTCGCTGCTCTACTCGTTCACGTTCGAGCAGAAGTTGGACTGGACGCGCACGTGCGCCAGGCAGCCCGAGATCAGGCAGTACATGCAGCACTGCGTCGACAAGTACGGCCTCGGGCCGCACATCCGCTTCAACTCGGAGCTCCGCGAGGCACGCTGGGACGAGGGAGAGGCGAGGTGGGTCCTGCGGACGACCGACGGCTGGACGACGAGCTCGGACGTGCTGATCAGCGGGCTCGGGATGTTCAACCAGCTCCGGTGGCCGGACATCCGCGGTCTCGAGGACTTCGGCCGCCAGGTCGTCCACACCGGCAACTGGCCCGAGGGCGGCGTCGACGTCAGCGGGAAGAACGTCGCCGTGATCGGGTGCGCTGCAAGTGCGACGCAGGCGGTCCCGGAGCTCGCGAAGGACGCGGCGAGCCTCGTCGTCTACCTGCGGACCGCGAACTGGATCGTGCCGAAGGAGGACGACGCTTACACGGAAGCGCAGCTCGAGGAGCTGCGCGCCAACCCCGAGATCGGGCTCGCAAAGCGGAACGAGTACCTCGACTGGGCCGAGGCGGTGCTCACCTTCGACAAGCCCGACCTGCTGACGGAACTCGAGGACGCCGCGTTCGAGAACCTGGCCGTCGTCGAGGATCCCGAGACGCGCGAGAAGCTCCGGCCGCGCGTTCCGTTCGGCTCGCAGCGCATCCTGTTCTCGAACGACTTCTACCCGACGTTCAACCGCGACAACGTCGAGCTCGTCGCGGACGGGATCGAGTCGATCACGACGGAGGGCGTGGTCACGGCGGACGGCCGCGAGCGCAAGGCGGACGTGCTCGTTCTGGCCACGGGCTACGACACGACGAGGTTCCTGTCGGTGATCGACGTCGTCGGGCGCGGCGGCGTCCGCATCGAGGACGCGTGGCGCGACGGCGCGCAGGCTTACCTCGGCATCACCGTCGCGGGCTTCCCGAACCTGTTCATGCTCTACGGCCCGAACACGAACCAGGGCAGCATCCTGCTCATGCTCGAGCACGAGGTCGACTACATCGTCCGCAAGCTCGAGCACATGCGCGACAACGACCTCGCCTGGCTGGACGTCCGCCGCGAGGCCATGGACGCGTACAACGAGACGCTCGCGCGCCACCTCGATTCGCTCGAGGTGCTGAAGACCGTGGGCACCAAGTACTACCGCGCCGGCTTTTCACCCACCGGCCGCATCGTCACGCAATGGCCGTACACGATGGCCGAGTACCGGGCGAGGACCACGACGCCGGACGAGGACGCGTTCGAGCAGCACCGCGCCGCGCGACTGTCCGAGCCCGTCGCCGGCTGAACTACGCCGCCGGGCCGGGCGCTGCGGCGACCCGTTGCTTCGTCCGGTGACGGTGGCGCAGCCAGCGATAGCCGAGGTAGGCCAACGTCAGGAGCAGCGAGATGAGAAGCAGGCCGAACAAGGCCGTCAGCCACTTGCCGCCTCCGACATCGGTTCCGGTCAGCAGCGCGATCACCGCGACGACGATCGGAACCGCGATCAGCAGGACCATGCGAATGAGGCCCGCCGAGATGCCGACGCTGATCGACGGAGCCGCCCGGGTCACGGTCACCCCGGCCTCGTCGCTCTTCCGATCCGCGTAGAACGCCGTCGAGCGCTTGCCCATCTGGAGTGCGCTCCGGCGCATCGCCACCGCCATGTACGGGACCCAGAGGAGCGGCAGGACGAGCCCGCCCACCAACGTCACCCCGAGCCAGATCCAGCGAAGGACCCTTACGAACGTGCTCGGCTTCGGATCCTCGGATGACCCGATGACGCCGAGCAGGTAGGCCATCTTCTTGATCATGTTCCAGCGCGAGCCGCGCGGGAGCCGCTTGTGCTTCTCCGACTTGCCCCCACGGGTCAGCGCGTCGAGCGCGACCCCCGCGTCGTCCGTCGTGGCGTACGCGCCCTGGAGCACGAGCAGGTCGGCGGCCCGCCTCTGATCGGTGGGGGCGTAACCGTTGATCGCGGCCACCTCGAAGGCCATCTGCGCCTGGGCCAGGAGCGCCGCGCAGAAGGCGACGGGGATGAGGACGATGAAGGGTCCGCCGACGAACGCGCCCTCGGTCATGCTGACGCGCGTCTGGTGCTCGACGGCCATCCGCTCGAGTTCTTCCGTCGGCGCGTCGGGGTGAGTGCTGCGGCGCTTCTCGACCGCCGAGCCCGCGCGCGGGCCGAAGTACTCGAGCGACCAGAGCGCGAGATGCTCCGCCATGTTCTGCGGGTCGGCCCAGAGGATCTTGAGCAGCGCCGGTGCCTCGAAGATCGTGTCGCCGTCGTCGTCGCCGCCCACGGCGACCGCGGGGCTCCCGCCCGGCTCGGCTTCGACGACCTGATCGCTCGTCACGCTGCCTAGGCTAACCGGCGGGAGCCGCGGCTGCCTTCGGCTTGCCGAGGCGGTAGGTCGCGGCCGCCACGAGCCCGACCACGAGCGTGGGGACGACGGTCAGGAAGCGGTAGATCAACGTGACGGCGACCGCCTCGGTGTTGCTGGCACCGAAGCCGACGAGCGCGCCCGTGAGCGCGAGCTCCTCGATTCCGAAGCCACCCGGCGTGATCGGGATCGAGCCGAGTGCGCGGATCAGCGCCCAGGCCGCGAAGGCCTCCACGATGCTGATCTCCGACGGGCCGACGCCGACGGCGCGCAGGGTCATGACGAGGACGACGAAGACGGCGAGCTGGCTGGCGAGCACGGCGGCCGTCAGCCAGTGCCAGCGGCGGCGCAGGAGCTCGATCGCCTCGGCGCGGAAGCGGACGAACTCGTCGCCCTTCCAGCGGACCGGGCGCTTGTGGATCAGGCCCTTGAGCCAGCTCACGATCCGCGCGGCCTTGTCGCCCACCTTCTTCGCGAGGCGCTTGCTCGAGAGGCCGACGGCGAAACCGGCGACGATCGCGATGAAGACGCCGAGACCGATCAGCGCCACCCAGTCGAGCGTCGTGTTGCGGCCGCCCTCGGCGGTGAGCGCCGCGACTCCGAGCACGGGGAAGCCGTACGTGACGAGCTGCCCCCAGATGTTCGTGACCGCGACGGCGAGGCCGACCGGACGTCCCTCGAGCCCCCAGCTCTTGAGCATCCCGAACTGTGTGGCCATGGCCACGGCCGTGCCTCCGGGCGCCACCAGCGAGAGCGCGGAGGACGCCGACGTGACGCGCAGTGCGTGCAGGAAGCCGAGTCCCGGGAGCGCCGCCATCCAGGGGGGCGCGTTGCTGAGGACGTTGACGATCGTCACGCAGATCAGCGCGACGACCCATTCCCACGAAAGTCCTTTGACGACGTCCCAGACCTGCGCGTAGTCGGCGATCTTCGGCAGGAGGTACGCGAAGACGACGCCGATGATCGCGACAGAGACGACGATCATGACGATCCTCGTCCGGCCCGTGCGCTTCTTCTTCTGGGCGCGCGCCAGCTCCTGCTGGACGAGCTCGTCCTCGATCTGCTCGGGCGCGTCGACGGTGTTCACGGCACGACGCTACACGGGCGATGCAACGGCTCGCCGGGCTTCGAAGAGCCGTACGATCCCGCTGGGGCATCGAGATTCTGTGGAACCAGCCGACGAGACCAATCCGGGCAACGCCGACGAGCCCAGATCGCGGGCCCAGCGGACGCGGCTCTGGGTCGCCGCGATGCAGGAGCGCGGCCACCGGGCCGGCGAGCGGGCGCAGGCGGAGCGGAGCCGGCACGCCTCTGTCGACGCGGTGTTCGAGATGGTCGATCGCGACGACGAGGTTGCCGGCGGGATCATCGCCGGCGCCCTCGCCTACCGATTGTTCATCTGGCTTCTCCCGCTCGGCCTGGTGGCGGTCGCGGGACTCGGAATTGCTGCTGACGCGGCTTCGGAGTCGCCCGAGCAAACGGCGCGCCAGGTGGGTCTGCTCGGCCTCGTCACCAGCTCGATCGCAGGCGCGGCCGAGAGCCCGAACCGCTGGTATGCCCTCGCGATCGGGATCCCGATTCTGCTCTACGTGACGCGGAGCGTGCTCCGCGTGCTGATCGGCGCGCACAGGATCATCTGGCACGACCTTCGCTCGGCTGTGCCCAAGCCGACGATCTCCGCGTCGGCCAAGCTGCTCGGCCTCCTCCTCGCGCTGTTCCTCGCCTTCGCGGCCGCGACCGCGGTCGGCGCGCATACGTCCGGCTTCGTCGGTGCGCTCGTAACCCTCGTGATGACCCTGCCCTACGCCGGTGTCTGGCTGGTCATCTCGATGCGCCTGCCTCATCGGGGCGCTCCCTGGAAAGCGCTCGTGCCAGGCGCCCTCCTGTTCGGGCTCGGCACGGAGGTGATCCACCTCGTCGCCGAGTACTTCATCGCCCCGTACTCGGTCGCCAAGCAGGGAACCTACGGCGCGCTCGGGCTGGCCGCGGTGCTGCTCCTCGGGCTGTTCTTCTTCAGCAGGCTGATGGTGGGCGCAGCGATCCTCAATGCGACGCTGTGGGAGCGGGAGCGACAGGTGCGGCAGGCGCCGCCGGAGCCGAAGGAGCCGTCGGGCTGAGGACGGGCTCCTCGCCGGCCTCGCGACAGCGGAGGTCGAAGAAGAGCAGCGCGATCGCGATGCCGGCGAAGGGCATGACGGCGACGTAGACGAGCGAGCTGATCGCATTCACGAACGACAGCGAGCTCTTGGTGAGGAAGAGGAAGAGAATGCCCACGATCGGGCCGGCGAGGAAGGCCGAGACGTTGACGAGGCCCGTGATCGCGAGCACGCGCAACAGCCGCCGCCCGACGAGGTGGGAGCTTCGCCGCAGCGCATGCGTCGCGGAGAGGTGCTCGAGCACGCACGCCTGCGTCAGCACCGCCTTGCGCACCAGGTAGACGACGGCGACCGGGATCCCGACGACGGTGATGGTGAGCAGCAGCGCGACCACGATCACGCGCGTCCACGCCCAGGCGAGCGAGCCCAGGTGGGGGAGGACGGCCCGGTAGGCGCGGAGCGCGTTCGGGCGTCCGTCCTCGTCCACGTTGGCCAGCGCGAGCGCGACCACGGCGGTGACGAGGACGCTTCCGATGATCGTCGACAGCTGGCCGAAGACGAGCGCGACGATGCCTGTGACGATCGAGTCGGACCGAGCCTCCGCGACGAACGTGCCGACGCCCGTGAGGTCGAAGACTGCCTTCTGGATCAGCGCACCGACGATCCCGAGCGGGATGAAGGCGAGCCCGATCCCGAGGAACATCCGCAGGTGACGCGCGTAGATCAGCCGCGCCGTGCGGTAGATCTGCCCGCCCGTCCGGGCCTGGTCGAGCGGCTCGTCGAGCAGCGGCGACCAGCGCGTTCGCCGGGTCAGCCAGGCGACGAGCAGGGCGAGCAGCACGAAGAAGGCGAGCACGGACCACGGCGTCCGCAGGAAGCGGAGGTAGATCATCGAGCCCGCCTCGACCGCGCCGCAGAAGAAGTCGGTCGTGCTCGGACCGAACGTGCTCTGCAGCGGCACGGCCGTGCTGCTCGCCCGCCATGTGTCGTCCGACCAGCTGACGGGCTGTGTCCACTGGATCTTGACGTTCGGCCCGTCCGGGCCTGTGTTGGGACCGCTTTCCTTCTGCCCCCAGTGCCCCTTGTACGCGAGCCACGCGAAGGGCGCCGTGGCCGAGGCGGGCCTGTCGGGGAGGAGGACTGCGTGCGTCTGGAGCATGCTGGAGGGGCCGCGCGTGTCGTCGCAGCCGAAGCCCTCCTGCGCGCTGTGGCCAAGCCAGACCCTGGACTCGAAGTAGTTCGCGTGTGAGCCGCGCCCCGGGTAGACGATCGGGTGCGTGCCGCGTCTCGCGAGCTTGTCGTCGTCCCAGTTCGCCCGCTCGGCGCCGTCGTGCTGGGAGAACCCGACCTCGGTCGGCCTCCGCTCGAGCGCCTGCGACGCCGAGGAGGCGTCGAACATCAGCTGGATCATCTCCCAGTCCGACTCGTGCTTGTTGTTCCAGTCGTTGAACGGGTAGTAGAGCCAGTACTGGAGTGCGAGCTTCCCGGGTTTGCCGGGCTCGGTGACGACGTGCGCGTAGGCCGTCGTCGGTTTGCCGGCGCTGATCGTCCGTGCCCACTTCTCGTAGCTGCAACCCGGGTTCAGGGGCGAGCCGGGGAAATCGAGATACACGTCAACGTCGCGGCGGCGGAACAGGTCGGCCGCCGTCGGCGCCGCCTTCAGAAGCTCGCCGTGACTGTCCACGAGCTTGACGTCGGCGCGGCCGAGCACGACGTCCGCCGGCACCGGACGGTAGGGCTCGCCGTTCGAGTCGCACGCCTTGTCCTGCTTCTTGAGCGCGACGACCGGCGCGTACTTGTCCGCGAGTTGCTGCTCCGGCGAGGACGTGTCCGCCGCTACGGCGAGGCAGGTCGGAATCGCGACCGCAAAGGCGCCGGCGACGAGCAGGAGAGCGACTGACCGGCGCACGCGCTCAATTGTCGCGTGATGCGCGGAGCGCCGCCTCGAGCCGGTCGAGCTTGCGGTCGAGCTCGTCGAATCGCGCGTCCATCCGCTGGGCGTCGCTCTCCTCCTCCAGCGCCTCGGCCTTCGCGTGCTCGGCCGTCGCGCGGGCAACGAACGTCGACGTGATGGCCGCGGTGACGATGGCGAGGAAGGCGATGCCCTCGAGCATGACGAACGTCGCGACGATCCTCCCCGAGACGTGCTGGGGGGTGACGTCGCCGTAGCCGACCGTGGTCACGGTCTGGATCGCCCACCACATGCCGACCCAGATGTTCGAGTACTCCTTGTGGTCGAGCAGGCGCATCAGGACGCCGCCGATGACCACGACCGCCGCGGTCGCGACGACGATCGTGCCTGCTGCGCTCCGAACAGACGGCGGCTCGCGCAGGAACCGCGACATGCGGCGCTCGATGAGGCTCTTTCGCGCCATGGGCCGAGACGTTACGCAGCCACTCGGACAATGACCGGCACCGGCCGTGTCAGAATCCCGCGAGGTCCGCACCACGACGTCCGGCGGGAGTCGTCCTTGAGCGACGCAGGAGGGATTGCAGCACCGAGTCCGGGCGAGAGCTCGCCCTTGCTGCGGCGCTCGAGACGTCAGCGCATGACCAGGGTCGCGATCTGGATCGGCGGCCTCGTGCTGTTCCTCGTCGTCCTGAACGCGCTCGGGATCGACGTGTGGGGCTGGATCGAGAGCTTCTGGGACCAGATGCAGGCGATCCCGGCCGGATACCTCGCGGCCGCACTCGTCTTCCAGCTCGGCTACACGGTCCTGGCGGGGCTGTCCTACTACGGGATCCTCCGCGCCGCCTACCCGGGCGAGGTCGTGTTCGCCCCGATCCTCACGGCGTACGCCGTCGGCGTGGCGATGAACGGCTTCCTACCCGCCAACATCGGCACGTTCGTGACGCTCGTCATGTTCGTCGCGATCATCCCCTCGGCGACGCTCGCCGGGTCGATCGCGGCCTACCTCGTCCAGAAGATCTTCTTCACGCTCGCGGGGACGTTCGTCTTCCTCTACATGTTCCTGTCCGTCCCGAACTCGTTCAACCTGAACTTCAGCAACCTGACGGCGCACCCGCTTCTCTTCGTCGCGATCATCGCGGGAGCCGTCGTCCTGCTCGTGATCCTCTGCCGCATGTTCTGGCGCCAGGTGAAGAAGCTCTGGGTGCAGGCGAAGCAGGGCGGCGTCATCCTCTCGCACCCGCGGAAGTACATGGAATGGGTCTTCCTGCCCTCGTTCCTCGCCTGGGTCTGCAAGCTGATCGTCACCGGCATCTTCCTGGCCGCCTACGCGATCCCGGTCACGTTCGACTCGATCATGTGGGTCTCCGGCTCGGGGTCGCTCGCGAGCATGACGTCCTTCACGCCGGGCGCGATCGGCGTCACCCAGGCCACGAACGCGCTCGCGCTGAAGACGTGCTGCGGCGTCTCCCAGGGCACGGCCGTCTCGTACTCGACCGCTCAACAGCTGATCACGACCGCATGGAACGTGATCTTCGCGCTCATCCTCGTCGTGATCGTCTTCGGCTGGACCGGCGGCAAGCTGCTCGTCGGGACGTCCTACGGGCAGGCGAAGGACAAGGCCTCGGAGATGAAGGCGGAGCGGAAGCGCAAGAAGGCCGAGAAGAAGGCCGCCAAGCGGGCGGCCAAGGCGGGCTCTGGCTAGCCGGGCGCGTCGGCGAACACGCTCGCCCAGTCGTTCTTCACGCTGATCACCGTCCAACCGCCGGCGGCCGCCAGTTCGAGCGCCTTCTCCGCGCCCGTCGTGTAGTCGAACTCGCGCTCCTCGTCGTCGTGGAGCACGAGCAGCCGCAGCGCCGGCCGCCCCTTGCCGCCGGCGTACTGCAGCATCGCGACGTCGCCGTTCGAGTTCCCTCCGGCGAGGATCGGACGGCGGCCGATCCGGCTCCAGATGCGCACCGGCTTGACCGGCCCGTCGTCGAAGACCTCCATCTCGGCTGCGTAGGTGACCGTGCCGCCGTGCTCGTCCTCCAGGTAGCGCAGCGCGTTCGAGCTGCCGATGACGTGCTCCGACGGAATGCCGTAGATCTCCTCGGTCACGGGTCGCATGAAGTCGCGGTCGCCCCCCGAGGCGATGTAGTTCGTGAACCCGTTCGCCGTCAGGTAGCGCAGGAGCTCGATCATCGGCAGGTAGCCGCAGCCGTGGAACGTGCGGCCGAGCGTCGGGTGCTTCCCTCCTCGTAGGAACGCGTTCGCGGCGGTCGCATACTCCTCGACGTCGATGCCGGCGAATGCCTGTGTCATTCCGGCCAGCAGCAGATTCGCGTCGGTGTCGTCTCCGTGGTAGTGCTTGGTGATCGCCTCGCCGAGCCAGGCGTAGTCCTTCTCTCGCGCCGTCTTCCACGGCTGCTTCTCGCGCAGCGACTCGTCGGCCTCGGCCATCTCGGCGAGGCGAACGAGGATGAACCCGAGCTCGATCGGCATCGGCTTCTCACACCACAGCGTGCCGTCGTTGTCGAACACGGCGACACGCTCGGAGGGCGGGACGTAGTCGATCTCGCCCTCCTGCGTCACGCGCTCTACGAAGTCGACGATCACCTGGCGCGTCGGCGTGTCACGCCAGGAGGCGAGGTCGGCGCTCATGTCCTCGCCGCCGTCACTCGTGCCTGAGCAGCCGCTCGGCCTCGTGCTCCATGTCGACGTACGGCTCGCCGCTGACGTCGACGACGACCCGCCTGATCGTGCCGCCCGTGAAGCGGAACGGCTCCGTCCCCGGGTAGTCGGCGGTCACACCGGAACCGCCGTCTCGCCCGACGCAGAGGCCCTCGCCGGCGATCATGAACTTGCCCGGCTGGGTCTTGATCTGGGCCTCACCAACCTTCGTGTCGCCGTGCCAGAGTGAGAGCGTCCCGTTGGCGACACCCGGCGGGTCTTCGCCGGCCTTCTCGAACGACGCGGAGAGGATCAGGTTCTCGCCGGTCGGAAGGTCCTTCGTTGCGACGACCTTTTGCTCGAACATGCCGACGAAGTTGTAGACGTAGTGCAAACGGTTGTCCTTCACATACAGAGCGTGACCGCCGAAGAGCGACCCGTGGGCGAAGAGCACGCCCTCTGCGCCCGCGGCCGGGATGTCGACGAGCGCGCCGATCGCGAAGGAGCGGTTGCGGACGTTGACCGACTGCGCCTCCGGCACCTCCGCCGTGTCCGGGAAATAGACGTACCGGTCGCGCGGCGGCGAGAGCACTGGCCGCGGCGTGAGCAGGATCTCCAGCGGCCCGCGGTCGTCGAGCGGGAAGGCTCCATTGGCGCCGGCTTCCGCGAACCAGAGGTTCTGGAGCTCGCGCACCTTCTCGGGCTGCTCTGCGGCGAGGTTGTTGAGCTCTGCCCGGTCGACGTCCACGTGATACAGCTCCCACTCGTCGTCGTTGAAGTGGCTCCAGCCGGCGACCGTCGGGTGGTTGGTGACCGCCTTCCAGCCGTCGTGCCAGATCGCCCTCGAGCCGAGCATCGAATAGAACTGCGTCGTGCGCGTCGACGGCGCCTTCGCGTCGTCGAAGCTCGAGCGCATGCTGACGCCGTCGAAGGGGCTCTGGACGTGGCCCTTGATCGCCCCCGGCGCCTCGACGCCGAGAACGTCGAGCACCGTCGGCACCAGGTCGATCGCGTGGTGGTACTGCTCGCGGATCTCGCCCTTTGCCTTCAATCCGGCCGGCCACGAGACGATGCATGGATCGCTCGTGCCGCCGTTGAACTCGTAGCGCTTCCACATCTTGAACGGCGTGTTGAACGCCATCGCCCAGCCGTTCGGGTAGTGGTTGTAGGTCTTCGTGCCGCCGAGCTCGTCGAGCAGCGGCATGTTGTCCTCGACGGTGTCGGGGATGCCCTGCATGAACTTCATCTCGTTGACGGATCCGTTCGGGCCGCCCTCGCCGGAGGCGCCGTTGTCAGAGACCAGGATCACGAGCGTGTTCTCGCGCCAGCCGTACTCCTCGAGGAAGCCGAGCAGGCGGCCGATCTGGTCGTCCGCATGCGCGAGGAACCCGGCGTAGACCTCGGCCATCCGGCAGAACATTCGCTTCTCGTCGTCCGAGAGCGAGTCCCACGGCCGAGTGACGTCGACCGGCGGGAACGGCTTGCCGTCAGGCCCCGTGCGAGTCTCGGTCGTGCCGATCGGGTTGATCGGCGGGAGCTCGGTGTTCTCCGGGACGAGCCCGAGCTGCTTCTGCCGCGCGAGCGTCTGCTCGCGCATGGCCTCGTAGCCCACGTCGAACTGACCCTTGAACCTGTCGATCCACTCCTTCGGGGCGTGGTGCGGCGCGTGGCATGCGCCGGGCGCGTAGTAGAGGAAGAACGGCTTCTCGGGAGCGACCGCCTTCGCGTCCATGATGAACTCGATCGCCTTGTCGGTCACGTCGACGGACAGGTGGTACCCCTCCTCGGGCGTCTTCGGCGGGTCGACGAGGTGGTTGTCGTAGACGAGGTCTGGGAACCACTGGCTCGTCTCGGCGCCGAGGAATCCGTACCAGCGCTCGAAGCCGCGGCCGCTCGGCCAGTTGCGACGTGTCGAGGCAAGGTTCATCTCGTCCTCGGGGCAGAGGTGCCACTTGCCCACCATGTAGGTGTTCCAGCCGCGCTCGCCGAGGATCTCGGACAGCATCCCGTTCTCGGGCGGGATCGTGCCGCTCGCGTTCGGGAAGCCGATGGCCGCCTCCGTGATGCAGGCCATGCTGTTCCGTGTGTGGTTCCGGCCTGTCAGGAGGCAGGAGCGGGTGGGCGAGCAGAGCGCGGTCGTGTGCCACTGCGTGTAGCGCACGCCGTCGGCCGCGATCTTGTCGATGTTCGGCGTCGGGATCGGGCCGCCGTAGCAGCTCATCGCCGAGAAGCCGACGTCGTCGAGCACGATGTAGACGACGCTGGGTGCCCCGTCGGGCGCCTTCGGCGGCTCGAACGGCGACCAGTCGGGCTCCGACTCACGGATATCGACGTTGATCGTCCCCTTGAACGGCTCGGGCATGCGAATTCCTCCTGCGAGTTGGGCGAGGTTCGCTTGACGTTACGAAGGGACTGTCGAACGCGCCTCATCCACGTGGGATGAGGCGTACCGGAGTCGACCTGGTGCACACTCGCACCGAAAGGCAGGTTCAAGCCCGGGAGGGACTCATCGTCCGAAGCTCCCGACGAGAAGGAGATGAGGAATGAGCGCAGGCGAAGCTCCCGCACCGGCGGCGCCCGCCCCGGCAGCAGCCCCGGCGAAAGCCAAGAAGTCCCGTGGCCGGCACATCGTGGTCTGGGTGCTCGTCGTCCTCGCGACGATCATCGGCTTCGCTTCCTCGCTCACCGTTTGGGTGAAGCGGCAGGCACTCGATACGAACGCCGTCACGAACCTGAGCACGCAGATTCTCCAGGACGACGCGATCAGGGGGAAGCTCTCCGTCTACCTCGTCGACCAGCTGTACGACAACGTGAACGTCCCCCAGACGCTCAGCCAGAAGCTGCCGAAGGACCTGCAACCGCTGGCGGCGCCGATCGCGGGCGCGCTGCGCCAGCTCACCGTGCAGTCGGCCGACCGGCTCCTACAGCGTCCACGCGTGCAAGAGGCCTTCGCCAAAGCCGTGCACCAGGCGCACGCGGCGTTCATCAGGATCGTGGACGGAAAGGCGCCGCTCGTGGCGGCCGAGGGAGACTCCGTCTATCTCAACCTCAGACCGCTGCTGGCGCAGCTCGGGGAGCAGGTCGGGTTCGTCAAGAAGCTGCAGGCAAAGCTGCCGCCGAACGCCGGGAAGATCAAGCTCATGAAGAAGGACCAGCTCGACGCGATCCAGACCGGCGCGAGCACGATCAAGTCGCTCTCCGTCTTCATGGCCATCGCCGTGTTCGGGCTCTACGCGATCGCGATCTTCCTCGCCCGCGGCTTCCGGCGCGCCACGCTACGGAACGTCGGCGTCGCTCTCGCCGTCGTCGGAGTCCTGCTGCTCGTCGTCCGCCGTGTGGCCGGGAACATGATCATCGACACCCTCGCGACGGGCGGAGGCAACCACACGGCGGGGAATCACCTCTGGCTGATCGCGACCAGCCTGCTCTCTGACCTGGCCTGGGCCTGCATCGGCTACGGCATCGTCGTCATCGTCGGGGCAATCCTCGCCGGGCCGACGCGGCCGGCGACCTGGGTGCGGCGCCAGCTCGCGCCGGCGTTCCGAGAGCACGTCGGGCTCGTCTACACCGGCGTCGGCGTTCTCTACCTGCTGGTCCTGCTCTGGGCACCGACCCGCGCGCAGACCGAGTGGATCCCGGTGCTCATTCTCGCCGCGCTGCTGGTGTTCGGCGTGGAGGTGTTCCGGCGGGAGACGATCAAGGAGTTCCCGGCAGAGGGTGGAGGCGGAGGAACACCGGCCCCGGCCTGACGCAAGCTTCACGGTCCGCCCCGGAGCTCCAGCCGAGAGGCTGACGCCCCGGGGCGGCCGCGCCTTGGCGACGGCGCCGAGGTCTGTACGTCAGAATCCCCGCCGTGCGTGACGCGAGCTCGACGGGTAGTGGCCGAGGATGACGGAGGGTGCCGCAGGCGCCGGTGCTCCCGCGACTGCGGCCGACTCGGGGATGCACGCACGGACGGCCAAGCTCCGCAGAGGGCTCCGTGTCTACGCCTCGTCGCGCGACGAGCTGCGCACTCGCCGGGCGACCGACGTCCTGCTGCTCGTGGTCGGCCTGCTCGGCCTCTGGCTGCTGACGGCCGCCTACCCGCCCTCGGGCTTCGAGAAGTCCTTCGAGTCCTTCCTGGCCAACTTCCCCGGCTGGCTCGACCCGATCTGGGGAGTCTGCTACGACCTCCTCTGGCTGTGGGCGATGCTCCTGGTCGTCGTCGCCGCGATCAGCCGGCGGCAGGTGGTCGCCGTACAGGCGCTCGCCGCGTTCGTCGTCAGCGTGGCCGTCGCGCTCGTCGTCAGCAAGCTCGCGCTCGGCGACTGGCCCTCCATCGGCACGGCGATCGAGGGCGCCTCGGGCTCGCCGCAATTCCCGGCCTTCCGGATCGCGGAGACCGCGTCGGTGATCCTCGTCGCGTCTCCGCACCTGGTACGGCCGTTCCGGGCCGCGGGCCACTGGATCCTCCTTCTCGGCGTCGTCGGCGGGCTGCTGATCGGCGGCGCCACAGCCGGTGGCACCATCGCGGCCTTCTTCGTCGCCTTGACGGCGGCCGCGGCGGTCCGGCTCGCACACGGGACGTCGGCGGGCCGGCCGGGGCTGGCCGAGGTCACCCGGGCGCTCGCCGAGCTCGGCGTCGACGCCGAGCGGCTCGAGCCGGCCGCGCGTCAGACCGCCGGCATCGTGCTGTTCGACGGCCGCGATTCGTCCGGGCGGCCGCTGCTCGTCAAGGTGTACGGGCGCGACGCCTACGACAACCAGCTGCTGGCGAAGCTCAGCCGGGCGTTCTGGTACCGGGACCCGGGGCCGGAGCTGGGCCTGAGCCGGCTCCAGGCCGTCGAGCACGAGGCGCTCGTGACGCTGCTCGCGAGCAGGGCGGGAGTGGCAAGCCGTGAGGTGGTCACGGCCGGCGAGACGGTCGAGCACGACGCTCTCCTCGTGCTGCGCGGGGACGCTCGGCCGCTCGCGGAGCTGAGCGCAGCCGAGCTCGACGACGGGCTGCTGCAGGCGGCCTGGCGCACGCTGGCGCGGCTCGGCGAGGCCGACATCGCGCATCTGCATATCGATACCTCGGCTGTCGCGGTCGCAGACGGCGAGGTCTGGCTGCTCGACTTCGGCCAGGCGAGCGCGGCGCCGAGCCGGGACCAGCTGCAGACCGACCGCGTGCAGTTGCTTGCCGCCACCGCCGCGGTCGCCGGCACCGACCGTGCCATCGCGGCGCTCGTCGCCGCGCTCGGCTCCGAGGAGGCCGCCGCTCTGCTCCCGTACCTGCAGTCGGCGGCCCTCGCGACGCCGCTGCTCAAGGACGTGAAGGCGGCGGGAATCAACATCGACCAGCTCCGGATGCAGCTCGCCACGGCCGTCGGCGCCGAGGTTCCCGAGCTGATCAAGCTCAAGCGCATGACCTGGTGGACGATCATCCAGGTCGTCCTCCTCGTCCTGGCGGCGGCGGCGATCTACGCCGGCTTCAGCGAGGTCGACTGGTCGCAGGTGCGCAAGGACCTGCAGAGCGCCGAGTGGAGCTGGATCGTGCTCGGCTTCATCTTCGCGCAGCTCCCGCGCCTGACCCAGGCGGTCGCCATGCTCGGAGCGATCGCCGCGCGGCTCGCCTTCTTCCCCGTCTACATGAAGCAGCTCGCCACGTGCTACCTGAACCTGGCCATGCCCTCGAGCATCGCGCGCATGGCCCTCAGCATCCGCTTCTTCCAGTGCCAGGGCCTTCCCGGCGTGACGGCCGTCTCCGCGGGCGCGATCGACTCGCTCGCGAACAACGTCATCCAGGTCCTGATCATCGTCGTGCTGCTGATCTTCGGCCAGTCGAGCATCGACCTGAATCTGAGCGCGCCGGGGAGCGACAGCGGGCCCGGGCACCTGCTCTGGGTCCTGCTCGGCCTGCTGATCGTGTCCGTGCTCGTCGTCGTCCTCGTCGGCCGCGTCCGACGGGCGATCATGACCCGGGTCCGCCAGTGGTGGCCGGAGGTGCGCGACTCCATCGTCGCTCTCCGCGCCTCGGACAAGCTCCGCCTCCTCATCCTCGGGAACATCGCCACGGAGCTTCTGTTCTCGGCGTCGCTGGCGATGTTCGTCCGTGCGCTCGGCTACCACATCCCGTTCGGTGAGATCGTGCTCATCAACGAGAGCGTCGCGCTCCTCTCCAGCTTCATCCCGGTGCCGGGCGGGATCGGGGTCGTCGAGTACGGCCTCACGATCGGACTGACCTCGGCGGGCATGTCCCAGGAGTCGGCGCTCTGCTCCGTGCTCCTCTACCGCCTGTCGACGTTCTACCTGCCGCCGATCTGGGGCTTCTTCGCCTTCCGCTGGCTCGAGAAGAACAAGTACCTGTAGCTCCGCGCATCCGGTGACGCGGGTACGCTGCCGACCCCGATGACGGTAGTGGCGATACATGTCGGGCCCGAGGAGGGCGAGGAGCTCGCGCCGGTCGAGTCCGTGCGCGTGCTCGCAGGCAAGGGAATCGAAGGCGACCGGCACTTCAATCCGAGCGGCGCCAGGCCGGGGCAGGCCCTGACGCTCGTCGAGGAGGAGGTCGTCGCCGACGTCGGCCTCGCGCCGGGCGAGACCCGCCGCCAGCTGACCGTCCGCGGCGTCCGCCTGAACGACTTGGTCGGCAAGCGATTCCGGGTCGGCGACGTCGAGTGCTACGGGGTCGAGCTGTGCGAGCCGTGCATGCACCTGCAGGAGCTGACGCGACCGGGGATCGTGGACGACCTCGTCCACCGGGCCGGGATCAACGCCGACGTCATCACGGACGGCACGATCTCGATCGGCGACGACATCGCCGAGCTGTCCTAGCGCCCGTGAGGCGGCTCGCACTCGCGTTGGTCGCGGTTGCCGCGCTTGCCGGCGCGGGCGCCGCTGCCGGCCGCATCGACGCGAACAGCCCGTCCGTCGTCACCTACCCGGCTGCGCAGACCATCCCCGGGAGCGGGAAGCTGCCGAGCGGTGCCGGTCACTCCTTGACGATCGACGAGCCGGTCGGAGGCGGCGGAACCGGCCTGATCGTCGTCTCGAACGCGCGCCAGGTCGGCCTGACCGTCGACACGAAGAGTCTCGGGCCGATCGGCGTGCAGGTCCGGTTCTGGCACTTCGTCCGCTTCGGCTCGTCGCTCGTCCCGGACGCATTGCTCCCGTGGGACGGCAGCGCGCATCCCACCGAGCAGCAGAACCAGCCGGTCTCGATCCAGGTGTCGGTGCCGTACGGGACGAGGCCGGGCACGTACAAGAGTTCGGCGACGGTCACGGTCGACACGAAACCGGTGGTCCTGGCGCTGACGATCACCGTCTTCAAGGTTCAGCTTCCGAAGCCCGGGCAACCGGCGGACAGCCTCCTGACGGTGTTCGGCGCCGGGCCGCAGGCCTACGTCAACAAGGCGATCCAGCTCTTCCACCTCAGGACCGACGCGCAGATCCGCGCCGCGAACGCCTCGCTCTTCGCCTTCCTGTCCTCCTACCGCATCGCGCCCGACTCGTGGGGCTACGGGATCCCGTTGAGCCCGTCCGGCTATGTCTCGAGCACGGCCTGGTGGAAGGACTCGGCCGGCGAGATGATCCAGCAGCTCCAGGCGGGGCAGTTCCCCGACCTCTGGATCCCGTTGTCGAGCAACCGGGCGAGCGCAGGCAGCTACATCGCCGGGCTGAGCCCGTCCGACCCGGAGAAATGGTGCGACTACCTCGGCAGCGTCATGCAGTTCTGGACGTCGCACGGGTTCCTCCAGAACGGTGCGATCCCGTACATCTACCCCTACGACGAGCCGGGCGACACGCACACGAGCCTACTCGCCCGCCAGGCGACGGCGCTCCACCGCTGCTTCCCGGGGGCAAAGATGCTGACCACCGCGACGCCGGACGCCGCCATGACCCGCCTCTACGACGGCAAGGGAACCGACGACGTCGACATCTGGTCGGTCGTCGACTGGCGCTATTACGGGATCTTCACTGTGCCGGCGAAGCAGAAGCTCGGCAGCCGCATGCACCGGTACCTCGACCAGATCGCCAAGGCCCGGTCACACGGCGAGCGGATCTTCGCGTACACCTACTACGGTGTCCCCGGCTTCCCGTCCTTCAGCACGAGCGAGCCGCTGTCCAACCCGCGGATGTTCGTCCTCTGGACGGCGCTCGAGGGGATCGACGGAATCCTGTACGGCCAGGGGCTGACGACCTACGGAGCCTCCGGCGACCCGCTCGCGGCCAACATCCCCGGGCGCGGTCAGAGCGTGCTGATCTATCCCGGCAGCGGCGGGCCGATCGCAAGCGCGCGGCTCGAGCAGATCCGTGCCGGCATCGAGGATTGGGACGTCTTCGCAGTCGTCCGCAAGCGCTTCGGGGCCGCGAAGGTACGCCAGATCCTCGGGGCTCACGGCCTGTTCAGCGCGACGACGTCGGGAGTGCAGCTCGCCTGCGTCGTCGGTTGCGACCTGAAGAACACGACACCGCAGGCCTGGCCCCGCTGGTCGCACGATGCGACAACCGCCGCGCGCATCGAGGCAGCCCGCCTGGATGCGCTCAGGCTCGCGTCGAGCTGACACCGACTCCCTCGAAGGGGTGAACGAGGGCACGGCGTTTCGCGTCGATTCAGCAAGTGTGTCCGAAGCTCATCACGACGACGACGTGACGACGCTGCTCGGCGGCGGCTTGCTGTCCGCACGGATCCGCGGTGGGGATGATTCGCCGTTCCAGCCGTCCCGTATCTCGGTCGTGCCGAACGCGCGCGCCGAGGAGGTGACGCTCGCGAGGGCGACACAGATCGAGATCGAGGACGGCCAGGTCCGTTTCCTCGTCCCGTTCGAGGACGGCTGGCCGAGCGAGCACTGGCTCCGCGGCTTCCGGCAGACCCAGCTCTCCTGGCCGCCCCAGCTCGTCGAGCCGCTGCTCGACGAGGGCCGCGGGCTTCAGCTCGGGCCGCTCCCGGTCACCGAGCTCGACGATCATGTCCGGGCGCTGAAGGAGCACGTCGCGGCCGCCAACCGCATCTACGCAGAGCAGATCGAGCCCGACCTCCGCCGCGCGCGCGAGGACGCGATCCGGCGCGAGGAGGAGGAGCAGCGCCTCCAGGCCGAGGTCGAGGCCAAGCTCAAGTACCTGCTCGGCTGACGTTCGACCTCGCTGTACCCGGCAGCCACGTCTCTCCTGGCCCCGTCCGAGGGACTGTCCCTCCGACGTGGCCGTCCGTTCTTAGCGCAAACTTAGTCGGACCTGCTTCCGTATACCCATTCGGCCCAGACGGAAGGAGCGCTGACGTGGCGACGCAGGCGAACGACGCTCCGCCTCCCTCTCCGGAGGAGGCGAAGGAGCGGCTCGAGCAGACGCTGTTCGAGATCAGGCGGGTGATCGCAGGCCAGGACGCGATGCTCGAGCGCGTGCTCGTGTGCCTGCTGGCGCAGGGACATCTGCTGATCGAGGGAGTCCCCGGGCTCGCGAAGACGCTGACGATCAAGACGGCGGCGGGCGTCCTCGGCGGCTCGTTCGCGCGAGTGCAGTTCACTCCTGACCTCGTCCCGTCCGACCTCGTCGGCACGCGGATCTACCGCGCGGGCGAGGGCTCGTTCGACACCGAGCTCGGGCCGGTCTTCTGCAACTTCCTGCTCGCCGACGAGATCAACCGCGCGCCCGCGAAGGTGCAGTCGGCGCTGCTCGAGGTGATGCAGGAGCACCAGGTGACGATCGGCCACGACACGCACCTCGTCCCCGACCCGTTCCTCGTCATGGCCACGCAGAACCCGATCGAGTCCGAGGGCACCTATCCGCTGCCGGAAGCCCAGGTCGACCGCTTCCTGCTCAAGATCGTGATCGGCTACCCCTCGCACGACGAGGAGCTGACGATCGTCCAGCGCCAGCTCGTGCCGCACCCGGAGCTGCGCCAGGTGTTGACGCTCGAGGAGCTGCGCGACCTCCAGCGTGCAACGGTCGGCGTGTACGTCGACCCGGCGCTGATCAGCTATGCAGTCGAGCTCGCGACAGCGACGCGCACACCTGCCAGCTACGGCCTCGACGACCTCTCCGACTACATCGCCTTCGGGGCCAGCCCGCGCGGGCCGATCGCGGTCATCCAGGCCTCCAGGGCCCTCGCGCTCCTCCGCGGCCGCGACTACGTGGTCGTCGAGGACATCCACGCGCTCGCACGCGACGCGTTCCGTCACCGGCTCGTGCTCACGTACCAGGCGCTGGCCGAGGAGACGGACGCCGAGTGGATCCTCGACGCGGTTCTCCAGGCCGTGCCCGTGCCTCAGGTCGACCTGGCCCACACGACCGCTGCATGAGCGCGGTCCACGCGCTGGCACGACCGGCGCGGGCAGATGCACCCGGCCCCGGGCCGATGCCCGAGGTGCTCCTCCGCGCGCTCGACATCAGCATCGGACGGCGGATCGGGGGTATGCTCGCCGGCGACTACCGCTCGGCGGTGCTCGGGCAGGGGACGGAGCTTGCCCAGGTGCGCGCCTACGTCCCCGGCGATGACGTGCGTCAGATCGAATGGAACGTCACGGCCCGCACGGGCCAGCCGCACGTCCGCGTCCAGCTCGCCGAGCGCGTGCTCGTCACCTGGCTCGTCCTCGACACGTCGCCGTCGATGGCGTTCGGCACCGCCGACCGTCGCAAGGCCGACGTCGCGGAGGGAGCAGCGCTCGCCCTCGGCCACGTCGCCACCCGGCGCGGGAACCGGCTGGGTGTCGTCACCTTCGGTGACGGGCACCCCCAGTCCCTTCCCGCCCGCCAGGGCCGGGTCGGGCTCATCGGCCTGCTCGCGGCGCTCCGCGCAGAGCACGAGCACGAGGACGGCGCGGACCGCGTCGGTGCGACCTCGCTGGGTGAGGCGGCGCGCCGGACGAGCGCGCTCGCGCGGCAGCGGGCGCTCGTCGTGGTCGTCTCCGACTTTCGCGGCCCGTTCGACTGGCGACGCCCGCTGCTCGAACTCGCCGGCCGCCACGACGTCATCGCCGTCGAGATCCGGGATCCCCGGGAGCAGGAGCTTCCGAGCGCCGGCGACCTGTGGCTCGTCGATCCCGAGACCGGCCGCCAGCTCCGCGTCGACACTCGCGACGCCAAGCTCCGCGCCCGGTTCGCGGCCGCCGCCGAGGAGGAGCGGAGCGGACTGCGGCGGACGCTCGGCTCGCTCGGCGTTCGCCATACGGTGCTCTCGACGTCGGGCGACTGGCTCCGGTCGCTGGCGTTGTTCCTGAAGCGGGGCCGACGCTGAGCTTCCAGTCGCCGCTCTGGCTGGTGCTCCTCGTCGCCGTCCCGGCGGGCGTCGCGGCCTACGTCGTCCTCGAGCGGCGGCGCAGGCGGCAGAGCGCCGAGTTCGCGAGCCCGGCGCTGATCCCGGCCGTCGTCGACCGCTCGCCCGGACGGCTTCGCTACGTCCCGCTCGTCGTCCTGCTCGTCGGGCTCGTGGCGATGATCGTCGGCGTCGCGCGCCCGCACGCAACGATCACGGTGCCCCGCGAGGAGGCAACCGTCATGCTCGGGATCGACACGTCCCGATCGATGCGGGCGACCGACGTCAAGCCGACCCGGCTCACGGCGGCGCTGCTCGCGGCCAACGAGTTCGTCAAGAAGCTGCCGAAGAAGTACCGCGTCGGAATCGTCTCGTTCGCGAGCAACGCGCGGGTGGCGCTGCCCCCGACCACCGACCGCACGCTCGTCGCCGAGGCGCTCCGCGAGCTCCGGCCCGGTGAGGGCACGGCGATCGGCGACGCGGTCGCGCTCGCGGTCCGCATCGCGAAGGGCCAGCGCACGTCGGACGGGAAGGTGCCGCCGACTGCCATGCTCATGTTCTCGGACGGATCGCGCGACGGCGGCCGGACGACGCCTCAGGCTGCCGCCCGCCTGGCCAAGGCCGCCCACATCCCTGTCTACACCGTCGTGCTCGGCACGCCCAACGGCGTCGTCCAGCAGACGCTGACCGGGGGGTACCGTGTCACGATTCACGTGCCGCCCAGCCCGAAGACGCTGCAGCTGATCTCCAAGGGAAGCGGCGGCCAATCCTTCCCGGCCGCGAGCGACTCGCGCCTCGAGGAGGTCTACAAGCACCTCGGGTCGCTGCTCGGCCACAAGTCGGAGGATCGCGAGATCACGGACGTGTTCGCCGGCAGCGCCGCCCTGCTCCTGCTCGTCGGCGGCGGGATGTCGATGTTCTGGTTCCGGAGGCTCGTGTGAGGCTGCCGGTCGCCCTCGTCCTCGCGGCCGCGGCCGCGCTCGCCGTCTTCGTCTCGCCCGCCGGGGCCACGAACGAGTGCCGTGGCCTCCAGGTCTGCGTGCACGTCGCCGGCCCGTGGGTCGTCGTTCCCAGGGGCAGCACCGCGCCGCGACCGCACGTCGAGTACCAGCTCTCCTGCCCCAAGGGCTACATCGTCGGCGGCCTCGACGCGGAGCTCACCGACCCCGGGATCGACGTCACGTTCCAGGGGTTGATCGGCGCTCCCGTCAACCCGGGAATCACGACGAGCAGGACGGCGCTCTTCGTCGCCACGTCCGTGCGCACCCCGTCGCGCCTCGCCACGTTCCGGCCGCACATCGGCTGCATGCCGAGCGCGGGCGGCGGCCGGCGGATTCCGACGATCCACCACGTCGTCCCACCCGGCCATCCCAACACGCGCCGGGTCACGACGGTTCGCATCCAGCCGGGGCCGCAGACGGTGACGAAGACGTGCGCGGCCGGTGAGACGCTCGTCAGCGCCACGCACGCGATCGGCTTCTACACGACGAAGCCGCCCGCCGCCGCTCTCGTCTCGAGCGTGCAGGCGTCGCAGATCGTGCGGGCAGGCCGCGTGACCGTCTCGGTCCACGCCGACGGTGCGGTCGTGGCCGTGCGCGCCGTCGTCCAGGTCGACCTCACCTGCGGAGGAGGAGCATGACCTTCGGCCAGCCGCTGTTCCTGCTCACCCTGCTCGTCGTGCCGCTCGTGATCGGCCTCTACGTGCTCGCGCAGCGGCGGCGGGCGAAGTACGCGGTCAAGTTCACGAACATGGACGTGCTCGCGAGCGTGGTGGGGACCCGCCGCTCCTGGCGCCGCTACGTCGCGCCGCTCGTCTTCCTGCTCGCCCTGGCGGCGCTCTGCGTCGCCCTCGCCCGGCCGCAGCGGTCGACGCTCGTCGCGAGCCAGCAGGCGACGGTGATCCTGGTCGTCGACGTCTCCGGCTCGATGCACGCGACCGACGTCAAGCCCACGCGTCTCGGCGCAGCGCAGAAGGCAGTCCGGATCTTCCTCGACCATGCGCCGAAGAACCTCCGTATCGCCCTGATCGCCTTCTCGGGCGACGCGAACATCGCCGCCCCGCCGACGACCGACCACAACCTGATCCGCCAGGCCGACGACACGCTCGGCGACTTCACCGGCAACGGCGGGACGGCGATCGGCGACGCGCTCGCGCTCGCCGTCGAGGTGGCCCACGCGGCCGTCGGGCCGACTGGCGCGCCGTCGAGCGGCCAGACCATCGCCTACCACCCGCACGGCCCGCAGTCGCCCGTCTCGATCGTCTTCCTCTCCGACGGCCACCAGACACGCGGCGCGCTGCAGCCGCTCGAGGGCGCCGCGCAGGCGAAGGCGGCCGGCATTCCCGTCTTCACCGTCGCGCTCGGCACGCCGAACGGGACGCTCACCTTCGGAAACGGCTTCGGCAACCCATACGGCGGCCCCGGCTCCGGCCCCGGCGGCTTCGGCGGGACGATCCCGGTGCCGCCCGATCCGGCCACCCTGCACGCGATCGCATCGCTGACGGGCGGCAAGTTCGTCGACGCCCGGAACGCGAAGACGCTGAACGACTCCTATGCCAACCTCGGCTCGCGCCTCGGCCGCAAGCCCGGGAAGAGCGAGATCACCAACGAATGGGTGCTCCTCGCTGCCGCGCTCCTCCTCGGCGCGGGGCTCCTCTCGGCCGTCTGGGCGCCGCGGCTCCCGTAACGCGGAAGCCCCGGCGCCGCCGCGAGTCGACGGAGCCGGGGCTTCCCCTGGGATGTCGCTCTCAGCCGGTGGGGAGGTCGTCCCCCGCGCCGGCGCAGTAGCCGAGGCCGCCGGCCGAGTCGTTCGACCACAGGCTCTGGACGGGATACAGCTTGCCGTCGTTGCCGGTGATGTTGTTCAGCCCGCCGGGGACCGTCGATGGAGGCGTGATGCCCTCCGAGTAGCCGACCCACGCGCACTTGTCGCCGTTCTCGTAGGCGTTGTAGTCGTACCAGCCGCCCAGGTTCACGCCGTCGATCACGTCCTCCGCGCCAGGATCGGTGACCGTCTCCTCGATCTCGTGGCCGACGACGATCGTGAAGCCGTCGAGTCGGCCCGCGTAGAAGCCGGTATTGACGGAGTTCTGGCCACAACCCGTGCCCGAGTTGAGGACGTACGGCATGTTCGTGAAGGAGATCCCCGGCTGCACGCCCGGGTAGTACTGCGGCTGCGTGTAGTCGTGCCACGCGCAGTAGCCCGCGCCGGAGTTGAAGCCTGCCTCGTTGTACTTCTGCGGCTGCGCGATCACGAACTGACTGTTCCTCAGGTCGGTGGCCCCGAAGTGGGCCACGGCCCGCTGTGCCTCCTGGGCCAGTTCGAGTCCGCTGACATCGTTGTGGATCGGGTTTGTGTTGTCGTACCAGACGCCTCCGAGCTGATTCGTCGGGTTGTCGATGTGCTGGCTCCAGCCGTTGATCGTCTGGTAGTACTGGGTCTGGGAGCCCGACCAGGCGGTGCCGCCGAACGCCTTGACGAAGTTCGTCATCCGGGCGGCGGCGCCGTCCGGGTCGTACGTGGGTGCGCCGGGCGTCGTGTGGTCGAACGCGCCGGCCTGGCCCCAGCCCCAGAACACGAGGTAGATCTTCGGCTGCACCTGCACGTGACCGCCGAAGTACGCCATGTTCACCATCGCCGGCTGCCCGGCGGGCGGCACTCCGGTCGGCAGGCAGCAGATCGGCGGCGGCTGAAGGGCCGGGTTGCCGATGTTGTTCACGTTCGGCATGTACAGCGGGTGATGCGGTGCGGGCGGCATGCCGTCGGCGCCGGCGGTGCTCGTGCCGGCAAGGAACGCGACCGCGAGCAGGCTCGCCGTCACGCAGACCAGTTTGATGAGTCGCTTGTTCATCTCGAAGCCTCCTCTCGGTCGCTACTTGGTGACGTTGAAGTGACGGGCGACGACGCCGGACGTGTCGAAACCCTGAACTGACTGCACGTAGAGCGTGTGCTTGCCCGGGCTCGGCGTCGGGATGACGACGCTCCAACCGTTGGAGGTCGAGTTGACCGCGACGGGGATCGGGCTGGCGAAGCTCGGATCGTCCAGGGAGAGCAGCACGGAGCGGTTGACGCTGGCCGTGTAGCCCGGGATGTTCACGAACGATGCGCCGTTCGTGGCGACGAAGCCGCTGAACGTGTACGGCCCGTGCAGATGGACACGCAGGTCGATGCCGCTCAGGTCCTTCTTGTCGAGCGTGGCATCGGGAGTGATCGTGAAGTTGATCAGGTTGTCGCTCGCCGTCGGGTCGAGGACGACCAGCTCCGTGTCCGAGCCGACCGCAACGCCGCTTCCGTCGATCAGCGCCTCGAGGCTGACGTCTGCCTCCATGACGCCCGCCTGTGCCGGGCCGACGAGGCCCTGGACGTCGATGGTGCCCGTGATCTGCCGGGTCGCGTCGAGGGACAGTGGCATCCCGTCCAGTGCGGGATAGTCCACGAACGCGCCCGCGTCGGCGTCACCACCGACCCCGAGGACGCCGTTGATCAGCGAGCCGCAGCCGCTGCCGGCGTCGGTGCCGGTCGAGACGCTCAGGTGCGGATTGTCGCCTGACGTGCCGCAGCCGTCGCGGCGCACGTAGAACAGCTTGGTCGTCGGATTCGCGGCGGCGAAGGTCACGCCGCCGAAGACCGGCAGGTTGGGCGTCCGCTTCTGCGAGAAGGACTGCCCCTCCTTCGGGCTCGTGATCGTGACCGACGTCGACGACGACGCGACCGCGACGCCGGCGATGAGCGCAAGTGCCGCCGGAACCAGCACGGCCAGCGCCTTGACTCTGCTCACTGAAGCTCCTTTCCTGGGGCGCCCGAAGGCGCCGAAGATCGTTTCCAGGAGCTAGAGACCTCGCACCGCGCCAAAACTTGCACCACACAGCTCGGCAGACACGTCCGTTCCGGCCCGGTCCGAGGGACTGTCCCTCGGACAGCGCCCGGCCGGTCAGTGCGGACTCGCCGGGCGCGAGGGCGCTAGCCGTGGCTGACGAAGGCGAGGAAGAGCAGTCCGAGCGGCAGCAGGAGCGCCACCAGGCCGCGGTGCAGCATCGCGTGGCGAATGCTGGAGGTGAATCGACGGCGGCGGTTGGTCATCAACTGTTCTGACGTCAGTGAAGCGGGATCGATGTTGAGACAGCGTGAAGCTTTCGCAAGGTTCCCGTTACCATCGGCAGTCGTGCCGCCGGCCTTGACCGCAACGGACGGAGCGACCGCCCGTTTCGACGAACTCCAGCGCAAGCTGGTGCCCCTCTGGCAGTCGATCCACTCCATGACGCAGGACGAGCAGACGATCGTCGTCGTGCCGTCCATGAGCCTCGAGGACTCGGGCTGGCCGAGCTCCGTGCTCCAGGCCTACGAGGAGCGCTTCCTGTTCCTGCTCCTGCTCCTGCGCCAGCCGCGCGCCCGACTCGTCTACGTCACGTCGCAGGCGATCAACCCGAGCGTCGTCGACTACTACCTCGACCTGCTGCCGGGCGTCATCCCGTCGCACGCGCGCCGCCGGCTCTTCCTCGTCGCGCCGCTCGACGGCTCCGCGCGGCCGCTCTCGGAGAAGCTGCTCGAGCGGCCGCGACTGCTCGCGCGGATCCGCGAGCTGATCGTCAATCCCGAACGGGCCCATCTCGTTCCCTTCAACACGACCGAGCTGGAACGGGATCTCGCCCTCGCCCTCGGCATCCCCATGTACGGCGCCGACCCGCAGTTCTTCCACTACGGGACGAAGACCGGCTGTCGACGGCTCTTCGTCGACGAAGGCGTTCGCCACCCACTCGGTGAGGAGGATCTGGCAGAGATCGGCGAGGTCGTCGACGCGCTGTGCCGGTTGCGTGCGGTCCGGCCGGAGGCGGCGCACGCGATCGTCAAGCTGAACGAGGGCGTGTCGGGCGAGGGCAACGCGAGCGTCGACCTGCGCGGCCTGCCGGCGCCTGGGTCGCCGGAGGAGACCCGTGCTGTCGAGGAGCGTGTGCGGGCGATGAGCTTCGAGGATCCGACCGTCGAGTTCGACGGGTATGCGGCCGATCTGGCCGACCGCGGGGGGATCGTCGAGGAGCGGATCGCGGGCGAGGAGGTCCGGAGCCCGAGCGTCCAGATGCGCGTGACGCCGCTCGGCGCCCTCGAGGTGCTCTCGACGCACGACCAGGTGCTCGGTGGGCCGAGCGGGCAGTCATACCTCGGCTGTCGCTTCCCGGCCGACCAGGCCTACTCGGCCGCGATCACACGCGAGGCCGTGAAGGTCGGAGAGCGCCTTGCGCGGGAGGGCGTGCTCGGCAGGTTCGCAGTCGACTTCGTCGTCGTGCGGTCGGGCGGAAGCTGGGATCCGTACGCGATCGAGCTCAACCTGCGGAAGGGCGGGACGACCCATCCGTTCCTCACGCTGCAATTCCTGACGGACGGCGTCTACGACCCCGACACCGGTGTGTTCACGGCGCCGAGCGGACGCGAGAAGCACTTCGTCGCGTCGGATCATGTGGAAAGCCCGAGCTATCGCTCGCTGACGCCGGACGACCTGTTCGACATCGTCGTCCGGCACGGTCTCCACTTCGACCAGGCGCGACAGACCGGCGTCGTCTTCCACATGATGAGCGCGCTCGGCGAGCACGGGCGCACGGGGCTGACGGCGGTCGCCGACGATCCGGCCGGCGCGGACGAGCTCTACGACCGTGTCGTGGCCGTGTTGGACGAGGAGACGCGCGCCTAGCTCCACCGCCCGGCCTGGCCCTGTCGGAGGGACAGTCCCTCAAACGCGAGTGTCACGCAGCCGTCGCAGAAGTCAGGCTCGATGGGTCCGCGCAAGGCGTGGCCGAGGGACAGTCCCTGCCACGCGGGAGCCACGGGATCGTCGCGGAGGCGTGACGGACTAGTCCAGAACTGACAGCGGGTCGACGCTCGGCCAGTCGAAGTCTTCGCCGATCGCCTGGAGGGCGCCGCGGGTCGGCCCGTCGCAGAGCGCGCCCTCGACGCCCACCTCGTAGAACTCGCGCGGGCTCAACCCCCGCGACGCCGCCTCTGCGTACTCGCTCGCCAGGTCGATCGAGAACATGGCCGGGTCGTCGGTCGAGAGCGAGCAGCGGAGACCGGCGGCGACCATCTCCGGCAGCGGATGCTGGTCGTACGACGGCACGGCCCCGACGAGAACGTTGGCCGTGGGGCAGACGTCGAGCACCGTCCCCCGGTCGACGAGCTCGCGCACGAGCGCGGGGTCCTCGATGCAGCGGATTCCGTGCCGGATCCGGTCGGCGTGCAATGCCTCGAGCGCTCCCCACACGGACGGTGGGCCGACCACCTCTCCGGCGTGGGGGACCGACCCCAGCCCGCCCTCGCGTGCGAGCCGGAAGGCGTCGACGAAATCCTCCGGCGGGGCTTGCCCCTCGACACCGCCGAGGCCGATGCCGACCACGCCCCTGTCCTTGCATGCCACTGCGCGGCGCACGATGTCGGCAGCCTCGTCCGGCGGCGACGTGCGGTTCAGGTCGGGCGTGAGCCGCACCTCGACACCGAGCCGCTCGCGCGCCTCCTGGACGCCGTCGCAATACCCCTCGAAGAGCACATCCAGCTCGATACCGTTCCTGGCGGGCACGGTGGGCGCGAAGATGCCCTCGATGTACACGGCACCGTGGCGCGCCGCCTCCTCTGCGTAGTCGACGGTGATGCGCCGGAAATCGTCGGCCGTCTGGAGCGCGGCCGTGACGAGAAACCAGACGTCGATGAAATGAGGCAGGTCCTCGAAGCGGAAGAGCTCCTGCATGTCCTCGGCCGTCTCGACCGGCATCGCCACGTCGTTGCGGCGCGCGATCTCGAGCAGCGTCGCCGGTTGGACGGTGCCCTCGAGGTGGACGTGAAGCTCAATCTTTGGATACATCGCCTGCGGCAGCATGATCCTCGCTCCGGCCGGATACCCTTCGCCCCGGTCTCAATCCGGGAACGAGCCGGGATCCTCGCGACAACGGCGAAGGAGATCGTCGTCGATGTTGCCGCCTGTCACGACGAGCACGATCGGCCCGTCGGTCTCACCGAGCTGGGTGATGCCGGCGAGCCCGGCGCCCGCGGCCGCCTCGGCGCGGATGCCGGCGGCGTCGAACTCGGCCACGCCGCGCGCGATTTCGTGCTCCGAGACGAGCAGCATCCGGTCGGCGGCGTTGTTCAGCACGTCGACGGCGTAGGGGATGGCGATGCGAACCGCGAGTCCGTCGGCGATCGTGGCCGAGCGGTCGCTCTCGACGACGGAACGGGCTTCCCACGAGAGCGCCATCACGGGCGCGTCCTTCGCGACGACCCCAACACGGAGAGTCGTCGGCGACCGGCGGCCGAGCGTGAGGCCGATGCCTCCGAGCAACGCGCCGTTCCCGGTCGGCACGACCACCGCCGCCGGGGCTTCGTCGAGCTGGTCGAGGATCTCGTCGGCGATCGATCCGTAGGCGTCGTATTGCAGCGGCTCCGCGCCGTCCTCGAAGAAGGGCAGGCTCCGCTCGGCCGCGAACGACTTCCCGGCCTCCTTCGCCTCGTCGACGTCGGCGCCGCCGAGCCGGACGTCGGCGCCGAGCCGCTCCAGGTGCGCGAGCTTGCTCTTGCTCGCCCCGAGCGGCGCGAAGACGACCGCGTCGAGGCCGACCCGCGCAGCCGCCCAGCTCGTGGCGGCGCCGTGGTTCCCCGTCGACGCCGTGACGACGCCGAGTGCGCCTGCGTCACGGTAGTGCTCGACGACGGGCAATGCCGCCCTCCACTTGAAGGCGCCGAGCTCGTGGACGTCCTCCCGCTTCAACCACAGACGCTCGCGGGCGAGCGAGGGCGGGGACGGCTCGAGCGGCGTCGTCACGCGCCGGGGACTGCTCCCGGATGGCGGGGCAATCCATCCTCGGGAATCGTGTCCCAGGGCGCCGCCGACGCGGTGTGCGAGTGGTATTGCGGTCGGATCCCGGGGTCGTCGTCGAGCACGCCGAAGCGGATGGAGACCTCGGGCCCGTCCGGCCACGTGCCTCCAAAGAGGCTGGAGCCGCACTCGGAGCAGAATGCCTTTGCCATGCCGCCTGCCGGTCGATAGACGCGGATGAGCTCCTCGCCCCGTAGGAGCCGGAAGCCGTCGCGCGGCATGCGTCCCTGTGTGAGGCCGAACGTGCCCGAGTGCTTGCGGCACCGGGAGCAGTGGCAGTGGCTCGCGCGCCGGAACGTCTGCGTCAGCTCGAAGCGCACTCCGCCGCAGAGGCAGCTTCCGGTGACGGGCTCCACGACGGGACTCTACGGCTCCGGCACCCCCTCGCGTGCGATGCTGTCGCGCCATGCCCACCGTCCAGCTCTTCGCCACCTGCCTCGGCGACCTGGTCTTCCCGGGCGCGGTCGGGGACGCGGAGGCGCTGCTGCGGGAGGCCGGTTTCGACGTCGAGTTTCCTCGCGGACAGGTCTGTTGCGGGCAGCCGGCGTTCAACTCGGGGCATCGCTCGGCGTCGCGGCGGGTCGCGCGCACGTTCACCCGCGCGTTCTCGCGGACGACGCCCGTCGTGACGCCCTCGGGCTCGTGCGCGACGATGGTCTCGCGGTTCCTGCCCGAGCTCGTCGGTTGCGAGCCGTTCGACGTTTGGGAGCTCTCCGCGTTCCTGGACGCGCAGGGGATCGAGCCCGCCCGGAGGAACGAAGGCCGGCGGATCGCGTACCACGACTCGTGTCACATGCTGCGCGAGTTGCGGATCGCCGACGCGCCGAGGCGGCTGCTCCAGCGCTCGGGTGCCGAGCTCGTCGCCTTGCCGCGGGCCGATCTGTGTTGCGGATTCGGTGGCACCTTCTCGGTGCGGCAGCCGGAGGTGTCGGTGGCGATGGCCGACGACAAGCTCGCCGGCGCGGCCACGTCCGGCGCCGACGCGCTCGTCAGCGCCGACCCGGGCTGCCTGATGCACCTTCGCGGTCGTGCCGCACGGCTCGGCCAAACGATGCCGATCGTCCATCTCGCCACGGCGCTCGCACGTGGAATCGACGCGGACGGTCCGGTTTGAGCATGCGTCGCCCTGGATTGCATGGGAGAGACCGCGTGCATGCGGGCACGCGTTCGCGCCGAATTGGCACGAATTCGCCTCAAATCGTCACATTCCGGACACTGACACGTGCGCGTTCGAGCGATATCGTCGAGCACGAGGGTGGAGGGTGGTACCCCACCCTCGATTTGGGTGGGGGTGCGCGGACGTGGCCCTGCCGGTCGGTGGCGGCGCGGAAGATGGCGCGATGACCGACCTCGCGCAGCCTTCCGGGCGGTTCCGTGAGATCGCTCGACTCAAGCTCACCGACGCTCATACACAGGGAGCCCTCGACTCGTCGACGGCGCGTCTCTACGGCAATCGGACAGCAGCGTGGCAGGACGTCGCCGAGATCGAGACGCTCCGGCAGCGTGCCCACGACGCGCGGATGCGCGTGATCGACGACCTCGACAGACACATCGCCCGCTTCACCGCGGAGCTCGAGGCGCGCGGCGGCCACGTCCATTTCGCGCGCACGGCCGCAGATGCGAACGCCTACGTGGCCGAGGTCTGCCACCGCGCGGGGGCGAAGCTCGCCGCGAAGTCGAAGTCGATGCTGACCGAGGAGATCGGCCTCAATCAGACGCTCGAAGCGGCCGGACTACGGGTGGTCGAGACCGACCTCGGCGAGTACATCATCCAGCTCGCCGGCGAGCACCCCGAGCACATCCTCGCTCCCGCGATCGAGAAGACCGCGGAGGACGTCGCCGAGCTCCTCTCCAAGGTCGAGGGCAAGCCGGTTCCCCCTGAGCTCACTGCGCTGACCCAGGCCGCGCGACGCCAGCTCCGCCAGGTCTTCCTCGACGCGGACGTCGGCATTACGGGCGCCAACTTCGGCGTCAGCGAGACCGGGTCGATCTGCCTGGTCACGAACGAGGGAAATGGCCGGCTCGTCAGCTCGCTCCCGCGGATCCACATCGCGATGATGGGCATGGAGCGGCTCGTCGCCGACCTCTCCGACCTCGCCGTTCTGCTTCGGCTCCTCGCTCGCAGCGGAACCGGACAGCGCCTGAGCGTCTACACGACGCTGCTGACCGGGCCTCGTCGGCGCGGCGAGCAGGACGGACCTGAGGAACTGCACGTCGTGATCCTCGACAACGGGCGCTCGAATCTGCTCGGGACGCACTACCGGGAGATGCTGGCGTGCATCCGTTGCGGCGCCTGTCTCAACGTCTGTCCCGTGTACCGGAAGGCCGGCGGCGCCGCCTACGGCCCTGTCTACTCCGGTCCCATGGGTGCGGTGTTGCTGCCGCTGCTCGTCGGGCTCGACGACGCGTCCTCACTGCCCCATGCATCGTCTCTTTGCGGCGCCTGCAGCGATGCCTGTCCGGTCAAGATCCCACTCCACGAGCTCCTGCTGGAGCTGCGGAAGGATCTCGTCGAGCAGCGCGTCGCGCGCATGTGGGAGCGGCTCGCCTTCGACCTCTGGTCGCTCGCCTGGTCGTCGCCGCTCGGCTACCGGCTGACCACTGGGCTCGGGCGGCTGGGCTCGCCGTTAGCCGGCCTCATTGGCCCCGGCCGGACATGGGCGAAGGGCAGGGCGCTCCCTCAGCTGGGCCGGCGTTACCGGGACGGACGATGAGCCTCGTCGACGACTTCGTGCGTAACGCGGAGGCGGTCGGCGTCACCGTGCACCGCGGCGCTGCGCCCGAGATCGAGGGCGCGGGCGTATCGCAGGCGCTGTACGGACTTGCGGAGACGGGGAGCGTCGTGCTCGCTGCGTCGGCCGACGAGCCGCGAGCCCGGTCGCTGCTGCCGGACGTCCACGTAGCGCTGCTGGCCGAGGACAGGATCCTGCCGGGCCTCCCGGAGCTGTTCGACGCGGTCGGCAACGATCTGCCGAGCGCGCTCGCGATCGTGACCGGGCCGAGCCGTAGCGCCGACATCGAGCAACAGCTCGTCGTCGGCGTGCACGGCCCGGGCGAGGTACACGTCGTCCTGACGCCGCCTGGTCCGGCCACGTCCGAGGGACAGTCCCTCGGACGTGGCGGTTAAGGGCACGGCTGCTAGGGGCACGACGGGTTGCGTTAGTCGTGGCCAGGGCCATGCGTCCGCCACCGTGCGGAGGCCGCCGCGGACGGGATTCTCGACGATGTACCGCACGGTGGCGTGAAGGTGTCGTTCCTCATCGACGAGCCAGGACGAGAAGCGCTCCTCGTACAGGTGTCCCTTCCGTCCGTGCCGGCGGTTGAACCGTTGAGCGTAGAGCCCGTTCAGGCGGTGCATCCCGGCTGTGAGACGCTCGCGCGGCGCCTCCACGAGCAGGTGATAGTGCGATCCCATGAGGCACCACGCATGGAGCCGCCAGCCGAACATCTCGACAGCCTGCGCAAGGAGCAGGCGGAATGCCTCTCGATCCAGGTCGTCCACGAAGATGTGCGTGCCTCCGACGCCGCGTGAAGTCACGTGAAAGAAGCCGTACTCCGGAAGATGGCAGCGAGGTCGGCGTGGCACTCCGATCGACGGTAGCGCCTGCACAGGCCGCGGAAACAGCCGGCCGCGACTTGTCACACTCTTGTTACAGGGACTGTCCCTGGGGCAGGTGGGTTAGGGTCAGTGCGTGCTTCCGATCGAGCGGCCGCAGAAGATCGTCTGCATCGGGCTCAACTATCGCGACCACGCCGAGGAGCAGGGTGTCGCGCTGCCCGAGCGGCCGCTGCTCTTCGCCAAATGGCCGAACACGCTGATCGGCCCGGGCGAGCCGATTCGCCTCCCATCGATCTCGGACGAGGTCGACTACGAGGCCGAGCTCGGCGTCGTCATCGGTGAGCGCGTCAGCCAGGCATCGCCTGACACGGCCCTCGAGGCAGTCCGCGGCTATCTGTGCGCGAACGACGTGTCCGGCCGGGACGTCCAGTTTGCGGACAAGCAGTGGGTCCGCGGCAAGTCCTTCGACACCTTCTGTCCGGTCGGGCCCGAGCTCGTCCCGGCGAGCGCTGTCCCGGACCCGCAGGCGCTCCGCATCCGCGCGATCCTGAACGGCCAGGTGATGCAGGACTCGACGACCGCCAACATGGTCTTCGGCGTCGCCGAGATCGTGGCGTTCGTCAGCCAAGCCATCACCCTCGAGCCCGGCGACCTGATCCTGACGGGTACGCCTGCCGGCGTCGGTGTCTTCCGCGATCCCAAGGTCCTGCTTCAGCCCGGCGACGAGATCACGATCGAGATCGAGGGTCTGGGCTCGCTGACCAACCCCGTCGTCGCCGCCTGAAACGGCGATGGGGCGGCCGTCGTCCGCCCCATCACCAGTGGTCGAGTCCGGCGTCTGCGGCCTAGCCGCCGGCCTCGTTCCCGTCCGACCCCCGGCCCGACGAGCTGTGCGCCGAGCCGCTTGACCCCCTGTTTCGCTTCGCAGCCTTCCCGGCTTGCGCGCGGGCCGACCTGACGGCGGAGCGGAACCCTTTCACCTGCGCTCGTGCAGCCTGCAGGAGCAACCGCAGCTCCGTCCTGTCGCCGCCGGCCCTGCGGGCTGCGGCGGCATCGACGAGGAGGAGCTTCGAGTCGGCTTTCAGGATCGTCAGCCCAGCCTTGGCATCACGCTTGAGCTGGGCGACATCCGCCTTGCCCGCGTCCGCGGCGACGGCCGTCTCGGCGGCCGACGCGTCGGCGGTCAGCTTCGCGAGGTCCGCCTTCGCCTGTGCGAGCGGATCGCCGGTTGCCGACGCCGCAACCGGAACGGCGGCGAGGGCGCAGGCGATCGAGACGATGACCCCGGTCTGCTTCATGACTCGTCTATCGGGCTCATCGCGGGGGCACCGATGCCGCAGACGAGGGACGCGAGGTAAGAAACCGGTAAAACGCCGCTGGCATCCCGGAACGGGAGCTGAGCCCGAACGAGAGAGGAGAGGAGATGGCCGTCGTACTGGTCGCCAGATGGGTTGCGCGTGAAGGGGAGGAGGAGCGCGTGCTCGCGCTGCTCGAGGAGCTGACCGCGGCCTCGCGTGCAGAACCGGGCTGCCTGCAGTACCACCCGTGCCGCGACCGCGAGGACCCGCGGCGCTTCCTGATCTTCGAGGTCTACGCCGACGAGGACGCGTTCCGCGCGCACGGCGAATCGGAGCACTTCCAGCGGCTCGTCCTCGACGGGGCCGTGCCTCTGCTCGAGGGCCGCGACCGCTCTTTCTACGAAACCGTCGTTTGAGGCAGTACGCCCGCTTCATCGCAGCGCTGTTCCTCGTTTCCCTGGCGTTGCGGCCGCAGATCATCGCGACAGCGCCGCTGATTCCGTCGATCCAGGCCGACCTCGGCATCTCGCATGCGGTCGCCGGCCTCCTCGGCGCAATTCCGGTGCTCTGCATGGGCGTGTTTGCGCCGGCGGCTGCCTACGTGTCCGGCGCGATCGGCGCCCGCTGGGCGATCGCGGGCTCGGTCGTCCTGATCGCCGCGGGCGGACTCCTGCGCGTCGCCGTGCCGGACACCGGCGTGCTGATCGCGTTCACCTTTCCGGTCGGCATCGGGATCGCGATCTCCGGCACGCTGATGCCGGCGATCGTCAAGGGGCGGCTCGCCCACCGACCGGCGTTTGCGACGGGGATCTACGCGACCGGCATCCAGCTCGGCTCCGCCGTGTCGGCAGCGCTTGCCGTCCCGCTCGCGCATCTCCACGGCGGCTGGCGCGCGTCGCTCGCCGTGTTCTCTCTCGCCGCGGCGATCTCGGGAGCCGCATGGCTCTTGTTCGGCGGCCGCGAGGAGCGGCCACGCGTCCGCGTCCGTCCGCCGAAGCTGCCGCTGCGGAATCCGACCGCATGGACCGTTTCGCTCGTGTTCGCGATGATCGCGGTGTGCTTCTACGGGCTCTCGGCCTGGCTTCCCGATGCCTACGTCGAGCACGGCTGGTCGGAAGGCCGGGCCGGTTGGCTGCTCGCGGTCGTGCAGGCGGTGACGGTGCCGACGAGCCTCGCGATCCCGTGGCTCGCCGACCGGCGCGGATCCCGGCGCTTCTACCTCGGAATCGCCGCGGCAGTACAGATGATCGGGCTCCTCGGCGTCCAGCTTCTCCCCGACGCCGGGTGGCTGTGGGCGGTCGTGCTCGGGCTCGCGATCGGCACGCTCTTCCCGCTCGCCATGACGCTGCCACTCGACCTCTCGGACGATCCGGGGGCGGCCGTCGCCGTGACGGCGATGATGCTCGGCGTCGGCTACACGATCACCGGCGCGGCACCGCTCGTCCTCGGCTACATCCGTGACGCGACCGGATCGTTCTCGGCGGCGCTGTGGCTGATCGTCGGCATCGAGGCGTGCCTGCTCGTGACCAGCCTCCGGCTCACGCACGAGCGGCTCCACGCCCGCGCGGCCGTGTACGAGCAGCCGGCGGTCCCGTAAGCAGGACCGCCGGTCGCCCGAGAGCCTAGAAGGTCGTGCTCGACGCGGGAACGGCGGCGACGGAGCCTGCGCCCTTCGCCTTCCAGTACGCGTTCAACGAACCCTGCACCTTGGCCAGGTAGATGAAGAGGCCGACGTACGGCACGAAGCCCCACAGCCCGGTGAGGCCGCTCACCGGGGGGTTCTCGTTCCCCTCCGCCCGGTACATCCGGCCGACGTACTGGGGCAGCTTGAAGTAGCCGACGATGATGAAGCAGAGCAGAAGGCCGACAACTCCTCCAACGCCCTCTCCGCGATGGTGCTTCACCTCGCTGTAGCTCTTGTAGAACCAGTACAGACCGTAGAAGCCGAGCGTGACCAGCGTCAGGACGATCACGAAGCCGATGCCGCGCTCCTGTCCGAGCGGCCCGCTGTTCGATGCAGTCGAACTCGCAGCGGTGGTCTGCGCGGGTGCGGTCGCCTCGGTTGCGTCGGTCGCGTCGGTGGCCTCGCTGTTGTCTTCAGGTGTACTCAAGTCGCTCCCTCCGTGTATGGACGGGGCGACTCAACCATGCCGGGCGGACGGCGTCAAACCGCTTAACCGAACCCGAGCGAGATGATGCCGCGGTCGACGAGGCCGCGAGTGAACTCGTCCGAGGCCACGATCTTGACGCCGTAGACGTCGCGGAGAAACCACTCGAAGTACACGAACACGCTCGAGCGCACGGCGTTCACCTTCTCGAGGCGGGCCAGGTCGTAGACGGCGACGCGCGCCCGGAGCGCGGCGTCGTCGAGGAGGCGCGTCACGAGCGCGCCCGTCAGCTCGGTGAGGAGGAGCGTCGGCTCTTCGCGCTCGGGGATCGCGTCTGCGGTCTCGACCGTGCTCCGCTCGCGCCGCCAGGCGAGGTCGAGCCGGCTCGGCGATTCGGCGAGCATCGCGACGTCGTCGAGCGCGTCGCGGCAGTAGACGCCGAAGGCGTCGAGGACCTCGCCCTGGGTCACGCTCATCGCGGCCCAGTCGATCGTCCGCTCACGGGGGGCGGTCACCGTGGCTGTCCCGGCGCTGTCCGGGGGACAGTTCTCCTCGGCACGGCGCCTTCGGCACCGTGCGCTCGGAGACGTTGCCACGGGAAGCAGTCAGGCCCGCGGCAACTCTCCTTGACGCAGGCGTCGCAGGTCGTCCACAGCCGACTCACGCGAACTCCATCAGTGCCACGAGGAGTTCGGGCGCGAGGTCGGCGACGGGGATCCGGATGCCGCCTGCCGCGCGGGCGAGCGCGGCGGCGCAGCCGCGCGAGCCGTCGGAGGTGTCCGCGACGACCAGTCCGATCCGGCCACGTCCGAGGGACAGTCCCTCGGACAGGGCGTCCGCAGACGGGTCCGAGCCGGGCCGCAGCGGCACCGTTGCCTCGCCGTCGGTGATACAGACGACGAGCGGCACGGCGTTCGGATGCTTCGACAGCTCCTGACGGAGCAGGATCCGGGCGCGGCGCAGCGCGTCGGCGAGCGGGGTCTGCCCCGCCAACGGGATGTGCCGAAGACGCCGGGTGGCGGCAGTGAGGCTCGACGTGAACGGCAGCGCGACCGTGGCCTCCGGGAGGCCGCCGCGAAACGCGATGAGCGCGACCTTGTCGCCGCGGCCGGTCGCGTCCTCGAGCAGCCGGAAGACGACGCCTTTCGCCTTCTCGACCATCCGCTCGGCGTGGACCGACCACGAGTTGTCGACGACGAAGCACACGGCGAACGGCGAGCGGTGCTCGCGGACCTTCCGCCGCAGGTCGGCGGCCTCGACCCGGATCGGCGTCGGCCCGCCGCGCATCGCCGCCGCGCGGAGCGTCGCGTCGACGGCGACGTCCGACGCTCCCAGCGCAGCAAGCCGGTGGCGCGAGTACTTGCCCTTTCGGTGGCTTGCGAGCGACCGGGCGCGCCGGCCCGGGCGCGAGCGCTCGACGCGGTCGCGGGCGAGACGCCGCACGAAGACGGCCTCCGTGTTCACGTCGAGTCGGTCGATGCCCGGCGCACCCTTCGGGGAGGCCTCGACCTCGAGGCCTATGTCACCGGGCCCGCTTCGACTTTTTTTGAGCGCTCGAGCTCCAGTGCCTCGTCGAGGAGGCGGCGCACGAGGTGGGGCTCGAGGCTCGGCGGCGGCGCGAACGGATCGACGGGCAACCGGTGACCGAGAGCGAGCGACGCCGCGTCGACGACGTCCTCCGCGGCGACCTCGTCCCGACCCGCGAGCGCAGCGCCCGCCTTCGCACACTCGACGATCGTCACGTCGGCACGGTGGCTCGTGACGCCCGCCTTGACAGTCAGCCGCCCGACCGCCGGATAGAGGTGATCAGGCACGCGGACGGTCGGCAGCAGCCGCTCGGCGACCGCGAGCTCCTCCGAGAGCTCCGCCTGGCTCGACGCAAACCCGGCGAGCAGCCCCTCGGGATCCGCCGTGAACGCCTCGCGCCGACGCACGATCTCCGCGCGAGCCTCGGGCTCGGCGACCGCCTCGACCTCGACCTGCAACCCGATCCGGTCCGCGATCTGCGGCCGCAGTTCGCCTTCCTCCGCGTTCATCGTCCCGACGAGCAGGAACCGCGCCGGATGCGCGATCGAGACACCTTCACGCTCGACCACGTTCACGCCGAGCGCGGCCGCGTCGAGCAGGATGTCCGTCAGGTGGTCGTCGAGCAGGTTGATCTCGTCGACGTAGAGAATGCCGCGGTTCGCCTCGGCGAGGAGCCCCGGCTCGAGCGCCCGCTCGCCCTCGCGCAGCGCGCGTGCGATGTCGACCGTGCCCGCGACGCGGTCCTCAGTCGCGTTCAGCGGCAGGTCCACGATTCGCCGCCGCCGGCGCGCGACAGGCAGGTCGTCACGCCCGCTGCAGACCGGGCACGGATCCGCCGGCGAGCACGAGAACGGGCAGTCGGCCACGACGTCGATCTCGGGCAGCAGTTCGGCAAGCCCGCGCACCGCCGTCGACTTCCCCGTGCCCGCCGGCCCGACGATCAGCACGCCGCCGACCGCCGGGTTGACCGCGTTGAGCAGGAGCGCCCGCTTGAGACGCCCCTGCTCGACGATCGCGGTGAAGGGGAAGTACCGCAGGCTCACGTGATGACGAGCCGCTTTCCGAACGTGGGCTCCGCCTGCACGATCGGCGGGAACTGCCACGTCCCGATCAGCGGCACGGCGGTGTCGCGGTTGACCTTGACGTCGATCAGGTACGGCTTGCCGGACTTGAACGCCGTGTCGAACGCGTCCGAGAGGTCGCCGGGCTGGTCGATCGAGATCGCGCCGGCACCCATCGCCTCGGCCATGGCGGCGAAGTCCGGGTTCCAGAGCTCGCCGGTCGAGTGCTTCATGAAGCTCGTCCCGATCTCGCGGTTGTCCATGTAGAACCGCTGCAGGTCGCGGATGACGCCGATCGTGTAGTTGTTGAGGATGACCCAGACGGCCGGGATGTCGTGCTCGACTGCCGTTGCGATCGCGCCCGGGAACATCATGAAGCTGCCGTCGCTCGTCACGCAGACGGCCGGCCGGTCGGGCTTCGCGAGCTTGACGCCGAGGACGCCGCACGTGCCGAAGCCCATTCCCGCAAAGCCGCCCGGGGTGAAGACCGAACGCGGCTCGTACGCCTCCCAGTACTGCTCGACCCAGGTCTGGTGGTTGCCCGTGTCGGTGATCATCAGCGTGTCGTCGGGAGCCGCCTTTCGCAGCTCGCCGATCACGCGGCGCGGGTCGATCGGCGTCGCGTCGGACGCCATCTCCGGCTGGATGTAGTTCTGCCACTCGAGCTTCCAGCCCTCGACGTCGTCGTGCCAGGGCGTCCGCTCGCGCTTCGGCTCCCGCTGCGCCAGCTCGGCGAGCTGCTTCAGCACCTCGCGCGCGTCGCCGACGATGCCGAGCTCGGTCGGGTAGTTGCGGCCGATCTCGGTCGAGTCGATGTCGACGTGGATCAGCTTCGTCGGCGGGATGTTGTAGGTGTAGCCGGGCACCCACGAGGAGCAGTGGATGTCGGAGAAGCGGCAGCCGATCGCGAGGATCACGTCGGCGTTGCGCGCCGCCTCCTGGGCCGGATACTCGCCCCAGCAGCCGGCGATGCCGAGGTAGAGCGGGTCCTTCGGGGACAGGACGCCCTTGCCCATGAACGTCGAGTAGACCGGGACGTTCACGTGCTCGGCGAATGCCCGCAGCTCGGGGGTCGCGTCCGAGGCGATCACGCCGCCGCCTGCGAGGATCAACGGCCGGCGCGCCTTGGTCAGCATCTCGAATGCCCTGCCGACTGCCTCTGGCGAGCCGGGCGTCCGCCAGTTCAGCATCTGCGAGCGCTCCTCGGGCTCCGGCACCTCGGTGTCGGCCGTGCGGATCCAGAGGTCGTACGGGACGTCGATGTGCACCGGGCCCGGCCGGCCGGTCCGTGCCAGCTTGAACGCCTTGGGCAGGAACTTGCCCAGGTCCTCGACGGATTGGGCCGCGAAGCTCCGCTTCGAGACCACCTTGGCGATCGACGGGAAGTCGGCCTGGTGATGGCGGTACTCCTCCTGCAGCGCGCCCGAGTCGTACTGGTTCGTCGCCACCTGGCCCGTGATCGCGATGAACGCGGACGAGTCGTAGAACGCGTTCCCCATCGCGACGGTGAGCAGCATCGGTCCGGGGCCGGTGGACGTGTAGACGGGGATCAGCTGGCCCGACGCGCGGAAGTACGCGTCGGCCATGTACCCGGCGGCCGACTCGATGCGCGGGAAGATGATCTTGATCTCGTCCTGGTGGTTGTAGACGCCGTCGAGGAGACCGACCGCCCCGTGTCCGGCATAGCCGAACAGGTACGGCACCTTCTCCTTGATCAGGTACTCGACGACGAGGTCACAGCCGCGGATTTCGGCCATTCTGCGCTCCCCCTTCGAGTCGTCATGCGACCCCAGACGGGCCGCCCGCCAACTCTATCGCCGCGAATGTCTGACTTCCACCGGAGGAGCGACGCCGCGGCCGTCGGGGCAGACGCGTCGAATCCAGACAGGTCCGAGGGCCTGTCCCTCCGGCGTGTCCGGACAAGACCCGGCCGGGCGGCCCGAGCCGGAGCTCGGGCCGCCCGCGACGCTCACGGCTGCGAGATCTCGTCGATGACGTGCGCGGCCTTCTTCTCCTTCACCTCGTGCACGACGTCGGCCTGCGCGAGCATGCCGACGAGGAGACCGTCCTCGACCACTGGGACGCGCCGCACCTTGCGGTAGGCCATCAGCTCGAGTGCTTCGTCGAGATCCTGGTCCGGGGCGGCGTAGTAGGGCTGGCCGCTCGCGATCTCGCCGACCGTCGTCGAGCCCGGGTCCTTCGATTGCGCGACCACGCGGATCGCGATGTCCCGGTCGGTGACGATCCCGACGGGCGTACCCCGGTCGACGACCGGGATCGAGCCCACGTCGGCGGACTCCATCAACCGAGCGGCCGCGACGACCGAATCCGCGCGGGTGACCGTCACCGGGTTGGCCGTCATGACGTCCTGCACCTGCTTACGCATCGAGCCTCACCTCCAGGTCGTTACTTCGTGGGTTCCCGGTGCGCGGCACCCCCACACCTGGAAGGTCAGCGAGGCAGGGGGAGCCCGGCGGCAGCTGCGAGCAGGCCGAGCAGGAGGCCGAGCAGGAGGATCGTGAACGAGCTGCGGCGAAGGAGCGCGGCGCCGACGGCGGCCGCGAGGACGACGCCCTGCCACCACTCCTTCCCGGCCTGCGGCGCGAGCAGGACGGCCGCGCCGAAGATCGCGCCCACCGCCGCCGGCCCGGCGCCGTCGAGGAATGCTCTCGGACCGGGTCGCGCGCGCAACTGGTCGAAGAACGGCGCGCCCGCGAGCACCATCGCGAACGAGGGAGCGAACGCGACGACGGCCGCGAGGGCCGCTCCCGCGACGCCGGACACCGCGTAGCCGACGACGCTCACGGTCAGCACGACCGGCCCGGGCGTCAGCTGCCCGAACGCGACCGCGTCGCTGAACTGGCCCTCGGTCAGCCAGTGGTGGGCGTGGACGACGTCGTGCTGCATCAGCGGGATGATCACGAGCCCGCCGCCGAAACTGAGCGCGCCCACCTTGAACGCGAGCCAGACGAGCGCCGGGATCTTCGCCGCTCCCCCGATCCAGACGATCGCCGCCGGTCGGTGAAGCTGCAGCGCCAGCTCGACGAGACCGCTCCCGAGCAGGACGGCGAGCACCCACGGGCCGACGAAAACCGTCGTCACGCACGCAGCGAGCGCGTAGAGGACGCTGCGCACGAGCAGTCCGCCGCGCGCCTCGGCGAAGCCGCGAGCAAAACCGATCCCGGCGAGCCCGACCACGACGACCACGGCGGCGGCGGCGCCGGCGGAAGCTCCGCGAACGGCGTCGTTCTGCCCGTGCTCGAGGAAGATCGCGGCCAGCGCCACGATCAGGACGAAGCCGGGAAGGATGAACGCGAGGCCGCCGACGATCGCCCCGCGCACGCCGGCCACGGAACGGGCGCAGAAGATGGCGAGCTGGGTCGAGGCGGGACCGGGAAGGAGGCTCGTGGCCGCGACGGCGTCCTGGAACTCGCGCGAGGTCAGCCAGCGCTCGCGCTCGACCATCATCTCGCGGAGGAGCGCCGTGTGCGCCTGCGGGCCGCCCACGCCGAGGATCCCGAGCCGGCCCCAGCGCGCAATGACGCCGCGGAGGTCGAGCCGCGGCCCGCGCGGGTCGTCAGCCGTCGTGCCCAGCGGAGCGGAAGAGCTCGATCGTCTCGCGGACGGCGACGCCGAGCGGTGTCACGGGGGCGTCGAGCCGCTCGCCGGGCAGTTCCTCGGGGAAGGGGAGCGGGACGTCGTCGAAGTCGACGAGCCCGCGCGCGTCGGGTGCGGCGACCTCGATCGCGGCGACGACCTCGCTCATATGGACCGGGGTTCCGGGGAAGTCGTAGGCGAACGCGCCCGCCACGTCGGAGCGGGCGGCCGCGACGAAGCCTCGGGCGACGTCGGGAGCGTAGTGGAGCTCGGTGCGGCCGCCGAAGGCGATCCGGTACGGCTCCCGGCGCACCGCCGCCTCCATCGCGAGCGTCGGGCCGGATGTCAGGCCCTGGTCGCGGCCGGGGCCGAAGACGACGAAAGGGCGGATGCCGACGCTGGCCACGCCCTCGTCGGTCCAGTACACGCTTCCCGTGCCCTCGTTGGCGATCTTGAAGACGCCGTAGAGCGTGCGCGGAGCGCGCTCGCCGCGGTCGTCGTAGACGGCGGCGGTGCTCGCGTAGGCGATCGGCGTCGCGAGGCCGTGGAGGCGCGCTGCCTCGAACACGTTCACCGTGCCGACGACGTTGACCCGGGCGCCGAGGGGCGGATTCTCCTTGACGAACGGCACCTGCAGGGCGGCCAGGTGGACGACGTGCGTGATCTCGTGCTCCGCGAGTGTCCGCTCCAGCTGGCCGAGGTCGGTCACGTCGCCGCGGACGAAGGTGACGGCGCCGATCTCCTCGGGCGTCGCCACGAGGCGCAGGCGGTGGTCGTCTTCGCCGAGGTCGTAGGCGACCACGGGCGTCCCCTCACGGACGAGCAGCGTCGCCGCCCAGGCGCCGATGCACCCGAGCGCGCCGGTGACGAGGAACCGTTCGTCGCTCATCGAGTCACACTCCGGTTACAGGGACTGTCCCTGTGACGTGTCCGCATCGGCCGGGTCCGAGGGACAGTTGTCCTCGCCGCGCATCCGCGCGGCTCGGCCACGTCGCCGCGGGAAAAGGCCCTGGCCCGCGGCGACTCTCCTCGGACCTGGCTCGCTTCGACGCGAGCGGACGGGTCATACGTCCTCGTAGACGGTCACGAGCTCCGTGTAGAACTCGATCGCTGCGCGGCCCTGCTCGTGCGGGCCGAAGCCGGAGCTCTTCACGCCGCCGAAGGGGACATGGACGTCCGCGCCCGCCGTCTGGCCGTTGACGCGCACGATTCCGGCCTCGATCTCCTGCACGAACGTCCGCGCCGACGCGAGACTCGACGTGAAGATCGACGCCGATAGCCCGTACTCGACCCCGTTCGCCCGCCGGAGCGCCTCGTCGAGGGTCGCGAACCGGTAGAGGGACGCGACCGGCCCGAACACCTCCTGACAGGACAGGAAGGCGTCGTCTGCGAGCCCCTCGAAGAGCGCGGGCGCGAGCAGGAATGCCTCGTCGTCCAGGCGCTCGCCGCCTGCGAGCAACGTCCCGCCGTCCGCGCGGCCGCTGTCGATCCCGGCCAGCACGTCCTCGAGTTGCGACTCGTTGACGATCGGTCCGACCTCCGTCGCAGGATCTGACGGATCGCCGACGACGCCCCGCTCCATACGCGCGACGAGCAGCGTGCGGAATTCGCCGTAGACGGGCTCCTCCACGAGGATGCGCCGCGTCGCCGTGCACTTCTGTCCCGCCGACCAGAACGCGCCCGCGTACGCCGCCTCCGCGGCGCGGTCGAGATCGGCGTCGGCCGTAACGATCAGTGGGTTGTGCCCGCCGAGCTCGAGCTGGACGCGCTTGCCGAGCGCGGTCGCCTCGCCGCGCACCTGAAGGCCCACGGCGACCGAGCCCGTGAACGAGACGGCCCGGACGAGCCCGTGCTCGACGAGCGGCGTCCCGACGGCCGGGCCTCGTCCCACGACCACGTTGAGCACGCCGGCCGGGATCCCGCCCTCCTCCAGGCAGGCGGCGAGGTGGAGGCCGGTCAGCGGCGCGTCCTGCGCCAGCTTCATCACGACCGTGTTGCCGTACGCGAGCGCCGGCGCAACCTTCCAGGCCGGGATCGCCGCCGGGAAGTTCCAGGGCGTGATCAGCGCGACGACGCCGAGCGGTCGGCGCATCGTGTACGCGACGCTTCCGGTCGCCGCCTGCTCGTAGCGCTGCCCGGTCTCGCGTAGCCCTTCGCCCGCGTAGAAGCGGAGGATCTGCGCCATGCGCGCCGACTCCATGCGCGCCTCGCGAATGGGCTTGCCCATCTCGAGCGTCATGTCCTGAGCGATCTGCTCGACGCGCCGGTCGATCGCGTCCGCGGCTTTCCGCAGCACCTCGCCTCTCGCGGCGGCTGGGAGTCGCGACCAGCCCGGGAACGCGTCCGCGGCCGCGGCGACGGCATCGTCCACGTCGGCCGGGCCTGAGGCGGGGAACTCGCCGACTATTTCCGACGGGCGCCATGGCCCGTGCTTCTCGTACGTTTTGCCGTAGCGGCTCGGCCGCCACTCGCCGCCGACGAAGTTGGCAAAGGCCGGCCGGGCCGGTGCTTCCAGGACGTCTGTCATCGCGCTAGCACTCCTCTGTCATCAGGTCGGCCGCACGGCCGACGGGGTTCACGAGCGTCCCGATCCCAGGCACGTGGATCTCGACCCGCTGACCCGGCCGAAGCGTGAAGTCGTCCGGCGGAACGAGGCCGGTGCCCGTCAGGAGGACGCTACCCGCGGGCACGGGGTTGTCACGGCGGAGCCAGGAGACGAGCTCGTCGAACGAGCGCCTCATGCGCGCCGTCGACGTCTCGGCGGCGAACAGCTCGTTGCCGTCGGACTCGAGAATGCGCAGCCGGATCTCGAATGCGGTCGGCGCGTCGTTCGCGAGGAGCACCGCCGGGCCGAGCGCGCACGCACCTGCGAACAGCTTGGCCTGCGGCAGGTAGAGCGGGTTCTCGCCCTCGATCGCGCGCGACGACACGTCGTTGCCGATCGTGTAGCCCGTGATCGCGCCGCCCACGCCGAGCACGAGCCCGATCTCCGGCTCAGGGACGTCCCAGGACGAGTCGTCGCGGACGCCGATCGCGTGTCCCGGGCCGACCGTCCGCCGGCAGGCCGCGTCCTTCAGGAAGAGCTCCGGCCTCTCGGCCTCGTAGACGCGCGTGTAGACGTCCTCGACGGTGCTCTCGTCGACGCGCGCGTCACGGCTCCGCTCGTACGTCACGCCGGCGCACCACACCTCGGGCGGCTCGACGGGCATCAGCAGCTCGTACGGCTCGGGCAGCTCGAGCGTCTCCGGATCGAGCGGCTCGATGGGCAGCTCCTCGACCGCGACCTCGTGGACGCCGTCGGGGCCGCGGAAACGAACTCGTCTCGTCACGTGCGAATCGTATGCTGGCAGGCGCCGTGGAATCGCTCGTCGAAGCGGTCGTCGCCGGGGACGCAGGCGCAGTCGCCGTCATGCTCGAAGACGGCCTGCCGCCGGACAGCCGCCACGAGGGCTCGACGGCGCTGTACCGGACGGCCGTGGCCGGGGATACGAACCTCGCCGAGCTCCTCCTCTGCGCCGGGGCCGATCCCGACCTGCTGAGCGGCGGCGAGAGCGAGGGCACGCCGCTCTGCGCGGCCTCGTGCTGGGGGTTCGTGGGGATCGTGCGGGCACTTCTCGCCCACGGGGCCAATCCGAACCTGCCCGAGGACGACGCCTGGACGCCGCTCCGCTGGGCAGCGGCGCACGGGCACGAGGACGTCGTGCGGGAGCTTCTCGCTGGTGGCGCCGACCCGGATCTGCGGGCGCCGATCGGCGACGCCGCCCGACGGGGGTCGCTCTGCGTCGTGCGCGCGCTGCTCGAGTACGGGGCCAATCCGGACGAGCCCGACCTCGAGGGCTCGACGGCGCTCGCACTCGCCGGGTGGTGGATCGGCAAGGACGTGGAGGGCGAGCTCGTCGCGCGCGTCGAGCTGCTCGTCGGCACGCTCGAGCACGGTCGGCGCGGCGGGGAGATCACGATTTCGCGGACTCCCCGTTCGGACGGAACCGAGCTCGTCTCCGTCCGGGCGTCGTTCCCCGACGGCGCCGAGACCGGCGCCGAGGTCGAGACGGGGCACGAGCAGATCGCCGCGCTGCTCAAATCGCGTCGCGTGCCGCAGTAGCTCGTCGACCACGACGTGGGAGGGACAGTCCCCGAACGCGGGTGCGACGGAACCGGCACAGAGGTTGCGCAGCCACCATTTATATGCCTCAACGAGGCAGATCGAAGCGGCCGCGTTGCGGCCGCGTCATGAGCCGGGATACGGCCGTGAGCCGAAGGGCCGGATCGGCCCGAGGCATTCGCGGCTGGGCTAGTAGACGGCTCGGCCCCCCGAGATGTCGTACGCGGCGCCGGTCGAGAACGTGCACTCGTCGCTCGCGAGCCAGCAGATCAGCGCCGCCACCTCCTCGGCCGTGCCGACGCGCCCGAGGGGGATCCGCTCGACCATGTAGCCGACGTGCTCCGCGGTGAGGCCGTCGAGGATCGGCGTCTCGATCACGGCCGGCGCGATGCAGTTGACGAGGACGCCGGTCTGCGCCAGGTCCTTCCCGAGCGCCTTCGTCAGCGCGATCACCGCCGCCTTCGAAGCGGAGTAGGCGGGCGCCATCGGGTTGCCCTCCTTGCCCGCGATCGAGGAGAGGAGCACGATGCGCCCGTAGCCGCGCTCGACCATCCCGGGGACAACGGCGCGGCAGGCGTAGAAGGTCCCGTCGGCGTTGACGCCCATCACATGGCGCCACTCGTCGTCGGGCGTGTCCACGGTGCGCATGGACGTTCCGGGCACGCCGGCCGAGTTGACGAGGATGTCGATCCGCCCGAGCTCTGCTTCGGCGCGCCGGACCGCGTCGTTCACGTTGGCCGACCTCGAGATGTCGCCCTGGAGCGCGAGCCCGTCGCCCACCGGAGCCTGCCGGTCGAAGATCGCCACCTCGGCGCCGCCCGCGCGCAGCCGCTCGGCCGCTGCCCGCCCGATGCCGCTCGCGCCTCCGGTGACGAGCGCGCAGCGTCCCGAGAAGTCATACGTGACGGCCATCCGACTACCTTAAGCTCTGACGCGATGGGATTCGACCCCGGCGTCGACTACCCGCTCGGCTCGAGGCGGCCCGACCTCGTCTCGACCCCGGGCGGCCACCCGCTCGACGAGGTGACCCTCGACGCCGTGCGTGACGGTCGGATCGGGGCCGAGGACCTCCGCGCGACGCCGGCGACGCTTCGCCGCCAGTCCGCGATTGCCCTCGCGGCGAGGCGTCCGCAGCTCGCCGACAACCTCGCCCGTGCGGCCGAGCTCGCCGCGGTGCCCTCCGAGACGATCCTCGAGATCTACACGGCTCTCCGACCCAACCGCTCGTCGGCGGACGAGCTCGAGGAGTGGGCCCGGCGGCTCGAGACGGAGTGGGAGGCGCCGCTGACGGCGGGGTTCGTGCGCGAGGCGAAGGACGTGTACGCGAAGCGGGGGCTGCTTGCCGGAGAACGGGCGCAGGTCTAGCCGCTTCGTCTCGCGGGAGCAGCGCGAGCTACGCCGCGAGGTGCTCGTCTCGCCCTATCCGGAGCTCGGGCTCGTCGCGATGGACGGGCCGAACGATCCGGAGCCGAGCCTTGTCGTCGAAGACGGCCGTGTCGTCGAAATCGACGGCCGCCGGGAGCCGGATTTCGACGTGAGTCGACCACTTCCTCGCACGGCACGGGATCGACGCCGACGCGGCCGCCGACGCGCAGGCGCTCGAGGACGACGAGCTCGCACGTCGGCTCGTCGACGTCGACTGCCCCCGCTCCGAGCTCGTGCGCCTGTCGCGGGGCCTGACGCCGGCTCGGCTCGCGCGAATCGCCGCTCGGCTCGACCCGGTCGAGATGATGTTCGCGCTCAAGAAGTTGCGGGCGCGACGCGCGCCGGCGAACCAGGCGCACGTCACGAACCTCAAGGACAACCCGGCGCTGCTCGCCGCCGACGCCGCCGAGGCGGCCGCGCGCGGCTTCGCGGAGGTCGAGACGACGGTCGGCGTCTCCCGCTACGCGCCGCTGAACGCGATCGCGATCCTCGTCGGCTCGCAGACGGGTCGCCCCGGCGTGATGACCCAGTGCGCGGTCGAGGAGCGACGGAACCTCGACCTCGCGATCCGCGGACTCGTCACCTACGCCGAGACGCTGTCGGTCTACGGCACCGAGCCCGTGTTCGTCGACGGCGACGACACGCCCTGGTCGAAGGCTTTCCTCGGGTCGGCCTACGCGTCGCGTGGCGTCAAGATCCGCTTCACGTCGGGAGGCGGTTCCGAGGCGCTGATGGGGCGGTCGCTCGGCTACTCGATGCTTTACCTCGAGGCGCGGTGTCTCGCGGCCGTCCGCGCGGCCGGGTCGCAGGGTGTCCAGAACGGCTCGATCTCGTGCGTCGCGCTGGCGCTCGCCGTGCCCGGCGGCACGCGAGAGATCCTGGCCGAGAACCTGCTCGCGGCCTGGCTCGACCTCGAGGTCGCGTCCGGCAACGACGCGATCGCGTCGCACTCGGAGATCCGCAAGACGGCGAAGCTCATGGGCCAGCTGCTGCCCGGCACCGACTTCGTCACGTCGGGCTATTCGGTCATGCCCCGCTACGACAACATGTTCGGCGGCGGCAATTTCGACGCGGACGACCTCGACGAGTGGATGACCGTCCAGCGCGACTGGCAGGTCGACGCCGGGATCGAGCCTGCCGGTGAGGAGGCTGTCGTCGCGGTGCGCATCCGTGCCGCGCAGGCGGTGCAGGCCGTATTCGACGAGCTCGGGCTGCCGCCGGTCACCGAGGCCGAGGTCGAGGCGGCCACGTACGGATCGACGAGCCGCGACCTGCCGGACCGGGATCGCGGCGCCGACGCAGAGGCTGCCGACCGGCTGCTGGCGGCGGGCACGAGCGGAGTCGAGATCGTACGTGCGCTCGACGCGCGGGGTTTCGACGACGTTGCGGAGGCGATCGTCGGCATGCAGCGCCAGCGCGTCTCGGCGGACTACCTGCAGACGTCGGCCGTGATCGACGCCGACGCGACCGTGCACTCGGCCGTCAACGATCCGAACCTCTACACAGGCCCGGGGACGGGGTACCGCCTCGAGGGTGAGCGCTGGCAGCTTCTCCAGTCGCTGCCGTACGTCGTCGATCCGCGCGAGCTCGTCGAGGCGGAGCCCGAAGGTGAGCCGGTGGTCGTCGAGACCGGCGAGGCCGACGCGGGGACGCGTTCGGACGAGGTCGTGCTCGCGGTCGGCCCGGCGTTCGGTGACACGCTCCGGGCGACGATCAACGGGCTCGCGCACGCGGACGTGCTGGCGGCGGTCGCCGAGGGGATCCGGGAGGGTGGAGCCGAGCCGCGACTGGTTCGCGTCCGCCGCTCGTCGGACGTCGCCTTCATCGGCCACGACGGCGCGCTCCTCTCGGGGTCGGGCGTCGCCGTCGGCCTCCAGTCGAAAGGCACCGCGGTCATCCACCGCGCCGACCTCGAGCCGCTCGACAACCTCGAGCTGTTCGGCATGTCGCCGCTCTACTCGCTCGACTCGTACCGCGCGATGGGTCGCAACGCCGCCGGTTACGCGCTCGGCCGGCCGGTCGGGCCGGTCCCGACGCTGATGGACAACTATGCGCGTGCCAAGCTGATCGTGAAGACGACCCTGCTCCACGCGCGCGAGACGGCCGCGATCGTGCCCGGCGCGCCGGCGGTCGAGCTGGCCCCGTCCGTCCCGGCCCTGTCACAGGGACAGTCCCTGTAACGGAGCACGCACACGTTCTGTAACGGAAGGCGCACAGGCCGGACCGGGCGTCGTACGATTCCGACTCGACCAACCAGGAGGTTCCCATGGCAGTTGCCGAGCAGGAGGTCGCCCTGATCGAGGGTTTCGCCGGAAAGGTGCTCCAACCGGGAGATCCGACCTACGACGAGGTGCGTCGCGTCCACAACGGGCTGATCGACAAGCGGCCCGCGCTGATCGCCCGCTGCACCGGAACCGCGGACGTCGTCGCCGCGGTCAACGCAGCGAGGGAGCACGGATGGGAGGTCTCGGTCCGCGGCGGCGGGCACAACGTCGCCGGTACCGCCGTCGCCGACGGCGGCCTGATGATCGACCTCTCGACGATGAAGGGCATCCACGCCGATCCCGCCGCGCGGACGGTGCGTGCGCAGGGCGGCGTGCTCTGGAAGGAGCTCAACCGGGAGACGCAGCTCCACGGCCTCGCCGTGACGGGCGGCGCGATCTCGACGACGGGCATCGCCGGCCTGACGCTCGGCGGCGGTCTCGGCTGGCTGATGACGAAGCTCGGCCTCGCCGCCGACAATCTGCTCTCGGTCGAGCTCGTGACGGCCGACGGCAGCGTCCTGACCGTCAGCGCCGACGAGCACCCCGACCTGTTCTGGGGCCTCCGCGGCGGCGGCGGCAACTTCGGCGTCGCCACGTCGTTCGAGTACCGGCTGCACCCGATCGGCCCGATGATCACCGGCGGTCTGATCGCGCATCCGATCGAGGCAGCCGGCGATCTGCTCCGCTTCATGCGGGACTTCGCAGAGGACATCCCGGATGACCTCATGTTCGTCGCCGGCTGCGTCCACGCGCCCGACGGGTCGGGCGTGCCGCTGGCGGCGGTCGGCGTCTGCCACTCCGGGACGCTCGAGCAGGCCGAGGCCGACCTGAAGCCGGTGCTCGAGTTCGGCTCGCCCGCCCTGAGCATGATCGGCCCGATGCCGTACGAGGCCGTCTGCCAGATGCTCGACGACGCCTATCCGAAAGGCGGGCTCAACTACTGGAAGTCGACGTTCCTCAGCGAGCTCTCGGACGATGCCATCGAGGTGATGGTCGAGCGGTTCGCAAGCTGTCCGTCGCCGATGACGGCCATGATCGTCGAGCACTTCCACGGCGAGGTCACGCGCGTTCCGGTCGAGGCGACCGCGGTGCCGCATCGGCAGCCCGGCTACAACCTCGTCATCACCGGCATCTGGATGGATCCCGAGACGACGGAGGCGAACATCGGCTGGACGCGGGAGACCTACGACGCGTTCGCCCCGTTCGCCGCCTCGAGTCGCTGGCTGAACTACCTGCCGGCGGAAGAAGCCGACGACGCAGGCCTCCGCGCCGCATACGGACCGAACTACGAGCGGCTCGTCGCGCTGAAGAGGACGTACGACCCGGCCAACCTGTTCCACCTGAACGCGAACATCAAGCCGGCCTGAGCACCGACGTGGGGGCAGACAGCCGGTCTGTCCCCACGTAACTTCTTGCGATCAGGCTCCTGGTTTTCCGGCGATGCCCCAGTTTTTGGGCGAGACGCCCTGCACGACGACCTGGATGTGCTCGGGAGCGGCGCCGCTGGACTCGGAGAGCGCCTTCGTCAGGCTCTCGATGATCTTGGGGACGGACTCCTCCGTTACGCGCGAGTCGTAGAGCTTCACGTCGATCCAGGGCATGTCAGCGCTCCTTCCTCCGTAGGACGAGAGCGCCGACGATAACGAGCGCCAGCAGAAGCTGCAGCGGGGCGGTGATCCCGCCCTCCTTGTGCCAGCCCTCGAGCCGGTGGGACGGGAAGAGCTTCGGGCCGTCGTGGCCGGGGCTCGGGATCACGTGCTCGAGGTCGGGCGCGGCGGCAAAGGCGCCGCCGACGACCGCCGGGTCGAAGAGGCCCCGGCGGAGCGCGAGGAGCGCGAGCAGCCCGAGCCCTGTCGCCGTCTCGAAGCGGATCGAGTCGAAGTCCTCGTGGGGAACAGCGTCTCCTGCGGCGTGCAGGGCGAGGCCGGCGATCGCGGCGCGGTCGTTCGAGCCGAGGAGGGCGCCTGCGGCGGCTCCGGTCGCGACGTGAAGGGCCACGATCACGGCGCTGAGCTTAGTCGCTAGCGCGCCAGATAGCCGCCGTCGACGGGCAGGATCGCCCCTGTCACGTAGCGCGCGTCGTCGGAAAGGAGCCACGCGACCGCGCCGGCGACGTCCGCGGGCGCGCCCCAGCGTCCCATCGGGATCCGTGCGTCGATCTGGCGGCGCTTCCAGTCCTCGATGTCGGAGGTCATGTCCGTCTCGATGAAGCCGGGCGCGACGGCGTTGACGCGAACGCCCTGACCGGCGAGCTCGTTCGAGAAGGCTTTCGTGAGCTGCGCGACGCCGCCCTTCGACGCGGCGTAGGCGGCGGTGTTCAGCCCGCCGAAGAAGGACAGCTGCGACGCCATGAGCACGATCGCGCCGGCGCCCTGCTCGACCATACGCCGCGCGGCCGCCTGCGCCAGCGTCGCGACCGACACGAGGTTGACGTCGAGGACGTGCCGCCAGTCCTCGACCGTGTGCTCGAGGGCGGGCTTGCGCACGATTGCGCCCGCGTTCGCGACGAGCGCGTCGATCCGCTCGAGGCGCTCGACGGCCGTGCGGGCCTGGTTCGGATCGGCCAGGTCGACGCCGGTCGAGCGCTCGGCCGTCTCCACGCGCCAGCCGTCCGCGCGAAGGCGGTCGGCGATCCCGAGCCCGATCCCGCGGCTCGCGCCGGTGACGAGCACGATCCGGGTAGCCACGTCAGGTCCGGTCATGTCGGAGGGACAGTCCCTCGGACCCGTCAGCGCTCGACGTGCTGTGCGCCCCCGTCCGGGCCGAGCACGAGGTCGCGCTCTCGGTCGGGCACGTGGTCGAGAGGGACCGGCGCCAGCGCCTCGATGAACTGCGCGCCGTCCTCCGTGCGCACCGAATGCTCGACGCCGCGGTTGATCACGGCCCAGTCGCCGACGCCGAGCGTTCGCGTCCCCCGGCCGGCGACGGTCAGCTCGAGCTCGCCCTCCGTCACGACCATCACCTGCTCTGTGTGCTCGTGGACGTGGGGTGGCACGCCGAAGCCGGGGTCGTAGTTGACGCGGCACACGAGCACCTGCTCGCCGCCGACCGCGTGGATGTTCACGCCGGGGACGAACTCGTGCAGCCCGACGCCGTTCCAGCTCCCGAAGGGAGAATCGGCCACTACGCGTCGACGACGAGTCTGACCGGTCCGTCCGGATGGGCGACGGCGGCGAGCGAGAGATCCTCGTCGTAGACGACGACCTTCCCTTTCCGCGTCGGCTCGCCCTCGCCCGCGGCCTTGGCCGCGAGGGCGCGCAGCACGCGCTCGGGCGTGATCGGGAGCTCCGTGATCCAGACGCCGACCGCGTCGTGCACGGCGGTCGCGATCGCGGGCGGCTGCGGGTTGTTCGCCATCTCGCCGATTCCCTTGGCGCCGTACGGACCGTCCGCGGACGGGTTCTCGATCAGCACCGTGTCCAGCACGGGCAGATCCTCCATCGACGGCGCGAGATACGACCCGAACGCCGCGCCACGGTGCTCGACGCTCGGGTAGTAGGGATAGCTCGTCTCGAGCACGCCGAGCCCGAGCCCCTGGATCGCGCCGCCCTCGATCTGGCCCTCGACGAGCGTGGGGTTGATCGCGAGGCCGACGTCGAAGCACTGGACGAGCCTCGTCACGCGAACCTGACCGGTCTCGTCGTCGACCTCGACGTCGGCCGCACAGGCCGCGTACGAGATCGCCGAGTGCGGCGGCAGGTCGACCTTGCCCGTGTCGGCCTCGACGATTGCCGCATACGGCTTGAGCTGGACACCTGCGCCGGTGATCAGCTCGCCGTGGCCCCAGGTGGCCGCCGCGGCAACGTCCGGAACGGAGATCTTCGTCTGCGGTGCGCCCTTCGCCACGACCTCGCCGTCGACGATGTCGAGGTCGGCCGGGTCGATCTCGAGCTCCTTGCCGGCGATGTCGAGGATTCGCTCGCGCACGCGCTCGGCCGCCTTCTTCACGGCCATGCCCGCGACGAACGTGGCCCGCGATGCGAACGTCCCGGTGCAGACCGGCGACGAGTCGGTGTTCGAGTTGTCGTACGTCACCCACTCGTAGGGGACGCCGATCGTCTCGGCGACGATCTGCGACTGGATCGTCTTCGAGCCGTTGCCGATGTCGGACGTGCCCGAGAAGACGTCGACGCGCCCGTCCGGCTTGACCTTGATCCACGCCTGCGACGGGTCGCCGTTCTGGTTCATCCCCGTCGGATACTCGATCGCCGCGATGCCGCGGCCCTTGTGGACTGCCATCAGTGGTCCTCCGGATTTCCGAGCTGAGCGACGAGGTGCTCGGGCAGCAGGCCGCCCGAACGTGGCTCCGTGGTCATCGTGCGGTAGTCGGCCGGAAGCTCGTGGCCGAGATGGTCGGCGATCGAGAGGATCGTCGGCACGGTCGAAGGATCGGTGTAGACGACGCCGTTCGGGGACGTGTCCCCGATCCGGTTTGCGTTCTTCAGCCTGAGCTCGAAGGGGTCGATGTCGAGCTCCTGCGCGATCCGGCTCATGTGCGTCTCGGTCGCGAACGAGACCGACGTGACGCCGAAGCCGCGCATCGCGCTCGTGGGCGTCCTGTTCGTGAAGACGACCCAACCGTCGAAGTGGAGGTTCGGGATCGTGTACGCCCCGGTGTGGTGGAACGAGTGCTTGGTCACGCCGTAGGGCGAGAAGCGGGCGTAGGCGCCGGAGTCGTGCAGCGTGATCATCCGGCGGCCGAGGATCCAGCCGTCCTTCGTGACCGCGTCCGCGATCTCCATGTGCCACGGCGCCCGGGTCGAGGAGCAGAGGAACTCCTCCTCGCGCGTCCAGCGCCACTTGGTCGGCCGCCCGGACTTGAGCGCGAGCAGGCTGCAGAGCGTCTCGGTGGCCGTGTCGACCTTGCCGCCGAAGCCGCCGCCGACCGTGCCGCCGACGAACTTGAACCTGTTCAGCGGCTGCTGGAGGTGAGCGGCGACGACGCCCATCGAGAAGTACAACGCCTGGGTGCAGGAGTAGATCGTCAGCCGGCCGTTCGCCTCGGGCACGACCTGGCAGACCTGGGTCTCGATCGGGAGCTGCTCGATCGCCGCCGGCCGGTAGACACCCTGGACGATCAGGTCGGCCTGCGCGAAGGCGGCGTCGATATCGCCCTTCCTGATCTGCCGGTGGTCGAAGCCGCCCTCGAAGTGCGGGTACCAGTTGCCCCACTCGTGGATCGTCGGGGCGTCCGGATCGAACGCCTTGCGGACGTCGAACAGCGGCTCCCGCACGTCGTAGTCGATCTCGATCGCGTCGACCGCGGCCTGGGCGATCTCCTCGTCCTCGGCGGCGACGACGGCGATCGGCTGACCCGTGTAGCGCACCTCCCCGTCGGCGAGCAGGGGCTCGTCGCCGGGGATGCCGAGCGCGGAGAGGTGGCCATAGACGTTGAGCGGGACGTCGGCCGAGGTGACGACTGCGCGGACGCCCTTCATCTGCTCGGCGGCCCGCGTGTCGAGCTTCGTGATCCCGGCGTTGGGATGCGGAGAGCGGAGGGCCTTCACCCAGGCGGCGCCGTGGATGTCGACGTCCTCGACGAAGACGGTTCGTCCGGTGACGTGTGCGACCCCGTCGTAGCGGGGCAGGCGTGCGCCGACGGCCTTCATCGTTCGGCTCCAGACTGCATCGTCGTGTACTGGCCCTCGGCCGTCGTCGACAGGTCGAACTCATCGCCCCGCGCCGCGGCCGCGACGGCGTCGATGATCTTCACGTAGCCGGTGCAGCGGCAGACGTGGCCGCCGAGCGCTTCCGCAATCGCCTCCCGGTCGTCCGTGCCGCCGTTGGCGAGATAGGCCGTGGCCGCCATCAGGAGCCCGGACGTGCAGAAGCCGCACTGGGCCGCGTAGTGGTGGACGAAGGCGGCCTGGATCGGCTGGAGGTCCTCCGGGGGTCCGAGCCCCTCGACGGTCGTGATCTCGGCGCCGTCGACCGCGCCGACGGGGACGAGACAGGCGCGCCGGGGCTCGCCGTCGACGAGGACGGTGCAGGCACCACAGCCGCCCTGCTCGCAGCCGACCTTCGGACTATGGACGCCGAGCTCCTCGCGGAGGACGTCCAACAGCGTCGTCAGCGGAGGGCTCTCGATCTCGTGCGTGCTGCCGTTGACGGTCAGGCTCATCTGCCCTCCTCGAGTCGGGCAAGGGCGCGCCGGACGAGGACAGGGAGCGCCTGCTCCCGGTACCACGCCGACGCGAGCACGTCGTCGTGCAGGCTCACGTCCTTCAGTGCGGCTGCCCCGGCCGCGTCCGGATCCGCCGCGGCCGACTCGGCCGAGGGGAGCCGAACGGCCGCCGAGCCCGAGCCGGTGGCGGCCAGCCTGATCGTACCGTCGGCGAGGCGCGCGGCCGAGACGGCAAGCGTCGTGTACTCGTGCGTGTGCGGCCGGTCGAGCGCGACGAAAGCCCCGGCCGCCGGCTCCTCGTACGTCACGTCGAGGACGAGCCGGCCGCTGCGGTGCGCGAGGAAGTCCTCGAGCGGCTCGGTGGTCGTGCCGCCGGCGCCCGCGGAGCGAACCTGCGCCCCGACGGCGAGTAGCGCGCCCTGGAGGTCGCCGCGCGGCGCGTCGCCGCCTTCGCCGGCGCAGAGGTTGCCGCCGACCGTCGCCTGCATACGGATCTCCAGGTCGGCGATGTTGGCCGCGCACGGGCCGACCGGCGCCGCGAGGTCGACGAGCGCGTGCAGCGGCGTCATCGCCCCGAGCGTGACCGTCGAGCCGTCGCGCGTGACCTCTGCGAGCCCGGCCCGGGCGAGCAGGAGCGTCTTCGCCGGCCGGATGCGGCCGGACGTGATGTCGGGCATGACGATCGTGCCGCCGCCGATCACGGTCACCCCGGAACCGTCGCCGAAGGCAGAGACAGCCTCGTCGGGGGAGGCCGGAAGGACGACGTCCGTCACCGCAGTCATCGCGCGCCGAGTCTAACCAAGGGGCGGCGGCGGCTCAGCCCATGGTGTGGACGTGGACCGGCTCGATCACGTAGGTCACCCGCTGCTCGCCCGGAGCACGCCACGGGTAGGGCGACTGGCCGATGTACTTCTGGGCCAGGTCGTCGATGTCTTTCTCGGCCTGGTCGCCTGTGATCGTGTCGACGACGCGGCCCTGGACGCTGATCGAGTGGTAGCCGGCGTCGTCGTGCGTGTGCAACGACATCGCGACGCGCGGCTCGGTCTCCAGATTGCGCGGCTTCTTCCGCCCGAGCGCAGTGTTGACGATGATCTTGCCGTCGCGCGTATGCGCCCACACGGTCGTCGACTGCGGCGAGCCGTCGGGGTTGACGGTCGCCAGGGCCCAGAAGTTCGGCGCCTCGAACGCCTCGCGGATGTTGTCTGGAAGTTCAGCCATGTCTCCTCCTTGTCGCGATGTGTCGCAGGAGCGCAATTCAATCGCATGCATGCAGTGTGACGTCGGTACGGCACGCCGTGGCCGCACGATTCGTCACGTTGTCGCTGGGAACTGCAAGAACCGGCCCGCGGCAGCTTTTGTTCGGCCGCGGCTTTGACGGCCGCGTCTCTCCCGGCCCTGTTGGAGGGACAGTCCCTCGGACCGGGCGGGAAGACCTGGTCGGTCAGCCCGAGTCGGCCGCGACGAGGCGGAGCGGGACCGCCGCGGGGGTGCGCAGGCGGCGGGTCGCCTGCGCGGCCGCGAGGGCGCGGTCGAAGTAGAAGCCCTGGCCGAGCTGGCAGCCGAGCTGGCGTACGCGCTCTGCCTGCTCGTGCGATTCGATCCCTTCTGCGACTACCTTGATGCCGAGGGACTTGGCGAGCCCGACGATCGCACGCGGGACGCGCTCGTCCGCCTGGCCCGTCCCGACCCGCTCGACGAGGGGGCGCGCGATCTTGATCACGTCGAACGGGAGCCGGCAGAGCTGCTCGAGGGACGAGCCTCCGCTCCCGAGCTCGTCGAGCGCGAACCGTACGCCGAGCCGGCGGAGCTCGGACATCGTCGCCAGCGTCGCGTCGACGTCACCCGCGGCCACCTCCTCGGTGACCTCCAGGATCAGCCGGCTCGCGTCGAGCCCGCTCTCGAGCAGCGCCGCGGCGACATCGACTCCGAGCCGCGGGTTTCCGAACTCGAGCGGCGACAGGTTGACGCACACGGACAGCTCGCGGGTCGGTTCGGACTCGGCGCGCCACTCCTGGGTCTGGATGCACGCGGCGCGCAGTACGACCTGGCCGATGCGCGACATGAGCTCGCCCTCCTCCGCGGCCGGGAGGAAGTCCGCCGCCGCGACCGTGTCCGACGTGCCGCGCCGCCAGCGCGCGAGTGCCTCGAACGCGACCGTCGCTCCGGTGCGCAGGTCGACGATCGGTTGGTAGTGGACGTCGATCTGGTCGCGCTCGAGCGCGTCCTCGAGCGCCGCGCCGAGCTTCCGGCGCGCCTGCGCCGAGCCGCGCATGTCCTCGGTGTACGTGGCGTAGCTCGACGAGCCGTCGGTCTTGGCCGCGTACATGGCGAGGTCTGCGTTCGCGAGCAGCTCCTCGACGGCGGCCGCGCTGCGGGCGCTCGCGATGCCGATGCTGAGCCGGACCGAGAGCCGTCGGCCCTGGATCGAGAAGGGGTTGCGGACGGCGCCGATGAGCCGCCGCGCGACATCCTCGGCGACCTCCGCGCCGCCGGACTCGATCAGAACTGCGAACTCGTCGCCGCCGAGCCGCGCCGGCAGCTCCTCGGGGCGCACGTTGCCGCGCAGGCGCTCGGCGAAGGCCACGAGCAGCTCGTCGCCCGCGGCGTGGCCGAGGTCGTCGTTGATCGCCTTGAACCCGTCCAGGTCGATGAAGAGCACGACCGGCTCGGAGCCCTCGGTCGTCGCGCGCTGATACGCCTCGTCGACCCGGGCGTGGAAGAGACGGCGGTTCGGGAGGCTCGTGAGCGCGTCGTGGAGTGCCTGGTGGCGGAGCTTCGCCTCGAGCTCCGTGAGCTTGGCCAGTGACTGCTCGAGCTGCTCGTTCTCGAGCAGCAGCGCCGCGTGCCCTGCGAAGGTGCGGAAGACCTTCTCGTCCTCCTGGCCGAAGGTCGACACCTCGTCGGTGCGGTCGCCGACGATCAACAGGCCGAGCAGGCCCTTTTCGCCGACGAGCGTGGTGAGGATCGCATCCTTCAGCCCGCGCTCGGCCAGGTAGGGGTCGCCCATCGAGCGGCGGTCGCGCGCCATCGTGATCAGCCCGCCGCTCGCCCGGAGCGCGTCGACCACGTTGTGCTCGGCGGCGGTCATGTCGACGTGCTCGAGCAGGAGCTCGGCATTCGCTCCCATCGAACTGCGGAGCGGCCGCTCACGGGGATCGAGCGGCAGGATCAGGAGCTCGGCGTAGTCCGCCCGGAGCAGCCGGCGTGCGGAGCGCAGCAGCTGGCGGACGCCGCTGTCGAGCTCGGACGCGTCCTCGCGGCTCGGCATCGAGTCGTAGAGCGACTGCACGTGGTCGTGGCGGCGACGCTGGAGCACGTATGCCCGCAGCGCGAGCGCGCAGGCGGCCGTCGGCAGGAGCAGGAGGGCGACCGCGGCAGGCCGGGTCGCCGCCAGCGTTGCCGCGGTCAGCGCCAGGCTGGCAGCGGTCAGCGTTCCGAGGAACGAGACGGCCGCGGTCGTTGTGACGCTCTCGAGTGCGGGGCGCTCCTCGGCGAGCGTCACCGCGGCGGCGACCAGGACGACGCCGGTGGCGGCGGCGAGCGATGCCGCCGCGAGCGCGCCGACCCAGCCGGTCGGCTGGATTGGGTCGCGGCCGTCGACGATCGCGCGGAAGACGGCGACGGCGAGCACCGTCCCGAGCGCGCTCTGCGCGAGGTTGAAGACGATCTTGAGCGGACGCTGCCGGCGGTAGAAGACCAGCGCCGTCCCCATGCCCACGAGCTGTGCAGTGACGAGGCCGAGCGGCGACAGGGCGAAAAGGCCGAGCACGAGCGGCACCTCGCTCAGTGACAGCGTGTGCGTCTCGCGGCGGAGGTGCACGTGGACGACGGCGCACTCGGCCAGGTAGAAGCCGATCGCGAACGCCCACCAGGGGATGCCGAGGTCGTGGAGCGGCGACGGGAGGTCGCGCGTCGCGAGCAGCACGAGCGCGGCGGACGCCGCGATCGCGGCGGAGAGGACCCAGATGCCTGCCGTGCGGACAGATGCGGACAGGTGTTTGGTGGAGGTGGAAGTCGTTGCCATCGGGGAGCCTGCTGTTCGGCGATCGACCCCCTAACCCCAAAACGCCTCGGCCCAGCTGCCGCCGGTCCAGGAGCTTCCCGACCAGGAGCTGCCAGACCAGGTGTTGCCGGACCAGCTGTTGCCCGACCACGAGTTCCCCGACCAGGTGTTGCCCGACCACGAGTCGCCTGACCAGGAGCTGCCGGACCAGGTGTTGCCGGACCAGCTGTTGCCCGACCACGAGTTTCCCGACCAGGAGTTGCCGTTCCACCTGCCGCCCGACCACGAGTTGCCCGCGGCCTCTGCGGCCGCGAGACCCGTGACCGAGACCGGCGCGCCGAAGATGTCCCGCTCGCCGGAGAGGACGACGCCGGCGCGGGTCAGGTGGTCCTGGCCGCGCGCGCTCTCGAGCGAGCCGTCGCCCTTCGAGTCCTTGAACTTCTGCGTGTAGCCCTCGGGCACCTTGCCCAGCATCGGGGCGAGCTGGATCTCGCCGGCGCCCTCCGAAGAGGACTTCGCGCCCTTCAGGTCGTACGCCCAGTGCTGGAGGAAGCGTTTCACCTGGTCCGGGGACAGGCCCGGGTACTTCTGGAGCACGAGCGCGATCGCGCCGGTCGTGATCGCGGTCGACTCGGAGGTGCCGCTGCCGCGGAAGTACCGGCCCGAGAGGTAGCCCTCGGGGTGGTTGGCGTCGATGAAGGAGTTCGGGACGCGCAGGCCCTGCATGTGCGAACCGGGCGAGGTGAGGTCCGGCTTCTTGCACTTGCCTCCGCACGAGCTCGCCGAGAACGACGCGACGGCGTCGTCCTTGACGTCCTGCGTCCCCATCGTGTCGGACGCCGCGGCGGCGATCGCGTACGGGTCGAACGCCGGGTCGGCGAGGCCGGGGGCGCCCTTGCCCTTCTGGAAGCCGGTGTTGCCCGCAGCCGCGACGACGACGATGCCTCGCTTCCAGGCCTGCTCGACGGCGTACGCGAGCGGGTCGGCCTCGTAGCCCTGGAGGCTGTTCGTGCCGTAGGAGAGGTTGATCACGCGGATGTTCAGCCCGTTGTCGGTGCGGTGCTGGACGATCCAGTCGATCGCGGCGATGACGGTGCAGACGTCGGTGCCGCCGTCGGCCGTGGCGACCTTCACGGAGACGATCCGTGCGTCCGGCGCCATCCCAAGGTACGTCGAGGCCGGCGCACCGGCGCTCGGCGTGCCGTCCCGGCCCGCGATCAGGCCGGCCATGAACGTCCCGTGCCCGTAGGTGTCCAGGTAGCGGAGATTCGGCGCCTGCGACTCGAGCGAGAGATCCGGCCCGTCGACGATCTTGCCCGAGCCGTTGAGCCCGGCGACCGGCGCGACGCCGGAGTCGACCATCGCGACGTCGACCCCTCTGCCCGTGTAGCCGGCGCTCCACCAGGCGCGCGCCCCGGTCAGCTGGGTGATCGAGCCCATCGAGTAGCCATCGGAGCCGGGGTCGTAATCGGCGGCGTAGCTCGCGCTCTGCGGCGCGAGCGCGCGGTTCGGGCTGACGGAGACGACGGCGCCGCTCGCGCGTAGGCGGGAGAGCGCACCCGCCGGCACCGACGCCGAGAAGCCGCCGATGATGCCGAGGCGCCTGCCGACGGTGCCGCCGAGCCTCCGTACGAGGGCAGCCGCAGCCGACTCGCGGCCCGGCGTGGCCCGGACGATCACGTTGGCCTGCACGCGACTCGCGCGGACAACGCCGGAGCCCGACGCGGACGCGGCCACCGCGGCACACACGAGCGCAGCGGCGAGCGCGAGGCAGGCGCCGAGCCGGAGGGCCGGGCGGGTATGGGTTGGAGGGGGCATCCGCAGTGGTGGCGTGATCACGAGGTCTCGGTGTCGCGTGCCGTCAGATTCACCCTGTGACGCTTTCGGGCTCTCTGCCATCCCTCGTCGGGGTGACTCGCGTCATTTCCCCCGACCGGGGGAGGCCCGCCGCCTAGACTGCAACTCGTGGAGCTCGAATCGATCGAAGCCCTCGAAGTCGCGCTCGCGGAGGCCGATTACCTCCCCGACCGCGGTCTCGCGACTGCCCTCTTCCTCTCCCTGCGGCTCGAGAAGCCGGTTTTGCTCGAGGGCGAAGCCGGCGTGGGGAAGACCGAAGCGGCGAAGGCGCTCGCCCGCGTCCTCGGCTCGAGGCTGATCCGCCTCCAGTGCTACGAGGGTCTCGACGTCGCGCACGCCGTCTACGAGTGGAACTACTCGCGCCAGCTGCTGCACATCCGTGCCGCGCAGGAGGGCACGGTCAGCGAGGAGGAGCTGTTCGGGCCCGAGTTCCTGATCCGCCGGCCGCTGCTCGAGGCGGTCGAGAGCCCGGAGCAGGTCGTGCTGCTGATCGACGAGATCGATCGCGCCGACGAGGAGTTCGAAGCGTTCCTGCTCGAGGTGCTCTCCGACTTCCAGATCACGATCCCCGAGATCGGGACGATCAGCGCCCTCGAGCACAAGCCCGCCGTCGTGCTCACGTCGAACCGCACCCGCGAGCTCCACGACGCGCTCAAGCGCCGCTGCCTGTACCACTGGATCGGGCACCCGGCACTCGAGCGTGAGATCCAGATCGTCAAGGTGCGCGTGCCCGGCGTGCCGGACCGGCTCGCCGCGCAGGCGGCCGCGTTCGTCCGCGGCCTGCGCCGCCTCGACCTGGCGAAGCCGCCGGGCGTCGCCGAGACGATCGACTGGGCGCGGGCGCTCACCGCGCTCGGCCGTCAGGAGCTCGACGCCGAGGTGGTCGAGCAAACGCTCGGCTCGGTGCTCAAGTACCACGAGGATCTGCTCGCCGTCCGCGACGTCGCGCTGCAGGAGCTCGTCGAGGAGGCGAGGGCGGCCCGCTGATGGCGGACGCAGTCGTCCGCCACGTCGTCACCTTCGGCCGCGTCCTGCGGGAGGCGGGGCTCGAGGTCGGGCCGGGACGGCTCGCCGACTCGCTGAGCGGCCTCGACAACGTCGACCTGACCCGCCAGGACGACGTCTACTGGACGCTCCGGCAGACGCTGGTCTCCCGCCACGACGACCTCGACGCGTTCGACCGCGCCTTCCGCGCCTGGTTCCTGCGCGCGCCGACGGCGCCGCTTCACCGCGACGCCGGCGGCGAGACGGTGCGTCTCGTCCGGCGCGCGGCGGAGGATCGTCCCGGCGCGGACTCGGGCGGCGACAACGAGAAGGAGTCGCTCGGCTACAGCCCGGACGAGCTCCTGCGGGACAAGGATTTCGCCACGCTGTCGACCGAGGAGTTCGCCCTCGTGTCGAAGCTGATGGCCGAGCTCGCCGCCGCCCGTCCGCAGCGACGCTCGCGCCGCCTGCGCCGCGACTCGAGCGGACGGCAGCTGGACATGCGAAGGCTCGTCCGCGCCTCGCTCGCGACCGGCGGCGACGCCGTCGAGCGGGCCACGCGCGACCGGATCCGCGTCCCGCGGAAGCTCATCGTCATCTGTGACGTGTCGGGGTCGATGGAGGCGTACTCGCGGGCGCTCGTCCTCTTCCTGCACGCGCTCGTCGGCTCCGGGCGCGGCGTCGAGGCGTTCGCGTTCGGCACGCGGCTGACGCGTCTCACGGCCGACCTGCGTGGCCGCGATCCCGAGCGCGCGCTCGCCGACGCGGCGAAGCGCGTCGTCGACTGGTCGGGCGGCACGCGGATCGGCGCGTCGCTGAAGGCGTTCAACGACGAGTGGGGCCGCCGCGCGCTGACGCGCGGCGCGGTCGTGATCGTCGTCTCGGACGGCTGGGAGCGCGAGGACGCGTCGCTCGTCGGGTCGGAGATGGCCCGCCTCGCGCGGCAGGCATACGCGGTCGTCTGGGTCAACCCGCTCAAGGGCCATCCCGACTACCAGCCGCTCGCGGCGGGAATGCGGGCAGCATTACCGTCGATCGATCGTTTTCTCCCTGGACACAACCTCGCGAGCCTCGAGGAGCTCGCGGCGATTCTCAGCGGTATCGAAAGGAGGCACGCAGCGTGAAGGAGATCCTGGACGACGTCGAGCGCTGGCGGTCCGAGGGAAAGCAGGTCGCGATCGCGACGGTCGTCGCGACGCGCCGGTCGGCACCGCGGCCGGTGGGCTCGAAGCTGGCAGTCTCGGACGCGGGCGAGCTCGCCGGGTCCGTGTCGGGCGGCTGCGTCGAGTCGGACGTCTACGAGTGCGCGCGCAAGGTGCTCGAGACCGGTGAGCCGAAGCTCATCTCGTACGGCATCTCGGACGAGGAAGGCTGGGCGGTCGGGCTCCCCTGCGGCGGCGAGATCGACGTCTTCGTGGAGCGCCTCGATTGATCGCTTCCCTGACCGCCCGCGGCTCCCGCCCGGCGAAGCCGGGCTCCGACGCGGCCTGTCGACGCTGGCGGCACGGTGCTCTCCGGCCCCGTGTCGGTAACACTGTGACCTCCGGCCCCGCACCGCCAGCGCCGACTCAGGAAACCGATCAGTGAGCGCCGTTCTCGACCGGATCGCGCAGGCGATCGAGCGCGACGAGCGCGCCGTCCTCTTCACCGTGATCGAGGGCGAGCCGCTCGGCGCGCACATGCTCGTGCTCGAGGGCGGCGAGCGGATCGGCGACGCGCTGCCCGAAGAGCTCGCCGGGCAGGCCGACGACCTGATCCGAGGCCACACGAACCGCATCGTCGAACTCGAGAACGCGAAGGTGTTCGCCGAGATCTACGCGCCGCCGCCGCGCCTGCTCGTGTACGGCGCCGTCGACACGGCCGAGTCGCTCGCGAAGCTCGCTCGGCAGCTCGGCTGGGAGGCGATCGTCGCCGACGCGCGGACGAAGTTCGCGACGCGGGAGCGGATCCCGAGCGCGAGCGAGATCATCGTCGCCTGGCCGGAGGAGACGATCGAGCAGGTCGCCCCCGACCACGCGACGGCAATCGTCGTCCTCACGCACGACGACAAGTTCGACGTCCCGGCGCTCAAGGCCGCGCTCGCGACCGAGGCGTTCTACGTCGGCGCGCTCGGCTCGCGGCGAAACCAGGAGCGCCGCCGCGAGCGGCTGCTCGACGCGGGCGTCGACGAGGCCGAGCTCGACCGCATCTCGGGCCCCTGCGGCCTCGACCTCGGCGCCGAGTCCCAGCCCGAGACCGCGATCTCGATCCTGGCCGAGATCATCGCCGTCCGCAACGACCGCGAAGGCGGCAAGCTCCAGCAGTCGAAGCAGCGCATTCACGTGGAGGTGGCCGAATGACGGAGAAGGTGCGCAAGACCGACGAAGAGTGGCGTGCCGAGCTCGATCCCGACCGCTACGCGATCCTCAGGCAGGCCGCGACCGAGGCTCCGTGGTCGGGCGACCTGCTCGTCAACCACGAGGACGGCGTCTACCGCTGCGGCGCGTGCAACGCCGAGCTGTTCCGCTCCGACGCGAAGTTCGAGTCGGGCTCGGGCTGGCCCAGCTTCTTCCAGCCGGTCTCCGAGGACGCGGTCGAGCTGGAGGAGGACCTCGCGCACGGCATGCGCCGGATCGAGGTCCGCTGCGGCACCTGCGAGTCCCACCTCGGCCACGTCTTCCCGGACGGCCCGGCGCCCACCGGCCAGCGCTACTGCATCAACTCGCTCGCGCTCGAGTTCGAGCCCGAGGAATAGGCTCGAACGGCCGGCCGACGGCCTCGCCGTGCGAAGGTTGCGCGGTCCGCGTCACACCCGCGTTCAGGGACTGTCCCTCCGACGCGGCAACTCTCCTCCCACGAGGCGCCCGCCAAACCGCGCGTCTGTTAGGTTCGAGCCCGGTTCAGCGGCAGCAAGAAAGGAGCGGACGTGCCCGTAGACGTCAGATCCGAGAAGCTCACGAAGCTGGTCGACGAGAACGTCGAGGTCGAAAGGCTCGGCACGGGCTTCACCTTCACCGAGGGGCCGGTCTGGCACCCTCGCGACGAGTATCTCCTGTTCAGCGACATGCCTGCCGACATCCGGCGCAAGTGGACGCCCGACGGCACGGTCGTCGAGGTGATGAACCCGAGCAACAAGTGCAACGGCATGACCTACGACGCCGACCTCAACCTGCTCGTGTGCGAGCACACGACGAGCTCCGTCGTCCGCGAACGGCCGGACGGCACGCGCGAGACGCTCGCCACGCACTACCAGGGCAAGGAGCTGAACAGCCCAAACGACATCGTCGTCCACTCGAGCGGCGCGATCTACTTCACCGACCCGACCTACGGTCGCTGGCCGGGCTTCGGGATCGAGCGCGAGCAGGACCTCGACTTCCAGGGCGTCTACCGGCTCGCCCCCGAGCAAGCCAACGGAGCTGGCGACGATCCCGAGCTGCTGGTGGACGACTTCGGCGAGCCGAACGGGCTCTGCTTCTCGCCCGACGAGTCGCTGCTCTACATCAACGACACGCCGAATGCCCTGATCCGCGTCTTCGACGTCCAGGGCGACGGGTCGATCGCCAACGGGCGCCTGTTCGCGAAGGACATCGGCGACGGCGACATCGCCAAGGGCGGCCTGGTCGACGGGATGAAGTGCGACGAGCGCGGCAACGTCTGGGTCACCGGGCCGGACGGTGTCTGGGTCTTCGCGCCGGACGGCGAGCACCTCGGCGTGGTCGAGATCCCCGAAGGGGTCGGGAACATCCACTGGGGCGGCCCGAGCTGGGACTGGATGTTCGTCCCCGCCTCGTCGTCGCTCTACCGGTTCAAGACCAAGGTCTCTGGACGGCGCGAGCCGTTCATGCAGTAGGAGGAGAGATGGCCGACTTCAAGCTGGATCCGACGCGCACCGCGCTGATCATCCAGGACATGCAGAACGACGTGATCATCGAGGGCGGCGCGTTCGCCGAGTCTGGATCGCCGCAGCACGCGAAGGAGCAGAACGTCGTCGAGAACTCGGCGAAGCTCGCGGACGCGTGCCGCGCCAAGGGCGTGCCCGTCATCCACGTCCATTACATCGTCGAGGAGGGCGCGCCCGGCCTGAAGCTGAACGCGCCTCTCTTCCAGGGGCTGAAGGAGGCGGGCGCGATGGTTCGCGGCTCGTGGGGAGCCGCGCCGGCAGACGGCCTCGAGCCCAAGCAGGGCGACTACGTCGTCGAGAAGATGCGCATGAGCGGCTGGGAGGGCACGAAGCTCGAGCAGTTGCTCGTCGGCCTCGGCGTCGACACGGTGCTCGTCACCGGCGCCTGGACGAACATGTCCATCGAGCACACGGCAAGAACCGGCGCGGACAAGGGCTACAACATGTTCGTCCCGGAGGATTGCTGCTCGACGATGAACGCCGACTGGCACAACGCGTCGATCAATTACGCGCTGCAGAACGTCTCGACCGTGACCAACTCCGGTGAGGTCGTCGAGGCGCTCGGGTGAAGACCCGCGCGGCCGTCTTCTTCGAGGCGGGGCGGCCGTTCGAGGTCCGCGAGCTCGACCTCGAGGAGCCTCGTGCGGGCGAGGTGCTCGTCGGCATGACCGCGGTCGGCATCTGCGGCACCGATCTCCACTCGGTCAAGGGCGAGTGGAAGCGGCCGACGCCGACCGTCCTCGGCCACGAGGGCGCCGGCGTCGTCGAGGCGGTGGGGGAGGGCGTCGCAGCGCTGCGGCCCGGCGACCACGTCGTTCTCTCCTGGGCCCCGGCGTGCGGCGAGTGCGCGGACTGCGGTCGCGGCCGCCCGGCGCGGTGCCTGACGCTGAACCGCGCGATTGCGGCGAGCACGCTTCCGGACGGGACGACGGGGCTGAGCATGGACGGTGAGACGGTGTACCGCGGGACGGCGACCGGGGCGCTCGCGGAGCGGATCGTCGTGTCCGAGCGGGTGGCGCTGCCGGTCGGCGACGGCGTGCCGCTCGAGCAGGCGGCGCTACTCGGCTGCGCGGCGCTGACGGGCGTCGGCGCGGCGCTGTTCGCAGCGCGGGTCGAGCCCGGGTCGTCCGTGCTCGTCATCGGGGCGGGCGGCGTGGGGCAGTTCGTGGTGCAGGGCGCTCGCATCGCCGGGGCCGCGGAGATCGTCTGCGTCGATCCGCTGGAGGCTCGCCGCGAGCAGGCGTCGCGGCTCGGCGCCACGCGTGTGGCCGACCCGGAGGAGCTCAAGGAGCTGATGAAGTCCGACTTCTCGGACGGCGTCGACTACGCACTCGACGCGGTCGGCGACCCGTCCACGACCGAGCTCGCCTTCCGCTGGACGCGGAACGGCGGTACCTGCGTCATCGTCGGCCTGCCGGCAGCGGGCAAGCGACTCGACCTCGACCCGGTCGACTTCGTGCGGCGAGAGCGCGTCCTCACCGGGACGATCTACGGCTCGGAAGACCCGGCCGTCGCGCTGCCGATCCTGCTCGACCACGTCCGTGCCGGTCGGCTCGACCTCGCCTCGCAGCTCGGCCCGAGCTTCCCGCTCGACCAGATCAACGAGGCGGTCGAGGCGTCGTTGTCGGGCGTGCCGGGACGCGTCCTGGTTCGGCCGTGACCGCTCCAGTCAGGTCCGAGGGACTGTCCCTCCGACATGGCTCAAGCGGACAGGTCCGAGGGACTGTTGACCTAGCCGCTCCCGGCCTCGGTCACGTTGTCGCGGGAGAAGCAACCCCGCCGCACGGCAACTCTCCTCCGACATGGACGCGGAAGCCATGGCCGTAGAGCACGTCGAGCGGACGCGAGTCGCGTGGGTCGACACCGACGCGGGCGGGCGGATCCACTTCACAGCCGCGTTTCGCTGGGCGGAGATGGCCGAGGTCGGGCTCCGCCGGGGGCGCGGCCTCGTCGAGGGGTGGGGCGACTATCCGCGCCGGCGCGTCGAGGCGGAATTCCTGAAGGTGCTCAGGTTCGAGGACGAGATCGAGGTGCGCATCCGGGTCGAGCGCCTCGGCACGTCGTCGATCACGTGGGCGTTCGAGATCACGCGCGACGACGAAGTCTGCGTGCGCGGCACCATCGTCGCCGTGCACGTGGACGTCGACGGCGTACCGTCGCCGCTGACGAAGAAGGAACGCGCAGCGCTCTCGGGCTGAGAGCTAGCCCTGCGTCCACTTGAGCTCGGCCTCGCGGCGCTGCCCTTCGGCCAGGCTGATCTCGCCCGAGCAGACCTGGGCGTTCAGCTCGTTCTCGATCGAGTCGACCTGGTCGGCCCGCGGCCTGCGCTCGGGCCAGAGGTTCTTCGGGTCGTTCGGTGCGCCGCCGAGCTCGAGCGAGATGAAGTGGTCCTCCTGGTAGTCGGTCGGGCCGCCGGTGAACCCGTACTGCCGGATCTGGACGAGCTTGAGCGACGACGTGAACGACGACGGCGGCCGGACGGTCTTCGTCCAGCCGCGTGAGCAGATCGTCTGCCGGATCGTTGCCGGCGTGACGTCCGGATTGAGCGCGCCCGGTGTGAGCGCGCGCCGCGCCGCGTAGTACGCCGGGCCGTTCGAGCCGTGGTGGAACAGGTGGACGACCAGGACGAGGCCGACGACCGCGCCCAGCGCCACGATCAGCACCGTCGGGATGCCGCGCGACTGCTGCACCCCGAAGCTTGTAGACGCGGGCCGGTCCGCACCGCAATGGCCCGCGGAGAATCGTCACGAACTCGGCACGATCTAGCGAACCGGCGTGGCCACATGCCCACCGTCAGGTTCGGGCCGCGCGCGCCTCCTCCATCCGCCGCAGCTCGACGCGGCGGATCTTCCCGCTCCGCGTCTTCGGGAGCTCGTCGACGAACTCGATCTCGCGCGGGTACTTGTAGGGCGCCGTCACCTGCTTGCAGTGATCCTGCAGCTCCCGGACGAGGCCGTCCGAGCCGTCGACGCCCGGCCGCAGCACGACGAACGCCTTGACGATCTGACCGCGGTCCGCGTCGGGCTTGCCGATCACGGCGCTCTCCGCCACGCCGGCATGCTCGAGCAGGGCGCTCTCGACCTCGAACGGCCCGATCCGGTACGCGGCCGAGAGGATCACGTCGTCCGCGCGGCCCGTGAACCACAGGTAGCCGTCCTCGTCTCGCGTGGCGCGGTCGCCCGTCACGTACCAGTCCCCGCGGAACACGGCCGCGGTCTCCTCGGGCGCCCGGTAGTACTCGCGGAACAGGCTCGGCGGCCGGCCCGCGAGCGCGATGTCGCCCTCGTCGCCGGTCGGCACGACTTCCCCGTCATCGTCGATGACGGCGATCTCGTGGCCGGGAGAAGGGAGTCCCATCGAACCCGGCCGGATCTCGGCGCCCGGCATGTTGCCGACGAGCAGCGTGTTCTCGGTCTGCCCGTAGCCGTCATGGATCGTCAGCCCGAACGCGTCGCGGAAGGTCTTGATCACCTCCGGGTTGAGCGGCTCGCCCGCCGAGACCATGTGCCTGACGTGCGACAGGTCGAAGCGGTCGACCCCGTCTTGTTTGGCCATGAGGCGGTACTCGGTCGGTGCCTGGCAGAGGACGGTCACGCCCAGATCGGCCAGGAGGCGGAAGCGCTCCTCCGGGTCGAATCCGCCCTCGTGCAGCACGATCGCGGCGCCGGCGCTCCACGGGCCGAGCAGGACGTTCCAGATCGACTTCGCCCAGCCCGTGCCGGCAGTGCACCAGACGAGGTCGCCCGGGCGCGCGTCGAGCCACCGCTCGGCCTGCATCCGCTTCGCGAAGCAGTAGGCGTGGGTATGCACGACGCCCTTCGGATCCTTTGTCGTCCCGGACGTGTAGAGGATGAAAGCCGTGTCCGTCGCCGCCGTGTCCGCACAGGGCGCGCTCGGAGGCTCCGCGTCCAGGCCGGCCGCGTCGGTGAAGACGAGGTCGGCGTCGAGTCCCTGCACCTCGGCCTCGGTCGGCCGGTCGGCGACGACGAGCCGGGCACCCGAGTGCTCGACGCGGAAGGCGAGATCCTTGTGCCGGAGCATCTCCGAGCAAGGGATCGAGACCGCGCCGAGCCGCATCAGCGCCAGCATCACCGGATGCCACTCGGGCGTCTTGCCGACGAGGACGAGCACGCGGTCGCCCGCTCCGACGCCCGCGCCGGAGAGCCGGTTCGTCCACTGGGCCGTCCGAGCGCCGACCTCGGCGAAGGTCAACTCGCGGGGCTCCCCGTCACGCGCGAGGAACGTCATCGCCGGGCCGCTCAGGCGCTCGACGACGTCGCGGGCGAAGTTGAAGCGCTCCGGAACGTTCCACTCGAACACGTGCGCGATGATGGCAGAACACGACTCGGCGGACATCCCTCCTCTCCGAGCGTCGAGATCGACGGCGTCACGGTCGCGTCCGGATGCCGGCCGGCGAAGCGTGCGAGCGCTTCGGCGTCCTCTAGGCGCAGTAGCAGCCCCAGGCCAGACGGCCGAGAGCCTGCCACCCCTCGTCGGTCATCACGAAACCGTTGGCCATGATCACGACGCTGCGGTCGCCACTCTCGCTCGCGAGCGCGACCGTCGTGTAGCCCGTCGAGAACCCGATGTGCCCCCAGGCCGGCCCGCACGGTGAATCGGCCTTGCGCATCAGCGAGGAGATCTTCCCGATCCCGAGCCCGTACTCGTGGGTCTCGTCCCAGTCCGAGGGCACCGTCGTCAGCAGCTCGGCCCGGAGGTGCGCAGGTAGTAGCTCGCCTCCGAGCAGCGCCTCGAGGAAGCGGGAGACCTCGCGCGGTGTCGACACCACGCCGCCCCCGCGCCAGTTGAAGGGAGTGTCGAGATCGGTCGCGTCCACAGGGCCGGGGCCGGGAAGGAGGGGGTTGTCCGCAGGGAAGTAGCCGCGGGCGAGACCGGTTTTGGCGTGACCGCGCTCGAGAAGCTCTGTCGCCTCGAGACCCAGCGGATCGGCGATCCGCCGGCGCAGCTCGTCCCGGAGGGTGGAGCTCGTCGTCTCCTCGATGAGCAGGCCGAGCGCGAGGTAGTTGCTGCCCCGGTAAGACCAGCCTGCTCCGGGTGCGAAGAGCCGCGGTCGCTCCTTGTCGAGCGCGAGCATCTCTTCCAGGCCGAGCGGCCAGCGATACCCGGGATCCTCGCGGTAGGGCTCGAAGAGGGCGACGATGTCGTCGAAGAAGTCCGGGAGGCCGCTCGTGTGGTTCAGGAGCTGGCGGACGGTGACGCCCTCGACGATCCCGCTGTCGCCGTCCAGGTCGAGTGCGCCCTCGTCGACGAGCTGGAGGACGACCGTGGCGACGACGGGCTTCATCACGCTGCCGATCTGGAAGCGATGGCCAACCGTCATGGGCTCGCCCGTCGCGACGTTCGCGACGCCCGCAGCTCCTTCCGCCTCGAAGCTCGGGCCCGTCGCAAACGCGGCGACTCCGGGCAGGCCGCCGTCGCCTACGATCGCCGCGAGCTGGTCGTCGAGCCTGTCCACGCCGGGCTACGGCAGGGCGTTCCAGCGCTCGAGGTAGTCCTCGCGCACCGGCTGGAAGATGTCGACCACGAGCGCGCCGTCGGGGCCGCAGTAGGCGGAGTGCTCGACGCCCCCGGGAAGGACATAGCCCTCGAGCGGGCCGAGCTCGTACGCTTCGCCGTCGACCACGAGCGCTTGCATGCCGCGCAGGACGATGCCGAGCTGCTCGTGCGGATGGCTGTGCAGCGGGACGACCGCGCCCGGCTCTAACTCGATCAGGTTGATCATCGCCCCGGCGCCGAACAGCGGCCGGCCGGTGACGCCGGCGGCGAGCTCGAACGCCTTCACGTCGTCGAACTTGACGAACTGCAGCTCTGCCATGCCGCGATTATCCGTGACCGGCGGGGCCGGGTGTGGAAGAAACGTCACACTCGCGTTCAGGGACTGTTGGCCTCGCCGCGCGGCGGGTATCGCCGCGGCGGATGCCACGTCGCTACGGGGAAACCCTGGCCCGCGGCGACTCTCCTCCGCACGCGTTCGGTCAGAGCGCGCGCAGCGCGAGCCGGCGCGCGAGATAGACGCGCTCAGGCCCGTCCGGTGCGAGCGCGAGCGCGCGCTCGTACGCAGCGGCCGCGTCGTCGCCGCGGCCGAGGCGGCGCAGGAGGTCGGCGCGTGCGGCGTGGAACGAGACGTAGTCGTCGAGCCCTTCGATCCCGTCGATCAGCTCGAGGCCTCGCTCCGGTCCGTCGGCCATGGCCATCGCTGCGGCGCGGTTGAGCTCGACGACCGGCGAGGGCACGAGCCGCTCGAGCTCGCCGTAGAGGGCGACGATCTGCGGCCAGTCGGTGTCGCCGTCCTCCGTGTGCAGCGCCGCGATCGCCGCCTGCACCTGATACGGGCCGACGCGCCGCAGCCGGAGCGCCCGATCGACGAGCGTTCGGCCCTCGGCGATCTCGGCCGTGTCCCAGCGCGAGCGGTCCTGCTCCTCGAGGACGACGAGTGCGCCGTCCGCCCCGACGCGCGTCTCGCGCCGCGAGTCGTGGAGGAGCATCAGCGCCAGCAGCCCGAGCGGCTCGGGCTCGTCCGGCATCAGCCCGGCGAGCATCCGCCCGAGTCGAATCGCCTCGGCGCACAGGTCGGCCCGTCCCCGCGTGTAGCCCTCGTTGAACACGAGGTAGACGACCGCGAGCACGGCAGCGAGCCGGTCGGGCAGCAGGTGATCCGGTGGCACGCGGAAAGGGATGCCGGCGGCACGGATCTTCCGTTTCGCCCGCACGAGCCGCTGGGCCATCGTCTGCTCGCCGGTCAGGAACGCGCGTGCGATCTCGTCCGTCGTCAGGCCGCCGAGGAGACGGAGCGTCAGTGCGACCTGTGCGTCGCGCGCGAGTGCCGGGTGGCAGCACGTGAAGATCAGCGCCAGCCGCTCGTCGGGGATGGTGCTCTCCATCTCGTCCTCCTCCCGGTCGTCGCGGCCCGCCGCGGCGATCCGCTCGACCTCGGGCAGCTTCGCGTGGAGCGTCTTCTCTCGCCGCAGGCGGTCGATCGCCCTGTTCCTCGCCGTCGTCACGATCCAGCCGAGCGGGCTCGCCGGGATGCCGTCGCGAGGCCAGCGCTCGGCCGCGATCACGAAGGCGTCCTGCACGGCGTCCTCGGCGAGGTTGACGTCTCCGGTCGCCCGCACGAGCGCCGCGACCGCGCGGCCCCAGTGCTCGCGGAACACGTCCTCGATCACGTCTCGAGAACGAACGGGCGTGCGGGAATCGACAATCACTCCGGATCGGCGTAGTAGAGCGTCGTCTCGGCGGGACGGAAGCCGACGCGCGTGTAGACGGACTGCGCGCCCTCCGAGCCGGGTGAGAGGAAGAGGAGTTCGGCGCCTCGCCCGGCGGCGGCGCGGGCGGCGGCAGCGGTCATCGCCGCGCCGATGCCGCGGCTCCGAGCGTGCGCGAGGACGCCGACGCCCGCGACTTCCGACAGGCCGTCGAGCGGCGGCGTCGCCGAGGCGATTGCGACCGGCTCGCCGTCGAGCAGGCCGAGGAGCGACGGTCCGCGAATCGCCGACCGCGACAGCCACTCGGTCACGTCGTCGTCGGATGCCTCGAGCTCGTCCCCGGCTCCGAAGGCCCGGCTGCCGACCGTGATCGTCGCGCGCGGATCGCTCGTGGCCGGCACGACGGCGAGCCCTGGGACGGCAGGCGGCTCGGCGATCTCTCCGGCCGGGCAGATCATCAGCGGCGCCCGCAGCTCGACGTCGAAGCCTGCCTCCTCGAGCGAGCCGGCGAGCCCCGGCGCGAATCCCTCGACGTACTCGAAGCGAGGCAGCCGTCCGCGTGACCGGAACGCTTCCCGCAGGGCCCCGAGCGGCGCGCTGAGGTCACCTTCGGCGGGCTCGTCCGGGATGGCGTAGTTGAAGTAGCGCAACGGGTCGCGCAGGTTGAAGAACGCGGTGAACGGCGGCACCGGGACGGCATCCCACAACCCGTGCGCGGTCGCGCGAAGATAGGACTGGATGCGATCGGCGCGCGTCACCCGCGCCGAAGGCTACGCGGGCTTCAGCGCGTGGCCGAGGATGAACGGCCTGACGATCTTCGGCGACCCGTCCGCCAGCTCGCCGTGCTCGACGTCCTCCACGTCGAAGGCCGCCTGGATCCTCGGCAGCGTGTCACGGTTGCAGTGGCAGCCGAAGCAAACGGCCTTCCAGAGCCCTTCGTACCGGTCCTGCTTGCGCGCGAGCTCCGGATCGTCCGACCGCACGTGCTCCGTGAACAGGTACCTGCCCCCCGGCTTCAGGACCCGCCGCATCTCGGCCAGCACGGGGTCCTGCTCGTCGACCGAGCAGAGGACGAACGAGGCGACGACCGTGTCGAACGAGTCGTCGGCGTAGGGCAGCGTCTCCCCGGGCGTGCGGGTGGTCACGATCTGGCGCCCGACCTTGGCTGCGCGTTTCTGCGCGCGTCTGAGCATGCCGTCGAGCCTGTCGGTCACGACCAGCTCGGTCACGCCCTCCGGGTAGTGGGGAAGATTGAAGCCGGTGCCGGCGCCGACCTCGAGCACGCGGCCCTCCGCAGGTGCGAGGAGCTTCTGCCGGAGCTCGATCACGACCGGCTTCTTCTCGAACTGGCCGCCGAAGACGTCGGTCATGAACGGCGCGAGATGATCCCCGAGGCCCATGCGGCGGAGTATGGCGCATTCATACAATCGGCTCGTGATCGTCGAGGAGCGCACCTACCACGTGATCACGGGCAAGCTGCCCGAGGTCCTCAAGCTGTACGAGCAAGAGGGGATCGCGCTCCAGCAGGAGTTCCTCGGCAACCTGCTCGGCTGGTTCACGGTCGATGTCGGCGAGCTCTCGTCCGTCGTCAGCCTCTGGGGCTACGAGAGCTACGGCGAGCGCGAGCGGCGGCGCGCGGAGCTGCAGGCCGACGAGCGCTGGAAAGCGTTCCTCGCCAGGCTGCAGCCGCTCCTGCACACGCAGTGGAACCGGATCCTGGTGCCGACCTCGTTCTCGCCGATCCAGTGACGGCCTTGCAACAAGGTGTTGCAAGGCCGGAGAGGCGCTCGCGATGAGTGGGTCGCTCGACGGCAAGGTCGCGATCGTCACCGGCGGCGCGCAGGGGATCGGCCGGGCGATCGTGGACGGGCTCGCGGGCGAGGGCGCGACCGTCGTGGTCGCCGACCTCGAACCGCCGGAGGGAGGGATCCGCGCCGACGTGTCCAGCGAGGCGGATGTGGAGGCGATGGTGCGAGAGACGGTCGACCGCCACGGCGGCGTCGACATCCTCGTCAACAACGCCGGGCTCTACGCGTCGCTCGCGATGCGGCCGTTCGACCAGATCCCGCTCGAGGAGTGGCGGCAGGTGATGGACGTCAACGTCGCGTCGATGTTCCTGACCTGCCGTGCGGTCGTGCCGCTGATGCGCGACCGCGGCGGCGGCAAGATCGTCAACATCTCGTCCGGGACGCCGTTTCGGGGCGTGCCGTTCCTGCTCCACTACGTGACGAGCAAGGGCGCGATCGTCGCGTTCACGCGGGCACTCGCGAAGGAGCTCGGCAAGGACTCGATCCACGTGAACTGCGTCGCGCCCGGCTTCACCATGACCGACGGGGTCATGGCCAACCCGGAGGTGGTGGAGAAGCTCCGCGACGCGTCGGTCGCGGCACGGACGCTGCAACGCGACCAGGTGCCGGAGGACGTCGTCGGCGCCGTCGTGTTCCTCTGCGGCCCGGGCGCAGAATTCATCACCGGCCAGACGATGGTGATCGACGGGGGCCAGTACTTCCATTGAGGGTCAAGCGCTTTCCTGACGGCGTGGCCACCGAGGCCGGCCCGCGCGTCGTGTACGACGTCACGCGCGACGAGGCGCACTTCGGCGCCGCCCGCGTCGACGGCGACGCGATCGTCTGGGAGATCGACGAGCGGCCGGAAGGAGAGTGGCTCGTCCGTTGCGACCGCGTCGACTTCGCGCCGGGCAGTGTCGCGTACCAGCACAGGCATCCGGGCGCCGGGATCCGCGTCCTGCTCGAGGGGCGCATCCGGATCGACTCGGCCGGCGAGTCCCATGAGTACGGCCCGGGGGAGTGGTGGTACGAGAGTGGCCCGGAACCCGTCTTCGCCGCAGCGTCGGAGGACGAGGAGACGGCCTTCGTGCGGGTGATGCTCGTCCCGCGCGAGCTCGAGGGGCAGCGGACGATCCGCTACGTCGATCCCGCCGACGACGAGAAACCGAAGCTCCAGCGGGCGCGGATCTACCTCGAGCATCCGTTGGCGTGAGCCGTACCGGCGGCCAGGTGCTCGTCGACCAGCTCGAGCTGCACGGCGTCGAGCACGCGTTCTGCGTCCCGGGCGAGAGCTACCTCGCCGTGCTCGACGCGCTGCACGACGCGAACATCCGCCTCGTCTCGTGCCGTCACGAGGCCGCCGCCGCGAACATGGCCGAGGCGTACGGGAAGCTGACCGGCCGGCCGGGCGTGTGCCTCGTCACCCGCGGGCCGGGCGCGACGCACGCGAGTGTCGGGGTGCACATCGCCTCGCAGGACTCGACGCCGATGATCCTGCTCGTCGGCCAGGCGCCCCGTGCGTTCCTCGGCCGCGACGCTTTCCAGGAGCTCGACTACCCTCACGCCTTCGGCGGCCTCGGCCTCGCCAAGTGGGCTGCCGAGGCCGACGCGGCCGAGCGCCTGCCCGAGCTCGTCGCGCGCGCGTTCTCGGTGGCGCTGGGCGGCCGTCCCGGGCCTGTCGTGCTCGCGCTGCCCGAGGACGTGCTGTTCGAGGAGACCGACGCCCCGGACGCGGCGCCCGCGCACGTGGCCCATCCGGCTCCCGGCGACGCTGACCTGACGCGGCTCGGCGAGCTGCTCGCCCAGGCGGAGCGGCCGCTCGCGATCGTCGGCGAGGGAGGCTGGACTGCCGAGACCGCGGCGGCGGTCGTTGCCTTCTGCGAGGCGAACCGGATCCCGGTCGCTGCCTCGTTCCGGTGCCAGGACTACGTCGACAACCGCTCCGACGTCTACGTCGGACACCTCACGCTCGGGATGGATGCAAAGCTCGCGCAGCGGGTCGAGGACGCCGACCTGATCCTGGCGCTCGGCGGCCGGCTCGGCGAGGTGACGACCCGCGGCTACACGCTGCTGGAGGCACCGCGTCCGCGACAGACGCTCGTCCACGCGCATCCCGATCCGGCCGAGCTCGGGCGCGTGTACGAGGCGGAGCTGCCGATCGTCACGGCCCTGCCGGAGCTCGCGACCGCGCTGTCGCAGCTCGGCGTCCTCGACCCGTCCCGATGGGAGGGCTGGGCCGTGTCCGCCCGCGCCGACTACGTGGCCAGTCTCGCGCGACGGCCGGTGCCGGGAGGCGTCGATCTCGGCGAGGTGCTCGCGTTCCTGCGCCGCCGGCTCCCGGAGGACGCGGTGCTCGCCTGTGGCGCCGGCAACTTCACGGTCTGGGTGCACCGCTACTTCGAGTTTCACCGCTACCCGACGCAGCTCGCCCCGCGCGCGGGCGCGATGGGCTACGGCCTGCCCGCCGCACTGACCGCCAAGGTCCTCGATCCCGCGCGGCCCGCCGTCTGCATCGCGGGCGACGGGGACTTCATGATGAGCTCGGCCGAGCTGGCCACGGCCGTCCAGTACGGCCTCGACGTCGTCGTCCTCGTCGTCGACAACGGCATGTACGGGACGATTCGCATGCACCAGGAGCGGCTCTATCCGGGCCGGGTCGTCGGCACCGATCTCGTCAACCCCGACTTCGCGGCGTTCGCGCGTTCGTTCGGTTGCCATGCCGAGACGGTTGCGAGCACCGGGGAGGTCGAGGGCGCGTTCGAGCGCGCAGTCGCGTCCGGCAAGCCGGCGGTCATCGCCCTGCGCGTCGATCCGGAGGCGATCCACCCGCGGCAGACGATCTCCGAGATTCGCGCCGCCGCGGCCGAATAGGCTTACGTCCCAGCGACACGAGAGGAGCAACATGGCGAAGGCGTACTTCTCGACGGTGATCGACGCGCCCGTGGACCAGGTCTGGGCCGTGGCCCGGGACTTCAACGCTCTCGGCACGTGGAACGCCGAGATGGTGCCGACGTGCGAGATCGAGGACGGCAAGGCCGGCGACCAGGTCGGCGCGATCAGGAACTTCACGCTCGCGAACGGCGCGCACCTCCGGGAGCAGATGCTCGAGCACTCCGATCGCGATCGCACGTATTCGTACGACTTCCAGAAGCATCCGTTCGAGGGCGTCGAGAACTACTACGCCACGATCCAGTTCCTCCCGATCACCGAGACGAACCAGACGTTCGTGCAGTGGTCGACGACGTTCGACTGCGCGCCCGACCAGATCGACCACTGGGAGGACTTCTACGCGACCGAGGTGTTCAAGGGCGCGGTCGGGGCCTTGAAGGCGTACGTCGCAACGTGAGCGCGCGCCAGGAATACAGGGTCGAGGGGCTGCCCGAGCCGTTCTCGCACTACACGGACGCCGTCCGCGCCGGCGACCTGCTCTTCGTCTCCGGGTGCGTCTCGGTCGACGCCGAGGGCAACCTCGTCGGTGTCGGAGACGTGGTCGCACAGGCGCGGCAGGTGTTCGCGAACATCGGCCTTGCGTTGGCGGCTGCGGGCGCATCCTTCGCGGACGTGGTCAAGGTGACGACCTTCCTCACGGACATCGACGATCGGGCGCGGATCAACCCCGTCCGGCAAGAGGTTTTCGGCGACGCGCGGCCGGCGAGCACGCTCGTCGAGGTGAGCGCCCTCGTCCTGCCCGAGTTCCTGATCGAGGTCGAGGCGGTCGCGGTCATCCCGTGAGCCTCGATCCGTACAACGCGCTGATCACCCGGGTCGAGCCGGATCCGGAGGTCAGGCCGGGGCCGCTCTCGGGCAAGCGGCTGCTCGTCAAGGACCTGATCGACACGGCCGGCATCCGCACGACCTACGGCTCGCAGATCTACGGCGACCACGTGCCCGAACGGACGGCGCCGGCGGTGACCAGGCTGCTCGACGCCGGGGCCGTGCTCGTCGGTAAGACGAACCTGCCGGAGTTCGCCTGGGCCGTGATGGGGCAGAACCCGTTCTACGGCACCGTCCACAATCCGGTCGCACCGGGGAAGACGACCGGCGGTTCGAGCTCGGGCAACGCGGCGGCGCTCGCGGCGGACCTGGGCGACATCGCGCTCGGCACGGACACGGGCTGCTCGATCCGGCTGCCGTCGGCCTGCTGCGAGACGGTCGGACTGAAGCCGCGCTGGGGCTCGATCGGCATCGAGGGCGTGTTCCCGCTGTGCCCGTCGCTCGATACGGTCGGGCCGATGGCCCGGACCGTCGACGAGGTGGCGCTCGTCTGGTCGATTCTCAAGGATGTGCCGGTGCCCGAGCCGCGGCTCAGCGGGGTGACGGTCGGGCTCCTCCGGCAGCCGCCGACGGTCGGTGACGGGCGCGAGACCGAGCCGAGCGACCTGGCCGAGGACTGGGCCGCGCAGCTTCAGCAGCTCGGTGCGCGCGTCGTGGAGGCGCGGGTACCGGAGCCGTCGGCGAGCACGTGGCCCGTCTTCAACCACGAGGCGCTGCTGTCGCACCGGGCGACGTTCCCGTCGCGGGCGGCGGAGTACTCGGACGTGTGCCGCACGAAGCTCGACATCGCGTTGAAGACGACGACGGAGGAGGTCGAGCAGGCGTACCGTGCGCTCGAGGAGTGGCGCCGGTTCGAGCCGGAGGTCGATCTCTACGTCGCACCCTGCTACACCCAGGAGCTGCCGGCCGAGGACGCCGACGAGCTCGAGGTGCGCCTGCGCTTCTCGGAGTTCCTGCGCTGGGTGAACCTGATCGGCTGGGCCGGGCTCGCGATCGGGAACATGCAGCTGATCGCCCCGCACGACGAGACGGCGCTCGCCGCCGGCCTCGCCTGGGCTCGCGGCTGAGCCTCGAACCGTACGCGCCTATTGCGCGGAACTCGTGACACCCGCGTTCAGGGACTGTCCCTCCCGAGCGGCGAGCAGCTAGGTGCCGCGGAAGTTCGGCGGGCGCTTCTCGACGAAGGCCTCGATGCCCTCGCGGAAATCGGCCGTCGACTTGAGCACGCCGTAGGCGAGGCCCTCGAGCTCGAGGCCGACGTGGAGCGGGCTGTCGTACACCTGGTTGAGGACACGCTTGGCCATCGCCAGGGCGACCGGCGAGAGCGCGCTCAGCTCGGCGACGATGCGCGCGACTGCGTCGTCGAGCTCCGCGGCGGGCACGACCTCCGACACGAGCCCCCAGGCGAGCGCCTCCTCGGGCGAGATCCGCTTGCGGCGCATGATCACGTCCTTCGCTCGGCCCAGGCCGACCAGCCGTGCCAACCGCTGCGTCCCGCCCGAGCCGGGGATCATCCCGAGCCCGATCTCCGGCAGCCCGAGCTGCGCGTCCTCCGAGCAGATCCGGAAGTCGCAGGCAAGCGAGAGCTCGAACCCGACGCCGAGGCAGTAGCCCTCGATCCGTGCCACGACCGGCTTCGAGCAGCGCTCGGGAGCCGCCACGTTGAAGGCGAGACTGGACATCTCGTCGACCGAGGCAGTCAGGAACGAAGCGATGTCGCCGCCGGCCGTGAACGTTCCTCCGGCTCCCGTCAGCACGATCGCACGCACGGCGTCGTCACCGCCGAGCTCACCGAAGGCTGCGGCGAGCTGGCTCCGCGCTGCGAGGGAGACCCGGTTGAGCTTGCCGGGGACGTCGAGCGTGATCGTGGCCACGCCGCCCGCCTCATCAAGCTCGACCCTGAACCCGTCGTAGTCCGTCATCTCGCCGGTGTCTCCTCTCGTAGCAGCCGTCGCAGGATCTTCCCAGAGGGGCTCTTCGGAAGCGACTCGACGAAGCGGTACTCGCGCGGCCGCTTGAAGCGGGCAAGGGCGTCCGAGCCGAGGCAGAAGGCGTCGAGCTCCTCGGCCGTCAGCTCGCCGTCGGGGACGACGACGGCGACGACGCGCTGTCCGAGCCGGTCGTCGGGCGCGGCCACGATCGCGACCTCCGCCACCTTCGGGTGTCCGGCGAGTACGTCCTCGACCTCGAGCGGGTGGATGTTCTCGCCCGCAGAGATGATCATGTCGTCGACGCGGCCGAGGACCCAGAGCTCGCCGTCCTCGTCCAGCCGGCCGACGTCGCCCGTGTGGTACCAGCCGTCGCGAATCGCGCGCTCGTCTGCGTCGGGCCGGTTCCAGTAGCCCGTGAACGCCGTGTCCGCGTCCATCCGGCAGAGGATCTCGCCGCTCTCGTCGAGGCGCAGCCGCGCTCCCAGGGAGGGGCGGCCGGCGCAGCCCGGCTTCGCCGCCTGGTCGCGGTGGATGGAGAACGTGTAGATCTCCGTCGACCCGTAGTAGTTGACGAACAGGCGCGGCCGGAACACCTCGACGCAGCGCTCGACGAGCGCGCTCGTCATCGCGGCGCCAGCGTAGCAGAGCGTCTCCACCGACGAGAGGTCGTACTCGCCGACGCGCGGATGGTTCACGAGGTCGTAGAACAGCGTGGGGGCGAGGTAGAGCGAGCTGATCTGCTGCTCCTGGACGAGGCGAAGCGCCTCCTCGGGATCCCAGCGCGCCTGCGAGAGGAAGCAGCCGCCGATCAGGTGCATGGAGATCAGCGAATGGATGCCCATCGTGTGGTAGAGCGGCATCACGCCGAGTGTCCGGTCGCCGTAGCCGTAGCCCTGCTGGACGACCTGGAACAGGGAGCCGTAGTAGTCGGCGGCGTGCGAGCGGGGAACACCCTTCGGCCGGCCGGTCGTGCCGGAGGTGTAGAGCATCAGACTCGCCTCGCGTTCGTCCACGTCCAGGGCGCCCGGGTGCTCGGGCCCGTCGGGAAGCGGCGAGCCCTCGCGGATCACGACGCGGGCGCCGCAGTCCTCGATGCAGTAGTCGAGGTCGGCCTGCGACGAGCGCCACGAGAGCGGGACGAAGACCGCGCCCGACCACTGCGCTGCCCAGTAGAGGAGAGCGGTCTCGACGCGGTTGTCGAGCACGGTGGCGAGCCGCTCGCCGCGCTCGAGCCCGAGCCCGCCCGCGATCCGCGCCGCGCGCTCGCGGAGCTCCGCGTAGGTGATGCCCGGGAGCGCCTCCGCCTGCGGGTGTCGCTCCGCCGCCGCGAGCAGGGAGAGCGCGAGGTTCACGTCGCCTCCGCAGCCTGCGCGATCGCGTCGACGATCGGCTCGTAGCCGGTGCACCGGCAGAGGTGCCCGGAAAGCATGTCCACGATCTCCTCGCGCGTGGGCGGGCCGCCGCGCTCGAGCAGGTCGGAGGCGGCGAGCAGGATGCCGGGCGTGCAGAAGCCGCACTGCAGGGCGTGATTCGCGCGGAACGCCTCCTGCAGCGGGCCCCAGGCGAGCCCCTCGACGGTCTGGATCTCGGCCCCGTCCACCTGCACCGCGAGCATGAGGCAGGAGCGGACTGAGACGCCGTCGAGCCGGACGGTGCAGGCGCCGCAGACGCCGTGCTCGCAGCCGACGTGGGTGCCCGTGAGCCCGAGCGTGTGGCGCAGGAAATCGGAGAGGAGCAGCCGCGGCTCTACCTCCTCGCGGTAGCGCCGCCCGTTGACCGTCACCTCGATCACGCGACGCGCCCAACGACGCGGTCGACCAGCACGCGGACGAGTTGGCGCTGGTAGTCCGGGGAGGCATGGAGCGTGCCCCAGGCCTCGATCTGCTCGGCCGCGGAGGCACCCGGGCGAGCAGGGTCGATCTCGACTACCGTCGGCCGGTCGACGACCGACCCGAGCACGACGCGCAGGCCGTCCGGCCCGGCGACCGCGGCCGTCATGCAGAGCGCGAAGTCACCGCCGCGGAGGGCGAACTCCTCGAAGGCGTAACGGGACTCCGGCTCCGCGGCCGGCCAGACCGTCTCGACGAGCAGTTCGCCGGGCTCGAGCGCGGTCGTGAAGTGGGTGACGAAGAAGTCCTCGGCCGGGATCGTCCGGCCCGCGCTCGTCACGACGGAGCCGCCGAGAGCCGTGAGCGCGAGCGGCAGTTCGGCGGCCGCATCCGCGTGGACGATCGAGCCGCCGACCGTGCCGCGGTTGCGGGTGACGAAATGGCCGACGTACGGCAGGCACTGCGCCAGGAGCGGGATCTCGGTCAGGCGGGGGTCGGCCTGGCGAACCGTCGCGCCGACGCGCCAGGAGCCGTTCTCGCGGGCGATCTCGCCGAGCGGAAGCCGGTTGACGTCGACGAGGACGGACGGGCGCGCGAGCCGCATGTTCAGCATCGGCACGAGGCTCTGGCCTCCGGCGAGCACCTTGGCCTCGTCGCCATGTTCCGCGAGTAGCGCGACGGCCTCTTCGACGGAGTCGGGCCGCTCGTAGCGGAACGCCACCGGCTTCACCGCTGCAGCTCCCAGACCCGCCCCGGGGTCAGCGGCACCTCGACTTCCTCGACGCCGAGGGCGTCCGCGACCGCGTTCGCGATCGCGCACGGGACGCTCATCGTGCCTCCCTCGCCGAGGCCCTTCGCGCCCAGCGGGGTGAACGGCGACGGCGTCTCCCGGTGGCCGATCTTCAGTGTCGGCAGATCGGGCGCGGTCGGGCAGAGGTAGTCCATGAACGTGCCCGTGAGCAGGTTCCCGTCCTCGTCGTAGACGACGCGTTCGAACAACGCAGAGCCGGCGCCGTGGGCGAAGTCGCCGCGCACCTGGCCGTCCGCGATCAGCGGGTTGAGCAGCCGTCCGGCGTCGTGGACGGTCGCATAGTCGAGGACCGTCACCTCGCCGGTCGCGCGGTCGACCTCGACGACCGCGACGTCGGCGATGAACCCGTGGGCGGCCGAGGCCGTGACGCGATCCTCGGCGTCGGGGGCGGCGAGGTTCGGCGCGGCGCAGAAGGCGGTCTCGTGCAGGCCCGGCTCCATCCCGGGCGGCAGCGCCTCCGTGTGCCAGTGCGCGATGCCTGCGACCCGGCGCAACGAGATCGACTCGTCGCCGACGTGGTCGCGGATGGCGGCGATCTTCGCGGCGAGCTTCTGCGCGGCCAGGTGCACGGCACCGGCGCCGACGCCCGAGAACCGCGACGAGTAGTTGCCCGACGAGACCGTCCAGGCGCTCGTCGAGGTGTCGACCGCCGTCAGCACCTCGATCTCCTCGGGCCTGACGCCGAGCGCGTCGGCGACGACCTGCGCGGCGACCGTCGCGTGGCCCTGGCCCTGCGGCGTCGTCCCGATCAGCACGGTGATGCCGCCGAGCGGAGAGATCGCCACCGTCGCCCCTTCCGCGTTCCCGGACTTGGGCAGGCCGGCCGCGCGCTCCTCCGCCGTCAGCGCCAGCGTGACGTAGCCCATGTTCGAGATCGAGGGCTCGACGCAGCACGCGATTCCGATCCCGTACAGGCGACCGTCTGCGCGCGCTGCGCGCTGCTCCTCGCGACGCGCGTCGTAGTCGACGAGTTCGAGCGCGTCGTCGAGGCAGCCCTCGTAGTCGCCCGAGTCGTAGAGCCCGCCCGAGGGTGTGCGGTAGGGGAACTCGTCCGAGGCGATCAGGTTGCGGCGCGCGAGCTCGGTGGGGTCGAGCCCGAGACGACCGGCGGCGATCGCCATCGTCCGCTCGAGCGCCATGTAGAGCTGCGGGCCGCCGAAGCCTCGATTCAGCCCGGTCGGGCAGCGGTTCGTCAGCGCGACGCGGTTGCGCACAGCGACGTGAGGAACCCGGTAGGCGCCTGTCAGCGCGCCGTGCATGCGGTAGAGGCTGGCCGGCTCGGGCGCGCGGATATACGCGCCCACGTCCTCGAGCGCGTCGTAGCGGAGCGCCAGCAGCTCGCCGTCGGACGTGAACGCAGCGGCGAGGTTCGTGACGCGCGCAGTCGAGGCCGAGCTGCCCGCGAGGTGCTCCAGGCGGTCCTCGGTCCAACGCACGGGCACGCGGAGCTTGCGCGAGGCGAGGCCGATCAGGACGACGTAGACGTAGACCGTGGCCTTGATCCCGAAGCTGCCGCCCGAGTTCGGAGGCGTGATCAGCCGCAGCTTCGAGCCCTTGAGGCCCAGCGAGGCCGCGGCGACCGAGTGCAGCGTGAACGGGCCCTGGAAGTTCGCCCAGGCCGTCAGCACGCCGGTCGCCTCGTTCCAGTCCGCGACGACGCCGTAGCACTCGATCGGGCACGCGGTCCAGCGCGGGAATGCGTACCGCCCCTCCACGACGAGATCCGCGGCGGCGAAGGCGGCTTCCGGGTCGCCGTACGAGAAGGAGCGGTCGGAGACGACCTCGCCGACCTCGGGATCGAGCACGGGGTCGAGGGGCTCGTACTCGACGTCGATCAGCTCGACCGCGTCCTCGGCCGTGTAGCGATCGCGCGCGACGACGACGGCGAGCGGCTCGCCGACGTAGCGCGCGACCTCGTGGGCGGCGGCGCGGTAGGGAGGCGCGTTCTCGACGCCGACCGGGAACGGATTCGACATCGCCGCGACATCTGCCCCGGTGAGGACGCCGATCACGCCCGGGTGCTCGAGCGCGGCGGAGACGTCGAGCCGGACGATGCGCGCGTGTGCGAACGGCGAGCGCAGGATCGCGGCGTGCCCGGCGTTCCGCGCCGGGTCGATGTCGTCCATGAAGCTGCCCTCGCCGCGCAGCAGGGTCTCGTCCTCGAGACGCGGGACGGCCTTGCCGACCCAGGTCTCGCGATCGGTCGCGACACCCACGGAGCTAGCGCTCGAGGATCTCGCCGACGACCCGGTGCGCGGACTTGATCGCTCCCTCCATGCCGCCCGGCCCGGGCCGGTCGTCCGTGTGCTCGCCGGCGAAGAAGACGTTCCGGCCGAGCGGGGCCCTGATCGCGGGGATCAGCGTCTCGCGCTGGTCGCCGATCGGCGCACGGGCGATGCACCGTGACCAGGGGTCGTCGGTCCAGTTCGCGATCGTGCCGGCGGTGCGCGTGACGGTGCTGCCGGTGACCATCTCCATCGTCCGGTCGGCCTCCGCGAGCACCGCGCCGTCGTCGAGGCCTCGAGGCTGGCGCTCTCCGCTCAGGATCGTCACGACGACGATCGGCTGACCGGGCTGGTCGGCAGAGACGTCGAGGAACCAGTTGGGGAGCCGGTCGGTGAAGACGCCGGTCTTGATCGCCTCTCGGACCGTGTCGGTCTCTGCGTACTGGATACCGACGCCGGCCCCGGTGCCGTAGCGCATGGACACGAGCGCGCCGACCTTCTCCGGCGGGAGCGGAGGGTCCCAGCCGAGCTCTGTCGTCAGCGGCCCCGGGACGGCGACGACGACGGCATCGCCGCTGAACGTCTCGCTCTCCGTCTCGACGGTCACGCCCGGGCCTGACCAGCCGATCGTCCGCACGGGCTGCCCGAGGCGAACGTCGATCTCGTACGCGATTCGCCGTGGCAGCTGGTCGTTGCCCCCGTCGATCTGCATGAACGTCTCGGGCCCGAGGTGCAGTGTATGGGCGTCGACGTAGCGGAGCGGGATCGAAGGCTGGATCTGGATCAGCGCCTCGAGGAAGGCGTACGGCGTCGCCGACAGCCGGGCGCGCCGTGCCCAGGCGGCGACCGTCTCGAACGGCACGGGCGGCACCTGCTCGTGCGCGCCGCCGAGCTCCTGGAACGCCGCGCCGACCGCGTCTGCGCCGAGGAGGCTGCCGCCGAACAGGAGTGCGGGGAGCTCGGCGCCGAAGGTCACGGCGGGCGTCGTCTCGAGCTCGTAGCGCTCGCAGAGCGCCAGGATGTTCGGCTGGCCCTCGTAGAGGATCATCGCCCCGACGTCCGCGTACTGCCCGTCCTGGAAGCCGTCGCGGACGGTGAGTACTCGACCGCCGACGCGGTCTCGCGCCTCGAGGACGACGACCTCGTGGCCCGCTTCGTGCAGCTGCAGGCCGGAGACGAGGCCGGAGAGCCCGGCGCCGACGACGATGATCTTCACAGCTCCTCCTTTCGAACACCCTCTGCCCCGGCTGATTCTGTCACCTTGAGGTTTGAGGGGAAATTCGGCCGACGTCGGGGGCGTTCCGTGTCTGGGTCATCCGGTTCGGCCGAATTTCGCCTCAGACCTCGTCTTCAGGCCAGCCGGGCAAGCGGGCGGCCGTAGCGCCGCAGCGGCAGCCCTCGGCCAGCGCCTCGTCGAGCGTTTCGCCCCGGGCGAGTGCGACCAGGAGCCCGGCCGCGAATGCGTCGCCCGCTCCCGGGACCTCCTGCAGGGCGCGCTGCGGCGGCTCGGACCGCGCCGGCTCTCCGTCGAGGACCGCGACGGCGCCGCGCGCGCCGCAGGTGACGCACGCCAGCCGGTAGCGCTTGCCGAGTGCGAGAGCCGCACGCTCGGCCTCCTCGCCGGTCAGCGCGCGGGCCTGCTGCTCGTTCGCGACCACGGCGTTTCCGCCCTCCGGGAGCTTCCCGAGGGCGGCCGCGTCGAGCATCACCCAGCCGGCGCGCGTTCCGGCCAGGACGGCGTCGAGCGTTCGCGCGGGGAGGTAGCCGGACACCAGCGCCACGTCCGACTCGGGCAGGTCCGGGAGCGTCTCGGGCTCGAGTCGTGCGTTGGCGCCGCGGTCGACGCGAAGCTCCCCGTCGGCCAGGACGAACGTCCCCGTCCGCTCCCCCGGATCGACGGCGAACAGCGGCTCGACCCCGCGCCGCTCGAGCTCGGCGCGGAGGAAGCGGCTGCCCGCGTCGTCGCCGACCGCGCCGACGGCGACCGTTCGCGCGCCGAGCGCCGCCGCCCAGACGGCCACGTTCGCGGCCGTCCCGCCGGGCCCGAAGCGCGCGACGGCATCGTGACCGCGGCCGGCGACCACGACGTCGATCATCAGGTCGCCGATCGCGAGGAAGCGAACGGGCGCGGCGCTCACCGGCGGTTGACTAGCCCTCGTCGCTCCAGGGGCCGATCCCGGCGACGCGATCGACCGAGATCCGCGTGACGTACCCCGGCGGCGGGTCGGGCATCGGCGGAAAGACGACACCCGGGCCGAGGTACACCTCGGCCAGCCGCTGCAGGAGCTCGGGCGCGCCGCCCTCGGTGATCCGGGCGCGGCCGTAGAGGACGACGTAGTTCCGCAGGCCGATCTGGTTCACGCCCGGCACCTCGAAGGAGAGCGCGACCGTTGGATCGCGCTCGACGTTGCGCACCTTCCGGTGCCGGTAGAGGTGACCCGAGACGATCTCGTCACCCTCGACGCCGACCCAGACGACCGTCACCTGCGGGCTGCCGTCGGCGTTGAGCGTGACGAGGTGCGCGAGCGGGCCGGCCTCGATCAGCGTGCGCACGCGCTCGGGAAGCGGGGCCATCGCGGGCCAAGTGTAGTGCGGCCCGCGCGGAGGTCAGGGCGTTGCGACGCGCGCGGCTGCGGCGGCGACCTGATCCTGCGTCGGCCCGCCGTCCGCGAGCGCACGGAAGGCATCGACCAGGGCGCGCGGATCGCGGTGGTGGCGCTTGGCGGCCAGCGTCAACGGCTCGTGAAAGGCACCGCCGCAGTGCGCGCAGGGGAGGGAGAGCGTGGCCATGAGCCGCCCGGCCTCACCGCCGGGGAACATGCGCAGGAGTTCGACGATCGTCGTCGAGCCCTTGATCTCGCTCTGCTCGGCCTCCGTCCCTGTCCCTCGCGCCTGCACTCCGAGGACGCGCTGCTGGGTCACGGGCCAAGTGTAGGGTCGCCGGAATGGACGGCGGGCCGAAGCTCGGGATCCAGATCCGTCCCGCGAACACGACCTGGCCGGATCTTCGCGAGGTCGCGCTGCTCGCGGAGGAGGTCGGCTTCGACTCGATCTACACGTGGGACCACCTGCTCTCGGTCGCCGACATCGACCCGAATCTCCCGAACTTCGAAGGGTGGCAGCTGCTCGCGGCGTGGGGCGCGCTGACGACGCGCGTCCGCGTGGGCATGCTCGTCAGCGGCAACATGCTCAGGCACCCGGGCCTGCTCGCCAAGATGGCGACGACGCTCGACCACGTCACGAACGGCCGGGCGATCCTCGGGATGGGCGCCGGGCAGCCCGCTCCCGAGCAGGCGCAGTACGGCCTCTCGTTCCCGCCCGTCGGCGAGCGGATCGCCCGCCTGGACGAGTCCCTCACGGTCGTACGGGCACTCCTTGCGGAGGAGCGCGCGTCGTTCGACGGCCGCTTCTACCGGCTGGCCCAGGCGGTCGCCGAGCCGAAGCCCGTCCAGGCCCGGCTGCCGCTGCTCGTCGGCTCGACCGGTCCGAAGATGCTGCGCGTCGCAGCGCGGCACGCCGACATCTGGCACGGCTACGCACCGGATGCCGAGGCGTTCACGAGCCTCTACGCGGAGTTCAAAGAAGCCTGCGCGCTCGAGGGACGCGATCCGGACGAGGTCGTTCGCGCGGCCGGCGGGCCGGTCATGACGGCGACGGCACAGGTCATCGCGAAGCGGCTGCGCGCCGGCGTCCAGTGGTTCATCGTCACGGCACAGGCGCCGTTCGACACCGACACGATTCGACGCGTCGCGACCGACGAGTGGCCGCGGGCCCTCGAACTGGCCCAGGAGGGCTAGGCGGGCACCTCGTGCGGGAAGCGGACCGGCTCCGCGTCCATGCGCACCATGTTCGCGGGCAGCTGGTAACGGGCGAACGGGAGGACGATCACCTTCGCATCCGGACCGTGGCGCTCCATTGCCTCTGCGAACGCCTCGTCGAGCGACGTCGTCGCGTCGATGCCGATGTCGGCCGCCATCTCCAGGTTCTCCTCGAGCGTGACGAGCTTCAGGTGTTTGCGCGTCATCACCTCGTAGATCGGCACCCAGATGCAGCCCGCCCACATCTGGATCACACGGCCGTGGATGTCCTTCAGCACTCGCTCGTAGCCCTCGCGGCTCGGCGGCATGTACGGCTTCATCAGGTCCATCAGCGCCAGGCCCGGGAAGTCCCCGACCGCCGTGGACACACCCGGCGAGGGCGACGTGTAGATCAGCGTGCCGCCGTCGCGGAGGACGAAGTCCGCCGACATGCAGCCCCAGCCGGTGTGGAAGAAGAGGTGGTCGGTCGGTGCGAAGACGCCGCAGATCGCGATGTCCGCCTGCTCGCCGGGATGCTCGTAGGCGTAGATCTCGTTGAAGCGCTCGATCGCGCGCCGGTGGGCAGACGGGTGCTCCCCGAAGATGCAGTCGACGACGCGTCCGCGCGTGTCGAGCAGGACGTTCATCGTGCACTGAAGCCCGCACATCGTCGCCACCTCGTCGATGTCTGAGCGCATCGGCCCGGCGTAGGCGCCGTAGTGCGTCTGCGGCGAGGGGACGAACGCACAGTGGTTCGACTCGACCGTCTCGTCGGACACGACGCCGGGGAGGATCAGCTTGCCGCCGCCGCCCGCGCCCCAGTGGTTCGCCTGCGCGTGGCCGATCGTGATCTTCAGGTCGCACTCGGCGACCGCCGTCAGCAGCCAGACCGGCGTGCCGCGAGAGGAGACGCCGACGTAGGTGTACGCCTCGGCGTTGCGAGGCTCGTTCTGGTGGAAGGGGATGCCGAGCCGCTCGAGCCGGGCCAGGTTGTCGCGGCCGATCTTCTGCTCGATGTCCGACTCGGACATCGGGAACACCTTGCCGTTCGCGCACGCGAGCACCGCCGGCTTGCCCGCGGCCTCGACGGCGTCGAGCACGGCCGGCAGGAGCCTGGACGAGGGAGTCGGCCGGAACTGGTTGTCGATCACGATCGCGACCTTCGACGCGGACGCCAGCAGCTCCGAGAAGCGCGGTCCGGAGAACGGTGCCTCGAGGGCTGCGCGCGCGGCCTCGGTCGCGTTGCCGACCGGCTCCGGCTCGTCGGGGTAGATCGCCGCGAGCAGGTTCGCGTCCGGGACGTCGAGCTCGAGCGACTCGCGGGAGACCTTGCTCTCGTCGTCCGCGGCTCCGATCGTCAGCGGGTCGAGCGACTCGTACGGGATCGTGAACTTCGGCATCGGTTTCCCCCTGTCTCGGACGGAACGGCTCGGGGCAGATCTTAGGCCGTCAGGCGCACCCAGTCCCCCGCCTTCAGCACCTCGAGAAAGGCGCTCGCGAACGGCGACCACTCGCTGCGCGTGTATGCCGCGAGCTCGCGGACGACCGGCGGATCGAGCCTGACGACGGTCGGGTCGAGATCGGGCGAGACGACGTTGTCCGGCACCATCGCCGGGCCGAGGCCGGCTGCCGCGAGGCGCGTCGCAGCCTCCACCTGCGTTGTCCGAACGGCGATCCGCGGCTGGAAGCCTGCCCGACGGCAGGCGCCTTCGACGACCTCCGTGAGCCCGTGGCCGGGCTGGAACAGGATCCACTGCCGGTCGGCGAGCGCCTCGAGCGGCGTCGACCGCGCGCCGGCAAGCGGGTCGGACGCGGGCAGGACGACGACGAGCTCCTCCACGCCGAGCCGCTCCATCGGCCCGCTCCAGTCCGCCGGCGTCGGGCCGAGCGCGATGTCGCCGACGCCCGAGCGAACGTCCTCCTCGAGCATGGTGCGATGGGTGTACTCGCGCATCCGGATGCCGATGCCGGGATGCCGGGCGATCCAGGCCGCGATCGCCCCGGGGAGGATGCCGACCGCCATCGAGAGCAGGGTCGCCACCTCGAGCTCGCCCGCCTCGAGCCCGAGCGCCATGCGCGCGGCGTTGCCGGCCCGCTCGGCGGCTCGAACGGCGGCCTGCGCCTCCGGGAGCAATGCCCGGCCGGCGGCGGTCAGCCGGATGCCGCGCGGGAGCCGTTCGAGCAGCGGCCCGCCGAGCTCCGACTCGAGCGTCCGGATCTGCTGGGACAGCGAGGGCTGCGCAATGCCAAGGCGCCGCGCGGCCCGCGTGAACGAGCCCTCCTCGACCACGGTCAGAAAGGACGAGAGGCGCCTGAGATCCATAGGAGAAGCCTATCGCTCGTAGAGGGACAGACCCCGTTGCACTATCGCGCGCCCGGTCCTAAGATCACGGGCGGGGTGGGAGCGACCCGCATCAACCACGTGTCGGTGCACGCGGTCGATCTCGAGGAGTCGGCTCGGTTCTACGAGCACGTCTTCGGGATGGAGCGGATCCCGGCGCCGAAATTCCGGCATCCGGTGATCTGGCTGCGGCTCGGCGACCAGCAGCTCCACCTGTTCCGGCGCGACGCCGAGGCGCCGCCGTATCACCACCTCGGCCTCGACGTCGAGGACTTCGAGGCTGTGTACGTCAAGGCGAAGGAGCTCGGCGCGTTCGATCCCAGCTCCTGGTACTCGCACATCTACGAGCACACCGCCGGCTGGGTACAGATGTACCTCCGCGACCCGGCCGGGAATCTGGTCGAGGTCGACTGGCCCGACGTGACCACGCTCGACCGCTCCGTCGTCACGGACATCCGCAAGCTCGACGACGACGTCAAGCAGGCAGGCCAGTCGCACGACGCGACGCTCTATCCGGCACTCGCAGGAACGACCACCGACGGTGAGTGACGTCGCGGTCACGCCCGGGCCGAGGTCGGGAACGAGCCGGAACCGACGTGCGGCGGCCCGTTACATCCCACTCACTGTCACGCTGGTCGCAGTCGTCTTCGCTCTCGTCTGGGTGCTCTTCGCGGCCAGCGCGTGTGGCAGCTCGAACTGCACCGGCGCGCAGACGGCGTTCGGGTCGGCCGTGGACGACCCGCATGACTTCCTCGTCACGCTGCTCAACAGCATCACTGCGGCGGGCCTCTATTTCGTCGTCGCGAGCGGCTTCACGCTCATCTTCGGCCTCATGCGCGTCGTGAACATGGCCCACGGAGCGTTCTTCCTCCTCGGTGGCTACATCGCGCTCAAGCTGCAACAGGAATTCGTCGGCGCGGACTCGGCCTTCGGCTTGCTCAGCTCGCAGGTGAGCTTCTGGCAGTGGCTCGTACCGTCCCTGATCGCCGCCGTCTGCATCGGGATCGCAGGCCTCGGGATGCAGCAGGTGTTCCTGCGCTGGAACCAAGGCCAGGAGCTGCGGCAGGCCCTGATCACGATCGCGATCGCGATCATCCTCGCCGACCAGATGATTGCCCACTTCGGCGCCTTCACCCAGGACATCGCATGGCCGGGAGCGCTCGACACGCGCGTCTCCATCCACCTCGCCGGGGTCGACTATTCGCTGACCCGCCTCTTCATCCTCGGAATCGCGCTCGCCGTGGGCGCGGTGCTCTGGCTCTGGCTCAAGAAGACGCGGACGGGAATGGTCATCCGTGCTGGCGTCGACGACCGCCAGATGGTCTCGGCTCTGGGTGTCAACATCCAGCTGACGTTCGCGATCGCGTTCTTCGTCGGCTCCGCCCTCGCCGGCTTCGGCGGGGCGATTGGCGGGTCGTTCGCGAGCCTCGGGCCCGGAGTGGACGCGAACTGGCTGCTCTATTCGCTCGTCGTGGTGATCATCGGCGGCATGGGTTCGCTGACGGGCGCAGCCGTCGGCTCACTGTTGCTCGGCCTCGTCTCCACGTTCTCGGCCGTCTATCTCCCCGCGAACTACACGTACTACTCGATCATGTTCACGTTCGGGTTGCTTGCGCTCGTGCTCGCGTTCCGCCCCCAGGGGCTGTTCGGGAGACCCGCATGAGCTCCGGATCGTGGACCATTCGCCAGATCATCGAACGCACAGTCGGGGTAGTCGCGCTTGTTCTGGCAGCACTTGGGCCAGTGGTCTTCAGCGCCTTCTGGGTCAGCTTCATCCTCACTCAGGTCTTCTTCCTCGGCATCGTCGCGGCGAGCCTGATCTTCCTCTCCGCCTACGGTGGGATGGTCTCGCTGGCCCAGATCTCGATCTTCGGCATCGCCGGCTTCGCCCTCGGCAACGCGGTCACGAACGGGAACACGAAGGGCCTGAACCTCGGCTGGAATCCATGGGTCGGGGTTGTCCTCGGAATCGTCATCGCGACGGCGGTGGCGTTTCTGTTCGGCGCGCTGGCGAGCCGGAGCGCCGGCATCTACTTCCTGATGATCACGCTGACCTTCGCCGTGATCGCAAACTTCTTTTTCGGCGCGGATCTCAGCCTGTCGGGCTTCGGGGGCATCAGCGGCATCAATGCCCCTGGCCTCATCGGCAACGTCGACGCGAACCCGAACAGGCTCTACTACGCCGCCCTCCTAGTGGCGCTGATCGTGTACGCGGTGATCCGCTACCTGGCGCGAACGCCTTTCGGGCTGACCCTCCAGGGTGTCCGGGACGACCCGGTTCGGATGAGCTCGCTCGGCTACAACGTACCGCTCCACCGCATGATGGCGTTCGGCTTCGCGGGATTCATCGCCTCCTTCGCCGGCGTCCTCTTCGTCTGGTGGAACGGGCACATCGACCCCGCAAGCATCAACATCGGGGCCGCGATCGATCTGCTCGTGATCGCCGTGATCGGCGGCCTGTATCGCCTCGAGGGAGCATGGGCCGGGGCGCTCGCCTTCGTCGTGATCCAGAACTACGTGAGGACCGACTATCTGCCCGTGATCGGGGGAACCTTCCATACCCTTATCGGCGGGATCTTCCTCCTGATCGTCCTCGTCTCTCCCGGCGGATTGATGGGGATCTGGGACTGGCTGATCCAGCGTGTCGGTGGACGCGCCACTCCCGCGGTCGCGCCGGCGGCTGCCGCTGCAGGCGTGGACGCACCAGTTGGCGCCGGTTCGACAGCAGCGGGCGAGCCGAGGAGGTGAGCCAGGGACCTATTCGGAACCTCGAGTTGAAGTAGGGTCATACGCTGAAGGAGAAGCTCGGCGGCACGCGCCGGGCGAGACGTCGCACAAGGGAGGGCACTAAATGACGTACGTCAAGAGGCGGGGCCGCCGGGTCTGGCTCACCGCGAGCCTCGCGGTCGCCGTCGTCGCGATCGGGGCTGCGGTCACGGCAACGGCAGCCATCGGCAAGTCGACGGCAACGCCGATCAAGCTCGCGATCATGTCCGATTGCGGCGGGGCGTTCGCCGCGAACTACGAGCAGGACATCGGAGGGGCGATCACCGCAGTCTCCCAGTTCGGCGGCGCAAAGCCGAACAACCGGAACAAGCCGTCAGCAGGCTGGCACGGCGGTTCCATCGGAGGCCATCCGCTCAAGCTGGTGGGCATCGGCTGTGCGAACGACACGGCGGACTCGGCCATCAAGGAGACCAAGCGGCTCATGGAGCAGCTCGGTGCCGACATGATGATCGGCCCGCTGTCCGGTGACGAGTCCGTGGCCGTCGCCAACTACGCGAAGCAGCACCCGACGAAGACGTTCGTGAACGGCACCGCCGGGGCGTGGGACACCACGGCCGCCGTGAAGGCACCGAACTTCTTCCGCTTCAACGGCGACGGCATCCAGTGGGAAGCAGGCATCGGCAGCATCGCCAGGCAGAAGGACAAGTGGAAGACCGCCGCCATCATCATGGACGACTACAGCTTCGGCTACGCGTCCGGCGCCGGCATGATCGCGGACTTCTGCGCAGCGGGCGGCAACATCACGAAGCGCGTGTTCCCGCCGCTCAATACGACCGACTACTCGTCGTTCGTGCAGCAGCTGCCGCCGCCGGACAAGGTGGACGGGTACTTCTGGGCCATCGGCGGAACGGGCACAGTCCCGTCGATCAAGGCCTTCGAGAACCTCTATGGGCCGCTCAAGGCGACGCAGATCATCGGGAATCTGTTCTTCTTCTCGTCCGGTGCCGACAAGACGATCGGCCCGCACCTGAACGGTGCCTACGTGGGCGGCTTCGGTACGTCCCCCGATCTCAAGGGGCCGAACGTTACGAAGTACAAGGCGATCCTGGACAAGTGGTTCAACAAGTACCCGCCGCTCGCAGGCAAGGCTTCCGACCATGCGGCGGACGGATTCACGTTTAACTATTACGCCAACACCTGGGCGCTGATGAAGGCCCTGAACGCGGTCAAGGGCAACATCTCCGGCGGCCAGAAGGCGCTTCAGAAGGTGCTCCGCAAGGTGGTTCTGCCTGACGCGGCGTACGGGAAGCTCTTCCTCGCCGGGAACAACCAGGCGGCGCAGCAGCAGTACTCGTATCGCATGAGTGTCACAGCCCCGGGCGCGCTCGCGGTCGTGACGGTGCAGAAGGTCGTGCAGTACGTCACCCAAAGCTTCGGCGGTTCGGTCACCCAGCCGCCGAGCCGGACGTATCCACCGTGCGCCCACAGGCCGCTCCCGTGGACAGGCAAGGGACGACCAGTGGTCAACGGAGTCGTCAAGTGACGAGGTAGTGGCCGAGGTCGCTGCCGACGCCGGAAGCGCCGAGTCGGCCCTCCTGCTCAGGGGGGTCGGCCGGCGCTTCGGCGGTTTGCACGCCGTTCGCGAGGTCGATCTGGAGATCGCGCACGGCGAGCGGCGCGCCGTTCTCGGCCCTAACGGAGCCGGGAAGACTACGCTCTTCAACGTCATCGCGGGCGATTTCCCGGCCACCTCGGGCGTCGTGGAGATCTTCGGCCACGACGTGACATTCGCGCCGGCCAGGCTACGGGCAAAGCTCGGGCTCGCCCGCACCTACCAGCAGTCACGCCTCTTCTCGGGGCTCAGCGTCGAGGACAACATCTATCTCGCGATCGTCGGCGTCGAGGGCGGCCACCTGCGCCCGGTCCTCGCGCGGAAGCGAGACCGGGACATGCGGGACCAGGCGCGCCGGGCGGCCGGCCGCGTGGCCATCGACCACAAGCTCGGCGACACCGTCGGTGATCTCTCCCACGGCGAGCACCGTCAGGTCGCTCTCGCCATGGCTCTCGCCGTCCAGCCGAAAGTCCTGATGCTCGACGAGCCGGCGTCAGGTCTGTCGCGCGGAGAGCGCGTCCTGCTGACCGAGCTCCTCCTGGCGCTCGACCGCGACATCACCCTGCTCCTGATCGAGCACGACATGGATGTCGCGCTCCGCGTTGCCGAGCGCGTGACGATGATGCACGACGGGCGGATCATCGTCGAAGGCACGCCCGAGGAGATCCGCGGCAACCAGCTCGTGCACGATCTGTACCTGGGCAGTGGCCACCAGGCGGCCGGCTCGTGAGCGCATCCGAGCCGCTTCTCGCCCTACACGGCGTCGACGCCTACTACGGCTCGGCGCACATCCTGCAGAGCGTCGACCTCGAGATGGGAGCCGAGTCGGTCGCCGTCGTGGGACGCAACGGAATGGGGAAGACGACGCTCTGCGCCGCGATCATGGGCATGATGCCGTCCCTGAAAGGATCCGCAAGAGGTTCGATCCGCTTCCTCGGTCACGATATCCTCGGCCGGCCGTCGTACAGGATCGCGTCGCTCGGTATCGGCTACGTGCCGCAGGGGCGGCGGCTGTTCCCGTCACTCTCCGTTGACGAGCATCTGCGGATGATCGCCAAGAAGGGCGGCGACGGCTGGACACCGGACGGGGTTTACGACCTGTTTCCCCGTCTTGCAGAACGCCGTAAGAACGGAGGCGCGCAGCTCTCGGGAGGCGAGCAGCAGATGCTGGCGATCGGACGCGCCCTCTTGACCAACCCGAAGCTCCTGATCATGGACGAGCCCTCGGAGGGCCTGGCTCCTGCGATCATCGAGAACCTGATCGAGGTGTTCCGGAAGCTCGATCAGGACGGCCTGCGCATCCTGCTGATCGAGCAGAACCTCGGCGTCGCCTGCGCCCTCGCCAATCGGCAGCTGATCATGATCGGCGGAGAGATCGCGGCCGAGACGACCGCCGACAAGCTCTCGGGTGACCCGGACATGCAGCGCCGGTTCCTCGGCGTCGAGCCGCTGGCGCGCTAGGACGGCCGGCCCGTGTGGAACCCGTTCTCGATGCGCAGATCCATCGTCGGCGCTCTCGTGGCGTGCGCTGCATTTGCCCAGGCCGGCTGCGGCGGATCGTCTGCGAGGCCCCGTCCCGATCTGCTCTTCGTCTCGACGCGGAGCGGCGTGTACGACATCTACGAGATGAACGCCGACGGGAGCCGGCAGCTGCGGGTGTCGAGCGGGAACAGCGGCGACGCTTCGACGCCGCAGGGGCTGTACTACGAGTTCGATCCGGCGTGGTCGCCCAACGGAAAGTCGATCGCGTTCGCAAGCCGGCGGAACGGAATCTCCAACATCTACGTCATGGATGCCTCGGGGAGGAACGTCAGGCAGCTGACATCGGCCGTCAAGGACGATACGCATCCGAGCTTCTCCCCCGACGGCAAGGAGATCGCCTTCGAGAGCGCGCTCCATCTGTGGGTGATGAAGGCGGACGGCACCGGTGCCCATCGGGTCACGCACGATTCGGCGGCTGAACGCGATCCCGCCTGGTCGCCCGACGGACGCTGGATCGCGTACTCCCGGGGCGTCAGCGACTCGACCGTACGCGAGATCTGGCTCGTCCATCCGGACGGCACTGGGGGGCACACGCTTACGACTCTCAGCGGGTCCGCATCCGGGCCTGCCTGGTCGCCGGACGGCAAGCAGGTCGCGTTCTCCGACGATGCCAAGGTCGCCGGTCCCAGGCTGTGGGCGATCGGCGTGAACGGGAAGGGCGCGAGGCGCCTGACGACCTCGACCACCGAAGAGATCGATCCCGCCTGGTCGCCCCAGGGCACGACGGTCGCGTTCTCGAGCGACGGTTCGATCGTCGTGATCCCTGTCGGTAGCACGCTCGAGACGACGCTCACCGACTCCAAGAACAACGACTCGAGCCCGGCCTGGAACCCCGTGCAGGCGAAGGCGAAGAGCGGGTACTGATGCCGACCGTCGTCCTCCTCGGCACGCTCGACACGAAGGGTCACGAGTACGCGTACCTCGCCGAGCGGCTGCGCGAGCAGGGCGTCGAGACGCTGATCGTCGATGCGGGCGTGTTCGAGCCGCAGATCGGGCCGGAAGGGCTCGGGCCAGACGTGTCGCGTTAGGAGGTGGCCGCCGCGGCCGGCGCCGACGCAGGCACGCTCGCGGCGGCCGGTGACCGCGGCGCCGCCGTCGAGACGATGGCCCGCGGTGCGGCCGAGGTCGTCGGGAAGCTGCACGCAGAGGGCCGGCTCGACGGGATCGTCTCGGTCGGCGGCTCCGGGAACTCGTCGATCGCCGGAATCGCGATGCGCGGCCTGCCGGTCGGTGTGCCCAAGCTGATCGTCTCGACCGTGGCCTCGGGCGACACCCGGCCCTACATGGGCGCCACCGACATCACGATGACCTACTCGGTCGTCGACATCGCTGGGATCAATCAGATCTCGGCCCGCATCCTCACCAACGCGGCCGGTGCGATCGCGGGCATGGTCAAGGCCCAGATGCCGCCGCTCGCCGAGGCGAGGCCGCTCGTGACGGCCTCGATGTTCGGCGTCACGACGCCGTGCGTGACGCGCGCGCGCGAGCGCCTCGAGGAGCTCGGCTACGAGGTGCTCGTCTTCCACCAGACCGGCACGGGCGGCGAGTCGATGGAGGAGCTCATGCGCGCGGGCTTCATCACGGGCTCGCTCGACGTGACGACGACGGAGCTCTGCGACGAGCTCGTCGGCGGCGTGCTCCCCGCCTATCCGCGGCGACTCGAAGCGGCAGGGGAGCTCGGCGTGCCGCAGGTCGTGTCGCTCGGCGCGCTCGACATGGTCAACTTCGGGCCGCGCGAGAGCGTGCCCGAGCGGTTCGCCGACAGGAACCTCTACGTCCACAATCCGACGATCACGCTGATGCGGACGACGCCCGAGGAGTGCCGCGAGCTCGGCCGGCGGATCGGGCGCAAGCTGTCCGGCGCCACCGGGCCGACGGCGCTCTTCGTGCCGCTGCGCGGCGTCTCGATGATCGCGACCGAGGGTCAACCGTTCCACGACCCCGATGCCGACGCAGCGCTCGTCGAGGGCGTCCGCGAGACGCTCGGCGAGCACGTCGAGGTGCACGAGCTGGACACGGACGTGAACGACGAGGTCTTCGCGCTCGCGATGGCGGACCGGCTCGACGAGATGATCCGGGAGGGGAGATGACCCGCGACGAGGCGCTCGCGAGGCTGCGCGCCCAGGTCGACGCGGGCCGGCCGATCATCGGCGCGGGGGCGGGCACCGGCCTGTCGGCGAAGTGCGCCGAGGCGGGCGGGGGCGACCTGATCATCATCTACAACTCGGGCCGCTACCGGATGGCCGGTCGCGGCTCGCTCGCCGGGATGCTCCCCTACGGCGACGCCAACGAGATCGTCGTCGACATGGCGCGCGAGGTGCTGCCGATCGTGCGCGAGACGCCCGTGCTCGCGGGCGTGTGCGGCACCGACCCGTTCCGGCTGATGCCCGTCTTCCTCGAGGAGCTCAAGCGCATCGGCTTCTCGGGCGTCCAGAACTTTCCGACCGTCGGCCTGTTCGACGGCGAGTTCCGGCTGAACCTGGAGGAGACGGGCATGGGCTACGGGCTCGAGGTGGAGATGATCCGCGCTGCGCGCGGGCTCGACCTGCTCACCTGCCCGTACGTGTTCACCCCGGACGAGGCGCGGGCGATGGCGGAGGCGGGCGCGGACGTCCTCGTCCCGCACATGGGGCTGACGACGAAGGGCACGATCGGCGCGCACACGGCGAAGACGCTCGACCAGTCGGTCGAGCTCGTCCAGGCGATGCACGACGCGGCCAGGGAGGTCAACCCGGAGATCCTCGTCCTGTGTCACGGCGGCCCGATCGCCGAGCCCGAGGACGCGGCCTACGTGCTCGCGCGGACGACCGGCGTGGTCGGGTTCTTCGGCGCGTCCTCGATGGAGCGACTCCCAACGGAGGTGGCGATGACCGAGAACATGAAGCGCTTCAAGGCGATCGGGGCGGCGTCGTGAGCTTCAAGGCCGCCGAGGACATCCGGCGTGACGAGCACGACTGGGGCACGTTCGCCGCCGTCAGCTCCCCGGCCGACGGGGCGGAGCGGATCATGACCGTCGAGGCCACCTTCTTCCCGGGCAAGTCGCATGCCTTCCACCGGCACCCGAACCAGGAAGAGGTGATCTACGTGCTCGAGGGCGAGATCGAGCAGTGGGTCGAGGACGAGCGCCGACTGCTGCGTGCCGGCGACGCCGTGATCGTTCCCGCCGCCGTCGTGCACGCCTCGTACAACGTCGGCGCCGAGCCGGCCCGGATCATCGCCGTGCTCTCCCCGTGCGTGGGCGAGGCCGGGTACGAGGTCGAGGAGCTCGCCGGCGAGGAGCCCTGGCGGTCGCTACGAGGAGGCGCGTGATGCAGGCGTTTCGGATCCACGAGGGCGGCGAGGGGCGCTTCGAGGAGGCTCCCGACCCGGTCGCCGGGCCGGGCGAGGTGGTCGTCGAGCTTCGCGCCGCCGCCCTGAACCGACGCGACATCCTCGTCCGCAACCCGCCCGGGCCTGCGTACGACTTCCCGAAGCCGTTCGTCGCCGGCCACGACGGCGCGGGCGTGCGCCGCGACACGGGCGAGGAGGTCGTGATCTATCCGGGCATCGACTGGGGGCCGAACGACGACCTTCCCGGCGCATTGCGCTGGCTCGGCGGCCCGCTCGACGGCACCTTCGCCGAGCTGATCGCCGTGCCCGAGGAGAACGTCTTCCCGAAGCCCGCGCGCCTGTCGTTCGAGGAGGCGGCTGCGCTGCCGGTCGCGGGCATGACGGCCTACCGGGCGCTGCATCCGGTCGGTGGCCTCGCCGCCGGCGAGACGGTGCTCGTGCTCGGCGCGGGCAGCGGCGCGTCGACGTTCGCGATCGCGCTCGCCGCGCAGGCCGGCGCGCGTGTCCTCGTCACCTCGTCGAGCGAGGAGAAGATCGCGCGCTCGCGGGAGCTCGGCGCCGAGGGCGGCGTGCTCTACACGGAGGCGGACTGGGCGGCCGCCGTTCGCGAGCTCGCTCCCGACGGCGTCGACCTCGTCGTCGACTCGGTCGGCTCGACCTGGCCCGAGTCGCTGCGTGCGCTCCGCCGCGGCGGCCGGCTCGTCGTCTTCGGCGGCACGGGCGGCGCGACGGTCGAGCTGGACGTGCGCTTCGTCTACCTCAACTACCTCTCGATCCTCGGGACGACCGGGGCGTCGCCGCGCCAGTTCGGCGACTTCCTCGCGGCCGTTCAGGCCGGCTCGTGGCAGCCGGTGCTCGACAGCGTGCGCCCGCTCGCGGACGCCGCGGCAGGCTATGAGCGCCTCGCTGCCGACCACTACGGCAAGGTCGTGCTGGCGGTGCCGGCGTGACCGTCGAGACCGGGGCGGAGGGCGTCCGCTGGGACCTGACGCCGCTCGCCCCCTCCGAGCAGGCGATGAAGGAACGGCTCGACGCGGCCGTCGCCGACGCCGCGGCGTTCGTCGAGCGCCGGCCGGTCGACGCGATCGCGGCGATCGAGCCGCTGGCCCTGGCCGAGCTGCTCGGCGAGCTGGCCGCCCTGCGGGCGGCGCGGCGCGAAGGGGAGCAGTGGGCCCTCGTGCTCCAGTGGTCGGACGGCGAGAACCCCGCCGTCGCCGACATCTCCGCCTGGGTCGACGAGCGCCTGCCACGTCTGGACGAGGCGATCCGGCACTTCGAGCTGGCATGGATGGCGATTCCGGACGACCGCGCCGAGGCTCTCGCCGGCGACGAGAGCGTCGCGGCCGACCGCCACTACCTGCTCTCCGTGCGGCGTTTCACGCCGTTCATGCTCACGCCGGGGGAGGAACGGGTGCTGTCTGCGCGCGAGGCGAGCGCGAGCACGGCGTGGAAGTCGCTCCGGGACCGCGCGCTCGGCAGCCTGGCCACGCGTTTCGACGACGGCACCGGGGAGAGGGAGTGGACGCTGTCGGAGCTGGAGGCGGCGCGCCGCTCGAATCCGGACCGCGAGGTGCGCCGCAAGGCGACCGCTGCAACGAGGGAGCTGGTCCGGCCGGCACTGCCGGTGCTCGCGCAGTGCTACGACGCCGTCGTCGCCGACCGGCTCTCCATCGACGGACTGCGCGGTCACGACGATCCGATGGCGGCGCGGAACCTCGAGAACGAGATCGACGGGCACGTGGTCGAGCAGCTCCTCGCTGCGGCGGAGGCGCACCGGGATACCGGCCGACGTTGGTACACGACAAAGGCGCGCCTGCTCGGTCTCGAGCGTCTGGACACGATCGATCTGAGTGCCCCCGCGATCGAGGCGCCGCCGCTCCCGTGGGATGAGGGCCGACGCCTCACCGTCGAGGTGTTCGAGAGCCTGTCGGCGAGGCTGGGGGCCGAGGCCGAGCGCTTCTTCACGGAGCAACGCGTCGACGCCGAGATGCGCCGTGGCAAGCCGTACGGCGCCTTCTGCATCTGGCCGAGTACACGCGTCCCGGGCTTCGCGCTCGTCAACTGGTCGGGTCAGCTCGGCGACCTCGTCGCGCTCGTCCACGAGCTCGGCCATGGGACGCACTACGCCCTTGCCGTCGCCGCCCAGAGCGACAACTCGTTCGAGCCGGGACTGACGATCGCGGAGATTCCGTCGACGTTCGCCGAGCTGCGGCTCGTCGACCACCTGCTCGAGGTCGACCCGGAGCGCGGCCGGGCGGTGCTCGCCCGTGAACTCGACCAGATGGTCGCCGTGGCGTTCATGGCGACCGCGCTCGCGCGATACGAGCAGGCGGCCTACGCCGCCAGGGCCGGGGGACAGGCGCTCACGCCTGAACGACTCGACGAGCTCTGCGGGGCCGAGCTCGCGAAGATCGACGCGGATGCCGTCTCCGACGAGCAGGGCCTGCGCCCGACGACCTGGGCCCTGATGCCGCACTTCGTCCACGAGCGCTTCTACCTGTACGCGTACGTCTTTGCCCTCCTGATCGCCGCCGGCCTCGTGGGGCGCGCGCGCGAGCCGGGATTCGGCGAGCGCTACGAGCAGTTCCTGGCGCGCGGCGGCTCCGGCTCCCCCGACGAGCTGCTGGCCATCCTCGGCGTCGATCTCGCCGGGCCGGACATCTGGAACGACGGCTTCGCCGTGATCGACCGCTGGCTCGACGCTGTCGAGTAGGCGGACCTAGATCCGCTCGACGAGCTCGTCGAGCGGCTTGCGGTCGGCCCGGCCGCTCCACTCGGCCGGGGAGCGGCGCTCCGGGTCGCGTTCGTGCTCGGGGTAGCCGAAGGAGAGCACGGTCGCGACCGCGTCGTCCTCGCCGAGGCCGAGCGCTGTGCGGGCGCTGCCGGCGTCCGCGATCCCGTTCGGGCACGACACGACCCCGTCGTTCCAGGCCGCGAGCATCATGTTCTGCATGCAGCGGCCGACGTCCATCGACGCCGACGACACGATCGCCACGACGAGTTGCGCGCCGAGGACGTTCTCGGCCGCGTAGACCGCGCCCGCGAGTTGCTCGCGCCGGTCGGCGCTCTCGACGACGAGGAACCGCCACGCCTGCCGATTGCGCGCACTGCCTGCGACGCGACCGGCATCGAGAATCCGTTGCTCGACCTCTGCCGGAACCGGGCGGTCGGCATAGCGCCTCGTGTCCCGCTTGCTGATGATGGCGAGGAACGTGTCGATCGCCGGATCGTACGTGCGAGCAGGACGCGGGCGAGACACGAACGACGAGGAGCCCCTAAGAGCCCCTCGTCGTCGTTGGTCGATTCTGTGGGCGAGTTACTTGCCGGTGTTGACGTACTGGATGCAGTCGCCCTGGTTCTTGAACGTGCTGCTGTCGCTCCGGACAAGCGACTGCCAGCCGCCGTTCTTGCAGCCGTCCTTGCTCTTCGCTTCCTGGGAGGCGAAGACCTGGACGTTGATGTCGCTCGACTTGTCCCAGCCACCGTTGCGACGTCAGCTGTCCAACTGTCGCCGGCGCCGATGCGAGACCGTTCTTCGGCCAGTAGTTGAACGTGCCGTCCGACCCTGCTGGGTGGAACCGGAAAACACCGCGTTCGAGGCGTGGTTGAACCAGTAACTGGTTGGAGCGGCAGGCGTGCCGTCGACAGCGAAGTAGTACGTCACTCCGCCGTCCACCCACCCAACGTTCTGGAAGTCGTTCTGGTAGATCTGTCGAGAACGAGCCACCCGTGGTCTGGTAATCGAGATTGCCCGTGTACTTCACGGGTGTCCTGTTCACAGTCAGCCCCGGCACTTCAGCGATGCCAACGGACGTGCCCAGGTAGAGCTTGGGCATGCCCGAGCTCTCGCCGACGTTCCAGGTACGGAGCGTGGTGATGTAGTACTTCTCGCCCGTTGCCCCGATCTTGAAGTTGTCGCCGGTCACGTAGTCGTTGCCGAACGACCAGGCGACGTTGCTCCTGTTGGCCCCGGCCGCATTGTTCAGGTTCGTGGTCGGCATGCCCCGGTCGAACGTCGGCGTGGTCGGAGACGACACAGCCGTCCCCACGACGCTGGCGGCAGCGACCACAGCGGCCGCGAGTAGCCACCTCTTCATATTCATCTCCCCTAATGAGGTGGCCGTCCGCCTTAAGAGGCAGCCCCGGCCTGTGTATTTGACCCTACAGATTCTTTGTGATCTTCGAATCTTGGCCATCCGCAGAAAGTACGGAGTCCGATCTTAGCGGCGGGGAGGGGCGGATGAGAGTCCCGCCACACACGGCGAGTCTCGTTGCGGAGTCCCCTGAGAGTGCCCGCGACGCAAGGCGGGAGGCCAACCTGGAGCCAGGCGATTCCGTGTGCGTCCGTACTTCGCGCTCGGATGCGGCCTTCGAGCCACTGACATCCTCTTCAACGATCTCGATGCCGGATAGCTCTACGCCGTAGCGCTCGGCTGCCTGTCGGATCAGGCGGCGCTGTTCATCGACGGTGATATGACTCTCGCCCTCGCGACCAGCAACTCGGCTCACAAGGAATGCAAGCACGGCGTCCCTTTGACGCGAACAGCCGAACCCTCAAGGCTGCCTATTCCGTGCACTAGTTCGTGCTCGCGAACGACGTGCCGAGTGCGGGAGGGGGCGTCGGGATCGCCAGGAAGTGGGCCACGATGCCTCCGCTCGTCACCCCTTGCCTGACGGTGTAGGTGCTGTCGCAGGCGACGTTGGGGCCGGTGACGGGAGGCGCGTTGGCGGTGAAGCTCAACGAGCCGGTGAAGGACCTGGCTCCGCCGGTCGAGACGGTGGCGCTCGAGAGGTCGGCTGCGACTGTGAGGTCGGCCGGGGGCAGGTTCCCTTCGATGAGGCTATGGGCGACCGTGGCCGGGCCGACCTTCGCCGAGAGAAACTCGAACAGGGAGAAACTGCCGCTCTGGGCGAGTTGTCCACCGCTGGCGTAGATGATCGGGCCGCCCTGGCTCACCGAGGCCGAGAGGGATGAGCCATGCAGGCACGCCAGAGGTCCCGCTCCGCAGGTGGCCGGCGTACCCGACGTGTTCGCCGTCAGATCGGCCGGGAGCGACTTCTCGACGATCGTCTTGAAGTAGGAGGTGTCGGCGACGAAGCTGACCGACCCGGTGAGCGTGCCCGCGCGTGTCTGCCACGTGCCGGTGGTGCACCCGGCCGGTGCTGTTGCCTGTGCAAGCGACCCCGGGTTCGCGAACGTGAGCTTCACCGTGCCGAACTGACCCAGCTGGGCGCCGGTGTCGAGAGTCAGCGTGGACAGGTCGGAGGCGACCGTCACCGAGCTCGCGGCGAGCTGGAAGAAATACGCATGAGCCTCGCGCGAGTTGCCGGCGCTGCGGGCGAGATTCACCCTCAGGGCCCAGGTGCCGTCCGCGTTCTGGCTCAGCGTGAGCCCGAACATCCAGCCGGCGACCGGTGGGTTGGCGCGCACGTCGGCTATCTGCACCCGCCGCTTGGTGCAGGGCTTCTTCTTCGTGCTCTTCTGACCCTTCTTGCAAACAGGGGGCTTCTTCTTCGGCTTCGGCTTCGCGGCCGAGGGCACGGCCACGTCATGCGTCGTCAACGACACACCGTCGAGCGCAAGTGCCTTGTGCCCACCGCCGAGAGCGCTCGTCGCAACCGTCAACGCCAACGCGGTCGCAACGGCCACCATCGATACGCGAAACGCAAGAGTTCGAGCAACGGGCATTCGGCGTCCCACCGACATCACAACCCCTTTCATGCCTGCAATGCCCGCCGCGTCCAGCGGCGAGACTCTACACCCCTCCCGTCGCGGCCGAGGGGGTGCGGGCCGCGCACGAGCTGGCTCGCGGCGCTCCGGCACGCGTAGGCTGACCCCGTGATCGTCGCCCCGTACACGGAGCGCCCCGACCTCGTCGCCCGCCTCGACGAGCTCGAGGACGTCTGGCCCGAGTTCATCCACCACGCGCAGCTCAACCGCAACTGGTCGCGCCTCCGCGAGGACTTCCCCGATTTCCAGCTCGTGCTCTACGACGAGGAGACGGACACGATCATGGGGCGCGGCCAGACCGTGCCCTTCCGGTGGAACGGCCGGCGCAACGACCTACCGGACGGGGTCGAGGGCGTCATGCAGCGCGTCTTCGAGGAGGGCGACGGCGGCGAGCCGACGACGCTCTCGGCGCTCGTCGCCGTGGTGGATCCGCGCTACCGGGGGCGCGGCCTCAGCCCGCTGGTCATCGGCGGCATGCGCGACGTCGCAGCGCGCTACGGCATGAACGCGCTCGTCGCGCCCGTGCGCCCGACCCTGAAGTCGCGTTACCCGCTGACCTCGATCGAGCGCTACGCGGACTGGCGACGGCAGGACGGCGAGCTCTTCGACCCGTGGCTCCGTGTGCACGAGAAGCTGGGCGCGAAGATCCTCCACGTCTGCCCTGGCTCGCTCGTCGTCACCGGCACGGTCGCAGAGTGGGAGGAGTGGACCGGCATGGCATTCCCCGACAGCGGCGCGTACGTCCTCGAGGGCGCGCTCGTCCCGATCGAGATCGACCGCGAGCACGACGTCGGCCGCTACGTCGAGCCCAACGTCTGGATGAAGCACCCGGTCTAACACGGGGGGAAACGGCCGGTTTCCCTCCGTGAGCCCCCTTCCCTTTGTGGTCGCGTCGCCCGCGGCCCGAGCTACGCCCGGGCCAAGCCCGGGCTCCGCCGAGGAATCGTCAGGTCTCGCGAGATCGCCTGGGCTCGACGCCTGCGATGAGGGCGAGAACCTCGAAGAGCACGGCGAAGTCCTTGTGCTCCAGCCCGAGCGCGCGAGCGGCGGTCAGGTACTCGTTCGCGACCGCGGCCGTCGGGAGGGGCACGTCGAGCTCGCGGCCCGCCTCGAGGGCGTAGACGAGGTCCTTCTGCATCATGTTCACGTCGAACCACGCCTCCTCCGGCTGCCCGAGCACGAAGGGGCCGCGGTACTTGACCATCGGGGAGGCGATCGCGCTGTTCGTGAGCACTTCGACCGCCCGCGCGCGGTCGATCCCCGCCTTCTCGGCCAGCAGCACGCCTTCCGAGAACGCGAGCATCTGCACGGCGAGGCTGAGGTTGTGCGCGATCTTGAGCAGCGCCGCCTGGCCGTTTTCGCCCACGTGCGTGACCGTCGGCCCCACGTCTTGGAGGATCGGTGCGACGCGCGCGAAAGCCTCGTCACTGCCGCCCGCCATCACCGAGAGCTGACCGGCCTCGAGCGTCGCGACGCTGCCCGAGACGGGCGCGTCCAGCATCTCGGCGCCGAGCGAGCGCACGCGCTCCGCGTTACGGCGGCTCGCCGCCGGGCTGACCGTGCTCATGTCCACGTAGACCTTGCCCGGGCCGAGCCCGGCGAGGAGACCGTCCTCGCCGTCGAGCACGGACGCGAGCGCGGTGACGTCCGTGACCATCGTGAAGACGACGTCGGAGCGCTCGGCCACCTCGCGCGGCGAGGCGCACCAGACGAGCCCTTGCTCCTCGAGCCCGGCCGCCTTCGACCGCGTCCGGTTCCACCCGTGCACCTCGTGACCGGCGGCAAGCAGGCGGCCGGCGATGCCACCGCCCATGACGCCGAGACCGACGAAGCCCAGGCTCGCCACGTCCCGCATGTTGACGCATCCGGCCAGGTTGTGCAGAATCGCTGAACACTCGGACGAGCGGAGGGACAGAGATGAGCATTGCGTCGCGCGGCGCGTCGATGGCCGTCGACTGGGAGCAGCGGGTCGACTTCGCCAGGCTGCGCAAGCACCGTCTCGAGCGCGCCAAGGCGACGCTCAGGGAGTCGGAGCTGGGAGCCCTCCTCCTCTTCGACCCCAACAACCTCCGCTACGTCACGAGCACGGCGATCGGCACCTGGGAGCGCGACAAAAACATCCGGTTCGCCCTCCTCTTCCGCGATGACGATCCCATCCTGTGGGATTTCGGCTCGGCCGCACGGCACCACCAGCTCTACTGCCCGTGGTTGCCGGAGTCGAGCTGGCGCTCCTGGGTGCCGCCGATCCGTGGTGCGATGCCGGACTCGACCGGCGTGCCCGATTCGCTCGCCGACCTCGTCTTCGACGAGCTGCGCGAGCGGGGGCTCGAGCAGGAGCCGCTCGGCATCGATGTCCCGGACATGACCACGCTGCTCGCGCTGCAGCGCAAGGGCATCCACGCGACCGACTCGCAGCCGGTGATGATGGAGGCGCGGCGCCTGAAGAGCGAGGACGAGCTGGCGCTGCTCGACCATGCGGCCGCAATCGTCGACGCGGTCTACGAGGAGATCTACCGCATGCTGCGGCCGGGCGTGACCGAGAACCAGGTCGTCGCTCAGGCGATGAAGATCCTGTTCGAGCTCGGGTCGGAGCACGTCGAGGCGATCAACGCCATCTCCGGCGACCGCTGCTACCCGCACCCGCACACGTTCGCCGACCGCCTGCTGCGCCCGGGGGACCAGGCCTTCTTCGACATCATCCATGCCTTCAACGGCTACCGGACGTGCTACTACCGGACGTTCAACGTCGGCTACGCGACGCCGGCGCAGCTCGACGCCTACAAGCAGTGCCGCGAGTGGCTGGATGCGGCGATCGAGCTCGTCCGGCCCGGCGTGACGACCGACAAGATCGCCGAGGTCTGGCCGACGGCGCAGGACCTCGGGATCGACGACGAGCGCGCGGCGTTCGGCCTCCAGTTCGGGCACGGGATCGGCGTCGGGCTCTACGAGCCGCCGATGATCTCGCGGCTCCACTCGCTCGACTCCCCGGTCGAGCTCGAGGTCGGCATGGTCTTCGCGCTCGAGACGTACTGTCCGACGCCCGACCGGCGCTCGGCCGCCCGGATCGAGGAGGAGGTCGTCGTCACGGCGGACGGCCCGCAGATCCTGACCCGCTTCCCCGCCGAGGAGCTGCTCGTGGCAGGGAAGGGCTACGTCCGCGGTGCGGACATGGTCGAGGGGCGGCTCGTCGAGGTCAACGGCTCGGCTCCACTCTTCTCGGGAGCTGCGCCGCCGCCGCTGCCGACCGGGACGTGACCACGCGCACGCTGATCAGGAGCGGCACCGGCGACTGGATCCCGCAGGCCTACGAAGCGGTGGAGGCCTAGCGCGTGTCGTCCGTCTCCGGAGTCCGCCGCCCGGTCGCCGGCGACGAGGACGTCGCGTTCTACCTGGCGCTCTACCGCCGGATGCTGCTGATCCGGCGCGTCGAGGACCTCGTTCAGGCGCTCTTCCTGCGCGGCGAGGTGTACGGGACGACGCACCTCTACTCGGGTCAGGAGGCCGTCGCGGTCGGGTTCGCGAGCGCGCTCGAGGAGGGCGATCGCGCCGCGTGCACGTATCGCGGCCATGGACACGCGATGGCGCTCGGGCTCGCGCCGGAGCCGCTCGTCGCCGAGTTGCTCGGCCGCACGACCGGCGTCAACGGGGGTCGTGCCGGCTCGATGAACATCGTCGATCGCGAACACGGCCTGCTCGGCTGCTACGGCATCGTCGGCGGCAGCATTGCGGCGGCGACCGGCGCGGCGCTCGCGCTCAAGAGCACGGGCTTGGTGGCAGTCGCGTACTTCGGGGACGGCACCGCGAACCAGGCGTACTTCTTCGAGTGCCTGAACTTCGCCAAGGTGCTGACGCTGCCGCTCGTCTTCGTCTGCGAGAACAACGGCTACGGCGAGTACACGCCGATGGCGGACGTGACCGCCGGCGCGATCATCGACCGGGCAAAGACGATGGAGATCCCGGCCACGGTCGTCGACGGGATGGACGTCTGGGCGACGCGGGCCGCGGCGCTCGAGGTGATCGCACCCGTGCGCGCCGGCGAGGGCCCGACCTTCGTCGAGGCCCGTACCTACCGCTTCGTCGGCCACTCGCGCAGCGACCCGGGCAAGTACCGGCCCGAGGGAGAGCTCGAGGAATGGCAGGCTCGCGACCCGCTCGTGCTCGCACGCGAGCGCCTGCACGCAGAGCTCGGTGTCCCGGAGCCCGAGCTGGACGAGGTCGCGGCCGACGTCGAGCGCGAGCTGACCGCCGTCGAGGCGGCGGCGCTCCAGGCGCCGTTCCCGGAGCCCGAGGCGTTCCCGGAGTTCAAGTCCTGAGCATTCACCTATCCTCGGTGCGATGAGCTCCCGGGCACAGACGGGCCAGGCCGCGATTCGCACGTCGGCGCGCGCGGAGGCGAAAGACTCCACGTCGTCCGTCGGGGCCAGCCTGCGCGAGCGGCGCGAGGAGCTCGGCCTCAGCCTGCGCGAGCTCGCACGGCGGCTCGAGGTCTCGCCGAGCCTGGTCTCCCAGATCGAAACCGGCAAGATCCAACCGTCCGTGCGGACGCTCTACGCGATCGTCAACGAGCTCGGCCTCTCCCTGGACGAGATCTTCGAGCTCGGCGGCCTGAGCTCCGAGCACGCCCACACTCGCGGGCTGGGCGCGGCCCGGGCGGACGAGGTCGACAACGGCGCGCAGGCGCGCGCCGGCGCCGCTCCCGTCCAGCGCCGCGCCGAACGGCGCGCGCTCGAGCTGGAGTCCGGCGTCCGCTGGGAGCGGCTGACGGCGTGGAACGACAAGGACATCGAGTTCATGGAGGCGATCTACGAGGTCGGCGGCGCCTCGAGCCCGGACGGAAAGCTTGTCCGCCACAGCGGGCGCGAGTTCGGCCTCGTGCTCAGCGGCACGCTGGGTGTGACCGTCGGGTTCGAGGAGCACGTGCTCCAACCCGGCGACTCGATCTCGTTCGAGTCGACGATTCCGCATCGGCTGCACAACGACGGCGATCAGGTCGTGCACGCGATCTGGGTGGTGCTCGGCCGGCACCACCACGCGCCCGAGCACTGATGCGGACATGCCCGATCGTTCAGTCACGCTTGACAGCATGACCGGCGACACCGGTACGCGCGCGCTCGCGGACGGGAGGCCGGGTCATCGCCTCGTCCGCCGTGAGGACGTCGCGTTCACCGATCCTTACCCGGGCCGCGGCAACGGCTTCCAGGCCTGCCGGCTCGTCGACGGCTCGACCGGCGCGACGCACATGGGACTCGGGTTGTGCTTGCTCGTGGACGGACACCTCGACACGCACGTCCATTCGTACGAAGAGAGCTTCTACGTCCTCGAGGGGCAGCCGGTCCTCTACCTCGACGGCCAGGCGGTCGAGCTCAAGCCCGGCGCCTGCGGTCTCGCGCCGGTGGGCGTTCCGCACGCGTGGCGCGCTGCCGGCCGCGCGCTCTGGGTCGAGATGGTCGCCCCGCGTCCGCGCCCCGACGGCAGCGACACGTTCTTCCTCGACTCCGCGTCCGAAGGCGCAGGAGCACCGATCGACGTCCGCGACCCGCGTAACCGCCATCTCTTCCTGCTCACGGAGGGCGAGATGGATCTCGATCGCTTGAAGCGCGGGGCAGCCGTCGCTGCTCCAACGGTCTCAGCGAGCATGGCGACTGCCGTTCTGGCGTACAGCGGAATCGCCGTGAAGATGCTCGTCGACCAGAGGCTCGACGCGCAGCTCCACACGATGTTCATGGTCGATTACCAGCCGGGCGCCGTCGCGCATCCGCACGACCACCCGTTCGAGGAGTCGTACTACATGCTCGAGGGCGAGGTCGACGTCGTCGCGGACGGTGAGCGACACACACTCCGGCCGGGCGACGTCTTCTGGACGGCGACCGGGTGCGTCCACGCGTTCTACGAAACGCAGGGAGGCGGGGTGCGGTGGCTCGAGACGTCGGCCCCCGCGCCCCCACCACGCTACTCGTACCGGTTCGAACGGGACTGGGACTATCTCGTCGAGCGTCTGGCGTCCGATACGCGCGCGGGAACCGCTCCGCCGTCTCCTGACGCCGGCGACTAGCTCGTTCAGCCCGCCGGCGCGTCTCCTTGTCGCGACCGCAGTCGGCCGACGCCTCCCAAGCTGGTGCGCAGGCGCGCGAGCAGCTCGGGGCCCTGGTAGAGCACGAGCGCCACCAGGATCAGCACGCCGATCGTCATCTGCGCGTACTCGGTCGGCTGCTGGAAGAACGACAGCGAGTTGTTGATCAGCGTGAGGAACAGGGCCGCGAGCATCGTGCCCACGAAGGATCCCCTTCCGCCGGCGAGGCTGGCGCCGCCGAGGACGGCCGCGGCGATGCTCTCGAGGGCGTAGTCGCCGATGATCGGCGAGCCGATCTGGACTTCGGCGGCGAGGTAGAAGCCGGCGATCGACGCCATCACGGAGCAGACGACGAACGCAAGGATCATCACGTGGGCGGTTCTCATCCCGAGCCGGCGCGACGACGTCTCGTCGAGACCGACTGCCCGCACCGCCAGGCCCGTGCGCGAGCGGTACAGCCACACGTCCGCGAGCACGGCGAGGACGACGACGCCGACGAAGGCGAGCGGCACGAAGCCGATACTCGTCGTCAGCGCGTCGATGGCGTTGCTCGAGATCGGGCCTTCGGGGTGGTCGCGCAGCAGGAGTGACGCACCCTCGAGGATGCTGAACGTGCCGAGAGTGGCGATGATCGAAGGAAGGCGGAGGACGATGATGAGCGTCGCGTTGAACAACCCGGTCGCCAGTCCGACGGCCACGAGCGCAAGGGCCCCCGGGATCAATCCCAACGTCGACGTCTCGAAGGTCATCGTGAACGAGGCGACGACGACGCACATCGTCATCAGGGCCCCGACGGAGACGTCGAAGCCGCCGACGAGGAGCGCGCTCATCTGGCCGATCGAGACGAGGGCGAGCGGCATCGTCGCGAGCAGGAGGTTCCGAAGGTTGTAGCTCGTGAGAAACGCCGACTGGTGCGCGGCCGTGTAGGCGCCGACCGCGACGATCAGCGTCGTCATCAAGGCGAGCGGCAATGCGCCGCGGAATCTGACCCGGCCGATCGATGCTCCCGCACGCGTCAGAACGCTCATCCCGGCCGCTCGACTCCCGGGGGCGCAGGCTCTCGTGCGCCGACGCGCGAACCCACGATCGCCTCGACGATCCTGCGCTCGCCGAGCTCGTCGCCGCGGATCTCGTCGACGATCGTCCCGCGCGACATCACGACGACGCGGTCACAGAGCCCGGCGAGCTCGAGCGGATCGCTCGACTTGACGATGACGGCCACGCCCTCCTTCGCCTTCGCGCGCAGCGCGTCGTAGATGTCGAAGCGCGCGGCGACGTCGACGCCCTGCGTCGGCTCCTCGGCGAGGATGATCTTGACGTCCCCGCGGAGGAACGGGCGCATCAGCGAGACCTTTTGCTGGTTGCCGCCGGACAGGGACTGCACCGGCTGCTCGATCGACGCCATCCGGATGCTGAGGCGGTGCGCGAGCTCGTCGACCGTCCGCCGCTCACGCCGTCGCTGCAGGAGGCCGAGGCGTCCCAGCCTCCCCAGAATCTGGATCGTTGTGTTGGCGCGCACGCTCAGGACCGGGAAGAGCGACTCCCGGGCTCGATCGCCGCTGAGCAACACGACTCCGGCGCGGAGGGCAGCGAGCGGCGACCTCGTGTTGAGCTCGTCGCCGCCGCAAGAGGCTGTCCCCGTCGAGCGCTCGACACCCGCAAGGGCACGAAGGAACTGCGTCTGGCCGTTGCCCTCCGCGCCTGCGATCCCGACGATCTCGCCCTTCCCGACCTCGAGATCGATGGGACCGAAGCGCTCACCGCGGAGGCCCGACACGTCGAGCAGCGTCTCGGCACGGTGTCCGTCGGCGTCTCGCTCGGGGAAGGCGAGCTGGAGCGGCCGACCGATCATGAGGGCGACCAGTGCTTCTTCCGACATGTCGGCGGCCTTGTGGGTGCCCTGACCGACGCCGTCCCGAAGCACGGTGATCCGGTCGGCGATCCCGAGCACCTCCGGCAGTCGATGGCTGACGTAGACGATCCCGACGCCCGCCCGGCTCTGTTCGAGCACGAGCGCATGAAGCCGCTCGACATCCTCCGGCCCGAGCGCGGTCGTCGGCTCGTCGAGGAGGAGCACCTTCGGCTGGGCGAGCAGGACCTTGACCACCTCGAGCAGCTGCCGGTCGGCGAGCGACAGTGAGCCGGCGACCGCGGTGACGGGGAGGTCGAGCTTGAACTCCCCCAGCCTCGCCGCCGCCCACTCCTCCATGCGTCCGTACCTCGGCTTCACGTCCGTGGGCACGGCGAGGTAGAGGTTCTCGGCGACCGACAGGTCGAGGACGTGCGAGTAGGTCTGATACGCGATGCCGAGGCCCAGCTTCCGAGCCTCGGCAGGAGAGCCGCGCCGCCGGCGCCGCCCGCCGATCTCGACGGCTCCGTCGTCAGGATGGACGAAGCCGCTCGCGATTCCGAGCAATGTCGATTTCCCGGACCCGTTCTCCCCGACGAGCGCATGGATCTCCCCTGCGCGGCAGTCGACGCTGACGTCACGAAGCGCCTGTACTGCTCCGAACGCCTTCGACACGCCGCGCAGGGACAGCACGAGGGGGCTCGCGGGCCCGGGACTCGACATCGTTTGTATCTGGCTCAGGTTCTAGTGATTCGTTTCGTCATTCTCCTAGGGATACATCCGGTGGAGCAGGCTCAGCGGGATGAGCGACGTCGCGGACGCCAGCTGCGGATAGCCCTTCACGCATGAGTCGCGCACCCTCTGGTTCTGCAGTTGGATCGGGAACACGATCGTGGGCGGGATCTTCGCCCCCTTGAGCTTCATCATCGCGGCCGTGAAGGCGACCCGGATCTGCGTGTTCGCCGAGGTGTAGTAGAACATCTTGAGGTTCGGGTTCTTCAGGGCGTTGAACTGACAGCCCATGATGACATCGTCGGTCCTGAGCGTCAGCACGGTGTTGTACGGAATCCCCGCGGCCTTGTACGCCGCCAGGGCGCCCTGCGCCATGGCAGCCCCGAACTCGTAGCTCCAGCCCTTGATGTCGGGATACTTGGCGAGGATTCCGGCGACGACCTGCTGCACCTTCGAGGGATCCCAGTTCGTCGGCTCGGTCGCGACGACGTGGATGCTGGGGTTGAGCGCCGGCTTCTCGCACTTCTGCCAGCTGGCGGAGAGAGGATTCCCCGGGAAGCCGCCGAGGAAGGCGATGTTGCCGGACTTGACCTGCTGGTTCATGACGTACGCGAACGTCTTGCCGAGGGTGCAGGTGTCCTCGCCGACGACCGTCAGGTAGTTCGTGCCAGGTCCTGTCACCTCGCCCCAGGCGTAGGTCGCCACCGGGATTCCGGCGTCGGTTGCCTCCTTCATGACCGGCAGCATGGCGTCGCCGAAGTCCGGATAGGAGACGATCAGGCTGACGTGCTGTGCGATCGCCGCCTTGAAGTCGGCGATCCCCTGGGTCAGGTCGGAGTGTGCGCTCTTGTAGATGATCTTGCCGACCGAGGGGTACGTCAGCGCCTGGAGGATGAACTCCATCCTCGACATCTGGCGGAAGACGTTCTCGCCGAACTGCTCGATGTAGGCGACGGTGAGCTTGCCTCCCGTTCCGGTACTGCAGCCGTTGTTCTGCCAGCACTTGTACGCGAGGTTGAGGTTGACCTTCCTGTCTGCGCGGCCGAGGCCGGCCAGCGCGATGTTGCGCGCCGTCGGGTTCTTCGGGAGAAGTTTGGCGTTGAAGAGCGTGTGCTTCAGGGTGCTGGCCTTCGCCACGTACACCTCGCCAAACCCGCCTCCCTTGCCGACCAGCACCGGCCCCGCTTTTGCGGCGTGCGTCTTGCTCGTGCTGCCGAGACTGCTCGAGGCGAGTACGGCAGCCACCACGAGCACCGCGAGCGTCAGGACCGCCATCGTCCGGCGCCTCCATCTCGCTGCGGGCTCCTTCGATACGTGCATCGTGCCCTCCTTTCGTGAGCCTCTCAGCTCGTGTTTAGGTCCACCTGGTTGCCCGCCGTCGCCTCGACCGGTCTCAGGACCCGGCCGAGCAGGGAGGCGATCCGGTCGCCGGAGACGAGCATCCCCGCGATGATCGCAGCACCGTAGACGATGTACTGCATCGCGGCCGACAGGCCCAGGATCAGCAACATCTGTGTCAGGAAGGTGAGCGCGAGCGCTGCCATCCACGTCGACGTTGCGCTCGCCAGCCCGCCGGAGAGCGACGCCCCGGCAATGACGACTGCAGCGATCGGCGCGAGCAGGTAGCCGGCGCCGAAGGCCGGGTCGACGCTGATGCGGATGCCGGCGAGCAGGACCGCAGCAACCCCGTAGAGGATGCCCGCCGCCGTGTACGCGAACACGACGTGCGTTCGAACGTGCAGCCCGGCCATCCACGCGGCCCTCGGGTTCGCGCCCACCGCCTGAAAACGCCGCCCGGAGGCCGTGTAGCGAAGCACGAGCGCGACGGCGACCGTGATGGCGGCACCCGTCCAGAAGACGGCGCTGATGCCAAGAGGCTTCTCCGCCGCCCACGACGAGAGCGCTTCCGGCACCTGAGACGAGTTCGTGACGTCGAGCGAGTACCTCAGGCTCCACGCGGACAAGATCAGCCCGACGGCCAGCGTGACGATCAGCGGGTTCAGTCTCACGATGCCGACGAGGAGTCCGTTGACGAGGCCCACGAGCGCTCCCAGGCCGATGCAGGCGAGAATTCCGAGCGCCAGGCGGTGGTTGGAGCCCACACTCACGCCGACGATGAAGTTTCCGCCCAGGGAGATGACGCCCGGGGTCGAGAGGTCGATGCCGGCCTGCATGACCACGAGCATCTGCCCGAGCGCCGCAACGGCGAGAATCGTCATGGAGGGAAGCACGTATGACCACGACGTATGTTGGAGCGCCTCGGGCGCGATGATCGCGGCGACGGCCGCGAGCACGGCGAAGGCGATCCACACCGGCAGGAAGCGGGCCGCTACGACGGCACTCGCGGCGAACGTTCTGACGGGGGCAGTCACGGCCGTGCCTTTGCGGGGCGGGGCGAGGGCGGAGGGGTAGCCGAAACCAGACCACCATTCTGAGCATGTGCGATGAGAAGTGTCAACTGTTGTCGAACACGGGCGTGCACCCCCACTTAAGAGATCCGGCGCGCCCGCCTCGGCCATGCGCCAGAACGTTGTCCTGCCAGGGTTGTCGGCGTTGACGCGTCGGCGCGGAGGCGTTTATGCTCGCTGTACATGCGGCAGCCAAGGACACCTCCCTCTGCTGCCGACGAAGGCTCTCTCGCGCCCTCACGACGATCCATGTCCCGTCAGCCACTGGGAAATACCGCATGAGCTCGCAGCGGCTCTTGATTCGCAACGGCTTCGTCGTCTCGATGGATCCCGACGTCGGCGAGATCCCGAAAGGCGATGTTCTCGTCGAGGACGGCACGATCGTCGAAGTCGGACGTGGCCTCGAGGTAGCCGAGGCGGAAGAGATCGACGCAACGGGAATGATCGTCATGCCGGGCTTCGTCGACACACACCGGCACACCTGGCAGACGCCGGTCCGCGGTGTCCTCCCGTGCTGCACGCTCGACAACTACTTCGCGGTGATGCTCGGCAGCGTCGGTGGCCACTACCGCCCCGAGGACGTCCACATCGGCAACTACGCCGGTGCGTTGGAGGCCCTCAACGGCGGCGTGACGACGTTGCTCGACTGGTCGCATATCAACAACACGCCCGATCACTCCGATGCGGCGATCCAGGGCCTGAAGGACGCCGGCATCCGGGCGATCTACGCACACGGGGTGCCGACGGGCGGCGAATGGTGGTCGTTCAGCGAGCTGAACCATCCAGAGGACATCCGGCGCATCCGGGAGACGTACTTCTCCTCCGACGATCAGCTGCTGACGCTCGCGCTCGCGGCCCGAGCACCCGGCAACTCGAACTTCGAGGTCGCGAAGCACGACTGGGAGCTCGCGCGCGACCTCGGCATCCGCATCAGCGTGCACGTCGGCATGCGGCTGACGACGGTCCACGTGCACCACGTCAAGAACTTGGACGACCTCGGCCTGCTCGGCCCCGACACGACGTACATCCACTGCACCGATTCGACGGACGAGGAGCTCGACCTGGTTGCGGAGACCGGCGGGACCGCGTCCATTGCGCCGTACGTCGAGATGCTCATGGGCCACGGCCGCCCGCCGACGGGCAGGCTCGTGGATCGCGGCGTGCGGCCGTCACTGAGCGTCGACGTCGTCTCCAGCGTCCCCGGCGAGATGTTCACGCAGATGCGTACTGCCCTCGTCCACGAACGGATCGGCGCCTTCACCGACACGCCGGACGAGGCGTTCGCGCCGACGCTGACGCACAGGGACGTGCTCGAGTTCGCGACGATCGAAGGTGCGCGGGCATGCGCGCTCGACGACAAGGTCGGGTCGCTCGCGCCTGGCAAGCAGGCGGACATCGTTCTCTTGAAGGTCAACGCGATCAACACGGCTCCGATGGTCGATCCCGTCGGAACGATCGTCGTGTTCGCCGACACGTCCAACGTCGACTCCGTGTTCGTCGCCGGGCGCGCCGTGAAGCGCCACGGACGGCTCGTCGACGTCGACGTCGACGGCGTCGTCCAGAAACTCGAAGAGTCCAGGAATCACATTCTCTCGCGAGGCGGATTGCTGCCGGAGTGGGCAGCCGAGCCGATGGCAACCGTCTGAGTCGCTGTCCCCGGGCTCGGTCCGCGGTGTACGGACGGGCCCTCTCTTGGCTCTGTGCGAAAGGAGGGAGCGAATGGCCACAGGGAATGTCGTGATCGTCGGCGGCACGCAAGGACTCGGTCGCGAGCTCGCGCAGTCGTACGCCGACAGCGGTCGCGACGTGATCGTCACCGGCAGGGACCAGGCCCGCGCGGAAGCCGCCGCGAACGAGATCGGCGGCCGCACCCGCGGCATCGGATTCGACCTCGCCGAGCCGCACGCGATTGCTGACCACCTTGCGGACATAGGCGAAGTCGACTACCTCGTGCTCGCCGCGATCGAGCGCGACGTGAACAACGTGCGCGAGTACGACATCGGCAGCGCGTTGCGGCTGATCACGCTCAAGCTCGTCGGCTACACCGAGGTGATCCACGCGCTGACCTCGCGCCTTCGCGATGGCTCTGCAATCCTCATCTTCGGAGGCCTCGCGCGTGATCGACCGTATCCCGGCTCGACAACCGTCACGACCGTCAACGGCGGAGTGACGAGCCTCGTGCGGACGCTCGTGATCGAGCTCGCGCCGACGCGTGTGAACGCGCTGCATCCAGCCATCGTCGGTGACAGCCCGCAGTGGAGCGGAATGCCTCCAGAGCGGCTGCAGGCACTCGTGCAGCGCACGCCGATCGGGCGCCTCGTGACGATGGCGGAAGTCGTGGGCGCATCACGCTTTCTGCTCGAAAACGAGGCGATGAACGGCATCAACCTCGTCGTCGACGGCGGTTGGACCTGCATGTGACGAGGCTCGTCGACGTGACCATGCCGCGGCTCTCCGACTCGATGGAGGAGGCCGTCGTGCTGCGCTGGCTCAAGCAGCCGGGCGAGGCCGTCGCGAAGGGCGAGCCACTGGTCGAGGTCGAGACCGACAAGGCGACGGTCGTCTACGAGGCCGAGCTCGACGGCGTGCTCAGCGAGATCTCCGTGGGCGAGAGCGAGACGGCGCAGCTCGGCGAGGTGATCGCCCGCCTCTCGGTGGACGGCGCCGGCACGCAGGCCGCGCCGCCCACCCCTGCCCCTGCGGAGCCGCCCGTCGCGAGCAGGCGCTCGCGCGCGACGCCGGTCGCACGGCGGCTCGCCGGCGAGCTCGGCGTCGATCTCGACGGCCTCGAGGGAACCGGCCCGGGCGGCCGCATCACCGAGGCGGACGTCCGGCTTGCCGCGGAAGCGGCGCCGGCGGCGCCCACGTCGGCCGCGGCGGCTGGGCCCGGCGGCCGCGGCGAGGAGACCGTCGTCGACCTGACCCCGACGCAGCGCACGATCGTCGAGCGGATGACGGCCTCCCGCTCCGAGATCCCGGAGTTCACGCTCCAGATCGCGGTCGACATGGAGCGGACGGCCGAGCTGCGTAGCGAGCTGCGCAAGCTGGCACGCTCGCCGCTCCCGTCCGTGAACGACTTCCTCGTGCGCGCCTCGGCCCTCGCGCTGCGCGAGTTCCCGGGCCTGAACGCCGGCTTCGTCGACGGCCGGGTCGTCCGCTTCAGCCGCGTGAACGTCGGCGTCGCGGTCGCCACCGACGACGCGCTGCTCGTGCCGACGATCTTCGACGCGGACCGCAAGTCGATCTTCGAGGTCGCCGCCGAGGCCCGTGAGCTGATCGAGAAGGCGAGGACGCGGAAGGTCGGACCCGCCGACCTGCGCGACGGCACCTTCACCGTGTCCAACCTGGGCATGTTCGGGATCCGCCGGTTCGAGGCCGTGATCAACCCGCCGCAGGCCGCCATCCTGGCCGCCGGCGCCGTCGAGCGCCGCGCCGTCGTGACGCCGGACGGCGGCCTCGTCGCGAGACGCACCTGCGAGCTGACCCTCGCCTGCGACCACCGAGTCGCCTACGGCGCCGAGGCCGCTGCGTTCCTGCAACGCCTCGGCGAGCTGCTCGCGGCTCCGGATGGGATCATCGGCTGATGGCGACGAACGGGGCCACCGAGCTGACCTTCCGCGACGCGATCCACGACGCGCTCGACGAGGAGCTCGCCCACGACGAGCGCGTGATCCTGTTCGGCGAGGACGTCGCGGTCGCCGGCGGCGTGTTCGCGGTCACGCCGGGCCTCTACGAGAAGTACGGCCCCGCGCGCGTCTTCGACACGCCGATCTCCGAGCTGGCGATGACGGGTGCCGCCTACGGCGCCGCGATCACGGGGCTGCGGCCCGTGCTCGAGATCATGTTCGGCGACTTCCTGGCGCTGTCGATGGACAGCCTGATCAACCAGGCGACGAAGTACTGGTTCCTGACGCAGGGACAGCACAGCGTCCCGCTCGTGATCCGCTCGGTCGTCGGCGCCGGCGGCCGGTTCGGTGCGATCCACTCGCAGATGCCGATCTCGTGGCTCATGGGCGTGACCGGGCTCAAGATCGTGGCGCCCTCGACGCCGGCCGACGCGAAGGGGCTCCTCAAGGCCTCGATCCGCGACGACAATCCGGTGCTGTTCTTCGAGCACAAGCGGCTCTACACGACGAAGGGTCCGGCCGGCGAGGGCGGCGACTACACGCTCGGTCGGGCCGCAGTCGTGCGCGAGGGGACGGACGTGACGCTCGTGAGCGCGATGAAGGGCGTCTCCGACTGCCTCGAGGCGGCCGACGTGCTGGCCGGGCAGGGCGTGTCCGCCGAGGTCGTCGACCTGCGCACCGTGCGCCCGCCCGATATCGAGACGATCGTCCGCTCGGTCGGCAAGACGAACCGGCTCGCCGTGGTCGAGGAAGGCCCGCGCACCGGAGGCTGGGCCGGCGAGGTGCTCGCCAGCGTCACCGAGGAGGCGCTCGGCGAGCTCGACGACGCCTGGCGGATCGCCACCGACAACTCGCCGATTCCGTACAGCCCACCGCTCGAGGACGCGTTTCTCCCTGGACCGGAGAGAATCGCGGCCGACGTGCTCTCCAGGTCTTAGAAAGAGGAAAGGAGCATCAATGCCCAAGAAGATCGTCGACACGATCCTCCCGACCACGATGGTCGGCTCGTATCCACGGCCGCACTGGTACGACAAGCAGTTGCTCGGGCGCGACGTCCGCGTCGCCTTCAAGGAGGTCCGCCACGAGGAGGCCTACCACGACGCGACGGCGACCGTTATCCGCGACCAGGAGGAAGCGGGCCTCGACATCGTCACCGACGGGCAGATGTCCTACGACGACTACGTGGGGGTGATCGGCTCGTTCTGCTGGTACATGTACGAGCGGATCGGGGGCTTCGATCCCGCGCGCGAGGAGCACCCCTCCGTCACGAGCGAGACGGAGCAGAACCGCGTCACGGCCCTGCTCACGGACTGGGGCGGCGTGGTCAACAGCGGCCCTGTCACGCACGGTCCGATCCGCCTTCGCGACCTCTACGAGATCGCGAAGCAGTACACGGACAAGCCGATCAAGGTGTCGGTCGGCGCGGGTCCGGTCAACCTCGCCTGGCACGTCTACTTCCAGCACTACAAGGATCCCCAGGAGCTCTGCAACGCGCTCGTGCCGATCTTCAACGCCGAGATGAAGGACCTCGTCGACGCCGGCGCGACCTACCTCCAGCTCGAGGACCTCGGCGCCTGGCTGCCGCTCTTCACCGGCGACGAGAAGGATTACGACTGGATCAAGGACGTGATCGGGAGGTGCTGCGAGGGCGTCGACGCGAAGATCGGCTGGCACTTCTGCTTCGGCAACGCGTGGGGCAACGACATCCTCAGCGCGAACTTCCCGGAGGGGTACCAGACGGTCCTCCCACACTTCTTCGACACGCCCGGCATCGACCAGTTCGTCCTCGACTACGCGAACCGGGGAATGGCCGGCGTCGACTTCCTGAAGAACCTGCCCGAGGACAAGGAGGTCCAGGTCGGCGTCCTCGACATCCGCTCGATGATGATCGAGTCGCCGGAACAGGTGGCCGAGCGCGCACGGATGGTGCTCGAGCACGTGTCCCCGGACAGAGTCACGCTCTCGACCGACTGCGGCATGAAGCCGCTGCCGCGCACGGTGGCACGCATGAAGCTGAAGGCGCTCGCAGAGGGCGCGCAGATCGTTCGCGACGAAGTGTCCTGACAGGACCGAAGGGAGCGGTATGAGCGAGCAGAAGGTGATCGCGGTCGTCGGTGCCACCGGCGCCCAGGGCGGAGGGCTGGTGCGGGCGATCCTCGCCGATCCCGGCGGCGGCTTTACGGCGCGCGCCCTGACCCGGAACACGGACTCGGACGCCGCCAAGGCGCTCGCCGCAGCGGGAGCCGAGGTCGTCCGGGCCGACCTCGACGACGAGGCCAGCCTGGCAGCGGCATTCCAGGGTGCCTACGGCGCCTACTGCCTGACGAACTTCTGGGAGCACTTCTCCGCCGAGAAGGAGATCGAGCAGGCCGGGAACATGGCACGGGCCGCCAAGACGGCGGGCATCCAGCATGCGATCTGGTCGACGTTCGAGGACTCCCGGGACTGGATCCCGCTCGACGACGACCGCATGCCGACGCTCCAGGGCCGGTTCAAGGTGGCGCACTTCGACGGCAAGGCCGAGGCCGACCGTTTCTACAGAGAGGCAGGCGTCCCGACGACCTTCCTGCTCACGTCGTTCTACTGGGAGAACTTCATCTACTTCGGGATGGGCCCGGCCCGCGGCGAGGACGGCGTGCTCGCGGTCACGTTCCCGCTCGGCGACGCGAAGATGCCGAGCATGGCGGCGGAGGACATCGGCAAGTGCGCGTACGGGATCTTCAAGGCTGGTGACACGTTCATCGGCAAGACGGTCGGCATCTCGGGCGAGCAGCTCACCGGCGCGGAGTTCGCGTCGTCGTTCACCCGTGCACTCGGCGAGGAGGTTCGCTACAACGACGTGCCCGCGGACGTGTTCCGGAGCTTCGGCTTTCCCGGCGCGGACGACGTCGGGAACATGTTCCAGTTCAAGCGCGACGCGAACGCGGACTACTGCGCGGCACGCGAAGTCGAGTTCGCCCGGTCACTGAACCCGGACCTCCAGACCTTCGACGGCTGGCTGGCCGAGAACAAGGAGCGCATCCCCCTGGGATGAGCTCGGACGTGGAGAGGACGATCGCCGCCGAGGCCGCGCCGCCCGGACGGACGGCCATGTCGGTGCTGCTCGCTGCGGCGCTGCTCGTCGCGGGGGCGATCGTCCTGCTCTGGTACGCGCCCGACTCGTACAACGTCTACAAGGCGCTGCACGTGATCTCGATCGTCGTCTGGGTCGGCGGCGACGTCACCCTCACGACGCTCGGCATCGTCTTCGAGCGGCGCCGCGACGGAGATGCGCTCGCGCAGCTCGGCAAGATGGGCGCCTGGATCGGCGTCCACGTCTACACGCCGGCGCTCTTCGCCGTCCTCGGCTTCGGCATCGCGCTGATGCAGAAGGGCGAGTGGCCGTGGGACATCTTCTGGGTCGACTTCGCGCTCGTCGGCTGGGCGATCGCGGCCGTGGTCGGTGTCGCGTTCGTCGGCCCCGAGCTCGGGCGCATCGACCGCGCCGCACAGGAGCTCGGGCCCGAGTCGGAGGTCGTGCGCCGGCGGGTCAAGCGGCTGTTCACGGTCTTTCGCTTCGACACGGCGCTGCTGATCCTGATCGTGCTCGACATGACCGCGAAGCCCACGTTCTAGGAGCGCCTGGACCCTCTTCGCGCACGATGCGGGGCCGCGTATGGCAGTCTCAGGCCGGTGGTTCCTGAGTCGCAGCTCGTGTCGACTGAGCACGGACTCGTCCCGAAAGGGCAAGGCTGGTTCGTACTCAACGCGCGTGAGACGCAGTGGTGGGACCGCAAAGGTCGCGGCCACCTGTGCGAGTTCGAGGGTGCAGGCTTCGAGGGTGCGGCGGACTTCCTGCAACTCGGGATTAACCTCACCGTTCTTGGCCCCGGCGAGCCGATGGGGATGTACCATCGTGAGAACGACCAGGAGGACTTCCTCGTGCTCGCCGGGGAGGCTCTGGCCATCGTCGAAGGCGAGGAGCGTCCGCTACGGCAGTGGGACTTCGTGCATTGCCCGCCGGAGACGAACCATGCGATCGTCGGCGCCGGGGAAGGGCCGTGCCTCGTACTCGCGGTCGGCGCCCGCGACCGCTCGACGGGATCCGACTGGGGCGCTTACACCGTGGATGAAGTCGCGCTACGCCACCGCGCCGGCGTCGAGCGGGAGACCACCGACGCGGACGAGGCGTATGCCCGGTTCCCCAGAGGCGAACTCACCCGATACGGCGAGGGCTGGCTTCCCGAATAGACCGCTCGGGCAGCGACGCGTCATGTTCGAAAGGGCGTTTCAGAGCAGCGCCTGAACGGCCGCCGCGGCGCGCCGCCCCGATCGCGCCGCGCCCTCGAGCGTGCCGCCGTACGAGTCGGTGTGCTCGCCGGCCAGGAGCAGCCGTCCGTAGCGGCGGCGGACGACGTTCCAGTAGCTCGTCACCTGACCGGGCGCGTAGGCGGCGATCGCCCCGAGGGTGGGGGCCTCGTTCAGCCAGTCCGCGGTCGCGCCGTGCGCGAAAAGCTTGCGCGAGCCCGGGTAGACGTCGTCGATCTCGTCCGCCGCCAGCGCCGTGCGCGTGGCCGGATGACGCCCGGAGTAGATCGCGCCACCGCGGCCGGTCACGGACGCGGTGAGGATGCCGCGCCCTCCTGCCTGACCGCTCGTCGCCTCCCAGGAGCGCTGGAAGGTGAGGTCGGTGAGGATCGAGCCGCTCTCCTGCTCGGCGCGCCAGAAGCGCCTCTCGTACTGGATCATCACCTTCGTCGCGACGCCGTAGCGGAGCAGCCTGATCGCATCGCGGAGGGCGTGAGGCAGCGCCGGTGCGAACTCGATCGACGTGCTGACCGCGGGGAAGGGCACGGTGAGGACGCAGAAGCGCGCCAGGACGTTGCCGCCGTCGGCGTGGACGCGCACGCCGCCTGCGTGGAGCTCGATCCGGCGCGCCCAGGACGAGTAACGGACGTCGTGGAGTTCGTTCGCGAGCGCGTTCGGGAGCTGGTCGTTGCCGCCGCGGATGCGGAACGGGCCGGTCGCCGTCGGCGGCCGTGCCCCCGTGCGCTTGAACGTCTGGCAGAGGAAGAGCACGGACAGCTTCCGCGGCTCGACGGTGAACCGGTCGCGGAGCTGCTGGTCGAGCAGTTCGCGCGGTGTTCCGTCGATGCGCAGCGAGTCGAGGAGCCATTGCGCCGAGTGCCGGTCGAGGGGGGCGCCGCGCGCGAGCGGGTCGAACGGATCGACCGGCGCGGCGAGCGTCCCGACCCGGCGCCAGAAGCGGTCGATCTGAGCCTGCACCGGCGGCGTGAGCACCGCCTGCGGGGTACGCCGCCGCTCGTCGAGATAGACCACACCGTCGAGATGGGCGTCCGGCTCGACGCGGAGGTCTTCGAGCGTGAGGCCGTACCGGCGCACGTAGCTGCGAATGAACGTGTCCCCGGGGTCGATGAACTCGCCGCCGCCCTCGGCGTGCTGGCTCTCGGTGAACGCCTTGCGGATCGTGTAGATGCGCCCGCCGACCCGGTTCCGCGCCTCGAGCACCGTCACCGAGCGGCCCGCTCGCTGCAGCGCGTCGGCACACGCGAGCCCCGCGATGCCGCCGCCGATCACGACGACGTCGACGAGCTGGGGAGCGGCCGCCCTCGCCGGCCGGGTCCCGACGGCCAGGGCAGCGCCTGCGCCGGCGGCCAGGAAGCCTCCGCGTGTGAGGCGTGCTGCGCCCGGGTTGCTCAGGGCAGGAGCTCGTACGCCGGCAGCGTCAGGAACTCGACGAAGTCCGGGTCGAGCGCCACGCGCAGGAACAGGTCGGCGGCGGGCGCGTAGGCCTCCCCGAGCTGCTGCAGCTCGTCCGCGACGACGTGCTCGACCTGACTCCTCTCGACACGGCCGTGGCGGACCCATTGCCAGATCTGGGAGCGGGAGATCTCGGCCGTGGCGGCGTCCTCCATCAGGTTGTTGATTGCCGCCGCGCCGGTCCCTGCGAGCCAGGAGCCGATGTACTGGATCCCGACGGACACGTTCAGGCGGACACCGTCCTCGCTCACGAATCCCGGCGTCTCCGAGACTGCGAGCAGGGCGGCCGCGTCGACCGAGACGTCGTCCCGAAGCCTCGAGACCTGGTTCGGCCTGCCCGCGAGCACACGGTCGAACTCGGCTCTCGCCGTCGGGACGAGGTCGGGGTGGGCGACCCAGGTGCCGTCGAAGCCGTCGTTCGCCTCGCGGATCTTGTCGTCGGCCACCTTCTCCAGGGCGGCCTCGTTCACGGCGGCATCGCGCCGCGAGGGGATGAAGGCCGCCATGCCCCCGATCGCGTGGGCGCCGCGGCGGTGGCACGTGGCGACGAGCAGCTCGGTGTACGCCCGCATGAACGGGACGGTCATGGTCACGAGCGCCCGATCGGGGAGGATGAAGTCCTCCCGGTCGCGGAACTTCTTGATCACGCTGAACATGTAGTCCCAGCGGCCGGCGTTGAGCCCGGACGAGTGCTCGCGCAGCTCGTACAGGATCTCCTCCATCTCGAACGCGGCCAGGATCGTCTCGATCAGGACCGTGGCGCGGATCGTCCCGCGCGGGATTCCGATCCGCTCCTGCGCGGCGACGAAGACCTCGTTCCACAGCCGCGCTTCGAGGTGGCTCTCGAGCTTCGGGAGGTAGAAGTACGGTCCCGAGCCGCGCTCGCCGAGCCGCTCGGCGCAGTGGAACACGTAGAGGCCGAGGTCGAACACGCTGGCGGAGATCGGCACACCGTCGACGAGCAGGTGCTTCTCGTGGAGGTGCCAGCCGCGCGGTCGCACGAGCAGCGTCGCGGTCTCCTCGTCGAGCGAGTACGACTTTTCGCCGGTGTCGAGCGAGATCGTGCGCTCGACGGCGTCGATCAGGTTCGCCTGGCCCTCGACGCAGTTCTGCCAAGTCGGCGAGTTCGCGTCCTCGAAGTCGGCCATGAATACGCGGGCACCCGAGTTGAGCGCGTTGATCACCATCTTGCGGTCGACCGGCCCGGTGATCTCGACGCGGCGATCCTGGAGGTCTGCGGGCGTCTCGGCGACACGCCAGTCGCGGTCGTCGCGCACCGAGGCGGTGCCGGGCAGGAAGTCGGGCAGCTCGCCCGCCTCCAGCCGCGCCATCCGCTCCCCGCGGGCAGCGAGCAGCCTCGTGCGCTCCGGGTTGAAGTCGCGGTGCAGCCCGGCCACGAACGCGAGCGCCTCGTCGGTCAGCACACGATCGTCCCGGGCAGCGAGGATCTCGACCCCCTGCATGTGCGAGCATCGTATTCCTTGTCCACTTCTCCCTGGATTGCCGACGCGCACGTCGACCTGCTGCTCGAGCTCGCCGCCCGGAGCAGGAACGGAGAGGAGAATCCGTTTGCCGAGCACTGGCTGCCGTCGTTCCGCGCGGGCGGCGTCCGGCTCCAGGTATGTCCGATCTACGTCGAGGGCGACCTCGTGCCCGACGGGGCGCTGCGGTCGGCGCTTCGGCTCGCGGGCGCGTTCCACGAAGCGGTGCGCGACAACCCGGACAACGCCTTTCAGGTGACGTCGGCGGCCGGGCTGGACGAGGCCGAGGCCGGGGAGCGAGTCGGGCTGATGCTCTCGCTCGAGGGGACCGAGGCGCTCGGCAGCAGCGCGGAGCTGATCGAGGCATTCTGGGCGTTCGGGGTGCGGATGGTCGGCCTGACGTGGGCGCGGCGGAACGCGTTCGCCGACGGCTCCGGCGAGCCCAGTCCCGGCGGGCTCAGCCTGCTCGGATGCGAACTCGTCGACCGGCTGCTCGCCCTCGACTGCGCGATCGACCTCGCGCACGCGTCGGAGCGGACGTTCGCAGACGTACTCGACCGAGCCGGCGACGACGCGGCGCTGATCGTCAGCCACACCTGCTGTCGCGCGGTCCGGGACACGCCGCGCAACACCTCGGACGACCAGTTGCGCGCGATCGGCGAGCGCGACGGCGTCGTCGGGATCATGGCGCTCGCCTCCGCAGTCGACCCGGCGCGATACGACCTCGAGCGCTATCTCGACCACGTCGAGCACGCGGTGTCGGTCGCCGGGGTGGAGCACGTCTGCGTCGGCGGCGACTTCATGGCGCAGCTCGTCCGCTCGGGCACGGTCACGATCACGCCCCGCGAGCTGGCGACGCTCCCGCCCGGTTTCGAGCCGGGTACGCCCGTCACCGGCCTCGAGGGCCCGCAGGACTATCCCGCGGTCGCCGAGGGCCTCCGCCGCCGCGGCCACGACGACGCGACGATCGCCGCGCTCCTTCACGGCAACCTGCTGCGGTTCCTGCGCCGCGCGCTGCCGACGACCTAGCCTCGCAGTCGAGGCGGTGTCCGAGGGACAGTCCCTGAACGCGGGTGTGACGCGGGTCGCGCCGCTTCCGCGCAGCCGGCGCTGCCGATTTCGGGAGCCGGCGCCGTTAGAGTCAGCGCATGCCGCTCCCGGACGGGTTTCTGGGCGCCGTCGAGTCCGCGCTGCCGGCCGACGCGATCCTGTCCGCGCCCGAGGATCTCCGCACGTACGAGTGCGACGGGTTGACCGGCCGGCGGGTGCTGCCGGCGGTCGTCTGCCTTGCGGAGACGACCGAGCACGTCCAGGCCGTCGTGCGCGCGTGCAACCGGCACGGGATCCCCTTCGTCGCGCGCGGCGCAGGAACCGGCCTGTCCGGCGGTGCACTGCCGGTCGCCGAAGGCGTCGTGATCTCGCTGGCGCGCATGAACCGCGTGCTCGACGATCGACCTCGACTCGCAGCGGATCGTCGTCCAGCCGGGCGTCACCAATCTCCAGGTGACCGAGGCGGTCGCCGCCGACGGCCTCTACTACGCGCCCGACCCGTCCAGCCAGCAGGTGTGCACGATCGGCGGCAACGTCGCGGAGAACTCCGGGGGCGCCCACTGCCTGAAGCACGGGTTCACCGTCAACCACGTGACCGGGCTCACGGTCGTACTGCCCGACGGTGAGGTCGTCACGCTCGGCGGCCGCGGGCTCGACACGCCCGGCCCGGACGTGCTCGGTGTCTTCGTCGGCTCGGAGGGGACGCTCGGTATCGCCACCGAGATCACGCTCCGGCTCCTCCGTCGGCCCGAGGCGGTGGTCACGCAGCTCGCGGCCTTCGACTCGACCGACCACGCGGGCGGGGCCGTCTCCGACATCATCGCGGCGCGCATCCTTCCGGCCGCCATCGAGATGATGGACCGGCTGACGATCGAGGCCGCCGAGGCGGCCGTCCACGCGGGTTATCCGGAGGCCGGCGCGATCCTGATCGTCGAGCTCGACGGTGTCCCGGCACAGGTCGAGGAAGACCTGGAGACGCTCGACCGTATCTGCCGTGAGAACGGCGCCTTCGAGATCCGCACTGCTGCCGACGCTGCCGAGCGTGCGCTCCTCTGGAAGGGCCGCAAGTCCGCCTTCGGCGCCATGGGCCGCGTCAGCCAGAGCTACTACGTCCAGGACGGCGTCGTCCCGCGCACGAAGCTCCCGGAGGTGCTGCGCCGGATCGCCGAGCTCGAGCGCGAGTACGGCCTTCGCGTCGGCAACGTGTTCCACGCCGGCGACGGCAACCTGCATCCACTCGTCCTCTACGACGAGCACGTGCCGGGCGAGGCCGAAAGCGCCCGCGAGCTCGCCGAGGCGATCCTCGTCGCCTGCATCGACGCGGGCGGCTCGCTGACGGGCGAGCACGGCGTCGGCACCGACAAGGCCTGCGCGATGCCGCTCATGTTCGGCGAGGACGATCTCGCGGTCATGCAGCGGCTGCGGGGCGCCTTCGACCCGGCCGGGCTCGCCAATCCGGGCAAGCTGTTCCCGACACCACGCCTGTGCGGCGAGGTGCCCGGCCCCTACCGCCAGCATCCGCTCGAGAGGGCAGGCCTTGTCGAGCGTTTCTGACGGCCCACTCGACCGGATCCTCGAGCACGAGGCGGGCGACCTCACGTGCACCGTGGAGGCCGGCATCCGCCTGTCCGCCCTCCGGGAGGCGCTCGCCCCGCACGGGCAGATGCTCGCACTCGACCCGCCCGGTGACCCGACCGTCGGCGCCTGCGTCGCGGCGAACCTGTCCGGGCCGCGGCGTCACCGCTACGGGTCGATGCGCGATCTCGTCATCGGAGCGACAGTGGTGCTCGGCGACGGCACCGTGGCGAGCTCGGGCGGCAAGGTGGTGAAGAACGTCGCCGGCTACGACCTCGCGAAGCTCTTCTGCGGGTCGGAGGGCCGGCTCGGGCGGATCGTGCGGGTCGCGCTCCGGCTGCACCCGGTTCCCGAAGCGAGCGCGACGGTGATCGCTCCGGCCGAGGCGGCGAACGCGCTCGCCGTCCTCCGCTCGACGCTCGTTCCGAGCGCCGTCGACGTCCACTGGCCGGGCCGGCTCGCTCTGCTCTTCGAAGGCTCGGTGCGCGCTGTGGCCACGCAGGTGGCTGCCGCTCGGGAGCTCGTCGGCGCGGAGCCTGCCGGCGAGGAGGTCTGGGCGGACGCCGCGGAGCGGCAGGCCGGGGCGGGAGGACGGATCTCGTTCGCGCCGGGCTCGCTGGGACACGTGCTGGCCGCCGAGGACGAGGCGATCGTGCGCGTCGCCGCCGGCGTCGCCTACGTGCCGCACCAGGTGCCCGACCCGCGCGACCCCGTCGAGATCGCGCTCGTCGAGCGGATCCGCGCCGCGTTCGATCCCGACGGGGTGCTCGTCTGATGGCCATCGACCAGGCGCTGATCGACGACTGCGTCCACTGCGGCTTCTGCCTGCCGACCTGCCCGACCTACGGGCCGCTGTGGCAGCAGGAGATGGACTCGCCGCGCGGCCGGATCTGGCTGATGAAGGGCCTCGCCGAGGGCACCCTCGAGCTGACGGACACGGTCGTCGAGCACTTCGACCGCTGCCTCGGCTGCATGGCCTGCGTCACGTCGTGCCCGTCTGGCGTCAAGTACGACCGCCTGATCGAGCAGACCCGCGAGCTGATCGAGACAAGCCACGACCGTGCACCCGACGACTGGCTCGTCCGCGCGCTCGTCTTCTCGGTCTTCCCCCATCCTCGGCGGATGCGCGCCGCGCTCGCACTCGCTCCGCTCGGGCGCCACCTGCCGATGCCCGGCTTCCTGCGGCCGCTCGTCGAGCTCGCGCCGCCTTGGCGTGCGCAGGAGCATCCGCCCGAGCTGACGCCCGCACTGGGCGAGTCGCGCGGCCGGGTCGGCCTCCTGCTCGGCTGCGTCCAGCGGGTCCTGTTCGACGACGTCAACGCCGCCACGGCCCGCGTGCTCGCCGCCGAGGGCTACGAGGTCGTCGCGCCGGCGAGCCAGCAGTGCTGCGGCGCGCTCCACCTGCACGCGGGGAGGCGGGCGGAGGGCCACGCGCGCGCCCACCGGCTCGCCGAGGACCTGCGTGCTGCCGGCGCGGACCGCATCGTCGTCAACGCGGCCGGCTGCGGCTCGCACCTCAAGGACGCGGCGCTCGATCTCCCCGTCGTGGACGTGTCCGAGTTGCTCGCCGAGGCGGAGCCGCGCGCCGTGCGGAAGGAGCTCGAGCTCCGCGTCGCCTTCCAGGATTCCTGCCACCTCCTCCACGCCCAGGGCGTGCAGGCGCAGCCGCGCGACCTCCTGCGCTCGATCCCCGGCCTCGAGCTCGCCGAGCCCGCCGAGGCGCCGATCTGCTGCGGCAGCGCGGGGATCTACAACGTCGTCCAGCCTGAGGCTGCCGGCGAGCTCGGCAAGCGCAAGGCCCGCTACGTGGCCGCGACGGGGGCGGACGTCTATGCGAGCGCGAATCCCGGCTGCCTCGTCCAGGTCTCGGCCGCGCTCCGCCGGGCCGGAGAGGCGCGACCCACTCTGCATCCGGTCGAGCTCCTGGACGCGTCGATCACCGGCGTCCCGGCTCGAGACCTCTTGCGCTCGGCCCGCCGGTAGTCGGTTATCCTCGGCTCTCCACGCCGGGAGGAGAGCAACCATGAAGCAGATCGCCGTGACCGTCAACGGCCAGCGCCATGAGGCGGAGGTCGAGCCGAGGCAGCTTCTCGTCTACTTCCTGCGTGAGCAGCTGCGACTCACCGGAACCAACGTCGGGTGCGACACGTCGTCGTGCGGCTCGTGCACCGTGCTGCTGGACGGCGAGTCGGTGAAGTCGTGCACGCTCCTCGCCGTCCAGGCGGACGGGCGCGAGGTGACGACGATCGAGGGGCTCGCCGACAACGGCACCTTCCATCCCGTCCAGCAGGCCTTCCACGAGCATCACGCGCTCCAGTGCGGCTTCTGCACGCCGGGCATGGTCCTGGCGGCGGTGTCCTATCTGGAGGAGAACCCGAAGCCGACAGAGGCCGAGGTGCGGCTCGCGCTCGAGGGCAACCTCTGCCGCTGCACCGGGTACCACAACATCGTCAAGGCCATACTCGCCGCCTCCGGGGCCGAGGTATGACCGCAGTCGGGCAGGCGGTTCCGCGCAAGGAGGATGCACGGCTCCTCCAGGGCGAAGGCCGCTACGTCGACAACCTCACCTCGACGGGGATGGTGCACGCCTACCTCGTGCGCAGCCCCTACGCGCACGCCGTCCTGAAGAGCGTCGACGTGTCGAAGGCGCTCGACGCTCCGGGCGTCGTCGCCGCATTCACCGGTGCCGATCTCGCAGACGCGTGGCCGGGCGGGCTTCCGTGCTTCTGGCCCGTCTCCGACGACATCGTGATGGTGAAGCACCTGCCGCTCGCGACCGACAAGGCGCGCTTCGCGGGCGACGGCGTCGCGGTCGTCGTCGCCGAGAGCCGCGCAGCGGCCAAGGACGCCGCTGAGCTCGTCGACGTCGAGTACGAGCCGCTCCCGGCCGTGACGGCCATCGAGGACGCGATCGCCGAGGGCGCGCCCGTCGTCCACGACGACGCCCCGGGCAATCGCGCCTACACGTGGTCGCTCGTCACCGGCGATCCGGACAAGGTCTTCGCCGACGCGGCCGTGACGATCAAGGAGCGCTACCGCCAGCAGCGGCTGATCCCGACCGCGATGGAGCCGCGCGGCGCGCTCTGCGAGGTGAACGCCTCCGGCGACGTCACGATCTGGACGGCGACGCAGGGGCCGCACATCATGCGCACGGCCTACACGCTCGTCCTCGGCATCCCCGAGGCGAAGATCCGCGTGATCGCGCCCGACGTCGGCGGCGGCTTCGGCTCCAAGCTCGACGTGTACGCCGAGGACGTGATCGTGATCGCCCTCGCGCAGAAGCTCGGCCGCCCGGTCAAGTGGACCGAGGAGCGCTCCGAGGGGAACGTGGCGACGATCCACGGCCGCGACGTGATCCAGGAGATCGAGCTCGCCGCTACGGCGGAGGGCAAGATCACCGGGGTCCGCACGCGCCTGACCGCGGCGATGGGCGCCTACCTGCAGGCGGTGACGCCCGGCGTGCCGTTGCTCGGCGCCTGGCTCTACGCCGGCTGCTACGACGTCGAGGCCTACGACTTCCACTGCACGGGCGTGTTCACGAACACGACGCCGACCGACGCGTACCGCGGCGCCGGCCGTCCCGAGGCCACGTACGCGATCGAGCGAGCGGTCGACGCGCTCGCCCGCAAGGTCGGCAAGGACCCGGTCGAGATCCGCCGGCTGAACTTCATCGACTCGTTCCCGGCCGACATCGCCGCCGGCCTGCAGATCGACTCCGGCGACTACCACGCCTCGCTCGACAAGGGCCTCGAGCTGCTCGACTACGACGGCACGCGCGCCGAGCAGGAGCGGCGCCGGGCATCCGGCGACGTCGAAGCAGCTCGGCATCGGCTTCTCGACCTACGTCGAGATGTGCGGGCTCGCGCCTTCGAGGATTCTCGGCGCGCTGCGCTACGGCGCGGGCGGCTGGGAGTCGATCTCGCTCCGCGTCCTGCCGACGGGCACCGTGCAGATCATGTCCGGAACGACGCCGCACGGCCAGGGCCATGCGACCACGTTCAGCCAGATCGTCGCCGACCGGCTCGGCGTCGAGGTGGGAGACGTCGAATTCCTCTCCGGCGACACCGCGGTCGTCCCGACCGGTATGGACACCTACGGCAGCCGCAGCCTCCCCGTCGGCGGCGTCGCGCTCCACTTTGCGAGCGAGAAGGTCGTCGACAAGGCGCGGCTGATCGCGGCGCACCAGCTCGAGGTGTCCGCCGACGATCTCGAGTACGAAGCGGGCCGGTTCTCCGTCAAGGGCAGCCCCGACAAGGGCTTGCACGTGAAGGAGATCGCCTTCCTCGCCTGGGCGGCGCACAACCTTCCGGACGGCATGGAGCCGGGCCTCGAGGCGAACTTCGTCTACGACCCGCCCGAACTTCTCCTGGCCCGCCGGCTGTCACATCGCGGTCGTCGAGGTCGACACCGAGACGGGCGACGTGCAGCTCGACCGCTACGTCGCGGTCGACGACGTCGGAAACGTGATCAACCCGATGATCGTCGACGGCCAGGTGCACGGCGGCGTCGCGCAGGGAGTCGCACAGGCGCTCTGGGAGGAGGCGGTCTACGACGAGAGCGGCACCCTCGTCACCGGCTCGCTGCTCAACTACCTCGTCCCGAGCGCGGCCGAGCTTCCCTCGTTCGAGCTCGACCGGACGGTGACGCCGAGCCCGACGAATCCGCTCGGCGTCAAGGGTGTGGGGGAGACCGGCGCGATCGCCTCGACGCCCGCTGTGGTCAACGCCGTCATCGACGCGCTCACGCCGTACGGCGTCACCGACATCGACATGCCCACGTCGCCGGAGCGAGTCTGGCGCGCGATCGAGGAGGCACGCTCATGATTCCCGCCGAGTTCGAGTACGAGATCGCAGGGTCCGTGCAGGAGGCCGTCGAGCTGCTCGGCTCGCGTGAGGACGCGAAGTTGCTCGCCGGCGGCCATTCGCTGATCCCGGCGATGAAGCTGCGGATCGCGCGGCCGGGGACGCTCGTCGACATCGGGCGGATCGAAGGGCTCAGTTACGTGCGCGAGGACGGCGACGCCATCGCGATCGGGTCGCTGACGCGGCACCACGACGTGGCCGCCAGCGACGTGCTGCGCAAGCAGTGCGCGATCGTGGCCTCCGCCGCAGGGGAGATCGGCGACCCGCAGGTCCGTCATCGCGGGACGATCGGCGGCTCCGTGTCGCACGGCGATCCGGCCTCCGACATGCCCGGCGTGCTGTTGACGCTCGACGCCGAGTTCGTCGTCGTCGGCCCGGGTGGCGAGCGAAGGGTGGCCGCGGCGGACTTCTTCACCGGCGTGTTCGAGACGGCGCTGGGAGAGCAGGACGTGCTGACCGAGATCCGCGTCCCACCGCTATCGGGCGGGTGGGCGTACCTGAAGTTCGCGCGACGCAAGCAGGACTGGGCGACGGTCGCAGTGGCTGCGGTGGCGTCGAACGGCGGCGCCAAGGTCGGGCTCGTGAGCATGGGCGGCACGCCGCTGCGGGCGCGGGCGGTCGAGCAGGCACTCGCCGGCGGGGCTGACGCGGCCGCCGCGGCCGAGAAGGCGGACGAAGGAACCGAGCCGTCGAGTGACGTGGCGGGCAGCGCCGACTACCGGCGCCACCTGGCGCGTGTGCTGACCCGACGCGCGCTCGAGCAGGCGCTTTCGGGCTAACGTTCCCGGCGATGCGCCGCGCCCTCGTCGTCACGGTCGCGCTCGCCGCGGTCGTGTGTGGCAGCGCCGCCGCGGGCATCTTCGTCCCGGGCCACAAGCGTCCCGCGCCGGCGCTCGCCGGGATCGACGCCATCTCCGGCAAGCGCGTAACGCTCGCGGCCTGGTCCGGAAAGCCGGTGCTGGTCAACCTGTGGGGCTCCTGGTGCCACCCGTGCCGGGACGAGGCCAAGGAGTTGCGCGCATTCCTCACACGGCACCCGGGCAGCGTCCTCGGGATCGACGTCGAGGACTCGAAGCCGGGCGCGAGGAGCTTCCAGCAGCGTTACAACGTGCACTTCCCGAGCATCTTCGATCCGACGGACCTCCTCGTCGATCGGCTGAAGGCGATGGGCACCCCGACGACGTACTTCCTCGACAGCCGCCACCGGATCGTGGCGGCGCTCTACGGCGCCGGCACGATCGCGCTGTTCGAGCGCGGCTGGAAGCTGGCGACGAAGTAGCCCTATCCCGTGCGCCAGGCGGGCGGGAGCAGCACGCCCTTCGTCGTCACGCGCATCGCATCCCGCGCGAAGTCCTCCCGGGACAGTGTCCTGACGATCCCGTGCGCAGCCTCGGCGGGGTCGAGCGCGGGCACGCCGGGCGAGACGAGCCGCACCGGCGTGAGATCGCCGTGGAGCCAGCCTCCGCTGGGCCTGAGCGTGACGTGCAGGATGCCGCTGTCGGCGAGCACACCGCCGATCGAGAGCGTGCCGTCGCCGAGGAAGTTGCCGAGGCTGTAGGCGACGAGCCGGCCGTGGTACCACTCCATCCCGCGGAGGACGTGTGGCCCTGAGCCGAGGACGAGGTCGGCGCCCGCGTCGATCACGTTGTGGGCGAACGACTCGGGGTCGCCGCGGTTCTCGCCGAGGAACCACTCGGTTCCCGGCCGGACGTGCTGGCTGTCCGATCCCTCGGCGCCGGCATGCATCACGACGACGACGACGCTCGCCTCGCGCTTCGCGCGCGCCACGATCCGCTGCGCGGCCGGGAGGTCGGTCAGGCTCTGCGCCCACGGGTAGGGCGCGAACCCGATCACGGCGATCTTCACACCGCGGACCGTGACGATCGCGATCTGTCCGGGCCGGCCCGTGTGGCGCAGGTGCGCGGAGCCGAGCGCCGCCAGCGTCTGGCGCTGGCCGTCCGACCCGTAGTCGTACGCGTGGTTGTTGGCCACGTTCATCAGCGTGAAGCCGGCCTGGCGGAGGAGGCGCGCGTACGACGGCGGCGCGTGGAAGGAGAAGCAGTTCGAGCTCCCGATCCCGCACTTCGAGGAGCCGCCGGTCGTCAGCGTGCCCTCGAGGTTGCCGACCACGACGTCGCCGCGGAGATCGTGCCGGATCGCGGAGGAGAAGAACCCGGTCCCGCCGTCCGACGACGCCACCATGGCGATGTCACCCACCCACGTGATCGAGACCGAGCGCGTCGACGCGCCGGCGCCGCCCTGTACGAAGAGCGCGGGCAGGACGACGGCGACGACGAGCGCCGCTGTGACGAGCCGGGTCACGCCTCGATGGTAGTGGCGTCGTGCGGCGGCCACCTCGGCAGGCGACCAACGGCGATTTCCAGGCAAAGTGCGGATCCCGTCACAGTCCTGTGTCCAGCAGTTTCAGGGACTGTCCCTCGCACTGCGCGCCCGCGCGCGCCGCGACGACCGGTGGCTAGGACAGGGCGCTCTGGGGCCGCGAGGCGTCGGTGAACTCGCGGAACTCGCCGGAGACGAGATAGGCCGTCTGCTCGCCGATGTCGACGGCGTGGTCGCCGATCCGCTCCAGGCAGCGCGAGATCAGCAGCATGCGCAGGCCCCACTCGTGCGCGGAGGGATCGCCGGCGAGGTCGAGGATCCGCTCCACGGCGCGGCGGTTGACGCGGTCGATCAGCTCGTCGAGCTCGACGAGCGACGTCGCCGCCTCGATGTCGCGCTCCGCGAACGAGTCCATCGCGACGCGGATCATCTCCTCACATCGCTCGCCCATCTCCTCGAGCCCTTCGATCAGCCGCGGCTGCTCCGGCAACCTCTCCGACAGCTTGATCAGCTTGGCGACCGTCACGCAGTAGTCGCCCATGCGCTCGAGATGCAGGTTGATGTGCAGCATCGCGAGCACGAGGCGGAGGTCGACGGCAACCGGGGTCTGGCGGGCGAGCAACGACTCGATGCCGCGCTCGATCTCCGAGTACCGCTGGTCGATCTCGTCGTCGAAGCTGATCACCTCGTTCGCGAGGTCGACGTCGTGCTGCGCGAGCGCATTCAGCGCCGCTCTCAGCGACCGCAACACGAGCTGCCCCTCCTCCTGGATCGCAGCACCCAGCTGGTCGAGCTCGTCGTGGAAGCTGACGCGCATCGCCGGCATGGACTATCCGAACCTTCCCGTCACGTAATCCTCCGTCCGCTTGTCGGCCGGGTGCGTGAAGATCGTCGGGGTGTCCGCGTACTCGACGAGGACGCCGGTGCGCTTGCCGTCCGACACGTCGAGGCTGAAAAAGGCGGTCATGTCGGCGGAGCGTGCCGCCTGCTGCATGTTGTGGGTGACGATGACGAGCGTGTAGTCGCGCTTCAGATCCTGCATCAGGTCCTCGATCGCCTGCGTCGAGATCGGGTCGAGCGCGGAGGCGGGCTCGTCGAGCAGGATCACGTCCGGCTCGACTGCGAGGGCACGGGCGATGCACAGCCGCTGCTGCTGACCGCCGGACATGGCGAGCGCACTCGACTTGAGACGGTCCTTCACTTCGTCCCACAACGCGGCGCCGCGGAGGGCGCGCTCGACACGATCCGCGATTCCGTCCTTCATGCCGAGTGCCTTGGGCGCGAACGCCACGTTGTCGTAGATCGACTTCGGGAACGGGTTCGGCCGCTGGAAGACCATGCCGATCCGCCGGCGCACCTCGATGGCGTCGACGCCGGCTCCGTAGATCTCCTCACCGTGGTAGAGGATCTTGCCGTCGACCCTGGCGCCGCTGACGAGATCGTTCATCCGGTTCAGGCAGCGGATGAACGTGCTCTTGCCGCAACCCGACGGTCCGATCACGGCCGTGATCTGGTTCTTGAAGATGTCGAGCGTGACACCGCTGAAGGCGGTCGTCGGCCCGTAGTGGACGGCGAGGTCGTCGATGTCGAAGACGACTTCCCGCGTCGCGAGCGGCTGGTTCTCTCCGCTGCGCGCGATCTCCACGGATTGCATGACCGTCATTGTCGATCGAGTTTGGCCGCGGCCAGTGCGGGCCAGGGTCGAGAGCTTGTGAAGTTCTGGTGACGAAGCGGTGACTGAGGTGGCGGCATCGGAGACTGGCCGCGATGCTAACCGACCGTGGAAGCCTCGTCCGCTCCCGTGCCCCAGCACGCCCTCGAGTCGAGGCGGCGGCGCGACCGCTTCGGCGACTTCGCCCTGCGCTGGATCACGGCGATCGCCGCCTTCGGCTCGATCGCGCTGATTGGGCTGATCATCTACAAGGTCGTCCAGGGCGCGCGGCCGGCGATCAGCGACTTCGGCCTCTCGTTCGTCTGGGACGGGACCTGGGACACGGTCACGAACAAGTTCGGCGCGCTCGACTTCATCTTCGGCACGCTCTACACGACGCTCTGGGCCGTCCTGATCGGAGGGCCGATCGCGATCGCCATCGGCCTCTACCTGAGCGAACTCGCACCGCGTGGTGTACGCGGCGTCGTCGGTTCGCTCGTCGAGATGCTCGCCGCGATCCCGAGCGTCGTGCTCGGGCTCTGGGGCATCCTCGTGCTCGGCCCGGTCGTCCACGACACGCTCGGACCCTGGCTGAACGACGTGTTCGGCTGGACGCCGTTCTTCTCGTCGCTTCCCGCCTCGGGGAGCACGGTGTTCACGGCCGTGCTCGTCCTGACGATCATGATCATCCCGATCACGGCCTCGATCAGCCGCGATCTGTTCGCCCAGGTCCCGGCCGACATCAAGGAGGGCGCGTACGGGCTCGGCCTGACCCGCTGGGAGATGATGAGAGGGGTTCTCCTCCCGTACACGCGCGGCGGCCTCATCTCCGCCGTGCTGCTCGGCGGCGGTCGCGCGGTCGGGGAGGCGATCGCCGTCACGCAGGTGATCGGGATCACGACGCACGGGGTCAACCTCAACCTGTTCCTGACTGGAGACACACTCGCGAGCCGGATCGCCTCGCAGTATCAGGGAGCGGTCTCGAACATCCAGGTCGCGTCGCTCTTCTACCTCGGCGCGATCCTGCTCGTGATGTCGCTGCTCACGAACTTCGGGGCCCAGATCATCGTCAGGCGGTACGCGATCCAGAGGTCGAGCTGACGTGGAAGCCGCCGGCGTCCGTTCGCCGCTAAAGGCGCACGGCCGCGCACGGCGGCGCCTGCTCACGAACCGGTTTGCGCAGCTGGTCGCGACCGCCGCGGCGTTCGGCGCCGTCGCCGTGCTCGGGATCGTTGTGTTCAACGTGATCCAGCGGGCGATTCCTGCACTCAACCTCGACCTGTTCACGCAGGTGCAGGCGACCTTCGGGGAGTCCGGCGGGGGCATCAAGAACGCCATCGTCGGCTCGATCATCATCGTCGGGCTCGCGGCACTGGTCGCGGTCCCGATCGGCGTCATGGTCGCGATCTACGTCTCGGAGTTCGCCCACGAGCAGATCCGGCGCTACGTCCGGCTGGCACTCGACGTCCTGAACGGCGTACCCTCGATCGTGATCGGGATCTTCGTCTACGGGCTCCTCGTCGTGGGCTCCGGCCAGGCGGCCTGGAAGGCCTCGTTCGCGCTCGGGGTGATCATGCTGCCCCTCGTCTCGCGGACGACGATCGAGGTGCTCGACCTCGTGCCCAGCTCGCTCCGCGAGGCCAGCTTCGCACTCGGCGTGGCCAAGTGGCGGACCGTGCTGTTCGTCATCCTCCCGACCGTGCGCGGCGGGATCCTCACGGGCTCGACCCTGGCGACGGCGCGCGCCGCCGGCGAGACGGCGCCGCTCCTGTTCACGACCTCGATCTTCCTGAACGCCGTCGTCACCGACCCCCGTCAGGCGATGGACACGCTCCCGTACACGATCTTTGTCTACTCGGAGTCCGCGGACGCGACGCTGAACGACCAGGCCTGGGCCGCGGCGTTCATCCTGATGGCGTTCGTGCTCATCTCGAGCCTGAGTGCGCGCTACCTCCTCTCCCGCAGCGAGCGCAAGATCAAGGGCCGCTAGTCAAGCGGGCGTTCACCGGCTCGTCACCAGACCGTCACCCGAACTCAGCCCACTCGCAACCGGCACCTCGTCAAGCTGGACCCGACCCACCGACAAGGGAGAGAATGGAATGAAAAAGCGTCTGTTTGCGGGGAGTCTCGCCTTGCTCGCCGCGGTGTCCGCCCTCGCGGCCACGACCGCCGGTGCGAGCAGCAGGGGTGACCAGCTCGTCGGCGCGGGCAGTTCGTTCGTGTCGCCGCTCGTGTCACAGTGGCAAAAGGACTATCCGCCGAAGACGGGCGTCAACATCGTGTATTCGCCGTCAGGCTCCGGCGCAGGTATCGCTGCGATCTCCGGGCGCTCGGTCGACTTCGGCGCCTCGGACGCACCGCTCACGCCCGACCAGTTCACAGCCTGCAAGGGCTGCTTCCAGATTCCGTGGGCACTCGGCGGCGTGGCCATCATGGTGCACGTCAAGACGAACGCGCATGCCCCGCTGAAGATGTCCGGCCCGGTGCTGGCCCAGATCTACCTCGGTCAGATCAAGACCTGGGATGCGCCGGCGATCAAGGCGCTGAACCCCGGGATCACCTTCCCGAGCGAGCCGATCGTGCCCGTTTACCGCTCTGACGGCTCGGGCACGTCGTACGCCGTCACCGACTACCTGTCGTCGATCAGTCCCGCCTGGAAGTCGAAGATCGGAATCTCGACCCAGCCGGCGTTCCCCACGGGCACGGGCGCCAAGGGCTCGTCCGGCGTCTCCGGCGTCGTCTCGAAGAACGAGGGCACGATCGGCTACGCGGACATCGCGTTCGCGGTCACGAACAAGATCCCGGTGATGGCCCTCAAGAATGCGGCCGGCAAGTTCCTCACGCCGGGACTCGTATCGATCAAGGCGGCTGCGTCTGCGTTCCCGAAGGTCCCGGCCAACAACGAGGTGCACATCGTCAACCCGCCGAAGTCGGCCAAGGCCGCCTATCCGCTCTGCACCTACACATACGTGATCATCCCGGAGCAGACGGCGAAGGCGGCGCTGCTCAGGAAGTTCGTCTTCTACGCCCTGACCCTCGGCCAGAAGTTCGGTGTCCCGCTGCGCTACGTGCCGATTCCGAAGGCTGTCCTGGTCGCATCCGAGAGGACGCTGGCCAAAGTTCACACGTAATCCGAAGCCGTATCCAGAGCGAGTCGGAGCCGGGCAGTGCCCGGCTGGCTCCGCTCGTTCTAGGCCACGCGTGGCAGTGTGCAGCGCACCTCGAGCCCGCCCTCGGGCCGGTTTCGCGCGTCGGCCGACCCTCCGGCGGAGGCGATCACGTGCTTCACGATCGCGAGCCCGAGCCCGGTGCCGCGCGAGGCGCGCGCGCGGTCGGAGCGATAGAAGCGCTCGAACAGCCTCGGCAGGTCATCCTCCGAGACGCCGGGGCCGTCGTCGGCGCCGGTCAGCACGACGGAGCCGCCCTCGTCGCGGACGGAGAGCGTGAACGTCGTGCCCGGCCCGGCGTAGCGGATCGAGTTCTCGACGAGATTGGTCGCCACGATCTCGAGCATCCGCTGGCGGATCGGAAGCTCGGCGGTCGCGGGGCAGTCGAGCACGAGTGCGACCCCGGCGTCGTCGGCGCGCTCCTGGAGGCGCTCGACGACTCTTTCGAGCACGGTGAGGGCCGGTGTCGAGCCGAGCGAGACGACGGCGCGGCCCGTGTCGAGCTCGCTGAGGAAGAGCACGTCGTCGATCAGTTCCCCGATCTGCTGCACCTCGCTGCGCGCCTGCGCGACCAGTTCGTCGGGCTTCGCGCCGGGCAGCGAGACGCTGTCGAGCAGGATCATCAGCCGCGTCAGCGGCGTCCGCAACTCGTGCGAGACGGCGGCCGTGAAGCCGGCACGGAGCTCCTCGTAGGCGGCCAGGTCGCCCGGCGCGCTCAGGTAGAGGAGACTCTCGCGCCGCCCGTCCACCTCGTACGGGATCTCGAGCGGCGCGCGGCCGTCGCGGTTACGGAGCAGGCCCGACGGCAGCGTCGCACCTTCGCGGAGGCCCTCGAGCGCTTCGCGTGCCCGTCGGCTCGCCGCGAGCACGCGCCGCTCGTCGTCGAGCACGAGCACGATCTCGCGGCTCTCCTCGATCAGTTGCGCCGCCCGCTCGGCCGCGAGGCGCAGCTCGGTCGGCACGGTGCTACGCGGCGGGCTCTCCTCCTCCCGGCGCCCGAAGAGTCGTGTCACGAGATGTTCACCTCCCGTTTACCGGATCGGAGCCGACACCCCGACTATCGTAGGTCGCGTGGCAAAGGTCCTGATCGTCGAGGACGACGAGGTCATCGCCCGCGGCATGGCGGAGCATCTCAAGGCGGCCGGGTTCGACCCGATCGCCGTCGGCGCGGGCGAGGTCGGGCTCGCGCGGCTCCGCTACGAGAACCCCGACGTGTGCGTGCTCGACCTGATGCTCCCGGGTCTCGACGGCTGGCGGTTGATCGAGGCCGCGCGCAGCGAGGGCATCGGCACGCCGATTCTCGTCGTCAGCGCCCGCGGCACCGAGCACGACCGGGTGCACGCGCTCGAGATCGGCGCCGACGACTACCTCGTCAAGCCGTTCTCGATGAAGGAGCTCGTGGCACGGGTGAAGGCGGCCGTGCGCCGCGGCGTTCGCGCGCAGGACACGCCGCGCGGCGACGCGATCGAGATCGAGGAGCTCCGCATCGACCCGCGCGAGGTGCAGGCGTACGTCGATGGCTCGAGCGCCCAGCTGACGCCGACCGAGTTCAAGCTCCTGTACACGCTCGCGCTCGAGCAGGGCCGCGTCGTCACGCGCGACGAGCTGCTCCAGCGCATCTGGGGCCGGCGCCAGACGCATCGCGACCGTACCGTCGACGTCTTCGTCCGCCGGCTGCGCGACAAGGTCGACAAGCGCGCGCCGAAGCACACCTTCATCCAGACGCGCTACGGCGTCGGGTACAAGCTCGATCCGCAGCTCAAGTAGCGCGCTCTCGCCATCCGTATTGTCCTGCGGGTGGAGACCGCCGTCGCCGCGCTGCACCTGCTCGCCGCCGCCGTCTGGGTGGGCGGGACGGTCGCCCTCGTCTTCATCGCCGTCCCGATGGCCCGGACGCTCGAAGGAGCGGATCGTGCCCGCGCGCTGCGCCGTCTCGGCAGCGGCTGGCGACCGCTCGGGTGGAGCATGCTCGCGATCCTCGGCGGCACCGGGCTCGTCCTCGCCGGCGACGACGGGGTCTTCTCGGGCACTGCGTCGGCCGAGTTCTACGCCGTGTTCGCGGTCAAGGTGGCGCTCGTCGCGGCGCTCGTCGCGGGCGCGTTCGTCCACGACTTCCTGCTCGGACCCGGGCTTGCTCGGCAGATCCGGGACGGTCGCCCGCAGACCCTCCGGCGGCCGCTCGTCGTCGTCGGCTGGATGAACTTCGCGCTGACGCTGACGATCCCCGTGCTCGGGACCGTGCTGGCGCATCTCGGCTAGGCTCGTGTCCGCATGAAGTACGCGTTCTTCGGGACTCCTACCTCGGAAGCGCTCGACCGTTTCGCCCATCAGATCGGGACGGCGCTCGAGGGCGTCGGCTTCAGCCCCTCGAACGGCGATGCGCAGGACGCGAACCTGGTCATCAGCCTGCTCGACCTCGACGACCCGACGCCGTTCCGGCGCCGCGGCAAGGGCACCTACGTCGTCGGTGTCTTCGAGCGGCCCGAGCATCCGGAGCCGATCGAGGAGTCACTCCGTGCCGACTATCCGCAGCTCCTGCGCGGCCTCGCCAACCTCGTGCTCGACTACGTCCCCGGCACGGGCGCCTGGTTCACGACGATGGAGCGCGGCCATTACGGGATCACGGCCGACGACGACGCCCGCCTGGCCGAGCTGGTGGTCGAGCGCCTCGTGCCGCTCGCCAGCTCGCGGCTCGTGATCGACAACGAGTTCCGCACCGACCTCGAGCCGGACCTCTGGAACGGAGACGAGATCACGGACTCGATCCGTGCCGCCGGTGTGCGCCTCCAGGAGCTCGACCTGCTCCCGAACCCGTTTCCGATCGAGGACCTGCTGAACGAGCGCGAACTCCGTCACGTCAAGCGCCTGTACGGAATCGGCGGGCTCTCGTACGGCAACTTGTCGGCGCGGAAGGACGAGCAGCGCTTCTGGATGAGCGCGAGCGGTGTCGACAAGTCGCGGCTCGAGCAGCCGGGCCGGGACATCCTCCTCGTCGCCGACTACGACTCGGAGAACGGGCGCATGGTGCTGAGCGTGCCGCCGACCGTCGAGCCGCGCCGCGTCTCCGTCGACGCGATCGAGCACTGGATGATCTACCAGGAGCACCCGAACGTCGGCGCGATCGTCCACGTGCACGCGTGGATGGAGGGAATCGGCGCCACGGACGTCAACTACCCGTGCGGGACGGAGGAGCTCGCCCGTTCGGTGGCCGAGCTCGTCCGCCAGGCGCCCGACCCCGACCACGCGGTCGTCGGCCTGCGCAATCACGGCATAACCGTCACCGGCCCGAGCCTGGAGGAGATCCTCGACCGGATCGAGCCGCACGTGCTCCGCGAAATCCCGATGACCTAGTCCGGCACGGACGTGTCGCCGACGCCGCGCCGGCCATGTCCCGGCCGGCCATGGCCGAGGGACTGTCCCTCGTACTAGGCCGGAATCGACGGTGCGTCCGTCTCGCCGCGCACGAACTGGTAGAGCAGCGCGCCGAGCGAGGCACCGATCACCGGGGCGACGATGTAGATCCAGAGGGCGTACAGGTCGCCCGACACGAACGCCGGGCCTATCGAGCGCATCGGGTTCATCGACGCGCCGGAGATCGGTCCGCCGAACATCGCGTCGAGGCCGATCGTCCCGCCGATCGCGATCGCCGCCGCTTCGCCGACCGCGCGCGTGTCGGTGGCGACGGCCATGATCACGAACATCAGGATCGCGGTCAGCACGAGCTCCCAGAGGAACGACTGCCGCTCCGAGCCGGAAGGCAGCGTGGCGCCGACGTGGGCGATGTTGCCGAGCGAGCCTCGGAGCACGGCGGCCGCCGCGATCGCGCCCGTGAGCTGCGCCGCCCAGTAGCCGCCTGCCCGGCGCCACGGGAAGTGTCGGCTGAGCGCGAACGCGAAGGTGACCGCGCCGTTGAAGTGCGCGCCGGAGATGTGTCCGACCGCGTAGATCATGGCCATGATCACGAGGCCGAATGTGATTGCGACGCCGATGTGGCCGAGCTGGTGCGTCTTCGCGTCGACCATGACGGCGCCGGCACCGGCGAAGACGAGCACGAATGTCCCGACCGCCTCGGCGACGAGCGCGCGAGCGAGCGGCGTGGGGGGGCTCAAGACGGGAGCAGCTCGCCGACCAGGCGCTGCACGCGACCGTCGATCTCGTCCCGGATCCGCCGCACCGCGTCGAGATCCTGCCCGGCCGGGTCGTCGAGCTTCCAGTCCTCGTACCGCTTGCCGGGGTAGATCGGGCAGGCGTCGCCGCATCCCATCGTGATCACGACGTCGGCAGCGCGCACGACCTCGTCCGTGAGCCGTTTCGGAAAGGCCCCGGCGAGATCGACACCGATCTCCCGCATCGCCTCGACCGCAACCGGGTTGAGCTCGGCGGCGGGATCGCTACCGGCCGAGTGGACGTGAATGCGCCCATTCGAGCGGAGCTTGACGAGCCCGGCTGCCATCTGGCTCCTGCCGGCGTTGTGGACACAGACGAAGAGCACGTCGGGCACGCGCCGATGCCTCAGCGCCGCTTCACGGCCTTGACGATCGCGCCGTGCATGCCGTCCGCGACCTGGTGCGTGAACTCGACGGACAGGTCGACGAGCCCGGCCTCTTCGAGCCCTGCTTCGTACTCCGAGACGCTGAGCGCTCCGGCGATGCAGCCGACGTAGCTGCCCCGGGCGGCACGCTCCTCGGGGCCGAGACGGTCCTCGGCGACGACGTCCGAGATGCCGACCCGTCCACCGGGCTTGAGCACGCGCGCGATCTCGGTCAGCACAGCAGCTTTGTCCGTCGACAGGTTGACCACGCAGTTGGAGATGACGACGTCGACGGAGTCGGCCGGGAGCGGAACGGCCTCGATCACACCCTTGAGGAAGATCGCGTTGCGGACACCGGCCTGCTCGGCGTTCCGCCGGGCGAGCGCCAGCATCTCGTCGGTCATGTCCAGTCCGTACGCGATGCCGTTCGAGCCGACGCGCCTGGCCGACAGGATCATGTCGATGCCCCCGCCGGAGCCGAGGTCGAGCACCGTCTCGCCCTCGTGCAGCTCCGCGACGGCCACCGGGTTCCCGCAGCCGAGGCTCGCGAGCGCGGCCGCGTCGGGGAGCTCGCCGCGCTGCTCGGTGGTGTAGAGCGACTCGCCGAATTCGGCGCTCGCATCGTCCGGGCAGCACGACGAGCCGCTGCCGCAGCAGTCGCCGCCCGACCCCTCGGTCACGGCGCGGGCGGCGTCGGCGTAGCGCCTGCGCACCTCCTCGCGTAGCTCTTCGGCAGCACTGGTTTCAGCAGCAGGGCTCGACATCCGGTACCTCCGCAAGGTCGACGAGGCCGGCGAGCCGGGCCGCGGCCTCGGGGTTGATCGAGAAGTACGCCCACTTGCCGCTCTGCTTCCGGTCGAGCAGGCCCGCGTCGGTCAGCCGCTTCAGGTGATGGCTGACGGTGGGCTGGGAGAGCCCGAGCGTCGGCTCGAACTCGCAGGCGCACACGGAGCCGCCGCGCGACGCGAGCAGGTTCACGATCCTGACCCGAGCCGGGTCCGCGAGCGCCTTGAAGAGCGCCGCCGTCGACTCCGCCTCCTCGTCCGAGAGGGTCGGCCCGGCAAGCGGGCCGCAACAGGAGATGAGTGAAAGCTCGGTGGTCATCGGATCGACGGACGTCAATATATCGACGGCCGTCGATCCGAGTCAAGCTCTAGTTCTCCTTGACGATCAGCTTGCCCTTCATCCCTGCGGCCGCATGGCCGGGGACGGTGCAGTAGAACGTGTAGGTCCCGGGCTTGAGCGTCAGCGTCAGCTTGGAGACGCCGTTCTTCCCGACGGTCTTGCCCTTGTGGACCTTGCCGTTGATCTTGATGGCGACGTCGTGCTGGAAGATCGGCGACGTGTTCGTCATCGAGATCGTGATCTTGCCGGTCTTGGCCTTCAGCAGCTTCTTGTTGTAGGTGAGCGAGGTCTTCGCCGCCGTCAGCTTCAGCGTCGTGCTCCCCGCGAAGGCGAGCGACACCGCGGCGAGCGCGGATGCACCCACCACCGCGACCCCCACCAAACGCTTCTTCATCGAGCTCCTCTCTGTCCCTGGGCCTGGGTTTCTCGTGACGATACCCGCGCTGCCCGGCTCAGACGTCGGGTGCCGGCGGGCGCAGAACGGCGAACTGGTCGGTGATTGCGATCGCACGCGTGCGGAAGCGGTACAGCTCGGCGGGGCGGCCGCCGGAGCGTCCCGAAGGGCGCCGGTCGCCGGTCGGCTCGAGGACGCCGCGGCGGAGCAGCACGCGCTTCAGGTTCGTGGCGGACACCTCGTGGCCGAGCGCCGCGGTGTAGAGGTCGCGCAGCTCGGCCATCGTGAACTCCGCCGGCGCGAGCGCGAAGCCGAGGTTCGTGTACGAGAGCTTGGCGCGGAGCCGCTCGCGGCCCGAGAGCGCGATCGGGCCGTGGTCGAACGCCATCGGCGGTAGCTCGTCGAGCGCGTGCCACGACGTATCCGCGGGCACGGACGGGTCGACGTCGGCCGGAACGAGGCCGAGGTAGGCGGTCGCGAGCTGCCACTCTCCGGGATGCCGGTCGGGGTCGCTCAGCGTCTCGAGCTGCTCGAGGTGGGAGAGCTCGCGGACGTCGACCTTCGCGGCCAGGTGGCGCCGGATCGACGCCTCGAGCCGCTCGCCGCGGGCAAGAGCGCCGCCGGGGAGGGACCAGCAGTCCTTGTACGGCTCCTTGGCGCGCTGCCACAGGAGCACCTGGAGCACGCCGTCGCGAACCTGTAGGACGACGCCGAGCGCCGTGTGTGCCGGTCCGGACGTTTTCGCCTCGGGGGCGGAAACCGTGCTAGACTGTCGCCGAGGTTTTAGACTCACGGTCGAAAACTAGCACGATGAACACTCAACGGACAGGGATGATCGTCGTCGGCGGCGGAATCGCCGGAATGTACGCGGCGCTCTGCGCGGCCGCAGAGACCGATGTCGTGCTCCTGACCAAGGGGCCGCTGCTCACGTCGGCGAGCTATCTCGCCCAGGGCGGCGTCGCCGCGGCGGTGGGGGAGGGCGACTCGCCCGAGCTGCACGCCGAGGACACGCTGCGGGCCGGGCGCGGGCTGTGCCGTCCGAGTGCAGTCGCGGTGCTGACCGAGGAGGCGCCGGCGCGCGTAGCCGATCTCGTCGACCTCGGCGTCCCGTTCGACGACGAGCTCGGGCTCGAAGGTGGGCACTCGCAGCGCCGGGTCGTGCACGCAGGCGGCGCGGCCACGGGCGCCGTGATCGCGCGCGTGCTCGCCGGGCGCGTGCTCGACCACCCGGGCATTCGCGTACACGAGGGTGAGCGTGCGCTCGAGCTCGTCTCCGGTGGCGTCCGTACCGGCGGCGAGGTGCTCCGCGCCCCGGCGACGCTACTCGCGACCGGCGGCTACTCGGCGCTCTGGGAGCGGACGACGAACCCACCCGGCTCGGTCGGCGACGGGATCGTCCTCGCCTACCGCGCCGGCGCGACGCTCGCCGACCTCGAGCTCGTCCAGTTCCACCCGACCGTCGTGGCTGGCAACGGCCTGCTGCTGTCGGAGGCGCTTCGCGGCGAGGGCGCGCTGCTGCTCGACGAGCACGGCGAGCGGTTCACCGACGAGCTTGCGCCGCGGGACGTCGTGGCACGGGCGATCGACGAGCACGGGGCGGCGCGGCTCGACCTCCGCGGGATCGACCGCGACCGTTTCCCGACGCTGATGAGCGAGCTCGCCTCGCACGGCTTCGACCCCGGCCTCGAGCCGATTCCCGTCTCGCCGGCGGCGCACTACACGATGGGCGGCGTCGTCACCGACCTCGAAGGCCGCACCGGCGTCGCCGGTGTGTACGCCGCGGGCGAGTGCGCCTGCACCGGCGTCCACGGCGCGAACCGCCTCGCATCGAACTCGCTGCTCGAATGCCTCGTCTTCGGCCGCCGCGCGGCTTTGGCGGCCCTCGGTGACAGTTCCGTTACAGGGACTGTCCCTCACGCATGGCCGGCCGAGACGCGGCCCATCGAGGCGGTGACGCCCGAGTTGCGGGCGGCGATGTGGCGTGACGCCGGGTTGCTGCGCGACGCTGCCGGGCTCGTCGAGCTCGCCGCGAGCCCGCACCCGCTGGCGCGGCTGATCGGGAAGGGCGGGCTCGCGCGCGAGGAGAGCCGCGGCGGGCACTTCCGCACCGACTTCCCGTTCGAGGACGAGGATTTCGCCGCTCACACGGTCATTCGGCCCGGCACGGGCGAGCGCGTGGAGCTCGAGCGATGGAGCTGACGGCCCTTGACGTGCAGGCCTGGCTCGCCGAAGACGTCGGCGCCGGCGACGCGACCACCACGTCTGTCATCGACGAGGACGCCGTCTGCGAGGCACGGATCCTCCTCAAGGAGCCGGGCGTCGTGTGCGGCCTGCAGGCTGCGGCATCCGTCTTCGACGCGCTCGGTGCTCGCCTCGATCCGATCGTCGCCGACGGAGACCGCATCGAGCCGGGCCCGGTGGCCCGCGTCGACGGACCCGCGCGTGCCGTGCTGACGGGCGAGCGGCTCGCGCTCAACTTCCTCGGCCGCCTCTCGGGCATAGCCACGCTCACGCGGCGCTACGTCGACGCAGTCGAGGGCACCGGCGCAACGATTCTCGACACCCGCAAGACGACCCCGGGCCTGCGCGAGCTGGAGAAAGAGGCCGTCCGCTGCGGCGGCGGGACGAATCACCGCTTCGGCCTCGACGACGGCGTCCTGATCAAGGACAACCACCTGCGGCTCGCTCGGTCGATCGCGGAGGCGGTCCACCGCGCCCGCTCGACCGGGCTCGCGGTCGAGGTCGAGTGCGACACGCTCGACCAGGTCGGCGAGGCGCTTGCGGCCGGTGCGGACAGGATCCTGCTCGACAACATGAGCCTGGACGAGTTGCGGGCCGCCGTCTCGCTCGCCGCCGGGCGCACCGAGCTCGAGGCATCGGGTGGCGTGTCGCTCGACACCGTCCGCGCGATCGCCGAGACCGGTGTCGAGTTCATCTCCGTAGGCGCGTTGACCCATTCCGCACGCGCCCTCGACGTCTCCCTGGAGGTTCTGTGACCACGCTCGAGATCACCCGCATGCAGGACGAGGTGAAGGCCCTGGCGCGCGAGCGCGGTGCCGTGATCCTCGCCCACAACTACCAGGTGCCCGAGGTGCAGGACGTGGCCGACTACGTCGGCGACTCGCTCGGCCTGTCCCGCGAGGCAGCGGCCACGGAGGCCGAGGCGATCGTCTTCTGCGGCGTGCACTTCATGGCCGAGACCGCGGCGATCCTCTCGCCGGACAAGACCGTGCTGATCCCGGACCCGGACGCCGGCTGCTCGCTCGCCGCCTCGATCACGGCGGACCAGCTCCGAGCCTGGAAGGCCGAGCATCCCGGAGCCGTCGTCGTCTCCTACGTGAACACGACCGCCGAGGTCAAGGCCGAGACCGACTACTGCTGCACGTCCGGAAACGCGAAGGCCGTGATCGAGGCGATCCCGGCCGATCAGGAGATCCTGTTCTGCCCGGACATGTTCCTCGGGATGTGGCTCGAGAAGGTCACGGGACGCAAGCTCAACGTCTGGCTCGGCGAGTGCCACGTCCACGCCGGGATCCGTCCGGCCGACATCGACCGCTGGCAGGCCGAGGCGCCCGACGCCGAGCTGCTCGTCCATCCGGAGTGCGGCTGCGCCAGCCAGTGCATGGCCTTCGCGAACGGGCGGACGCACATCCTGTCCACCGAAGGCATGGTCAAGTTCGCCAAGCAGTCGCCGAAGGAGCGCTTCCTGATCGCGACCGAGACGGGGATCATCCACCGGCTGCAGAAGGAGGTGCCGGGCAAGCGCTTCGAGGCTGTGTCCGAGCGCGCGATCTGCAAGTACATGAAGATGATCACGCTCGAGAAGCTGCGCGACTCGCTGCGCGACTGGAAGTACGTCGTCACGGTCGAGCCCGAGATCGCCGACCGTGCCCGCGGCGCGATCGAGCGCATGGTCGAGATCGTCTAGCCCGCCGCGGGGCCGGACTACCAGTAGTCGATGGTCGGCATGTGTGCCGTGGCGCTGATGCACTGGGAGACGTAGACGGCGACGCCGACGTCCCCCGTCCAGAGCGAGTAGTGCCCGTACCCGCACTCGCTCCGTGCGCGCTCGACCTGGAGAAGCGCGTGGGCGGCGAAGCTGCGAGCCCGGGCAAGCCACCGTTCGTCCTGCGTCAGCTCGAACAACTTCAGGAACGCGAAGCCGTTTCCCGCCGTCCCGTGGCAGAGGCCTGCTCCCTTCGCCAGGGGCCCTGCCGTCCAGGTCAGCTCTCCGGCGGAGAGCAGGAGCTCGGACAGCTCGGCATCGTCGCGCGCGAGACCGGTGAGTGAGATCACGACGCCGGGTGCGCCGTGGCACCACTGCACACGGATCCGTCCGTCCCCGCCACCTGCCAGCAACCCATCCAAGCGAACCTCGGGTGCCCAGTTGACCAGACCGTTCTCGCGAAACGCGAGCGTGGCGATGGTCGCCCTGGCGCGCTCGCGAACGACTGCGATCTCCGCACCCAGCTGACGAGAGACGCGTTCGAGCACGCGGACGTTGCCGACGAGGCCGTGCGCCGGCCCGATGAACTGCCACTCGCGGCCGCTGAACCGCTGGGTCCACAGCCAGCAGCCCTCCGGGCCGGGAAGCCACCGCTCCCAGAGGTCGGCGGACGCCTGCTCCAACAGCACCCGCCACCGCGGCTCCCCCGTCCGCTCCAGCATCGCCAGCGCGACCAGCATCGTGCCAGGACTACCCCACACCAGCTCGTTCGCCTCGCTGCCGATGTTCGCCGAGACGCACTCCTCCAGGCGGTCGGCGACCGCCTCGGAGGCGCCTAGCAAATACGCGACGAGCAGCATCCCTGACTCGCCCTCCCACAGGCCCGGCATCGGCTGGTCGATTTCGGGGTCGCTCAGATACCGCTCGTATGCCTGCCGTGGAACTTCCGCCCAGTCTCGTGCAAGGTCGACGAAGCCTTCGCGCCGGAGGCGATCGAGGGCCCAGACGACCCCTGACGCTCCCCAGGCACCAAGCGTTTCCGAATGCTTTGCCCCGTCGTAGTCATCCAGCGGATGCATCGGCCAGAAGCCCTGCGAATCGAACCCGCTCTCGGCGTCCGCCGCTATCTGCCGGATCGCAGCCCGGGCCGCGCCCTCGTCCCACATGTGGTCGGTCAGGGGCTCGTGACTCTGCGGAGAAAAGAGCATGGTCGGCCAGAGGCTAACGCCGCGGGTGTCGGCGCAACGACTGGGCGGAGCGGCTAGGCGCGGACCGGCTGCACGGCAGTGGTGCCGAGGGCCAGCTCCGCGTCTGCCTGGTCGATCACGGCCACGTCGTGCGTGGCGCAGACGACGGCCGTGCCCGACTCCCTGGCCAGCCGCGCGAGGAGCTCGGCGACCGCGCGGGCGTTCGCCTCGTCGAGCCGGGCGGTCGGCTCGTCGGCGAGCAGCACTGCGGGGCGGACGGCAATCGCGCGCGCGATCGCGACGCGCTCGCGCTCGCCGGCCGAGAGCTCGTTCGCGCGCCGGTCTGCGAGCTCGCCGAGGCCCACGGCCGCGAGTGCTTCGCGCGCAGGCCCGGCGGCGTCTTCCGCCGACACGCCGCGCAGCGCCAGACCGAGCTCGACGTTCTCGGCCGCGCTCAGGAACTCGACGAGGCGCGCATCCTGGCCCACGACACCCACATGGTCGCGCCGGAATGCCGCGCGCTGGGCGCGGTCGAGCGACGAGATCGACGTTCCGAGGACGGTGACCTCGCCCGCGTCGGGCAGCTCGAGGCCGGCGAGCAGTCGCAGCAGCGTGGTCTTGCCGGAACCGGACCGACCGGTGACCGCGGTGACGCGGCCCGATGGGAAGGAGGCGGCGAAGCCGTCGAGGACCGGCGGGCCGGACGAGAACGCCTTGGACACGCCCTGAAGCGACGCGACGGTGTCGCCTGTCGAGCCTGGGAGCAGCGCCTCCGGGGACGAGTCCGCAGTGGCCGCCGTCTGCTGCACCGGGACGATCACGATGCCGTCTCCAGAGAACCTCGCTGCTGCACGGCGACCGACACCGGCACGGCGCAGGAGCTCCTCCGGTAGGCGCAGCCAGCCGCCTCGGCCGACGACGATCGACTCGTCCCCGCCGTCCTCGCGGGCCCACTCGGCAGAAAGTCGGCCGTCTCGCACGTGGACGATCCTGTCGGCAATCGACGCCGACTCGGGGTCGTGGCTGACGATCACGGTCGTGCACCGCTCCGCTCGGGCGAGTTCGCCCAGGACGTCGTAGAGGGTGGCGGCGCTCGCGTGGTCGAGCTCTCCCGTCGGCTCGTCCGCGAACAGCAGCCGAGGCCGGTGGGCGAGCGCCGCACAGACGACGACGCGCTGCTGCTCGCCGCCGGAGAGCTCGTACGGCCGCGAGCCGCGCTTCGCCGCGAGCCCGACCCGCTCGAGCAGCTCGTCGGCCCGGCGGTCCCGCTCGGCGCGCGTCGCCCCTTTCAGGCCGAGCCGCAGCCCGACCAGCTCCCGCGCGGTCAGCTCGGGCGCCAGCGCGCGCGAGTAGTGCTGGTCGGCGTAGCCGGTCTCCTCCGAGCGGTACCTCGCGAGCGCGCGAGAGGAGAGGCCGGCGAGGTCGGTGCCGTTGACGATGGCCCGGCCGGCCGAGGGCCGGTCGAGGCCGGCGAGGATCCGCAGCAGCGTCGTCTTCCCCGAGCCGCTCGGGCCGAGCACGACGAGGATCTCCCCGTCGCGGACAGTCAGCGTCAGGCCCTGCAGCGCGGCCGCGTTCCCGCCGGCCGACTCGTAGATCCGGAACAGGTCACGGGCCTCGATCGCGGTCGCGCGGCTCATGTCGCCGCCTCAGCGGTCGAGGCGATCGGGGATCGGAACGCCGACCAGGTGACAAGGCCGACGAGCGCGGCTGCCGCGACGGCGTAGGCGGCGAGTGCGACGACGAGGAGCGTCCAGTCGACGTCGAGCCGGAGCGGCGGGACCGGGGTGTCCGCCCCGGCCGTCAGACGGACGACGCTGACGACGAGCGTGCTCAGCACCGCGCCCGTTGCCAGGCCACCGATGACGCCGACGGTGGCGATGACGAGAGCCCGCAGCCGCAGGAGGCGCCGCAGGTCGGCCGGAGACGCGCCCTGCGCCTCGAGTTCGTTGAGCTCGCCGCGCTCGTCCCGCAGGTCGCTGATCACCGCGAGCAGCAGGCCTCCGAGCGCCAGGGCGAGCGCGACGATCGCGGCTCCGGCGAGCGTGACGAGCGTGCCGTGGCTCAGCGGATCGGCGGCGAGCTCGCCGACGGCGCCGTCGTAGGTCTTCAGCGTGAGCACGTCGAACGGCTTCTGGGCCAGCGCCTGGTCGACGCCGCCGGGATCGTGCCTGCCGTCGACCCACACCTCCTCGATCTGGCCCGAGCCCGGCACTGCCCCGTTCAGCACGCCGAGGAGCCACGACTCGTCCGCGATCACGAAGCTGCCGGTCAGGGTCGGGAACCGCCGGGCGACGCCGACGACCCGGACGAGGAACTGCTGGTCGACGATCTGCACGGGCACGACCCCACCGGGTCCCGCCGCGGCGGCCAGGTTCGGCGAGGCGATGACGGGGATGGGCCCGCCGTCGGCCGGCTCACGGGGTCGGAAACGGGTCTGCAGGGTCGGCGTGACCACGTAGCGGACGAGCGTGGCGCCCGCCGGCGCGTGCAGCGGATGGGCACCGTTGACGCCGATCCAGCCCGCGTACCCGGGGAGCGTCGTCGACGCGCCCGGGCCGACCGCGCGGAGCCGGCCGAGCGCGAGCGTTCCGGCGAACTGCGGGATGTAGACGCGCGTCCCGGTCGTCGGCAGGTCGAACGCGAGGCTGGTGACGAGCCCGCCGCGGGCGTCCTCGGGGATTCGTGCGCTGAGGACGTGGTTCTTGCCGGCCGCGGCGCCGAAGTATCCAATCTGGACCTTGCCGAGCTCGACCGCCTCGAAGTCGCCTTCGGGGGTCTCCATGTCCGCCGTGACCGCCACTGCGTCGCCGGAGAGGCGAACCGGCAACTCGAGACGGTCGGCGCCCGCAGGCAGGCGGAGACCTCGCAAAGCGACAGAGCGGTGGGGCCGTACGAGGCTCGCGAGTCGCGTCGGGCTCGATGCTGCGAAGTCGTCCCGCCAGCGGAGCTTCGTGAACGCCGCCGCCGGGACGCCGAGGATCGTCGTCCCGAGCTGGCCGCCGCCGGACGCGTCTCCCTGGACGCGCGTGACCGGGTAGCCGGTGACGCCACGGCCGAGCTTCCGGTAGTCGGCGAGCGGTGCGGCGTCGAGCGGGTACACGCCCTGCGTGAAGTCCTCCTGCAGGGTGGCCGTGAGCGGCACGGCGTACGAGGCCTCGTCCGCCTGGTTTCGAGTCAGCGTCGAGCGGTACGCGGCGGCGAAGGCGGCGAGCCCGATCGAGACGACCAGGAAGGAGACGGCGATCGCGCTCCGCCCGGGGTTCCGCGCGAGCGAGACCGCGGCGAGGCGGAGCGGGACGACCGAACGGCGCGTGGAGCGTTCGAGGAGACGCAGGATCGGCGGCAGGAGCCGGACGGCGAGAACGGCCGCCACGAACGCGACCAGGCCGGGCAGCAGGAGCAGGAAGACGCCGGTGCCCTGCTCCTGCGCGATCGACGCCGAGTCGGCGCTGCCGCGGACGAGGGCGAGGACGACGGCAACGAACGCACCGATCGCGGCGACGTCGATCGCCGTGATCGTGAACGGTCCGACGCGGCGGCGGGGTCGCCAGAGCGAGAGGAGGAGGACGAGCGTGGCTGCGGCCGCCAGGCCCGCGGCGGCTGCGATGCCCGCCCAGGAGAGCACGGAGTGCTGCAGGACGGCACCCGCCGGCGAGCCGGCCGCGCCGGCGATCGCCGCGGCGATCGCGGCACCCACCGTCCAGCCGACGATCGTCCCCACGAGCGCGATCACGACAGCCTCGGCCGCGAACACGAGGCCGCGCTGGCCGGTCCCGGCGCCGAGCCAGGTCAGGCGCCGCATCGCCGCCTGGTTCCGTCGGCTTCCGCTCGCTGCCGCAAGCAGCGCGAACGCGAGCAGGAGCGCGGCCGCCTCGCCGCCGATCAGGAGCAGCCGCCGCCCGGCGACGGTGCTCGTGTCGCTCGCGGCCTGGACGGCGTCGGTCGGAGCCTCGAGCCCGAAGAACTCGGAGGCCGATCCGAGCTCGGACTGTGCCTGCGTCACGCGCGACTGAAAGCTCGCCACGTTCCAGGCATGTACGTCGCCGCGCTGGAGCGGGACGATCCAACTGTAGGCGCGGTAGAGGTCGGACGCGAACGGCGCCGTGGCGAGCGCCGAGACGCCGTTCGCGACCAGGATCGGAACGGCCCTGGGGGCGTGGTAGTCGGCCGCCTGCTCGACCGCGGGATTCAGCTTCTGGCCGACGTCGTTCCCGAGCGCGAGATCGGAGACGAGCCTGCCCTTGCCGACGACGACGAGGTGGAGCTTCGGATCGGAAGGCACAGCGCCGCGGCCGCCGACCTGGATCAGCTCGCAGCGCATGGCCGTGCACGGGCGCGGATAGCGGCCCGAGCGGAGCCGCACCCAGGTACGAACGCCCTCGATCGCGGCCAGGTCGGTGGTGGCGCCGCCGATCGTGCTCTCGCGGAAGACGGCGGTCGCGAACGGGGGCCGGTGCGCCAGCTTGCCGAGCGCCTGTGCCGCGACTGCGTCGAGCGTCGCGAACCGCTCGGAGGTCTGGCCGGGCACCCCGCCCCAGGACGCCCGCAGGACGCGCTGCGCGGGATCGAGGCCACCGAGGTCGCGGCCGAGCGCGCGGTCCTGTGCGACGAGGCTGCCGCCGAGCACGGCGGCGAGTGCTCCCGCTCCAACCGCGACGCCGAGGCCGACGAGCACCGCCAGCCCCCAGTGATGGCGCAGCCGCGCGCCGGCGAGTCGCAGCGGGTAGAGGCATCGGGACAAAACCGGTGAACGGAGTATACTGGTGTCGCTGATGGCAGGCCGCAAGGCACCACGCTACGACATCCCCAACGCCGCGCCCGAGCCACTCCGGCAAGTGCAGCTGTTCGTCAACACCGTGAACTGCGAGAGCGGCGAGGACTGGCTGGCCCGCCGGCTCGAGGAAGACGGCGTGACGGGGACGTCCGAGGAGCTCGCGCGCGCCCGCACCGTCAGGGAGGCGCTCCGGGAGCTGCTCTACGCGAACAACCGGCAGCCGCTCGAGGGCGACCCGCTGCCCGTGCTCGCCGCCGCCGCCGACGCGGCCGCGCTCACGATCGACTTCTCGCGCCCGGAGCTCGTCTCGCGCGCCGAGGGCGTCGATGCGGCGGTCGGCCGCGTGCTCGCGGTCTCGTACCTCGCGATGCTCGACGGGAGCTGGTCCCGGCTCAAGTGCTGCCGTAACCACCATTGCCGCTGGGCGTTCTACGACTACTCGAAGAACCGCTCGGCGAGCTGGTGCTCGATGCAGCTCTGCGGCAACCGCACGAAGACGCGCACCTACCGCGCGCGCCACGCGACCTAACGCTCGCCGAGCGCGACGATGCCTGCCTCCGCGAGCTCGTCGATATCCGATTCGGAATACCCGGCCTCCTCGAGCACCTCGGCGGTGTGAGCGCCGAGCCCGGGCGGCGCGGAGGCGTGGCGGACGCGCTCGCCGTCGATCGACACCGGGAAGGCGGGAATGCGCAGGTCGGGAACGACGGGATGGGGAAGCTCCTGCAGGATCCCGAGCGCCTCGGTCTGCTCCGCCGCGACCACCTCGGACACGTCCTGAACGGGCGCGGCGGGAACGCCCGCGTCCGCGAGCCGGGCGAGCCAGTGTGCGCGGGACTCCGAGGCGAACCGGGCCTCGAGCTGCGGGACGAGCGCGTCGCGGTTCGCAACGCGGTCGGCGTTGGTCGCGAACCGCACGTCGGCCGCCAGCTCCGGTAGGCCCACCGTCTCGGCGAGCGCGGCGAACAGCCGGTCGTTGCCGGCCGCCACCATCAGCCGACCGTCGTTTGCCGCGAACGCCTGGTAGGGAACGATCGACGGGAACGCCGTGCCGCGGCCGGCCGGCACGACCCCGGCGGCGAGGAAGCCCGTCAGGTGGTAGGCCATGAACCCGAGCGCGGTCTCGTAGAGCGACACGTCGACCTCGCGTCCCTCGCCCGTCTGCTCGCGCTCGTGGATTGCGGCCAGGATCCCGAGCGCGGCCCACATGCCCGTGCCCTGGTCCGAGACCGACACGCCTGCTCGTACCCCGTCGCGCCCGGGCTCGCCCGTGACGCTGATGATCCCCCCCGCCGCCTGGGCGAGCGGGTCGTAGCCGGGCCGGTCGCGCCACGGCCCCGTGCGGCCGAAGGAGCGGATCGAGCAGTAGACGAGCCGCGGGTTGCGGGCGCGCAGCTCCTCGGCTCCGAGCCCGCGCTCCTCGGCGAGGCCGGGGCGGAGGCTCTGCACGAGCACGTCGGCCCTGTCGACGAGCCGCAGCATCACGTCGTGCCCGCGGCGCAGGTCGACGCAGACCGAGCGCTTGCCCGCGTTGACCGTCAGGAAGAGCGTGCTCTCGCCCTCCCACCACGGCGGGCCCCACGTGCGTGCCTCGTCCCCGGTGCCGGGCGGCTCGATCTTGACGACGTCCGCGCCGAGCGCCGCGAGCACCTCGGTGCAGTAGGGCCCGGCGAGGGAGGTGGTCACGTCGACGACGCGGATGCCGCGGAGGGGAGAGAACGTCACGGGCGCGATGCTACTTCGGCACCGGGCGGCGAAACGACAGACTGTCCCGATGAACCGCCTCGCACAGGAGACGAGCCCGTATCTCCTCCAGCACGCCGACAACCCGGTCGACTGGTACCCGTGGGGCGAGGAGGCGCTTGGCCTGGCCCGTGAGGAGAACCGGCCGATCTTGCTCTCGATCGGCTACGCCGCCTGCCACTGGTGCCACGTCATGGCGCACGAGTCGTTCGAGAACGCGGAGACGGCGGCCGTGATGAACGAGCTGTTCGTGAACGTGAAGGTCGACCGCGAGGAGCGGCCCGACCTCGACGCGCTGTACATGGACGCGGTGACGGCGCTGACCGGCCAAGGCGGCTGGCCGATGACGGTCTTCCTCACGCCTGACGGCGAGCCGTTCTACGGCGGCACGTACTTCCCACCGGAGCCGCGCCACGGCCTGCCGAGCTTCCGGCAGATCATCGAGGCGGTGGCCGAGGCGTATCGCGAACGGCCTGCCGACGTGGCCCGCACCGCCGACGAACTCGTCGGCGCGATCCGGCGCGGAGCGGAGGTGCGGCCGTCGACCGACCCGCTGACCGAGTCGATCGCCGGCGAGGCCGTGCGCGCGCTCGCACGCCTCTTCGACCCGACGTCGGGCGGCTTCGGCGGCGCGCCGAAGTTCCCGCCGGCCTCGGCGCTCGAGCTGCTGATGCGCCGCGACGAACTCGACATGGTCACGCGAACGCTCGACGGCATGGCCGCGGGCGGCATGTACGACCTGGTCGCCGGCGGCTTCCACCGCTACTCGGTCGACGAGCGCTGGCTCGTTCCGCACTTCGAGAAGATGCTCTACGACAACGCGCTGCTCGTACCGGCGTACCTGCACGCATGGCTGCTGACGGGGCGCGCCCGCTACCGCGAGATCGTCGAGGAGACGGTCGCGTACATGCTCCGCGAGCTCGCGCTCACCGAGGGCGCCTTCGCCTCCTCGCAGGACGCGGACACCGACGGCGTCGAGGGGCTCACCTACACGTGGACGACGGACGAGGCCGGCCCGGACATGGCCCCGCTGCTGGAGCCGTTCGAGCACGGCCGGTCGATCATCCGCGGCGAGCTGTCCCCTGAGGCTCGCGCGAGGCTGCTCGCGATCCGCGACCAGCGGCCGCAACCGGGGCGGGACGACAAGGCGATCGCGTCCTGGAACGGTCTCGCTCTTGCCGCCCTCGCGGAGGCGGGTCGCCGGCTCGACCGCGCCGACTGGCTCGACGCCGCCCGCACGCTCGCCGACTTCCTGCTCGGGCCGCTCTCCTCCGGCGGGCGCCTCCACCGCAGCTACCGCGCCGGCCGGGCGAGCGGCACGGGCTACCTCGACGACTACGCGAACGTCGCCCACGGGCTCTACGAGCTCCACGTCGCGACCGGCGACCTCCGCCACCTGGAGGAGGCGCGACGGCTGGCGCTGCTCGCCGTCGAGTTCTTCGCCGACGACGACCGCGGCGGCTTCTTCATGACCCCGTCCGACGGGGAGCAACTGGTTGCACGGACGAAGGATCTCGACGACAGCCCGATCCCCTCCGGCAACTCGATGCTCGCCCACGTGCTGCAGCGTCTCGCGCGGATCTACGGCGACGACGAGCTCGAGCACCGCGCCGTGTCCGTCCTCCGGCTGGTCGGGCCGTCGCTCGCTCGCAGCCCCTCGTTCTTCGCCTGGGCGCTCTGCGTGCTCGACCTGCACTTCTCGCCCCCGCGTGAGATCGCGATCGTGGGGCGGCCGGAGGACGAGGTCGCGCGCGCCGTGCTCGCGGGCTTCGAGCCGAACACCGTCGTCGCGTTCGGGCCTGCGGACGGCGTCCCGCTCCTCGAGGGCAAGACGGCAATCGACGGCAAGCCGACGGTGTACGTCTGCGAACGCTTCGCCTGTCAGGCCCCCGTCACGGACCCGGCGGCGCTTCGCCCGTAGCGAGGAGTTGCTCGAACGCGCGCTCGAAGACCTCCTGAGGCTGCGCGCCGAGGACGAGCAGGCGCCGCTCGAGGAGGAAGCCCGGCACGCCCGTGATGCCGATCGACACCGCCTGCGCGGTCAGTCCCTGCACACGCTCGCGATACGCGTCCCCCGCCAGCACTTCATCCACCTCGGCCCCGTCCAGGCCGGCCCCGACGGCGAGCTCACGCAGCACATCCGGGTCGCCGATGTTCCGCGCCTCCGCCCAGTACGCGTCCATCAGCCGGTCGTGGACGGCGCCATGCAACCCCCGCTCGCGTGCCAGCTCGGTCACGCGGAGCGCGCGCATCGTGTTCGGCACGACCTCCGGCGGCGGGTTGTACGTCAGACCCTCCTCGGCGAAGCGCCCGCGCAGCCGGTCGTGGAACGAGTCGCCGTAGCGCGCCTGGAGCTGCATGCGCGGGATGCCCTCCGGCGGGTACTCCGGATGGAGGTCGAACGGCAGCCACGTCACCTCGGCGCCGAACCGGCGCGCGATCCACTCGGCCGTTGGCTGGCCGAGCCGGCAGAACGGTCAGATGTAGTCCGACCAGACGAGGACGTCGATCGCGGCCGCCTCGCTCACGTCTCGAGCGCGAGCAGGTCGTCCAGCGTCTCGCGTCGCCGGATCAGCCGCGCCGAGCCGACCGAGGCGAGCACCGCCGCCGGACGCGGCACCGCGTTGTAGTTCGAGGCCATGGCCAGCGTGTACGCGCCCGTGGCAGGCACGGCGAGGAGGTCGCCGCGTGCAGGCTCCGGCAGCGGCGCGCGCTCGACGAGCACGTCGCCCGACTCACAGTGCTTCCCGCAGACCGTGTACGTCCCGGCCGGGGACTCGTCGGCGCGATTCGCAAGGAGACACGAGAAGCGCGCCTCGTAGAGCTGCGGCCGTGGGTTGTCCGACATGCCGCCGTCGACGGCGACGTACGTGGTCGTCTCACTCGCCCGCTTCACGACCCCGACGCGGTAGAGCGTGACGCCGGCCTCGCCGACGAGCGAGCGCCCGGGCTCGAAGACGAGCTGCGGCACCGGCAGCCCGTGCAGCGCCCAGGCGCGCCCGACACGGTCGACGATCGTGGCCGCGAAGTCCCGGACCGTCGGCGCTGCGTCGCTCTCCACGTACCTGATCCCGAGGCCGCCGCCGGCGTCGACGACGGCCGGCGTCCAGTCGAGCTCCGAGCGGCACTCGGCCGCGAAGCCCGCCATCCAGTCGACCGCGAACCGCGCCGGCGAGACGTCGAGGAGCTGCGAGCCGAGATGGACGTGCAACCCCTGGACGTCGAGCCCCAGTTCGCGCGCACGTGCGATCGCGTGCAACGCACGCTCGGGCGGCAGCCCGAACTTCGAGCCCCGGTGCCCCGTCTTGATCGCGTCGTGCGTGTCGGGGTCGATGCCCGGGGTGACCCGGACGAGCACGCGCTCGAGCCCGGCCGCGGCGGCCCGCTCGACTTCGTCCTCCGCGTCGAGCACGACGAGCCATGGGTCCGCCGCCGCCGCGCGCGCGAGCTCCTCCTCCGACTTGTTGTTGCCGTGGACGACGATCCGCTCCCCTGCGACCCCGGCGCGCAGCGCCAACTCGAGCTCCCCCAGCGTGGACACGTCGGCGCCGAGCCCCTCCTCCGCGAGCAGTCGGATCAGGGCGACGTTCGGGAACGCCTTCGACCCGTAGAGCGTGACCGCATCCGGTGCCGCGTTCCGGTAGGCGCGAGCCCGGGCACGCACCGTCTCCTCGCAGTAGACGACGAGCGGTGTGCCGAACTCCTCCGCAAGCGCGGAAGCGCGCACGCCGCCGATAGTCAGCTCGCTGTCCTCGACCGTCGCCGAGTCGGGAAACAGGTCGAGGGCGCCCATGACTTCGACGCTACCACTCGCTAGACTTGGACGACTGTGCAGGCCCTTCTTGCCTAGCGAAGGAAGCCAGCGCGGCCCCGCCGCGACAGCTTCCCACGGCCTCTCGATCTGAGAGGCTTTTTTGTCTCCGGACGAGGACAGCGTGATGGACAGGTACGACGCAGGAGCGATCGAGGCGAAGTGGCAGCGGGTCTGGGAGGACGCACGGGCATTTTCGACGCCGAATCCCGAACCGGGCCAGGAGTCCAACCGCCACTGGTACCAGCTCGAGATGCTCCCGTACCCGTCCGGGACGCTGCACATGGGACACGTCCTCAACTACACGATGGGCGACGTCCTCACGCACTTCCACCGCCGCCACGGCTACGAGGTGCTGCGGCCGATGGGCTGGGACTCCTTCGGCCTGCCCGCCGAGAACGCTGCGATTCGAGAGGGCGGCCATCCGCGCGACATCGTCGAGCGGAACATCGCCGAGATCCGAGCTCAGATGAAGCGGATCGGCTGGGCGATCGACTGGGACCGCGAAGTCGGCGCCCACGAGCCCGAGTTCTACCGCTGGACGCAGTGGCTGTTCCTCAAGTTCTTCGAGCGCGGGCTCGCCTATCGCAAGGCGGCGCCGGTGAACTGGTGCCCGAACGATCAGACCGTGCTCTCGAACGAGCACGTCGTCGACGGGCGCTGCTGGCGTTGCGGGGCGCTCGTCGAGGCGCGAAACATGGAGCAGTGGTTCATGAGGATCACGGCCTACGCCGACGATCTGCTCGAGTACGACCTTCCGCCGGGCGGCGAGTGGCCGGAGCGGACGATGGCGATCCAGCGCAACTGGATCGGGCGCAGCGTCGGGGCGGAGGTCATCTTCCGGATCGAGGAGCTGAATACCGACATCCCCGTCTTCACGACCCGGCCCGACACGCTCTTCGGCGCGACCTTCTTCGTGATCGCGCCCGAGCACCCGCTGGTCGAGCAGATCGGCACGGAGGAGGTGCTGGCGTATGCGAGGCTGACCGCCGCGAAGCGAGGCGAAGCGCGCGCGACCGAGGAGGAGAAGACCGGCGTCTTCACCGGCCACTACGCGACCAATCCGGTGAACGGCGAGCGGCTCCCGATCTGGGTGGCCGACTACGTCCTGACGGACTACGGCACAGGCGCGATCATGGCCGTCCCCGCGCACGACGAGCGCGACTACGACTTCGCGCGGACGTTCGACCTGCCGGTGCGAACCGTCGTCGGACCCCGGGACGGTGAGCCGCCCGAGGAGGGCGCGTACTCCGCGCACACGCAGGACGAGATACTGGTCAACTCCGCGCAGTTCACCGGTATGGCCTCTCCGGAGGCGAAGACGAAGATCGTCGATTGGCTGGAACAGCAGGGCAAGGGTGCGCCTGCGGTCTCCTACCGGCTACGCGACTGGAGCATGTCGCGCCAGCGCTACTGGGGCTGCCCGATCCCGATCGTCCACTGCGAACGGTGCGGGCTCGTCCCCGTGCCCGAGTATCAGCTGCCGTTGCTGCTGCCCGAGGTCGAGGACTACCGGCCGAAGGGCGTCCCGCCGCTTGCCTCAAACCTGGAGTGGCTGAACGTCGAATGCCCGAGCTGCGGCGGCCCGGCCACCCGTGAGGCCGACACTATGGACACCTTCGTCGACTCGGCCTGGTATTACCTGCGCTACGTCGACCCGCACGACGCGGACGTGCCGTTCGGCCGGCGGGTGGTCGACTACTGGTGCCCGGTCGACCACTACATCGGTGGGATCGACCACGCCACCGGCCATCTGCTCTACTCGCGCTTCTTCGTCAGGGTGCTGAACGAGCTCGGCCTGGTCGGGTTCCGCGAGCCGTTCGCGCGCGTGTTCCACCAGGGCTGGGTGCAGATGGGCGGCTCGAAGATGTCGAAGTCGAAGGGCAACGTCGAGGGGCCCGACCCGCTCGTCGCCGAGTACGGCGCGGACACCGTCCGCCTCTACATCCTCTTCATCGGCCCGGCCGACCAGGACATGGAGTGGACGGAAAGCGGTATCGGGGGCATGAGTCGGTTCGTCCGCCGCCTCTGGCGCACGGTCGGCGAGGTGGCCGAGCGCGCGCCTGCGGGCAACGGGGCTCCGGGGCCGCTTGCCCGCAAGGCGCACGAGACGATCGCCCGCGTCACCGACGACCTCGGCCGGCGGCAGTCCTTCAACACGGCGATCGCCGCCGTGATGGAGCTGCTGAACGAGCTGGCACCGCGGCCCGACGACCCCGACGCCCGCTTCGCGGCCGAGACCGCGGTCAGCCTGATCCAGCCCTACGCGCCGCACGTCACCGAGGAGCTGTGGTCGACGCTCGGCGGCGAGCGGCTCTGGGAGCAGCCCTGGCCGGTGCACGATCCGGCCCTGCTCGCCCACGACACGTTCGAGCTCGTCGTCCAGGTCAACGGCAAGGTTCGCGACCGCTTCGACGTGCCGTCCGACCTCGCCGAGGACGAGCTCGTCGAGCGGGCCAAGGCCTCGCCGCGTGTACAGGCATTCATGGACGGCAAGACGGTACGCAGGGCGATCGTCGTCCCGCGCAAGCTCGTGAACCTCGTCGTCTAGCGGCCCGCCGGCGTCTAGCGGATTCCGGTGTCGACGAAGAAGTTGATCCGGTCCCACCGGCCCTTGCGGACGTGGACGGCCCGCGGCTTGATCGGCCGGACAGCCACCGTCTTGGCGCGGCCCGTCTTCACGGTGTAGAACCCGGGCGGCAGCGCCACCCGGTAGCGGCCGTTCCTGTCCGAGTCGATCTGCACCCGAAGGTTCGAGCTCGAGAAGGTGCTCTCGAAGGTCAGCGTGAGCTTGGCCGGCGCATCGCAGGGAACGCCCGCACGGCAGACGGGCGTAATCGGGCCCTTGCGGACGGTGCCGTAGAGGCCGCTGCCGGTCGTGCCCACCGCTGCCGCAGGCAGGAGCGCGAGCATCGCGATCGCGGCCGTCGCCACCACGAAACGAAGCTGAGACGGCATGCGTCAATGATGGCACGCAATCGTCACGGTTCCGTGACGAAGTCGTTGTCACAATGGACGACATGCCAGCGCTGCCGCTCTCTCGACGCCAGGCGCTCGTGGCCGCGGGGGCGCTGGCTCTCGTCCTCTTCCTGGGCGGAAAGCTGCTGGCCCGTGGCGGCGCCGGCTCTGCGCATGCGCCGCCGTCGTTCCATCTCGCCGCGGCACCACCGGCGCCACCTCCCCGGCTCGTGGTGGACGTCACCGGTGCCGTCCGTCGCCCCGGTCTCTACCGGCTCCCGCAGGGATCGCGGATTGCCGACGCCGTCTCGCGGGCCGGCGGCGCGAACGCAAAGGCAGCGCTCGACGGCGTGAACCTCGCCGCCCCGCTCGCGGACGGCGAGCAGGTGGTCGTGCCGATTCGCGTCTCGGGTGGTGGAGTCGCTGCCCCGGCGGCGGCGCCCGGAAGCACCTCGTCCGGCCCGGTCAGCCTGAGCATCGCCACGGCCGAGCAGCTCGACACGTTGCCCGGGATCGGACCGGTGACGGCACAGAAGATCGTCGACTACCGGACGCAGCACGGCGCGTTCCACTCCGTCGACGAGCTCGACGCGATCTCGGGCATCGGTCCCGCCAAGCTCGACCAGCTCAAAGGGCTGGTGGTGCCGTGACGGGCGCGCTCCGCAATCTGGCCCCATCGCAGGTGCTCGTCGGTGCGGCGTGCGCCGGCATCTCGACGGCGAACCTGGTTCGCGTGCACTGGACGGGGATCGCCGGTCTTGCGATCGGCTCGTCCGTCCTGGCCGCTGTCGCGCTCCCCGGCGAGCGGGTCCAGGTCGGGGCGCTCGCGGTTCTCCTCGCCGGCTGGTGCTGGGGCAGCGCGCGCCTGGATACGATCGACCGCAGCCCGCTGAGCCGCCTCCTCGGCACGGCGGAGCACGCGCAAATCGTCGTGACGGCTCCGCCGCGCCCGTCTCGGTTCTCGATCCGCGTCCAGGCCGACCTCCATCGCTTCGGCAGGTTGCGTATCTCGGAGCCCGTTCTCGTGGAGCTCCCGGCCGGTCGGGCACCCGTGCAGGGAGACGTCCTCGACGTGCTGGGCGTGCTCGCGCCGCCCAAAGGCCCCGAACACGGCTTCGACGAGCGAACCTATCTGCGCCGTCACGGCATCCACGTCGTGCTTCGCGGCGACCGCTGGCACGTGACGGGCCGCCGCGGGGGCCTGGGCGGCGTGGCCGACGAGATCCGCGCCTTCGTCACACGCGGACTCTCGCGCGGGAGCGCCGGCGAGCAGCGAGCCGTTCTGCTCGGCGTCGTGCTCGGGGCCGACGAAGGCCTGTCACAGGGACTTCGCGATCGCTTCCGTGCCTCCGGCCTCTACCACCTGCTCGCGGTCTCCGGTCAGAACGTCGCCCTCGTCGCCGGCGGTGCGCTTCTCGTCTCCTGGCTCGTGGGCATCCCGCGCCTCGTCGGCGAGTTCGGAGCTCTGGCTGCGATCGCCTCCTACGTGCTCGCCGTCGGCGCCCAACCGTCCGTCGTCCGAGCCGGAATCGCGGGAGCGCTCGGCTCGATCGCCTGGCTGCTCGCGCGCGAGCGCGACCGGTGGTGGTTCCTCCTCGTCGGTGCCTTCGTGCTGCTCGCGTGGAATCCGTACACGCTGCTCGACGCGGGCTTCCAGCTCTCGTTCGCCGCCGTCGTCGCGATCTTCACGCTCGCGCCCCGGTTCGGCCGCGTGCTCGAGGGCTACCCGTTGCACAGGAAAGTCGCAGGCTTCCTCGCCGTCTCGACCGCGTGTGGCCTGGCAACCGCGCCCGTCCTCTGGCTCCAGTTCCACGCCGTCCCTCTCCTCGCCGTGCCCGCGAACGCCCTCGCTGCCCCGGCGGTCGGCCCGCTTCTCGGCCTCGCGCTGGCAGCGGCGGCCGTCCATCCGCTGGCACCGTCCGCGGCGGCGGCGCTCACGTGGCTCGCAGGCTGGTGCGCCGCGTATCTCGCGTTCTGCGCCAGGCTGATCGGCGGCCTCCCGTTCGCGCAGATCCGGTCCGGCACCGCGGCGGTGGCGATCGGCCTCGGTGCTGCCCTGGCCGGAACCTATGCTTGGAGGCGATGCCGGAGCAGACGCTGAAACCCGTCTACCTGCTCTCCGGCAGCGACCGGCCGAAGGTCGAGCGCGCGGTCGAGCGGCTGCGCTCCCACTTCGATCCCGACGCCGTCGAGCGCCTCTTCGCCGCCGACACGAGCGGCGACGAGGCGGTAGCCGCCTGCAACGCCCTCGGGCTGTTCGGCGGCGGCTCGCGGCTCGTGCTCGTCGAGGGCGTCGACCGCTGGAAGGCCGCAGACGCGAAGGCGATCGCCGACTATCTGCGCTCGCCGACCCCAGACACGGTGCTGGCCCTCGCGGGAGAGGAGCTGAAGAAGGACTCGCCGCTCGCGAAAGCCTGCACGAAGCACGGGGACGTCCTCGTCTACGACACGCCCCGGCGCAATTTGCCCGCATGGGTCGCCGAGCAGTTCTCGCGCGCGGGCGCGAAGGCCGCGCCGGAAGCGTGCCGGCTGCTCGTCGAGCTCGTCGGTGACGACCTGTTCGACCTCGCGAGCGAGGTCGGGAAGCTCGTCACGTGGGCTGACGGCGACGAGATCCGGGAGTCCGACGTCGAGGTGCTCGTCGCGCCACGGGCCGAGACACCGCCTTGGACGCTCACGGACGCGTGGGCGCGGCGCGACACGGCCGGCGTGCTGACGGCGTGCGAGCGAGTTCTGACGCGTGGGGACAAGACGGTGAGTGGTCTCGTCTGGCAGCTCGCCGATCACGTCGGGCTCGTCCGTGCCTGTGCCGACTTCGCGCGCGACGGCGTGCCGGTCGCCGAGGCGGCCAAGCGACTGCGCAAGAAGGAGTACCCGGTGCGTAAGGCCTATTCCCAGGCTGAAGCGTTCAGCGGCGCCGAGTTGGACGCTGCCGTGACACGGCTCGCCGATCTCGACGCCGCCGTCAAGGGAGGATCGAGGCTGCCCGACGATCTCGAGCTCGAGCGCGCGCTCGTCGAGATCACGCGGACACGCGCCGCGGCGGGCCGCCCCGCGCGAGAAACCGCGCCGCGCTAGGCGGACTTGCTGGAGACGAGCCGCGCTGCCTGGGCCTTCTTGCGGGCCGCGGTGTTCCGGTGAAGTGCTCCTCGCGTCGCCGCCTTGTCGATGCAGCGGACGAGCTCCGCATGCGAGGCGGCAGCCTTCTCCGCGTCACCGTCCTCGACGGCGTCCCGCAGGCGGCGGGTCAGCGTCTTGACGGTCGAGCGGTAGCGCAGGTTCTCGAGCCGCTCGCGGGCGGCGCTACGGACGCGCTTCTTTTGCTGGCGAATGTTCGGCATCGACTGGTAGAGCGTAAGGCGTGAAAAGGCCCGCACTGCGCGGGCAGAGACGATCGTAGCAAACCGGCCCTCCACCTATGCTCTCCCGCGGTGATCCGTCCGTGGTGACATCAGGGCCATCACGGCGCGGAGTGCCTTCCGGCGAGGATGCGCCGACCCGTAGGCGCCGGCTCGTGCGTTCGACGGCGATCTTCGGCGCCGCGACCGGTATCTCGCGCGTTCTCGGCCTCGTGCGCGAGATCGTCGCTGCCTACTACTTCGGCTCCGTCGGCAAGATCAACGCGTTCACGGTCGCCTACCAGATCCCGAATCTGGTGCGGGCGCTCGTCGCCGACGCTGCGCTCTCGTCCGCGTTCGTGCCGGTCTTCACGGAGCTGCTCGAGAAGGGCGATCGCAAGCGCGCCTGGCGCGTCGCCTCGAGCGTCTTCTTCCTGATGCTGCTCGGACTGGGCGCCGTGACCGCCTTCTTCATGGTGTTCGCACCGCTCGTGATCGCGCCGTTCGGCCAGCCGCCGGGCAGCGAGCACCTCGCGATCGGGCTCACCCGCGTGCTCTTCCCGACCGTGGTGCTCCTCGGCATCTCGGGCGTGATCGTCGGGATCCTGAACAGCTACGAGGAGTTCACCGTTCCGGCGCTCGCACCCATCGCCTGGAACATCGCGATCATCGCCGGCCTCGTCATCGGCGTGCCCCAGGCGCACACGATGAGCACGAAGCTCTACGTCTACGCCGTCTCGATCCTGATCGGCACCATCATCCAGGTGCTGCTTCCGGTGCCGTGGTTACGCGGCCTCGACGGCAGGCTACGCGTGGCCATCGACTGGCGCGACCCCGCGGTGAAGCAGGTGTTCGTGCTCATGGTCCCCGTGACGCTCGGGCTCGGCCTGATCAACTTCAACGCCGTCGTCGACACGCTCTTCGCATCCCGGCTGATCGATCCGGAGCAGGCCCCTCGCGCGATCGACCTCGCCTTCCGTCTCTACATGCTGCCTCAAGGGATCTTCTCGGTCGCCGTGGCGACGATTCTGTTTCCGACGCTGTCACGGCTCGCCGCCAGGGGCGACATGGAGGGCTTCCGCCGGACGTCCGCGACGGGTCTTCGCCAGATCGGCTTTCTGCTGATCCCGGCCAGCGCCTTTCTGGCTGCGCTGGCCACCCCGATCGTGCGCATCGTCTACCAGCACGGTGCGTTCACTGCCGGTCAGACCGAGGTCGTCGCGCAGTGCCTGGCGGCCTTCTCGCTCGGGCTCGTCTTCAACGGCGCGATGCTGATGCTGAACCGCTCGTTCTTCAGCCTCCAGTCGCCGTGGGTGCCGACGGCCGTCGCGCTGCTCAACCTCGGTATCAACGCGGCACTCGACGCGGCGTTCTGGCGATTCGGTGCCTGGGGCATCCCGCTCTCGACCTCGCTCGTCAACATCGCCGGGACGGCGGCGCTCATGTACTTCCTGCGCAAGCGGATCGGCCGCATCGAGCTGACGGAGACGATCCGCTCGACGGCGCTCGTGCTGGTGGCGTCGGCGGCGCTGGCGATCGTCGCCCACGAGGTCTGGGCCGCCGTGGACTCGGCTCTCGGACGTTCGACGACCGATCAGATCCTGGCGCTCGTCTGCGGGTTCGGAGCCGGCCTGGCGACCTACGTCGGCGTCTGCCTGCTGCTCGGCGTGCGCGAGCTCAGGCCGCTGCTCTCGGTCGGCGGGCACGACCGGTAACGTCGAGCGCGGCATGGAACAGAGCAGGATCAGGAACTTCTCGATCATCGCGCACATCGACCACGGCAAGTCGACGCTCGCGGACCGCATCCTCGAGCTGACCGACACCGTGTCCGGCCGCGACATGCGCGACCAGCTGCTCGATTCGATGGATCTCGAGCGGGAGCGCGGGATCACGATCAAGGCGCAGGCCGTCCGGGTGATGTGGAAGGGCTACGAGCTGAACCTGATCGACACTCCTGGGCACGTCGATTTCACGTACGAGGTCTCGCGGTCTCTCGCCGCGTGCGAGGGAGCGCTGCTCCTCGTCGACGCGTCGCAGGGAATCGAGGCGCAGACCCTGGCGAACGCGTACCTGGCGATCGAGAACGACCTCGAGATCGTGCCGGCCGTCAACAAGCTCGACCTGGTGCAGGCGCGGCCGGACGAAGTCGCGGCCGAGGTGGCCGAGCTCGTCGGCGAGCAGGCCGACCGCGTGCTGCGCCTCTCCGCGAAGACCGGCGACGGCGTGGCGGGCGTGCTGGACGCCATCGTCGAGCGGATCCCGGCCCCGGTCGGCGATCCCGACGCGCCCGCCCGCGCGCTGATCTTCGACTCCTCCTACGACCAGTACCGCGGCGTGGTCGCATTCGTGCGCGTCGTCGACGGCTCGTTCCGGCGCGGCGAGGCGGTGAAGGCGATGGCACAGGGAACGCAGTTCGAGGTCGAAGAGCTGGGCTTCCTCTCGCCCACGATGACCGCGAGCGCGACGCTTGGCGCCGGCGAGGTCGGCTATGTCATCACCGGGCTGAAGGACGTCAGCCGGCTGCGCGTCGGGGACACCGTCACGTCGCTTCGTCGGCCGGCTGCGAAGCCACTACCCGGCTACAAGGACGTCAAGCCGATGGTCTTCGCGGGCCTGTTCCCGACCGATTCCGACGAGTACCCGGAGCTGCGCGACGCGCTCGAGCGTCTGAAGTTGAACGACGCCGCGCTCTTCTACGAGCCCGAGACCTCGCAGGCGCTCGGCTTCGGCTTCCGCTGCGGCTTCCTCGGCCTCCTGCACATGGAGATCGTGCGCGAGCGCCTCGAGCGGGAGTTCGACCTCGACCTCCTGGTGACGGCACCGAACGTCGCCTACCGCGTCACGCTCGCGACCGGCGAGCAGGTCGAGGTGCACAACCCGGCCGAGATGCCACGCGAGCACGAGCAGGTCGAGGAGCCCTACGTGAAGGCGCAGGTGATCGTCCCGAAGGACTTCGTCGGCGACGTCATGGGGCTCTGCAACGAGCGCCGCGGCGGGTTCGACCACATGGAGTATCTCTCCGAGCAGCGCGTCCTGCTCTCGTACGAGCTGCCGCTCGGCGAGATCGTGCTCGACTTCTACGACCAGCTGAAGTCGCGGACGCGCGGCTACGCGAGCCTCGACTACGACCTGATCGGCTTCCGCGACGGGAACCTGACCCGGGTCGACGTCCTCGTCGGCGGCGAGCCCGTGGACGCCCTGTCGCTGATCGTGCACCGGGACTCGGCCTACGAACGCGGCCGCCAGCTCGTCGAGCGCCTCCGGGAGGAGATTCCGCGGCAGATGTTCGACGTCGCGATCCAGGCGGCCATCGGCTCGCGGGTGATCGCGCGAGAGACCGTCAAGGCGAAGCGCAAGGACGTGCTCGCGAAGTGCTACGGAGGCGACATCAGCCGGAAGCGCAAGCTGCTCGAGAAGCAGAAGAAGGGCAAGAAGCGGATGAAGCAGGTCGGTGGGGTCGAGGTCCCGCAGGAGGCGTTCCTTGCCGTGCTCAACCTGGAGCGGAAATGACCGCGCTCGAGCTGAAGCCCGCGTGCGAGCGCTGCGGTGGCGCGCTCCCGGCGGACGCCGAGGCCGAGATCTGCTCCTACGAGTGCACGTTCTGCCTCTCGTGCGCGAGCGCGATGGAGCACGTCTGTCCGAACTGCGGCGGTGAGCTCGTTCCCCGGCCGCGCCGGGGGCCGACGGCGTGAGCGGTGTCCGTCATCTGTACGTCCACCTGCCGTTCTGCGCGCACCGCTGCGGCTACTGCGACTTCGTCACCGTCGTCGGCCGACAGGGCTCCCACGAGGCGTATGTCGATGCGCTGCTCGCCGAGCTGGCGCTCGAGCGCGACGTCCTCGCCGGACAGCTCGAGACGGTCTACCTCGGCGGCGGCACGCCGACCTTCACCGCGCCGGCCGCGCTCGAGCGGCTGCTCGACTCGCTGCCCGCCACAGTCGAGCTCACGGTCGAGGCAAATCCGGAGACCGTCACGCCCTCGCTCGCCGGGCTTCTGTCACGGAAAGGTGTCAATCGTGTGTCGATCGGCGCGCAGAGCTTCCACGAAGGCCTGCTCACCGTGCTCGAGCGCCGCGCGAAGCCGGACGACGTCCGCCGTGCCGTGCACACTTTGCGTGATGCCAAGATTGACAACATTTCGCTCGACCTCGTCTACGGGATCCCCGGCCAGAGCGCCTCCGACCTCGCGCGCGACCTGGACGAGGCTCTCGCCCTCGAGCCGCAGCACCTGTCCTGCTACGAGCTCGAGGCCAAGCCCGGGACGCGCTTCACACATACCTTCGGGGATGATCTCGCCCGCCAGAGCGAGGCGCTGGAGGGATACTTCGAGCAGGTCGTCGACACGCTGACGGCAGCCGGCTACCGCTGGTACGAGACCGCCAACTTCTGCCTGCGGCCCGAGCACGGCGGCGGGCGCGACCTCCGGTCCCGCCACAACCTCGCCTACTGGCTCGCCCGGGATTACCTCGGGATCGGGATCGGAGCCGTCTCGACCGTCGGCCCGGCTCGGTGGAAGAACACGCCTCGTCTCCGGGCTTATCTCGAGGCTCTCGGGAGCGGGACGCCTCCGCCGCGGGAGCTCGAGCCCCTCGACGACGACGTGAAGCGCCGCGAGCGCGTCATGCTCGGACTCCGCCTGGACGAGCCGCTCGCGCTCGCGGGTATCGAGGCCGCGCTCGACCGGCCTGCGCTCGACCGGCTCGAGCAGCTGGGCCTGGCCTCGCTTCACAGCGGCGAGACGCTGACCTTGACTCCACGCGGCCGTTTGCTCGGCGGCGGCGTGACGGCGGAGCTGCTGGCGTAAAGTGCCTGCATACATGGAAATCGAGCTGACCGAGCGCCAGCGGGAGATCATCGTCCGGGTCGTCGAGGAGTACGTGGCGACGGGCCAGCCCGTAGGCTCGAAGGGTTTGGTGGAGCGGGCAGGCATGCACGTGTCGCCGTCGACCGTTCGCAGCGAGCTCGCTGAGCTCGAGCAGGTCGGGTTGCTCACCCACCCGCACACATCGGCAGGGCGTGTGCCGACGGACGTCGGCTACCGGTACTACGCGAGCACGCTGCTCGAGCGGCTCGAGCCGCAGCCGATCACGTTCGACCTCGACCTGTCCGAGGCGCGGCGCGAGGTCGAGGCGGCGCTGCAGGCGACCACGGAGATGCTGGCGCAGGCGACTCGGCTGCTCGCGCTCGTCTCGGCACCCCCGCTGCAGACGGACACGGTCAGACACGTCGAGGTGTTGCTGCTCCAGCCGGACGTGGCCATGGTGGTCGTGATCACGTCGGCAGGCGCGGTGACGAAGCGGCTTGCGAGCTTCGACGAGCCGATCGACTCCGGGCTCGCGAACTGGGCGCGTCAGTACCTGAACGAGCAGCTCGTCGGCGTCCAGCTCGGAACGCAGCTCCTGCGTCGGCGGCTCGACGACCCCGGCCTGAGTCCGGTCGAGCGGGCGTTCGTCGAGCGCCTGCGGCCTGCGTTCACGGAGCTCGTCACCCCCAACGAGCAACGACTTTTCGTCGGCGGCGCAGCCGGCCTCCTCGACGATGTGCGTGGCGACGAGGTGGTGGCCTACCGCGGACTGCTCGAGCTGCTCGAGCGCCGGCGCGCACTCCTCGACGTGCTCGCCGAGTCGCTCGATCCCCGTCGGCCGTTCGTCCGCGTGGGCGGCGAGATCAGCAATCCGGCGCTGCACGAGCTCGCTCTCGTCGGGGCCGCCTACGGCATCTCGAACAGGACGCTCGGAGCGGTCTCGCTCGTCGGGCCGATCCGCATGGACTACGAGAAGGCGATCCGCTCGGTCCGCGCGGCGGCCTCGGAGCTGAGCCGCTTCTCCGAGGAGCTGTTCGGCGAGAACTAGAGGAGCGGGCCACGGCCTGGGCCGGGGCTAACCTAGTGCGGTGGCCACGACCCGGCGCGACTACTACGAGGTGCTCGGCGTCCAGCGTGGCGCGTCCGAGGACGAGATCAAGCGGGCCTTCCGCGGGCTCGCACGCGAGCTGCATCCCGACGTCTCCGACGCTCCCGACGCCGAGGCACGCTTCAAGGAGGTCGTCGAGGCGTACGAGGTGCTCTCCAGCTCCGAGCGGCGCGACATCTACGACCGGTTCGGCCACGAGGGTCTGCGGAGCGGCGGCTTCACACCGTCCTTCGATCTCGGCAACCTGAGCGACCTCTTCTCGGCGTTCTTCGGCGACGACCTATTCGGCACCGGCGCGCGGCGCTCCCGGCGCGGTGCGGACGTCGGCGCGGAGATCGCGATCGAGCTCGTCGAGGCCGCACAGGGCGTGAAGAGAGAAGTGCCGTTCGAGGTAGCCGTGCCGTGCGAGGCGTGCGCAGCCAGCGGGGCCGAGCCGGGCACGAGCCCCGTTCAGTGCTCGGGCTGCGGCGGCAGCGGGCGTCTCCAGCAGGTTTCCCGCAGCGTGTTCGGCGAGTTCATCCGCACCCAGTCGTGCCCACGCTGCAACGGCTCGGGTCGCGTGATCGAGTCGCCGTGCAAGGCCTGCCGCGGCAGCGGGCGCATCCTCAACGAGAAGCGTCTCGAGGTCGATGTCCCGGCGGGCATCCATGACGGTCAGCGGATCCGCATCTCCGGCGAGGGCCACGCCGGGGTGCCGGGCGGCGAGGCGGGCGACGTCTACGTCCTCGTCCGCGTCAAGCAGGACCCGCGCTTCGCACGCGAGGGTGACGACATCTTCTCGCAGGTCGACCTGACGATGACCGAGGCAGCGCTCGGCGCACGCGTGACAGTTCCGACGCTCGACGGAGAGACCGAGCTCGAGTTCGAGCCGGGAACGCAGCCCGGCGAGGTCCACGTCCTCGACCGCCGCGGGATGCCGGTCCTGCACGGATCGGGGCGAGGCGACCACCGGATCCTCGTGAACGTCGTCATGCCGCGACGGCTCGACCCGGAACAGCGCAAGCTGCTCGAGGACTTCTCCGCGAGCGCCGACGACGAGACCTACGCCCAGGACGAGGGCTTCTTCCAACGGCTGCGGAGCGCCTTCCGCTGACGTGAGCGACGAGCGCCCGCTCCGGCGCGTGTCGATCACCGTTCCCCGCCGTCGCGCCGAAGAGGCGCGCGCCACGATGATCGAGCTGTTCCCGGAGGGATTCGAGGAAGTCGACGACGAAGACGACGTGCAGCTCGCTGCGTACACGGACGCGTCGGGCGAGGAGAGGCTCTGGCACGCCTTCGGCGGCGTGCGGGGCACTGACGTCGAAGCCGGTTGGGAGGAGCGCTGGCGCAGCTTCCACCGGCCGGTGACGGTCGGCCCGCTGTGGGTCGGGCCGCCGTGGGAGGAGCCCGCGGTGGGCTCGCTCCCCGTCGTGATCGACCCCGCTCGGGCGTTCGGCACCGGGGCGCACGCGACGACCCGGCTCTGCCTCGAGCTGCTCGTCGACCTGCCGCGCGGCTCGCTGCTCGACGTCGGGTGCGGCTCCGGGGTGCTCGCGATTGCCGGCGCCAGGCTCGGATTCGCGCCGGTCGTCGCGCTGGACGTCGATCCGCTCGCAATCGGAGCGACGCACGAGAACGCGCGTGCGAACGGCGTTGCCGTCGAGGCGAGGCTCCTCGATGCGACCCGTGAGCCGCTACCGGCCGCGGCTACGGCAGTCGCGAACATCTCGCTCGAGGCCGTCCGAGAGGTGGCCGCGAGGCTCGAGTGCGACCGGCTCGTCACCTCCGGCTACCTGGTCTCGAACCGGCTTCGGCTTCCGCGCTACACGGCGCGGCGAAGGCTCGACGAGGAGGGCTGGGCGGCCGACCTCTGGGAGGCCGTGACCGAGTAAGGTCCGCGGGCATGGCGACGTTCTCGGCGGGCTTCCTCGGCTGCAAGGTCTCGCATGCGGACGCGCAGGCGGTGCGGGAGCGGCTGCTCGCCGACGGGCACACGGAGCAGGCCGGCGGCGCCGATATCGCCGTCCTCAACACGTGCTGCGTCACGCACGAGGCGATCTCGAAGTCGCGCACGGCGGCCTCGCGGCTGTCCCGCACGCACGGTCGCGTGTACCTCACGGGCTGCGGGGCGAATCTCGCCGGTGCTGCTTTCGCCGGCCTGCCGGGCAACATCGTCGTCGTGGCGAGGCGAAGCGAGGAGACGCCCGCGGCGGTCGCCGGCGACGTCGGTGCGATCGCCTGCGTCCAGGCCGACGCCCGCCTCGATCGCGTGCGCGCCTTCGTGAAGGTGCAGGACGGCTGCAGCTTCTCGTGCTCGTTCTGCGTGATTCCGCTCGTGCGCGGGGCGTCGCGCAGTCGGTCGGCCGAGTCGATTCTGTCCGAGGTGCGCCGCCGCGTCGAGCAGGGTCACAAGGAGGTCGTGTTGACCGGAATCAATCTCGGGTGCTATCGCGATCGCGCCGCCGGCTACCGGCTCGCGCGGCTCGTCCGCGAAGTCGGCGCCACGCCGGGTCTCGCGCGCCTGCGGCTCTCGTCCATCGAGGTCAACCATCTCGACGAGGAGCTCGTCGCCGCGTTGCGCGAGACGCCGACGGCCGGACGGCACCTGCACGTGCCGATGCAGTCCGGCGACGACGGCGTTCTCCAGGCGATGGGCCGCCGCTACCGGGCCCAGACCTTTCTGCGCCGGCTCGCGCTCGCGGCCGACTTCAACCTGACGACGGACGTGATCGTCGGCTTCCCGGCCGAGGACGAGCGCGCGTTCCGCCGGACGCTCGCGGTCGTCGCCGAGGCCGGGATCACGAAGGCGCACGTCTTTCCGTACTCCCCGCGTCCGGGGACGAGGACGGCCGGAGAAGACACGGTGCCGAAGGCGGTCAAGAAGGAGCGGAGCGCCCGGCTCCGGGCGCTGTCGCGCGAGCAGACGCTCCGCCGCTGGCGCGGGAAGATCGGCCGCCCGGACGTCGTCCTCGTCGACCGGCCTGGGCTCGGCTACGGCGACGACTACTCGCCCTGGCTCGTCGACGCGCCGGTCGGCGAGCTCGTCCCGGTGCGCGGCGCCGCGGTGACGGAGGAGGGGATCCTCGCTGCCTGACACGCCCTCCGATCCGGACTGCATCTTCTGCAAGATCGTCCGCGGTGAGCTGCCGGCGACCATCGTCAACCGGGCGGAGGGATTCATCGCGATCGAGGACATCGCCCCCAAGGCCGACGTGCACCTGCTCGTCATCCCGGAGCGACATCTGGAAACCTTCCGTGACGTCCCGGCGATGGGCGAGGAGGAGGCGAAGGGGATGCTCGATTTCGTGGCGGCAACGGCCAAGGCGGCCGGACTCGACGAGTACCGGCTGATGGTGTTCGTCGGCGCCGGCGCGGGCCAGACCGTCTTCCACCTCCACTGGCACGTCCTCGGCGGGACGTTCAGGGGGCTGCCCGCATGACGCTGATCGCGCGCATCGAGGACGACCTCAAGGAGGCGATGAAGGAGCGTGACGGCGAGCGGCGCGACGCGCTGCGGCTGATCCTGAACGCGTTGCGGGCCTCGGAGAAGGAGCTGCAGCGGCCGTTGCACGAGGACGAGGAGCTGCAGGTGCTACAGCGAGAGCGCAAGCGTCGGCTCGAGGCAATCGAGGCCTACCGGGCGGCCGGGCGGGAGGAGCAGGCCGAGAAGGAGGAGGACGAGCTCGACGTGCTCGAGGAGTTCATGCCCGAGCCGCTGTCGGAGGACGAGCTCGAGGCGATCGTCGACGACGCCATCGCCGAGAACGGCGCCACGAGTCTGCGCGACCTCGGCCGCGTGATGGCCGACGTGATGCCGCAGATCGCCGGTCGCGCGGACGGGTCGGCCGTGAGCCAGCTCGTCCGCGAGAAGCTCGCCTGATCAGGCTCGATACCCGTCTGCACCGGCCCTGTCCGGAACGGCCGGCTCAAGGTGCTCCCGGCCTCCTCCCCGCTGCGAGCGTATCGAGAGAGTCGTCACACGTCTGTGCCTCCAATGTGACGAAATCGAGGCATCCGCGGCGGCCGGATCGACGGGTGCCCGCCCTACACTAGGACCGGTGCAGGAAGTTCTCTCTGTCTCGAACGACGTCGCCGCCGAGCTCGCTGGGGTCGGCGACGGCGTGCTCGACGCGCTTCGCGACCGGCTCGACTGCACGATCCTCCTGCGCGGCAACCGGCTCACGATCGAGGGCGAGCAGGAGCACGTGTCCGAAGCGCGGGCCGTCGTCGACGAGCTCGTAGAGCTGGTCGAGACCGGCCACGACATCGGGCCGGGGACAGTCGACGCCGTGATCGGTGCCATCGACCAGGCCCACGACGTCCGCGAGATCTTCGAGGACGTGATCTGGCGGCACCGCGGCAAGAAGATCGCGCCGAAGACGGTCAACCAGAAGCGGTACGTCGACGCGATCCGCGACCACACGGTCACGTTCGCGATCGGCCCGGCCGGCACGGGCAAGACGTATCTGGCCATGGCGCTCGCGGTCAGGGCGCTGTCCGAGCGCGAGGTCGGCCGGATCATCCTCACGCGGCCGGCGGTCGAAGCGGGCGAGCGGCTCGGGTTCCTGCCGGGCGACATCCTGGCCAAGGTCGACCCCTACCTGCGCCCGCTGTTCGACGCGCTCTACGACATGCTCGACGCCGACCGGCTGACCTCGTACATGGAGAAGGGCGCGATCGAGGTGGCTCCGCTCGCGTTCATGCGCGGACGCACGCTCAACGACTCCTTCATCATCCTCGACGAAGCGCAGAACACGAGCCCCGAGCAGATGCAGATGTTCCTGACCCGGCTCGGCTTCGGGTCAAAGGTCGTCGTGACAGGCGACGTCACGCAGATCGACCTGCCTCGCGACCAGGCGTCCGGGCTCGTGTCCGTCCAGGACATCCTGGGGCCGATCGAGGGGATCGCCTTCCTCCGCTTCGGTCACGAGGACGTCGTCCGCCACAAGCTCGTCCAGCGCATCGTGGAGGCGTACCGCCGCCACAGCGAGGAGACGGGCTCCGAACGCACCCGCTAGCTCGTGGTCGAGATCGAGGTCGCGAACAGAAGCGGCATCGAGGTCGACGAGCATGCAGCCGTCGAGCTCGCCAGACAGGTGCTCGCAGGCGAGGGTGTCGACGAGGGCGAGCTCGGCATCGCGTTCGTGCCTGCGGACGAGATCAGGCGCCTCAAGCGTGAGCACCTCGGCGTCGACGAGGCGACCGACGTTCTCTCGTTCCCGATCGACGGCCGCGACGCGCTTCCGGACGGCGTGCCGCGCCAGCTCGGCGACGCAGTCCTCTGCCCGCAGGTGACGGGCGACGCCTGGCGCGGGCCGCTCGTCCACGGGCTGCTGCACCTGCTCGGATACGACCACGGCGCCGAGATGGAGGCCCGCGAGGAGGTCTACGACGCATGAGCCGCCGTCGGTCGCTGTCGCTGATCGACAGCTTCAACTTCGCGATCGAGGGCTTGATCCACGTCCTGCGGACGCACCGCAACATGCGCATCCACTTCGCGGTCGCGATCGCCGTGCTGGTCGCGGCCGTGTGGAAGGGCGTCAACCGCTTCGAGCTGATCGCGCTGCTGCTCGCAATCACGTTCGTGCTCGTCGCCGAGATGATCAACTCGGCGATCGAGCAGGCGATCGACCTGGCCACGACGTCCTTCGACCCGCTCGCGAAGCTGGCCAAGGACATCGCCGCCGGTGCTGTCCTGATCGCGGCCATCAACGCCGTTGCGGTCGGTTACCTCGTGTTCTCGCATGCGTTCAGCACATCCGCCTCGAGCGTGCTCGACCGGCTCCGCGACCTGCCGACGGAGGTGACGCTGATCGCGCTCGTGCTCACCGTCCTGATCGTGATCGCGACCAAGGCCTGGGTCGGGCGCGGGACTCCGCTCCGAGGCGGACTCCCCTCCGGGCACGCCGCCGTCGCGTTCGCGGGCTGGGTCGCGGTGACCTACATCCTCGGTCCGAAAGAGCACCGTTTCCTCGTCTCGTCGATCATGTTCATCATGGCTCTCCTCGTGGCCCAGACCAGGATCGAAGCCGGCGTCCACTCGACGCTCGAGGTCGTCTACGGCGGGCTGCTCGGCGCCCTCGTCGCTCTCGCCGTCTTCCAGCTCTTCTTCTGATGGACGACCAGGCCCTCTACGAGCAGGCCGTGGCGATTGCCGCGCAGGCGTATGCCCCGTATTCCAAGTTCCACGTCGGCGCCGCCGCGCTGGCGCGCGACGGGCGGGTCTTCCTGGGCGTGAATGTCGAAAACGCGGCCTACCCGCTCGGGGTCTGCGCCGAGAAGACCGCGCTCACGCGTGCGGTCACCGACGGTTGCCGGCCGGGGGATCTGGAGGCGATTGCGATCAACGCCTCGCCCTGCGGCGGCTGCCGCCAGTGGCTGTACGAGTTCGGGCTCGACCGCGTCACCTACGCGCGTGCGAACGGCGACGTCGTGACGACGACGCCGGCAGAGCTGCTCCCGGACACCTTCGAGCTCGACCGGTGAGGTCGGGCTTCGTCGCGCTCGCCGGCCGCCCGAACGTCGGGAAGTCGACGCTCGTCAACGCGCTCTGCGGCGGCAAGGTGGCGATCGTCTCCGACAAGCCGCAGACGACCCGGCGGCGGATCTTCGGCATCGCGAACGAGCCCGGCTACCAGCTCGTCCTCGCCGACCTGCCCGGCTTCCAGCGGCCGCGTGACCTCCTCACGGAGCACCTCCAGCGCACGGTCGACCACGGGTTCGAGGAGATCGAAGGCGTGCTGTTCGTGCTCGACTGCCGGGAGCGGATCGGCGGCGGCGACCGCTTCATCGCGCAGCGCGTGTTCGACCTCGGCGTCCCGGTCGTGATCGCGCTCAACAAGGTTGACCGCCTCAAGCCCGGGCACATCGCGACGCAGATGCAGACCGCCGCCGCGCTCGGCGACTTCAGGGCGCTGCATCCGATCAGCGCCAAGACGGGTGACGGCGTGGGCGAGCTCCGCGACGAGCTCGTCGAGCTGCTGCCAGAGGGGCCGCTCTACTTCCCCCCGGACGTTCGCACAGACGTGGAGCAGGACGTCCAGGTCGCCGAGCTCGTGCGGGAGAAGGCGCTCGCGCTGACGAAGGACGAGCTGCCGCACGCGATCAGCGTCGAGGTCGAGGAGATCGTCGAGGGGACGGTTCGCGCGGTCATCTACGTCGAGACCGACTCGCAGAAGCAGATCGTCATCGGCCGCGCGGGCGGCGTCGTCCGTGAGATCGGCGTGCGCGCGCGGCCCGAGATCGAGGCGCTGCTCGGGCGCCACGTCTTCCTCGAGTTGCGCGTCAAGTCGAAGCCGCGTTGGCGCCGCGACGAGGCGATGCTGAACCGGCTCGGCATCTGAACGCGCGAGGCGGTGTCAGACACCGAGGCGGACGCGACTCCGATGGACGTGACCGAGATCGACCGCGTGCGCACGTTCACCGGTCGCAATTCGGCTTGAACAGGCGATCGAGCTGTGGACAAAGCGTCACACTTCCGGGTGATTGCCCGCGGCGAAGAGTGCGGCTAGCCGTATTGGGGTCGGCGGCCCGGTATGCGACCATGAGAACGTGACAACTGTCCTCATCGTCGACGACCACCCGAGCTTCCGCGCCACGGCCCGCGCCCTGCTCGAGGCGGAGGGGTTCGACGTGGTCGGCGAGGCGAGCGACGGCCGGGAAGCCGTCGCAGCCGCCGAGGAGCTCCACCCGGACGTCGTCCTCCTCGACGTGCAGCTGCCCGACCAGACGGGCTTCGAGGTCGCCTCGACGCTGACCGGGGACGGCCGACGCGTCAGCGTCATCCTCGTCTCCAGTCGCGACGGCTCCGACTACGGGCCGCTCGTCGAGGAGAGCGGGGCGCTCGGCTTCGTGCCGAAGGCGGAGCTCTCGGGCGCCCGTATCGCCGCACTGATCCCGTGACCACCCCCGCGCCCCAGCTTCGCCCTTGGCACATCGTCGTCCCCGTGACGGCCGTGCTCGTCGCGCTCGACCTGCTCTCGGCGTTCATGAGCGACCAGAGCGGCCACCCGATCGTCTGGGGCTTCGTGACTGCGTTCGCGGGCGTCGCGTTCGTCGGGACCGGCCTCGTCGCCTGGAGCCGGCGGCCGGGGAACGGCATGGGGAAGCTGCTCGTGCTCGGCGGCCTGTCGTGGCTCGTGTTCGCCCCGCTCTGGACGGCGAACGACTCGCTGCTCTACACGAGTGGCAACGCCCTCGGCAGCATCCCGATCGCGATCCTGCTGCTGATCGTCGCGCTCTATCCGGAAGGGCGCCCGACGAACCCGCTCGAGCGCGGCTTCGCGCTCGTCCTCTTCCCGGTCGCGATCCTCTCCGGGCTGCTGCCGACGTTCTTCGAGGGACAGTTCAGCTTCGGCTGCACGGGCTGCCCGCCGAACCGGTTCCTGATCGCTGACGACAAGCAGGTCTACGACATCCTCCAGGCCGCGTTCGCGGTCGTCGGAATCGTCTTCTTCCTCGGCGTCGTCGTGCTTGCCGTCCGGCGCTGGCGGGCGGCGACGCCCGCGATGCGCCGGGTCCTCAAGCCCGTGTACCTGACCGGCGGCGTGTCGGTCGCCGCGATCGGCATCGGCTTCGCGGTCGGCTTCGCGTCCACGACGATCGGCGGGATCCTCTGGATCGTCGCGCTCGTCGGCGTCGTCCTGCTCCCGTTCGCACTCCTGGCCGGCCTGCTGCAGACGAGCCTGATGCTCGGGGTGCGCCGCTTGCTCGACTACGCGGACGACCCCACGTCGGAGGGAGCGCAGGACGCGATCAGGCGTGCGCTCGGCGATCCGACGGCACGGCTCGGCCTCTGGATCGAGCAGGAGCAAGGCTACGTCGATCTCCGGGGCAACTCCTTCCCGCTGGTCACCGACGAGCAGGGTCGCGCGTACGCGCGGATCGACTCCGACGCTGGGCCCCTCGGCTTCATCGAGCACGACGCGGCCGTCGACGTCCACGCGCCGGAGCTCCTCGCAGAGGTCATTGCCGCCTGCCGCTTCGCGCTGGAGAAGGACCGCGGCCGCCAGGCGCTCGGGCGCAGCCAGGCGCGAATGCGCGCCCTCCTCGACGCGATGCCCGACCTGATGATCCGGTTCAGGCGGGACGGGACGTACGTCGATATCCGCGGCGATGTGAAGGGCCTCGTCCGCCCGCGCGAGGAGATGATCGGCCGCAACGTCCGCGACTTCCTCCCGTCCCCGGTCGTCGACGAGCTGATGCACTGCGCGGACGCCGCGCTCGGGACGGGCACGACGCAGACCTCGGAGTACGAGCTCGACCTCGACGGCGAGAAGCGGATCTTCGAGGCCCGGATGGTTCCGAGCGCGGACGATGAGATCGTCTCGATCGTCCGCGAGGTCACGCTCGCGCGACGGCTCGAGCGCGAGCTCTCCGATCGGTTCGCCGAGGTGCAGCACGAGCAGATGTTCACGCGCACCGTCGTCAACACGGCTCCGATCGTGCTCATGCTCGTCGACGGGCAGGGCGGGATCATTCGCTTCAACGACACGACCGAGCGGCTGACGGGGCGGGTGGACGACGAGCGCGTCTGGGGGCAGCGGTTCTGGGAGGTCTTCGTCCATCCCGAGGACGTGCCGGCCGTCGAGGAGGCGTTCGGCCGCGTCTCGCCGGGCCCCGAACTCGAGGAGATCGAGTGCCGCTGGCTGACGAGCAGCGGCGACGAGCTGATCCTCGCCTGCACGTTCAACCACATCGTCGACGGGCAGGGCACGGCCCGCCGGATCATCGCCGGTCTGGACGTGACCGAGCGTGAGCGGAGCCGCCTGGAGATCCGGGCGTCACGTGCCCGGCTCGTCGAGGCACAGGACGCCGAGCGGCGGCGCCTCGAGCGGAACCTTCACGACGGCGCGCAGCAACGGCTCGTCTCACTCTCGCTCGCACTGCGGCTCGCGCAGGCCAAGCTCGCGACCGATCCCGAGGGCGCGGGCGACATCCTCACCGCAGCCGGCGACGAGCTCGCGCTCGCGCTCGCCGAGTTGCGCGAGCTCGCCCGCGGCATCCATCCGGCCATGCTCACCGACCGGGGCCTCGGCGCGGCCGTCGAGAGCCTGGCCACCCGGGCGCCGCTCCCGGTCGAGCTCGCCGCGATGCCCGACGAGCGGCTGCCCGCACCGGTCGAGGCGGCGGCGTTCTACGTCATCTCCGAGGCGCTCGCCAACATCGGCAAGTACGCGCAGGCGACGGCCGCCCGCGTGAGCGTCACCCGGGTCGACGGCCACGCGGTCGTCGAGGTGGACGACGACGGCGTCGGCGGGGCCGATCCCGACGACGGCTCCGGCCTGCGTGGGCTGCTCGACCGGGTCGAGGCGCTCGACGGCACGCTCGAGGTCTCGAGCCCCGAGGGCGGCGGAACGCGCATCCGAGCAGAGATACCCTGCCCGCGATGACGCAGCTGCCGGACGGCCGCGTGACGTTCCTGTTCACGGACATCGAAGGCTCGACCGCCCTCGTCCAGAGGCTCGGCTCCGACTACGGCGACTCGCTCGGGAGCTATCGCGAAGTCCTCCGGACGGCCATCGAGAGCCAGGGTGGGATCGTCCTCGACACGCTCGGGGACGAGACGTCGAACGTGTTCGTAGAGGCGCTCGCTGCGCTTCGCGCCGCCGTCGACGCGCAGTCGGCGCTTTGCTCGCACGGCTTCCGCGTGCGCATGGGGATCCATACGGGCGAGCCCTCGCTCAGCGGCCGGAGCTACTTCGGCCTCGACGTGCACCGTGCCGCTCGCATCACGGAGGTCGGCCACGGCTGCCAGATCCTCGTCTCGGCCGCGACCTGCGAGCACACACCGGATACGCCGTTCGAGTTTCGCGCACTCGGCGCACACCGGCTGCGCGGCCTCGGCGCGCCCGAGCAGGTCTTCCAACTCGTCGCCGACGGGCTCGAGACGGACTTCCCGCCGCTCCGCCACACGGCCGGGTCGCTGGCGGACGAGCCCGAAAGCGGCAAGACTGCTACAGAGCCGTCGATGCGCGTCGTGCTGGCCGAGGACTCCGTGCTGCTCCGCGAGGGGATCGCTCGCCTGCTCGAGGACGCCGGTTTCGAGGTCGTCGGCCAGGCGGGGGACGCCGACGAGCTGATGCTGAAGGTGCGCTCGTACAGCCCGGACGTGGCGATCGTCGACATCCGCATGCCGCCGACCCAAACGGACGAGGGTCTGCAGGCGGCGCGCGAGATCCGCGCGAAGTACCCCGGTACGGGCGTCCTCGTCCTCTCGCAGTACCTCGAGACCGCGTACGCCCTCGAGCTGCTCTCGGACAGCGCCGAGGGCGTGGGCTACCTGCTGAAGGACCGTGTCGCCGACATCGACGCGTTCGTGGCGGCCGTCCGTCGCGTCGGGGAGGGAGGCTCCGCGCTCGACCCGGCGGTCGTCTCGCAGCTCGTCGGCAGGCAGCGTCGCGACGATCCGGTCGCCGAGCTGACGCCGCGTGAGCGCGAGGTGCTCGAGCTCATGGCGGAGGGGCGATCCAATGCGGCGATCGCCGCCGAGTTGGTCGTCACCGAGCGGGCGGTCGAGAAGCACGTCACGAGCATCTTCGGGAAGCTGCGGCTGCCGGCGAGCCCGGACGACCACCGCCGCGTCCTCGCCGTCCTCACTTACCTCCGCTCGAGCTGATCCGGTAGCCGCGCGCGGCGAGCGCCTTGCCGGCCGCGTCGAGCTCCTGGTACGCCGCGTGGAAGCCCGACGAGTCGAACTGCCGCAGCAGCACCTTCACCCTCGCGACGCTCGCTCCGTCCAACTCGTCGGCGAAGCGCTTCGTGATCGCCGCCTCCTGCTCGAACCCGGCCACGATGCGGGCGTGGACGTCGGCGACGTCACGCGGCGGCTCGATCGCCTTCGCTCTCGTCGCCACGTCGTCCAGGCTCTTCGAGAGCTTCCGGAAGTAGCCGGGGACGCTCGTGAAGTCGACCGTCTTCCCGCCGAGGGTTTGCACGGTCGAGGCGTCGTTGGCGAGCGCTCCCATCTGCGCCTCGTACTCGCTCTTCGTGAGCGGCCCGCTCTCTTCGCCGCACGCGGCCAGGCCGAGCACGAGCGCGCCGACGGCGGCGACCAGTGCGAGCGCAGCCCTCACGGTCGCCAGGGTACGCCGGAGACCGGCCAGGCCCTACACTCAGGCCATGGCGCAGGCGCCTGCATTGCCCGGCGGCTTTGAGCTGCCGCTCGAGCCGCGGCTGCCGCGGATCGGCTCCGTGGACGAGGTCGGGGTCGAGGAGCGCGCGGCGGCGCTCGCGAAACGCTCGATCAAGAAGGACTCCAAGCTCTACGCGCTCGAGCTCGCGATCCGGATGATGGACCTGACGACGCTCGAGGGCGCCGACACGCCCGGCAAGGTCGCGGCGATCTGCTCGAAGGCCGTGCGGCCCGACCCGTCCGAGCCGGGCATTCCCTCCGTCGCCGCCGTCTGCGTCTACCCGAACCTCGTCCCGACCGCCGTCGAGCGCCTCCGCGGGACCGGGGTGAAGGTGGCGTCGGTGGCGACCGCGTTCCCGTCCGGTCAGGCGCCGCTCGACGTCAAGCTCCGCGAGGTCGAGGAGGTCGTCGCGATGGGCGCGGACGAGGTCGACATGGTCATCGACCGGGGCGCGTTCCTCGCCGGCCGGTACGCGAAGGTCTACGACGAGATCGTCCGCGTGAAGGACGCCTGCAGCGCCGCACACCTGAAGGTGATCCTCGAGGTCGCCGAGCTCGGCACCTACGACAACGTTCGTCGCGCGTCGATCCTCGCCATGGCCGCCGGAGCCGACTTCATCAAGACGTCGACGGGCAAGCTCTCCGGCGCCGCGACGCTGCCGGTGACCCTCGTGATGCTCGAGGCGATCCGCGACGTGTACGAGCAGACCGGGCGCAAGGTCGGCATGAAGCCGGCCGGAGGCATCCGGCAGTCGAAGCAGGCCGTCCAGTACCTCGTCCAGCTCCACGAGACGCTCGGACCGGAGTGGCTGACGCCCGACCTCTACCGGCTGGGCGCGTCGTCGCTTCTCAACGACGTGCTCATGCAGATCCGCAAGGAGAAGACGGGCCGCTACCAGAGCCCCGACTACTTCACCGTTGACTGACGTCGAGAAGAGAGAGGCCTCGCCGCCCGCCCCCGCGGGCTGGGACTACGCCCCTGCGCCCGAGGCGCGCGACGTGGTCACGCTGCGGGAGCAGTACGGGCTCTTCGTCGGCGGCAAGTGGCTCGCTCCGAGCGAGACGTACACGACGATCAGCCCCGCGACCGAGGAACCGCTTGCCGCGATCGCCCAGGCGACACCGGAGGAGGTCACCGCGGCGGTCGGCGCAGCCCGCGAGGCGTTCGAGAACGGCTGGTCGGGCCTTCCTGGCTCGGAACGCGCGAAGTACCTGTTCCGGATCGCACGCATCCTCCAGGAACGGGCTCGCGAGTTCGCCGTGCTCGAGTCGCTGAACGGCGGCAAGCCGATCAAGGAGTCGCGCGACGTCGACATCCCGCTCGCGGCCGCTCACTTCTTCTACTACGCGGGCTGGGCCGACAAGCTCGAGTACGCCTTCCCGAACCGGCGCCCGCGCCCGCTCGGCGTTGCCGGGCAGATCATCCCGTGGAACTTCCCGTTGCTGATGCTCGCGTGGAAGATCGCGCCCGCGCTCGCAGCGGGCAACACCGTCGTGCTCAAGCCGGCCGAGACGACGCCGCTCACGGCGCTCCTCTTCTGCGACGTGCTCCGCCAGGCCGAGCTGCCGCCCGGCGTCGTCAACATCGTCACCGGCGACGGTCGCACCGGCGCCGCGCTCGTGACCGCGGAGGTCGACAAGATCGCGTTCACGGGCTCAACCGAGGTCGGCAAGGCGATCCAGCGCCAGCTCGCGGGAAAGCCGACGCGGCTGACGCTCGAGCTCGGCGGCAAGGCGGCGAACATCATCTTCGACGACGCCGCGCTCGACCAGGCCGTCGAGGGGATCGTGAACGGCATCTACTTCAACCAGGGCCACGTCTGCTGTGCCGGCTCGCGTCTGTTCGTGCAGGAGTCGGTGTGCGACGAGGTGATCGCCAAGCTGAAGCGGCGCATGGGGACGCTGCGCGTCGGCGACCCGCTCGACAAGAACACCGATGTCGGCGCGATCAACTCGCGCGAGCAGCTCGAGAGGATCAAGGCGCTCGTCGCGAGCGGGGAGGAGGAGGGCGCGCAGATCTACCAGCCGCCGTGCCGCCTGCCCGAGCGCGGCTACTGGTTCGCGCCCACCGTGTTCACCGATGTCGCGCAGAGCTACCGGATCGCTCAGGAGGAGATCTTCGGCCCGGTGCTCTCGGTGCTCACGTTCCGCACGCCGGAGGAGGCGCTGGAGAAGGCGAACAACACGCCGTACGGCCTGTCCGCGGGGATCTGGACCGAGAAGGGCTCACGCATCCTGTGGATGGCGGAGCGCCTGCGCGCCGGCGTCGTCTGGGCGAACACGTTCAACCGCTTCGACCCGACCTCGCCGTTCGGCGGCTACAAGGAGTCAGGCTTCGGCCGCGAGGGCGGTCTCCACGGCCTCGAGCCCTACCTGAGCTTCGAATGACCGCTCTTTCCGACCTTTCGTTGGGGCACCCCAGCCCACCACCCACGTTCGATCGTAACCCGAAAAGTGTGGCGTGTCTGTCGCGCGGGTGTGCCGATTTCGTGGCGATTTGTCCCCAGACGGAGCGCGCGCAATGACCCGGATCGGCGTCAAGAAGACCTACAAGCTCTACATCGGCGGCGAGTTCCCGCGCTCCGAGTCGGGGCGCTCGTACGAGGTCGAAGGGGCGAACGTCGCCCGCGCCTCGCGGAAGGACGTCCGCGACGCCGTCCGTGCGGCGCGCGGCGCGTTCCCGGGCTGGGCGGGACGGACGGCCTACAACCGCGGGCAGATCCTCTACCGGATGGCGGAGATGATGGAGGCGCGCCGCGACCTCCTCGCCGGTCTCGCCGACGGCCAGTCGGAGGTCGACGAGTCGATCGATCGCATGGTCTGGTACGCGGGCTGGGCCGACAAGATCGCGCAGGCGCTCGGCTCGTCCAACCCGGTCGCCGGGCCGTACTTCAACTTCACCGTGCCCGAGCCGACCGGCGTCGTCGGCGTCCTTTGCGCCGAGGGGCCGCCGCTGCTGGGGATGGTCTCCAGGATCGCGCCGGCGATCGTCGGCGGCAACACGGTCGTCGCGGTTGCGTCCGAGGTCCGGCCGCTCGCGGCGGTCGAGCTCGCAGAGGCGCTCGCGACCTCCGACCTGCCGGGCGGCGTCGTGAACGTCCTGACGGGCTCGAAAGCCGAGCTCGCGCCCGGGCTCGCGGGCCACATGGACGTGAACGCGATCGACGTCGGCGGCGCGGACGGACAGATCGAGGAGCTCGAGCGTCTGGCGGCAGAGAACGTGAAGCGCGTCGTCCACGGCGACGCGGGCGGGCAGAGCCTGTGGCAGATCTCCGACTTCATGGAGTTGAAGACGGTCTGGCATCCCATCGGCCGTTGATCGATCATCTAGCATCTCCGTCCACGTGACCGGCTCGCGACGCCTGAGCCAGGCCCTGGCGGAGGGAGACGGGATCTCCGTCCTCGTGAACGTCGCCGACGCGACGGCGGCGGCAGCCGCCGAGGAGCAGGGCGCGGAGGGGCTCGTCCTCGACCGCCCGGCGCCGGGCGTGCGCGACGCCACGGAGCTGCCCGTCCTCTACCGGGGCGAGTCGCCCGATGCGGCACGCGCGGCCGGAGCGGACGCCTGGCTCCTGATTGCCGAGCACCACCACGACGAGGGGTCCGAGCTCGAGGAGCAGTACGCGCGGGCGCTCGGGCTCGGACTCGAGTGCGTCATCGACGTGCGCGACGAGGAGGAGCTCGAGCTCGTCCTCGAGCGGGTCGATCCGGAGATCTTCCTGCTCTCGCCGCGGGAGGCCGACGACGGGGAGCAGGCGCTCGACCGCGTGCTCGAGCTCCTTCCGGACGTGCCGGCCGGCAAGCTCGCGATCGCCGAGCTTCCGGCCTCGACGCGGGACGAGGTCGTGTCGCTCGAGCGGGCGGGCGTCGACGCGGTCCTCGTCGGCGGGGGAGACGTCGCCCACCTCGTCGGTGGCCCCGCCCCCGAAGTCTGAGAGCGCCTCCCCGCGGCTGAAGGGGAACTGGGGCGGCCCCAAGGCGGCGCTCGCGGCGCTGCTCGGGATCGCGCTCGCGCTGCGCGTCGTCGGGCTCCAGTACGGGCTCCCGTTCGCGACGATCCTCGACCCGGACGAGCAGAGCATCGTGCCTCGGGCCTGGCGGATGGTGCACGGGTTCGGGCTCGATCCGCACTGGTTCGACTACCCGTCCCTCGTGCTCTACGTGCTCGCGCCCTTCCAGGCCTGGAACGGGGCGCCGTCGATCCTCACCGCCCGGATCGTGATCGTCGCCTTCGGCCTCGCGGCGGTCGCAGCCGCGTGGTGGCTCGGCCGGCGCGCGTACGGCGATCTGGCCGGCCTGGTCGGGGGAGCGTTCGTCGCGGTGCAGACGACGAGCGTCGCCTACTCGCACACTGCCGTGACCGACGTGCCGCTCGAGGCGGGGGTCGCGGCGGCGCTCGCGCTGATGGTCTCCGACCGGCTCGCGTGGGCCGGGGTCGTCGCAGGGCTCGCGACGAGCGCCAAGTACCCGGGCGTCTTCCTGCTCGTCCCGCTCGTCGTCGCCGGCTGGGGGCAGTGGAGGCGCCTCGCGACGTCGATCGGGCTCGGCGCGCTGTCGTTCGTGGCCACGAGCCCCTACCTGCTCGTCCATCCGGGCCAGGCGTGGAGCGACGCGTCGCGCGTCCAGCGTCTCGCGCGCGACGGCTGGCTCGGGTTCGAGAACGACAGCTTCGCACTGTTCTCGTTCTCCGGCCGGTTCTGGCACACCCTCGGCCCGGCGCTGATCGTGGCGGTGGTCGGCGTCGGCGCCGCGATCGTCCTACGCAAGCGGCCCGATCTGATCCTGCTCTCCTTCGTCGCCGTCTACGCGATCGACCTGCTCACGATCCGTGCGCACTTCGACCGGTACCTCCTGCCGCTCGTCCCGGTCATGGGCGTGTTCGCCGGCCGGCTGCGGGCGCTCGTGCCGGTGACCCTGCTCCTGCTCGTCATTCCACTGACGTATTCGATTCGCAACGACCGGACGCTGACGAAGACGGACACGCGCGTCGTCGCCGCTCACTGGATCGATGGGCACGTGCCCGCGTCGGCCCCGATCGCCGCCGAGTCGTCGACGCCGCCGCTCGTCGGGCGCCCCGTCCTCCCGCTGCTCTTGCCCGGCCCCGGGCGGCTCTCGGACCCGAACCGCGACGTGGCGCGGCTCCGCCGCGACGGCATCGAGTACGTGCTGGTAACCGGTGCCGTCGCCGACCGCGTTCTCGCCGCGAAGTCGCACTATCCGCGCGAGGTGCGCTTCTACGATCAACTTCGACGCCAGGCGAGACGTCTCTACTATGTGAAGGCGCACGACGGCCTTGCCGGCCCCTGGGTCGCCGTCTACCGGCTGTGATGAAGAAGCTCACACTCGCAACACTTCCGCTGCTCGCCGTCGTCGTGCTGGTCGCATCCGGCTGCGGCGGCGACACCGCGACGAGCTCGAAGGCGGCCGACCGCAAGCCCTCCGCGCCGACCTGCCCCGCCGCGTGGAAAGCCGGCTGGCAGCAGCTCGCGAACAAGATTCACGCCGCCGTCTACTGCCCGGCCTGGGTGCCGTCGCCGCTCACAGGGAAGATCAACGGCGTCGTCGACTACGGCGGAGGCGGCGGTCCCGCGGTCTCCGTCTCGAAGGACCGCAGCTACCTCGTCAGCATGGCCTGGCAGGAGCCGGGAACGGGCGAAGTGCACGTGAACCTCCGCGGCTACCCCGGCCAGGCGAAGGTGCCGACCTGCATCTCCGAGGACTACAACGCCGGGAAGCTGACGAAGCGGAACGTCCCGTGTTTCTCGGACGCGCGTGGCAAGGTCTCGGCGCGCGGCATCTCGGCAACCGTCTACACCGTCAACCAGGACGCCGACCTCTGGCACATCCTCTACGCGTGGCACTATCGCGGCGGGCTCTACACGGTCAGCGAGCACATCGCCGAGCCGCTCACCTACGCCATGGTGGTCAGGAACCTGCACCACATGCTGCGCAGCCTCGTGCTCGTCCAGCCGGCCACCTGACATGCGCCTGACGAGGAAGCAACTCGTCGCCGGCGCCGGGGCCGGTGCGCTCGGTGCCGCCGGGATCTACGAGCTCGTCGACCGCCTGGCGCCGCCGCCCGCGCGCGCGGCGACGGGTCGGCAGCCGCTGCCGCCCGAGCAGCACCTCCTGCAGGGCGTTCGCGTCGTCCACGACAACGGCGTCGCGGTGCTCGTCCCGCCGCTCCACCACCAGCTCGTGACGCTCAGGCTCGTCACCGGGACGGGCGCGAAGGCGCTCGCGGGGGCGCGGCAGGAGCTCGAGCACGCGCTCGCGTCGCTCGAGGCGAAGTACGCGCCGAGCCCCTCCGGCCTCGGGATCACGGTCGGTTGGGGCCTTCCCTACTTCCACCGCTACGTCGCGAAGGCGGCCGCCCGTTTCGTCCCCGTCGACCGGCGCGCGTCGAAGGCGAAGGGCCGGCGCGTGAGCGTGCTCCAGGACGCCGTGCGGTTCCAGAGCGATCCGTCGACGACGATCCTCGAGCGGAACGACGCCGTCCTGCTCCTGCGCTCGGACCACCTCGCCACGATCCTCGCCGCGTCGACCGCGCTCGTCGACAAGCTCGACTTCTGGCGCCCGACCAGCATTCGCCGCGGCTTCGCGGGCGGCGGCTTCGACGGCGGAACGAGCCTCCCGAAACGCATGGCAACCGCAGCCGGCGTGCCCGGCGCCGAGTTCATCCCCGCCTCGTCCGAGCTCTTCCTCGGGTTCACCTCGACGCAGAAGGGCAATCTCGGGCCGGCGCGGATCGCCAACCTGGAAACGCTCGGCTACTCGGACGGCGGCCCGAACGGCTACTTCCGGCAGGGGACGTGCATGCACGTCTCGCACATCTTCGAAGACCTCCTGCAGTGGTACACGCTGTTCAGCCATTCGGAGCGCGTCGCAACGGTGTTCCGGCCGACCGTCAAGGTCAAGTCGGGCACGCTCACCGTCCGGCAGGGGCCGGCCGACGTCGCGACCGCGCGAGACAACGAGCGCGACTACCGGCGCTTCCACGCAATCGGGCACAGCGCCTCGATCCAGAGCACCTCCCGTCTCGGCGCGGCCGTACGCGGGAAGGACGGGACGGTCTATCCGAAGGGCACGGCGATTCCGCAACGAGCCGACTTCAACACGCTCGACAACCCGTTCTTCTGGAGCGTGCATCCCGACGCGGACGGGATGACCACCGGGGCCGCGGCCGGCGTCCACTTCGTCGTCTTCAACCCGACGAGCGACGACTTCCACCGCAACCGCCTGGCGATGGACGGCGTCATGCCGGACGGCACGAAGCTCCCGCTCGACGCGGGCAGCCGGGGCCAGGGCATCAACGCCGTGCTGAAGACGACGCACCGGCAGAACTTCCTCGTGCCGCCGCGCCGGCACCGCTCGTTCCCGCTTTCCGAGCTGCTGTGACGGACGGCGGGTCGTCGCTCCCGGCCGTGCAGGCCCTGCTGCGCGTGCTCGCGGCCGGGCGGCGTGTGGCGGAGATCGGGACGGCGTTCGGCGAGGGCGCGGCCGCGATGGCGGAGACGGCGCGCGAGGTCGTGACCGTGGAGATCGATCCGGAGCGCGTGGACGCCGCCCGCGCGCGTCTCGCCGGGCTGGCGAACGTCGAGCTCCTCGCGGGCGACTGGCACGAACTGCTGCCTCCGCGTGGGCCGTTCGAGCTGGTCTTTGCCGACGGAGGATTGCACTCGCGCGAGGACTACGAGGCGCTGCTGCCACTCCTCGCCCAGGGCGGGCTGCTCGTCAAGGACGACCTCACGCCCGGCCGTGCAGTCGAGGGCGACCCGGTACGGGGGTTCCTGCTCGGCGACCTGCGACTCGCGGCCGTCGAGATCCTGACGACGCCGCAGGCGGCGGCGATCGTCGCTACCCGGCTCGTCTGATCCGGATCGAGCTACTGCGCGCGGAGCAGCGGCCGGGTGAGGCAGGTCGGGCCGCCGTCGCCCTTCGAGAGCTCGTCGCCCCGGTAGGCCGTGACGTCCACGCCGGCGCGTTCGAGGCGCCGCCTCGTCTCCGCGTTGCCCTCGAGGACGAGCGCGCGGCGCGGGGCAAGCGCGAGCACGTTCGAGCCCATCGTGCCGAACTCTGCGTCCGGCACCTCGACGATCCCGATCCCGCGCTCGGCGAAGAGGTGGACGAGCGCGACCGGCATCAACGGCGGGTACCCGACGACGAGGTCGCGGTCGAGCGGGCTGAACAGCGAGAGCAGGTGCATCACCTCGCCGGGGCCGTGGAAGTGGGGGAGGTCGACGGCGATCGTCTCGACGCCGAGGATCCGTGCGAGTGCCTCGATCCCGGCCGGGTTCGTGCGATAGCCGCGGCCCACGAGGAACGTGCGCTCGTCGAGCCAGGCCGTGTCGCCGCCCTCGGCGAGGGCCGGAGCCTCGAGCCGGGCGGCTACCGGGACACCGGCGCGCTCGAGCTCTCCGGCGAGCGCCTCCACCTCGTCGGCGCGTTCGGGCTTCCCCGGCCGGAGCAGGACGGCGCCCGCGTCGGCGACGATGGCAGGGTCGAAGGTGTAGATCGCGTCGAGCGTGGTCGCCGGCCCGACCACGACCTCCGCGCCCGCCTCCGCGAGCAATCGGCAGAGCTGCTCGTGCTCGTCGGCGAGCCGGGCCGGGTCGGGCTGCGCGCGCCAGCCGAAGCGCTGCCAGTCCGACGTGTCCGCGGGTGGTCTCCGAACGAGCACCCGCCGCAGCCGCTCGAACATCGTTTGGCCGCCGTAGGCCCGGGCATCGACTGTGTCGGCCATGCCCGGATCCTACGGCGGCGCTGTCGAGAGGAGACCTGTGAAGCGAGCGCTAGGCGGCGAGGAGCTCCTGCCACGGATCGACCGTGTGGCGCGGGAGATAGGCATACGGGTGGTAGAAGGCGTCGAGCGCCGACTCGGGCGGGATGCTGAGCTCGAAGACGACGCCGGACTCGACCTCCGTCAGCTGCAACCTGAGGGAGTTGTCGCAACGGCGCCAGAGCAACGAGACCTCGATACCCGTGCCGCTCCGATGGGCGAGTTCTCGCACGGCGGCTCGTCGGGGTGACTGTGTCTTCGTGCCTGCTTGCATCGCTTTCTCCTCTTTCCGGGAGAGAGGGGAGGGATTGGTCTCTCTCTTGCTGATGAAGACGACGGACGTGTAAGGCCAGGTGAAGAAAGCGATGAAGCCCCGATTACCCGTGGATTGCGTTTGTGTTGAGTCGCACGCCGTCCATGGGCCAACATGCTGGTCGGACGTCGACCGCGTGCGGCTACGGCACGGCGCACGTGCGGTGACGGCGTGTCCACACCGAGACGGCCGGCGCCGCGATCGGCGGCGCGATGCGGCGAGTGCCGAAGGTGGGAATCGAACCCACACGCCCTTTCGGGCACCGGATTTTGAGTCCGGCGCGTCTGCCAGTTCCGCCACTTCGGCTTCAGAGGATCGTAGCCCCGGCTCGCGGGCGCGGCTCCTGGCCGGCCGGGGCGATGTATGCAAGTTGCGTCGGAACCTGGTTCGTCCCATACTTGCCGTTCCACAGGGCGGAACGTTCGCAACAAAGGAGGAGTGGAGTGAGAAAGCGGTACTTCATCGTCGGGTTGGCCGTCGCGGGGGTTGCTGCCCTCGTGATCGCAGCGGCCGGCCTGGCCAAGGTGGGCTCAAGTAAGTCCGCCACCGTGCTCCCGGCCTCGTCCTGCAGCAGCTTGCAGTACGGCGGCAACGGGAGTCCACAGTTCATCGTCGCCTCGGATCTGCCGCTGCAGGGCTCGAGCCGCGCGCAGACGATCGAGATGACGAAGGCGATCGCGTACACGTTCAAGCAGGCTGGGTACAAGGCCGGCAAGTACACCGTCGGCTACCAGTCCTGCGACGACTCGACGGCCCAGGCCGGGAAGTGGGATCCGGCCAAGTGCTCGGCGAACGCAGGCAACTACGTCCGCGACAAGTCGGTCGTCGGTGTCATCGGCACCTTCAACTCGGGCTGTGCCGAGATCGAGGTCCCGATCACGAACCGGGCGGGCCTGCAGTACGTCAGCCCGGCCAACACGTACATCGGCCTGACCCACAAGCCGGCGCTTCCGGGTGAGCCCCAGAAGTACTACCCGACCGGCAAGCGCACGTACGCGCGTGTCGTCGCGGCAGACGACTTCCAGGGCGCGGCCGACTCGATGCAGCTCAAGGCGCTCAAGGCCAAGAACGTCTACATCCTGAACGACAAGGAGGCGTACGGCTTCGGCATCGCCTCCGCCGTCCGGAACGTCATCAAGGGCAGCAATCTGGGCCTCAAGGTCGCCGGCTTCCAGGCGTGGGACCCGAAGGCCTCGAGCTACCAGGACCTCGCGACCAAGATCAAGGCCTCCGGGGCCGACGCGGTCTTCCTCGGCGGTCTCGAGTGTGAGAACGGCGGCAAGCTGATCAAGGACCTGCGCGCAGGTCTCGGAGCGAGCTTCCTGATCGAGGCTCCCGACGGCTTCAGCTCCTTCACGTCGACGATCAAGGACGCAGGCTCGGCATCGAACGGGATGTACATCTCGATCGCGGGCGAGCCGTACCAGTATCTGAACGCAGCCGGCAAGGCGTTCTCGAAGGCGTTCGGGAAGTCGATCGGCCTTCCGGCCGCCAAGGTCAACCCGTACTCGAACTACGGCGCGACCGCCACGCTGGTCATGTTGAAGGCGATCGCGAGCTCGGGCGGCACCCGCTCGGGCGTCTCGAAGGGCGTCTACAAGCACGCCTTCGTCGGCACGCCGATCGGCAACTTCGCGCTGAACGCGAACGGTGACACCAACGCCGGCGTGATCAGCTTCTACGTGGTCAAGGGGAACAACGCCCCCTTCCTGAAAGTGATCTCTCCGCCGACCAGCCTCGTCGCGCTGGCGTCGCCGTAGGAGGGCAGGACAGCGACGAACCATCGCCGGGGGAGGAGCCGATCCTCCCCCGGCGAGTCTTGACGACACGATGGCGACCCAGGCCCGCACCGAAGAGCTCGCCGTCAGGCGCTCGGCTCGAATCAACCCGATCCCGCTGATCGGGATCGCGCTCGTCGTCCTCCTGATCGTCTGGCTCATCGTCAACCTCGTCAAGACGCCGGATCAGTTCCTCTCGGCGTTCCTGATCGGCATCACGAACGGCTCCGTGTACGGGCTCGTCGCGCTTGGCTACACGCTCGTCTACGGCATCCTCGAGCTGATCAACTTCGCCCACGGCGACGTGTTCATGCTCGGGGGGATGATCGCGATCACTCTCCTGTCCGAAGTCTTCAGCCTCGACGGAAGCACCGCCGCCTACGTCGTCTGGCCCGCCATCCTGGCGTCGGGGGCGATCACCATGGCCGCCTGCGGCCTGATCAACACGACCGTGGAGCGGATCGCCTACAAGCCCTTACGCGGGGCGCCGCGGCTCGTCCCGCTGATCACGGCGATCGCCATGTCCTTCATCCTCCAGAACATCGCGCTGGCGTGGAAGGGCCCGAACTTCGTGCCGCTGAACACGGGTCCGAGCGGTGCGGCCGACTTTCTGCCGCAGGGGAACGTCTTCACCTTCGGTAATGGCGGCGTCTACACGTGGGCGAGCCTGATCGTCGTCCTGCTCACGATCCCAGTGCTGATTGCGCTGATGTGGCTCGTCCAGCGGACGAGACAGGGAAAGGCCATGCGGGCAACCGCGCAGGACAGGGACGCGGCGGCCATGATGGGCATCGACGTCAACCGCACGATCTCGTTCACGTTCCTGATCGCGGGCGGGCTGGCCGGCGCGGCGGGCCTCATCTACGCGGTGTACTTCACGTCCGTCAAGTTCGACCAGGGGTTCCAGCTCGGGCTGATCGCGTTCACTGCCGCCGTACTCGGGGGGATCGGGAACCTGCCCGGCGCCGTGCTCGGCGCGCTGCTGATCGGAATGATCCAGGCGTTCAACAACATCCTCACCTGGCACGCGCCCGGAAGTGACTGGACACAGTCGATCGTGTTCGCGATCCTGATCCTGATCCTCGTCTTCCGCCCCGAGGGCCTGCTCGGCGAGCACACGCCGGAGGGCGGGTAGGTGCATCCCTGGCGCGACCGCTGGGCGCTGCTCGGGCGGCTGGGCTTCCCGGAGGAGCGATGGAGAAGCTGGTCTCCGGTCGTTCAGAGGGCGGTCATCGCCGGGATCATCGGCGCGCTCCTGCTGGTCGTCCTTGCGCCCTTGTTTGGATTCGACACGGCCGCGTACATCACGTACGCGCTCTTCGTCGTGCTGTACGTCCCCAGCTGGGGACGGTTCGGACGCGTCGGCGGCTGGGTGATCCCGGTCGCCTTCCTCGCGCTCGCGGTCACGTTTCCGTACTACGCGGACAGCATGTTCACCATCCCGATCCTGGGTGCGTTCCCGAGCACCTCGACCGGCGTTGTGATGCTGATCTACATCATGATGGCGCTCGGCCTCAACGTCGTGGTGGGGTACGCGGGCCTGCTCGATCTCGGCTACGTCGCCTTCTACGCGCTCGGCGCCTACACGTGTGCGGCGCTCGCCTCCCCGCAGTTCGGAAAGAGCACGATCGAGTTCGGCGCGATCGGCGTCGACAAGACCATCGGCGGCATCCACATCTCGATCTGGTTGCTGCTGGTCGTCGCAGGAATCTTCACGTCCCTGATCGGCATGCTGATCGGGCTGCCGACCCTGCGGTTGCGGGGCGACTACCTCGCCATCGTCACACTCGGCTTCGGCGAGATCCTGCCCCAGATCGCCCGCAACGGCGACAACTTCTTCAACACCGGCGTTAACGTCACCAACGGGCCACAGGGGATCACGCCGATCGACGGCATCGGCTTCGGGCACACGCTCGGTGATGCGCTCGGGTTACCCGCCAACTATCTGACGGCGGCGAACAGTGACCGGCTCTTCTTCTGGACGGCGATCCTCCTCGTGCTGATCACGCTGTTCTGCAGCCTCCGGCTGCGAGGCGGCAAGCTGGGCCGCGCCTGGATCGCTATTCGCGAGGACGAGACCGCCGCCGCGGCCATGGGCGTGCCGCTGATGCGGACGAAGACGCTCGCCTACGCGATCGGCGCCTTCTTCGGCGGCGTCGCCGGCGCCTACTTCGCCGAGTTCACGACCGGTGCGAACCCGGACAGCTTCTCGTTCAACTTCTCCGTCTTCGTGCTCGTGATGGTGATCCTCGGGGGGATCGGCAACGTCTGGGGTGTGATGGTCGGCGCCGCCCTGCTCGCCTACCTCAACCAGGCCGGCCTCGCCGACACCGGCGCCTGGATCAACGAGCACCTGCACGTGAACATCGACGTGCCCCAGTACGAGTTCGGGATCTACGGCGTCATCCTGCTGGTCGTGATGCTCTTCCGCCCGAACGGGCTGATCCCCGAGAAGCGCCACAAGCTCGAGCTCGAGCTCGGCGTCTCCGAGGAATATCTCTACGACGTGGAAGCTCACGACGCCGCCGTCTGATGGACGTCTTGCTGCAAGCCGTGTCACTGCGCAAGGAGTTCGGCGGCCTGGTCGCGGTCAACAACGTGGACTTCGTGGTTCCGCGCAGCTCGATCGTGAGCCTGATCGGCCCGAACGGTGCCGGCAAGACCACGTTCTTCAACATGCTGACCGGCGTCTACAAGCCGACTGCCGGCGACGTGATCTTCGACGGCGAGCACGTCGCCGGCAAGCCGCCGCACGCGATCACGAACCGGGGCATCGGCCGCACGTTCCAGAACATCCGGCTGTTCAAGGAGATGACCGCGATCGAGAACGTCCTCGTCGGTATGCACGGCCATTTGAAGGGCGGCATCGTGCGCACCATCCTGCGCACGCCCGGGCTCAAGCGCGAGGAGCGCGAGGCGCGCGAGTTCGCACATCACCTGCTCGGTTTCAGCGGCCTCAGTGGCCGGGATGACGCATACGCAGGGAGCCTGCCGTACGGCGACCAACGCCGGCTCGAGGTGGCACGCGCGCTCGCCACGAAGCCGAAGCTCCTGCTCCTCGACGAGCCGACGGCCGGAATGAACCCGCAGGAGACCGCCGAGTTCACGGCCTTCGTCGGCAAGCTGCGGGCCGAGCAGAAGCTGACCATCCTCCTGATCGAGCACGACATGCGCGTGGTGATGGGCGTGTCGGACCGGGTGACCGTGCTCGACTACGGCGAACGGATCGCCGAGGGGACGCCGAAGGACGTCCAGCGCGACCCGCGGGTGATCGAGGCCTACCTCGGTTCGGCGGCGGTGGCCACGTGAGCGAGCCTCGGAAGCCGGGCACCGCGAACATCCTCGAACTCGAGGACGTCCACACCTACTACGGCTCGATCCACGCGCTGAAGGGCGTTTCGCTCGACGTGCGCGAGGGTGAGATCGTGACGCTGCTGGGAGCGAACGGGGCCGGCAAGTCGACGACGCTCCGGTCGATCAACGGGCTGAACCATCCGCGGCGAGGGCGGATCAGCTTCCGGGGGGACGACATCACGAACGAGTCGGCGCACACGATCGTCAAGCGCGGGGTCGCACAGTCACCCGAGGGGCGGCGGCTGTTCCCGCGCATGACCGTGTTCGAGAACCTCGAGATGGGGGCGTTCCAGCGCACCGACCGGGCGGCGATCAAGGAGGACATCGATCGGGTGTTCGGGCTCTTCCCACGGCTCGCCGAGCGGCGCACGCAGAAGGCGGGGACGCTCTCGGGCGGCGAGCAGCAGATGGTCGCCATGGGGCGGGCGCTGATGGCCAGGCCGACGCTGCTGATGCTCGACGAGCCGTCGATGGGTCTGGCGCCGATCTTCGTCGAGAAGATCTTCGAGATCGTCGTCGAGATCAACAAGCAGGGGACGCCCATCCTGCTCGTGGAGCAGAACGCCCTGATGGCGCTCGAGGTCGCGAACCGCGGCTTCGTGCTCGAGACGGGGAAAGTCGCGCTCGCCGACGACGCCAAGGCGCTCCGCTCGAACGAGCAGGTCCGCAAGACCTACCTCGGCGAGACCTAACCCACGCGCAGCGGGAAGTACGGCGGCGCGAGCAGGAAGCCGATCCGCGGGCTGCCGCCCGCGACGCCGGTCGCCATCTCGAGCGCCGCGCCGACGGCGTGCGTCGGCACGAAGCCGAGCTGGCGCGCGGCCGCCGCGTCGCGGCAGGCGGCGACGAGCACGGCGCCGAGGTGTCGAATCTGCGGCAGGCAGCCGTCCCAGTCGGCGAAGGGCAGTAGCGGATGACAGCCGTTGCCGGCGCGGTAGGCGTCGAGCGCCCGCGCGTCGGTGCGCGCGTCCCGCTCGGCCGCCGCGATCGCCTCCGGGTCCGGCCCGATCCGCGTGGCGGCGAAGAAGGCCCGGTACGGCTGCTGGGTCGGGTGGGAGAAGTGGCGATGGAAGCGGTGGACGAGGATCGCCGTTCCGCCCGCGGCGACGGGCGGCTCGTCGCGCCACATCCGCAGCGCCAGCCCGAGCCCGAGATAGGCGGCGAGCAGCGGGTTCGGCCGCTCACGCGGGAGGTGTGGGGTCGAACGCGGAATGCCGAGGCAGATCGCGTCCAGCGGCCGGTCGAGCCGCGCAGAGCGGAGCTCGACCGCGCGCAGCAGCGCCTCCGCGTGCGCCACCGACGGAGGCCCCGCGTACGCGGCCGACGCGGCCAGTCCGACGGGCAGCGAGCGGATCAGCCGCATCCGCACGGATCCCGGCAACACGCGGAACAGCTGGGTGAACGGGGAACGGACGATTCGCTCGAGCGAGGCCGGGTCGTAGGGATAGCCGTACGCCGTCTCCGCCACGCGGAGCCGGTCGAGCGTCAGGGACAGCCCGATCATCGGCACCCGGGCGGCCAGCTCGCGCTCCAGCGCCAGCGCCAGCTGCCATCCGCTCGAGCCGCTCGTCTGCAGGAGCGACTCGGCGTTCGCCGCCCGGAGCGCCTCGACGCCGCCCGCGGCGAGCAGCGCGGCCGGCCCGCCGTGCAGCACGGTCTCGGCGGCCGTGACGGTGACGACGGCGTCCGTCTCGACGAGTGCGCGCGAGGCGCGCAGCGGCACCCCGTCCACCTCCCCGACGTGCACGAGTCCCTCGTCCTCCACGTCGTGCACGACGACCTCGCCGTGGAACGTCCGTGCGAACCGGGCGGACACGAGCGCCGCGAGCTCCTTCCGCCGCGGGCGGCGCGCCAGGCCGGATGCGACGAGGATCGTCTGTTTGGAGTCCGGCACGCCGAGCCGGCGCAGCTCGCCCACGGTCGCTTCGATCGCCTGTCGGCGCGGGTCGATCGGCGCTCCCGGGAGCGGCAGCGTCTCCTGCTCGACCACCAGCGTGACGCGACCGCCGCGCGGGACGACGTGATTCAGGGTCGGTCCGTCGAGCGGGAACCGGAACGCCTCCTGGACAGCGGCGCGCACGTCGACGATCGAGGCGGCCGGCGGGGCGGGCGGCGAGACGACGACGGCGTCGTCGGGCGCGCTGACGATCAGCAGACGCGAGCCCGAGAGGAGCGGGATGCGCGGCACGGGCTAGGGGATCGAGCGGTAGAGCCGTAGGAACGTCTCTCGGAAGCCCCGCCGCGGCCAGAAGCGCGATGCGAGCAGGTTCGTCATCCGCCAGTCCGTGATCATCGTCGGGTAGCCGTTCTCGTGCGCCCAGCGCAGCGCGTGCGCGGTCAGCGCCAGGCCGACGCCCGACCCGCGCAGCCCGGGGTCGGTGGCGGCGTTGGCCAGGTCGATGCTGTCGGGCGGAACACGCAGGTTGTCCGCGGGGCGGCGGTAGAGCAGCAGATGCCCGACGATGCGCCCGTCGCGCTCGGCGACGAAGAGCGTGAACTGCTCCTCCTCGTGGACGTTCCGCCATTCGTCGAGGTACTCCTGATCGCTCGGCAACGTGTAGAAGGAGAAGCTCGGTGGCTCCCGGAGATGCTGCGCCAGCACCCGGTCGAAAGCTGCGGCCGCCGGCGTGTCCTCCGGGGCGCTTGCCCGGACGACGACGTCGGAAACGGGTTGCCGCTCAGGCCCCGTCTCGCGCGCCGCGAGCGCTCCTGAGATGCCGAAGCTCGTGCGGAGCCACGGCTCGACGAGGTCTCGAAACGCCGGCACGAAGACGAAGTGTCGCGTCAGCCCTTCCTCGACCCACCGACCGGCGGCCGCGGCGTACAGGTCACGGGAGAGCTCGGGGTCGCGGACGGCCTGGCCCGCGACGTAGCTCCAGACGTGCGGCCCGAGGAAGTCCTCGGCCGGCGGCCCCAGCAGGTAGCCGACCACCTCGTCGTCCGTCGATCGCGACTGCGCCGCTCGTGCCCTCGATCTGCCACTGGGCAGCGACGTGCTGCCGGAAGTCCGCGATCTTCGGGAGGGTCGGCTCGGCCGCCCGATGGCGCGCATGTCTCTCGCCCAGGAGTGCGGCCGCGCCGTCCAGGTGCTCGTCGGCGAACGGGACGATCTCGGGTCTGGCCATGGACGTAGACTCGCAGACATGTCGCCGAAGGCGCTGACGGGAGAGGAACTCGATCTCGACGACGCCCCGGCGCGCCAGGCGGACCTCTTCCTGGTCGACGGCAACAACCTCGCCTACCGCGCCTACTTCGCGCTCCCGGAGGAGCTCGCGACGAGCGAGGGCTTCCCGACCGGCGCGCTGCTCGGGTTCACGAACATGCTCTTCAAGCTGCTCTCCGACTACCAGCCGAAGGGCGTCGCGGTCGCCTGGGACACGCGGCCCGTGCACCGCGCCGCTCTCTCCGAGGACTACAAGGCCGACCGCCGGCCGATGCCCGATCTGCTCCGCGAGCAGTTCCCGCACTTCCGGCCGATCGTCGAGGCGTTCGGCTACCGCAACCTCGAGTTCGAGGGCTGGGAGGCGGACGACGTGATCGCGACGCTCGCGACGCAGGCCGACGCAGCGGGGGTGAAGACGTGCGTCGTCTCGACCGATCGCGACGCGTTCCAGCTCGTGTCCGGAAACGTCGTCCTGATGATGACCCCGCGCGGGGTGCAGGAGGTGAACGTCTACACGCCGGAGCGTGTCGAGGCCCGACTCGGTGTCCCGCCGGAGAAGGTGCCCGACCTGATCGGGCTCAAAGGAGACACGTCCGACAACATCCCCGGCATTCCCGGCATCGGCGACAAGACTGCCGCCGAGCTGATGATCCGCTACGGCTCGCTCGAGGGCGTGCTCGACCACGCGTCCGAGCTCTCGCCCGCACGCGCCAAGAACGTCGCCGCGCATGCCGACCAGGCGCGAGCCTCGAGGGTGCTCGCGACGATGCGGCGTGACCTCGAGCTCGACTGCGACCCGGCGGAGCTCGTGCTCGCGCCGCCGGATCGCTCCGAGCTCCGCGAGATCTTCCGCCGGTTCGAGTTCCGCGGCCTCCTGAGCCGGGTCGACCTCCTCGACGAGGCGCTGCCCGCGGCCGAGCCGGTTCGCGCCGTCGGCGAGGAGCTCCCCTGGCGCGAGGGCGAGCCAAGCAACACTGTGTTGCAAGGTCGGCTCGGGTTCGCGTCGGACGGCGAGCGGGCGGCCGTTGCGACCGAGGCCGAGGTCGTGCTCCTCTCCGAGCGACCAAGCAACACGTTGTTGCAAGGGGCCGAGCTGGTGGTGCACGACGCGAAGACACTGCGTGTCGACGCGGCCGACGACACGCTGATCGCCGCCTACCTGATCGAGCCCGGCCGTGCCGCCTACGAGCTGGACGACCTGGAGGCGGAGTACGGCGTCGAGATCCAGCCGACACCCGCGGCCGAGGAGGAGACGTCGGCGCTGATACGCCGCGCAGCGGTTCCCCTCAGGCTTGCGCCGCGCATGCGCGAGCGGCTCGCGGAGCGCGGCAGCGTCGAGCTCTACGAGCGCATCGAGCTGCCGCTGACGCGGGTGCTGGCGGCGATGGAGGACGTCGGCGTCCGTATCGACACCTATCGCATGGGCGAGATCACGGCGCGGCTCCAGGAGCGGGTCGAGGAGCTCGAGGCCGGCGCCTACGAGCTCGCGGACGAGGAGTTCATGCTCGGCTCGACGCAGCAAGTGGCCCGGATCCTGTTCGAGAAGCTCGAACTGACGCCGGGCCGCAAGGGCAAGACGGGCTACTCGACGGACACGCGCGTGCTGCGGACGATCCGCGGCGAGCACGAGATCGTGCCCGTGATCGAGGAGTGGCGCGAGCTCTCGAAGTTGATCAACACCTACCTCGGCCCGCTGCCGTCGATGATCGGCGAGGACGGCCGCCTCCACACGACCTTCAACCAGGCCGTCGCCGCCACCGGCCGCCTCTCGACGTCGAACCCGAACCTGCAGGCGATCCCGATCCGCACCGAGCTCGGTCGCGAGATCCGCTCCGCCTTCGTCGCCGAGCCGGGCTGGAAGCTCGTCTCCGCCGACTACTCGCAGGTCGAGTTGCGCATCCTCGCGCACGTCTCCGGCGAGCCGAAGCTCCGCGAGGCGTTCGCCCGCGGCGAGGACATCCACGCGGCAACGGCGGCCGAGGTGCTGGGACGGCCGCAGGCAGAGCTTACGAAGGACGAGCGGAACATCGCCAAAATGGTCAACTTCGGGATCATCTACGGGATCTCCGCGTTCGGGCTGTCGGAGAACCTCGAGATCCCGCGTGAAGAGGCGCAGACCTATATCGACGCCTATCTCGCCCGCTTCCCGCACGTCCAGGACTTCATTGCGCGGACGATCGAGCAGTGCGCTCGCGACGGCTACGTGACGACGCTCCTCGGCCGTCGCCGTCCCGTCCCCGAGATCCGCGCTTCCAGCCGGCAGACGCGCTCACTCGGCGAGCGGCTCGCAGTCAACTCGGTCATGCAGGGGACGGCCGCGGACGTGATCAAGGTGGCGATGGTGTCCGTGCACGAGCGCCTCCGTGCCGAGGGTCGGGCCTCGCGGCTCGTGCTCCAGGTGCACGACGAGTTGCTCCTCGAGGCGCCCGACACGGAGGTGCCTGCCGCCCGCGAGGCGCTGCGCGAGGAGATGTGCGGCGCCTATCCGCTCGACCCGCCGCTCTCCGTCGACGTGGGCGTCGGCGACGACTGGAACCAGGCCAAGTCCTGATCCGGATCCGCTCATGACGGCCCGAACGGGTTAGGGAAGACCCCCGTTCGAGACAAGACGGATGGCGTCATCCCACCTGCGGCGCCGTCGGCTGTAGTCGGGCCCTGCACGGCAGCCGCACCGTCGGCGGTCGCACGCAACGTGATGGCCGGCCAACGATCGGTAGGAAGCACGAAACCCGAACCGGAGATCGCTTGTTCACTCGATCGGGTGACCCGCGACCCCGGACGGGTGACGAGAAGACGTCAGTCAGCTCCCAGACCCTAGGAGATCCATTCGTGTTCAAGAAGGCATTCGCCAGGACAGCAGTCATCGCCGCCGCGGTAGCGATCGCGCTTGCCGCCGCCGCGTCTGCTGGGGCCGCGAACGTGACTGCCACGGCCACCGTCACCGCCGGCACGCTGTCGCTCTCGACGAGCGCGACGCCGAGCGTGTCCGCGACGCTCAACGGCACCGACCAGTCCCCGAGTTACACGTTGCCGATGTCCGTTTCCGACAACACCGGCTCGGGCACGGGCTGGAACGTGACGATCACCTCGACGACGTTCACGACCGGCGGCGGCTCGCCGCACCTGCTCTCGACGTCCGCGTCGAACGTCACCGGCGTCAGCTCGTCCTGCGCGACCGGCACCTGCACCAACCCGACCAACTCGATCGGCTACCCGCTGGGCGTTCCCGCCGGGTCGACGGCTCCCACGGCGGTCAAGCTGTTCAACGCGGCCGCGAACACCGGGATGGGGGCCTTCACGGTCACCCCGACCATCTCGGTCGCGATCCCGGCCAACAGCTACGCCGGCACCTACACGAGCACCGTCACGGTCGCCGTCGTCAGCGGGCCGTAGATCCCTCTAAAGAGGGAAGCACGGTCCGCCGATAGTCGGAACGCATGCTGCTCCGTTCCTTTCTCGTCGTCGCGGCCCTGCTCAGCGGGGCCGTGACGTTACTGGCCACGCCGGCCGATGCAGCCGGTGGGCAGGCGAGCTTTGCCGTCAAGCCCGTGCTGTTCGATCCGGCGCTGCCGGCAACGAAGTCGTACTTCATCGTGCAGGCGAAGCCGGGTGACGTGATCGCCGACAAGGTGACCGTCGCCAACACCGGCACGAGCACCGGCACCGCCTATCTCTATGCGGTCGACGCGACCACGGGGCAGACGAGCGGTGCCGTCTACCTCTCGCGCCAGTCACCACGGAACGACGTCGGGCGGTGGACGCGACTCGCCCGGGCGCAGGTCACGCTCGCCCCCGGCGCTTCGACGATCGTCCCGTTCACGATCCGCGTGCCGGCCGATGCGCGTCCCGGCGACCATCTGGGCGGCATCGTCGCCGAGAACTCCGAGATCCAGAATGGCAGCGGCCACGGCGCGCTCCGGATCCGGATCAAGCACCTGACGATCGCGGCGGTCGAGCTGCAGCTTCCCGGCCGCGTCCTCTCGCGGGTCGACGTCACCGGCGTCAAGCCGGGCGGCCAGCAGGGCTGGCAGTACATCTACGTGCACCTGCGAAATACCGGCACGGTGCTGGTGAAGCCGAAGGGCCGGCTCGCGATCAGGAAGGTGAACGGCAGGCTTGTCACCGCTCGTAAGCTCGAGCTCGACACCTTCGTGCCGCGGACGGCGATCGACTACCCGGTGCTGCTCCCCCGGAAGACGCTCGCGCCCGGCAAGTACACGGCGACGGTCACGATCGCCTCGAGCGACCGCGGCATCGCGGGCTACCGGACGGGCACGCCGCAGATGCGCTCGACCACGCACGCGTTCGCGTTCACGGTCTCGTCCGCCGATCAGAAACAGGTCTTCACGGGCGTCGCGCCGGCGACCGCTCCTCCGTCCTCCGGGCCGAGGGCGAAGGACGACATCTGGAAGCAGGCGCTCTTCGGGCTGGCGCTGATCGCCGCCGCCGTGCTCCTGGTCCTGCTCGCGTTCCACGTCCTGCGGAAGCGCCGCGCGGCGCGCAGACGCGCCGAGACCGGAGCCGACGTCGAGACGACGAGCATGCTCGCGGCGACGGCGCCGCCCGTCGACCACGACGCTCCCACCGTCGTCCCGCCCGCCTCCGTGCAACCTCCGCCGCCGCCGGTCGTCGACGAGCCCGACCCCGAGCTCGAGAACCTTCCCGGCGCCGCACTCGGCTTTGCGATCCTCCTGACCGCGGCGGTATTCGCCGCCAAGCTCCTGGAGCGAGAGGCGTGAAGCCCCGCGCGCTGATCCTCGCCGCTGCAGCCCTGCTCGGGGCTCTGGCCTGCGCCAATGCATCGGCTACGCCCGGCCAGGCTGTCTTCGCGCTGCACCCGGAGCACTACGACCCGGCTCTGCGGGTGACGGAGTCCTACTTCGTCGCGCAGGCACGCCCCGGCACGTCGTTTACGAATGCGGTCCGCGTCGTGAACATGGGCACGGCGCCCGGCACCGCGCTCCTCTACCCGGTCGACGCGACGACCGGCCAGACGAGTGGCGCCGTCTATCTCGACCGGTCGAAGCCGAGGCCGGGCGTCGGTTCCTGGGTGACGCTCGGCGCGAGCTCCGTCACGCTCGGTCCCGGCAAGAGCTCCGTCGTGCCGATCACCGTGCACGTCCCGGCGACCGTGCGGCCGGGCGACCACCTCGGCGGCATCGTGGCCGAGAACGCCGCGGTGACGCAGGGGAGCGGCAAGGGCGCGCTGCAGATCCGGGTGCGACACCTGACGATCGCCGCGGTCGAAGTTCAGGTGCCCGGCCCGGCGGCTGCGCAGGTCGCAGTCACCGGCGTCCGCGCCTCCGGGCAGCACGGCTACCAGTACGTCTACCTCCACTTGGCCAACCCGGGCGCGCTGACGACGAAGCCGATCGGGACCCTCGTCGTCTCGGATACGGGCGGCAACAAGGTCGCGTCACGGAGCTTCGAGCTCGACACGTTCCTGCCGGGGACGGCGATCGATTACCCGGTCCTGCTTCCGGGGCAGGCTCTCGCCCCCGGCAAGTACCGGGCAGACGTCGAGGTTCGGTACGCACCGGTTGCGATCGGCTATCGCCGCGTAGCGGGATCTGCACAGACGACACGAGGCAGCTTCGCGTTCGTCGTCTCGTCGAAGGAGTACACGCACGTCTTCCAGGGCGCACCGCCCCCGAAGGTCCTATCCCCGACCGCGTCGCATGGAGATGACTCCCGGCTCCTGATGCTTCTCGCGGGTCTCGTTGCAGTGCTCGCCGCGGGGACGGCGTTCGTCTTCTCGAGGCTCCGTCGGTGAGAGCGAAGGCGTTCTGGTTTCGGGTGGCTCCCACCGCGTGCGCCCTTGCCGGCTGGGCGCTCGTATCGGTTCAGCCGGCCTCGGCCGCAATCGCGTTCGTGAAGAAAGGAAGCGAGATCACCGGCTCGGGAACCTCGATCACGCTGACGTTCTCCACGGCGTCGACTGCGGGTGATCTCCTCGTGGCCACGATTTCCGATCTGAACGGCAACTGCTCGATCGACTCCATCACGGCTCCGTCGGGCTGGGTGAAGGCCGCGCACTCCTGCCGGAGCAGCGTGGGCCCCGTGGAGATCTGGTACCGGCCGAATGCGCCCAGCACCTCGTCGGTGGTGTTCAACACCGGCTCGGCCGGCGCGAACACGCGCGGCCAGCTCAGCGAGTTCAGCGGCGTAGCGACGGCGAGCCCGCTGGATCAGACAGGGACCGCGAACAGCTCGAGCGCGAGCACGTCGCTGACGGTGAGCACGTCCGGCAGCATCTCGGGCTCGGGCGAGGTCGCCGTCACCGCCTACAACACCTCACAGGGCCTGACCAGCTTCACGGCGACCGGCTGGAACGTCCTGCAGAGCGATCCGTCGGCCGGCTTCGATTCGAACTACCTGCTCGGCCCGACCAACGGCTCGACGCTGACCGAGACCGTGACGAGCAATCCACAGTCGACCTGGGGGGCCGTGATCGCCACTTTCAAGCAGCCCCCCTGCTCCGGCGGGAGCCTGTCATTCGGAGCGCCGGGCACGTTCACCTTTCCGTCGGCGACGCTGAACGGAACGGACCAGACCACCTCGAACACGATCACGCTCACACCCGACGACGAGCGAGGCACGGGAGCGGGCTGGAACATCACCGGGACCTCGACGACGCTCACGAGCGGCGCTCCCGTCCACACGATGTCCACGACGGCCACGCAGGTGACGGCCGCGTCCGTGACGGCCGGGACCGGAAACTGCTCCCTGCCCACGAACTCGATCGGCTACCCCGTCACGCTTCCTGCAGCCGCAACCGCACCCGCTGCGGTCAAGATCTACAACGCGGCGGCCGCTACCGGCACGGGGCCGGCGAACGTCACGCTGACCTTCCGCCTCTCGGTCCCGGCGAACACCTTCCACGCGACGTACACGTCCACCTGGACGGTCGCGATCGTCAGCGGTCCGTGACGGCGAGACGCAATCACTCGTCCGGGGGACGACAGCCGGTCGATAGCCCATCTCAATGAGAAAGACGCCCATGAGTCGCCTTCACGTACCCCGCCGCAAGCTCCGCGTGTCGTCGACAACCCGACACGAGTCGCCGTCGGCGCCTTCCGAAAGCGGATTCGTCTCCCGGCCGGTACCAGGATCCCCCAATGGGGGCAGGGATGTGGCTCGCACGAGTGACAACTCTGCTTCCGGAACGACCGAAGAGATACCCAGAGTATGAGCAGGCTTCGACCACCGAGTCCTCTCCGGCGCCGTTTCATGCGTCGCCCTGCGTCCTGTCGCCCCGAGGAGGGCGGGCAGGTGCTCGTGTTGGTCGCGGTCGGCCTCGTCGCGGTTCTCGGGATCGCGGCGTTCGTGGTCGACGTCGGTCGCTTCTACCTGGCGAATCGGCAGCTGCAGGCGTCGTCGGACGCGGTGGCGACGGCGCTGGCGAATCAGTTGCCGGATGTGAGGGCGGGCAACACGACGTTGGCGGCGGTGGAGGCGAACGCGTCGACGTACGGGGCGGCCTCGACGCAGAAGAACAAGGGCACCGACCTGATCGGCGTGACGCTGACGTTCACGCCGAAGTGTCTGACGGTGAACGGGAGCGTGCCGGCGTGGTGTAACACGAGCACGAAGCCGAACGCGATCCAGGTCAAGCAGTCGGCGACGGTGAACACGGTGTTCGGGAAGGTGGTCGGGATCAACTCGGCCTCGATCTCGGCGACGTCGACGGCGAAGATGGGTGGCGGGAAGCCGTTTCCGGCGCATGTGATGATCGTTGTCGACCGGACGGGGTCGATGAGCACTTCCTGTTCGGCGGGTGGGACGAAGCTGACCTGTGCGAAGAACGGGGTGGATGCGTTCCTGCTCGGGATGGACCCGGCCTACGACAAGGTCGGGCTTGCCGTGCTTCCGCCGGCCTCTAACAGCGGGGCGTGCGCGACGCCGAAGACCTCGGACGGCGCGCCGAACGACTACGACACCTACCCGAACAACTACGTCCTGGTCGGGCTGTCCAACGACTATAAGACCTCGTCGAGTTCGAACAGCCTGAACGCTAGTTCGACGCTGGTGTCCGACATCAGCTGCATGAAGGCCGGAGGTACGACCGCCTATGCGACCGCGATCGACAAGGCGCAGGCTGTGCTGGCGGCCAACCACGACCCGAACGCCCAGGACGCGATCATCTTCTTCACGGACGGCCAGGCGACCTACGGGCCGTGCGTGGACACGAGCCCGAACGACAGCATCTGCGACAACAACGCCTCGACCTACCGCTCGCGGCCCTGCTACCAGGGAACCCAGTCGGCCGCCGCCGCAAAGACTGCCGGCACCTGGGTGTACACGGTGCTGTACGACACGAACACGACCGACCAGTGCTGGGCCTGGAAGGCGAGCGGAACCGGCACCAAGCTGACAGGCGGCAGCGGCTCCTGCAACGTGCTCGAGGGCATCCAGTTCCTCTCCGGCTGCTACGAATCGCCTGCCATGACCGCCTACGGCACCGTGCAGACGATGGCAACCGACTCGTCCAAGTTCTTCTACTCGCCAAACCCCTCCAGCCTGACCACGATCTTCCAGGACATCGCCGACGACCTCGGAGGCTCGAGGATCATCGACGACAACTACACGGGCAGCTAGCGCCGTCCATCGGCGTCGAGTTCCGGTTGGGTTCCTGAGGTAGCGGGCTATACTGACCCGCTTCATGCCGAACGAGACGATCGAACAGCAGGAGAGAATGGCCGCCGAGCCCGGCGTCTGGATCGCCGGTCCGGACGGTGAGCTCGTCCCCGACTACGAGTCGACCTTCCCCACGATCAACGAGGGCGAGGTCGTGCACGGCATCGTCGTGCGCGTCGACAAGGACGAGGTCCTGGTCGACATCGGCTACAAGTCGGAAGGCGTCATTCCGGTCGCCGAGCTCTCGATCCGCCGGTCGGTCAACCCGGCCGACGAGGTCAACCTCGGAGACGAGATCGACGCCCTCGTGCTCACGAAGGAGGACGCCGAGGGCCGGCTGATCCTGTCCAAGAAGCGCGCCCGCTTCGAGCTCGCGTGGAAGTCGATCGAGAAGGCGGCCGAGTCGGGCGAGCCCGTCACCGGCCGCGTGATCGAGGTCGTCAAGGGCGGCCTGATCCTCGACCTGGGCGTGCGCGGATTCCTGCCGGCGTCGCTCGTCGACATCCGCCGCGTGCAGGACCTCGACGAGTTCCTCGGCACCGAGCTGCGCTGCAAGGTGATCGAGCTCAACCGCTCGCGCAACAACGTCGTGCTCTCGCGCCGCGCCGTCCTCGAGGACGAGCGCAAGGAGATGCGCCAGGCGATCCTCGACCGGCTCAACCCGGGTGACGTCGTCCCCGGCGTGATCTCGAACATCGTCGACTTCGGCGCCTTCGTCGACCTCGACGGCATGGACGGCCTGATCCACATCTCCGAGCTGTCGTGGAGCCACGTGAACCATCCGTCCGAGGTGCTCGAGATCGGCCAGGAGGTCCAGGTCAAGGTGCTCGACATCGACCGCGACCGCCAGCGGATCTCGCTCGGCCTCAAGCAGACGCAGTCCGACCCGTGGCAGCAGGTGCTCGACAGCTACTCGGTAAACGACGTCGTCCAGGGCAAGGTCACGAAGGTGGTCACGTTCGGCGCCTTCGTCGAGATCCTCCCGGGCGTCGAGGGCCTCGTCCACATCTCCGAGCTCGCCGCCCACCACGTCGAGAACCCGCGCGAGATCGTCTCGCAGGGCGACGTCGTCAGCGTCAAGATCATCGAGATGGACGCCGAGCGCCGGCGCCTGTCGCTCTCCCTGAAGCGAGTCGAGGGCGAGGAGCCGAGGCCGCGGCCCGAGGGCGCGCCGCCGCTGCGCCTCTCCGAAGAGGTCTTCAGCGAGACGCGCACGCCGTACGTCGAGGAGGACGTCGAGGGAGCCGAGCCCGCTGCAGAGGCAGAGCCGGTCGCAGATGCCGACGCAGAGCTAGAGCCCGTCGCAGAGGCTGAGCCGGTCGCAGAGGCCGAGGCTGAGCCCGTTGTCGAGGCAGAGCCTGCTGTAGAAGCCGAGGAGGAGCCCGTCGCCGAAGCCGAGGCGGTCGCAGAAGCAGAGGCGGAGCCGGAGTCCGCTGTCGAGGCAGAGGAGCCGGTTTCGCAAGCCGAGCCCGAGCCGGCCGACGAGGAGTCGAAGCCGGTCGAAGAGGAGCCCGAGCCCGACGCGTAAGCTCGCCCTGACCGGCGGGATCGGCGCCGGGAAGAGCGAAGCCCTCGAGGCCTTCCAGCGCGGCGGTGCCGCCGTGTGCTCGAGCGACGAGATCGTCCACCGCCTGATCGCGGAGGACACAGAGGTGCGGACGGCGCTCGAGGAGCGCTTCGGCACCACCGACCGTGCCGGGATCGCCGCCGTCGTCTTCCGCGACCCGGAGGAGCTCGCCTGGCTCGAGGGCCTGCTCCACCCGCGCGTGCGACGCGATCAGCTCGCCTGGCTCGACGGGCTCGACGTCGACGTGGCCGTGATCGAGATCCCGCTCCTGTACGAGACGGGCGGCGAGGCGCTCTTCGACGCGGTCGTCGTCGTGACCGCGCCCGAGGAGACGCGCCGCGCACGTGTGGGGGAGAGGATCGACCGCTCGTCCCGCCTGATCCCGGACGACGAGAAGGTGCGCCGCGCCGACTACGCGTACGTCAACGACGGCTCGCTCGCCGAGCTCGAGGCCTTCGTCGCGGGGGTGCTCGAGCAGGAGCGCCGGTGACGCCGCGCCGCCTCCTGCTCGCGGCCGCCGTGGTCGTGATCGCCGCCGGCGCGGCCGTCGTGCTCGGGATGACGCCGGTCGATCGGCCCGCGTTCATCGATCGCCTCGAGTACCCGCTCGATTACGGCGCCATCGTCCGCGCGCATGCCGCCGAGAACAGGCTCGACTCGGCGCTCGTCGCCGCCGTGATCTACGAGGAGAGCCGTTTCCGCCCGCACGCGCTGTCGAAGGTCGGCGCGATGGGGCTGATGCAGATCCAGCCGGTGACGGGCGAGACGATTGCGCACCGTACCGGCGGCACGAGCTTCCAGGTCAGCGACCTCTACGACCCCGACATCAACGTCCGCTACGGATCGTGGTACCTGCGCACGCTGATCGACAAGTACGGCAACGAGCGGCTCGCGCTCGCCGCCTACAACGCGGGCGAGACGGCGGTCGACGGCTGGCTGCGCGACGGCAAGGGCATCGCGGCGACCGACGTCCGGGCCTACGTGAACGGGGTCGAGGGCACGAAGAAGATCTACCGACACGCCTATGGCAGCGATCTGCCGCGAAATTGACACTTGACGGACGTTTAAATGATGTCATAATGACATCACCATGCAAACCACACCATACGTCGATGCCCTGCTCGCCGACCTCGAGGCGATGGCCTCGCTCGGCGACGAGGCCGTCGCCGATGCCGCTCAGCGGCTGAGCCAGACCCTCCGAGCCTCGGCGGGCCTGCGCCTTCTCGACCTGCTCGGGGAGGCCGCCCTCGAGGTCTCGGGTCAGCTCCCGTCCGGCCACGTCGAGGTGAGACTCGCCGGGCAGGAGCCCTCGCTCGTCTACGTCGACGAGGAGCCGTCCGAGCCGTCGCCGGCCACCGCCGAGGACGGCGCCAGCGCCCGTATCACGCTCCGGCTGTCGGAGGCGCTCAAGACGAGCGTCGAGGCGGCCGCCGCGCGCGAGGGCGTGTCCGTCAACACGTGGATCGTCCGCGCCTTGAACCGCGCGGCGACCGCGCCCACCACCGTCCGTCGTTCCGGTCGCCGGTTGACCGGGTACGCAGAGAGCTGAGAGGAGCCGAGATGTCGTACTTCCCGACGCCGTTCGGACACCTGGCCGACTGGCGCGTCGATCCTCGCGACCCGAGGCCCGATGCCCGCGCCCGCGCACAGGCGGGCATGGCCCTGAAGAAGGGACGCAAGCGATGAGAACCGAGACGTTCAGCACGCCCGAGCCGCCGAGCCTGCGGATCAACCTCCCCTCGGGCGACTTCCGGATCGAGACCGGCGAGACCACGGAGACGCACGTCGAGCTGTCCGGTCCGCACGAGGACGAGGCGCGCATCGAGCTGCGTCGGAACGAGGTCGTGATCGAGCTCGAGCGGAAGAAGCTGTTCGGCTTCCGCGGCGACCACGAGCTGATCATCTCGGCCCCCGAAGGCACGCAGCTCGACATCCACACCGCCTCGGGCGACGTCGAGGGCCGCGGCCGCTTCGGCGCGGTCTCGGTCGACTCGGCCTCCGGTGACGTCTCCTTCGCGACCGTCGACGGCCGCCTCGAGGTGAACACGGCGAGCGGGGACGTCGGGGTCGACGTCGTCGGCGGCGACCTCCGCGTCAACTCTGCGTCCGGCGACGTGATCATCGGCGAGGCCGAGGGCGACGCGAAGATCCGGACCGCTTCGGGTGACATCGAGATCCGCTCCGCCGTTCGCGGCAAGATCGACATCACGTCGGCGTCCGGCGACGTCCACGTCGGCATTCGCCGCGGCTCCGTGGTCTTCATGGACGCCAGCTCGATGAGCGGTGACATGTCCTCCGAGATGGACGTGAGCGACGCGCCGCCGGCGACGTCGGACGGCCCGACCGTCGACTTCCGCGCCCGGACGATGAGCGGCGACGTGACGGTGCGGCGCGCGTGAGCGTGATCGACGCCGCCGCACCGTTCCGCGCGGCGCTCGCCGGGCGCTACGTCCCACCGCTCCTACGCGAGAACGTCGCCTTCCGGCGCTTCTTCGCCGGGCAATTCGTCTCGCTCGTCGGCGACCAGGTGTCGCTGATCGCGCTGCCGCTCGTCGGCATCCTCGTCCTGCACGCCGGCGCGGCCCAGATGGGTTACCTCACGACCGCGTCGCTGCTGCCGAACTTGCTCTTCTCCCTGCACGCCGGGGCCTGGGTCGACCGGCGCGGCCGCCGCCGCCAGGTCATGCTCGCCGCCGACCTCGGGCGCGCCGCGCTGCTCGTGTCGATCCCGATCGCCTACGGCCTCGACCTGCTGACGATCGAGCAGTTGTACGTCGTCGGTTTCCTCGAGGGAACGCTGAGCGTCTTCTTCTACGTCGCCTACAGCACGCTGTTCGTCGCGCTCGTGCCGCGCGAGGGCTACATCGAGGGGAATCAGCTGTTGAACGGCAGCCGGGCGCTGTCCTTCGTCGCCGGTCCGAGCCTCGGCGGCATGCTCGTACAGATCCTGTCCGCGCCGGCGGCGCTGGCCGCGGACGCGATCTCCTTCCTCGTCTCTGCCTTCTCGCTCAGCCGGATCTCGCCGGTCGAGCCGCCGACCGAACCCGCCGAGAGCGGACATCTGCGGGCGGGCGCCTCCTACATCCGGCACTCGCCCGTGATCCGCGCCTCGCTGCTCGCCACCGCAACGATCAACTTCTTCAACTTCGTCTTCTTCGCGCTCGTGATCCTGTACGCGAACCAGTACCTGCACATCCAGCCGGGCGCGCTCGGGATCGTCATCGCCGTCGCCTCGATCGGCGCGCTGATCGGATCGGTGCTCACGGGGCGGATCAGCCGCCGGATCGGCATCGGGCCGGCCTTCGTGCTCGGCTGCCTCCTCTTCCCGGTGCCGCTCGTGCTCGTGCCGCTGGCGGGCGGTCCGCACTGGCTCGTCGTCGGCTGCGTCACCGCCGCCGAATTCTGGTCGGGCTTCGGCGTCATGCTCCTGGACATCTCGGGCGGCGCCATCAAGGCGGCCGTCGTCCCGGACAGGCTGCGCGCCCGCGTCTCCGGCGCCTACATGGTCGTCAACTACGGCGTGCGGCCGCTCGGCGCACTGATGGGCGGCCTGCTCGGCGCGGCGATCGGCGTTCGCGAGACGCTGTGGATCGCCACCGTCGGCGCGATCCTCGGCGTGCTCTGGCTGCTGCCGTCGCCGATCATGCGCATGCGCGAACTGCCGGAGACCGCCGAGTGAACCTCGCCGTCGTCGACGGCTTCGAGATCGTCCGCGTCGACGGCCCGCCCGACGAGCGCTTCCAGGCGGGGTCGGTGTCGAAGGCGGTCGCGGCGCTGACCGCGCTCCGGCTCGTCGCTGTCGGCGCCGTCGCGCTCGACGCCGACGTGAGCGACCGGCTCATGTCCTGGCTGCTCCCGGACGGCACGGGTGTCACGCTGCGCCGTCTGCTCGGCCACACGGCCGGGCTCGGCGTGCCGTTCTTCCCCGGCTACGCGCCGGGGGAGCCGCTGCCGACGCTCATGCAGGTGCTCGACGGACTGCCGCCCGCGAACACGGCGCCGGTACGGGTCGAGTCGCCGCCGGGCTCGGTGTTCGCGTATTCGGGCGGCGGCTACGCGCTCGTCCAGCTGCTCGTCGAGGACGTGACCGGCGTGCCGTTCGCGGACGCGGCCGCCGAGCTCGTGCTCGAGCCGCTCGGCATGGACGCCAGCTCGTTCTTCCAATGCCGCGGTGCCTGGCACCGCTACCCGGAGGAGGCCGCCGCGGGGCTCTGGACGACGCCGTCCGACCTGGCGCGGTTCCTCGTCGCCGTCCAGCGCGGCGCCGAGGGCTCCGAGGCGATGATCGCGCCGCACCATGAGCTCCCGGCCGAGGGCGAGTGGACCGTGCTCCGGAGCCTCGGGCTCGAGCCGCCGGACCACATGGGCCTCGGCCTGTTCCTGTCGGAGAGCGGCTGGTTCAGCCATCTCGGCGGGGCGTTCGGCTTCTTCTCGGGCCTGTTCGGCTCGCTCGAGGGCGGAAGCGGGGTCGTGGTGATGACGGCCGGCGAGGCGACGCCCGCGTTCTTCGAGCGCCTGCTCGCGATCAGCGACGAGCACGGCTGGAGCGGGCTCAGGGCATGATCGCGACGCCGACGATCGAGGATCTCGCGGCCGACGCCAACGCATACCTCCCGGGGCTCGACGTCGAGATCGCGGAGCGGCGCGGCTACGTGCTCCGCAACAACCCGTTCAGCCCTCACCCGCTGCTCGGGCTCGTCCTGCGGCAGCGGCTCGAGGCGGAGGCCGTCCCCGAGGCCGTCGCCGACGCGCGGCACTGGTTCCGTGAACGCGGACGCGCCCGGTTCACGTGGGCGGTCGCGGACACGGCGACGCCGGCCGACCTCGGCGAGCTCCTGCTCGGGCTCGGCCTGCGACCCGACGAGCACGACCCCGTCGCCACCGGCATGGTGCTGGAGCACGAGCCGCCGGGGACGCCGGGCATCGAGGTACGGCGCGTCGAGACGTTCGAGGACCAGCTCGCCGGGCACCAGGTCAGCTTCGACTCGTTCGAGCTGACGGAGGAGGAGATCGCGGCGGCACGTGAGGCAATTCGCAAGCGCTGGGAGCGGGTGAAGGCGGACACGAGGGGCGATGCGTTCGTCGCGCTCGTCGACGGCCGCGTCGTCGGCTCGGCCGGCGCGAGCTACACGGACGCCGGCCTCTACCTCGGCGGCGGCAACGTGGCGAAGGCGGCGCGGGGTCGCGGCGTCTACCGAGCGCTGGTGCGGGCCCGCTGGGACGTGGCCGTCGCGCGCGGAACGCCGGCGCTCGTCGTGCAGGCAGGAGAGATGTCGCGCCCGATCCTCGAGCGCCTCGGCTTCCGAACCGTCTGCACGATCCGCTTGTTCGTCGACGACAGCGACAGATGAGACTGCGGGGGCCCGAGGCGCTCGGCGCCCTGCGGGAGCGCGAGTTCCGGCTGCTCTTCACCGGGCAGTCGATCTCCCTGCTCGGCGACGGGATGGTCGGCGTCGCGCTCTCCTTCGCCGTCCTCGACCTGACCGGCTCGGTCACCGACCTCGGCCTCGTCCTCGCCGCCAGGACGATTCCGCTCGTCGTCTTCCTGCTCGTCGGCGGCGTGTTCGCCGACAGGCTGCCGCGCCGCGCGGTGATGCTGACCGCGGATCTCGTTCGCTTCGGCACGCAGGGCGTGATCGCCGCGCTCTTGATCGCGGGCCACGCGACGATCTGGCAGCTCGCGGCGACGCAGGCGGTGTACGGCACCGCGACCGCGTTCTTCAACCCCGCCTCGACAGGGCTGATCCCGATGGTGATCAGCCCCGGACGGCTCCACCACGCGAACGCGCTCCGAGGGCTGGCCATGGCCTCCGGCAACGTGGCCGGACCGGCGCTGGCGGGCGTGCTCGTGGCCGCGTCCAGCCCGGGCTGGGCGCTCGCCGTCGACGCGGCCAGTTTCGGTGTCAGTGCGCTGTTCCTGGCGCGGCTTCGCCTGCCCGTGCGCGAGCGGCCGTCAGTCAAGCCGTTCCTCCACGATCTGGGAGAAGGCTGGCACGAGGTGGCGTCGAGAACGTGGGTCTGGTCGATCCTCGCGTACGCCGGCTTCGCGAACATGGCCAGCGCGGCGTTCATCATCCTCGGGGCCTACGTGGCGAAGCAGTCGCTCGGCGGCGCCGGAGCCTGGGCCCTGATCGTCGCATCGTTCGGCATCGGCTCGATCCTCGGCGGCGTGCTCGCGCTGCACCTGAAGCCGCGCCGCCCACTGTTCGTGTCCTGTCTCGGCTTCGCCTTCTTCGCAGTTCCGCCGGCTCTGATCGCATCAGGCGTGCCTGCGTGGGCTGTCGCCGTCGGCAGCCTTCTGTCCGGCGGCGCCGGAGCGGTTGCGAGCCCGCTCTGGGAGACCACGCTCCAGCGTCACATCCCGGCGCACGCGCTGTCGCGCGTCAGCGCGTACGACTGGCTCGTCTCCCTCGCGCTGGTGCCCGTCGCGCAGGTGCTCGTGGGGCCGATCTCCGCCGGCATCGGCGTGGAGGCGACGCTCTGGGGCGCGTCCGCGATCCTGCTTATCGGCGCCGCGGCCGTCCTCTCGGTCCCCGACGTACGCCACCTTGGCAGCGGCGAGGTGGTTCCAGAGGTTCAGCAGCAGGTGGTTCACGGGGAAAGTCAGGGCTGAGCCGACGAAGTCGAGCGCGCCGGCGTCGAAGACCTCGGCACCGGCCGCGGTCTCGTAGTACGTCATCTGCGCCGTCAGGCCCCGCCCGAGCAGGTTCGGGATCTCGGCCAGCACGACCGTGCCCTGCGGCGATTCACGGGTCGTCGAGTCGATCTCGATCCCGTAGCCGCCGACGACCTGCCCGAACAGCGAGCCCGGGTCGAGACCGAGACCCTGCCAGAGCCACGGTGTCGAGGCCGTGTCCCGGACGACGAACGGCCGCTGGTGCTGCCCCTCGTCGTTGGCGCGGTACTGGGCGCCGAGGAGCGCCGCCTCGGGGCGGCCGAGGTTCCGCCAGGGCTGCGTCCGCGTCAGGATCCCGTTGCGCTCGACAACCCGGCGGAAGAAGTTGTTCGCCGACAGGAAGACGAGGTGGCCGCCCGCGTCGCGGTACTGCTCGACCAGGTCGTACTCGTGCGTCGTCACATACTCCGTGTGTCCGGGAAAGACGATCAGGCGGTAGAGCGAGGCCAGGTCGCGGCCCGAGCCGATCTGCTGGAGATCCTGCTCGGAGAGGATGTCCGCCGTCAGCTTCGCGCGCTCCAGCCAGACGAGGAACGGGATCTCGTAGCGGTTGATCCGGGGCGGCACGCCGCGGTTCGCGAAGGGCCGGCCGAGCGCGACGCGGAGGTCGCTCCGGCCCGCGTACCACGTATCGCCCCAGCCGTTGCCGTCGGCGTCGTAGAAGTTGTAGGCCTGCCAGGTGTCGGTGGGGAGGACGACGGCGACGCGACTCGCGGCGCCGAGGGCCGTGGGGCGGACGACGAAGGGCGCGTAGCCGACGCGGCCGTCGCTCGCGTCGAGCTCCGCGAAGTAGAGCCCGCTCGCCCAGTCGCCGACCGGCACCCGGATCGAGGCGGGTGCATCGGCGTGACTCGTCCAGTCGATCTGTTCGGGGTCGGTCACCAGCGTTCCCGCGAGGTCGTCCGGTGCCGTCGACGGCTTCAGCCCGGGGGCGCGGTAGAGCCGGAGCGAGAAGGACGGCGCGTCTGTTGCAACCCGGAGCACCGCGGTGTCGCCGGGCGCGTAGCTCTGGCTCTCGAAGCTCGCGTCGACGCCGAGGACGCGGACGACGGGCGCGGCGAGGTAGCGCTGCGCGTAGGCGGTCTCGGCGCCGTAGCTCCGCCGGTTCCCGGCCGCGTCCGTCGCGGTCAGGACGAGCAGGTACGTGCGGGGGACGGCGTCCGCCGCGGGCACCCAGGTGAAGACATGGCGACCGGGGCCGAGGTCGGCGGCCTGCGTGGCGACGACGGTCCGCCGGCGCTGCGCCTGTTCGACGCGCAGGACGACGCGTGCGTTCTCCGTGAGCGTGAAGCCGACGCGGGCGGCGTCGCGGCCCGTGCCGGCTCCGGGGCTGAGCGTAGTCAGCAGTGGCCCGTCGCCCGCGAACGGAGCCCCGCCGTTCGAGGCGCGGAAAGCCTGAAGGCGCGGTGCCGTGGCGTCCAGCGTGAACGGCGCCCGGGCGAGCAGGCGCGTTCCGGCGACGACCTGCAGCACGTACGGCCCGTCGGGCACGGTCCTGCCGGCAAGGCGGCCGTGCCACGAGTAGACGATCCGCCGGCGTCGCGCGGGGCGGAGGAGCCAGCCGAGCGTCTGTCCGTCCCGGGTCGTGAGCCGCAGTCCCGCCGCCGTCGTGCCGCTCAGCCGTGCGTCGACGCGGAGCGGCTCGATCCGCGGCGAGAACACCTGCGGCGACACGGCGAGGCTGGCGACCTCCACGTGATGCGCTGGGAGGAAGGCGAGCAGCACGGCGGCCACGCGCAGCACCGGCGAGACGTTAGCGTAGGGTCGTGAAGGAGCTTTGCTCGCTCGCGGAGGTCGAGGGCGCCCTGCGCGGCGAAGGGTTCTTCGAGGGCGGCGCCGACGGCCTCGTGGCGGACGTCTACCTCGGCTACGGCCTCTCCTCGGCGATCCGGCGCGACCGCACGCCTCCGCCGCCCGAGCCGTGCCCGCTCCCGTCGGCGGCCGTCCACGTCCGCCCCGCAGCGGACGAGCCAGGTCCGGCCTTGCAACACAGTGTTGCTTGGTCGGTCGGGCGCTGGGAGCGGAGCTGGTCGGACGTCGAGTACGCGGCTGCGGTCGAGAGCGTGCGCGACGCCATCGCCGCAGGGGACGTGTACCAGGTGAACCTCGTCCAGCACCTCTCGGCGCCGTTTCGCGGCGAGTCGGCGGCGCTCGCCGGAGCGCTTGCGCCGCTTCGCCCGCTCGCGCCGCGACCGCTCGTCGGCGACGGCTGGGCGATCGTGTCGGCGTCGCCCGAGCTCTTCCTGCGCCGCCGCGGCCGGCGGGTCTGGACGATGCCGATCAAGGGCACGCGTCCGCGGGGCGTGCCCGGCCTGACCGAGTCCGAGAAGGATGCTGCCGAGCACGTGATGATCGTCGACCTCGAGCGCAACGACCTCGCGCGCGTCTGCGGGCCGGGCTCGGTGCGCTGGCCGCAGCTGATGGCGCCGCGCGCGCTGGCGGGTGTCGAGCACCTCGTCTCGCGCGTCGAGGGAGTGCTCCGCGAGGACGCCGGGCTGACGGAGTTGCTCGAGGCGACGTTCCCGGGCGGGTCGATCACCGGCGCGCCGAAGATCGCCGCCGTCGACCTGATCGCCGCGCTCGAGCCCGTCGGCCGCGGAGCCTCGATGGGGGCGTACGGGACGATCTGGCCGAACGGCGACCTCGAACTCGCACTGACGATCCGCACGTTCGCCGTCGCGGGGGGGCGCATCCACCTCTGGGTCGGCGGGGGCATTGTCTGGGACTCCGACCCCGAGGAGGAGATCGAGGAGTCCTGGACGAAGGCGGCGCCTCTCCTGGCCGCGATCGGCTCGTCCGCCCCCGCTGCGGTTGCGGTCTCGTGACGCTGCTGGCAGTCGCCGTGTCGGGCCGGGGCGTGGTCGACCCGGACGAGCCCGTCGTGTTCGCAGACGACGAGGGCTTCCTGCGCGGGCGCGGGGCGTTCGAGACGTTGCGCGTCTACCGCGGCCGGCCGTTCCGGCTCGGCGACCATGTGGCGCGGCTCCAGTCGTCCGCCGTCAGGCTCGGCCTCCCACCGCTCGACGCGGGTGAGATCGAGGTGGTCGCGGCGCAGGCGCTCGCGGCGGCCGACATCGGCGAAGCCTTCCTGCGCCTGTACGCGACGCCGGGCCGGGAGGGCAGCGGGCAGCCGGTCCTGCTCGCCCTGGTAGGCGCGATTCCGGCCGACCTCGAGGACCTGCGCGCTCGCGGCCTTCGCCTCGTCTCCGTCGGCCTCGGGCTCGACGTCTCGGGCTCGTGGCCGCTCGGGGGTGTGAAGTCGATGAGCTACGCCGTGAACATGATGGCCGTGGACGAGGCCCGTCGCCGGGACGGCGACGACGCGCTCTTCCTCGCGCAGGACAGGACCGTGCTCGAGTGTCCGACGTCGAACATCTGGTGGCGGCGCGGCTCGGAGCTGCACACGCCGTCGCTCGACCTCGGGATCCTCGCCGGTGTCACACGTGCCGTGATCGTCGAGCGCCTGCCCGCGCTCGGGTACGAGCTGCACGAGGGCACGTACACGGTCGACGAGCTGGCCGGGGCGGACGAGGCCTTCACGTCCTCGTCCGTCCGCGAGGTGACGCCGGCCGTGGCGCTCGACGGACGTCCGATCGGCGACGGCACGCCGGGGCCGGCCGCGCGCGCGCTCCAGGCGGAGGTCCGCCGCCTCGCCGGCGGCGTTTCCTAGCCGACTGCGCGCATCTTGCGTTCGTACATCGAGGCGTCCGCCGCGGCGAGCGTGTCGCCCACGGATGCCGCGGTCGCCGACGAGGCATAGCCGATCGACGCCGACAGAGGGAACCCGCCGACATACGCCCGGCCCAGCTCGAGGCTGCGGTCGATGCGCTTGCGGCGGTCTGCGGCGAAGAAGCGGAGGAGCACGATCAGCGGCGCGAGCAGGAGCGGCGCGAGTGGATCGGTGCGGGCCTGGAGCGCGGCGAGCAAGCCGACCGGAGCGAGAAGCGTGTCGACCGCGAGCACCCAGACGTAGCCGCCGAAGAGCGACCGCGGATCGGTGCCACGACCCAGCCACTGCCGCGTGGAGACGCTTCCGAAGTCGAACGCGAACTGGGCAGCGAGCGCAAGCAGGTAGACGGGCCAGGCACTGATCTGCGGCGTGTGTGGGACGAACTGCCAGAGCACGAGTGCCGGACCGACCGCATGCCAGGAGGAGGAGAGGAGGACGAAGATGCGCGCTCCGTGCAGGCGCCGCTGGACGATGTCCGGGACGCTCCCGAGGACGAGGCCGGCCGCGACGCAGGCAGGTGCGAGCTGGGGTGGCACGCAAACAGGAGCGGTACGAGCACGAGCTCCGTCGGCACGCCCGATCCCTGGCCGACCTCGAACTCGACCCTCGAGACGATCGCGTACGCCACGATGTAGGCGAGCACGAGGCCGATGCGCGGCGTGCCGGGCAGGGTCGAGACGACGAGGGCCGCGGCGGCCGCCACGAAAGTGCCGCCGACGAGCACGCTCGCCCAGCGCTCGCGGCCGGCGAGGCGCCGGCGGGCACGCTCACGCGTCGCTTCGACTTCGAGCTCGTCTCCGAGCTCAGACGCGGCGAGCGAGCGATCGCGCCCGGATTGTGCTGCGAATGGTCTCCTCATGCCGCGAGAGACATGCCCTCCGATTCGTGTATCGACCGGCGTCCCTCCGCGCTTGAACGAGCCGCGGGCTCCGGCACGACGCGCGCCGGAGCCCCGGATCGCACTACTTGTCCTTGTATGGGTCGATGTAGAAATCGTCGATCTGCCAAGTGCTGCCGAGTGCCGTGAACGTGATCTGGATCGTCGCAGTCGTGTTGCACTGGCCCGAGAGCGCGAACTGGATCACCGGCGACGGGCGCCAGCTCGTAGAGCCGTTGCCGTCCACCTGGCCGGACCAGGTGCGGATGTTGCCGTTGCACACGATGTAGGCGTCGAACTTCAGCTGGCCGGTAGCTCCCTTGACCATGAGCCGTACGGTCTGGTCCTCCGGGTTCGTGCAGATCTGCCCGGTCTTGACCCAGGCGCCTGCGGGCATCTTGAGAGAGCTCTTGTCGGCCTTCGAGTTCAGGTAGTAGGACTCGTTGCCCGCGACGACCGTCGGGCCTCCGCCCGACGTCCAACCCGACAGGCTGCTCTCGAAGCCTCCGTTGGGGGCGAAGTACTGGTGGATGTCGCCCCACTGGGCGAACGCCTGCTTCGTGGTCCGCGACGGACAGGCGGTCGCCGCGCTCGAATCGGGTGCCGTCGCCGCAGCCAGGCTCGCAGCCAGCACCGCGGCGAGGGTCGTCAGGACGAGCAGATGGCGACTCCGTGAACGTCTCATGCGTACTCCTTTGCGGACATGGTCTCCTCATGGTGTGACTGGACCCGGGTGGAAATGACATGCCCCGTTCGAGTGCTTACGGCCGAACCCCTCGGCCGAGGGACGGAGTCGTCCCCGCGGGCAGACCTGCGAGGATTCGGCGAGCTGTCATGCGGATCGTCCTGCGACTCTTCTCGACGGCGCACCGGTTCGTCTACAGGCTGAGCGCCGGTCGAATCGCGAACCGGGTCGCCGGTCTGCCGGTTCTGCTCCTGACGACGACCGGCCGCGCGACCGGAGAACGGCGCACGGTGCCGCTCAGCTTCTTCGCTGACGGCGATGCCTACGTCGTCATCGGCTCGAAAGGCGGCGCGCCTCGGCATCCCGCGTGGTACCTGAACCTCGAGGCGCACCCGGACGTCAAGGTGCAGGTCGGGGCCGACCGGCGCCTGATGCGTGCCCGGCGCGCGGGCGCGGACGAGGCGGCACGGCTGTGGCCGCTGATCCTCGAGCGGGCGCCCGGGTACGGGAAGTACCGCGCCAGGACGAGCCGCGAGATCCCGCTCGTCTTCCTCGAGCACCGCTAGGTCGCGCGCCCTCCAGCGCTCGGGCTATCGCCTGGTCGGGCTGGGTCGGCTGCACGGGCTGGTTCCGGCCGCGTTCTGACGGTCAGCGGACGGCCGGGAACACCTCGAGGCCGCCGTCGTCCCCCACGTAGACGGTCGAGCCGACGACGGCGATGGCGTGCACGAGTGAGTTCGACTGCGTGCTCGCGAGGACCGGATGCCAGTCGAGTTGCGCGCCCGTGCGCGGATCGAACGCCTCGGCGCCGCCGTCGCCTCCCACGTAGACCGCGGACGGCGTCGCCGCGAGCGCGTATGTCGTCACGATGTCGGGCTTCGGCGCCCACGACGTCCACTTGCCCGTGACGCGGTCGAAGGCGGCCAGCGACCGGCGTTTCGCTGCACCTGCGAAATCGAACGAGCCACCGACGTACATCGTCCGGCCCGCCGGTGCGAGCGCGTTGGCCGAGGCGTCGCCGTCCGTGGCGCGGAGCCGCGGGTTCCAGGCTGTCGCAGATCCATTGCGCGCGTCGAGGGCGGCGAGTCCCTCCCGGCTCTTCCCGCCGATCACGGAGAACGTCCCGCCGACGAAGACGGTCCCGCCCGCCGCGACGATGTCGTTCACGCTGGCGACCGTCCCCGTCGGCGGCGAATTCCAGATCGTCCGTCCCGCGATGTCGTACGCGGTGCCGATGTCGAAGCCGCCGATGAACACGTTCCGGCCGGAGGCGGCGATCGCGAGTACCTGGTCGCCCGCGATCGTCGGCGCCCACGGGGTCACCGCGCCGGTCTTCGCGGTGACGGCGGCGACGAGGTGGCGTGTCTTCCCGCCCACGCGGTCGAAGTCGCCGCCGAGATAGACGGTCGAGTGCGAGACGGCGATCGCGCCGACCGCGGTCGTGGCGCCGAGCGAGAGGACGCTCGGGTGCCAGTTCGTCGGCTGACCCGTACGGAGGTTGATCGCCGCGATGCCGTCCCGGAAGACGCCACCCGCGCCGGTGAACGACCCGCCGGCGACCACGGTTCGGCCGGAGACGGCGAGCGCGAACACCCTCTGGTTCGGGGCGGGCGGGTTCCACGACAATCGTGCGCCCGTCGCCGCGTCGAACGCTTGCAGCCGCGCCCCTCCGACGTAGACCCTCGAGCCGCCGACCGCCAGCGAGGCCACGCCGCTGGTGTCTACCGGCGGCGTCCAGGACAGCGCTTTGCCGGTTGCGACGCCGTACGCCTGGAGGTATCCGCCGGAATGCGTGAAGCCGCCGGCATAGAGGCGCCCGCCCGCAACGTTGAGCGCCTCGACCGACCACGGATCGCCGCGGGTCGAGAAGTTGGTTGCCTTGCCGGTCGTCGGGTTGAGCGCTGCGAGCCCGCTCTGCTTCTTGCCGCCGATCGTGTCGAAGATCCCGCCGACGTAGATCGCGGTCGCGGTCGCGGCGATCGAGCGCACGCTCGGGTCGCCGTGGCCGCCGTAGGGCGGTGCCTTCGGATTCCAGCCCGTGACCTTCCGCGTCCGGATGTCGACGGCCGCCAGCGAGAAGCGATGCTTGCCGCCGACCGTCTGGAACGGCCCGAGCAGGTAGATGACGCCGTTGCGCAGGGCGAACGCGTCGACGCCGCCGTCGATCGCCGGTGGTACCCACGAGGTGAGTCGGCCGCTGCCCGCGTCGATCGCGGCGAGGTACGGCCGACGGGTGCCGGCGACCAGGCTGAAGATCCCGCCCGCGTAGAGGGTCGAGCCGTCCCGAGCAAGGGAGAAGACCGAGGCGTTCGGGCGGGGACAGAAGTGGGGATCGACCGCCATCGCGGCGGTGATGTGGGCGAGGTTGGCGCAGGCGACGCCGCCGATCCAGCGGAAATCGCCGCCGACGAACCAGCCGCCCTTTCCGTCCCCCGTGATCGCGTAGACACCGTTCCCCACCAGGCTCGGAAAGGCACGGAGCGGTGTCCCGCTCGAGGAGGAGACGGCCAGGAGCGGCCCGGTGCGGGGCGTGATCTGGCTGAACTGGCCGCCGACGTAGAGCGTGTTGCCGGAGACGAGGAGCGCGTCCACGGGGCCGTTGACGGACCAGGGCTGCACGGCCTGCGTTCGGGCGCTGCCGCTGCCGACCAGCGTGGCCGACAGCGTCAGACCGACGACGAGGAGCACGGAGGCGAGTCGTGCAGTCAGGGCGTGCTCAGCTCCTTCCAGATGTTGCTCATCATCCCCCGAACGGCAGGCCAGAGCGATGTCCCACCGAAGTTGATCACACCGGCGTCGAAGACCTGCGCACCAACACGCGTCGTGTACCTGTACGTCGATCGCCTCTAGCGAACAGGAGCGAGTGCGTACACCCGGCTGTATCCGATCAGGTAGGCGTATCTCCCATCGCTGACGATCGGCGTGTACTCCCCGTCCGGGTTCGACCACAGCAGCCGGCCGCTCCGCGCTGCCAGACCGAACGAGCCGCGCGGGTCGAGGCGCGTCTGGCCGGCGATGCACGCGCTGCAGCGTGCGAAGTAGACGATTCCGGCGACGACGACGGGCGTGCCCGAGATCGGGCTGCCGACCGAGAATGACCAGCGTATGTGCCCGTTGGACGGGTCGACTGCATAGAGGCGTCCGTCGTACGAGCCGACGTAGACGCTGTCATGCCAAACGGCGCCAGAGGAGTAGATGAAGCTGCCGGTCCGGGTGGACCAGAGCGGGCGACCGTCGACGAGCCTCAGGGCCCAGAGCGTGCCTCCGAGGTCGCCCAGGACGAGCCTGTCCCCGATGATGGTCGGATTCGCGTAGATGGAATTGCCCAGTGTGTGCGTCCAGCGAGGCTGGCCGGTCGCCGCGTCGATCGCGTACACGCGGCCGTCGTACGAGCCGACGAAGACTGTCCGGCCGTTCGAGGCGGCGGCACCCTTGATCTTTCCACCGGTTCGGAACGACCACCGCACATTGCCGGTATGCCGGTCGAGCGCGTAGAGACGTCCGTCCCAGGAGCCGACGTAGAGCGTGTTGCCGACGACGAGGGGCGACGACTCGGTCACGCCCACCAGCGACCGCCATCGCTCCTTGCCTGTGGTCGAGTCGAGTGCCACGATGAACCCGTCGGCCGGGTCGTGGTCGGCGGAGCAGGGATATGGATCCATTACGGAGACATAGACCGTCCGCCCGGCGACTGCCGGGGAGGCGGCGATGCAGCGGCCGAAATCTCGCGCCCAGAGGGTCCGGCCGGTGGCTCCGGAGACGGCCAGGACCCGGCCGTGGTTCGTCCCGAAGAAGAGTGTTCCGCCGGAGATCACCGGCGGAAACTCGATCAGACTCTTCGCATGCAACACCCAACGCACGACATACGGCGGGTGCACCTGCGTGAAGGCCGCCGAGGCGGTGCGCGCGGCATTCCGGCCGTAGGTCGTCCAGGGAGTCTGGACGGGGGGCGGAGCCGTACGCCGGGGCGGTTGCGGTGAGACGCGAGTCGTCGTGACAGGAGTACTGACCGGCGGCTGATTCTCTCCAGGTCCGGTCGACAGGAGAGCGAGCGCGACGCCTCCGCCGATCACGGCGGCGGCACCGGAAACGAGCGCGGTCCGCTTCATCGGTTCGTCGCGAGCGTCAACGGGAACTCGACCGCGGCGGTGTTGCCTCGCGAATCACAGGCAGAGACCTCGATCCGGTAGCTACCGGCAGGAAGTTGCGCGCTGTTCCAGGCGTGTGCCAGGTAGATTCGGTAGCGGCCCGGATGGTGCGGATGGTTCTGCCTCGTCCACCGCGCGAAGACGCTCCCGAACGCGGACGCTGCCGGAATGGTCTCGCGGAAGTCGACCGCCGTCTGCCAGTTGGTGACCAGGCGCTTCCCCCCGACTATGCGCCAGCGAACGAGCGCCGGCATTACGGGCATGTTCCGCCACGGCGCCGCGACCGGCAGCGGCGTCTCGTCGGAGACCTCGGCAATGATGTCGAACGTGCCGGTGGCCGCGTCCGGCGCGACGTGGGCGGCATCGCCGGTGCGCTCGAGTTCGACTGCGGTGACGGCGGGACGGGTCGGATCCGCGTACGGGCCCATCGCCCCGGGCCGGAGTGGGTTGAGGTAGCGACCGTCGCGCATCTCCGAGAAGTGGACGTGCGCCCACGGGGACTCGACGCGACCGATCACCGTCGTGTAGGCAACAGCGGTCTCGCCGGAGTGGACGCTCGGAATGATGTGCCAGTAACTGAACTCGACGCCCGGCGCGCCGTCGATGAACACGACGTCGTTGTGCTCGGGATGGATCGACACGCGGCCGCTCAATGTTGCGAAGACGGGCGTGCCATTGGGCGCCGATACGTCGACGCCGAAGTGGAACTGCCGGCTTGTGCTGCCGTCCGGGTTGAGCCCGATCCGGGGATCGCCGAAGAAGCCGCGTACAGGATGCTGCTGATCGAACGGCCTGACCGGCCAGCCGTACGCCGAAGCGCCGGTGACGCGAGCGCGCGCCGCAACAGAGTCGGGGAGGGAAAGTGAAGTCGCGACTGTGCAGGTCGCGAGGGCGGCGCCGACGAGCAGGCGTGTGGCGCCGCGGCTGAGGTGTGTTGTGAGAGTGGACATGAGCCCACCCTCGGAGGCAGCGCTAATCGCGCCCTCATCGGGTGCGGGCGCCAACGGGCGCCAACGGCCGTGGGCGGAGCGACTGAACGCATGCGTGCACCGCCCCGATCGTCGTGCCGGCCACTAACACGCGGGTCATACGGCTAGCCGAGGTGCAGCCAGAGGTTCGCGAGCAGTCCGCCGACGTTCCGCTGCAGCGCGGAGCCGGCCAGCGTGAACGCCCCGGCGGCGAACACCTCGGCACCTGCCGGGGGTCTGGTAGTACGTCATCTGCGCCGTCAGGCCGGGGCCGAGCAGGTTCGGGATCTCGGCCAGCACCTGGATGCCTCTGGGTGAGTCGGGGCAGATCTTGTCGATCTCGATCCCTGCGTTCCCGAGCGACAGGCCGTCGCGGAGGCCGGTGCCGGCGAACAGCCACGGCTCCGATTCGGCGTGCCGGACGATCCAGCCGCCCCGGTGTTGCCCGTCGTCGTTCGCGCGGTACTCGACGCCGATCAGGGCCGCCTCGGGCCTGCCGAGGTCGCGCCACAGCCCGACCAGGTGCATGACGCTGCCGTGGACGTCGACGCGGCGGAAGAAGTCGTTCGCCGACAGGAAGGCCAGGTGCCCGCCGAGATCGCGGTAGCGCTGGACGACGTCGTACTCGTGCGCCGTGATGTACTCGTGATGGCCGGGGAAGACGACGAGGCGGTAGGCGCGGCGAAGCGCGTCACCGGTCGCGACGTTCCCGAGATCGGCGTCCGAGAGGACGTCGACGTCGTGGTGGTTCCAGGCCAGCCAGTGCAGGAAGGGCAGGTCGTAGACACGGAAGTTGGACGGGACTCCGCGGCTCAGGAACGGCCGGCCGAGTCGAGCCGTCTTGCGGGACCAATCCGCGTACCAGGAGTCGCCCTTGCCGTCACCGTCGTCGTCGCGGAGGTTGTAGGCCTGCCAGGTGAGCGTCGGCATGACGACGGCGATGCTGTGCTCGCCGAGCCGGCGCGGGCGGAGAACGAACGGGGCGAAGCCGATTCGCCCGTCGGAAGCCTGGAGTCGGGCGAAGTAGACCCCGCTGGGCCAGTCGCCGAGAGGCAGGCGGAAGCTGCGACCCGGCCGGACGTCGCCGACCCAGATGCGCTTCGTCACGGGCACGCCGTGTACGACGTCGTACGTCTTGGTCGGAGTGCCTTCTGGGCCCGAGTGGAGGATCTGCAACGTCACGCCGCGCCCGGAGTTGAAGAAGACGAGCGAGGCCGCGTTCCCTGGGGCGTAGCTCTGTTGCGGAAAGGCGGCCTGGACGGCAGGCTCGAGCTCCTGCGCGGTCGGGGCACGGCCTTCGAGCTGTTCGGGGTCGAAGGACTCACCGGGGGTGACGAACGAGAGCTGCAGCGCTGCGATCGAAAGCGCGATGACCGCGAGCACGATGCGGCGCGAGGCGCCACGACTGGTATGAGCGCTGAAGGTGGACATGCGCCCACCGTCGAGCGACGCCCAAACCGCCCGGCCACGCCTGCCTCACCGACCCCTAATCGCGGCGTTAGCGGCGTGTTACCGGCCGTGCGAATGCTGAGGTGCCTAGTCAAGGCGCGTGACCGGTGCTACAAGAGGCTGTGGTCGAGTTCAGAATCCTGGGTCCGCTCGAGGTCGTCGGCGACGACGGCCCGATCGCGCTCGGCGGCCAGAAGCAGCGGGCGCTCCTCGGCCTGCTGCTGGTGCACGCCGGCGAGGTGGTCGCGACCGACCGGCTCGTGGCCGACCTGTGGGGCGAGCGGCCGCCGAAGACGGCGACGACGTCGCTCCAGAACTTCGTCTCCCACCTGCGCAAGCTCCTGGGCGCGGACACGGTCGAGACGCGGCCGCCCGGCTACGTGCTCCGCGTCGATGCGGATCGCTTCGACCTTGCGCGCTTCGAACGTCTCGTTGCGAGCGCACGCGGCGCGGCGCCGGCCGAGCGGGTGCGGCTCCTGCGCGAGGCGCTCGGCCTCTGGCGCGGCCCGCCGCTCGCCGACCTCGCCTTCGAGACGTTCGCGCAGAGCGAGATCCGCCGGCTCGAGGAGCTGCGGGCCGAGGCGCTGGAGGCACGGATCGACGCCGACCTGGAGCTCGGCGCGGGCGGAGAGCTCGTCGGCGAGCTCGAATCGCTGGTCGTCCAGTTTCCGCTGCGGGAGCGCCTCCGCGGGCAGCTCATGCTCGCGCTCTACCGGTCTGGTCGCCAGGCCGAGGCGCTGCAGGCGTATCTCAACGCCCGCCGTACGCTGGTCGACGAGCTCGGGATCGAGCCGGGTCCGGCGCTGAAAGAGATCTACACCTCGATCCTGCGCCAGGAGCCCACGCTCGCGGCGGTCGCTGCGACGGTCAGCCCGGAGGACCAGATCGCCGACATGGTCAGGGCGATCCTCGCCGGGCGGCTCGTTCCGGTCATCGGAACCGGCGTCGACGGCGGCCCGGTGCCCGCCGCAGGGGAGATCGCAGCTCGGCTCGCCGAGCGGTTCGATTGTCCTGCCGACCGGTCGCGGACACTCGCGCAGACGGCCGAGTACGCGCTGCTGACGCAGGGGGTTGGACCGCTCTACGACGAACTGCACGCGCTCTTCGACGCCGATCACGAGCCCGGCGCGGTGCACGCGTTCGTCGCCGGCCTCGCCCGGTTCCTGTGCGAACAGTCGCAGCCGCGCCTCCTGGTCGTCACGAGCGCGTTCGACGGCGCTCTCGAGCGGGCGCTGACGGACGCGGGGGAGGAGCCCGACGTCGTCTCGTACGTCGCGCTCGGGTCGAGCGGCGGCAAGTTCGTCCACCTGCCGGCCGGGGGCGGCGACCCGACGGTGATCGACCTTCCGAACACGTATTCGGGCCTCACGGTCGGCGAGCGCACCGTCGTGCTCAAGATCCACGGCCAGGTCGATCGGCGCCCCGAGCGCGAATGGGAGAGCTTCGTCGTCGCCGAGGACGACTTCGTCGACTACATCGCAGGCACCGACATCGCGGGTGTCGTCCCGGTCACTCTCGCCGCCAAGCTCCGGCGCAGCCACTTCCTCTTCCTCGGCTACTTCCTCGAGGACTGGAGCCTGCGCGTCTTCCTGCACCGAGTCTGGGGGCGCGACAAGGTCAGCTACCGGTCATGGGCGATTGTCCCCGGGGCGGGGCGCGTCGAGAAGGAGCTGTGGCGCCAGCGCGGGATCGAGGCTCTCGACGTGCCGCTCGACGAGTTCGTCGGCGCGTTCGAGCGCGGGCTGAAGGAGACGGGGAGATGATCGCCGCAGGAGGCCCCTTCAAGGGGCTCGCCTCGTTCCAGGATTCGGAGGCCGACGCGCGGCTCTTCTTCGGCCGCGAGCGGGAGCGGGAGATCATCGTCGCCAACCTGCTCGCGTCGCGGCTGACCGTGCTCTACGGGGACACGGGCGTGGGCAAGAGCTCCGTGCTCCGGGCCGGGGTCGCGCGCGACCTGCGCGGACTGCCGGAACCGCCCGCGGTGGTCGTGTTCGGCGAGTGGCGCGACGACCCGGCCCGGGCGCTCGAGGCGCGGATCGCGGAGGTCACGGGAGCCGAGTCCCAGGGGCGACTCGCCGACACGCTCGAGCTCGGCGCGGCCATGGCGGGAGCTGAGATCGTCGTGCTCCTGGACGGGCTCGAGGAGGAGTTCCTCTACCACGGCGACGAGGTGGGGCCGGGGAGCTTCCTCGACGAGTTCTCGGAGGCTGCGACGCGATCGGGGCTCCGCGCGAGCTTCCTGCTCGCCGTGCGCGAGGACGCGCTCGCCAAGCTCGACCGGTTCAAGAGTCGGGTTCCGAACGTGTTCGGCAACTACCTCCGGCTCGAGCACCTCGACCGCGCGGCCGGCCGCGAGGCGATCGTCGGGCCCGTCGATCGCCACAACGAATCCGCGGCAACCACGGTCGAGATCGAGCCGGCGCTCGTCGAAGCCGTGCTCGACCAGGTGGCCGCCGGAAAGGTCGAGCTGGGGCAGGCGGGTCGGGGCGGGCTCGGCGAGAACGGGTCGCAAAGCATCGAAGCGCCGTACCTGCAGCTCGTGATGGCCCGGCTCTGGGACGCCGAGGCGGAGTCTGGCTCGAGCGTGCTCCGACTCGAGACGCTTGGCCGGCTGGGCGGCGCGGAGCAGATCGTCCGCGACCACCTCGAGGGCGCGCTCGATTCGCTCGACCCCCAGGAGCAGGACATCGCGGCCGCTGTCTTCAACCACCTGGTCACGCCGTCCGGCACGAAGATCGCGCACGACGCCACGGACCTCGCCGGCTATCTCGGCGTCACTCCCGCCGAGATCGAGCCGGTGCTGTCGGCGCTCGCGGCCGAGCGCGTCCTGCGGCCGGTGCCGGGCGTCCGCGGCTCGGAGCTGCCGCGCTACGAGATCTACCACGACATCCTCGCCGAGCCGGTGCTCGCCTGGCGCACACGGCACGAGTCCGAGCGGGCGCTCGAGCGTGTCCGGCAGGACGCGGCGCGCCGGCACCGGCGGCTCCTGATCGTCGCCGGCGGCGCGTTGCTGCTTGCGGCCGCGATGGCGGTCGTGACCGTCTTCGCGTTCACGCAGCGGAGCGAGGCGCAGTCGCAGACGCGGAAGGCGCGGGCGATGGCGCTCGACGCCGCGGCCGTCTCGCAGCTCTCTACCGACCCGGAGCGGAGCCTGGCGCTGGCAGTCGAGTCTGCGAACCGCGAGCCGAGTGCCGCGGCCGAGGACGTGCTCCGCCGCGCGCTCGCCGACTCGCGGGTGCGGGCTGTCTTTCCCGCAGCCGGTCCGGTCGCGGCCGCGCACTTCAGCCGCGACGGATCGCGTCTGATCGTCGCGGGTGGCTCGAAGGCGCGCGTCTACGACCGCGGCCGTCGGACCGCCGCCCTGACGATCGATCACGGCGCGCCGATCACGGCGGCCGGCTTCAGCCCGGGCGGCGACACGATCCTCACCGCGGGGAGCGACGGCGTCATCAGGCTCTGGTCCGCGCGAGACGGGCGCCTGCGGCTGCTGCAGACGCTCGTGCTCGGCGTCCCGGTGCGCAGCGCCGGGTTCGACCGTCGCGGAGAGCACATCCTCGCCGCCGGCGGCCGGCGCGTGAGGTTGTGGCAGGTCGGCCGGAGCCGGCCCTTGTGGTCGCACCACCTCGGTTGGCCGGTGACGGAGGCAGTGCCAAGCCCGAGCGGGAGCCTCGTGGCGGTCATCGGGAACAACCCACGGGCAGTGCTCTTCGACGGCGGCTCGGGGAAGCTCGTGCGGCGGCTCGACCAGGGCGACTTCGTCAAGAGCGTCGCGTTCAGCCCGAGCGGCGACGTCGTCGTCACCGGCGGCAGGAACGACATGGCCCGCATGTGGGACGTCGGGACGGGCCGGATGACGGCGGCGCTCGAGGGCCACACCGGGGATGTCGTCGCGCTCGCGTTCAGTCCAGAGGGCAGCACGCTCGCGACGGCGAGCGTGGACGGGACCGCCAGGCTCTGGTCGGTGCCGGACGGCAAGCAGGAGGGCGTGTTCGCCGGTCACGCGGGTGTCCTGACGAGCGTCGAGTTCAGCCCCGACGCGAATTACCTGCTGACGTCGAGCAGCGACCGGACCGCGCGCGTCTGGCGTATCCAGGGCAGCTCCGACGTCGTCGCGCTCCTCGCGGGAGACAGCCTTCCGGTCACCGGGGCGGAGTACAACCCGGACGGAAGCAGGGTGTTGACGGGGAGCCTCGACGGCACCGCGCGCCTCTGGGATCCCCGCCAGCCGTCGTTCTCGACGCTCGCCCTCGAGCCAGGCCCGCTCGTGGGTGCCTCGTTCATAGGCGCGGGGCGGATCCTTGTCGCGGGACCGGGGAAGAGCGCACTCGTGATCCGCGCCTCGGACGGAAGCCGCATCGTCAGGCTGAAGCTCCCGTACGACGTCACCGCGGCGGCTGCGGCCCGAAACCGGTCGCTCCTGGCGATCGCCTACGGCCGGCGGGTCGCGCTCGGCGTTCCGCCGAAGATCGTCCTGTCGGCGATCCGCCAGCCGAAGCGCGTCACGAGCGTCGCCCTGTCGCCGGACGGCTCGCGGGTCGTGACCGGCGGATCGGACGGCATCGTCCGCGTCTGGAGCGAGAGCGGCCGGCTCGTTCGAGAGCTCAGGGGCCATCACCGGGCCGTGACCCGGGTCGCGATCAGCCCTAATGGCGGATTGATTGCCACCTCGTCGCTGGACGGGACCGCGAAGATCTGGGACGCGGGCACGGGGCGGCTCCTGCACACGTTGAAGGGCCACAGGAAGCCGCTGACCTCGGTCGCGTTCAGCTCTGATGGGAGGCAGGTGGTCACGGCGAGCAATGATCGCGACGCCCGGGTCTGGGACGCGGCCACCGGCAAGCAGGTGCAGCTCCTCAGCTGGCACCTCGGGACCGTCGCCGACGCCGGGTTCAGCCCCAACGGGCGCTGGATCGTGACCATCGGGCCAGTGAGCGCGCAGCTGTGGCAGCCCGGAAATCCGGCCTGGCTGCTGCCGCTCGGAATCGGCGGCGTGAAGAAGACGCTGACGAGCGCCTCCTTCGACCCGACGAGCAGGATCGTGCTCGCGACGAGCGAGGACGGCACGGTGCGCACGTACCGCTGCGTGCTCTGCGGCGATCTCGATCAGCTCCTGCGCGTCGCCCACACGAGACTGGCACTCACGGGCCGCACGCTGTCGCCGGCAGAGCTCAAGCGCTACGCCGGCTAGCCGTCTGCGCGTTCGGGCCCGGCAGCCCGGTCTGCCCGTGCGCCGTCCGCGCGCAGCTCAGCCAGGGCAGACACGCTGGATACCCTTCTCCGATGGCCGATTTCAAGACCACGGACGTCTACGCGCCGACCGGCGACCAGCCGCAGGCGATCGAGGAGCTCTCGCGCAGCATCGAGGCGGGCACTCGCTACCAGACGCTGCTCGGCGCGACCGGCACGGGCAAGACGGCGACGATGGCCTGGATCATCGAGAAGGTCGGCAAGCCCGCGCTCGTGATCGCCCACAACAAGACGCTCGCCGCGCAGCTCTGCAACGAGTTCCGCGAGTTCTTCCCGGCGAACGCGGTCGAGTACTTCGTCTCCTACTACGACTACTACCAGCCCGAGGCGTACGTTCCGCAGGCCGATCTCTACATCGAGAAGGACTCGTCCCAGAACGACGACATCTCGCGCCTGCGCCTCGCCGCGACGTCCGCGCTGCTCACGCGCCGCGACGTCGTCATCGTCGCCTCCGTCTCCTGCATCTACGGGCTCGGCTCGCCGGAGGAGTGGCGCGAGCGCGTGCTCGTGCTCGAGGTGGGGGAGACGCACGACCGCGACGCGGCGCTGCGCAAGCTGATCGAGAGCCAGTACGTGCGCAACGACTCCGTGCTCGGCCGCGGCCGCTTCCGCGTCAAGGGCGACCTCGTCGAGGTGCAGCCGGCGAACATCGAGACCGCCTACCGCGTCTCCTTCTTCGGCGACGAGGTCGAGGCGATCACGCACTTCGACCCGCTCACGGGCGAGGTCTACGCGAAGCTCGACAACCTCGTCATCTGGCCCGCGACCGAGTACGTGACCTCGAAGCCGTCGATCGAGCGCGCCCTCGGCGACATCCGCGGCGAGCTGGCCGCCCAGGTGCGGCAGTTCGAGGAGCAGGGCAAGATGCTGGAGGCGCACCGGATCCGGCAGCGCACCGAGTACGACCTGGAGATGCTGAAGGAGCTCGGCTTCTGCTCCGGGATCGAGAACTACTCGCGTCACCTCGAGGGTCGCCCGCCCGGCTCGCACCCGTTCACGCTGATCGACTACTTCCCGGACGACATGGTCGTCTTCGTCGACGAGTCGCACCAGACCGTGCCCCAGATCGGCGGCATGTACGAGGGCGACCGCTCGCGCAAGCAGACGCTGGTCGAGTACGGCTTCCGGCTCCCGTCGGCGCTCGACAACCGGCCGCTCCGCTTCGACGAGTTCCTGGAGAAGGTGCCGCAGCTCGTGTTCGTCTCGGCCACGCCCGGGCGCGTTCGAGCTGCGCCACTCGACGGTCGTCTCCGAGCAGCTGATCCGCCCGACCGGCGTCGTCGACCCGGAGGTCGAGATCCGGCCGACGAAGAACCAGATCGACGACCTGCTGAACGAGATCCGCCGCCGCGAGGAGGTGGGCGAGCGCGTCCTGATCACGACGCTGACGAAGAAGATGGCCGAGGACCTGACCGACTACCTGCTCGAGGCCGGCGTCAAGGCGCGCTACCTCCACTCCGAGATCAACACGCTCGAGCGGATCCAGATCATCCGCGAGCTGCGGCTCGGCGACTACGACGTGCTCGTCGGCGTCAACCTGCTCCGCGAGGGCCTCGACCTGCCCGAGGTGACGCTGGTCGCGATCCTCGACGCCGACAAGGAGGGCTTCCTGCGCGGCAAGACGGCGCTGATCCAGACGATCGGCCGCGCCGCCCGTAACGTCAACGGCAAGGTGCTGCTCTACGCCGACAAGATGACCGAGGCGATCGCGGGCGCCGTGGACGAGACGAGTCGCCGCCGCGTCAAGCAGCTCGCGTACAACGAGGAGCACGGGATCACGCCGGAGTCGATCGTCAAGGGCGTGTCCGACATCGCCGAGCTGCTCGCGCTCGAGCAGCCGCACGTCCCGACGCGCCGCCGGCGCGGCAAGCGCGACGTCGAGGGGATGAGCCAGGAGGAGCTGGAGAAGCTCGTCGTCGACGCTCGAGGAGGAGATGTACATGGCCGCCCAGGAGCTCCGCTTCGAGTACGCGGCCAAGCTGCGGGACGAGATCAAGGAGCTGCGCCGCGAGCTGATGGCGGTCGGTGCCGCCTGAGACGGCGGCGGCCCGCCGAAGCGGGCCGCCGGGAGGTTCGCGCTACGCGCTTTCCGTCGCCGGCTCGCGGGCCGGCGCGGGATCGCGGACGAACAGGGCCTTGCGTGTCCACTGCGGCATCCACCAGTTCCAGTTGCCGAGCAGCTTCATCAGCGACGGAACGAGCAGGATCCGGATCACGGTGGCGTCGAAGATGATCCCCGCCGCGAGGCCGATCGCGAACACCTTGATCTCGTAGCCGGGGCTGGACGAGAGGACGAGGAACGCGAACATGAGGATCAGCGCCGCGCTGGTGACGAGCTTGCCGGTCCGGGACAGGCCGAGCTCGATCGCCTTGTCGGTGGAGCCGGTCTCGTCGTAGGCCTCCCGCATGCGCGTGAGCATGAACACCTCGTAGTCCATCGAGAGGCCGTACAGGAACGCGAAGATCATCAGCGGGATCCAGGCCGTGATCGCCTGTGTGGCGCTGATGTTCCAGAGCGAGGAGCCGTGGCCCTCCTGGAAGATGAAGACGATGATCCCGAACGCAGCCGCGAGCGAGAGCAGGTTGAGGATCACCGCCTTGATCGCCAGCACGATCGAACGGAACGCCCGCGTCAGCAGGATCAGCGTCAGGATCACGACGAACGCGAGCACGTACGGGAAGGTGCCGTAGATCGCGTGCACGAAGTCGCGGTCGACCGCGGCGACGCCCGTCACCGTTGCGTCCGTTCCCTTCAGGGCGGTCTTCGCCCGGTCGATGATCCCCTGGATGCCGGGCGCGGACCCGTCGATCGCCGGGAAGGCTTCGACCAGCGAGTCCGAGCCTTGCCGCCAGTTCCCCGCAGGCGCGCTCGCACCGACGATGCCCTTGACCGTGCTGAGCTTCGCGGCGATCTGCTGGGCGTTGCCGCCGTGCTCGACGAGCACGTTCAGCGGCTTCATGACGCCGGGGCTGATCCCGGCTGTGTCGAGCCGAGCACGGCCGGCGATCGCCGTGTCGGTGTTGGTGCCGGGGAAGTTCTTCAGCTGCGCCTCGTTCGGGTTCATCTGCGTCCCCAGCCCGACGAGCACGGCGACTACGACCAGGCCGGCGATCGCCACCGGCCAGGGCCGCCGCACCACGAAGCGAGCCCAGCGCCCCCAGGAGCCCTCCTCGGGGTGGCCTTGGTCGGCGAACCGCTTCGGCATCACGCGGACGCTGTTGATGCGCTCCCCCATTGTCTTGAGCAACGCCGGGAGGAGCGTGATTGCGGCCAGCACCGAGACGAGCGGGATCAGCATGCCGCCGATCCCGATCGAGCGGATGAACGGAAGAGGAATGATGACCATCGACAGCAGGCCGACCGCCACCGTCGAGCCGGAGACGATCACGGACCGACCGGCGTGCGTCATCGTCTCGACCAGTGCCGTGTCGACATCGCTGCCTTCGCGGAGTTCGTCGCGGAAGCGGAAGATCATCAGCAGCGAGTAGTCGATCGCGACGCCGAGCCCGACCAGCGCGATCAGGAACTGGACGACGATCGACACGTTTGTGATGTAGGTCAGGGCCCAGACGAGCGTGAACGTGTTCAGGATCGCCGCGATGGCGACGACGATCGGCATCAGCACGGCCGGTAGCGTCCCGAATACGAACAGGAGGATCACGAGCGCCCCGAGGCCGCCGATCAGCGCCTCGAGCAGCACGCTCGAGCTCCCGCCGCCGCCGTGCGAGGACGCCTCCTCGAGCGGATCGTGGCCGGTCACGTTCACCGTGATTCCGGCCGGCAGCCCCTTGGCTGCGGCCGCTTGCAGCTGCTTGGCGCCGCTCTTGGTGTCGAACTTCGCCTTGCCGGGTGGATAGACCTGGAGGATCGTCGTGTGCCGGTCGTGCGAGACGTACATCAGGTTGTGCGTCGAGAAGTACGAGCTCGTGAGCGCTCCCGGCATGCTCTTCGCGGCCCTCTCCATAGCGGCGCCGATCGCAGGGCTCTTGGTGGCGTCACCGGTCGTGTGGAAGACGACGACGTTCGGCGGGCGCACACCGACGCCGAACGCCTTCAGCGTGCGCTGGCTCGCCTCGTACGCCGGCTTGCCCGGGATCGAGAAGCTCTGATACCAACGGCTCGACAACTTCCCTGCTGCGACGCCGCCGATCAGGGTCAGCACGACCCAGGCCCCGATCACGACCCAGCGTCGGCGACCGATGACGTTCGCGAGACGGGCGAGGGCTCCTGAGTCCGTCCCGTTGGTGTTCGACTGTGCAGTCCGGTTTGCGTTCACGGTCATCTCCCCTTCCCGGTGTTTCCAGTTCCCTTGAGACCGGGGACAGCCCCGAACCTCATCGCTCAGCCTGTCAGCCGAGCCTACCTTTCGGCAGTGGGGTGACCCGGCAACCGGTGGTTCGGGTAGCCGTACCTCGCTACATTGAGCCGACCATGTGCCGGAACATCAAGACGCTCCACAACTTCGAGCCCCCGGCGACCGAGGACGAGATCAGGGCTGCGGCGACGCAGTATGTGCGCAAGATCAGCGGCTCCGCGAAGCCGTCGAAGGCGAACGAGGCGGCGTTCGAGCGGGCGGTCGACGAAGTCACCGCGGCCTCGACGCGGCTCCTGAGCGAGCTCGTCACCACGGCGCCTCCGCGCGACCGCGAGATCGAGGCCGAGCGTGCGCGGGCCCGGGCGCAGAAGCGCTTCGCGCCCGCGGCCTGACGTCGCCTCGGTTCAGGCCGAGTCGATCAGCCGGTTCGCAAGCGTTCGCACGCTCGCGCGCAGCTCCTCTGGCTGACGGATCGTGAAGCTGCAGCCGAGCCCGGCAAGCACCCGGGCCGTCCAGTCGAGGGAGCTCACGCGCATGCGCAGCAACGTTCCCTCTCCCTCGCCCTCGAGCTCCGCGAGCGTTGCCGGCAGGCGGTGCGCCGCCTTCTCGAGCGTGAGGTCGAGTACGACCTCGACGTCCCACGTCCAGGGCACGCGCGCCAGCGAGCGGCTGACGTGGGCGACGGCGTCGAATCCGTCCGGCGGCGCGTGCGCCGGGAGATCCGTGACGGTCGGGCGACGCATGCGGTCGATCCGGAACGTGCGCATGTCGTCGCGCCCGTGGTCGTGGGCCGCGAGATACCAGCGTCCGGAGTGGACGACGAGGCCGTAGGGGCTGAGCTCGCGGTTCGTCTTCTCGCCGCCGAACGACCGGTAGCCGGCGCGGACTCGTCGACGGCGGCGAACGGCGTCGGCCAGCAGGAGCACGGCGTCACCCGCGACCGGCGCGCCGGTCGTCGCCGGCGCGGTGAAGCCGAGCGTCGTCTCGAGCGCCTCGACGCGGCGCCGTAGCGTGTCCGGCAGCACGCGGCGGATCTTCGTGAATGCGCCGTCGACCGGCTCCGACGTGGTGTCGAGACCGAGATGGCGTGCGGCGACGAGGCCGAGGACGACGACGACAGCCTCGTCGTCGTCCAGCATCAGCGGCGGCATCCGGTAACCGGGACGCACGCGATAGCCGCCGCCGACCCCGCGCTGGCCCTCGACCGGAATGCCGAGCTGCTGCAACGCGGCGACGTACCGCCTGACCGTCCGGCGGTCGATCCCGAGCCTGTCCGAGATCTCCCGACCGGTGGTCAGCGGCCGCGCCTGGAGCAGCTCGAGGAGTTCCAGCAAACGGGACGTGGGCGCGAGCACGGAGCCAAGTGAAGCAGAGATAGAGGTCAAGAATCGCCCTATTTCATCGATAGGGTCCCGGTCACGACAAACGCAAGGGAGGCGAGTGATGCACGACGCGGTGCTGACCCGGGGGGTGTCCAAGGATTTCGACTTCTGGATCGGCCGTTGGCACGGCCGGAACTGGCGATTGCGTGAGCGGCTGGCGGGTTGCGACGAGTGGGACGAGTTCGAGTCGATCTCCGTCGCCCGACGGCTGCCCGGCGGGATGGGCAACCAGGACGAGTTCCGGACCGACTTCGCCGGCGGCTACGTCGGCATGTCCTTCCGCTTCTTCGACTCCGAGACGCAGCAGTGGTCGATCTACTGGGTGGACAGTCGCCATTGCGGGACGCTCGATCCGCCGGTGGTCGGCGCTTTCTCGGGCGACACCGGCGTCTTCGAAGGCCCGGACACGTTCGAGGGACGGCCGATTCGCGTCCGCTACACGTGGTCCCGGGTGTCCACGGGGACGCCCCGGTGGGAGCAGGCGTTCTCCGAGGACGACGGCGAGACGTGGGAGACGAACTTCGTGAGCGAGTTCACACGGGCCGAGCAATGAGCGTCGCCCTCGACCGAGGCGGGCACGTCCGGCCCGACTACCGGCACGCGCGGAAGCTCGCCCGGCCGGCGACGAGCCTCGCCCTCGGCGACGCGATCCTGAAGTGGTACGACGTCGCTCCGGCCGCGACGCCGGTCCCGCACGGCATCCGGGAGCTGGCCTACGAGGCTCTGTGTCGAGGCTCACGGGCCGGGGAGCTCGAACTGTCCGGCGACCTCGGCTTCGTCATCCTGCATCGCTGCGGCGAGGACTTCTACTTCCTGCTCGTCTCGACCTGGCGCAACGACAACGAGCTCTGGGAGACGGTGTGGGCCAAGGACGGCGACGGGCACGCGACGTTCGAGCCGTGGCCGGTCGACGGGACGCACCGGCCGACCTTCTGCGTGTGGGAGCTCGGCGTCGTCTGCCACGAGCGGCTGGCCTGGGGCCGGTATCTCTCCTCGTCCCGGGACGACCCGGCGAGAAGCGCGTACCTGCTCGACGGCTACGAGGGGGCGGTGTGAGGCCCGCTTCGCCGCCCGCCCTGCCCGGAGCTAGCGCGGCTGCCGCGGGAAGCGGCGCGCGGCGACCTGTGTGAACCCGTCGCCCGCGTAGACGAGCGTCTCGATCGAGATCTCGCCCGCGTCGGTCTCGATCACGTGCAGGCCGCGTGCCTCGCCGCGGCGTCTCGGGCGCGGCTGGCCGAGGCCGGGCGCGATCGCGACGGTGACGCTTCGTCCCATGCCCGGCTCGACTTCGAACTCCCGCCGCTCGCTCGCCGCCGACTGATGGATGTGGCCGGAGAGGATCAGCTCTGCGCCCGCGTCGACGAGGGCCTCGAGGACGCGCGCGCGCCGGGCAACGGGGCGCTTTCGCGACCGCCACGGCGCACCCGTCAGGTGATGGTGGAGGCAGACGACGCGAAGCGCGCCCGGCGTGCTCTCGGCGAGCCGCGTCGCCGCACGGTCGAGGGCCTCGCCGCTCAGCCCGCCCGACTGGTGGCGCCAGGGCCGCGCCGAATTGAGGCCGACGACGTGGAGCCCGTCCGAGCCGAACACCGGCTCGGTGGTCTCCCAGCGGCGCTCGAACTCGGCCCAGGGCCGCGTGAAGCGGGCCGGGAAGCTGTGCGGGACGTCGTGGTTCCCCGGCACGGCGAGGACGGGAGGCCCGAGGCCGTGCAGGAACGCGGCGGCGCGCTCGTGCTCGGCCGGGCGACCGCGGTGCGTGAGATCGCCGGTGGCCACGATCAGCTGGGGCGCGAGGCGGGAGACCAGCTCGCGCAGCGCGGGCTCGACCGGCTCCTCCTCGCGCGCGCCGACGTGCAGGTCGGAAAGGTGGATGAGCCGGATTGGCACGACCGGAGCACGCTATACACTCATCGCATGAACGAGCCGACCGAGCTCTTCGACGATCTCTACCTCGGGCTGCGTGCCGGAGGCGCCATTCGCAAGCGGCGCCGCGGCGAATCGCTGACCTCGGAGGAGGAGGCCGTGCTCACCCGCTGGCAGCGTCTCTCCCAGTGGCGCAAGACGATCGCGATCGGCGCCTTCGCCGTCGGCACGTTCGGACTCGGCTTTACCCTCGGGGGCATCGTCTTCAGCCGCCGCGGCAAGCGCGAAGCCGTCTAGCGGCTGCCACTGCTCAACCGGCTCAACTGCTCAACCGGCTCAGCTGCCGAGCCGGTCCCACTCGCGGCGCGCGAAGTACGCGCAGACGGCAGTCGCCGGAGCCGTGCCGAAGATCGTGTACCAGTAGCCCTTGGCGAGGAGCAGGATCGCGATCGCGAACTCCACCACGCCCACCGCCACCCACCAGGCGAGCGCCGGCGACCATCGGCGTCCGTGCACCGCTAGCGGATCGCGGGCTTCGGGAGCTGTCCCTCGGCCCACATCACGGCGAGCCCCACCCGAGGCAGCCGGCGGGCACGCTCGTACACGAGGTACCGGGGCTCCCACCGGGGCTGGAACTTCGCGTTGAAGCGGTACAGGCTCTCGAGCTGGAAGTACGGATTCGCGAGCCGGGCGAGACGGCCGACGGCGCGCTCGGCCGGGTTGCGCGGACGGTGCATGAAGCGGGCGAAGGCGGCGAAGTTCAGCGACAGCTCCTCCACGTCTTCGGCACGAAGCAGCTGTATCGCCCGCACGACGAGGAACTCCATCAGCCCGTTCGGCGTCTCGCGGTCGCGCCGCATCGCCGCGAGGGACATGGCCGCACGGCCGTAGGAGGGCACGAAGTGGAGATAGCCTCGAACGCGGCCGTCGGCGTCTCGCGCGAGCACGACGCTCCCGTCGCGGCGGTCCGCGCAGCGCAGCGCGTCCATTGCCATCGAGAAGCCGCGCTCCGACGCCCCATCGCGCCAGAGGCTGGAGACGTGCTCGAGTTCGGCGGCGGTTGCGTCGTCGAGATCGTCGACCTTGACGAGCGACGCGTCGTAGCCGGCGCTCTCGAGCCGCGAGACGGACTGGCGCACCTTGCGGATCGACCGGCCCTCCAGCGAGAAGGTGCCCGTGTCGACGATCGCCTCGTCGCCCACGTACATCGTCCGCAGCCCGGCTTCGCGCCAGAGCGGGAGCATCCGCTCGCTGGCGCCGAGTGCTGCGAGCTCGAGCCCGTGCGCCTCGGAATGGCGGCAGACCGCGGCCGCGAGCGCGGGCAGCGCGTCTTCCGGCCCGATCGGGTCTCCGGAGACGAGGAGAACGCCGTTCTCGATCCGGTAGCCGACGAAGGCGCTCCGGTCGGGTGAGAACAGGTAGTGCGTGTCGCGCCTGAGCTTGAAGTAGGCGAGCGTGTCCGTTCCGTGGCGCCGCACGAGCTCGGCGGCGCTGCGCCGGACCTGCGGGTTGGGCAGGCTGCGCGGAGCCGCGAGTGGCCGGAAGACGACGTAGGCGATCGCGACGAGCGAGAGCACGCCGAGCAGCCCCGCGCCGAGCGGGACCCAGGCGAGCTTGTGGCCGAAATGGATCGGGCCGCTGTCGAGCAGCAGCAGGTCGGCGGCCTCACGGCGGATCGTCGTGAAGCCGGAATGGGGCGCGGCCACGAAGGCGGCGCAGGCCGTCAGCAGGTAGGCGCCGAGCACGATCCCGGGGACGCGCCAGGCGGCCCCGCGGAGGCGGATCGGGTCGTGTCGGACGTAGAAGGCGTCTCGTCCCCACCAGAGCAGCCCGGCGACGAGGAAGGACAGGGTGGCCTCCTCGAAGTCGAGGCCCTTCAGCAGGTCGAAGGCACCGAGCAGCAGGAGGAAAGCGACCGCCGCGTGCAACGCGCGCCGTCGGCGCCGGGCGAGGTAGAAGGCGGTCACGATCAGCGCCGCGCTCGCCGGCAGCGTCAGCGCGTGGAAGACGGGCAGCGCCGTCACCGGCTCGACCTGCAGGAGCAGGTGGCCGCGCCAGGAGACGTTCGGCGTCAGGGCCGAGCAGACGTTGACGACCCCTGTGATCGCCGCCGCTGCGGCCGCGAGGCCGGGCAGGCTGTCGCCGCGGCGGACGTCGCGGAGCGCGGCCACGCGCCTGTGCACGAGCGGACGCCACGAGGCCGTGTCGCGGCGGGACGGAAAGAGGTCGTTCCAGTCCTTGACGACGAGCCAGCACGCGAGCAGCGCGAGCAGGGCCGCGCCCGCGGTGTCGACCACTTCGCTCAGCCGCAGCACGCAAGCGAGGCCGGCGACGCCGACGCCGAGCTGCCACTCGTGGATACGCCGTCCGAGCACACGCACGCGCGGGCCAAGCTGGTGGCGTTCGAGGGTGATCACTGTTCCGGGTCCGGGCGGCGCGGAGTGCGCCTACAGTAGCCTGAATCGGCGGACGGCAAGCCGGGCATTAGCCCTGAGCCACTCGGTTCGGCCCGTCGCGAGCAGGAAGCAGACGACGGCCAGCGGCAGCTCCCCGAACACGGCGAGCAGGATCGCGATCTCGAGATCGCTCCCGGACGAGGACGTCAGCAGGTCGAACCAGGCATCGCAGAGAAGGAGCGTGCCGCTGACGGCCGCGAGGCCGCGGACGATGTCCCGCCGCCGCACCGATGCATAGGCGGTCGCGAGCAGCGACAGCGCCAGGATCACGTCGAAGCCGGTCCAGGCGGCGTCCCAGTGGTTGGCGACGTGCCGGGACGGCAGCATCTGCCCGAGCGCGATCGCCCACGGGATCAGGACGACCGCCGCGACGGCGAGCACCGCGGCCGGCCAGTTGCGGCGGAGGTCGAACCGCTCCACGTTCCGACGATAGCCGAACGCCCGGCGACGGCAAGGTCATCCCGCGGGTGGGAGCCTCGAGATCTCACGCACATGCCGGAGATGCCGTGTCGCGACGACCTCGACGATCTCGCCCTGTTCGAGGAGGCAGTAGAGCGACGGATCGACGACGAATGCTCGGATCCGGGCCGCGCCGCCGTTGTCGACGGCGACGAAGTGGCGCTTGTTCTTGTCTCCGAGAATGCGAAGACGAAGGATCTCGCCGCGAACGGTCATCGGCGAGCCCGCCAGGTCCGCGAGCGCCCTGCCGACCACGATCACCGCGGCGCCGGCGCCGATCGCCGGCGGGACGAGGAACGGCGCCGCGAGCGCGAGATTCGCGTTCCCGAGCGGCCCGGCGGCGGCGAGGAGGATGAAACCCGACACGACGCCGGCGGCCGCTCCGCCGAGGAGCGCGAACACGGGGCTCAGGCCCCAGCCGAGCGGGAACACCGTGGGGTACTCGACGCGAACGGCGCGCCACCGGTCGCCGTAGGAGCTCCAGGCGCGCGAGTCGGACTCGGCCCCCATCGGGATCGGCCGGACGGCGCCGGGCGCGACACCGAGCGCCGCGCCGTAAGCGAGGTAGCGCTTCCAGAGACCGACCGTGATCGGCGGCAGCGTCGCGAACACCTCGTCCTCGCGCAGGGCTGCCCGCACGCCGAGCCAGCGCGTCGCCGACGCGAGGCCGGCGGGCGTCTCCCGCTGCGTGCGGCGTGTCACGACCGCGACGACAAGCGCGGCACTCGCGACGAACACGATCCCGGCGACCCCCGACGAGTGCCCGGCGGCGCGCCCCCAGAGGACGCCGGGAACGAGCGAGCCGGCGAATAGCCCGAGCACGAGCTTCCCGTCCGCGATCGACCTGCAGAGGCCGCGCTGCCGCGCGTCGGCGACTACCTCCTTGTCGAACGCCTTGCGCCAACCCTGCGCCTCGCTCTCGGGGCCGCTCGTCAGCGCCTCCGGCGGCACGACGCCGCCGCTCATCCGGTCGCGCAGGAGCTCGACGACGCGCTGTTCGTACGGCGTCAGGGTGTCGGGCACGGTGCCAAGGCGGCAGACGAACACGTTCGGCCCGCGATGCTCGAGAGCGACGACGCCCCGCGCGGCCAGGTCGAGCAGGGTCGCCGGCAACGCGTCCGGAGTCACCTCGAATCCGTGCGTGAGGAAGTTGACGACTGCGGGCGGCTCGGGCGCGGGCGGGAGATCGAGCGTCGGCTTGCCCTCCGGCGGCGTCGCCGGCCGGCGACGAAGGATGAGCACGCCGAACGCCGCGAGCCACGCTGCGGAGGCCACGATCGCGACGACGAGAGTGCCCCTGTCCGTGCGGCGAGACTAGCTCGGGCGCCGGAGGGCCGGCCGGCGGCCGCAGGATTGGCGCCGTCGCCGCCGAAGCGGTCCCGCGTGGGGATCCGCCCCGAGGAGCGCGTCTGCCTCGACGCCCGCAGGCACAGCGTGTCGCTCTTCCGGCCGCTCTCACGGGCGGTGCTGTTCTCCGTCGCGGGCGTCTTCCTGCTGATTCTTCCGTGGCCCGCGCCCGTGGCCGGAGCGATCGTCCAGGCCGTCGCCGCCGTGACCGCACTCGTCGCCGTCGTGCGCTGGGACCGGACCCGCTTCGTCGTCACGACGGAGAAGGTCTTCCTCGTCCACGGCGTGCTGCACCGCCGCGCCTCCGCCGTGATGCTCGGGTCGCTCCGCGTCGTCTCCCTCGACCAGTCGCTGCCCGGGCGGATGCTCGGCTACGGGACGATCCAGGCGGGTCCGCTCGAGGTCGAGTACGTGCCCGACGCGGGCCATGTGCGCGACCTCGTCGAGCGCCTCGCCGCCTAGGAGGGTGCCGCGCCGTCCACGGCTAGCGCACGGCGACATACGTTCCTCGGATAGCGCCGCCGGGCGAGCGCAGCGAGCAGGCGAGCCTGAGGACCGTTCGTCCGGGCCGGATGCCGACGGTCAGCGTGCGCGGCGTGGGGTCGACTGCGAACCGTCTGCCGGCGATCGTGAACGTCGCCGGCGCGGTCGACGCGACCACGATCCCGAACGCTCCGCGCGCGGCGTGACACTTTCAGCGGCGCCTGGAAGACGAGGTAGTGCGCGAGGATCGCGTCGACGCGCAGTGGCAGGACCGCCTGCGACGAGCGCCCGTGCGAGTCGGTGGCGACGAGGCGGATCGTCGTCTTGCCGGCGACGACACCTGCATCCGTTACGAGTTCGCCGCGACCGATCAGTCGTTTGCCGACGTGCCACCTGAGATGCCCTCCGGTCAGCGGCCTGTCGGCGTCATCCCCTCACATCTGCTCCCTGGCGCTCTCGGGGCTCGCGGCCGTCGCCGCCGCCCGAGGGGACGCGGTCGAAGCGGCGCTCGTTCTCGGTCGCGCGTCGGAGATGATGGCGGCGACCGGCGGCGAGCGCCGGGGAGCGGAGGCGGTGATCTTCGAGCGCGCACGCGACGCTGCGCTCGACGCGCTCGGCGAGAAGCGCCTCGCAGAGCTGCTGGAGGAAGGGAGAAACCGCGACCCGCGGGCTCTCCCGGCGACCTGACCGAACACACGTTCCCGTCCGATGCCCGGCGGTAGACTGGCCTCGTGACCAAGGAGGAGCTGGTCGTCCACGGGGCGCGGGAGCACAATCTCAAGGACATCACCGTCCGGCTGCCCAGGAACAGCCTCGTCTGCATCACCGGCTTGAGCGGATCCGGCAAGTCGAGCCTCGCGTTCGACACGATCTACGCCGAGGGGCAGCGCCGCTACGTCGAGTCGCTCTCCGCCTACGCGCGGCAGTTCCTGCAGATGATGGAGAAGCCCGACGTCGACTCGATCGACGGCCTCTCGCCTGCGATCTCGATCGACCAGAAGACGACCTCGCGCAACCCGCGCTCGACGGTCGGCACGGTCACCGAGATCTACGACTACCTGCGGCTCCTGTACGCGCGCGTCGGCCGGCCGCACTGCCCGATCTGCGGGCGCCCGATCGCGGGCCAGAGCCTCGACGCGATCGTCGACCAGGTGCTCCGGCTCCCCGAGGGCACGAAGTTCACCGTCAACGCGCCGGTCGTCCGCGACCGCAAGGGCGAGTTCAAGGACGTCCTCGAGGAGCTGCGGGCCGACGGCTTCACGCGCGTCAAGGTCGACGGCGAGCAGCGGCTGCTCGAGGAGACGATCGAGCTCGACAAGAAGTTCAAGCACTCGATCGAGGTCGTCGTCGACAGGCTCGTGATGAAGGCCGACCTGCGGCCGCGCCTCTCGCAGTCGATCGAGACGTCGACCGGGCTCGCCGAGGGCCTCGTGGCGATCGACGTCGTCGACACGGGCGAGCAGATGCTCTTCTCGGAGAACTTCGCCTGCCCCGAGCACGGCGTCTCGCTCCCCGAGCTCGAGCCGCGCATCTTCTCCTTCAACTCGCCGCACGGGGCCTGCCCGCGCTGCACGGGGCTCGGCTCGATGCTGGAGATCGATCCCGACCTGCTCGTCCCCGACCCGACGCTGTCGATCGGCGAGGGTGCGCTCGTCCCGTGGTCCGTCGGCAGCACGAGCTTCTACGAGTCGGTGATCCAGGCGATAGCCGACCGGTACGAGATCGACCTCGAGCGGCCCTGGCAGGACTTGACCGAGGAGCAGCAGAACCTGTTCCTCTTCGGCACCGGCGGCGACCGCGTCTACGTCCAGTACCGCAACCGGATGGGCCGCAAGCGCTCGTACATGCTCGCCTTCGAGGGGATCGTCAAGAGCCTCGAGCGCCGCTACCGCGAGACCGACTCGTCGCAGCAGCGCGAGCGGATCGAGGAGTACATGTCCTTCCGGGCCTGCCCCGCGTGCAACGGGGCGAGGCTCAAGCCCGAGGTGCTCGCCGTCACCGTCGGCGACCTCAACATCCACCAGTTCACGCAGATGTCCGTTGCGCGCGCTCTCGAGTTCCTCGAGGCGCTCCAGCTGACCGAGGTCGAGGAGCTGATCGGTGCGCGGATCATCAAGGAGATCCGCGAGCGGCTCTCCTTCCTCGACAACGTCGGCGTCGGCTACCTGACGCTCGACCGCGCGGCGCTGACGCTCTCCGGCGGCGAGGCGCAGCGGCTGCGCCTCGCGACGCAGATCGGCTCGCAGCTCGTCGGCGTGCTCTACATCCTCGACGAACCGTCGATCGGGCTCCACCAGCGTGACAACGACCGGTTGATCGGCACGCTCGAGCGGCTGCGCGACCTCGGCAACACCGTGCTCGTCGTCGAGCACGACGAGCAGATGATGCGCTCCGCGGACTGGCTCGTGGACATGGGCCCGGGAGCGGGCGAGCACGGCGGCTACGTCGTCGCCGAGGGGCCGGCCGCCAAGGTCGCGCGCAACGCGAAGTCGATCACCGGCCAGTTCCTGTCGCGCACGCGGACGATCGCCGTGCCCGACCGGCGCCCGGCCGGCAACGGTGCGTTCCGGGTGCTGGGCGCGCGGATGCACAACCTGAAGGGCATCGACGTCGAGTTCCCGGTCGGCCGCTTCGTCGTCGTCACGGGCGTGTCCGGCTCGGGAAAGTCCACGCTCGTCAACGAGATCGTCTACAAGGCGCTCGCGAACCGGCTCCACCGCATGCGCACGAAGCCCGGCGACCACGACTCGGTCGAGGGCATCGACTGCTTCGACAAGGTGATCGACATCGACCAGTCGCCGATCGGCCGCACGCCGCGCTCGAACCCCGCCACGTACACCGACCTGTTCACGCCGATCCGCGAGCTCTACTCGCTCACGCCCGAGGCCAAGGTGCGTGGCTACAAGCCGGGCCGGTTCTCGTTCAACGTGCGCGGCGGCCGCTGCGAGACCTGCAAGGGCGACGGGCAGATCAAGATCGAGATGCACTTCCTGCCCGACGTCTACGTGCCGTGCGAGACCTGTCACGGGCGCCGTTACAACCGCGAGACGCTCGAGGTGCGCTTCAAGGGCAAGTCGATCGCGGACGTGCTCGAGATGTCGGTCGAGGAGGCGCTGCAGTTCTTCGCCAAGATCCCGAAGCTCCGCCGGCGGCTGCAGACGCTGCACGACGTCGGGCTCGACTACATCAAGCTCGGTCAGCCGGCGACGACGCTCTCGGGCGGCGAGGCCCAGCGCGTGAAGCTGGCCAAGGAGCTGAGCAAGGTGGCGACCGGCAGGACGCTGTACATCCTCGACGAGCCCACCACCGGCCTGCACTTCGCCGACATCGAGAAGCTGCTCGAGGTGCTGCAGCGGCTCGTCGACGCGGGCAACACCGTGCTCGTGATCGAGCACAACCTCGACGTGATCAAGCAGGCCGACTGGATCGTCGACCTCGGCCCCGAGGGCGGCGACGCCGGTGGCGAGCTGATCGCAGCCGGCACGCCGGAGGAGGTCGCCGAGGTCGAGGCGTCGTACACCGGCCGCTTCCTGCGCGCCCTGCTGCCCGCACGCGCAGTCGCAGCCGCGTAGGCCGGCGCGGTACGTCCGATCGAGCCACTGCTCGTTTGCAAACCCTACAGTTTGTTATAGAAAGCGGATCCGCCGGGATGGCGCGTGCGCTCCGGACTAAGCTGGCCGCGAGATGAGCGTGCCCACTCAGACGCCGGTCGAGACGCTCGAACGCGAATGGTGGGCGCGCCTGCCGCGGCTCTTCTACGCGCCCGCGGGCGTCTTCGCGGAGCTTCGCGACGAGTCGCGTGAGGCGGCCGACGCGCGCCAGGAGCCGCTCGTCGCGGTCGCCTTCCTCGCCGGCATCGCGATGTTCCTGTCGCTCGCCGCGCTCCAGCAGCCGTTCGAGCGCTACCGCGAGCTGAGCGGGCTGACGCTGACCGTCGAGTCGATCATCGGCGGCGCGCTCGTCGGCCTCTCGAACTTCTGGCTCGGCGGCGCGCTCGTCTACCTCGGCGCGCGCGGCCTGGGCGCGACGACCGGCTTCCGCCTGGCCCGGCACATCACCGGGCTCGCAACCGTCCCCTTCGTTCCCCTGCTCGTCCTCGCCTGGCCGGTGCGGCTCGGGCTCTACGGCTTCGACCTGTTCCGGGTGGGGGGGAGCGACAACGGCGCCGGCAGCGACGTCTTCGTGGCGCTCGACGCGCTCGCGCTCGCCTGGACGATCGTGCTCGTCGTGATCGGAATCCGGCAGACGCAACGCTGGTCGTGGGGCCGGTCGGTGGCGGGTTTCGGGGTCGTGGCGCTGTTCGCCATCCTGTTCGGGACGCTCGCCTTCGCCGCGTTCCGGTAGTTGACGAGCAAATACTAAAGCTTTAGTATCGACCCGTGCTCACGCGGGTCCTCGTGCTCTGGCTGCTCTCCGAGCAGCCTCATCACGGTTACCGGATCAAGAAGATCCTCGACGACGAGGCGCTCCGCTTCTGGTTCCCGGTCGAATACGGCTCGATCTACGCCGTCCTGCGCAGCCTCGTCCGGAACGGGTACGTCGAGACGGTGGCGGTCGAGCGGGACGGGCAGCGGCCGGAGCGAACGCGCTACGCGATCACCCTCGCCGGCCGGCGCCATCTGGCCGAGCTGCTCGAGCGTGCCTGGCAGGAGCTCCCCGCCGTGGGCGACCCGCTCGCGCTCGCGCTCGCAGCGCGATCGGACCTCGAGGACGAGAGCCGTGTGCCGGCTCTGCTCCAGGCGAGGCTCGATGCGCTCCGCGTGCGGCTCGAACGGCTCGACGCGCTCGAGCGGTCGGCCCCCGCGCCGGAGATGGTCGACCGGCAGCGAGCGCTCACGCGCGCCGAGCTCGAGTGGGCGGAAGCACTGTTGGCGAAGGAAGGAGGCAACACCGATGGCTGAGCAGCATCCCGACATCCAGCTGATTGCGAACCTCGTCGTCGTCCGGCCCGACGGGCGCGTGCTGTTCGTCCGCTACCAGCCGGACGACGAGCGCTGGTGGCTCCCAGGCGAGGATCTCGAGCCGTACGAGCATCCGGACGAGCGGGCGCGCGCGGTCCTGGCGAGCCTCAAGCCGCTCGAGGTGGCGTCGATGGCGATGGACGATGTGGATTCGTTCCGCGGCCGCCGCGGCTGGCACGTGATCTTCACGTACCGCGTCGAGGCCGACGGCGAGCCCGGCGGCGACGTCCCGGCGGAATGGTTCCCTGCCGACGACTTGCCGAGGACCAAGCACGGCCGCTGGGAACGCGAGCGTGTGAGCCACGCCCTCGCGGCCGGCGGCTAGCTCCCGAGCTCGAAGGCGGCCAGCTCCTCCTCGGGCATGGCGTACGCGTGCTCGTCGTCCGGGAACGAGCCGCTCCGCACGTCGGCGGCGTAGGCCTCGAGCGCGTCCCGGATCTCGCGGGAGAGGTTTGCGTACCGCTTCACGAAGCGCGGCAGATGCCCTTCGGTGAGCCCGAGCAGGTCGTGGTAGACGAGCACCTGCCCGTCGCAGTCCGGCCCTGCTCCGATCCCGATCGTCGGGATCGTGAGCTCATCCGTGATCCGCGCGGCGACAGGCGTCGGGACCGCTTCGAGCACGAGCGTGCAGCAGCCGGCATCTTCGAGCTCGTGCGCCTCGGCGACGAGTCGCAGCGCGCCCGCGGCTGTCTTGCCCTGCGTCTTGAAGCCGCCGAGCATCGTCGCCGACTGCGGTGTGAGGCCGATGTGGCCCATCACCGGGATCCCGGCCGCGACGATCGCGCCCGCCCGCGAGGTCATCGGCCCGGCGCCCTCGAGCTTGACGATGTCCGCGCCGCCCTCCTTGACGAAGCGGATGGCGGTTCGCACCGCGTCCTCGTCGGACACCTCGTACGAGCCGAACGGCAGGTCCCCGACCACGAGCGGGCGCCGAGTCTGCCGCGAGACCGTGCGCGTGAGGAAGAGCATCTCGTCGACCGTGACGGGAACGGTCGTGCCCTCGTGGCCGAGCACGACCATCGCGGCCGTGTCACCGACGAGGACGACGTCGATGCCGGCATCCTCGGCGAAGCGGGCGCCCGGGGCGTCGTAGGCGGTGACCATCACGATCTTGTCGCCGCGATGCTTCATCGCCAGGAGTTCGGGGAGCGGCATCTTTCCTGCGGGCGGGGTGCTCACGGTGTGACTCCTTCCAGTGGGACGTTGTCGATCAGGCGGACGGCGCCGATGCGGACGGCGGCGGCGAGGACGGGAGGGTCGAAGGGCGCCACCTCGACGTAGTCGACGTCGAGGCTGTCCAGCAGGCGGCGGGCGGCGACGGGATCGCGCGTGTCGAGCGCGCGGGACAACAGCGACGCCTGCTCGCGCTCGGCGGGCGAGAGGAGGACGTTGCGCGACGAGAGCGCGAGGCCGTCCTCGTCGCGGACAGTGGGGACGACGCGAAGCTCGAGCTCGAGGTCGAGGTCGCGGACGAGCCGCCGCACCACCTCGACCTGCTGCGCGTCCTTCTGCCCGAAGTAGGCGACGTCGGGCCGGACGATGTTGAAGAGCTTGCAGCAGACCGTGGCGACTGCCCGGAAGTGCCCCGGCCGGTACACGCCTTCGAGGACCGAGCCGAGCTCGGTCACCTCGATCCACGTCTGGTACCCGTCGGGGTACATCTCGTCTGTGGTAGGCGCGAACAGCAGGTCGGCGCCCGCCTGGGCCGCGATCGCGGCGTCGCGCGCCTCGTCCCGCGGGTAGCCGTCGAGGTCGACTGCTTCGCCGAATTGCGCCGGATTGACGAAGAGGCTGACGACGACGGTGTCGCACTCGTCCCGGGCGGCGGCGAGCAGGGCCTCGTGCCCCGCGTGGAACGCGCCCATCGTCGGCACGAGCCCGATCCGGCCGTCCGACCGCAGCGGCGCGAGCGCCACCCGCACCGCTCCGATCGTCCTCACCGTCCTCATGCGGCCGTCGCCTCCGCGAGCGCGCGGTAGAGCGGCTCGAGCTCGGGCTTCCGCTCCCGGATCGCTTCCAGGTGCGCGTCCATCGTCGCCCAGTCGCCGCGCGAGATCGGCCCTGTGAGCTCGAAGCCGTTGTCGATCGTGCGGCGCATGAGCGGGAGCAGCGCCTCGGGCGGGGCGCCGGCGAGCTCGAGCAGCGCCTCCGCGGCGCGGTGCAGCGTGACGAGGTAGCCGCTCGCGAACATCGCGCCGGCGTGGTAGAGCACGCGGCCCTCGTCGGCGAGGTCGAACGGCTCGAGCCCGAGCGTGCGAGCGAGCCAGAGGCCGCGCTCCCGGGCCTCGTCCGTCTCCGCGGTCACGGCGCCGAAGGCTCCGTCGAGCTGCTCCGGTCCGCGCCACGCCACGAGCGTCTGCAGCGGATGCACGGAGAAGCGCCGCTCGTGCGGTGCGAGGGCGGCGAGCCGGGTCGCCCCGCTCACGTGGCAAATCCACGGGCCCGGCTCGATGCTCTGCGCCACCTCCGCGATCGCGCGGTCGGGGACGCAGAGGACGACCAGCTCGCCGTCGTGCTCGACCAGCGGGACGCCGCGCTCGCGCAGGCGGGCGCTGACGGCCGAGCCGGAGCGGCCGGTGACACCGATCACGGTGACGTTGTCGAACATCGTTTCGGGCTCCAGTTCCGTAGCGGATACCGGGCTGGCGGCAGTCTAGCGCGCGCGGGTCGGCCGACCAGAGCAGCCCGAATCGCCCGTTCGAGGGGTGCCGCTCAAGCGGTGGCCGAGGCCCGCCGAGGGAAGTCCGCAGTGGGACGCATCGCCGCCCTCGTCGCCGTCGCCGCCCTGGCGCTTCCGGGCCCGGCACTTGCATCGCAGGGGATGCAGGTGGGCGCAGCCGAGGATGCCGCCAAGGCGCCGTCGCTCGCCGTCGCCAAGGCGAAGATGGACCTGGCCAAGCTCGCGGGGTTGAACGCGATCCGAGTCACGGCGCTGTGGCGCCCGGGGCAGACGGCGCCTGCTCCCGCCGTTCTCGCCGGCCTGCAGAACGCCGTCGGTGCCGCCGATCTCGACGGGATCGCCGTCTACCTCTCCGTCTACCCGTCCGGCAGCTCGGTGACGCCGCTGACCGCGCAGGCGCGCGGCCAGTTCACGGCGTTCGCGACCTCGCTCGCGACGGCGCTCCCGACCGTGCACCGCTTCATCGTCGGCAACGAGCCGAACATCAACCGTTTCTGGATGCCCCAGTTCGCGGACGACGGCAGCGACGTCGCCGCGCCCGCCTACGAGGCGCTCCTGGCGCAGACCTACGACGCGCTCAAGGCCGCGTCGCCCGGCGTGATGGTGCTCGGCGGCGCGCTCTCGCCGCGCGGCAACGACTCGGTGATGTCGAGGAAGCACTCGCCGACCACGTTCATCTCCGACCTCGGCCGCGCTTACCGGCAGAGCGGCCGGACGCGGCCGATCATGGACGCGTTCGCGCTCCATCCGTACGAGGACAACTCGAGCATTCCGCCGAGCTTCACGCACCCGCGCAGTACGACGATCTCGGTCGCCGACTACCCCAAGCTCGTGGCGCTGCTCGGCGAGGCGTTCGGCGGCACCGCCCAGGCCGGCTCGACGCTGCCGGTCGTCTACGACGAGTTCGGCGTCCAGTCGCAGATCCCGGCCGCGAAGGCGCGCGTCTACCAGGGTGCCGAGTCGTCCGCAGCGCGAGCCGTGACCGAGGCGACGCAGGCCGCGTACTACGCCGAGGCGGTCGCGCTCGCCGCCTGCCAGCCGACGGTGGCCGCGATCCTGATCTTCCACGTCAGCGACGAGTCGCAGCTCGACCGCTGGCAGTCTGGGCTGTACTACGCGGACGACACGCCGAAGAAGAGCCTCTCCGTCGTGGAGCGCGCGATCGCGTCGCTTCGCAGCGGCGGCGTCGGCCCGTGCACGACCGCCGGCGCGCGAGCCTTCGCGGCTCGGTCGTCGGGCGGCTGAGCCTCTTGGCTACCCTGCGTCGGTGATCAGGGGGGTCGCGACGGCGCTGGCCGTCACCGTCGTCACGGCAGGCGCCTGGCTCGGGAGCACGCCGACTGCCCGTGCGGCGAGCCTCTCCTTCGTCCCCTGCCACGGCGACGCGGGTGTCCTCTGCTCGAGCGTGAACGTGCCGCTCGACTGGAGCGGCGTCGTGTCGGGCTCGGTCCAGCTCGCCGTCGAGGAGCTGCCGGCGAAGGGCACGCCGCGCGGCGTGATGATCCTGGTCGCGGGCGGCCCGGGCCAGGCGAGTGCGCTCGCGTTCGACCTCGCCGACCTGGCCTCCTTCTGGCAATCGATCTTCCCCGGGTACACGCTCGTCGCCTTCGACCCGCGCGGCACCGGCGCCTCCGGGTTCCTGAACTGCGCGCTGACGAACCCCGTGGCTCTGGCGCAGCAGGTGACGGCCTGCGGCGAGACGCTCGGTCCGGCGCGCGCCTTCTACACGACCGCCGCCAACGCCGAGGACGTCGACGCCGTGCGGCAGGCAATCGGTGTGGACAAGGTGGCGCTCTGGGGCACCTCCTACGGGACGAAGGTCGAGCTCGCCTACGCCCTCGCGCACCCCGATCACGTCGAGCGGCTCCTGCTCGACTCGGTCGTGACGCCGACGGGGCCCGATCCTCTCGGCCTCGACACCCTGCAGGGCATCCCGCTCGGACTCTCGTCCATGTGCGGAAACGCGGGCTGCCGCGCGATCGACCCGAACCTGGCGGGCGAGGTCGCGACGCTCGCGAACCGGGCCGCGGTCACCCCGATCACCGGTCGCGTACGTACGGCGTCCGGTCTGCTCCGGTCGGTGTCGCTGGACGGGACGACGCTGCTCGGGATCGTCGTCAGCTCCGATCTCAGCTTCGGCCTGCAGGCGGAGCTCCCTTCCGCCGTCTCCGCGGCGACCGCGGGCCGCCCGCAGCTCCTGCTCCGGCTCGCGGCGCTCGGCCAGAGAGGTTTCGGCCTCCACTTCGCGACCGCGGACTCGTCCTTCAGCGAGGGGCTGTTCCTGGCCACGATGTGCAACGACGGCCGCTTCCCGTGGGCGCCGGACGCCGATCTCGCCACACGCCGGCAGGCGCTGAGCGCGGCCGTCGCCGCGCTGCCCGCGGGATCCACCGGGCCGTTCGGGAGCTGGGCGACGGCGATCGGGTCGGCGACCTACTGCGAGTCATGGCCTTCCCCGGACGGGAACGCCCCGATCGCCGCAGGGCCGCTGCCGGACGTGCCGGTGCTCGCCCTGTCCGGCACGTTCGACATGCGGACGCCGACCGTGAACGCCGCCTCGGTCGTCTCGCAGTTCCCGCAGGGTCACCTGCTCGTCGTGCCCGGGGTCGGGCACAGCGTGCTGACGACGGATCCGTCCGCCTGCACGTCGAGCGCGGTGCGCGCGTGGCTGAGCGGAAAGACCGTGCCGACCCGGTGCCCGCGCACGTGGCCCTATCTCGCGGACGTGCCGCGGATCCCGGTCTCCGTCGCAAAGGCGCCGATCGTGCCGGGGACGTCGGGTCTGCGCGGCCACACCCTGTCGGTCGTCGAGACGACCGTCACGGACGCGCTCGCCTCCGAGGTGACGGCCGGCGCCGCGGTCGGCGGCCTGTCGGCGGGCGCCGTCTCCGGAAGCCTCGGGACGCTCACGCTCAGCGGCTACGGCGACGTGCCCGGCGTCACCGTCACCGGCGATCTGGAGCTGAAGACGCCGAAGAAGGGCGCGCTGATCGTCCCCACCGGCACGGTGAGCGTCTCGGGCGCGCGGGCTGCGCACGGCAAGGTCACCTTCACGACGACCGGCGTCAAGGTCGTGTGGGCGAAGAAGAGCTGAGCCTCCGCCACAGTTAGACTGAGGTCATGCCGATCTACGAGTACGTCTGCATGAAGTGCGAGTCGCACTTCGAGGAGCTCGTCCGCGGAGACGCGAAGCCGTCGTGCCCCGACTGCGGCGCCACCAAGGTGTCGCGGCAGTTCTCCGTCTTCGCCACGAAGGCCGAGACTCCGCAGCCGAGCTTCCGCTCGGCGAGCGGCGGCGGGGGCGGGGGCGGCTGCTGCGGCGGCTCCTGCGGCTGCGGACACTAGCTCCCTAAAACTAGCCCCGGGCGAGGGTTCAAGGCGGCCTCCGGGCTGCCGATAGGCGGGACATGTCGATGCTCGCGTCGTTCTTGCAGGTCGAGCCGGATCTCCTCGGCCGCATCCATGACGATCCCTCCCTCGTCGAGCGGCTGTTCGAGCCCGAGCTCCCGGGCGCGGGGTTCGACTCCGAGAAGATGCGCGCCCTGATCCTCGAGCGGGGGCCGCAGCTCCTCGCCGGCGCGATCGACCTGCACCCGGCGCTGCGCGAGCAGATCGAGGAGCGCGTCGGCACGACGCAGGAGGCGCTGCGGACCGGCGCCGGCGGCGACGAGGTCTTCAGACTCATGCAGGAGCAGGTCGGAGAGCGCCCGCGGGGCGCGGTTCACGGTGCGCACGCCGAGCTCTCGCTCGACAAGGCCTGGCACGGTGTCCACTACCTCCTCTCCGGCTCGACCGAGCCGACGGAGACGCCGCTCGGTCAGTGCGTCCTCGGCGGCACCGAGGTCGGCGAAGACTTCTCCGGCTACGGGCCGGCGCGGACGTTCGATCCGGCGCAGGTAGCGGGCGTGGCAAAGGCGCTCGCAGGTCCCGAGGCCGAGCGGAAGGCAGCCGACCGGTTCGACGCGGTGCGGATGACCGAGCTCCAGATCTACCCGTTCGGGTGGGAGGAGGATGACCGCGACTGGCTGCTCGTCTCCTTCCGCGACCTCCGCGGCTTCTACGGCGACGCGGCCGCACAGGGGTGGGCCGCCGTCACCTGTCTCGTTTAGAGACTTGACGCGAAATCCCGACGGGCCGGATGACGCCCCGTGCTCGGCGCCGGATCGGCGCGTCCGGTCGCGACACGTAGCGCTGCTACGCGCCGCGGGCCGGCCACGCCGCCCGGCTTGGCCCGGAGCGCCCCCGACGTCGCCGCAATTCCACATCAAGCCTCTAGACGCCCGGTCGCATCCGTCCGCGAGGGCGCCTAAACTGGCCGCGCAATGGACGACGCGGCCGGCCGGATCGAGCGCCTCGAGGAGCTGCAGCAGGAGGCATCGGGCTGCACCCGCTGCCGACTCTCGGAGGGGCGCACACAGGTCGTCTTCGGCGTCGGAAACCCGGATGCCGACCTGATGTTCGTCGGCGAGGCGCCCGGCTTCCACGAGGACAAGCAGGGCTTTCCGTTCGTCGGCCAGGCGGGGAAGCTCCTCGACAAGCTCCTCGCCGGCATCGGCCTGACGCGGGCGGACGTCTACATCGCGAACGTCCTCAAGTGCCGCCCGCCCGGCAACCGCGACCCGATGCCGGACGAGATCGAGCAGTGCGAGGGCTACCTGTTCCGGCAGATCGAGTCGATCGAGCCCAAGCTGGTCGCGACGCTCGGCAACTTCGCCACCAAGCTCCTCTCCGGGAAGCCGCTCGGCATCACGCGCGTCCACGGCCAGGAGCAGGAGGTCACGCTCGGAGGCAACCGCGTGCTCCTCTATCCGCTGTACCACCCGGCGGCGGCGCTCTACACGCCGAGGATGCTCGAGGTGCTCGAGGAGGACTTCGCGCGGATTCCGAAGCTGATCAGCCACGTACTGCTCGCACCCGAGCCCGGTCCCGTCCACGCCGAGCTCGCGCTTGCCGCACCCGTCGCCGAGCCCGCGGTCCAGCTCGGTCTCTTCTAGCCCAGCTCTGCTCGACCACGTCCTCTGGATCGGCGGCGCCCCCGGGTCGGGGAAGACGACCGCCGCGAGCCTGCTCGCACGCCGCAACGACCTGCGCGCGTACCACGTAGACGCGCGCGTATGCGCATGCGGCGCGATCGCGCGGCTCGACGATGCGACGCCTGAACTCGCTGCCCGCGGACGAGCGGTTCGGAAAGCCGCCCGACGTTCTCGTCCAGCAGTTCCTCGCCTACGCACGCGAGCAGTTCGAGCTCGTGGTCGAGGACCTGTGCGCGTTTCCGGCCTCGCCGCCGATCGTCGCCGAGGGGCCGCAGCTCCTGCCTGACCTGGCAGGCCCGGCCGCGGTCTTCCTCGTGCCGACCGAGGACTTCCAGCGCGCAGCGCTTGCACGCCGGCATCCCGGCCGCGGGGCGGACATCGTCGAGCGTGACGTCCTTCTCGCGAGCACCATCTGCGAGCAGGCCGGCGAGCTCGGGCGGAGAGTGATCGACGTCGACGGCTCGCTCGGCGCCGAGGCTCTCGTCGAGCTGCTCGAGTCGCTCTTTGCCCCGATCCTCGCGACACCCCGCCCGGCGCTGGACCTCAGAACGCTAGGGCGCGAGGAGAACCAGGCCGTGCACGAGAACCTCGTCGCTGCGGGCGGGACGAGCTACCTGTTCGCGTGCGAGTGCAGCAGGAGCGGCTGCACGGAGCGGGTCGAGCTTTCTGACCGAGTTCGCGCGACTCGAGCGGGTCGTCGCGCCTGCTCACCGCGCTAGCGTCCGGTCATGATCGAGATCGTCAGCGCGTCGCCTGTCGGGACCGAGGAGATTGCGGCGCGGCTCGCGGCGCGGCTCGTTCCCGGCGACGTCGTGTACGTCTCGGGCGAGCTCGGGTCGGGCAAGACGACGTTCGTCCGCGGCGCGTGCCGCGCGCTCGGCGTCGAGGTCCCCGTGACGAGCCCGACGTACACGATCGGCCATCGCTACGGCGGGGTCTCGCACCTCGACCTGTACCGCTTCGAGCAGCTCTCGGACGCCGACTGGGGCGCACTCGAGCCCTACTTCGAGGACGCGGTCGTCTTCGTCGAATGGCCCGAGCGTGCGGCCGGGCGCCTGCCGCCGCCGCGCCTGAGCGTCGAGCTCGCCCACGTGGATGCCGAGCGGCGTGCGATCCGGCTCGCCGGCGGCGATCCGGTCCTGCTCGCGGGGCTACTCTGAGGCGCATGCGGAGCGGGCTCGTCCTCGCCTTTGACACGGCGACCCCGGTCGCGACCTCGGCGCTCGTACTCGACGGCGAGCTGCTCGGCGAGCGGGCGTCCCGCGCCGCCGCGGTGCTCGCCGACGCCGACGAGCTGCTTCGCGAGGCCGGCTTCGGCCCCCGCGACCTCGGGGGGCTCGTCGTCGGCACCGGGCCGGGGAGCTTCACCGGCATCCGCATCGGGCTCGCGGCCGCGCGCGGGCTCGCGCTTGCGCTCGAACTGCCTGTTGCCGGCGTCTCGACGCTCGACGCACTGGCCGCCGGCCTGCCCGGGGCGCGGCCCGTCATCGACGCGCGCCGCCGCGAGGTGTTCGTGCTCCGGGACGGTATGCCCGTCGCCTGCCGCCCGGTCGAGCTCGACCTCGAGCCCGGCACGGTGCTCGTAGGGGACGGAGCAGTGCGCTATCGCCCGGAGCTCGAGGCCGCCGGCGCCGAGATCCCGCCCGACCGCGATCTCGTCCACCTCCCGCGAGCAAGCTTGCATGCCGCGCTCGCCCGCGACTTCGGCGACGCCGACCTCGTCGAGCCCATCTACGTTCGCCTTCCCGACGCGGAGAGGACGGCCGCATGAGCACGACACGCGGCCTCGACATCCAGCGGCTCGACCTCGACGACGTGACCGCCATCGAGGAGATCGAGCAGCGCTCGATGCCCGCGCCCTGGTCGCGGATGATGTTCGTCAGCGAGATCGTCAAGCCGACGTCGGTCTGCCTGGGCGCCTTCGTCGACGACGCCCTTGTCGCCTACGTGATCGTCTCCCGCTACGTCGACGCCTGGCACGTGATGAACCTCGTCGTCGCGCCGGAGTACCGCCGGCAGGGGATCGCCACGCGGCTGCTCCTGTCCCTGTTCGACCAGGTCGGCGAGGAGAACACCCGCGGCTTCACGCTCGAGGTGCGGGTCTCGAACGACGCGGCGATCGAGCTGTACGAGACCATCGGTTTCCGCGGCCAGGGCATCCGGCGCGGCTACTACACGGACAACCGCGAGGACGCGCTGATCATGTGGAGGGATCCGCTCGAGCCGTGATTCTCGGGCTCGAGACCTCGTGCGACGAGACAGCGGCGGCGGTCGTCACCACGGAGGGCGAGATCCGCTCGAACGTCGTCGCGTCGCAGGCCGCGCTGCACGCGCGCTTCGGCGGCGTCGTGCCGGAGGTCGCGTCCCGGCGGCATCTCGAGCTCGTCGCGCCTGTCGTCCGTGAGGCGCTCGGCGAGGCAGGCGCGACGCTCGAGGACGTCGGACTCGTGGCCGTCACGGCAGGCCCCGGTCTGATCGGCGCACTCCTCGTCGGCCTGTCCGCGGCCAAGGCGCTGGCGTGGGGGAGGGGCCTGCCGCTCGCGCCGGTCGACCATCTGCACGGGCACGTCGCCTCGCTCTACCTCCAGCCGGAGCCGCTCGAGCCGCCCTTCCTCTGCCTGCTAGCGACCGGCGGCCATACCCTGCTCCTCGATGTGCGCGACCACAGCGGCTATCGCACGATGGGGACGACGATCGACGACGCCGCCGGCGAGGCGTTCGACAAGGGCGCACGCCTGCTCGGCCTCGGCTACCCGGGCGGCGCCGCGCTCGACCGGCTGGCCGCGGACGGCGACGCGGAGGCGTTCGACTTCCCCGTCGCGCGGCTCGACGGCCTCGACTTCTCCTTCTCCGGTGTGAAGACGGCGCTGCTCTATGCGGTCCGCGCGCTGACGGCGGGCGAGCTCGAGTCGAACCGCGCCGACCTGGCCGCGAGCTACCAGCGCGCGATCGTCCGCGCCCTCGTCGACCGCGCGCGGCAGGCGGCCGGGCAGCTCGGGCACGACCGGATTGCCGTCGTCGGCGGCGTGGCGGCGAACTCGGAGCTCCGCGCCTCGCTCCCGGAGGCAACGCTCGCGCCGCTCGAGCTGTGCACCGACAACGCGGCGATGATCGCCTCGGCGGCGCGCTTCGTCGAGCCGCTGGCACCGCCCGCCTACCTCGACCTCGACGCGCATGCGGCTGCGTAGCCTCGCGCCCGCCGCCGTCCTGCTCACCGGCGCCGTCGTCGCAGCCGCCGTCGTCGCGTCGGGGGGCCAGGCTTCGAAGCAACGATCCCCGGCGACCACGGTCGAGAGCTGGCAGGGCCTCGTCGGCAGTGCCCGCTCGCCGGTCGCGCTCGGCCAGCGCATGATCGTCGTGATGAAGGCGCCGTCGCTCGCGCAGCGCGTGCACGAGGCGGGCGGCGTCGCGAGCGACGAGCAGGAGCGTCGCTGGACGGCGCAGGCGCTGTCGGCACAGCAGGACGTGCTGCTCAAGCTCGACACGAAAGGGATCTTCATCAAGCCGGAGCTCCGCTTCACCCGCGTGCTCGACGGGTTTTCCGCCACCCTCGAGGCAAGCACGGTGCCCGTGCTCGAGCGGATGCCGCAGATCGCGGGCGTCTACCGCGTCCGCGCCGCGTATCCCGCGAGCGTCACGTCGAGCCCGCTGCGGGCGGCCGCCGCGAGTTCCGGCCTCGGCTCGATCCGCTCCTCGCTCGTCGGCCTCGACGGAAGCGGCATCCTCGTCGCGCTCCTCGACACGGGTGTTGACGTCGACGCTCCGTATCTGCACGGCCACGTGCTGACGGGGCTGGACGTGGCCGGCGGCGCCATCGACGCGAGGCCGCGACGAGGACCGGGCGGCTCGGTCGAGCGGCACGGGACGGAGATGGCCGGCGTCGTTGTCGGTGCCGGGAGGTCGGGGATCTCGGGCGTCGCGCCCGGCGCGACCGTGCTGCCGATCCGCGTCGGCGGCTGGCAGCAGGACGCCTCCGGCCGCTTCGCGCTCTTCGCCCGGACGGACCAGATCCTCGCGGGACTCGACCGGGCCGTCGATCCCGACGGCAACGGCGACGCCCACGACGCAGCGCGCATCGCGCTCGTGCCGCTCGCGGAGCCGTTCGGCTCCTTCGAGGACGGACCGCTCGCGCGCGCGGCCGCAGGCGCGGCGGCCCTGGACATGCTCGTCGTGACGCCGGCCGGAAACGACGGCCCGGCAGGACCCGCGTTCGGGAGCCTGTCCGGGCCCGGCGGCGCGCCCGCGGCGCTGACGGTCGCGGCCGCGGACCTCCGCCGGCGCACGCTCGTCGCCCGCGTCGTCGTCCGAGACGGCCTCCACGTGCTGCTGAACCGCGACGTGCCGGTGCTGGGCGCGGTCGGGCCGAGGCGATCGACGTCGCTGGGCGTCGTCGCAGTTCCGCACCTCTTCACGCACGGCGGCCTCAGCAAGGTCGCGGACCGCGCGGTGCTGCTGGCAGCCGGGACCGACCCGAACGCGGCTGCGGTCGCAGCGGCCGCCGCCGGCGCGTCGATCGTGCTCCTCGGCGGCACGGGACTACCGGCCGGAGCACTCGGCCGTGGCGCGGCGCTCGGCATCCCGGTGCTCGGCGTTCCCGAAGCGCTGCTGGAACGCGCCCGGTCGGACGCGGGACTCGTGCTCTCCGTCGGCCCCGCACACGAGACGGCCGGCAACGGCAGCCCGCGCATCGCCGGGTTCTCGTCGTGGGGGCTGGGCTTCGGCGGACACCTGAAGCCGGAGGTCGCAGGCCCCGGCGTCGGCGTCGTGACCGTCGACCCCGGGGTCGCCCCGGATCACTCGTCACACTTCGTGGTCGTGGACGGCGCGAGCGTCGCCGCCGCGGCGGCAGCGGGTGAGGCGGCGATCGTCGCTCACGCCCGGCCCGGCCTGACGGCCGACGAGCTCAAGAGCGCGCTCACGGGCACCGCGGATCGCCTGACGGGTGCGCCGGTGTTCGCGCAGGGCAACGGCCTGCTCGACATCGGTGCCGCCGCCGGCGCAGAGCTCGTCACCGAGCCGTCGACGATTGCCTTCGCCCGCGCGAGCGGCCCCGGCTGGGCGGCGACGCGAACGGTCGCCCTGCGCAACGTCTCGACCCGCTGGCTGCGCGTCTACCTCGGTGTCGCGGCGCACGACCCCGCGCTCGCGGCGGACGTCGAGCCCCGGAAGCTCACTCTCGGGCCAGGCCAGGCGACCGACGTGCAGGTCGCCGTGAAGCTCGCCCGAAAGACGCCTGCGAGCGTGCTGGCGGGCGTGCTGACCGTCGCGCCCCTGACGGGGACCCGCCTGCGCGTCCCGTTTGCGGTCGTGACCGCGCCGGTCGCGCCCGCGCTGATCGGATCCGTCCAGCTTTCCACCCGAGCGTTCAAGCCCTCGGACGTCTCGCCCGCGATCGTGCTCGTCCAGCTCGGCCGGGTCGGGACGCGCGAGGCCGGGCTCTCGATCGAGCCCGTGCTGCGGCTCGACATCCGCCTCCGCAGCCGCGCCGGCAAGGATCTCGGACTGCTTTCGAGGCTCCGCGACCTGCTGCCCGGGCGGTACGCGTTCGGCCTCACCGGGCGCGGTCCGGACGGCGGTGTCCTGCCCCCCGGGCGCTACTCGCTCGCGCTGCGAGCCTTCCCGGCAGCCGGCGGCCCTCCTGTGACGAGATCAGTGGATTTCACGATCCGGTAGCGGGTTTCCCCCGTCGAATACCGTCTATGCACGGGCGTATACTCGCCTCACTTCACCGGATTCTCAGGTGGCATCAGACGACCAAGGAGAACGAGGTGGCTACAACCGATTCGACGATCTCGCACCTCCGCGAGAACCCGTTTGACATCGCCCGCCAGCAACTTCAGCTCGTCGGTCAGACGTTCAACATCGACCCGAACCTGATCTGCGTGCTGCAGGAGTGCAAGAAGGCGGTCGAGGTCTCGATCCCGATCTCGATGGACGACGGCTCGATCAGGGCGTTCACGGGCTTTCGCGTCCAGCACAACATCGCCCGCGGCCCGTCCAAAGGCGGCATCCGGTATCACCCCGACGTCACGCTCGACGAGGTCAAGGCCCTGTCGATGTGGATGACGTGGAAGTGCTCGCTCATGAACATCCCGTTCGGGGGTGCCAAGGGCGGCGTGGTCTGCAATCCCAAGCAGATGTCCGTCCGCGAGCTCGAGCGCATGACGCGGCGCTTCACGTCGGAGATCATCACGGTCATCGGTCCGGAGAAGGACATCCCGGCCCCCGACGTCGGTACGAGCGGCCGCGAGATGGCCTGGATCTTCGACACCTACTCGATGAACAAGGGCCATTCCGTCCTCGGCGTCGTGACGGGCAAGCCGCTGACCGTCGGCGGCTCGCTGGGGCGGCTCGAGGCGACCTCCCGCGGCGGGCTCTACTGCCTGATCGAGGCGTGGAAGAAGCTCGGTATGACGGCGGCCGGCCAGCGCGTTGCGATCCAGGGCTTCGGCAACGTCGGCAGCTTCCTCGCGCAGTTCCTGCACGAAGAGGGTGCCGTCGTGATCGCGATCTCCGACTCGGGCGGCGGTCTCTACAACCCGAAGGGGATCGACGTTCCGGCCGCACTCGCGTTCAAGCAGGAGACAGGCGTGCTCCGCGGCTTCCGCGGCGCCGACGCGATCTCGAACGAGGAGCTGATCCTGCTCGACTGCGACGTGCTCGCGCCCTGCGCGCTCGAGCAGGTGATCACCGCCGACAACGCCGCAAAGGTGAAGGCGAAGATCATCGTCGAGGGCGCCAACGGGCCGACGACACCGGCTGCGGACGACATCCTCGAGGAGATGGGCGTGCTGATGCTGCCGGACGTGCTGGCGAACGCCGGCGGCGTCGTCGTCTCGTACTTCGAGTGGGTCCAGGGGTTGCAGGAGTACTTCTGGAAGGAGGACGAGGTCAACCAGAAGCTCCGCGACATCGTCTGCCGGGCCTTCGAGGAGACCTGGGCGCTGCGCGAGCAGCGGCAGACGAGCATGCGCATGGCCGCCTACGGCGCCGCGGTGATGCGCGTCGCCGAGGCAACGACCACGCGCGGGCTCTATCCCTAAGCCCGCCGTCACGCTCTACCACGCGCCCGGCTGCCACCTGTGCGACCGGGCGCGTGTCGTCCTGGAGGACGCGCGGTCGGCCGTCGACTTCGAACTCGTCGAAGTGGACATCACGGGCGATCCTGCGCTCGAGTCGAAGTACCGCGAGTGGCTACCGGTCGTCGAGATCGACGGCGAGCGCGCGTTTGTCTACCACGTCGACTCCAACGGACTACGAAGGAAGCTGACCAGAGTGTCGGGCATCGGCTGATCGCCGGCACCGCGCTACAAAGTCCGGCACGAGCAGGGCGACGGTTGGCTCGGCGAGAGCATGAACGCGGCTGGCAGAATGGGAACCGTCTGTTACAAACCTCGACACAAGGAGTTCGGGTGGCGGATCGCGTGACGGTTGGCGTCGCATCCCGTCTGAGTCGGTACCTCCAGGTACTGACCCAGGCGAAGAAGATGGGCAAGGAGCGGATCTCCTCACAGGAGATCTCCGATTACACGAACATCAACGCGACGCAGATCCGCCGTGACCTCTCCGGATTCGGGAAGTTCGGCAAACGCGGCGTGGGCTACAGCGTCGACAGCCTGCTCGGCGAGATCCGCAAGATCCTCCGCACCCAGGGGCAGCACAACATCGCGCTCGTCGGGGCGGGCCGGCTCGGCCAGGCGATCGCCAGCTCGCCGATCTTCGCGGAACACGGCATCAACATCGCTGCCGTGTTCGATCGCGACCCGGACATGATCGGCCGCCCGATCGGCCCGAACGCCGGGTCCGTGCTCGACGCGACGTCGCTCCCGGCCGTCGTCCGCGACAAGAACATCATCGTCGGCGTGATCGCCGTGCCTGCAGCGAGCGCGCAGGGTGCTGCCGACGAACTCGTCGACTCCGGCGTGCGGATCATCTTCAACTATTCGGAAGCGCTCCTGGACGTCCCGCACGACGTGCAGGTGCATACGTCGAACCCCGCGGTCGAGCTGCTGCACGCCTTGTATTTCCATCTGGCTTGATCCTCCGCCGCCGCGACCGACACGGCGGGCGCGGCACACTACGCGACTAGGTTGATCGCTCTCCGCCGCCGGAAGTCACCATGGTCGCGAAGCGGCCGGACTTTCGGCGGCTAGCGTGCGCATCCTGCTCTGGCACGGGTACCTGCTCGAGGGCACCGGCTCGAACGTCTACACGCGGGAGGTGGCGCGCCAGTGGCGGCGGGCAGGGCATGACGTCGTTGTCTTCTCCCAGGACCGGGATCCGGGGCGCTTCGATCTCGGAGGCGCGGAGGTCGTGCGGCCCGAGCTCCCGGACGGCCTCCTGCCCGTGTTCGTGCTCGACCGTTACGAGGCGCTCGACCCGCGACTCCTGCAGGACCTGACGACGATGCAGCGCGCCCGCTACGTCGACGCGAACGCGCGCGCGCTCGAAAGCCGGCTCCCCGCCGACCTCGTGTTCGCGAACCACGTCCTGCCCGGCGGAGCGGTCGCGGCGGCCACCGGCGCCCGGTACGGCGTGAAGGCGCACGGGTCCGAGCTCGAGTACTCGATCCGCGGCAACGATGAGCTCGTGTCGGAGGCTCGGGAGGCGCTCGCTGATGCCACCGCGGTGTTCGTCGGCTCCGCGCACATCCGCAACGTGCTCGAGGAGGTCGTCGGCCACGTCGACCGTGTCCACGAGGTGCCTCCCGGCGTCGACGTGGACGAGTTCCGGCCTCGCGACCGGGCCGAGTCGCTCGCGGCTCTGCTGGACGAGTGCCGTCGCGATCCGCCCAACCCCGGCAACCGCGAGGAGCGGCTGCCGGACGAGGGGAATGCCCGCCGGCTCGAGCGCTTCTTCGACGGCGGCGAGCTGCCGACCGTCCTCTACTTCGGGAAGCTGCTCTACAACAAGGGAGTCCACCTCCTCGTCGAGGCGCTCCACGGCCTCGCGGCCAGGGCCGTGATCGTCGGCTTCGGCGACTATCGCGAGCGCCTCGAGGAGCTGGCGCCACGGCACACGCTGTTCACCGGGCCCCTCGAGCACCGGCACCTCGTCCACCTGCTCCCGCTTGCGGATGTCGTCGTCGTCCCGTCGATCTTCCCGGAGGCGTTCGGGATGGTCGCCGCCGAGGCGGCCGCGGCGGCCGTGCCGCCGCTCGTCGCTCGCCACTCCGGCCTGGCCGAGGTCGCGACCGGCCTCGAGGGCGCGTACCCGGCACGTCACCGCTCGCTCGCGGCCTTCACGAGCGGTGACTCGATCGAGCTCGCCGAGAAGCTCCAGGAGCTCCTCCAGCTCCCGCAGGGCGAGCGGGCGGCGCTCGGCGCAGCCGCGCGAAAGGTCGCGGAGGAGCGCTGGAGCTGGCAGAGCGTCGCGGACGGCCTGCTCGCACCCTTCTTGGCGTAGCCTTTACTTCAATGGGTGAAGCGCAGACGCTTCCGTGGCAGGAGCTGCTCGTCAAGGCCCGCGAGCAGTACGACGAGGGCACCGACTTCACGGTCGCGGTGGAGGAGGAGTTCGCGATCCTCGACCCGGTCACGCTCGGCCTCGTCGAGGGCTTCGAAGACATCCAGGCGGCGGCGCGGGGGACGGACGTCGAGCCCCATGTCGTCGGCGAGCTGATCGCCTCCGAGGTCGAGGTCCGCACCGGACGGTGCGCATCGTTCGCCGAGGCCGCAGCACGTATCGGGGAGCGCCGCAGGCAGGTGACGGAGCTGGCCGAGTCGCTCGGGTTCATGCTCGGCTCGGTCGGCACGCATCCCTGGAGCTCCTGGCGCGACCAGCGGATCATCGACACGCCCCACTACCGGCGAAACGACGAGCTGCTCCGCTACGTCGTCTGGCGCAACAACAGCTTCGGTCTCCACGTCCACGTCGGGATCCGGCGGGCAGACCGCGCCGTCGCCGTCTGCAACGGGCTGCGCACGTATCTGCCCGAGCTGCTCGCGCTCTCCGCCAGCTCCCCGTTCGTCGAGGGCGTGTTCACGTATCTGCACTCGGCGCGCTCGCAGATCTTCACGCGGATGTTCCCGCGCTGCGGCGTCCCGGACGCCTACGACGGGTGGGACGGCTTCGAGGCCTACGTCCGCGTCCTGTACGAGACCGGATCGATCGACGAGCACACGCAGATCTGGTGGAGCGTCAGGCCCCATCTCGCCTTCCCGACCGTGGAGATCCGCATCTGCGACGCGCAGCCCGACGAAGGGGAGGCGCGGGCGCTGGCGGCGCTCACCTACTCGCTGGCGGCGCGGATCGCGAGGGCGCTCGACGAGGGCGAGCCGGTGCCGCTGCCTCCTCACCGGATGATCGAGGAGAACATGTGGCGGGCGATCCGCTACGGGCTCTCCGGGGAGCTGATCGACCTCCAGACCCTGCGGGTGCGACCGGCCCGCGCGGCGCTCGAGGAGCTGGTCGAATGGGTGCTGCCCGTCGCCGAGGAGCTCGGCGCCGCGCCGTTCCTCGCCGTGCCCTCCGCCAACGCTGCCGAGCGGCAGATCGCGCGCCACGCCGAGGGCGCCACGATGGAGCAGATCTACGCCGAACAGGTGGGCGCGGGGGAGCGGGTTGGCTGAGCGCGAGCCCACCCCCGAGGAGCAGCTCCAGGCCGAGCAGCTGATCAGGCAGCTCAAGGTCTCCGACCTGCTCGTCGGCACGCTCGCCTCGCTCGTCCAGCTCGGCTACGCGAAGCTCGGCGAGGAAGAGGCCGAGGAGGCGCGGCTCGCGATCGAGGCGCTCCGCACGCTGCTGCCTGTCCTCGAGGGCTCGGCCCCGCCCGACGCCATCCGCGAGTTGCGCCAGGCGACCGCGAACCTCCAGCTCGCCTACGCCGACCACGTGGGCAAGCCGCGCGAGCCCGCTCCTGCGGCGGAGACCCGGCCCGACGCCCCGAAGGAGGAGACATGACGGACAAGCGCTACGAGGCGGTCACTCTGGGCGAGATCGAGGACTCGAGCGGCTGGGCGCCCATCCGCAAGCGCCTCGGGGTCGAGTCGTTCGGCGTCAACGCATGGACGGTGAAGGCGGCCGGCGACCGCATCATCCCGGAGCACGACGAGACGCCGTCCGGGCACGAGGAGCTGTACCTCGTCACGGCCGGCCATGCGGTGTTCAGCGTCGACGGCGAGGAGGTCGACGCGCCGGCCGGGACCGTCGTCTACGTTCGCGACCCGGATGCGAAGCGGGGCGCGAGCGCGCGCGAGGGCGGGACGACCATCCTCGCCGTCGGCGGCCGACCCGGCGACGTCTACCGGCCGCGGTCGTGGGAGGTCAACGCCCAGATTCCCGCACTCTTCGACAGCGGCGAGCACGAGAAGGCGAAGCAGGTGCTCACGAAATCGCTCGGCAAGTTCGAGGACGACGCCGGCATCCTCTACAACCTGGCGTGCGCCGAGGCGCAGCTCGGACAGGCCGACGAGGCGCTCGGGCACCTGAAGGGGGCGATCGCGGGGTTTCCGCCCTACGCCGACAACGCGCGCGAGGATCCGGATTTCGAGCTGATCCGCTCCGATCCGCGCTTCGCCGAGCTCGTCGGCGCCTCCTAGCTCAGTCGGTCCACCAGCCGGGAACGATCTCCCCGTCGCTCTCCTCGGCGATCGGCGCACCGAACGCGAGCACCTCGAGGCCGTCGGGACCGGCCTCGAAGTTCCGCATCGTCTCCGGGGCGACACGGATCACGTCCCACTGGCGCACGTCGAGGATCTCGTCGTCGAGCTTCACCCTGCCGTTGCCCGCGACGATCACGTAGAGCTCCTCCTGGTGCTTGTGCTTGTGCCCGAACGGCGTCCGGAACCCTGGCGCGAGCCGCTCGAGGCCGACGGCGCCGATCTTGCAGTCGAGCTCTTTCCGCGGGAAGTGCGCGTTGAGCCCGGACGGCATGCCGAACTTGGGCGCGAAGTCCTCGCTCTCGCGGATGTTGACGATCGTGTAGTCGCTCATGCCCTGATTCTCTCACCGGAGGGGCTTGATCCGAAACGCCGCTCCTCTTCCTCGACAGGCACGTCTGCAGGGTGTTACGTTCGCACTTCCCGGGCATACGATCTGCGGCGGCACGATCTCTTTCGGCTCGGGCCGCGGACAAAGGCGGAGATCGTGATACAAATTCCCGTTGCGCCGAGCGACCTCGGCGCTGACTTTGTGAGGGCTCCGGAGGGGCGATGAACTGGATCAACGAACACGCGGTTCTGATCGCGCTCGTCTGTTCGTGCGTGGCGATCGCATACGGCATCTATCTGACGTTCTGGCTGCTCAAGCTGTCGCCGGGCAACGAGCGCATGCAGGAGATCTCGCGCGCTGTCCAGGAGGGCGCGGCCGCCTACCTGAAGAAGCAGTACACGACCATCGCCCTCGTCGCGATTGTCCCGTTCGTCCTGATCGGCGCCTACAACGAGCTCGGGTGGGGAACGGCGGTCGGGTTCCTGATCGGCGCCGCGCTCTCGGCAGCGGCGGGCTTCATCGGCATGAACGTCGCCGTCCGGTCGAACGCGCGTACCGCGGAGGCGGCGCGCGGCGGCCTCGGGCCCGCGCTCAACGTCGCCTTCCGTGCCGGCTCCGTGACGGGGCTGCTCGTCGTCGGTCTCGCGTTGTTCGGTGTCGCCGGTTACTACTGGGTGCTCACCGACTGGTTCAACCTCCATCCCGAGGCCGCCGTCCGCGATCTGATCGGCCTCGCCTTCGGCGGCTCGCTGATCTCGGTCTTCGCGCGACTGGGCGGCGGCATCTACACCAAGGCGGCAGACGTCGGTGCCGACCTGGTCGGAAAGATCGAGGCCGGCATCCCCGAGGACGATCCGCGCAACCCCGCCGTGATCGCCGACAACGTCGGCGACAACGTGGGCGACTGCGCCGGGATGGCGGCGGACCTGTTCGAGACCTACGCGGTCACCGCGGTCGCCGTGATGCTGCTCGGAACCAACCCCGAGTTCGCCTCCCTCGGCGAGCGGCTGTATCTCTATCCGCTCGCGCTCGGCGGCGTCTCCATCCTCGCTTCGGTGGTCGGCACCTTCTTCGCGCGTCTCGGCGGCGGACCAAACGCGGTGATCAACGCGCTCTACAAGGCCGTGCTCGTCGCAACCGGGCTCTCCGCGCTGCTCTTCATCCCTGTCACGATGGCCTTCGACACGGCGACGTTCAGCTTCGCGAACCTGTACTGCTCGGCGCTGATCGGGCTCGGTGTCACCTTCGGGCTCGTCGCGATCACCGAGTACTACACGGGCAGTCGCTGGCCTCCGGTGAAGCGAATCGCCGAGGCCTCCCAGACAGGCCACGCCACCAACATCATCGCCGGCCTCGCGTACGGCATGCAGGCGACGGCGCTGCCCGTCGTGCTGATCGTGGTCGGGATCATGGGCTCGTACTACGCTGCGGGACAGAGCCTCTACGGCGTCGGCATCGCTGTCATGGCGCAGCTGTCCATGACGGGCCTGATCGTCGCCCTCGACGCGTACGGGCCGGTCACCGACAACGCCGGCGGCATCGCCGAGATGGCCGACCTGCCCGAGTCGGTTCGCAACGTCACCGACCCGCTCGACGCGGTCGGCAACACGACCAAGGCGGTCACCAAGGGCTACGCGATCGGCTCGGCCGGCCTGGCGGCGCTGATCCTCTTCCACGAGTACACGACCCGGCTCAACGCAAAGGGGCTGCACGCCGCGTTCAGCCTCTCCGACCCGTGGGTGATCAGCGGGCTGTTCATCGGCGGGTTGATGCCGTTCCTGTTCGCGTCGCTCGCGATGATCGCCGTCGGCCGCGTCGGCGGCGAGGTCGTCGTCGAGGTGCGCCGCCAGTTCCAGGAGGACCCGGGGATCATGGAAGGCACGTCGCGGCCGGACTACTCGCGTGCGGTCGGGATCGTCACCGGCTCCGCGATCAAGGGGATGATGCTGCCCGCAGGGATCCCGATCCTGATCCCCATCGTCGTCGGGATCATCAACGAGAAGGCGCTCGGCGGACTCCTGATCGGGACGATCGTGACCGGGATCTTCCTCGCAATCGCGATGACCTCGGGCGGCGGCGCCTGGGACAACGCGAAGAAGCTGATCGAGGACGGCCTCTACGGGGGCAAGGGCTCGGAGGCGCATGCTGCCGCCGTGACCGGCGACACCGTGGGCGATCCCTACAAGGACACGGCCGGCCCGGCGATCAACCCGATGATCAAGATCGCGAACATCGTCGCCATCCTGATCATCCCGATCATCGTCTCCATCCACTAGAGCCAGCGGCGGCAGGAGCGCCGTCTAGAGTCCTCCCATGCCGCGGAGGCGCAGGCGGGAGCAGAGCCTCGAGCGCGTGCTCGGCACGCCGGCCCTGTTCGCGACGGCGTACGGCAACGTCGGCTCGTCGATCTACTACGCGCTCGGCCTTACGGCCGTCTACGCCCTCGGGCTGACGCCTGTCGTCTTCGTCGTCGCCGGCGTCATCTTCGCCGCCACAGCCGCGACCTACGCCGAGGGCACGGTCCGCTACCCGGAGGCCGGCGGCTCGTCGAGCTTCGCCCGTCACGCCTTCAACGAGGTCGTCTCGTTCGGCGCCGCCTGGTCGCAGATGCTCGTGTACGTGGTCACGGTCGCGACGTCGGCGTTTTTCGTGCCGCACTACCTGTCGATCTTCTGGGCTCCGCTCGACCGGAACCCGTGGGACATCGTCGGGGGGATCATCGTGATCGTCGTGCTCGTCGTGCTGAACACGATCGGCGTCCAGGAGGCGACGCGCGTGAGCGTCGTCCTCGCGGTGATCGACTTCGCGACGCAGGTCTTCCTCGTCATCCTCGGCTTCGTCCTCGTCGTCAGCCCGCACGTCCTCACGTCGAACGTGCACTGGGGCGTCGCGCCGACGTGGTCGAACGTGGCGATCGCCATCCCGGTGGCGATGCTCGCCTACACAGGGGTGGAGACCGTCTCCAACCTGGCCGAGGAGGCGCGCGACCCCTCGCGCAGCGTGCCGCAGGCATACAAGCTCGTTGCCGGCGCGGTGTTCGCGATCTACTTCACGCTGCCGCTCGTCGCGCTGTCGGCGATGCCCGTGACGCGCTACCACGGCGAGTGGTCGACCGCGCTCGCCCGGCCGCCGGAGCAGGGCGGCCACGCGAACGACCCGGTGCTCGGGATCGTCGACAACCTGGGCGTGCAAGGGACGGCCCTGCACGTGCTGCAGATCTACGTCGGCCTGCTCGCCGCCACGATCCTGTTCATCGCCACGAATGCGGGCGTGATCGGCGCCTCGCGCGTCACGTACTCGATGGCGACCTACCGACAGATCCCCGAGGTGTTCCGGCGCTTGCATCCGAAGTTCAAGACGCCCTGGCTCTCGCTCCTGATCTTCGCCGGAATCGCCCCGATCTGCGTGATCCTCCCGGGTAGCGTGACCTTCGTCGGGACGCTCTACTCGTTCGGCGCCACGCTCTCCTTCACCGTCGCGCACGCGTCGATCGTGGCGCTCCGCCGCAAGAAGGACCCGGACCTCGTCTACCGGGCGAAGCCGAACTTCCGCTTCCGCGGCGTCGACTGGCCGCTCTTCGCCCTCCTGGGCGGCGCCGCAACGGGCATTTCCTTTCTCGTCATCCTCGTCCAGAACCCGACGACGCGCTGGGTCGGCATCGCCTGGATCGGCACCGGCTTCATCGGCTATGCCATCTACCGCCACCGCTTCGTCCACGTGTCGATGAAGGAGACGACGAAGGCGCCGCCGCTCCTCGGGCCGGCGCTCGCGCTCGAGTACCGCATGATCCTGGCGCCGATCGTCGACAGCCCGCAGTCGCGCGAGGCCCTGCACCTCGCCTGCCGGCTCGCCGCCGAGCGGCGCTCGGCGATCGTCGCGATGCGCGTGATCACCGTCCCGGTGGATCTGCCGCTCGACGTCGATCTGCCGGAGCAGGAGGCGCTCGCGGACCGGTTGCTCGACGAGGCGCACGACATCGGCGAGCTCTACGGTGTCCGCGTGATCGAGCGGGTCTCCCGCGCGAGGCACGCGGGCCGGGAGATCGTCGAGGAGGCCGCGCGCCGGAACGCGGAGATCATCGTCATCGGCGCCCCCCGACTTCCGCGCCGGACGCGTCGAAGCGCGATCTTCGGCAAGACCGTCGACTACGTGCTGAAGAACGCGGACTGCCGCGTGATGGTCGGCGCCGGCCGCCGGGCCGCGGCGTGAAAGGCCCGTACGGCGCCACCATCGTCGTCATCAGCTGCCTGTTCGTCGGCATCGGCATCGGGCTGATCGTCCAGACGGCACGCCTCGGCGGCGGGATCGGCTATGTGATCGGCCTGCTCTTCGTCGCGCTCGGGATCGGACGCCTGTACCTGCAGCGGCGGCGTTAGTCGCCGGACGAACCACTAGGCTCCGCGCGTGGCCCGGAAGCTCCCCGCCCTCGAGCGCGTCCTGGGTGCACCCGCGCTGTTCTCGGTTGCCTACGGCGAGATCGCCTCCTCGATCTACGTCGCCCTCGGGATCGTGGCCGCGAAAGCGCTCGGGCTGACGCCGGTCGTCCTCGTCGCCGTCGGGATCCTCTTCCTCGTCATCTCGCTGTCCTACGCGGAGGGCACGTCGGCGATCCCGGAGACCGGCGGCGCCGCCACTTTCGTACGGAAGGCGTTCAACGACCTCGCCGGCTTCATGACGGGCTGGGTGCTCTTCCTCGACTACCTGATCGTCATGGCCCTGTCGGCGCTGTTCCTGCCCCACTACCTCGCGGGGGCGTTCCAGGTGAGTGCGCTCGACCGCGAGCCGTGGGACGAGATCGTCGCCGTCTGCGCGATCGCGGGGGTCGGCCTCATCCGCCTCGTCCGGCGCCCGGGCTTCTACACGATCGGGATCGTCGTCGCCACCCTCGACGTGCTCACGCAACTCCTGCTCCTCGGCTTCGGCTTCGTGTTCCTGGCGACGCCCGGGGCGCTCACGCACGGGCTCGACCTCGGTACGAGCCCGTCCTGGCACTCGCTGCTCTTCGCCCTGCCGCTCGCGATGCTCGCTTTCACCGGCCTCGAGACGGTGGCGAACATGGCCGAGGAGGCACGCCGGCCGGGCGTCGACCTGCCTCGTAGCGTGTTCACGGCCATCGCCGTCGTCGTGGTCGTCTACGTCGCGATCGCGTACATCGGCCTCTCGGCCTATCCGGTCGAGAACGGGCAGACGGAGCTCGGCACGGTCTGGCTGAAGGCGCCGATGATCGGGATCGCCGAGGCGTTGCACGGCCACGTGGCCTCCGCCGTGGTCGCAGCCGTCCGCGCGTTCGTGGGCGTGTCGGGCGCCCTGATCCTGCTCGCGAGCGTCGCGACCGCGCTCTCCGGGATCGGTCGGCTCGCGTACTCGCTCGGCGAGCACGGGATGCTCCCGCGCGCGTTCGGGCGCCTCGGCCGCCGCACCCACATCGCGCCGGAGTCGATCGTGGCCGCGGTCGCCATGTCGGTCACGCTCCTCGTGGTCGTCAACGCGGCCGTCGGCAACCCGGTCATCTTCCTCGCCAGCCTCTTCAGCTTCGGCGTCCTGCTCGCCTTCATCGCCGCGCAGGTGGCGGTGCTGCGGCTCCGCGTGACGGCGCCGGACCTGCCGCGCCCGTACCGGGTGCCGCTCGACGTGCGTATTCGCGGGCACACGCTGCCGCTGCCGACGATCATCGGCCTCCTCGGGACGCTGACCGTGTTCGTGATCTCGATGGTCACGCATCCGGGCGCGCGCTACGCCGGACCGGCCTGGCTCGCGGGCGGCCTCGTCGTCTTCTACCTCGTCCGCCGGGCGCGCGGCGAAGGCCTGCTCCAGGCCGTCGCCTCGCCGGACGAGCAGGAGCTCTCGGAGCCCGAGATCGGCAGGATCCTCGTGCCGATGAAGATCGGCCAGATCGGCGAGGAGATGCTCGCGACGGCGATCAAGCTCGCCCAGGAGCGCGGATCGTCGGTCGAGGCGCTGCACGTGATCCGCGTGCCGCTCGACGCGCCCATCGACGAGCCGGTCGAGCAGGCAGAGCTGCGCGCGGCGGAGTCGCTCGAGGAGGCCCGCGCCCTCGGGGCAGAGAACGGCGTCGATGTGGTCGGCGAGACGGTCCGTGCCCGCTCGATCGGGGAGGCGATCGTCCACGAGGCACGCCGCCGCGACGCCGACCTGATCGTGCTCGGCTCGGCTCCACGCTGGCGACGGCAGTCGCGCTTCTTCTCGCCGACGGTCGAGTACGTGCTCCGGCGCGCACCCTGCGAGGTGCTCGTCGTCGCGTTCCCACGGGGTGTCCTCGACGAGGAAGAGGAATAGGCTCGATGCTCACTCCCGAGCAGGCGCGGCAGTTCGCGCTCGACCTGCCCGACGCGGTCGAGCAGGATCATCACGGCCGGCCCTCGTTTCGCGTCGGCGGCAAGATCTTCGCGACCCTGTGGGACGAGGAGCAGATGAACGTGATGCTCGACGAGGGCGGAGTCATGACCGCGGTCCACGCCGAGCCCGAAACGTGTGCAGAGGTCTGGTGGGGCAAGCGGCTCGCCGCGGTGCGCGTGGATCTCAGTCGTGCCGACGCGGAACTGCTCGTAGGCCTGCTCGCGGACGCGTGGGAGGGCAAGTCGGGCCGGTTGCTCTCGAGCTGATCTGCGGGCGGGTCCCGAGGGCTGGTCCGCGCTAGGCTGAGCAGATGAAGGCAATCGTGATCGGCTGCGGGCGCGTCGGCTCGGCCGTCGCCAGGCGTCTCGACGGCGAGGGCTGGGAAGTGACCGCGATCGACGAGAAGGAAGAGGCGCTGGCGCGGCTCGGGGGCGAATGGCGCGGCGGCTTCGTCGTCGGTCACGGCATGGACGAGCGCGTGCTCCGCGAGGCCGGGATCGCCGAGACCGACGCGGTCGTCGTGGCCACGGACGGGGACAACACGAACCTCGTCGTCGCGCAGGTGGCGCAGAAGCGCTACGGCATCGACTGCGTCGTCGTCCGCGTGCTCGACCCGGCACGGGCCGAGTTCTACGCCGCGCGCGGGCTGCGCACGATCTGCCCCACCTCGACCGCGATCGACGTGCTCACTGACGCGGTTCGCGCGTGCGAGGTGCCGGTGGTCCAGGAAGGCGCGATCTAGATGTACGTGATCGTGGCGGGCGGAGGCAAGGTCGGCGCCAACCTGGCGCGCAGCCTCATCGGCATGAAGCACGAGGTGACGATGATCGAGCAGCGCGCCGACCGGTTCGAGATGCTCGAGGAGGAGTTCGAGCATCAGGTGCAGCTCGGTGACGCGACCGAGGTGTTCGTGCTCGAGCAGGCCGGGATCGCGCGGCCGCCGGACATCATGATCGCGACGACCGGCGACGACGAGGACAACATCATCATCTGCCAGCTCGCCCGCGAGAAGTACGCCGTGCCGAAGGTGATCGCGCGCGTCAACGATCCGCGCAACCAGCCGCACTTCGACCTGCTCGGCATCTCGCCCACGGTCTGCGCGACGCTCAGCCTGCTCGCACTCGTCGAGCACGAGGTGCCCGAGCACGAGCTCGTCCACCTGCTCGAGCTGCGCAAGGAGAACCTCGAGATCGTCGAGGTGCAGATCGTCGAGGGCTCACCCTGTGTCGGCAAGTCGGTCGACGGGATCGCCCTGCCTGCCGGCTCGCAGCTGATCTCCGTCGTCCGCAACGGCCAGGCGAAGATCGCCGATGGCGACACGACGCTCGAGCCCGGCGACCAGGTGCTCGCGATCCTCGAGCCCGGCAAGACCGACGAGCTCAAGCGCGTGCTGCTCACCAAGCGCTAGAGGTCGTGCGCGCCCGGAACGCCGTCCTGCTCGCGCTCGTCGCGGCGGCGGCCGCCATGCTTGCCGCGGTCTCGTCTGGCTCGAGCGCGGTGAAGCTCGGCGGCGACTGGACGCGGTTCGGCTACGTCGCGTCGCGCTCGTCGGCCGGCCCCACCCGGACCGGGATCACGGCCGAGAACCTCGGACGCCTGCGCCGCGGACGGACCGCGCTCGGCGGCACGGCGGACTCCTCTGCGGTCTACGCCCGCGGCGTGCGCGCCGCGGGCAAATTGCGCGACGCCCTCTTTCTGACGACGAGCTACGGCAAGGCAGTGGCGGTCGACGCCTCGAGCGGCCGCGTCATCTGGACGTTCACGCCGGCGGGCTACTCGGGCTGGGCCGGAAGCGCTCAGATCACGAACTCCTCGCCGCTCGTCGGCCCCTCGCGCCGCTTCGTGTACACGGCTTCCCCGGACGGGAAGATCCACAAGCTCGCGATCGCGACCGGCCGCGAGGCGAGCGGCTGGCCCGTCACGATCACGCTGCTCTCGACCCGGGAGAAGATCGGCCCCCCGCTCAACTACTCGCGCGGGCTCCTGCTGGCCGCGACCGGCGGTTACATCGGCGATGCGCCGCCGTACCAGGGCCACGTCGTCGCCGTCGACCCGGACTCGGGGAAGGTCGTCCACGTCTGGAACTCGCTCTGCAGCGACCGCCACAAGCTGATCGAGCCGGCCACCTGCCCCGAGAGCGATTCCGCGATCTGGGCCCGCGCCGGCGTCGTCGTCGAGCCCGGGACAGGCAGGCTCCTCGTCGCCACCGGCAACGCGGCCTTCGACGGCAAGCGCTACTGGGGCGACAGCGTGCTCGAGCTCTCGCCCGACGCGGGCACGCTCCTGCAGAACTGGACGCCCACGGACCAGGCATCGCTCGACTCGGGCGACGTCGACCTCGGCTCGACCGCGCCGGCGCTGCTCGGCAACGGGCTCGCGGTGCAGAGCGGCAAGGACGGGAGGATGCGGCTCCTGGACCTGACGAAGCTGAACGGCAGGGGCGGCGCCGGTCCGGTCACGGGCGGCGAGCTGCAGACCATCTCGACGCCGAGCGGCGGCGGTCTCTTCTCGGCCCCGGCCGTGTGGCGGAACGGCGGCAAGACGTGGCTGTTCGTGTCCGACTTCGGCGCCACGGCCGCCTACGTCCTCCAGGGAAGGCGTCTGGCGCAGGTCTGGCGCTCGCCGCACGCGGGGACGAGCCCGGTCGTCGCGGGCGGCCTGCTCTACGTCTACGACCCGGGCGGCAGCCTCGACGTCTACGTGCCGACGACCGGCAAGCTTCTCGTCTCGCTCGACGCGGGTCGTGGGCACTGGTCGAGCCCGATCGTCACCGACGGTCGGATCGTGCTGCCGGTCGGCGACGCGAACGACCACGACCTGCACGGCACGCTCGACGTCTGGCGCCTTCCCTAGCCGCGGCGGAGCGCCATCGCCCTGATCGGGTCGCCGACGACAACCAGTTGGCCCGCCGGGACAGCGATGCGGCAGTGTGGGTGTGGGGCACTCTTGTCGGGCGAGTTCGGGACGCAGTGCGCCGCCTTGCGATAGAGCGCGCGCGCTGCGGAGAGCGGATCGCCGATCCGCACGATCTTCAGCGTCCGTGCGGCCGGATCGTCGGTCAGGATCGAGACGACATGGCCGTTGCGCAATCTCACCGACAGGTGCGGATAGACGATCAGCCGCGGCACGTAATTCGGGCCGAGGTCCTTCCCTAACCTCGGCTTGCCCAGCGCCCCCACCACATTCTCTAGCGTCTCGCCGAGGACGACGCTCCCGATCCGGCCGTTCACCTCGTCGATCTGGACGATCCGCGACGGCTTCGTGGAGCCCTGCGTCGCGAGGCCGACCCCGGCGACGATCGACCCGGCGACCACGGCGATCGTGACGAGGATCGCCGTCTGCCGGCTCGTCATCCGGTGCGGCGGCGCCTGACCTGCGGGCCCTGCTGGCCGAGCGCGGCGTAGGCGAGCGCCTGCAGCGACTCGTTCAGCGAGCGGAGCTCGTGAACCACAGGGGCGAGGTTGTCGCCCGCGTCGAGCCGCCGGTTCAGCCCCCGCAACTCGGCGGTGAGTGCGTCGAGCCGCTCGAGCAGGGCGTCGAGCTGCCGGTCGCCGACTTCCTTGGGCTCCATCGATACCGATGATAGGCTCGCGCGACATACCGGCGAGCGGTTAGGGAACCCGGTGCAAGTCCGGGACGGTCCCGCCGCTGTGAGGGGAGATGCCCTCCGCCACGACGCCACTGGCCGCAAGGCCGGGAAGGCGGCGGAGGGGGAGCCCCGAGTCAGAAGACCTGTCGCTCGCCGACACTCGAACCCCTCGCGGAAGGAGGATTCGTCGTGAAGCACCTTCTCGCAACGCTCCTGGCGGCGCTTGCCGTCGGACTTGCCGCGTCGACCGTGTCGGCGCACGTCCACGGGACGGCGGCCGCTGTTCCCCACCGGATCGTCTCGCTGTCGCCGACGGCCACCGAGACCCTGTTCGCGATCGGCGCCGGCAAGCAGGTGATCGCCGTCGACAACCAGTCCGACTACCCGAAGTCGGCGCCGAAGACGAGCCTGTCCGGCTTCACCCCGAATGTCGAGGCCGTCGTCGCCTACCACCCCGATTTGGTCGTGATCTCGTACTCGCCCAAGGACTTCGCCGGCGCGCTCGCGAAGGCTCACATCCGGGTGCTGCTGCAGCCGTTCGCCACGACGTTCAAGGACGCGTACGCGCAGATGCTGCAGCTCGGGAGGGTCACCGGGCACGTGGAGGAGGCGACGGCTCGTGTCGCATGGATGAAGGCGCGGATCGCGAAGCTCGTCGCCTCGGTGCCGAAGCGGGCGCTGTCCGTCTACGACGAGCTGTCGCCCGACTACTACTCGGCGACGGGGGCGTCGATCATCGGCGAGATCTTCAAGCTCTTCGGCCTGAAGAACATCGCCGATGCGGCGCCGGGCGCGGGCTCTTCCGGCGCCGTGCAGCTCTCGGCCGAGTACATCGTCAGCTCGAGCCCCGACCTGATCGTCCTCGCCGACACTCGTTGCTGCGGCCAGAGCCGGGCGAAGGTCTCGCAGCGGGCGGGGTGGGGGACGATCGCGGCGGTGAAGAAGGGCGCAATCGCGGTGATCGACGACTCGATCGCCTCGCGCTGGGGACCGCGGCTCGTCAACTTCGTGAACGCGGTCGCGAGCGCGCTCAAGACGACCAACAGGTAACCGAGCACTGATGGCGCAAGCCGCGAAGCTGCCGCTGACCGAGTCCGCGAGGGTGGATGCGCGGCGTCTGCGTGTTCACGGCCGCACGTGGGCGTGGGTGGGAGGCGGCGTCGCGTTCGCGCTGGCGGCGGCGATCGTCGGTGTCGCGGTCGGCCCGGCCCCGATCGGAGTCGGCTCGATCGTCGAGTCGGCAGCCTCCCACCTGCCCTTGATCGGTGTCCACTCGCATCTGTCCGCGTCGGACTCGGCGATCGTCTGGCAGCTCCGGTTGCCGAGAGTGGTGCTCGGCCTGATCGTGGGCGCGATGCTCTCCTGCGCGGGCGCGACCTACCAGGGCGTCTTCCGGAATCCGCTCGTCGATCCGTACCTCCTCGGCATCGCGGCCGGAGCCGGGCTTGGCGCGACGCTCATGATCGCCTACGCGCCCGGGGAGGCGTTCAACGGCGACCTGCTCCCGGTCGTGGCCTTCGCAGGCGGCTCGCTGGCGGTCGTGATCGCCTACGCCATCGGTCGCACGAGCTCACGTGGCACTGCCACCCTGGTGCTTGCAGGCGTGACCGTGACCGCGTTCCTGACGGCGATCCAGACCTTCATCCAGCAGCAGCATGCGGCCACGCTGCAGCCCGTCTACTCGTGGATCCTCGGCAGCCTCGACACCGCCGGCTGGCACGACGTCGTCCTGATCCTGCCCTACGCCGTCCTCAGCGCCTCCGTGCTCCTGCTCCACCGGCGCGTGCTCGACGTGATGACACTCGGGGACGAGGAGGCCTCGGCGCTCGGGCTCAGCGTGGGCCGGGTCCGCCTGTTGCTGGTGGCGGCCGCGACGCTCGGCACGGCCGCTGCCGTCGCCGTGGCCGGGCTGATCGGCTTCCTCGGCATCATCGTCCCGCACTTCGTCAGGCTCGTCGCCGGCGGGAGCTACCGGACCGTGCTCCCGCTCTCGCTCCTCGTCGGCGGCGGTTTCCTCGTCCTCTGCGACGTGCTGGCGCGGACGATCGTCTCGCCGGGGGAGCTGCCGATCGGCGTCGTCACGGCGTTTTTCGGCGCACCGTTCTTCGCCGTCGTGCTGCGGACGAGCAAGAGCGTGGGGCCGTGACGGCGCTCGCATTGCGAGACCTGTCGGTCGACCTCGGCGGGTCGCGGATCCTCGACGGCATCACTGGGTCGGTCGGGGCGGGGGAGTGGGTGACGGTGATCGGGCCGAACGGCGCCGGCAAGAGCACGCTGCTTCGCGCCGTCGCCGGGCTCGTCCCGCGGGAGGGCGCCGTGGAGATCCGCGGCGACGACGGGGCCACGCTCGGCCGGCGCGAGCTGGCGCGCCGCGTCGCGCTCGTCCCGCAGCTCCCCGAGCTGCCGCCGGGCATGACCGTCGCCGAGTACGTGCTGCTCGGTCGCACGCCGCACCTCGGCTACCTCGCTCGCGAGAGCGGGCACGATCTCGACGTCGCGGACGCGGCCCTCGCGCGCCTCGATCTGCTCGACTTCGCGTCGCGACGGCTCGGGACGCTCAGCGGTGGCGAGCGCCAGCGGGCGGTGCTCGCGCGCGCGTTCGCGCAGCAGGCGCCGATCCTGCTCCTCGACGAGCCGACGAGCGCCCTCGACATCGGCCGTGGCCAGCAGGCGCTCGAGCTCGTCGATGCCCTCCGCCGAGAGGCCGGGCTGACCGTGTTCGCCGCGATGCACGACCTGACGCTCGCCGGGCAGTACGCCGACCGGCTGCTGCTGCTCGACGGCGGCCGCATCGTCGCCGCGGGCCTCGTCGACGACGTGCTCGAGGACGAGCTGATCTCGCGCCATTACGGCGCCTCTGTGCGTGTGCTGCGAGACGATGACGGGTCGGTCGTCGTAGTCCCCGTTCGGCGAGGATAGGTCCTGTGGAGCGGGTGGCGATCCTCGGCTCCGGCGGGGCCGGCAAGAGCGTGCTCGCTGCGGCGATGGCGGAACGCATGGGACTCCCGGTCGTCCATCTCGACGTCATCTACTGGAAGCCCGGTTGGAAGGAGTCGCCGCCGGAGGAGTTCGCGGCCGCTCTCGATGCCGCCGTGGCCGAGGAGCGGTGGATCCTGGACGGCAACTTCCTGCGCAATGGGGGTCCGGACCCCCGTTTCGCCCGAGCGGACACGGTGATCTTCCTCGACCTGCCGCGGACGATCTGTCTCTGGCGCGTTGTCAAGCGGCGCGTCCAGGAGGCGCGCCGCACTCGGCGCGATCTCCCCGAAGGTTGTCGCGAGGCGCTCGACGTCCCGTTCATGCGCTGGGTCTGGCGCTATCCGAACAGGACCCGGCCGCGCATGCTCTCGTTCCTCGACGGTCTGGAAGGCGTCGACGTCCACCGGCTCCGCTCGGCCGCCGACGTCCGACGCTACGTCGAGAACCTCTAGACCTTCCAGGGCGGGAGGTCGAGCGCCCGCTCGAACGCGGCGCGAGCGTGCACGGGCTCGCCGTGCGACACGATCACGAGCTCGAACGGAAGCTCCAGCATCGCGCGGAAGGCCGGCAGCACGCGCTCCTCGTGCCAGGGCGTCGCCCAGATCAGCAGCTCTCCCTTGGGCGCGGTCATGCCGTCCGCGAAGACGAGTGCGCGCTGCTCGGGCAGCCAGAGCGGCGTCTCGTTACGGCCGCGCCCGTCGTACAGCGCGACGAGGCCTCCCGGCAGCGCGCGGCCAGGATCGATCCCTTCCAGCTCCGTCTCGGGGATGTTCTGCCGCCAGAAGAGCCACGGGCCGAACGCCCGCACGCCGTAGCGCCCGGCAAACACGTCGACGTCGCGGACATGGTCAGGCTTGAGGATGACCGCCAGCGTCGGTGGTTTCGCGTCGAGCCGCGCCCAGACGTCGCTCGACTCGTTCGCAGGAGCGATCGGATCGAGCAGTGCGACCTCGCCGCCGGACTCGACGCAGGTCGCGGCCACGCTGGGTCCCCAGTCGGGCCGGGGCCTCCAGTCGGGGTAGTCGACCTGCCAGATCCACAGGCCCGGCGCCACATCACGGACGTCGGAACTCACGGCAGCGCCAGCCGGCCGGGCTCCGGGCGAGTCAGGCGCTGCTCGCCCACGAGACGGTCGATCAGGTCATCCTGCCAGAGCCGTGTCCACGAGAACCAGCGCTTGGGGTCGCGGTCGGGGCAGACCACGGCGGCCCGAACGCCGGCGACCACGAGCTCCTCGAGGCCGCCGTGCGGCGTTCGCGCCGTGGCGAGCTGCTCCGGGTGCAGGTGATCCCAGCGCACGAGCTCCGTGATCCAGTCGTCCTCCTTCGCGGGAAGTGGCACGAGGCGGCTGACGATCGCGCCGCAGCGCTCGAGCGGCGTGCGGATCGCCTTCAGCTCCTTCGGCGTCAGCTGCAGCTCGCGCTGCACGTCCTCGGCGAGCGACGGGCCGGTGTTGCCGAGGTGGCGCAGGAGCCGGGCCCAACCTTCGTCCTCGGCCTCCATCCGCTCGAACTCGGCGCGGCAGATCGGATCGACGAGCGCGGCCGTGGCGGCGCTGAGGAACAGCGTCTTGCCGCGATGGATCTTCGGCGCGTAGATACCCTCCCGCCGGCCGAGCTCGAAGCCCCACCACCACTTCGTGGCGGGCCATTCGCCGAAGCCACCCGTACCCGGCCGGTAGGGCTCCTCGTGGCAAGCCTCGTGCAGGCTCGGGAGCGCGCAGTCCGTCGTGCGCGTGAGGAGCCCGCGGTCGAGGACGAAGGCGGCCGCGTCGTCGAGCGTCTCGAGCGCCAGGTCGGGAGTGAGACGGCACTCGCGGGCGCGGCGTTCGTCGAGGGTGGAGGGGCCCGGCACGACCTCCTTATACTCGGCCGACGTGGCCACCGCCGCCATCGTCACGATCGGGAACGAGCTGCTCTCGGGCGACGTGGCCAACACGAACGGCTCATGGCTCGCAGCGCGCCTCGAGGCAGTCGGCATCGACGTCCGCCTGCTCGCCGTGCTGCCGGACGAGATCGACGCGATCGCGGCGTTCCTGCGCGCGCACGGGCCCGAGGTCGACCTCGTGATCGTGACCGGCGGGCTCGGCGGCACCCCGGACGACGTGACACGCGAGGCGCTCGCCGCCACGTTCGGCGTGCCGCAGGTCGAGTACTCGGAGGTCGCCGATCAGCTCCGCGCCCGCTTTCGCAGCGACCCCGGCTACGTGACGCAGTGGGCTCTCCTGCCCGAGGGGAGCCGTCCGCTCGAGAACCCGCTCGGCGGCGCACCCGGCTTCGCGGTCGGGAACACGTACGTGCTGCCGGGGCTGCCGTCCGAGATGGAGGCGATGTACGAGCTGGTCGAGGCCGAGCTTCCCGGCGCCGCGCCGATCGCCTCGTGGCGGCGGACGTACCCGACGACGGAGAGCCGCATCGTCGACGTCCTCCGCGAGCTCGAACAACGCCATCCGGCCGTCCGCGTCGGCTCCTACCCGAGCTTTCGGCGCGAGGGCAGCCGCGTCGAGATCGTCCTCAAGTCTTCGGATCCAGCGGAGCTCGCCGCCGCTTCGGCCTGGGCCGAGGCAGCTCTCGCCGACGCCGCGAGATAGGCCCGTTCGGGGGTTTCCGCGCGCGGCCCGGCCGCCGATGAGAACCACGCGTGGGGCGTCGATCCCTCTCGGTCGTCGCTTCATCTTCTCTCCCCGCTCCAGCAGCGGCCCCGGTGCCGGAGCCGCTGCCGGTCGAATGTCGGGAGCAGGGCGCCCGGGTAGCATCGGGACGATGGCCGTCGTCAGCCCCGATCGCTACCTCGAAGGCCTGAACGACGCTCAGCGCGAGGCGGTCCTGCAGACCGAGGGGCCGCTGCTCGTCGTCGCCGGCGCGGGCTCCGGCAAGACACGCGTCCTCACGCATCGCGTCGCGCACCTGATCGCGGCCTGCGGCGTCAAGCCGAACGAGATCCTCGCGATCACGTTCACGAACAAGGCCGCCGGGGAGATGCGGACGCGCCTCGAAGGCCTGCTCGGCGGCGTCGCGCGCGCGATCTGGATTCTCACCTTCCACGCCGCCTGCGGCCGCATCCTCCGCCGCGAGGCCCAGCACCTCGGCTACCGCTCCAACTTCACGATCTACGACCGGGCCGACCAGATCCGCCTGACGAAGGCCTGCCTCGAGGAGCTCGAGCGCGACCCCAAGCGCTTCGTCCCGCGCGGGATCCACGCGCAGATCTCGAACGCGAAGAACCAGCTCGTCGGCCCGGACGAGTACCTGGCGCGCGTCTCCTCTTTCTACGACCAGACCGTCGCCGAGGTCTACCAGCTCTACCAGCGCCGCCTGCACGGCTCGAATGCGGTCGACTTCGACGACCTGCTCATGCTCACGGTCGAGGTGCTCGAGCGCGTCCCCGAGGCCGCCGCGCGCTGGCGCAAGGCGTTCCGCTACGTCCTCGTCGACGAGTACCAGGACACGAACCACGCCCAGTACCGGCTGTTGCAGCTGCTGGCCGCCGAGCACGAGAACGTCTGCGCGGTCGGCGACCCGGATCAGTCGATCTATGCGTTCCGCGGTGCAGACATCCGCAACGTGCTCGAGTTCGAGCGCGACTTCCCGGGGGCGCGCACGATCGCGCTCGAGCAGAACTACCGCTCGACGAACACGATCCTGCGTGCCGCGAACGGCGTGATCGCGAACAACCGCGAGCGCAAGGAGAAGAACCTCTGGTCCGAGCTCGGCGACGGCGACCCCGTGCGCGTGCTCGAGGTCGAGGACGAGCACGCCGAGGCTCGCTTCGTCGCGGCCGAGGTCGCGCAGCTGATCGAGGACGGGGCGAGCGGGCGCGAGATCGCGGTCTTCTACCGGACGAACGCGCAGTCGCGTGTGCTCGAGGACGTCCTCGTCCGCCAGGGTGTGCCGTACCAGGTGATCGGCGGCCCGCGCTTCTACGAGCGCGCCGAGGTCAAGGACGCGATCGCCTACCTGCAGGTGATCGACAACCCGGCCGACGCCGTCTCGCTCCTCCGCATCGCGAATCGGCCGCGACGCGGGATCGGGGACACGACGCTGACGCGGCTCCAGCTCTGGGCCGACGCGAACGGCACGACGCTGCACGAGGCGCTCGGCCACGCGGAGGAGGCAGGCGTCGGGGGCGCGTCGCTCAAGGCCGTCGCCGCGCTGCGGACGCTGCTCCAGTCCCTCCAGGCCCAGTCGCAGGAGCTGTCGGTCGCCGAGCTCGTCCAGCGCGTGCTCGAGCAGTCGGGTTACCTCGAGTCGCTCGAGGCCGAGCGGACGATCGAAGCGCGCGGCCGGGTCGAGAACCTGGGGGAGCTCGCCGGCGTCGCGATCGAGTACGTGGAGCGCTCCGAGGAGCCGAACCTGTCGACCTTCCTGCAGGAGATCTCGCTCGTCTCCGACCAGGACACGATCCAGGAGGAGCAGAGCCTCGTCACGCTGATGACCCTCCACAACGCCAAGGGCCTCGAGTTCGGCGCCGTGTTCCTGATCGGGATGGAGGAAGGGATCTTCCCGCACGTGCGCTCGATCGAGGAGCAGGGCATCGAGGAGGAGCGGCGGCTCGCGTACGTGGGCATGACGCGCGCGAAGGAGCGCCTGACGCTGACACACGCGTCGAGCCGCTCGCTCTGGGGCCGGCGCGCGCACAACCTGCCGTCGCGCTTCATCGACGAGCTGCCGCAGACGGAGGTCGCGCGCGAGCGCCTGCGCCCGTCGTCGTGGTCGGACTACGGCGTGCCGCGCGCGTCCGAGATCACGCCGCGCACCGACGTGCCCTCGCTCTCGACGGGCGACTCTGTCCGGCACGGGACGCTCGGAGAGGGCGTCGTCGTCGGGATCGAGCCCGGCGGCGTCGTGACGGTCCGCTTCGCTGACGACGGCGTCGAGCGGAAGCTGATGCTCGAGTACGCGCCGCTCGAACGGATCTGACTAAGCTCCGTCGTCGCATGGCAATCCGCATCCGCACGGTCCGGAACAACGAGGAGCTGGCCGCCGCGCTCGGCGCCATCGGCCACTACTTCGGCTGGGTGCCGACCGCCGACCAGATCGAGTCGTTCAACGCCTACCTGCCGTTCGACCGCGTGCACGCGGCGTTCGACGACGGCGCGATCATCGGCGGCGCGGGTGTCTACCCGTTCGAGATGACCGCGCCCGGCGGGCCGATCCGCTGCGCAGGCGTGACGGTCGTCGGCGTCCATCCGACGCACCGGCGGCGCGGGATCCTGCGCCGGATGATGACCGCGCAGCTCGCCGACATCCGCGAGCGCGAGGAGCCGATCGCCGCGCTGTGGGCATCCGAGGACACGATCTACGGGCGCTACGGCTACGGTGCCGCGTCGCGCTGTGCCGAGATCAAGCTCCCGCGCGTGTACGCCGACCTGAGGCCGGGCACGCCGCCGCGCGAGGGGGAGGTGCGGCTCGTCGGCCACGACGAGGCGCTGCGGACGTTCCCGCGCATCTACGAGCGGATCCGTCGGCGCCACCCCGGTTTCGTCCTGCGCACCCGCCACTGGTGGGAGAACCGCAACCTCGACGACAACGAGTTCCGCCGCTTCGGCGGCGGGCCGCTCAACCGTGCGCTGCTCGAACTCGACGGCCGTCCGGCCGGCTACGCGCTCTACCGGATCGCCCAGCACCAGACCGAGTTCAAGCGCACGCTCCGCGTGATCGAGGCGCAGGGGCTCGACGTGCGGGCGACCCGCGAGATCTGGCGCTTCCTGCTCGGGATCGACTGGATGGACGACGTCACGGCGCGCCTCCTGCCGACCGACCACCCGATCTGGCACCTCGTCGCGCGGCCCCGGTTGCTCGAGATGAAGGTCTACGACGGGCTCTGGGTGCGGCCGATCGACGTCGCCGCGGCGCTGAACGGCCGGACGTACCACGACGGCCGCGTGACGATCGAGGTCGTCTCCGACCCGCTGTTCGAGGACAACGTCGGCTGCTGGACGATCGCCGACGGCCGCGCCCGCCGTTCGAGCCGCCGTCCGGACGTCCGCCTCGACGTGCAGACCCTCGGCAGCGTGTACCTGGGCGGCTTCACGTTCGCCGAGCTCGCCCGTGGCGGTCGTCTGGAGGAGTCGGCCCGCGGCGGCATCGCGCGCGCGGACGCGCTCTTCCACACGGACACTCAGCCCTGGTGCCCTGAGATCTTCTAGCGGCGAGGTCTACTACGTCTCGGCCACGGGCTTCGCGGTGGCGCGGCGCGTGTCTTCCACTTCGATCCTGGGCATCCATTCGAGCCAGCCCGGCAGGTACCAGTTGAGATCGCCGAGGAGGGTCATCGCGGCGGGGAGGAGCACGGAGCGGATGATGGTGGCGTCGATCAGGAGCGCGACGGCGACCCCGAAGCCCATCTGCTGGAACATGACGAGGTCGCCGGTCGCGAAGCCGAGGAAGACGGCGACGATGATCAGTGCGGCGCCGGTGATCAGCCGCGCGGTGGAACCGACGCCGTCCTCGATCGCGGCCGCGGTCGAGCCGGTCTGGTCGTAGCGTTCCTTGATCCGGCTGAGCAGGAACACCTGGTAGTCCATGGACAGGCCGAACAGGACGGAGAAGAGGAAGAGCGGCACCCAGGCTTCGATCGTGTCGATCTGCTGGAAGCCGAACAGGCCGGCTCCGACGCCGTGCTGGAAGACGAGGACGACGAGTCCATAGGCGGCGCCGACGGAGAGCAGGTTGAGGACGATCGTGGTGGCTGCGATCACGATCGACCGGAAGACGAGCGTGAGCAGCAGGAAGCTGAGGCCGAGCACGAGGACGAACACCCTCGGCAGCCAGTCGTTCATCGCGTTGACGAAGTCGACGTTGTCGGCGGTGTCGCCGCCGACGAGGACCTGCGTGCCGGTGACCGCGGCGAAGGCGTGCGGAATGTCGACGGCGCGCAGGTGCCGGACGGCAGCGAGGGCGCGTTCGCCGGTCTTGTCGCCTGCGATCGCGGTGGTGACGGCTGCGAGATCGCCGGTCGGCGCGAAGCGCAGGTCGCCCGAGCCGCCGAAGGCTGGATTCTGCGCCAGCCCCGCCCGCAGCCGCGTGATCGCCGTCCGCACCGGCGGCGATTGCACGTCCCCCTGGACGACGATCAGCACCGGGCTCGAGCTCTGGCGGGGGAAGTCGCGGGCGAGCGCCTGGAAGCCCTGCTTGCTCAGCAATCGGTTCGGCAACGTGGCAACGCCGCTGGCGCCCAGATTCAGGCCGACCACCGGTGCGGCGGCGGCGAGCAGCAGCGCCGTGAAGACGACCAGGCTGGTCGCCGGCCGCCGCATCACGCGTCGGACGATCGCCCCCCAGAAGCGGCTCTCGCGCGCTTCCTGGCTGCCCACGTTGCGCCCGATCCAGGGCACGCGGAGGGCATTCACCCGATCGCCGAGCAGTCCGAGCAGCGCCGGGAGAAGCGTCAGGGCCGCCAGCACCGAGGTGATCCCGACTGCGATCGCGCCGACGGCGAGGCTCCTCATCACGTTCGAGGGAACGAGGAGCATGCCGAGCATGGCGACGACGAAGGTCGAGCCGCTGAACAGGACGGCGCGGCTCGCGGTCGCACCGGAAGCCGCGATCGCCTCGAGCTTCTCGGCGCCGCCGGTGCGCTCCTCCCGGAAGCGGGACACGACGAACAGCGAATAGTCGATCCCGAGCGCCAGGCCCATGGCCGTGAGCATGTTCACGACGAAGACCGAGAGGGTGAACGCGTCCGCGACGATCGCCGTCAGCCCGAGCGCGACGAGAATCGCCACGATCGCCATCAGCAGCGGCACGAGGCCGGCGACCACGGTCCCGAAGACGAGGACGAGGATGATCAGGGCGGCCGGCAGCCCGATGCCCAGCTCACCGGACTTCAGGTCGTGCTGGGAGAGCTGGTTGAAATCGTGGTCGAGCGTTCCCTCGCCCGTGATCGTGACCAGGAAGCCGTCACGTCCGTTGTTGCGCTCGACGATCGGGAGCAAGGGGTCGACGTCGGCGGAGCGCTGGATCCCGATCAACGTCGCGTGGTGATCGGCCGAGACGAGCGTCCGGTCACCGTTCTGGTAGTAGACGAACGCGTTGGCGACGACGCCGGTCGCGGAGCCCTGCTGGACGAGGCTGCCGACGAAGCGCTTGAACGCCGGCTCGTCGACCGTGTACCGTGGCGAGCGAACGACGACGAGCTCGTCGACGGTGTTCCGGTCGGGCGGAAAGGTCTGGTAGAACGCCCTCTCGGCTCGCTCCGACGCCGGATTGCCGCTCAGGTGGCCGTTCGACGTCAGGTTGCCGGGCAAAAACGCCACCGCAAACCCCAGCCCGACGACGATCGTTCCGATCCAGACGGCGACAGTCCGCCAGGGATGGCCGCCGCACGCACGAGCAAGACGCTCGGTCACGCCCATCGCCCCAGAGCATAAGGCCATCCGGCGAACGCGCGGCGCTAAGATGTTCGGGCTGCAAGCGCAGCGTGCTTGCAGGGATTGGGGCGGTTAGCTCAGTTGGGAGAGCACCAGCTCGACAAGCTGGGGGTCACTGGTTCGAGCCCAGTACCGCCCATTCACGCGTTGTCAGGACTACAACGAAAAGTCCCGCTAACGCGTGGGTAGTGCTATTCCGATCGCTCGTCGCCAGGAACTGGGCTCGAACCACTTCTTCGTGGCGGCTCTAGGTGGCGGCCGGGTCGAAGACGACCAAGGTGAAGATAGCGGGCCGGCATCGGCCAGCTAGGCGATCTTGTCGCCGACCGAGATCGTCCCGGCCGTGAGGATGTCGGCGCGGAGGCCTCCGCGGTGGACGAGCGGTCGCAGCAATCCGGGTCTTGTGAGCTTCTCCAGGTGGGCGCACGGTTCCGCCAGCCGTCGGCCGATGCACTCGACGGACCCGACCCGGAATCGCTTCCCCACGAGCGCGTTCAGCGAGATACCGGTCGTGACGAGGTTCCGGCGTGCGTCTTCCCAGGCGAGGTCGATCTCGTCGAGCACTTCCGCCTCGACGAGCGTCAGCTCGTACCCGACGCCTGGACTACTGAACGTGCCCTGTCCCTCGGCGTACCGGTCGCCGCCCAGGCCCTGACCCGGAATCGCGTTGACGGCATCGAGCCGCATCAGCGGTGCCTCCGCCGCGGGCGCAACGAGGATGCCGGCGACCGTTCCGGCGCCCGCGTCCCTGCCGTAGGGCATCTGTGTCGCGAGATGCAGATCGAGAGGCGTCACCATCCACCCGTCGGTGATCTGTGCGTCGCAGCTGTACACGTTCGCGGGATCGAGCCAAACTCCTGACGGCGACCCGAACATGACGACGGCATGCCGGCCCCCGTCGACCACCGCTATCCACTGGCCAGGCCAGTCGAACGTCGCAGGCTCGGCAACCGGTACGAGGCCGAGATTGCGCTCCGCCAGCCACTGGCGGTAGAACCGGAACGGTTCGGAGTTGCCCGGAACATCTGGGACTGCTTCTCCGAGAATCTCGGCTACGCAGGCTCCAACATCCTCCGGGAGCGCCATCGCCTGCATCGTAGTCGCGCGGCTCGCTGAGTTTGAGCTACGCCTTGGTCATGAGACACTGGAGGAGGGCCGAGCACGCATCAGGAGCTCCCTCAGGGGTTCCGGAGGGTTTGATAAGTGCCCAGTTAGGCCCACCTACGGAACCCGCTGGTAACGGCGGGTTTTGTGTCTCATGAAGGCGACTCTGCTTCTCCGGCCGTGGGCGACTCTTGGCCCAAACGACAAGAGTCTGGAATCGAAACTTTCGCGAGTTCGGCCGGGCAAGGGCTAAGCAGCGGCACTCGCGTCGCTGGCGACGCCCCCGGATACGCGCATTCCTTCGCGGGCGGCAGCTATGGGAGCTGAGCGAGGGCGCCACCGCCGATGTCCCCCGCCCCGTAAAGCCCAGGCCCCTTGCGTCAGCCCGGGCGGCGCGGCGATCGAACGCCCGCGACGTAGGGGTGTCCGGGCCACGAAAGGCGGAAAGGCTTAGTTACAAATCGCGCACGAGGTGCTAGCCTCGGGCGCGGCAGGCTCGGCGAGCTTAAGGAGGAGCGATGGTACAGCGACTTCGGCGCCTGAGCAGTGGGGGAAAGGTACTCCTAGCGGTTAGCGTTGGCGCGGCGGTGTTCGGGATCGCCACAGCGGTGCAGGCGAGCATTCCGGACAGCAACCAGATCGTTCACAGTTGCTACAACACAGCCTGGCGCACGGTGATCCGATCGGCGCGATGCGCGCGATCGACACGGCAAAGCTCGGGACAGCGGGCAGGTGCACAGGTTGGGAGGGAGCCGTCGATCTGGCGACGCCGCAGTATGTGCAGAACGTCGCCACGTCGACCGTGAACCAGACCACGATCATGGGAAGAGCGACCTTCCCGGCGTTGTCCGGACCGGACAGGGTGATCCAGTGGACGTGTGGCGGGTGGGTCGCGACGAATCCCACTGTCTCGATTGATCCACCGACCTTTTCAGGCGCTTCTGGGGCGCCCCTGACTGTGCACGCGATGACGAACGTCGAGATGCAGAACAGCGGCTTCCCCGGCACGACCGAGTGGATCTGGTTCAACCTGGCGTCGACGCAGAACGTTCACACCCAGATCACCTGCGTCGACCCGCGCGTGTACGGCGAGACGTACCCGGTTGCGGCGCGGGCCCAGCCGACCGTGACCACCAGTAACTCGTAGAGCGGGAGTTCGGCGAGGCGTGAGTCACTGAGCTTTTTCGCCGCCACGCCGTCGCCCGCGTTTTAGGAACGAGACGTGCGTGCCGAAATACAGCCCTGTACTGAACGGGAGAGGCGGCCTCGCGGCCGCCTCTCCGTGCCGTTAGCTGCCCCGGCGGGGCAGCAACATTCTTTTTTCGCCCCGCCGGGAGCGCAGTCCTCTCGCTTCACGCCGTCGGGGCGAGCCCGACCTCCGACTCGCGGCCTAACGATCAAAAACCTCCGGACAGCTCTAGTCACCACCAGTCGCGCTGGCCATCGACGTCTTCGCGCTGAGCCTGGCCCAGATTGGGCGCGCCGATGACGAGGATCTCGAGGCCCGCCGGCCCGGCCTCGTAACCTCGCCACGTACCGGGCGGGACGCGCACCGCGTCCCATTCCTTGAGCTCGACGATCTCGTCGTCGACCTTCATCCGCCCGCTCCCGCGCAGGACCACGTACACCTCCTCTTGCTTCTTGTGCGTGTGGCCGTACGGAAAGCGATAGCCGGGCGGGACGCGCTGGTAGCTCAGGCCGGATTTCTCGAGCTCGAGCGCCTCGGTCGCCGAGCGGAAGTCCAGGTCAGGCGCGCCGTCGAACCCAGAGCCGATGTCCTCCAGATCCTCCTTGATGTTCCTGAGCGTGAACGGCACGGCGCAATCCTAGGGCACCGCGCAGGACGTGCCATGCGCGAACGGCGTGCCGCAATTACCATCGCCAGCCGTGGCCGAGGGCGTCGTCATCCGTCCCGAGCGCGACGCGGACCATCCCGTGATCGCAGAGGTGGTCCGCGCCGCATTCGTCGGACACCCAGACGAGGTCGCGGCGTTCGTCGAGTGCATTCGGGCGTCGGAACAGTTCATTCCGGAGCTGGCGTTGGTCGCCGAGGACTCCTCTGGTGTGATTGCTCACGTGATGCTGAGCTGGGTCGGCGTTGAAGGCGGATCCCGGCCAAGGATCCTCAATCTCACGCCGATGTCGGTTCGGCCTGACCGCCAGCGCATCGGTGTGGGGACGCGGCTGATCCGGGACGCGCTCGGCCGCGCCGAAGAAGCAGGCGAGCCTGCCGTCATGGTTCAGGGCCATCCCTCGTACTACCCTCGCTTCGGCTTCGAGCGGGCGAGCGCGCTTGGATTCATCGCCCCGTATCCGATGCTCGACGACGCTTTCATGGTCAAGCGGCTCCCGGGATACAGCCCCGACCTCGCCGGTCGGATCGTCTATCCGGCCGCGTTCGACGCTCTCGGGTAACGACCGGTCTGAGAAGAGCGGCGCACTCGGCGAGTCGCAACGTGCCTATCCGTGGGGGTTCGGGCGTCCCCATGCATCCAGGGCATCGGGGCGCGTGGCGGAAGACATACGAATCGAATCGATGTGGTATGAGTGAGATGTCGTGAAGAAGAGCGCTCCGCACCAGCCCGGGTCAGCGTCGGAGTCGATCGACGCCAGGATCCACGAGTTGGACGACTGGCGTGGTGAGACGCTCGCCCGGATCCGTGCTCTCGTCAGGGAAGCCGACCCCGAGGTGGTCGAGGAATGGAAGTGGGCGAAGGCGACGAGCCCGGGGACTCCCGTGTGGTCACACGACGGGATCATCTGCACGGGCGAGAGCTACAAGAACGTGGTGAAGACGACCTTCGCCAAAGGCGCGTCGCTGAAAGACCCTTCGGGCCTGTTCAACTCGAGCCTGGAAGGCAACGTCAGGCGCGCCATCGATTTTCGCGAAGGCGACAAGATTGACGAGAAGGCTTTCAAGGCTCTCGTTCGCTCCGCCGTTGCCCTGAATACATCGAGCAGCGCCTAGAAGGGACCACCTTCCGAACCCGCGGCCCTGTGCCATAGCGTGTCGCAGATTTTGCAAAGAACCATAACTTGTTGATAGCAACGCTACTCCAAGCGACTACGCTCCCAGGGTGGCATAGTCGGGCGTACCCGACGCAGGAGGTTGGTATGGCTGGTGTTGAGAAGCGCGACTTCGACTCGCCGGACGAGAGTCGGACTCCCGACAAGACGAAGGTGGATGTCGTTCATCTGGGTGGCACGACCGCCGCTCGCTTCACGATGGAGCCTGGGTGGAGCTGGTCCAGTTGTGTGAAGCCGGTTGCCGGGACCGACAGCTGCCAGCACCGGCACCTTGGCGTTGTGCAGTCCGGGCGGATGCGCGTGACTCATGACGACGGCACCGTGCTCGAGCTCGGTCCCGGCGATGCGTACGTGATCGAACCCGGCCATGACGCGGAGATCATCAGCGAAGAACGATTCGTCGGCTTCGAGTTCCAGCCGCAGGCCGCCGAGGAGTACGCGCGCCGGTAGTCGTGTCTCGCGTCATCGTCGCTGAGGTCCGGGGCGGGTGTGGGGCTGCTCGCCTTGATCACTCGCCCCGGCCCGCGTTTCTGGCGACCCCTACGTTTCGGCGCTGTTTTGTCGCCTACTCGACGCCGCTCAGGAAGGCGAGGACGCGCTGCTCGAGCAGCATCGCGGCGTTCTCGTCGTAGTCAGGCAAGCTGCTGTCAGCGAAGAGATGTCGATCGCCGGGGTACAGGAACAGCTCCGCGCCATCGGTCGACTCGATGAGCTCGCGGGCGGCGGGGAGGTCTTCGACGGCCCACTCGTCGTCCTCCATCATGTGGATCTGGAGCGGGACTCCCGGCGGCCACGCGCCCCCCCGAACTCGGAGGCCGGGAACGCAGCGGAGAACAGGAGGGCACCCCTGGCGCCCGGGCGCGTCTGTGCCAGTTCCTGAGCGGGCATCACGCCGAGCGAGAATCCGGCATAGACGAGCCCGTCCGGCAGGCCGTCGGCGGCGAGTTGGCCGCGTTCGCCGATCGTCTCGAAGCCGACCTGCTTGGCGTAGCCGATGCCGTCGTCGAGGTCGGTGAAGGTGTTGCCGTCATAGAGGTCAGGAGCGTGAACCACGTGTCCCGCAGCTCGCAACCCGTCGGCGAACGCGAGGAATCCGCGGGTCTGACCGTGTGCGTGGTGGAAGAGCAGTACCTCGGCCACGAGGTATTCCTACCACGCCCGGCATCGGCTAGGTTTCGCGGCGATGGCGACACGCGACGCCGCCTGCCACTGCGGTCAGCTTCGTCTCGAAGTCGCGGGCGATCCGTTCTCCGTCTCCATCTGTAACTGCCTCGCCTGCCAACGTCGGACCGGCAGTGCGTTCGGGATGCAGGCGGGGTTCAAGGCCGATCAGGTGCAGGTCGTTGGTCGCTTCAGCGACTACGCGCGAATCTCGGACGAGGCGGACCGGAAGGAGCACGTCTTCCATTTCTGCCCTGACTGCGGCTCGCAGGTCTTCTACACGGAGCCGACCGAGCCGGACCTGATCGTCGTCTCGGTCGGCGCCTTCGCCGATCCGTCCTTCCCGCCGCCCACCCAGTCCGGGTACGACTCACGGCGCCACCCGTGGGTGGGGCTGCCCGACTCGATCCACCGTCATGCCCTCGAGCTGTGGGACCCGGTGCGACCTCTCTACGCAGCCGGCAGGTACGCGGAGGCGGCGGACAGGGGCCGTGAGCTCATCGACGCCCACCCCGACCAGGCGTACCTCTACTACAACGTGGCGTGCTGCGAGAGCCGCGCGGGCCGGACAGCCGACGCGGTTGGGCACATCCGCCAGGCGATCGACATGTGGGACGGCTGTCGCGATATGGCGGAGCAGGACTCCGACTTCGACCCGGTTCGCGACGACGGGGCGTTCCGGGAACTGGTCGGCGGCTAGTCGAAGCCTAGGCGGCGAAGGCGACGACGTTCAGCTGCTTCGGATCGACCGGCCGCTGCCGGCGCTCGCGGCGTGCGATCTCCGCCGAGCGCAGCGTCCAGGCGAAGGCGCCGCGAGGATCGAACGTGGGAGTCTCGTAGCGCGGTGCGCGTGACGTGTTCCGGCGGGCGATCTCCGCCGAGCGCAGCGTCCAGGCGAAGCCGCTGCTGGGAGCGAACGCGGGAGTCTCGTAGCGCGTCTCGTGCCCGGTCTCGATGTCGTTGATCTGCGTCATGTCCGGCTCCTTTTTGGCTCTGGCCGCTCCGCGCGACCTGGGTAGGCTCAACCTAGAGAGCCGGGACGGAGCCGACATCGGCAGGACTGCCGATTCGCATTGCCTAACGTGCTCGAGGAGCAGCCCCACCGTTCGTGGGGCTGCTCCTCGCGGTGTTGCGTGGTTGAGCTGTGGTGTGGGTTCAAGTGCGCGTTAGAGGCCGGCGCACTCGCCCTTCTTGCTGGCTGCTGTGTTCTCGCCACCCGTCGCTGCCGGCGTGTTGTCGTGGCAGTCGAGGTTCTTCGTCACGGTGTTCAGGGACACGTCTGTCGTGTTGGTTGAGCCTGTCGGTCCGTCCGCCGTGTTGTTGTGGACCTGCAGGTTGCCACCGATCGGGCCGTTGTCCTCGACAAGGACCTCATTCAAGATCGACCCGGTCAACGAGTTGTTGTGCACCTCGACGTTGCCCGCGACCGCGGTCCGAAAGACAGCGACGACGCCGAACGCGCCGAAGCCGGAACCGGTGTTGTTGTGCATCTGCACGTTGCCGCCGACCGTCTCATCGGAGACCTGGAGGTAGGCAGTGCTGTTCTGGATCTCGATGTTGCCCTTGACCGTGCCCCCGTCTCCGAGGAACGAGAGGTCGCTCGTTCCCGTGATCTGCACGTTGCCGCCGAACGTGCCGCCGGAGAAGTAGACCGACGTCGCACCCTGGCTTTGCACGTTGCCGCTGACCTTCAGCCGCACCGCGAAGAGGCTGCCGCCCGGGATGACCTTGACGTTCCCGTTCACGGTCACGTCCGTCAGGGAGCAGCCCGCCCCGGCGCTCACATCGCCGTTGATCGTGCCGGTCAGCGCGCCCGTGCACGGCGTGCTCGCCGCACCGGCCGCACCCGCCGCCACCAGGGCGGCCGCGACCACGGCCAACAGCGCAAGCGCAAGTGTCATGCCACGCATGTTCCCTCCTTCGAATACTGGTCGGCGCTTCGCGAAGCGAGCACCGCTGAGCACCGAGCGTAGGAAAGCCGGGCCGAGCGGACATCGGCAGGACTGCCGATTCGCGCTGCCTAACCTGCGGTGTCATGCTTGCGCCGTGACGCCCGAGCGGAGCCCGACCGTCGTTCTGATCGGGACGCTGGACACGAAGGGCAAGGAATACGCCTATCTGCGCGACCGCATTCGCGAGCGGGGCGTGGGCGTGCTGCTGATCGACGCCGGGATCCTCGGCGAGCCGCTCACCGAGCCCGACGTGACACGCCACGAGGTGGCGGCGGCGGCCGGCGTCGACGTGCAGGCGCTGGCGGACGCACGCGACCGGAGCGCCGCGATCGAAGCGATGTCCCGCGGCGCGGCCGAGGTCGTGCTGGGCCTGCACGCCGAGGGCCGGTTCGACGCGATCGGCGCGCTCGGAGGCACCGGCGGCACCGCGCTCGCCACGTACGCGATGCAGCGCCTGCCGATCGGCCTGCCGAAGCTGATGGTCTCCACCGCGGCCTCGGGCGACACCAGCCGGTACTTCGGGCCGGTCGACGTGACGATGATGTACTCGGTCGTCGATATCGCCGGGCTGAACACGATCCTGACGGGGATCCTGGTCAACACCGCGGGTGCGCTGGTCGGGATGGCGACGGCCACGGCGCCTCCGCCCGGCGAGGGGAAGCCGCTGATCGCGGCCTCGATGTTCGGTGTCACGACGCCGTGCGTGACGGTGGCGCGCGAACGCCTGGAGGAGCTCGGCTACGAGGTGCTCGTCTTCCACCAGGTCGGCCTCGGCGGCCACTCGCTGGAAGAGGTCGTGAAGACCGGCTCTGTCGTCGGAGTGCTCGACGTCACCACGTCGGGGCTGGCCGACGAGGTCGGAGACGGCATCTGGCCCGCCGGCCCGGAGCGGCTCGAGGTCGCCGGGCGCCTGGGCATCCCCCAGGTCGTCTCGCTCGGCGCGCTCGACTGCGTCGTCATCGGCCCGCCGGAGCCGCTGCCCGCTCGCTTCGCAGGCCGGCCGCTGTACGTGCACGACAACGTCCTGGGTGCGACGCGGCCGACTCCGGACGAATCCCGGCAGATCGCGACGACCCTCGCGCGCAAGCTGAACGCCGCCACGGGGCCGACCGTCCTCTATGTGCCGCTGCGCGGCCTCTCGCTGCTCTCGACGGAGGGCCAGGTGCTCGCGGATGCCGAGGCGGACGATGCGCTCTTCTCCACGCTTCGCGACCTCGTCGACCGGTCGAAGGTCGAGGTGCACGAGGTCGACACGGAGCTCAACGATCCGCAGTTCGCGCTCGCAATGGCCGAGCGCCTGCACGAGCTCATCGCCGGGTGACGGCGACCGCGCTGATCGGTCGCGAGCGAAGCCTCGCCGACGCCGTCGCGCTTCTGCAGCGGGAAGACGTGCGGCTGCTCACCATCACGGGCCCGGGCGGGGTCGGCAAGACGCGGCTGGCCGCCGAGGTCGCCTCGGCCGCGGCAGACCAGTTCGAGGACGGCGCCGTCGTGGTGGCGCTCCAGGCGATACGCGACCCCGGTCTCGTCGTCGGCAGCATCGCGCGATCGCTCGGGCTCTTCGACGCGGAGGGCGACCTCGTACAGCGCCTCATCGCCCACGTCGCGGACCGGCAGCTCCTGCTCGTCGTCGACAACTTCGAGCAGGTCGTCGAAGCTGCGCCCGCGCTCGGCGAGATCGTCGCCGGGAGCCCGAGCATGAAGGCCGTCGTCACGAGCCGCACGCGGTTGCGCATCGGCGGGGAGCAGGAGCTCCCGCTCGGGCCGCTCGACCGCGAGGACGCTCTCATCGTGTTCCTCGAGCGTGCGCGCGCCGTACGCCCCGATTTCCAGCCGGACGACGAGGAGCTGGCCGCGAGCGCGGAGATCTGCGACCACCTCGACTGCCTGCCGCTTGCGATCGAGCTGGCCGCGGCGCGGGTGAAGATGCTGTCCCCGACGGGCATCCTGGCCCGGCTGGAGCACCCGCTGGAGCTGCTCACCTCGGGCTCACGGGACGGGCCTGCCCGGCACCAGACGTTGCGCGACACGATCGGCTGGAGCTACGAGCTGCTCGGGGACGCCGAGCAGGCGCTCTTCCGCGCGCTGGCGGTCTTCGCCGGCGGCTGCACGCTGGAGGCGGTCGAGAGCGTGTGCGGCGGAGATCTCGAGACGATCGGCTCGCTCGTCGACGAGAGCCTGGTCCGCTCCGACGGCGAGCGCTTCTCCATGCTCGAGACCATCGGCGAGTACGCGATCGAAACGCTCGACGCGAGCCCGGAGGGGGCAGATGTCCGGTGCGCGCACGCCGCCTACTACCTCGGTCTCGCCGGCCACGCGCCGGGGCGCGCCACCCTGGAGGCCGACCACGGCAACCTGCGCGCCGCGATCCGCTTCTCGCTCGACGACGGCGACACGGCGACGGCGCTCGAGATCTGCGCCCTCCTTTCCGGGTTCTGGCTCGAGCGCGGCTATCTGGGCGAGGGACGGCTCTGGCTCGACGAGGCGCTCGCCGCTCCGGCGGAGCGATCGCCGACGCGCGCCCGCGCGCTGAACGCGAACGGCGTTCTCTCGCACTACCAGGGCGACTACGACCGTGCCGACGAGCTCTGCGGAGCGGCGCTCGAGCTGTTTCGCGCACTCGGCGACCAGAAGGGTGTCGCCGAGGCGGTGACCGGCCTGGCGCTCGTGCGGAGGACTCGAGGCGACTACCGAGCCGCCGAGGCCCTCTTCCAGGAGGCTCTTTCGACCTACGAGGAGCTCGGCGACGAGGCGGAAACGGCGCGGACGCTGTACCGGTCCGGCATCGCGCTCATGCTGGAAGGGGAGGCCGACCGGGCGCGGCCGCTCTTCGAGCGCAGCCTCGAGCTGTTCCGACCGCTCGGCGATTCGACAGGCATCGCCCTCGATCTTCAGGGCCTCGCCTTCGCCCGCCCTCCGGGCGCCGATGCCGAGGGGCGCATGCGGGTCGAGGAGAGCCTCGACATCCTGCGTGCGCTGGGCGACCGTCGCAACGTCGCAAAGGTGCTCGTCGTCGCCGCCGACATCAACGCCGACCTCGGCGACGCCGAGACGGCCGCGGGGCAGCTCGCGGAGGCGCTGACGCTCTTTGTCGAGTTCGGCGATCGCTGGTTCTGGGGGTGGTCGCTCGAGGTCGCAGCCCCGCTGGCGGCATCGGCCGGCGATCCGGAGCGGGCTGCCCGCCTCTTCGGCGCGGCCGACGCGGTCTGGACGGCGATCGAAGCTCCTCTTCCGACGGTGCTCCGCGACCGTCACGACCGCGTGCTCGCCGACCTGCGCAGCCGGCTGGGGGAGAGTCGTTTCGAGCGGGTTCGCAGCGAGGGGCAGAGCCTTCCGGTCGGCGCGACGATCGAGCTGGTGCAACCTGCGCCGAGCCGTGCCGGGGGTGACGCCCCGGAGGGCCTGACCGCGCGCGAGGTCGAGGTGCTGGCCTTGGTCGCCGAGGGCCTCACCGACGCGGAGGTGGCGGAACGGCTGGTCGTGAGCATCCGCACCGTCCACGCCCACCTCCGCTCGATCTACCGCAAGCTCGACGTGCGGACGCGAAGCGCGGCGACCCGCTACGCCCTGCAGCACGACCTCGTCGCCTAGGGTCTGTCTCCACCGTCGATCCAGAAGAGGAGCGCACCTCATGAACAGGTTCGAGCAAGCCGTCTACGACTGCATGATCCCGACCGCAGAGCTTCTGGAGCAGACGACCGAGCCGCTCCATCGGGCCATCCTGCTCAACTTCTGGCGCCATGTGCACCTCGAGGGCGCAGGGGAGTACGAGCAGATCCTGGCGCCGGACATGATGGTCGACGAGCCCGTCTACCGGGTCACGTGGGGAGCGAATCTCGCGGTCATCGAGGGCAAAGAGGGCGTGCTCGCGTTCTACAACAGCGTGGGCGAGTCCGTGCTCTGGCACTCCGACGACCGCCTCGCCGTCGGCGACTGGGGAGTCTGCGACGAGATCACGTTCCACCAGCTCGCGCGTGGCGCCGACCTGAGGGCGGTCGGCTACGACGTCGAGAATGCAGACGCGCTCTATCACGCTGCGAGCCGGCAGGCGTTCATCTGGCCCTACGACAGCCGGGCGCGTCTCGCCGGCGGCATCTCTACGAGGACAAGACGAGCCTGACGATCGAAGAGGTGAGCCGGGACGAGGCCATCACGCCCGCGCGGGTTCGAGAGATCCACCGGGAGCAGCTGGCAAAGCTGGAGGCGGAGCGCGGAGGCCGCTTCTGGGTCCTGCCCAGCGGCTCCTAGGCCGGCGGAGGCCCGAACGACCGTGCTCGGCCGTTGCCGGGCGCGAAGGGTTCGGGCCGCACGTTCTCCGACACCTTGATCGCCGACCGTCCGCCCTGGTCGGCGCGCGGCTCGTCGTCGAAGCGCGGGAGGACGTGCAGGTGCGCGTGGTGCGGCGCCAGGCCGGGCTCCGAGAAGCAGTTCCAGACCAGCATGTACCCGTCCGGCGCGAGGCGTTCGTCCTGCGCCGCCTTGGCCGTGAGGAGCAGCTCGTGCGTCGCCGCCCACTCCTCGGCCGTGAAGTCGAAGGGCGACAGACGATGCGCGATCGGGATGATCACGCCGCAGCCCGGTAGCACGTCGGGCGGGTCGCGGGGATCGCGCGTCGACGCATACAGGCAGAAGGCGTTCTCGATGCACACGTCCGCCTCGCGGAACTGGGTCAGGTCGCAGAACACACAGCCGTTTTCGGTCATTGCCCTATTGTCGCCCGTTCGGCGTCGACTCGGCGTTCCGCGACCCGTCGGGAACCCAGATCCGCCTGACCGAACACCGCGGGCCGGCAGGCTCGGCAGGCCGGACACGAGAAACCCCCGCACGTGCGGGGGTTTCGTCGTCTCGCTCGGGTCGGGCGGGGACGCTCAGTGCTCGTGCGCCATCGAGAGGATCTGCTCTCTCGAGTACTGCCCGACCATGTCCGGGTGCTTCTCCTGGATGTGCTGCTCGACGCCCTGGACGAGCTCGTCATCCGTGTCGGCCTCGACGACCTCGCCGCAAGGACAGTGGATGGCTTTCATCGCGCGTTCCTCCTGGCCGGGGACGGTGCCAGACGATATCCCAGCTCGCGTGCGGGAAACGTCAAGGCGCGGGCACCTCGGGGACGGGCTCGGGGAGACGCTCGCCGCTGCGCCCGCCGCTGCGCCCGCCGCGCGTCGCGAGCGCTGATCCGGCGAGGATCAGCACGAGGCCGACGCCCATGCCCTTCGTGAACGACTCGCCGAGGAAGGCGACGCCCGCGACTGCCGCGACGGCCGGGTTCACGTAGGTGATCACCGTCGCGCGAACCGGTCCGGCTTCGGCGATGAGCTGGAAGAAGAAGACGAACCCGAGCGCCGTGCAGACGACGGCGAGGACGATGACCGACACGAGCACTTCGGGGCCCGGCACGGCGGCAGGCAGGTCGAGCAGCGCGATCGGCGTGTAGGCGAGGGCGCAGAGCGTGAGCGAGGCGGCGATCACGCCCAGCGCGGGGAGGCCGCTCAGGTAGCGATCGAGGATCAGCGGGCCGAGCGCGTAGCAGAATGCGACGCCGCCGACCTGGGCGACCGAGGCCGCGTCGGCGCCCGCCGTGTCGAGGCCGACGAGCGCGGCGACGCCTGCAAGCCCGAGCAAGAGGCCGACCAGCGCGCGCGGGCCGAGCCGTTCGCGGCTGCCCGTCGACAGCGCCAGCACGACGCCGATCAGCGGGACAGCGGCGATCAGCAGCGCAGTCAGCGAGCTCGACAGATGCTGCTCGGCATTCGCGAGCAGGAGCCACGGCACGGCGATCTCGACCACGGTGAAGACGACCAGTGGCCGCCAGCGGGCGGGCAACGGCCGCAGCTCGTCCCGCCAGGCGGCGAGCGGGAGCAGGAGCACGACTGCGAGCGACGTGCGGGCCCAGACGAGCGTCGCCGGCGACAGGTCCCGGACCGCGATCTTGATGAAGAGGTACGGGATCCCCCAGATCACGCACATCGCTGCGAACAGGAGCCAGCCGCGCCGGGTCACGCTGCGGCTTCTACCAGTTGGCGCGCCCGCCCCGTTCGGCGCAAGAATCTCGCTCCCGCGGAGTCTTTGTCCCTGGATGGACGATGGTGCCGACACCGACGACGCGTTCCGCGCCCGGCTCCCGGCGACGCCGCCCTCGATCGGGATCGTTCGCGAGCAGCTGCGGCGTTGGCTCGAGCGGGTGCACGTCAACGGCGCGCAGATCTTCGACATCGTGCTCGCGTGCTCCGAGTCGCTCACGCTCGTGATCGAGGAGCAGCCGCGCAGGGTCGCACTCGTCGTCGACGTCGAGGCGACGCTCGAGGACGGCCACCTCGTGTTGGTCACGCGCGACTACGGGCTCTGGCACAAGACCCACGTGCGCGATCGCGAAGAGCCGCTTGGCGTCTCGCTCATGCGCGCGCTCATGGACTCGGTCGAGCTCGAGCGGCACCGCGATGGGCACAGGATCACCCTCCGGAAGCGGGTCTCGATCGCGAGCGGCGAGCCGCGAGCGCTCCCGATGTGAGCGGCACCCCGCAGTCGGCAGGGCGTTCTCGGCAAGAATTCCCTGCAATGCGGGGGTCGGGACGAATGAGAGGAGTCGCGGCGGTCGTCGTTGTCGTGGCGGCGGCCACGGTCGTGGCGGCCGCCGGCGCGGTCACGATCACGCACGCGATCGTGCTCGACCGGTCGATCGCCGGCGTCAACCTGGGCGAGACACGGAGCAGCATCGAGCGGCGCATCGGCACCGGCTACATCGTCTCGATCCGCACCGACACGTCGACCACACCGGCGAGTCACGTCGAGCGGATCGGCTACGACGCGGCCGGGCTGTACGTCACGTACGTGTCCGCGGGGGCGGCGCCACGACAGCTCACGACCGGAAAGGCGATGGTGCTCGAGACGACCTGGACGTCGTTCCGCACGCCGCAGGGCGTGCACGTCGGCTCGCCCCTCGCCGCCGTCAAGGTGATCCCGGGCGTGCGTTGCTTCGGTCCCGTCTGCCAGCACGGCTTCGCAGGGGGAGGCGGCGGGACATCGTTCCTCGTCGACCAGGCCCGCAAGAAGGTCGTCCGGATCGTCGTCAGCTTCAGCCGCTGACGGGTCCTGCGACGACGCGGGCGGGATTTCGACTACTGTCGCCCAGTGAACTTCGGCCGCAGCCCGATCCTGCTCATCGTCGCGCTCTTCTTCCTGCTCTTCATCGTGCTCTCGATCATCAACCGGAAGAGCTCGACGAGCCTGAACGACTCCGACCGGGCGCTTCGGACGACGCAGGCGCTCAACCGCGTCATGGACGCCGAGGCGACCTTCCTGAAGCAGCACGGATCGTACACGGGGCATATCGCGGACCTGATCCCGATCCAGAAGCAGATCGGCACCGACCTGACAGACAGCATCGTCAACATCCAGGTCGACTCGAACGACAACAAGACGTACTTCACGCAGGTGGGGAGCACCGTCCTCCTGCTCAACCGGACGTTCACGAACGGCAAGGTCGTGCAGCACAGCTGCCTGCAGATCAAGAGCGCCGGCAAGCCGTACTGCACGCGGACGACGTCCGACATCAGGAAGACGCTCACGAACGGTGCCACCGGCCCCACGGGCGACAGGGGCCCAACGGGGCACAGCACCCCCACGGGCGACACGGGCCCGACAGGGCCGACCACCCCGTAGCGCCCTCCCGGGCAGGCTGGTACGCTGTCTCCATGGGATTCGGATCAATCGGTGCGGGGGAACTGCTGATCCTGCTCCTGGTCATCCTTCTCGTGTTCGGCCCGAAGAGGCTTCCCGAGATGGGGCGCTCGCTCGGACGCGGAATGCGCGAGTTCAAGAACTCGGTCACGAAGGACGACCACCAACCGGCTGAGCTGACCACGGCTCCGGCGGTCGAGGAGCCTGTTCGAGCGCCCGTCAGCACCAGCAAGCGCGAGCACGACTCCATCTAGGCCATGGGCCTTCTGCCGCGTCGCCTCGCTCACGGGGAAGAGGCGACTGTTGTCGAGCATCTCGATGAGCTCCGTAGGCGCGTCTTCTTCTGCCTGTTCGCGATCGTCGCGACGACGACGTTCACCTACCTGTTCCGCCATCAGATCCTCGACTGGCTGAACAAACCGCTCCCCGCGAACACCAAGCCGGTCGCCTTCAACGTCACCGAGCCGTTCCTGACGTCGTTCTGGGTCAGCCTCTGGGCAGGGCTCATGCTCGCGTTGCCGATCATCCTCTGGCAGATCTGGGGCTTCTTCGCCCCGGCCATGGACCGGCACATGCAGCGAAAGGTCGTCGGGTTCTTCCTCTTCGCGGCCGCGCTGATGGCGGCAGGCATCGCGTTCGGCTACTTCATCGTGCTCGACCCGGCCGTCCATTTCCTCACCACCTACGACAGCGCACAGTTCGACTTCCACCCGCGGGCGGAGAGCTACTACTCCTTCGTCACGCTGATCATGGTGGCGACCGCCATCGTGTTCGAGCTGCCCGTCTTCATCCTGGCCATGGCGCGGATCGGGATCCTGCCCGCTGACCGGCTGCGGCGGAACCGCCGGATCGGCTACGTGATCGTCGCCGCTCTCGCCGTCGCGCTCCCCGGCGTCGACCCGGTCACGACCACGCTCGAGATGATCCCGCTGATGATCCTGTTCGAGGGCTCGATCTGGCTGACGGTCTTCTTCGACAAGCGCTGGAAGCGCGAGGCTGCGGCACGGGACGCCGCCTGGCAGGCGGAGTACGGCGACTCGCTCGACTTCGGCGACGGCTTCGAAGCGGACGCGATCTAGCCGTCCGGCGTTGACGGCCGACGCCTTCGCCGACCGCATCAGGGCGCTCGCCCTCTCCTTCCCGGAGACGTACGAGGACGAGCCCTGGGGGCATCCGGTCTTCAAGGTCGCGGACAACCGGATGTTCGCTGCACTGTCTTCGGAGCCACCGGTTCGACTCACCGTCAAGCTGACGCCCGAGGAGCGTGAGATCGCAATGCTGCTGCCGTACGTCGGCATTGCGCGCTACGTCGGACGCTACGGTTGGGTCACCGCCGAGATCGCCGACGAGGATTCGCTCGAGGCGGCGCTCGAGTGGCTCCGCGAGAGCTACTGGCTCAAGGCCCCGGCGCACCTCCGCAAGGCCGTCGAATGATCGAGCCGCCGCTCGTCGCGAACGTCCTGCCGGGACTCGCCGAGCGGATCGAGGCCGCGTTGCGCAGCCAGGGTGAGGACCGCCTCGCCGATCAGGTCGGCGCCCTGCGGATCACGGCGGTCTGTCCCTGTGAGCAGCCGTTCTGCGGCAGCTTCCACACGCTCGGGCGGCCGTTCAAGCGCTGGTTCATCCGCGGCCGGGAGGTACAGCTCCATGACGGCGGCCCCGGGGAGATCGCGGTCGACGTCGTGCGCGGCGAGATCGCATACGTCGAGGTGCTCCATCTCGACGGCGTCCGCGAGACGCTCGCCCGCCTTCAGGCGCGCTAGCATCCCGTCAGCGTGGCTCGCGCACCCTGCTAACCCGCCCGCTCTAGCGGTCTTCGCCGCACCGTCGGGCTGCTGCTCGCGATCGAGGTCCTCGACGAGCTCGTCTACGGCACGATCGGCGCGGCGTGGCCGCTGATCCGGCACGATCTGTCGCTCGGCTACGCGCAGGTGGGCGTGCTGCTCGCCGTGCCGGGAATCGTCGGCTGCGTGCTCGACCCGCTCGTCGGCGCGGCCGGCGACACACGCTTCCGCCGCGCCGTTCTCGTCGTCGGCGGAGCGGTCTTCGCCGCCGCGGCCGCGTTGGCGGCGGGCGCGCCGGGCTTCCTGGCCCTGCTCGTCGCGCTCGTCGTCGCCAATCCGGCGAGCGGCGCCTTCGTCAGCCTCGCCCAGGCGACCCTGATGGATCTGCTCCCGGGCGAGCGGGAGCGCAGCATGGCGCGGTGGACGCTCGCCGGCGCGTTCGGATACGTCGGAGGACCGCTGCTGCTCGCGGCCGCGCTCTGGCTCGGCTTCGGCTGGCGCGCCGCGCTGGCCGGGCTGGCGGTGGTCGCGGTGCCACTCGCGGTTTCGGCTCGCCGCACGCCCCGGATCGCCCCGCCGGAGCCGCGGTCTCTCGCGACGAGCATCCGCGCGTCGCTCGCCGCGCTGCGGCGCCGGGACGTCCTCCGCTGGCTCGCGACTCTCGAGGCTGCCGACCTGCTCCTCGACGTCTTCCACGGCTTACTCGCGCTCTACCTCGTGGACGTCGCACGTCTCGACCCAAGCGCGGCCGCGATCGGCGTCGCCGTCTGGACGGGGGCGAGCCTGGTCGGCGACTGGCTGCTGCTCGCCGTGCTGCGACGCATGGACGGGCTGCGCTACCTGCGCTGGAGCGCGCTCGCGGCGCTCGCGTGCTATCCGGCCTTCCTCCTCGCCCCTTCGCCGGGCGCGAAGCTCACGCTCGCGGCGGTGCTCGGCCTGCTCAACTCGGGCTGGTACGCGATCCCGAAGGCTCGCCTGTACGAGGCGCTCCCCGGCCAGAGCGGTGCGGCGATCGCCGTCGGCGGGATCGGCGGTCTCGTCGGCGCCGTTGTTCCGCTCGTCCTCGGCGTCGTTGCGTCGTCGGTGGGTCTCCAGCCGACGATGTGGATCCTCGTGCTCGCGCCCGTAGTCCTCTTCGCCGCCGCCGGCGGACCAGAGACGGGTCAGCGCCGGCCGAGTCCCTGACGGCCAGTCGGCCGCTAGGGGTTGGCGTCGCGCGAATCGTCCTCGAGAGAGGGAAGTATCCTGAGGTTGCATGAAAGTGACGCTCCCCGATTCCTCCGAGCTCGAGCTTCCCGACGGCGCGACCGGGCTCGAGGCGGCGCGGGCGATCGGCCCGAAGCTCGCGGAGCAGGCGGTGCTCGTGCGCTCGAACGGCCACGTTCGCGACCTGCGGCTGCCGCTCGAGGACGGGGAGGAGATCCAGATCCTGACCACGCGGGACACGTCCGACCCGGACGCGCTCGCCGTCCTGCGCCACTCGTCGGCGCACCTGCTCGCCGAGGCGGTGCGACGGCTCTACCCGGGCGTGAAGGTCGCGATCGGCCCGCCGATCGAGAACGGCTTCTACTACGACTTCGAGTTCCCGGAGCCGGTCTCGGAGGACGATCTCGGGCGCATCGAGGAGGAGATCCGCCGTGAGCTGACCGAGGGGCGCAGCTGGTCGCGAGAGGACATCTCCCGTGACGAGGCGCGTCGGCGCTTCGAGACGGAGCAGGAGCCGTTCAAGGTCGAGCTCGTCGACAGCGCCGAGGGCGACATCTCGCTGTACACGCAGGGCGATTTCACCGACCTCTGCCGCGGCCCGCACCTCCAGGACTCGAAGCCGATCAAGGCGCTCAAGCTCACCGGCCTCGCCGGCGCGTACTGGCGCGGCGACTCGACGAAGTCGCAGCTAACGCGCATCTACGGCACCGCGTTCTACTCGCAGGCCGATCTCGACGCCTACCTGGAACGGCTCGAGGAGGCCCAGCGCCGCGACCATCGCCGGCTGGGGGCGCAGCTCGACCTCTTCCACCTGTCCGAGCACTCTCCGGGATCGCCGTTCTGGCACCCGAAGGGCATGGTGCTGTGGAACGAGCTCGAGGACCTCCGGCGCCGCGAGAACGCCCGCCGCGGCTACGTCGAGGTGAAGACGCCGCTCCTCTACGACGTGGACACGTACATCACCTCGGGCCACTACGAGAACTACCGCGACCACATGTTCTTCACGCACTCGCACGGGGACGAGAAGCAGCTCGCGCTCAAGCCGATGAACTGCCCCGGGCACATGCTCCTGTTCGGCTCGCAGCTCCGCTCCTACCGCGACCTGCCCTTCCGCTACGCCGAGTCGTCGACGCTGCACCGCGACGAGCTCGGCGGCACGCTCCACGGCCTCCTGCGCGTGAAGCACATCACCCAGGACGACGCGCACATCTTCTGCTCCGAGGACCAGATCGAGGACGAGATCTTCGGCTGCCTCGACTACGCAGCGTTCCTGTACGACCTGTTCGAGATGGAGGCGCGCTTCGAGCTGTCGACTCGACCCGAACACAAGCTCGGCACGGACGAGGAGTGGGACTTCACCGAGGCGGCCCTGCGCAGCGCCCTCGAACGGCGGGGGATCGACTACATGGTCAACGCGGGCGACGGCGCGTTCTACGGCCCGAAGATCGACCTGCACATGACCGACGCGCTCGGCCGCTCGTGGCAGATGGGGACGATCCAGCTCGACTCGCAGATGCCGAAGCAGTTCGGCCTCAGCTACATGGGTGCGGACAACCGCGAGCACACGCCGTACGTCGTCCACCGCGCTCTCCTCGGCTCGCTGGAGCGCTTCATGGGAATCCTGATCGAGCACTACGCGGGCGTGTTCCCGTTCTGGCTCGCGCCGGTGCAGGTGCGCGTGATCCCGGTCGGCGAGGATCACCGCGAGGCGGCGCAGGCACTCGCGGCCAGAATCGCGTACCGCGTCGAGGTCGACGACTCCGACGAGACGGTCGGCAAGCGAATCCGCAACGCCGAGGTCGAGAAGATCCCCTACGTAATCGTCTACGGAGACAAGGAGTCGGACGACGCGCTCGCGATCCGTGAGCGCGGGGGAGAGCAGTCAACGAGGAGTCTTGCCGCTTTGCTGGCTGAACTTGGTACGCTTTGAGCCTGCAAGCAGGAGCGGCACTAGTCTCCTCACCTTCCGAGCCGAGAGCTCCGCGGGGGTTCAACCGAGTCGAAAGACGAGGGCGAAGGCCGTTGCTAGCTTGCGACGGTCTTGTCGTTTTTTAAGGGAGGAATTCGCAGCTTGGTGACAGCTCTTTGAGACCGAGACGGTTCGTCGAGCCGGTCCGTCCGGTCCCCCAGACCAGGATCAACGAGAACATCCGCGTGCCCCGTGTTCGGCTGATCGACGACGACGGCGCGCAGCTCGGGATCAAGGCGACGAAGGACGCTCTCGCCCACGCCGAGTCCAAGGGGCTCGATCTGGTCGAGGTGGCCGCCCAGGCGGATCCGCCGGTCGCCAAGATCATGGATTACGGGAAGTACCGGTACGAGCAGGAACAGAAGGCGAAGCTCGCACGCAAGCACCAGTCACAGATCCACGTCAAGGAGATCAAGTTCAGGCCGAAGATCTCGATTCACGACTACGAGACGAAGAAGGGCCACGTCGTTCGCTTCCTCAACCAGCGCGCGAAGGTCAAGGTCACGATCATGTTCCGGGGGCGAGAGAACCTCCATCCGGAACGGGGCCGCGATCTGCTGATGCGGCTGTACGAGGACGTGAAAGAGATCGGCCAGATCGAATCGAACCCCGAGCTGGACGGCCGCAACATGGTCATGGTGCTCGGGCCGACCAAGAACGCAGGGGTGAAGCACGATGCCAAAGCAGAAGACGAAGAGCGCGGCGAAGAAACGGTTCAAGGTGACGGGAGCGGGGAAGCTCATGCGCCGCCACGGGATGAAGAGCCACATCCTCGAGAAGAAGTCCGCCAAGCGCAAGCGTGATTTCGCGAACGAGCAGCCCGTCGCGCCCAGCGACGTGCGCGAGGTGAACAAGCTGCTGGGGAGGGGATCCTGAGTGCCGCGCGTCAAGCGTTCCGTTCACGCGAAGAAGAAGCGGCGTAAGGTCCTCGAGCAGGCCAAGGGCTACTGGGGCCTCAAGCACTCCAGCTACCGCCGGGCCAAGGAGCAGGTCGACCGCTCCCTCGTCTACGCCTACCGCGACCGGAAGGTCCGCAAGCGCACGATGCGCTCGCTCTGGATCATCCGCATCAACGCGGCCGCGCGACAGGAGGGGCTCTCCTACAGCCAGTTCGTCGCCGGGTGCAAGAAGGCCGAGATCGAGCTCGACCGCAAGGTGCTCGCCGATCTCGCGGTGAGCGACCCGCCGGCCTTCAAGGCCGTCGCCGAGCGCGCCAAGGCTGCGCTCGAGGCCTAGACGACGAGCGAACGACCCGGATTCGAGCTTCGTTCGGCGGACCCGGACGACGCCGCGGGCATCGCGGCGGTGATCAACGCCGTCTCGCGCGCGCTCTACGGCGAGGACGAGATCACGACGGCCGAGATGCGGTCCTGGTTCGACGTGCCGGCCATGGAGATGCTGGTCGCACGGCTTCCCGGCGGTGAGATCGCCGGCTACGCAGACATGACCGCGCAGGCCAAGCAGACCCGCTTCTGGATCGACCTTCGCGTCCCGCCCGGCTCGAACTACGCTGCGATCGGGGACGCGCTCGTCGGCGAGATGGAGGTCCGGGCCAGGGAGGTCGCGGCGCCGGGCGCCGTCGTCAGGATGTTCGTCTTCTCGTCGGACGCGCTCGGCCTGAGCCTCGTGCAGAAGCGCGGCTACGAGGTCGTCCGGCACTCGTTCCAGATGCGGATCGATTTCGACGGAGAGTTGGCCGATCCGGTCTGGCCCGACGGCGTCGCCGTCAGGACCTACGTGCCAGGAGTCGACGACGAGGCGGTCTACGAAGCTCAGCAGGAGTCCTTCGAGGACGCCTTCGAGTCTTTCCGGCAGCCGTATGACGAGTGGCGGGAGTGGTCGTTCCGTGAGCCCTTCGATCCCTCGCTCTGGCTGCTCGCCGTGGACGGAGCGGAGATCGCCGGGGTCTGCCTCTGTCGCCCGGAGTTCGGCGGGGAGGGTGAGCTCGGCTGGGTCGCGTCGCTCGGCGTGCGCCGCCCGTGGCGCCGTCGCGGGGTCGCTCTCGCGCTCCTGCTGCACGCGTTCGCCGAGCTGCGGGCGCGCGGCAAGGTCGGTGCCGGTCTCGGCGTTGACGGCCTGAACCCGACGGGAGCCGTGCGGCTCTACGAGCGCGCCGGGATGCGCGTCGCCCGCCGCTCAGACCACTACGAGAAGTCGCTCGACGCGTGATCACGTCGCCCACGAACGAGAAGCTGAAGCTCGTTCGGAAGCTGCAGTCGGAGCGCTGGCGTCGGAAGCTCGGCCTCTTCGTCGCGGAGGGGGAGGATCTCGTCGAGGCCGCGCGTGCGGCCGGCGTCGAGCCGGTCGAGCTGCTCGCCGCGGGCGAGAACGTCGCGCCGGAGCTGCTCGCATCCGTCTCCGACCTCCCGCATCCGCCGCGGGTCGTCGCCGTCTACCGCCGCGCGGATCTGCCGGGTAACAGCCTGTTGCTTGGGCTCGCGCTGTGGCGGGTGGCGGATCCCGGGAACGTCGGCGCGATCCTGCGCACCGCGGGGGCGTTCGGAGCTGGGGTCGCGCTTTCGGACGGATGTGCCGATCCGACCTCGCCGCGGGCGCTGCGGGCATCGGCCGGCGCGCTCTTCCGCGTCCCGCTCGTCGGGTTCGAGGAGGCGCCCGGGCGGCGGGTCGCGCTCGTGGCGCACGGCGGCCGGCCGCTCGCGGAGATCGATCTCGGCGAGCCGCTCTCGTTCGTGCTCGGCGCCGAGCGCGACGGCCTCCCCGACGAGGTCGTCGCGAGCTGCGACGAGGCGGCCACGATCCCGATCTCCGGAGACGTCGAGTCGCTGAACGTCGCGGCCACAGCCGCGATCGCGCTCTACGAAGCGTCCTGATCGTCGAGCGGTACGCAGGGCGTGTGCTCGATCCCCTGCTCGTCCTCGACCAGCTCGGAACGCTCGCCGATCTCTACTCCTTCTTTCCAGGGTTCAGCAGGCCCTTCGGGTCGAAGGCGCGCTTCAGCTCCCGGTGCAGCTCGACGGCGCGCGGGCCCCACTGGCGCTCCAGCCAGCCGCGTTTCGTCCAGCCGATGCCGTGCTCGCCCGAGATCGAGCCGCCGAGGCGGATGGCCATCGCGAACAGCTCCTCCGCACCGGCTTGCGCACGGTCGAGTTCCGCCTCGTCGTGCGGGTCGATGACGAAGTTCGCGTGCACGTTGCCGTCGCCGGCGTGACCCCAGCTGCAGGCGGCGAGATCGTGCCGGCGGCCGATCTCGACCGTTTCGTCGATCGCCTCGGCGAGCCGGTCGAGCGGCACGACGACGTCCTCGCCGGACTTGCCGCCGCGCTTTGAGATGACGGCGAAGGCGACGCCCTCGCGCCAGCGCCAGAGGTCGGCCGGATCCGGTACCTGCACGCCCAGAGATTCCTCGCCGAGCACCTCAACGAGTTCGTCTCGCAGCCGCTCTGCCTCGCCGCGCGTCCCGTCGGCCTCGGCGATCACCATGAACCCTGCACCGGCCGGGACATCGCCCGGGAACGCGCCGCCCGCGGCGGTGAGCGCGCCGCCGTCGAGGTACTCGAGCGCGGCCGGAACGAGCCCGGGGCCGACGACGCGCTCGAGCGCCGCGCAGCCGGCGGCCGTGTCGCGGTACAGGCCGACAACGGGGTAGGCGGCCTCCGGCGCGGGGATCAGCCGCAGCCAGGCTGCCGTCACGATGCCGAGCGTCCCCTCCGAACCGATCAGCAGGCTCTTGAGGTCGTAGCCGGCGACGTCCTTGCGGATCGGCCCGCCGATCGCGATCAGCTCGCCGGGCGGGACGACCGCCTCGAGGCCGGTCACCCAGCGGCCGGTGACGCCGTACTTGAACGCGTGCGGGCCGCCGGCGTTCGTCGCGATGTTGCCGCCGATCTGCGACTGCTCGGACGCGCCCGGGTCGGGCGGGAAGAGGTGCCCGCTCTCGCGCGCGAGCCGGTGGACGTGGCCCGTACGAACGCCGGCCTCGACGTGTGCGCGCCACAGCAGCGGCTCGAACGCGCGCACGCGGTCGAGCCGGTCGAGCGCGAGCACGAGCCCGCCCTCGACGGGAACAGCGCCTCCCGCGAAGCCGGTGCCGCCACCGCGCGGCGTCAGCGGGACGTCGTGCTCGTAGCACCAGGCGAGGAGCCGCGAGACGTCGTCCGCCGTCCGCGGGAACGCGACTGCGTCGGCGTGTCCCTCGATGCCCCGCGTCTCCGTCGCGTCGCGGCTGTAGACGGGATCGGAGCCGTCGAGCACCGCGTCGGCACCAACGATCGCGGCGAGCTCGGCCGCGAGCGTCCTACCAGGCGCCGCCACCGCCGCCTCCGCCGCCGCCTCCACCGCCGCTCGAGAAGCTGCCGCCGAAGCCGCTGCTCGACGACGAGCTGGATCCCGAACTCGGGCTCGGCAGCGGCTCGAGCGCGGACGTCAGGTCGGAGGCGAGACTCGAGATGCCGAGCGACGTCGCGCCCGACCCGAGATCCGGCGACGAGCTGATCCAGTAGACGGTGCTCTCCTTCTGGAGCTCGGGCGGCATGTTGAGGTGCGCCGCCTTCAGCACCTGCTCGGCGATCCCGAACGCGATCCCGTAGACGAGATAGCTCTCCCAGAGCTGGAGCGTCGCCGGCGGCGCGTCCTTCAGCCGCGGGAAGTCGCGGAGGTAGCGCCGGAACGCCTGCCAGCGCTGGGACTCCATCTCTGCGTCCGATGTGCGGCGCCGATAGAGCTTGACCCGGGTGGCGCCGATCAGCGTCACGACCGCATTCGGGAAGCACGCGAGACCGAGCACGAGCATGATCACGTCGCTCCAGAGCGGCGCCGCAGCGTTGAAGCCGTTGGTCGCCACGACGACGAGGACGATGCCGGCGACCACGAAGGCGAGGGACGCCCAGCCGAGGATCGCCCCCCCGCTGCCGGGCGCGTACCACTTCCGGCTCGCGATCGCGAGCGACAGCCGGGCGGAGAACTGCTCGAACCGCGTCGCGTTCGTGGACCGTTCGGCGAGGAAGCGGTCGCTCAGCTTCGTCAGCGCGACGGGACCGTCCGCGAGCGCGTCGTCCACGATCTCGACGACCGGCTCCTCGAACGAGGCGAGCTTGTCGCGGGTCCCGGTCGCGAGCAGCAGGTCGGGCACCGATTTCGCGTGCTTGCCGCTTCCCTGCTCGGTGGTCGTTTCCGACGACGTGTAGTCCTTGCGCCGGATCAGGTCGAACAGCGTGGCCGTGAACGCGAGCGACGACGACGTGGGCGTCTTCTGCTCGTCGATCAGCGGCAGGACGAGCGCTGGCGGCAGGTCGGTCGGGGGCTCCTGCTCGTACTCGCGGTCGTAGCCGGTCTTCGGCTCGCGCCCGTAGACGAGCCAGACGAGGAAGAGGAGCGCGAGCGCCGGCCCGAGCGCGAGCAGGACCAGGACGACGATCGTGCGCGGCAGATGGTTCAGCCAGTCGCGAACCTCGTTCCGTCCGTGCTCGTAGTTCGCGACCGCCTGCTGCTCCTCGTGGACGATCTTTGCCAGGCCCGGCCCGGCGACGACCTTCGCGCCCGCGGTCGACGTGAGGAGCGAGCGCGGAAAGACCGTGTGCAGCTCGACGTAGTGGTGCGGCGGGACGTTCGGCGCCTGCAACACCGCAGCGCCCGGGGCTCGCGCCACCGTCCCGTTGACGGTGATGGGGTGGCCCCACACGCGCAGGGGCAGCTGCCTCGTTTCGCCGGGCAGGACGATCTGGGCCGCGAGCGAGGAGAGGCCCTTGGGCCACTGATCGCCCCAGACACGCATGTTCACGTCGACCACGTCGTCGTACGCGACGGCGAGCCCGCGGAAGCGGTAGGCGATCGTGAACGTCCGAATCGAGTCGGAGGCGAAGTGCCAGACGATCCGGACTCGATCCTCGAGCCGCGCCACGCCGAACGTGCCGGGAGCGCCCGAGCTGCCGAGCTCCGCCGAGGCTCCGGGCCTGTAGACGGTCGTGGGGAGCGCCGGGCCCGTGTCCGAGACGGCAATCCGGTCGATCGACTCGCCCTTGCGCACCGGGATGTCCCGGTAGGCCCCGGTGAAGTTCCCGATGAAGACGAACTCGATCGCCTCGCGGACGTCGAGCGAGCCGTCAGGCTGGACGTTGGCGACGACCTGCGCCGGGCCGAGGAGATAGTCCTTGAACCCTGCCTTCGACTGGGCGGCTGCGGTGCTCGACCAGCAGAGTGCGCCGACGAGCGCGACCGCGAGGACGAGCCGGCGCACTACCAGGCGCCGCCTCCGCCGCCCCCGCCGCCGCCTCCTCCGCCGCCGGAGAAGCCGCCGCCGGAGCCGCTCGAGCTAGGCGGCGAGAGCGCCGAGCCAAAGCCCGCGGAGAGATCGCCGATGGCGAGGGCGCTTGCACCGGAGCCGAGGTCGCCGTACGGCGTGATCCAGTAGATCCGGCTCTGGTCGTGCAGCTCCTGCGGCATCCGGAGCTGCGCGCCCTGGAGGACGCGTTCGGCGATCCCGAAGGCGATCCCGTAGACGAGGAACTTCTCCCAGAGCTGCAGCGTCGCGGGCGGCGCGTCCTGCAGGCGGGGGAAGTCGGTCAGATAATGGCGGAAGGCCTGCCAGCGCTGAGCCTCGAGCTCGCCCTTCTTCGTTCGACGCCGCCAGACCTTTGCGTGCAGGAAGGCGAGAAAGAGCGCGGACGCGTTGACGATCATGCAGATGCCGATCGCCAGCAGGACGATGTCCGTCCATCGCGGCGCGGCGTCCCGCCAGCGCGTGCCGGCAATGGCGATCAGGATGGCGCCCGCAATGAGGAAGCCGACGATCGCGATCCAGGTCGCCCACGCGCCTCGCTGGACGTACCAGTTCTGCGCCCTGATCGCGGTCCCGACGCGGTTCTTGAAGGCCGTGAAGCGCTCGGCGTTCTCGGTGCGGTCGGCCTTGATGCGGTCGCGCATGTTCGACAGGCGCTCGGGGCCGGTCGCCAGGACGGCGTTGAAGACGGCCGCCACGGAGTTCTCCCACGGCTCGAGCTCCGTGCTCTGGTCGCCCGCCGAGAGCTCGAGGTCGGCCACCTGATCCTTCTTCAGGCCGCCCCAGGAGTCGTGCTCGGTGGTCACCGGCTTCGACGTGTAGTAGCCGCGCCTGATCAGGTCGAACAGCGTCGCGGTGAACTCGTTCGAGCCGGCCTCGTTCGTCTGGCGCAGGAGCGGCGGCACGAGGGCAGGAGCGCTGTCCGTCGGCGGCTCCTGCTCGTACTCGCGGTCGTAGTCGGTCTTCCGCTCGCGTCCGAAGACGAGCCAGACCGCGCCGATGATCGCGAGCGCCGGGACGAGGCCGATCAGCGCCAGGTAGCCGGCGCTGCGGAGCCAGTGGTGCTCGGCGTCGTCGATCTGCGCCTGGTTGTCGACGTACGACTGCTCGTCGGCGACCTCCTCGTGCGTGATCTTGGCGAGCCCGTTCCCGTCGACGACCTTCGCGCCCGCGGTCGAGGTCAGAAGCGAGCGCGGGAAGACGACGCGCATCTCGACGAACTGGTGGGCGGGGACGTTGACCGCCTGCAGCGTCGCCTGGGTCGGGAACTTCGCGGTCACGCCCTTGACCCAGCGAGGATGGCCGTAGACGCGGTAGCGCGGGCCTTTCGCCGTGCCCGGGAGCACCATCACCGCCGACAGGCGCCCGAGCGACGTCTTCCACTCGGAGCCCCAGACCTTCATGTTCACGTCGACGACGTCGTCGTACGCGACGGCGAGGCCGCGGAAGCGGTAGGCGATCGTGAACGTCCGCTGCTCGTCGAGCGCCGAGTAGTGCCAGACGACCCGCACCTTGTTCGAGTCGTGCTCGACGCCGTACTTCCCCGCCGTGTCGATGCTGCCGAGCTTGGTGTTGCCGCCGGGCGAGTACGCCTGGCCGTTCTCGGAGACGAGGACGTGGTCGATCGACTCCCCTTTGCGGAGCGGGATGTCGCGGTACGCGCCGCTGAACGGGCCGTAGAAGAAGAAGCTGATGTCCTCGCGGACGAAAAGCGAGCCGTCCTCGGCGATCCGCACGTTGACGTTCGCCTGCGTGAGTGAGTAGGACTTCGCCGCGGCCGCAGGGGCGACGACGAGCGCCGCGACGGCCGCGAGGGCCGTGGCCAGCAGGATCAGTCGGCTGCGGCTCAGGACGACGGAGGCGACGGCGCTGCCTGGGGCGGCTCCGGAGCCGGCGGCTCCGGCGGAGGGGCCGCGTCGGGTGCCGGGGGAGCGGTCGTGTCCGAGAACGACACCTGCGGTGCCGCGCGCTCGGCGTCCTCCGTCTGGAAGTACTCGCGCGAGCGGAAGTTGAAGATGCCGGCGACGATGCTCGTCGGGACGGTCTGGAGCGCGTTGTCGTAGGTCAGCACCGTGTCGTTGTAGACCTGGCGCGCCACGGCGATGTTCGACTCGGTCTCCGACAGCTGCGCCTGGAGTTGCTGGAAGTTCTCGGTCGCGCGCAGGGTCGGGTAGTTCTCGGCGACGGCGAACAGCTTGCCGAGCGCCTGGGTCAGCACGTTCTCGGCCTGCGCCTGCGCCTGCGGGCCCTGCGCCTGCTGCGCGGCCGTGCGCGCCTGCGTCACCTCGTCGAACGTCCCGCGCTCGTGGGCGGCGTAGCCCTTCACCGTCTCGACGAGGTTCGGGATCAGGTCGTGCCGCCGCTTGAGCTGCACGTCCACCTGCGCCCACGCGTTCTCCGCGCGGTTGCGCTTGCGGACGAGCCCGTTGTACATCCCGACGAGGATGAACGCGAACAGGACCACGATCACGATCACGACGATCGCGATGATCAGGCCCGAGCTGACCGCGAGGAGCACGGGGGAACCCTACAACGGGGCGGGCCGGCTTGCGACCCAGATCGTGTCCTCACCGCCGTCGTACACGCGCCGGTCGAACCAGCCGTAGCAGCTCTCGATCCGGAGCCCGGCGCGTCGCAGCAGGTCGGCCCACTCACGCGGCGAGATCCACGCAAGCGTCATCGTCGACTCGTCCTCGGGCCCGCGAACGGTCAGGGTCAGGGTGCGGTCCTGCTCGTCCCAGTCCGCCCGCTCGTGGATCCCCGGCTCGCGCTCGATCCAACGGGCGTGCGTCTCGGCGATGTCGGCGGCGCTCGGGGTGAAGACGTCGAAGACGAGCCGGCCGCCCGGCAGGAGCAGGTCGCGTGCGGCCTCGAGGCCGCGCAGCCGCTCGTGGTCGTCCGGCATGTGCAGGAAGGCGCGGAACGGACAGATCACGAGGCCGACGCGCTCCTCGACCGGCGGGGTGCGGAGATCGCCGACGCGAAGGTCGACGAGGTCGGCGACGCCGGCGAGCTCGGCCTGTTCGCAGCAAACGTCGAGCATCCCCTGGCTCGAGTCGACGCCGATCACGCGGATCCCCTCGGCGGCGATCGGAACCGCGATGCGCCCGGTGCCGACGCCGAGCTCGACCACCGGCCCGCCGGCGGCGCGCGCCTCCTCCACGTAGAAGGGCACGTCCTCGACGACGCTCCTGCTCCACGGGTCGTACAGCCGCGCGATCGCGTCGTAAGGGCTCGAATCGCTCACGCCTGGATTCTCGCGGTAGACGGCGGCTATCCTCTGGCGTATGAGTTGCACGCGCTCGTCGTTCCTGTTTCCCCGGCCCCGGCTCGAGTCCGGGGATCGGGGCCTGCGCGCGTAGCGTCCTCCGATCCACCGGCCGGGCCGGGGCGATCCCGTCCCTTTGCCCATGCCGGAGGAATGCCTATGAACGACCGAAAAGCCGATAGATTCGCCGCCGTGGACGCGGAGGCGCTGGAGAGGGAGGCGATCGCCGCCGTCGCGGCCGCCTCGACGCTGGACGAGCTCGAGGAACTGCGCGTCCGCTACCTGGGCCGCAAGAGCGCGCTCAAGCTCGCGCTCCGCGACGTGCGCGACCGCGAGACCGGCATGACGCTGAACGCGCTCCGTGACCGGCTGGAGACGTCGGTCGACGAAAAGCAGCAGAGCCTCGAACGCGCCGACCTCGAGCGCGTCTACGCCGAGAGCGCAGTCGACGTCACGCTGCCGGGCGAGGCCGTCCGCCGCGGGCGCCTCCATCTGCTCACCCAGATCCGGCGGGAGATCGAGGACATCTTCCTCGGCATGGGCTACGAGGTGTACGAAGGTGACGAGGTTGTCGACGCGTGGAGCAACTTCGACGCGCTGACGACCGACCGCGGGCACCCGTCGCGCTCGCCCAACGACACCTTCTACCTCACGGACGACGTGCTTCTCCGCACCCACACGTCGCCCGACCAGATCCGGCTGATGGAGGCGCGGAAGCCGCCGATCTACGCGATCATGCCCGGCCGCGTCTACCGCCGGGACACGCCCGACGCGACCCACTCGCCGACCTTCCTGCAGGTCGAAGCTCTCGTCGTCGACCGAGACATCACGCTCGCCGACCTCAAGGGCACGGTGCTGCACTTCTTCCGGCAACTGTTCGGGCCGGCGCGCGAGGTGCGCATGCGGACGAGCTTCTTCCCGTTCACGGAGCCCTCCGTCGAGTTCGACGTCACCTGCTTCATCTGCGACGCGCAGGGCTGCCCCGTGTGCAAGCACTCCGGCTGGATCGAGATGGGCGGCGCAGGCTGGGTCGACCCGGACGTGTTCCGGAACGTCGGCTACGACCCGGACGAGTGGTCGGGCTTCGCCTTCGGGCTCGGCATCGAGCGGATCGCCATGCTCCGCCACGGGCTCCCCGACCTGCGCCTGTTCTGGGAGAACGACGTGCGCGTGCTAGGACAGTTTTGAAGGTCCCCGTCTCCTGGCTACGCGAGTACGTCGCATTCGACCTGCCCGTGGAGGAGCTCGGCCGCCGGCTCGTGTTCACGAGTTGCGAGGTCGATCGGATCGTGCGCCGCGGCGTGCCGGACGAGAACGGCAACCTCGGTCGCTTCCGCGTCGGACGCGTGCTCGAGGCCGTGAAGCACCCGAACGCGGACCGGCTGCAGCTCTGCCAGGTGGACGTGGGCGAGGGCGAGGCGCGCCAGATCGTCTGCGGCGCGTGGAACTTCGGTGCCGGTGCCACGGTCGCCGTCGCGCTGCCCGGCGCGCGCATCGCGGGCGGGCTCGAGCTCGAGCAGCGCAAGGTGCGCGGTGAGCTGTCGGACGGGATGATCCTGGCCGAGGACGAGATCGAGCTCGGCACCGACCACTCGGGGATCATGCTGCTCGACGAGGCCCTGGAGCCGGGAACGCCGCTCGCGGACGTGCTGCCGCTGGCGGACGAGGTGCTGGAGATCGAGACCGGCTACAACCGGCCCGACCTGACGTCGGTGTACGGGATCGCGCGGGAGGTGTCGGCCCTGCTCGAGGTCGACCTGGCCCCGCCGCCCGGGCGCGATCCCGAGCGCGTCGGCGACGAACCCGTCGACATCCGCATCGACGATCTCGAGCGCTGCCCGCGCTACATCGGTCGGCTCTTCCGCGACGTGACGGTCGGCGAGTCCCCGCCCTGGCTGAAGGCGCGACTCCTCGGCGCGGGCATGCGACCGATCTCGAACGTCGTCGACGTGACGAACTACGTCATGCTCGCGTTCGGCAGCCCGTTGCACGCGTTCGACCACGCGACACTCGCCGAGGGCCGCATCGTCGTCCGCCGCGCCGGCCCGGGCGAGCGCATCCGCACGCTCGACGGCACGGAGCGCGAGCTGACCACCGAGGAGCTCGTGATCGCCGACGCCGAGCGGCCCGTGGCCGTCGCCGGGATCATGGGCGGCGAGGAGACCGAGGTCTCGGCCGAGACCGAGGCGGTCCTGCTCGAGGCGGCGAACTTCGAGCAGCTCGGCGTCCTGCTGAGCGGCGAGCGGCTTCGCGTTCGCTCGGAGGCGCAGACGCGCTGGGAGAAGGGCGTGGCGCCCGAGGTGGCCGAGCCGGCCGCCGTCTACGCGACGCAGCTCCTCGCCGAGCTCTGCGGCGCCCGCTGGGTGGGTGAGACCGACGTGAAGGCGCCGTTCCCCGAGCGCCCTGTCATCCAGCTTCGCCCCGAGCGCGCCGGGCAGATCGTCGGCATCCCGATCCCGGCCGAAGAGCAGCGACGGCGGCTCGTGCGCCTCGGCTTCGAGGTCGCGGACGACTGGACCGTGCAGGTGCCCGCGTGGCGCGCGCGCGACGTCAAGCGCGAGATCGACCTCGTCGAGGAGGTGGCCCGCTTCCGGCTCGAGGAGGTGCCGCCGACGATGCCGGAGCGAACGGAGGTGTTCGGCCGGCTCTCGCACGAGCAGCGGCTACGCCGAGCCGTCTCCGATCTCCTCGTCGGCTGCGGGTTCGTCGAGGCGTACACGTACTCCCTGCAGCCCTCCGACCCCGACCCGGCTGCGCTCGCGCTGCCCGTCCCGCTGTCGGAGCAGCAGCGCGTGCTGCGGACCACACTCCTCCACGGCCTCGTCCGGGCCGCCCAGCACAACGTGAACGTCGGCACTCCTGAAGCGGCGCTGTTCGAAATCGCCCACGTCTACCTCCCGACCGATGGGCCGCTGCCGCGCGAGCCTTGGCGGCTGGCCGGGATCGTGCGCGGCGGCTTCTTCCGCGCCAAGGGCGTCGTCGAGGAGGTCTTCGCACTGCTGAAGGAGGAGCCCCGCTTCGAGGCGGCCAGACATCCCTTCATGGCCTCGCCCGCCTGCGCGGCGGTGCAGGGCGGCTGGGTGGCGCAGCTCGACCCGCGCCTGCTCGAGGGCGAGTGGTCGGCCTTCGAGCTCGATCTCGCCGAGGTGTTCGCGCAGGTGCCGGAGCGGATCCTCTACGAGGACGTGATCACCTTCCCCGCCGTCAAGGAAGACCTTGCGTTCGTGGCGGACGAGGCCGTGCCGGCCGGCGAGCTGATCGCGGCGGCACGGGAGGCCGCAGGGCCGGAGCTTCGCGCGATGCGCGTCTTCGACGTCTACCGCGGCGAGCAGGTGGGGCCGGGGAAGCGGTCGATCGCGTTCTCGGTCGCCTTCCAGTCGTCCGAGCGGACGCTCTCGGACGAGGACGCGGCCGTGCTGCGGGGCAGGATCGTCGCCGCGCTCCGCGAGCGCTTCGGCGCCGAACTCCGTTCCTGAGCCCTAGCCGACGTTGTTCGGGCGGTTCAGGAGCATGAGGACGCCTGCATCCGTCGTGAGCGTCGCACCGTTCCTCGTGAAGACGGCGCCGCCGTCGAACCTGGCGACGTTGGCGACGAGCACGGTCCCGGGGTGCAGGACGATCGCCGCGGGGCCGTTGTCCCCGTTCGCGGCGATTCCGCCTCCGAACAACGCCTGATTGCCGTCGTTCACCCGGTGCGGGCGTCCGCCGATCGTGCTGGACGCGACCGAGATGCTCGTCGCGCCGCCGCTCGCATCGACGAAGCTGTTGATCCCGCCGCCGAGCTGTGACGCCCGGTTGCCGGCGATCGTCGCCGAGGTGAGCGACACGGATGACGTGAAGCCGTTGAGCGCGAACGCGTCGATGCTTCCGCCCTCGGCGGCCGTGTTGCCGGCGATGGTCGAGCGATCGACGACGAGCGGCGCGTCACCGTAGTACGCGTCGTTCCGAATGCCGCCGCCGCCCAGGGTGGCCCGGTTGCCCGAGACGGTCGAGTCGACGACCGAGAGGCTCGATCCAGGCCCGCCGCTGAACCCGATGCCGCCCCCGAACTCGGTGGAGCTGTTGCCGGTCACCGTGGAGCGGGTCAGCGTGACGACGGAGAGGCCGGTCCAGATGCCGCCGCCCGAGCGGAAGTCCGTGGTGTCGGTCAGCCTGTTGCCGCTGAGCGTCGAGTCGGTGACGGTGAGCGTGCCGTCGAAGAGCTCGATGCCGCCTCCGTGCGGGCCGGTGGCGTTGCCGCTGAAGGTCGACCCGTTGACGGTCAGGTCGACGTCGTCGTCGGCGTCGATGCCGCCCCCGCCGGCGCGGGAGGTGTTGTTCGACACGGTCGAGGCGATCACCGTCACCGTGCTCTCGGCCGCGTGGATGCCGCCTCCCTGGTCGTCGGCGTTGTTCCCGACGATCCGGCAGCCGGCGACGGTCAGCGTCGAGTCGGTCATCGAGACGGCTCCGCCGTTCGCGCCGGCCGGATCGCCCGGCTCGTCCGGGCCGCTGCCGTTCCCGTTCGTGAGCGTCAGGTTCGAGAGCGTGACGGTCGCGTCGTCGGCGACGAGGATCGAGCCGGTTCCACGTCCGTCCATCGTCACACCGGAGCCGGCGCCCGCGATCGTCACCGTCACGCCCAGTGCGAAGTAGTTTCCGGCGCAGGCGTGGGGACCCTGGAGCGTGACCCGGCCGCCGGCGTCGATCAGCGGCTGCAGGTGCGACTCGTCGGACGTCGCGCTCCCGGTGCACGTGAACGTGACCGCCGCCGCGGCGGGCCGTGCGGAGCCCGCGAACGCGGCGGCGGTCAGCGTTGCGATCAGGCAGCTTCCGGCGAGGAGAGAGCCGGCCCTGCTCACTCCACGCTTGCCCGCTTGACGATCTTCCCGGACGGGGCGACGGCGTACCAGACCCTCTCGACGCCCTCCCCGTTCACGTCACCTGTCCGCTTGTCGCTCGCGAACGCGTACAGCGGCAGGCCCGCGTAGGTGACCTGCAGCCGCCCGTCAGGGCGCTTGATCGTCCCGAGCTTCTTCGCGTCGAGACCCGGCCCGGCGGTCGGCTTGGCACCGCGCTTGATCAGGAGCGGCGGCCAGAACTGCGCGCACTGGCCGGTGCAGACGATCTTCTTCCCCTTCTCCGCGGTCATGTGGTAGAGCGTCCGCCCGCTCGGGCTGATCAGGATCATCGCGTTCAGCGTCTTGTTGCGAGCCGCGCGCAGCTTGACCTTGGTCGGGACACGCGCCGGCGGAGGCGGAGAGGCCGGCGGTGATGCAGGCGGAGGTGCCGGCGCAGGTGGCGGCGGTGGCGGGGGTGCCGGCGGCGGAGGCGGCGAACCGGGTGGCGGCGGTGGCGGAGGTGGCGGCGGAGGCGGTGGAGGCGGTGGCGGCGGAGGTTGTGGCGGCGGAGGTGGAGGTGGGGGTGGGCTCGTCGGGTACGTGTACGACGAGCTCACGTCGTGACCACCCGAGCTCGCGAACCCGAACGAGGCACTCAGGCCGAGCCCGAACACGACGATCGCTCCGCCGACGACGAGCAAGATGCGGTGGGACAACCGCGGAACACGTCTCTTCATGGCTTCCTCCCTCTGGGCGCCGCCGTCCGCCGATTCCTACGAGGGTCGCCCGCAAGTGGATTTCCGTTCCCCGTTCGGCGGTGTGAATACGATTCACTGCGTATGCAGCTCGACGGTCACCTCGGGAAGCGCGAGCGGCTGCGGCTGATCGGCAGCCTCGTCGCGCGCAAGCGCATCGGCACCCAACTCGAGCTCAGGGACGCGCTTGCGGCCGCGGGGTGCCGGGTGACGCAGGCGACGATCTCGCGCGACATCCGCGAGCTCGGACTCGAGAAGGGCAAGGACAGCCTCGGTCGCCCGCGCTATGTCGCGCCGCACCGGCAGCGGCGGCCCGATCCGCGCGAGGGGCTCGCGGCCGTGCTCGGGCAGTTCGCCCGGCGTGCAACCGCCGCGCAGAACCTCGTCGTTGTCTTCTCCGAGCTGGGAACGGCGCCTGCGATCGCGCGCGCTCTCGATCGCATCGAGCACCGGCTCGTCGTCGGCACCGTGGCCGGCGACGACACCGTGCTCGTGATCACGAAGACGGCGGCGGACGCCCGGGCGCTCGCCCGCGAGCTCGCCGCGCTGATCGGCAAGTAGGCGCTGCTGCTAGCCGTGCCGGCCGAACAGGTCGTGCCAGGCCCGCTTCATGCGGGCGCCGAAGCCGCCGCCGCCCTCGTCCGCATGCCAGGTGGTGACCTGGGGCTCCGCGTACTCCGGGAGGCTTCCTGCCTCCGCGGGGGTCAGGTCGGTCTCGACCCGATCGGGCCAGATGCCCTTGATGCGCTCGGCGGCGACATAGTGACTGGTGCCGTGCTGGGCGTGAGCGAGGACGATCCCGTTGAAGATGTCCGCGTTCTCGTCGCCCGCGACCTCCATGACGCGCCCGACTTCGCTCCCGTCGGCCGCGACGACGAGCGCACCCTCGTCGAGCGCGATCCACGCGACTTGCGGCTCGTTCGACCCGGAAGAGCTCATAGGACCTTGCCGCCGACGTACCAGACCGGCCCCTGCGTCGACACGTGCCGCGACTCGGACAGGGCGCGGAGCACCTCGACGCGGCCCGGAATGCCGGACTCGTCCAGCCGCCCCAGGCAACGGCGCACCATCTGCGCCGACGCGCCGTAACCGGTCGTGCGGGCGGCGCGGAAGTCGAAGCCGATCTCGTGCGCCGGCCGCGAAGGATTGAGCGGCGCCGAGAGCAGCGCGGCGCGCGGCAGGTCGTCGCTCGACCCGAGCTCGAGCCGGCAGAGGAGGTCGCTCCAGTCGGCGGGCAGCGCGCTCGCGAGTGCGTCCCACTGCGCCACGAGCGGCGCGGCGCGCGCTGGGTCGGGCGCGGGAGCGGCCGTGGCCACCGCCGTGGTCTCGGGTGCGGCCTGCGCGGGGACGACGATGCCTGCGAGGACGAGCGTGCCCTCGATGTCCTCCTCGTCGAGGTTGCCGAGCAGCCGCCGCGAAGCCTCCGGGCCGACGCCGGCGTGGCGCGAGACGTGGAAGTAGATCTCCCCTCTGACGCGGCCGGGCATCAGTGGGCCGAGCAGGACCGTCGCCCGCTCGCGTTGCTGCTCGTCGGGGACTCGAAGGCGCAGCTCGGCGCGCTCCCAGCCGTCCGGGAGAGAGGCCGAAATCCGTTCCCACTGCGTCGCCAGACCCACGAGCGGAGCATAGACTGACCCTCGTGGCGAAGGTCGAGTCCAAGAGGCGGGGCGGGGCCTCGCAGGAGCGGTTGCGCGGCTTCTACCGCGAGATGCTGCTCATCCGCCGGTTCGAGGAGAAGGTGGAGGAGCGCTTCCGCGCGGGTGAGCTGTCGGGCTTCCTGCATGTCGCGATCGGCCAGGAGGCGGTCGCCGTCGGCGTCTGCCAGGCGATGGCCGACGGAGACGTGTTCGCCTCGACGCACCGTGCGCACGCACACGCGCTCGCGCGCGGCATGCACCCGAACGCGCTCATGGCCGAGCTGTACGGAAAGGTCGAGGGTTGCTCGCACGGCTACGGCGGGTCGATGCACCTCTACGACGTCGACATCGGCTTCCTCGGCGCCAACGCCGTCGTGGGCGGCGGCCTGCCGGCGATCACCGGCGCGGCGCTCGCGTTCAAGCTGCGCCACGAGCCGCGCGTCGCGATCGCCTTCTTCGGTGACGGGGCGACGAACATCGGCACCTTCCACGAGTCGCTGAACCTCGCGCAGCTCTGGCAGGTCCCGGCCGTGTACGTCTGCGAGAACAACCACTACGCCGAGTCGACGCCTGCGTCGCAGCAACTGCCGATCGAGGATCTCGCGAAGCGCGCGGTCGCCTACGGCATGCACTCGATCACGGTCGACGGCCAGGACGTCGGGGAGGTGCTCCGCGCCGCAGGGCGCGCCCTCGAGCACGCGCGCTCGGGCAAGGGGCCCGTCTTCCTGCTCTGCGAGACCTATCGCCTCGTCGGGCACTACGTCGGCGACCCCCAGGTCTACCGGTCGAAGGAAGAGATCAAGGAGCTGCGCGAGACGCAGGACCCGCTCGACCGGGTGCTCGCCAAGCTCGACCTCTCGGACGACGATCGCGAGGGAATCGAGCGCGAGGTCGAGGAGCTCGTCGAAGCCTCGGTCGCGTTCGCGAAGGCGGGCACGGATCCCAGGCCCGAAGACGCGCTCAAGAACATCTATGCCTGACGCCCCTGACCGGTCGCCGCTCCCGGCTGGCGGAGCCGGCCTCCGCGCCGACCTCGCGCCGCTGGCTGCACGCCGCTCTCCGGGGCCGTGCTGGGGCACTGTCCCCTCCTGCGTCGCACACCCAGCGGCGCGTCAGGAGTGTCAGGGTGCCTGAGCTGACCTACCGCGAAGCGGTTCGCGACGCGCTCTCCCAGGCGATGCGCCAAGACGAGGACGTCTTCATCATGGGCGAGGACATCGCCGAGATGGGCGGCTCGATGGCGGTGACGCAGGGGATGCTGGCCGAGTTCGGCCCCGAGCGCGTGCGCAACACGCCCATCTCCGAGATGGCGATCGTCGGGGCGGGGATCGGCGCCGCCATGCAGGGCATGCGCCCGGTGGTCGAGATCATGTACGAGGACTTCACGACGCTGGCGATGGAGCAGATCGTCAACCAGGCCGCGAAGCACCGCTACATGTCGGGCGGCCAGCTCAAGGTGCCGCTGACGATCCGCACGCAGGGAGGCGCGGGCTGGTCTCCGGGCGCGCAGCACGCGCAGCAGGTGGAAGCCTGGTTCGTGCACGTGCCGGGGCTGAAGGTCGTCTTCCCGTCGACGGCGACCGACGTGCGCGGCCTCCTCTGGTCGTCGATCTACGACGACAACACCGTGATCTTCTTCGAGCACCGGATCCTCTACGGCCTGAAGGAGGACGTGCCGGAGGAGATCGAGCCGATCCCGATCGGCAAGGCGCGCATTCACCGGCCCGGCGAGGACGTGACCGTCGTCGCCACCGGCCGCCTCGTCCACGAGGCGCTGAAAGCGGCCGAGGAGGCGGAGAGCGAGGGCGTCTCCGTCGAGGTGCTCGACCCGCGCACGCTGCAGCCGCTCGACGAGGAGGCGATCGTCGAGTCCGTCAAGCGGACGAATCGCTGCGTCGTGGCGCACGAGGCGGTCACGCGCGCCGGCTTCGGCGCCGAGGTCGCGGCCGTCGTCCAGCACCAGGCGTTCGACTGGCTCGACGCGCCGATCGAGCGCGTCGGCTCGAAGTTCGCGCCGATCCCGTTCGCGCCCGTGATGGAGCAGTTCGTCGTCCCGCACGCCTCCGACGTGCTCGACGCGATCCGGGCGACCGTTGGACGGAGCAATGGCCGCTGAGGTCAAGGTCCCCCGGCTCGGGCAGGGGATGGAGGTCGGCACCGTCGTCAAGTGGCTGAAGGCCGAGGGCGACGCCGTCGAGAAGGGCGAGCCGCTCTACGAGCTCGACACGGACAAGGTGACGCAGGAGGTCGAGGCCGAGGCGGCCGGGGTGCTGCTGAAGATCGCCGTCCCGGAGGGCGAGGTGCCGGTCGGCACGACGATCGCGTTCATCGGCGAGCAGGGGGAGGCCGTCCCGGACGTGTCGGGGAACGGGAAGGTGGCCGCGCCGGAGCAGCCGAAGGCCGAGCAGCCTGCACCGGCCGAGCCGGAGCCGGCCGGCGCCGAGCCCAGGCTCGAGCCGCGTGGGGAAGGGGAGCGGATCAAGGCCTCGCCGCTCGCGCGTCGGATCGCGCGGGAGCGGGGCATCGAGCTCGGGTCGATCGTGGGCACCGGGCCCGACGGCCGGATCATCGCCGAGGACGTCGATCGCGCAGTTGCCGGCGGGCCGTCCCGAGCGATGCCGCAGGCCGCCCCGGTCGGCGAGACGGAGTCCGTCCCGCTGACGAGCATCCGCCGGACGATCGCCCGGCGCCTCACGGAGGCCTGGCAGGTGCCCGTCTTCCAGCTGCAGGTCTCGGCCGACATGGAGCGCGCGACCATGGTCGTCGCCGGCGCACGCGAGCTCCAGCCCGAGGTGAAGGTCAGCGTCACCGACCTGCTGACGAAGATCTGCGCCTCGGCCCTCAGGCGGCATCCGGAGGTGAACGTCTCCTTTACGGAGGACGCCCTGTTGCGGCATCCGGCTGCGAACGTCGGGATCGCGGTGGCGGCCCCGCAGGGGCTCGTCGTGCCCGTGGTGAAGAGCGCCGAGCGCCTGTCTCTCGCCGAGATCGCCGCCGTCCGCTCCGACCTCGTCGACCGCGCGCGCAACCAGAAGCTGACGCAGGAAGACCTGGCCGACGGGACGTTCACGATCTCGAATCTCGGCATGTTCGGCGTCGAGGCGTTCACCGCCGTGCTCAATCCGCCGCAGGCCGCGATCCTGGCCGTCGGCGCGACGGAGGACCGGCCGGTCGCGCGTGACGGCGAGGTCGTCGTCCGCCCGACGATGACGATGACGCTGACCGTCGACCACCGCGCCGTCGACGGAGCCCCGGCCGCCGACTTCCTGCGAACCGTGAAGGCCATGCTCGAGCTGCCGGGCCTGGCGCTGTGAACTCGCGCGTGCCGTGATCCGGCGGGGCGGTCAGCAGGACGTCCCGTTCATGCGCGACATGCTGCGCCATGCGTACTACTGGCGCTGGCACGACCCCGAGCTCGAGGACCTGCCCGTCGGCCGCTATGTCGATCGGTGGGGGAGGCCCGGCGACACGGCCGTCGTCCTGATCGAGCGCTTTCGCCCCGTCGGCGCCGCGTGGTACCGCCTGTTCCAGCCGTCTGCGCCGGGCTACGGGTTCGTCGACGAGGACACGCCGGAGCTGACGATCGCCGTCGTCCCGAGCTGCCGCGGCAAGGGCTTCGGCGCCGAGTTGCTGACGGCACTCCTCGACCGCGCTCGCGCCGACGGCTACGAGCAGATCAGCCTCAGCGTCGAGTCCGACAGCCCGGCCGTGAAGCTGTACGAGCGGCACGGCTTCGAGACCGTCGCCGAGCGCGGCGAGGCCTGCGTGATGGTCGCCGACCTCTCGGCCGCGGCCGCCTGAAGCGTCAGGCGCGGGCCGACCGCTTCCGCACCGCCAGCCCGGTCAGGACCTCGCGGACGATGCGCTCTGCGACGAGGGCGGTGACGTCGGCCGAGCCGACCGCGGTCGGAATCACCTCGACGACGTCGGCGCCGACGAGCTGAACGCCGGCAGCGACGGTTCGTGCGGCGAGGAGCAGGTCGGCCGACGTCATCCCTCCCGGCTCCGGTGTGCCCGTGCCGGGCGCGAAGGCGGGGTCGAGGACGTCGACGTCGACCGTCAGGAACACCAGGCCGGCCCCGACGATCTCCAGTGTGCGCTCGACCACCGCGCGGATCCCGAGCCTCTCGACGTCGGGCATGAAGAAGCTCGTGATTCCCCGCTCGGCCTGCCAGGCGAACTCCCTCTCACCGGGCCAGTAGCCTCGCAGCCCGATCTGGACGTAGCGACGCGGGTCCACGAGTCCAGCCTCGACGAGCCGGTACATCGGCGTGCCGTGCGAGCGTTCGACGCCGAAGACCTCCGAGCCGGTGTCCGTGTGCGTGTCGAAGTGGACGAGACCGAGCGGGCCGTGGCGGGCAGAGAGCGCCTCGATCTCCGGCTCGGTGATCGAGTGGTCGCCCCCGAGCACGACCGGAAGCGCGCCGGCGTCGGCGACCTGGCCCGTGATCGACGCGATCGCGGTCCGGCTCGCGGCCGGATCCGCCGGGATGACCGGTGCGTCGCCGAAGTCGACGACCCGCAGCTCGCGGAAGGCGTCGGTTCCCGCCTCCAGATGCCGCCCGGGCGGACAGCTCGCCGCCCGAATCGCACGTGGCCCGAAGCGCGCGCCGGGACGGTCGGAGACGAGGTCGTCCACCGGCGCGCCGACGATCGCAACGTCGACGCCCGTGAGCTCGGCCGGGTCCTCCGTGTACGGGGCGCCGGCGAACGTGAGCAGCCCTGCGTAGTCCGGCTTGTCGCCGAGCGGCTGCCAGCGCGCGAGCGGGTCGATCACCCGGCGATCTTCGCACGGCCCGGCGTGTCGGTCAGTCGTGGCCGAGGTACGCGATCACGGCCAGCACGCGGCGGTTGTAGTCGTCCGACACCTCGAGTCCGAGCTTGCGGAAGACCGCGTGGGCGTGCGTCTCGACGGTCTTCGGGCTCAGGAACAGCTTGCGCGCGATCCCCTGGTTCGACCGCCCTCCGCCATCAGGGCCTCGAGCCGGTCGGCGAGCCCGCGCAGGCCCGACCCCTCGGGATCGGCGCCGCCCGCGCCGTCGTCCGCGACCGTCACGAGCAGCGAGTCATCGTCGAGCACGGCATCGATCGTGACTGCTCGGGCGCCGGCGTGCTTGACGGCGTTCGCGAGCGCCTCGCAAGCGACGAAGTAGGCGGTCGCCTCGACGTCCTCCGGCAGCCGCTCGGACGGCGCGTGGACGGTGACCGGGAGCGCCGTCCGAGCAGCCAGGTCGTCGAGCGCCGCCGCCAGGCCAGCCTGCGTCAGGATCGCTGGGTAGACGCCGTGTGCGAGCTCCCGCAGCTCGGTGACCGCCGTCTGCAGGCTGTCGACCGCAGCGGCCAGGAGCGCCTTCGTCCCGGTGTCCGCGGTTGCGAGGTTCCGCTCGGCGAGGCGAAGGTCGAGCGCGAGGGCGACGAGGCGCTGCTGGGCCCCGTCGTGGAGGTCGCGCTCGATCCGGCCACGCTCCGCGTCGGCGGCCGCGACGAGCCGGGTCCTCGACTCCCTCACCTTGAGGAGCTGGGCCTGCAGCTCGGCGTGGAGGCGCGCGTTCTCGAGCGACATCGCCGCGGCCGCGCAGACCGAGGCGAGCAGCTTCGGCTCGTCGAGCAGCGCCGGGTCGTGGACGAGCACCGCGACGGGCTGTCCCTCGTGCGTGAGCGGCGTCACGGCCCGGCGTGAGTCCGGCTCCGGCAGTTCGTAGGGACGGCCATGCGCGTCGACGTACCCGCGGCGGGCAGGCATCCAGAACGCAATGTCGAGGGTTGGGTCCCCGAGCGCGCGGGCGATCGGCACTCCAACCTCCGCGGGCGGCGTCACAGCGAGTTCACGCACGAGGTCGGCGACGGACGCGCGGGCGAGGCGCTCGCCGAGCAAGCCCAGCAGCAGCACGATCGGCACCGCGATCTGGACGGCCTCCTCGATGCAGAACAGCGTCAGCGCCTCGAGGTTCGTCCGCGAGACGAGACCGAACACGGCCTCGGAGATCGAGCGGAGGCCGGCGGCGACACCTGCAAGGAGGAGCGGCGTCAGCTTGCGCCGCGTGTGGTGAGACGCCGAGAGCCAGCGGCGCAGGATCAGGGCGATGAAGACCGCACCGGCGAGGCCGTAGCCGCCGACGTGCTGGACGACGTGCATGACCGTGAACGCGGTGTGGTCGCCCGTGAGCGAAATGAAGCTGTCGGGTCGCACCCGGTGGACGTGCGAGCAGTTGAAAAGGCACGAGTTGTCCGGGTCGTAGGCGAGCAGGACCCCGACCGGGAGCAGGAAGAAGACCGCGTACGCCACGGCCACGAACCGGCGCTCGAGGCGGTCGCGGATCCGGCCCGTCGGATAGGCGAGCACGACGTGCGCGAAGCACGCGGCGTACATGCTCCCGAGCGCGAAGCCGATCGTGAACAGCGTCGAGTTGCCGCTGTACTGGAGCTTGCGGACGAGGAGCGACGCCGCGACGAGCATCAGCAGCGGTCCAATGCGGCTCGCCGGCCGCCGCCACCACGCGATCAGCCCGGCCATCAGGTACGTCCACGCGATCGCGATGCTCGGGACCGCCTCCCACCACGGCGACTTGTCGTCGGCGGTCAGGAAGTGGTAGCCGACGAGGCCGAGCGCGATCCCGCCCGCGATCACCGCGAGAGCACCCGCGATCAGGGCGATCCGGCTGCGCGTCACGGGCAGAGCGTAGAAGGCGCCGCCGACGCCTTCAACCGCGGCGCATTACCGCGGTATTGGCGGCCGGCCGTACCGTCGCGGGCGATGCGACTCGCCGGCCGTCTCGGGGCGCTCCAGGAGCGGCAGTTCCGGCTCCTCTGGGCGGGCCAGGCGGTGTCGGCGTTCGGCGACGGGCTGTTCCCGATCGCGCTCGCGTTCGCGGTCATCGAGCTGACGGGCTCACCCGGCGACCTCGGGATCGTGTTCATGGCCGTACTGATCCCGCGAGTCGTGCTCGTGCTCGCGGGCGGCGTCTGGGCAGACCGGCTGCCGCGTCAGCGCGTGATGCTCGGCGCCGACCTGCTCCGCTGCGCGACGCAGGCCGCTACCGCCGTGGCGCTCCTGACCGGGTCGGCCGGGCTCTGGACGCTGGTCGTGCTCGCCGCGCTGTACGGCGCAGGCGACGCGTTCTTCGCGCCCGCGGTGACCGGGCTCGTTCCGGAGACCGTGCAGCCGGCACGCATCCAGCAGGCCAACGCCCTCCTCAGCCTGACACGCAACGCGTTGTTCCTCGCCGGGCCTGCCGTCGCCGGTGTGCTCGTGGCCACCGTCGGCCCGGGATGGGCGTTTGCCGCGGATGCGGTGACGTTCGCCGTCAGCGCCGCTTTCCTCGCACGGATGCGGCTTCCGCGCGCCGCGCGCGCCCCGCGGACGACCTTCGCGGCCGAGCTGCGAACCGGCTGGCGCGAGGTCAGGGGGAGGACGTGGGTGTGGACGAGCATCGCCTACTTCTCGATCTGGAACCTGGCTCTCGGGCCGCTGTTCGTGCTCGGGCCGTTCGTGGCCCAGAAGTCGCTCGGCGGCGCGACGAGCTGGGGCGTGATCGTCGCCTGTGCAGGGGTCGGGTCGCTGGTCGGAGCGGCCGTCGCGTTGCGGTTGAGGCCGCGGCGGCCGCTCGCGACCGGCTTCCTGCTCTTCGGCATGTGCGCGCTCGAGCCGGCGCTCCTCGCCAGGCCGTTCCCGACCGCGGTCGTCGCCGCGGCGGCTGCGCTCGGGTTCGGCTCGTCCGCGTTCGGGAATGCGCTCTGGTTCACGGCGTTGCAGGAGCGCATCCCTTCCGAGTCGCTCTCGCGCGTCAGCGCCTATGACTGGCTGGGGTCGCTCGTCTTCAAGCCGGCGGGATACGCGTTCGTGGGCCTGCTCGTCGCGGCGCTCGGGACACGCTCCACGCTGCTTCTGTCCGCTGCCGTGATCGCGATCTCCAGCGTGGCGGTCTCGTGCCTCGGCAGCATCCGGGCCGTCGAGAGCCCGGGGGAAATCCCTGAAGCAGCCGACACGCTTTCTCTGACCTAGGCCGAGGCTTTCGCCCGAGGTCGCGTGAGCGGCCGCCTTCTACCGTCGCCTGCGACCCGACGACATCCGGCCAGCAGCTCACGAAGGCCGGCGTGCGGGGCCTCGTTAGCGGCTGGTTAGGCCGCCCCTAGGGGCGCCGTTGGCGCACGGACGTGAGCTGCCTCCGGAAAGGAGGTGGCAGTCATGACGTACGAGCCCAACATGCCCGGCGGCACCGGCGGCGGCGGTCCTCGCTAGATGCGTGACCGGTCCGGCCGACGACAGGAGAGCCCCGCTCAGGGGCTCTCCGTCGTTTCGGCGAGCAGAACACGAGTCTGCTCGGCTGCGACGACATTCCCCTTGCGCTCGAAGAGGTCGAGTGCCTCCTGCAGGGCCGTCGCCGCCTCCTCCGGGCGGCCGGCAAGGGTCAGCACCTCGGCCAGGTCCAGCGAGCACCTCCCGCGCTCGTGGAGGACGTCGGTGTCGGCCAGGAGGCCTACCGCCTCGCGGGCAAGCTGCTCCGCGCGGTCGAACTCGCCCGCACGCGCCGCGAGCTTTGCGGCGACCGACCGCCAGCGCCACTCCGTCGCGAGGTCGCCGCTCGTCGATCCGAACTCCGCGGCCGCGGCGTAGCGCGCTGCGTCGTCGAGGCGTCCCTGACGGTAGAGGACGTCGGCCAGAGTGGCGGCTCGCGTCGCCAGGTATGCGTGCTCGCCGTGCTCCTCGAGGACCGTGTAGCTCGCCTCGACCAGCTCTCTGGCCCTGTCGAGGTCCCCGGCGAGCAGCTCGACCTCGGGCTCGACCGAGCCGCTCGAGAGCTCGGCTGCAATGACCTGGCCGAGCTCGGCGTACGCCTCACGCGTCTCGGCGACGAGCGTCCGCGCCGCTGCGAAGTCTCCTCGCATCGCCTCCAGGCCGCCGAGGAACGCGGGGATGCCCGCCCGTTCGGCCGGGGTTGCGTCGGCGAGCAGCTCCTCGCAGGTGGAGATCGCCTCGCCTACGGGTGTCGGGCCGTAATAGAGGGCCGAAGTGATGGTCCCGAGGCAGCTGCCGACCGGCCACGCCGCGCGCCGGTAGTGGACGAGTGCGTTGCGGGCGGCCTCTCCGGACTGCCTGTAGCGCAGCCGGTAGGGGCCGTGAACGTGCGCAGCCAGCATCCACGCTCTGCCGAGCCCGCGGTCGTCACCGCACTCCTCGAGCACCGGGATCGCCGCCGTCGCCCGTTCGAGCAGCTCGTCCGGCCGGATCTCCGGGTCGAGCAGCAGCCGCACATCGAGAGCCGCCATGTCGGCGCGGAGCTCGATCCGCCGCTCGCCTGCTGCCGCCGCCTGCGCGCGCGCGGCTTCATAGGCGGCCTGCGCCCTGGTGAGCTCGCCTGCCCCACGCAGAGCCTGGCCGAGCTCGCACATCCACTCGAGGCGCTCCGGGTCGAGCTCGGGAAGGAGCGCCGTCGCGCGTTCGAGCAGGTTGATCGTCGTCGTCGCGTCGGCCCGCTTCCAGGCCCGGATCCCGGCCGCGCCCAGCCGCCGCCCCGCGGCGTCCGCGAGCTGCGCGATCTCCTCCTCTGGCGCGCCCAGCTCGCGCAGGTAGCCGGCCGCTTGCGCGAGGTGGTAGCCGACCAGCTCGTCCGAGCCGTCCGGCTGCGCATCGAGCCAGTCGGCGTGGCGGCGGTGCAGCTCGGCGCGCTCCGCCTTGGGTGTCCTCGCGTAGACGACGTCGCGGACGAGCACGTGGTGGAAGCGGTAGAGCGTCCCCGAACGGTGGACGAAGCCGGCGTGCTCGAGACTCGCGAGCGCGTCGACCGGGCCGAGGGCGGCGACCGCGGTGGGCGAGAAGCGACGGCCGACGACCGCGGCCCGCTGGGCGAAGGCGCGCTCGTCCGGCCCGACCCGGTCGAAACGGCTCGCGAGCAGCGCCTCGATCGACCCGGGCACCGTGTCGAGCGCGCCTGCGCCGCCCTCCTCGGCGTAGGCAGAGAGCTGCTCGGCGTAGAGCGGGTTGCCCTCGGCGATCTCGACGATCCGTTCCGCGTGCGGCTGGACGCCGACCAGCTCGCGCGCGTGGTCGTCCGTCAGCGGCTCCAGCACGAGCGACGGGCCGATCTCGCTCCAGCCCGTGCGCTCGGCCAGCAGGTCGGGCCGCGACAGGCAGAGCGCGAGGATCGGGGAGCCGGTCGCCTGCGCGCCGAGGTACTCGATCAGGTCGAGGAGCGTCGGCTCGGCCCAGTGCACGTCCTCGAACACGAGCAGGAGCGGCCGCTCGCTCGCGAGCTCCTCGAAGCGCCGCCGGGCGGCGAGGAAGACCTCGCCGGTCGAGCCGGCGGCGTCGAACATGGCGTCGAAGTCGTCGCCGATCATCTCCCGCAGCGGTAGGTACGTTGCGCCGTCCCCGTAGGAGACGCAGCGGCCGACGAGCACGGTCGCCTCGTCCCGGACGTGAGCGAGGAACTCGCGGGCGAGCCGCGTCTTGCCGATGCCCGCCTCTCCGAGGCCGGTGAAGACGACGCAACGCCGCTCGTCGCGGGCCGAGTCGAACGCGCGGCGCAGCGCGGCCAGCTCCGCCTCGCGGTCGACGAGCGGCGTGTCGAAGCGCCGGGCGAGGCCGGGTGCCCCGGGCCGCAGCTCGTCGAGCCGGAACGCGACGGCCCCGCGGCGCTCGACGGGGCTCATGCGTACGGCGTCCCGGACGAGCCTGAGCGTCGGTGCGGCGACGAGCGTCTCGCCAGGCTCCGCGGCCTGCTCGAGCTGGCGTGCGGCGTTGACGGGCGGGCCGGTCACCGCCTCGCCGGCCGCCAGGACCTCGCCGGTCGAGACGCCGATCCGCGCGGCTGGCAGCGCTTCGCGAAGCGCCGCAGCGGCCCGCACGGCGCGCAAGGCGTCGTCCTCGTGGAGCGTCGGCGCCCCGAAGATGCCTACGGCCGCATCCCCGACGAAGCCCGCCCGACCTCCGTGCCGCTCGATCGCAGCCTCGACGGACTCGACCGGCCCGCCCACCGACTCCGGATCGCGCTCCTCCTCGCCGGCGAGGCTCGCGAAGAGGACGGTCACCGTCCGCCGCGACGCAGTCGGGGCCGGAGCGCGCGTCGCGTCGAGTGCGGGGTCGTGCCGGAGGATGGCCTGTTCGAGCTCCCTGAGCGGCGTCCCGGGCTCGAGCCCGAGCTCCTCGTCGAGCTCTCGTCGCGCCTCCTGGTAGGCCTCGAGCGCCTCCGCCTGCCGGCCCGCGCGGTAGAGGGCGAGCATGAGCTGCCCGCGCAGGTGCTCGTTGAAGCGGTGCTCTTCGATAAGGCGCTCGAGCTCGGGGACGAGGTCGGCGTGGCGCCCCAGCTCGAGCTCGGCGTCGATCAGCTCCTCGCGGGCCGCGAGGCGGAGCTCCTCCAGCCGCGCGATCTCGAGTGCCGCGAACGGCTCGTAGGCGAGGTCGGCGAGCGGCGGGCCGCGCCAGAGCCCGAGCGCCTCGCGGAGGCTCCCTGTGCGCTCGGCGACGTCGGCGGCCGCGCGCGCCTCGGCGCAGAGCCGCTCGAAGCGGCCGAGATCGATCTGGTCCGGCGCGACGTCGAGCACGTACCCGGCCTCTCGGGTGACGAGCACGTCCGCCCCCAGCGCCTTGCGGAGGAGCGACACGTAGTTCTGGAGCGCGTCCCTGGCGGTCCGCGGCGGGCTCTCGCCCCAGAGCTCCTCGATGAGGCGGTCGGGCGAGACCGGTTCGGGGGCGTGCAGGAGCAACGCTGCCAGCAGCGCGCGGTGCTTACGCCTCGGAAGGTCGACTGCCTGCCCGCCGTCGACCACCTCCAGCGGGCCGAGAACCCGGAATTCCACGTGCCAGATGTTTCTACCACGCCTCCGTGCCCAATTGGAAGAGGCGTATTACCGCCCTGTTAGCCGCTCTCCGCAGGCTCTCGTCGTGAAGTCCACCGCTGAAAGGAGTTCAGTGAGATGAAACGGCGACATTTCGTCTTCGCCGTCGTCGCGGCAGCTCTCACCGGCGTACTCGCCGTTGCGGCGCTGGGCGCGACGAACGCAACGATCAACGGCACCCCCAAGAACGACGTCCTCAAGGGCACGCCGAGGGCGGACGTGATCAACGGACGAGCCGGCAACGACAAGCTGTACGGCTACGCCGGGAACGACGCCCTGAACGGCGGCGCGGGCAACGACACGCTGGTCGGCGGGCCCGGTGCCGACAAGCTGAATTGCGGTGCCGGCAAGGACACGGCGATGGCCAGCAAGGGCGACACCGTCTCGAAGAGCTGCGAGGTCGTCAAGGGGCTCCCGGCGGTATCGCCGCCACCTCCGCCCCCGCCACCTCCTCCTCCGCCGCCGCCTCCGCCTCCGCCGCCTGCCCCGGCTGCGACGCCCGGCCACTACGCCGGAAGCACCGCCGACAACGAGCTCTGGGCCTTCGACATCGGTGCTGACGGCCTCTCGCTGAGCAACCTCCAGACGGGGCAGATCAACGAGTCGTGCAATCCGTCCGACGTCACCCTCTCCGGCGGGAACCTTTCGTTCGGGGGACCGTTCCCGGTTGCGACTGACGGGAGCTTCTCGATCAACGTCATCCTGACCGGTACCGTCGGCGGCAATCCCTCCGTCGACACGATCGCCATCACCGGTCATGTCACGGGCGGGACGGCTTCCGGCACCTACCGCGACAACACGTCGTTCAACTACAACGACACCGCCTACAGCTGCACCAGCGGCGATCAGACGTGGACCGCCTCGAAGACGTAGTCTCGAGGGTCTGACGCGAGGGGGCGGGCTCCCGACAGGAGCCCGCCCCTTTACGCTCCCGGAAGTACGGCTACCCGCACCTCGACACGCCTGTCCGCCCCACCGCCGCGCAGGCCGGCATGCGCGATCCTCAGGCCATGTACATGTCCAGCCGCTCACGAAAAGTCATCGCGCTCCTCGTAGTCGCCGCCCCGATCGTCGCCGCGATCCTCGTCGCGATGTCGACCGCCTCACACGGCGGCTGACCCACCCCGCGCGGATAGGATCGACGCGAATCCACGCGAACCCGGGAGAGATCGACATGGACTGTGACGTTGCCGTCCTCGGCGGCGGGCCCGGCGGCTACACCGCCGCGATCCGCGCGGCCCAGCTCGGCGCCAGGGCGGTATGCATCGAGAAGGAGCCGGAGCTCGGCGGCACCTGCCTCCGCGTCGGCTGTATCCCGACGAAGGCGTGGGTGCAGACCGCGCACGCGATCAAGGACGCGCACGAGAGCTTCGCCAAGTTCGGCGTCCAGGTCGGCGAGCCCAACCTCGACATGACAGCCGCGAACGCGTGGAAGGACGGCGTCGTCAAGCAGATGACGTCGGGTGTCGCGCACCTCTTCAAGGCGAACGGCGTCGAGTGGGTCAAGGGCACCGGCAGGTTCAAGGATGCGAACACGATCGCGGACGACGGCGGAGAGGACGTCACCTTCCGCAGCGCGATCGTCGCGACTGGCTCGTTCCCGCTGCGCCCTCCGATCCCGGGCCTCGACTCGCCGCGCTGTGTCGACTCGACCGGTCTCCTTTCGCAGCAGCAGGTTCCCGGAAGGCTCGTCGTCCTCGGCGGCGGAATCATCGGCTGCGAGTTCGCGTCGATCTTCCAGCGCTTCGGCTCCGAGGTGACGATCGTCGAGATGCTGCCGACGCTGATCCCGCAGGAGGACGAGGACGCGACCAAGGAACTCGCGAAGCAGTTCAAGCGGCGTGCCATCACCGTCCACACGGGCAAGCAGTGCACCGGCGTCGACGACCACGGCTCCCACCTGACCGTCCACTTTGGTGAGGGCGAGACGGTGGACGCCGACCTGATGCTCGTCTCGGTCGGCCGCGGCCCGCTCGTCCAGGGCCTCGGGCTCGAGGAAATCGGCGTCCAGCTCGACCCGCGCAAGGGCATCGCCGCCGACGAGCACCGGCGCACGACAGTCCCGCACATCTACGCCGTCGGCGACTGCGCCGGCTACTGGCAGCTCGCCCACACGGCGTTCCGGGAGGGCGAGGTGGCCGCCGAGAACGCGACGGGCCACGAGGCCGTGATGGGCGATCGCGCCGTGCCGCGACCGATCTACACCGACCCGGAGATCGCGGGCGTCGGCCTGACCGAGGCCGCGGCCCGCGAGCAGCACGGCGATGCCGTCGCGACCGGAATGTTCCCGTGGGTCGCGAACGCCCGCGCGGTGATGCAGAACGAGACCGTCGGCTGGGTCAAGTCGATCCACGAGACGCGCTACGGCGAGCTGCTCGGCCTCGTGATCGTCGGCAACCATGCGACGGATCTGATCGAAGCAGGCGTCGTCGCGCTCGACGCCGAGGCCACCGTCGAGACCGTCGCCGACGGCATGGCCGCCCATCCGACGCTCTCCGAGGCGATCAAGGAGGCGGGCCTGGTCGCGCTCGGCCGCGCCATTCACCTGCCGCCCAAGCGAAAGGCCGCAACGCCCGCCTAGCGCGATGCTCTCTGCCGCGTTAGCCTCGTACCGACGAAAGGAGTCTCGATGAAGTTCCTCAACAAGAAATCCGCGTTCGTCGCGGCGCTCATCGGCGTCATCTTCTTCTGGAGGAAGAAGAAGACCAAGGGAAGCGAGACCACCTAGAACCGAGATCGCCTTTCGCTCGGAGGCTCTCGCCGAGCCGAGCCACTGGCTCCGGAACGACCAACTGACGAACGACCGCAGGCACGACACGGGGCCCGCTTCCGGCTGGCCCACGACCCCGGATGAACTGATCCACGAGCAGGAGGCGCTCGCACGCGCCGCCTGGACTCCGTGGCGGCCGCTCGGGCGCTTCGGCGTGGGCGCGTGCTACACGTGTTTCTCGCAGGCCGAGCCGGGCCAGGGCCGTCCCGACGACGTCGGCTGGGCTGCCGCCGCCTACGGGGAAGAGGTCGCCGTCACAAGCGCCGTCAGCCCCGAGGGGTACGAGACCGGCATGCTCGCCCTCCGGGAGGGCCCGCTCCTCGAGGCGGCGGTTCGCGCTCTCCCTGAGCTTCCGGACGTGCTGCTCGTCGACGCCACCGGACGGGACCATCCGCGCCGCGCGGGCCTCGCGCTCCACCTCGGCGCCGTCCTCGACCTCCCGACCGTGGGGCTCACCGACCGGCCGCTGCTCTCCTCGGGCGACGATCCCGCGGACGAGCGCGGCGCCGCGTCGCCGCTCACGATCGACGGCGAGCAGGTGGGCTACCTGCTGCGGACGAGGGCGGGCGCCCGCCCGATCTGCGTGCACGCCGGCTGGCGCACGACGCCCGAGACGACGCTCGAGATCGTCCTCTCGGTCACCGGGGAGATGCGGACGCCGGACCCCATGCGCGCCGCACGCTCCGCCGCCCGCGCCGCACGCGGCCGGGGCCTCGCTTCCTGACCGTACTCGGGGGCCGCGAGCCGGGCTGTCTTCCATGGGTGCGAGAATGACCCTCCCCGTGGCCGCGCCCTACGTCCATCTCCACGTTCACTCCGAGTATTCGATCCTCGACGGCGCCTGCCGCATCCCCGAGCTCGCGGTGCGGGCGGCCGAACTCGAGATGCCCGCCGTGGCGCTCACGGACCACGGGTCGCTCGCAGGTGCGGTCGAGCTCTACCGCGAAGCTCGTGCCCAGGGCGTAAAGCCGATCGTCGGCTGCGAGGTCTATCTCGCCGACGACCGCCACGCGCAGGCCAAGGGGTATGCGCACCTCACGCTGCTCGCCGAGACGAACGAGGGCTACTCCAACCTGATCAAGCTGTCGTCGCTCGGCTACCTCGAGGGGTACTACTACAAGCCGCGCGTCGACTGGGAGCTGCTCGAACGGCATGCGAAGGGGCTCGTCTGCCTCTCCGGCTGCCTCTCGGGCCGCGTCTCGCGCGCGCTGGAGGAGAACCGGCCGGCCGACGCCGCCTCCGACCTCGACCGCCTCGTCCAGGTCTTCGGCCGCGACTCGACCTACGTCGAGATCCAGAACGCCGGCCTCGACGAGCAGGCGCGCATCAATCCCCTGCTCGCGAAGCTCGCCGCCGAGGCCGCCCTGCCGCTCGTCGCGACCGGCGACGTGCACTACCTGCGGCACGAGGACGCGCGCGCCCACGAGGCGCTCCTCTGCATCCAGTCCGGCGACTCGCTCAAGAACCCGAACCACTGGAAGTTCGACACCGACCAGTTCTACTTCAAGACGCCGGGGGAGATGGCGCTCGACTTCCCGGACCACCCGGAGGCGCTCGCCCGCACGCTCGAGATCGCCGAGCGCTGCTCGGTCGAGATCGCCCTCGGCCAGATCCTGCTGCCGAAGTTCCCGCTCCCCGAAGGCCGCGAGGCGTTCGACGAGCTGGCCGAGCTGTGCGAGGCGGGGCTCGTCGAGCGGTACGGGCAGGAGACTCCCGAGCTTCGCGAGCGGCTCCAGTTCGAGCTGAAGACGGTCCGCGAGATGGGCTTTGCCGACTACTTCCTGATCGTCTCCGACTTCGTGCGCTTCGCGAAGCGGAACGGGATCTCGGTCGGGCCGGGCCGCGGCTCGGCGGCGGGCAGCCTCGCCGCCTACTGCCTGCAGATCACGGACGTCGACCCGATGCGCTACGGGCTCCTGTTCGAACGCTTCCTCAACCCTGCCCGCAAGGACCTGCCCGACATGGACATCGACTTCGCGGTGGCAGGCCGGGACCGGGTGATCAACTACGTCGCCGACAAGTACGGCCGCGACCGCGTGGCGCAGATCATCACCTTCTCGACGATGATGGCCCGCGCCGCCGTCCGCGACGCGGGCCGGGTGCTCGAGATCCCCTACGGCACCGTCGACCGGATCGCGAAGCTGATCCCGGAAGGCCCGAAGGTGTACCTGGAGGAGAGCCTGAAGCCGGGCCAGGAGCTCCGCGCCGCCTACGACGCCGACCCGGTCGTCCGCGAGATCGTCGACCTCGCGAGGCCGCTCGAGGGGCTCGTCCGCGCCGACTCGATCCACGCCGCCGGCGTCGTCATCTCCGACCGGCCGCTCACCGACGTCGTTCCGCTGCAGCAGAAGGGATCCGACCAGGAGGTCGTCACGCAGCTCGCGATGGGCGACGTTGTCGACCTCGGCCTGCTGAAGATCGACTTCCTCGGCCTTCGCAACCTCGACGTCATCGACCAGACGGTCGACCTGATCGGGGGCGGCTTCGATGTCGAGGAGCTCCAACTCGACGACAGGAAGACGTACGAGATGCTCGCGCGCGGCGACGCGACCGGCGTCTTCCAGTTCGAGTCCTCGGGCATGCGCGAGGCGCTGCGCCAGGTGAAGCCGACCGAGTTCGAGGACCTGATCGCGCTCAGCGCGCTCTACCGGCCGGGGCCGATGGCCTACATCCCCGTCTACGCGCGCCGCAAGAGCGGCCAGGAGCAGGTCAGCTACATCGACCCGCGGCTCGAGGAGATCACTCGCGGCACCTACGGGATCTGCGTCTACCAGGAGCAGTACATGCAGATCGCCAAGCAGATCGCAGGCTTCACGCCCGGCGAGGCGGAGACGTTGCGCAAGGCGATCGGCAAGAAGATCCACGAGCTGATGGCGTCGCTCGAGGGCAAGTTCATGGAGGGCTGCGCCGCCTCGGGCACGTCCCGCGCCGTCGCCGAGCAGCTCTGGAAGGACATGCAGCAGTCGCAGGACTACTCCTTCAACAAGGCGCACTCGGCCTGCTACGCGCTGATCGCCTACCGGACGGCCTACCTGAAGGCGCACTACCCGGCGCAGTACATGGCCGCGCTGATCTCGTCCGTGATGAACACGAAGGACCGCGTGCCGTTCTACGTCAACGCGTGCCACGAGATGGGCCTCGAGGTGCTCCCTCCGGACGTGAACGAGTCTCAGGTCGACTTCGCCGTCGTCGGGACGAAGATCCGCTTCGGCCTGAACGCGGTCAAGAACGTGGGGGAGTCGGCCTGCCGCGCGATCGTCGCCGCACGCGACGAGGGCGGCGCGTTCACGTCGATCTGGGACTTCACCGACCGCGTCGACCCGCAGGTCGTCAACAAGCGCGCGCTCGAGTCGCTCGTGAAGTGCGGCGCGCTCGACTCGTCCGGCTCACCGCGCCTCGGCATGCTCGACGTGCTCGAGCATGCGCTCTCGTGGGGCGGGCGCCAGCAGGCCGATCGCCTCGCGGGGCAGGCGTCGATCTTCGACAGCCCCGACGAGCCGGACGCGCCGCGCGAGCGGCACCATCCTGCGATCGCGCCCGACGAGTACGAGAAGGGCGAGCTGCTGCGGCTCGAGAAGGAGACGCTCGGCCTCTACGTCTCCGAGCACCCGCTCGACCGCGTCCGCGACCAGCTCCGCCGGCGCGTCGACCTTCCGCTCGCCGAGCTCGAGCGCCGCCGCGACGGCGAGGTGGTGACGATCGGCGGCATCGTGTCCACGCTCAAGCAGCTGACGACGAAGAAGGGCGACCCCATGGTCTTCGCACGCCTCGACGACCTCACCGGAGGCGCCGAGGTCGTCGTCTTCAACTCGGTCTACGCCGCCTCGCGGGAGCTGCTCGAAACCGACCGCATCCTCGTCGTCAAGGGGCGCGTCGACCACAAGCAGGAGGGCGAGACGAAGCTGATCGCGATCGAGGTGGCCGAGTTCGAGGAAACGCGCCCGGCCGACGAGGTGCGGCTCAAGGTCGACGCCCGGCACGCGCCGGCCGGGATCGTCCGCGACCTCTCGCACGTCGTGAAGGACTTCCCCGGCGACGCCAAGGTGGTCCTCGCACTCGAGACGTCGGACGGCCTGAAGACGCTCGAGCTCGGCCCCGGCTACCGCGTCGCGCCGGTGCCCGACTTCTACGCCGAGGTCAAGGCTCTCCTCGGCGAAGCCGCAGTCTCTTAGCACCGGGGAAACGGCCGGTTTCCCCGTGGAGCCCCCTTCCCTACCGCGACGCGCGGCTGACGTCCCGAGCTACGCCGCGGACAAGCCACGGCTTCGCGGCCCCTCGCTTGTCCGTCCAGATCGTCTGGAACTACGTCGAGTCGTCCGACGACGCTTCGCCGGGCTCGTCCTGATGGCGGTGCTGCTCGACTCGTTCCTCGACGGCCTCGACCTCGTCCGGCGGCGCGACGCCCTCCTCGGAAAACTCGACCGTCTCCTGATCGCGGAACCGGGACCACTTGCTGAGCAGGTCGCGAAACGACACCCTTGGATTATCGCCCAAGCTTCGCCGTCGCGAGCGGTCGGCCATCGCGGCGTGTCTTGGACCGACTCGACCTGGTATGCGGTGACGGCTCGACCGAACCCCTTCAACTCGAGCGGGCCCAGCGAGACCACGTCCACCGCATCCTCCACTGCTCCGAAGACACGTGGCCCGATCAGGGTCTGCCCCCCGGCTGCCCGCGTGCTGAGCCGAGAAGCCAGGTTCGTCAGCGGTCCGATCGCCCCGTAGTCGTATCGACCTTCGAACCCGATCCGGCCCAGCGTGACGTGGCCCGCCTCGATGCCGATGCCGAGGGTGAGGTCGGCTCCCCGTTTGCGCCACGTGTGTCCGAGCTCGCCGATGCTTTCCTGTCCCGCGAGGGCGAACCTGACCGCCTGGAGCTCGTGGTCCACGACCGGCACGGGGTCGTTGAAGAAGATCATCACACCGTCTCCGGCGAAGTGCTCGAGCGTTCCGCCGTAGACGGGAATCAGACCACCGCGGGCGGCGTGGTACTCCCGAAGCACGTCGAACAGGTCTTCGGGCGCGGCGGTCTCGGCGAAGGCCGTGAAGTTGCGAAGGTCGCAGAACAGGCAGGAGATGTAGGCCCGGTGGCCGGCGAGCAACTGCTCACCGTGCTCGGACGAGATGAGCTCGGCGACCTGCGGCGAGAGAAAGCGCGCGAGCTCGGTTCGCTGGCGCTCGACCGCTTCGACGAGGCGCGCATTCGCGATCGCGATCGCTGCCTGGTCGGCGAAGGTTTTGACGAGTTCCACCTGATCCGCAGCAAACGGGCCGGCGACTCCTCGCCCGACCGCGATCGCGCCGATGAGGTCGTTCTCCACGAGGATGGGCACGCCGAGGAGGGCGCGGAAGCCCACGATCTCCTGAGCTCCGTACGTGTATTCGGGGTCGGCGAGGACGTCGGGGATCTGAACCGGCTCGCGGGCGAGCGCTGCGCGACCGACGACCGTCGACCGGTCTCGCGCATGTGGATGCTCTTCGGCGTACTCCTATGCTCTTCCGTCGACCTCCCCGCTCGCAGAGACGATCCGATAGGTGTCGCCGTCGACGAGGTAGAGCTGTGAGTGCTCCCCTTCGCAGAGTCGTCTGGCAGCGTCGACGATCTCGTCCAGGACGGGCTGCAGCCCTCTCCACTGTGCGACCGCGCGGAGGACGTCGCTCACCGCCTGCCGTTGCTCGCGGAGATTACGGTTCTCTCGCACGAGTTCCTCGGGCACGAGTGTGTCCCGGTCGCCCACGTCGCTGACTCTACGACCTTGCCGGTGTCTGCGGAGGCTGCGTCGGCCTAGTCCGCGAGGCCCTTGGCGCGCAGCTCGTCGACTGCCCGCTCGGACTTGCCGAGATCGGCGAGGCCCATCCCGGCGAGGATGCGCGGCGTCTTCGTGAACTGCACGTCGCGGTAGTCGACGATCTGCCAGTGGTTCCCGGACGGGTCGAGGAAGTCGTTGTCGGCGAGCATGCGCGCGCCTGCGGCCCGTGCGCGCTCGAGCGTCTCCTCGCGGCCGTCGACGACGAGCCCGATGTGGCGCTCCGCGTCCGGCGGCTGCTCGCGCCCGGCCGAGAGCGCGATGAACTGGTCGCCGAGGTCGACGAACGCCATCGAGCCGCTGCGGCCGCGGAGCTGCACCTCGCCGAAGACTTGTTCGAAGAACCGCAGCGCCTCGTCGATCGAGGTCACCTCGACCGCGACGTGGTTGATCCCCACCGGGCGCGGCATGGAACGGGAGCCTAGCTTCCGGTGTACTAGCGGCGGTGGTGGGCCGGCCACTTGCCGAGGAAGAGCTCGTCGCCCGCGCACAGCGTGGCGACGCCGCCGCATACGAGGAGCTCGTGCGACAACACCAGGGGATCGCGCTCAGAACCGCCTACCTCGTCGCCGGCGACGCCGCCGACGCGCAGGAGGCCGCGCAGGAAGCGTTCGTCAAGGCATACCGGGCGCTCGGCCGCTTCCGTCGCGGCGCGCCCTTCCGTCCCTGGCTGCTGCGAATCGTCGCCAACGAGGCGAAGAACCGCCGCCGGGCGGCCGGCAGGCGGCAGGCGCTCGTGCTCCGCGCGGCGGGCGCGGCCCCGGGGGACGCGGCCCCGTCCCCCGAGGCGACGCTCGTCTCGGCCGAGCGGCGGGCCGAACTTGTCGCCGCGCTCGGACGGCTCGGGGACGACCACCGGCTCGTGCTCTCCTGCCGCTACCTGCTCGAGCTGTCGGAGGAGGAGACCGCGGCCGCACTCGGGGTACGCCGCGGGACCGTCAAGTCGAGGCTCGCCCGCGCGCTCGAGCGCCTGCGGGCCGAGCTCCAGGAGGGGAACGATGCCTGAGCTCGAGCGCGAGCTGCGCGCCCTCGCGGCGCACGTCGATCTCCCGGCCGAGCGTGACCTCTGGCCGGCCATCCACGCGCGTCTCGACCGGCGGCGACCGATCCGATGGTTCCGCGTCGCGGCCGTGGCCGTCGCCGCCCTCGCCGCGGCGATCGCCGTCGCTTTCGCGGTGCCGCCTGCGCGCGCAGCGATCCTGCGCTTCCTCGGCCTCGAGGGCGTCACGATCGTCCGCGTCGAGACGCTGCCGCCCGTGGCACCTTCAAACGCCGTCGTCGGCACGCGAACGACGCTGGACAAGGCAGCCGCGCGACTCGGCTTCCAACCGCTCCTCCCGGACATCGGCCGGCCGGACGGGGTCTACCTCGACTCCTCGAACATGGCCGTGCTGCTCGTGTACGGCACGCCGTTGCGACTCCGCCTGGAGGAGACCCAGCTCGGCGTCTTCCAGAAGATGGCGTCGACCAGGCAGCCGATCGACCGCGTGAACGTCGGCGGCAACCCGGGTGTCTGGATCCCGGACGCGCACCTCTTCGACGACTTCTTCGGCCAGCCGCGCCTGTCGGGCAGCGCGCTCCTCTGGGAGCGCGACGGCATCACGCTCCGCCTCGAGGGCCGGCTGACGAAGGCGCAGGCGGTCGCGCTCGCGCGCGCTGTCGGCACCCGTTAAGCGTCCCTTAAGCCCTCCGATCCCTCGTTCGGGGGACATCCAATGAGGGTCGCCGGACGAATCTCAGAGTGTCGAGATTGGAGGTAGGGGTGTCCGCCACCGAAGTTCAAGAGCAGATCGAGACCGAGGCCGACCGCGTGTCGCGCTGGCGTGCCGAGGAGCTCGAGCGGGCCGGCTACGAATTGAGCGCGGCCGCGGTGCTCGCCGCATCGTCCGGCGTCGACCTCCACCTCGCCGTCGACCTGCTCGAACGCGGCTGTTCTCAGGACGTCGCGATGCAGATCCTGCTTTAGCACGGGGGAAACGTCCGGTTTCCCCCGTGGGCCCCCTTCCCTGACGCAGCGAGATCCCGGCGGCTCGAGCTACGCCCGGTCATGCCCGGGCTTCGCGGCCGCTCGTCGCGTGTGCCGTTTCCGCTGCTAAGAGGGCTTGGTGAGCCTCCGACGCCGGAGGTATGCGTCGTGGGCGATGTTCAGCGGTGCGCCGACGAAGCCGACGAGCATCCACCATTCGAAACCGATAGTCCAGAGACTCACTGTCAGGACCACGAGGATCAGGAGCGATCCTAACGTTGAGATCCGAACGTGCCACGGCTTGAGTGCTCGCCATCGGTCGATGCGTTCATGCGACGGCACAGGAGAATTGTCGGCCGGCCATAGGCGGGGCTTGAAGAGAAGCCGCCACTTCGACTAGCTAGTTCAGCGCCGCGACTTGGTCCTGGTCGGCTCGTGCGTCCGTCCGGGCACAATCCGCGGGCGTGTTCCTCGCCTCGATCCGGTCGCCGGCCACCGGCAACCTCCACCTGGGGCCTCTGACGGTCCACATGTACGGCGTGATGCTGCTGCTCGGGATCCTGGCGGCGGTCGCGCTCACGGGCTACCGCTGGACGCGGCGCGGGGGGGAATGGGACCTCGTGTTCCAGGCGGCGGTCTGGGGCGTGGCCGCCGGCATCGTCGGCGCCCGGCTGTACCACGACGTCACGAGCTGGGACGAGGTGCCGCACACGTGGTGGGGCCCGTTCGCGGTCTGGCAGGGCGGCCTCGGCATCTGGGGCGGGATCACGTTCGGCGTCCTCGCCGGCGCGATCGTCGTCCGGCGCGCGGGCGCCAGCGTGACGCTGATGATGGACTGCGTCGCGCCGGGCCTCCTGCTCGCGCAGGCGATCGGCCGCTGGGGCAACTACTGGAACCAGGAGCTCTTCGGCGGGCCCGACCAGCCTGCCCTGGGGGCTCGAGATCGACCCGAACCACCGGCCGGACCGGTACCTGACCCAGCCGACCTTCCACCCGACCTTCCTGTACGAGTCCCTGTGGAACCTGACCGGCGTCGCGATGCTGCTCCTCGTCGATCGCCGCTTCCGGATCCGGCCGCCCGCGCTGTTCTCGCTCTACGTTGCCTGGTACACGTTCGGGCGCACGTTCGAGGAGCTCATGCGCGTCGACCCGTCGCACCACTTCCTCGGCGAGCGGATCAACTTCTGGGTCTCGCTGCTCGTCTTCCTCGCCTCGGCGGCCGCGTTCGTCTGGCTCCAGTTCTACCGTCCCCGCGGACCCGAGCCGACGGTGGGGACGCCGAGCCCGGCGGGCGGCTCGTCGATGGCCGTGCCGGGGAAGCGCGTCCGCCGGCGACAGTAGCCTGGCATGGATGCGCGCCCCGGAGCTCGATCTCGACCTGGACACGTTCGAGGGCCCGTTCGACCTGCTGCTGACGCTCGTCCTGCGCGAGGAGCTGCAGCTCGGCGAGGTCGACGTGGCCGAGATCGTCGTCGCCTACGTCGAGCGGCTGGCGGCGCGTGATCGGCTCGACCTCGAAGGTTGCGGCGAGTTCCTCGTTCTCGTCGCGTCGCTGCTCGAGCTGAAGGCCCGCGACCTGTTCCCGGACGAGGACGTCGACCTCTCCGAGCTCGACCCGGAGGAGGCCGCCGAGGAGCTCGCGCGGCGCCTCGAGGAGTACCGCCGCATCAAGGTGGCCGCGACGTGGCTCACCGAGCGGCTCGAGCACGAGTCCGACCGCTACTTCCGCCTCGGCCCTCCACCGCTCCAGGAGCGGCCCGAGCGGCGTCTCGCGCCCGGCCTGCCCGAGCAGCTGGCCGACGCGATGCGCGTCCTCGCGCAGGAGCCGGCGCAGCTCTCGCTCTCGCACATGGGTCTCCGCTTCCCGCCGATCGAGCGCTTCCTCGACCGCTTCCGCGCGGTGCTCCGCCGCCGGCAGGCGTTCATGCTCGACGCGGAGGTCGAGGGGCTGTCGCGGCTCGAGCAGGCGGCCGCGTTCCTCGCTGTCCTCGAGCTATGCAAGGGGGAAGAGGTGCGGCTCGAACAGGCGGCGCCGTTCGCGCCGATCAGGGTTTCGCGTTCCGACGTCGAAAGGAGCACCGCATGGAGAGCCGCCCGTTCCGCCTGATCACGGCGAACCCGCTGGAGGGGCTCGCGAGGACGGTCGAGGCGCTGCTCGTCGTCGCGTCGTCTCCGCTCGCCGTGTCCGAACTGGCCGAGGCGGCGAACGACGACGAGGGGCGTGTCGAATTGGCGCTCGAGCTCCTCTCGGAACGGTTCAGCGAAGGCCGGAGCGGCATCGTCCTCGAGCACGTCGCGGGCGGTTACGCGTTCCGCGCCGCGCGCGAGGAAGCCGAGGCCTGCGCGCGGCTCGTCGAGCGGCCGGTGGACCGTGCTCTGTCGCAGGCCGCCCTCGAGACGCTGGCGGTGGCCGCGTACCTCGGCCCGGTCTCGCGTCCGGATCTCGCGCGCGTGCGCGGCGTCGCGGCCGAGACGGTCGTGGCCGGGCTGGTCGAGCGGGGACTGCTCACGGAGGCGGGTCGCGAGCCCGGCGTCGGCGGCGCCGTCCGCTACCGCACGACGGAGCTGTTCGAACGGGTCTTCGGTCTCGAGAGCCTCTCGGCACTCCCACGGCTCGACGACCTCGGCGACGACGCGGAGACGATCCGCGGCCGCCTCGAGGCCGTCGCCGCGCAACGCGGGGCGTAACCCGGCGCTCGATCGCTAGCGTGGACGTGGCGATGGACGTCACCGACGCGACCTTCTACACGGACGTCGTCGAGCGCTCGCACGAGCTGCCCGTCGTCGTCGACTTCTGGGCCGACTGGTGCGGGCCGTGCAAGGCGCTGGCGCCGGTACTCGAGCGCGAGGTCGCGTCCAGGGAGGGCCAGATCGTGCTCGCGAAGCTCGACGTCGACGCCAACCCGGAGGTTTCGAAGCACTACGGGATTCAGAGCATTCCTGCCGTCAAGGCGTTCCGGAACGGCCAGGTCGTGGACCAGTTCGTGGGTGCTCTGTCGGCGCAGGGCGTGGCGACCTTTCTGGACGGCCTGACAGGCCCGACCGCCGGCGAGCGCCTGCTCGAAGAGCTCCGCGAATCCGGCGACGAGCCCGAGCTCGTGGCCGCCCTCGAGGCCGGCGACTACGAGCGCGCGCTCGGGCAACTGCTCGAGGAGGCGCAGACGGCCGAGCCGGAGCGCCGCGACCGCGTGCGCGAGCTGATGGTGGCGATCTTCGCCGAGCTCGGCCAGGATGACCCGCTGGCGACGACCTACCGGCGCAAGCTGGCGACGACGCTCTACTGAGCTCTGCCCCGCCCAACCTTGGCCTCGCGGCATGGCCGCGCAGGCAACGTTGCCGTGTGTACAACCTAGGCACGCGACAACTCTCTCCCCGACTCGATCGTATCGAGGAAGTTCGCGCCCATGGGTGACCGAAACGCAACAGAACCGGCACAACCATGCGCCTGAACGCGTATCTCGCGCGTGCCGGGGTCGCCTCGCGGCGCAAGGCCGACGAGCTGATCAAAGCCGGCCGCGTACGCGTCAACGGCGAGCCTGGCGAGCTGAACACGTTCGTGGTGAGCGACGATCGCGTCGAGGTCGACGGGCGGCTGGTCGCCAAGCAGCGCCTCGCGTACCTCCTGCTGCACAAGCCGGCGGGTGTCGTCACGACGGCCCGCGACCCGCGCGGCCGGCCGACCGTCGTCGAGCTCGTTCCGCGCGACCCCCGTGTCGTCCCTGTCGGGCGGCTCGACGCTGACACGACCGGCGCGCTGCTGCTCACGAACGACGGCGAGCTCGCGCATCGGCTGGCTCATCCCCGCTACCAGGTGGCGAAGGTGTACGTCGCCGAGGTCGAGGGCGAGCCGTCCGATGCGGCGCTCGGCGCTCTGGCCGGGGGCGTCGAGCTCGAGGACGGGCGCACGGCTCCCGCAGAGGCCCGCAGGCTCGGCCCGTCGGAGATCGAGCTCACGCTGCACGAGGGCCGCAAGCACCAGGTGAAGCGCATGTGCGAGGCGGTCGGCCATCCCGTCCGCGCGCTTCACCGTCGCGCCTACGCGGGCCTGACGCTCGAGGGCCTCCGGCCGGGGGACTGGCGCGAGCTCACCCCCGAGGAGGTCGAGGGCCTCCGCGCGGCCGTGGCTACTCGTACCAGGCCAGCGCGGCGAGGATGACGTAGAGGCCGACGAGGGCCCAGCCCTCGAACGCCGCCGCCTTGCCGTCTCCCGTGATCGCCCACACCGCGATCGCCGTCAGCATCAGCGCGACCGTCAGCACGGGATTGACCACGAAGGTCAGCCGGTCGGAGAACGCGAGCGAGGCGAGGACGAGCACGGGGTAGAGGAAGACCGCGATCTGCGAGACCGAGTTCTTGATCACGGACAGCGCCAGGTCGCTCTTGCCCTTGGCCGCCAGTGTGATGCCGACCACGTTCTCGACCGCGTTCCCCGCGATGCCGACGATCACGAGCCCGGTGAACGCCTTCGAGATCCCGAGCGACTTCACCGCCGGGTCGAGCGCGGCGATGAACCAGTCCGACACGAACGCGGCGCCCACCCCGGCGGCGGCGAGCAGGACGAGCGCCGTCGGCAGCGGCAGCCGATCCGCGCCCTCCTCGTGCGCAATCGCCGCGTCGTCGCTTCGGAGGTAGCCGGGAAGCCAGGAGGCGTAGATCGCGAGCAGGACGACCGCGCCGACGATCGAGATCGCGAGCGTGTGATGGCTCGCGCGGTCGCCGATCCGGTCGGACACCCCGAGGACGACGATCAGGAAGACGGCCAGCAGCGTCAGAACGGCCGTGTCGTTCGGCAACCGCGAACCGAACCGCATGATCCCGCCCTCGGCGGCCCGCGCACCCGCGACGATCGACAGGCCGAGCACGAGCAGCGCATTCGCGAACAGCGAGCCGAGGATCGACGTCTGCGCGACCACCGTCTCCCCGGCGGAGAGCGCGAACAGGACGACGAACAGCTCGGGCAGATTGCCGAGCGTCGACTGGAGGACGCCCGTCACGGCCGGCCCGAAGTGGCCGCTGATCGCATCCGTGCCGAGCGCGACGAGCCAGGCGAGCCCGGCCAGCGAGACGGCGCAGACGACGAAGGTCGCGACGTCCTCGTTCGTCGTGTAGTGGAGCACGCCGCTGATCGCCGTCAGCGCGAACGTGACGGCGATCAGGGCGGTTCGCTTCACGTCGCGATCAGGGCCGGACGAAGCCCATGCGGTCGTACATCGCGTCGAGCGTCGGCTGGGCGGCCGCGGCGGCCTGCTCGGCTCCCTGCCGCAACAGCCGCTCGAGCTCGCCGGGATCGGCCGACAGCTCCTCGTAGCGGAGCCGCATCGGCTCCAGGAACGCGATCACGGCGTCGGCGACGTCGGACTTGAACTGCCCGTACCCCTGGCCGTCGTAGCGGTCCTCGATCTCCTCGGGCGGAACGCCGGCGGCGACCGACATGATGTCGACGAGGTTGGTCACGCCGGGCTTGTCCGGCCCGCGCCTGACCTCACGGCCCGAGTCGGTCACGGCGACCTTGAACTTCTTGCGGATCACGTCGGGCGAGTCGGCGACGAGCACCGTCCCCATCGGCGTGCCGCCGGTCGTCGACATCTTGTTCTCGGGCTCCTGCAGGTCCATCACCCGCGCGCCGATCTCCGGGTAGCGGCCGTCCGGGATGCGGAACGTCTCGCCGAAGCGCTGGTTGAAGCGCGTGGCGATGTCCCGCGTCAGCTCCAGGTGCTGCCGCTGGTCGTCCCCGATCGGCACGAGGTCGGTCTGGTAGAGCAGGATGTCGCCTGCCATCAGCACGGGATACGTGAACAGGCCGGACGAGACGAACTCCTGCTTGTCGCCCTTGTCCTTGAACTGCGTCATCCGGCGCAACTCGCCGAAGCTCGTCACCGAGCCGAGCAGCCACGCAGCCTCGGCGTGCGCCTTGACGTGACTCTGGGCGAAGGTCGTCGAGCGCGCGGGGTCGAGGCCGCTCGCGAACAGCATCGCGGCGAGGTCGATCGTCGCCGCCCGCAGGTCCTCGGGGTCGTAGTCGACCGTGATCGAGTGCAGATCGACGATGCAGAAGAAGCCGTCGCCGAGTTCCTGCGTCGCCGCGTACTGCCGGAAACCGCCGACGTAGTTGCCGAGATGCTTCTGCCCGGTGGGCTGGATGCCGCTGAAGATGCGCATGAGTAGCTCCTTAGTATCCGCATGACGGGGGCTGGAACGCGGACGAGGAGGGCTGCCGGCGCGTCTCTAGGGGCGCACGCTCCCGCCTCGCCCGCGGCGCCACACCCAGCGTCCTGTTGCGAAGACGGGAGTCATCTCCCGGAGTGTAGCCGGGAAAACGGCATCTACACTGGCACCGTGACGATGTCGCCGCCCACCTGGTCGCCGCCTTCCTGGCGCGGATACCACGCGCACCACCAGCCCGAGTGGCCGGAGGAGGCTGCCGCCGAGACCGCCCGCGCCAGCCTGAAGGAGATGCCGCCGCTCGTTTTCGCCGGCGAGGCACGGCAGCTCCAGGCGTCGCTCGCCGAGGTGGCGGCCGGCCGCGCGTTCCTTCTCCAGGCAGGCGACTGCGCCGAGTCCTTCCACGACTTCTCGGCGATCACGATCCGAGAGAAGCTGAAGATCATGCTGCAGATGTCGGCCGTGATGATCTACGGCTCGACGACACCGGTGGTCAAGGTCGGGCGGATCGCCGGCCAGTTCGCGAAGGCGCGGACGTCGCCGTTCGAGACCGTCGACGGGGTCGAACTGCCCTCGTTCCGCGGCCACATGGTGCACGACGACGCGCCGACCACCGAGGCGCGCGTCCCCGACCCCGACCGGATGATCCAGACCTACCACCAGGCGGCTGCAACGCTCAACCTTTTGCGCGCGTTCACGAAGGGCGGATTCGCCGACCTCAACCGCGTGCACATGTGGAACCAGGAGTTCGTCTCGTCGTCGCCCGAAGGGCAACGGTACGAGCGGATCGCGGCCGAGATCGAGCGGGCGCTGCGGTTCATGGCTGCGATCGGCATCGACCTCGCCGCCGTCCAGTCGCTGCACCAGGTCGACGTCTGGACGAGCCACGAGGGCCTCGTGCTCGACTACGAGGAGGGTCTGACGCGGCGCGACTCGACAACGGGCGACTGGTACGACTGCTCGGCGCACATGCTCTGGATCGGCGAGCGCACCCGGCAGGCGGACGGGGCGCACGTGGAGTTCTTCTCCGGCGTTCACAACCCGATCGGCTGCAAGCTCGGTCCGACGGCGACACCGGAGGACGTCGTCGAGCTGGCGGAGCGGCTCAACCCGGATCGCGAGCCGGGCCGGCTGACGCTGATCTCGCGCATGGGCGCGGAGCGGGTCCGCGAGCTCCTGCCGCCGCTCCTGCGCGCCGTCCGCGAGGCCGAGCAGCCCGTCGTCTGGGCTTGCGACCCCATGCACGCGAACGTGTTCAAGACGGAGAGCGGGATCAAGACGCGGCGCTTCGACGTGATCGTGGACGAGATCGAGGGCTTCTTCGCGGCCTGCCGCGGGGAGGGTGTCTGGCCGGGCGGCGTGCACCTCGAGTTCACCGGCGACGCCGTCACCGAGTGCCTCGGCGGCTCCGACACGGTCGTCGAGGAGGCGCTGTCGACGAACTACATGTCGCTCTGCGACCCGCGGCTGAACGCACGGCAGTCGCTCGACCTCGCGTTCCATGTCGCCGAGCTGATGCGCGACGCCGGGCACGGATCTTCTTCCGTCTGACGTGGCCGTCCGCCGTCTCGCCATCCTCGGCACCGGCCTGATCGGCGCTTCCGTTGCTCTCGCCGCCAAGCGAGACGGAAGCATGCAGGTCGCCGGCTACGACACCGACCCGGCCATGCTCGCGACCGCTGCCGAGCGCGGTGCCGTCGACGAGGTGGCCGCGTCTCCCGAGGCGGCGCTCGCCGGCGCCGACCTCGCCGTCGTGGCGGCCCCGGTGGCGCAGCTCGCGGCCCAGGTGGCGGCGGCGCTGGAAGCGGCACCGGAGTCGTGCACGATCACCGACGTCGGCTCGACGAAGACGTCCGTGTGCGCCGCCGCGGCCGGTTCGCCGCGGTTCATCGGCGGGCATCCCGTCTGCGGATCAGAGGCGCGCGGCGCCGAGCACGCGAGCGCCAACCTCTTCGAGGGCGCCACCTGGTTCCTGTCGCCGTTGCCCGAGACCGATCCCGAGCGCTACCGGCTCGTGCACGGGTTCGTCGCCGGTCTCGGCGCGACGCCGGTCGCCGTCGACCCGCGCGCCCACGACCGGCTCGTCTCGCTCACGAGCCACCTCCCGCACGCGCTCGCGAACCTGCTCGTCAACCAGGCGGGCGGAAGTCGCGTCGACGGCCACGAGCCGCTCGCCGCGGCCGGCGGCTCGCTGCGCGACATGACCCGCGTCGCCGGGGCCAATCCGCGGATCTGGGTCGACATCTTCCTCGACAACGCCGACGAGCTGCGGACGGCGCTCACCGACCACCGCCGCCGCGTCGAGCAGCTCGAGGCTGCTCTGACCGCGGGCGACGCAGGCTTCCTCGCCCGCTGGATCGCCGAGGCGGCCGGCAACCGCCGGCGAATGCTCGCGCAGGAGTTCCCCGAGCCGGGCGAGCTCCAACGCCTGCGCGTGCACATCCCCGACCGGCCCGGCGTCCTCGCCGGCATCACCCAGGCGCTCGGCGCCGAGCGGATCAACATCGAGGACTTCGAGCTCCGCCACTTCTCGCCCGAGCGCGGCGGCGTGCTGACCATGCTCGTGTCCGGCGAGAGCGAGGCCCGCCGTGCAGCCGACCTGCTCGAGGCGCAGGGGTACGGCGTCATCATCGCTCCCGTGATCGAGGAGTGACCGTGCTCTTCGAGCTCGGCGCCTACAACCTGTTCCGGAAGGACCCGCTTTTCCCCTGGCGCTTCATGCGCCTGTGGATGCCGGCCACGATCCGTGCGTTGGCACCAAATGCGGGCTACGGCATCTCCAGGTTGCCGAAGACCGGCGGGGCCGTGCTGGCCGCGAACCACCTGAGCGCCATCGACCCGCCAGCGATCGGTGTGTACTCGACGCGGGCGATCCGGTACATGACCAAGGTCGAGCTGCTCAGGTTGCCGATTGCCGGCGAGCTCCTGCGCATGGCCGGGACGTTCGCCGTCCGACGCGGCGAGGGCGACCGCGACTCGCTCCGCGTCGCCCGCTGGCTCGTCCGCGAGGGGCACGTCGTCGGCATGTTCATCGAGGGGACACGCCAGAAGCTCGGCTACCCAGGCCCGGCGCACTCCGGGGCGGCGATGGTGGCGATGCAGGAGGGGGTGCCGGTCGTGCCGGTCGGCATCGACGCGTTCGGCTGGTCGCTGCGAAACCGGCGGCCCTTCGCAGTCGCCTTCGGCGAGCCGATGGACCTGAGCGGCTTCCCGCACAACGGCCGCGGCTACAAGGAGGCGTCCGGTCTCGTCGAGGCGGAGATCCTGCGCCTGTGGCGCCTCGCGGCGCAAGCAGTGGCCGACGATCTGCCGGACCGGCTCCGTGACGGCACGCCTCGCGAGCCTGAGGTTCGCCTCCGGGACTTCGAGCGCCCGGCCGGGCTCCCCGCCTGGCCGACCGAGGACTGGGCCGAAGGGCCGCTCGGGCCGCTCTACAAGGCGATCCTGTGACGTTCGTCGCACCCGCCGTCAGCCTGCGCGGGGCGGTGGCGGTGCCCGGCGACAAGTCGATTTCCCACCGGGCGGTGCTGATCGGGGCGATCTGCGACGGGGAGACGGTCGTGCGGGGCTTCGGCCGCTCGGAGGACACGTCGTCGACCGTGCGTGCCGTGCGCGCGCTCGGCGTCGAGGTCGACGAGGAAGGCCAGGACACGCTGCGCGTCCACGGCGTCGGCCTGCGCGGCCTGAAGGCGCCGGTGGAGCCGATCGACTGCGGGAACGCGGGCACGCTCGTCCGCCTGATCGCCGGGATCCTCGCCGGGCAGACGTGGCAGCAGTTCGAGCTTCGCGGCGACGAGTCGCTCTCCTCGCGGCCGATGGGCCGGATCGCCGATCCGCTCGCGGCGATGGGAGCGGGCGTCGAGACGGCGGACGGGCACCTGCCGCTCGGGATCGACGCGCGGCCGCTCCACGGCATCGAGTACGAGCTTCCCGTCGCGAGCGCCCAGGTGAAGTCGTGCCTGCTCCTCGCAGGGCTCTTCGCCGAGGGCGAGACGATCGTGGTCGAGCCCGTGCCGACGCGAGACCACACAGAGCGCATGCTCCGCGCCGCCGGCGTCCGCCTCGCGGCCCGGCCGGGCCGGATCACCGCCCAGCCGGCCCAGCGGCTCGAGCTCGGAGAGGTTGTCGTGCCCGGCGACATCTCGTCCGCCGCGCCGCTCGTCCTGGCCGCCACGCTCCTGCCCGGCTCGGAGCTGATCGTCACCGGCGTCGGCGTCAACCCGACCCGGACCGGCTTCCTCGACGTGCTCGAGCGGATGGGCGCGAGGATCGCGATCTTCAACCGGCGCACCGCGGCCGGCGAGCCCGTCGCCGACCTCGAGGTCACGCACGCGGAGCTCGTCGCCACCGAGATCGAGCCGGAAGAGGTGCCGCGGCTCGTCGACGAGCTGCCGCTGTTCGCGCTCGCGGCCTCGATGGCGCACGGAGACAGCCGCGTCCGCGGGGCCGCCGAGCTTCGCGCCAAGGAGACCGATCGCATCGCCGCCGTCGCCGACGGCCTGCGCGCCCTCGGCGCCCACGTCACGGGCACGCGCGACGGGTTCAGAATCCGCGGTGTGCCGACGCGACCTCGCGGCGGGCGAATGAGCGCCGCCGGCGATCACCGCGTCGCCATGCTCGCCGCCGTCAGCGGTCTCGCGTCGCGCGACGGCGTCGAGATCGAGGGCGCCGAGACGGTCGCTATATCCTTCCCCGGGTTCTTCGACCTGATCGACTCCCTGGCTCAACGATGATCATCGCCATCGACGGACCCGCAGGCGCGGGCAAGAGCACGGTTGCGCGGATGCTCGCGGACCGGATCGGCTTCCGCTACCTCGACACCGGCGCGATGTACCGCGCTCTCACCTGGCTGGCGATGAAGGAAGGGCTCGACCTCGGCGACGGCGACAAGCTCGGGCTCCTCGCGCGCGAGCATCCGGTCGAGCTCGACCCGTCCGGGCGCGTCTCGATCGCCGGCGCCGACGTGACGACGTCGATCCGGACGGCGAGGATCGACAAGATGGTGCCCGTCGTCGCCAGGCACCCGGGCGTGCGCGAAGTGATGCGGGAGCGGCAGCGCCGCCTGGCCGAAAGGGCTGATTCCGTCATGGAGGGCCGGGACATCGGCACCGTCGTCGCCCCCAACGCCGACGTGAAGGTCTACCTCGTCGCCGACGCCGAGATCCGCGCCGCACGGCGGCGCGCCGAGCGCCCCGAGGTGGGTGACGCCGCGCTCGACACCGATCCGCTCCGGCGCGACAAGCAGGACGCCGAGCGGATGACTCCGGCGGAGGACGCGATCGAGATCGACACGACCGAACTCAGGGTCGAGGACGTCGTCGACCGGATCGAGGAGCTCGTCCGCGCATGCCAGCCTGCATGAGCGCCTTGTAACACCGTGTTGCAAGGTCCGCGCGGCGATACTGGACTCGCCATGACGGAACCTGAACCAGAGAAGCTGATCGGAAAGGTTGCGATCGTCGGCTACCCGAACGTGGGGAAGTCGACGCTGATCAACCGTCTGACCGAGTCGCGGGCAGCGGTCGTCCACGAGACGCCCGGCGTCACGCGCGACCGCAAGGAGCTCGTCTGCGACTGGAACGGCAAGCGCTTCGCGATCGTCGACACGGGCGGGGTGGACGTGGTCGACCCGTCGCCGATCGCGCGCGGGATCGTCGAGCAGGCGACCGCGGCGATCGACGAGGCCGATCTCGTGCTGTTCGTCGTCGACGCACGCGCCGGGATCACGCCGGGCGACGAGGAGCTGGCCGAGATCCTGCGGCGCGGGAAGCGCCCCGTGATCGTGCTCGCGAACAAGCTCGACGAGCCGGCCGCGGACGCGTTCGCGCACGAGTTCCACCGGCTCGGGCTCGGCGAGCCGATGCCGATCTCCGCCATGCACGGGCACGGCACCGGCGACCTGCTCGACGAGATCGTCGAACGACTCCCGGGCGGCGGACACGTCGAGACCGGTGAAGAGGCGATTCGCGTCACGATCCTCGGGCGGCCGAACGTCGGCAAGTCGAGCCTCCTGAACGCATTCGTCGGACAGGAGCGCGTGCTCGTGTCCGATGTCCCGGGCACGACGCGCGACGCGATCGACACCGTGCTCGAGCGAGGCGAGCAGACGTTCGTGCTCGTCGACACGGCAGGGCTCCGGCGCAAGCGCCACCTGCGGCAGGGGATCGAGTACTACTCGGAGCTTCGCGCGCTCGAGGCGGCGGACCGAGCCGACGTGGCGCTCGTCCTCGTCGACGCGTCGGAGGGTGTCGTCGAACAGGACCTGACGATCGCAGACGTGGCGCGGAAGGCCGGCTGCTCGACGCTCGTCGTCCTCTCCAAGTGGGATCTCTCGACCGTGACGATCGAGGACGTCAGGCCCCGTCTCGAGATGCGTCTGCGCCAGCGGCCGCCGATCGTCGTCACGTCGGCGAAGAGCGGGCGAGGCGTCGACCGTGTCCTCGACCGCGTCGTGGGCCTCTTCGAGAAGCACACGCACCGCATCCCGACGCCCGAGCTGAACCGCTTCGTCGCCGAGCTCCGTGCCGCGCGCGAGCCGCCGTCGAAGGCGGGCAAGCGGCTGAACGTCCTCTACGCCACGCAGACCGGCACCCGGCCGCCGCGCTTTCGCTTCTTCGTCAACGATCCCGGGCTGATCACACGCGACTACGGCTACTGGGTCGAGAACCGCCTGCGCGACCGGTTCGAGATGGAGGGCGTTCCCGTCTCGATCGATTTCGTGCGACGCTCCTGACCGTGAAGGCCGTCGTGGTCGGGGCCGGGTCGTGGGGGACCGCATTCGCGTGCGTGCTCCGCGACCGCGGGCACGAGGTGACGATCGCCTGCCGCGACACCGTGCAGGCAGAGGCGATCGCCGAGACGGGCCGCAACCCGCGCTACCTGCCTTCGGTGGACCTGGCCGGCGTTGCCGTTGCGACGATCCCGGACGCGCCGGTCGCCGACGCCGACGTCGTCGCGGTCTCGGTGCCGAGTGTCGCCTTCGGCGAGGTCGTCGGCTCCCTGCCCGGCGCAACGCCTGTCCTGACGCTGACCAAGGGCCTCGACCCGGCGACGGGGAATCTCCTGCACACGCTCGTCGACGATCGGCCCGTCGCAGTCCTCTCCGGCCCGACGTTCGCCGAGGAGATCGCGGCCGGGCTGCCGTGCGCGGCGGTGATCGCGTGCCGCGACGAGGAGCTCGCCGGGCGGCTGCAGAGGGAGATCAACTCGTCGCTCTTCCGCGTCTACGTCAACACGGACCTGACCGGCGTCGAGTTCTGCGGCGCGGCGAAGAACGTGATCGCGCTCGCCGCCGGCGGGGTCGACGGGCTCGAGCTCGGCGACAACGCCAAGGCGGGCGTGATCACGCGGGGCGTGGCCGAGATGACCAGGCTCGGCTCAGCCTGCGGCGCGCGGCCGGAGACGTTCGCCGGCCTGGCCGGCATGGGCGACCTGATGGTCACGTGCTGGAGCACGCTCGGCCGCAACCGCCGCGCCGGCGAGCTGATCGCGCGTGGCGCGACGAAGGAGGAGGCGGCGACCGAGATCGGCCAGGTCGTCGAAGGCCTGACGACGGCGCCCGTGCTGCGCGACCTCTCGCGCCGCCTCGGCATCGAGTTGCCGATCACCGACGCGGTCTGCGGCGTCCTCGAGGGCAAGAGCCTGCAGGAACTCGCCGCGTCGCTGATGGGCCGCCGCCCGAAGGGCGAGTAAGGGACGATCCGTCCCGGCCGCGGACGCTTCGACTACGCTTCCGGCCACATGGCGGCGCACAGCTTCTCGTTCACGTCGGAATCCGTCACCGAAGGCCATCCGGACAAGGTCGCCGACCAGATCTCGGACGCCGTCCTCGACGCAGTCCTCGGTGACGACCCCAACGGCCGCGTCGCCTGCGAGACGCTCGTCACGACCGGCCTCGTCGTCGTCGCCGGCGAGATCTCCACGAAGACGTACGTGGATATCCCGACGCTCGTGCGCGCGAAGGTGCGCGAGATCGGCTACGACCGGGCCAAGTACGGCTTCGACGCCGACACCTGCGGCGTCATCGTCGCGATCGACGAGCAGTCGTCCGACATCGCGCAGGGCGTCGACACCGCCTACGAGGTGCAGCACGACCCGGGCGACGACGATCCGCTCGACCGCACCGGCGCCGGCGACCAGGGGATGATGTTCGGCTACGCCACCCGCGAGACGGACGAGCTGATGCCGCTGCCGATCATGCTCGCCCACCTGATCTGCCACCGGCTGGCCCAGGTGCGCAAGGCGAACGTGCTCCCTTACCTCCGGCCCGACGGAAAGGCACAGGTCACCGTCCGTTACGAGGTCGACGAGCACGGCCGCCAGCGGCCGGTCGAGATCGAGCGCGTGCTCGTCTCCGCGCAGCATCGCGAGGGCCTGGACGTCGAGACGCTGCTGAAGCCGGACATCATCGAGCACGTCCTCCATCCGATCCTCCCGCACGACCTTTGTGACGTCGAGCGCCTCGGCGACGGCGAGTTCGTGCTCGTCAACCCCACCGGCCGCTTCGTCAAGGGCGGCCCGATGGGAGACACGGGTGTGACCGGTCGCAAGATCATCGTCGACACCTACGGCGGCGCGGCACGGCACGGCGGCGGCGCCTTCTCCGGCAAAGACCCGACGAAGGTCGACCGCTCCGCCGCGTACGCGGCCCGTTACGCGGCGAAGAACGTCGTCGCCTCCGGAATCGCCGAGCGCTGCGAGCTCCAGATCGCATACGCGATCGGCGTCGCGCATCCCATGTCGATCGAGGTGGACTGCTTCGGCACCGAGGCTCCCGGAATGACGCCGGCGCGCATCGAGGCGCTCGTCCGCGAGCACTTCGACCTCCGGCCCGGCGCGATCATCCGCGACCTCGACCTCCGCCGTCCGATCTACTCGAAGACGGCGGCGTACGGCCACTTCGGCCGCGACGACCACGACTTCACGTGGGAGAAGACCGACAAGGCGGACGCGCTCCGCACCGCTGCCGGTCTCGCCGCTCCCGCGACGACGTCGGCGTAGCTCAGGCGGCGCGCCGCACGAACAGGCCGGACGCCTGCTTGCCCGCGATCGAGCGGGGCTCGCCGCCTGCCAGCACCGCCATCGTGTCGCCGTCCGAGCCCGAGACCTCGACCGACGTTCCCGGCGCGAAGCCCTCGTCGTAGAACCAGTGCAGGAGGTCGCCGTCGTGCTCTGCGAGCCGCACGACCGTTGCCCTGTCGCCGGGCTCGAGGTCGGAGAGCGCCACGAGCTCCTTGTTCTCGGCCTGCTCGAAGTCGGTGTCGACCGGCCAGCCGTGGGGGCACCGGTCGGGATTGCCCAGGCGCTCGGCGATGCGCTCGATCATCTCGTCCGTGAACGTGTCGCCGAGCTCGTCGGCCTGCACGTGTGACTCCGCCGCCGTGTAACCCATGAAGTCCGTCAGAAAGCGCTCGATGATCCGGTGCTTCCGCACGACCTTCTGTGCGCGCTCGATGCCGAGCGGCGTCAGGATCGCCTCCTTCTGCTCGCCCCGGTCGACGAGGCCCTCCGCCTCGAGCCGCTTCAGCATCTCGCCGGCCGACGCACGCGAGACGCCGAGCATCTCGGCGACGCGCGACGCGATCGCAGCCGAGCCGGTCGCGGGCTGATACTCACCGATCGGGAAGGCGAGGAAGTAGATCGTCTCCAGGTAGTCGTCGACCGAATGACCCGCCGCCATGCCTCGACTATAGTCCACGCCTCGATCGTGTAAGGGTTGCCTTACACGGCGGCTCCGCTGTAAGGTGCCCCTTACACGTGAGCACCTCGCAAATCCTCTTGCTGGGCGCGGTCGCCGGATCGACGATCTTCATCGGGCTGCCGATCGGCCGGGTCCGGAACGCGAGCATGGCCCTGAAGGTCACCCTCAGCGCCACGGCAACCGGGATCCTGCTCTTCCTCTTCTACGACGTCCTCGCGAACGGCGTCGCGCCGGTCAACGACTCGTTGAAGGCGGCCGTTCACAGCGGCGGGTCGTGGAGCGACTTCGTCGGGTTGGCGGCGCTGCTCACGATCGGCTTCGGTGTCGGGTTGCTCAGCCTCGTCTACTACGACCGCTGGATGGCGCGCGAGCGGGCCAAGAGCCTGCTCGGCCCCGGCGCGGCATCGGCCGCCGAGTTCGAGCCGTCGTGGATCCACGGGATGTCGAGCGCATCCTGGCTCGCCGTCCTGATCGCGACCGGCATCGGCCTGCACAACTTCGCCGAGGGCCTCGCGATCGGGCAGTCGGCCGCGCTCGGCGAGACGAGCCTCGCGCTCGTCCTCATCATCGGCTTCGCGCTCCACAACGGCACCGAGGGCTTCGGCATCGTCGCGCCGCTGGCCGGAGACAGCGAGCGGCCGACCTGGCGGTTCCTGCTCCTGCTCGGCCTGATCGGCGGGGCCCCGACCTTCTTCGGCACGCTCGTCGGCCAGGCGTGGACGAGCACTGCCGTCTCTGTCTGCTTCCTCGCGCTCGCGGCCGGCTCGATCCTCTACGTCGTCATGCAGTTGATCCAGGTGAACGCCCGGCTCGGGCACAAGACGCTCGTCGCGTGGGGCATGTTCGGGGGACTCGTGCTCGGCTTCGCGACCGATTTCCTCCTCACGGCCGTCGGTAGCTGAGCACGGGGGAAAAGGCCGGTTTCCCCCGTGAGCCCCTTCCCCTTGTGGTCGCGTCTCCAGCGGCTTGAGCTCCGCCCGGGCAGAGCCCGGACTCCGCCGCGGATGAACGCGCGTGGCAGTTGGACGTCGGGCTAGCCTCCTGATGTGAGCGAGCTTCGGCTCGAGACCGAGCGGCTAAGCCTGCGGATGCCCAGGCTCGACGACTCGGAGGCCGCTGCCGAGATGCTCGGAGATCCCGAGGTGATGCGCTTTCTCGGCGGGCGGACCGTGCCGGCGGAGGAGGTGCCCGTCGTCGTCGGGAAGTGGATCGAGCGCTGGGAACTGCACGGCGTCGGGCCGTTCGTCGTCGACCGGGAGGAGGACGGCCACTTCCTCGGCCGCACCGGCATCCTCGTCTGGGACACGCGATCGTGGGAGCACGCCAAGCCGGGCGAGCTCGAGCACGCGCAGCCCGAGCTCGGGTGGGCCTACGCGCGCAGCGCGTGGGGGAACGGCTACGCAACGGAGGCGGCCCGTGCGGTTCGCGACTGGGTCCGCCGCGAGCGCGGCGTCGACCGGCTGATCTCGCTGATCGTGCCGACGAACGTCCCGTCGTGCGGCGTGGCGGAGCGGCTCGGAGCGGTACCGACCGAGACGGTCACCCTGCACGGCACGGACGACGCAGTCATCTGGGTCCACGTCTAGCGCCGACTGGTCGCGGGGCTAGGCTCGGTGGGTGCGCTTCGCGTCCGTCTATCCGCTCGTCTCCGCCCGCTCGCTGGCGCGGCCGTTCACCTACGAGGTCGGAGACGAGATCGGCAAGGGAGCCGTGCTCTCGGTGCAGTTCGGGGCTGCGAAGCGCCGCGGCGTCGTCGTCGGACTCGAGGAGGAGCCGCCGGCGGGCGTCGATCCGATCGCGGCCGGACGCCTCCTCGACGAGCTGCCGCCGGCGCTCGTCGACCTCGCGCTGTGGACCGCCGACTACTACGGCTCGACGCCCGGTCGCGCGCTCGCGCTCGTCGCCCCTCCCAAACCGGCGCGCCGCGGTGAGCTCCGGAGCCCGAGCCGCGACTACGCCTTCGGCGGCGAGTCCGAGCCGCTCGAGCTGAGCGGCCCGCAACGCGCCGCTCTCGACCGGATCGAGGCTGCTGCCGCGGGCGGAGGCGGGCACTTCCTGCTCTACGGCGCCACCGGGAGCGGCAAGACCGAGGTGTACCTGCAGGCGTGCGCGGCGACGATCGAGAGCGGTCGCGGCGCGATCGTCCTCGTCCCGGAGATCGCGCTGACGCCCCAGACGCTCGGCCGCTTCCGCGCCCGCTTCGGCGACCGAGTCGCCGTGATCCACTCGGGCCTCAGCGAGGCCGAGCGGCGCGACGAGCGCGAGCGGATCGCCTCCGGCGACGCTGCGGTCGTTGTCGGCGCCCGGTCGGCGGTGTTTGCGCCGGTGCCGCGACTCGGGCTCGTCTGCGTGGACGAGGAGCACGATCCGTCCTACAAGCAGGAGTCGGACCCCCGCTACGACGCCCGGACCGTCGCCGCCAAGCGCGCGGCGCTCGAGGGCGCGGTCGCGCTCTACGGCTCGGCAACGCCGCGCCCCGAGAGCTGGGCGCGACTCGAGCGGCTCGAGCTCGGCGGGCGCCTAGGCGCCTCGCTGCCGCCCGTGACCGTCGTGGACATGCGCTGCGAGGCCGGCTACCCGCTCTCTGCGCCGCTCCTCGCGGGGCTCGCACGCGTCGAACGCGAGGGCGGCAAGGCGATCCTGCTCCTGAACCGGCGCGGGCTCGTGCCGGCTCTCCACTGCCGCGACTGCGGCGAGACCCGCCGCTGCGAGCACTGCGACGTGGCGCTCGTCCTGCACGCCGACGGATCGCTCCGCTGCCACCACTGCGGAGCCGCGCAGGCGACGAGCGAGCTCTGCCCGGCCTGCGGATCGCCCGAGCTCGTCCGCGTCGGCGCCGGGACGCAGCGCCTCGAGCGGGAGCTGGAGCAGCACGTGCCGGGTCTCGAGCGGATCCGGCTCGACTCGGACACCGTCTCGCAGCCGGCCGCGCTCCAGGAGGCGCTGGAGCGCTTTGCGGGCGCCGAACGGGCTGTCCTGCTCGGCACACAGATGGTGGCCAAGGGACATCACTTCGGCGACGTGTCGCTGGCCGCCGTCGTCGACGCCGACACCGGCCTCGCGATGCCGGACTTCCGTGCCGAGGAGCGCACGTTCCAGCTGATCACGCAGCTCGCGGGGCGCAGCGGCCGCACCGCGCCGGGCCGCGTCATCGTCCAAACCTTCCAGCCCGACTCCCGTGCCGTCCTCTTCGCCGCCCGTCACGACGTGGCGGGCTTCCTGGACGAGGAGCTTCGCCGCCGCGAGGAGCTCGGCTACCCGCCGTACCGCCATGTCGTCAGGGCCCTCGTCTCAGGCCCGGACGCGGACGACCCGAGCCGTCTGCTCGAGGAGATCCGCCGCGGCCTCGGCGACGCGGACGTGATCGGCCCGGCGCCGCTCCTGCGCCTCCGTGGTCGCCATCGCGCGCAGCTGATCGCCAAGACCACCGAGCCGCGCCGCGTCGCCTCGGCCATCGCCCGCCTGCTCGCAGCCGCCGCACCCGCGATGCGCCGCGCGGGGCTCCAGGCCGTGGTCGACGTCGACCCGCAGAGCCTCTAGGAGTTCGGCTAGCCGCACCCCGAGACGCAGGCTGCCTCCATGGTCGCGCCGGACCTCGCGAGCGACAGTTCTCCTCGACATGACACGGAAAGGGGAGCTCGCCATGAAGTTCAGCCAACGGGGCACGCTCGCCGTCGTTTGTCTGGCGACGGCGATGCTCATGCTCGACATCGCGGTCGTCAACACCGCGCTCTCGCACATCGCGTCCGACCTCGACTCGGGCCTGACCGGCCTGCAGTGGATCGTCGACGCCTACACACTTGCGCTCGCCACCGTCGTGCTCACCGCGGGCTCGCTCGCCGACCGGCTCGGCCGGCGCTGCATCTTCGCCTGGGGGATGGGGCTCTTCACGGTGACCTCGCTCTGGTGCGCGCTCGCGACGAGCATCGCCGAGCTCGACGCCGCCCGCGCGGTCCAGGGCCTCGGCGCTGCGATGATGTTCGCGAGTTCGCTGGCCGTCCTCGCCGACGCGTTTCCGGCCGCGGCCGAGCGCGCCAAGGCATTCGCCGTCTACGGGGCCACGATCGGTGCCTCCTTCGCCGTCGGACCGCTCGTCGGCGGCGTGCTCACGAGCTACGTGAGCTGGCGCGCGGTCTTCTTCGTCAACGTCCCGCTCGGCATCGCGGCGGTCGCCGCCACCTATGCCTGGGTGCGTGAGTCGCACGAATCGAAGGCCCGGAGGCTCGACCTGCCCGGACAGCTGACGCTGACGGGCGGCCTCTTCCTGCTCGTCTTCGCCCTGCTCCGAGGAAACGACGAGGGTTGGTCGAGCCTCTCGATCGTCGCCTCGCTGGTGGGCGCGGTCGCGTTGCTGGCGCTCTTCGTCCTTGCCGAGCTCCGCTCGCGCGAGCCGATGCTGCCGCTCCAGCTCTTCCGCCGACCCGACTTCACCGGTGCTCAGGTGGCAGCGTTCGCGATCTCCGGCTCGTTCTTCGCGATCTTCCTCTACACGACGCTCTACCTGCAGGAGATCCTGCACCTCTCGGCGATCGAGGCAGGTCTCGTCTACCTGCCGGGCACGGTGCTCATCTTCGTCGTCTCCGGCGCGAGCGCAGCTCTGACGAGCAGGGTGGGACCGTCGGTGCTCGTCGTCACTGGTCTGATGCTCGTCGCCGCCGGCCTCGCGCTGACCCTGCTCACCGGGACCGACTCGAGCTGGACGGCACTGATGCCGGGCCTGCTCGTCGGGTGCGTCGGGACCGGACTCTTCAACCCGGCGGTCGTCACGATCGCGCTCGGCTCGGTGTCCGAGGAGCAGAGCGGCCTCGCCGCCGGGACGAACGACGCGTTCCGTCAGGGCGGCATCGCGGTCGGCGTCGCCGTGTTCGGTGCGGTCATCCCGGCCGCGTCCGCGCTCGGCGGAGGCTCGCCGGCCGACTACGTCGCGGGGATGCACACCGCCGCGATCATCGGCGCCGTCGCTCGCAGCCACAGGAGCGGTCGCCTGCGCCCGCCTGTTCCGCGATCGGACTCGCCTCGTCCGGCAAACGCCTTGCCGAGGCCGCGGTCGCCGTCGCCTCGCGCTAACCGGTTCGCCTCGCCGCCTCGAAGGCCCGCCTCGTGCGGGCCTTCGCGCGTCCGGGCCGAATTACACTGACGTCATGGCGGACGAGCACGGACAGGTCAAGGAGAGCTCCGGCAAGCGCGACCCGGAGCGCGAGGCACGGCGCCGGCTCGCGCTCGCGCAGATCCGGCAGTATCCCGACGCGTCGCTCCGCCTCCGAGCCTCCGAGGTCGAGGCCGTCGACGACGAGCTGCGGAGCCTCGTCGAGCGCATGCTCGTGCTGATGGAGGATGCGAGCGGCATCGGTCTCGCCGCCACGCAGGTCGGGGTGCTCCGGCGCATGTTCGTCTGCCGGCTCGGCGACGAGGACGCCGACGAGGACGAGCTCGAGCTGCACGCCTTCGTGAACCCGGTCGTGACGCCGATCGGCGACGAGCGCAAGAGCGCCGACGAGGGCTGCCTGTCCCTGCAGGAGGTGCTCGTTCCGGTCGAGCGGCCGGCCCGTGTGGTCATCGAGGCGACCGACCTCGACGGCGCTCCCGTGCGAATGGAGCTCGAGAGCCTCGACGCCCGCGTCGTCCAGCACGAGCTCGACCACCTCGACGGCATCCTGATCATCGACCGGACGACCGACGAGGCGCGGCGCGAGGCGCTCGCTACCCTCCGGCCCCGGCCGGAGCTCGCCGGCCGCGCCTGAGATGGCCCGTATCGGCGTCGCGGCGACGGCGCCGTTCGGCGCGGACGTCCTCGGGCGGCTTGCAGCAAGGCACGAGCTCGCCTTCGTCCTCACCCGGCCGGACAGCCGGCGCGGGCGCGGCCGAGCGGTGGGCGCGTCCCCGGCGAAGGTCGCGGCGGAGCGGCTCGGCGTCCCCGTACTGCAGCCGGAGCACCTCGACGGCTCGGTCGACCTGCCGGCGGAGACGATCGTGGCCGTCGCCTACGGGCTGCTCGTTCCGCAGGTGCTGCTGGAGCGCCATCTCTGGCTGAACGTCCACCCGTCGCTGCTGCCGCGCTGGCGCGGAGCGGCGCCGGTCGAACGGACGATCATGGCCGGAGACGACGAGACGGGCGTGACGATCATTCGGCTCGTCGAGGAGCTCGACGGCGGCCCGATCGGGGCGCAGGAGTCGTTCGCCGTCGCGCCGGAGGACGATGCCGGCGCCCTGTACGAGCGGGCCGCCGAGGTCGCCGCACGGCTCCTGGATCCCCTTCCGGAGCGGTTTACGCCGCAGGCCGACGAGGGTGCGACCTACGCCGAGAAGATCGGCGCGGCCGACCGCAGCCTCGACCTCGCGCGCCCCGCGGACGAGCTCGTCCGCCGGGTTCGCGCACTCTCGCCTCACATCGGCGCGCGCGGGGAGCTGCAGGGTCGCCCCGTGACGGTCTGGAGGGCGCAGGTCGCAGCCGACGGGTCGTTCGAGCCGCTCGAGGTGCAGCCGGAGGGCGGGCGGCGGATGGACTACGCGGCCTGGCTCCGCGGCCTGCGGCAGTGAGCGTCTCGCCCGCGCGTCGGGCAGCGTACGAGGTCGTCCTGCGCGTCTTCGAGCAGGACGCGTACGCCGATCGCGCGTTCGCGACCGCCGCGGAGGCGCTCGACGACCGGGACCGCGCGCTCGCCCAGCAGATCGCCTACGGCACCGTGCAGCGCGTCCGCGCCCTCGATCACGGCGTCGAGGCACTCGCCCGCCGCCCCGTGGCCAGGCTCGACCCGCCGGTCCGGGCGGCGCTGCGCATCGGCGCCTACCAGATCGCCTACCTCTCCGGCGTTGCGCGGCACGCGGCGGTCAACGAGACCGTGGAGCTCGTCCGAGGCGCGGGGCTCGAGCGGGCCGTCGCGTTCACGAACGCGGTGATGCGGCGGCTCACCGTCGGTCTCCGCGGGCTGCTCGCGAGCCTGCCGGAAGGGCCGCTCAAGCTCTCGTATCCCGACTGGGTCGCGGAGGTCTGGGAGCGCGACTTCGGCCCGGAACAGGCACTGGCCCTCATGCGTTCGCAAAACGAGCCGCCCGAGACCGTCGTCAGGCTCGCCCGCGGCGAGATCGACGGCGAGCCCACGGACGTGCCCGGCGCCTACCGCGTCGAACGGGTGGACGAGCAGGCGCTTGCCGAGGGGCGGATCTGGCCGCAGAGCCGCGGCTCGCAGCTCGCCGCGCTCGCCGTCGGCGCGCTGCCGGGCGAGCGGACGCTGGACGTCTGCGCCGCCCCGGGCGGCAAGGCGACGCAGCTCGCGGGCGAGGTAACCGCGGTCGAGAAGCACGAGGGCCGCGCGCGCGAGCTGGCCGAGAACGCCGCCAGGCTCGGTGCGACGCACGTCCACGTCGTCAACGCCGACGCGCTCGCGCTTCCTGACGAGCTCCGCGGCTTCGACCGGGCGCTCGTCGACGCGCCGTGCTCGGGCCTGGGCGTGCTGAACAGCCGACCGGACCTGCGCTGGCGCGCGGAGCCACTCCCCGAACTCCAGCTCGCCCTCGTGCGCGCCGCGGCCGAGCGGGTCAGGCCCGGCGGCACGGTCGTCTACTCCGTCTGCACGCCGAACGCCGACGAGAACGAGTCGATCGTCGAGGCGTCCGGCCTCGCCGTCGACGACCTGGGCGCCGCCTGGCCGGCGTTCCGGCATCCGACGCGGCCGGAGTTTCTGCTCACGCTGCCCCACGTCCACGGCACGTCGGGCTTTTTCGTCGCCCGCCTACGATTGCCCGCGTGACGGATTACCTGGAGCGGGCGCTCGCGCTCGCCGATGCGACCCTCGGCCGCGCGCACCCCAAGCCCGACGTCGGCGCCGTTCTCGTGCGCGACGGGATCGCGGTCGGCGAGGGCTCGACCGAGGCAGCCGGGCGGCACGCCGAGATCGTCGCCCTCGACGCCGCCGGTGAGCGGGGCCGGGGCGCGACTCTCTACGTGACGATGGAGCCCTGCGCGCACCACGGCTCGACGCCGCCTTGCACGGACGCGATCGTCGCCGCAGGCGTCGCAAGGGTGGTCGTCGGCTCGCGCGACCCGAACCCGGAGGCGGCGGGCGGGGTCGAGCGGCTCCGGGAGGCAGGCGTCGAGGTCGAGCTGGTCGACTCCTTCGCCGCCCGGGCGCAGAACGAGGCGTGGCGCACGTGGGTCGACGCTCGGCAGGCCGTTCGTGACGTGGAAGGTCGCCGTGACGCTCGACGGCCGCGTCGCGGTGCCCGGCGTCCGCTGGATCTCCGGCGAGGAGAGCCGTCGCCGCGTGCACGAGCTCCGCGCGCGCTCCGACGCCGTCGCGGTGGGCATGGGCACGGTGCGGGCCGACGATCCACGGCTCGACGCCCGCGGGGTCGACGCGGCGCGCCAGCCGCGGCGGCTCGCATTCGGCCGCGGGCCCGCTTCCCGCGGGCTCGGAGCTCGAGCTGCGGAGCGGGCCGATCGCGGACGAGTTGCGCGCGCTGGCGGCGGACGGCGTCCAGTCGCTTCTCCTCGAGGGCGGGCCGACCCTCGCCGGCGCGTTCCTGGCCGAGGATCTCGTCGACAAGCTGCTCCTCTTCGTCGCCCCGACCGTGGCCGGTGCCGGGCCGCGTATGCTGGGCGAAGTCGCCGAACCGCTCCGCGTGTCGCGGCTGACGGCCGAGCCCATCGGCCAGGATGTTCTTCTCAGCGCCTATGTCCACGAGCCCTGAACCCGTTCGCCCAGCCCTCGCCGAGGACGAGATCGTGAGCGCGCTGTCGCACTGGCTCGCCTACCATCTGGGCAACGCGGAGCTCCGGACTCGCCTGCGCGAGCTCGGCACGGACTGTCTCGACCCCGAGCAGGCGGAGATGATCGACGAGGTGCTCGCGGAGCTCGACCAGGCGCCCGAGGGCGAGCGCGGCGAGCTGGAGATGCTCGTCCGCGAGACGCTCGAGGCGATCGCGCTCGGCTGAGGAGGCGGTACGAGTGTTCACGGGCATCGTGCGGGAGCGGGGGACGATCGTCTCGGTCACGCGCCGCGAGGACGGCGCGCGTCTGCGGATCGCGGCACCGGAGGCGGCCGCGGAGGCGGCGGTCGGCGACTCGATCGCGATCGCCGGCGTGTGCCTGACGGTCGTCGCGGCGGCGGACGGCGAGCTCGAGTTCGAGGCGGTCGCCGAGACGCTTCGCCGGACCTCGCTCGGCCGGCTCGAGGCCGGAGCCGACGTCAACGTCGAGCCCGCGCTCCGTGCCGGCGAGCCGCTCGGCGGCCACTACGTCCAGGGCCACGTCGACGGCGTCGGTCGCGTGAGCTCCGTGACGGCCGAGGGCGACGGCCGCGTCGTCCGCTTCGACGCGCCGCCGGAGGTGCTCCGCTACTGCGTCGACAAGGGGTCGGTGACCGTCGAGGGCGTGTCGCTGACGGTCACGGACGTCGACGAGAAGGGCTTCGGCGTCGCACTCGTCCCGCACACGCTGTCCGTGACCACGCTCGGCACGCTCGCGCCTGGCGACGAGGTGAACCTCGAGGCGGACGTGCTCGCCAAGTACGTCGAGAGGCTCGTCGCGAGGCCCTGAGCCGCCCGCGGGCTACGATTCGAGGCGATGGCGGCCGTCGCCGAGCCAGAGACATCGCCGTTCTCGCCCGTCGAGGATGCCCTCGACGACGTGCGCCAGGGCAAGTTCGTGGTCGTCGTCGACGATCCCGACCGCGAGAACGAGGGCGATCTCGTCATCGCGGCCCAGTTCGCGACGCCCGAGGCGATCAACTTCATGGCCACGCACGCGCGCGGCCTGATCTGCCTCTCGCTGACGGAGGAGCGCGCCGACGAGCTCGGTCTGCGCCCGATGACCGACCGGAACGAGGCGCCGCTCGGGACCGCCTTCACCGTCTCGATCGAGGCACGCGAGGGCGTAACGACCGGCATCTCCGCCGCCGACCGCTCGCACACGATCCAGGTCGCGATCAACGCGCAGAGCCGCCCGGGCGACCTCGTCCAGCCGGGACACGTCTTCCCGCTTGCGGGCGAAGCCGGGAGGCGTCCTCGAGCGGATCGGCCAGACCGAGGCCGCCGTCGACCTGGCCCGCCTGGCCGGCCTGACGCCGGCCGGCGTGGTCTGCGAGATCATGAACGACGACGGCACGATGGCCCGCGTGCCCGACCTGACGCGCTTCTGCGACCACCACGAGCTGCGGATGATCACCGTCGCGCAGCTCGTCGAGTACCGGCGCCGCCACGAGCTCCTCGTCGAGCGCACCGCCCAGGTGCGCATGCCCACGGACTACGGCGAGTTCACGGCCGTCGCCTTCCGCGAGAAGCTGACCGGCAAGACCCACGTGGCGCTCGTCCGCGGTGAGGTCGAGGGCAAGGAGGACGTTCTCGTCCGCGTCCACTCGGAGTGCCTGACCGGCGACGTCTTCCACTCCCTGCGCTGTGACTGCGGCGAACAGCTCGAGCTGGCTCTCGAGCGCATCGGCGACGAGAGCGAGGGCGTGCTCCTGTACATGGCGCAGGAGGGCCGCGGGATCGGGCTGCTGAACAAGCTCCGCGCCTACGAGCTCCAGGAACAGGGAATGGACACCGTCGAGGCGAACCTCGAGCTCGGCTTCCCCGCCGACGCGCGCGACTATGCGATCGGGAACCAGATCCTCTCCGAGCTCGGCCTGACGACCATTCGGATCCTGACGAACAACCCGCGCAAGCTCACGGGCATCGAGGGTTTCGGGCTGACCGTCGTCGAGCAGGTCGCGATCGAGGTGGCCCCGAATGCCGAGAACCGGCGGTATCTGACCGCCAAGCGTGACAAGCTTGGGCATAGGCTTCACCACCAGGACCTGAAGTTCGAGAAGACCGATGACTGACCGCCCCGGCACCTACAACCCGTTCGAAGACACCGGCGACTGGCCGTTTCGCGAGTCGGGGGCGCCGGTCGAGCAGGAGCGCCCCTTCGACCGCGAGGAGCAGGAATCGGCGCGGTTCGCGTCGCCCGAGCCGGTGGAGGAGCCGGAGCCCGAGAGCACGCAGGAGCCCGAGCCCGAGCCGGAGCCCGAGCCGCAGCTCGGCGTCGTGCCGGACGAGCCCGAGCCGGAGCCCGAGCCCGAGCCCGAGCCGGAGCCGCAGCGCGACGAGCCGCCCGTATTCGCGGCTCCACCGCAGGAGCCGGAGCCGGAACCAGAAGCAGAGGCGGAGGCGATGCCCGAGCCCGAGCCCGAGTCCGAGCCGCAAACAGTGCTCCCCGTTCCCATCGAGGAGAACGAGCAGGAGGCGCCCGAGCCGGAGCCCGAGCCCGAGCCCGTCGATCCGCTCCTTCCTCCCGCGGCGGCCGCGCTCGCAGCCGAGCCGCTGCCGCAGCACGCTCCCGGCGACCTCGTCATCCCGGAAGGCCCCGAGATCCTCGAAGGCGGTCCGAACGGCTTCCGGCGCAGCGTGGCGATCGTCGTCAGCCGCTTCAACGCCGACGTGACGAACCTGTTGCTGGAGAGCGCGGTCGACGCGCTCGTCGACGCCCATGTGACGCGGGAGTCGATCACCGTCGTGCCCGTCCCGGGCGCGTTCGAGCTGCCGCTCGCAGCCATGGCGATCGCGAAGACGCGGCGGTTCTCGTGCGTCGTCGCGCTCGGCTGCGTGATCCGCGGCGAAACGCCGCACTTCGACTTCGTCGCCGGCGAGGCCGCGAGCGGTCTCCAGCTCGCGGCGATCGAGACCGGCGTCCCCGTCTCGTTCGGCCTGCTGACCTGCGACACGAAGGAGCAGGCCGAGGCCCGCGTCGGCAAGGGCGCCGAGGCCGCTCGCGCCGCGCTCGAGATGGCCGACCTGTTCACGCAGGTGCGCACCCGGGCTGCGCGCTCCGGCCAGTAGGGCTTACTACGCCGAGTCGCTACACTGGGCCGTCGATGTCGAAGGTCTGCGCAATCTGCGGCAAGAAACCGGGGTTCGGGCACAACCGCAGCCACTCGATGGTGGCCACGAAGCGCCGGTTCAACCCGAACCTGCAGCGCGTTCGCATCCTGCTCGGTGGAACGCCGACCCGCGCCTACGTCTGCACGCGCTGCCTCAAGTCGGGCAAGGTCGAAAAGGCCGTCTAGCCCGTCCGCGCTCGTCGTCCTCGTCCCCGAGGCCGAGCGTGTCGTCGGCCCCTGGCGCGAGGCGCACACCGGTGACGGTGCGGCTGGGATGCCGGCTCACGTCACGCTCGTCTACCCCTTCGCACCGGTCGAGGAGATCGATGTCGGCGCCGTGCGCGACGTCGTGGCCGGGAGCGAGTCTTTCGCGTTCGAGCTGCGCGCCGTCCACGAATGGCCGGACGGCGTGGTCTACCTCGACCCGCATCCTGCGACGCCGTTCGTCGAGCTCACGCTGTGCCTCGCCGGGCGCTTTCCGGACTACCCGCCGTACGGCGGCGCGCACGACGAAGTGATCCCGCATGTCACCGTCGTGCACACGGAGGACCGTGACGCGCGAGCCGACGCCGCCGCTAGCGTGGCCGGGTCGCTGCCGATCCGGTGCGACGCGAACGAGATCTGGCTCATGCACGAGGTGAACGGCCGCTGGCTAGGACACACCCCCTTCCCTCTCGGTCGCTGAGCGGCTTCTCGACGCTCGACCGGCCGACGGCGTGGAACCGGCCCCGGCTCGCGCCGCGGCCCGAACGCCTCGAACTCACCGTCGACGTGCTGCCGGGTGTCGGGCCGACGATGCGTCGCAGGCTCGAGCGCCTCGGGCTGCGGACGATCGGCGACCTGCTTTGCAACGCACCGTTCCGCCATGTCGGCTCCGGCAGCATCTCGGAGCTCTTCGGGGAGGACGACGAGGTGGCGATCGAGGTCGAGGTGCTGAAGGTCTCGAAGCGACGGCCCAGGCCGCGGCTGACGATCGTCGAGGCCACCGTGGCCGACGAGTCGGGCTCGATCCGCGCCACCTGGTTCAACCAGCCCTGGGTCGCCGACCAGCTCGAGCCGGGCACCAGCGTCCGCCTGATCGGCACCGTCCGGCGCGGCGCGTTCGCAGTCCGCTCCCACGAGCTCCCGGGCGCCGCGGAGGGTGCGCCCCTCGTGCCGGTCTACCGCGCGAGCGAGGACGTGACGCCGAGGAAGCTCCGTGAGCTCGTCGGTGCTGCGCTCGAGTCGGTGCGCGACGTGCCCGACCCGCTGCCCGCCGGGCTCAAGGCACGTCGCGCGCTCCCCTTCAAGGCCGACGCGCTCCATGCGCTGCACCGTCCGCGCTCACTGGACGAGGCCGAGCAAGCCCGGTCGCGCCTGGCGTTCGAGGAGCTGCTCGTGCTCCAGCTCGGGCTGGCGCGACGCCGCGCCGGACGTGAGGAGGACGTGGCACCCGCGCTTGTGCTTCCGGGCGAGCTCGCCGTGCGCTATCGCGCCATCCTCCCGTTCGAGCTGACCCCGGACCAGGAGCAGGCGGTAGCCGAGATCGACGCCGACCTCGTGCGAGCCGTTCCGATGGAGCGGCTGCTCCAGGGAGACGTCGGCTCGGGCAAGACCGTCGTCGCGCTCTATGCGCTTCTGCGCGCGGTCGAGTCCGGCCGGCTCGGCGCGCTCATGGCGCCCACGGAGACGCTCGCCGAGCAGCACTTCCTGACGCTGGAGGGCTACTGCGCCCAACTCGGCGTCTCCGTCGGCCTGCTGACGAGCTCCGTCGGCAAGCGCGACCGCGAGCGGGCGACCGGCGCAAGCATCCTCGTGGGCACGCACGCGTTGATCCAGGAGGGCGTCGACCTCGGCAACCTGGCCGTCGCCGTCGTCGACGAGCAGCACCGCTTCGGCGTCGAACAGCGCCGGGCGCTCGTCGCCGGCGGGACGCCGCACGTCCTGCACATGACCGCGACGCCGATCCCGCGGACGCTCGCGCTGACGGTCTACGGCGACCTGAACGTGACCGAGATCGCGCGACCGCCGGCCGATCGCAAGCCGATCGTGACCGCCTGGGTCGGGGCCGAGCGCTCCGGCGAGGCGTACCGTCGCCTTCGCCGTCATCTGGACGAGGGACGCCAGGCGTACGTCGTCTGCCCGCTGATCGAGGAGTCGGAGACGTCGGTCGCGCGTGCAGCCGAGGTCGAGGCCGAGCGGTTGCGTCAGGGCGAGCTTCGCGGCTACCGCGTCGGGCTCTTGCACGGCCGCCTGCGGCCGGTCGAGCGGCGTGAGCTGATGACCTCGTTCAAGGCGTGCGAGCTCGACGTCCTGGTCGCGACGACGGTGATCGAGGTCGGCGTCGACGTCCCGAACGCGACGATCATGATCGTCCAGGAAGCCGACCGGTTCGGCCTCGCGCAACTCCACCAGCTCCGCGGGCGCGTCGGACGTGGGGCCGAGCAGTCGTATTGCCTCCTCGTCTCACGTCCGCGCGAAGAGCTGACCGAGATCGCGCAGGAGCGCCTGCAGGCACTGGTCGACACGACCGACGGCTTCGTCCTCGCCGAGCGCGACCTCGAGCTGCGCGGCGCGGGCGAGCTGCTCGGCAAGCGCCAGTCCGGCCTCACCGACTTCCGCTTCGCCCGGCTCGTCGCCGACCGGCCGCTGCTCGAGCAAGCCCGCGAGGACGCAGCGACGCTCGTCGCGGCGGAGGGGCCGCTCGCGGACGAGGCCGACCGGGCCTTCGCCGAGACTCCGGCGGTCGCCTGACCCCGTGCGGATCGTCGCCGGCACGTGCAGGGGCGCACGGATCTTCGCGCCCAAGGGGCTCGACACGCGGCCGACCTCCGACCGGGTGCGCGAGGCGACGTTCAACCTGATCGGCCCGGTCGACGGGGCCGCCGTGCTCGACCTCTACGCGGGCTCCGGGGCGCTCGGGCTCGAGGCGCTCTCCCGTGGCGCCGAAAGCGCCGTCTTCGTCGATTCCGACCGCGACGCGTGTCGCACGATCGGGCGGAATCTGGAGAAGCTGCGGCTCACGGGCGCCGAGGTTGCCTGCCGCGACGTGCTGCGCTTCCTCGCCTCCGAACGCCGTCGATTCGATCTGATCCTGGTCGACCCGCCGTACGACGTGGTTGAATCCGTCGCCGTGCGTCTCGCCACCTACCTTCCCGCCGTGCTCGCCGAGAGTGGTCTCGTCGTGCTCGAGTCGTCGTCGCGGATCGAGCCGGAGCTTCCTCCGCTCGCGCAGCGCACGAGCCGGCGCTACGGCTCGGCCCGCGTGACCCTGTTCGAGGTGGCGGCGTGAGCTCGTCGAACCCGGTCACCGCGATCTGCCCCGGCGCCTACGACCCGGTCACGAACGGCCACCTGGACGTGATCCGCCGGACGGCCGAGATCTTCGACCGGGTCGTCGTCGGCGTCGTCCGCGATCCGCAGCACAAGGCGACGATGTTCACCGTCGAGGAGCGGGTCGACTTCATCCGCACGGCGCTCCGCGACGACGGCGGTGCCGAGAACGTGGAGGTCGACGTGTTCGCTGAGCTCGTCGTCGACTTCGCCCGGCGCTGGGGCGCGACGACGATGGTCAAGGGGCTGCGCGTGATCTCGGACTTCGAGTGGGAGTTCCAGATGAACCACCTGAACCGACTGCTCGCTCCCGACATCGAGACGATGTACGTGATGGCGAACCCGCAGTACAGCTTCGTCTCGTCGAGCGGCGTCAAGGAGATCGCCTCCTTCGGCGGCAACGTCGACCAGCTCGTGCCGCCCGCCGTCGCACAGCGCTTCCGGGAGCTGTACCCGGAGGCGCGACCCGGAGCCCCCGTCAGCCCCCGTGAGTAGACTGAAACGATGGACGTACTCGTATTCATCGACAAGCTGGACGATCTGGTGCACAACGCCAAGGCGGTCCCGCTCACGGACCAGGTGCGGATCGACCGGGACGAGATCTACGACATTCTCGACCAGATGCGCGCCACGATCCCGGACGAGATCAAGCAGGCTCGCTGGATCGTCAAAGAGCGGCAGGAGATGCTCGCCGAGGCCAAGCGGGAGTGCGATCGGATGCTGGGCGAGGCACGCGAGCAGGCGATCCGGGAGGCTTCGCAGACCGAGATCGTCAAGCTCGCCGAGCGGCAGTCCCAGGAGATCATCGACGACGCCCGCCGCCAGGCGCGCGAGACCAAGCTCGAGATGGAGGACTGGGCAGACAGCATCCTCTCGACGCTCGAGGTCAACCTCGAGAAGTTCCTGACCGCAGTCCGCCGCGGCCGTGAGCGGCTTCACGAGCGCTCCCAGGAGACGGTCGTCGCCGGCGTCGCGCCCGGGTCGGACAACGAGCACCACGAATAGCTTCAGGCGCTAGTCGCGCTCTGCCGGCTCAGTCCGGGCGCTAGTCCCGCCAGGGCCCGAAGAAATACGCGAGCAGCGAGAGCGCGGCGACGACGCCTGCGGCGATCTCCAGGGCCTCGAGCACGGGCTCGACCCTACGGGACGATCAGCGCGAGCAGCGCCTTCTGCGCGTGCAGGCGATTCTCGGCCTGGTCCCAGACCGCCGACCGGGAGCCGTAGAGAACCTCCTCGGCGATCTCCTCGCCGGGGTGAGCAGGCAGGCAGTGGAGCACGATCGCCCCGGGCGCGGCCATCTCGAGCAGGCTCGGCGTGATCGCATAGGAGCGGAAGGCGTGCGCCCGCGCCGTCCGCTCCGCCTCCTGGCCCATGCTCGTCCAGACGTCGGTGTAGAGGACGTTCGCTCCGCTCGCTGCCGCTGCTGGATCGGGGACGACGTCGACCGATCCGCCTGACTCCACCGCTGCCGCACGCGCCTCGTCGACCGCGTCCGAAGGCGGCTGGTAGTCACCCGGCGTCGCGGCCGTGAACCGCACGCCGAAGCGCGCGCAGGCGTGCATGAGCGAGACGCAGACGTTGTTGCCGTCGCCCACGTACGCGACGCGGAGCCCGTCGAGCACGCCGAGGCGCTCGCGAATCGTCATCAGGTCGGCGAGCGCCTGGCAGGGGTGCTCCTCGTCCGTCAGTCCGTTGATCACCGGGATCGACGCATGCTCGGCGAGCTCCTCGACGTCGGCCTGGGCGAAGGTGCGGATCATGATCGCGTCCAGGTAGCGCGAGAGGACGTAGCCCGTGTCGCGGAGCGACTCGCCACGCCCGAGCTGCAGGTCGTCGGTGAGGTGGAGCGCAGTGCCGCCCAGCTCCGTGACACCCACCTCGAACGACACGCGCGTCCGCGTCGACGGCTTCTGGAAGATCAGGCCGACGCTGCGGCCGGGGAGGAGCTCCGTCGGCTCTCTCGTGGCGCGGCGCGCCTTCAGCTCGTCGGCCAGGTCGAGCACGTGCTCGAGATCGGCGCGCGACCAGGGCCGGATCGAGGTGAAGTCCCTGCCCTTGAGCGTCTGCGGGACGTCGATCACCCGCTGATCCTAGTGGCCGCTAGAGCTCGGCCAGCGGCTCGTCGAGGCCGGCTTCGGCCAGCAGGTCGCGCAGACGCCGTAACCCCGTGAACATGCGGCTCTTGATCGTGCCGAGCGGGACGCTGAGCCGCTCGGCCAGCTCCGACTGCGTCAGGCCGCCGTAGTACGCGAGCTCGAGCGCCTCGCGCTGCTCGTCCGGGAGCTGGCGGAGCGCCTCCTGGACGAGCCGGCGGCGGTCGGTCAGCTCGATCTCCTCGTCCGTCGCGAGGCCGTAGGCGTCAGGCTCCTCGTTGCCTTCGAGCGGGGCCGCGCGCCGCCGCTCCTCGCGCCGGACGACGTCGACGGCCCGCCGGTGGACGAGCGTCAGGATCCACGTGCTCGGCTTGGCGCGGTCGGAGCGGAAGCTGGCGGCGGCGCGCCAGACGGTCAGGAACGCCTCCTGCACGGCGTCCTCGGCGAGAGTCGGGTCGCGCACGATCCGGAGGGCGAGCCCGTAGGCAACGCGCCCGTAACGGTCGTACAGAGCCGCGAGCGCGCCTTCGTCCTCGCGGGCGGCGAGTGCGAGCAGCGCTTCGTCCGGAAAGTCCGAATAGTCGCGCGACACCGTCCGTCGGGCGCCGCCCGGCAGGGCCCTGAGGTTCACGCTCACAACGCCTGGGACACGCCGATGATCGTGGTGGGATGCTGTGCGCCGCCGGCACGCTCGACGGAGAGGCCGACCTGCGACCCCTTCGGTACGCGGCGCCCGAGCAGCACCGGCCGGCCGCTCGTTCCCTGGCTGAAGGTTCCGGCGGGTCGCGCGGTGTGACCGTCGATGACCCACAGCTCGTACGTCTTGCCGGCCGGGGCGCGGGAGAGCCCGGAGACGACGACCGCCTGGCCGTTCGGCGCGACCACGACCTCGCTCGACGTGCCGAGCGAGACGCGTCTGGAGGCGTGGTTGGAGAGGACCCCGAGCGCGGCGTTCTTCGTGTCGAGCGAGCTCGACAGCCCCGAACCCCAGACTGCGAGCACGATCGCCGCGGCCACGGCGACGGCGGCGACCGCGGCCACCGCCGGCAAGGCGACACGACGGCGTCGCAGCGGGACCACGTTCGCGGTCGCCTCCCCGTGGACCTGTTCGAGCAGCCGCTCGCGGAGGGCAGGTGGTGGAGCAGGGCCTTCGGAGACGTACGCGAGGGCCGTGGCGGCGTCCTGGAGGCTCTCGAGCTCAGCCGAGCACTGTTCGCAGTCGGCCAGGTGCTCCTCGAACTTGCGCCGCTCGGAATCGTCGAGTGCGTCCAAGGCGTATGCCGCTACTCGGTCGTGGATGATCTCTTGCTCCACCGGACTCCTAGAGGTTCCCCGGACGGGACGACGAGGTCGGTCCGAGCGTAGCAGAGCGGGTTTGCGGGGACACGAAGGGCACCATTCACGTCAATTGGGGGATCGCGCGGGCGGTCATCAGGGCGCCCGCGACGAGGATCACGAGCGCGCTCGCGGCGGGGAGGAGGCGGATCAGCGTGCCGTCCATCCGCATGCGCCCGAACACCCGCTTGGCCAACACGGCGACGAGGCCGATGCCGGTGATCGTCAGCGCCAGGCCGAGGCTGAATGCGACGATCAGAATGAGGCCGAACGCGACCCGGTGGAGTGAGATCGCGGCCAGCAGGACGACGAGGGCGGAGGGGCAGGGAAGCAGCCCGCCCGAGACGCCGACCGCGAGGAGCGAGCGCATCGACAGCCCGTCCGGCGGCGCGTGCGAATGGCCGTGCTCGTCGTCATGTTCGTGGTCGTGCGTGTGCGGATGGTCGTGGTCGTGCGTGTGGTCGTGGAGGTGGGCTGTGCGCGCACGCCGGCGGTGAAGGCGCGAGCGCAGGACCGACGCGCCGATCCCGACCACCATCAGCCCGGCGATCAGATTCAGCCACGGAAAGAGCGTGTCCGGGACGATGAACTGCGACAAGAGCAGGGTGACGAGCCCGAGCCCGAACACGCCCAGCGTATGCGTGACGGTGACGGTGAGCCCGAGCAGGACCGCGTGGCGGGGCGTGCCGCGCTGGCCGACGAGGTAGGCGGCGACGATCGACTTGCCGTGCCCCGGGCTGAGCGCGTGCGCCGCGCCCCAGAAGAGGGCGATCGCGAGCGAGATCAGGATCACGCCCACGCTCAGGTGGTCCTTCGTGATCAGGCCGGCGAAGCCCCCGTCCGAGACCGCCCGCACGCCGACGCGCTGGTCGAGCACGCTGCGCGGGATCAGCGTCGGCGGGGAGCCGTCCCCGGTGCCGGGCGTGAGCGCTGCGTGCGCCTCGGTCACGTCGAGCGGGCTCTGCAGCAGGTTCTTGGGGTAGGAGAGGAGCTCGTGAGAGATCGAGCTCGTCGGCGCGCTCGAGCCCGTCACGTGCGCGCCGGAGCTCGTCTGGACGACGATCTCCTTCCAGCCGATCCGCCCCGTGTAGTTGTGGTCGCGGTAGACGAGCGCTCCGCCGTGCGTGAGCGGCGGGGAGGACAGCAGCACCTCGAGCCGGGTCGTGCGCAGGCCCGCCTGGCCCGGAGGGAAGGCGAGAACATGCTGGACGGGCCTGAGCGCGACCGGACGGCCGCCGATCGTTGCCTCGACGTGCTCGGCGAGCGACGCGGCGAGGGCGGTGCCGTAGGCGGTGTCGCCCTTTGCGTCGACGTCGGGCTTGGACTGGAAGGTCGGGATCTCCGCCATGTCGAGGACGTAGAGGACGTAGAGGCGGTTCCCGGAGGGCTCGACACGGCTGTAGCGGTTGATCGTGAAGTTGCCGAGCGGATGCGCGTCGGCGGCGGCGACGAACGAGAGCGTCGCCACCAGCGCCGCGAGGACGACGAGCAGCTTCTTCATCGTGCGTACTCCTTCGCGACCGGGCTCCAGAGGAGCGAGAAGTGCGGGTTGAGGTCGAGCGCCCGGCGGAACCAGGTCGTGGCCACGGCGGTGTGGCCGAGGCAGCGCTCGATCATGCCGCGGTGGAAGAACTTGAGGGCGTCCTGCGTGCCGAGGTGCAGCGCCAGCTTCGAGTAGCGGAGTGCCTCGCCGCAGCGACCGTTACGGTCGAGCGTCCAGGCGAGCACGTCGTCGCCGTCGATCGAGGGCCGCTCCATCCTGCCGAGCCGTGCGCGGGCGAGGGCCTGCTCCAGGCGGATGCCGTGGTCGGCCTGGAAGAGCGCGATGTCGACGTCGGTGCGGACGCCGTTCGCCTGTAGCAGCCGGTCGATCGCCGCGATCAGCGAGTACTGCCGTTGGGCGAGCACCGGCCGGCCGGTGACCCGGTAGAGGTCGCCGAGGAACGAGACGTACTGCGGCAGCGGGATCGCGTTCACCGCCTGGCGCTCGAGCACGATCGCCGTCGCGTAGCGGCCCTGGGCGGCGCGGGTCTGCGCGAGCGCGTCGAGGCCGTAGGCGTAGCCGGGGAAGATGGCGAGCGCGAGCCCTTCCTCGCGCGCGGCGTCGACGTAGCGGCCGTGCCCGAAGTAGAGCTTGCCGAGCTGGACGTGCGTCCAGGCGAGCGGCTCCTTCGTGTCCGTGGCGGCGTCGACGGCGAGCTTCATGGCCCTGATCGCGGCGCCGGTGCGGCCGAGGAGCTCGCGCGCGTAGGAGATGCGGGAGTAGGACGTGAGGCTGGGTTGGATGTGCACCATCTCGTCGAACGTCCTGAAAGCCTGGGGGTAGCGGCCGAGCTCGATCAGCGCGTCGCCGACCACGCCGTAGTTCATGGCGATCTTCGGCGCGAGCGCGTGCGCCTGCTCGCCGAGCGTCAGCGCCTGCCGGAAGCGGTGCCGCGAGAGGGCGAGCGAGCCGAGGCCGCTGTAGACGAGGTAATCCTTGGAGTTGAGCTCGAGCGCCTGCTGCAGCGCTCCGTCGGCCTTCGTGTAGTAGGACGGGTCGCCGGTCTCGCGGGCGCGCTGCTGGTAGGCGAGCCCGAGGAGTGCCCACGAGTGCTCGTCCTTTGGCTTCAGCGAGAGCGCCGACTGGAGGCTGGCCACGAGCTGCGCCGTGCTCGCGTTGAGCGCGAAGCCGGCCCTGAAGTCCTCGGCCGACTGCGAGCCTGCGAGCGCCGACGGCGGCGTCGAGGGCGAGGAGGAGAACGCACCGCCGAAGAAAGCCACGAAGCCGGCTCCGACGAGGGCGGCGAGTCCGATCAGGATTCTGTTGCTCATGGCTCCTTCGCTTGCTCCGAGAGGGCGGAGGGCTCGGCTTCGAGCCGAGCCCTCCGTTCGCATGGGTCCCTAGTGCGTCGCCTTCGTGTTCGCGTACCCCTGCCAGGGGGTGCTGACGTACGGGAAGTGCGACAGGTAGGCAACGTCGTTGCCGTCGACGCCGTCGCCGAGCGGCACCTTCTTGCCGAGCAGGAAGCCTGCGACTGCCTGCTCCTCGATGTCGACGACGTCGTCGCCGAGCCGGCGCCCGTTCGGGAAGCCGGCGTTGTCGCCCGCCAGCACGCCCATGCGGTTCGGGTGTGCGGTCGGCGGGATGGACAAGTTGAGCCGGAGCTCGTCCGCGAGGGTGGTGCCCGTGAAGGTCACCTTCGGGATGCCCGTGCCGAGGACGGCCACGAGGTCGTTGCGCCCGGTCTCCGCGACGCCGAGCTTGTACAGCTTGTTCAGCACGGCGGCCAGGATCGGGGTGGTGTAGTACTTCTTGAACTGACCGTCGTTCGCCGGGCTGGTGCGGTTCCAGTAGTCCTTCAGCCCGGTCGGGATGATGACCTCGTTGATCAGCGGGTTGCCGAGGCGGGACACCTGCGACCAGCCGCGGCGGACGACCCCGTTGACCGTCACGTTCTGACGGTCGGTCGACGACCAGACGCCGATCACGTGGTTCTTCGTGTCGACCTGCGCGATCGGGATCTGCAGGGCGATCGTGTGGACGTTGTAGCCGGACAAGAAGTCCTTGCCACCGCCCAGGTTCCCCGTCGTGCCGGCCTTGCGGATGGCGACGAGGTCGAAGATGGCGCCGACGTCCGCGAAGAACGGATCGTCACGCTGGCCGGCGAAGACGGAGACGCCGCCACGGTGGACGACCGTCTTCTCGGCGGAGGCCTCGTAGTTCTTGACGCCGACGAACCCGTTGAAGCGCGGGCCGATGTTGTCGATCGGCGTCGTGCCGGTCGCCCAGGCACGCCCGTTCTTCGTCGCGGTCCACGTCTGCTGCGTGTTCCCGAGGAAGTAGGGGCCGGTCGGAGTCTTGAACCGGAACGTGTACGTGACGTCCGGCCGGCCGTCGCCGTTCCGGTCGATGTAGATGTTGTAGCGGGCCGTCTGCGAGAACGTGTAGTAGTTCGGGCCGGCGGCGGGGTCCTCACCGGGGACCCAGTTGGACACGATGGTGAACGTGCTCGGCTTGTCCGGGCTGCGGAACGCGTACAGATCCGTATTGTCCGCAGTCGGATCCTCCGAGATCAGCGGTGCCTCCCGGTGGCTGGACGCCGTGCTCGCTGCCGGGGCAAGTCGCCCGACGAAGAGCGCCGTGAGACCGGCGGCGGCCGCGACCAGGAGGAACAGCGCGTACTTCTTCATTTCGCGTGTGCTCCTTTCTCGTCGACGGCCGGGGTCGCTTGCTTCGGGGGATTCCGTGGCCGTCGTCGGGCCTCATTCGCCGAACCTGCGGGACCGGTTCGGACCCCCTAGGCGAACGCTCGTGGAAGCCCTACGCTTGGACGGCTGCCCGACCGGGCAGCTAACGGCACGGAGAGGCGGTCACCAGGCCGCCTCTCCGCTTAATGGCACGGGTGAACCCCTGGTTCCCCCGTGAGCCCCCTCCTTCAGAGCGTTAGCGGTGGGAAAGTGGGAGCGGAGCCGGCGGATCGACCGCGGCTCCGACGTTGCTTCTCGTCGGTGAGCCTCTCGCCGGGCGAAGCCCGGCTTCGGCGGAGAACCGTCGCGACTGGCGGGCGTGGAGAAGTAGAGTCTCTCTATGGCTCGCTTTCCCTCCGCAGTCAACGAGCAGATCGCGAACGAGTTCGCGGCGTCGCAGCAGTACATCGCGATCGCCGTGTACTACGACGCGGAGACGCTCCCGCAGCTCGCCGCCCACTTCTACCGGCAGGCGGTCGAGGAGCGAAATCACGCGATGATGCTCGTCCAGTACCTCCTCGACGCCGGCGAGCAGGTCGAGGTCCCGGGCGTCGCCGTCCCGCAGACGACGTTCGCCGACGCGGCCGCACCGGTCGCCCTCGCGCTCGAGCAGGAGAAGACCGTCACGAAGCAGATCGCCGGTCTCGTCGAGCTGGCCCGTGAGGAGAACGACCTCGTCGGCGAGCAGTTCCTGCACTGGTTCCTCAAGGAGCAGCGCGAAGAGGTCTCGAGCATGTCGGCGCTGCTCGCGGTCGTGAACCGTGCCGGCGACTCGCTCCTGCTCGTCGAGGACTTCCTGTCGCGGAACGCGGTCGGCGACCAGGGCGCGCCTGAGGCGGACGCCCCGGGCGCGGCCGGCGGCGCACTCTGACACGGGTGAAACAGCCGGTGTTCCCATGAGCCCCGTTCTCTGACGCCACGTCAGCCTCGTCGGCATAGGCTCAGCCGCGATGGGCTACGACTGGGAAGGCGGAGCGTTTCTGGCCGAGGCGCGCGCCTGGATCGAGTCCGAGGTCACGGTGACCGGCGAGATCGAGCAGCCACACGTAAGGCCGTGGTCGACCGTCCTGCGGGTGCCGACAGACGGCGGCGACGTGTTCTTTAAGGCGGCGCTGCCGGGTGTCGCGCACGACGTGGTCGTGACGTCCGCGCTGGCCCGGTTGCGGCCCGATCTGGTGCTTGCTCCGATCGCCGTGAACCTGGACCGGAAGTGGATGCTGCTACCGGACGGCGGCGAGCGGCTGCGGGAGCTCTTCGAGCGCGAGGCGCATCCTCGACCCTGGTTCGAGGTCCTCCCGGAGTACGCCTCCCTCCAGCTCGCATCCGCGGGCGAACTGGACGGCATGGTCGAGCAAGGGCTCCCTGACCTCCGGCTCGAGCGCATGTCCGAGGTCGTCGATCGGCTCGCCGCCGAGCTCGGGGAGCCCGCGCCGAACGGGACGGCGCGGCTGTGCGCCGAGCTGGCCGCCGCCGGGATCCCCGAGACGATCCAGCACGACGACCTCCACGACGGGAACGTGTTCGTGGGAGACGACGGCTACCGGATCTTCGACTGGGGCGACAGTGTCGCCGCGCATCCCTTTCTGTCGCTCGTCGTCGCGCTGCGCGGGATCGCGTACCGCTTCGAGCTCGGCGACCAGGATCCGGACATCGAACGCCTGCGCGACGCCTATCTCGACCGGTTCTCCGCTTACGGCACGTCGTCCGAGCTGCGGGGCGCGGCGTCGCTCGCGGAGCCGCTCGGCATGCTCAGCCGCGCCTGGTCGTGGTGGAGGGTCGCGTCGAGCGTCGACGAACCCGGAGAGTTCTCCGAGGCCGCCCGTGAGTGGTTCCGGGACTTCGTTGCCGCAATGCCCGGCTAGCCGAGCCGCTCGCGGACGCGCTCGGTCACGGAGGCCATGTCGATCTCGGCGCCCGTCACGTCGGAGAGGAGCTCGTCCGCGGTCGGCCCCTGGCCGAGCGACCACAGCTCCCGCAGGAGCGATCCCGCCTCACGCTGCGCGAACCAGTCGTTCCCGAAGCGCTCGCGGAGGTGGAAGGAGAGTTGTGCGTCGAACGCCCAGGCGCGCAGGTACTTGCTCACATAGAAGCTCGGGTCGACGTCGGCGAGCCAGTCCGTCGGGCTCGGCTGGACCTTGAGCGCGTCGCCGAGGAGCTCGACGTAGCGTTCCCGGAACGGCAGCGGATCGTCGGCCTGGAGCAGCTCCAGCTCGTAGAGCAGCTTGGCGCAGTAGCGACGCACGCCCCAGAGGAGCATCGCCGCGCCCTCAGCCGCGAACTCCTGCGGCCGCGGGAAGTCGAGCCGCCGGGTCAGCCAGGCCGGATTGTCGACGAGGTGCTCGAACAGGAACGCCCAACCCTCCGTGACGGCGTTGTCGCCGAGGCGCTTGCTCTCCATCGGCAGGTCGGCGGACGTGTTCGCAAAGTGCTCCGTGTGCCCGGCCTCGTGAAAGAGCGCGCGCCAGTCGTCGGGGCCGCCCATCGGCTTGATCACGAGCACGACGCGGCCCGGAACCTCGATCGGCGCGCAGAAGGCGCGCGGCGACTTCTTCTCGCGCGACTCGACGTCGAGCTCGACGTTCGGCTGGTCGCGCAGGTTGATCCCGAGTCCCTCGAGCGTCCCCTCGAGCGCCGGCACCATCCGTTCGGACGGGAAGCCCTTGTCCCATTCGACGGCACGAATCAGCCGCGGGGTATCCCAGCGCTCTGCCTCGTCGAGGGACACTCCGACCCGCTCCCTGAACAACCGATCGAGGCTGTCCTCGAACAGTCGCTCCGTATCGTCGAGCAGTTGCCGGCACTGGCCGGCGAGCTCGTCGAGCCGGAAGCCGAAGCGGCGATGGAGGTCGACGTAGTTGTCGGCGCCCAGCGCGGGCACGGCCTCGCGAAGGATCGCCGCGGCTTCGAGGTGTACGGCGTTCAGGTGCTCCTCGCCGAGCGCGCAACGGGCCTCCTCGAGCGCGCGCCGCTTGTCGCGGTCGGGCTCGTTCGCGATCGCGGGGCGCAGCATGCGGTACGGGATCGTCTGCCCGTCGACGGTCGCCTCGAGCGTCGCCTCGAGCTCGCTCGCCCTCGCCTCCTGCGCCTTCGCCAGGTTGCCGAGGTAGCCGCTGCAGGCGAACTGCCACAGCTCCTTGGCGCCGCGGTCGCTCTGGGCCGGTCCGGAGAGGCCGGTAGCGGCGTCGAGCGTCGTCAGATCGTCGTAGCGCCCGTAGATCGCCTCGATTTCGAGCTCGTCCTTGTAGCCCGCGAAGTGGAGGTAGTACTCCTCCAGCATGTCCGCTTCGAACCGGTCGGCGCGGTCGCGGTACCGGGCGAGGTCAATGGTCTGAACGGACGAGTCGGCCACCGGACTAGGATAGCCCCGTGCACGAGATCACCCTGAAGACCGAGCGGCGGACCCAGTTGATCGAGATCACGGACGAGGTCAGGCAGGCGCTCGGCGTCACGAACGGCGCCTCGGCGGCGCTCGTCTACGTGCCGCATACGACCGCGGGCGTGACGATCAACGAGCGCATCGACCCGGATCTCGTCGACGACTTCGAGGACGCGCTGCAGAAGATCGTCGACGACGGCTGGCAGTGGCGCCACGAGGACCAGGACGGCCCGAACGCCCCTTCGCACGTGCGTGGGTCGCTGATCGGCCCGCAGGTGCTCGTCCCTCTGCGCGACGGCGAGCTCGCACTCGGCACCTACCAGGGCATCTTCTTCTGCGAGTTCGACGGCCCGCGCGACCGCAAGGTCTACCTGGCCACCCTGTCCTGACCGCGCCGCGCGGTGGCGCGCGCCGCATTGTCGTACGCTTCCTGCTGGTAGCAGAGGAGGAGACTCACGCGGCAGTCACTGATCGCGCTCGTTCTCGTCGCCGGAGGGGCTCTGGCGGCGGTGCAGACGGGCTCGAGCTCGCCGGCCGCCCTTCGTTGGCGAATCGTCGACCGGCGCGCCAAGCAGCAGCTGTCTGCGATTCACAAGCTGCCGGGCTCCGGCGTCTGGATCGCGGGCCGCGACGCCAAGTCCGGTCTCGTCGAGCGCTGGGACGGCCGGCGGCTCAGGCGGCTTCCCGCGGCACCCGGCGCGACAGGCTTCTCCGACATCGCGTCGGTCTCGGCGCGGGACGTCTGGGCCGTGGGCGAATCCGCAGACTACGAGCCGCTGATCGAGCACTGGGACGGCGCCGTCTGGCAAAGCGTCGAGTTCGGGGCCCCACCCGTTCCGCCTTGTGCCGATCCGTCCTCCTGCTTCGTGGAGCGCCCCCACCTCGACCGTTTAGCGGCCGTCGGATCCCGGGACGTCTGGGCGCTCGGCAGCATCAGAGCCTGCGACAACAGCGACTGCTACGCGGAGCTCTTCGCGGAGCACTGGAACGGCGCGACGTGGGAGACCGTGCCCGTACTCCAGCCTGTTTCGGAGCCTGTCATCACAGACATGCAGGCGCTCGGCCGTGACGACGTCTGGGCGGTCGGGTACGACCACAAGGGACCCGGCACCCAGTTCGAGATCGTCCTCCACTGGGACGGGCGGCGGTGGCTGGAGGTCCGGTCGGCCTTCGATTACGCCGACTGCGCAGAGACCGGCCTGTCGTCCGTCGCCGCCGTGACGCCGACCGATGTCTGGGGGGCAGGCACGAGCGACCGGTGCGGCTGGCTCGTCGAGCGCTGGAAGGGAAAGCGTTTCAGTCTTGTGCGCGCCCCGAAATCGGTGCCGGGGCAGGCGTCGACGCCTCCTCGAAGGCCAACGTCTGGTTCGTCGGCGGCCGGGCGGCTGCACGATGGGACGGTTCCACCTGGGCCGCTGTGTCGACAGTCGGATTGGGGAGGAACGACAGCCTGACCGACGTCGCGGTCGTCTCGACCACGGACGTGTGGGCAATCGGCGCTCATCTGCCGCAGACGACCGATGCGGGTCTGGTCGCGCACTACGGGCCCGGGTAGGCCGTCGAAGCCGCCTGGGTAGGCTTGGTCCAATGGCCGCTCCCGTCGCGCTCGACCAGGAGCTCGAGCTCCGCATCGACTCGCTCGCCTTCGGCGGGAACGGCGTCGCGCGACTGGACGGCTTCGTGCTGTTCGTCCGCCGCGGCCTTCCCGGCGACCTCGTCCGCGCTCGCGTGACGAAGGTGAAGCGCAACCACGCCGAGGCGCTGGCAGTCGACGTGCTCGAGCCGGGGCCGGTGCGCGTCGAGCCGCCCTGCGAGCACTATCCGGCCTGCGGCGGCTGCCGCTTCCAGGATCTCGCCTACGAGGCACAGATCGCCGAGAAGGAGAGCCAGGTCCGTGACGCGCTGCAGCGGATCGGTGGCTTCGCCGAGCCGCCGCTCGAGCCGATCCTCCCGGCCGAGTCGATCTTCCACTACCGCAACAAGCTCGAGTACTCGTTCACGCAGTCGGACGACGGGCCTGACCTCGGCCTTCACCGCGCCGGCCGCTGGGACGAGGTGCTGCCGATCGAGGCGTGCTGGCTGACGACCGATCTCGGCAACGGGATCCGCAACGCCGTCCGCGACTGGGCCCGGGAGGAGCGACTTCGCGGCTACGACCAGAAGACACACGAGGGCTTCCTGCGCCACCTCGTCGTCCGCGAAGGGCGCAACACGGGCCAGGCGCTCATCGTCCTCGTCACTGCACCCGGCGAGCTGCCCGACCAGGAGCACTTCGTCGAGGTCCTGCGCCGTTTCCCGGAGGTGCGCTCGATCCACTGGGCGATCAACGACCGTCCGGCCGAGGTGACCCGCGACCTGCCGACGCGCCTGCTCTTCGGGGAGGACGCGATCGAGGAGGAGCTCTGCGGCCTGCGGTTCCGCGTCAGCCCGAACGCCTTCCTGCAGACGAACACTGCGATGGCGGAGCAGCTCTACCGTCTCGCCGGCGAGTTCGCGCAGCTCTCCGGGGGCGAGACGGTCTACGACCTCTACTGCGGCACCGGGACGATCGGGCTGACGCTCGCCCGCGACGCGCTCACCGTCTGGGGCGTCGAGGCTTCCGAAGAGGCGGTCGCGTGCGCGATCGACAACGCGGCGCTGAACGCCATCGGGAACGCCGCCTTCTTCGCCGGCGACGTCGGCCGGTCGCTCGAGGAGCTGCACGAGCGCTCCGGCGACCCGGATGTGGTGGTCGTCGATCCGCCGCGGGCGGGGCTCTCCGGCCGGGCTGTCCGCCAGCTCGGAAAGCTCGCGCCGGGCCGGATCGTCTACGTCTCCTGCAACCCGACGACGCTGGCCGGCAACGTGAAGGAGCTGACCGGCGAGTGGGGCTACAGCCTCGAGCGCGTGCGGCCCGTGGACATGTTCCCGCACACGCCGCACGTCGAGGCCGTGGCGCTGCTCGAGCGCGGCTAGGCGTTCAGGATGTTCACGGCCCGCGCCGCGACGAGCACCAGCGTGATCGCGCTCGCGCCGGCCTCGACCATCATCACCATCTTCATCCGCGCCGAGAGCGGCATCACGTCGGTCGGGCTGAACGCGACCGCGTTCGTGAACGAGAGATAGAGGTAGTCGAGGAAGCTCGGCGCCCAGCCGGGTGCGGCCACGCTCGGGTTCTCGGTCTGCGGCCAGAGGAAGTCGGGGGCGTGGGGCAGGCCTTCTTGTCGCGCGATCGGTCCTCCCTTGTCGAGGAGCCAGAACGTGAACGCGCCGATGACGATCGTCGTCCCCTCGATCCGGGCCGCGATGTGGATGAGGTCCGTGCCGTTGTTCGTGACCTTGTTGTGGAGGAGGAAGTGGACGAGGAGCCCGATCACCCAGAGTTGCGCGAGGCCGAAGAACCACACGAGCACGGTTCCCGCTTTCCTCCAGATCGGTCGCGCCGCCAACGGGCTGATGACCGGCTCGAATCCGGGCGGGGGCATCACGACCAGGATCGAGACGAAGAAGAGGGCCCAGAGCACGGGCGAGGCCCAGCGGACGGCCGTGAACGTGTTCGAGTGCACTGACACGAGCTTGTCCGGCAGCGTGGCGTACGAGTACGCGGCGAGCGCGATCGCCGCGCCCATCGTCGCCAGCGACTCGTAGGTCTCGGCACGGCGGCGGATCCCGTGGACGGCGCGGCCGACGGTCACGGCCGCTCAGGTTACGAGTCGGGGCGGCTGCCGCCTCGTCGCGCCTGGTGTTTGCCTCAGAAACAACGGCCACGCGGCGCTCAGTAGCGGCGAAGCCCGGGCTTGGCCCGGGCGTAGCTCGGTTCGCAGGAAACGCGTCCGCGTAGGGAAGGGGGCTCACGGGGGAAACCGGCTGTTTCCCCCGTGTTAGCGGCTGCCGCCCGTGACGGAGCGCCAGCCCCGCCTGATCACCGGCCAGAGAAGATCCGCGTTGACGCCCAGGAACGCGATCGAGAGCCCGGGGAGCGCCGGCAGGCCGCTGATGTCCGCGCCGACCGCGATCGCGAGCGTGGCGCCGAACGAGAGCGCGAGCGCGAGCCAGGTCCAGAAGACGCGCAGCCGGAAGCGGTCGGCGGCGGCGAGGAACAGGGCAAAGAAGAGCAGGTCGGGCGGGCCGAGCCGGGCCGCGTCGTGCTCGCCGGGAATCGGGAGCGCGAACGAGAGTGACGTGAACACGTGCTCGTGATGCGAGACGATGTTCGACGTCGGACCGCGCCAGACCGAGTAGGCGTCGATCCACGGGATCAGGAGCGCGACGAAGACGACGAGCCCGATCGTCTCGAACAGCGAAATGAACCAGAACCCGAGCAGCGTCGCGGCCCCGAGCTTGCAGAAGTCGGCGAGGGCGTGGAGGTTCGCCTCCTCGAGTCCCCACGTGATCGGGATCAGCACGACGCCGGTCGGGAGCGCGCCGCGCCAGGTGCGGAGCGGCAGCGCCAGGTAGACGAACGAGAACACGGCCGGGACGAGCACGAGCGAGATCCAGGCCACGTCCCACCAGGTCGTGGCGTTCCAGAGCGAGTCCGACCACGCGTAGTACGAACCCACGAGGACGCCGAGGGCGGCGACGAGGAGCGCTCGGCGAGCCGGGCTCAATACGGAGGGAGTGCCGCCCACCAGTCGCCGAGCGACTTGAAGGCGTTCCAGAACTGCGTCTTCGCGGCCTGCTCGTCGAGCGACGTGTCGACGTCCGGCACGTAGAGCGCCTCGACGGTCGGCGTGAAGCGCTGCAGGTCGCCGGGCTTCTCGGCGACCGGGGCCGAGAGCGGGAACTCGATCGTGTTCAGGAACTCGAGCGCGTGCTCGCCCATCACGACGACGAGCTTCGGCTGCACGATGTGGAGTTCGCGCGTCAGCCATTCGCGTGCCCGCTCGTCCGGCTCGGCGCCGGCGAACTTGAGGCAGTTCGTCCCGTAGACGGCCAGCGGGTCGACCCGGAGGCGCTGCAGCGACTTGAGGATCGCCTGGCCGGCCCGGCCGTAGAACGCGACGCCCTCGAGGAACTCGGACTCCTGCGGCGAGTACTTGAGCAGCATGACGTCCGCGAGCGGGTGCCCGGAGCCGAGCACGAACGCGCGGTCGCCCGCGGCACGGCCGATCTCGTCCGCGAGATCGTTGATCTCGGAGATCGCCTTGTGCAGGTACTTCTCGTAGATCTCGTCGGTCGGTACCGCCACAGGCAGCCGGTCCTTGTTCTCCCCTAGAGGACCTTTTCCTTGACCTGGGCCATCCACTTGAGGCTCTGGAGGTAGGCGAGGGACTTCGGACGGCGCAGCACCTGGGCGCTGTGCAGGCTGATCATGAACTCCTCGGCGTTGCGAAAAGCGCGCATGCTCATCACGCCCGTGCCGACGCCGGGGAGCACGTGCGCGTCGGAGCCTGCGCCCATCGTCAGGTTGTACTTGCGGGCGAAACGGAGCGCCTCGTCGTTGTAGGTCTCGAACAGGAGCCGCGCGTTGTAGACCTCGAAGACGTCGATCTCCGCGAGATGCCGGTGGAGCGTCGCCGGGTCCGGGATCGCATGGCGGCGGTCGAAGGGGTGGGGAAGGTAGACGAGGCCGTTCTGCGCCCGGATCGCCGCCAGCGTGTCCGCGAAGGACATGCCGCGCGGGATCTCCTCCGTCAGGAACAGGCCGATCACCTCGCCCTGCTCGTCGGTCTTGATCTCCTCGCCGGGAATGACGACGAGGTTGCGCCTCCGCGCCTGCTCGACGGCCTCGAGCGCCCCGCCGAACGCGTTGTGGTCGGTGACCGCAATCGCCCCGAGGCCCTGCGCCTCGGCGTAGTCGAGCAGCTCGTCGACCTCGACCGAGCAGTCGTGCGACCAGGACGTGTGCATGTGCAGGTCGCAGAGGATCCAGTCCCGCTCGGCGAGGGCAGGCTCGGCGGCGCTCGTGCGCCGGCGCGCCGCGAGCTTGCGGTACAGGCGGTCGAGCTCGGCGGCGACGTCGGCGTAGCTCTCGATCTGTGCGGCCGCGGGCGCCGGCTCGGTGCGGCTCGCGAGCGCGCGCAGCTCGTCGGGCCCGGCCGCCGTCGCGGCGCCGCACGCGGCCGCCTCGAGCGCGAGGCCGGCGCTGCCCTCCGGAGAGGGCACGTAGACGCGGGCGGAGGAGAGGACCGCGGCGCGGGCGGCCGGGTCACGGGCCGTCCTGATATGCACGCGGTCGCGCAGCCGCCGCGGGATGGTCGGCCGCCCCGAGAGTGAGCGGGTCCGCAGGAGGATCAGCTCCCAGCCGGGCAGCTCGTCGAGTGCCCGGATCAGGGCGCGGGTCGCCGGGCGCTCGGCCGGGTCCCATTCCACGACCACGCGGCGCGCCTTGCGCCCCGGCTTGAACAGGGTCGGGTCGACCCCGCGCGAGAGGACGCGGAAGTCGCCCGGGAAGCGGAGCTTCGCTGCCGCGGCCACCTCGGGCGTCGTCGCCAGCAGAGCGTCCACGCGCGCGAGCAGCCGGTCGCGCTGTGCCTTGCCGAGTGGGTAGGCGAGCCGCTCCGGCGAGAAGAACGTTGCGACCGTCAGTGCCGACGTCTCGCGCAGCGCCAGGTACGAGAGGCTCGGCAGACCCGGTTCGAAGCCGTGGACGACGTCGAAGCCGCCCACGGAGAGCGCGAGCGTCAGGTTGGCGCGGACACCGACCGGCACGCCCATCCGCGAACGGCGAGAGATCGGCAACGCGGGTCCGATCGCGACGACGTCCGGCAGCAGCTCGCGCTGGAGCGCCCTGCGGCCCTCACGGAGGTCGACCGCGCGGCCCGACGGCGCGAGCACGGTCACCTGGTGGCCGAGCCCGCGCAGCCCGCGTGCGACGGCGTCGACGTGCTCGTTGACCTCGTGCGGCTGAGACAAGGAGAACGGCGTGACGAGGCAGACGCGAAGCTGCACGGTGTCAGCATAGAACGGGCCCGGCCCAGCTAGCAGGCAGCGCAGCCGGCAACAGCCGTCAGCGCGCCCAACAGCGGGGCGGGCCCGTTGCAGTGCTCGGTTCGACGCGGGTCAGGCCTTGGCTGCCGCGACCTTCGTCTTCGTGCGCTTGTTGTCCTTGATGAAGCGCTCGGTCAGCTCGCGGGCGTCGTCGTCGCGGATCTGCTTCGGCGGCGACTTCATCAGGTACGAGCTGGGCGCCTCGAGCGCGCCCGCGACGCCGTTGTTCAGCGCCAGCTTGGCCATCCGGACGGCGTCGATGACGATGCCGGCCGAGTTCGGCGAGTCCCAGACCTCGAGCTTGAGCTCGACGTTGAGCGGCACGTTGCCGAACGTCGTGCCCTCCATGCGGATGTAGGCCCACTTGCGATCGGTCAGCCACGGCACGTAGTCGGACGGCCCCACGTGCACGTTGCCGGCGCCGAGGTCGTAGTCGAGCATCGACGTGACCGCGTTCGTCTTCGAGATCTTCTTCGACTCGAGGCGGTCGCGCTCGAGCATGTTCAGGAAGTCGGAGTTACCGCCGACGTTGAGCTGCATCGTCTTGTCGAGATGGACGCCGCGGTCGCGGAACAGGCTCGTCAGCACGCGGTGCGTGATCGTGGCTCCGACCTGCGACTTGATGTCGTCGCCGATGATCGGTACGCCTGCCTCCGAGAAGCGCCGCTGCCAGTACTGCTCGCGGGCCAGGAACACCGGCATGCAGTTCACCATCGCGCAGCCGGCGGCGAGGATCTGCTCGGCGTACCACTTGGTCGCCTCCTCGGAGCCGACCGGAAGGAAGTTGACGACGACGTCCGTGCCCGTCTCCTTGAGGATGCCGACGACGTCCTCGGTCTCGCCCGGCGCCTTCGTGACGACCTCGGACAGGTACTTGCCGATGCCGTCGTGAGTCATGCCGCGAGAGACGGTGATGCCCGTCTTCGGCACCTCTGCGAAGCGGTAGGTGTCGTTGGGATGGGCCCAGATCGCCTCGGAGAGATCCTTGCCGACCTTGTCGGCCGTCACGTCGAAGGCGGCGGTGAACTCGATGTCCCGGATGTGGTAGCCGCCGAGGTCGACGTGCATGAGCCCGGGCACGAACGCATCCGGGTCGGCGTCCTTGTAGAACTGCACACCCTGAACGAGGGAGTTGGCGCAGTTGCCGACGCCGATCAGCGCGACGCGAACCTTCTCGTCGCCGCGGCGGCCGCGGCCGTTGCTGGTTCCGTTGGTGGTGGCCATGGTGTCCTTTCTGGACTGGGGGAGCGAAACGGCGAGCGCGTCCGCGAGCGCCCGCACGATGACGTCGTTCGAACTGGAGTCCGTCCGGCGTGCCTGCGCCTCGATCTCGTGCTTCAGATCGGACGGCATGCGGAGGAGCAGCACCGGGCTCGATCCGGGAAGGGGGCTGCGGCGGCCGGTGGGCCGATACGTGACGTCGAACGCCTCCGCGAGCAGGCCGACCGCGACGTCGTTGAGCGACACGCCGCGCCGAGCGGTCTCACGGACGAGTGCCCGTTTCAACGCCAGAGGCGCCCTGACCAGGACGCCTCTGCGCGGAGGAGTGCTAGCACTCAAAGTGCTAGCACTATAACAGACGTGCTTAGCCGCCGTCGGAGTTGTCGGGGCAGGTCTTGTCCTCGAAGACGTAGGTCTCCTGTGTCTGGTTCGTCGGGCTGAACGTCCCCTGTGCGGGAGCGCCGGGTGTGATCTGGAGCCGCAGCTTGAGCGGGCTGACGGCCGTCGCCGGCTGGTCGACGAGCGTCCAGACGTGGGTGAGGGAGCTGCCCGCGCCCGACGTCACGGAGGTGTTCTGGAACAACGTCTCCGGGTAGTTCGCCGTCGCGCTGCCGGGATTCACGGTCTCGGTGATGTCCCAAGCCTTGCCGTATGGGTCGTCGCCGCAGACGCGGCCCTGTACGGCGATGGTGATGGTCTCCGTGTCCTTGCCGGCGGTGTTCAGGAAGCTGAAGGTCGGCAGCTGGAACTTGAACCCGCGCGGCTTGTGGTAGCCGACCGTCCAGTTCTGCGAGACGGTCAGCAGCCCGACCGCGGCCGTCGACGGTCCACCGACCGTCGCGGTGACGTCTCCGGTCGCCTTGTACTCGGTGCCGAAGCCAGGGAAGTCCTCGGACTTCGGCTTGACGACGAGCGTCGAGATGCCGTCCCCGCCGGTCGCCATGTTCTCGGGGTCGAATGTGATCGTCCCGTACTTGAGCAGGTCGAGGGCGTTCCAGAAGATCTTCCGATTCTTGGCCGGGCCCGGCTGCGGCAGGTCGCGATCTCCGCCGAGGAGCCCGCAGCGAATCGCGTCCGGCAGCTTCTCCTTGATCACGACCTTCACGCCGAGTCGCAGCTCCTTGCCCGCGAGCGCGGCGTGACCGGCGGGGCCGTAATGCGTCTCGCGGGCCGGCGTGTTGACGACGGTGATCTCCTGCGCCTGGATCAGGAGGATCGTGCGCATGATGCCGTTGCCCGAGCCGGCGAGCGGGGCAGGGGCCGTGCCGGGCTGGGTCGGGCCGTTGCAGGCGTCGTCGCTCCGGCCGGCAACTGCGAGCGCTCTCGCGCCTCGAGCATGGGCGGCCGAGTCGGCAGCGATCAGAAACGCCTGCAGCGGATCGAGCTGCGTCGTCGGTGTAGCCGCCTTGGCCAGGTCGATCGCGGGTCGGTGGTGCAGCCCGAGATCGCGCACGATCAGCCCGAGGAGGGACGCCTGCGAGGCCGACCTCGCTGCCGTGGAACGGACTCCTGCGGAGAGCTGCTGCGCCAGTGTCGCGCCGTCGAGCTTGACGCCCGCCTGGCCGTACAGCTGCGCGAGGCCGGCAACGGTCATCGTGTCGTGGCGCCCGAGGGAATCGGCGGCGACGCGGAGCTGGAAGTCGTAGAGGTTGAACGAGGACGGAAGACCTCGTGCGCCCGGTATGAGCGCTTTCCCGGTCGCGGTGAAGACCGGGAGATGGAGTGCCTTCGCGACGGCGAGGATGGCGTTGTAACGAGCGCCGGCGGTCTTCGCCGCCGAGACGCGGGAGGCGAGCTGTGCGGCCAGTGCCGGCGGCGACGCGCTGCCCGAGCCTGCCGCGCGGGCGGCGAGGCCCGCCAGGCAGACGGCGGTCCCGATCAGGAAGAGGCAGCCGGTGCGACGGAAAGAGTCTGCGGTCATTCGATCACCTCCGGAGTCCGGTTGTGGTCGCCTGCGCCGCAGCCCCGGATGATGCCTGTTTCCCGGCTGGGAAGTGTGGTCAGCCGCGGTCGCGGAGCTGCGAGCGGACGCTCAGGATGCGCTGGAAGACCGTGATCCAGGCGGTGACGGCAAGCAGGTAGATCGCCCACTGAAGCCCGCCCCAGGGCGCGATCAGGAGGCCGACCGCGATCACGATCACCCGCTCCGCGCGGCTGCCGATCCCGACGTCGCCGCGCAGCCCGAGCGCCTCGGCCCGCGCACGTGTGTAGCTGACGAGGAAGGAGCCGACGACACCTGCGAACGCGAACGCGAGCGCCGTCTCGTTTCCCTCGCTCGCGAAGACGAGCCCGATCGAGCCGAGCATGAACGCCTCGCCGATCCGGTCCGTCGTCGAGTCGATGAAGGCGCCGAAGGGGGTCGCTTTCCCGCCCGCGCGCGCGAGTGCGCCGTCGAGGATGTCGAGCACCGAGCCGAGGACGAAGAGCGCCGCCCCGAGCCAGTAGTAGAGGAGGTGGTTGCGGTACTGGAAGTGGACGGCGACGCCGCCGGCGATGCAGATGAGGACGCCCGAGATCGTGAGTGCCGTCGGTGTCAGCCGCGTCTGCGCGAGCCCGCTCATCGAGCGGGACGCGATGCGGCGCGCCTCGTCCGTATACGTCTGCTTGAGTCGCTGCGGCGTCGCGGCTCGGCTCACGCGGGCCACGCTAGCACCACTTCCGGGCGGGATCTGGCGCTACGACGCGACGGGCTCGGCTGCCGCGTCGCGCCGGCGGCCGGTGATGAACGCGGCGACGCGGCGCCGGTGGATGATCGCGCCGGCGAGGATCGCGACGAATGCGCCGGCGAGGCAATCGAGCCAGAAGTGGTTCGCCGTCGCCATCACGGAGAAGCAGACCCAGGCCGGCCAGAGCAGCCACAGCACCTTGGCCCACCAGTGCTTGACGATGTAGGCGAGCGTGATGCCGACGATGAGCGCGTCGGCGGCGTGCAGGCTCGGCATCGCCGCGTACTGGTTCGACGCGAACTCGATCACGCCGCTCCCATGGTTCAGCGACGCGAACTGCCCGAGCATGTCGAAGAAGCCGTCCTGCGGGAACATGCGGGGCGGGGCGGTCGGATAGACGACGTACCCGATGAACCCGATCACACCCGCGAGCAGCACCCAGTTCCGGAACTTGCGGAAGTGTTCGTTGCGACGCAGGTAGACCCACAGCAACGCGAAGCCGAGAACCGTGAACTCGGACATCCAGTACGTCCAGGAGACCGCGAGCTCCAGCCAGTGCGACGACTCCGCGGCCTTCTGGAACGTGATCTCGAACAGGTCGCCGATCCTGTTCTCGGTGCTGATCACCCAGTGGCCGTGCGCGATCGCCAGGGGCCGGTCGTGTCCGGCCAGGCCGCGGGCGACCTGGTACACGGCCAGAAAGCCGAACCAGATCACGAGCTGGAGACCGAAGTCCTTCCAGCCGCGCGGCAGGAAGCGCCGCCCGAGCGCGGTCACTGCCGTCATGCCGCTTGTCCGCCCCTCGTCAGCACAACTGCCGGATTCTAACGTGCCGTGCAGCCGATGCAATCCCGGCGGGCGTGTTTCGGGCGCGCGCATACTCCTGCGATGACCAATGTCCTGTTCGTGTGTGCGGGAAACGCGGGCCGATCGCAGATGGCGCGCGCGTTCTTCGCCGACCACGGCTGGCCGGTTCGCGCCGCGGGGACCCACCCGGCGACAGGCCTCGACCCGAACGCGGTCGAGGCGATGCACGAGGTCGGGATGGAGTTCGGCGACGCGCGGCCGCGTCGCGTGATACTGGAGGACGTCGAGTGGGCCGACATCGTCGTCCGCATGGGGTGCGGCGACGCGTGTCCGGTCGCGCCGGGAGCCGCGAATCGCGACTGGCCGATCGACGACCCCGCCGGGCGCGGGACGGAGGAGACGCGGGCGATCCGCGACGAGATCGGCCGCCGCGTCGCGGCACTCGTCGCCGAGTTGCGCGTCGAGGGCTCGGGGTACCTCCGGGCAGGGTTCGCCGAGTGCTACGACGCCTATCGTCCGCACCCGCCGGCGGCGATGCTCGACCTGCTCTGCCGCTACACGGGCGCCGAGCGGCCCGCCCTCGTCGTCGACCTGGGGAGCGGGACGGGCCTTTCCGCCGAGGTGTGGGCGGGCCGTGCGCAGCGGGTCGTCGGCGTCGAGCCGAACCCGGCCATGCGCGACGTCGCCGTTTCTCGCGCTCCGGAGGGCGTCTCCTACGTCGGTGCGCACGCCGCGGAGACCGGGATCGAGGACGGCGTCGCCGACGTCGTCACCGCCTCGCAGTCCTTCCACTGGATGGCGGCGCAGCCGACGCTTGCCGAGGCGGCGCGCATTCTCCGGGCCGGCGGCGTCTTCGCCGCCTACGACTACGAGTGGCCGCCGACGATCGATCCCGACGTCGACGCCGCCTGGGAGGACGTGATGCGGGCGGTCGACAACCACGGCCGCGTGCGCAAGGCCGAGCATCTCGAGCGCATGCGTGCGAGCGACCGGTTCCGATACGTCAGGGAGGTTCTGCTCCACTCCGAGGAGTCGGGCGGGGCCGAACGTGTCATCCAGAGCGCGTGGACGCTCGGTCCGGTCGCAAAACGTCTCGAGTCAGGCGAGTGGACTGAGGATGGAATCGGCCTGACGAGACTCCGCGAGGTCGCGACGCGCGTGCTCGGCGATCGGATCGTTCCGTTCCTGTTCAGCTACCGCGTCCGAATCGGCGTGCGTTAGCCGCCGATGTAGCTCATCTCGATCTTCGGCTCCGTCGCGGTCTCGGCCGTGCGGAGTTCCGAGTAGCGGTCGGTGCGCCCGCGCCAGATGGCCGCGATCGCGCCGTCGAGTTCGTCGTCAGACACGCCGCCGCGAACGATCGCGCGCAGGTCGTGCCCGCGCACGGCGAACAGGCACGTGAAGAGACGGCCCTCGGCGGAGAGCCGGGCCCGGGTGCAACCGCCGCAGAACGGCTGCGTGACGGACGAGATGACTCCGATCTCGCCGCCGCCGTCGCGATAGCGCCAGCGCCGCGCGACCTCACCCGCGTAATTCGGATCGGCGGGCTCGATCGGCAGCTCGGCATCGATCGTCTCCAGGATCTCGGCCCCCGGTACGACGTCGTCCATCCGCCAGCCGTTGGTGTGGCCGACGTCCATGTACTCGATGAAGCGCAGGATGTGCCCCGTGCCGTGGAACCGGCGCGCCATCGCCAGCACGCTGCCGTCGTTGACGCCCCGCTTGACGACCATGTTGACCTTCACGGGCGTCAGGCCGGCCGCGGCGGCCGCGTCGATCCCCTCGAGCACGCGCGCGACGGGGAAGTCGACGTCGTTCATCGTGCGGAACACCTCGTCGTCCAGGGAGTCGAGGCTGACTGTGACGCGACCGAGGCCGGCGGCATGGAGCGCCTGCGCCTTCTGTGCGAGCAGCGAGCCGTTCGTCGTCAGGGTCAGGTCGAGCCCGCCGATCCGGCTCAGCATGCCGATCAAGCGCTCGAGATCCCGGCGCACGAGCGGCTCTCCGCCCGTGATCCGGATCTTCTCGACGCCCTGGCGGGCGAACGCCTGCGCGAGCCGGTCGATCTCCTCGAACGTCAGCAGCTCGCGTCGGTCGAGGAACCGGTGGTCGCGGCCGAACACCTCCTTCGGCATGCAGTAGACGCAGCGGAAGTTGCAGCGATCCGTGACTGAGAGGCGTAGGTCGCGGACGGGCCGCCCGAGCGTGTCGACGAGGCTCATCGTGAAAGCCTAGCCTCGAGGCGCCCGCGCACGGCCGCCGCGAGCCGGTCTGCGGCGCCCTCGGAGTAGGCGAGGTAGAGCGAGGGCTCGACGAGCTCGAGCTCCAGGACGAGCCCGCCCAGGAGGTCGACGCGGGCATAGAGCGGGAGCTCGGGGGCGACCAGGAGGGCTGCTTCCGCAACGTGCCGCTCCGCCGTCGTCGCCTCGTACGGGGCGAGCTCCTCCTCGAGGTAGAGCACGTCCCGCGCCCGGCCCGCGGGGAGCTCGGCGCGTCGGCTCAACGAGTGGGAGTAGGCGCCGTCGAGGTAGACGAGGGAGCTCTCTGCGACGCCCGAGAGCAGCGGCTGGACCATCGCGGTGTCGCCTACGGCCCCGATCTCGGCGACGAGAGCCTGCGCGGCTTCGTCATCCGCCTCGAAGCGTGCCGAGCGTCGTCCGCCGGCCGAGATTGCCGGCTTGACGACGAACGCCTCCTCGGGCGGCGCGAAGGGCCCACCCGGATGCACGAAGGCCGTCGGCACGACCGGCACGCCGGCCGTGGCGAGCGCCGTCACGTACCGCTCCTTGTCCACACCGAACCGGAGGACGGGGAGCGCGTTCTCGATCCGGGGCCGGTCCTCCGCCCAGCGCAGGAACTCCGCCGACCGCTCGGCGTAGTCCCACGCAGACCGCACCACGACCAGGTCGAAGCGGCTCCAGTCCACGTTCGGGTCGTTCCAGACCTCCCACACGGGCTCGAGCCCGCGCCCCCGCAGCGCGCCGTCCAGCAGTGGCGCCTCCTCACCCTCCGGAAGCTCCGCGCACGTGACGAGTCCGATTGGAACTAGATCAGCCAGGCGCCGTTCTCTTGCACGGGCTTGCCGTCGAGCTCGATCCGCCCGCCCTCGCGCAGGTCCTTGACGATGTCCCAGTGGATCGAGCTCGTGTTCTTCCCGCCGACCTTCTCGTAGCTCTGGCCGAGTGCGAGATGGACTGAGCCGTCGATCTTCTCGTCGAAGAGCACGTGCTTCATCGCCCGCGTGATGCCCGGGTTGCAGCCGATGCCGAGTTCGCCGATCCGCCGGGCGCCCTCGTCGCGGTCGATCAGCGAATGAAGCATCGCTTCGCCCTTCGCCGCCGAGGCGTCGACGACCGCGCCGTCTCGGAAGACGAGGCGGATCCCCGCGAACTCGTGCCCCTGGTAGCTCGAGGGGAACTCTGAGAACTCGATCACCCCGTTCGCCGAGTCCTCGAGCGGTGAGTAGAAGAACTCGCCGCCCGGCATGTTGTCGTGGCCGTCGTCGACGTTCCCCTCGCGGCCGGCGAGGCTGAGGGTGAGATCGGTGCCGGCGCCGACGATGTGCACCTGCTCGGCGGCGTCGAAGCGGTCGGCGAAGCGCGTCATCCGCTCGGTCTCGCGATCCCAGTCGATCAGGCAGGCGCCGTAGAGGACGTCTTCGAACTGGCTCAGGGTCAGGCCCGCGTCCTGCGCCAGCGCCTCGGTGGGGAAGGCGCAGCTCACCCACGGGATCTCGCCCGCCATCGTGCGGCGGAAGAAGTAGTGCTCGGCTTCCTTCGTGACCTGGAACCTCTCGGCCGAGAGGTCGGAGCCGTCCCGGCTGTTCTCGGGCGCGTCCATCGTGATGCGGGCGTCCATGTGGTCCGCGGCGAAGCGGTCGATCTCCGGCAGCTCGCCGAGCAGCTCTTCGGGCGCCTCCGCTGCCCAGGCCGGGTTCGCCGGCCACATCACGAAGCCGACGCGCAGGATCGGATAGGCGCCGCGGCGGGCAATCTCTCGCTGCAGCGCCAGGATCGCGGGCCTCGCGAGCGGCGTCGTCCGGATCAACACCTGCATGCCCGGCTGGACGTCGAGGCAGCGCTCGACGAGGAGCTTGGCGTACGCCTCGACGCGCGGATCGGCGGAGATCAGAAGAGCCACCTTCCGTTCTCCTGGACGAGCTCGCCGTCGAGCTCGATCCGGCCGCCGCCGGCCCGCAGCTCCTTGACCATGTCCCAGTGGACGGCGCTCTCGTTCGAGCCGCCGAGATACGGGAACCCCTGCCCGATCGCGAGGTGGATCGTGCCCTCGATCTTCTCGTCGAAGAGCGTGTTGCGCATGTGGTTCTGGATGCCCGGGTTGCAGCCGATCCCGAACTCGCCGAGCCGGCGCGCGCCCTCGTCGGCGTCGAGCATGCCGAGCAGGAACTCCTCGTCCGACGACGCGCTCGCCTCGACGATCTTCCCGCCTTCGAAGCGGAAGCGGACGTCCCCGACCTCGTGGCTCAGGTAGCAGGCGGGGTACTCGGAATAGCTGATGACGCCCTCGGCCGAGTCCTCGACGGGGGAGTAGAACACCTCTCCGCCGGGCATGTTCGCCCCGAGCGCGTCCACGAGCCCGTGACGACCTGCGAGGCTGAACCGGAGATCCGTCCCCGCGCCGACGATCCGCACCTCGTCGGCGGCGTCGAAGCGGTCCGCGATCCGGCGCATCGCGGCGGCGAGCGCCTCCCAGTCGACGAGCAGCGCGCCCCAGTAGAAGTCCTCGAACTGGGTCAGCGTCATGCCCGCGTCCTGTGCAAGCGCCTGCGTCGGGAAGTCGAGCCCCACCCACGGCTTCTCGCCGTTGAAGATGGGCATCAGGTGCGGCCGCGTCGCCTTGCTGCGGAGCGCGGCCCGCTCGGCCGGCACCTCGGATCCGTTGCGCGTGTTCTCGGGCGCCTCGACGACGATGTACGTGTCCATGTGGTCGAACTCGTGGGCCTCGATCTCGGTCAGCTTCGCTAGCACTGCCTCGTCGGCCTCGAGGATCCACGCGCGGAGCGGGGGAGTGTCGACGCGCAGGCGCAGGAGCGCGTAGGCGCCGCGCCGCCCGACCTGGCGGCAGACCTCCTCGAGCAGCGGCCGCGCCGCCGGGCTGCCCATCACGAGCACCTGCCATCCCGGCTGCACGTCGACGCACCGCTCCACGAGCAGCCCGGCGAGCTTCTCCACACGAGGGTCGAGCAAGGCCCGCGGAGTGTACGCGTCCAGGGTCATTCTCAACTTGACACAGAGCGGCTTAGATTTTATTCTGTAGATAGTCGCAACTACGGAAGGACCCGGATATGTCAAAAGTCATCGGAATCGACCTCGGCACGACCAACTCCTGCATGGCCGTGATCGAGGGCGGCGAGCCGACCGTCATCCCGAACGCCGAGGGCGGGCGCACGACCCCGTCCGTCGTCGCCTTCACGAAGGACGGCCAGCGGCTCGTCGGCGCGCCCGCGAAGCGCCAGCAGGTCACCAACCCCGAGAACACCGTGTTCTCGATCAAGCGCTTCATGGGCCGGAAGTACGACGAGGTCTCGGAGGAGATGAAGATCGTCCCCTACGAGGTCGTCAAGGGCCCGAACGACGACGTGCGGGTCAAGGCGGGCGACAAGGAGTACGCGCCGCCGGAGCTGTCCGCGATGATCCTGCAGAAGCTGAAGGCGGACGCCGAGGCCTACCTCGGCGAGAAGGTCGACGACGCGGTCATCACCGTCCCGGCCTACTTCAACAACGCGCAGCGTGAGGCGACGAAGGACGCCGGCAAGATCGCCGGTCTCAACGTCCTGCGGATCATCAACGAGCCGACCGCCGCGTCGCTCGCCTACGGCCTCGACAAGGAGACCGACCAGACGATCCTCGTCTTCGACCTCGGCGGCGGCACGTTCGACGTGTCCGTGCTCGAGCTCGGCGAGGGCCTGTTCCAGGTCAAGTCGACCGCGGGCGACAACCACCTCGGCGGCGACAACTTCGACAAGGCGATCGTCGACTGGATGGTCGCTGAGTTCAAGCGCGACCAGGGCATCGACCTGGCCGCAGACCGCATGGCGCTCCAGCGCCTGTACGAGGCTGCGGAGAAGGCGAAGATCGAGCTCTCCTCGACGATGACGACGCAGATCAACCTGCCGTTCGTCACCGCCACGCCGGAGGGCCCGAAGCATCTCGACCTGCAGCTCACGCGCGCGAAGCTCGACGAGCTGACGGCGTCGCTCCTCGAGCGCACGGTCGGCCCGACCCGGCAGGTGCTGTCGGATGCCGGGCTCGACGCGTCGCAGATCGAGCACGTCGTGCTCGTCGGCGGCATGACCCGTATGCCTGCCGTCCAGGAGAAGGTCAAGGAGCTGATCGGCAAGGACCCGCACAAGGGTGTCAATCCGGACGAGGTCGTCGCCGTCGGCGCCGCGATCCAGGCGGGCGTGCTTCGCGGCGAGGTCAAGGACGTGTTGCTCCTCGACGTGACCCCGCTGTCGCTCGGCATCGAGACGAAGGGCGGCATCTTCACGAAGCTGATCGAGCGCAACACGACGATCCCGACGAAGAAGGCCGAGATCTTCTCGACCGCCGAGGACAACCAGCCGTCCGTCCAGGTGCACGTCCTGCAGGGCGAAACCGAGATGGCCGCCTACAACAAGACGCTCGGCAAGTTCGAGTTGGTCGGCATCCCGCCGGCGCCGCGCGGCATGCCGCAGATCGAGGTCTCGTTCGACATCGACGCGAACGGCATCATCCACGTCACGGCCAAGGACCTCGGAACCGGGAACGAGCAGCAGGTCCGGATCGAGGGCGGCTCGGGGCTCCAGTCCGACGAGGTCGAGCGGATGATGAAGGACGCCGAGGCCCACGCCGGCGAGGCGCACAAGCTGCGCGAGCTGGCCGAGGCGCGGAACCAGGCCGAGAACCTCGTCTACCAGACCGAGAAGAGCCTCAAGGAACACCGCGAGACGCTGTCCGAGGCCGACGCCTCGACGATCGAGGGCCGGATCATGGAGCTGAAGGGTGTGCTCGACGCGGCCGACATCGGCGAGATCAAGGCCAAGACGGACGCGCTCGCCGAGGCCTCGCACAAGCTGGCCGAGGCGGTCTACGCCAAGGCGAGCGCCGAGCAGACCGCTCCGCAGACCGACGGCGCGGCTGCGCCCGACGAGGACGAGGTCGTCGAGGATGCCGACTACGAGGTCGTCGACGAAGGGAAGTCGTGACCGAGGAGCGCACCGAGCCCGCCGAGGCGGACGCCCCGGCGCCGGACGGGGCCGGCGAGCTCGACGCGGCGACGCGCGAGCGCGACGAGTACCTCGACGCGCTCCAGCGGCTGAAGGCCGAGTTCGACAACTACCGCAAGCGCGAGGCCCGCTTGCAGAGCGAGCGGGCCCAGCATGCGGCAGAGCGTCTCGTCAAGGAGCTGCTGCCGGTGCTCGACGACCTCGAGCGGGCGCTCGAGGCGGCGGCACAGCACGAGGAGGCGAAGCTCGAGGAGGGCGTCGCGCTCGTGCACCGCGAGTTGCGCGACGCGTTGACTCGCGAAGGGCTCGAGGAGATCGAGACGGACGGCGCCTTCGATCCCCACGTGCACGAGGCGCTGCTCTCGCAGCCCTCGCAGGCGGACGAGGGTGCGGTGATCGAGGTCGTCCAGAAGGGCTACCGGCTCGGCGACCGTGTGCTGCGCCCCGCGCGCGTGGTCATCGCCGGACCGAGGGAGGCTCCGCCTGGTGGCGACCGGCACGAGTAGAAACCTCTACGAGATCCTCGGCGTCGCCAAGGGCGCCTCGGACGACGAGATCAAGAAGGCCTACCGCAAGCTCGCCCGGGAGTACCACCCGGACAAGAACCCGGGCGACCAGGAGGCGGAGGAGCGCTTCAAGGAGCTCCAGGCGGCCTACGACGTCCTCTCGGACCCCGAGAAGCGCCAGGCCTACGACTCCTACGGCTCGCCGGACGGCCGCGTGCGCTTCGGGCCGGGCGGCGAGGGCGTCACGTTCGACTTCGGCGAGTTCGGCGACCTGAGCGACCTGCTCGGCGGCCTGTTCGGCGGGCGGATGCGCGGCGGGCCGGCCAGGCAGCCGCGCGGGCAGCGCGGTACCGACGTCGAGGTCGAGGTGTCGCTCTCGTTCGAGGACTCGCTCAAGGGCGTCGAGACGACCCTGCCCGTGAGCCTCGAGAGCAGCTGCCACGTCTGCAGCGGCTCGGGCGCACGGCCGGGCACGGCGCCGACCGTCTGCCCGCAGTGCGGCGGGCGCGGTGTCGTCTCGGAGTCGCAGGGCCTCTTTGCGCTCTCCTCGCCGTGCCCGCGCTGCCGCGGCAACGGGTCGATCATCGAGGAGCCCTGCGCGAACTGCCGCGGCTCGGGCCGCGAGCGGCGGACGCGCCGGTTCAAGGTGAAGATCCCCGCCGGCGTGAAGGACGGCACGCGGATCAAGCTCCGTGGCAAGGGCGAGGCCGGCTACGGCGGCGGCCCCGCGGGCGACCTGTACGTCGTGACGCGCGTCGAGCCGTCGAAGCTCTACCGCCGCCGCGGCGAGGCCGACCTCGAGATCGAGGTGCCGGTCACGTTCGCCGAGGCAGCGCTCGGCGCCACCGTCGAGGTGCCCACACCGGAGGGTCCGGTGTCGCTGAAGATCCCGGCCGGCACCGAGGACGGCAGGCTGCTCCGCATCAAGGGGCGCGGCGCGCCGAAGCTGAAGGGCTCGGGACGCGGCGACCTGATCGCCCGCGTCCACGTGACCGTCCCGAAGAAGCTCTCGAAGGCCGAGAAGGAGGCGATCGAGAAGCTCCAGGAGGTCTCGCGCGAGGACCCGAGGGAGAAGGCGTTCCGGTGAGCGACGACAGGCCGCGCTACATGATCAGCGTCGCCGCCGAGATCGTCGGCATGCATCCGCAGACGCTGCGCATCTACGAGTCGAAGGGGCTCGTGCGGCCCGGACGGACCCCTGGCGGCACACGGCTCTACTCGGACCGCGACCTCGAGCGGCTGCGCGCGATCCAGCGGCTGACGACCGAGCTCGGACTGAATCTGGCCGGCGTGCAGCGTGTGCTCGTGCTCGAGGACGAGCTGGAGAAGCTGCGCGCCCGCCTGGTGCGCATGGAGGTGCAGATGCGAGAGGAGATCGACCTGGTGCACAGGCAGTACCGCCGTGAGGTCGTCCTCTGGACACAGCCGCTCCCGGAGCGCAAGTAGATGGACTTCAACCGGCTGACAGTCAAGTCCCAGGAGGCGGTCGCGGCCGCGCAGGAGCTGGCGCGGCGTCGCGGCAACCCCGAGCTCACGCCCGACCACCTACTGCTCGCGCTGCTCGATCAGGAGCTGCCGCGGACGCTGCTCGCAGATCGCGCCGCCGACGTCCAGCGAGAGGCTGCCGGCCAGGTCGAGCGGCTGCCCGTCGTCAGCGGCGGGACGCAGCAGCCGCAGGTCGGCGCGGCGTTCTCGCGCGTCCTCGACCGCGCCGAGGACGAGATGCGCTCACTCGAGGACGAGTACGTCTCGACCGAGCATCTCCTGCTCGCACTCGACGTCGTGCCGCGAGACGAGCTGCTCGCGACGCTGAAGGACGTGCGCGGCGCACAGCGCGTGACGAGCCAGGACCCTGAGGGCACCTATCAGGCGCTCGAGAAGTTCGGCCGCGACCTGACTGCCGCAGCCGAGTCGGGGAAGCTCGATCCCGGTCATCGGCCGCGACGAGGAGATCCGCCGCGTCGTCCAGGTGCTCTCGCGTCGAACGAAGAACAATCCCGTCCTGATCGGCGACCCCGGCGTCGGCAAGACCGCGATCGTCGAGGGGCTGGCGCAGCGCATCGTCGCCGGTGACGTCCCCGAGGGTCTCAAGGGCAAGCGCGTGTGGCAGCTCGACATCGGCGCCATGCTCGCCGGGGCGAAGTACCGCGGCGAGTTCGAGGAGCGGCTCAAGGCCGTGCTCGAGGAGATCAAGGCGGCCGAGGGCGCGCTGGTCGTCTTCATCGACGAGCTGCACACGATCGTCGGCGCGGGCGCGGCCGAGGGTGCCGTCGACGCTGCGAACATGCTCAAGCCGATGCTGGCGCGCGGCGAGCTGCGGGTCGTCGGCGCGACGACGCTCGACGAGTACCGCAAGCACGTCGAGAAGGACGCCGCGCTGGAGCGGCGCTTCCAGCCGGTGTTCGTCGGCGAACCGTCGGTGGCGGACACGATCGCGATCCTGCGCGGCCTCAAGGAGCGCTACGAGGCGCACCACGGCGTCCGCATCCGCGACGCCGCGCTCGTTGCCGCCGCGGTGCTCTCCGACCGCTACATCTCGGGCCGGTTCCTCCCGGACAAGGCGATCGACCTCGTCGACGAGGCCGCCTCGCGCGTGCGGATGGAGATCGACTCCTCGCCGCTCGAGCTGGACGAGGCCGAGCGGCGCGTCCGCCAGCTCGAGATCGAGCTCGCGGCCATGGCCAAGGAGGGCAAGAAGGTTCGCGAGCCGCTCGAACGCGAGCTGGCCGAGGCGAAGTCGCTGCGCGACGAGCTCGCGGCGCGCTGGTCGAAGGAGAAGGAGGCGCTCGAGCGCGTCAAGGAGATCACGAGGCGGATCGACGACCTGCGCATGGAGGCCGAGCGCGCCGAGCGCGCGGGCGACCTGCAGCGCGTCGCCGAGATCCGCTACGGGGAGCTGCCCGAGCTCGAGCGCGAGCTCCAGGAGCGCGCGGCCGCCGACACGGAGCCGATGGTCAGCGAGGAGGTCGACGAGGACGACATCGCGCTCGTCGTCGGCCGCTGGACGGGCATCCCCGTGTCACGGCTGCTGGAGGGTGAGACCGAGAAGCTGATCCACATGGAGGAGCGGCTGCACGAGCGCGTCGTCGGCCAGGACGAGGCAGTCGAGGCCGTCGCCAACGCGTTGCGCCGCGCCCGCTCCGGCCTCCAGGACCCGAACCGGCCGATCGGCTCGTTCATCTTCCTCGGCCCGACCGGCGTGGGGAAGACCGAGCTCGCCCGCGCCCTCGCCGAGTTCATGTTCGACGACGACCGCGCCATGGTCCGGCTGGACATGTCCGAATACCAGGAGCGGCACACCGTCTCGCGGCTCGTCGGAGCTCCTCCCGGCTACGTCGGCTACGAGGAGGGGGGCCAGCTCACCGAAGCCGTGCGCCGGCGGCCGTACTCGGTCGTCCTGCTGGACGAGATCGAGAAGGCGCACAACGAGGTCTTCGACGTGCTGCTGCAGATCCTCGACGACGGCCGCCTCACCGACGGCCAGGGCCGCACGGTCGACTTCCGCAACACGGTGATCATCATGACCTCCAACCTGCGCTCGGCGGACGCGCTCCGCGAGTTCTTCCGCCCCGAGTTCCTGAACCGGGTCGACGAGATCGTCGAGTTCCAGCCGCTGTCGCGCGACCAGCTCGGCGAGATCGTCGAGCTGCAGCTTGCGCGCCTGCGTGCGCGGCTCGTCGACCGGGGCCTCGACCTCGTGCTCACGCCGGCCGCGACGGAGCTGATCGCCGACGCCGGCTGGGACCCCGCCTACGGCGCGCGGCCGCTGAAGCGGGCGATCCAGCGGCTCGTCGAGAACCCGCTCGCGAAGCAGCTCCTCGAGGGCACGTTCACCGAGGGCGACACGGTGATGGTGGACGTCGGTGACGGCGAGCTCGCGTTCGAGCGAGCCGACGCTGCCGCCGCCGTCGGCTAGCAGAAGGGCGTCTTCGAGCAGTCGATCGGCTTGTAGGCGACCTTCTTGATCGTCGCCTTGGTCGTCCACTCGATCGTCGAGGCGTCCTCGAACCTCTGCTTCTTGTGGTCCGTGATCGTGAAGCTCGGATGACCGAGGAAGGTGAGTGGACGGTCGCCGACCCCACCCTCGTAGTACGCCGACTTCCCGTTCTCGCACCCGCCCCCTCGGGCCGGGTACGTGGAAGCGAGCACGAATTCGCCCACGCCGACCGAGATCGTGGGATGCGTGACGACGACGTTGCGTGCGTTGGCCACACCGAGCGCGCCGTAACCAGGACGGGCCCAGCGAGACTCGTCGACCTTGAAGATGCCGTTGCATGCGGCATCGTCGAGTCCGGTGTAGGTGTACGTGCCGGTCATGTGAAGCACCACCGCGGACGTGCCTTCGCCGGAGCCTCGCTTCCCGTACCAGCGGAGCGTGTTCACCTTCGGCAAAGCGCTCAGGCGCAGGCTCGTGGTCGCAGTCGCGCCGCCCTTCGTGAAGGTGCCGACGAGGGTCACGGAGGTGAACCGGTACGTGTAGGCGAACGGCGCGACGTCCTTCGAGAGCGACGCAGCCGCGAGCCCTGCCGCCGCGAGTGCAACCAGCGTCGCAGCCATGGTCCGACCGATCAGCCTGCCGAACACCCCGTCAGGATTGCACGGCCCACACGGCAGCACAAACTGGCATAGATTTCGCCTTCGTGAGCGCCTTCACCGACCTTCAGACCGTCGCGCCGCAGAGGATCTGGGACGGGGTCGTCGGCCGCACGGTGCACGGCGAGCGCGTGACGTTCTCGCTCATCGAGCTCGACCCGGGAGTGTCCGTCCCCGAGCACAGCCACGAGAACGAGCAGCTCGGCATGGTGCTGAGCGGCTCGCTGACGTTCACGGTCGGCGGCGAGACACGTGAGCTCGGACCCGCGGAGGCCTGGTGCATCACGGCGCACGTGCCGCACTCGGTCGTCTCGGGGCCGGAGGGAGCAGTGCTCGTCGAGGTGTTCTCGCCCGTGCGCGACGACTGGTCAGGGCTCGAGCCCGCCGAGCCGCGCCCGCCGCGCTGGCCCTAGCCTTACTTGGAGGCCTTGCGGGCCGTGCCGGCCTCGACCGCGCGCTTGCGCTCGCGATCCTTCTTCTTCCGCTGGCGGTCGTTCGCCCAGCGGCGTGTCGGTCTCGATCCTCGGCCCATGCGCCGCCAAGCGTAGCGCGCCGCGCCGCAGGGAGCGCGCGGCTACGGTTCGCCGCGTGGCAGCCACGAAGCCCGAGCCGAAGCAGAAGCGGCGCAAGCGCACGCACCAGCTGCCGCCGCCGCTGCCTCCCGGCACGCGGACGATCGGGCAGCTCGTCGCGGAGACGGTCAGGTTCTACGGGAGGCACTTCTGGCGCTCACTCCTCCTCGGTGTCGGGCCGGCCTGCGTCACCGTCGCCGGGTACTTCAGCGGCTTCCATCTCGCGTTGATCGCCGTCGTCGTCGCCTGGGTCGTGCTCGCGTCCGCGTCCTTCGTCGGAGCCTGCGTCCTCGTCGGCGGCGCACGCCCGCCGCGGCAGATCCTCTTCCGCGCGTTCGTCGCCGCCTGCCTCGTCGCGCTGCCCTTCCTCGTCGGCTTCCTCTGGCTCGCGCCGCTCGGGCTGGCGGTGCCGGCGATCGTCAACGAGCGGCTGCGGCTCAGGCCCGCGTTCCGGCGCGGCTTCGACCTCGCCAAAGCCGACTTCGTACATGCGCTCGGATCGCTCGCGACGCTGCTGCTCGTCGTCTTCCTGACGCAGGTGCTCCTGACCGCGCTCCTCCACGGGGCGAGCAAGCAGTCGGTGCACGTGTCCGCCTTCCTGGCCAGCCTCGTCCTGCAGCCGATCCTGTTCCTCGGCGCGGCCATGCTCTACGACGACCAGGCGGCCCGGGTGGAGATAAAGTCGGGCTCCCGGAACCGAAGGAGGCCCGATGCCGACCTACCTGATGCTGACGACGCTGACCGACCAGGGTCTGCGGACGCTCCAATCCCATCCTGATCGGCTCCGCGAGGTCAATCGCGACGTCGAGGAGCTGGGCGCGAAGGTGCTCCACCAGTGGATCTCGCTCGGGCACTTCGACTTCGTCAACATCATCGAGGCTCCCGACTCGGACACGGTCGCCCGGATCTCGGTCGTGCTCGGCGCACGCGGCAGCGCCAAGCTGGAGAGCTACGAACTGATCTCGGTCGACAAGCTGCTGGACAGCCTGTCCGCGTAGCTCGTGCTGGTCGTCCTCGCGCGCCACGCCCACTCCGAGCTGAACGTCGCGCAGCGGGTCAACGGCGATCCGTCCGTGCCGGTGCACATCACCGAGGATGGCCGCACGGAAGCGCGGGAGCTCGGACTCCAGGTCGCGCACGTCCCGTTCGACCTCTGCCTGTGCACACGGTTCGGGCGGACGCGCGAGACGGCAGAGCAGGCCCTGGAGGGGAGAGACGTGCCCATCGAGGTCGAGCCGCTGCTGGACGACGTCGACATCGGCGCGCTCGAGGGCGAGACCATCCACGAGTACCACGCCTGGAAACGCGTGCACGTCCGCTCCGACGCCTTCCCCGGCGGCGAGAGCCTCGACGACGCGGCGCGTCGCTACGCGAACGCGTTCCGGAAGCTCGTCGCGCGAGAGCTCAGCAGCGTGCTCGTCGTCTGTCACGAGATCCCGATCCGGTATGCGCTGAACACCGCTGCCGGTTCGGACGACCTCGACGCACCCGTGCACGCCATCCCGAATGCGATGCCGTTCCTGTTCGACGAGCGCTCGCTCGCGCGAGCGGCGGAGCGAATCGAGGCGCTCAGCCGGACGAGCTGAAGGCGACGGCGATCTCGGCGGCGAGGCTCGCGTTGTCGGCCGCGAGCCGGCGGTTGACCGCGAGCGTCAGGCCGCCGCTCCGCTCGTGGAGGAATGCGAGCACGAACGGCGTCACCGCCTGGCCGGACACTCCACGCACCGCAGCTCCGGCGAGCGCTTCCTCGATCAACGGCTCGACGTCGTCGATCCCGTCGACCGGCGGCCGAGCCAGCACGACCGCGGAGCCGGAAAAGCGCCAGTGCGCCCGCGCGATCGCCGCGGCCTCGTCGGCGGTCTCGACCCGCGGAACCGGCGGGCCGCCACCGGCGAAGTAGAAGAGTGGCAGCTCGTCCGTCCGCCAGCCGAGCAGGGGGACACCGAGTGTCTCGAGCGCTTCGGCGGTGGCGGCCACATCGAGCAGGGACTTGATCCCGGAGCAGACGACGAGCGCGGGCGTGGCGGCCAGCGCCGCGAGGTCGGCAGAGACGTCGGGCCGCTCCGTCCAGCCGCGGTGGACACCGCCGATGCCGCCGGTGGCGAAGAAGCGAACGCCCGCAAGCCGACACGCCGTGAGCGTGCCTCCGACCGTCGTCGCACCGAGCCCTCCCTGCGCGACGCAGAGCCCGATGTCTCGGGGTCCGACCTTGCGCGCTACCGGCCCGGCCGAGGCGACGCGCTCGAGTTCACCGTCCGTGAGGCCGACGCGGAGCTCCCCGTCGAGCACGGCGACGGTGGCCGGCACCGCGCCCGCGGCGCGGACGCACGCCTCGCACTCACGCCCGACCTCGAGCCCCTCGCCGGGCGGGAAGCCGTGCGCGACGATCGTCGTCTCGAGGGCGACGACGGACTTGCCCTCGGCGAGCGCGGTCGCGACCTCCGCCGAAACGGCGATCTCGCTCACGGCATCGCCCCGAGCTTGGAGATGCAGCGGGCGGCCGCGTCCAGGCCGAGCTCGATCCCGCCGACCAGGAAGCCCGCGGCGAGCGCGTCGCCGGCGCCGGTCGTGTCGACGACGTCGCACGCGGGCGCGTCGTGCTCCTGGCGTCTGCCGCCGGTCACGACGACCGCCCCTGCGGAGCCGCGCTTGAGCACGATCGTCTCGGCCTCCGGCTCCCTTCCGAGCTCCTCGAGCTCCTCCTCGTTCCCGAACACGACGTGCGGGCGAAGCTCTTCGACCTTGGCCAGGAAGCGCTCGGCGCCGAAGGCTCGAATCGACGTCCAGGTCGACAGGTCGACCGAGACGAGGCCGCCCTCGTCGTGCACGGCGCGGGCCGCCGCCGCGACCGCCTCGTCGGCCGGGGAGCGGAGCAGCGTGTAACCGGAGAGGTAGATCGCGTCGCAGCCCGCGAACCACTCCGGCTTCAGCTCGTCCGCGCGAAGCTCGGCCGCGACGCCGGGGTCGGAGATCATCGAGCGCTCGCCGTCCGGGTCGACGATGGAGACGACGACGCCGTTCCTGCCCGGAGCCATGGGACCGAGCACCTCGACGCGGCGGGCGCCCACCTCGGCGGCCACGAGCCGGCCGGGCGTGTCGCCGCCCCACTTGGCGATCAGCCGCGACTGGGCACCGAGGGCGGCGGCCCACGCGGCGACGTTCGCCGCCTGCCCGCCCGCGCCCGCACGGGTGACGGCGGGCGTATCGTCCCCGCGCGCGAGCGGCCGCTCGACGCGGACGATCAGGTCGAGCATCAGGTCGCCGAGTGAGCACAGGATCATGTCTAGGATCGTCTCATGGACGGCGGCAACGGGCGCAACCGGCTGAAGACGTTCCTGCTCGGAGGGCTCGTCGGCGCATCGGCGGTCCTCGCCGCCGCGCGCCGGCGCTCTCCGCCGGCACCGAACGAAACCGTGCCGCGCCGCGGACTGGACGCGTTCGAGGACGCGCCGTGCTTTCGCGAGCAGGTGGCGCGGGACGAGTCGAGCCGGCGCCGCTAGTAGTCCCGCGCGGGCGTCAGCAGGCGGGAGGGTGCTTCTCGTTCGTGAGGCGACCCGAGGCAGTCAGCACGGTGCCGAGGTTGACGTCGCCGTCTCCGAGTCCGAGCGAAGCGCCCAGGAGCTCGACGCGGCGGGCGATCTTGAGGTAGTCCTGAACGCAGTTGGTGGGCGTCACCGTACGGATGACGAGGAACGGGCCGAACGCCTTGACCTCGAAGTCCGAGGCGTGATACGGCGAGCGGAGGGGGATCGTCTGCTTGCGGTCGACGTTCGTGGTGTCGCTCGCGTCGAACACCCACAACCCGTGGCCGAGCGGCTTCCTGGCGCTCTGCAGCGCGCTCAGCGCCAGCGTCGCGTCGGCCCGCGGTACGACGAGCTTGGACAGCCGGCCGCCCTTGTCGAGCGCGCCCAGGTAGAGCGGCTCGTACCCGAACAGGACGTCGTCCGGCCGTGCGATCGACGCGATGTAGGCAGAGGCATCTGCCCGCGCGCGCGCATGCCCGCTCGCCTCGCCGCGGTAAAGCTCGGGCGTTCGATGCATGCCCCACGCGATCTCGGCGGGTAGCAGCGCCAGGATGCCGAGAACGACGATCAGCGGCGCCCAGCGTTTCCCTCGTGACGCGAACCGGATCACCCCCTCCGCGACGACGAGCGCGAAGAAGGGAAGGATGAAGATCAGGTGCCGCGACATGGGCGCGGCCGACCCGAGCTTCGCGAGGATCAACGCGACGAGCGGCACGACCACCACCGACGCGACGAGCACCGCGCCGCGCGGCTTCCGGCGGGCGAGGCTGAGGAAGCCGACGAGCGCGAGGAGCAGGATGATCGTGATCACCGGCGTGTACCCGGAGGTGAAGTCGCCCGCGACGATCTTCAGATAGGAGGCGATCGACGCGGGGCTGCCCAGGGTGGTCGAGCCGTTCCCGACGCCGACGTCGAACCGGCCCGCGAGAACGAGGTCCGTGCGCCAGAAGGGAATCCCGAGGACGAGGACCGTCCCGAATGCGGGTACGACGATCCGGAGCGGCACGCGGGTCAGCACGACGTACGCGCCTTGCGTCGCGAGCACGATCGCGCCGTACGGGTGCGCCGCGACGCAGAGGAGCGTCGCGAGCGCCCACAGGGCCCACGTTCGGCGCGTCCGCTTTTCGGTCGCGTTGAGCAGAGCGAGGAACGAGAGGGCGCTCGTGAACAGGAACAGGCTGTACATGCGTCCGTAGACGCCGTGGAAGAGGAGCATCCAGCTGGCCGAGCAGAGCACCGTCGCCGCGAGGCCGGTCGCGCGTCCGGCGATCCTCGACCCGAGCAGGGCCACGATCGGGATCGTGGCCGTGGCGAAGATCGCCGAGACGAGCCGGATCCCGACGAGGCCGCCTCCCGCGTGCGCGACGATCCAGGCGAACAGGAAGTGCAGGGGAGCGCCTCCACGCTGGTCGAGCACCGTATCGAAGAGCCCCGGAATCGACTTCCTGCCGACGAACAGCGCCAGCGTCTCGTCCTCGTGCGGCGGCCAGGCCGTCAGCTGCACGAGCAGGAACGAGCCGACCGCGAGCGCGCACGCTGCCACGCCGAGTTCGAACCAGCGCCGGCGCAGCTCACCGACGAGTGCCGGAGCGAAGCCGACCGGGCGGTCTCCCGAGACGACCGCAGGATTCGTGGCCATTCGCTGCACGACGCCACATTATTCACGCGGGATTGCCGCCAGACCCGTTGCTAGCCTTGCCGGGTGCCGACGTACGACTACCGCTGCCCGAAAGGCCACGAGTTCGAGGTCGTCCACCGGATGGACGACCCACCTCCGGATGCCTGCGAGATCTGCGGCGCGAGCCCGCTCGAGCGGGTCTTCCATCCTGTGCCGGTGTTCTTCAAGGGCTCCGGGTTCTACTCCACGGACTACGGCCGCAAGAAGCGGAAGGTGGAGTCGGGCGGCGACGGCGGCGACGGCGCGAAGACGGACAGCTCTAGCTCGAAACCGACCGACAAGCCGGCCGAGAAGAGCACGAAGGCCGCCGACTCCTAGTCCTCAGTGCGGGAACGGATGGTTCCCGACCTCGCAGCCGGGCTGGTACGCGTTCGAGCCGGGCGGCGGCGGCTGCGGCGCCGAAGCGCCGGTGAACATCGAGATCACGCCGCGATTGTCTTCGCTCGACTGCAGGACCTCCGACGAGCCGACGGTCGTCGGGTCGCCGCCGAGACGGCAGTGGACGCTCCCGGAGCGGAACCGCACCCAGCCGAGCTGGATGAAGGCACCCGTGGACAGGTCGGTCGCGAGCGGTTTCATCAGATCGCCGCCGATGAACGGGAGGTGGAGGAACGTCCCCACGCCGGCGAGCTTCGAAGACACGGCCTGGATCACCTGCTGCTGCCGCTCGGCCCGGGTCAGGTCGTTCTCGCCCGGGTCGAGCCGGTTCTCGCGGATCCGCGTGTAGATCAGCGCCCGCTCCCCGTTCATGTGCTGCTCGCCCTTCCCGAATCGCCAGCCCTGCCAACTCTGGCACTTCGCCGCAGGGAAAGGGCAGTCGAAGCGGTTGGAGAGGATCGGCTTTGGCACGTTGACGGTGATCCCGCCGATCTCGTCGATCACCTTCTTGAACTCGTTGAAGTCGACGATGGCGATGTGGTTGATCTTGACGCCGGGCCCCGTGAGCGCCTCGATCGTCTTGATCGTCAGCGCCGGCCCACCGAACTGGTAGGCGGCGTTGATCCGGTTGGAGCCGTGGCCCGGAATCGGCACGTAGAGGTCGCGCGGAATCGAGAGGTAGTAGATGCGGTCGTGGCTCGGGTCGGTCCGGAGCAGCATCATCGAATCGGTGCGGTGCGACGACGCGCGATCGGCGACGGCGGCGTGATCCGTGCCGAGGAGCAGGATCGTCGTCGGGGTGTCGACGAGCAGGCCGTCCTGGTGCACGAGCGCGCGCTTGGCCGCCACGGGAAGCCGGGCGTTGGCCGCATTGACGCCGTCCCGGAACGAGAAGTAGCTCGCGAGCGTCCACGCGGCGACCCAGGCGACGAAGAGGCAGAATGCGATGGCCAGGCCCTGCAGGATGCGCCGTCGCGTCGACTTCCGTGCCCTCGGTTGCTTCGCCGCCGCCGGCCGTCCGAGCGAGCCTGGCCGCTTGCCGCCGACTCGCGGGAGCTTGCCCTTGCCACGCCCGCTCTTGTAGACGCGGTAGGGCTTGTCCTCACCGGCCATACGCGCCGGCAATGGTAGCCGTGTCGCTTGCCGGCGAAGCCTCCACCCGGGCCGGAGGCGCGCCCTAGAATCAGCTTCCGACGCGTTCGCGCGCGGCTTCACGATGCGATTCGACTCACTCATGGCGATTCCGCCGTCCCTGCTCGACGGCTCCCGGGGCAGCGGCAACTCGCGCTTGCTCGGGATCGACGGCGGCGCGACGAAGACGGCGGCTGCGCTACTCGACCTCGAGGCCGACCGCGTGTACCTCGGAGAGGCGGGGCCGAGCAACGCCGACGCGGTCGGCGCCGAGACCGCGCTCGCGAACCTGCAGGAGGCGGTCGAGGCGGTGAGGTCGGCGGCGGAGCTCGAGGACGGCATCGGCGCCGCGGTGATCGCGGTCGCGGGGACTGTCTCGCCCGCGCTCGAGCGCGAGGTGGGCCGGGCCTTCGGGCTCGACCACGTCTACGTGATCAACGACGTCGTCGCCGCCTGGGCGGTCGGGACGCTGTGCGAGCCGGGCATCGCCGTCATCTCGGGCACGGGCAGTCACGTCTTCGGCGTCAACGCGGCGGGGGAGAGCTGGCGCACGGGCGGCTGGGGTCACGTCCTCGGCGACGAGGGATCGGGGTACTGGCTGGGACTCCACGGCCTGAAGGCGGCACTTGCCTACCGTGACGCGTCCGGCCCCGAGACCATGCTTCTCGAGGAGGCGCTCGCGGAGTACCCGCTCGAGGCGATCGAGGACCTGCCGACGATCTTCTACGGCAAGCCGCTGACGAAGGACGAGGTTTCCCGTTTCGCGATCCGGGTCGAGCGTGCCGCGGATGCGGGGGACGAGGTGGCCGCCGGGCTCTTCGACCAGGCCGGCCGTGACCTCGCTGTCCAGATCCGTGCCGTCGTCGACTCGCTCGGGCTCGGCTCGGAGCCGTTCGTGGTCGCGCAGGTCGGGAGCGTGCTGCACGGGAGCGCGATCCTCCGTGAGCGACTCGAGGAGCACGTCTCCGCATTCGCGCCGCTCGCGCAGTTCGTCCTGCCACAGCTGCCGCCGATCGCGGGATCGCTGCTGCTCGCCGTCCGGGCGGAGGGACTGGCGCCGAGCTTCGACCTCGATCACTTCCGCGCCACGCTCGGCGAGGCCGTGCGGGCGCACGCGTCGGCGTGATCACGCGGCGGCGCGGCCACGGAGTCGCGGGCCTGTGCCGCTGACGGTCTGCGCGACGCCGATCGGGAACCTCGAAGACGTCACGCTCCGCGTGCTCTCTGCCCTCGCGGCTGCCGATCTCGTCCTCTGCGAGGACACCCGCCGGACGCGGATCCTGCTCGACCGCCACGGGATCAAGGCTCGCCTCGCGAGCTACCACGCGCACAACGAGGCCCGGCGCACGTCGGAGGTGCTCCCGCGCCTCGAGGCGGGGGAGACCGTTGCCCTCGTCAGTGACGCCGGCCTGCCCGGGATCAACGACCCCGGCATGCGGCTCGTCGCCGCCGCCAGAGATTCCGGTCTTGCGGTCACCGTCCTCCCGGGCCCCTCGGCCGTAGAGACGGCACTCGTCACAAGCGGCTTCGCATCGGAGCGCTATCGGTTTCTCGGCTACCTGCCTCGCGGAGCGCGCGCGCTGAACGGCCTCTGGGACGAGCTCGCGTCCTGGCCGCATGCCGCGGTCGCGTTCGAGTCGCCGCAGCGGCTCCCGACCGCGCTTCGAACGCTTGCCGCGGCCATGCCGGACCGGCCCGTCGCCGTTTGCCGGGAGCTGACGAAGGCGTTCGAGGAGGTCGTCCGCGGGACGGCAGGCGACGTCGCCGTCCGGTTCGACTCGCCGCCGAAGGGCGAGATCACGCTGGTCCTCGGCCCGGCGGCTCCGCGCGCACTCCCGGAGCAGGGGGCGGTCGAGGCGGTGGCAGAACTCGTCGCGGCCGGCATGACGAGAAGGTCGGCGGTCGACCTCGTGTCGCAATCGACCGGCGTGCCCCGGAACCGCCTCTACCAGCGCTCGTTGTAACGCGTAGAGTCCCGGCCGATGCGCCGGGGGGAAGCTTCGGTCTGGCCTGCCGCGCTGCTGTTCGCGGCAGTGCTCGCGATCGCCGGCACGGCGCTGTCGGCGCATGCGGCCGACGCGGCCTCACGGCCGGCTCCATCGGGACGACCGTCTATCCCGACGATCCGGGCATCCGGTACACGGAGTACGCCCATGGGGTGATCTCGCACTCCGCAGCCGTCTTCGACCGTCCGGGCGTGGCGAACGGCAACGCGATCGCGAGCCCGGGGACGCGAGTCAACTTCCGCACCGACGCCACGCGCGTATCGATCGTCGTCACGTACACGTTCGCGTGCGGCGCGACCGGCTGCGGACGTTTCTCGGTCGTGAGCGACGGTCGCCTGCTGCCGGGCAGCTTCGGATCGGACACGGCAGCGGGGACGTCCAAGGTGCTGATCGCGTCGCAGCCGCTGCCTGCGCTGCACTCCTACAGCGTCATCTGGCCCTACGGAACGCAGATGGTGTTCGGCGGCGTCGTGCTCGAGGGCGGCCAGCATCGTCTCCTCGTGCCTGCACCGACGCGGCCCATACGGCGGTACGTGGCGTACGGCGACTCGATCACGCAGGGCTACTACGCGTCCGGGGTCGTCCACACCTATCCCCACCTCCTCGCGGACCGGAAGGGCTGGAGCGTCGTCAACATGGGCTTCGGCGGCGAAACGACCGTTCCGTCCGACGGCACGGCCGTGGGACTTCTCGGCGGCAACATCGTCACGGTCGCGATCGGCGCCAACGACTGGGGGACATCGAAGCCCCTCGCGTCGTTCACATCGGACTATAGGGCGCTGTTGGACGCGATCCGGACGCTCCAGCCTGCGGTGCCTCTGTACTGCCTGACGCCCATCTGGACCAGCGTCGAGGGCATCCAGAACAGCCAGGGGCTCTACGTCCGCGACTACCGGCAGGCGATCGCGTCGATCGTGCAGCAGCGGATGGCGACCGACCCGAACCTGCATCTGATCGACGGCTTGACGCTCGTGCCGAACCAGAGCAAGTACTTCCTCGACGGCGTACACCCGAACGACGCCGGCTTTGCGCTCTACGCGGCGAACCTGGCGCCGAAGCTGATCTCCTGATCCGTGAGAGTGGGAGGCCGGCTCGGCTGTTTCGGACATGGTGGTTGTAAGCAGTATTGACAACATCCTGTGCCCACGCTATTCTCGGCATCGGCTGTTGTCAACATCGAGAACAGGAGACCGTGGAAATGCGCCGTGCCGTTCTGCTCGCCCTTGTCCTCGCAGGTGTCGTGCCCGCCTCCGCCCAGGCGTGGACCTGGCCGACGGACGGAGCGGTGCTCCGTCCATTCGCCTTCGGAAGCGACCCGTACGCGGCCGGCCAGCATCGCGGGATCGACGTCGCCGCCGATCTCGGGACGACCGTCTGGGCTCCCGCCTCGGGCGTCGTCTCGTTCGCCGGCACCGTGCCCAAGGGCGGCAGGACACTCTCGATCCAGACGGCTGACGGGTACACCGTGTCGCTCCAGCACCTCGGGACGATCTCCGTCCGAAAGGGCGAGGCGGTTGGCGAAGGATCCTCGGTGGCCACCGTCGGCACGAGCGGAGAGCCCGAAGAAGCAGAGCCGTACGTTCATCTCGGCATCCGGGTCACCGTTGAGGAGCAGGGTTACGTCGACCCGCAGACGCTGTTGCCGGCGCGACCTGTCGCCGACGCGGGCGGCGCACCGGCGCCCAGCCCCGGTCCGGCACAGCCCCCGGCGCCCGTGCCGGCACCGCCGGCCGCTGCGCACCCGCACCCGCCGCCGCCCGCCGCTCTGCCGTCGCAACCTGCGCTGCCCGAGCCGCCCGCCGGCATCGCGGGTCCCTCCACAGCGCCGGTTCCGGCTCCGCCTGTCGCGGCCGCGCCGGCTCCCGCGCCGGCGGCTCCGTCACCGCCCGCCACGGTCTCGTCGGCGCCGCTTGCCTCGGAATCGTCGGAGGTTTCCGGCGATCCGGGATTCGCGCCCGCGACGGCGCATCAGACGAGTGCCGCGGCACGCCACGGGGATCGCACGTACACCCCATCGACGGCCACGACGCACACGCGCGCGTCGCAACCGATCGTGCGGGCCGCGCCGGTCGTCGAGCGGAACCCGTCCGACTCACCGCCGAACGTCCGTCACGAGCTGACTCCCCGGCAGCAGGTCGCGACCCGGCCCGTGGCGGCGATTGCGCACGCACGGCGAGCGACGACCGTGGCAATGCCGACGCTGCGACGCCGCGTTCCCGGACCGGTGCCTCAGGTGGAGGTCGCAAGCTCGTCGGCTCCGTCCGGGGCGTCGTCGTTCACGGTCGGCCGGTTCGCCGGAGCCGCCGCGCTGGCGATCGCGTTGGCACTCGTTCTGTACCGGCGCCGCCGGCGGGCCGATGCTGCTCTGCCCACCGCTGGCGCGCCTGATTCGCCCCCTATGATCAGTAGCGATGCGGTTCTACGTGACGACGCCGATCTACTACGTGAACGACGTGCCTCACATCGGGCACGCGTACACGACGATCGCCGCCGACATCGTCGTCCGGAACCGCAAGCAGCGCGGAGACGAGACGTTCTTCCTGACGGGGGTCGACGAGCACGGCACGAAGGTGCGGCTGGTTGCGGAAGCGGCAGGCGTGGCGCCGCAGGAGTACGTCGACCGCATCTCGGTCGCCTGGCGCGAGTTGCCGGGTCGGATCAACGCCGAGCCGGACTTCTTCATCCGTACGTCTGACGCGCAACATGCCGAGTTCGTTCGTGAGTTCCTCCAGCGCATGTACGACAACGGGGACGTCTACGAGGACGTCTATGCGGGCCTCTACTGCGTGGGCTGCGAAGCGTTCAAGCTCGAGTCGGAGCTCGTCGACGGACGGTGTCCTGACCACCCGAACACGCCGCTCCAGCATCTCGAGGAGAAGAACTATTTCTTTCGCCTCTCCGCGTACCAGGACCGGTTGCTGCGCCTTTACGCCGATCGCCCCGACCTCGTGCTGCCGGGTTTTCGTGCCAACGAGGCACGGAGCTTCATCGAGGGCGGCCTGCGTGACTTCTCGATCAGCCGCGCGGGCGAGACGTGGGGCATTCCACTCCCGTGGGACGAGAGCCAGGTCGCCTACGTCTGGGCGGATGCGCTCGTCAACTACCTGAGCGCGCTCACCTATGCGCGGCCGGGTGAAGACCTGCGCGCAGCGTTCTGGCCGGAGGTGCGCCACCTGATGGCCAAAGACATCCTCCGGTTCCACTGCGTGTTCTGGCCCGCGATGTTGCTGTCAGCCGGCTACGACGTGCCGAAGCAACTCTTCGTGCACGGATACCTCATGCTCGAGGGCCACGGCATGTCGAAGTCGCTCGGCAACGTGATCAGCCCGGACGAGATCATTGACATCTACGGCGTCGACACGCTCCGGTTCTGGGCGATGAGATCGGTTTCGTTCGGCCAGGACGGGTCGGTCTCGCGCGACAGCGTCCACGAGCGCTACGAGCGCGAGCTCGGGAACGAGCTCGGAAACCTGCTCTCGAGGACGACCGCCATGATCGCCCGCTACCGCGCGGGTGCCCTCACGCCGACCGAAGGCTCGGATGCCGTCCGGGACGCAATCGCCGCGCTCGCTCCCGCCGTCGCGGAGCGCCTCGACGTCTGGGATCTGACCGGCGCGCTCGAGTCGATCTGGACGGTCGTGCGCCGCCTGAACGCCTACGTCGAGGAGACCAAGCCGTGGGAGCTGGCCAAGGACAGCGCCCGCTCGGCCGAACTCGACCGGGTGCTGTTCGACCTCGCCGACGGTCTTCGGGCTGTTGCGGTGGCCCTCGCCGCCTACGTGCCGCGAACATCTGCGGCGATCCTGGAAGCGCTCGGGCAGTCTCAGGAGCTCGGCTGGGAGAACGTCGCGCCGGGGAGAACGAGAGCCGCCGCCCACATCGAGGCCGCGCCGCCGCTGTTTCCGCGGGTCGACGCTCCGGCCGCGGCGTGATCGACACGCACGCGCACCTCGACGCGTGCGCGGAAACGGCGCCGGTGCTGCTCACACGGGCGCGTGCCGCCGGCGTGAGCCGGGTCGTCGCCGTCGGCTCCGGAATCGACTCCTGCCGTACGACGCTCGCCATCGCCGGAGGCGAGGACGGGGTGGCGTGCGCGCTCGGCATCCATCCGCACCAGGCGGGCGGTGAAGAGGCCGGGCGGCTGGACGAGCTCGCGGAGCTCCTAAACGACCCGAAAGCCGTAGCCGTCGGCGAGACCGGGCTCGACTTCTACCGCGGCTACGCGCCTCGCGACAGTCAGCGCCGCGTCTTCCAGGGTCAGCTCGCGCTCGCCGCCGACCTCGGCCTGCCCGTCGTCGTGCACACCCGCGAGGCCGACGACGAGACCGCCGCCCTCCTTGCAGGCTTCGACGGCACGGTCGTGCTGCACTGCTTCTCCTCGCCGCCGCTGCTCGACGTCGCCCTCGAGCGCGGCTACTACGTCTCGTTCGCCGGCAACGTCACCTTCCCGAAGGCGACGGAGCTGCACGCCGCCGCCAGCCGGGTGCCCGCAGACCGGATCCTCTCGGAGACTGACTGCCCTCACCTCGCGCCCCAACCCGTGCGCGGCCGCCCCAACGAGCCCGCCTACGTCGTCCACACCCTCGCCGCGCTCGCCGAGCTCCGCGGCGAGCAGGTCGAGATATTGGCGGCGCAGATCGACGAGAACGCGACGACGGTCTTCGGGCTCTCGTGAGCTCGGGACGCGTCACCGCCAAGCGCGAGCTCGGCCAGCATTTCCTCGTCGACGAGAACATCCTCGGCGTCATCGGCCGACTCGCCGACCTGCGCCCGACGGACGTCGTCCTCGAGATCGGCCCCGGTCTCGGTGTCCTCACGCGCTACCTCGCCGAGCGGGTTGCGCGGGTCGTGGCGGTCGAGATCGACCACAGCCTCGAGCCCCGCCTGACCGCGCGGCTCGCCGGCACCACCAACGCGACGATCGTGTACGGCGACGCGCTCGCGCTCGACCTCGGCGCTCTCGATCCGCCGCCCGGGAAGCTCGTGGCCAACCTGCCCTACAACGTGGCGACGCCGATCGTCGTCGAGAGCCTGGACGGCCTGCCCAGCGTCGGGCGCTGGTGCGTGATGGTGCAGCGTGAGGTCGCGGACCGCTTCTTCGCCGAGCCTCGGACGAAGGCGTACGGCGCCGTCTCGGTGCTCGTGCAGCTCGCGGCCGAGCGCACCGGCTTCCACCCGGTCGCGCGAACGGTGTTCCGGCCGCGCCCGAACGTCGACTCCGCGCTCGTCGCCTTCGTGCGCATGCCGCTGCCGGCGGACTACGCGGCGATCAAGCGCATCGTCCAGGGCGCCTTCGCCCACCGGCGCAAGACACTTCCGAACTCCCTCGAGCTGGCCGGCGTCGCGGGCCGCGAGCGGGCGGCTGCCGCGCTCGACGAGCTCGGGATCGGCGCCGCTGCCCGTGCAGAGGCGCTTCGCCCCGACCAGTTCGTCGCGCTCACCGGGCTGCTCGCGTGACCCGCGCGGCCGCCCCGGCCAAGATCAATCTCGCGCTCGTCGTCGGTCCGCGCCGCGGCGACGGCAAGCACGAGGTGGCGACCGTGCTGCAGCGGGTCGACCTTGCCGACTCGATCGTGCTCGAGCCGGCCGACCGCCTGCGCGTGAGCGGGTTCGCCGGCGACACGCTCGTCGAGAGTGCGCTCACCGAGCTCGCGGCTGCCGCCGATGTGGCCCCGTCCTGGCACGTGGCGATCGAGAAGCGGATCCCGGTCGCGGCCGGTCTCGGCGGCGGCAGCTCCGACGCCGCTGCCGCGCTCCGGCTCGCGAACGAGACGCTCGCGACGCCGCTTCTGCCCGCTCGCCTGAGCGAGCTGGCCGCCCGGATCGGAGCCGACGTCCCGTTCTTCCTGGAGCCCGGGCCGCAGCTCGGGACGGGGGACGGGAGCGAGCTCACGCCCGTCTCGATCCCGGACGCGTATCACGTTCTGCTCCTCCTGCCGGACGGAGCGGAGAAGGAGTCGACCGGAGCTGTCTACGAGGCGTTTGACCGGCGCAGGGGCGAGGCGGGCTTCGACCGCCGCAGCCGCGAGCTCGTCGCGGGGCTCGACGCAGTTCGGTCACCTCGCGACCTGGCCGGCTTGCCACGGAACGACCTGGCGTCTTCGCTGCACGCGGCGGAGCTCGAACGGCTGGGAGCCTTCCGCGCCGACGTGAGCGGAGCCGGCTCGGCGGTCTACGGACTTTTCGAGGACGAGGCGTCCGCGGGCTCGGCGGCAGAGGCGTTGGCCCGGGTCGGGACGGCCTGGATCTGCCGTCCGACGTGGTACGGTTGACCGGCCGTGGCGGAGCAGGCGCAGCAGCCGGAGCATCCGACGACACCGAGTCAGCCCGCGAGCACCGGGCGGTCGTCGAGGCTGTTCATCTGGAACACGAAGACGAAGATCGCGCTCGGGATCGCCGCCGCGGAGGCGCTCATCGTCTGGATCAAGAGCGACTTCACGACCTGGACGGTCGTGATCATCTCGGTCCCGATCATCCTCTTCTATGTTCTCGCCGGGCGGACGCTCGAATCGAGCCTCTGGCGAGACATCTCCTGGGTTGCCGCAACCGCGCAGGCGCTGGCCGTCGTGGCCGTGATCCTGTTCGAGGTCGTCTCCGCGCTCGCGCTGATCCTGGCGGCGATCTTCGCAGCGGTCGTGCTCCTGCTCCTGCTCTCCGACCGGCCTCAACAGAAACCGAAGTAGCCGACCTATACTCGGCTTCCGGTGGGGCGTAGCCAAGTGGTAAGGCAGCGGGTTTTGGTCCCGCGATCCCAGGTTCGAATCCTGGCGCCCCAGCCTCTCGCGGTGGCTCTCACCCGGGATTGACCCAAGCCAGATGAGCTCGAACGAGACCTCCCTCGCCGCCGTCGTCATGGCCGCAGGCCTCGGCACGCGCATGCGCTCGAAGCTGCCGAAGCACCTGCACCCGCTGCTCGGGCGGAGGCTGATGGACTGGCCGATCGAGGCCACCCGAGCGCTCGACCCGCACCCGCTCGTGGTCGTCCTGTCGCCGGAGACCGCGGAGGCCGCCGGAGCCGTCGACGGCGCGCAAGTCGCAATCCAGCGCGAGCCGCGCGGAACCGGCGACGCCGTCGCGTCCGCGCGCCGCGAGCTCGACGGCTTCGACGGCAACGTGCTCGTGCTCTCGGGCGACGTGCCGCTTCTCACGGCCGCCCTCTTGCGCGACGTCGTCGCCGAGCACCGCCGTCAGTCGGCCGACGTCACCGTCCTCTCCTTCGAGCCGCCCGACGCGGGCGCGTATGGACGTGTCCTACGAGGTCTGGACGGCGCCCTGAGCGCGATCGTGGAGGCCGGCGACGCGTCGCCCGAGGAGCTCGCGATCCGCGAGGTGAACAGCTCGATCTACGTCTTCGCCGCGCAAGCCCTCTGGTCGGCACTGGACCACCTCGACCCGCACAACGCCCAGGGCGAGCTCTACCTCACGGACTCCGTCCGGCACATCGTCGGGGAGGGTGGAAAGGGCGCGGTGCACCTGGCTCCGGACCCACTCGAGGCGCTCGGCGTCAACACGCGGACCGAGCTCGCAGCCGCCGCTGCCGGCCTTCGCGACCGGATCAACGAGGCGCACATGTCGGCGGGCGTCGGCATCGTCGATCCGCGCACGACATGGATCGAGGCCGGCGTCGAGCTCGGCGAGGACGTCGTCATCCATCCGTTCACCGTGCTCGCCGGCGGCACAAGGGTCGAGCCGGGCGCCGTGGTCGGTCCGCACGCCGTCCTGGTCGACGCGGTCGTCGGGTCGGATGCGTCGGTGGGGCCGTTCTGTTACCTTCGCCCCGGCACGGTCGTCGAGGCGGGAGCGAAGGCGGGTACGTTCGTTGAGATCAAGAATTCGCGCATCGGCGCGCGCACGAAGGTGCCGCACCTCTCGTACATCGGCGACGCGGACATCGGCGAGGACACGAATATCGCTGCCGCCAACGTGACCGCGAACTTCTCGCACCGTCCGGACGGCGGCAAGAGCCGCACCACCATCGGGCGCAACGTCAGGACCGGCGTCGACAATACGTTCGTCGCCCCGGTCGACGTCGGCGACGATGCATGGGTCTATCCCGGAACGGTGATTACGGAGGACGTCCCGCCGGCCGCGCTGGCCGGGTTCCCGCCGCGTCAAGTCAACAAGGAAGGCTATGTCCGTCGAGAGCGCGACGACTGAGACGTTCAGGCTCCCGGGCCTCGAGACGGTTGGGCTCCCGGAGCGCCCCGAGGTGAGCACGGGCCATTACATCGAGCGCGGACCGTCCAAGCGGCTGATGGTGTTCTCGGGGAGCTCTCATCCCGATCTCGCCGCGGCCATCGCGGAGAAGCTCGGCGTCCAGCTGGGCGAGATCGTCCTCGAGACGTTCCCGAACGGCGAGACCTACTGCCGCTATTGCGAGTCGATCCGAGGCTCCGACCTGTTCCTAGTGCAGACGGGCTGCGCGCCGGTCGACCGGAACCTGATGGAGCTCTGTCTGATGATCCAGGCCGCGAAGCTCGCATCCGCGAAGCGCATCACCGCCGTCATCCCTTGGTTCCCGTACTCGCGGCAGGACCGCAAGGCCAAGCCGCGCGAGCCGATCTCGGGCCGCTACGTCGCGGACATGCTGCAGCTGGCCGGCGCCGACCGCGTCCTGACGATGGACCTCCACGCGGGCCAGATCCAGGGCTTCTTCAACATCCCGGTCGACCACATGACCGCGCTGCCGCTGTTCGGCCGCCACTTCCGCGACCTCGGCCTCGAAGGGGACGGGATCGTTTCCGTAGCTCCGGATGCAGGTCGCGCCAAGCACGCAGTGCGCTTCGCGGAGATGATCGGCGCCGGCTTCGCGGTCATGCACAAGATGCGATCGAGCCCTGACACCGTGGAGATGACCGAGGTCACCGGGCGCGTGCGCGACAAGGTCGCGATCATCGGCGACGACGTCTCGACGACCGGCAGCACGCTGATCGCCGGCGCTGAGGCGCTCAAGCAGCAAGGCGCGACCGACGTCTGGGCCTTCCTCACGCACGCCCTGTTCTCCGAGGAGGGGCTGAAGGCGATTGCCGACTCCGACCTCGCCGGGGTCGTCGTCACCGACACCGTTCCGATCGACCCGACGCACCGGCCCGAGAAGATGACGGTGCTGCCGATCTCCGGCTTGCTTGCCGAGACGATCATGAACGTCTTCTCCGACGACTCCGTCTCCGCCATCTTCGGCGGCGACACCCAGCTCTTCTAGACCACCTCGCGCGGGCCTACAAGCGTCCGCCGCTACAATCCGCCGCCGTGGCCGGAGAACGAGTCAAGCTGGAGGCACAGGAGCGCGAGAGCACGGGCACGAGCGCCGCTGCCCGGCTGCGTCGCGAAGGGATCATCCCCGGCGTCCTCTACGGCCGCGGGAAGACGCCGCACGCGATCGCGGTGCCGGAGCGTGAGCTGCGCAGCGCGCTGAGCGGCCCGGCCGGCCGCCACGCGATCCTCGACGTCGTGCTCTCGGGCCAGAAGACGTCGCACGCGTCGATCCTCAAGGACTACCAGGTCGATCCGATCCGTGGCAAGATCACGCACTTCGACCTGCACGAGGTCCGCCTCGACCAGGCGATCACGGCGCAGGTCGCGATCGAGCTCGAGGGAGAGTCGCCCGGCGTCAAGGTGGGCGGCGTCCTGTCGGCGCTCGTCCGCGAGGTCAGCGTCGAGGCGCTGCCGCTCGAGATTCCCGACCGCCTTTTGCTCGACATCAGCGGCGCCGAGATCGGCATGAACCTGCGAGTCGCCGACCTCGTCGCACCCGAGGGCACGCGGATCCTCGACGATCCCGACACGGTCGTCGTCACCGTTGCGGCGCCGCGCGTCGAGGTCGAGGAGGAGCCCGAGGAGGAGCTGGCCGAGGGCGAGGAGCCGGCCGAGGGCGAGGAGCCCAGTGGCGAGGCCGCTTCTGGCGATGGCGCGGACGGCGGCGGGGCATCGTCGGACTCCGACGAGGGCTAGCCCGTGCGCCTGTTCCGTCGGGGCGAGAGCGCCTCGACGCTCGACCTGCTCGTCGCAGGGCTCGGTAACCCCGGGCGCGAGTACGCGGCGACCCGCCACAACGCGGGCTGGCTCGTGGCCGACGAGTTGGCGGCGCGACACGACGGGTCGTGGAAATCGAAGTTCTCCGGCCGGCTCGCCGAGGTGCGACTGGACGACCTGCGGCTTGGCCTGCTGAAGCCGGAGACGTACATGAACGAGTCCGGGCGCTCGATCGGCGCCGCCGCGCGGTTCTTCAAGGTCGAGCCCGGGACCCTTGTCGTCGTCCACGACGACGTCGACCTCGCGGAGGGCAGGCTGCAGGCGAGGCTGGGCGGCGGCCTGGCGGGCCACAACGGACTGCGCTCGATCGCCCAGACGCTCGGGTCGCAGGACTTCCTGCGCCTTCGAGTCGGCGTCGGCCGGCCCGGTCGCGGCGACCGGCGCTCGGTTGCCGACTACGTCCTCGCCGAGTTCGACCCGACCGTCGACGTGTCTGAGCTCATCGGCCGTGCCGCAAACGCCGTCGAGACGATGGCTCGCGACGGTCTCGAGGAGGCGCAAAAGCGCTTCAACTGATGCGGTCTCTGCCCGACGGCCTTCGACGACAGTCACACAATCGTCACGGATGTGTACAGACAGGTCACACTTTTCGGATTACGATGGAACGTGGGTGGTGGGCTGGGGTGCCCCGGCCGGTCGGGTTCGCGACTGTTGGGAGCCCGGTGGGCCGGGATAGCCCGCCAGACGTAGACTGACGGGGGCGGAACCGGGAGGTTTCGCCAGTCGTCATGGACCGGCCGGTGCTCGACATCCTTGCGCGGGAGCTCGCGGAGAGCGAGCGTCTTGTCGCGTTCGCGGAGGCGCTCGGGCGGGCCGACGCACGCGTGTCCGAGCCGGCGCTGCCGCTGTTGCTCGCGGCGCTGCATCTGCGGGTCGAGCGCGGGCTCGTCTGCCTTCTGCCCGAGGACGCGGAGGCGCGGGACGCCGCCGAGGCGGCGGCCTGGTTCCTCGGCGAGGACGTCGTCGCCTTCATGCCGAGTCGTGGCGTCTCGTTCGACTCCGGCCTCGAGCCGCCGCCGCACCTCGTCGGCGAGCGCTTCCGCTCGCTCGACGTGCTCGAGGCCGGCGGCCTCGTGTGCGTCTCCGCCGCCGCGATCGCGGAGCCGCTGCCTCCACCGCACGCGCGCCCGGAGTCGATCTCCGTTCGGCCCGGCGACGAAACCGGAGTCGCCGGGCTCGCCGAGCGGCTCTCCCTGGCCGGCTACGAGCGGTTCGAGCGCGCCGAGGAGCGCGGCCAGTTCGCGGTGCGCGGCGGAATCGTCGACGTCTACCCGGTCACAGGCCGCGAGCCGGTCCGCGTCGAGTTCTTCGGCGACGAGGTCGAGGCGATCCGCGCGTTCTCGCCGTTCACGCAGCGTGCGCTTCGCTCGCTGGACGCCGCCTTGCTGTACCCGGCGATCGAGCGGCGGGTCGACCTGCTCGATCCCGGCGATCTGCTGTCGCGCGACGAGGTGGGCGGTGTGGTGCCGGACGATCTCGTGCCGCCGCTCCCGGTCGATCCGGAGCTGGTCTGGCGGCCGAGCGAGGTCCGCGAGGCGTGGGTCGAGGAGCTCGGCGAGGCTCGCGAGCTTCCCTCTGCGTCTCTGCTCGACCCGCTGCCGCAAGGGCAGGCCCATTCCTTCGAGGCGCAGCGACCGGCTCTCGCCGCGCGCGGGCTCGCCGAGGCCGAGAACGAGCTTCAGAGCTTCGTGCGCGGAGGCATCCGCGTCGTCGTTGCGTTTCCGCACCGCGGCGAGGCGCTCCGGACGCAGGGGCTCCTCCGTCGCATCGACGCTCGCCTGATCGAGTCGGGCGAGCCCCTACCGCAGGATCCCGGTGTCGCCTTTGCCGTCTCGCCTGCCCGCCGCGGATTCGTCTGGCGCGAGCTCGGCCTCGCGCTGCTCCCGGACACGCAGGTCTTCCGGCGCCGCGCGCCGCGCGGGGACGCGAGGATCGGCCGCGCGCTGCAGTCGTTCGCAGACCTCCGCACCGGCGACTTCGTCGTCCACGAGGATCACGGCGTCGGCAAGCTGCTCGGCTTCGAGACGAAGACGGTCGCCGGGGTCACGCGCGACTATCTGTTCGTCGGCTTCCGCGGCGACGACCGGCTGTACGTGCCCCACGAGCAGATCGGCAAGGTCTCGCGCTACGTCGGTGCCGACGCTCGCTCGCCGGCGCTCTCGCGGCTCGGCGGCAAGGCCTGGCAGCTGATCAAGTCCCGCGCGCGCGAGTCGGCCCGCGAGCTGGCCGGGGAGCTGATCGCGCTCTATGCGCGCAGGCAGACGACCCCGGGCGTCGCGTACGACCTCACGAGCGACTGGCTGGAGCGGCTCGAGGCGAGCTTCCCCTACCGCGAGACGGACGACCAGCGGACGGCGATCGAGGCCGTGAAGGAGGATCTCGAGGCGCCGCGGCCGATGGATCGGCTGGTCTGCGGGGACGTCGGCTTCGGCAAGACGGAGGTGGCGCTGCGCGCCGCGTTCGCCGTCGCCCTCGACGGGCGCCAGGTGCTGATGCTCGTCCCGACGACCGTGCTCGCCCAGCAGCACTGGAACACGTTCCGCGAGCGGTTCGCCGACTTCCCGGTGCGCGTGGAGATGGTCTCGCGCTTCCGGAAGCCTGCCGACGTCAAACAGGTGCTGGCCGACTTCACGGCGGGGAAGGTCGAGGTGCTGATCGGGACGCATCGGATCCTGTCGCGTGACGTGATCCCGAACAGCCTCGGGCTCGTGATCGTGGACGAGGAGCAGCGCTTCGGCGTCGCGCAGAAGGAGCTTCTTCGCTCGCTGCGACTCGAGGTCGACGTGCTCGCGCTGACCGCGACGCCGATCCCGCGCACGCTGCACATGTCGCTCGCAGGTCTCCGCGACATTTCGATCATCGAGACGCCCCCGGAGGGCCGACAGGCGATCAGGACGCACGTCGGCGAGTACGACGACGAGCTGGTCAGGACGGCGCTCGCGCGCGAGCTCGAGCGGGGCGGGCAGTCGTTCTACCTGCACAACCGCGTCGAGACGATCGAGGAGGCGGCCACGAAGCTGCAGGAGCTCTGCCCCGATCTTCGCTTCCTCGTCGCGCACGGGCAGATGAAGGAACGGGAGCTCGAGAACCGCATGGTCGAGTTCCTCCGTGGAGACGCCGACGTCCTCGTGTCGACGACGATCATCGAATCGGGCCTCGACATCCCGCAGGCGAACACGCTCGTGGTCGAGCGGGCCGACCTGCTCGGGCTGGCGCAGCTCTACCAGATCCGCGGTCGCGTCGGCCGCTCGGAGGTGCCGGCGCACGCATATCTGTTCTACCCCGATGCGATGGAGCTCCCGCCCGAGGCGCGTGCCCGTCTCTCGACACTCGCCGACCACACCGAGCTCGGCTCCGGGTTCTCGATCGCGATGCGCGACCTCGAGATCCGCGGCGCCGGCGAGCTCCTCGGCGCCGAGCAGTCGGGCCACGTTGCCGCGCTCGGGTTCGAGCTCTATGTCGAGCTCCTCAACGAGGCCGTCGCCGAGCTCCAGGGCGGGCGCCGCGTCGTGGCGCGGCCGATTCGCATCGACGCCCGCATCGACGCCTTCATCCCGGCGGTCTACGTCGACTCCGAGGCGCTCAAGATCGATCTTCACCGCCGGCTGGCGCTGACGGAGTCCGAGGACGAGCTACGCGAGTTGCGGGCCGACGTCGAGGATCGCTACGGGCCGGTTCCGGAGCCCGTCGAGAACCTGTTCACGATCCAGGAGGCGAAGCTGAAGCTCGCGCAGGCCGGGGCCGACTACCTCGTGTTCCGCGGCGGCAAGCTCTCCATCGGACCACTCGTTCTCGGCTCGGACGACCTGCGCTCGCTGCGGGCTTCCGTCGATACCGCGGTCTACTCGACGGGCTCACATGAGGTAACCCTAAGAACTGACACCTTCGCCGTAGCGCTCGTCCTCGCTGATGCTATTCTCGACCTGCGCCGGGCAGCCTGAGGCGCTTTTTCAATGACCGCAGTCCTTCGTATTCGTCACCTCGCCGTCCTCGTCGCATGCTGCGGCGCGGTGGCGTTCCTCGTGGCCGCGTGCGGCGACTCGAGCAGCGCGTCCGGCGTGCCGAAGGGGAGTGTGGTGGTCATCGACCGTCAACCGGTCTCGCAGGCCACGTTCGACAACCTGATGCAGGAGTTCCTCGCCGGGACCTACAAGGCCAACAAGCAGCCCGTTCCGAAGCCGGGCTCGGCCGAATTCAAGACCGGCGCGCAGAAGGTCGTGGCGTACCTGGTCCAGAAGACGGAGCTCGAGCAGCAGGCGAAGAAGCTCGGGATCGTCGTCACGACAAAGGACATCGACGCCGGAATCAAGAAGGACATCCTCCAGTACTTCGGCGGCAGCCAGAAGAAGCTGCTGGCCGCGATGAAGAAGCAGGGCGTCACGATGCAGCAGTTCCGTGACACGGTCGCCTTCTCGGTGCTGCAGGACAAGCTGGTCAAGAAGCTCACCGCGAGCATCAAGATCAGCGACGCGCAGGCGCTCGCCTACTACAAGAAGAACCTCGCGCAGTACACGACGCCGGAGTCGCGCCGGATCGCGCACATCCTCGTTGCCTCGAAGGCGAAGGCGCAGAGCATCTACGACCAGCTGAAGAAGGGCGCGAGCTTCGCTGCGTTGGCGAAGAAGTACTCGACCGACAAGAGCTCGGCCATCAAGGGCGGCGACCTCGGTGTGCAGCCCAAGTCCGGCCTCGTCCCGGCGTTCGCGAACGTCGCCTTCGCACTGCCGACGGGCGTCCTCTCCAAGCCGGTGCACTCCCAGTTCGGCTGGCACATCATCAAGCCGCTCGGCCCGGTGACGAAGAAGTCGGTCTCGCCCTTCGCGAAGGTGAAGGCCGCCATCGTCTCGGAGATCGAGCAGGCGAGGAAGAGCGATGTGATGTCGAAGTTCCAGGCCAAGCTCACGGCGTTCTACGCGAAGCGCGTCAAGTACGCGAGCGGCTACGCGCCGCCGACCACGACGGCCGCGACGCCGCCGGCGTCCACGTCGGTCCTGCCGGGCGGTTGAGCCTCTCCGAGGCGCTGACCGAGCTCGACGCGCTCGCTCGCCGCCTCCGCCGCGACTGCCCGTGGGACCGCGAGCAGACGGTGAAGACGATCGTCCCGCACACGGTCGAAGAGGCGTACGAGGTCGCCGACGCCGCGCTCGCGGACGACGACGCGAAGCTGCTCGACGAACTCGGCGATCTCCTCTTCCAGGTCTATTTCCTGTCGCTGCTGCTCGAGGAGCGCGGCCGGGGTGACCTCGAGCAGGCCGCGCGGTTGATCCACGAGAAGCTCGTGCGCCGCCACCCGCACGTGTTCGGCGCCGTCGAGGCCGACACGTCGGATCGCGTGAAGGAGAATTGGGAGCGCATAAAGCGCGAACAGGAGGGCCGCGAAGGCATCTTCCACGACGTGCCCGAGTCGCTACCGGCCCTGATCTACGCGCGCAAGGTGCAGCGCCGCGCAGCCTCCGTCGGCTTCGAGTACCCCGACGTCGAGGGCGCGCTCGGCGATCTCGACGACGAGCTCCGAGAGCTGCGGGCGGAGCTCGAGGAGGGCTCGGACGAGCGTCGCGCCGAGGAGCTTGGCGACCTGCTCTTTGCCTGCGTCAACGTCTCCCGCCGGATCGGGGCCGATCCGGAGCTCGAGCTTCGTCGCGCGACGAAGCGGTTCCGCGAGCGTGTGGAGACCGCCGAGCGGCTTGCCGCCGCGGCGGGCGAGAGCTGGACTGAGCTGCCGCTCGCGGCGCAGGATCGGTACTTCGACCAGGCCAAGGAGGAAGAGTGACCACGATCGCCGCCGTTCACGCGCGCCAGATCCTCGACTCGCGCGGCAACCCGACCGTGGAGGTCGATGTCCGGCTCGAATCGGGCGCCGCCGGCCGCGCCGCCGTTCCCTCGGGCGCGTCGACCGGCCAGTTCGAGGCCGTCGAGCTCCGCGACGGCGGGGAGGCGTACGGGGGCAAGGGCGTCACCCGTGCGGTCGCCAACGTGGAGGGCGAGATCGCCGACGCCGTGCGCGGACTCGACGCATCGGACCAGGAGGCGCTCGACCGCCGCCTCGTCGATCTCGACGGGACGCCGAACAAGGGCAGGCTGGGCGCCAACGCGCTCCTCGGCGTCTCGCTCGCGACCGCGAAGGCCGCGGCCGCGGAGCACGGCGTGCCGCTCTACCGGCATCTGGGCGGCGACGGAGCAACGACGCTGCCGGTGCCGATGATGAACGTGATCAACGGCGGCGTGCACGCGGCGAACTCGATCGACCTGCAGGAGTTCATGGTCGTGCCCGCCGGTGTCGCGTCGTTTGCGGAGGCGCTGCGGATCGGGGCAGAGACGTACCACGCGCTGAAGCAGGTGCTGGCCGAGCAGGGGCTGGCGACGGCGGTCGGCGACGAGGGAGGCTTTGCGCCCGACCTGCCCTCGAGCGAGGCCGCGATCGCAGCGATCCTCGAGGCGGCGGAGCGTGCCGGGCATCGCGACCGGGTCGCGATCGCCCTCGACCCTGCCTCGAGCGAGTTCTACCGGGACGGCGTCTACCGCTTCGAGGGCCGTGAGGCGAGCGGGCCGGAGATGGCCGACTTCTACGCCGGCCTCGCCGACGAGTTCCCGGTCGTCTCGGTCGAGGACGGTGTCGCGGAGGACGACTGGGACGCGTGGACGGTGCTGACGGAGCGTCTCGGCGACCGGCTCCAGCTCGTCGGCGACGACGTGTTCGTCACGAACCCCGACCGGCTCCGGCGCGGCATCGACGCGGGCGTCGCGAACTCGATCCTGATCAAGGTGAACCAGATCGGCACGCTGACGGAGACGCTCGAGGCCATCTCGCTCGCCAGGGCGAGCGGCTACACGGCCGTGATCTCGCACCGCTCGGGCGAGACCGAGGACGCGACCATCGCCGACCTCGCGGTCGCAACCGGCGTCGGCCAGATCAAGACCGGCGCCCCGGCCCGCACGGACCGCGTCGCGAAGTACAACCAGCTCCTGCGGATCGAGGAGGAGTTGGGCGAGCGGGCGACGTACCCCGGCTGGTCGGCCTTTCCACGCGCGCGGCGCTGAACGAGACCGGCTGGGTACTCTCCGAGGCAGTGCTCTCCTCCGTGATTCCGCGCCGGACCAAGATCGTCGCCACGATCGGCCCCGCCTCGGCCGGGCGGATCGACGAGCTGATCGGCGCCGGCATGGACGCAGCCCGGCTCAACTTCTCTCACGGAACGCACGACGACCACGCTCGCAACGCCAAGCTCGTCCGCGAGGCGCAGACGACGCACGGGAAGCCGCTGGCGCTGATCGCCGACCTCCAGGGCCCCAAGCTGCGTATCACCGACTTGCCGGAGCCGATCGTGCTCACGCGCGGGCAGGAGGTGGTGATCGGCCCCGACGGCGACACGCCGGGCGTCGACCTGCCGGTCAGCCCGTCCGTGATCGGCGAGGTGCTCGCACCGGGGAACGACGTCCTGATCGACGACGGGCACGTCCGCCTGCGCGTCGAGCGGGTCGAGCGGCCGCGCGCGATCTGCTCGGTCGTGATCGGCGGTCGCGTCGAACCGCACAAGGGCGTCAACCTGCCCGGCGTGCAGCTGCCGATCCCGTCGCTGACGCAGAAGGACCTCGACGATCTCGCGTTCGCACTCGAGCTCGGCGTCGACTTCGTCGCCCTCTCCTTCGTCCGCTCGGCCGAGGACGTGCGCGGCCTGCGCCGCCGGATCGAGGAGCACGGCTCGCCGGCGCACGTGATCGCGAAGATCGAGAAGGCGGAGGCGGTCGAGGCGCTCGAGGCGATCATCGTCGAGTCGGACGCGGTCATGGTCGCGCGCGGCGACCTCGGCGTGGAGATCGGCCCTGCGTCGGTACCGCTTCTCCAGAAGCACATCATCCTCCGCTCGCTCGAGCAGAGCCGGCCCGTGATCACCGCCACGCAGATGCTCGAGTCGATGGTGCACCAGGCCGAGCCGTCGCGGGCCGAGGCGAGTGACGTCGCGAACGCCGTCCTGGACGGCACCTCGGCGCTGATGCTCTCGCAGGAGACCGCCGTGGGCGAGTACCCGGTCGAGGCGGTGATGGTCATGGACCAGATCGCGCGCACGGTCGAGCCGAGCCTCGGCTACCGGCACGAGTTGCCGGACGCGAGCGAGGAGCCGACGGTGGGCCAGGCGCTCTCCAACGCGGCGTGCGACATCGCCGAGGTCCTGCGGGCAGGCGCGATCGTCGTCCCTACCTACAGCGGCCGCACCGCGTCTGCGGTGGCCCGGCTGCGGCCGCGGCGGCCGATCGCGGCGATCACGCACACTGCCGCTGCGGCGCAGCAGATGGCGCTCGAGTGGGGAGTGCTGCCGCTCGTGATCCCGGAGGCGTCCGACGTCGACGACCTGTGGCAGCGCTCCGTCGCGGCGGCCCGCATGGCGGGGGTGGTCACGGCCGGCGAGCGCGTCGTGATCGCCGCCGGGACGAACGTGAACGTCGCCGGATCGACCAACGTGATCCGGGTCGACACGGCCTGAGAGCGTCCGGCCGATGAGAGTTGCCGTGGGGCGTTGTGGGTGTTCCGGCGGCGACGTCGCCGATGCTGCGGTGCGACTGCACCGCGGCGAGGAGAAAGAGGAGGTCCGGTCCGCGGCGCGAATCGGTTCAGGCCATGCCCGCCTCGTCCAAGCGTTCGCGGCCTCTCGGGAGGCGGCGTCTCAGGTTCTGGCTCGTCCTCGCGATCGGGGCCTGCCTGATCGGGGTGCTCTACTACGGGCCCGTCAAGGCCTACGTCTCGACCTCGCACCAGCTCGCGGAGCGAAAAGCCGAGGTGAAGGAGCTGGCGCACGTGAAGGCTGTCCTGGAGCAGCGATTGACGATCTCCGGCACGGGGCAGGCGCTGCTCGAGGAGGCGCGCCGGCTCGGCTACGTCCGTCCCGGAGAGCATCTGTTCGTGGTGCGCGGCGTCAAGGCGTGGGTGAAGTCGCACGCCGGCTCCTCCGCGGCGCACTAGCCGTTCCCCCGGGCAGGCCGCGATGAGCGAGGACGACCGTGCCGTCGTGGAGCGGCAGATCGGCCGGCCGCCGCGCGCGTTCCTGCGGGTCGCGGTCCGGTGTCCGTTCGGGCTCCCGGCCGTGACCGAGCAGTCGCCGTACGACCGGGCCGGAGATCCGTTCCCGACGATGTACTACCTCACGTGCCGGCACCTGGTGGCAGCCGTGTCACGAGTGGAGGCGGCGGGCGGGGTCGAGCGCTTCACCGCTGCTGTGGAGTGCGATCCGGGGCTGCAGGCAAGCCTCGCCGAGGCGACGGAGCGGCAACGGGAGCTCCGGCGGGCGCTCGCGGGCGAGGTGACGGGCAAGGATGCCGGCGCGTCGCTCGGGCTCGGAATCGGCGGCGCCTCGAGGCCCGAACGCCTGAAATGCCTACACGCGCACGTCGCGTTCGCGCTCGCACAGCCCGGCTACACGCTCGGCGAGCGGATGCTGGGCGAGCTCGAGCCGCTCTGGCCCGTCGCATGCTGCTCCGCGTCCGGGCGCGGCTAGCATCGCGAACGTGGAGGGATCGGTCGAGCTCGCGCGCCAGCACTGGCAGGACGGCTACCGACGGCTCGTCCAGGCCAAGGGGCCCGAGCCCACGCGGTACACGCGTCTGCTCGAGCAGGTGGAGATCGTGACCGCCGAGCTCCGCCGCCGGATCGGCAAGTCGTTCACGCTCGCCGAGCTCGCCGCCGTGTACGCACGCGCCGACCGGTGGGCGTACGAGGCCGTCGGCGAGCGGGCGACCGGCGGCGACTGGCTCTCCTCGGCCAGCACCGCGGCCGACGCCGCCTTCCACCTCTACGCGCGGGGCGCGCGAGACTACCGTCCGTGACGGTCGGCTCCGAAGCTCGCCCGAGGCCGCGACGGCGCCGCCGGCGCCGTGTCGTGCCGTGGCGGCCGCTGATCGCGGTCGTCGTGCTCGTGTGCGTGTTCGCAGCCGGGGTCGCGCTCGGCGAGGCGCTCCACGACAACCCCAAGCCCGGCGGGACGACGACCACCGAGCGGACGCTTCGCCCGCTGCCGCTCGTTCCGCAGACCGTGACGGTCACGGTCGGCGGCTCGGGCTGACGAACGCCCGCGGTGCCGAGGCCGGCCGCTCCCTTGCTCGTGCCGGCCGCGGCGATCGCCTGGTCGCGCGTCTACGTCGGCGTCCACTATCCGCTCGACGTGACCGGCGGCGCCGCGGTCGGCGCGGTGCGTCGCTATAGCTCTTCGCCTGCTTGCAGGAGCCCCGCGACGACCACTGCGAGCGCCGCGGCCAGGCTGATCCAGAGGCCGACGCTGCGGCCGCCGGTGCCGACGACCGAATCCGGGATCGAGATCAGCCGGATGAGCACGAGCACCGTCGCGAGCGCGCCGAGTGCGACGACGATCAACGGCTCCGGCGTCGCGGCCGGGAACTCGAGGCCGACGCGGCGGAGCGCGGCGAGACAGACGACGGCGAGGCCGATCAGGAAGACGAGCTTGCCGGGCGTGCCGCTGTTCCAGCCGGTCACGGACAGCGTCGGCCCCTCGACGGAATGACCCGAATACCAGCTCGTGAACGCGGACACGGCGAGAACGAGGCCTCCGGCCCAGGCAGCTGTTTGCCCGAGCGCGAGGATGCCGGGGCGCGCACTGAGGCGGACGTCTCGAAGCTGGCGTGGGGGAGGTCGCCGCCCCTCCGGTTGCGGCGCGCCCACGGCTCAGATACCGAAGATGTTCTGCACCTGCTGGAGGATCAGCATCACGATCACGGCCACCGCCAGCAGGAGGCATCCGAGCACGAACCAGAAGCGAAGCCTCGCCCACTTGCGGGCGCGCCGCTGTTCGATGCGCGCCGCGCGGCGCGCGCGGTGGTAGTGGTAGGCCCTGCTGACCGAGCGCGGATCGTGCTTCGGGGGCTCGTCGAGCTGGGTCGGGATCGGTGCCGGCTCGCCCACGAGGGAAAGTCTAGTGCTAATCCGCTGCAAAGTGGGCTCTTTGCCGGCACTCCGCGATCGGTCGCGGCGACGGTTCCAACACTTGCTCCGGCCTCGGCCATGGCTACACTGCCGCCGTGAAGCGTGCCGCGCTCCTCGTGGTGATGCTCGCCCTCGGAGTCGCGGGTGCCGGCGCGGCCTACGCGCTGGGCGATTCCGGTCCACCGCCGCCTCCGTCCGACTCGACGCCGACAGACACCACGTCGACAGAGACGCCGCCGCCGACGAGCACGCAGCCGCAACCCACGCCGCGTCCGCCCGCCAAGCACGCCCGGATCGCCGCCGGCGTCACGATCGCCGGCATCCACGTCGGCGGGCTCGCGTATGGGCCCGCGTACTCGGCCGTCTCGGTCGAGTTCCGCTCGCCGGTCGTCCTGCAGCTCGGCGACAAGACGATCACCGTCTCGCCCTGGAAGCTCGGCGCAAAGCCGTTCATCGGCCCGGCTGTCTCGCGCGCCCTCCACGCGAAGGCGGGCACCGCCGTGAAGATGGTCGTCGACGTCAAGCGCGCGGCGGTCAGCGACTACCTGGACACGCTGGCCAGCCGCTACGACCGCACCGTCGCCGACGCGCACGTCGTCCTCAGGGCGCTGAGGCCTGTCGTCGTCCCCGAGGTGCAGGGGAGCACGATCCAGCGCTCCCAGGCGGTGACGGCGCTCGTGGTCGCACTGCAGCAGAACAGTCGCACGCCGCTCGAGGTGCCTGCGCGCATCACCGAGCCGGTGGTCAGCGCCGACAGCTTCAGCTCGATCATCGTCGTCAGGCGCGATACGAAGTGGCTCTACCTCTACAAGCAGGTGACCACGGAGAAGCCGGTCACGTTCGTGCGCCGCTTCCAGGTCGCGACCGGCCAACCGATCTATCCGACCCCGACCGGCAGCTTCAAGATCATCGTCATGGAGCGAAACCCGTGGTGGTACCCGCCGCCCGACGCGCCGTGGGCGAAGGGTGCGAAGCCGATCCCGCCCGGACCGGGCAACCCGCTCGGCACACGCTGGATGGGCCTGTCCGCGCCCGGTGTCGGCATCCACGGCACGCCTGACCCCGCATCGCTCGGCTACTCGGCCTCGCACGGCTGCATCCGCATGTTCATCCCGTCGGCGGAGTGGCTCTTCAACCACGTCGAGGTCGGGACGCCGGTGATGATCGTGCCTGCCTGATGGCGGCGCGCACACGCCTCACAGCACAGCTGCTCGCCGTCGGGCTCGTCGCCGCATTGCTCGGCCTCCTGATCTGGAAGGAGGTGCACGGCAGCGGCAAGACAGCCCAGCCGAAGAACTTCACGCTGCCCCGCCTCGACAAGCCCGGCAAGATCGAGCTCGCCTCGCTACGCGGCAAGGTGGTCGTCCTCAACTTCTGGGCGTCCTGGTGCGTGCCGTGCAAGCAGGAGGCACCGGCGCTCGAGCGTGTATGGCGCGAATTTCGCTCGAAAGGCGTCGTCGTCCTCGGCCTCGACTCGGAGGACTTCTCCGGGGACGCGCGGAGCTTCATGCGCAAGTACGGGATCACGTACCCGGTCGTGCGCGAGCAGGGGCGTGACCTGTACGGGCCGTACGGCGTCAGCGGCGTCCCGGAGACCCGCGTGATCGACCGGCAGGGCAAGTACGCGGGCACGCAGTTCTACGGCGCCACGAGCGCATCCGAGTTGCGCCAGAGCGTCCAGGCTGCACTCCGCTCGTGAGGGCGGCCGCTGCCATCGTCGTCCTGGTCGCGGCGCTGGCTGCCGGCGGGATGGCGAGGGCGAGCGAGGCGCATCCGAACCTGCCGGAGATCGAAGGCGAGGTCCTGTGCGTGACCTGCGACCAGCCGCTCGACCAGTCGACGGGACCGCTCGCCGATCGTGAGCGGGCACTGATCCGCCGCTGGATCGCCGCCGGCTACACGAAGAGCCAGATCGAGCAGCGGCTCGTAGACGAGTTCGGACAGCGTGTGCTGCTCTCCCCGCCCGACAGCGGCTTCAACATCCTCGCCTGGTGGCTTCCGATCGCCGGCGTCATCGCCGGCGCGCTCGCGCTCGGCGCGCTCGCCTGGCACTGGAGCCGCGGCCGCCGCGAGCCGCCCGCCGGCCCGACGCAGACGCGGATCGAGCCCGACCTGGAGCGGCGGCTCGACAACGAGCTCGCGAACTACGACGCATAGCCAGATGGCCGAGCGGATCCCGATCGCGTTCCTCGCCGGTCTCGTCTCCGTCCTCACCCCGTGTGTCCTGCCCCTCGTGCCGGGCTACCTGACGGCGATCTCGTCGGTCGAGGCCGACCGGCTCGGGGAGAAGGGCGTCGCGAAGCGCATCGCGATCGCCAGCATCCCGTTCATGCTCGGCTTCACGGTCGTCTTCGTCGCGCTCGGTGCCGGCTCCGCCGCGATCGCGACGGTGCTCGACGTCGACCGCCGGAACGCGATCGCCGGCTTCATCCTCGTCGTGCTCGGCCTCGTCTTCATCGGCCTCCTGCCCTGGCCGGAGCGCGTGATGGGCTCGGGTCTGATCGGCCACGCGCGGCGGCGGGAGTCCGCCGCGCTGCTCGGCGCCGCGTTCGCGGTCTGCGCTGCACCGTGCATCGGCCCCGTGCTGGCGTCGGTGCTCGTGCTCGCCAGCAGCTCCAGCACCATCCTCCGCGGCTCGGTGCTGCTGTTTGCCTACTCGCTCGGGATCGGCGTCGCCTTCCTGCTCGCCGGGATCGCGTTCGCGCGCGCGATGGGCGCGTTCCGCTGGGTGCGCGACCACTACGTCGTGATCCGGGTCATCAGCGGTGTGACGCTGATCACGCTCGGCCTCCTGCTCTTCTTCGGGAAGGACTGGTGGCTGCACGTGATGCTGAACCGGGCGCTCGAGGCGGTCGGGCTAGGGCAGGTCTAGCGGGGCCAGGTCGAGCGAGCCGGCCGCGACGAGTTGCGCGGCGGTCTTCACCTGCTCGAGCACTGACTCGACGTCGACGCCGCGATGACCCGGCGCGAAGGCCGCGAGCCGCCGGTGGGCCTTCTCGAGCTGGCTCGCGCAGGCGACCGATCTGCCGCGTCCTGCCTGGTACCAGGCGACCGTGACGTGGACGAGCCCCTGGAAGAAGTCGCGCTCCGCGGCCGGTGCCGCGCGCCAGGCGAGCTCGAACTCCTCGTGCGCTTCGAAGAAGACGCCTCGTCGCATCAGCTCGAGCCCTCGCCGCAGCTCCTCGTCGCCGGTCACGATCCGGATTCTCCCCTCAAAGCTTGGTACATTGCGATCGTGGCGACGATCCTGCTGGCGGGGGTCGACCTCTTCTTCCGTGGCAAGCTCGAGGCGCTCCTGCCTGGGCACCACTTCGTCACCACCGACACCGTCGAAGCGCCGGAGCTGGTGATCGCGGACATCTCGCGCATCGACCCGAACGAGGTCGCGGACGCCTATCCGGACATCCCGATCGTCGGCTTCACGAACCACACCGACACGGGTGGATTGCGCGCCGCGCACTCGGCCGGCTTCGACCAGGTCGTTGCCAAATCGGCGCTCGTAGAGCGGGCTCCTGTACTGATCGGAGAGCTACTTGCGTCGGTAGAGTAGGGCCTTCGTGACGTACATCATCGCCGAGCCCTGCATCGACATCAAAGACCGGTCCTGCGTCGACGTGTGCCCGGTCGACTGCATCCACGAGTTCGAGCGCCTGCTCGTCATCGACCCCGAGGAATGCATCGACTGCGGCGCCTGCGAGCCGGAGTGTCCCGTCGAGGCGATCTTCCCCGAGGACGCGCTCCCCGAGAAGTGGGAGCCGTTCGTGAAGATCAACTACGCGTATCCCGACGCGGACGCGATCAACCGGCTGACGAACGAGTACGCGACCGAGCACAACGTTCAGAACGAACCGATCGCCTAGCGAACGGCGCGGTCGCGCACGCGCTCCACGGCGACAGACCGCTCGAGCCCGAGTGCGGTCAGCAAGTCGGTCACAGCCGAGCGGATCTGACCGACGACGTGTGCTGCGGGCAAACCGCTGTCCCGGGCGTAGGCCTCGCTTGCGAGCGTGACCGCCCGCAGCGCGGCATCGATCGCCGGCGCACGATCGGGCCGGTCGAGGGTCGACTCGGTCTCCCTCACCGCTTCGGCCAGCGAGCGGATGGCCGCCGGCAGCTCGGTCGGCAGGCCGGGGTCGAGCTCGGCCGCACGAATCGCGCCGCGGGCAAGCACGCGCACGTTGCGGACGACGTGCTCGAGCGGCTCCGACGCTTCGGCGTAGCGATCGAGCTGGGGCCGCACCCGCCAGTACGGTGGCGAGATCGCCGCCTTCTCGCGACCTGCACGCAGCGAGTCCACCCAGCGTCGAAAGACGGGCTCGACCGCACGCGCGTGCGCGAGCGCCTCTCGGGCGGCAGCCACGTCGTGTCGCTCGAGCGCGGTCGCGATGTCCTCGAGCGCGCCGGCGAGGTCGGTGAAGAAGGTTGTCGCCTCGCGACGCGCGCGACGCACGGGGTTGGGAGGCGACGCAATCAGGATTGCGAGCCCGATCGCACCTCCGACGAGCGCGTCGACGAACCGCGACCCGGTGGCCCCGCCGGGCAGCGTCGCCACGAGGATCGCCTGAACCGCCGCCTGGGTGATGAACAGCGCGCCGCCTCCGATGACCACCGCCACGCTCATCGAGACGAGGACGACGACACCCAGCTGCCAGGTGCCTCTCCCGATGCCGGAGATGATCGCGTCCGCCACAGCGATCCCCACCGCCACACCGAGCATGAGCTCGCCGACGCGCCGGATGTACTGCTGCGCAGCGAGTCCGATCGCGACCGTGGCGGCGATCGGCGCGAAGAACGCGTTCGGATGCCCGATCAGATCGCGTGCGACGTACCAGGCGAGCGTGGCGGCGACCGACGTCTGGACGACCGGCAGCGCGAGGGCCCGGAGCAGCGCAAGCCGCGTTCGCGCGGCCTCCCGGAGCAGCTGCCGGGACGGCTTCACCTGTCGGTCAGCGCACGGGCTGCAGGTATGCACAGCGGCGCCCGTCACCCGGAAGGGGCGACGCCGCCACCTTGGTCACGACGAAGCGCGCGTCCGACTCCTCGATCTCGGCGCCCACGGGCGGCGGCTCGCCGGCTCGCTCCTGGAGCGAGTAGCCGTTCGGCGTCCAGACGAAGAGCACGTGACTCACGGCGTGATCGTATCGGCGCAGATCAGCCGAGTGACAGCGTGAGCTGCTCGGGCTCGGGGGCCGGTCGCAGCGGTTCGGGGCGTCCGGCCGGCGGGCCGCTCTCGGCCCGGAGCCTGGCGACGAGCGTCTGCACCGGCTTCGTCTCGGCCGCCGACAGGTAGGAGCGCATTCCGTACAGGCGCTCGTAGTCGGCGAGGTGCTCGGGCCAGTCCCGCGCGAGCTCGGCGAGGAAGTGCTCCCGCGTTCCCGGCCGCAGGTGGAGGACGCCGGTCCAGAGGTGTCTCGCGCCCGCCGCGCGCGCGGCCTCGACCACGGCCGCGAGCTGCTCGGGCCGATCGGAGATCCCGGGCAGGATGGGGGCGACGGCGACGCCAGCGTCGATCCCGGCGTCGACGAGCGTGCGCAGCGCTCGGAACCGCTGGAGCGGCGGCGGCGTCCCCGGCTCGGTGCGGCGCCAGACGTCCTCGTCAAGCGTCGGGATCGAGAAGCTGACGGAGACCTTCGCGCGCACGGCCGCCTCGGCTAGCAGGTCGACGTCACGGACGATCATCGGGCTCCGAGTGATCACGTGGAACGGGTTGCGTGCGTCCCGCAGCACCTCGACGCAGGCTCGCGTCAGCCGGTAGCGGCCCTCGGCAGGCTGGTACGGGTCGGTCGCGGCTCCGATCGACACCGTCTCCCGCTCCCGGCCCCGGCGGGCGAGCTCCTTGCGCAGCACGTCGGCCACGTTGACCTTGACGCGGATCGAGCGCCCGTACTCGTCGCCCGAGGGGCGGTCCGCTCGCAGCTCGAACGCGCGGACGTAGCAGAACGTGCAGCGGTGCACGCAGCCCATGTACGGGTTGAGCGACCAGGCGAAGGGCATGCCCTTGACCCGGTTGAGCGCCACCTTGCACGGCTCCTCGCGGTACTGGACTCCCGCCATGCCGGAACGGTACAGAACACACGTTCGTATCCGCAAGCCGTCCCAGGCACGACAGGCGCGGTCCCTATACTCCGGAGGCTGGTGGCCGACGACTCGCCTCGACCCGGCGCCCCGCGAGACGGGGCATGAACCTCGCACTCCTCCTTCTCGCCGTCGCGGCGCTGATCCTGCTGAACGCGTTCTTCGTCGCCGCCGAGTACGGGCTCGTGACGGCACGGCGCACGCGGCTCCAGGAGCTCGCGGACGAGGGAAACCGGCGGGCGAAGCTCGTCCTGCGGATCACGAGCGACCCGCCGCGCTTCATTGCGGCTATGCAGCTCGGCGTCACCGCCGCCAGCCTGGGCATCGGTGCTCTCGGCGAGCCCGTGCTGAAACAGATCCTCGATCCCGTGATGGCCACGGTCGTCGCCGTCATCCTCGCCTTCCTGATCATCACCTTCTTCCACGTCGTGGTCGGCGAGTTGATGCCGAAGGGGCTGGCGCTCGCCTATTCGGAGCGGGTCGCACTCGCCGTCGCCGCTCCGGTGCGGGCGTTCTTCGTCACTCTCAAGCCGCTGATCTGGGTGCTGCAGCGATCGAGCGAGATCGGGCTGAACGCCCTGGGCCTCAAGGCGCCCTCCGGCGAGGTCGGCGTGCTCTCGGAGGCGGAGCTGAAGATGCTGCTCTCGCGCTCCACGGAGGAGGGCGAGATCGAGCACGAGGAGCGCGAGATGCTCTACAACGTCTTCGACTTCGCCGACAAGGAGGTCTCGGACGTCATGGTGCCGCGGCCGGAGGTGGTTGCGCTCGCCGTCGACATGCCTCCCGAGGAGTGCCTCAAGGTCGCGGTGGCATCGCCGTTCACACGCTATCCCGTCTACCGCGGATCGCTGGACGAGATCGTCGGCGTCCTCCACGTCCGCGACCTGTTCCGGGCGTCCGAGGAGTCGGGCGGCATCTCCAACGTCGTGATCGAGCCGCTGCTCCGCGAGACGCATGTCGTGCCCGAGACGAAGGACCTTGCCGCTCTTCTACGGGAGTTCCGCCGCACGAAGGAGCACATGGCGGTCGTGGTGGACGAGTACGGCGCGATGGAGGGGATCGTCACGCTCGAGGACCTGCTGGAGGAGATCGTCGGTGAGATCGAGGACGAGTTCGACCTCCCCGACGAGTCCGTCGAGAGGGTCGACGAGAATCGGATCCGCATCCACGGCACGTTCACGATCGACGACTTCAACGAGGAGTTCCACGTTTCGCTGCCGGAGGAGGACTACAACACCGTCGGCGGCTTCGTCTTCGGCGCGCTCGGGCACGCGCCGCACGAGGGAGACTCCGTCGTGCACGACGGAGTCCGCTTCACGGTCTTCGAGACGGACGGCAACCGCATCGAGCGTCTGGAGGTCGAGTTCAAGCCCGTCGCCGGCGCGCGCGACCGACCCGACGACGACGCGGACTCCGAGGCTGGCCCAGAAGCCGACGAAGCCGCTTGAAGGCGGTTGTGATCGAGCGGCCCGGCGAGGTCGCGCTGCGTGACGTCGATCCGCCCGTCTGCGGCCCCGAGGACGTCGTCGTTCGCAGCCGTGCCGCCGGCGTGTGTCGCACGGACCTGGAGGTGCTGCGGGGCGAGCTCGACCGGCGCTGGGTCCGGTATCCGTGCGTTCCCGGCCACGAGTGGAGCGGTGAGGTGGCCGAGGTCGGCGATCGCGTCGAGGGTCTAGCGCCCGGCGACCGTGTCGTCTGCGAGGGGATCGTCCCCTGTGGGCATTGTCGGCGCTGCCGCGCGGGCGACACGAACCTCTGCGAGAACTACGACCAGCTCGGCTTCACGCGGGCGGGCGGCTATGGCGAGTTCGTGCTCGTCCCGGCGCGGGTCGTCCACCGTCTCCCCGAGCACGTCGGCTTCGACGAGGGCGTGCTCGTCGAACCGGCGTCTGTCGTTGTGCGCGCGCTCGAGCGGGTGCGTCTCGCGGCGGGAGAGGCGGTCGGCGTCGTCGGAGCCGGCACGCTCGGCTCGCTCGCGATCGTGCTCGCCCGCCTGGCCGGGCCGGCGCGCATCGTCGCCTACGGCATCCGGCCAGAGGAGCTGGAGCTCGCTCGCCGCCTCGGGGCCGACGCGACGTTCGACGTCTCTGCCGGGGAACCGCCCCTCGGCGAGCTCGACCTCGTGGTCGAGACGGCGGGAGCGGTGCCTGCGGTCGAGCTCGCGACCCGGCTCGTGCGCGAGGGCGGGCGGGTGGCGCTGCTCGGCATCGCGGGCGAGGGCAGGATGCTCGAGTCGCTACCCGCCGATCGCGTGGCTCTCCGCGACCTCGAGCTGATCGGGAGCGTCGCCTACACGTCGGCGATCTGGACGCGGGTCGTCGGGCTCCTCGCCGATCGACGCATCGACCTCTCGCCGATCGTGACGCACCGCTTCGCGCTCGAGGACTTCGAGCGCGCGTTCGAGCTGATGGAGAACCGCGAGGGCATCGTCGCGAAGATCGTCCTGGAGCACGCGTCGAGCTCCTGACCGGCTGGCCCGGCCCCGCCGCTCGCGCCACGCAATTTGTCTTTCCCGGGGCGCTTCCGCGCCCTTGCCCCCGGTTTGAGCGTAGCCGTGGAATCGTCACGCGTGGGTGACGCGGACGTGCCGAATGTGTGACTTTCGGGCGGTCAGAGGGTGCGGTACGCGAGCTGCTCGCGGGCGCCGGTCTCGCTCGAACGCACGATCGCGTCGCACACCTCGGCGGCGCGGTAGCCGTCCTCGAACGTCGCGCCGACGGGCCCCACGTCGCCGTCCTCCGCGATCGCGCGCAGGAGGTGGTGGATCTCGTGCACGAAGGTCTCGCCCCAGCCGATGATGTGGCCGGGCGGCCACCAGAACTCCCACCACGGATGGTCGGCCTCGGAGACGAGCACCGTCTTGAAGCCGCGGGCGCGGTCGCCGTCGGCACGGAACACCTGCAGCTCGTTGAGCCGCTCCATGTCGAACGCGAGCGACGCCTTCGTGCCGTTGATCTCCCACTGGAGCGCGTTGCGGCGGCCGAGCGCGAGGCGAGTCGCCTCGACCGTCCCGACCGCGCCGTTCTCGAACGTCACCGCGGCCTCGATCGCGTCGTCGACCTCGCGGCCGGGCAGAAACGTCTTCACGAGGGCGGACACCGCCTCGAACTCGCCGACGAGCGAGCGCGCCAGGTCGACGACGTGGGCGCCGAGGTCGCCGAGCGCGCCCGAGCCGGCCTCGCCGGCGTGGAAGCGCCAGGTGTCGAGGGTCGGGTCGTCGCCCCAGTCCTGGAGGTAGCGGCCGCGGAAGTGCCGGATCTCGCCCAGTTCGCCCGCCTCGATCATGTCGCGTGCGAGCCGGTTCGCGGGCACGAAGCGGTAGTTGAAGGCGCAGAGGTGCTTGACGCCGGTCGCGGCGACGCGCTTCCAGATCTCGTAGCTCTCGTCGGCCGTGCGGCCGAGCGGCTTCTCGCAGATCACGTGCTTGCCGGCCTCGGCGGCGGCGATCGTCGGCTCGGCGTGGAGCGAGTTCGGGCCGCCGTTGTCGAAGAGGCCGATCGCCGGGTCGGCGACGATGTCGTGCCAGTCGGTCGTCCAGCGCTCGTAGCCGTAGCGCTCGGCGGCGTTGCGCACCGCCTCCTCGTTGCGGCCCGGCGATCGAGACGAGCCGCGGCACGAGCGGCGGCGGCCAGGTCATGTACGCGATCTTCTTGAACGCGTTCGAGTGCGCCTTGCCCATGAACGCGTAGCCGAGCATCCCGACCCCGATCTCCTTGCGCTCGCCGCCGGCGGCAACGTTCGGGGCTGCGCCGATCCCGCTCATGCCCCAGCCCGCTGCATCGCGGCGTCGAAGGCGACCTCGGACGGCTTGAAATCCGTCCGCCGCACGAAGGCGAGCGCGTCCTGCGCGCCCCACTCGCGGTCCATGCCGGAATCCTCCCACTCGATGGAAAGCGGGCCCGTGTAGCCGATCCGGTTCAGCGCGCGGATCAGCGCCTCGAAGTCGACGTCGCCGTGGCCGGGAGAGACGAAGTCCCAGCCGCGCTCGAGCTCGCCGAAGTTGAGGTGTCCGCCGAGGATGGACTTGCGGCCGTCGAGCAGCTTCTTCGAGTCCTTGACGTGGACGTGGTAGATGCGATCCGCGAACTCGAGCACGTAGGCGGCCGAATCCAGGTGCTGGTGCGCGAAGTGGCTCGGGTCGAAGTTGATCCCGAAACCGGGGCGGCGGTCGATCGCGTCGAGCGTCTTCCGGGTCGTCACGAAGTCGTAGGCGATCTCGGTGGGGTGCACTTCGAGCCCGAAGCGCACGCCCTCCGCGTCGAAGACGTCGACGATCGGTCCCCAGCGCTCCGCGAAGTCCGCGTAGCCGCGCTCGACCTCGGCGAAGTCGTTGGGCGGGAACGAGTAGAGCATGTGCCAGACGGCCGAGCCCGTGAACCCGTTGACCTGCGTGACGCCGAGCCTGGCAGCCGCGCGCGCGGTGTCCTGCATCCGCTCGGCCGCGCGCTGCCGGACGCCTTCGGGATCGCCGTCGCCCCAGACCTCGGGCGGCAGGATTCCGCGGTGCCGCGCGTCGATCGGGTCGCAGACCGCCTGGCCGACGAGATGTGCGCCGATCGCGAAGCAGTTGAGGTGGTTGCGCTCGAGCACCTCCTGGACCTGCCGCACGTAACCGTCCTCGGCGAGCGCCCGGTCGACCTCGAAGTGGTCGCCCCAGCAGGCGAGCTCGAGCCCGTCGAAGCCCCACTCGCCGGTCTTGCGCGCGAGCTCCTCGAGCGGCAGGTCGGCCCACTGGCCGGTGAAGAGCGTGACGGGACGCGCCATTGCCGCACGGATACTACGGCTCTGGGCTTAAATGGGCAGATGGCAACGCCCGCTGCCGTGCCCGCCGGCCGGCCGACGCTGCAGATCCGCGGCACCTCGTATCCGGTCCTGCTGCCGACGCTGCGCGACCCGCGGCTCCACCTGGCGGCGGTCATCATCTCGCTGCAGGTCCTCGGGCAGGTCGCGTTCGACTTCCACCTCTCGATCGCCCAGATCCTGGTCGCGCTCGTCACCTGCGCGGTGCTCGAGGTCGGGATCGCCTTCCGCAGGCAGCACGTGATCATGTGGCCGGCGAGCGCGCTCCTGACCGGCAACGGTGTCGCGTTCGTCCTGCGCGTGCCCGGCACGCCGCACGGCGACTGGTGGAGCATGAACGGCTGGTACATCTTCGCCGGGACGGCGGTCGTCTCGCTCCTCTCGAAGTACGTGATCAAGTGGCGCGGGAGCCACGTCTTCAACCCCTCGAACTTCGGCCTCGTCCTGTGCTTTCTGATCCTCGGGAAGGACCGTGTGGAGCCGCTCGACTTCTGGTGGGGGCCGATGTCTCCGTGGATGGCGCTGGCGCTCGTGATCATCGTCGCCGGCGGCCTCGTGATCCTGCTGCGCCTGAAGCTGATCGGGATCGCGATCGCCTTCTGGCTCACGTTCGCAGCGGGCATGGCCGTCATCGCCGGCGGCGGGCACGACATGACCGCGCGCTGGCACCTCGGGCCTGTGACGGGGCGCTACTTCTGGTGGGTGCTCGTCACCTCGCCGGAGGTCCTGGTCTTCATGTTCTTCATGATCACCGACCCGAAGACGACCCCGAAGGGACGGCTGGCGCGGCTCGTGTACGGCGCCGGGATCGGCCTGCTGGCGACGCTCCTGATCGCGCCGATGCAGACCGAGTTCGCCGCCAAGGTGGCACTGCTCGGCTCGCTCACGATCGTGTGCGCCGCGAGGCCCCTGCTCGAATGGCTCCTGCCCGCCGCCGGCTCGCCGGACGACCGCGTCTCGGCCTGGGCCGCGCGGGCCGCCGCGCGTGGACGTGCGGGCGTCGCGAGAGTCGGAGCGCTCGGGCTCGTTGGCATGGCCGGCTTCGCCGGGCTGGTCGTGCTCGCTGGCATTCCCGCCCGTCCGGGGAGCGCCGCGGCGGCGCCGCCGCTCACGGACACGGGCCGGCTGCCGAAGGTGACGATCCTGCACTCGTCGGGCGTCTCGTCGCAGCTCGACCGGAAGACGTCGCTCGTGATCGCGCGGAGCCTGGTCGCCGACCTGAAAGGTCAGGCTCGCGCGCTGCAGGCGCGGAACGCGAAGCTCGTCGGGTCAGGCCTGTGCTGTAACGCGCTCACGGACATGAAAGAGCAGATCGCCGACGCGAAGGGCGGGCCAATCGCGGTCCGGACATACAGGCTCGATGCCATGAGCGTGAAGCTGCGCCCGGCGAGGGGGCAGGGCGAGCCGATCGTCGTCGCCCACGTGACCGGCGAAGCGCAGGACGCGGTCTGGCAGGGCATGCTGCCGAAAGTCGTCCAGCGCGGCGACCCGGTGCCGTTCGAGGGGACGTTCCAGCTCGACCTCGCCGGCTCGGGCTACGAGGTCATCTCCCTCACGGGCGCGACGGTGGCTCCTCCGAAGGCGTCGGCTCCGACGAACCTGCTCGTCGCGAAGAGCTTCGCGGGCGTTCACCTGCACGACGTCGCTTCGCAGGTGGGGCTCAACTTCCGGCAGGACGACTTCCGCTTCGGCAACTCGTATGACGTCCACTCGATGATGGGCGGCGGTGTCTGCTGGATCGACTACAACAACGACGGCTGGCTCGACCTGTTCGTGGTCAACTCGTACACGGACGCCAACATCGACGCATGGAATGCGCGAGGTGGCCCACCGAGGAGCGCGCTGTTCGAGAACGTGCACGGTCGGTTCGTGAACGTCAGCGTCCGCTCGCACGCCAATCCCGCGGTGCAGGGAGACGGCTGCGTGGCCGGCGACTTCAACGGCGACGGCCACACGGACCTCCTCGTCACAACGAACACGTACAACGTCCTCCTCTGGAACAACGGCGACGGGACGTTCACCAATGGCACGCACGCTGCCGGCATCGACGCGTTCGGCACGTTCGGCTGGCACACCGGCGCGGCGGTGGCTGACGTGAACGGCGACGGGCGTCCCGACATCTTCGTCTCCGGGTACACCGACGTCAACGCTCCGTCTACGAACTCGTCCGGAGGGTTCCCGCTGAGCTATCAGGCCTTCCCCGACCTGCTCTACCTGAACGAGGGGCCCGACGGCCACGGGTATCCTCGGTTTCGCGAGGTGGCGATGAAAGCGGGAGTCGACAAGGCGCAGACCGACCACAGCCTCGGCGCCGTGTTCACCGACGTGAACGGCGACGGCCGGCCCGACCTCTACGTCGCGAACGACCTCGACCCGAACCGGCTGTACCTGAACGAGCCGGGCGGGCGCCTCGGCTTCCATTTCGTCGAAGTCGGCCGTAAATGGGGCGTTGCCGACCGGGGTGCCGGGATGGGCGTGGCGGCGCAGGACTACTCGGGCGACGGGCGCGCGGACGTGTTCGTGACCGATTCGCGGACTCAGGGGCACGCGGCCTTCCGGAGCACGGACAGCGCCTCGTTCGCGAACGTTCGCCGCGAGTTCGCCCGGGCGATCGGGACATACGGCACCGGCTGGGGCGATTCCTGGATCGATCTCGCGAACGGCGGGCGGCTCGACCTCGTGTTCGCGAACGGAGCGATCCCGGTGACGAGCCTCAAGAAGGACGTCGGCCCGATCAAGGTGCTCGAGAATACCGGCAACGGGTTCGCCGACGCGTCGGGGGCCGTGGGGCTGCAACCTGGGCCGCTGGTCAACGGCCGCGGCCTCGCCGCCGCCGACTACGACAACGACGGACGCGTCGACATCGCGGTCAACTCGATCGGCGGGAAGTTCGTCCTTCTGCACAACACCGGGTCGTCGGGCCACTGGCTCGAGGTCAGCTTGGCGAAGTTCGCCCCCGGCGCGGTCGTCACTGCGGTGCTCCCCGACGGACACCGCCTCGTCCGTGAGGTCCAGGCGGGCAGCAGCTACCTGTCGTCGGAGGATCCGCGGGCCCACTTCGGCCTGGGCACGACGATCAGGCTGAAAGAGCTCGACGTCCGCTGGCCGGGCGGAAAGGTCACCCGGCTCGCGAACGTCGCGACCGACCAGATCCTGACCGTGACGCCCTAACGGCCGGAGCGAGTCTGCAGCCGGCGCGCGATCGTGTCGAGCGTGACGGCGAGCAGGAGGATGATGCCGGTGACGATGTAGATCGTGCCCGGCGAGTAGCCGGCCGTGTTGAGGCCGTTCGCGACGGTGGCGATCACGGCACCGCCGATGAACGCGTTGCGGACCTCGCCGCGGCCTCCGAAGAGGCTCGTTCCGCCGATCACCGCGGCCGAGATCGCGTCGAGCAGGAGCGTGCCGCCGCCGAAGTTCGTGTCGACCGAGTTGACGTTGGCGGCGAGGATGATGCCGCCGATCGCCGCCATCGAGCTCGAGATGATGAAGACGATGATCCGGATCCTGGGCACGTTGATACCGGCGCGGCGCGCCGCCTCGGCGTTACCGCCCACGGCGTAGACGTGGCGTCCGAACGTCGTTCGCTTGGCCAGGTACGTGAGGACGACGAGGAAGACCACGATGATGACGCCGGCGAGCGGGAGCCCTCCGGGCACGTTCGAGTGATTGCAGATGGCGACGGTTCCGAAGGCGGCGACGCCGATCCCGACCATCTTGGCGATGACGAGTCCGGGACTCCGGATCGCAACTCCGGCGCGCCGCTTGCCAGCCATGCCCGCAAGCGCTCCGAGCACGTACAGGCCGGTGATGGAGGCCGCAATGAGCCAGCCTGCGAGATCCGAGAAGTAATAGCTGGCGGTGTAGTTGATCCAGCGGTCCTGGATGATGATCGAGCCCGGCTGTTCCAGCTGATACACGATCACGCCCTGCCAGATGAGGAAGCCGGCGAGCGTGACGACGAACGAGGGCACGCCCACGTAGGCGACGATGGATCCCTGGACGAGCCCGATGATTCCGCAGATCGTGACTGCGCAGACGATCGCGAGCAGGCCGTGGATGTCGTGCCCGCTGGCCGGCAGTTGGAGCTCCGCAACGGCGAGGGCACCGATCCCGGCCACGTAGCTGATCGACAGGTCGATCTCGCCGAGCAGGAGCACGAAGACGACGCCGTAGGCGAGCATCGTCGTCCCGGCCATCTGGACGATGATGTTGTTGAAGTTGTCCGCCGTGAAGAAGTTCGTCGCCTTGAAGCTGAAGAAGACGACGATGAAGATGAGACCGAGGACGATCGGGAGTACGCCGAGATTGCCCGACTTGACGTTGTCGATGCCCCGCTGGAAGAAGCCGGCCAGCCCGGTCGGGCTCTCCTCCGCGGGAGGGCCTGCGTCCTGGCCGACGATGCTTTCGCCGACCGTCGTCATGGAGCCGTTGCCTCCGGGGTCGCGGGTATGCCGGAGACCTTCGTCGGCACGCCGGCCGTGATCGCCTGGACGACCTCCTGCTGGGTCGTCTTCTCGCGCTCGTAGACGCCGACGTTCCGTCCCAGACGCAGGACGGTGATGCGATTAGCCGTCTCGAAGACGTCGTGCAGGTTGTGGGAGATGATCACGACCGAGAGCCCCTGCTCGGCCAAACGCCGGACGAGTGCCAAGACCTGCTCCGTCTGGGCCACGCCGAGCGCCGCCGTCGGCTCGTCGAGGATCACGAGCTTCGAGTTCCACTGGACCGCCTTGGCGACGGCGACCGACTGCCGTTGACCGCCGGAGAGCGTCGCGACCGGCTGCCTGATCGACTTGATCGTCGTCACGGCGAGCGACTTCAGCGTGTTCGCCGTCTTTGTCTCCATCGAAGACTCGTTCAGCCGCTGGAACCAGTTGTGGTCCTCGCGGCCCAGGAACATGTTCTGGACGACGTCGAGGTTGTCGCAGAGCGCGAGGTCCTGGTAGACGACCTCGATACCGAGGTTCGCGGAGTCCTTCGGGCCGTGGATCGAGACGGGCTTGCCCTCGAAGAGGATCTCCCCGCTGTCGGCGGTGTGTGTGCCGGCGACGCACTTGATCAGCGTCGACTTGCCGGCGCCGTTGTCGCCGACGAGCGCCATCACCTCGCCGTGCCGCACCTCGAAGTCGACGTCGGTCAGGGCCTGCACCGACCCGAAGGTCTTGGTGATGGAGCGGAGCTCGAGGAGCAGTGTGTCGGTCACGGTGGCGGGTTTCCTACCACAAAGCGGGTGGAGGCGCCCACATGGGCGCCTCCACCGTGGTTCGCAACGACTACTTGCAGTACTGCTTGTACTGGCCGATGCAGACCTGGCTCGGCTTCAGCCAGCCGTCTGTGAACAGCCGCTTGTAGTTCGCCTTCGTGATCCAGACGACCGGCAGCGTCAACGTCGGCTCCTTCTTGCTGCCGTTGGCCCTGAACCCGTTCGACTTCGGGGTCTTGCCCTTGAGGAGAGCGATCGCGGCCGCAGCAACGGCGTTCGCCTCGGCGGGCACGTACTTGTAGACCGTGCCGCTCTGCCAGCCGGCGAGGATGTACTGGACTCCCTGTGCGGTCGCGTCCTGCCCGCTGAGCGGGATCGGGCCCAGCTTCTTGGCCTTCTCCGTTGCGATCACGGCGCCGGCGATGTTGTCGTTCGCCGCAATGGCCGCGTCGATCTTGTTGTTCGTCTTGACCAGCATCTGCGAGAAGATCGGCGCCGCGTTCGTCGCGAGCCAACCCGGAACGAACTGCTGCGGGCCCTTGGTCAGCGTGCCGTTCGAGAAGAGCGGGTTGAGAACGGCGTCGTTCCCGCTCTTGAACCAGAACGCATTCTGGTCGGTCTGCCCGCCCCAGAGCTCGGCGACGACCGGCTTCTTCCCGTAGATGCCCTTCGCCTTCATGGCGGCGACGATGCCGCCTGCCTGCGCCGCGCCGACCGCCTTGCCGTCGAACGTGACGTAGACGGATGCGGTGCCGCCTGTCACCTGGCGGTCGTAGTCGATCGCCTTGAGGCCCTTCGAGGTGAACGACTTCTCGATCGCCGACGCCGACCCGTTGTCGAGCGAGACCACGATGACCACCTTCGCGCCGGCGGCCAGACATGCCTGGGCCTGCGCCTTCTGCTTCTGCGGATCGTTGAGTGCGTTCGTGATCTGTGCGGTCACGTGTGCGGCCCCGAACGCCTTGGCGAGGTACGGAGCGTCGAACTGCACCCAGCGGACGGACGACTTCGTGTCCGGCAGCAGGACGCAGACCTGGACGCTTGCCGCCCTGGCCGCGGTGCCGACGGCCACGGAGATCAACGCAACGACGGCGATGACTCCCACGGCCGTCCACTTGCTGAAAAGCCTTCTCACTTGATGCCCTCCTCCTTGGAAAGTTTCGACCAGACGTGTCCTATTGGAACGACTACCTAGCTCGTCTCCGCGTGCACGGCCTCCTTTCTGCCCACGGGACGCCACGCGGCCTGCCTGGCCTCGGCCGCGCTCCCGAACTGTACAAGGGTTTGCCTGCGAATCAGCCGGAGAGCGTCCGTGCTCTGGGTGACGAGCGCGAGCGCTCCCAGGACCTCGGCGCGCTCTCCGAGCTCTCCGTGGACGACCTTCACCGCCGCCGCCGCGCCGGGAAGCGCGTAGCGGTCGATCGAGTCGCGGATCCCGTCGAGCAGCGGCTCGCCCGCCTCGCTGAGCTCGCCGCCGACGACGACCGCCTCGGGGTTCAAGGCGTTGCAGAGGTCGGCCAGCACCCGTCCGATCGCCCGGCCGGCGTCGTTGACCACACGTGTCGCTCCGAGGTCGCGCGCGGCGACGAGTTCCAGCACCTCGCGGCGGCTCACCTCGTGCCCGCGGGCGGGCCGGAGGAGCGCGCGGATCGACCCCTCGGCAGCGACCGACTCGAGGCAGCCGCGGTTGCCGCAACGGCAGACGACGCCGTCCGCGTGCACCTGGACGTGGCCGATCTCGCCGGCGAGGCCGGCGGCGCCGTGGTGGAGGCGTCCGCCGATCACGAGCCCGGCGCCGACCCCTGAGCCGAGCCGGACGTAGACGATGTCGGAGAGGCCGCGGCCGGCGCCGAACGACACTTCGGCCAGCGCGCCCAGGTTGGCGTCGTTGTCGACCTCGACGGAGAGGCCGAGCCGCTCGGACAGCATCTCCTGCGGGGACTTGCCCGCCCAGCCGGGCAGGATCGTCGCCGAACCGACCGTCCCCGTCCTGCGGTCGATCGGGCCCGGCAGGCCGACCCCGGCGCCGATCAGCTGCGCCTCGTCGACGCCCGCCGCGACGCGGAGCGCCTCGATCATCTCGACCGCCGCGTCGATCGCGTCCGATGCCGAATGGTCGACGTCGATCTCCGCGAGGTCCTCGCCGAGAACCGTCGAGGAGAGATCTGCCAGTGCGACCCTCACGCGGTCGTGGTCGAAGTCGACGCCGACGGCGACGCCGGCTGTGCGGTCGAGCCGCAGGAACACGGGCGGGCGGCCGGGTCCGGGCTGGCGCTCGCCGTCGACCTCCTCGACGACGAGGCCGGATGCCTGGAGATCGGCGACCAGGCTGCCGACGGTCGTGCGCGACAGGCCGGTCATGCGTGCCAGGTCGCTGCGGCTCGCGAGCCCGTGGCGGCGGAGCGCGTCGACGACGAGAACGCAGTTGCGTTCGCGAAGGACGCCTCCAGACCGCTCCCCGTCGAGCTCTCCCAAGCTGTTCTCCCGCGCGCCGAATTCCGCCGAGTTCCGAGAAAGAACCCTCTCGTACCGCAGGGGGTTCGTCAAGAGGCACACAAAAGTCGCTCCGGTCATACTTCCGGCCATGGTGACCGGCCGGTCGACGAGAGGAGGAGCATGCAGCGCGTCCTGATCCTGACGGCGGACTCCGGGGAGGAGCTCGAGGTCTACTACATGCTCTACCGGCTGCGGGAGGCGGGCTACGAGGTAGACGTCGCCGCGCCGCAGCGCAAGCGGCTCCAGCTCGTCGTGCACGACTTCGAGGAAGGCGCCGACACCTACGTCGAGCGACCGGGGCGCGGCCTCGACGCCGACCTGGCGTTCCCGGAGGTCGAGCCCGAGCGGTACGCCGCCGTGCTGATCCCAGGCGGCAGGGCGCCGGAGGTGATCCGCGGCGATGCCGACGTCAAGCGCATCGTCTCCTACTTCTTCGACAACGACCTGCCCGTCGGCCACATGTGCCACGGAGTGCAGGTGCCGGCGGCGCTCGGCTACATCCGCGGACGAAGGGTGTCGGCGTTCCCGCCGCTCGCGCCGGATGTCGAGGCCGCGGGAGGCGAGTTCGTCGACGGCAAGGACGTGGTCGACGGGAACATGGTCTCGGCGACGGGGTGGACCGATCTCGCCGAGTGGTCGAAGGCGTTCATGACGGTGCTCGAGCGCGCGCCGGTGCCGGCGTGAAGACGAGCCTCGGCATCTGGGCGTTCGGCTCCATGGTCACCAGGTTCGTGCCGGGCGGCTACCAGCCCCAGTGGGCCGGCGAGACGACGGCGCAGCGTGTCCGCCGGGCGGTCGACGGCCTCGGTGACCTGATCGACGGCTACGAGTTCCACTACCCGCAGGAGCTCTCCGAGCAGAACGTCGAAGAGGTGAAGGAGGCGCTCGGCGACCACGACGTCTACTGCCTCGCCGGCGGGCTGCACCTCGATCCGCGCTTCGGCCGCGGCGGCCTCGTCAACCCCGACCCGGACACGCGCGCCGAGGCGTTGAGCGTCGGGGTTGCGGCGGCGCGGTTCGCGGGCGAGCTCGGCGTGCCGCTGATCGTCTGGCCCGGCATCGAGGGCTACAACTATCCGTTCCAGACGCCGTACAAGGAGAGCTGGGCCTGGTTCATCGACGGGATCGGCGAGGTCGCGGCCACCTGCAAGGAGGGCGGCGTCGAGCTCTGGCTCGAGCACAAGAACTCCGAGCCGGCGATGAAGATCCTCATGCGCAACATCGGGATGACGCTGCACGTGATCCACACGCTGCGTGGCCGCGATCTCGACAACGTCAAGGTCAACATGGACTGGCAGCACCTGATCATGAACGGCGAGAACCTGGCCGAGTACGCGGCGCTGCTGTCGGCCGAGGGCCTGATGGGCCACCACCACGCCAACTCGGGCTGGGGCACGTTCGACGACGACAACATGGTCGGCGCGACCGCGTTCATGGAGACGCTCGAGCTCGCGGTCGAGTTGCGCCGCGCGGGCTACGGCGACGACGGGCGCCGGCTCGGCTTTGACCTCTATCCGTACACCGAGGACGCCGTCGCCGCCGTGAAGCGAAGCGTGCTGCAGTGGCGCTTCATCGACGGCGTGGCCGCGCGGATCGACGACGCGGCCTTGCGAGAAGCGCAGATGCGCAAGGACGCCGTCGCCGCCTACGAGCTCGTCTACGCCGCTTTGGGTGCCTAGCTCACCGAGTCGCGGAACGCGACGGCGGCGTTCGAGAGCTGCGTCGCCTCCTCGATCGGCACGATCGGAGTGACGCTGAACCGGAGCCAGGGCACCCACGGCGCGATCGTCTCGAAGAGGGTGGCGGCGCTGTCGGCCTCGATGATCGCGACGCCGCCGCGTCCGTCGGAGAATCCGTAGAAGCCCTTGAACTCCGCTCCCGCCGGCGGTTGCCACTTCGAGAAGACCGTCAGCGAGCGCTTCGAGCCGGTTTCGCTCGTGTCGATGAACTCCCAGGTGACGTGGAAGAGCATGTCGTGTCCTTTCCCTCGGTTGGCCTGCGGGGCGGAACCTAACAGGCGATAGGGTCGCGCCCGTGACAGTCCTCGTCGGACTCGACGTCGGCACGACCGGCGTCAAGGCGGTCGCGATCTCGTCGGAAGGCGAGGTGCTCGCGACCGACGAAGAGGCCTACCCTCTGTCGACGCCGCAACCAGGCTGGTCCGAGCAGGACCCCGAGGACTGGTGGCGCGCCGCGGAGGCGGTGATGGCGCGCCTCCCGTTCGACGACGTGCGGCTCGGGTTCTCCGGCCAGATGCACGGGCTCGTGTGCCTCGACGAGGCCGACCGCGTGCTGCGCCCGGCCATTCTCTGGAACGACCAGCGGACGGCGGCCGAGTGCGTGGAGATCGAGGAGCGTGTCGGGCTCGAACGCCTGATCGAGCTGACCGGGAACCGGGCGCTGACCGGCTTCACGGCGCCGAAGCTCCTCTGGCTGCGCCGCCACGAGCCCGAGGTCTACGGCCGCATCCGGCGCATCCTGCTGCCGAAGGACTACGTGATGCTGCGGCTGACCGGCGAGCACGGGATCGACGCCGCGGACGCGTCGGGGACGCTGCTCTTCGACGTGCGCGGCCGCCAATGGTCGGACGAGGTCGCGGAGGCGCTCGAGATCCCGCACGAGTGGCTCCCGCCCGTGTCGGAGTCGACCGTCTACGGCGGCGCGGGGGACCAGCAGGCGGCGGCGCTCGGCGCCGGGGTCGTCCGTCCGGGGACGCTCTCGGTCGTCCTCGGCACGTCCGGCGTCGTCCTTGCGGCGCTCCCGGAGTACCGCGCCGAGCCCGAGGCACGTGTCCACGTTTTCTGCCACGCCGTTCCCGGCATCTGGGAGGCGATGGGCGTGATGCTGAGCGCGGCCGGCGCGCTGCGCTGGTTCCGCGACACGCTCGCGCCGGGCGTCCCGTTCGAGCAGCTCGTCGCCGAGGCGGAGAACTGGCCGCCCGGCGCCGAGGGGCTGACCTTCCTGCCCTACCTCGCCGGCGAGCGCACGCCCCACGCGGACCCGTCCGCGCGGGCCATGTTCGAGGGACTGTCCCTCCGACACGACCGCGGGGGACTCGTCCGCGCCGTCCTCGAGGGCGTTGCGTACGGCCTCCGCGACTCGCTCGAGCTTCTGCGGGGGCTCGGCGTCGACGCGCAGGTCGGGCGAGCGTCGGGCGGCGGTGCGCGCAGCCGACTCTGGCTGGAGATCGTCGCCTCGGTGCTCGGCGCCCCGCTCGAACTGACCGAGGTCGAGGAGGGCTCGGCGTACGGCGCGGCGATGCTCGCGGGCGTCAAGAACGGCGTCTTCGCGAGCGCGGAGGAGGCCGTCGCCGCCTGCGTCCGCGTGCGCGACCGGATCGAGCCGAACGAGGCGTGGAGCAGCGCGTACGACGAGGGCTATGCTCGCTACCGCGCGCTGTACCCGGCCGTCAAATCTCTGGAGGAACGATGAGCTACGAACCCGTCCGGTGGGGGATCCTCTCGACCGCAGACATCAACCGCCTCGTGATCCCGCCCGCCCAGGCGTCGCCGAAGGTCGACCTCGTCGCCGTCGCGAGCCGCACGCAGGAACGCGCCGACGCGTACGCGACGGAGTGGGGGATCCCGCGCGCGCACGGCTCATACGATGCGCTCCTCGCCGACCCCGAGATCGAGGCCGTCTACATCTCGCTGCCGAACACGATGCACTGCGAGTGGTCGATCCGCGCCGCACAGGCCGGCAAGCACGTGCTCTGCGAGAAGCCGATGGACAGCAATCCGGACAGGGTCGACGAGGCCTTCGACGCCGCCGATGCGGCGGGCACGCTGCTGACGGAGGCGTTCATGTGGCGGCACAACCCGCAGGCCAGGCGCCTGCGCGCGCTCCTGGACGAGGGTGCGGTCGGCGACCTGCGTGTCATCCGTTCCTGCTTCTCGTACGGCCTCTTCGACACGACGAACATCCGCCTGCGCCCGGAGGTCGAGGGCGGCGCGCTCATGGACGTCGGCTGCTACTGCATCAGCGGCTCCCGCCTCGTCGCGGGCAGCGAGCCCGAGCTCGCGTACGGCCAGCAGTGGACAGGGCCGAGTGGCACGGACTGGGTCTTCACGGCCTCGCTCCGCTTCCCGGACGATGTGCTGGCGCTCTTCGACTGTGGTACGGCACTGGCGAGCCGCGACGAGTTGGAGGCGATCGGGAGTGAGGGCTCGCTCTTCCTCGACGACCCCTGGCACGCTTGCCGGCCGGTGATCGAGCTACGACGGCCTGACGGCGTCGAGCGGATCGAGATCGAGCCCGAGGACTCGTACGGCCTCGAGCTCGAGAACCTGAGCGACGCGATCCGCGGTGAGGGGGAGCCGCTCGTCGGCCGCGACGACGCCGTGGCGCAGGCACGCGTGATCGAGGCGCTGTTCAGCTCCGCGGCCTCCGGTGCCGCGATCGAGCTCGACTAGAGCACGTCGCGAATCGCGGCGGCCCGCTCGGTCAGCCCACGGCGCTCGGTCACGGCGAGCTGGAGATCGAGCGGGGCGAGCCTGAGGTCGTGGTCGCGCCAACGGACCGTCTCGACGCGGGCGGCTGCCTCGGGGCCGTAGTCGTTCGGCGACGCATAGGTGTCGATCTCCGGGTCGACGCCGGCGACCCACTCGATCCGCGCGTGCAGAAACGCGCGCCCGAACCAGCGCGCGATCCACGCACCCGGCCGGTTGACGCTCACGGGCTCGATGTGGAGGTACCGGAACGCCTCGGCCGCGACCACGGGATCGGCGACGACGAGGTCGAGGTCGCGCGGCACGACCTCGATTCCCCGTACCGCGAGTGCACCGCTCCCGACGAGGAACCACTCGGCCCGCACCGCGTCCAGCCGCATCGCCACGGCTTCGAGCGCGTCCTCCCAGGGCGGGATGCGGCGCCCGCACGCCTGCGCCAGGACGTCGTCGAGCGTGCGCTTGAAGCGGGCGTAGGTCTCGTGGAGGCCGGGCGCGTCGGCCGGAAAGCTGCGCACGAACCCGCCGTTCTCCGCTGTGAACGCGAGGCTGCGGAGCGCTCGGCACAGGTCGGGCTCGTCCGTGTGCGCCACGAACAGCCCGTTCGCACCCTCGAGCCGGAGCTCGGTCGAGATGCTCACGGGCGCAGGAGACTCCTGAGCGCGGCGGCGCCGTTGCCGAGCGCCGGTCGGCCGTGGGAGACGAGAACGTGCTCGATCGGAACTGCGAACAGCGGCTCGAGGCTTGCGCGCAGCTCTTCCTGCCCGACGCCGTCCGGGAGCCACGAGGCGGGGCAGAGCCGGAGCGATCCGTCGTCTTCGCCGAGGATGACGTCGCCCGCGACCAGCGCCCGGTGAGTAGCGAGGAAGAGCACGACCTCGTTGCTGCGCGCGGTCGCGTGGGCGACGATGCCTCCGGGCAGCGGATCGCCGGGTCGGAACGCCCGCACGCCGGGTCCCGCACGCCGTTCGACCGCCGCCCGCGCCCTCGACGGCGCCCACACCTCGGCGTCGTAGCGCTCGGCGAGCTCGCGGGCGCTCCGCGCGTGCCAGAACACGGTGACGAGCACCTGTACGGGCACACCGAGCCGCTCGACGTCCCGGTCGAGCGCGGCCAGGAAGCGTCCACCGGTCTCCGGTGGAACGAGCGGGTCGATCAGGCAAATCGCGTCCGGCGACTCGACGTAGACAGAGCCGACGTCCTGGCGCCACTCCTCGTGGAAGCCCGTCCAGCGCCATAGCCCGTCTTCGATTCGAGTGACTTCCATCAATCCACCTTGTCGCTCCGTCTCGTATCTTGCTTCGACAGAGCTACACAACCAAGGAGGATCTCGTGCGGGTACGCATCGCAGTCGTCGCCGCCGTAGTGGCCCTCGGGTCCGCAGGCGCTGCGATGGCCTTCTCCCCGGCCGCAACGCCGACGCTGAACGGCAAGGTCGGGCCGGGGTACACGATCAGCCTGAAGAACTCGAAGGGCGCGAAGGTCAAGACGCTCAAGGCCGGCACCTACAAGATCGTCGTGTCGGACAAGTCGTCCATCCACAACTTCGTCATCGAGGGCAAAGGGGTCTCGAAGGCGGTCACGTCGGTTCCCTTCACGGGCACCAAGACCGCCATCGTCAAGCTCCGCAAGGGCAAGTACAAATTCTACTGCCACGCCCACGAGAGCTCGATGTTCGGCTTCATCGCGGTGACGTAGAGATAGTTCTGAGGGGCGGCCTCTCGGGCGCCCCTCACTCGACCTCGATCTCCTCGACACGCCCGGCCTGGATGCGCCAGGCGCGGAGCTCGCCGGTCGGGCGCGACAGGATCAGATACGGCTTGCCCTCCCAGAGCCCGATGTTCTCGACGTCGGTGCGGGACGGCTCGGCCTTGTCGGTCGGGTGCGAGTGGAAGACGGCGAGCTCGTAGCCCTCGTCCTCGAGGAAGAAGTCGTCCGGCGAGCCGGGCTTGAGCTGGAAGCGGTACGGGCTCGCGGCCTCGTTCGCTCCCGGGAGATAGCGCTCGGCGGCACCGTCGCGGAAGGCCAGGAGACCGCAGGCTTCGTTCGGCGCCTCCGCGTCCGCATGCTCTTCGAGCTGACGGCGGATCGCCGCCGGGACTACCACCAGTGGCCGCTCTCCATCGAGCCTTCCGGGTCGGGAGCGTCCCAGAAGTCGGCGGAGAGGTATTTCCAGCCGGCGTCGGCGAGGATGCAGACGACGACGGCGCCCTCGTCGGCCTCCTCGGCGAGCCGGCGTGCAACGTGGACGACGGCCCCGGCCGAGACGCCGGCGAAGATGCCCTCGCGCTCGAGCAGCGCCCGCAGGCCGGCGACCGACTCGGCGTTCGACACGAGCAGCTTCCGGTCGAGCTTGGTGACGTCGAGGATGGGTGGGACGTAGCCGTCCTCGAGCGAGCGGAGGCCCATGACCGGATCGCCCGGGAGTGGCTCGGCGGCCGCGATCACGACGTCGGGGAAGCTCTCGCGCAGGCGCTCGCCGGTGCCCATCAACGTGCCGCCGGTGCCGAGGCCGGCGACGAGGACGTCGACGCGGTCGAGCACGTCGGCGATCTCGGCGCCGGTGCCCTCGTAGTGGGCGCGCGGATTGGCCCCGTTCGCGTACTGGAACGGCATGTAGTAGCGCGGCTCGCGTGCGGCGATCTCGAGGGCCAGCCGTACGGCTCCGTTCGATCCTTCCGGGCCGGGTGAGTCGATGATCTCGGCGCCGTAGAGCCGCAGCAGCCGCCTGCGCTCCTCGGTCGCGTTCTCCGGCATGACGCAGGTGAGCTTGTAACCCTTCAGGCGCGCGATGAACGCGAGCGAGATGCCGGTGTTGCCGCTCGTCGGCTCGAGCAGCTCGCGCCCCGGCTGCAGCTCGCCGGAGGCCTCGGCCGTCTCGATCATCGCCTTGGCGACGCGGTCCTTGATCGAGCCGGTCGGGTTCTGGCCCTCGAGCTTGGCGTAGATCGAGACGCCCTCGGGCGAGAGGCGGGACAGGTGGACGAGCGGCGTGTGGCCGACCAGTTCGAGCAGCGACGGCGCCAGGTCGACGCGTTGCCCGCCCGCCATCGCCGGCAGCAGGATGACCGTCGAGCCGTCGGCGACCTCGGTCTCGAGTCCGTCGAGCGTGCGCACGTCCTCGCCCTCGACGTACACGTTGACGAAGGGCGCGATCTCGCCGCCGTCGATGACCTGGCCGCGCAGGTTCGGGAAGCGCTCGGCGAGGTCGTCGAGCAGGTCGCGGACGGTGTCGCCGGAGGCCTCCACCTCTCGCGCGCCGCCGGTGGCCGTGCGCAGCGTGGGCGGGATGCGGACGGTCGCCATCAGTGGACCACCGCCGGGCGCCCCTGGCAGAACTCGACGTAGTCCACGTACTCGGTGATCGTTGGCGACTCGCCGCAGACGGGGCAGGCCGGGTCGCGCCGCAGCTTGACCTCGGTGAACGAGGGCGCGAGCGCGTCGAAAAGGAGGAGCCTGCCCACGAGCGAATCGCCGACGCCGAGCGCGAGCTTGATCGCCTCGTTCGCCTGGAGCGATCCGACGATGCCGGGCAGGACGCCGAGCACGCCGCCCTCCGCGCAGCTCGGGGCGAGCTCGGGCGGCGGCGGCTGCGGGAACAGACAGCGGTAGCACGGGCCCTCAAACGGCTTGAAGACCGTGACCTGGCCCTCGAAGCGGAAGATCGAGCCGTGGACGATCGGAATCCGGTGCCAGACCGAGGCGTCGTTCAGGAGGTAGCGCGTCGGGAAGTTGTCCGCGCCGTCGACGATCACGTCCCAGCCCTCGGCGAGGATGCGGTCGACGTTCTCCGACGTCAACCGCTCCTTGAACAGGCGGACCTGCACGTCCGGGTTGAGCGCCTCGATCGTCTGCTTGGCCGACTCCGCCTTCGACTCGCCGAGGCGGTCCGTGGAGTGGACGATCTGGCGCTGCAGGTTGGTCGCGTCGACGACGTCGTCGTCGACGATGCCGAGCGTGCCGACGCCGGCCGCCGCCAGGTACAGCGATGCCGGGGAGCCGAGGCCGCCCGCACCGATCAGCAGCATGCGCGAGTCGAGCAGCTTGATCTGACCCTCCTCGCCGACCTCCGGGATGAGCAGGTGCCGGCTGTAGCGCTGCCGCTTGTCGGTATCGAGCGTCCGCGGGAGTACCGTCGGGAAGCCGTTCCGCTTCCAGTCCGTGTAGCCGCCTGCGAGCGAGTACACCGTCTCGTACCCCATCTCCTCGAGCGTCTTGGCCGCGAAGGCCGAGCGTGAGCCGCCGGCGCAGTAGACGACGACGGGCCGCTCGCGGTCGGGCAGCGCCTGCTCGACCTGTGACTCCAGAAAGCCCCGGGGGACGTGGATGGCGGCGGGGATGTGCCCCTCCTGCCACTCGTGGAGCTCCCGCACGTCGAGGAGGGCCGGTGAGCTGTCGCCCTCGAGCAGCGCGGCCGCCGCGGGCGCGTCCAGCTCCTCGATCTCGGACTTCACCTGCTGGAGGAGGTCGCGATAACCGGCCATTGGTTTCAAAAGTATAGCTTCATGGTTTATTCGGGAAAGTCTCGGGCCTTTGCTGCCTATTCCCGCTCGTGCGACACTGAACGCGCGGGCGTCCGCCAGGATTCCCGTATCGTCGGATCGTGTCGCCCAGGACACGTGTCTGGCTGCTCGTCGGTGCGGTCGCGCTGGCCGCCGGCGCCACCACCGTCGGTGCGACGCTGCTGACGCGGACAGGCACAGGCGGCTCGCGGACGGCGGTCGTCGTCGAGCAGAAGGGCGCGCCCGAGCTCGATCTCGACCTCGGCGTGCGGACCGATGCGGAGGCGGTGGCGCTGCGTCGCGCGTTGAATCTCTACGACCAGGGGCATCGCCGGGCCGCCGCCAGGACGTTCGCCCGCTACCGCTCGCTCGAAGCCCGCGTCGGCGCTGCGCTCGCCGGGTGGCCCGGCGGGTTCGACCGGCTGGCCGAGCTCCAGCGGCAGCATCCGGGAAGCTCGCTCGCGCAGCTCGAGCTCGGGCTCGCATTCTTCTGGCAGGGGCGGCTGGCGCAGGCCGAGACGGCATGGCGGGTTGCACGGAAGGCGGAGCCGGACACGTACTACGCGATCCGCGCCGACGACCTGCTCCATCCCCGCGACGCGCCTGGACTGCCCCCCTTCTCGACGTCGTTCCCGTCGCCACGGGAGCTCGACGGCCTCGCGGCGTCGAAGCAGCTCGCGTACCTGGCCGCCCACGCGCGGACAGGCGGTGCCCGCGACAAGCTCCTCTACGGGGTCGCGCTCCAGTCGATCCACCGGCCCGTCTCGGCCGAGCGTGAGTTCGCCGCCGCCGCCCGGCTCGCCCCGCACGACCCCGACGCGCAGGTGGCGGCGGCCGTCGGCCTCTTCGACAAGAGCAAGCCTGCGGTCGCGTTCTCGAAGCTCGGGCCGCTCGTCCGCGTGTTCCCGAAGGCGATCACCGTCCGCTTCCACCTCGGGCTGATGCTGATCTGGATCGGGCAGCTGAAGGCCGCCCGCGCCCAGCTCGACCGCGTGGTCGCCGCGGGTCCGTCGCCGTTCCTCGCCGATGCGCAGCTGCTGATCTCCAAGCTGGGCGGGAAGTAGGCTGCGCCGGTGACGACCGAGACGCAGCCTCTGCTCGACGAGCTCGCCGGGCTGATCGCGATCCCGAGCATGAGCGCCGATCCGGCCCACGCCGGCGACGTGCAACGAGCGGCGGAGTGGGTGGCGGACTTCATCCGCGGTGCGGGCGGCGAGGCGAAGGTGGTGGACTGGGAGGGGAGCCCGCTCGTGGACGGCGAGCTCCAGGCATCGACCGGTTCCGACTCGGCCCCGACCGTGCTCGTCTACGGGCACTTCGACGTGCAGCCGCCGGATCCGCTCGACGAATGGGAGAGCGGGCCGTTCGAGCTCGCCGTCCGCGACGGCTGGGTGTACGGGCGCGGGGTGGCCGACGACAAGGGCCAGCTCTACCTCCTCCTGAAGGCGGCTGCTGGGCTCGCCGCCGAGGGCGCGCTGCCGGTGAACGTGCGCTTTGCCTGCGACGGGGAGGAGGAGGTCGGCGGCCACTCGATCATCGACTTCCTCGCGGCGGACGGCCGCGACGCCGATGTGTGCGTGATCTTCGACGCGGACATGCCCGAGCAAGGCGTGCCCGCCTTCTACGTCGCCACCCGCGGGATCATCTACATGCACGCGCGCGTCCGGACGGGCGAGCGCGACCTCCACTCGGGGATGTACGGCGGCGCGGCACTGAACGCCACCCATGCGCTGCTCCACGCGCTGTCAGGCGTGCTGCCGCACGGCGGGCGGCTGCCGGAACCGCTGCGGGCGGGCGTGACCGCGCCGACGCAGGAGGAGCTGGAAGGCTGGCGCTCGCTGGCCGGGGGCGCCCAAGTGCTCGCCGACCAGGGCGCGCGGCCGGCCGATCCCGCGGCGGCCGAGGAGTTCTACCTGCGCACCTGGGCCGAGCCCTCGCTCGACGTCAACGGCCTCGCCGGCGGCTCGGCGATGCTGCAGAAGACGGTGCTTCCGGCGCTCGCCGAGGCGAACCTGTCGATCCGCCTCGTCGCCGGCCAGGATCCGGACGAGATCTTCGCGGCGGCTGAGCAGCTGATCCGGCAGGCGGCGCCGGCCGGGGCGGACGTCGCGGTCGAGCGCTGGGCGTCGAGCCCGGCGGGTCTGGTCGATCCCGGCTCAGCGGCGATCCGGCTGGCGCGTGACGCGTTCGAGCGCGCGATCGGCCGGCAGCCGCTCCTGCTTCGCTCCGGCGGCTCGCTTCCGATCGTCCCTGCGCTCGGCGACCGCGGCATCCCGGTGATCATCACCGGCTTCGCGCTGCCGGACAGCAACATCCACTCGCCGAACGAGCGTCTGCTCCTCGAGTACCTGCCGCTCGGGCTCGCGACCGCGCGGGAGCTCTTCCTCGGCCTCGCGGCCTTGAGTTAGCGCGCCCGGGCCAGGTCGTGCGAGTGGTCGTGCTCGGGCACGAGCCAGGCGTGGCCGAAGTCGCTCATGGCCTTGATGATCGGCAGGAGCGACGCGCCCTTGTCCGTGAGCTCGTACTCGACGCGCGGCGGCGTCTCGCTGTAGCTGCGCCGGAGCACGAGTCCCTCATGCTCGAGCAGCCGCAGGCGCTCGGACAGCGTGCGCGGGCTGATGCCGGAGCAGGAGTGCTCGAGCTCGGAGAAGCGGCGCGGCCCCTCGGAGAGGTCGTGGACGAGAAGGGCGGTCCATTTCGCACCGATGATCTCGGCGCAACAGGCGACGGCACATGTCTCGTCATGCACGTCTTTCATGGTGCGCATCGCCACACTCCCAGTGTACTCGGTACGGTTGCGCGCGACGTGCTGCCCCATGATTGACCTCCATTCGCACATCCTTCCGGGCGTCGACGACGGCCCTGCGACGATCGAGGAGAGCCTCGAGATCGCGCGGCGGGCGGCCGCGGACGGGGTGCGGGTGATCGCCGCGACACCGCATGTCCGCGACGACTATCCGACGAGCGCGGAGACGATGGAGCGGCTCGTGGGCGAGGTGCGGGCGGCGATCCACGAGGCGGACATCCCGATCGACGTGCGTCCCGGCGGCGAGATCGCGATCGACTGGCTCGACCGGCTCTCAGACGAGGACGTCGGCCGCTTCGGCCTCGGCGGCAGCCCGCGCTACCTGCTCGTCGAGTTTCCCTACTCCGGCTGGCCGTTGTCCCTGCACGAGTGGGTGTTCCGGCTCGTGACCCGTGAGATCACGCCGGTGATCGCGCATCCGGAGCGGAACGCCGACGTCCAGCGGAACCCGGAGGAGCTGCGGCCGCTCGTCGATGCCGGCGCGCTCGTCCAGATCACGGCGGCGTCGCTCGACGGCCGCATCGGACGTTCGTCGCGCTCGGCCGCGATCGAGCTGCTCGACCGGGGCCTCGCGCACCTGCTCGCGAGCGACGCGCACACCGCGGACGTGCGCGAGGCGGGCATGGTCGGCGCGGTCGAGGCGCTCGGTGACCCCGAGCTCGCCCGCTGGCTGACGCTCGAGGTGCCGATGGCGATCGTCACGGACGGCCCGCTGCCGCGCCGCCCGGAGACGAAAAAGCGCCGTTTCCTCAGGCGCTAGCGCCAGCCGGAGTCGAGCAGGTCGCGCACCTCGGCGACCGCGACCTCCCAGAGGCGGAGCATCTCCTCGTCGGGCCGCTCGTACGAGCCGCCGAAGGTCCCGTCGCCGAGCGCGCGACGCACGTCCGCGGGGTCGTCGCCCATCTCGTCCAGAGCCGCCATCGGCTTCGTCTCCGACGGCATGGCGACGCCGGCCAGGCGCGTCCAGGGGAAGTTCTCGAACCAGTTCGCGTGCGTCGGATCAGGATGGAGCGCCTCCGCGGCCGCCTGCACGCGCTCGCCCGCGAACCAGCTGTGGAAGCCGAGCTGCGCGCCGTCGTGCCCGTCGCCCCAGGCGACGAGGGGCTCCTCAGCGCCCTCGTTGCCGCCGTGTCCGTTCACGACCAGGAAGCGGCGGAATCCCTGGCCGTGCAGCGTGTCGAGCACCTCGGTCAGAACGGCGACGAGCGTTTCGAGGCGCAAGGACACGGTGCCCGGATAGGCGGTGAAGCCCGGGGTGACGCCGAACGGCAGCACCGGCAGCACGGCGACGCCGAGCGGTTCGGCCGCCTCCACCGACACCCGCTCGGCGAGGATCACGTCGGTGGCGAGCGACAGGTAGCCGTGCTGCTCGGTCGACCCGATGGGCAGCACGATGCGGTCGTCGCGTGCGAGGTACTCCTCGACCTGCATCCAGTTCAGATCGGCGAGCCTCATGCTCTCACCGGTCTCGAGAATCCATGTGTGTCGGAGTTGTTCGGGGTGGCGACTTTCCTGAGATCGAGGCGAGCCGTCAGTAGGCAGCGGAGGCGGGCTTTGCCCGGCTCCGCAAGGAGACGCTGTAGTCGAGCATGGAAGGAGGGGGCACACGGGGGAACCATGGGTTCACCCGTGCTGATCACCAGGGTGGCGGGTTGTGCAGCCAGCGGCCGCCGACCATCGTCGCCACGACCTGCACGTCCGCAAGCTCTTCCGGCGGGCACGTGACGGGGTCGCGATCGAGCACGACCAGGTCGGCGAAAAAGCCGGGAAGCAGGCGGCCGCGGCGGCGCTCGTCGCCGGTGAGCCAGGCCGGCGCGACGCAGGTCGCGTGGAGCGCCTCCTCGACCGTGACGGCCTGTTCGGGACGCCACGCGGGGCGGTCGTCGGACGTCCGCAGCACGCCTGCGACGATGCCGGCGAGCGGATCGAGTTCCTCGATGGGCGCGTCCGAGCCGTTCGCGAGCACGGCGCCGGCGTCGAGGAGCGACCGCCAGGCGTATGCGTCGTCGAGCCGGCCGGGCCAGAGGCGCTCGGCAAGGTCGCGGTCGGAGGTCGCGTGCGAGAACTGCACCGACGCAGCGACGCCGAGCTTTCCGAAGCGCGCGACGTCCTCCGGGGCCAGGCATTGCGCGTGCTCGATCCGGGGCCGGAGGCCGCGCGGGCGCCACTCCTCTGCGGTCTGCTCGAAGGCGTCGAGCGCGTTGCGGTTCGCGCGGTCACCGATCGCGTGGACGCCGACCGGCCAGCCGATCCTCGCCGCGCGCCGCACGATGTCCGCGAGCTCGTCGGCAGAGGTGATCTCGACGCCCGTGCCGTCGAGCATCAGCGCCGTCTCGGAGCCGAGCGTGCCGTCCATGAACACCTTCAGGTAGCCCACGCGAACGAAGTCGTCGCCGATCCCGGAGCGCAGGCCGGTCTCCTCGAGAGCGCCGATCCGGTCGTGCGGAAGCGACTGCCAGACGCGCAGTCCAAGTGCGCCCTGGGCGTGCAGTTGCTGCCAGAGCCCGGGCGCGCCGAGCCAACCGTCCTTGTCGTGCACGGCGGTGACGCCACGCTGGAGGGCAACCCGGACACCGGCCCGCATCGCCTCGACGTACTCCTCGTCGGCCACCCTGAGGAAGCGCTCCTTGAACCGCCAGGCCGCCTCCTCCCGGAGGACGCCCGTGGGCTCGCCGCGTTCGTCGCGCTCCACGACCCCGCCTGCGACCTCGAGGTCGCCGTCGGCGAGCGCGAGCGCGGTCGAGTTGAGCCAGAGCGAGTGGTAATCCTTGGAGAGCAACGCCGCGGGAGTCGAGCCCGTGATCGCGTCGAGATCCGCGCTGGTGGGCTCGACGGCGGGCGTCCAGTCGCCGCTGCGCCAGCCGTAGGCGCGGATCCAGCGGCCGCTCTCGGGCGCAGGGGAGCTGCGGACGCGGGCGAGCGCGTCCGCGAGGGTGGTGCAGCCGTCGAGGTCGATCTGGCGCTGCGCGAGCGCCCACGTCGGAAAGTGGACGTGCGCATCGCTGAATCCAGGGACGACCGTGCGTCCGCCGAGATCCACCACCTCGGGGGTTGCGAGCGCCGTCTCGTGCGTACCCACGCCGCCGGCGATCCGTTCGCCGGCGATCGCGAGCGCCCGTGCGACCGGGAGCGACGGATCGAGCGTGCGGACGACGCCGTTTTCGAGGATCACGCGCGAACTCTATGCGCGCGTCGCTAGCCGGACGGCTGTCTCGACGGTCTCTAGCCGATCTGCAACTGGACGCAGAGCCGTTCGTCGGAGCCCATCGGCGAACGTCGATGCGAGACGACGAGGAACCGGTGGCCGCCTAGCTCGATCTGGCTGCCCACTGCCGGCGGATCGCCGGCGCATTCCTGCAGGGCGTGGCCCCCGAGCGCGTCGGGGACGAGCAGGAGATAGCCGCGTCCGGGGTCAGGCGCTCGCTCGGACGGGTCGGCCACCCTCGGGAGCTGCGCCGCCACCGGCTCGGTCGTCGCCTCGGGGGTTCGATAGCCCAGGAGCTTCGATTCCGTGCGGGCCATCTCGTCGCGCAGCGCCTCCGCCAGCCGACGCCGATCTCGATCGGAGCTCTCGAGGAGCGTTTCGAGCTCGGCGATCCGTTCGTTCCGAGCGAGCAGCTCGATCCGCGACGCCTCGAGCTCCTCTCCTGCTTCCTCGAACTCCCGCCTGAGGTCGGCCAGATGAGACTGTGTGATCGCCTGAAAGTCCCGAAGAAGGTCGACTGTCACCGGATCGAGCTCGGTGGAGCGTGCCTCATTGCCTTGCGATACGCCCCCGGCGCCGTTCTCCGCAGGATTGCCCTCGACTTGCCGTCGCCGCCGGAAGAGTCCTTTGCGCCGTGGTGCTGCGTCCGCTCCGCCGTCGCCGTTGAGCTCGGTGCTGTCTGCCTGGGGTCGGGGATCGTGCCCTGTCCGGTCGCCGAGCTGGGCCATGAGGGCGGCCGTGAGATCCGGGGGCGAAATGACGCCGCTCGCGACCAGGATCGCGCCGAGGCGCTTGCGCGACATGCGTTGCTCGAGGAGCGCATCCTCGAGCTGCTCGTCGCTCATGAGGCCACGCTCGATAATGAGCTCGCCGAGCAGCGGCCCCTCGTGGGCAGGGCTCATGGTCACATAATGGTCGGTCCCGCAGCGCTTGGCTAGAGGTAAGCGACGGGGTCGCGGGCCTCGCGAGGAGATCAGGTCTGCGGGGGCTGGGCGGTGCCCGACCAGTACTCGAACCAGGCGGTAGCGGCGTCGACCTGAGCCAGTTCAACGCGCAGTCGGTTCACCGCGGCACGAAGCTCGGAGGCCTCCTTGCGAGCCTCCCCACGTGCACGATCGAGCCCAGCAGCGGCGCTCACGTGTTGTGCACGCTCGTTTTCGAGCGCCGCCTCCAGACTCGCGACGCGCTCCTCGAGCCCGCGCGTAGCGTCCTCGAGCTCGGCTTCGTGTGCCTCAGCCGCACGAGACAGCTTGTTGCGGAGGTCTTCGGCCTGCCGAAGGAGCAGCGTCACGTCGACCGGCGTACCTTGTCCACGAGGCTCGGACGGTGTCGACTCCAAGGCCGGAGAGGGCTCGCCCTTGGCCTCGGAGGCTTGAGTCTCCACGGGAGCGGTGGCCGGCTTGTCGGAGAGCGCCTCCCGAAGGGCCGCGCGTTGGTCGTTCAGATTCTTCTCGAGCTCGGCGCGCTCCTTGATGAGTGCAATCTCGAAGTTCGCTCGGGCGGCGGCCGCGGGGTCGACGTCGGTTGACTCGTCGCCGGCACTCGGCTCTCGATTCAGATCCTGGAGCACCTCGAGTTCGGGCCTCTGCGCCGCGCGCCGCCGGGCGAGATCGTGGGCCAGCGGTCCCGGCGCACCTTCCCTCTCCAGCTCCTGACCGAGCTGGTCGAGGAGCACGCGCAGCAGCTCGGGTTCCGAGACGAGGCCACGGGAGACCAGGATCTGGCCGAGGCGCTGGCGAGTCTCCGTCTGCTCGGAGAGTGCCTCCTCGAGTTCGTCGCGCGTGATCAGTCCCGCATCGAGAAAGAGCTCGCCGAGCGGACGCCAGTTGATTCCGGCAGCTTGCATCGGTGCATTCATCGTCTCGGAGTCCCCTTCGCTTGAGGGATCCGGGAGCTCGAAAGCGGCCACGGCCAGTCCCGATCCCTAGGCGGATGCGGTCAGGAACGCGCAGTCACGGTCGTCGAACGGGAGCGGGGAGTGTCCGATCTTCGTGACGACCCACCTCTGGTCACCGACGTCGACGACCTCTCCGACACCGGGGGCTGCCCCGACGTGCTCGACCAGCTCGTAGCCGTCCTCCGCCGGGACGAACAGGATGTGGCCGTCGGCGTTCACGGTTCGCGCCGTCGCCTCCTCTTCATTTCCGGCCGGAGCACGCATTTCCGGGAAGTCATCGCCGGCTGGAGCGTGAGTCTCCGTGACGGCGTCGATCGCGGGTGTGGCGACACGGGCGTCGACGAGGACGTTCAGATCGTGAGAAGCCTTGTTGGCCCGCGCCGTCAACGACTCGACCTCCGCCTCGATGTCTGCGACGCGGCTCGTCCAGATCGCGGCCGTCGCGCGAAGCTCCGTGAGCTCGTGGATCTTGCCTGCCAGCTCGCTGCGAAGCTCCTCGAGGAGTCCCGCTGTTCGCTCGATCTCTTCACGGGTCTCCTTGAGCATCGCGATCTCCGCCGAGAGTTCGTCACCCCGGGCGATGAGCCGCTGCTGTGTGGCGGTCAGCTCGTGCGCGAGGAGCGGGGAGCACAGCTCGTGCTCTACGAGATCGGCCTGAACCCGCTCGAGACCTTCCAGGATGGGGCCGAGGGCGGCAAGCCGGGACTCCATCGCCTCGCGCCGTTCGTCGGTCTCCTGGATCAGGGCGGCCGGCTCGAACGTGACGTCGACTTCGACTGTGGTCGAGCGCCCACCGAGGTCGGCCGGCAGTGTCTCTCCGTCGCCGGACGACTGGGGATCGTGGCCGGGCTCGTCCTCGGAGGGCGGCGCGCTCGCGGCCGTTGGGATGACCGCTTCACTCCAGGCCTCGCCCTCGACGGGATAGAGCATGGGGGCTGCGGCCACGACGGCGGCGGACTCGTGGACGTCCTCGCGATCGTAGGCGGCGACTTCGACCAGGTCATCGCTCTCGGGGCGTCCGGGAAACCCGGCCAGCTGCTCGTTGAGAGCGCTCGTGATGTCACTGCCCGTGACGAGGCCGCGCCGGACGAGAATGTCCGCAAGGCGGCGCTTCGTCGCAAACTGTTCGGCGAGAGCCCGCTCGAGATCGGCCTCGGAGATCAGGCCGCGTGCGACAAAAATCTCACCGAGCGAACGCCGCGAGGACTGTGCCGCTTCCATGCCACTCCTTATCGTCACGTGCGATCCCTGTCTTGAGTGCGTTTTCCGGGGGTCGATTCCCCGGACTGCGGCGGTTATCGACAGAGGGCATCCCTGACTTGAGGGTCAGGGATCGAGGGCTGTCGACAGCCTCAGCGGGAGCGAGCGCCGAAGTCGGCGGTGACGACGGTGACCTCGTCGCCGTTGAAGGCGCCCGCGGCGGCCGTCGCGTGCACGGCGGAGACGCCGATCTCCCGGAACGCGGGATCGAGCAGGATCGCCCGGTGCTCGGGACTCATCAGCCATTCGTGGACAGCGGTGGCGGCGTCCACGCCGGGTGAGTACCAGAGGAGCGCCTCTCCGACCTCCCAGCGCCGGTAGCCCGCCGACCTGTAGTAGCGGATGAGCCGCTTTCCCGCATTCGTGCCGTCGGCCGAGTCGTGCGAGAAATAGCCGTCACGGACCATCTCGAACGTATGGGTGTTCGCGGCTGTTCTGAGCGCCGGGGAGACGCGGATGCGCGGGAGGCCGTACTGCACGCGGGAAACGTTGATGCGGGCGGCGATCTGGGAGTCGAGCGACGGCAGCGCCGACAGCGCATTCACTCGTTCTGCGCGGTGCGAGGTGCCGGCCGAAACGGCGGAGACGATCGAGCCGGAGACGAAGATCACCACAGCCGTCGCCACGGCGGCGCGTGTGCGGGAGAGCACGGGCGGACCTTAGCGGGCGGGGAAGCTGGACATGTCAGTGTCCGTCATCGGCCGGCCAGCTGCGGAACTGAAGCATCGGATCTCGCCAAACCGCATGGAATGCGGGCCCGGAGGGTGAATCGCCGATCCTCAAATGGGTGACCAACCCCCTGAAGCTTCCTGCGAGGATGTAGCTGCCGTCTCCCCACGCGCCGCCGAATCCGAGCCAGGGGACACTCCCGCTCGACACGTCGACGACGCGGAGCCCGATCCTCGCCGCGCCGGCCGGCCCGACGGACGTCTGGGCGCTCGTGTAGTCGGGTTCGGGGAACGGGAGGCCGGAGAAGCGCGGCGGAATGACGTGCGGGACGGCCGACGCGCCCTGGAGCCCGGGCGAAAGGTAGTTGGCGTGGGATCCGAGGGCCACGTAGACGGCCGGATGCAGACCGACGCGGCGCGCGCGCGCCCAGGTGCGTGTCACGCCGAGGTCGTGCTGGCTGGCCGCGACCGAGACGGGCTGCCCGGCGGCGTCGAGTGCGACCGACACCTCCTCCCAATCGCCCTCGTGCATGTGCCAGAGTGACGGCTTCGCGGGCGAGTTGCGCCAGTCGTCGAGCGAGTAGAACAGCCAGTACTGGAGCACCGTGCGGATGCCGGCCGACGCGGTCGGATTGACCCAGACACGGCCGTAGACGGTCGGCTGCGTCGGTCGGCGCGGATAGCAGCCGTCGACGTCGTAGGCGGGCGTGCAGCCGCGCGTATCGAGCCTGAGCTGCGAGGAGCCGTTCGCGAGCGCCGAGGGCGTCGGGCTGTGCTGGACGAGCCGCCAGCTGCCTGCGGTCAGCTTCTCGAGATCGGCGGCGGCCAGGAACGGCTCGACCGCGCTCGGCTTCCAGTCGTTGGCATAGAGACGAAGGACGGGCTCGTAGCGCGTGAGCAACGTTGCCGTGTCGGGAGTCGCCGACCGGCCGGTGCCCGCTCCCGCGAGCACGGCGGCCGCGAGGAGCGCGAGGCCGATCGCCCTCCTGAGCATCGGTCCACGGTAGCGGTCAGCGCCGGGTGCCTGCGACGATCACGTATGGCGCGGGAAGGCTGATTCCACCGTCTACGCGGTGCGCCTCGAGGAGATCGACGAACTCGCGGTGGAACTGGGCGAGCACCTCCGGCTCGAGGCTCGCCACGCGGGCCTTGAACGGCCCCGACGAGGAGGCCATCAGCTCCCACACCGCCTCGCCCGACTCGGCGCGCACGGGCGAGTCTCCCTCCTCGAACGCGAGCTCGAAGTCGGCCCCGAGCATCTGCTCGGCGTAGTCCTCGGAGGCCCAGGCCGTCGCCTCGCCCTGGCCCGGAGCGAGCGGCGGGGAATAGCGCGCACAGACGGAGAAGAAGCACGCGCCCTCGCGCCACGCCGAGAAAGCGATCCGGCCGCCCGGCTCGCACACCCTGGCGAGCTCGCGCGCGACGGCCGCGTGGTCGGGAGCGAAGATCAGTCCCATCGACGACGAGACGGCGGCGAAGCTCGCGTCCTCGACCGGCAGCGCCTCGGCGTCGCCCACCTCGAATCGGACGTCGAGCCCCTCCTCGGCCGCGAGTCGGCGCGCGGTCTCGATCAGCTTGGGCGCCAGGTCGACACCGGTGACGTCGGCACCCCCGCGCGCCGCGACGAGCGCGAGCGCGCCCGTCCCGGTGGCGACGTCCAGCCAGCGCAGGCCGGGCCGGGGTCCGAGGACGCGCGCGAGGTGCTCGCGAAGCGGTGCCATCTGCGGCGCGACGCGCTCCCACGGCGCCGAGCCCCAGACCTCGCTCAGCCTCGCCTTCAGCTCCTCGAACGGCATGTCTCCGTCAGCGGGCGATCGTATGAGCGTGGTGGACGATCGTCCTCGCGTGCGCAGAACTCTGCGCGACGGCGACGCTTCAACCGGCGACGAGTGCCACGAAGACGAGCAGGAAGGGCAGGAGTCGACGCATTTCGCCTCCGATCGGGTCGGTGAGCGGATCGTATCGGGTGCCGGACCGGGTCGGGACCCGGCGTACACTGAGGTGGTGGCGTACGACGTCCTGAGCGACGACCAGCGCGAGATCCGCGACCTCGTCCGGACGCTGGCGCGCGACCGGATCGCCCCGCGGGCGGCCGAGATCGACGAGTCGCACGAGTTCCCGTGGGACGTCGTCGAGCTGTTCCGCGAGCACGAGCTTTTCGGCCTCTTCTTCGACGAGCGCTACGGCGGCACCGGGACGGGCACGCTGCTCTCGCTGGTAGCGATCGAAGAGGTGTCGAAGGTCTGCGCGACGAGCGGGCTGATCCTCGCCGTGCAGTCGCTCGGCTCGCTCGGGCTCGACCTCGGTGGCTCCGACGAGCAGAAGGAGCGCTACCTCCCGCGGCTCGCGTCGGGCGAATGGCTGGCCGCGTACGCGCTGACGGAGGCCGGGTCGGGCTCCGACTCGGCGGCGATGCGGACCGAGGCACGGCGCGACAACGGCGAGTACGCCCTCGACGGATCGAAGCGGTTCATCACCAACGCGGCCGTCGCGACGCTCTACACGGTGTTCGCGAAGACGGACCCGACGAAGGGCCACGACGGGATCTCGGCCTTCCTCGTCGAGTCGGACACACCGGGGTTCGAGGTCGCCCGCCTGGAACCGAAGATGGGCATCGCAGGATCGACCACGGGCGAGCTCGTCTTCACGGACTGCCGCGTCCCCGAGGCGAACCGGCTCGGCCCAGAGGGCGACGGCTTCCGGCTCGCGATGCGCATCCTCGACCGCTCCCGGCCGGGTGTCGCGGCGCAGGCGCTGGGGATCGCGCAGGGCGCGACCGACTACGCGCTCGAGTACGCGAAGACGCGCGAGACGATGGGGAAGCCGATCGTCCAGCACGAGCTGATCGCGGCCAAGCTCGCCGACATGGAGACGGCGTGCGAGGCGGCGCGCGGCCTCCTGTACCGCTTCGGGCAGATGACCGACGCGGGCGTGGCCGACGCGGAGCTGACGAAGGCGGGCGCGATGGCCAAGCTCCACTGCTCCGACACGGCGATGTGGGTCACGACCGAGGCGGTGCAGATCCTCGGCGGCTACGGCTACATCCGCGAGTACCCGCTCGAGCGGATGATGCGCGACGCCAAGATCACACAGATCTACGAAGGCTCGAACGAGATCCAGCGGCTCGTGATCGCCCGCGAGATGGTCAAGGAGCAGCGTGCCTTCCTCCTGGCCGGCGTGGGCTAGCGTCGCCGCGGGCGCGCTCGTGCTCGCGGTCGGAGCTCACGCGAGCCCGACGGCTTCGCTGACGCTGCCGGCGGCGCCGCCGATCGTGCGCGCGGACGGCGACGTCGTCGCGGCCGTCGTCCCCGGGAATCGCAAGGGCCGCTGCGCGCAGATTGTCCTCTGGCGGCTCGGGCACGCGCCGGTGACGATCAAGACGATCGTCCAATGCGACTCGGACAGCATCGGACTCGACTCGGTGGCCGAGCTGGCCCTCGCGACGCAGACGGTGGCCTGGCAGGAGACGAACGGCGGCAACAACCTCGAGCTGTCGATCTCGACGGCGACGCTCACGCACCCGAAGGAGAGGGTCGTGTCGTACGTCGAGAACGGCGGCGGCGCTGCCGGCGACCCGGCAGGCGATCACACCGGTGACCTGGTCGGGCACGGCAGGCTGCTCGCGTACGCGTCGTGGACGCAGTGCGACCAGGCCGGCGGCGACTACGCGCGGGCGTGCGGAAGCGGCCTGCCCGACGTCTACGACCAGGCGCTACGCGCCACCCGTGGCCGCGTCCTTCGCGCCGGCCCGAGCGTTCTCGACCCGGTCTGGACGGATGGTCACGCCATCCTGATCCAGCATGCCGATCGCACGCTCCTTCTCGTAGGCCCGCGGGGAGGGGGGATCCGGGCCTTTCCCGCGATGCCCGGACTCGCCGACGCGGTCTTCCAGGGCTCGCAGCTCGTGACGCTGGCGGGCACTTCGCTCACGGTCTGGAATGCCCGCACAGGCGCAAAGATGCGCTCGTTCGCGCTCCCGCCCGGCAAACGCGTGCTCCAGGACCTCGACCGGGGAATCGCCGTGCTCGGCTCGAACGGGACGACACTCCTGGTTCGCCTCTCGGACGGGCGCCGTGCGACGTTCGCGCATGCTGCGCGCGCCCAGCTCGAGGACGCCGGTCTCTTCTTCGCCTCCGGGCGCACGCTCCGCTTCGTGCCCATGTCCGCCGTCGTGCACGCGTTTGGCTAGCGAGCTCCGCCTCGCCTTCGGCAACGCCGCCGCCGAATACGAGCGCGGCCGCCCGGGGTGGCCGGACGAGGTCGCCGCCGTCGCCGACGTCCCGCTCGAATCGGCGGTGCTCGACCTGGCAGCGGGGACAGGCAAGCTCACCCGCGCCCTCGTGCGGCGGTTCGCGCGAGTGATCGCCGTCGAGCCGGACGCGTCGATGCGAGCTGTGTGCTCCCAAGTGACAGATTGCTACCTGGTACTCGAGGGGTCGGCAGAGGCGATTCCGCTCGCTGACGCGTCGGTGGACGCCGTGTTCTGCGGGAACGCGTTTCATTGGTTCGACTGGCCGGTCGCGATCGCCGAGATCGAGCGCGTCCTGGGGCCGCGCGGCGCGCTCGTCCTCTGTTTCCATGGCGGGGCCGGCGACACGGAGCCGCCGTACCCGCACGAAGCGCGCGAAGCTGTGGAGCGTCATCGTCGCCCCGGCGTCGAGCCCGGCGGGGAGATCTACGCCTCCGGCGCCTGGCGGGAACCGTTCGAGGGCTCGGCGTTCGAGCCGCTGCGCGAGGAGCTGTTCGAGCACGACGAGCACATCGACCGGGACGGCATGGTCTCGCTCTCCCTCTCGCAGAGCATCTGCGCGGTGCTTCCCGAGGATGAGCGTGTGGCACTTGCCGACGAGTTGCGGGCGCTCCTCCCTGACAACACGTACCGGGTCCCCGTTCGAGACGAGATCTACTGGACGCGCCTGCGGTGACGGCGCGCGCGACCAGCTTCGGGCAGCGGGCCGAGGACTACGACCGCGTCCGGCCCGAGTATCCGCCGGAGGCGATCGACCTCCTCGTGTCGAGGCTCGGGCTCGGGCCCGGCTCCGATGTGGTCGACCTCGGCGCGGGAACGGGCAAGCTGACGCGCCCGCTCGTCGAGCGGGTCGGTCGCGTGATCGCCGTCGAGCCCGATCGGGGAATGCGCGCCGTGCTCACGCGGGCAACCGATGCGTATCGCGTCCTCGACGGCCGGGCGGAGTCGATTCCGCTCGACGACGCGTCGGTCGACGCCGTCCTCGTCGGCCAGGCATTCCACTGGTTCGCCACGAAGGCGGCGCTGGCCGAGATCGAGCGCATCCTCCGCACAGGCGGGGGACTGGCGCTGATCTGGAACGAGTGGTGGGAGACGGTGCCGCCCGTCCCGCCCGCGGCCGCCGAGCTTATGGAGCGGATCTACGAGCGGCCCGAGCTCGAGCCTCACTCGATGGAGAGCGATGACTGGCGAACCTGCTTCGCCGCTTCGCCGTTCGAGGAGCTGCGCGAGGACAGCACCGAGTCCGACGGCGTGATGCTCGACGCCGAGCGGCTCGTCACGCTGATCCTGTCGACGAGCGTGTTCGGATCGCTACCGGCGGACGAGTTCGACGCCGTGGAGGCCGAGCTCCGCAGGCTGGTCGTCGGCGAGTACCGGCTGCCCGTCGCGACGCAACTCCACACCACCCGGCTCACCAAGTAACACCCTGTTACTTGGTCTTCGGGCGGAGCGAGCTCGTGTCCACGACCTCGAAGGCGGAGCCGGGGACGCGGCCGATCGTATGCAGGTCGTCGTTCGACCAGCGCGGGCTCGGTTCGCCCGTGATGTACCACGACGTGCCGTTGTCGGCCACGATCATCCCGTACGTCTTCAGCGCCTGGAGCAGCACCCGGGCCTGTGGCGGGAAGCCGGCGATCGGGTAGTCGGCGCGGAGCCGGACGCGCAGGCCCATCGGCGGCAGGCTCGGGTCGGTGAGGTCGCTCGCGGAGTGCCGCGCCGGGTAGACGTAGGCCCGGCGGGTGCGCTCGACCGTGAAGCGGAGCGCGTGGTCGATGTGTCCCCGCGCGACCTCGCTCCAGCGGACGAGCCCGGGCATGATCGGCAGCCCGGCCGCGTCGGCGGACGTCCAGCCGGCCGGGCGCACCTTGTTCGAGCGCAGGCTCCAGATCGCGCCCGAGCCCGCGTGCCAGGCCGATCCCGAGCGCTGCAGCGCGTACAGCTCGTAGAGCTTGCACGTGGAGGAGTCGACGATGAGCGCGTGGCGGTCGCCGCCGCCCTCGATCTTGACCCCGGCCGGGATCGGGTACGGCCCGCGGTCGGACTCGTCGGCGTAGTCGAAGGCGACTCGCGACTTGGCGACGCGGGTCTTGACGACCGTGATCGGGATGCCGATCGGCGCGCCGTCCCAGAGACCGGAGCCGAAGTCCGGGTGCAGGCCGGTGTCGGCGCCGATCGAGTCGACGATCGCGCGCGAGTTCGCCGCCACCGGCAGCCTGTCGACCCGCTGGTTCCAGGGGTTGTCGGCGGGGAAGACCGGGCAGCCCGCGAACTTGGGCGGCTGAGCGGCGGAGCCGGCGAGCGCCAGCGTCCCGACCGCAGCGGCGAGGGCGACGAGCTTCATGCGAGCTGCTCGTAGGTGGGATCGAGGCCGCCCCAGAGGTCGAGCCCGGGCTCGACCGCGACCCAGCGGTAGAGGAACACGAGCCCTGCGTCATCTCCGTCGCCGTGCACCACGTGCTCCCAGGTATCGGCTGCATCGTCCCCGTCGACGCGTACCTCGAACGCGTGGTTCTCGTATTCCGATCGAGCGACCCAGTCGCCGAGGACCGACAGCTCCCGGACGATCCGGACGTCGGCGAGCCCGGCCTCCTCGTGCAGTTCGCGGCGGAGCCCCTCCTCGAGGCCCTCGCCGGCCTCCAGACGGCCGGCGGGGACCTGCGTCCCGGCCTCGGGATGGTCGCGATGGTCGAAGACCAGCAGCTGGGTTCGGCCTTCGCGCTCACGGGTGACGTAGGCGAGGACGCGCGCACGACGTCCGGACATGGCGGGAAGTCTGCCGAAACCGCCGTAGACTCCGCCCATGGCGGCATGTCCGCGCTGCGGCGAGCCGAATCCGGAGGCAGCGAGGTTCTGCGCTGCCTGCGGGCGCTCGCTAGAGCCTTCGACCGCGGTCCCGCTCGAGGTCCGCAAGACCGTGACGGTGCTCTTCTGCGACGTCACGGGCTCGACGACGCTGGGCGAGCGGCAGGACCCGGAGCAGGTCCGGCGCGTGCTCTCGCGCTACTTCGAGGTCGCACGTGACGTGCTCGAGCGCCACGGGGGCACGGTCGAGAAGTTCATGGGCGACGCGGTCATGGCCGTTTTCGGGGTCCCGGTGCTGCACGAGGACGACGCGCTCAGGGCGCTGCGCGCGGCGTCGGAGCTCCGAGAGGCGATCGAAGGCCTGAACGAGGACCTGGAGCTCGTCTACGGCATCCGGATCACGGTCCGCATCGGCGTCAACAGCGGCGAGGTGATCGCCGGCGACACGATCCGCGGCCACTCGTTCGCCGCCGGGGACGCCGTCAACGTCGCGCAGCGGCTCGAGAGCGTCGCCGCCGACGGCGAGATCCTGCTCGGGGACGCGACCTACCGGCTCGCACGCGACGCCGTCCGGGCCGAGTCGGTCGGGCCGCTGGCGCTGAAAGGGAAGGAGGAGACGGTCGAGGCGCACCGGCTGCTCGAGGTGCTGCCGGGTGTCCTCTCGCACACCCGCCGCTTCGACTCGCCGATGGTCGGGCGCGGGCGGGAGCTGCAGTCGCTCGCCGACGCGTTCGAGCGGGCCGCCGCCGAGCGCTCCTGCCACCTGTTCACCGTGCTCGGCGCTGCAGGTGTCGGGAAGTCGAGGCTCGTCCGGGAAGCGCACGCCGGCATCGGCGACCGAGCGCGCCTGCTTGTCGGCACCTGTCTGCCCTACGGCGAGGGAATCACGTTCTGGCCCGCGCTCGAGGTCGTCAAGCAGGGCACGGGGATCGACGACGGCGACTCCGCAGAGCAGGTGCTGGCGAAGATCGAGGCGACGCTCGGGCAGGACGAGAACGCGAGCCTCGCGGCGAAGCGCGTCGCCGCGCTCGTCGGCCTCGAGGAGACGGGGGACACGGCCGAGCAGGGCTTCTGGGGCTTCCGCAAGCTGGTCGAGACGCTTGCCCACGAGCGCCCCACGGTGATCGTCTTCGACGACGTCAACTGGGGCGAGCCGCACTTCCTCGACCTCATCGAGTACCTCGCGGAGTGGGTGCGCGACGCGCCGCTGCTCATCGTCGTCATGGCCAGGCCCGAGCTGCTCGAGCTGCGCCCGGCCTGGGGCGGGGGCAAGCGAAACGCAACGTCGATCTTCCTCGAGCCGCTGTCCGCGCCCGAGTCCCGCGAGCTGCTCGCGAACCTCCTCGCGGTCGAGGCGGCAGACGGATTCGTGGCCAGGATCCAGAGCTCCGCCGAGGGCAATCCGCTCTTCGTCGAGGAGATGGTGTCGATGCTGATCGACGGCGGCTACCTCGGCGCGGACGGTGACGAACTGTCCGACGGACTCGACGAGCTGCCCCTGCCGGCGTCGATCCAGGTGCTGCTCGCCTCGCGGCTCGACCAGCTGAGCGTCGGCGAGAGGCGGGCGATCGAGCGGGCGGCTGTGGAAGGGTCGATCTTCCACTCGGGGGCCGTCGAAGCGCTGGCCGACGAGGACTTTCGGGACCAGGTCGAGGAGTGCCTCGGTGCGCTCGTCCGCAAGGAGCTGATCGGTCCGCACCGGGCCTCGTTCGCCGGGGTCGACGGTTTTCGCTTCCGCCACGTTCTGATCCGGGAGGCTGCGTACGATGCCGTCCCGAAGCAGATCCGGGCTGCGCTCCACGAGCGCTACGCGGCCTGGCTAGAGGAGGTGGCCGGCGACCGGCTCCCGGAGCTCGAGGAGGTGCTCGGCTATCACCTCGAGCAGGCGTATCACTACCGGCTCGAAGTGCTCCGCGCTGACGACCACGGCCGGGCGGTCGCGCTGCGTGCCGGCACGCGACTGGCCTCCGCTGGGCGGCGGGCTCTGGCCAAAGGCGATGCACCGGGGGCCGTCAACCTCCTCGAGCGCGCGACCGAGCTGCTCGCAGTCGCCCCGCCTTCGAGGCTCAGCGTCCTGCCCGAGTTCGGCGTGGCACTCTCCGCTAACGGCGAGCTCGGCCGGGCCGAGGAGATCCTTTCGGAAGCTGCCGAGGCGGCGCGGGTCACCGGCGACCGGGGAACAGCCCTGCGCGTGACGATCGAGCGCGCCAACGTCAGGTTAATCAGCGACCCTGGGTCAGCGGCCGAGATCTTCGCGGAAATCGAGGCGAGCCTGCCCGTGCTAGAGGAGTTGGACGACGATCGGACGCTGGCAGCCGCCTGGACCCTCATCGGCGTGCGGCAAGGGATCTGGCTCGGACGGTTCGAGTACGCGGAGCAGGCTCTGGGACGCGCGCTTGAATACGCACAACGCTCGGGTGATCGGCGCCAGGAGGCCGAGATCCTGCGGAATCTCGCGCTCGCGGCCACGTGGGGGCCTCGGTCTGCCAGGGAGTCGATCGTCCGCTGCCGGGAGATCGTCGAGCTTGCGGCGGAGGATCGGCTGATCGAGGCCTACGCGCTCCGATGCATCGCCGTCCTTGAGGCACGGCTCGGGGAGTTCGACAATGCCCGCACGGACATCGCCCAGGCGCGAGCGATCTTCGAAGACATCGGTGTGTCGGGGTACATCCAGACCTCGATCGCGTTCGCGGTGGCCGAAGTCGAACAACTCGCCGGCAACGACCGGGCGTCGGAGCGAGAACTGAGAGAAGCCCTCGAGACGCTCGACCGTATGGGTGAGCGAGGTCACCGCTCCAGCATCGCAGCGTTTCTCGCGGAGGCGCTCTACCGCCAGGATCGGCTCGGAGAGGCGGAGGAGATCGCCCTCCATGCGGTGGAGGAAGCCGCCCCCGACGACATCTGGACGCAGGCATCGGCGCGGGCCACGCGCGCCAAGGTGCTCGCCCGCGGCGGCGATGCGGCTGCGGAGTCGCTGGCGCGCGAGGCGATCGACATCCTTCGGGACACCGACGGGCACAATCTTCGCGGCGAAGCGCTGCTCGCCCTTGCGGAGGTCTTCGAGCTCGAGGGTCGCCCTGCGGACGCACTGGAGGCTGCAAACGAAGGCCTGCGATTCTTCGAGCCGGAAGGGAACGCTGTTTCCGCGGCCCGCGCGCGCAGGTTCGCCGATCGGGCGGTGAGCGCGATCACGGTCTCGGAAGATCGAGCCGGTCCACCATCGTGAGATCGACTTCTGCGGGCTTACCAGGCGGGACGTATAAGGTCGACAGGGCGGTCACGTGACTCTCGGCCAGCTCGGAGAGGATCATGCTCGTGATACGCGGGTCGAAGCCGGGATACGGCGAGGCCTCGTAGACCACGACCTCGTGGCCGGAGGGGTAGAGCCCGAGCAGAACGTCGACCAGGACCCCCAGCCCACTGGGCCTCGCCTCCGCAGAGGCGGCGGCATTGCCGACGGTTCCCAGCTGCCAGAGCACAAGGGCTGCCGTCGTGTCGACCCGCCTCGCGTGGACGAGGAAATCGGTTGCCTCGTAGCTCTGGCAGCCGAAGCGTGCCGGATCGACGCCGAGATCGGCGAAGAGGCAGTCCTCGGCCGAGATCCCCGGGAGCATGCGAGCCCGGAATCCCTCCGCCCGCGCGCGGCGCACCGCTTCGTGCGACGGCGCGACGAAGACACCCGGATGGCCGTAGAACGCGGCGCAGACGTCGAGGCCACGGCGGACGTGGGAGAGGATCTCCACGATCATCGCCTCGTAGGCGTCGACGCGGCTCTCACCCACGACGTAGTGACCGTGTAGGGAATGCGTCTCCGGGTTGAGGCGCTCGACGACCGACTGCATGACCGGCTCGGCGACGAGCGCGAGGACGATGTCCGCCCCTTCGATAGCCATACGCGCTTCCGGCGTCATGTGCGTACCGAGCTGAATGCCCGTGCCGACGACGGTCAGGGAGCCCGAGCCCACCACAGGCTAGACCCGGGAGCCTAGATGATCCAGATGCAGATCCAGCGAACCGCGGTGGAGTCTCTGTGCTTCATGACCTCCTGGATCACGGAGTAATCCGATTCGAGAAGCAGAGCCTTGGCCTCATCGCTGAGCTCGCTTCTGTCGATCGTGTTGAGGAAGGCAACCCGGTTGTCGATGTAGGCAATGAGATCGCCCTGGCTCGCTTCCAGGCGAAGGAGGAGTGCTTCTATCTCGTTGCCCAGCTTCTTCAGAAACTCGGCGCGCTCTCCTGGTTCTCCGAGCGGATGCAATCCATCCGACATGTCGTTCATCGTGGCACCTCGCTGCCGCAGAAGTTACGAAGTCAGGCGACTCTACTGGGGTCGAAGCGAAGCGTCAACGCCGGGTCGGCGATCACCTGGTCGCCGGCGAGAGGACAGGGCGTCATCTGACAGGTTGTCAGCTGGCGCGCAACGAGGCCTTGTAGGCGCGCTTCTGCGCTTGGTAAATCTCGAGCGCCTCTGCCGAGTCGACGTCCCCGAGCGTCGGATGACCTGGCACGAGCCCCTGCGCCACCTGGACGTCGAAGCGCTTGGCGAGCACGGAGCCGAGCGCCTTCACCTTCATCTCGCCGAACCCGGGCAGCGCCTCGATCCGCCGTCGCAGGTCGTCCGAGTCGCTCGCGTCGGTCCAGAGCCGCGACGCGTCGCCGTCGTACTCGCTCACGACCGTGCGTGCGAGCTCCTGGACGCGCGTCGCCATCGTCCCGGGAAAGCGGTGCACGGCGGGCTTCTCGCGGAAGGCCGCGTCGAGCCGCTCGGGCTCGATGCCGGCGAGCACGCCCGCATCGAGCGAGCCGACCCGCTGCTTGATCTTGAGCGGGCCCGAGAAGGCGGTCGGCACCGGCACCTGCTGGTCGAGCGCGAAGCCGATCAGGAGCGCCATCGGATCGGTCGCGAGCAGCCGGTCGGCCTCGTCGTTCCCGGTGAAATAGAGCACGTCGGGCATCCTCCGATCCTAGTCGAGGACCTGCTCCCAGCCGGGGAAATCGCCTCGCTCTCCGGCTGCGCGGACAGCATCCCGCCAGTTCGGATGGGCGTCGAACAGCGGTTGGAGCAGCGCCTTGGCGCGCGCGGGATCGCCCGCCTGCGCTGCCGCCCAGGCCGCCGTCCAGTGCCGGTCCTTCTCGCGCAGATGGTCGGCGCGGTCGGCGCGATAGTCCTCCTCCATGTCGAGGAGCCGGCGCAGCTCGCCGACGGGATCGACGTGATCCTCGACGCGGATGTCCGAGACCCGTCCCTTCCACGGGAATCCGGACGGCTCGGCCTCGACGACGAGCAGGGCGGCCGACTGCGCTCCGCGGAAATCGCCGCCCTCGGCCTCGGCGGCCTCGAGCGCCGCGAGCAGCCTCCGGGGGAGCGTTCCCGTCGCCGACTCGTACGCCGTGGCCATCGCGGCCCAGACGGTGTCGCTCGCCATCATGTTCGCCTGCACGGCATATCCGTCGCCGAGCAGGTGACCGCACTCGCGGACGCAGCCGGCGCCGGTGTGCGCGGCCGAGCGGCCGTCGGCATCGACCATGCCCGCCTGGCGGAACCGCTGCTGCGGATCGGAGGCGACGAGCCCCGCCAGTGCCTGCTCGGCCGAGCGGCCCGTCTTCATCAGCTCCAGCCCGAACGGTCCGTAGCTTCGCTCCGTGTACGACTGTGTCGCGACCGCACCGATGCCGGCCTCGGCCCAGGGGACGCCGCGTCCCACGCCGAAGGTGCCCGTCTGGACAGCGACGCCGAGCTCTCCTGTCCCGGGGTCGCGCGCGACGATCGAGTAGGTCACCCGGCCTCGAGCGCGGCGACGACGGCGGCGATGTTCGCTCGCCAGACGTCCTCGGGAGTCGGCGGGAGGACGTCGTCCCAGATCGCCGCGAAGCTGCCGATCAGCTGCGGGATCCGGGCCGGTCGGGCCATGAACCACCAGTGGAGGTGCGCCGAGCCGTCGCCCCAGCGGCAGACGTGAACGCGTCCGATCTCCCCGCTGCCTCGGACAGCGCGCTCGATGCGGCCGAGCATGACGCCGAGCTCGGCGGCCAGCTCGTCCGGAAGGTCACCCGGCTCCTCGTAGTGCTCGCGCGGCTCGAGCAGGACGATCACCGGCAGTCCGGCCGGGCGCGGGTAGCCGAAGATGCGCCAGCGCTCGTCCGTCCAGACGTACTCCTCGTCCCCCAGCGCGCAGCGCTGACAGTCGACGCCGCCCTCGCCCTTCCGCGGCTCCTCGGCCGCTACGGGTGGCACGAGCGCCCGCGGCCGCATGTCGCCGTCGAAAGGGAACGTGTCCCAGGTCTCGACCGCCGGCATCCGCAGGCTGCCGGCAACGCGGGCGTGGAACTCCTCGGGCGTCTCGGGCACGGTCGGCCCGATGCTAACGTCGCGCGCTGTGGAGTGGCCGGACTCGTTCTACGCGCTCCGTCGCGGCGAGGGCTGCGACATGTGCGCGCAGGGCCGTCCCGACGAGACGCGCTGGGGCGTGCGCTTCTTCGCCGGCGCCGTCTCGGACGCCTACCTCCAGCGTGCGAGCATCCAGCGCGGCTACTCGATCGTCGTCTGGCGCGGCCGCCACGTCGCCGAGCCGACCGAGCTCTCGACAGACGAGGCAGCCGCGTACTGGCTCGAAGTGCTGCGCGTCGGCCGTGCGCTCGAACAACACCTCGACCCGGTGAAGATGAACTACGAGGTGCTCGGCAACTCGCTCCCGCACCTGCACGCGCATGTCCTGCCGCGGTACGCGGACGATCCGAGACCCGGCTGGCCGTTCCCGTTCCCCGCGGACGAGCCGCCGCCGCACCCCGAGGACGAGCTGCGGGCCGACGTCGAGGCGCTGCGAGCTCTGCTCGACTAGACCGCGAACAAGGTGAGCTCGGGCTCGCGCTCGCCGCGGAGCACGGCCAGGTCGACCTCGACGCAGTCGATGCCACGGGCCTCGGCCAGCGTGACGGCCTGCGGCTTGAGCTGCTCGGCTGCCAGGATGCCGCGGCACTCTGCCCGCGCGGGGTCGATCCGGATCCGCTCCAGGTAGCGGGAGAGCTGCTCCACGGCGTCGATCGTGGCCACGCGTTTGATCTCGACCGCGACCCAGCCGTCGTCCGCGTCGCGGCACATGAGGTCGACCGGGCCGACGTCGGTCGGCCACTCCCGCTTCACGAGCCGGAGCCCCTCGGCGAGCGCGTCCGGCCGCGCTGCGAGCTCCTCCTGGAGGTGCCGCTCGACCCCGTCCTTCTCGAGCGCAGCCGCCTCGCCCATATCGTGCGAGACGTCGCTCAGCACCTCGTGGAGCAGGATCTCGAGCCTGTCCTCGCTCTTGCCCGCCCGCTTGCGGACGACGATGCGCTCGCCGTTCTCCTCGACCACGGTCGGCGGCGTCATCCAGTTCAGCGGCTTGTAGCCGCCCGCGTCGGCGTGGACCAGCACGCTGCCGTCCGACTTCAGCATCAGCAGCCGCGTCGACTCGGGCAGGTAGGCGGACAGCCGGCCCGTGTAGGACACCTCGCAGCGGGCGACGATCAGGCGCACGCCCCGACCGTACTGGCCGTCTCGGACGTGTCCGGTCCGGCCGAGTGTCTGTGGCGATCAGGCCTCCGGGAGCGAGCCGCCGGTGTGGGCGAACGTCTTGTTGACGATCTTCCAGGCGCCGTCGACTCGGATCAGCGAGAACCAGTCGACGAAGGACAGCGCGCCCCAGAACCCCTCCTCCTCGAGCGTGACGATCGCGGCGTCGCCCTCCTCCTCGACCGAGCGCACCGTGGCGCGGAAGCTGCCGCCGACGTCGGCTGGCTGCGCCTCGATCATCTTGATCATCTCGGTGATCGGGACGTCGTAGCGCGTCCCGCCGACCGAGCCGTACATCCAGGCCCCCTCGTTGAACGCCTGTTCCAGCTTGGCGGCGTCGCCGGCTCGGACGCCGTCGACGTAGAGCTGAACCGCACCGACCGCCGTCTCGTTCCCCGCTGCGACCGTGCTCATCTCGATCCTCCATTGTCGCTCGTCGGCGGGAGTCTACGACGGAGCGACAGGAACGTATGTTCTGTCGGTAGGCTGACGGCGTGGACGCGTTGTCCGTCTTCAGCCCGGCGACGCGGGCCTGGTTCGAGCAGACGTTCGAGGCGCCGACGCCCGCGCAGGCGCTGGGCTGGCCCGCCATCGCGAAGGGTGGGCACGTCCTCGTGCAGGCGCCGACCGGCTCCGGGAAGACCCTCGCCGCCTTCCTGTACGGGATCGACCGCCTGACACCGAAGCCAGGAGAAGGTCTCCGACTCCTGTACGTCTCGCCGCTCAAGGCGCTCAACTACGACGTCGAGCGCAACCTACGCGGCCCGTTGGCAGGGCTCCGTTCCGAGCTGCACGTCGGGGTGCGGACAGGCGACACGCCGCCGCGCGAGCGCCAGCAGATGCTGCGCAAGCCGCCGGACATCCTGATCACGACCCCCGAGTCGCTCTTCCTGCTGCTCACGTCGCAGGGCCGGGAGATGCTCCGCTCGGTCGAGACCGTGATCGTCGACGAGGTGCACGCGGTCGCCGGCACGAAGCGCGGTGCGCACCTGGCCGTGAGCCTGGAGCGGCTCGACCACCTGACCGGCTCTCCGGTTCAGCGCATCGGGCTCTCCGCGACGCAGCGGCCGCTCGAGGAGATCGGTCGTTTCGTCTCCGGGGCGCGGCCGATCGAGCTCGTCGATGCGGGCCGGGCGAAGGAGCTCGATCTCGAGGTCGTGGTGCCGCTCGAGGACATGAGCGACCTCTCGGCGTCGCAGCCGATCCGCCAGCCCGAGGTCGTCGACGGCAGCTACATCACCGACGGCGTCGGCCCGTCGACGAACTCGATCTGGCCCTCGATCTACCCCGCCCTGCTCGAGCTCGTCGAGCAGCACCGCTCGACGATCGTCTTCGTCAACAACCGTCGCCTCGCGGAGCGGCTGGCGCTGCGCCTGAACGAGCTGGCCGAGAAGGAGATCGCCCGCGCGCACCACGGCTCGCTCGCCCGGGAGCAGCGCGTCGAGATCGAGGAGCTGCTGAAGCTCGGCCAGATCCCCTGCCTCGTCGCGACTTCCTCGCTCGAGCTCGGCATCGACATGGGCGCCGTCGACCTCGTCGTGCAGGTCGAGTCGCCCAAGTCGGTCGCCCGCGGCCTGCAGCGCATCGGCCGGGCAGGCCACGAGCTGGGCGCGGTGTCGAAGGGGCGCATCTTCCCGAAGTTCCGGCTCGACCTGCTCGAGTCGGCCGTCGTCGCGAAGCGCATGCGCGCGGGCGAGATCGAGGAGACGGTCATCCCGCGCAACGCGCTCGACGTGCTCGCGCAGCAGGTGGTCGCGATCTGCGCCGACGAGGAGGTGGCGGTCGACGAGCTCCACGATCTCGTCCGCGGTGCGTACCCGTTTGCCGACCTCTCGCGCATCCAGCTCGAGAACGTGCTCGACATGCTCGCCGGCCGCTATCCGTCCGACGAGTTCGCCGAGCTCCGCCCTCGCATCGTCTGGGACCGGACGGCCGGCGTCGTACGCGGACGCGCCGGCGCGCGACGGCTCGCCGTGACGAACGCGGGCACGATCCCCGACCGCGGCCTCTACACCGTGCAGCTCGTCGACGGCGGCAGCCGTGTCGGCGAGCTCGACGAGGAGATGGTGTACGAGGCGCGCGCGGGACAGACGTTCATGCTCGGCGCCTCGACCTGGCGGATCGAGGAGATCACGCGCGACCGTGTGCTCGTCTCGCCTGCGCCGGGCGCCCCGGGTGCGGTGCCGTTCTGGAAGGGCGAGGGAGTGGGGAGGCCGCACGAGCTCGGCGCGGCGATCGGGGCGGCGTCGCGGGAGATCACGTCCCTTGCGGACGGGCAGGCCCTCGACCGACTCCGTTCGGACTACCACCTCGACGAGCTGGCGGCGCGCAACCTCCTCGCGTTCCTGCGCGAACAGGAACGCGCGACCGGCGTGGTGCCCTCCGACCGGACCGTGGTGGTGGAGCGCTTCCGCGACGAGATCGGCGACTGGCGCGTGTGCATCCTGACGCCTTTCGGCGGGCGCGTGCACGCGCCGTGGGCGCTCGCGCTCGCGTCCCGGCTGCGCGAGTCGCTTGGGCTCGACGTGCAGTCGATCTGGTCGGACGACGGCATCGCTCTCCACCTGCCCGAGGCGGACGCAGCGCCGGCCTTGTCCGAGCTGGTCGTCGGCGCGGACGAGGTCGAGGAGCTCGTCGTCCAGGAGGTGGGCCAGAGTGCGCTGTTCGGGTCGCGCTTCCGCGAGAACGCCGCCCGCGCGCTCCTGATCCCGCGGCATCGGCCCGGCCAGCGGACGCCGCTCTGGCAGCAGCGCCTGAAGGCGCAGTCCCTGCTCCAGGTCGCACGCCGCTATCCGTCCTTCCCGATCGTGCTCGAGACGTACCGCGAGTGCCTGCAGGACGTCTTCGACCTCCCGGCCTTGCGCCGGCTCCTGCACGGCATCGCCACCCGGCAGGTCGACGTGGTCGAGGTCGAGACGCCGTCGGCCTCGCCGTTCGCGGCTTCGCTGCTGTTCGACTACATCGCCACCTACATGTACGAGGACGACACGCCGCCCGCCGAGCGCCGGGCGCAGGCGCTGTCCCTCGACCGTGAACTACTGCGGGAGCTGCTCGGGCAGGACGAGCTCCGCGACCTTCTCGACGCCGATGCCGTCGGGGAGGTGGAGGGCCAACTTCGCGGCGACCCGCGAACCGCCGACGACTTGCATCATCTCCTCTTGCTTCGCGGCGACTTGCGATCTGGTGAATATGATCTGGCGCTAGCGGAGCCGCTGATCGCCGAGCGCCGGGCCGTGCTGGTCCGCTTCGCCGGCCAGGAACGGCTGATCGCGGCGGAGGATGCCGGGCGCTACCGGGACGCGCTCGGCGCGATGCCGCCGTCCGGACTGCCCGACGCCTTCCTCGAGCCCGGCGAGCTGCCGCTGCGCACGTTGCTCGCACGCTTCGCCCGCGGTCGCGGGCCGTTCACTACGGCCGACGTCGCGGCGCGCTTCGGCATCGAGCCGGAGGCGGCGGAGCTCGAACTCGGCCGGCTCGAGCGGGAGGAGCGCCTCGTCCGCGGGGAGCTTCGTCCGGGTGGAACCGAGCGCGAATGGTGCGACCCGGACGTGCTCCGACGCCTGCGCCGCGCGTCGCTCGCCGCGCTGCGAAAGGAGGTCGAGCCGGTCGAGCAGACGGCCTACGCGCGCTTCCTCGGCTCCTGGCACGGGATCGACCGCAGGGCCTCCCTCCGTGAGGCGCTGGTGCCGCTGCAGTCGCTGGCGCTTCCCGTTCCGCTCTGGGAAGCCGACGTGCTCCCCCGGCGGGTTCCCGGCTATCGGCCAGAGCTCCTCGACCAGTTGTGCGCGACCGGCGAAATCGTGTGGGTCGGGGCGGGCCTCGACCGGGTCGCGCTCTACTTCCGCGAGGACGCCGCCGCGCTCGGCCGCCCGTCGTCTACGTCCGCCCCGGAGGGCGAGTCCCACGACCGCCTCCGCGCCGCCCTCGCACGCTCGGCGGAGTTCTGGCTCGACCTGCTCGCCGCCGCCGGGCTCGACGCGGAGGAGGCGCTGCCCGCGCTGTGGGACCTCGTCTGGGCCGGCGAGGTGACGAACGACGCATGGCAGCCGCTGCGCGCCCCACGCCGTTACGGCGTTCCCAAGGCCGAGCGGCGGCCACGGAGGTTCTCACGCCGGCGCGTGGGCGCGATCACGGCGACGCAGGGACGCTGGTCGCTGACCGAGCGCCTGTTCGCCGACCCGCCCGACCGCCGCGCGCTCGCGGAGCTCCTGCTCGAGCGGCAGGGCATCGTCACGCGCGACGGCGTGCGCGCCGAGGGGATCTCCGGCGGCTACGGGGCCGTGTACTCGGAGCTGCGCGCGCTCGAGACCCTCGGCCTCTGCCGCCGCGGCTACTTCGTCGAGGGCCTCGGCGGCGCGCAGTTCGCACTCGGCGGGGCCGTCGAGCGGCTCCGTGAGCTGCGGCCGCGAGAGGGAGACGAGCCCGAGCCGCGCGTGCTCGCCGCCGCCGATCCCGCACAGCCGTACGGGGCCGCGCTGCCGTGGCCGAAGCGCGCGGGGGCACGGGCAGCGCGGGTCGCGGGCGCCCTGGTCGTCCTCCTCGGCGGCGAGGCGGCGCTCTTCGTCGAGCGAAGCGGCCGCTCGCTCGTGCCGCTGCGCGAGCCCGACGAGACCTGGCTCCGGCCGGCGCTCGCCGCGCTCGTCGAGCACGCGAGAAGTACGGGCGTCCGCCGCCTGTCGGTCGAGCGCTTCGACGGCGTCCCGGTCGCCGAAGCGGAGGTCATGCCGCTTCTGACCGAGGCCGGCTTCGTCGCCGGGCCACGCCGAGCCGTCCTCAGGCCCTAGCTCCTAGGCGAGCCGGCCGAGCGTCCAGCCGAACACGGCGTGCCGCCAGGTCGCCTGGACGAACGCGCGGCCGCTCATCAGCCTGGCCAGCCCTGGCTCGCCGCGGGCCGGGTGGTAGCGGTCGACGAGCACGCCGAACGAGAACAGAACGAGGTGCTCGCCCATCGCCATCCCGAGCGCGAGTCGCTGTGGATCGACCCGAAGGCGCCGGCGCGCCTCGTCGTAGACGAGCCCGAAGACGGCGCCGTTGGCCATGTGGAGGGCGAGGCCGGTCGTCCACCAATCGGGATCCCGTGTGACGAGCTTGCCGAGCAGGGCGACGTCGGAGTAGTCGTGGCCGACGACGCGCATGTCCAGCGGCTCCTCGAGCGCCCACACGGCGGCGGCGACGGCTCCGGCGGCGGCTGAGCGAGCGCGACTCACGATCCTATTCTTCTCCACGTGCCCGAAGGCGATGCCTTGCACCGTGCCGCGCTCCGTCTCCAGGTGCTCGTGGGCGATCGGGTCGAGGTCGAGGCGCGCCACCCGCGAGCACGGTCGCTCGCCGTCGCCTGACATCCTCGCCGAGCCACCCGACCTCGCCGGCATGCTGGCCAGGCTGCGCGCCGCCGACCCGCGCCGCGAGCTGGGGGAGGCGCTCCTCGACCAGCGGCTCGTCGCCGGGATCGGGAACATCTGGCGCGCCGAGGCGCTCTGGCACGCGCACCTCTCCCCGTGGCTGCGGCTCGGCGAGACGACCGAAGAGGAGCTGCTCCAGGCCCTCGGCGAGGCGGCGCGGCTCATGCGGGCGTCCCTCACCGGCCTCCGCGTCGAGCGGGCCGTCTACCGCCGGGCGAGCCGCCCCTGCGCGCGCTGTGGCGCGACGATCCTGAGCCGCGGGCAGGGCGAGGACAACCGGATCGCGTACTGGTGTCCCGGCTGCCAGAGAGGAGAGGCGCCTCCGGGGAAGTAAGAGAACGCGTGGCAGTCCGCTCTCCCCAGCTGTACGAGGCGCTTCGGCGCCACTGCCTCGGCGCATTCGCGTACCTCTACCGCGAGTCGGAGGCCGACGCGCCGCTCCCGTTCTCGTTCGAGGAGCACGCCGCGCCCGGTCGGCCGGCGCTCTACGAGTACCGCCCGCGGGCGCGCAGCTACGTCGAAGACCGCGCGGAGCAGTTGCGGCGTCTCGACGACGCGCAGTTCGCGCTGGAGGAGCTCCGCCGGGAGCCCGCGGCGGCGATCTTCGCGCACGCGCACACCGGGGCGGACACGACCGAGGAGTCGGCGCTCTACCGGACGATCCTGCTCCCGTTCCTCGCCGGTCTGGCCGAGCGCTGCGGCGGCTTCGAGTGGGACGATCGCGTGTTCAACCGCGGCTACCAGAAGCTCGAGCACGAGATCTTCGGGGAGAGTCACGCGTACGGCGCCGTGGCGCCGCTCGTCGGCGTGTCCTGCCCCGTTCAGGTCGACCTCGGCCGCAATCTACAGCTGCGCCTGGCCGCGCCCGGCGAGATCGCCGACTACTGGCCCGAGGCGAACGGGCTGCTCCCGCCCGGGTTCGGACAGGAGCCGGAGCGGTCGAGCGTGGTCGAACTCTCGTGCGTGTTCCCTGCCGGCGCGGTCGAGCCGCCCGACGCGCCAGGCGAGATCGCGGACGCGGTCACCGCACTCAGACTCGCGACGGCGGCCCCGATCGCGGCAGGCCCGGTGCTCTTCGAACGCCTCGACTGGCGTCCGTACGGCGTTCGCCCGGTGCTGCCGATCGCCGCCACCGAGCCTGCGGGCGAAGCGACGCGCCTCGACGAGTTTCGCGCCAGGCTGGCAGCCGATCTCCTGGAGCGGCTCACGGACTCGAATCTCGACGAGGGTCTCGGCGAGGCGCTCGACCGCTGGGAGCTGTCGCTGTTCGCATCCGAGCCGTATCGCTCGGAGCAGTTGCGCGAATCGCTCGGCTCATTGCTCGGCGGCGGCGACGGACTGTGGGCGGCGGCCGCGCGGTTGTCGGTCCTCGTCGGCGAGGACGCGGCCGAGCGCGGCGAGCTGTTCGCCCGCCTTCGCGGCCTGACGAGCGGCGGCCACGCGTCCAGGACGGACGGCGACATGATCCGCCGCGCGCTGCTCGAGGTGCTGATGGCCGGCGACCGGCTCGGGCTCATCGAGCGCCTCGACGACTCGCTGCTCGGCCTGAAGCCGCGGCCGCGTAGCTACTTCGGCGTGCAGTCGATCGCAAGCTAGGCCGAGGCCGAAGCCGTCACGAAGTCTTCACGAAGCGGCGCGTCCGCGGCGGCTACCGTCGGGACATGGACGAAGCGCGCGCTGTCCTCGCCAGGCTCGAGCGGATCGAGGCGCTCGAGGCGGGTGGCGCGCCTCCGCCGGTGTTGCTCGACGAGGTCCGGGGCCTGCTCCGCGAGGCCGAGGCGTGGGTGCGGGCCGAGCCGGGTGGGACCGACCTGGCGGAAACTGCGCTCGAGCGCTGCCGGGAGGCACTTCGAGACGCCGAAACCGTGACGGAGGCCCGCGCAGGACTCTGGTAACGTGGCTCGAAAGAAGCCGCACAATGGGCCTCTTGCAGGTAGCAACTCAGCCTGAGCCGGACACCGTTCCGCAGAAAGCTGCCATGGCATCAGTCATCGCGTTCGCCAACCAGAAGGGCGGGGTGGCGAAGACGACCTCCACGCTCAATCTCGCCGTCGCACTGGCGGAGCAGGGCAAGCGCGTGCTGACGGTCGATCTCGACCCCCAGGGCAACTTGACGATGAGTCAGGGGCTCAACCCTGACACGATCGAGCGGTCGATGTACGACGTGCTCGTGCATCGCCTGCCACTCGAGCAGGTGATCCACAAGGGCGAGATCGACCTCGCGGTCTCCTCGATCGACCTGGCCGGCGCCGAGCTCGCGCTCGCGAGCATGATCGGCCGCGAACGGGCGCTCGAGCGGGCGTTGCTGCCGCTGAAGGGCGAGTACGACTACGTGCTGATCGACACGCCACCGTCGCTGGGCCTACTGACGATCAACGCGCTCGTCGCCTCGGACGGCGTGATCGTTCCCGTCCAGTGCGAGTACCTGTCGCTGCGCGGCCTCGTGCAGCTCGAGAACACGCTGAGCATGATCCGCGAGAACCTGAATCCGAACGTCTCGATCCAGGGGATCCTGCCGACGATGTTCGACGGCCGCACGCTGCATGCGCGCGAGGCGGTGGAGATCTTGCAGGAGAACTTCGGGGACCTCGTCTTCAAGACCAGGATCCGCAAGACGGTCCGGTACGCGGAGGCGCCGGTGAAGGGCCTGAGCGTCCTCAAGTACGAGCCGCAGGGAAGCGCGGCGGAGGCCTATCGAGACCTGGCAAAGGAGGTAATGAATGGCGCGCAAGCGCGCCAGCATGCGTGAGGGACCCCTCGCCGAGCTGTTCAAGGCGACGGAGGCTGCTCAGCGACAGGCCGAGCAGGACGTGACGGGCGCTCACGAGCGGAGCGCCGAGCCGCGTGCGCCCGAGGAGCCGGTCGAGCCGGCGCACGAGCCGCGCCGCCTGGAGCCGGTCGACGCCGTCGTCGTCGACATTCCCCTCGCGCCTGCGCATGTGCCCGCGGAGGAGCCGGCCAAGGAGCGCCCGCGCACGGAGATCTGGGACGTCGCGCCCGAGCCGCCGATCCTGCACGCGGTGCCGCGGCCCGACTCGGGAACGTATGTCGCGGTCATCAAGGTCGTGGGCGTCGGCGGCGCGGGCCTGAACGCCGTCAACCGCATGATCGACGCGGGCCTGGCACAGGTCGAGTTCATCGCCGTCAACACCGACATCCAGCAGCTCCAGTTCTCCGACGCGCCGCTGAAGATCCACATCGGCGAGAACCTCACCGAGGGGCTCGGCTCAGGCGCCGATCCGTCGGTCGGAATGAAGGCCGCCGAGGAGAACTACGACGAGATCAAGCAGACCCTGCGCGGCGCGGACATGGTCTTCGTGACCGCCGGCGAGGGAGGCGGCACCGGCTCGGGCGCGGCACCGGTCGTCGCGAAGATCGCCCGTGAGCTCGGCGCCCTGACGGTCGGCATCGTCACGACGCCGTTCAAGTTCGAAGGCACGCAGCGCCGTCGCTCGGCCGACGAGGGCGTCGCCGAGCTGCGCGCACAGTGCGACACCGTCATCGTCGTTCCGAACGAGAAGCTGCTCGAGGTGCTCGACCGCTCGACGTCCATGCTGGACGCGTTCCGCATCGCCGACGACGTTCTCCGCCAGGGCGTCCAGGGGATCTGCGACCTGATCACGATGCCGGGCCTGATCAACCTCGACTTCGCGGACGTTCGCACGATCATGACCGACGCCGGCAACGCGCTGATGGGCATCGGCTACTCGGGTGGCGACGACCGCGCCGTCGAGGCCGTCGAGCGCGCCCTGCGCTCGCCGCTGATCGAGGGTGAGATGACGGGCGCGAAGGGCATCCTGCTGTCGATCGCGGGCGGCGAGGACCTGTCGCTGTACGAGGTCAACCAGGCGGCGGAGATCGTCCGCCAGCGCGCGACCGACGACACGAACATCATCTTCGGCGCGACGATCGACGAGCGGCTGAACGGACAGGTCTGGGTGACCGTCGTCGCTACGGGCTTCGGTGGCGCGGCGCGGCGATCGACGACCTCGTTCCGCGCCGAGGGCGAGCCCTTCGAGCCGCCGAGCTTTCTGGCCGATCTCTAGTAGCACGGAGGAAACAGCCGGTTTCCCCCGTGTACCCCTTCCCTCCGTGGTCGCGTTTCCGGCCGCTTGAGCTCCGCCGCGGCCGAGCCACGGTTGCGCCGAGGGATGATGAAGCGCGTGGCTTCTGCGAGCGGCTGAGCCCTGCGCACGAAATCGTCAGAGCCGGTCTAGGCTTGCGCCGTGAGAGGCGCGGTTGCCGCAGGCCATCAGCTGACCGCGGAGGCGGGAGCGCGGATCCTGGCCGAGGGAGGCAACGCCGTCGATGCGTGCATCGCCGCGGCGTTCATGTCCTGGGTGGCGGAGAGCCCGCTCACCGGGCCCGGGGCAGGGGGCTTCATGCTCGTCCACCAGGCCCGTGACCGCTCGACGCGCCTGCTCGACTTCTTCGTCACGACACCCGGGCTCGGCTCGCGCACACGCCGGCGCGCGGAGATGAAGTCCATCGACGTCGACTTCAGCGGCGAGTCGACGCAGATGTTCCACATCGGCTCGGCCTCGTGTGCCGTGCCCGGTGCCGTCGCGGGGCTGGCCGCCGCCCACCGGCGCTACGCGAGCCTGCCCTGGCGGACGCTGATCGAGCCGGGGATGGAGGCGGCGAGGGACGGGATCGCGCTCACGCGTCCACAGGCCTATCTCCACGCCATCCTCGACCTGATCCTGCGCCACACCCCCGAAGGACGGCGCGTGTACGGAGTCGGTGGGGCGCGCCTCGGTCCCGGCGACGTGCTGCGGCTTCCCGATCTCGCGAACACGTTGGAGCGGCTCGCCACGCGGCCCGGCGACCTCTATTCGGGCGATCTGGCCGCCGCCGTCGTCCGCCACCTACGGGAGACGGGCGGCGCGGTCACCGCGGCCGACCTGCGCGGCTATCGCGTGATCTGGCGCACGCCTGTCGAGGCGCGGTTCAGAGGCTGCGCGTTCGAGTCGAATCCGCCGCCGTCCTCGGGCGGCGTGCTGATCGCCTACGGGCTTGCATTGCTCGATCGGCTCGACAACGGCCCGCCCGGCTCCGCCGAGGCGCTGACCGCACTCGTGGATGTGATGCGCGAACAGAACCGGACGCGCGGCGACCGGTTCACGACACGCCTCAATCGCGGCGGCCTCGCCCGTCATCTGCTCGCCGACCGGAGCCTGCGCGCCGCCGTCGCGCGGATCGAGGCGGGCGGACCGGGCGCACCCGAGGCGGCACCGCCCGGCGGCACGACGCACATCTCGGTCGTCGACGCGGCGGGCAACGCCGCGTCGATGTCCGCGTCGACCGGGTCCGGCTCGGGCGTGATCGTGCCCGGCACCGGCATCCACATGAACAACATGCTCGGCGAGTACGACCTCAACCCGAGCGGTCGCGCGCTCGCCCCCGGTCGCCGGATGACGAGCATGATGGCGCCGTCGATCGTCGTGCACGACGGTGAGCCGCGCCTCGTGGTCGGAAGCGCCGGCTCGGTGCGGCTCCGAGGGGCGATCATGCAGGTGGTCGTGAACGTTGTCGGGCACGGGTTGCCGGTCGGCGAGGCGATCGACTCCCCCCGCGTGCATGTCGACGAGCCGCATGTCCATTGCGAGGGCGGCCTCGAGCCGGCAGCGCTCGACGCGCTCGAGGCGGCGGGCTACGACGTGGTCCGCTGGCGCCGGCGGAACCTGTTCTTCGGCGGCGTCGCGGCCGTCGAGCGTCGCGAGGACGGCAGCCTCGCCGCCGCCGGCGACCCGCGTCGGGGCGGTTTCGGCGTGGTCGTGGGATGAGTGACATCGCCGTCCGCGACGCCCTGCCGGGTGACGCGCCGGCGCTCGTCGCGCTCGCGCAGGAGGTGGGCGCCGAGCCCGAGGGCTGGCTGATCGCGGACGACTCGTGGCGCGGCGTCCCCGAGGAGCGCCGCTACCTCAAGGCGCTTCGGCGGCACCCGCACGCCGCCGTGTTCGTCGTCGAGGACGGCGATCGCATCGTCGGGCGGCTCTCGGTGGCGCGCGATCCACATCCCGCCAGCTTCCACGTCGCCGACCTCGGCCTGATGGTCGCGGCCGGGCATCGGCGCCGCGGCGTCGGCCGGGCCCTGCTCGCGCGGGTGGTCGACTGGGCGCGCGACGCAGGCGTGCGCAAGCTGGAGCTCCACGTCTTCCCGCACAACGAGCCGGCGATCGCCCTCTACGAGAGCTTCGGCTTCGTCCGTGAGGGCTTCCGCCGCGAGCACTACCGTCGCGGCACCGGGTACGTCGACGCGATCCTGATGGCCTATTGGGTCGACGATTCCTGAGCGGCCGGCCGAACACGTCCGGGGCGGCGGGCTGTGGACGAAATGTCACACAATCGTCAAACCTGCGACACAGACGCGTGCGCATTTCGGCGGTACGCTCGACGCGGGTGGCGGGTGGACGACATCCCCTCCCTGGGTGGGGATGCGCGTTGCATCCCGGCCGGAACGGCCGTGTCGCCGGCCAGGCTCGCGAGGTCAGCCGTGCGAGACCTTGCCGTTCGTCGCTGCGCGTTCGCGGACCTCGCGCTCGCGGCTGACTGCCTCGATCGCGGCCTCGAGGAGCTCGCACAGCTGCCTGAGTCGCTCGGGCTCGGACAGCAGCTCGAGCAACTCCTGCTTCGGCTCGATGCCGAAGTCGACCCGCGCCGCGATCTCGAACGAGAGCGATCCCGATCCTCCGTCGGGCTCATCCAGATCCTCGCCGACCGCCTCGACCAGCCGGCGGAAGAGGCTGAGTGCAAGGTCCGAGTCGGTTACGGACGCGTCGGCCTCCTCGTCGTCGACGGGCTCGACCTCGCCGGTGAGGAACTCGCGGCCGGATGTCAGCTCGCGGAGTCGGAAGCGGTCGTGGCCCTCGACGACGACGTTCATCCGCCCGTCGTCGAACACCTGGAGCACCTCGACGACCGCCGCGCGCGTCCCGATCTCGCGCCGGCCCTGCTCGTCCTCGAGCACGAGACCGAACTCCTCTCCGCTTCGCAAGCACTCGCCGATCAGCTCTTTGTAGCGCGGCTCGAAGATGTGGAGCGGAACGCGCTCCGTCGGCAGGAGGACGAGCTCGAGCGGAAAGAGTCCGATCTCGGCCACGCGGAGATCAAGCCTAGTCGACCGGCTCCGGCTCACCGGCCTCGTCCGACCGGAACCGGCTGCCGCGCCGTCGCTAGAGTCAGGTGATGACCGCCCGCGGCGAGTTTCCCGGCGATCCGTTCTCCGCCGCGTTGCGCGGGCTCGTTCCGTACGAGCCCGGCAAGCCGGTGGAGGACGTCCAGCGGGAGCTCGGCATCGCCCGCTGTGTCAAACTCGCGTCCAACGAGGGGCCGTACGGGCCGTTCCCGGCGGCGCTCGAGGCGATCGCACGCTCCACGCCGGAGCTGAACCGCTATCCAGACGGCGGCGCCTACCGGTTGCGCGCGGCGCTGGCCGAACGGCACGGCGTCGCCTTCGAAGAGGTGATCACGGGCGCCGGGGCTGACGGCGTGATCGACTGCCTGTCCCAGATCTTCCTCGAGCCGGGGGACGAGATCGTGTGCTGCTGGCCCTCGTTCATCAGTTACGTCATTGCGGCCCGGAAGCTCGGCGCGACGCCCCGGCTCGTGCCGCTGCGCGATCACCGCTACGACCTCGACGCCATGCTGGACGCGATCGGCCCGCGGACGAAGCTCGCCTACCTCTGCCTGCCGAACAACCCGACCGGCACGGCGAACACGCGCGCCGAGGTGGAAGCCTGGTTCGACCGTGTGCCCGAGCACGTGACGACGGTCGCCGACCAGGCGTACTTCGAATACATCGACAGCCCCGACTACGTGGACGTCGTGGCGGAGCATTTCGCTCAGGGACGCAAGGTCGTGGTGCTGCGCACGTTCTCGAAGATCTATGGGCTCGCCGGCCTACGGGTCGGCTACGGGGTCGCGCCCGCACGGGTCGTGACCGAGCTGTCGAAGGTGCGCAGGGCATTCGACGTCTCGACTCCGGCACAGGCGGCCGCGCTCGCCAGCCTCGACGACGCGGCCGAGCTCCGGCGGCGGCACGATCTCAACGATCAGAGTCGCGGCGAGCTCGAGCAGGTGCTGCGCGAGCACGGGCTCGACCCCGTCCCGGAGGCGGTCGCGAACTTCGTCTTCGTCGAGCTCGGCGAGGACTCGCGCCCCTTCCAGGAGCGGCTGCTGCGAGAGGGCGTGATCGTGCGACCGACGCACGGGTTCGGCGCACCGGAGGCGATCCGTGTGACCGTCGGCACGCCCGAAGAGCACGAGTTCCTCGGCGACGCGCTCGATCGCGTCACGGCAGCGGTCATCTGACCTCGCTACCGTTTCCGTCCCAGTGGTGACCGGGCCACGCCGCCAGCTGAGCCTGCTCGATCGAGCGCCGGCGTTCCGGTCGCTCTTCCTCGCGACGACGGTGTCCGGCATCGGTACGTGGCTCGCGGTCATCGCCCTCACGGTCGACGTCTACGACCGGACGCACTCGGCCGGGTGGGTGAGCGCGCTCCTGATCGCGGACTTCCTGCCTGCCGTCGTGATCGGACTTGCGTTCGGGCCGATCGTCGACCGGTTCTCTCGCCGGCGGCTGATGATCGGGTCGGACGTCGTCAGCGTCGGCGTTTTCGTCGCGCTCATCTTCGCCGGCACTCCGGGCCAGATCGTCGCTCTCGCCGCGGTGGCGGGCTTCGCCACGGGCTTCTTCCGGCCGGCGACGTACGCCGGGCTGCCGAACCTCGTCGACGAGGCCGATCTCCCTGCGGCCAACTCGATTCTCCGCTCGACCGCCCACCTGACGACCGTCATCGGCACCTTGATCGGCGGCGCCGTTGTCGCCGCGGCCGGCCCGGACGCGTGCTACGCCGTGAACGCGGTCAGCTTTGCCGGATCGGCGCTGCTCCTCGCTGCGATCCCCGCGAATCGGATGCGGGCACCCGAGCACCCGTCCGGAGGCGGTTATCTCGCGGAGGTGCGGTCCGGGTTCTCGCTTGTCTTCCGGTCGCGCGCACTGCTCGCAGTGTTCATCTCGTGGAACCTCGCCATGCTCGCGAACGCCGGCGTGAACGTCTCGGAGATCTTCCTCGCCAAGGTCTCCTTCGACGCGGGCAGCTTCGGCTACGGCCTCCTCTGGGCAGGAGCGAGCCTCGGGCAGGTCTGCGGCGCCCTGTATGCGAGCACGTGGCTCGAGCGCCGCAGCGTGTCCTTCGTCTACGGGGCCGGGCTGGCACTGACGTCGTTCGGCACACTGGCCGCTGCGCTGTCGCCGAACGTGTGGGTCGCAGCGCTCGCGCTCGCGATCGGCGGCTCGGGTAACGGGGCCGCGATCGTCTGCAACTCGCTGCTTGTCCAGCGCGGCGCGCCGGACCACCTGCGCGGGCGCGCGTTCACGACGATCATGAGCGTCAACTTCGCCGTGCTCGGCTTCGGGATGGCCGTCGCGGCCCCGGTCACGACCGCTCTCGGCGCGCGCTGGACGTTCGCTCTCGCCGCGGTGTTCGCGGGCGTGGCCGCGGTCGTCGGGCGGGCGATGACGAGGCGGCTCGGCATGCTCGGCGAGTCCGAGTCCCACTCCGAGCCGGCCGCGTCGCCGACGTCGTAGCTTGGCCGCACGCCGCACCTGGACGCGGGAGCGCCTCGTCGAAGGCGTGCGTAGCGGCGACCCGAGAGCAGTCGCGCGTGCGATCTCGCTCGTCGAGAACTCCGACCCGCTCGCAGCCGAGCTGGTCCGGGAGCTGTACCCGCAGACCGGGCACGCCTATGCGATCGGCGTCACCGGTCCGCCAGGCGTCGGCAAGTCGAGCCTGATCTCGGCGCTCCTGCCGCACGTCCGCACGCGGGGGCTGTCGGTCGGGGTCGTGTCCGTCGACCCGTCCAGCCCCTTCTCGCACGGCGCCTTGCTCGGCGATCGCATCCGCCTCGCCGACCACTTCCTTGATCCCGGCGTCTTCATCCGGTCGATGGGCACTCGCGGTCACCTGGGCGGCCTAGCCGAGGCGACCCTCCAGGCGGTGCTGCTCCTCGACGCCGCCGGCAAGGACGTGATCTTCGTCGAGACGGTCGGCACCGGCCAGAGCGAGGTGGAGGTGATCGGCATCGCCGACACGGTGCTGCTCGTGCTCATGCCGGGCTCGGGCGACTCGATCCAGGCGCTGAAGGCCGGGATCATGGAGATTCCGGACGTGATCGCCGTGAACAAGATGGACCACCCGGCCGCGAAGACGATGCTGACCGAGGTGCGCTCGATCCTCGCCCTCGACCCCGACCGGGGCTGGCGGCCGCCGATCGTCCTCACGGAGGCCGCCCGCGGCGAGAACATGGAGCAGCTCTGGAGCGAGCTCGAGTCGCATCGCGCCCACCTCGAAGGCGAGAACCTGCTCGAGGAGCGGCGGCGGCGCAACCTGGCACAGGAGGTGTTCGCGGTCGCGTCGGCGCGGGCGAAGTCGCACCTGGAGCAGGCGGTCGGCGACGACGCGGAGCTGCGGCGCGTCCTCGACGCGGTGCAGCGTCGCGAACTCGATCCACTTTCGGCGGTGCACGAGATCCTCGAGAAGGTCTTCCACATAGACGACGGTGCCTCGGCCGGCTGACATCGAGGCCGCGCGTGCCCGGCTCGACGGCGTCGCGCGTGTGACGCCGGTCTTCCGGTCGGAGACGTTCTCGCGTCTCGCCGGCCGCGAAGTCGTGCTCAAGGCCGAGAACTTGCAGCGCACCGGCTCGTTCAAGATCCGCGGCGCGTTCAACAAGATCTCGTCCCTCGGTCCGGACGAGCGCGCAACCGGCGTGGTCTGTGCCAGCGCGGGGAATCACGGCCAGGCGGTCGCCTGGGCGGCGCGAGAGGCCGGGATCGCCGCCACGATCTTCGTCCCGGCGGACGCTCCGATGGCGAAGGTCGACGCGACGCGGAGCTACGGCGCCGATGTCGAGATGGTCGGGGCGAGCTTCGAGGACGCCGTCGCGGCGGCGCAGGGACACGTGGAGGCGACGGGGGCGACCTTCGTCCACGCGTTCGAGGACGAACTCGTGGTCGCGGGCCAGGGCACGATCGGGCTCGAGATCGCCGAGCAGGTCTCTGAGCCGGGGACTGTGATCGTCCCCGTCGGCGGCGGCGGGCTTGCGTCCGGGATCGCGATCGCGCTCCAGGCGTTGCGCCCGGGAACGCGGCTGGTCGGCGTTCGGGCGGCGCGCGAGCAGACGATCGCGGACGGGATCGCGATCAAGCACCCCGGCGAGCTGGCGGGGCGGATTCTCGAGAACGCGCTCGAGGCGATGGTCGAGGTGAGCGACGAGGAGATCTCGGAGTCGATCGTGCTACTGCTCGAGCGCACGAAGCTCGTCGTCGAGGGCGCAGGCGCGGTCGGGATGGCGGCGCTCCTCGCCGGGCGCATCCCGGGCGACGGCCCTGTGCTCGTGCTGCTGTCGGGCGGCAACATCGACGCGACGCTGCTCATGTCGGTCGCGCGGCGCGGCCTGTCGGCGGCGGGCCGCTACCTCGTCGTACGCACCCGCGTCCCCGACCGCCCGGGCGAGCTGTTCAAGCTCCTCTCGCTCGTCACCGAGGCCAGGATGAACGTCATCGACGTCGAGCACAGGCGGGAGGGGCTCGACATCGGTGTCACGGAGACGGGCATCGAGCTGACCCTCGGCACCCGCGACGAGGAGCACTGCAAGATCCTGCTCGAGACGATGCGGAGCTGGGGCTACGACGTCGTGCGCCTGACCTGATCCCCGGCTCGCGGGCAGGCGCCGTCCGGCGCTCGCCTCTTCCCCCCGTTAGGGGTGCGAGCACCCCTACGTGAACGCTAGCCGGGAAATCGTCACGCGTGGGTGACGTCCTGGTGCCGAATGTCGGGCACTTCCGGGGCCGCCCCTTGCGCGAGGAGCTCGGGCACGCCGGCGTGGACGAGGGGCCGGGCGTCGAGGCCATGGGCGGCGAGAACACTCGCGGCGACGGCGGCGCGCGGGCCGCTCTCGCAGACCGTGATCAACATGCGGTCGGGAGGCAGGCCGTCAGCGAGCCCGCCCGCCAGCCTGTACGGGATGTGGCGGCTCCCGGGGAGCGGCGACTCCTCGCGCTCGCTCTCCTCGCGGACGTCGACGAGCTCCGCGGAGCCGTCGGCCAGGAGGGCGTTCACCTCGTCCAGGTGGACGGGCGCGAGCGTGACCGTCGATCCCGCAACCGGGCCGACGAGCATGCCTGCGAGCTCGAGGAATCCGACCGAGCGCAGTCCGCGGGCGGCGCGCGTGGCCTCCTCGAGCGACGCCGCATGCACGACGGCCGGCGAGGACGTCGAGAGCACGAACCCGGCCTTGATCGCGAACGAGTGGCCCGAGACAGGGACGTTGACGGCGCCTGGCAGATGACCTGCCGCGAAGACGTCGAACGGCCGCACGTCGAGCACGGGTGCGTCGCCCGCCGCCTCGAGGCGAGGCACGTCCACGGCTGCGCCGAGGAACGGCCCGCGGTTGAGTGCAACGATGCGCTCGAGATTGGGCGGCCGCGGGGCCGAGACGGCCGCCGACTCGGCGACGAACGCGTCCACGGTCGCAAGTGCGAGCGCGGGGTTGAACCGGCGCTCGAAGCCGATCGTCGTCGACGCCTTCGAGCTCATGCCCTTCCCGCACAACGACCCCGCGACGTGGCCCGGATACACCTCGACGCCGTCGCTCAACTCGAGCAGCCTGTGCAGGCTGTGGAAGAGCCCCTCGGCACCTTCCTCGGCCTCCACTGCGAGATCGGGGCGCGCCGCGTCGCCGACGAACAGCGAGTCGCCTGTCAAGAGCAGCCAGGGCTCGTCGGCGCGCGTCAGGTCGGTGACGGCAAAGCAGCAGTGCTCCGGGCGGTGGCCGGGCGTGTGGATGACGCGGAGGGCGACGTTGCCGACGACGATCTCGTCGCCGTCCGCAAGCGGCTGCGACGGGTACTCGGCGCCGGCCAGCGCGTGCACGGCGACCGGGACGCCGTGCTCGAGCGCGAGGCGTCCGTGGCCTGAGACGTGGTCGGCGTGCGTGTGCGTCTCGAGGACGCGCACGATCCTGACCTCGCGCCTGGCCGCCTCCTGGAGGTACTGCTCGATCGCGTACGCGGGGTCGACGACGACCGCCTCGCCGGCGTCTTCGCACCCGATCAGGTAGGACGCGCAACCGAGGTCGTCGTCCACGAACTGCTTGAAAAGCATCGCGGCCAGGCTAACAGCGCCAGGTTTGGGAACGCACGAGATCGGGTATCTACCACCGTTTCATCCGGGGCGTCGGCAGATCAGGAGGGAGCAGCGAGATGGCGAGACGTGTCGCGCGCTCGGCCTACGTGATCGGCGTCCTTGTCTTCGTTGTCGGCGTAGCGGCGGTCGGGATCGGGTCCGGATCGACGGGTGGCCGTCCGACCTCGGCCTCGGTCGGGGCCGCGATGGACGCGCTCTGGGCGAAGTACGCCTCCTCCTCGCACCTCGTCGGTCTCTGCGTGGGTGCCGTGGACGATCGCGTCAAGCTGGACAAGTGCTACGGGAAGAAGGCAGCCGGGAGGAACGCGCCGGCGGACACGAAGACGCTCTTCCGAATCGAGTCGCTCTCGAAGACGTTTGTCGCCACCCTGCTCGCGCTGCGGGTGCACCAGGGGTCGGTGAAGCTGAACGACGAGGTCAGGACCTACATCCCGCTGCTCGGGGGGCAACCGCTCTTTCCGTCTTCGCTGACGCTGGTCGACCTGGCCGACCACTACTCCGGGCTGCCCAAGCCCACCAAGTCTGCGGCGAACGTGAACGACTTCTTCCTGAAGACGGCCGCGTGCCTCACCAAGCCGTCGTGTCGCCACGACGTGCCCGGCCACAGCTACTTCTACTCGAACTGGGGGTTCTCGCTGCTCGGCAACCTCCTCGGCCTCCACGACGGCTTCTCGGACGGGCCGCTCGGGCCGTGGGAGAAGGACAACGTGAAAGCGATCACCACTCCGCTCGGGATGCCGGACACCCGCTCGCTACCCGACTGGGTCGCCGACCCCTTGAACTTCGGCGAGCACGTTGCGAAAGGCGACAAGAAGGGGGAGCCGCCGGCGCCCCGTACGCGGATCCCGGCGGCGGGCTCTACTCGACCGCCGACGACATGCTCAAGTGGATGCGGTTCTCGATGGGCCTCTCCGGGCCCCCCAACCTGCTGGCCGCACATCACCTGCTCTACGACACCGCCAGCCTGCCGACCGCCGCGGCGAACGAGAAGATCGGCCTCGCCTGGAACGTCAACACCTCGACGGGCACGTCCTGCGTCTGGAAGGGCGGCGACGGCCAGGGCTTCCACTCCTACATGCTGTTCGTGAAGGGCCAGAAGCGCGGCGTCTTCCTGCTCTTCAACAACGCTCCGGTCACGAGCAAGTTCACGATCGGCAAGGAGTTGCTGAACACCCTGCCCGCAACGCCGGGCGCCGGGTCGCCGACGTGCTAGAGGCCGAGGTGCTTGGCGATCACCATGCGTTGCACCTCGTTCGTGCCCTCGCCGATCTCGAGCACCTTCTGGTCGCGGTAGAGCCGTGAGATCGCGTACTCGTCCATGAACCCGTAGCCGCCGTGGATCTGCAACGCGTGGTTGACCGCGCGCTGCGAGAGCTCCCCCGTGTACAGCTTCGCCATCGCCGCCTCGAGCGCGAACGGGCGGCCCGCGTCCTTGAGCCAGGCGGCCTTGTGGACGAGTTGCCGGCCGGCCTCGATCTCGGTCGCCATGTCGGCGAGCTTGAACTGGATCGCCTGGAACGAGCCGATCGGGCGGCCGAACTGTCGGCGCTCCTTGGCGTACGCGAGCGCGAGGTCGTACGCACCCTGGGCGAGGCCGACGCCCATCGCCGCGACCGAGATCCGGCCGCCGTCGAGGATCTCGAGGAACTGCGCGAAGCCGCGACCGCGCTCGCCGAGCAGATTGCCCTCCGGCACGGTGCAGTCCTGGAACGACAGCTCGCGGGTGTCGGACGCGCGCCACCCGAGCTTCTGCATCGGCGCCGAGATCACGTAGCCCGGCGTGCCGTTCTGGACGACGATGTTCGAGATCTCGTCCTCGCCGGTGCGAGCCGTGATCGTCACGCAGGCACTGATGTCCGTGCCGGCGTTCGTGATGAAGATCTTCGAGCCGTTCACGACCCACTGCCGGTCGCGAAGCTCGGCGTGCGTCTGCGTCGCGCCCGCGTCGGAGCCGGCACCCGGCTCGGTCAGGCCGAACGCGGCCAGCTTGCGGCCCGAGGCGAGATCCGGAAGCCAGTCGCGCTTCTGCTCCTCCGAGCCGAACAGGAGAATCGGCATCGTCCCGAGGGAGGTGTGCGCGGCGACCGTGATCGCGACGGACGAGTCGATGCGGGTCAGCTCCTCGATCGCGATCGCGTACGACACCGTGTCGCCGCCCGCGCCGCCGTACTCCTGCGGCACGGGGATGCCCATGAGCCCGAGCCCGGCCAGCTCGGCCACGAGCTCGTAGGGGAAGCGATGCTCGCGGTCGAGCTCCTCGGCGACGGGGCCGACGCGCTCGACGGCGAAGTCGCGCACCGTCTGGCGGATCAGCTCCTGCTCGTCGGAAAGGTCGAAGTTCATTCTGCGAGGCGCGTGGCGAGCTCGGTCAGGAGCCGGACGCCGTAACCGGTTCCCCCTCGCTGCGAGATGTAGTCGCCGCGCGACCACGTGAGGAAGGCAGGGCCGGCGATGTCCAGGTGCGCCCACGGGCCCTCGCCGGCGAACTCCCGCAGGAACTCGGCGGCGTAGACGGGGATGCCCTGGTTGCGGGTCGAGTGGTTCTTCAGGTCGGCGAAATCGGACTGGATGAACCTGCGGTAGCGCGGATGCATCGGCCACGGCCAGGCGTGGTCGCCGCTTGTCTCGCCGGCGGCGACGATGTCGTCGCGCCAGCCGTCGTCGTTGGCGAAGACGCCTGCGTAGAAGTCGCCCAGCGCGCGGCTCATCGCGCCTGTCAGCGTGGCCAGATCGACGACGTGGGTGGCGCCCTGCTCACGCGTGTAGACGAGCGCGTCGGCGAGCACGAGCCTGCCCTCGGCGTCGGTGTTCGTGATCTCGATCGTCTTGCCGTTCGAGGCCGTGAGGACGTCACCGGGACGGAAGCTGCCGCCGCCCATGACGTTCTCGGCCGCGGCCACGACCGTCAGAACGCGGATCGGCAGCTCGAGTTCGGCGATCGCTCCTGTCGCGGCGACGACCGCGGCGGCGCCGGACATGTCCCCGCGCATCTCCTCCATGAACAGCGCCGGCTTGAGCGCGAGGCCGCCGCTGTCGAACGTGATGCCCTTGCCGACGAGGCCGAGCACGAGGCCGGGTACGGCCGGCGCGGACGGCTCGTGGCGCAGCACGATCAGGCGCGGCGGGTTGTGGCTGCCCTTGCCGACGCCGAGTAGCGCACCCATCCCGCGGCGCTCCATCTCGTCCGGGTCGAGCGCCTCCGCGGTGAGCGTGTCGAAACGGGAGGCGATCTCCGCGGCCCGGTCGGCGAACGTCATCGGCGTGAGCTCGTTCCCGGGCGCGTTCGCGAGATCGCGGGCGCGGTTCGTCCAGGCCGAGGCGATCCCGGCGCGGCGCGCGTCCTGGTCCACGTGCGCGCCGCCGACGAGCGTGAACCGCCCGACCGCCTGTGCGAGGCGGCCGTTCGTCTTCCAGGCACCAGGCTGGTAGCCGCCGAGCACGGCGCCCTCGACCGCTGCTCGGGCCTGCTCGGCGGCGGAAAAGGGAAGCGACTCGTCGAGGAGCCACGCGGCATCGCCGCCGCCCGTGGCCTGCAGCTCGCGTACGGCGGCCGCGGCCGCGTCGCGGACGGCGTCGAGCTCGAGCTCTCCCCTCGGGCCGAGGCCGGCGACCACGGCCCGGCGCCCGCCGAGGCGGACGAGGCGCGCGACGCCGCGGTCGGTGCTCGCGTCGCGGGAGACGAGCGCATCGGCGACCCCGTCGGCGGCGCTCAAAAACGACTGCGGCGGGTCGGCGACGGCGACGACGAGCGTCGAACCTTCAGGCGCCTCAACGGCGACGTCGATCTCCATCGCGGCGGCGATGCTACCCCAAGCAGCCGGGGGGCCTGCACCTGGCTAGTACGCTCAGGTCATGCTGGCGGGGATCGACCGGCGGGCGATGACGGGGCTCTCCACGGGGCACCTGGCGGTCGACTTCGCGGGCGGAGCGGTTCCAGCTCTGCTGCCCTTCTTCAAGGACCGATTCGACCTCTCGTACACGCTCGCCGCCGTGATCGTGCTCGCATCGACGTTCTCAAGCTCCGTCATTCAGCCGCTGTTCGGCCTCTGGTCGGACCGGCGAGGCGCTCTCTGGCTGCTCTCGACCGGAGTTGCCGTCGCCGGCGTCGGCATCGCGCTTGCCGCGGCGGCCCCCGCCTACGGGCTGGTTGTTCTTTGCGTCATCGTCAGCGGGCTCGGGACGGCGGCCTTCCATCCGGAGGGGTCGAAGTTCGCCGCGTACGCGAGTGGCGACCGGCGGGCGAGCGGCATGTCGGTGTTCTCGGTGGGCGGGAACATCGGCTACGCGCTCGGAGCGCTCGTGACCACACCGATCGTGATCGCGTTCGGCCTCACGGGCGGCCTGCTCCTGATGATCCCAGGACTCGTCGTCGCCGGCATGCTCCTGCGCCTTCTCCCCTATCTGGTCTCCCTGGAGCCCGGGGGGACGGAACGCAGCAGCGGCGTGCCGGCGTCGGTGAAGGAGCAACCGGGCGCGATGGCGCTCCTGCTCGTGGTCGTCGCGCTCCGGAGTGTGGCCTGGTTCGGCCTGTTGACGTTCGTCCCGCTCTGGGAGGTCTCGATCGGCAACTCGAAGAGCTACGGCTCGCACCTGCTCTCGCTGATGCTGGTCACGGGCGCGGTCGGGACCCTGCTCGCCGGACCCGCCGCGGACCGGATCGGGCGGCGACCCGTCCTGATGGCGAGCTGCATCGTCGTCCCGCCTGCGATCCTGATCTTCGTCCTCGTCGGCGGCGTCCCAGGAGCGCTCGCCCTGTGCGTGATCGGGCCTGCGGTCGTCGGGACGTTCGGGGTGACGATGGTGATGAGCCAGGAGTACCTGCCGCGGCACATCGGCATGGCGTCGGGCCTCTCGATCGGCCTGTCGATCGGCCTCGGCGGCATCGCGGCGGTGATCCTCGGTGCCGTCGCCGACGCCGTCGACCTGAAGACGGCGTTCTACGTCTGCGCGGCGGCACCGATCCTCGGAGCGGTGCTGACGGCGCTGCTGCCCTCGTCTCGGGCGCCTCGCGGGCTCGCTCCCGAGATGGCCCCGTCGTGAGATAGCCTCCGGCCCGTGGCTCAGACCGCGAAGGAGTTCTTCGAGTTGCTGCCGGACCGCGTCAACGGCGGCGGGCACGCGACGGGAATCGTGGCGAGCTATGTATTCGACATCGCCGGCAGCGGCACCTGGACGGTGAAGGTCGACGACGGCAAGGTCGCGGTCACCGAAGGCGACTTCGGCGGCGACTGCACGGTCTCGGCGTCGGAAGAGACGTTCCAGAAGATCATCGACGGCCGGCAGAATCCGCTCACGGCGTACATGACCGGGAAGCTCAAGGTCAAGGGCGACGTGAGCGCCGCGCTCAAGCTCAAGGACGTCCTCGCCTAGCGATGCCGCTCGACCCGCAGGCCCGGGCGTTCCTCGACCAGATGGTCGAGCTCGGCGTGCCCGGTCTCGGCGAGCTGCCGCCGGACGAGGCCAGGGCCGCCGGAGACGCCGCCTCGGAGGCGGTGTTCGGGCCTGTCGTCGAGGTGCCGTGGGTGGAGCGCGCCGTGCCGGGCCCTGCCGGGCAGATCCCGACGCGTGTCTACCAGCCCGGGGACGATCCCGCGCCGGTGCTCGTGTACTTCCACGGCGGCGGCTGGGTGCTCGGCAGCCTGGTCACGCATCACGGCGTCTGCGCCACGCTCGCTCGGCTGTCCGGCTGCGTCGTCTGCTCGGTCGACTACCGGCTCGCGCCGGAGCACCGCTTCCCGGCGGCGATCGACGACGCCTGGGCGGCGACGACGTGGATCGCCGAGCACGCCGAGGAGATCGGCGGACGGCCGGGGGCGCTCGCGGTCGGCGGCGACAGCGCCGGCGGGAACCTGGCCGCCGTCTGCGCGCTGCGCGCCCGGGACGAAGGGTTGCCGCTCGCGTTGCAGCTGCTCGTCTATCCCGTGTGCGACGCCGACCTGGACACGTCCACCTACCGCGAGTTCGCGGACGGCTACTTTCTGACCGCGGACGGGATGCGCTGGTTCTGGGACCACTACCTCCCGGAGGGTGACGGCGACCGCTTCCAGCCCGATGCGTCGCCGCTCCGCGCGGCCGACGTCGGTGGCACGGCGCCGGCGCTCGTGATGACGGTCGAGTTCGACCCGCTGCGAGACGAGGGCGAAGCCTTCGCCCGGCGCCTCGAAGAGGCGGGCGTCCCGGTCACGCTCACCCGCTACGACGGGATGATCCACGGCTTCTTCCGCATGCCAGGCGTGATCGGCCGTGCGAACGACGCGCTCGCCGAGGCGGCCGAGGCGTTGCGCGCGGCGTTCGCCGCTGCGGCCGTGTAGCCGCTCACTCCTCGAGCTCGACCAGGAGCGCTCCGCCCGCGACGCGGTCACCCTCGCGCACGTGGACGTGCTTGACGACGGCCTCGTAGGGCGACACGAGCGGCGTCTCCATCTTCATCGCCTCGAGGACGATCAAGGGCTGCCTTGCCGCCACCTCGTCGCCCGCGGCCACGAGCACGCGGATGACGGTGCCGGGCATGGGTGCCGTCACCGAGCTTTCGAAGCCGCGTGCGCCGCGCACGTGCTCGACCGCGTCGGCATCGGGCGGTGCGACCGGAGGCGGAGGGGGGAGGTTGAGCCGGAACGGTCTTCGCCACGGTCGCTGCGCTGCACGGGTGGGTCGCGCGGAGAGCGGCGGATGCTCGACGAGGAAGGCGGTCGTCGTCTCGCCGGCGCGAACGCCTGGGTGGCCGACGAGCCAGCGCAGGAAGGGGAGGTTCGTCGTCACGCCTTCGACGGCCGTCTCCGCGAGCGCCGCCGCGAGGCGGTCGAGCGCGTCGTCGCGCGTGCGTCCGTGCGCGATCAGCTTCGCGATCATCGGGTCGTAGACGAGCCCGATCTCGTCGCCCTCCTCGACGCCCGCGTCGACGCGGATGCCCTCCGGAAGCCGGAGCCGCTCGATCCGGCCGGCCTGGGGCAAGAACGTCCGCGGGTCCTCCGCGTAGAGCCGCACCTCGACCGCGTGCCCCTCGGCCAAGTAACGAGGTGTTACTTGGTTGCCGGCGGCGATCGCGAGCTGCTCCGCGACGAGGTCGACGCCGGTCACGAGCTCGGTGACGGGGTGCTCGACCTGGATGCGGCCGTTCAGCTCGAGGAACCAGAAGTCGGGGCCGTCGAGCATGAACTCGGCGGTGCCGGCGCTCCGGTAGCCGATTGCCTGCGCGAACGCGATCGCCGCCTCGCTCATCCTGGCGCGCAGGTCGGAGTCGAGCGCGGTCGACGGCGACTCCTCCAGCAGCTTCTGGTGGCGCCGCTGGACCGAGCACTCGCGCTCGCCGAGCGAGGCCACCGTGCCGGCACCGTCGGCGAGCAGCTGGATCTCGACGTGACGAGGGCGCTCGACGTAGCGCTCGCAGAAGACGCGGTCGTCCCCGAACGCCCCTTCCGCCTCTCGGCGCGCGGCGGCCAGTGCCTCGTCGAGCCCGGCCGGGTCACGGACGACCCGCATCCCGCGGCCGCCACCGCCGGCCGCGGCCTTGACCACGAGCGGGAACCCGATCTCGGCCGGATCGCCCTGCTCGACGACGGGCACGCCGACGCTCCGTGCGATCTCCTTGGCGGCGAGCTTGTCGCCGCCGCGGCGCAGGCTCTCCGGCGACGGCCCGACGAACGCGAGGTCTGCCGCTTCGACCGCCTCGGCGAAGACCGGGCTCTCGGCGAGGAAGCCGTAGCCGGGATGCACCGCCTGTGCGCCGGTCTCGCGGGCCGCCCGGATGTGCTCTGCAGGATCGAGGTAACTCGCGATCTCGACCGTCTCGTCCGCGGAGCGGGCGTGGAGCGAACCGGCGTCATGCGGCGCGACGACGGCGACCGTCCCGATCCCGAGGTTCCGGCACGTCCGGAAGATCCGCACCGCGATCTCGCCGCGGTTGGCCACGAGCAGCTTTTCGATCGCCATGCCGCTCAGGAGATCCAGCCGGGCGGGCGCCGCTCGAGGAAGGCGTGGAGGCCGTCCTGCCCTTCGTCGCTCGTGCGCCGCTCGGCGATGCGGCGGGCGGTCTCGAGTCCGTCGAGCGGGGCGTCGAGCACGAGGCGCTTCGCGTGGCGGGCCGCCTCGGGGCCGGCGGAGAGGATCTCCGCGACGATGCGGTCGACGGCCGCGTCGAGCTCGCCTGCGGGCACGACCTCGTGGACGAGGCCGATGCGGAGCGCCGTCTGCGCGTCGAATCGCTCCCCGGTGACGAAGTAGCGTCGAGCCGCGCCCGGGCCGATCCGTGCCAGGGCGAACGGCGAGATGACCGCCGGAAGGATGCCGAGCTTGACCTCCGAGAAGGCGAAGACGGCGTCCTCCGCCGCAATCACCGCGTCGGCGCAGCAGACGAGGCCGACGCCGCCGCCGAGCACGTATCGCTGGACGGGGGCAAGAACAGGCGCCGCGCAGCGGTCGACTGCCTCGTACATCCGGCGCAAGCGCGTCGAGTCGGCGACGTTCTCCTCGTAGGAGAGCCCGGCGGCGGCGCGCATCCACTCGACGTCCGCGCCGGCGCAGAAGCTGTCCCCGTCACCGGCGAGGACGACCACGCGCGCGTCACCGACGTCCGCGAACGCCGACGTGAGGGCGGCGATCAGCTCAGCATCGAGGGCGTTCCGTCGCTCGGGACGCGCAAGCGTGATGCGCAGGAGCGCGCCGTCGCACTCGACGCGGAGAGGGCCGTCCGCGGCCATCGGCTCAGTCCTCGGCCGGAAGCTTCGCGAGCAGCGCCTTGATCTCGCGCACCAGGTCGGCCTCGTCGTGCCCGAAGTCGTCGAGATACGACTTGAGGGCGGCGCGCAAGAGGCGAAGCTCTTCTGCGGTCAGCTCGAGCGTGTGCATGCCGGGAACCTACCGCCTCGTCCGGCGTCGCGGGGTGCAGGAGGCAGGCACCCCACGACGACGGACGTCCGGCTAGAAAACGGCGATGTAGAAGGCGTGGTTCTCTTGCGTGACGTTGTCGAAATTGGTCACGGAGACGAACACGGTGCTCGTGTTGTTGTTGAACGGACACGTGATCGTGTCGGCGGGGGACGAAGTGCTCGTGTTCCCGCAGATGGCAGCGATCACGGTGCCGCGGAAGTTGAGATCACCATTCCGGAATGCCGACGTCACGGAGATCGCGTGGCCGGTGACCGCTGAGCCGAAGTTGACGTAGTACTGGCCGGCTCCGGTCTGGACGATGCTGATAGTCGGGCTGCTGCCCGCGACGAAGTTTCCGTCGCGCCCGACGAGCACCCACTTCGCGGCTGCGCCGGACGCACCGGTCGGCCCTTTCGCGCCGGTCGCGCCCTTGGCACCGGGCGTGCCGGGTGCCCCGGGTGCACCGGGAGCGCCGCGCGGTAGCTGGTTCGCCGCGAAGTCGACCTTGAGCAGCGAGCGGTCCTTCACCTTCGACGACGTGACGGCGTTCGACTTCAGCTGGGCGTTGCCGACGCTGTTCGTCGGCAGGGTGATCGCCGCGTAGCCCGTGCCGGCGAGCGCGACGAGAAGAGCAATCGTCGCGAGCACCGTCGCAGGCGAGGGGCGAATGAGTCTCAGGGCTCTCACGATGGATCCTCCCTCGGTCGTGGCACCTGGTCGATCGTAGAGACCTGCTCAGACGTACCCCGTCGAGCGGCGGCCCGAACTACATCCGGAAGACGCCGAACGTGGTCTCGGGAATCGGCGCGTTCAGCGCCGCTGAGATGCCCATCGCGAGCACTCGCCGGGTGTCGAGCGGGTCGAGGATCCCGTCGTCCCAGAGGCGGGCCGTCGAGTAGTACGGATTCCCCTCCGCCTCGTACTTCGCCTTGATCTCGTCCGGGTCGGCGTCGCCGACCATCGTCAGCACCGTCGCCGCCTGCTCGCCGCCCATCACCGAGATGCGCGCGTTCGGCCACATCCACAGCTGCCGCGGGCCGTAGGCGCGGCCGCACATGCCGTAGTTGCCCGCGCCGAAGGAGCCGCCGGTGACGACGGTGAACTTCGGCACCTCCGCGCACGCCACGGCCATCACCAGCTTGGCGCCGTCCCGCGCGATGCCGCCGGCCTCGTACTCCTTGCCGACCATGAAGCCCGTGATGTTCTGGAGGAAGACGAGCGGAATCCGCCGCTTGCACGCGAGCTCGACGAAGTGCGCGCCCTTCTGCGACGACTCGGCGAAGAGGACGCCGTTGTTCGCGAGGATCCCGACCGGATAGCCCTCGATCCGGGCGAAGCCGCAGACGAGCGTCTCCCCGTAGAGCGCCTTGAACTCGTGGAAGCGGCTGCCGTCGACCAGGCGAGCGACGATCTCCCGCGGGTCGACCTGGTGGCGGAAGTCCTCCGGGACGAGGCCGTACAGATCGGACGGGTCGACGGAGGGCTCCTCGGGCTCGGCGACGTCGAAGGGTGGGTCCGGCGAGCGGCGGTCGAGGTTGCGGACGATCTCTCGGCAGATCGCGAGCGCGTGTTCGTCGGAGGTCGCGTAGTGGTCGGCCACGCCCGACTGGCGCGCGTGGACGTCGGCTCCGCCCAGCTCCTCCGCCGTCACGTCCTGGCCGGTGGCTGCCTTCACGAGCGGAGGGCCGCCGATGAAGATCGTTCCGGTGCCCTTGACGATCACCGTCTCGTCGGACATGGCCGGCACGTACGCGCCGCCCGCCGTGCAGGAACCCATGACACACGCGATCTGCGGCACGCCCTGCGCGGAGAGCCGCGCCTGGTTGTAGAAGATCCGGCCGAAGTGCTCGCGGTCCGGAAAGACCTCGGCTTGCAGGGGCAGGAAGGCGCCGCCCGAGTCGACGAGGTAGATGCAGGGCAGCCGGTTCTGCTCCGCGATCTCCTGCGCGCGCAGGTGCTTCTTGACGGTGAGCGGGAAGTAGGTGCCGCCCTTGACGGTGGCGTCGTTGGCGACGAGTACGCACTCCCGGCCCTCGACGACGCCGATCCCGGTGACGATGCCCGCACCGGGCGCATCGCCGTCGTAGACGTCCCAGGCGGCCAGAGCAGACAGCTCGAGGAAGGCGGCGCCGGGGTCGACCAGCCGGTCGATCCGCTCCCGGGCGGTCAGCTTTCCGCGCGAGCGGTGGCGTTCGAGTGCCTTCTCGCCGCCGCCGCGGGCGACCTGCGCCGTGCGCTCGCGCAACTCGGCGACGAGGCTCTCCATTCGCCTCCGCCGGTCGGCGAACACGTCGGACTCCCGCTCGACCTGCGTCGCCAGCACGCCCACGGCCCGTGAGACTACCGGGCTGTCCGGCCACTCAGCTCCGCGGCAGCGGCAGCTCGAGCACGTCGGCGTCGGCCTGGACGAAGCTCCGGCGCGCGTAGAAGTCGCGGGCGCGGCGATTGTCCGGCTCGACGACGATCTCCAGGCTGACCGCGCCCTCGGAGATGGCGAAGCCCTCGGCGTAGTCGACGAGCTGGCGGCCGATTCCCTCGTGCTCGTGGCGCGGGCTGACGAGGAGCTGCTCGATCCTGACGGCATCGCCCCGGCGCGTGAGCGCCACGTAGCCCGCATGCTCGCCCTCGAGGTCGGCGACGAACACGGTGTCCTGCTCGAGGCCGGTCAGCGTCGCGCGGTCGCTCCACGTGTCCAGCGACCCGAACGCCTCCCGCGCGAGGCTGAACAGGAGGCTCTCGTCCTCGGCCCGGTAGGGCCGGATCGTCGCCTTCCGGTACGACACCGCACCGGTGATTCTATCGGTGACCGGGCCTCAACGATCCCGGGCGCGGCGGAGCGCGTCGCGGATTCCGGGGTCTTTCGGAGCGAGCCCGAGCGCGATGTCGAGCTGGCGGCGGGAGGCGGCGAGGCGATGCGCGTTCAGGTACGCCATGCCGAGGAGGTAGTGCACCTCCGAGTCACCCGGCTGGAGGCCGACCGCAGTCCGGAGTGGAGGGATGTCGTCCGGCGACGGAGCGAGCGCCGCCTGTGCGAGCAATGGGTCGACCGAGAGCGGGTCGAGCACCTTCGCCCACGAGAGGCTGTCCGAGCGGGCCGAGGAAGTCTGTCCGTAGGCGCGGTCCGTGAACCGGGCCGAGAGCCACGGCGGGGCGAAGCCGAGCAGTGCGACGGCCGCGACCGCCCCGGCGGCGGCGAGAGCGGTGCGCGTGGCCAGCAGCGGGCGCGTGCCGCGCGATGCGCCGACGCCGACGAGAACGAGCCCGGCAAGACCGACGGACGGGATCGACCAGACCCAGTCGATCGCCGTGTGGACGGCCAGGTAGACGCCGGACGCGAACAGCGCCGCCGGGAGCAACGGGGCGCCCCGACGGCGCGCGACCGAGGCGAGCCCGAGCGCGCCCGCCCCGACGAGCAGGAGGAAGCCGACGATCCCCGTCTCGCTGAGCGCGTCGAGTTCGACCGAATGGGAGCGCTCCGGCTGCTCGTTGCTCCGGCCGTACCTGAGGTAGGCAGCCGGCCAGCCGTGGCCGCCCATGCCGATCAACGGGTGCCGGTCGAACTCGAGCAACGCCACCCGCCAGTAGTCGTAGCGGTTCGACCCGATCGAGCCGAAATGGGTCGACGCGGTCTCGTGGGTGGGGAGATGCTTGAACGACGCCCAGCGAGCCTCGAGGGAGCCGATCGGATGGTCGGCGACCAGGAAGAACCCCGTCACGACGAGGAGAGCGAGGACGGAGAGGAGCGCTGCGAGTGTCCTACCGAGCAGCGGCGCCACCCAGCGCGACAGTGTCAGCCGTCGGTCGATGAGCGCGTAGCCGACGCCCAGGACGAGCGCGATGCCGGTCAGGGCGAGCGACACCGACCCCGCATGGTGGATCGCGTCCAGGAGGCCGGTCGCAGGCGCGCGGTACGGCGCCGTCAGCGCGCCGACGCCGACGGCGGCGAGGATTGCGACGATCGCGGTCGGCACGAGTACGCGCAGGCGCGCGCGCGTGGAGACGAACAGGACGATTCCCGACGCGGCGAGTGCGACGGCTCCGCCCTTGCTCCCGGTCTGCAGCCAGCAGGCCACCATCGCCGTCGCGGCGGCGAGCGACAGCGCCCGGAATGCGACTCCGAGCCGCCGGTCGGCCGAGAGCGCGATCGCGGGCCAGGTGCCGATCAGAAAGAGCGCCGCGGCCCCATTCCAGTACGAGACAGGGAAGTCGAGGCGGCCCTCGGCGTACACGTCGCCCGGAACCGTGGCGCCGCGCACCTGGAACAGCGTGACGACGGCGAGGAGTCCGAGCGCGAGCGCGGTGAGTACCGCCGCGAGCAGGCGGTCGGCCTGCGTCCGCAACGTCAGGAGCGGCGTCAGGAAGGCGCCGGCGTAGAGCAGGCAGAGGAGTGCGTCGTTCCTCGCGAGCGAGGGAAGCGGGCTCCAGGCGATCGACAGCGCGGTCCAGAGGCCGAACCCGGCCAGGAGCGCGGCGGCCAGGAGCGGTACGCGCTCCGGGAGGAGGGCGATGCCGGCCACGAGCGTCACGGCGAGCACGACGGCGACGACGAGCGCGTAGGGAAGCCAGTCGCCCGCGTCGACGCTGCCGTTCGTGCTCCAGGCGAGCGCCCAGGCGACGCCGACCACGGCCAGGGTGGGGATGACCCGCAGGAACGTGGCGGGCTGGAGAAACGGGTGATCGCGGTCGATACAGGCAATGTCGGCCGGATTCGGCGCCGACTCAAGTCTCGGGGCCGAGCGTGACGGCGCCACAGCGAACAGACACGCCTATTGACCTTTCAGCGAAAACGCCAACACTGAGTCAGAGAGGTTCTTGGGGAGAAGAGCCTGATGAACAGAGGAGGACGAATGAGGCGTGTTCGAACCATTGCGGTGCTGCTCGGCGTCGGCGCCGCCCTGCTGCTCTCTGCGTCGCCGGCACTGTCCGCGACACCGCGGCAGATCTACAACGACTACGTCGCGCACGGAAAGCTGACGCACCACTACTCGCAAAGCGATCTGGACCGGGCGTACAAGAGCGCCCTGCTCAAGGGCTACTCGCACGGCCACATGCACGGGTTCCATCACATGATCCCGCCGCCGCCACAGCAGGGGCTGCCGTTCACGGGGATGGACCTCGGCCTGATCACGGTCGGCGCGATCATGCTGCTCGCGTTCGGCGCAGGACTGCGGCGCTTCGCCCGGGCGAGGGCATAGGGAACGGGCGGAACACCACGATGTCGGCCGGAACCGAGGCATGAGCTCGGCTGAGACAGCAGTCACGACGGCGAGAGCCGAAACCGCCCCCGAGACCGCCGTCGCGCAGCCACGCGTCGCGCGACACCCGCGGCGCGGCTCGGGCTGGTTGGTCGCATGCGTCGGCGTCGACGTCGTCATGCTCCTGCTCGCGGCAGGGGCGACCGCGCTCGGAGGACGGCTCGTCGGCTCGAGGACACCGTCTCCGGGCTGGATGATCGCGTTCACGGCCACCGTGCTCGTCGCCTACGCCTCGCGGGGCCTGTACGCGCCGCGCCTGCGTCTGAGCGTGATCGACGATGTCCGCAGGCTCGTGATCGGGACGGCGCTCGCGGCCTCGTTCATGGTCACGGCGGAGGTCGTCGTCGACGGGTCGGTGCCCGTCGCGTACGGCATCCTGCGTCTCGCCGGCTTCGCGTGCGCCTACGTGACCGCCGGGCATGTCGCCCTCTACTGGTCGCAGGCGCGTGCACGTGCCGAAGGCGAATCGGGCCGTCCGACGCTGATCGTCGGCGCCGGCCGGATCGGGGCGGTCGTCGCCAGGCGGTTGCTGGCGTCGCCGCAGCTCGGGCTGAAGCCGGTCGCGTTCCTCGACAAGGAACCGCTCGTCGACACTGCGGAGGAGGTCGGCGTGCCCGTCGTGGGAGCGAGCTGGGACCTGGACGAGGCGATTGCGCGCTACGACATCCGGCAGGTGATCATCACGTTCTCGACCGCGCCCGACGACGTGCTCCTCCGTCTCGTCCGACGCTGCGAGGAGCTCGGGATCGACGTCTCCGTCGTGCCGCGGCTCTTCGAGCGGATGCCCGAGCGCTACTCCATCGACCACGTGGGCGGCATCGCTCTCGTCTCCCCACGCAAAGCGGATCCGCGTACCTGGGAGTTCATGGTCAAGTACACGGTCGACAGGATCCTGGCAGGGCTCGCTCTCGTCCTTCTGTCACCGCTCCTCGCCGTCTTGTCGCTGGCCGTGCTCGTGTCGATGGGGCGGCCGATCTTCTTCCGCCAGACTCGCATCGGCCGGGACGGCCGGGCCTTCGACATGCTCAAGTTCCGCTCCATGCGCCCGAGCGCCGAGCAAGCCCCGAACCTGCACGTGGTCTCGGCCGACGTGCTCGGCCCCGGAGGCGTCGAGGGAAACGTGGACCGGCGGACGCGCGTCGGGACGTTCCTGCGCCGGTCGTCGCTCGACGAGCTGCCACAGCTGATCAACGTCGTCCGGGGCGACATGAGCATCGTCGGGCCGCGCCCGGAACGGCCGGAATACGTGTCCGAGTTCCAGCAGACGGTCTACCGCTACGACGACCGCCATCGCGTGAAGTCGGGCATCACGGGCTGGGCACAGGTACACGGCCTGCGCGGCAAGACGTCGCTCGCCGACCGTGCGGAGTGGGACAACTTCTACATCGAGAACTTTTCGCTGTGGCTCGACCTGAAGATCGCGATCAAGACGGTCGGAGCCGTCTTCGGCTCCTTCGGGACGGTCGAGTAGTCCGATGACGTCCGGGGGGACGGTGGCCACGCGCTCGGAACGCGAGGGTGCTCTTCGCGGTGTGCCCTCAAAGGGCGCGCCGGCAACCGCTGTGCTGCCCGCGCTCGACGAGCGGACCTGGGCCCAGTTCCGGACGCTGCTGGTGGCCGAGGTGACGCGGATCGGGGCGTATCGCTCGCCCGACATCCTCGAGTACGGCTCCGGGGAGGGCGCTCTGGCCTCGCTCGCGCTCGCCCACGCCGGCTACGCCTCGATCGGCGTCGACGCCTCGGAGGATGGCATCAGGCGCGCCCGCACGGCCGCCGAGTACGTGAACGGCGGCGTCCGGCCGCTCTACCTGGCGATGAACCCCGAGCACCTCGACTTCGGCGACGGCGCATTCGACGTCGTCTGCGGCACGGGAGTGCTGCACCGGCTCAACCTCGGCCGCGCGCTTGCCGAGGTCGCCCGCGTGCTGCGGCCGTCCGGCTCGGCCGTCTTCGTGGAGCCCCTGGGCCGCAGCCCGCTTCGGAGCCGCGACCTGCCGGCCGTGCGGAGCTCCTTCGGGCAGGTGGACGTCCACGCAGGCGCGTTTCGCTTCCTGCCCCGGGTGCGCCGGCAGGTGGCGTACGGCGTGCTCAGGCTCGGCGAGCCGCGCTCGTACTTCTAGCGCCAGAAGGCGAGGCGGGCGAGCAGGCCCGGCTTCGCCGCGTCGGCGAGTGTCGGCGCGGGCTCCGGCTCCGGCTCGGATTCGGGTTCGGGCGCGGCCTCAGACTCGAGCACGGCCTCGGTTTCGGCTTCGGCCTCCGGTTCGGGCACGGCCTCGGGCTCCGGCTCCGAGAGCGGAGGCACGGCGGCGAGAACAGGCTCGGGCTTCTCCTCCGGCAACGGCTCCGGATCCAGTTCCGGCTCGGGCTCCACGGGGGCGGGCTGGACGACGGCGTGCTCGAAGATCGACGGGTTGCGCGAGCGGGCGCGCTCGAGGTCGCCACGGATCGCATCCCGCATGGCGTCGAGGTGGCTCTGCTCCCTCATACCACTCTTGCGGTTCTCCGTTCGGCGGCGATCTCCTTTCATGCGTGCCAGGGTACGCGCGTGAGAATGCGAAGCGTCGGGGGTCGGCACGTCGCGCTGTTCGTCGGTCTCGGCGCAGCGGCGCTCGCCGTGCTCTTCCGGCTGCCGTTCCTGAGCGCGCCCCTGACGGCGGACGAGGGCGGCTACGCCGAGGCCGCTCGGCTCTGGGGGCGCGGGGACACGCTCTACCGGGACATCTGGGTCGACCGGCCGCAGGGTCTCGAGCTCGTCTTCCGGGCCGTCGTCGCGGCCGGCAGCTCCCCGGACGTGATCCGCGGAGCAGCGGCGCTCGTGGGCGCTCTGTGCGTCGTGGCGACGCTGCTCGTGGCGCTGCGACTGGTGGGAAGGACGGCCGCGTTCGCCGCTGCCCTGCTCATGGCGACCGCCGGGGCATCGCCTTTCCTCGAGTCCTTCACGCTCGCCGGCGAGCTCGTCGCCTCCCTGTTCGCGATCCTGGCGCTGCTCGCGTTCACGTTCTACCTGCGCTCGCGGGCACTCGCGTGGCTCGTGTCCGCCGGCGTCCTCGGCGGCTGCGCGCTCATGGTCAAGCAGTCGGCCTTCGACGCGCTGGTCGCCATGGTCGGGTACCTCGTCTGGACGGAGCGCCGTCGCGCGCTGCGCCCGGTCGTCCTCGTCGTCGTCGCGGCCGCTGCTCCCGTCCTCGCGGGCGCGCTCGCGGCTGTGTCGCTGCACCGCTGGTGGTTCGCGGTCGTCGGCTACCGCGGCTCCGGCGACTCGCTCGTCACCGGCTCGTTCGTGCACAGGCTCGACCTGCTCGCGAACTCCCTGCCCGCGGCGGCGAAGGGCCTCGGGCTGCTCGCCCTCCTGGCCGTGATCGGCTGGCGCGGATCGCCGCTCCTCGTGCGGCTCTGGTTCGGGGCGGCGGTGCTCGGCGTCCTCGGCGGCGGCAACTTCCACTTCCACTACTACCTCCAGCTCGTCCCACCGCTCGCGATCGTCGCCGGCGTCGGGGTCGAGAAGCTCGTCGCCCGCCGCGCCTGGCGCACCGGACTCGTCCTCGGGGCGGTTGCGGTGGCGACGGTCGTCGTGACCGTGCCGCTCTGGTTCGACAGCTCGACGGCGCAGGCGAAGGCGATCTGGCCGGACGACCCGCATCTCCGACACGACGCCGCGGTCGTGCGCTACCTCGACGCGCACTCGCGCCCCGGCCAGAAGGTGCTCGTGCTCTGGGCCGCCGCCGACGTCTACTACCTCGCCGATCGCGCGCCGGTGATCCCGTACATGTGGCGCCGGAACATCCAGGCGATCCCCGGTGTCCTCGACCGTCTGCGCCGCGAACTCGCCGCCCGGACACCCGCACTGGTCGCCGCGGTGCAGTCTCCGGAGTCGCTCGACAAGAGCGGCCGCACCGCTGCGATCCTCGCCTCGCGGTACCGCCGCGTCGCCGTCGTGGACGGCGTGCCGATCTATCGACCGCGACGGCCGTCGTAGGGGATCGGCACCATGAAGGGGTGAAACGGCTCGCCGTCGCCCTCGTCTGCGCCCTTTCCGCCGTCGCGGCGTTCGCGAGCGGGCCCTCGCGGGCCGTCACCTGGCCGTGCGGGCTGCCGGCCGCATCGCCGCTCTGGGTCGACTACACGGACGCGACCGTGCCCTTCTGGAAGCAGGTGTTCGCGAAGCCGGGGCTCGCGATGGCCACGCCGCCCGGAACCGGCGGCCTGCCGACGTCACTGCGGGCGGCGGGGGCGTCGACGATCTTCTTCGACCTCAAGCTCGCGGGCCGTGTCGGCACGCCGGACGCACCCGCGAACCCGGCGACGATCGTGGACACGGCGAACAAGGAGTTCGACGCCGCCGCGAAGCAGACGGGCTGCGCGACGCCGCTGATCGCCGAGAACGAGCTCTTCGGCGCCGCGACGCAGACGCCGTGGTCGCCCGGCAACGCGCAGTACCGGGCGAACGTGCTCGCGCTCCTGACGCAGCTGACCGCGCGGGGCGCGCACACCTTCCTGCTGATCTCGTCGCCTCCCTACGGGGGGAACACGGCCGGCGACTGGTGGCGCGCGGTCGCGCAGGTGTCGGACATCGTGCGCGAGTTCTTCCCGTCCGCGCCCGAGGTCTCGGCGGCCGGCCCGATCGCAGGGAGCCGCACGCTGCGGAACCAGATGCGACAGGCCGTCACGGCGTTCACCTCGATCGGCGTTCCCGCCTCACGCCTCGGGCTGATGCTCGAGTTCGAGTCGGGAATCTACGGGCGGAACGGGATCAAGGTCGCGTCGGCGTGGTTCGACTACGTGAAGCTCGATGCCCTCGCGGCGCGGCAGATCGCGGCCGAGCTCGGGCTGCCGACCGTCTGGTCGTGGGGCTGGGCGACATACACGGCGAAGTCGGCCTTCGACGCCGACAAGCAGGCTGCCGCGTGCGTCTATCTGTGGACCAGGAATCAGAGCCTGTGCGACGGCCCGGCCGCAGCCGGAAAGGACTTCGACCCGTCGCTCACGCTGGGCCAGCTGTCCGTGCCCGCGCGGGTGTTCTGCACCCTCGGAGCAAGCGGTGTCATCGCCGCGGCGACCCGGGCGCAGCTCGCGGCTGTCACCGGCGACGCACAGGTCGCGGGCTCGATCGCGCTCGGCTGGGGAGCGACGCGCGCGACTGCGGCGGTCACGGGCGCGCAGACGGACGCGGCGGAGCGGGCGGTGATCGACGCGAGCTTCGGCGGCAGCCGGGCGGCGTATCTCGCCGCGCTGGCAAGGAGGCACGCAAACCGCGGGCTCGCGCGCGCGACCCTCGCTGCCGAGTTGCGCCGGGCGACCGTCTCTGCCGGCCTCGCCGTGCCACCCGTGTCTGCAGCCTCTGTGACGGCGTTCTACGACGCCTACGGGGGGATCGGAGCGCGGCTCGTGACGACGAAGGCCCGGGTTGCCTGGCTCGGCGGCCGCACCCGTGGCGTGGCGCTCCAGGGCTTCGCGCCCGCGCGGGTGCTCTCGCTGCCGTCCGGGCATGCAGGCGTCGTCCAGACGGGAACCGGGGCCGTCTCCGTGCAGGCGCTCGAGCCGGCGCTGCCTCTCGGCACCGTGCCACTCTCGCTCGCGCGCCCGGCGATCGTCGCCGCACTCACGAGCCTCGCAAAGGAAGACGCGTACCAGGCGTGGCTGCTCGCGCAGGAGCAGAGGGTGCTCGCGACCGCGATCTGCGCGGGCGACGACGTGCCGTCGGCCCTGCCGGTCGGGCTCGAGGACTACCTGCCCTTCCTGGCGCTGTCCTAGGGGTGGCGAAAGCAAACGGTCCAAAGCGTTCAGCCGCCAGGTGAGCCGGTGCCGTCACCGCCGAAATGCGACGCGAGATACCAGATGGCCCATCCGAACGTCCCCAGGGCTATCAAGCCGAAGATGACGAGAGAGGCGAGCCAGCGCGGCGGTGGCGCTTTGTGAAGCGTCGATCGTCAGGCGACCCCATCGTGGGCGAAGTCCGGGCTTGGCCCGGGCGTAGCTCGAGCCGCTCGAAACGCGACCACGCGGGGAAGGGGGCCCACGGGGGAAACCGGCTGTTTCCCCCGTGCGGCTAGCCGAAGAACGCCTTCGCCACGTCGTACCAGTTCTCCGGCACGGTCTTCAGCTCGGCGACCGCCTCCGCGAGCGGGATGTCGACGATCTCGTTCCCTCGCAGCGCCACCATCCGGCCGAAGCGGCCCTCCTCGACGAGGTCGGCGGCCCCGAGGCCGAAGCGCGTCGCGAGCACCCGGTCGCGCGCGGTCGGCGTGCCCCCGCGCTGCACGTGGCCGAGCACCGTGACCCGCGTCTCGAAGCCGGTGCGGCTTTCGATCTCCCGGGCAAGCGACTCCCCGATGCCGCCGAACCTGACGTGCCCGAACTGGTCGAGCTCCGCCTCCTGCGTCACCTCGTGCTGCTCGCCGGACGCGTAGGTGAGCTTGTAGCCCTCGCTCACGACGACGATCGAGAAGTCCTTCCCCCGCCGGTGGCGCTTCTCGATCTCCTCGCAGGTCTCCTCGACCGTGAGCGGATGCTCGGGAATGAGGATCACGTCGGCGCCGCCTGCGATGCCGCTCATGACTGCGATCCAGCCGGTGTGACGGCCCATCACCTCGACGACCATGACGCGGTTGTGCGATTCGGCGGTGGTGTGCAGGCGGTCGATCGCCTCCGTGCAGATGGCGACGGCCGTGTCGAAGCCGAAGGTGTAGTCGGTTCCGGAGAGATCGTTGTCGATCGTCTTCGGGACGCCCACGATCGGAAGCTCCTCCTCGGCGTAGAGCCGTGCGGCGACGCCGAGCGTGTCCTCGCCGCCGATCGCGACGAGGGTGTCCAGATGCTGGGAGAAGGTCGTGAGGACGCGGGGAACGCCCTCCTCGACCTTGTACGGATTCGTCCGGCTCGTCCCGATGATGGTGCCGCCGCGAGGGAGGATGCCGGAGATCTCGCGCGGCCCGAGCGGCTCCAGGTGATTCTCGATCAGCCCCCGCCAGCCGGCGCGGACGCCGACGACGTCGTGCCCGCGGTCGATCGAGCGTCGCGCGACCGCGCGAATGACGGCGTTGAGCCCGGGACAGTCGCCTCCGCCGGTGAGCACTCCGACCCGCATAACTCGGACGATATCGGCCGCCCGGTCAATCCGTAGAGCGCTCGCGGCGCCGGAACCAGCGGCGACGCGTCCGCGTGCCGCCCTCGGCCGAGCGCCAGTCGTCGTACGTTCGCAGCGAGCCGGAGGCCCGCGCTCGCGCCACGCAATCGGTGTGGGCATGCCGCCGGCGGTCGGCGTCGCCCTCGGGCGCGATCAGGACGTGGTCGCTCATCGCGTGGAGTTGCCGTCCGCAAAAGGGACAGCGGTAGGTGGCGGCCTTGCCGCTCCGGACACGGCGGACGGCCCACCAGCGCGGGCTCTCGGTCACGCCTCCTCGTCGAGCCCGAGCGCCTCGAGTGCGGCCGCCAGGTGCGGGTACTCCTGGACGCGGCGGACACGTCCGTCCACGACCGTGACGACGGCCGCGTAGCGTCCGACCGTGAAGTAGCGCCGCGTCTGTAGCGGCCGGTCGTCCGACGCGTCGCGCTCCTCACCCGCGACGCGGAACGAGACCGCGACGTCGTCTCCCATCCCGACGCAGCGCTCGATCTCGACGCGGTATCCCTCGGCGAAGCGCTCGGCGAGGATGCCGAGCACGCTCTCCTGTCCTTCCGAGCTCTCCGGGTCGACGGAGATCCATTCGATGTCGGGGTCGAGCATCTCCGCGACCGTGTCGAGATCGCCGGCCACGAACGCCCAGTAGCCGCGCAGCACGAGCTCGACGTTGGCCTGGCTCACGGCGCGAACGCTACTGGCACGAGGGCGTGTGGGAGGAAGGGACCAGAGCCGTGTCGAGCGGCCGTGGCCATGCTCGTCGAGAGCACGGTCACGGCCGCCGACGCAACCACATCCGAGCGCACTGTCCCCTCCCCAACTGCCGTTCCGACCGTCGCTCGAGGTCTGACTCTAGGCCGGGCGAGGCGGCTCCGCCAGTACCCCGTTCGGGGAGGACGAACGTCCATCCCCGGTTGCCGCTCAGGCTTGGGCCGGTCCCGGCCGATAAAGCGACAATGGAGCCCGACCAAGCGCAGCTCGACGGCTACGAAGAGGTCGTCGCAGCCCTGGCCGAGCCCCCGAAGCCGTCTCAGCGAGAGCTCGAACTGCTCACGCTGATGGCCGACGGGCTCACCGACTCGGAGATCGCGGAGAAGCTGTCGATCTCGGCGAAGACCATGCGCAGCCGGCTGCACGCGCTGCGGATGAAGATGCAGGCTCGCACGAGGACACACGTCGTCGCAATCGCGTTCCGCCGCGGCCTGCTCGAGGTCGACCGTCGCACCGGCGCGGCCGCCGGCCGCGACGCGTCCTGACGAGCTAGCCCTTCCTAGGCAGCCCGGTGCGACCTGATGCCGTGCACGGGCCCCGGGCCGACGATCGCCGCGCGCACGACGCCGGCGAGCTCTCGGCCGAGTCTCGCCTCGACGCGCTCTGCCGCCGAGGGACGCTCCTCCACCATCAGCCCGACGCAGACGAGATCGCGCACCAGACGGCCCGTGCCGCGCAGCGTCGTCGACCCCTCGGGGCCGGCGGGGATGTTCACGAACGCCCGGTCGGTGAGGCGCATGTCGGCTCCTTGTCCATGGTTTGCGTGCATACCGCAATAGACGCCGGTTCGGCCAAAAACCTTCGCGGTGGTCGACGGATCCCTCGATCGAGGGAGGGACGCCGGGCTACGACGTTTCGCGCCGGTCGCACACGGGAACGGCCAGGAACAGGAAACAACGCCAACCGAGGCGGTCGCAGATGGATGACGCGGAGACGAACGGAAGGGCCGTCGCCCGGGAGCGGCCGCGACTGCACCTGCGGCTGGAGGCGACTCCGAAGGCGTCGAGTGAGCTCCGACGCTCCCTGCGGGTGTGGCTCGACGATGTCGGCGTCTCGGACCGGGACGCATTCGACGTGACGCTCGCGTGCTCCGAGGCATTCGCGAACGCCGTCGGCGGCCGGGTAGGGCGCGCAGCCGCGATCGTTGAGGTGGACGCCGAGTTGGACGCGAGGCGCGTACTGACGATCGTCGTCCACGAGCACGCCCGCCAAGGGCTGGGGCGGAGCTCCGAGCGGAGCCGCGACGAGACGAGGGTCTTCCTGCGCCTGATGGAGACGCTGATGGAGTCCGCCGAGAGCCACGCCCGGGCGGACGGCATCACGCTCGTGCTCCGCAAACGGCTCGACTTCTGGCACGCGCTGCCCGCAGCCTGACGCGGCCCCGTCTACTCGACCGGCAACCACGGCTCGAACGCCTGGGCGTGCATCCCGCTCAGGGTGAACGGCTTTGCCGACGTGGCCGTCGTCGGCATGTGGGAGAGCAACTTCCTCACGCCGAGGCGCGCGATGATCCTGGTCGCGCATGCACGGCCTCTGAGCGCCTGAGCCGCGAGCCTGCGCCTGCCTCGAATTGAGGATCGTCGGCGCCCGCGCCGAACATCCCCCGAACGGGCGATGACAGACGGCCCAAAAGAGCCTACGACGAGAGGGAGGACGCGAACCAAGGAACCAAGGAGAGAACGGACAATGGGCTACAACCTCTGGATGTCGGAGGACTCGCACTACACGCTCGGCCACCGGATGCGCACGCACGAGAGCGGACCGCCCGCGCAGCCCGACCCCGAGCCCCACTCCGACACCCCCGCCAAGCCGAGCCAGCCGGAGCTGGACCACATCGACTTCCTGATGGAGACTCTCGCCCGACGGCTCGAGACCAAGACGAGCTGACACGCCCGGCCGTGCCCCGGCGCCCTGTCGTTTGGGCGATGATCGCCGGACGCACATGGGCCCTGGGTCGGACATAGAGCTTTCGCCGGAGACGGTCCTGCGGCTCGCTCCCGGAGTCCGCACGAGATTCGATGCGGCCGGCCACGTCCTGCTCGATGCGCCGAACGGGACGATCGTCGACCTGGGGCCGCGGGGATTCGCGGCCCTGTCGCTGTTCTCGCGGCCGTTGACGCTCGGGGACGCGATTGATCGCCTCGAAGGCGAAGGCTTCAGCCCGACGGACTTCGCGCCGACGATGAGCGTCGTCAACATGCTGATCGAGGAGGGCGCGCTCGTGCAGCCGGACGGCGGGCGAAGCCTGACGAGCGGCTGGGCCGACCCGGTGGAGCACGCGCGTATGTTGCACGACGACCGCAGGACGGGCGATTACCTCGCCGCGCTCGCAGAGGCGGTGCGACCGGGAGACGTCGTGCTTGACATCGGCACCGGGAGCGGGGTGCTCGCCATCGCGGCGGCCCGAGCGGGCGCAGGGCGCGTCTATGCGGTCGAGGCCAGCGACATCGCGGAGGTGTCCGAGCGCGTCTTTGCTGCCAACGGGGTCGAGGACAGGGTCACGCTCATACCAGGCTGGTCGAGACAGATCGAGTTGCCCGAGCCGGCCGATCTGCTCGTGGCCGAGATCATCGGGAACGAGCCGTTCGAGGAGGAGATCCTCGAGACCACGCTCGATGCCCGTCGCCGTCTGCTCAGGCCGGGTGCACGGCTGATCCCGCACACCCTCACTCTGCTGGCACGGCCGCTTCTGCTTCCGCATGACGAGGCCAGGCAGCGCGCGATCGGCCGCGACGCCGTCGAGCGCTGGCGGAGGCTGTACGGCATGGAGTTCCAGCCGCTGCTCGACGCCGCCCTCCCGGGCCCCGTCAACATGCCGACCGAGGCTGAGGTGGCCGCGATGTGGCCACCCGTGGGCCTGCCCACCGTCCTCGTGTCGCTCGACCTCACGACCTTCGACGAAGCCTCGGTGCGCGACTCCGCCGACCTCGTCGTCGACGCGCCGGGCACGGTGAACGCCGTTGCCGTCACGTTCCGCGCGGAGCTCTACGGCGCTGTCTCGCACACGCTCGATCCCTGGACGTGGCCGACATCCAGCTGGGCGACCTCGGTGTGGGTGTTCCCCGACGCGTTGCACGTCGGGGCGGGGTCGGCGTTGCGCGTGCACTACAACCGCCGGATTCCGAGAACACCCGACGGTCTCACCTGCGAGGTCGTCGAGAGAGCCTCGAGCTGAGCGCGCGGTCGTTGACGGTTTCACCCACTGCGGGTGATGTAAGGTCGCTCCCGGGAATGCCAACGTGACGGCTGACAGGAATCACCGTCCACGAGACAGGAGACCGACATGGGAATGATGCGTCGGAGGACCCGCCGCCGGACAGCGCTGGTTGTCGGCGGAGCGGCCTACGCTGCCGGCAGGCACAGCGGCGGTGGTGGTGGGGGCGGCGAGGAGGAAGAGCAGTACGAGGAAGCGCCGCCCGAGCCGCCGGCACCCGCGCCGACGCAGGCCGAGAGCCAGACAGACCAGCTTCAGCAACTGGCGGACCTGCACACTGCCGGCACCTTGACCGACGAGGAGTTCGCGGCCGCCAAGGCCAAGGTCCTCGGTATCTAGCGGCCACCAAGCGTCAAACGAACCGAGGAGGGGTCATGGCTGAAAGCGATCGAGCTGGGGTATTGCGGCGTGCTGTCGAGGCGTGCGTCCGCGGCGAGGTCGATGCCTTGCCGGAGCTGTTCACCGCGGATGTGAGCGCATGGTCACCGGTCATGCTGGCCAGCTCGCTCGACGAGCTGACCGAGGTGGTCGCCGATCGGGAGGCCGCTTTGTCCGACGTGAAACTCCAGATCCACGCCGCCGACATCGTCGGGAACAAGGGGTACATGGAGTACGGGCTGAGCGCCGTGTTCTCGGGACCGCTGGTGGTCGACGACGAGACCGTGATCGAGCCCAACGGGCAAGAGATCCGCATCGGCGCTGCCCTGGTGGCGGAGTTCACAGGAGACAAGATCTCGGCGTTCCGGAACTACTTCGACGACCTCGCCCTGCTGGAGCAGATGCTCATCCCCTAGGAGACGCACGCGCGGGTGGACCCCTCGTACCGCCTTGCCGTCGAGGACTCGCCTGACCCGGCCGACTTGGCCCTGCTCGAGGATCATGTTGCGGCTGCGGCCATCGAGGCCGCCGGCGTCGGCGACGATCAGGAGTTCGGGATCTTCGTCCGGGACGATGAGGGGCGGATTCTCGCCGGCATCTCCGGCATCGTCTGGGGTGGGTGCTGCGCGTTGCAAGCCATGTGGGTCGACAGCTCGCTGCGACGTCGTGGACTGGCGCGGGCGCTCATGGCGGCAGCGGAGAACGAGGCGCGCCGGCGAGGGTGCGCGCTCGTCCAGTTCCACGCCTACGACCTGCTGGCATACGGTCTCTATGAGCGGCTCGGCTACGAAACCGTCGGCGTGATCGAGAACTGCCCGGCCGGCAGCACGGCCCGGTGGTACCGCAAGAACCTGTGAGCCGCGGAGTCACGCCGCCGGGAGCCTCGGCGCTCATCCCCGTCGTGCCGGCTGACGGCGAAAGCGTTCGGGTCCTGCGTCGTGCCGAGTCGCAGGAGGTGTCCAGGCGAGCGCTACGCGTTGGCGGCGCGGATGTCGCCCTTCGTGGCCGTGTTCTCGCCCCAGACAAGGCGCCCTGCGACGACCGACAGCCCGACCGGGGCGCTGGTCGCGTGCGCGAGCACGCGCTGCGCAGCCGTCTCGAGGTCGAGGACGCGGACGGACTTGCCGACAGCGAACGCCACGTGACGTCCGTCGGTGGACAGCTCGTGGGCTGTCGCCAGGGGCACGGAAACGTGGCCAAGACGGGCGCCGGAGCCCGCGTCGTACCACTCGATCGCCAGCCCCTGTGCGGTCCCGAGCAAGACGGCCGCGCGCGTGGTGGACAGGGCGAGGGCGCGAACCGTGCCGTGCGGCGTGAACGTCGAGACGACCGCGTGTGTCGCCGTGGCTCGAACCTGCACAGGAGCGCTTGCGGAGGCGCGTGGCCAGTCGAGGCTGCCGCGGCCGGCCCATGTGTAGCTTCGGGCCGGCGGTACGAGCGCGATGCGTCCGCTGGACGCGGCGAGAAGCGCGGCGGGGGGGAGCCCGCTAACGGTCGCCGGCCGCGTGCCCGCGACACGCACGACCCGGCCGCCGATCAGTCGGAAGCGGCACTGACCGCCGTTGCCGCAGTTCGCGCCGCTCCTGGAGCTGTCGAGCACCGAGTACAAGAGCACGTTGCCGTCGCTGACCAGCCCCTGGAACGCGAGCGAGGAGCCGAAGCAGTCACCGTTGAGCTCCTGCACGAGCTTCGCCCGCGCGCCGTTCAGCGCGTAGACGTCGGCGTACGTCTCGCTGCAGCGAACGTCCTCGTAACCGCCCCATGCCAGCTGGTTGCCGGCCAGGGCCACGTCGTGCTGGGCGGGGTTGCAGCCGATAGCCCAGCGAGCACTGCGCTCGCTCCCGCTTGCGAGCGAGCGGACGTGGACGCGACAGCCCGCGCTCGTCGCTTCCAGCCACGCGAGCGAGTGCGCATCCTGTGCGACACCGACGATCTGTCCCTTCACGCTCGCGAGCGGCGGACCGGGTGCCGACGCCGTCGCCGATGCGGAAAGCGCCGCCACCGCTACCAGGGGAGCGAATCGCAAGCCCACCGTCCGTATCAGTCTCGTGTTCGCCTCCTCGCGGTTCCTCGCCGATTCAAGTCGAGTGAGCCACACTCGTCAAGGTCTGTGGCGCGCCGGAGCCCAGCACTCCTAGTAGTGCCGGCCGTGTGCGCCAGTCTGTGCGCCAGTCATGACCGGCAGCCGTGCAAGAAAGGCAGGCAGGTGGGGTCTTCAAGGTTGGGGGAGAGGCTGCGGTCATCTCCCCCTTCAGACGCCTGCGATCGCTTTCCGTGCCGCTGCAGCGGCCTGACACCCACAGCGAGCCCGGACGCCTAGCAGGCGGGAGGTCGCTGCATCCCGGATGGTGGTCTGGCTGGTCGGTGGCCGAGTCTAGAAGCGGACTGCTGGGATAGAGAAGCGGTCGGTCGGGGTGCCGAATCCGTGCGAGTTCGCCTAGAGAACCCTCGCTTGTTGCACAACCTCTGCGACTACCTGGCAGCGAACGGCTGCGTGACCCGGGAAGTCAGAGGGTGCGAAGCCGAAATCGCGATCCCGGGGTGACAAGTGAGTGGGAAGTGGCAGAGACGCTGAAGATGGAGATCAGGTTCTGGCAAGCCAAGTACAAGACCACGCGAGGTGGTATTCGGCCCGAGTCGCGGGTCGAGGTGAATCCCAGCCTCAGGCGTCGGTAGCGAGGAGGCTCGCTCTCCCTTCCCGACGGACCGCTGGTCGGAACCACTGGCTCGTCCGCGCTGGCTGGATCGCTAGTGGTACGTCGTTGAATAACCTGGCAGTGCTGCTAGCGCCGCGCCACTAACGCCACAACCAGGGGGATCGTCCGCATGTCGCAGGTTGCACTTCGGCCGGTAGAAGTTGCGGATCTCGACGCCATCTTCGAGCAGATGCGCGACCCGGAGTCGGTACGCATGGCGGCGTTCACATCTGAAGACCCGAGCGATCGAAGCGCCTTCGACGCCCACATGGCGAAGATCATGTCCTCCTCTGAGAACAGGCTTCGGGCCATCATCCGCGATTCTCTACTCGTCGGCACCATCGGGAGCTACGTCTCGGAGGGAGCGACGGAGGTCACCTACTGGATAGATCGCACGTGCTGGGGGCAAGGGATTGCAACGCAGGCCCTTACCCTGCTCCTTGAGGAGATCTCGGTTCGGCCGATCCGAGCCCGTGCTGCGAGCGACAACGCCGGGTCGCTACGAGTCCTTCAGAAGGCGGGCTTCCACCCGATCGGTACAGAGGTGCCCTTTGCCCCGGGACGGGCCGCCGAGATCGAAGAGACCATTCTCGAGTTGCCTTGAACATCTAGAGCGATTCCCGAGGGTCGCAGACAGGGCTGGTCATCTCGATCTCCAGCACTCGGGCGCCGACGATTGCGTTCTCGGTTGCTACGGAATCGCGGTACCGACTCCCTCGATTGGCCTCGATCCTGCTGGGACCTCCCGCTGGACGCTCATGACACGCTGCACCTCGAAGTACGTAATCGGCGGAGGAGAGTCGTCCCCGAAACCAAGTTCCTGCCGGACGGCACGAACCTTGTCTGCCCACTGGTCGGCCTGCTCGCGGCTGTCCCAGACCTCGATGATTCTGATCTTCCCGTCCTCGCCCGTGGCTGCGATGTGGATCTGCCCCCCCGGGCGGAGGACTGGTCTCATCGACCCCCAGCTTCGACCGAACCTGCTCGTATTGCTCCGGGGTCGCTCCTGTCTCGACGATGCGACAGATGGCCATCGGCGCCTCCTCGGTCGGTTGAGCCGCAGACGATACCGACCCAGAGCTTCCCTGATCTCGTTCCCCGGGCCTGACACCCCTGACCGCGAGTCGAGACTCCTGCGGCTCGTTCACCCTCCTGGGGGCGGGGCCGTGCCTCCCCCTACGGCTCGTGTCGAGTCTGAGCGGCTGGCGCGGGCGGGGAACCAGTGCTCGGTGGCCGAAGCCTATGAGTGTGACCGTCGTCACAGGTGCTGTGTGACGTGCGAGTCCGACTCGGGAACGCAACCGGGGCCGGCCTCCGTCGGGTGGGAGTAAAGGCCCCCACGGAAAGGAGCGCATGATGTTCAGGCGGTTTCGATATAGGAAATGGCTCGTTGCAGGTGCCTGCGTCGCAGCGGTCGTCGTCCCGTCCGCCGCACTGGCCGGCAACAACCTTGGCGCCAAGAACAGCGGGTTCGGCGCCGTCTCAGTGACGAAGCAGGCTCAGTCTCAGGTGCTCGACCCCGCGATCGTCAAGTATCTGCTCAGGTACGGGTACACGGAGAGCCAGATCGCGGCGATGTCCGGCGGCACATACCGGGCGTCCTCGCTCGACCCCGCGATCGTCAAGTACCTGCTCAGGTACGGGTACACGGAGAGCCAGATCGCAGCGATGTCCGGCGGCACATACCGGGCGTCCTCGCTCGAACCCGCGATCGTCGAGTACCTGCTCAGGTACGGGTACACGGAGAGCCAGATCGCGGCGATGTCCGGCGGCACATACCGGGCAACCAACCTCCAGCCGAAGATCGACCCGATGGTCGTCAAGTACCTGCTCAGGTACGGGTATACGGAGAGCCAGATCGCGGCGATGTCCGGCGGCACATACCGGGCAACCAACCTCCAGCCGAAGATCGACCCGATGGTCGTCAAGTACCTGCTCAGGTACGGGTATACGGAGAGCCAGATCGCGGCGATGTCCGGCGGCGCGCTCCATGTCAGCCAGCCGACCGTCGTCGACGGACGATCGCCCGACACGATCGACTCCGCCACTCAGGCGCACGAGCCGGTCGTCACGGTCGTCCGTGGGCCCGGCTTCCAGTGGGACGACTTCGGAGTCGGCGTCAGCGCAGCCCTGCTCGCGCTGGTCGCGTTCAGCCTCTCGCGGTTCTTCTCCAACCGCAGCGGCCGGCGGCCCGCCACGAGCAGCTGATTCACCTTCACGTCTCGCTCCGGGGGGCAAGGAGGGGCTCTCGCGAGGGAGCCCCTCCTCTTTCTGTCACGGCGATGGGAAGGAAGAGGCTGACGGTCTCGCTCTCGTCGTAGACTCGGCCGGTGGCGGCTTGTCCTGCTTGTGGGAAGGAACTCCCGGGCGAGTTTCCGTTCTGCCCGTATTGCACTGCGCCGCTGACCGACGTGGGCCGGGAGCAGCGCAAGACGGTGACGGTGCTGTTCTGCGACGTGACCGGGTCGACCGCGCTGGGTGAGTCGACGGATCCGGAGGCGTTGCGGGCGCTGCTCGCCCGGTATTTCGAGCGGATGCGCGGGATCGTCGAGTCGCATGGTGGGACGGTGGAGAAGTTCATCGGTGACGCGGTGATGGCGGTGTTCGGGGTGCCGGTCGCGCACGAGGACGACGCACTCAGGGCTTGCCGGGCGGCGGTGGAGATGCGGGACGCGTTGCCGGAATTGGGGATCCGTGGTCGGATCGGCGTGAATACCGGCGAGGTGGTGACGGGCACGTCAGAGCGACTCGCGACCGGAGACGCGGTGAATGTGGCGGCACGGTTCGAGCAGGCGTCGGCGCCGGGCGAGGTACTGATCGGGGAGGGCACGTTCACGCTCGCGCGCGACGCGGTGGTCGCGGAGCCGGTGGAGCCGCTTACCTTGAAGGGGAAGTCGGCTCCGGTGCCGGCGTTCAGGCTGTTGTCAGTGCTCGCGGCGCCGGAACGCAGCCATGGCTCGCGTTTCATCGGGCGCGAGCGTGAGCTCACGGCAGTGGCGCAGGGATGGGCGCGAGCCCTCGAGGAGACACGATGCGAGCTGGTGACGGTCGTCGGCGAGCCCGGGGTCGGCAAATCGCGACTCGTCGCCGAGGCGCTCAGCTCGATCCAGGCGCGCGTCGTTCGGGGCCGCTGCTTGCCCTACGGGGAGGGGATCACGTACTGGCCGGTCGTCGAAGTGGTGAAGCAGATCGCAGCGCTGCCCTCAGATCCGGCGGCCGCCTCTGTCCTGCGGTCGCTGCTCGGTGAGAGTGAGCAGGCGACGAGCGCGGACGAGATCGCCTGGGCGTTTCGGAGGCTGGTCGAGGAGCAGGCGCCGCTCGTGGTCTGCCTGGATGACATCCAGTGGGGGGAGGAGACCTTCCTCGACCTGATCGAGGCGACGGCGCTGCTCTCCGCGGGAGCGCCGATCCTGCTCCTCTGCATGGCGCGGCCCGAGTTGCTCGAGCGACGTCCGGGGTGGCCGGGCGGGATGCGACTGGAGCCCTTGACCGCTGACGAGGCCGACAGGCTCATCAGCGACGACGTCTCCGGCGACCTGCGCGAGCGGATCGCCCGGGCTGCCGGCGGTAACCCGCTCTTCATCTCGGAGATGCTGGCGATGGCGCGGGAACGGGCCGACGTCGAGGTGCCGCCGACTCTGAAGGCGTTGCTGGCGGCGCGGCTCGACCAGCTCGACGAACCGGAGCGGCGCGTGCTCGAGCGAGGCTCGATCGAGGGGGAGCTGTTCCACCGCGGCGCGGTGCAGGCGCTGGCTCCGGAGGAGCCGCAGGTGACAGCGCGCCTGACCGGGCTCGTGCGGCGCGAGCTCCTCCGGCCGGATCGGCCGCAGCTCGCGGGCGAGGACGCGTTCCGGTTCCGCCACCTGCTGATCCGGGACGCTGCCTACGACGCCCTGCCGAAGAGCGTGCGGGCCGAGCTGCACGAGCGCTTCGCAGACTGGCTCGAAGGCCACGTCGAGCTCGTCGAGCTAGACGAGCTCGTCGGTTACCACCTCGAACAGGCGGCCGCCTACCGCCGCGAGCTCGGTCGGCCTGCAGACGACGTAGCCGCACGGGCCGGCGATCGGCTGGCCACGGCCGGCCGACGCGCGCTCTGGCGCGAGGACCGGCGAGCGGCGCGCGCGCTGCTGGAGCGGGCGCTGAGCCTGACCAGGCCGCTGCGGCTCGACGTCCTGCTCGAGGTCGACCTCGCGTCGACGCTGTTCATCGAGGACTCCCGCCGCGCGGCGGCAATCGTGGAGGCCGCCGCCGAGCGTGCGGCTGTGGAGCGAGATGCGACCGGCGAGGCGTTGGGCCGCGCGATGGCCGGCTACCACAGGTTCAACCTCAACGAGTGCTCGGACGACGACCTCGAGGCGTTGCTGCTGACGGCGCTGCCTCTGCTCGAGGAGGAAGGGAACCATGCCGCCCTCGTGTACGTCTGGGAGGTTCTCGGGATCTCCGTGGCGAACTCGCGCGGACACTGGGCCGACGCGGCCCGAGCGAGTGCGCAGGCGCTGGAGCACGCACGCCTGGCAGGCCAGCGACGGACAGGGCTCTTCTGGATCGAACTCGCGCTCGCTCTCGGGCCGACGCCGGCCGGCGAGGCGCTCGCGCAGCTCGACCGGCTGCTGCCCGAGAGACCCGCTCCCTACTCGCTGTTCACCCGTGCCCTGCTCCTGGCGATGCTCGACCGCTTCGACGAGGCCGTCCCGCTCGCCCGGGAGTCGAACGAGCGGCAGCGCGAGCAGGACGGCCGCCGGATCGGCGAGAACCGTCTGGCCGAGATCGCCAGGATGGCGGGCGACCACGAGACGGCAGCGCGTCACCTCCAGACGCTCTGCGACTGGCTCGAGGAACGAGAACAGCTCGGACTCCTCGGCACGTACGCTCCCCTGCTCGGTCGCGAGCTCTGCACCCTCGGCCGCTTCGAGGAAGCCGAGGCACTCGCCCTGCAGGGGCGCGATCTCGCCGACCACAGACCCGACGACAGTCACCGCTGGCGGCGAGTGCAGGCGCTCGTCCTCGCCCATCGCGGCGAGCGCGCCGAGGCGGAGCGTCTTGCCCGCGAGGCTGTCGCGGGGGTCGAGGAGACCGACAGTCTCACTCACCAAGGAGACGCGTGGTACGACCTTGCCGAGGTCCTGGTCGCCGCCGGCCGCGAGGAGGAGGCAGCGGCAGCCCTCATCGAGGCGCTCGACCGCTACGAACGCAAACAGAACCTCCCATTGGCGCGCCAGGTACGTATGAGGCTAGAGGCGCTCAAGCAAGAACTCTCGCCGCGCGGACCCACCGCATAACGTCACCGCAACCCAGCGTCACCGTCGATCGCGATAACCGGGCGGGACTATCTCCGAGCAAGGTCGAGCACGAGAGCGCGGACGGCCAACTCTCCACCTTTGGTCAAACGTGCCCGCTGCTCGCGAGGAACGGCCGCGGCATCTTCTCTAGCAAGGCGAGCGCACTTGCCTTCGCCGATCGTCGTCGGGATCCCATCGAGTCGACGCGAACCACCCGACCACGTATAGCCATCACGAATATCGGTGCCTCTTAGTCGCGGATGGTGCAGTGGCTGGGCGACCGACACCGTGCTGGCACACCCTTCGGATCGGGATGGTGCCACCCTGGCCATCGGTTCCCCTGAGCGCGACCATCGCAATGAAGCAAGGCAACCCAAGGAGGAACGCATGACCAACATCCAGGCACAACGAAGGAGCCTGAGCGTGAGGGCGATTCTGGGATCGGTCCTGGTCGTCGTCGCGGCCGGAGCGTTCGCCGTCGCAAGCTCCGCCGGGAGCACCGGTGTCTCTCCCCGAAGCGGTGCGCTCCATGTGACGAAGGAGTGCCACCAGTACTTCGGCAACGCCGGCGAGTTCTGCACGATCAAGTCCTCGAACATCCCCGAGATCAAGGTCGACTCCAAGGTCGTCTACGCCTCGGCGGCCGGCGATCCGATCCCTGGTCAGTTGAACAGCGACCTGATCATCGACGGGCCGGGCAACAACACCGCCTACGGACACGTCGTGCTCGATCTCTCGACCGGCACCGGCGGCGTCAAGTTCTCGGGCGGGACCGGGGTGTTCAAGCACTTCCACGCCCAGGTTGACGTATCGCCCCTCGCCCCGCCCTTCTTCGCCTGGGACGGGACGTACAGCTTCAACCCGCCGAACTAACAGCACCCGCCCGGTCACCGATGCCGGCGCACCTTACGGCAGTGCGCCGGCATCGAGCACCGGTCGAAACCGAACAATGCACCGCGAGTGCGGAGCGAGAAGAAGAAGGCCCCTGCTGAGAGGGGCTTTCTGGCTCTATCAGCGGGACAGGGTTTACGGTCGAGCGCTTGCCGTTCACGCGACTCGAACCTGCAACCCCCGGTTTTGGAGACTCCCCTCGTTCGGCTCAACCATGCCCTCTGCAGGCGTTGTGCGCCAGAGCGGGCGGCTCGTTGCCGAGCCGCCCGCTCCGAAGTCACTGAGGGTTCAATGCACGGTTCCGATCGGGATGGCAGTGAGCTTTACCCAGTCGGCAAACGCTGCGCTGCTGGCTCCGCAGTAGAGCTGGATTGTGGTCGGGGCTGCGAGCGTCTCGACCGCCTGGAGGGGCGTGTCGATCTCGGCGCCGGCCACGCTAGTGCTGTTGCCGCTGTTGTCCCACTGAGTCACGAGGTTGTCGGGAGTGAGTGAGCAAAAGATGCTCAGGTTGGCGCTCCCGCTGTGAGCGCCTAACTTGGCTTGGATCAGGTACGTCCCGGCGGGGACCGCCTTCGTGAGTACGAGCGTCTGCTGTCCGAGACTGATCGCCGCGCCGGGGGGAGAGGTTGCAGCGCTCCACACGTCGGGGGTGCCGCTCGGGCCGGTAGGACCGGTAGCTCCAGTCGGGCCTGTCGGACCTGTCTGACCTGTTGGCCCAGTCGCCCCGGTCGGAGCGGCTTGCAGCCAGTTCAGCGGCGTCTCCCAACTCGCACAGTTGCCGTTTACCTTGGAGGTGTCAATCACACGCAGAGCACCGGTCGGGTAGCCGTGGGCAAGGCTGTTGTTGTAACAGCCGTGGATCACGCCGCTCGAGTCCGGGATGCTCGCCTGCACCGCGGTGGCGATCCCGAACACGGCGCCGCCAACGGCGAGCGCCAAGACAAGGCGTCCGCCCCGGCTGAGGCCTCGAAGTCGATGCATGTCGCCCCCTTCTGCCTGCCCAGGTGAGTCGGTCCCTCGGGAGTCTGCTGCGTTGAGTGACTGGCGTCAAAGACGAGTCCAGAGCCTCGGCACGAACCGATCGGAGCCTGACTCCTGAGCCAGTGCACTGTGCGCCAGTTGTGCGCCAGTGAGCGCCAGTGAAGAGCGGTTTCCAGCGGATCTGAGCGGAAGAGAGACGGAGCGGGGGAGAGCCTCCAAACCCGCTCCAGTCCTCGGGAATCGGCTTGTAGAGCCAGCAGGGGAGACAGGACTCGAACCTGCAACCCCCGGTTTTGGAGACCGGTGCTCTACCATTGAGCTACTCCCCTGGGTTGCCCGGCCAGTGTACTCGCGGGTCGAGCGGCCAGGCTAGAGTCGGAGGGTGGCCGGAAGACAGCCCCGCCCGACGCTTGGAGCGCTCTTCATCCTGCTCGCGGCCGTCTTCGCCGGCGGCGCATTCACCGCCGGAGCGGCCTCGAACGGCGGCGTCGCGCATTGGGTCGTCGCCGTCGCGGCGGGCGTGATCGCGGTCTGGTTCGTCGGTCTCGCGATCCGCTCGTTCCAGGCTCCGTAGGGTCGTCCGGCGGAACCGACCGCAGCACGACGTATTCTCCGGGCGTGTCGGAACGAGCGGGGGAGGACCTCAAGGCGCTTTGGCGCCAATTTCGCAAGACCCATGACAAGGCGATCCGCGATCGCCTCATCCTCACGTACGCGCCGCTCGTGAAGTTCGTCGCCGGCCGGCTCGGCAGCGGGCTCCCCGCGCACGTCGACGAGAACGACCTCGTCTCGTACGGCCTGCTCGGGCTGATCGGTGCGATCGAGCGCTACGACCCCGAGCGCGACGTCAAGTTCGAGACGTATGCGATCACGCGGATCAAGGGCGCGATCATCGACGAGCTCCGCGCGATGGACTGGGTGCCGCGCTCGGTGCGCGCGCGGGCCCGCGAGATCGAGCGGGCGATGGCGTCGCTCGAGGCGCAGCTCCACCGCGCGCCGACCGACGCCGAGATCGCCGAGAAGATCGGCATCACCGAGGAGGAGCTCGAGGACAGCCTGACGGACATCGCGCGCTCCTCGATCGCCGCGCTCGACGAGGTGTGGACGATCTCGTCCTCAGGCGGCGACCAGGTGGCGCTGATCGACACGATCGAGGACACCGAAGCCCCGTTGCCGCACGCCGCCCTGGACGAGACGGAGACCCGGGAGGCACTCGCGGAGTCGATCGCCGCGCTCCCCGAGCGCGAGAAGATCGTCATCACCCTCTACTACTACGAGGAGCTGACGCTGCGGGAGATCGGCGACGTGCTCGGCGTCACCGAGTCGCGCGTCTCGCAGCTCCACACGAAGGCGATCCTGCGCCTCCGCTCGCGCCTCGCGGGCGTGCAGGCCCGTGCGCTCGCGCCCGAGTAGCTCGCGACCGGCGGCCGCGGGAGCGGCGTTAAGCTAGCCCGGCACACGTCGTCCTCAGGAGGTGGATCCCCTCTATGGCTGTTTCCGAGCCGGGAAAGATTCGCAACGTCGCCGTCGTCGGCCATCGTGGCACCGGGAAGACGTCGCTGGTCGAAGCGATGCTCTACCAGTCGGGGGCCGTCAACCGGCTCGGCACCGTGGAGTCCGGCACCACCGTCACGGACTGGGAGGACGAGGAGCACAAGCGGCAGATGACCCTCTCGGCCTCGATCTGCCACGCCGACTGGCAGGAGCGCAAGATCAACCTCCTCGACACGCCCGGGGACGCCGGCTTCCAGGGTGACACGATCGCGGCACTGACCGTGGCAGACGGGGCGCTCGTCGTGGTGAGCGCCGTGATGGGTGTCGAGGTGGGAACGGGGCGCGTATGGCGCCGCGCCGACGACGGCGGGCTGGCGCGGGTCGTGCTCGTCAACATGCTCGACCGCGAACGGGCCGACTTCATCCGGGCACTCGGCCAGATCCAGGAGCAGCTCTCGTCGGCGTGCGTCGCCGTCGCGCTCCCGATCGGATCCGAGCACGAGCTGAAGGGCGTCGTCGACCTGTTGCACATGAAGGCCTACATGAGCCCCGAGGGCGGCAAGGAGGGCGGGCCGACAGAGATCCCGGCCGACCTCGCCGACATCGTCGCGGAGTACCGCGAGAAGCTGCTCGACGCCGTCGTCGAGACCGACGAGGGCCTGATGGAGCGCTACCTCGAGGGCGAAGAGCTCGGCGTCGAGGAGGTCGCGCACGCGCTCAAGGACGCGGTCACCCGCGGCACGATCTTCCCGGTCGCCTGCGGCGTCGCGACGAAGAACGTCGGCACGACAGCCCTGCTCGACCTGCTCGTCGAGGGCGTGCCCTCGCCGGCCAAGCGCGGCGAGACGATGGACGTCGGCGACGCGACCACGGCCGCCTTCGTCTTCAAGACGATCGCCGACCCCTTCGCCGGACGGATCACCGTCTTCCGGGTGCTCGCCGGCTCGGTCGGCAACGACGCGACGCTCGCGAACACCCGCGCGCACGCGAAGGAGCGCCTCGGCGGCCTGCTCACGCTCCAGGGCAAGGAGCACGTCGCGACGACCGAGTTCGTCACGGGCGACATCGGCGCCGTCGCCAAGCTCAAGGAGACGCAGACGGGAGACCTCCTGCTCGACTCGGAGCGTGCCATCGAGCCGCCGCAGATCCCGTTCCCGGCCCCCGTGATGAGCTTCGCCGTCACGGCGAAGGCGAAGGGCGAGGAGGACAAGGCCAACGCATCGCTGCGACGCCTCGCGGAGGAGGATCCGACGCTGCAACTCCGCCGCAACGAGCAGACGGGGGAGCAGCTCCTCGCCGGTCTGTCGCAGATGCACGTCGAGGTCGCGGTCGAGCGGCTCAAGCGGCGCTTCGGCGTCGAGGTCGAGCTGCACCAGCCGCGCGTCCCCTACCTCGAGACGATCCGCAAGGAGGCGCGCTCACGGGCCCGGTACAAGAAGCAGACGGGCGGGCGCGGCCAGTTCGGCGACTGCGAGATCGTCATCGAGCCTCGACCCGGGCACGAGGGCTACGAGTTCCAGGACAAGATCGTCGGCGGTGTCATCCCGCAGGGGTTCCGGCCGGCGGTCGACAAGGGGATCCAGGAGGCGATGCTGCACGGTGAGCTCGCGGGCGCGCCCGTCCAGGGCGTGACCGTGCGGCTCGTGGACGGGCAGTACCACAACGTCGACTCCTCGGAGATGGCGTTCAAGATCGCCGGGTCGATGGCGTTCAAGGACGCTTATGCAAAGGCCGATCCGGTGCTGCTCGAGCCGATCATGGAGCTCGAGGTGACCGTTCCGGACGAGGCCGTGGGCGCCGTCAACGGCGATCTCAACTCGCGACGCGGCCGGCTGCACGGCATGGAGCCCGCGGGCGGGATGACGACGATCAAGGCCGAGGTTCCGATGGCGGAGATCCTCACGTACTCGCAGTCCCTGACCTCGCTGACCGGCGGCCGCGGCGACTACGCCATGCACTTCCTCCGCTACGAGGAGGTGCCGACTCACATCGCCCAGAAGCTGATCGACGAGGCCAAGAAGGCGAAAGAGGCGGTCAAAGCCTAAAATCCCCAGCACATGGGGGCTTCCACCTATAGTCGAGGCGTGGTTGGCGCCCGGCCCTCGATCACGTGCGCGATCTGCGGCCGGACGATCCTCGTCGGCGAGCGCCCATTCCGCTTCTCGCCCGACGGGCGCGAGTTCGTCGACGTGTGCCCGCTCTGCAAGGACCAGGCGCTCGCGTACGGCTGGGTCAGCGAAGGCGGGCCGAGCCTGCCGGTCCACGCCGGCGAACGGCAGTCGCGAAGCCTGTTCGGCAGGCTGATGGGCCGCCGCCAGGCGCCCGTCGATCCGATCCCGGAGCCGATCCTGCGGCAGCTCTCGCGCAGCGAGCAGGCGCTCGTCGAGGCGGCGACGCTGTTCAATCTCAGCCCGCACCGGCGCACGGTCGAGGGACTGACGCGGAGCCTCGGCTGGCCGACGGTCAGCATCGTCGCGCTCTCCGGGACGAATCCGGAGGTCGTGATCACCGTGTGCTGGGAGATCTCCTGGTACCAGTACCGGGTCGCCCTCGGCACCTCGCAGGTGCGGCTCGCACAGCGGGGCCTCGAGCCCGACGACCTGGACGAGTCGTTCCGGGACTGGAACGCCGAGTTGAACGAAGCGGGGCTCGTCGTCCCGCGCCTCGCAGAAGAGGAATAGGGCCGTAGGGGTGGCGCCCGCCGCCCTGGCGCCTAGAATCAGACGGTGATCTACTGCGTCGTCCCGCAGGAGCTCGTCGATGAGCTCTACGACAAGCTCGTCTCCTACTACGAGAAGAATCCCGACGTGACGGTCATCGTCGACCGCCGTCGCGGAGTCGACCGGCGCCACGCGACCGGCGGGTCACGCGACGAGCGGCGGGTCACGCGCGACCGGCGACGCGCACGGGTGACGGGCACGTTCCCGAGCGTCGAGGTTTCGAGCCCCGGCTAGACTCGCGTCCGTGGCGACAGCGGCCCGGACGTTCCAGAACTTCATCGGCGGCGAGTGGGTAGACGCCGCCGGCGGCGAGACCTTCGAGAGCCTGAGCCCGGCGACGGGCGAGGCGATCGGGACGTTCCCGCGCTCGGGCCCGGAGGACGTCGACCGCGCGGTCGGGGCGGCCAAGGACGCCTACCGCAGCTGGCGGCTCGTCCCCGCGCCGAAGCGGGGCGAGATCGTCTTCCGGTTCGCGGCACTCGTCGCCGAGCACAAGCAGGAACTCGCCGAGCTGATGACGCACGAGATGGGCAAGGTGCTCGCCGAGGCCGGGGGAGACGTCCAGGAAGCGATCGACATGAGCTACTACATGGCCGGCGAGGGCAGGCGCCTGCACGGCCAGACGACGCCCTCCGAGCTCCCCGACAAGTTCAACATGAGCGTCCGGATGCCGATCGGCGTCGTCGGCGTGATCACCCCCTGGAACTTCCCGATCGCGATCCCGTCCTGGAAGATCGTGCCGGCGCTCGTCTGCGGCAACACGGTCGTGTTCAAGCCCGCGAACGACACGCCCGCGCTCGGCGAGCGGTTCGTCGAGCTGCTGGCGGAGGCGGGTGTCCCGGACGGCGTCGTCAACGTCGTCCACGGGTACGGGCGCGACGTCGGCGACCGGATCGTCCGCCACCCAGACGTCCCGGTCGTGACGCTGACCGGCTCGCGCGAGACCGGCGTCGCCGTGCTGAAGGCGGCCGCGGACCACCTGAAGCACGTTCACGTCGAGCTCGGCGGCAAGAACGGGATCATCGTCATGGAGGACGCCGACCTCGACCTCGCCGCCGACGGCATCCTCTGGTCGGCCTTCGGCACCTCGGGGCAGCGCTGCACCGCCGCGAGCCGCGTGATCGTCCACGAGCGCGTTTACGACGAGCTCGCGGGCAGGCTCGTCACCGCCGCGGAGGCGATGCGCCTCGGGCCGGGCTGGGAGCCGGACACCGACGTCGGGCCGGTCATCAACCGCAAGGCGTTAGAGAAGATCCACTCGTACACGGAGATCGGGACCGGGGAGGGAGCGGAGCTCCTGACCGGGGGCGAGGTCGCGACCGGCAACGGGCTCGACCGCGGCTTCTTCTACCGGCCGACGATCTTCGGCGGCGTCGAGCCGCAGATGCGCATCGCGCAGGAGGAGATCTTCGGCCCGACGACTGCGCTGATCCGCGTCAAGGACTTCGACGAGGCGATCCGAGTCGCGAACGGCATCCGCTACGGCCTGTCCTCGTCGATCTTCACGGGCGACGTCAACCGCGCGTTCCGCGCGATGCGCGACCTCGAGGCCGGGATCACTTATGTGAACGCGGGGACGATCGGCGCCGAGGTGCACCTCCCCTTCGGCGGCACGAAGGACACCGGCAACGGCCATCGCGAGGCGGGACAGGCGGCGCTCGACGTCTTCACCGAGTGGAAGTCGATCTACGTCGACTACTCGGGCAAGCTCCAGAAAGCGCAAATCGACAACTCGTAGCCTGTGAAGGCGAGGCTCTTCACCGACGGCGGGGCCCGCGGAAACCCCGGACCGGCCGCGTTCGGCTACGTGATCGAGGACGGGGACGGGACGGTGCTCGCGAGGCGCGGCGAGGCGATCGGCGTCGCCACGAACAACGTGGCCGAGTACCGCGCCCTCCTGGCCGGCCTCGAGCGCGCGGCCGAGCTGGGTGTCGACGAGCTCGAGGTCGTGTCGGACTCGGAGCTCGTCGTCAAGCAGATGCGAGGCGAGTACCGCGTCAAGAACGCGGCGCTGCGGGAGCTGTCCGTCGAGGCGGCCCGCCTCGCTCGGCGGGTCGGGCGCGTGACGTACACGGCCGTCAGGCGCGAGCAGAACGAGCTCGCCGACCGGCTCGTGAACGAGGCGCTCGACGCCGAGACGGCCTAAGGGCCCGCCGGGGCCTCGAACGGAAGCCCGGAAACGCGTGGCTATACTTGGCCCGCTCGGGCGGATGTAGCTCAGTTGGCTAGAGCGTCTGCTTGCCATGCAGAAGGTCGTGGGTTCGAATCCCATCATCCGCTCCATTGAAAGCCCCGCTCAGGCGGGGTTTTTCTTTCGAAGGATGCTTGCAATTTGTTGCAGACGCTCTGCTTTGGAAACCGTTTGGAAACGGGAGCCGGAAGCATGAGCCGCCGCGGGCGTGAACGCCAAGGCGCTCTCGTGCTACATGGGCCACGCCTCGGTGATGATCACGCTCGACCGCTACGGGCATCTCTTTCCCGGCAACGAGGCGGCGGCGGCGGCGGCGGCGGCGGCGGCGGGGCTGCTGGACAGCTATCTGTCGCGCTCGACGGCCGGAGCCTCATAGGGACGCGACGGCGTCTTTCTTCTGGGGGAGTCCGTGGGAGACTCTGGTCGGGAGCCACTTTGGACGAAGAGCTTCAGCGTCGGGCAGTCGCAATCGCGATGCAGTACCCAGGGGCACTGGACGGGAGCCTGGAGGACTCCTGGGATCAGATCTGGCTGCGTCTGGGGGAGGAGTTGGGTTGGCCGACGCTCGCGAAGATCGATGCCGAAGCGCTGCGTAACGGGATTCGCGTCGCGGTCGAGATGGAACATGTGCGCGAGGCAGTTGGGGTCGACCAAAACCTGAGGTTCAGTGACCTAGACGAACAGACCCGGGAGCGCATTCAGGCTCTCGTTGCCCGGACTCGGCTGGCTTCGGGGGAGGTGTTCGACGGTTCTCGTTGGGTTGGCCCGTTGCTGAAGGAGGGCGCGAGGGAACGGCTCAAGAACGTGCAGAAAGAGTGGCAGCGTCAGCAAGCGGGCGGACTCCATCCTGCCTTTTCCGTTTCTGTCTGGGATTTTGACGACCGCTGGATTCAGCCAATGGGGGTTTGGGGGTCCCCGCCCTCTCTCGAACGAGTTGAAGGGACGCTGATCGCGCTCAGAGCGCCAGCGACCTGCAGGGCTGTGCGCCTTCCTACGCCATCTGGTCGCAACTGGTTCGATCCGGGGTCGAGGCTGCCGTTGAGGCTGGCGCTCGAAATCGCCCTCTCGATGGGGGACTCCAGGGACCAGATCCTTCTCTGCTTACCCGGCCGCCTCGGCTATCCAAGACCACGAGGGCGGAAGCTGTGTCGTACACCGGGCTTCGGCCTGAGACCCTCCTTGTGCGCCAGTTGTGCGCCAGTGAGCGCCGGTGAAGAGCGGCTTCCCGCGGATCTGAGCGAACGGAGCTTGAACACCGGACCGGGAACTACGCCGTCTCCAACGGTCTAACCGTGCGGTGTCTGGCTTAACGGAGCGGCGCCGGAGTCGAACCGACCCAGCCGTGGGTTGCACGGCCTTAGTGGTTTTGAAGACTCTGCTCGTTTGGCTCAACCACGGCGTCTGCGGGCTGTGTGCGCCAGTGTGTGCGCCAGTACGGTCGCACCTGCGCTCGGCTTAGTCGGTCACGGTCAATGGTGGTTTCGTTGCTGTTGTTGGAGGGTTTGTGGATACTGGCGCCAACCCTTTTTGGCATGAGGGCTTTTTCCGTGGCGCGGTGTTGGTTGTGCAACCGGGAAGGATGAGCGTTATGTGGAGGCGAGGATCGGGTCGGCGGACACTGTCGGGGCTGTCGTTGCTCGTGGTGGCAGTGGTGGTCGCTGCGGTGGTGTTGTCGTTTGGTGCCGGCGCGGCTTTCGCTGGTGGGACGGTCAACTGTGCGCCGTATGGGTCGGACACAGTGGCGACGGTGAACGCGGATGCCGGCTCGGGCGCGGTGGCGATCAATGGCACCTGTACGGGGCAGGTGGTGATCGGCGCGGGTGTGACCGTGACCTTACAGTCGGGTGTCCATCCGGGGATCCTGGATGGTGGTGCTACCGGTTCGGCGGTGTCGATCGGTAGCGGCTCGAACCTGACGGTTCAGAACTTGACGATCAGGAACGGCTCCTCGGGCTTCCTTGGTGGCGGCGTCGACATGGTGTGTTGTTCGAGTACGTTGAATCTGTCGAACGCGGTGGTGAGCGGGAACACGGCCGTCGCCGCCGGTGGCGGCGTTTACGTGAACGGCGGGACGGTCAACGCGGTTTCTTCTCAGGTGAGCGGCAACTCGTCGTCGTTTGGCGCTGGCATTGAGGCGGAGGTCGGCTCGACCGTCAACTTGACCAACTCGACCGTGAGCGGGAACTCGAATGGGGTTGGCGGTGCCGGCGGGGGGATCGCCCTGGACTCGTCCACCGGGACGCTGATCGGTTCGACGGTCAGTAACAATCAGGCGGCGTATGAGGGCGGCGGCTTGTTGGTCACGAACTCTTCCGTGTTGCAGGTGACCGGGTCGACGATCATCGGCAACCAGGTGACGCAGGTCCTTAACATCTACGGTGGCGGCGGCATCTGGATGGCTGACTCCCAGGTCTCGCTCGGCTCGACCCGTGTGACCGGGAACATTTCCGCCGACTACGGCGGCGGCATCGCCTACTACGGGCACAACCAGGCCCAGCAAGGTCTGACAGTGACGAACTCGACGATCGACCACAACAGGGCCGCGTTCTCGGGTGGCGGCATCTACACCAAGGCCGAGTTTGGTGATGCGACAGTATCGCTGGATCACTCGACGATCTCGTTCAACAAGGTGTTGGACGGCGACGGCGGCGGCGTCTCCAACTACGGTGCCTGCTTCAAGACGGCCAGCCTGCTCGCGACCAACTCGGCCTTCGGCGGCAACCTGGCCACCAGCGGTGAAGGTGGCGCCATCTACAACTCGAACGGCGTCGACGGCTGCGCCAACAACGGGACAGCGCTGGTGACGTTGTCGAACACGTCGGTCGGCCGGATCCAGCACACGCTCAACCCCGACCGGGCGCTTTATGGCGGCGGCATCTTCAGCGAGAACGGCGACGGTTCCTCGAACGTGGCGCTGCTACCGGGGACGGCCGTGGCCGGTAACCAGGCGATCGTGAACGGCGGCGGGGTGTTCAACTGCGGCGGCTCCACACTGACGATCGTGCCCGGGGCGCTGATCTTCCTCAACCAGCCCAACAACCTGATCAACACGCTCCTCTGCCCGCCCTAACCCGACCCTGACCGGTTCCTAGCCGGGAGGGCCGGCGCTGAACTTGCCCTCCCGGCTAGGACGTTCCGCGTCGGGTTGTGAGCCGTCCGAGCCAGCCTGGCATTCCGGTTGCCTTTCGTGGTGGAGATGCGCGGGATTCTCGTCGCAAACAACTCCGAAACGAGAGGATCTCCCGAGGACGCCTGACACGGACGGGTGTGCAGCGGTACCGGCCGGGACGTACACCGGCATGGCCGTTCTCGTCCGCCGCGGAACCTGCACGTTCCTTGTCAAGGCCAACAACGCGCAGAACGGCGGCGCAGCCGCCGTCGTGCTCTACAACAACGTACCCGGGGCGCTCAGTCCCACGGTGGCCGGCTTCCCGGTGGTCACGATTCCCGTCGTCGCCCTCTCCGGCACGGACGGCACCGCCGTCCACAACGCCATCGTCTCAGGCCCACAGACGTGGAACTGGACGACTGGCACCGTCAGTACCCCGAACCCGACTGAAGGGACGATCTCGGACTTCAGCTCGTGGGGACTCAACGCCGAGCTGACGCTCAAACCGGACATCGGCGCACCCGGCGGCTCGATTCGCTCGACCTACCCGATCGAGCTCGGAAGCTACGCCACGCTCAGCGGCACATCGATGGCTTCTCCTCACGTTGCCGGTGCCGTGGCGCTGCTTCTCGAGGCTCATCCCGGCACGAAGGCGAGTGATGTCAGGGACATCCTCCAGAACAGCGCCGACCCGAAGAACGTTTTCGGGCAGTCATACCTCGATGCCACGCACCGACAGGGTGCCGGCATGCTCGACATCATGGGCGCCATCAACGAAACGACGATGCTCTCCCCGGGCAAGGTCTCGCTCGGCGAAGGCAACGGCGGCTCGGCGAAGATCAAGCTCACGAACTCGAGCGGGACGCCGGTCACGTACGACCTGTCCAACGAGCCGGCGGCGGGAACAACGGGCAGCACGTTCTTGCCGGTTTACTCGACGGTCTACGCGTCGGTGAGCTTCAGCTCGCCGAGCGTGACCGTCCCGGGCAACGGTGCTGCGAACGTCACGGTCACGATCACACCGAACCCGGCAATGCCCGACAAGGGCATCTACGGCGGGTACGTCAAGTTCACGCCGCAGGGCGGTGACAGGAATACCGCGTGCCGTACGCCGGCTTCAAGGGCGACTACCAGTCAATCCAGGTGCTCACACCGGTGACCGGCAAGGGGTACCCGTGGCTCTCGCGGCAGTCGGGCGCCACCCTCGTCCAGGTACCTCCGGCGAGCAGCGTGTTCACATTCGCCGACCCGTTCAGCATGCCGCACTTCACCATGCACTTCGACCACCCGGCACGCAGCCTGGCGATCGACGTCTACAACGCGTCGAACGACAAGTGGATGGGGACCGCGATAGTCAGCGACTACCTGTCGCGGAACAGCACTTCCACGGCGATCTCCGACTTCCCGTGGGACGGCACGGCGAAGAAGGGTCAGGGCAACAGCTACGGCAACGCCGGACCCGTGCCCAACGGGACGTACTACGCCAAGCTGACGCTGACGAAGGCACTCGGCACGAAGACGGACGTCGAGACGTGGACGTCTCCCACCTTCGTCATCAACCGCCCATAGCCAGGGCGTAGCAACCGATCAGCGAGAGGGCCGGGCAACCGGCCCTCTCGGCTACACCACAGGCGCAGTCTTCTGCGTCGGCGTGCAACCGGCCAACGTTCCACTCCAAATGATCGAGAGCTCGGCGGCGATCTGCTTTGTCGAGCGGCCCTGCTCCAGTAGGCGAAGCACCTCGACTTGACGGGGGGTGAGATGCGGGTGGGGCGCTGTGGGCGTGTCGCCGGGGCGTTCCTCGAGCAGTCCGAAGACGCCGACTACCCGTTCACCGTTCATCAGCGGCACCGAGCTGAGCTCCACGGCGACCCGAGTGCCGGCGGTCGAGACCAGGAAGCCGGTCGTCTCTGTGGCTGGGGAGGTGCCGAGCATCTTCTGGGTGAACAGCTCGCTGGCGCGTCGGGTCTCCTCGGGCGCGACGACGGAGGTGTAGTGACGGCCCCGGATGTCGCCGAGAAGCCGCTCGGCTGCCGGATTGATCCACCGGACGACTCCGGTCGTGTCGAGCACGTAGCTGGGGACGCCGACGCTGTCCAGAGCCTGCTCGACGTCGCCGCCGACTGCCAGGCCAGTCGCCATCACGGAAGTGTGGCTGATCCGCGGCTGTCACGTAGGGCCCGCAGGAGAACGTGCGGGCCTTACGTGAGATTGGTGCGCTAGTTCGCCTTCCAGAGTCGGGTGGCGTTGAACTGCACTGCGGGAGTGCCGGCGAAGTCCGCGGCGGGGTTCATCGCACCGTCCGTCCACGCATGGGCTTCGGTCGAGCCGACGCTCGGCCCGTCAGCGAAGCCGATGTTCAACGAGTCGTACGGACCCGCAACTTGCAGAGGACTCGTTCCGTAATCGCGGGTGTTGTACGAGATCTCGTACACAACCGTGTTCGGGAGCGTGACCTTCCCGGCGAAGTCGAAGCTGACGTCGTTCGCCAGACCGTTGAAGCAGGTCGACGAGGCGGCGTCGTACCACTTGCCCGCGTTCTTTTCCACGCCACTGTCTTTGCAGTGGCTGGGGTCAGTCGAGGGGCGGTAGGGGATGCTGAACGTTTGCGTCGACGAGGCCAGCTGCTGCGTGCGATCCGCGTTCCAGATCGTCAGCGTGATCGGCTGCGAGAACGTCGCACCCGGCTGCGTGACGCAGTCCTTGCCAGACCAGCTGCCGTGCTGGCAGGCCCAGCTGCTCATCGTCACGACGACGTTCGTGAGCTTGCGCGGGCCGTTCGCGAAGGTGATCTTGTCGCCCAGGCTGCGGAATGCGTACGCCTCCGGCCCGAAGCTGGGAATGTTCCCCGGCGCACCGGCGGGCGTGCTGTCGTAGATGACGCCTCCGTTGTTGAACGCAACCGCGCTCCCGGCGATGCCGTTGGACGCAACCGCGCTCCCGGCAACCACACCAACAGCCGCCACGACGAGCGCAGCAATAACTAGACGCCTCATGCGCCTTCCTTTCGTCTCTGTGATTGAAACCGCACCACGCCCGACCCCGATGTGCCGCGTTCATCGCGGCCCCACGGTCGTGACGTCGTCGGTCGTCCTACTTCATACGAACCACGATATCGCCGCGCACCGGCGCCGTCAGTGACCCGAATAGGTCAATCCCGCCCGAACCACCGACCGGCTCTGACATGACCAAGTCGGGACCTCCGAGCGATCAAGCTCTGACTGAGGGTCGCCGACTGGCTGGAGCGTCCGAGTGCACCTGACACCCCTACTGCGATCTGAGACGCCTGCAGCTCATTCTCCCTCCCAGCCGGGGTTCGGACTCCATGCGCGGGCGCGTACGTGCGCGGGCGCGGGTGCGCGAGGGGCACGTGTGCGTCGACCTAGCTCGACGCCAAGCACCTCGAGCTGATTCACCCTCCTTCCCCGCCCCCTCACGCGAGCGCGAGTGTAGGTCCGGCGCAGGAGATCGCTCGAGTTCGGCGTAGCCGGACTGATGAAGTGGTTGGGGGCGCTTGTGTTGCTTCTGGCAACGGCGTTTGTGGTTTCGGGCGCTCAGGCCGCGGTCGCCGCCCGTGAACCGAACCTCGCACGGCTCGTCCCAGCGAACTACCGCGTGCTCAAGGTGATGCATGCCAGGCTGACCGGGCAAACCATGCCTGAGGTCGTCGTCACTTCCGTCGGGCCGCTCAACCGATACGGATTGCATCCCTCCGACGTACAGGTGATCTCCTGGGATGCGCTCGCCTACCGCTGGAACGTCGTCTTCGACGCGCAGAAGGTCCGGTACCAGTCCGCTCCCCTGATCGACCCGAAGGCTGAGGTACGGATCAGCCAGCTCGCGTTCCTGCGCTTCTCAGGCGCGGCCGGCCGCGAGCTCGTCTTTGCGGCCACGACGTACGGACACTCCGGCGTCGTCGGCGAGATGGTCGTCGTCGGCTTCCGGAACGCGGAAGCGAGGATCGACTATCACTGGTCTGGAGATTGGACCGTCATGTTCCGGGTGGCCGGCTCCACGCCGAAACAGACCGTCGTTGCGACCGCCAACTACCGTGCGGTCGTCGATCCGCTCTCACAACCCGTGCGCACCCAATTCATAGTCGGGCTTCGACACGGCTCCTCCCAGGTACTCCGCGACAACCGTCCCTGGGTCGGTCTCTCAGTCACCGGCGCAGATCGTTCCCCGATCGCGCCACTCGGCACCCCCCGATCGCACCTGCGCGTACTCGCGGTTGTCCCGCGTTCACGCGCAGCAGCTGTATTCCACGTCGGAGACGTGATCCTCGGTTTGACCGCGTCACACACCGCCAGAAGATCCGATCTGCTCGGTCCCCGAACTCATCGACGAGGTCGCAGCCCAGAAGGCAGGAGAACGGGTCGTTTTCACCGTCCGCCGCGGCGCGGATTACCTCCGAATTCCACTCAGGCTCGGCTCGGTGGTCGACCCCATCCGGCCCGGGCACGGCGCGTCCGCTAACTCGGGCTTCGCCCTGATCTGATCCGACGCCGCCCTCGTGACTTGAGTGCGCCTTCGAGAAGGTCCCATTCGCACAACGCGGTATCTGCGCGAGAATCTGCTCTCTAGACGGCCAGGTCTAGGGCACCTGGGGTCTCGCGAGAGGCTCTCGCGGGCGCGAGGCGCGAGGGGTACGTGCTCGATGCCTGGGTGTTATGGCAATCGCAAACTAACCCCCATAGCTTGCTGCTCCGTAATACGATCTGAGATCGTGGGAGGGGCGCGAGGCAGGAACCGCTGTCGTCGCCACTTCGTTCAAGACCATCTTCCGTGAGCCGTTCGTGAAGAGGCAGATCGCCTTCCGCGATCTCCCGTTCGAGTTTCGCTCCATCGCGTTGGTGCTCTTCGTGGTGTTCGCGGAGCTGCTCAGCTGCCCTGCTCAGGTAGTTGGTGACGCAGGGGTGGTCTCGTTCGACGCCATCGAGTAGCGCAGCCCGGTGGTGATCGACAGGGAACGCCTGGCGGTCCGCGTCCCATACATCCCCGGCCGGGCTCCGGGCCAGGACACGTTCCAGTGCGAACCGGCCCTTGTCGAGAGCGCGTTGGCGCTCGACCGTGCAGCCCCAGCGGTCGGCCATCAGCATCCGGATCGCGGCCCGGATCTGACCCCTGGTGATCCCGTCGGCGTTGTCGGGGTCGTGTCCGCGCCAGAGCAGGTAGTCGCGCTGCCAGAAGATCATCTTGGCTAGGGCTTTCGAGTAGTGCTTGATCGGCCTGCCTGGAGAGGGCCGGCGAACCCCGTTTTGCTCCAGCTGGCCCCAGTCGAGCCAGGACGGCCCGGAGCGCCAGAGCTGCTGGGCGACCCCGCGCATCTGCCAGCGGCGATCCCGCTCACCCTCAAAACGTCGGAATAGCCCGGAATCGCCAGCGGGGGCATCGGGACGGGGGGCACCCTCCGGGAATGACACATCCACAAGGATACGGCGGGGGTACGACCTCCTCTGAGCGGCTTCTGACGGTCGACGACCTCCGGTCGAGGCTGCGAATCTCTCGGACAGGCGTCTACAGGCTGATCCGCTCGAACGCCCTGTCGCCCATCTACCTCGACGACCGGCCTAGGTTCCGCGTCGAGGACATCGAGCGGCTGATCGACGAGAGGACGAAGGACGGGCGGTGACGGAGAACGGCCTCTCGGATCGTGGTCGCGAGTCGGAGCTTTCCGTCGACGAGCTTCAGCGGTTGCTCGCGGATGTCAGGCCGAGCTGGCGAGCGTCTGGACATGCAGGACCACCAAAGGTGGGAACAAAGGTGGGAGCAGAGGTGGGAACAAAGGTGGAATCCCCCACCCAAACCCCACTGCAAGGTCTTACGTCAGATCCCACCTCTGTTCCCACCTATGGATGTCCAACCCCGGGGCGCAACGCCGCCCTGTCAGGTGACGCGCTCACGAACCTCGACCGCGACGACGGGCTGGCGCGGGGTCTGGCACGGCTGATCGAGATCTCCGAGGACGAGCACACCCGGTCGATCATCACGGTCGGGAAGGTCAAGCTCGTCGTCACGCTCTGGAAGGACTTCGACGGCATGTGGAAGGTCCGCGTCCTGCAGGGCTGGCCGAGGAAGAAAGGCGAGAAGCCTCGGACCGTGGTCACGCTCGCCGAGTTCTACGCCGCCTACGTCACCGGCACGCCGAGGACACTTGCCGGCCCAGAGCGCGTCCGCTTCAAGCTGCGGATGCTGGTCGACCTCGGGCGAATCGACCAGGCACGGTCCAGCTTCGCGGCTCTGCCCTCCGACGCTCCACCTGCGGCGGTCGAGGTCTGGCAGGCAGTCCAGAGCCTCCTCGCCATCCGCTGGCTAGACGAACCCCCTGGCTCACCGTTCGCGCTCTCGGTGCCCTGGTTCTCGAAGTGGAGCGGGCTTTCGGAGTCGACGGCCGGCGGGGGAAGCTCTGGCTCGCCCAGAACGGCTACCTGCTTCGTGCGGGCGATGCACCCGGTCAGTACGGGAAGAGGGCATACCTCTGGACGATCGGGACGCCGTGACGCTGGCCGAGCGCATCATCACCGCCGTCACGGACAACCCCGCCGTCACGACCAACGTGCTGTGCGCCACGGTGAAGGTCAGGAAGTCCGAGGTCTTGGCCGAGCTGCAGCGCCTTCAAGCGGAACAGCTCCTGCGGTTCGAGAACGGCATGAGGGGATCGAAGTGCTGGTATGTGGTCGCAGGGCCGGGAACCAGTTCCGGACATGTTCCCGGGGTACGCCTGACGAGACCGAGCACGTCGAGACGGAGACGACGCCGTGAGGACCGCCGGCGACGGACTTCGGCTCTCTGGAGACCCGGGTCGGTCGAGCGGCGATCTGCCCTCCTCCCGGGGGCCCTCTCCTGCTCGGTCGTGCTGTCCCAGGACGTGGTCGAGGCCATCGCCGAGCGTGCTGCCCAGATCGTGCTGGAGCGTGAGAGCCGAACGACGGGATGGCCCGAGTGGATGGGCGTCGAGACCGCAGCGAGGTATCTCGACATCAGCCCTGAACGGGTCCGGAAACTCCAAGCCCGTCGGCTGATCCCGTACCACCAGGAGGGTCCAGGCTGTCGGGTGTTCTTCCGTCGTGCCGAGCTGGACGCGGCGATGTCCGAGCAAGTGCAGAGAGCACGGCGATCGTGATTTGACCGTTTCCAATCGGTTTCCAGCGCAGACCGAAGCCCCTGCTGATGCGGGATTGCGGGCCGACCCCTTACTCCTACAGCAAGCGGTCAGTTCCCCTGACGGCCGTCTCCAGGATCGGCTACGGTCGGAGGCGACATCGCTAATGCCCCGGCGGCGTTGGAGCGCCCCGGGGCCCACACTAGGAGGTTGCGTCCTGATGCAAGACAAGCCTAGTTCGGTCCCGCACGGGACCAGCAAGCCAGGCATCTACTTCCGGATCGGTGGCGACGGCAAGCGCCGTTACCGAGGTCCCACCTGGCTCGAACCGCAGACAGGAAGCAGGCGCTGGAAGACGGTTGCTGGGAACCTAGACGCCGCTGAGCGTGAATTGCACGACACCTGCAGCCGGATAAATCGGGGTGAGCGGATCGGCCCGTCTCGGGTTCGTTTTCGGGAGTACAGCGAGGCGTGGATTGACTCCCAGCGGGAAAGCCGGCCGAAGACGATCACGACCTACGAGACCCACCTCCGTGTCCACGTCTATCCGCGTCTCGGCAGGATGATGCTGACCGAGATCGGTGAGGACGAGATCGCCGCCCTGATCTCCGAGATGCTCGAGGGCAGCGTCTGCAGGAGACGCGCGACGGCCGGATCAGGATCGAAAGACGGAAGTGCGGGTACACGCCCTGGACGATCAGAGGGGTGCTGTCGCCCATGAGCCGCATCCTCGGGCACGCTGCCCGCCGGGGCCTGATCGCGAACAATCCAGTGAGCCGTCTGGAGCACGGAGAGAGGCCTGCGACCACGGAGAAGGACAAGCGAATCCTGTCTACCGAAGAGATTCCTCGGCTCCTTCGCGCTACCCCATCGAAGTACCGGCCGATCGTCGCCACCGGCATCTACACCGGCATGAGGCTCGGAGAGCTGCTCGGGCTGACCCTGGGCGATCTCGACTTCGAGACCGGGTTCGTGCATGTCCGCAAGCAGCTCGGGCCTGACGGCACCCGCGTCAAGCGGAAAACGTCGAACGCGGTACCAGGACATCGTGCTCCTACCTGCATTGGGGAGTCTGCTGAAGGCGGAGAGGGAGCGAGCGTTCGCAGCTGGGCGAGCGAAGCCGACAGACTTCGTGTTCTCCTCCGACGCCGGAACACCGCACCAGCCGAGGAACGTTTCCCGCCGCGGGCTAGACCAGGGAGTCAACAAGGCTGGTCTCAGCGACCCCGGGCTCCCGAGACTGACCATGCACTCCCTCAGGGACACGTTCGCCTCGCACCTGATCCTCGATCTGAAGCTCGACGTCGTCCAGGTCTCAAGGCTGCTCGGTCATGCGAGACCGTCGATTACGGCGAACACCTACGCGAGGCTGTTCGACAAGGCCAGACACGCCGAAGCCGTCCGGGAGGCGATGATCGCCAGCCCCTTTGGAAACGCTCTGAAAACGGCAGGTGGCGACGGGTGGCGAGAGCCAGTCGAGGTAGACCTCCCCGAAGCGGCATCAGTCCTCATGCTGGCGAGAGGCGACGGCATGTAGCCGGACACACTCGCTTGCCATGCAGAAGGTCGTGGGTTCGAATCCCATCATCCGCTCCTCGGAAGCCCCGCTCAAGCGGGGTTTTCTGTTGCCTCGGGGGGCGAGAGCATCGTCAGCTGACAGCGAAAATGGCAGCGTCCCTGCTTTCCGGCGATAGCGCCTCACTCTGGGTCCGGCTTGCTGCGGGCAGGGCGTTGGCGGTCGGTGGCTGCGATACTCACGGCCGGTGGGCACGCGCGTCGTTCGTGGCCTT
>CAWBRV010000004.1:0-179564 GCA_963791225.1 uncultured Actinomycetes bacterium
GCAATCGCATCGTCGCCGGTCTCGCCCAGGCGACCGTCGTCGTCGAGGCCCGCGAGCGAAGCGGCGCACTGATCACCGCCGATCTCGCACTCGAGGAGGGCCGCGAGGTCTTCGCGGTGCCGGGCGAGATCACGTCGTCGCTGTCCGCGGGCTCGAACCGGCTGCTGCGGAGCGGTGCGACGCCCCTCGCGGCGGTCGTAGACGTGCTCGAGGCGTTCGGGATCGAGCCGGAGACGCCCGCGGAGCTCCCGGAGCTGAGCGAGACGGCGAGACGAATCGTGGCTCGCCTCGAGGTCGAGCCGTCGCCGGCGGACGCGCTCGCACGGGCGCTCGGCCTCGATCCCGGTGCTCTCGCAGCGGCGCTCACGGAGCTGGAGCTTGCCGGAGCCGTGGCCGAAAGAGACGGTTTCTTTCGGCTCATACGGCCCCTAGGATGTTCCCCGTGACCGAGCCGACCGAGCGGGCGAGGATCTCGATGCGGATCGCGCCGATGACCGAGCACTGGTGGGTCTGCGACGACCGCATCGACGGCGCGCAAAGCGACTCGTACTCGGTCTACACGCGGGCGGGCGTGATCTTCGTCGACCCGCTGCCGCTCACCTACGCCGCCGCCGACCGCTTCCCGGCCGTCACGTACGCGCTGCTCACGCGCGGTTGCCACCAGCGCGCTTCGTGGCGCTACCGGTACGAGCACGGCGCCCGCATCATCGCCCCACGCCCGTCCTGGAACCTCCTCGGCGAGCCCGACCAGCACTATGTCGAGGGAACACGGCTGCCCGCGGACTTCAAGGCGATCCGCACACCCGGCCCGGAGATCGACCACTACTCGCTCTACCGGCTCGGCGAGCCGTCGATCCTCTTCATCGGCGACCTCGTCGCGCGGTGGAACGAGTCGACCCCGCTGCGGCTCTGCCAGGAGGACCCCGATCTCGCTCCGGGCATCTCGCGGCAGAGCCTCGAGAAGCTGCTCGACCTCGATCTCGAGATCGACCTGCTCTGCATGTCGCACGGCGGCTACATCGACGAGAACCCGAAGGCCGCCCTCGTCGACCTCTACGAGCGCACCGCGTGAGCTCGCCGTACTGGCTCGAGGAGCCGTTCGACGAACGGCCCGGGCGGCGCCTGGACGGTCCCGTGGACGTCGCGGTCGTGGGCGGGGGCGTCACCGGTTGTGCCTGCGCGCGCGCGCTCGCCGAGGCGGGGCTGAGGGTGCGCGTCCACGACGAGCGACAGGTGGGCTGGGGCGCAAGCGGGCGGAACGGCGGGTTCGCGCTGCGCGGCGGGGCCGCGGCCTACGACGTCAGCTGCGAGGCGATCGGGCGCGAGCGCGCCGCGGCCTACTGGCGCGCGACAGAGGCGGCGCTCGACCGGATGGAGACACTGGCCGGCGATGCGCTCGCTCGGACCGGAAGCCTGCGGCTCGCGGCCGACGAGGAGGAGCGGGAAGGGCTGCACGCCGAATACGAGCTGATGCACGAGGACGGGTTCGCCGTCGAGTGGCGCGATCAGCTTGCCCATCCACTCGACGCCACCTTCGTCGCCGCGATCTTCCATCCGGTCGACGCTGCGCTGCAGCCGGCCCGGTGGGCGCGGCGGCTGGCGGCGCTCACCGCCGAGGCGGGAGCAGACATTCGCGAGGGGAGCCGGGTGGCATCGGTCGACGAGCTCGGCGCGGAACAGGTCGTCGTCGCCACCGACGGCTATCCGAGCGGTCTGCTCGGCCCGCTCGAGGGGTCGATCATCCCCACCCGGGCGCAGATGGTGGCCACCGAGCCGATCCCGGAGCGCCTCTTCGACCGGCCGCACTACAGCCGCCACGGCTTCGACTACTGGCAGCAACGCGAGGACGGCCGCATCCTGGCCGGCGGCTTCCGCGACACGTCGCTCGCGACCGAATTCACGACCAGCGAGGAGACGACGCCGGAGATCCAGTCCGCGCTCGACAGCTTCGTCTCCGACCTGGTCGGGTGGCCGGTGGTCGTCACGCACCGCTGGGCGGGCCTGTTCGGCTTCGTGCCCGACCTGATGCCGGTCGTGGGCCCCGTGCCCGGCGAGGACAGGCTCTGGGTCGCCAGCGGCTACTCCGGGCACGGCATGGTGCTCGGCTTCATGTGCGGCGAGCTCGTCGCGAACGCAATCCTCGGTCGCGACGCGCCCGACCTCGACCTGTTCGACCCCTCGCGGTTGCTCTAGCGATGGAGGAGGCGCGGCTCGAGGACACCGGCGGCGGACTCGCCCCCGCGACCGAAGGATGGTTCGTCGTCAACGTGCGCGACGCCTCGTGGGTCACGAACGACGTGCTCGGCGCCTGCTGCATCTTCGAGGGCGGCGAGGCCGACTTCGCGGAACTGGGCTTCACCATCGCCGTGCTCGAGCCGGGCCAGTCGGGGGGCCGCTACCACCGGGAGTCGAACCAGGAGGACTTCCTCGTACTCGCCGGGGAGTGCCTGCTGCTGATCGAGGGTGAGGAGCGGCGCCTGCGTGCCTGGGACTTCGTGCACTGCCCGGCGGACACCGAGCACGCCTTCGTCGGTGCGGGCGACGGGCCGTGCCTGATCTTCATGACCGGCGGCCGCGGCGGCGAGAAGCGGATCGTCTACCAGCGTTCGGAGCTCGCGCTGCGCCACGGCGCCGGCGTCGAGACCGAGACCACGTCCCCGGCCGAGGCGTACGCGCCGTTCCCGAGGTGGCAGCCGGGCAAGCCCGACTTCGCCGGGATGCCATGGGGCGAGTAGAGCTCCGCAAGGACGACTACCTCGACCTGGTCACGGGCCTGCTGCAGCGGTGCCGCGTTGCGGATCCCACGGGCGGGCTCTGGGAGGCTGCGGACTTCCAATGGTGGTGGCGCCGGCCTCGCGTCTCGGATCGGTGCGGCCAGCTCTTCTGGCTCGACGACGCCGGCGAACCCGTCGCTGCGCTGGTGCTCACCGACTGGGGCGGGGCCTGGGAGGGCGAGGTCGTCATCGTTCCAGGACACGCCGACATCCTGTTCGAGGACGTCTGGCGACGCGGCATCGAGCGGATCGCCTCCCTCGGGCTCGAGACCGTCGAGGTGCGGGCGCGAGACGACGACCTGCGGTTGACGGCTGCCCTCGCGGAGGCGGGATTCGCCGTGAAGGGCGACGCCGACACGACGACCTGGCTCGCTGCCGCGCTCCGGCCGGAGGTCTCGCCGCTTCCGCCCGGCTTCCGCCTCCGGTCTCGCGCCGGTACCGCAGACCGTCCGCATCACATGATCGGCCGGAACGGCGAGCACGTCGGCGAGCGCCTCGCCGGGTGCTCGCTCTACGACCCGGAGCTCGATCTGCTCGTGGAGGGGCCGAACGGCGACGTCGCCGGCTACGCCCTGTTCTGGCCGGACCCGGTGACGCGAGTCGGCCTGCTCGAGCCGATGAGGGTCGAAGACCCATATCGGCGGCTCGGGCTTGCCCGGCACCTGCTGACCGCGGGGATCGAGCGGCTCGCCGCCCATGGCTGCACGAGGCTCAAGGTGAGCTACTGGGACGAGAACCCGGCGGCGAGGAACCTCTATCTCGGCGCCGGGTTCGTGCCCGAGTCCACGAGTCGGGTCTATCGTCGCTAGCGCGACGAGTTGACCTGGACCGCTTATGGTCGTGCGGATGCGGCCGCCCGGAGTGCTGATCTTCCAGGGCGGCCGGTGGGTGCCGTCGCCGTCTCCGGGCGGAACCTACGCCCGCTTCCCTGAGATTCGGTACTACAGCTCCAACCTGATCGGCTACGCGCGCGTGGCCCTTTGCCTCGCAGCGGGCGCGACCATCACGACCGCGCATCCGCTGCTGACGGCGGGGCTGTTGCTGGGCGCGATCCTGCTCGACTGGGTCGATGGTCCCGTCGCTCGCAGGTACGACGAGTGCACGGTGTTCGGCTCGGGCGTGGACTGGCTGGCCGACATCCTGGCTTACGTGGTCATCCTGGCATGGTTCGTCAGGGTCTCGCCCACGTGGGCAGGGCTGATCCTGGCCGTCACCACGATCGAGCTGGCCAACTGCATCTTCGACTTCGCCACGACGGCGACCGGGCGATATCCGCAACTGGGGCCGCAAAGCGGCTTCCGCGTGATTCTCCAGTGGTGCATGCCGGGCGGGTCGTATACCGCGTTCGGCAGGCTGTTGTGGCTGTCCTACCCGATCCTCGCGCTCGCCTGGTGCGTCGACCTGGCCTGGTCGCCGCACCCGGAACTCGCCGGAACGATCCTGCACGTGCTCGCGTGGGGCTGATCGCGGCTTCGACGCCGAGCTGACGATGCCGTTTGTCGTGTACGTGGACATGGTCGGTGATCTCTTCCATGCCGGCCACGTCAGCTTCCTGCGCAAGGCAAGGGAGCTCGGAGCGGAACGCGCCGCCACTCGAGTCGTGAATGACGTGCGGCTGGTTGTCGGTCTGATGGGCGACGACGCGGTCGCCGCCTACAAGCGCCGTCCGGTCCAGCCGCTGGCACAGCGGATCGTCGTCTTCGAGGCGTGCCGGTACGTGAATGACGTCGTCGGCGATCCGCCGATGCCGGTGACCGAGGCGTTTCTCGAGACGCACGCGGTCGACCTGGTCGTCCACGGGGACGATCTGAGCGGCGAGGAGCTCCAGTACTGGTACTCGGTGCCGATCGCGCAGGGCCGCTTCGCCGTCGTCCCGTACACGAGCCTGGTCGGGGGCGAGCCCGTCTCGACCAGCGAGATCATTCGACGCGTCGAGGGGCAATAGCCTCGCGTCGTCCCTTCGCCCGGGGCTATTGCGGTCCTCTCGCTTCGGGTGTTACATCAGTCCGGGTGGAGCCCCTGCGTTTCCAGGGGTGTCCGGGGAGAGCGGGGAGGTCGACGTGAGGTTTCACCGGCTGCGTGTCGCCGTCGTGGGGTGCCTGTTGCTGGGAGCGCTGACCGCCGCAGGCTCGGCGAGTAGCGCCGACGTTCACGTCGTGTTGAGCGTGCGCCCCGGTCCGTTGACGATGGCCACCGCCGACGGTCCCTCCTCTCCGGCTCTCGCGAGCGCCGGGCTGCGCCGTATCGCGATCACCGTCACCGATGCACGGGGCAGCGGTGCAGGCTGGCGGCTGGAAACGCGTCGGCTCGGAACTGCCACCGGGGTCGTGACTGTCCGTGGCGTCGAGGTTCGTTGCGGAGCCAGGTCGACCTGCAGCCTGCCGCGTGCGCCTGTCTCGCGTCCGGTAACGCTCACGAAAGGCAGTCCGACCGTCGTCCTTGCTGCGGGAAAGGGCGAAGGGATGGGCAGGATCGAGATCGTCCTCACCGTCGCGACCAGCAGCAGCGAGTCCGAGCTGACGCTCGCGTTCTCTCTCCGCGCAGCCTGAGCCCGTCGCTATCGGCGATGGTCAGAGGTCGACTTGCGGCAGGTCGAGCTCGTGTGCGGCCTCGTAGGCGGCGAGGGCGATCGCGAGGTCCTGGATCGCGAGGCCGGTCGAGTCGAACACGGTCACCTCGTCGGCCGAGCGGCGGCCCGGGGCATCGCCGGAGAGCACCGCGCCGATCTCGGTGACGTGCTCGCGGGCGACGAGGCCGGCCTCGACCGCATGGGCGAGGTCGCCCGCGTGGCTCGCCTGACCCCAGTCGTCGCAGAACACGGATACCCGGGCCAGTTCGGCGGGCGCGATCTCGCTCTTGTCCGGCCCGTCGGCGCCCATCAGGCTGACGTGCTGGCCGGGCTGGAGCGAGCCCTCGCGGAAGAGCACGTGCTTGCCGGGCGTGACCGTTGCGACGACGTCGGCCGCGAGCGCCTCGTCCTGCGAGTCGACGACGTCCGCGCCGAGTTCGTCGGCGGCCGCCTCGGCACGTGCAGGGTCGACGTCGTGGATCGCGACCTTCCGCCCGCGCGCGAGGAACGTGCGCGCCACGGCCTTGCCGTTCACGCCGGCACCGACGACCGTCACGCTCGCCGCATCCTCGCGTCCGAGCGTTTCGGCTGCGAGCACGGCGGCGGCGCCCGTTCGGAGCGCGGTCAGCGAGGCCGCGTCGAGCAGTGCCAGCAGCCGGCCGCAGGAAGCGTCCGAGAGCAGCACCGTCCCCATCACGGTCGGCAGGCCGCGTGAGGGATTGCCGGGGAAGGAGCTGATCCACTTGAGGAGCGCAAAGCCGCCGCCGTGCGCGGGCATGGCCCTGAAGTCCCCGGCCGGGTAGGCCGGGACGTAGACCTTCGGCGGCATCGTCCACTCGCCCCGTGCATAGGCGACGAACGCGTCGCGGACGGCATCGACCGCCCGTTCGGGCGAGACCGCCGCGTAGACGTGCTCCGTCGTGAAAAGCGGGACCACGGCGCCTCAGGCGGTCTTGACGGCGGCGACCAGCTTCTCGACAGACGACTTGGCGTCGCCGAAGAGCATCACCGTCTTGGGGTCGACGAAGAGCGGGTTGTCGATCCCCGCGAAGCCGGGGTTCATGCTCCGCTTGAGCACGACGACGTTGTGCGCGTGGTCGACGTTCAGGATCGGCATGCCGTAGATCGGGCTGCTCGGATCGTTGCGCGCCGACGGGTTGGTGACGTCGTTGGCGCCGATCACGAGCGCGACGTCGGTCTGGTCGAAGGACGGGTTGACCTCGTCCATCTCCTTGAGCTGGTCGTACGGCACGTTGGCCTCGGCCAGCAGCACGTTCATGTGCCCCGGCATTCGGCCCGCGACGGGATGGATCGCGTAGACGACCTCGACGTTCCTCTTCTCGAGCTCGGTCGCCAGCTCGCGCACCGTGTGCTGTGCCTGCGCCACCGCGAGGCCGTACCCCGGGACGATGATCACGCGGCGCGCGTAGGCGAGCATCACGGCCACGTCCTCCGGGGTCGTCGGACGCACCGCGCCGCCCGAGGCCGCGACCTGCTCCGCCGTCACCTGCAGCGTCCCGAACCCGCCGAAGACGACGTTGGCCACCGAGCGGCCCATGGAGCGCGCCATCATCAGCGTCAGCAGCGTCCCCGAGGCACCGACGAGCATGCCGCTCACGATCAGCACGTTCTGGTGCAGCACGAAGCCCGTGAGCGCCGTGGCGACACCCGTGAACGCGTTCAGCAGCGCGATCACGACCGGCATGTCGGCACCGCCGATCGGCAGAACGAAGAGCGCCCCGAACGCCAGCGAGCCGAGGATGATCACAGCCAGGACCCACTGGTGCTCGTAGCCGGCGACGATCACGATCCCGAGTGCGAGCAGGGCGCCGAGCAGCGCCAGGTTGCCGTACTGCTGCCCCGGGTACTGGATCGGCCTGCCGCCGATCAGCTCCTGGAGCTTGGCGAAGGCGACCATGCTGCCCATGAACGAGATCGAGCCGATCATCGCCGACAGGACGATGGCCGTCGACGTGCTCAGGGCCAGGCGTCCTGGCGCGGGCGCGTGATTGTGAAAGTCCGCGAACGCGATCAGCGCCGCTGCGCCGCCGCCGACGCCGTTGAACAGCGCCACCATCTGCGGCATCGCGGTCATCTTCACGGCGCGGGCCGCGTACGCGCCGATCGGCGCCGAGATGGCCATCACGACCAGAACCGGCCAGATGTTCTTGACGCTCGGCTGAAAGAACGTGGCGATGATGGCCACGGCCATGCCGAAGGCGCCGATCCAGTTGCCCTTGCGCGCGTGTGCGGGATTGGACAGGAAGCGCAGCGCGAGGATGAAGCAGGCGATCGTGACGATGTAGGCGAGCGAGATCCAGTCGGTACGGCTGATGCTCGCGAGGGGCATCGCGAGTGTCACTCGGGCTTCTCCGCTTGCTCGGGCTCCGGCTTCCGCCGCTTGAACATCTCCAGCATGCGGTCGGTGACGACGAAGCCGCCGACGACGTTGATGGTGCCGAGCGCGACGGCGGTCAGGGTGATGACGTGCAGCCAGACCGGCTGTCCGTCGATGCTCGCCACGAAGATCGCGCCCACGACGATGATGCCGTGGATCGCGTTCGTGCCCGACATCAGCGGGGTGTGGAGCAGTGTCGGGACCTTCGAGATCACCTCGACACCGAGGAAGGCCGCGAGAACGAGGACGGTCAGCTCGATCAGAAAGCTCGTGTTCACGCGGCATCGTCCTTTCTCGTCACGCACGCGCCGGCCGTGATCTCGTCCGAGAAGTCGAGCGCGAGCGTTCCCTCCGGCGCGAGATGGGTCAGCAGCGCGGCGACGTTTCGCGCGTAGAGCTGGCTGGCGTGGGCGGGCATCGTGCTCGGCAGGTTCGTGAAGCCGATGATCGAGACGCCGCCCTCGAGCGTCTCCTCGCCCGGCTTCGTCAGCTCGCAGTTGCCGCCCGTGTCGGCCGCGAGGTCGACGATCACCGAGCCCGGCCGCATTGCGCGGACGGCGGTCGCGGGGATCAGCTTCGGCGCCGGGCGGCCGGGGATCGCCGCGGTCGTGATCACGACGTCGAACTCGGGCAGCCGCTTCTCGAGCTCGGCCTGCTGCTGCGCCTGCTGTTCGGGCGTCAGCTCGGTGGCGTACCCGCCCGCCGTCTCCTCGCCGAGGACGCCGAGGTCGAGGAAGCTCGCGCCGAGAGACTCGACCTGCTCCTTGACGACGGGGCGGACGTCGAAGCCGGAGACGACGGCGCCGAGGCGGCGCGCGGTCGCGATCGCCTGGAGCCCGGCGACGCCTGCGCCGAGCACGAGCACCTTCGCCGGCGGGACCGTGCCGGCGGCGGTCGTCAGCATCGGGAAGAACCTCGGCAGCCGGTCGGCGGCGAGCAGCGCGCCCTTGTAGCCGGACACGGTCGCCTGCGAGGAGAGCGCGTCCATCGGCTGCGCGCGGGTGATCCGCGGGATCGACTCCATCGCGAACGCGACGACGCCGGCCTTCGCGAGCCGCTCGATGCCCTCGTGGTCGGTGAGCGGCTGCAGGAAGCCGATCAGCACGTCTCCCTGGCGCAGGCGCGCGGTCTCTTCTGCGGTCGGCTTCTGCACCTTGACGATCCCCTCGGCCTGGCCGAGGACGCCGTCGACGAGGCTTGCGCCCGCCTCCGAGAAGGCAGCGTCCGGGAAGGACGCGGCGGAGCCGGCGCCCTTCTCGACGAGGATTTCGAAGCCGGAGCCGGTGAGCTTCGACACGACCTCGGGAACGAGGGCGACGCGCTGCTCGCCGACCGTCGTCTCCTTCGGGACGCCGATCCGCATGCCGCGCCAACTCTATGCCAGCACGTCGGACGAACGGCGGGGGAAGGAGCAGGCCGCGCGGTGGAGAACTTTCGGGCGGGCCCATGACTTCTCCCGCCCTCAAAGACTCCGACGACGCCGCGGCCGGGCCGCGGCGGCAAGGAGAACTTCGGGCGGGCCAATGACTTCTCCCGCCCTCCAAGGAGAACCGAGCCGGGCGATGACCACTTTGTCGGGCGGCTCGATTCGAAGTTCGGCCGACCCGCTCCTGGCGCTGGCCCGGGCGATCGAGGCGAGGGATCCGCACTCGTCCGGTCACGCCGCGCGCGTCGGCGTCATGGCCGAGATCGTGGCCGAGCGGCTCGGGTGGGACGAGGCCGACGTCGACGTGCTGCGGACGGCCGCGGCGCTCCACGACATCGGCAAGCTGTGTGTGCCGGAGCGGATCCTGCGCAAGCCGGGCCCGCTCGACGAGGACGAGCTCGCGGAGATACGCCGCCACCCCGAAGAGGGCGCCCGCATGGTCGCCCGAGTCAAGGAGCTGCGGCTCGCGGTTCCCGCCGTCCTCTACCACCACGAGCGCTGGGACGGCACCGGCTATCCGGTCGGCATCGACGGCGAGGCGATCCCGGCCGAGGCCCGCGTGCTTGCAGTCGTCGACGCGTTCGATGCGATGACCACCGACCGCTCGTACCGCCGGGCGCTGGGCGGGCAGTTCGCCGTGGAAGAGCTCGAACGCTGCGCGGGAACGCAGTTCGATCCCGAGGTCGTGCGCGTGTTCGCCGAGGCCTGGCGGGACGGCTCGCTCGCAGACGCGACCGTCGACCTCGAACGAGCCGCAACGGGCTAGCCAAGTAACAGACTGTTACTCGGCGTTAGAGCGCCGACCAGATCTCGAGCTTCTGGCGGACGCGCCGGATGACTTCGTCCGTGAACTCGCTGGTCGACGAGTGGCCGCCGAGGTCGGCCGTTCGCGTACCTTCGGCCACGGCTTCGAGGCACGACTCCCGGATCGCGCGCGAGGCCAGTTCGCCCGCAGGAAGGTAGGAGAGCAGCACGGCGGCGGCCAGGATCATCGCCATCGGGTTGGCCACGTTCTTGCCGTAGAGCGAGGGCGCCGTGCCGTGTGCGGCCTCGGCGAGGACGACGGTCGGCACGTAGTCGTCGCCGAAGCCGACGATCAGCGACTCCGATCCGGCGATCGATCCGAACAGGGGCAGCACGAGGTCGGAGAGGATGTCCCCGTCGCGGTTGAGGGCGGGAATCACGAGCGGGTCGCCGCTCGACGAGAGGAGCAGCGCGAAGGTGGCGTCGATCAGTTGCGGTTGATACGTCACCTCGGGATGGCGCGCGGCGGCGGCGTCCATCTCCTCCTTGAGCATGCCCTCGTAGACCGGGCTGACGGTGTACTTCGGGCCGCCGAACACGCGTGCGCCCGTACGCTCTGCGAGCCGGAACGCGAACTCGGCGACGGCGTGGCAGATTCGCCGTTCGATCCGCTCGGTGCGGAAGGCAGCCTCGTCGTCACCCTCGCCCTCGCGCCACTCCTTCGCGCCGTACGCGTCGCCGACCGCCATCCGCACGACCGAGATCGGCGCGTGCACGCCGCCGAGCGGCACGATGCCCGGGATCCGCCGGCCGGTGCGGACGATGACTCGACCGCCGATCTCCTCGCGCAGGATCCGGTTGGGTGTGCCGACGTCGCCCTGCTCCTCCGGCGTGACCGTCGCCGCCTTCAGGCCGAGGCCGTGCTCGCGGACGGCGGCGGCCGCCTCGTACACGACGGCGTTCTGCGTCGCACGGCGATGTCCGAGCGACAGGTCGAAGCGCGGGAAGTCGAGCGCGAGCCCGGTGACGTCGGCCGCGAGCACGCGCAGCGCCTCCTCGAGAAGTTCCTGCCCTGTCTCGTCACCTTCCAGGACGACGATCGTGTTCCTGTCCATCGGGCGCGATTCTACGTGCGAGTTGGATCGAACAACGGGAACGAATACCGCCGCGGAATGGTCAGCTCGATTCACGGCTCTCTTTTGGTTAGACTATTCCTTCTGCGGCGAACCGAACAAGGAGGACTGCTGGTGGCTCGAAAGACCGTTTTGGTATGCGACAGCTGCGGCACCGAAGTCGGTGAAGGAAAGGGCGCAGTGATGCGCCTCAATTACACCGACGCGCGTCGCGGCTCGAAGCAGGCGGATCTCTGTGACGGCTGCGCGGGCGGGATGCCCGGTTCCGCCGTCGCCCGTCGCGGCCGACGGCCGAAGTCCGCTTCCTAGCCAGAGCCCAGTCCTAGGGCAGGCAAGACGAGCGGGCGGATCTCCGCCCGCTCGTTTCTTTTCGCGCACTTTCCTCGCATCCTGAGGTCCGGCGCTGAGAATCGTCCCACCCCGTCCGTAGACTGGCGGCGATGCCGCTGACGCTGCTCGCGGGTCCCGCGAACGCCGGGAAAGTCGCCCTTCTCCTCGATCGCTATCTCGCCGATATCGGCCGCGAGCCTGTCCTGATCGTGCCAAACAGGGCGGACGTCGACCGGGTCGAGCGCGAGCTCCTCGGCAGCGCAGGCGCGCTCGTCGGCGGCCGGATCGGGACGTTCGACGACCTCTTCGAGGAGATCGCGGTCGCGTGCGAGGGAGCGCGGCCGGTCGCCTCCGAGGCGCAGCGCGTCCTCGTCGCGCAGCGTGCGCTCGCTTCGGTCTCCCTCAACGGCCTCGGCGCCTCGGCGAAACGGAGCGGCTTCGTTCCGGTGCTGCTCGCGGCGCTCGGCGAGCTGCAGTCGGGGTTGCTCGAGCCCGACGCGGTCGACGGCGACCTCGGCCGGCTGTACGCGGCCTACAGGGCCGAGCTCGACCGCGCCGGCCTCTGGGACCACGACCTGCTGCGGGCGCGCGCAGCGGAGCGGATCGCCTCCGAGTTCGACGCGTGGCACGGTCGGCCCGTGTTCGCCTACGGCTTCGAGGACCTGACCGGGGCGGAGTGGCGGTTGCTGGAGGCGCTCGCCGGCCGCACGGACGTGACGGTCTCGCTCCCCTACGAGCCCGGCCGGCCCGCCTTCGACGCCGTGCAGACGACTGCCGAAGACCTGGCCCGTCTCGCGGACGGCCGGGTCGAGGAGCTGCCCGCGCGCTTCGGCGACGTCGCCCATCCGGCGCTCGCCCACCTCGAGCGCGCTCTCTTCTCGGACGCTCCTCCGGCGCCGGTCGAGATCGGAGGCGCGGTTCGCTTCCTCGAGGGCGCCGGAACGCGCGCAGCTCTCGAGCTGGTCGCCGACGAGATCCTCGACCTCGTCCGCGGCGGCACCGTTTCCGAGCGGATCGCCGTCGTCTGCCCCAGCGTCGACCGCTTCGCCGGCCCGCTCGACACCGCGTTCGGCGCAGCCGGCATCCCGTACGCCCTGGAAGGGCCGACGCGGCTGCCGCGCACCGCCTTCGGGGCCGCGCTCTGCTCGCTGCTCCGCTTCGCTTGGCTCGGCGCCGACCGTCCGGCGCTGTTCGCGTACCTGCGCTCTCCCTACTCGGGCCTGCCGCGCCACCAGGTCGACTTCGCCGAGGGCCGTCTGCGCGGGCGCGGAATCAGCGGTGGGGAGCGCGTCGCCGAGGAGGTCGAGAAGCTCCGGCCGGGGGCCGTACGTGATGTCGAGTCGCTGCGGGCCGAGCTGGATCCCGTGGCGGCGGTCCGTGAGCAGGCGCGGGCGATGTCGGCGGCCGCGCATTCGCCGCTTCGGCCGGCCGCCACCGACGAGGCCCGCCGCGACCTCCGCGCGTACGAGGCCGTGCACCGGCTGCTCGACGAGCTCGACGGCTGGTGCCGCCTCGGCGGCGAGCTGTCCCGGGAGGCGGTCGTCGCCGCGCTCGAGGACGCGACCGTGGCGGGCGCGCGTGCAGGCGAGTCCGGCCGCGTCGCCGTGCTCGACCTGTCGCGGGCACGCACGCGGCGCTTCGACGTCGTCTTCGTCCTCGGGCTCGAAGAGGGCGGCCTGCCGCGGCGCGAGCGCGAGTCGCCGTTCCTCGACGACGCTGCCAGGCGCCGGCTCGGCGGCCGGCTCGTCCGTGCGGGCGCCGTCGAGCGCGACCGCTACCTCTTCTACACCGCCTGCGCGCGTGCCTCGCGCCGCCTCTACCTCGTCCGCGAGGCGGCCGGCGACGAGGGCGTGCCACGCGAGGCGAGTCCGTTCTGGGAGGACGTGCGCGCCGTCTTCGAACCCGACGACGTCGCCCGCTGGACGACCCGCCGCCCGCTGTCCGCGCTGACGCGGCCGCTGTCGGAGGCGAGAACCGACCGCGAGCGGCTCCGAGCGCTCGCGCGCCTCGACGCGACCGACTCGGCAGACGCGTCGGCGCTCGCCCTCGCCAACGGCTGGGACCGGCGCCTCGACCGCGCGCGCCGTTCCTTCACGCGGCGCACGCGGCTCACGCACCCGCTCGTGATCGAGTCGCTCGCCGCGCGCGATTCATTCGCCGTCACCGAGCTCGAGCGCTTCGCGGACTGCTCGTCTGCGTGGTTCGTCGAGCGCTACCTCGACCCGCGCTCGATCGACGCCGAGGTCGATCCGAAGCTGAAGGGCAGCGTCGCGCACACGGCCCTGCACAGGTTCTTCGCCGGGCTGCCGAAGGAGGTCGGCTGCGACCGCGTCGAGCCGGAGCTGGTCGAGGACGCGGTGCGATTCATGCGCGCCTGCCTCGACGACGCGCTCGGCGGCGTCCGGATGGACATGACCGACCTGCAGCGTCGCGAGCTCGACCAGACGCTCTGGCGCGACCTGGAGGCATTCGTCCGCGCGGAGGCCGAGACGCCGCTGCCGCTCGTGCCGCGGCGCTTCGAGGTGTCGTTCGGCTCCGAGCGCTCGCCGCAGGAGCTCCAGCGCGGGCTCGACCTCGACGGGATCACCCTCTCGGGGAAGATCGACCGTATCGACGTCGACCCGTTCAGCGCGCGCGGGATCGTGATCGACTACAAGTCGGGCAAGGCGGCTCACTCGGCGGCGGAGATCGAGAAGGAGCTCCGGCTGCAGATCCCGCTCTACATGCTCGTCCTCCGCGACCTGGTCGGGATCGAGCCGCTCGGCGGGCTGTACCGGCCGCTCGCGGGCGCGCGCAAGATGCGCGGCCTGCTCCGCGAGGACGCGCGCGAGGACGGGTTGCCTCCCTCCGCCGGCCTCTCGGACAAGGACTACGTCGACGACGAGACGTTCTGGGCCCGCGTCGAGACGGCCAAGACGAAGGCGCGTGAGTTCGCCGTCCGCATCCAGGAGGGAGATGTCCGCCACGACCCGCGCGGGGACGAGTGCCCTTCCTGGTGCGACCTCTGGACCGTCTGCAGGATCAGGAGACCATGAGCTGGGAGCCGAATCCGGAGCAGCGCGACGCGATCGAGGCGCGCGGCGAGGTGTTCGTCTCCGCCGGCGCCGGGACGGGCAAGACCGCCGTGCTCGTCGAGCGCTTCGCGCGTGCCGTGTGCGACGACGGCCTCGATGTCGACTCGATCCTCGTCATCACCTACACCCGCAAGGCCGCCGGGGAGTTGCGCTCGCGGATCCGGGAGGCGCTGATCGCGCGCGGCCGGCCGGACGCGGCGCGGGAGCTCGACGGCGCCTGGATCTCGACGATCCACGGCTTCTGCCACCGGCTGCTGCGCGCGTACCCGTTCGCGGCGGGGCTCGACCCTCGCTTCCGGGAGCTGGACGATCCGCAGGCGGCGGTGCTGCGCGGTGAGGCGTTCGACGAGGCGCTGGCCGAGTTCTGCGCGGGCGGCGAGCCCGAGCGGCTGCGGCTCCTCGTCGCCTACGGCGGAGCGCGCCTGCGCGGCATGCTGATCGGCATCTACGAGACGCTTCGCGCGGCCGGCCGCCCGCTCGTCCTCGAACTCGGCGAGGCGGCGCCGCTCGAGGAGCGGATCGGCGAGTTGCGCGAGGCCGCCCGCTGTCTCGTCGACGACGTGAAGGCGACGCCGACCCAGCGCGAGAACGCGGGGGCGCTCGTCGCTCTCCTTGAGGGGCAGCCGCTGCCGGACCGCCTGCTCGACCTGGCCGCGTTCCGGAACCGCGGCGAGCGCGCGGCGAGCTACGAGGAGGCCCGCAAGCGGGTCGAGCAGGCCGCGCTCGACACGATCGCTGCGGGCGACCGCGAACTCCTGCAGGAGCTCCTGGAGCGCTTCCACGCGGCGTATTCGGCGTCGAAGGAGCGCGAGTCGGCGCTCGACTTCGAGGACCTCCAGCTCGCCGCGCGCGACCTGCTCGCCGGCCATCCGGAAATCCGGGAGCGGGAGCAGCTTCGCTTCCGCTCGCTGATGGTCGACGAGTTCCAGGACACGAACCGGCTCCAGTGCGAGCTCGTGGATCTCCTCGCGGACGGGCCCGGCGAGCGCGAGCTCTTCTTCGTCGGAGACGAGTTCCAGTCGATCTACGGGTTCCGCCACGCGGACGTGGCCGTGTTCCGCGACCGCCGCGAGCGGACGGGTGGGGGCCTGTCGCTGACGCGGAACTACCGCTCGCGGCCGGAGGTGCTCGCCGCGGTGAACTTCCTCTTCGGCGAGGAGTTCGGCGACGAGTTCCAACCGCTCGCGGCCTCGGGCGAGTTCCCCGACCCCGTGTTCGGGCACCCGGTCGAGCTGCTCGTCACCGACAAGGCGAGCTACGCCGACACGGGTGAGCACTGGCGCCGCGGCGAGGCGCGGAACATCGCCCGCCGCGTGCGCGAGCTCGTCGACACGGGCGCCGCCGAAGCAGGGGAGATCGTGCTGCTGTTCGCGGCCGGCACGGACGCCGAGTGGTACGAGGAGGAGCTCCGGCGCGCCGGCCTGCCGACCTACCGCGCCACCGGGCGCGGCTATTTCGGCCAGCAGCAGGTCGTCGACGTCCTCTCCTACCTGCGGCTGCTGCAGAACCGCTACGACGACCGGGCGCTCCTGACCGTGCTCGCCTCGCCGCTCGTCGGCGTGTCGAACGACGCGCTCGTGCTGATCCGGAAGGCGGCGCCGCGACGTCCGCTCTTCACCGGCGTCGAGCGCGAGCTGCCGGCCGGCCTGGCCGAAGATGACGAACGGCTCCTGCGCGCGTTCCGCCAGCGCTACGACCGGCTCCTGGCCGCCTCGGAACGATTGTCGCTCGAGCGCCTGTGCGAGCGAATCGTCGCCGAGCACGACTACGACCTGGCCGTCCTGGCCCAGTGGGACGGCAAGCGGCGCTATGCCAACCTGCGCAAGCTGGCGCGCCTTGCGCGCTCGTACGAGGAGCTGCGGGGACGGGACAGCGAGGGTTTCGTGCGCTTCGTCCGCCAGCAGGAGGCCGTCGGCGCGCGCGAGCTCGAGGCCGTCGCCGAGGAGGAGGGGACGGGCGCGGTGCGGCTCTTGACGATCCACGCGGCCAAGGGCCTCGAGTTCAAGGTCGTGATCGTCGCCGACGCGGGCCGCGACCGGCCGGCGCCCGCGGCCGACGAGATCCTGGCGCTCTCCGACGGCCGCTTCGGGTTCAAGGTCGCCGACCCGTACACGAGCAAGCGGCGCGGCGCGTTCGCGTACGACGAGGTGCGGGCGGCCCGCGAGGCGGAGGATCGCGCAGAGCGGCTGCGCCTCTACTACGTCGCCATGACGCGCGCGATCGACCGGCTGATCGTCTCCGGCGCGCTCGATCCGGAGCAGGCGGACGAGACGCCGATCGGCTGGGTGCTGCGGCGCGTCGAGCCGGGTGACGAGCTGGCGCGCGCCGCCGAGGCGCCGGTCGAGCTCCAGCGCGGCGACGCACGCTTCGTGCTGCGGGTCGAGCGGCACGACCCGGCTCTCGTGGCAGAGCCCGAGCCGGTCGAGACGGAGGCTCCCGCAGAGCCCGTGCAGCTCTCGCTGTTCGACGCAGCGGACGACGGCGGGATCCGCGCTGCTCCGGTGCTGCCGGCGCTCGAGCCGCTGCCCGCGCCGCCGCTCTACGACGTGCGCAGCCTCTCCTACAGCGCGATTGCGCTCTACGAGCGCTGCTCGTACCGCTTCTTCGCCGAGCGTGTCGCGGGCATGCGCGAGCGGCGGCCCGCCGCGGCGCCCGGCGGGGACGGAGGCCTGCTCGCGACCGAGGTCGGCGACGCCGTCCACCGGCTCCTGGAGCAGGTCGAGCCCGCCCGTCCGGAGATGCCGGACGTCGAGATCGCGCGGACCTGGTACCCGGCGGCGACGGACGACGAGCTCGACCGCGTCCGGGCGCTCGTCGAGGCCTACTGCGACTCAGAGCTCGCTACGCGCGTCGCCGACCTCGACGGCGTGAAGGCCGAGCGCTCGTTCGCGTTCGAGCACGACGGCGTGCTCTTCCACGGCTTCCTCGATCTCTATCACTCGGCCGGCGGAAGGTCGCTCGTGGTCGACTACAAGACGAATGCGCTCGGTGAGCTGACGCCCGCCGAGGTGGTGGAGCACGAGTACCGCGTGCAGCGGCTCGTCTACGCCCTCGCGTGCTTCCGCGCGGGGGCGGACGAGGTCGAGATCGTCTATGTCTTCCTCGAGCGGCCGGACGAGTCCGTGTCGGAGAGCTTCACGCGCGACGACGTCACGGCGCTCGAGGAGGAGCTGTCGGCGACGATCGCGCGCGTCCGGTCGGGCGTCTTCGAGCCACGTCCGAGCGAGTTCGCCTGCTCGGGCTGCCCGGCGCTCGACGTCGTCTGCGCCGGCCCGCGGCTTCCCGGCCGTGGGCCGCGACCCGCGCCCGAGCTCGCCGCCGCCGCGCCCGGTGCCGCGTAGCTTCGTCAAGGAGGCGAGGCGGCGGGTGGGGCCGAAGCGCGAACGGATCGGCCCGATCGTCGCGCGGCTGAAACAGGCGCACCCGGATGCCACGATCGCGCTCCGCTCGCGGTCCGAGCTCGAGCTGCTCGTCGCGGTGATGCTGTCCGCGCAGACCACCGACGTGAACGTGAACAAGGTCACCGAGCGGTTGTTCGTGAAGTACCGGCGGCCCGAGGACTACCTCGCCGTTCCGGTCGAGGAGCTCGAGCTCGACATCTACCAGACGGGCTTCTTCCGCCAGAAGGCGAAGGCGATCCGAGGCACCATGCGGATGCTGATCGAGGAGTACGACGGCCGGGTGCCGCGGCGTCTCGAGGAGCTCGTCCGCCTGCCGGGCGTCGCGCGGAAGACGGCGAACGTCGTCGCGGCCGAGCTCGGCGACCCGCAGGGAATCGTCGTCGACACCCATGTGCGCCGGCTGTCGCAGCGGCTCGGCCTCTCGCGCCACGAGGATCCGGTGAAGATCGAGCGCGACCTGATCCGGCTCGTCCCGCGCGCGGAGTGGGGGGTCTTTCCGCACCTCCTGATCTGGCACGGCCGTCGGATCTGCGTCGCGCGCACACCGCGCTGCGAGGACTGCGTGCTGAACGACCTCTGCCCGTCGAGCCGGGTCGTGCCGGTCGAGGGCTAGCGGGGCGTCAGGGCGACCAGCAGGCCGCCGTCGTCGTCGTACGCCGGGAAGATGTCGGCGGTGACGTCCTTCTGGAGCCCGGTCGCGGAGGTCAGCTCGCACTCCTCGCCGAGGCGGCGAACGCCCCATTCGAGCGCGAGCGCGACCGGATCCTTGCCGTCGTGGAAGCCCTGCAGTCGCAGCGCCTCGACGACCTCGCGGCCCATCAGCTCCTTCTCCTGGAAGCCGGTCAGCTCGAACATGCCGCGGCCAGCGGCGAGGATCCGGCCTTCCGCGTCGCAGACGACCATGCCCGTGGCGGGAGCGGCGTAGTAGTCGTCCATCAACTCGAACAGGAAGCCGAAGCCGCATTTGTGGCAACCGACGGCAGTGGGATCGGTGAGGCTCTCCCGCCGGTCGTGGTCGATCGAGCGGCTCTTGCAGTTCGGGCAGATGAAATAGGGCACTGGGCCGATCGATCGTAGCCGTGCCCCGGCGGCCTGCCGCGCCGGAGCGAATGCGTCGTTTCTAGACGGCCACCGTCTGGTCACGATGGTGCTCGGCGGCCAGGAACCGCTCGGCGTCGAGCGCCGCCATACAGCCCGAGCCGGCGGCCGTCACCGCCTGCCGGTAGACGTGGTCCTGTACGTCGCCGGCCGCGAAGACGCCCTCGATGTTCGTCCGCGTCGAGCCCGGCATCGTGACGAGGTAGCCGCCCGCGTCGTGGTCGAGCCAGTCCAGGAACAGCTTCGTGCTCGGGTCGTGGCCGACGGCGACGAACAGGCCGTCAGCGGCGATCTCGCGCGTGTCGTCTGTGTGGACGTCGCGCAGCACGACGCCGGTGACGTGGCCGACCTCGTCGCCGAGCACGCTCTCGACTGCGGCGTTCAGCTCCCACTCGATCTTTTCGTTCTGGCGCGCGCGGTCGACCATGATCGGCGAGGCGCGGAACTCCTCACGCCGGTGGACGACGATCACCCTGGTCGCGAACTTCGCGAGGAAGGTGGCCTCCTCCATCGCCGAGTCGCCGCCGCCGACGACGACCACGGTCTTGTCGCGGAAGAACGCCGCGTCGCAGACGGCGCAGTACGAGACGCCGCGGCCCTGGAGCGCCACCTCGGTCTCGAGGCCGAGCTGCCGTGCGTTGGCGCCCGTGGCCACGATCACCGTCCAGGCGCGATGCTCCTCGTCGCCGACGAGGACGCGGAACGGCCGCTCGGAGAAGTCGACGCGCGTCACGTCGTCGGTCAGGAACTCGGCGCCGAAACGCTCGGCCTGCGAGCGGAACTCCTGCATCATCGCCGGCCCGAGGACGCCGTCCGGATATCCGGGGTAGTTCTCCACGTCGCTCGTGATCATCAGCTGGCCGCCCCACTGGATGCCTTCGATCACGAGCGGGCTCAGGTTCGCGCGCGCCGCGTAGAGGGCCGCCGTGTAGCCGGCCGGGCCGCCTCCGATCACGATCAGCTCGCGTACGTCGTTCGACGTCACGTGTCCTCCAAGAACTCGGTGATCCCGCTCTGTGCGGGGGAAAGTGCTCGTTTGGTTAAACGAGCTGAACCGGTTGACCCTTCCTGGCGAGTGCGTCCTCGCCGGCCTCCGTGAGCTCGACGCGGCCCTCGAGAACACGAACGAGCCCGCCGAGGACGGCGTCCTCCCAGACGGTCAGCCGCGGGCAATGGGTGCCCCACGCCTCCATCGTCTCGGCGTACGTCCGCGGGCGGCTCGACACCCAGGCGAGCAGCTCGAGGGTGGGCGCGTCGGTCATGCTCTCATCGTACGCCGGGGCCGCGCCCTGGTCGGGGCTAGGCGGCGTCGGCGCCGAGTTCGTCGAGGTCGACGAGCGGCACGAGCTCCGGCGCTGTGAGCGGCTTGACCATGCGCTCGACCGGCACGACCGGCTCGATCTGCTCGTTCGCCGGCACGCCGAGCTCCGGAAACCGCCGCGCCGAAGGGAGCACGCGCGCCTCGAGGGAGCCGACCGTCTCGTTGTAGGCCTCGACCGCCTTGTCCAGGCGGTTGCCGAGCCGCGACACGTGGGCGCCCATCGTGGCCAGGCGGTCGTACAGCTCGCGCCCGAGCTCGCTGACCTGGCGTGCGCTCTCGGCGAGCGTCTCCTCGCGCCAGCCGGCGGCGACGGCGAACAGCACGGCGATGAGCGTGGTCGGGCTGGCGAGGATGACGCGCTGGCTCGGGCCGAGCTCGAGCAGCGACGCGTCTTGCTCGACCGCGTAGCGGTAGAAGCTCTCGGACGGCAGGAACATCACCACGAACTCGGGCGACGGCGTGAACTGCCGCCAGTACGCCTTGAGACTCAGCTTGCTCATGTGGTCGCGGACATGGCGGAGGAAGTCCTCATAGCGCGCGTCGCGCACCGTCTCGTCCTCGGTCTCGAGCGCGTCGAGCAGGGCTTCGAGCGGCACTTTTGCGTCGACGACGATGTTCTTCCCGCCGGGCAGGCGGACGACGACATCGGGCCGGAGCAGCCCGTCGTCGGAGGAGACCGTCGGCTGCTCGACGAAGTCGCAGTGGGCGAGCATGCCTGCCATCTCCAGCGCGCGGCGAAGCTGCATCTCGCCCCAGCGGCCGCGCGCGCTCGGCGAGCGCAGCGCTTTGACGAGCCCGGCCGTCTCGGTGCGCAGCTTGTCCTGGCTCTCGGTGAGCGCGACGACCTGGGTCGACAGCGCGCCGTAGGCCTGGCGGCGCGATGCCTCGAGCGAACGCACCTGCGTGTCGACCTTCTCCAACGACTCCTTGAGCGGCGCCACGAGTTGCTCCACCGCCTTCTGCCGCTGCTCGAGATCGTCGCGCGCGCCCCGTTGAAAGCCCTCGAGCTTCGTCGTCGCGAGCTGCAGGAACTCCTCGTTGTTGCTCTTCAACGCCTCGGACGAGAGCGCCCTGAACATCGTCGTCAGCTCGGCCTGGGCGTCGCGCGCGGCGGACGTGCGCGCGCGCATGACGAGCCACACGGCCAGGGAGCCGACGAGGAGCCCGATGACGAATCCGACAACGATCATCAGCCGACGAACGATAGAAGCAGCGTCGGACGACCGGGGGCTGAAAAGGGTGCGGGTTTCGGCGAAAAACCCAATAAAAACGCCAGATCCGGCTGGCCCGAAAGCCGACCGGATCTGACGCGAGGACAATACGACGGCGACGGCCTGGACGTCAAGTGGTGACGAAGCGGAAAAAGCCGCTCGGAGCGAATTTTTGTCCCCACGGCCGTCGCGATCCCTAAGCTCGGAGCCGTGCGTCACGTCTTCGGAGCAGGGGGCTCGCTCGCCCGGGTGCTCGATCGCTACGAGGCCCGCGAGGAGCAGGCCGAGCTCGCAGACGCGGTCTCGAAGGCGCTCGCAGACCGCAACCACCTGCTCGCCGAGGCCGGCACGGGCACGGGGAAGAGCCTGGCCTACCTCGTCCCGGCGCTCGCCTCCGGGCGGCGCGTGGTGGTCGCGACGGCGACGAAGGCACTCCAGGAGCAGCTGCTGACGAAGGACGTGCCGATCGCGTCGGCTGCGCTCGGCCGCGAGGTGAACGTCGCCGTGCTCAAGGGCAGGCAGAACTACCTCTGTCGGAACCGTCTGCAGGGCTTCGCGCTCCTCGGCGGCTCGCTGTTCGCGAGGCCCGAGGACGGCCGTGCGTTCGACGGGATGCGCGACTGGATCGACGCGACCGAGACGGGCGATCGCGCCGAGCTCGAGGTCGAGCCGTCGCCGGCGCTGTGGTCAGAGCTGGCGGTCGGGTCCGACCGCTGCCTCGGGCGAACATGTCCGCACGTTGGGACGTGCTTCTCCGAGGCGGCGCGGGAGCGCGCCTCGCACGCCGACCTCGTGATCGTGAACCACGCGCTCTACTTCGCCGACCTCGGGCTGCGCGAGAAGCGAGACGGAGCGGGCGTGCTCCCGGAGCACGACGCGGTCGTCTTCGACGAGGCACACCGGCTCGAGGAGACCGCCGCGACCTGGCTCGGCGGGCGCGTCTCCGGGGCGGGTCTCCACCGGCTCGGGCGCGACGTCGACCGCGCCTGCCGCGAAGCGAGCGTGCCGGCACCGGCGCGGGCGCTCGACCGAGTGGAACGCGCCGGCGACGCGCTCTTCGACGCCGTCTGCCCGGGCACGGGCCGCGTGCGGCTCCGGCAGCCGCCCGTGACCGTCCTTCGGACGCTCTCAGAGCGGCTGGCCGAGCTGGCGTCGGCGCTCTCCGGGGAGAACGACGAGCTGGATGCGCTCGCCGCACGGGCGCTCGGCGCCGTCGTGGACGTCCAGGCGTGCCTCGACCCGGGCGAGCTCGAGCGCGTCGTGTGGGCGGAGCCGGACGCCGTCGCCTGGGCACCGGTCGACGTGTCGCGGCCGTTGCGGGAGCGGCTGTGGGAGGACGGCCCGACCGCGATCCTCGTGTCGGCGACGCTCGGCACCGGCGACGACTTCGCCTTCGTCCGCGATCGCCTCGGCCTGCGCGGCGCTTCCGAGTTGCGCGTCGGCTCTCCGTTCCGGTTCGAGGAGCAGGCGCTTCTCTATCTTCCCGACGGTCTCCCGGACCCGCGCTCCGAGGGCGCGCTCGAGCTGGTGGCCGAGGAAGCCGCCGCTCTCTGCGCGCTCTCGCGTGGTCGCGCGCTCGTCCTCACGAGCTCGTACCGCGCGCTCGACGCAATCGCCGCACGGCTGCGCGGGCGTCTGGCGCACGAGGTGCTCGTCCAGGGCGACGCGCCGCGCGAGCGCCTCCTCGAACGCTTCGGCCGCGAGGTCGACTCGGTGCTCGTGGCGACCGCGACCTTCTGGCAGGGCGTCGACGTCCCCGGTGAGGCGCTGACGCTGCTCGTGATCGACAAGCTGCCGTTTCCGGCTCCCGGCGACCCGCTCGTCGCGGCCCGCTGCGAGCGCATCGCCGCCGAGGGCGGAGACTGGTTCGGCGACTATTCCCTCCCGGCCGCCGTGCTCCAGCTGCGCCAGGGCTTCGGCCGTCTCATCCGAACGCATCGCGACCGCGGGGTGGTCGCGATCCTCGATCCGCGTGTGCGGACACGTCCGTACGGGCGCACGTTCCTCGAGGCGCTGCCGCCCTGCCGGATCGTGACCGAACGGCTGTCCGTCGAGAGCTTCCTCGCCGGCGAGGTGCCCGTAGCAGCCTGGTAACGTGGCGTGCCCGTGGCCAAGAAAGCGCGCACACCGAAGCCGCCGCGGGCCTCCGGTTCGGGCACTCGCCAGGTTCAGGCGCCGCAGAAGCGCGCCAGCACGTCCCGGAAGCCGGCCGCGACCTCCACCGAGGCGCCCTACAGGTACTTCTGGCCGACCGCGGCCGCAGTCGTCGCGCTCGCCATCGTCGGCGTTGCGCTCGGGATCGCCCTCACCCGCGGCTCGTCGAGCGCGACCTCCAGCAAGACGCCGTTTGCCCTGACGAAGCCGATCGTCTGGTCGGATCTGCCGGGGCTCCAGACCGGCAAGCCCCCATGGTCGAACGGCGCCTCGTCGCTGAGCCTCCGGCTCTCGGGGATCGGGCTCAACGCGCTGTCACAGGAGCAGCTCGCATTCCATATTCACCAGCACCTCGACATCTTCGTGAACGGGAAGCACATCAACGTGCCGCAGGAGATCGGCTTCGGTCTCAACCCGAACACGGGCCAGCCCCAGTTCATCACCGAGCTGCACACCCACAACTCGCTCGGGGTCATCCACGTCGAGTCGGCGGAGACCCTGCGATACCAGCTCGGCCAGTTCTTCGGCGCATGGGGCGTGCGCCTGACCGGGAAGTGCCTGGGAAGCTTCAAGGGCGGCTGCGACAACCTCGAGTGGTACGTGGACGGAGTCAGGCGCGTGGGGAACCCCGCCAAGCTCGTGCTCAAGGACCACCAGGAGATCGCGGTCGTCGTCGGCACGCCGCCGGCGAAGATCCCGACGAGCTACGACTTCAAGGCCCACGGCATCTAATCTGAGCCCGCGCCGGGGTGGCGAAATCGGTCAAACGCGCCTGACTTAAAATCAGGTGTCCCCTCGTGGGGCATGAGGGTTCGACTCCCTCCCCCGGCACTCGAAATCCCTGCAAATATCCTGGCTTGTCGTCGAGCGTCAGACGACGCGACCGACGCCCACCGCCTGAGGGCAACTGAGAGGGGCAACGCGGCTCGGTCGGTCAGGGGATCGAGCCGCCTTCACAGGGTGTGGCACAATCCGCCGTTGATCGGCAGGGCGAAGGAGCCGAATGCGACTGAATCCGCTCGTGTCTGCGTCGCTTGCCTCGCTGGGGGTTGCGATGCTCGTCGGGGCGCTGTTTGCCGGGACTGCCGGCTCAGTTTCGGAGTCGCCCGCTGGGAGGCCGCACGCGACCCGTGCCCTCAGGGGAGGCACGCTGCGCCTTCTCCTCCACGACAGCGACCTCTCGTTCGTCGACCCGGGGCTGGCCTACGACACGTGGTCGTGGTCGATGCTGTACACGACGCAGATGCTGCTCGTGAACTTCCCGGAGAAGAACGGCCAGGCGGGCAGGGTCGGCTACCCGGAGGCCGCGAGGTCATTCCCGACGACGTCTGCGGACGGCAAGACGTACATTTTCCACGTCCGGCCTGGGCTCAGGTTCAGTGACGGCAGCCCCGTGACGGCAGCCTGCTTCCAGCGGGCGTGGGAGCGCAACCTGAGCCCTAAGATGGGCGCGCCGCTCGGCGTCACCGACCGCTTCCAGGATGTGATCGTAGGAGCGAAGGCGTTCCTCGACGGTAAGGCGCAGAAGATCTCCGGCATCACCGCCCGGGGCTTGACGCTGACGTTCCACCTGACGAAGCCGCACCCGACCTTCACCTCGATCCTGGGGATGCAGTGGTTCGGGGCCGTCAAGCCAAACATGCCCTACACGACGACGGGGCTGAACGCGTATCCGTCGGCAGGCCCGTACTACATCCAGTCACGTGACGTGGGCCGCTCGCTGGTCGAGGTTCGCAACCCCTACTACAAGGGCCCGCGGCCGGCGAACCCGGACAAGATCGTCTGGAGCACGAACACCGACCAGGACCAGGGCCTGCTGGAGGTCGAGGCCGGTCAGGCCGACCTCGACGTGGGACAGCCGCCTCCGAGCTCGTACGCGCAGCTCGGCCGCCGGTACGGCATCAACAAGTCTCGCTTCTTCGTCGGCACCACGTCCTGTGTGCTCTACGAGGCGTTGAACACCTCGCGCGCTCCGTTCAACAATCTCAACTACCGCAAGGCGGTCAACTGGGCGATCGACCGTCCCGCGCTTGTGCGGCTGGAGGGCAAGTACGCGGGCAAGCCCACCGACCAGATCCTGGTTCCGGGCATCCCCGGCTACAAGCCGTACAACCTGTACCCAATCCGGGGCGCCAACCTTGCCCGAGCGAGGAGGTACGCGCCGCACGGCATTCCGGGCACCGTCGTCGTCTTCCACTCGTCGAGCCCGTTGTCGGTGAGCCGGGCGCAGGTGATCGAGCACGACCTGAAGCAGCTTGGCGCCCACACGCGGGACGAGCGGGTCCCCGGCTCGATCTACTTTCAGGTGCTCGGTACGAGACGCGTGGATATGGACATTGCCCACGCAGGCTGGTGCGCCAACAACTTCGACCCTTACACCTACATCAACATCAACTTCGACGGGCGGTCGATCCGAGCCAGGAACAACGTCAACTTCGCCTACTTGAGCAGCCCCAAGCTCGACCGGCAGATGGACCACGCAGCCTCGCTCAAAGGCAGCGCCCGCGCAGCAGCCTACTCGGCGCTCGACCGTGAGATCATGGCCGACTACGCACCCTGGATCCCCGAAGAAATCGTCAACGGCGTTTTCTTCGTCTCGGCACGCACAAGGAACTACGCCTTCTCGAACTACTTCGGAGAACCGTTCTACAACGCACTTTCCGTCGGCTAGCGCTGCGAAGCCGTTCAGCGTTGGAACGTGCGCAAGGCATCCCAGTGCCGCGGAGGCGGCACCCTCTCACCGCGTCGGATCTGTGAGACGTAGCGAAGCAAAAGGCCGGTCGCCTTCACGAGCCGACTGAGCGGATCAGGTGTCCCCTCGTGGGGCATGAGGGTCCGACTCCCTCCCCGGCACTCTTTTCGAGCCGAATCTGGTGCAGTCTTGTTGCGCACAGGGTGAACGAGAGGCGCGCCGCAAGCCTTGATCGGTCGGATGCGACGGTGGAGGATGGAGATGGATGGGGGTAGACGCGGCACGCAGAAGGTCTGTGGTGGTTTTCGGGGTAGTGCTTGTGCTTGTGTTGCCGTTCGGGGTGGCTGCGGCGGCGGGGCACGCTCACGGTTCGCTCGACCCGAGCTTCGGCTCGCGCGGGATCGTGAAGACCGCGTTCGGCTCGGACGCCTTCGCGAACGCGCTCGCGATCCAGAAGGACGGCAAGCTCGTGGCCGCAGGCGATGGCACTAAGGGTTTGACCACCATGTTCGCGCTCGCCCGCTACGGGCGGGACGGCTCGCTCGATCGGAACTTTGGCGTGGGCGGCAGGGTGCTGACACAGATCGGTGCGGGTGATGCCGTCGCAAACGGGCTCGCAATACAGCCCGACGGCAAGGTGGTCGCTGCGGGCTTCAGCAACCCGCCGTTCACCACGAAGACTGCATTCACGCTGGTCCGCTACGACGCGGACGGCTCTCTCGATTTGAGCTTCGGCTCGGACGGGAAGGTGGTGACCCCGATCGGTGACGTTGCCGCGGCCTTTGCGCTCGTGGTCCAGCCGGACGGCAAGCTCGTCGCGGCGGGCTTCAGGAACAGCGGCCGAGGCGTGTTTGCGCTCGTTCGTTACATGCCGGATGGCTCGCTCGACCAGAGCTTCGGCTCGGGTGGAGTAGTCGCGACCGCGGTCGGGTCGGGCACTGTCACGAGCGTGGCGGTCGCGGACTTCGGGCTTGTGCTCCAGCGGGATGGCAAGCTGTCGTGGCCGGTGAAGCCACGAACCGCGGGCGGCGCGAGTTTGCCCTCGTTCGCTACCGGCCAGACGGTTCGCTCGACCGGAGCTTTGGCGTGGGCGGCAAGGTGCTGACGCCGATCGGCTCGGATGGCGCGTTCGCAAATGCGCTCGTCATCCAGCCGGATGGCAAGCTCGTCGCTGCGGGTTCCGGCGTGGATTTTCTGCTCGCCCGCTACAAGCCGAACGGCGGGCTCGACCCGAGCTTCGGCTCGGGGGGAATCGTGACGACGCCGATCGGCGATGACGCAGAGGCGTACGCGCTCGTGATCCAGCCGGACGGGAGGTTGGTCGCTGCGGGCACGAGTCTTGACGACGCTACCTCGGCGCTCGTGTTCGCGCTCGCTCGCTACAAGCCAAACGGCCGTCTCGACCGCACTTTTGGCCGCGGCGGCAAGGTAACGACGCCGATCGGCCCTGTCGAAAATGGGGCGTTCGCGCTGGTACGCCAGCGAGACGGCAATCTGGTCGCGGCGGGCTACCAGGGCACCACGTTCGGCAACGCGTTCACGCTCGCCCGCTACAGAAAGTGACCACGCCCTCCATCGTTCCTCGGCCTGGCTCGTAGAGATTCGCTCCAGAATTACGGCCCGCGCGGATGGCGGGCCGGTGACGGCCGGAGACGGCGGGAGATCGGTCGGGGCGACTTGAGATCAGGTGTCCCCTCGTGGGGCATGAGGGTTCGACCCCCTCTCCCGGCACTCAGAAGATCTGCTCGGCGCAGAGAATCCACATAGGCGGCACTAGGCCGTCACGGCGCGGAGCTAGGTTGGGGCAAGCCGAGGCAGAGAACGTCTCGAATCGAAGACCGCAAAGGGAGGGGTTGATGGCAGTAGAAATGCACGTCACCGGACGGGTCGAACTCGGCCGCTTCGCCGAATTCCTGGCCGCGTCGGCGGAGTGGCGTGCGTTCCGGCACGGGCGCGGCGATGCCGACTGTCGCATCCTGCAGGCACTCGCGGGTGAGATGAACACCGTTCGCCTCGTCTTTGCCTATCCCGACCTCGACACGTTCGAGCAGGAGGAGGCGAGGAACTCGGCCGATCCCGATTACGCGCGCGTCGCGGGCGCCATGCCGTTCGTGCCCGACACGCTCGCCTACGAGATCTATCGACAGGAAGAGTAGGGGCCGGCGCTGCCCGAGCTCGCTGGCTCAGGTTCGCGCGGGGGGTCGGTCTTGCGGCTGTGCAGCCAGGTTGGCGTGTACGAGCTGGACGGCCATCGCGCCTTCGCCGACGGCTGTGGCGCATCGCTTCGTCGATCCTGAGCGGACGTCGCCTGCGGCGAACACCCCTGGCAGACTCGTCTCGAGGAGGTTGTCGGCGCCTGCCGCGGCGCCTGTGAGGATGAAGCCGTTCTCGTCACGGGCCACGGCGCCGTCGAGCCACTCCGTGCAAGGCAGCGCGCCCAGGAAGAAGAACAGGAACGACATTGGCAGACGCTCGCCGCTCTTGAGCGTGAGCGACTCGAGCTGTCCTTCCTGCCCGTGAACGGCGGCGATCTCGCTGCGGTCTCTGACGACGACGCCGGCGAGCTCGAGCTCGCGGATCAGGTAGTCGGACATCGTCTCGCGCAGGTCAGAGCGGCGGTGCAGCAGCGTGACCAGTGCCCCGCCTCGAGCGAGCCAGACGGCGGCCTGTCCGGCCGAGTTGCCGCCGCCGACCACGCCGACGCGCGACGCGCCGCACAGCTGGGCCTCGGGTGGACCGGCAGCGTAGAAAATGCTGGTTCCTTCGTAGTCGCGGAGGCTCTCGACGGGAAGTCGACGGTACTGCGCGCCGGTAGCGAGGAGCACTGTCCGGGCGACCACGACGTGGTCGCCTTCCAGGCGCACGAGGTAACGGTCCTCGAACTCCTCGAGTGACTCGGCCCGGAACGGCGTCGCCGTGCGGGCGTTGAACTTGCGGGCCTGGGTCACGGCCCGGCTCGTCAGCTCGGCGCCGCTGATGCCGGCCGGGAAGCCGAGATAGTTCTCGATCCGGCGCGAGGAGCCGGCCTGGCCGCCGAGCGCCGTGCTCTCGACGACGAGGGTCTCGAGACCCTCGGAAGCGCCGTAGACGGCGGCGCCGAGCCCTGCCGGACCCGCGCCGACAACCAGGAGATCGACCTCCTCGCGCGCCGCGAGTTCGCGACCGACCCCGAGGAGACGCAGGACCTCGCCCGTCGACGGGCCTCGCAGTGCGGCGCCGCCGGGCAATCGCACGAGGGGTAGTTGCTCGGCGTCGAGTCCGTCGACCAGCTTCACCGCCGCCTCATCGTGGGTCGGATCGCGCCATGTGAACGGGAGGCGGTTACCGCGCGCGAACTCGACCATCCGCAGCGTCGACTCCGACGACTGGGGTCCGACGATCTCCACACCGATCCCTCCGACCGTCTGCAGGGCCTCGCGCCGGGAGATGAACGTCGACAGCAGCAGGTCGCTGAGCGGCCCGTCCTCGAAGAGGAGCGGGCGGAGGGCGTCGCGGTCGACGACGATGTAGCGCAGCGGCTCGGTGACGACCGCGGTGACGAAGACGGTCTGCCCGGACAGGAGATTCATCTCGCCGAGGAAACCCGAACTTCCGTGGCGAACGATCTCGTTTCCGGCGGCGTCGACGATCGCGACTTCGCCTTCGATAATGGCGATGAACGGGTAGCGCCGGTCGCCGACCCGATACAGCACGTCGCCGACATCGGCGGTGCGTTCCTCACCTATTTCCGCAAGCCTCGCCAGCTGGGAAGCCGACAACGTCGCGCTAGAGGGAGCTGCCATGAATCAAGCCTACGCAGCTACAGGTGGCTGCCAGCGTCCGCAGCGCCGCTGATTCGCTGCGGCGTCGAGCCTCCTAGTACGCAGCGGAACCGTAGAGGAGCATCACACCGTCGCGCACGCCGGCGCGCTCGAGCGTCTCGTCCGCGTTCGCCGGCCCGACGCCGCCGCCGATCACCGCCGTCGCCCGCTCGACGCCGGCGAGGTCGTCGTGGCAGGCCGCGATCTGCTCGCGTACCTCGTCGTCCGTGTCGAACATCCGCGGGGAGAACGACCCGACCTGGACGTAGTCGGCGCCGAGCAGGCGCGTCAGCTCCACGAGCACACGCGCGCTCACGGACACGCGTTCGCTCCGCCGCATGAACGCGGCACCGACGCGGTGGACGAACAGCGGCAGCCCGAACCCGCGGAGGCGCGCAATCGAGCCCATCCCCTCGACGAACGCGTTCACCATCAGGGCATTGGCGCCTGCGGCCGCGATCGCCTCGGCGTCGCCACCGGTGACGTTGGCGGCGTAGAGGATGTCGTCCGGGATCGACGCGCGCACGGCGTGCACGCGCTCGGGCGACGACCTTTGCAGCTCGTCGTCCTTGACGAGAGTCGCGCCGAGCTCGACGAGCCGCGCCGCCGTCCGACCCGCCGCGTCGGGCGTCAGGCCGAGCGCCGGCTTGAGGATCGCGCCAACCGCGACGCCCTCGACCGCGCCGAACGCCGGCCCGGCAAAGCCGTCGGGCCACTCGACCGAGAGGAGCCGGCACGACTCGAAGTCGCCGCGGTCGGCCCACTCGCCCGCGATGCAGGCGGCGAGCAGCTGCTCCGCCGACGTCTCGCCGTCGAGCGCCGGAAAGTCGAGCGTGACGAGCGTCCCCTCGACGTCGACCACGCCGGCGCGCACGTCCGACCGGACGTCGGCGAGGCTGACCGACTGCAGCACCGCGAGCGTCTCCGCCCACTCCACCGGCCGGAGGTCGAACACCGCCCGCACGCGCCGTATCGTAGGAAATGTGATTCATTGGACGGCTGCCAGTTGCCGGCCAATGCACTCGCGGCGGACATCGCCGCCGGCTGCCCGTAGGTGAGGTGTCCCCTCTGGGGGCATGAGGGTTCGACCCCTCCGGGCGCTGGGTTCAAGCGGACGTTGCGCTCATGTGTCCCAGACGACCTCGATACGCCGGTCGACGCCTGGAAGGGGCAGGGTGCCGGCTTCGGCCTCGATCGCGTTGCGCCTCTCGCGCGACAGGCGTGTCCAGGCGTCGATCCGCACGGTGTGCTGCGACCGTCTCCAGGTTCCCCGGATCTCCCCTTCGACGAGGAGCGCTCCCGGCCACACGCGGGACGTCCAGAGCCTCTGACGCTGATCCGCCCGCGGGACGAGAAGCTCCCGCTCTGCTCCGTCGAGCAGGAAGTAGGCATCGCCGCTCGGCAGCAGGCGCGCGGGCGCGTCGATCGTCTCCGCGGCGCGCATGGCCGGCTCGTCGTCTGCGAGCAGCCACTCGTCGCCCAGTAACGAGCTGAGCGGCGATCGGACCGCCAACAGCGATCCTTCGAGCGAGGCGAATGCGGTGCTCGCCGAGAGCCGCGAGATCCCTGCCCAGCGGGCGAACCCGTCAGCCGTGGCCGGCCCGAAGATGTGGAGGTAGCGTCGAGCGAGCTCACGGCACGCGTCTGCGGGGTCGATCTTGCCGGCGGCCACCGTCCAGACGGTCGGCGCTCGTGCGCCCTCCCAGCGGATGGCGACTCTCCCCGTCGTTGCCGCGTACCTGATCGAGTTCCCGATGCCGAGCTCGCGCCCGATCTCGCGGTCGGTCTTGCGCGCGCCGTCGAGATAGCTGTGCAACAGCTCGGCCGTGCGCTCGGCTCTCAGGCGGCCCTTGGCGCTGTCGGGAAGCCTCCCCAGCGAGAACAGCGCGAAGTCGCACTTCGGGACGACGTAGGTGCTGTAGCGAGGCCCCCAGAGCTGGGCGAGCGAGGGATCCTCCCACGTCGACGACTGGACCCCCTCGACCCGCGCGTGCAGTGAGAGCAGCGCGGCTCTCGGCATGCTGTCCTGCAAGCCGGCCCACGCCGCCCGCCGCAGCGACTCCGAGGCCTCCGGCGTTCGCTTCTCGAGCCCACCGACGCGTCGTCGGAACGCCAGGATCTGCTGCCGCGTGAGTCCGAGTCGCGATTGCACCGAAATCCTTCGAGCGAGCCTACAGGCGCGAGGCTGGGCCCAGCACCTTCGTCCCGGCTACTCGTCGTCGCGCTCGAGCGAGGTCTTCTGCCGACGTGTCGTGCAGCGATCTGCCCGTCATCTCGTCGGCCAGAACTCCTTCCATGTCGCCCTTGGAGATCTCTCGTTCCTCCGGGCTCTCCAGCTGTTGCTCCGCGGCACGCTCGAGCGCCTTGTCGTCCTCGTGCTTCTGAAGCCGGTGCCACCAGGCGCGCAGTCCCATGACGCTCCGCAGTCTAGGGCGCCGTACGCTTGGGCCATGACTGTCAGAGCCTTGCTGTTCGACTTCGACGGGTTGATCGTCGACACCGAGTCGCCGTCGCTCGCCGCCTGGCGCTGGGTCTACGAGCAGCACGGACAGGAGCTGACGCTCGAGCGCTGGTCGGCTGCGATCGGGACGATCGACGGCTTCGACCCGGTTGGCCATCTGCGAGAGCTCACGGACAAGGCGCTGCGGCATGACGTGCTCGACCGTCGGCTCGACCACGAGCTGATGCTCGTCGAGGCCGAGACCCTGCGGCCGGGGATCGCCGAGTACCTGGCCGACGCCGAGCGGCTCGGGCTGCGCAGGGCGATCGTGTCCAGCGCCTCGCGCGCGTGGATCGACGGGCATCTCGGACGCCTCGAGCGCCTCCACGGCTGGGACGCGATCGTCACGGCCGACGGCGACGGGGCCCGCGCGAAGCCGCGGCCCACGCTCTACCTCGAGGCGCTCGACCTCCTGGGGATCGCGGGTGCAGAGGCGGTCGCGTTCGAGGACTCGCCGAACGGCATCCGGGCCGCTCGCGCCGCCGGAATCTTCTGCGTCGGGGTTCCGAACCCGGTCACCGCCGGGCTCGGCCTCGACGACGCCGATCTCGTGCTCGGGTCGCTCGCCAGCCTTCCTCTCGACGAGCTTCTCGCCCGCCTCGGCGACGGCGAGCCGATTTCACGCCCTTCGCCTGCCTGACGGCACGGCCGGCCGGGAAAGCTACGGCCGCCACGAGATTCAAGAATCGTCTCCTCGCGGACGATATCCAGCTCATGACGACCGATGCGAGCCGTCCGCCGCTCGGCAGGCTCCTCGTCGAGCGCGGGGTGATCACGAGCGAGCAGCTCGACGCAGCGCTGAAGATCCAGCGCGAGGAGGGCGGCATGCTCGGTGAGATCCTGACCTCGCGCGGGTGGGTGGCGCCGCTCTCGATCGCGGCTGCGGTCGCGAAGCAGAAGGCCGAGCACGACGGCGCAACGAACGGCGCCGGGAGCGACAACTCGCGAGGGTCGAACTGGAAGCCGCTCGGCACGCTCCTCGTCGAGAAGGGCTTCATCGGCGACGTCGAGCTCAAACAGGCACTCGCCCTGCAGAACGACGGCGGCGGCTTCCTGGGGGAGATCCTGGTCGAGCGCGGCTGGCTGTCCGCCGCCGATCTCGTGCTCGGCCTCGCTGCCCAGCTCGGCCTCGACTTCGACGTCAAGCGCGCCGCGCAGCCGCAAGGCTCGGCCGCGATCGTCCCCACGGACCGTCCCGATGCGCATTTCGAAGTGCTCGAGGACGTCGACGGCGAGATCCGCCTCCTGAAGACGGCCTCGACGTTCATGGAGGCGACAGACTTCGTCTTCGACGACGTGCTCTGGCAGCGCGAACCGGGCAACCTGCAGATCGTCCGCGTCGACTCCGGGCGCCGTGAGGTCGCGTGGAGCTTCCGACCCGGCGAGTCCCACGCCCCGCGCGACGACATGCTCAGCGTGTTCGGCTACTCGGTCGGAAACTGGGAGGACAAGTACACACGCAAGGGCGGCGGCCCCTCCGTCGCAGCGGCCGGATGAGCATGCAGCGCCTACTCCGCATCGCAGCCGCCGTCTCGCTCATCGCCTACGCAGGCGCAGCGGCCGCGGTGCTCTGGCACTCGCGCTAGACAGCCGGGTACGCTGCGCGCGTGGCTGAGGCGCGGACTGCGAACCTCACGGTCGAGGCACCGCTCGAGTGGGACGCCTCGCTGTGGCGAACCGCGATCACGCAATTCGAGCAGGCTCTCCCGCACGCGGCAATCGAGGAAGGCATCGCCGAGCGGCTGCGCTACCCCGAGCACGCGGTGATCGTCTCCGTCCCGATCCACCTCGACTCGGGCGCAGTCAAGGTCTTCCCCGCCTACCGGGTCCAGCACTCGCGCGTCCTCGGCCCGACCAAGGGCGGTGTCCGGTACGACCCGCACGTCTCCCTGGCCGAGTGCGCGGCGCTCTCCATGTGGATGACCTGGAAGTGCGCGCTCCTGCGGTTGCCCTACGGCGGCGCGAAGGGCGGCATCCGCTGCAACCCGCGCGAGCTGTCGATCGGCGAGATCGAGCGGATGACCCGGCGGTACACCTCCGAGCTGCGCGGAATGATCGGGCCGCAGGAGGACATCCCCGCGCCGGACATGGCCACGGACGAGCAGACGATGGCCTGGATGATGGACACGTACTCGATGCAGGTCGGGCACGCGACGCCGGAGATCGTCACGGGCAAGCCGATCTCGGTCGGCGGGTCGGTGTTCCGGAACGAGGCGACCGGGGCGGGCGTCGTGACGGTGATCGACCGGGCCTGCCACCGGCTCGGGATCGAGCTCGCCGGGCAGCGTTGCATCGTCCAGGGCTTCGGGAAGGTCGGCGGGATCGCAGCGGTGGAGCTCGTCGCGCGTGGAGCCATCGTCACCGGAGTCGCCGACTATTCCGGCGCCGTTCACAGCGAGCACGGCCTCGACCTCGAGGCGCTCGCGCGGTGGGCGTCCCAGCACGGGGCGGTCGAGGACTTCCCGGACGTCGACCATCTCACGAACGAGGCGCTGCTCGAGCTTCCCTGTGACGTGCTCGTCCTCGCGGCCCTCGAGGGGCAGGTGACGGAGGCGAACGCGGGGCGCCTGCAGGCGAAGATGGTCGCGGAGGGCGCGAACGGCCCGACGACCGTCGAGGCGGACGCCATCCTCGCCGGCCGCGGCATCCTGGTGCTGCCGGACATCCTCACGAACGCGGGCGGCGTCACGGTCTCGTACTTCGAATGGGTGCAGGACCTCGGGCGCCTGTTCTGGGGACGCGACGAGATCCGCCGGCGGCTCGACGAGAAGATGTCGGACGCGTTCGACCGCGTGTGGGAGCTGTCCGAAAAGAAGGGGCTGACGCTGCGCAGCGCCGCGCTCGTCGTCGGCATCCGCGAGGTCGCCGCCGCGCTCGACGCACGCGGGCTCTTTCCCTAGTCGCGGCGCTGTATTTCGACTAGCGTCCGCGCATGACGCTCGTCCGCGAGGCGATGCTGACCGACCCGAAGGCGCTGCCCGCGTCCGCGAGCGCGCAGGAGGCCGGGGAGCTCCTGACACGTCCGGAGGTGCGGGCCGTGCTCGTCGTCGACGACGACCGCCTGGTCGGCGTCGTCACGTGCGAGGGGCTCGTGGAGCGTGTCGTTGCGGCCGGCCGCGACCCGCGCGAGACGGCGGTCGGGGACGTGGCCGAGCCGGTCGCCTTCACAGCGCTTCCGGACATGGCCGTCGAGGACGCTTACCGGCTGATGGAAGCCGAGGACGTCGAGCGCCTGCCCGTGACCGAGGACGGCCGCCTCGTCGGCGTGCTCTCACGCAGCGCGCTGACGCGACGGCTCGCCGAGGACGATCCGTCGGCAGCCGACCCCGAGGCCGAGGAGGCCTGAGCTCGACGACCTTGCGCGAACGAAGGCGCTACTCGACGGGCTCGAGGCTCGACGCGACCTTCAGGAACTGCGCGAGCGTCAGGTGTGCCGAGTCCATCTGGATGCGGGTCTTGCCGCGCTTCCAGAGCAGGATGTACCCATTCGTGACTCCCTGCGCGAGCGAGCAGTGCTTGGGGAGGTCGCAGTAGACGCCGAGGGTCGCCTTGACGCCGCCGAGCAGCCGTGTTCCCTGCGGCCAGAACTCGGCGTGGTCCGAGCAGATCGCGGGAGTGCCCTCGAAGAGGCCGAAGCCCTTCGTCTTGCTCATCAGGACGCCCTTGTACGACCCGTAGGTCGCGAAGATCGACGACTTGCTCTTCCCGCCGGGGCACGGCTGGTAACCGAAGCTCGAGATCTTGTAGCCGAGGGTCTGGGTCGGCTCGTAGATGGGGTAGCTGAGCCTCTTCTGCGCCGCATGCCACGGATCCGCCGCCGCTGTGGCGATCGCCGCCGAGGCGCAGAACGCGGCCAGAGCTACGACCGCGGTCACCTTCCGAGGCATTCCCCTCCTTCTCCTGGTTCCCTCGAGCCGGTCAGCAGCAAGTGTACGCACCCGGTGGGGCGGCGCCCTCCACCGGCTCGGGGAGGTCGGCCGCGAGGAGCGCAGCGCCGTCGAGGATGTCCTGCTCGCTCGCCTCGATCTCGTCGAGCGCGTAGCGATCGAGCACCTCGCGCAGGATGACCGCGCCGGCGACGATGACGGGCGCTCGGTCGGGCTCGAGGCCGGGCACGCGACGCCGCTCCTCGAGCGGCATTGCCGCCAGCCGCTCCAGCTGGGTCACGAGACCCGGGCGCGACAGCCGGTGCCCGTGCACGCGCGTGGGGTCGTAGTCGACGAGTCCGAGGTCGAGCGCGGCGAGCGCGGTGACGGTGCCGGCGACCCCGATCCCCTGCCGTATGTCGAGGTCGGGCAGCGCCGCCCGGACGTGGGCGGCGGAGGCGTCGAGGTCGTCGCCGAAGCGCTCGGTGAGCCGGACGCAGCCGACGTCGAGGCTGCGGTGGAAGCCGACTCCGCCCGGCGCCCCGACGATCAGCTCCGTCGAGCCGCCGCCGATGTCCACGACGAGGGTCCCGTCCGGCACGTCGCGGCCTGCGGCGACGCCCCGGAACGTCAGCAGCGCCTCCTCGTCGCCGTCGAGCAGCCGCGTCGCGAACCCGTAGCTCCACTCGATCTCGCCGAGAAACGCCTCGCCGTTGCCGGCGTCGCGGACGGCGCTCGTCGCGATCGCGAGGACGCGCTCGGCGCCGAGGCGGTCGGCGGTGCGGCGATAGTCGACGAGCGTGTTGCGGACGCGCGCGATCGCGACCGGCAGGAGCAGGCGGCGCCGGTCGACTCCCTCGCCGAGCCGCGTGATCGCGAGCCGGCGCTCGACCTCCTCGACCCGTCCCGCTTCGACGTCGGCGACGAGCAGCCGGGTCGAGTTGGTGCCGAGGTCGACCGCGGCGACGCGCGTCACTTCGTGGGGAAGAACCCGCGCACGGACGCAGACCGTCTCGCGCACCTCACGCGCCGCGCCCATGAGCACCCGCGCGCGGCCGAGTGACGACCGACAGCTGGTCCAGTCTGGCGCTGCAGGTCGGCCACCCGGCTCTCGACGCTCACGACCCGCTGCTGCACGTCGGCGACGTTCCGGTTCAGGCGGCCGAGCTCGTCGACGAGCCGCGGGAGCTCACGCAGCTGGCGCCAGGCCCGGCGACCTGATAGCCGACGAAGGCGATCCCGACCACGACTGCGAGGCAGAAGATGCCGAGGCCCACCCAGATCGCCGTCGTCACGCGCCGAATGCGTACTGGCGAGGCCACGCGACGCGGCTATACTTGGCGTGCGTCGCGGGGTGGAGCAGTCAGGTAGCTCGCCGGGCTCATAACCCGGAGGTCGCAGGTTCAAATCCTGCCCCCGCTACCTCGAAGGCCCTGCTCACGCGGGGCTTTCTTCTTCAGTAGCGATCAGAAGGCGCAGAGCTTCGGTCGACGGGATGAAGTAGTAGGCGCCCGTGAGCGGCCGGGTGTAGCGGGTGAGCGCGTCGCGAACACCGTCCGCCAGCCCGGCCATGGCTTCGAGCATGGCCGAGAGCGGTCGCTGCTCGGAGCTGAAGCCGACGAACATGGTGCCGTGCTCGGTCACGGTTCCGTAGGGCATGTTCCGGCGGAAGATGTGACCGAACCGATCCTGGTCGGTGCTCGCAACGTGTGAATCCGCCGGCCTGTCCTCCAGTTCGACGCTGTCGGCCTTCGTCCGCCCGATCACGCGCTCCTGCTCGGCCTCGGAGAGCGATTCCCAGGCGGTCGCGTCGTGGGCCCATTTCTGGAGGAGCAGGATCGTGCCCCCGGCTCCGGGGCCACCGTCGGGTACGAGAGCGACCTCCGCGGCGTCGATCAAGGTCGGATTCTCGGATCCGTCGATGAAGCCGGTCAGGTCGCGGTCGTGCTGGTAGGGCCAGCTCGAGGTCTCTTCGGCGACCGATGCAAGCCCGCGCAGCTCGGCGATGGCGTTGCGGGCGACGTCGAAGACGACGTCGTAGGCGCTCCCCGAGAGCCAGAGCACGGCATCGTGTTGCGTGGCCGGCATCACGAAGCCGTCGACACCGAGGACGGGCTCGGTGAACCCTTCGAGTCCCGCGGGCACGTCGCCGGGAACGACGTCGCGCCACAGCTCCGGCCTGAACCCGGCCACGAGATTGACGCCGCCCATCGTCGTCCGCGGCTCGCGCAGGGACGCGATCGCCCTCACGAGCTCGTCCCCGTCCCCTGCGCCGGCGTCGAACTCGAGGTAGGCATGCGACGCGGTTCCCAGGGCGAAGATTCCGCCTTGGGGAGTTCTCATGCGGCCGATCTTAGTCGGCCGGGGTTGGCTGCTTCGATCCGCTCAGCCGGTCACGCCCACGACGTCTGCAACCCCGCAGCGCTCGAGCAGCGCTTGCCAGTCCGCGTCGATCCGGGCCTGGATCTCCTCGACGACCGGGCGCTGCTCGGGGGCGAGCAGGTGGGCGAAGCGCTGCTGCAGGGCGAGCCACGTCTCGATCGGGACGGGATGCTCGGGCCGGTAGGAGAGCCGGTAGTCGCCGTCGACGACCTCGTAGAGCGGCCAGAACAGGCTGTCGACCGCCGCGGCGAGCACGCGTGGCGAGAGGCGCGGCTCGTGGCCCCAGCCGAGCGGGCAGTCCGTGAGGACGTTGATGAAGGCAGGGCCGTCGGCGGCCGCGGCGCGCTCGACCTTCTGGCTCAGGTCATGCCAGTGCCCCGCGGTCGCCTGGGCGACGTACGGGATGTGGTGCGCGACGGCGATTGCGGTCATGTCCTTGCGCTGCTGCGCCTTCCCGAAGCTGTCGCGACCGGCCGGGCTGGTCGTGGTCGACGCGGCAAAGGGGGTCGCGCCCGAGCGCTGGACGCCTGTGTTCATGTACGCCTCGTTGTCGTAGCAGACGAAGAGGAAGCGGTGACCGCGCTCGAGCGCGCCGGAGAGCGCCTGCAAGCCGATGTCGTACGTTCCCCCGTCGCCGGCGAAGCAGACGACGGCCACGTCCTCGCCCGTGGGCAGCGCGTGCCGTCGCGCGAGCGCACGCTGGGCGCTCTCGACGCCGCTTGCAACCGCGGCCGCGTTCTCGAAAGCGACGTGCAGCCAGGGGACGTTCCAGGCCGTCGTCGGGTAGCGGGTCGTCGCCACCTCGAGGCAGCCGGTCGCGTTCACGACGACGGCCGGCCGGCCGATCGTGCTGAGCACGGTGCGCACGACCATCGGAACGCCGCAGCCCTGGCAGAGAGAGTGGCCGCCGCGGAGCGGTGGGACGCCGTGCTGGTTGCGGACGAGTGTCTTCAGACGGGACACGGCTCACCTCGCACGCCGATGTGGTCGGGAGAGACACCCGCGAAGATCTCGCGGACGTCCACGGGATGGAGGTCGCGGCCGCCGAGCCCGTACACGTGGCCGTGGAGCTCGGCGCCGCTGCCGTAAAGAGCTGCGGCGAGCTCGGCGTGGAGCGGCGGCGCACCGCCCGGGGAGTCGGCCCGGTCGAGGACGATCACGGACGCGATGTCGGCGAGGAGCTCGCGGACGAGCGCGGCCGGGAAGGGGCGGAAGGAGACGACCTTGAGGAGGCCGACCGCCTCGCCCTCGTCGCGCAGCTCGTCGACGACGTCCTTGACGTTGCCGGCCGTCGAGCCGAGCGCGACGATCACGCGCTCCGCATCGTCGAGCCGGTAGGCCTCGACGGCGCCGTACAGTCTCCCGGAGAGACGCTCGAACTCGTCGGCCAACCCGTCGAGCACCGGCAGCGCCGCTTCGATCGCGGCCGCCTGCTGGCGCCGGAACTCGTAGTAGTAGTCCGGCATCGCGAACGGCCCTTGCGTCGAGGGATGGGCGACGTCGAGGACGGGGTGGGGGAGGGCATACGTCCCGACGAAGCCGGCAACGTCGCTGTCCGCGAGTAGCTCGACGGGCTCGGCCGAGTGGGTGATGGTGAAGCCGTCGAGGCACACGAGCACCGGCAGCAGCACGTCCGGGTGCTCGGCGAGCCGCGGCGCGAGGACGGTCAGGTCGTAGGCCTCCTGCGCGTTCTCGGCGAAGAGCTGGACGACTCCCGAGTCGCGGATCAGCATCGAGTCGGAGTGGTCGCAGTGGATGTTGATCGGCCCGGAGAGCGCCCGGTTGCCGAGCGCCATCACGATCGGGGCACGCATCGACGCGGCGATGTAGACCACCTCCGCCATCAGCGCCAGGCCCTGCGAGGAGGTGGCCGTGATCGTGCGAGCGCCCGCGAGGGCGGAGCCGACCGCCGCGCTCATCGCCGAGTGCTCCGACTCGACGTTCACCAGTTCGGCGTGCGCACGACCGTCGGCGACGAACTTCGCGAAGCTCTGGATGATCGGCGTCTGCGGCGTGATCGGGTAGACCGGAAAGACGTCCGGGTCGATCTGGCGCATCGCGTGCGCGACCGCCTCGCCGCCGGTGAGGAGCTGCCGCGCGGTCATTCCGGCACCATCTCGATCGCCTGCGTCGGGCAGACCTCGGCGCAGATCTCGCAGCCCTTGCAGAAGTCGTAGTCGAAGCCGGCGAACGCGGTGCCGTCGAGCGTGATCGCCGAATCGGGGCAGTAGAGCCAGCAGAGCAGGCAGTCGACGCACTTCGAGAGGTCGACCTCGGGCATGACCCCGGTGCGCCAGCCGCCCGTGTGCGGCTGCTCGGTCTCGCCGGGCGCGACGGCGCCTCCCGCCGGCAGCTCCTGCCAGGTCGTCAGCTCTGCCATCGATATCCCTCCGCGACCGCCTCGCGAACTGCCTCGACGTCGGCCTTCTTGCCGAGCAGTTCTGCGGCGGCGTCCTGCAGCTCCTCGAGCGGCGGCTCGCCAAGCGCTGCACCGGTGGCGCCGACCATGACCAGATTGACGAAGCTCGAGCCGTGACCCGCCGCCAAGCGGGTCGCCGGGACGCAGCGCACGGATAGGCCTGTGAGCTCCGGCGGGACCTCCTCGGCGTTCAGGAGCACGAGGCCGTCCGGATCGAGACCGTCGGCCACGTCCACCTCGTGGACGAGCGACGGTTCGAGGACGACGACGAGGTCAGGCTCCTCGATCGTGTCGTGCCGGCGGATTGGCCGGTCGGACACGCGGGTGAATGCGCGCAGCGGCGCGCCGCGGCGCTCCGGCCCGTACTCGGGGAACGCCTGGACGCTCTTGCCTGCGCGCAGGAGTGAAAGGGCGAGGAGCTGCGACGCCGTCTTCGCGCCCTGGCCGGCGCGCGCGTGCCAGCGGATCTCGGTCATGCCGTTCATCGTGGCTCCCCGGCGAGCACGACAACTGCGCGCTTCGCCTCGCTGACCGCCCGGACGACGCTCGCGCCGCCGTTGACCGCGTCGCCGGCGGCGAAGATCTTCGGATCGGACGTCCGGCCGTCTGCGTCGACCGACTCGAGCAGCGCACGGAACTCCTCGCGCGGCCGCTGGCCGATCGCCTTGACGACGGTGTCGACCGGGATCACGAACTCGCTGCCGGGCACGGGCTCCGGCCGGCGGCGACCGCTCGCGTCCGGCTCGCCGAGCTTCATCTGCGCGCAGCGCACGCCCTCGACGTGGCCGTTGCCGACGATCGCAACCGGGTTGACGAGGAAGCGGATCTCGACGCCCTCTGCTCGAGCGAGCTCGACCTCGTGCTCGTACGCGGGCATCTCGTGCTCGGTGCGGCGATAGAGGAGCAGCGAGACGTCGGCGCCGAGGCGCTTGGCCTCGACCGCGACGTCGATTGCCGTGTTGCCGCCGCCGATCACGGCGACGCGGCTCCCGACCGGTGGGAGGTCGCCCTCTTTCAACTTCTCGATGAACGGCAGCGACTCCCAGACGCCCTCGAGTTCGTCGCCGTCGTAGGAGACGTCGACGTCGGCGCCCATACCGACGGCGAGCACGATCGCGTCGACCTCGTCCTCGAGCTCGCGTAGCCGGGCGGCGTCGACGCGGGTGCCGAGACGAAACTCGACGCCGAGGTCTGCGAGCAGCCGCGCCTCGTCGGGCAGCGGTTCGTTCGTCTGCCGGTACGGCGCGATCGCGTAGCGGACGAGCCCGCCGACCTCCTCGCGCTCGTCGTAGACCATCACGGCGTAGCCGCAGGACGCCAGCTCGCCGGCTGCGGCGAGTCCGGCAGGCCCGGCGCCGACGACCGCGGCACGCCGGCCGTTGGCCGGCTCGGGCGTGCGCAGGGGCACGTCGTGCGCGTACGCCCACTCGGTCGCGAAGCGCTGGAGCGCGCCGATCTCGATCGGGGGCCGGCCCTCGTGGATCAGGACGCAGTCGCGCTGGCAGAGAATCTCCTCTGGACAGACGCGCGCGCACGTCCCGCCGAGGATGTTCTCGGCGAAGATCGTCGTCGCTGCGGCGGCCGGGTCGTCGTCGGCGATCTGTGCGACGAAGCGAGGGACGTCGACGCCCGCGGGGCAGGCGACGAGGCAGGGAGCGGGTGCGTGCGTCCCGCCGCACTCGAGGCACCGGTCGGCCTCGACGAGCGCCTCGGCCCGTGAGAGCGGTGGTCGGAGCTCCTCGAACAGGGTCTCCGTCACGGCGCTCAGCCCGCGACCGCGCCGGCGATGTCGAGCGTCGACACGACCCCGACGGGCCGCTCCGTGTTCGGGTCGACGACGGCGAGGTGCGAGACACCGCTTTCCGCCATCAGCTGAGCCGCGCGCCGGAGATCGTCCTGCCTGGACACGTAGACGAGCGGCGTCACCGCGCTCTGGCCTGCGGTCTGCAGATCGACGTCGGCCCACGCGGCGGCGACGAGGTCGAGGTCGGAGACGATGCCCCAGAGCTCGCTCGTCTCGTCGTCCTCGTTGCCGTAGTCGAAGACGAAGACGGAGTGGACGCGGTGGCTCGCCATCAGCCGGGCGACGCTGCGGAGCGGCGTCGACGGCGCGCAGCTGATCAGCCCCTCCGTCATCACGTCGGCGACCCTCGCGTCCGAGAGCGGAACCGGCTCCGGGTTGTTGCGTCGCACGGTGGTGTGCATGGCTCGATCTTCGGTCTGAGCAGAGAGGAGAGCATCAGAGTCCACCCCGAACGCCGTGCGGACAAGTACGGAACCTCGGTGAGGGGCCGGCCCCGAATGCCGAGCGCCGCTACGAGAGGACGTGGATGCCCTTGCGGGCACAGGCGTCCGTCAGGATCCGCGGCCAGACGGAGACGCTCACCTCGCCGAGGTGCGCCTTCCGGAGCAGCAGCATCATCGTGCGCGACTGGCCGATCCCTGCGCCGATCGAGAGCGGGATCTCGTCGCGGAGGATCGCCTGGTGGTAGGGGAGCTCGAGGAAGTCGAGCTGTCCCGAGAGCTCGAGCTGGCGCCGGAGCGAGTCGCCGGTCACGCGAATGCCACCCGACATCAGCTCGTGGCGCCGCTTCGTGACCGGGTTCCAGACGAGGATGTCGCCGTTCAGGCCGTGCATCGGCCGCCCGTCCGCCGACACGGTCTCGGTCGACCAGTCGTCGTAGTCGGCCGCGCGCAGCTCGTGCGGGTAGCCGTCGGCGAGCGGCCAGCCGATCCCGTAGATGAAGACGGCCGGATGCTCCTGCAGGATCGCCGTCTCGCGCTGCTTGCGCGGCAGGTCGGGGTACGCGGCCAGGATGTCCTCGGCGTGGAGGAAGGTCAGCTCGTCGGGCAGCGGCGGGTAGCGGTCGTCGGCGAGCGCCGGATAGTGCTCCCGCAAGAAGGTCTCCGCGTCCTTGAGCACGGCCCAGATCGCCTGGACGGCGCGCGTGAGCTCGTCGAGGGTGCGCTGCTCGGCCGTGATCGCCTTCTCCCAGTCCCACTGGTCGACGTAGGCCGAGTGGTCGTGGTCGAGGAAGTAGTCCTTGCGGACGGCGCGCATGTCGGTGAGCAGCCCTTCGCCCGGGGGCATCCCGAACTGGCGCAGGGCCATCCGCTTCCACTTCGTCGCCGCCTGCACGACCTCGGCGTCGAGCGCGTGCAGGTCGCGGTCGTTCGAGATGTGGAAGCCCACCGGTGTGCGCGACCCGTCACGGTCGAGGTAGTCGTTGACGCCGCTCGATACGTCGACGATCAGCGGCACCTGGACGAGCATCAGGTTCAGGCGCCTGCAGAGACCGTCCTCGATCAGGCGCTTCGCCTCGTACAGCGCCAGCATCGTCTCCTTCGGCTCGAGCAGCGCCCGGTAGTCGGACGGGAGGACGCGCTCGACGTCGGCGTAGTCCCCGATCCCCGGACCGGCGAGATCGGCTTCCTTCACGTTCGAGGGAGTCACGGCCGGCGCTCCACCGGCGCCTCGTGGCCCTCCAGCCGGCGCCAATCCTTGTTCTTGCGGTGGTTCAGCCACGCACCCGACGTGTGGTCGCGCCTGGTCTTTCCCTGACGCATGACCCGAGCCGTCGGCAGCGGGCGGTTCGTGTTCCGACGCATGGGACGAGTCTCGGGCCGGCGAACTCCGGCCGGCGTCGGGGAACGCGCGGATCTCGTTGCGGATGCCCCGCAGCGGCTTACAGGATGCTCATCGGTCGGTCACAGATTCGACACCAAGTTGGCGCCGATCTGGGATAGGAAAGTGGTGTACATCGGAGCGATTCAGAGATCCCCGAGACAGAGAGGGGGAGGATCATGTTGAAGCTCCGTCTACCCAGCCCTGCGATGGGAGTTGCCTTGTTCGCGCTCTTCGTCGCACTCGGCGGGGTGAGTGTTGCTGCGACCAACGACTTCCTGCCCAAGAACAGCGTTGGGACGCAGCAGATCAAGAACGACTCGGTGACCGCGGCGAAGATCGCGCACAACTCGATCGCGAGCGTCTTGATCAAGAACGGCTCGCTGATGGCGGTCGACTTCGCCGCCGGCCAGATTCCGGCCGGACCGAAGGGGGACACCGGGTCGACCGGGCCGCAGGGCACCAAGGGTGACACCGGCGCGACCGGCGCCACCGGAGCGCCGGGTCCTGCGGGCGTCATGGGGACGATGGCCGTCGCCCAGGGCGGCACCTGGGTCGCCAAAGGTGACGCTGGAGACGTTCAGGTGAGCGTCCCCGACGGCAAGCAGGCGACCGGGGCCACCGCCAGCTGGACGACGCCGGCGAATCCGAAGCTCGGCTACATCTCTTTGCGGCCGATCATCACGCCGGCCGGCCATGTCAGTGGGTACGTGGCAGTGGGTGTGAACAACGACACCACGGCCCACTACTTCACGCTCTACGTCCCCTACGGCTAGAGCGCGGCGTCACCACTACGAAAGAGGGAGCTCCGGCTCCCTCTCTCGTGAGCGGGCGCCGTCGAAATCGACAAGCAGGCGACGGAGGCGCGAGCGTAGCTCGGCGGCGGGAACCCGGGGGTCGCGGAACGAGCCGCCGGGGTCGTTCAACCAGTGCTCGAGGGTGACGAGGGAGTACGGCTCGAGGGAGCGCTGCTTGTCCTCGAGAACGGCGACGAGCTGGTCGAGCTCGACCCGGACGCTCTGGAGGCGCGCTGTCTCCTCGTACGACGAATCCGTCATCGCGACCCGGATCGACTGCGCGAGCCGGCGCCTGTGCGTGGGTGTCGTCGCGCGCTCGCCGAAGCGGCGGACGTCGGGGATCGCGTACGCGTCGGGGTCGTCGGCGAGGTCCTCGACGAGGAAGACCCGGCGCACGTATGCCTGCACGCCCAGGAACCCCACGCCGACCGCTCCGAGCAGGAACGGGATCGCCAGCACGGGGCGGAGCTGGGTCGCGGTCAGCGCCAGCCCCGTCGCCACGACGGCGAGCACGAGGTCGCCCACGCTCTGGGCGCGGAGGTCGTGGAGGCGCGTCGTCGCCTCGTCCAGTTGCCGCGCGTTCACGGGCGCGCCTTTCGCCGGCGGACGTAGGCACGCCGCAGCTCGTCGGAGCCCCAGACGATCAGCGGGAACGGGAGCAGGAACGCGATCTCGGCGGGGCCGAGCCCGGCCGTCCCGAACACCGCCTGCAGCGCCGGGACGTAGATCAGGAGCGCGAGGAACACGAGCTCGGAGGCGATGCCGTACAGCAGCAGCCTGTTCGTGAAGAAGCCGACGGCACGGAGCGAGGCGCGCTCGGTGCGCGCGGCGACCGCGGTCCCGATCTGGCAGGCGACGATGCCGGCGAAGGTCATCGTCGTCGCCTGCAGGTAGACGTGATGGAGCGGGGTCCCGGTGCCGACGTCGGCCCCCGCCTCCCAGCCCGCGCGCAGCAGCACGAAGAAGAAGCCTGCGAGGACGAGCGCGGCCTCGACGAGCCCCAGGTAGACCCAGGCTCGGACGAGTAGCGCGCGGTCGATCACGCCCTCGCGGCGCGTCCGCGGCGGCCGCTCCATCAGCCCCGGCTCGGCTGGCTCGCGTCCGAGGGCGAGCGCGGGCAGGATCTCCGTCCCGAGGTCGATCGCGAGGATCTGTAGCACCGTCAGCGGCAGAGGGATCGTCCCGCCCGACAGCGCGAAGACGAGGAACGGGATCACTTCGGGCGTGGCGTGGGCGAAGATGTAGAGGATGAACTTGCGGACGTTGTCGAAGACCTGACGTCCGGCCTCGACGGCGGAGACGATCGTCGCGAAGTTGTCGTCGGTGAGCACCATCGTCGCGGCCTCGCGGGCGACGTCGGTGCCCGTCAGGCCCATGGCGATGCCGATGTCGGCCCGGCGGAGCGCCGGGGCGTCGTTGACCCCGTCTCCCGTCATCGCGACGACGTGGCCCTCGGCGCGGAGCGCGTCGGCGATCCGCAGCTTGGCCTCCGGCGAGCTGCGTGCGAAGACGATCTCGTTGCTCGTGCGCAGGAGATCGTCGAGCTCGCGCTCGCTCATGTCGGCGAGCTTGGCGCCGGTGACGACGCGCCCGCCGTTGCGGGCGATGCCGACTCGCCTCGCGATCTCCACGGCCGTCGGCCCGTAGTCGCCCGTGACGACGAGGATGCGGATGCCGGCGTCGTGGCAGAGCGCGACCGCCCCGGCGACCTCGGGCCGCGGCGGGTCGAAGAGGGCGACGAGGCCGAGCAGGCAGAGCTCGCGCTCGGCGTCCTCGCGGCGCTCCGGCGGCTCGGCACCGTCGGGGAGGCGGCGGCGGGCGACGGCGAGCACGCGCAAGCCCTGCGAGGCGTAGCGCTCGAGAACCGTGAGGACCTGCTCGCGATCGGACTCGTCGAGCGCGCGATGATTCTCGAGACCGCCGATCCGCGTCGCGCGACCAAGCACCTCCTCGGGTGCTCCCTTCGCGTGCACGGTCAGCGTTCCGTCTTCGCGCTCGTCGACCGTGGACATGAGGCGGAGTGTCGGGTCGAAGCGGTAGAGCTTCCGCCGCCGACGCTCGCGGCGCCTGAGCTCGACGTCGATCCCGAGATCGCGCGCGGCTTCCAGCATCCCGATCTCGGTCGCCTCGCCGCGCGACTTCGTCTTGCGGGCCGGGTCGACCTCGGCGGTGCCCGACGAGGCCGTCGCCCGGGCGAGGAGTGCCAGCACGGGGTTGGCGCCGACGGCGGCAGCGAGATCGGCGCCGGCCTCGAGGTCGATCTCCCCGAGCGGTGTCCAGATCTTGACCGCGCGCATGCGGTTCTCGGTCAGCGTGCCCGTCTTGTCGGTGCAGATGACATCCGCCGATCCGAGCGTCTCGACCGCGCTCAACCGCTTCACGAGCGCGCCGCGGCGCGCCAGCATCGCCACGCCGACTGCGAGCGCGAGCGTGATCGTCGGGAGCAACCCCTCTGGGACGTTCGCCACGATCAGGCCGATCGCGAAGTTGACCGCGTCGTGGAACGGCAGATTGGCGCCGAAGTGGCCGATCGGGAGGAAGGCGATGCCGACGAGCACGGCGACGATCGCGATCAGCCAGGCGACGCGTCGCACCTGCAGCTCGAGCGGGCTCAGATCGGTTTCGACCCGCTCCGTGAGAGCCGCGATCCGTCCGAGCTCCGTCTGCATCCCGGTGCGGACGACGAGTGCCGTCGCCTCGCCGCCGACGCATCCGGAGCCGGTGAAGACGAGGTTCCGAGCCTCGATCGCAGGGCCGGCGGTGTCGCGGAGCTCGGCCGCCCGGTAGACGGGCTGTGACTCGCCGGTCAGTGTCGACATGTCGACCTCGAGCGCGCCTTCGAGGAGGCGCCCGTCGGCCGAGATGCGGTCGCCTTCGGCGAGCAGCAGGACGTCGCCGGGGACGAGGGTGGACGCGTCGATCGTCCGGCGGTGACCGTCGCGGAGGACGAGCGCTTGCTGGGGTAGGTAGGTGCGGAGCGCCTCGACCGCCCGCTCGGCCTGCTGCTCCTGCGCGAACGCGAAGGCGGCGTTCAGTGCGATGACGGCGAGGATCGCGCCGCCGAGGACCGGCGTCCCGCCGACGAAGGCGAGCGCGGCCGCGAGCCAGAGCAGCAGCGCCAGCGGGTGGGTCAGCTGCTTGGCAACCTGCCGCGGCCAGCGACGGCCGCCGCGCCGCACGAGCTCGTTCGGCCCGTAGGCGGCGAGGCGTCGCTCGGCCTCGCGCTGCGACAGTCCCTCGGGCTTCGCGGCCAACCGGCGCAGGAGGAGCTCGTCGGTCTCCTCAAGCTCGTCGGCCGTGGGCGGTGTTTCGAGGACTGATGCCATGCCACGAGGGTCGCTCCGGAGCCGTTTCGGCGCATCGGGGACACGCCGTGCCGGAGCGCGGAGAAGTACCGAGCCCCGCCCGGGACGTGCTCGTGCTCGCGGGGGAGCTGCTCGCGGGGGAGCTCTGCTAGGGGCCGGCGCGGAACTCCGCCGGCAGCCCCTTCATCATGCGGAGCGACTCGCGCGAGTATCGCCACGCGAGCACCGGGACGAAGTCCGCGAAGGACGCGTCGTTCAGGAGTTCCGCGACGATCCGGTCGAAGCGCGCGTTCACCTCGTGTTCCGGCAGTTGCCGAAACTCCCGCGCGACTCCGCTCCGGACTCGTTCGAGGTGTGTCCGGGTGTCTGCGTCGAGCGTCAGGCTCATGTTCCCCCGACCTTCGTTGCTTACGTCGTTCGCTGCTTCGAGTGCTGGATCACCGCGTCGCTCGAGGGGTAGAAGACGCTCTCGTGCTCGTCGTCCCAGCGCACGCGGTAGTGCTCGTGCCCGGGCTCGCCGAGCACCTCGAGGATCTCGCCGATGCGTCGCCCCTCACCGACCCGGTGTCCCTCCACCACCACGACGTCTCCGACGCGAGTCTTGGAAGCAGTGGCCACGGCGACCTCCTTTCTGGCGGGATGAGCTGTCGCCCAAGCCTACGCCCGGGCCGACGCCGGCGGCTCAGTGTTTTCCCCGATCGCGACTGCACGGCTCCCTGATGCTCCTACGGGCTACCGGGCGCGATCCTGGGTCCATCCCACGAGGAGGGATCGAGATGGCGACCCAGGCACGACCGGGACCGGCGCTCCAGGGATTGCGCGTCGTCGACGTGATGCACCCGGGCGTGATCGCTTGTCCCTTCGAGACGACACTGCCGACGGTCGCGCGGATGATGTCGACGTACCGCGTGCACGCCGTCGTCGTGCTCGCGCACGAGGGCGACGAGCTTCCGGGCGGCACGCTCTGGGGCGTCGTCTCCGACACCGACCTCCTGCAGGCCGGGCAGGACCCCGACTTCGACATCCAGACGGCCCAGGCGCTCGCGGGGACGCCGGCGCTGACCGTCGAGAGCCGGGAGCCGCTCGCCCGCGCGGTGCAGCTCATGGTCGAGCACGAGGTTGCGCACCTGATCGTCGTCGAGCGGCACTCGAAGCGTCCGATCGGCGTCCTGTCGACGCTCGACGTCGCACGGGCGCTGGCGCGACTCGACTGAGGTCGATGCCGATGGCGGCGTGGGAAGACGACACCGACGGGGTCGACTCGCTCGGCCGCTTCCTGGCGGAGATCAGCCGCTACCCACTGCTGACGCGCGAGCAGGAGGTCGAGCTCATGCGCCGCATCGAGCGCGGCGACCGCGAGGCGCGGGACCGCCTCGTCAACTCCAATCTCCGTCTCGTCGTCTCGATCGCCAAGCGCTACCAGGGACACGACGTGCCGCTCCTCGACCTGATCCAGGACGGGATCCTCGGCCTGATCCGTGCGGTCGAGAAGTTCGACTGGCGCCGCGGCTACAAGTTCTCGACCTACGCGACGTGGTGGATCAAGCAGGCCGTCCAGCGCGGCCTCGACAACCGCTCGCGGCTGATCCGGCTGCCGACGCACATGGCCGCACGCGTCCAACGGGTCGCGCGCGTGGAGCGCGAAGCCGTGCCCGGGCGCCCGCCGGCGGAGGAGGAGATCGCGAGCGCCTCCGGACTGTCGCTGCGGCAACTCCGCGAGCTCCGTGCCGCGGCCAGGGTCGTCGACAGCCTCGACCGCACCCGCGGCGACGAAAGCGGGCCGACCGTGGGCCTGCACGTCGCGGACGACGAGCCGGACCCGTACGAGAGGGTCGAGGCCATACTCTCGGCCGCCACGATCAGGGCTGCCGTCGAGGCACTGCCCGAGCGCGAGCGACAGCTGATCGAGGTCCGCTTCGGCCTCGGCGGCGGCGAGCCGGTCAGCGTCGAGGAGGCGCGCCGCCGGCTCGGGATGGCGCGGAACGAGGCGGCCCGCCTCGAGCGGCAGGCACTGCGGCGGCTCGCGCGCGAGCCGCGCGTGCGTGCGCTCCACGAAGCTGCCTGAGACGCGCTGCGTACTTCTCCGCACCGGCGGTCGGCGGCTCCTCGGATGTCGATGCCGGGACCCGCGGCGACGATGGGCTCATGACACTCCCACCCTGGAAGATCAAGGTCATCGAGCCGATCTCGCTGCCGGATCCGGTGCGGCGGCGGGAGGCGATCGACGAGGCCGGCTGGAACACGTTCTTGCTTCGATCCGACGACGTCTTCATCGACCTCCTGACAGACAGCGGCACCTCGGCCATGTCGCAGGAGCAGCGGGCGGCGATGGAGCTCGGCGACGAGGCCTACGCGGGCTCGCGGAGCTATTTCCGGCTCGAGGCGGCGATGCAGGAGGTCTACGGCTACAAGCATCTGATCCCGACCCACCAGGGGCGGGGCGCCGAGCACCTGCTGGCGCGGATCCTCGTCACCCCCGGATCCGTCGTGCCCTCCAACCTCTACTTCACGACCTCGCGCGCCCACGTCGAGCTCGTCGGCGGCATCTGGCGGGACGTATCGGTGCCGGAGGCAAGCGACCCGGTGACGCCGTTCCCCTTCAAGGGCAACATCGACCTCGTCGCGCTCGAGCGCGTGCTGCACGAGGTCGGGCCGGAGCGGATCGCGTTCGTCCGGCAGGAGGCCTGCCTGAACATGGCCGGCGGCCAGCCCTTCTCGCTCGACAACCTGCAGGGGGTGCGCGCCCTGACCGCCGAGTACGGCGTGCCGCTGATCCTCGACGCGACCCGGATGTCCGAGAATGCCGTGTTCATCCAGGATCGCGAGCCGGGCCAGGCGGGTCGTGACTTCCGCGGGCTGATCCGGGAGCTCTCGAGCCTCTCCGACGGCGCCGTCTTCTCGTCCAAGAAGGACCACTTCGTCCCCATCGGCGGCTTCCTGGCGCTGAACGACGACGTGCTCGCCGAGCGTGCCCGCGAGGTGCTCGTCCTCTACGAGGGGTTCGCGCACTACGGCGGCATGGCCGGGCACGACATGGAAGCCCTCGCCCAGGGGATCCGCGAGGCCGCCGACGAGGCGATGGTGCGGCACGTGATCGCACAGGCCGCTTACCTCGGCGAATTGCTCGTCGAGCGCGGAGTGCCCATCGTCTGCCCCGTCGGCGCCCACGCGGTCTTCCTGGACGCGAAGCGGATCCTGCCGCACGTTCCGCAGGCGGAGTTTCCGGCGCAGTCGCTGGCCGCCGCGCTCTACCTCGCGGGCGGCGTCCGCTCGATGGAGCGGGGCATCGTCTCCGGCCAGCACGGCGACGCGCCTTACGACGGGCTCGAGCTCGTGCGTCTGACGCTTCCCCGGCGCGTGTACACGCAGGAGCACCTGGCCTACGTCGCCGACGTCGTCGAGGGCGTCCACCGTCGCGCGGACGAGGTCCCCGGCCTCGCGTTCACCTACGAGCCCGAGCACCTCCGGTTCTTCCTCGGCCGCTTCGAGCCGACCGCCCCGTACCCCGACCTGGCGCTCCGCGATCCTGGGACTCCGGCTCGCGTCGCCGTAACGAGGAGTGACCTCCGATGACGAACGTCGTGATCATGGGCGCCGGCGGGCGCGACTTCCACGACTTCAACGTCGTCTTCCGCGACGATTCCGACTCGCGCGTCGTCGCCTTCACGGCGGCGCAGATCCCGGGCATCGACCACCGCAGCTACCCGGCCTCGCTGGCAGGGCCGCTCTACCCGGACGGCATCCCGATCGTCCCCGAGGTAGAGCTTGCCGAGCTGATCGCGGAGTACGACGTGGACGAGGTCGTGCTCGGCTACTCCGACCTCTCGCACGACGAGGTGATGCACAAGGCGTCGCTCGCGCTGGCCGCCGGCGCGGACTTCCGGCTGCTCGGCCCACGCACGACGATGATCGAGGCGACGAAGCCCGTCGTCGCGGTGTGCGCGGTCAGGACGGGAGCCGGCAAGAGCCAGACCAGCCGGCGGATCGGGCGGATCCTGCTCGACGCCGGCCTTCGCGTCGCGCTCGTACGCCATCCGATGCCATACGGCGACCTCGAGGCGATGCGCGTGCAGCGGTTCGCGACCCTCGCGGACATCGACGCCTCGCATCCGACGATCGAGGAGCGCGAGGAGTACGAGGGCCCGGTCGAGGCCGGGATGATCGTCTTCGCCGGGGTCGACTACGAGGCCATCCTGCTCCAGGCCGAGGAGGAGGCCGACGTGATCCTCTGGGACGGCGGCAACAACGACTTCCCCTTCTTCCGCCCCGACGTCCTGATCGTCGTCGTCGACCCGCTGCGCGCCGGGCAGGAGCTCCACTACCACCCGGGGGAGACCAACCTGCGCATGGCCGACGTGGTCGTGATCAACAAGGTCGACAGCGCGGGCTCGGCGGCCGTCGAGCGGGTCGAGCGGGACATCGCGCTCGTCAACCCGGAGGCGACGATCGTCTGCGCGGCGTCCCCGGTCACGCTGGACGACGGGCCGCCGCTCGCCGGCAGGTGCGTGCTCGTCGTGGAGGACGGACCGACGCTCACGCACGGCGGCATGCCGTTCGGCGCGGCGACCGTCGCGGCCGAGCACGAGGGAGCGGCGCTGCGGGTCGACCCGCGCGCAACTGCGGTCGGCTCGATCGCACGGGTGTTCGAGGAGTATCCGCATATCGGCGCCGTGCTCCCGGCGATGGGGTACGGAGACGAGCAGCTCGCCGAGCTCGAGGCGACGATCAACGCGACCGATTGCGACGTCGTCGTCAGCGGCACGCCGATCGACCTCGGGCGCCTGATCGACTCGAGACACCCGATCCGGCACGTGCGCTACGAGCTCGAGGAGATCGGCCGGCCGAACCTCGAGGACGTGCTGGCGCCGATCGTGTCCCTCACGAGCGTCTAGCGGCGGGAGAACCGGTTCATCGGCATCCGCTCGTGCAGCGGACGACCTCCGCTCGCAGCGACTCCGCGACGCGGCCGACGGCCGCCTCGACTTCGGGCGTGAGCTCGTCGCCGGCGTCGACGCTCGCCGCCTCGATCCCGTAGAAGACGACGCGGGTCGGAAGGCGATCGATCGCCCGGGCCAGCTCGAGGGCCTCTGCGAGCCCGAGGTGATGCGTCGAGGCGCGGAAGAGCTCGGCCGGCAGCTCGCGGTCGCTCGCGTCCAGCCGGTGCACCGTGCCGGGCGCGGCTCCCGAGACGACGGCATCGACGAGCCAGAGCGCGTCGGCCCCTTCCCACGCGTCGACGAGCGCGGTGGGCTCGCCCTCGCGCTCGAGCACGTCGACCTCCGCCGGAAGCGTTCCGCGCAGACGCCGGGCGACGGCGAGCCCGGCGGCGTCGTCACTGCGCCAGGCATTCCCGACGCCGATCACCTTCAGTTTCGTTCGACCTCCAGCTTCAGGAAGTGGGTGGCACACGAGATGCACGGGTCGTAGTTGCGGATCGACTGCTCGCAGAGCAGCGCCAGCTCGTCGTCGGGCAGGTCGAGCGACCGCTCGACCACGCCGCGGAGGTCCTCCTCGATCGTGCGCTGGTTCTGCGAAGTCGGAGGCACGATCTTGGCGTCGAGGATCGTCCCGTCCGCGGCGAGCTCGTAGCGGTGGTAGAGGATCCCGCGCGGCGCCTCCGTGCAGCCGTGGCCGACGCCGGCGCGCGGCTCGACCGTGATCGACGGCGCGTCGGGCTCCTCGTAGTCCGAGATCAGCCGCAGCGCCTCGTCCGCGGCGTAGACGAGTTCGACGGCCCGCACGACGATGCTCCGGAACGGGTTTCGCTCCGACGGCGAGAGCCCCGCCGACGCGGCTGCCTGACGCGCGAGCGGCGAGAGCCGGTCGTGGGCGAGCGCGAAGCGCGCGAGCGGCCCGCACAGGTAGGAGCCGCGCTCGACGATCCGCGAATGGAGCGCGTTCGACCGGGCGACGTGCTCCTCGACGAAGTGCTCCTCGTAGCTCGAGACGTCGATGTCGAGCCCGCGGTTCGAGACGATGCGCCCGACGTCGATCGGGTACTCGCCCGGCTCGGAGAGCGCCACGAGCTCGTAGTCGTACTCGTAGTCGGGGAAGTCGAGGCCGGCCGTCACCGTCACCGTCTCGAGCGCGATCTCGCGGGCACGCTCGAGCTTGGCGACGAGCGGCTCGAACTCGCGCTTGCGCGGCACGCGGTACCACCCGCCGACGCGCACGTTGATCGGATGCACCTCGCGCCCGCCGACCACCGTCATCACCTCGTTGCCGGTCTTCTTCAGCTCGAGCGCCTTCTCGACCAGCTCCGGGTGGTCGCGGGCCATGTGGATCGCGCTCTCGTAGCCGAGGAAGTCGGGGGCGTGGAGCATGAAGACGTGCAGGGCGTGGCTCTCGATCCACTCGCCGCAATAGAGGAGCCGGCGCAGAGCGCGGAGCTGACCTCCGACCTCGACGCCGCAGGCCTGCTCCATCGCCCGCACGGAGCTCATCTGGTACGCGACCGGGCAGATGCCGCAGATCCGCGCGGTGATGTCCGGCACCTCGGTGAACGCGCGGCCGCGCAAGAACGCCTCGAAGAAGCGCGGCGGCTCGTAGATCCGCAGCGCGACCTCGGTGACGCGCCCGTCCGCGATCTTCACGGTCATGCCGCCCTCGCCCTCGACGCGCGCGAGGAAGTCGGTCTTGATCGTCTTCGTGCGCCGCTGGGAGGAACCCGAACTAGCCATTCCTCGCCTCCTCGAAGGCCGTGACGTTGAACGTCCGGAAGACGCGCTCGACGGCCGGCTCGTCCATGCCGAGCACGCGGAGCTGCTTCGTCATGGAGACCGTGTTCGGCGTCTCCATCGGCCCGAAGCAGCCGTAGCAGCCGCGGTTGTAGGTCGGACAGAGCGCGCCGCAGCCGGCGTGGGTGACCGGGCCGAGACAGGGCGTCCCGTGCGCGACCGTCACGCAGACCGTTCCGCGCCGCTTGCACTCCATGCAGACGCTCGTCGAGGGGATGTTCGGGCGGCGGCCGTGCAGGAAGGCCGTGATCACCTCGAGCAGCTGGCGCTTGTCGATCGGGCAGCCGTGCAGCTCGTAGTCGACCGGGACGTGGGCCGAGATGGGTGTGGACGTCTCGAGCGTCGAGATGAACTCGGGGGAGGCGTACACCGCGGAGATGAAGTCGTTCACGTCGCCGAAGTTCTTCAGCGCCTGGATGCCGCCCGCAGTCGCGCAGGCGCCGATCGTGACCAGGTGCCGCGACACGCGGCGCACGTGCTCGATTCGCTCGGCGTCGTGCGGGGTCGTCACGGAGCCCTCGACGAGCGACAGGTCGTACGGGCCCTTGACGGTGGCGCGACTCGCCTCGAGGAAGTACGCGATCTCGACCTCGCCGGCGAGTGCGAGCAGCTCGTCCTCGCAGTCGAGCAGCGACAGCTGGCACCCGTCGCAAGAGGCGAACTTCCAGACGGCGAGCTTCGGTTTCCTCGTTCCTGCGCTCATAGCTCTCGCACCGCCATCAGTGGCAGGATCTCGTCGTAGCGGTAGACGGGGCCGTCACGGCAGATCAGCGTCGGGCCGAGCTGGCAGTGCCCGCACCAGCCGAGCCCGCACTTCATGTCGCGCTCCATCGAGATGAAGATCTGCTCCGGCGGCACGCCGCGCTCGAGGAGCGCCTCGGCGGCGAAGCGCATCATGATCTCCGGACCGCAGACCATGGCCACGGCGGCGCCCGGGTCGAATCGCGCCGAGGCGATCAGCTTGGGGACGACGCCGACGTTGCCCTGCCAGCCGTCGATCCCGCGGTCGACGGTCACGTCCACCTCCACGTCGAAGCGGCCGCGCCAGCGCTCGACCTCGCGCCGGTAGACGAGGTCGGCCGGCGTGCGGCTGCCGTAGAGCAGGAGGACGTTGCCGAACTCGGACCGCCGGCGCAGGAACTCGTAGAGCGCGGGGCGGAGCGGCGGCAGCCCGATCCCGCCCGCGACGACGACGACGTCCATCCCGAGCGCTTCTTCCACCGGCCAGCCGCGTCCGAACGGGCCGCGGACGCCGAGGACGGTTCCCGGCCTGGCCGCGCAGATCGCCCGGGACACCGCGCCGACGGCGCGCACGGTGTGGACGAGTGGGCCGCCCTGCTCGCCGCAGATCGAGATCGGAACCTCGCCGATCCCGAAGGCGTAGAGCATCGTGAACTGGCCGGGTGCGAAGTCGAGCGGCGGGCCGGCGACGGGCTCGAGCTCGAGCGTCCACGTGTCGGCCGTCTCGCGGCGTCGGCGCGTGACCCGGAACGGCCGCGGCGCCATCGGGCCCGGCTGCGCGCCGGAAACGGGCTCAGCGACCGTCGCCATACACGTCCAGGAGCCGGAGCCGCGTCCACTGCAGGCGCTCGATCAGCACCTGTGCGAAGCGGGACATGAGGTCGTAACCGAAGGCGGGATCTTGCTCGCACTTCTCGCGCAGGCAGGCTGCGCCGAACACGGTGGCGCGCACGAGTCCGAGCGCCTTCGCGTCGAAATGCCAGCGGTACGGCGCGAACAGCCACGACCACCCGACGACCTCGCCCGGGTCGATCGTCTCAATCGTCACCGCTCCGCGCGCCGGGACGAACGTCTCGAGCGCAACGCGACCGTGGCGGATGACGTAGAAGACGTCCGCCGCGTCGCCTTCGCGGAACAACACCTCGCCGTCCGCGAAGCGGATGTTGGTCGCGCAGCCCGAGACGAGCTCGAGCGCCTCGGGGGACATGCCCTGGAAGATCGGCACGTCCTCCATCAGGGTGTCAATCGTTCGCATCGGGAACCTCCTCGCTCGTCCTGATCGCGGCCAGCTCCTCGGTGACGTCGATCGCGACGGGGCACCAGGTGATGCAGCGGCCGCAGCCGACGCACCCCGAGGTCCCGAACTGGTCGTGCCAGGTGCCGAACTTGTGTGTCAGCCACTGCCGGTAGCGGGAGCGGCCGGACGGCCGGATGCTGCCGCCGTGGATGTACGAGTGCTCGACCGAGAAACAGGTGTCCCAGCTACGGGTGCGCTCCGCCTCCTCGCCCCCGAGGTCGGTCACGTCCTCTACGGACGAGCAGAAGCAGGTCGGGCAGACCATCGTGCAGTTGCCGCAGGTCAGGCATCGCGACGCGACCTCGTCCCAGCGCTCGTGCTCGAGGTTGCGCGCCAGCAGGCCGCGCAGGTCGGACGGATCGAGCGTGCGGCCCATGCGCTCCGCGGCGCCGGCCACAGCGCGTCCGGCTGCGCCGACGTCGGCGTCGGTCGACGGCCGGGACGGGAGCTCGGCCAGGAGCGCGGCGCCGCGCTCGGATCCCGCCTCGACGAGGAAGCGGTGCTCGCCGTCGAGGATCTCCGTCAAGGCCAGGTCGTAGCCGCTCTCGGCCTTCGGACCGGTGCCCATCGAGACGCAGAAGCAGGTGCCGCCCGGCTCGAAGCAGTTGACCGCGACGACGAAGAGGTCGTGGCGACGGGCGGCGTAATCGCCGTCCACGTAGGTCCCACCGAGGAAGACGCGGTCCTGGATCTCGATCGCGTGCAGCTCGCACGAGCGCACGCCGATCAGGGCGAGGGGAGGATCGTCATGTTCCGGCTCCTCGACCGCGAAGCCGCCGTTCTGCCGCTTCGCGCGCCAGAGCCTGACGCGGGCGGGGAACAGGAACTGCTTCCAGGAGTGGGGCCCGACCGCGTAGCCGAACCGGGCGTCGTCGTCGCGTCGCTCGAGCCGGTAGGTGCCGGCGTCCTGCGTGTCCGTCCAGCCGGTCGGGAGTTCGGCAGCGGAGCCGAGGTCGTCGTAGACGATGGCGCCGTCGCGCACGCTCGGCCCGACGACGCGGAACCCGCGTGCCGCGAGCGCCTTGACGAGCGTGTCCAGCGCGTCGGGTCCGACCACTGCTGTCGCGAGCTCGGTCACTGCGTCTCGAGCATTGCTCCGGCGCTGCGGAAGCTCATCCGTGCCGTGCCGGATCCTCCTGCGGGTATGCCGCACGCGGGGCGTGCGTACGGCGGCGGACGTGTCGCGCGAGTCTACAAAGCACGGCGGCGAGGTTCGATCGCGGCGAGCCCGACCGGCTGCACCCTCCCTGTCACCGCCTGTTGACCGAACGTCTCCGTGTCACTCGGTACCCGTGAGCTAGGCTCGGGCGGTACCCCACCGCGAGGAGGTCAGCGATGAGCACCGACGTCACGACGGCCGTCGGCACGTTCGTCTGGCACGAGAACGTCTCGAGCGACCCGCAACGCGCCCAGGACTTCTACACGCAGCTGTTCGGCTGGGAGATCGAGGTCTTCAAGTCGGGCGATTTCGACTATCCGATGATCTCGGCGAACGGCCAGACGCACGGTGGCTTCCCAACGGTCCCGGAGGGCACGCCCCCGCACTGGGCCGGCAACGTCCAGGTCGACAGCGCCGACGACACGATCGAGAAGGCGAAGGCAGCCGGCGGCGATCTGCTTGCCGGTCCGATGGACATCCCCGAGGTGGGCCGCTACGCGGTTCTCAAGGATTCGCAGGGCGCTGTGTTCGTGGCCTTCCAACCCGCCGGTGACGGCCCGACAGGTGCCGGCGTGTTCGTCTGGGACGAGCTCGGGACACAGGACGTCGACGGGGCCGAGCGCTTCTACGACGCTGTGTTCGGCTGGACGATTTCGGACATGGGCGAGGAGTACGGCGGCTACAAGATCTTCAATCTCGGAGAGAAAGGTGTCGGCGGGATGATGAAGATGCCGGACGCCGCGATCCCGTCGATGTGGGTTCCGTACATCGCCACGGACGACACCGACTTGACCGTCTCGAAGGCGCAGGAGCTCGGCGGCTCGACGGTCATCGAGGCGATGGACATCCCCAACGTCGGCCGCATCGCCGTGCTCAAGGATCCGGTGGGCGCCGTCTTCGGAGTAATCAAGCCCGCGCCTCAGTCGTAGCGCGTTCGCCGGCTGCCGGCCGCCCACGACACGTGGCGGCCGGCAGCCGTAACGCCTGGAACCCGGCACGACTGCACCGCAATGGCCACGACCGCTTCAGCCATGTCGCAGGGACAGTCCCTCGGACCTGTCCCGCGCGACCACGTCCTCGTCCTCTTCGGAGCGACGGGCGACCTCGCGAAGCGGAAGCTCCTGCCCGGCCTCTTCCATCTCGTCGCATCCGGGCTCATGCCCGAGCGCTACCGCATCGTGGGAACGTCCCGACGGCCGCTCGCCGACGACGGGTTTCGCGCACACGCCCGCGCCGCCGTGACCGAGTTCGGCCGGCAGGACGCGAGCGACGACGCGTGGGACGAATTCGCTGCTCGGCTCTCCTACGCGGCCTCCGACGTGGGTGCGGCGGAGGATCTCACCGACGCGGTCGAACACGCCGAAGCCGCGATCGGCGGCAAGAGCGAGCGCCTCATCTACCTCTCCGTCCCGCCGGGGGCAATGGCCGGAATCGTCGAGACGCTCGGCGGCGCCGGCCTCGCGGGCGGCGCGCGCGTGATCATGGAGAAACCGTTCGGAACCGACCTGGCGTCGGCCCGCGCCCTGAACCAGATGGTGCACGGCGTCTTCGCCGAGGAGCAGATCTTCCGCATCGACCACTTCCTCGGCAAGGAGACGGTGCAGAACATCCTCGCGCTCCGCTTCGCCAACGGCCTCTTCGAGCCGGTCTGGAACCGCGACCACATCGACCACGTCCAGATCGACGTCCCCGAGATGCTCTCGATCGAAGGTCGCGCGGCGTTCTACGAGCGCACGGGCGCGTTTCGCGACATGCTCGTGACGCATCTCGCCCAGGTGCTCGGGTTCGTCGCCATGGAGCCGCCCGTCTCGCTCGCCGCCGACGCCCTGGACGCGGAAAAGACCAAGGTTTTCGAGGCGATGAAGCCGCTGGAACCGGGGAAGGTCGTCCGCGGCCGCTACGACGGCTATCTCGACGAGGACGGCGTCGCTCCCGACTCCGAGACCGAGACCTTCGTCGCGCTCGAGGCCGAGATCGACAACTGGCGCTGGGCCGGCGTCCCGTTCTTCCTTCGCACGGGCAAGCGGCTCGCGGAGGGCCGGCGCGTGATCACGGTCGCTTTCAAGGAGCCGCCGCTCCGCATGTTCGGCGGCGACGGCTTCGGCCCCAACGAGCTCGTGTTCGAGGTCGGCGAGCCGGGCGGGATCCGGCTCGACTTCCTCGCCAAGGTTCCCGGGGCCGAGCTGCGCCTCGGACCGGCGCACATGAGCTTCGACTACGCGGACTCGTTCTGCGCGGCGAACCAGCTCGAAGCCTACGAGCGGCTGATCCACGACGCGATGCTCGGCGACCGGACCTTGTTCACGACCTCGAAGGGCATCGAGCGGCTCTGGGAGGTCGCGACGCCGGTGCTCGAGTCACCGCCGACTCTCCATCTCTATCCTCCAGGTTCCTGGGGGCCAGAGGCGGCGCACGACCTGATCGCTCCCCGTCACTGGCGTCTTCCGGAGGCATGATGCGCGGCGTGCGGACAGCTCTCGCGCTTGCCGCGGCCCTCGCAGTCGTCGCGCCCGGATCGATGGCGCGGGCCGGCTCGGCTCCGCTGATCGTTCGCACGGACAAGAACTTCGGGCGGATCCTCCTCACCCGCGCCCACAAAGCGCTCTACTTCTGGGGCGTCGAGAAGCGGGCCGGGCGGATCGTCTGCACGGGCAGCTGTCTCGACCGGTGGCCGCCGCTCGTCGTCAAGTCGCGCGCGGCCGCGCCGAAGAGCATTCCGGGCGTGAAGGGCAGCTTCGGCGTCGTCAGGCGCCCCGACGGGCGGTTGCAGGTCACCTACAAGGGCCTCGCCCTCCACGCGGATGTCGAGGACGCGCCGAACGAGGTTCGCTGTAACAACGTCGAGCGCTGGTTCGTCGTCTGCGTGGAGCGCTTTCGGGCGTGTCCGAACGGTTCCCCTGGCGCTCCGGCGCAGGAGCATGTATCATATGTCTTGAATTTGCAGGGTCTTTACATTTGAAAGCGGAATCTCCACCAGCCCCGCGTCGTTTTCCTCTGTGACGCACGACGATCCGGCGACGTAACGACGCCGGGGCCGTAACGAAGAGAAGGAGTGACTGAACTGAGCAACTTGCTGGAAATCGATGCCCGGACCTTCCTCGACAACGCCGAGGACCTCGGCATGGTCGACGACGTTGCAATCGAGGCGTTCGCGACCGAGCACGACCTCGACGAGGACGAGATCGGGGCGCTGCGCGCCGAGCTCGCAGAGCGCGGAGTCGAGATCGTCGAGACCGCCTCTGCCGACGCCGGCGACGACGAGGCCGCTCCCGTGCGTATCACTCACGAGGCGTCCGGAACGACCGACTCGCTGACACTGTTCATGAACGCGGCCGGTCGCTACCCGCTGCTCACGGCGGCGGAGGAGGTCATGCTCGCGAAGCGCGTCGAGCGCGGCGACGGGGCCGCAAAGGAGCGGATGATCAACTCGAACCTGCGCCTCGTCGTCTCGATTGCGAAGCGCTACCAGGGCCACGGTCTGCCGCTGTCCGACCTCGTCCAGGAGGGCGTGATCGGGCTGAACCGTGCCGTCGAGAAGTTCGACTGGCGGCGCGGCTACAAGTTCTCGACCTACGCCACCTGGTGGATCCGCCAGGCCTGCCAGCGCGCGGTCGCGAACCAGTCGGCGACGATCCGCGTGCCTGCGCACGTCCACGAGCGCCAGGTCAAGCTGGCGCGGGCGCGCCAGCGCCTCGAGGCCAAGACCGGCCAGGCTCCGACCGAGGAGGAGCTTGCCGCCGCAACCGGCCTCGAGCTGCGGCACGTCGAGGAGGCGCTCGGCACGGTCGAGGCGTCCGTCTCGCTGAACCAGTCCGTCGGCGACGACGACGGCGGTGAGCTCGGTGACCTGTTCGCCGACTCGAGCGCCGACGACCCGGCCGAGGTCGCGGGCGAAGCGCTGCGGCGTGAGTCGGTCCGCACCGCTGTGCGTCGGCTGCCGGAGCGCGAGCGCCGGCTGCTGGAGCTGCGCTTCGGCTTCGACGGCGAGCCGACCTCGCTCGAGGCGATCGGCAAGGAGCTCGGCCTCACTCGCGAGCGTGTCCGCCAGCTCGAGGCGCAGGCGCTCAGCCGCCTCGCCGTCCAGCTCGAGGGCCTCGTCGCCACCGACGAGGACCTCACCAACGCCGCCTAGCTGCGCGCGAGAGACCCAATGCTCACGGGCCCCGTTCGGGGCCCGTGAGCTTTCGACCAGCGGATTAGTACGGTAAGGACGGTGGCCGAAGGCACGCTTGGTGAAGCGCAGACATGCTCCGCGAAGCCCAGGCTTCGCCTGGGCGTAGCTCGCGCCGCGTGAAGGTAGACCACGCAGGGAAGGGGGCCCGCGGGGGAGACCGGCGGTCTACCGCGCGCGAAGACGCCTGGCGGTTTCTGCTGGCCGCGATCAGGGCGCAGCGCGCCGGGGTCTTCTGGGCTGTCCTCGCGGGTGCCGCCTGGCAGGCGGCGGCGATCGTCGCGCCGCTCTTCATCGGGGAGGCGATCGACCAGGGCGTCGTCGGCGGCGACCGCACTGCGCTCTATGCCTGGTGCGCCGCGATTCTCGTCGTCGGTGTCGTCGAGGCGATCGGCGGCGCCGTCCGCCACTACTTCGCGATCCGCAACCGCGCGCGCGGTGACGCGTACGTCCGCGACGAGATCTACGGGCACGCGCTGGAGCTCGACGTCTCCTATCACGACCGGGTCGGCGCCGGCGACCTGATGAGCCGCGCCTCGAACGACGCCGAGCTCGTGGCGCGCGTGCTCGACTCGGCCGGGCACACGGTCGGCTACCTCGTGACCGTCGTCGCGGTCGCGATCGTGCTGCCGATTCTCGACTGGCGCCTCGCGCTCGTCGTGCTGATTCCGCTGCCGCTGCTGTCGGTCGGCTTCTGGCGCTACTCGGCCCGCTACGCGGAGTGCACACGGGTGCTGCAGGAGGAGCTGGCCGTTTCGACCGCGCTCGCCGAGGAGACGATCAGCGGGATCCGCGTCGTCAAGGGGCTCGGAGCGGGCCCCGAGCTCGAGCGCCGTTTCCGCGCCGCGAGCGACCGGATCGTCGAGCGGGCTCTCGCGGTGGCCGACGTCGACGCGCTCTTCCTACCCGCCCTGGAGGTGCTGCCGCTGATCGGCATCCTCGCCGTCCTCTGGTACGGGGCCCGGCTGACCGTGTCGGGCGAGCTGTCGATCGGCGGCTTCACGGCCTTCAACCTCTACGTCGCGATGCTCGTCTGGCCGCTGCGGACGCTCGGCCAGCGGATCGGGACCGTGCAGCGCGCCGTCGCGGCCTCCGGCCGGATCGACGAGGTGCTAGTGGCCGAGCCGTCGGTCGTCGATCCCGCCTCGCCCCGGCACCTCGCCGACGGTGCCGCCGACGTCTCCTTCGAGCACGTGCGCTTCGGGTACGACCCGGAGCGCCCGGTGCTCGACGGGCTCGACCTGACGATCCCGGCCGGGACGTCGGCGGCGCTCGTCGGCGCCACCGGCTCGGGGAAGAGCTCGGCCGCGGCGCTTCTCGCGCGGATGTACGACGTCCAGGACGGCGCCGTCCGTGTCGGGGGCATCGACGTGCGCGATTTGCCGCTGCACGAGTTGCGGCGCGCAGTCGCCTTCGTGCCGGAGACGACCTTCCTGTTCAGCGACACGGTGCGGGCGAACATCGCGTTCGCGCGCCCGGACGCCTCCGGCGAGGAGGTCGAGCATGCGGCTCGCGTGGCGGGTGCACACGAGTTCCTGGTCCGCCTCCCCGACGGCTACGACACCGTACTCGGCGAGCGCGGCTTCTCGCTCTCCGGCGGCCAGCGGCAGCGGCTAGCCCTCGCCCGGGCGATTCTCGCCGATCCGCGCGTGCTCGTCCTCGACGATGCCACCTCGTCCGTCGACGCGACGAAGGAGCACGAGATCCGGGCCGCGCTCGCCACGGTGATGGCCGGCCGAACGACGCTCGTGATCGCGCACCGGCCGGCGACGGTCGCGCTCGCCGACCGCGTCGCGGTGCTCGAAGACGGCCGGATCGTCGAGACGGGCACGCACGCCGAGCTCGCGGCCGGCTCGCTCCGCTACCGGCGGCTGCTCGCGCTCGACCGCGTGGCGGCGGCATGACAGGCGAGCTGGAGAAGGGCGTTGTCCGCCGGCGGACCTTCGCGCTCCTGCGGCCCCACCGGAAGCAGGTCGGGATCGCGGCCGCGGGGATCGTCGGCGCCACGTTCGTGACCATCGCCGGACCGTTCCTCGTCCGCTACGCGATCGACAACGGGATCGAAAAGGACGACCTGAGCGTGGTCAACCGCGTCGCGCTCGTCTGCCTCGGCCTCGTCGTCCTGCGGCCGGTCTGCGAGCGCGCGATCGTCCTCTCGGCTGCCCGCGCGGGCGAGCGGTTCCTCGGCGATCTGCGCGTGGCGGCGTTCCACAAACTCCAGGAGCTCTCGTTGCCCTTCTTCGAGGGCGAGCGGGCGGGCGTGCTCGTGTCCCGCCTGACCGCCGACGTGCAGACCCTGACGACGTTCACGCGGACGGTGCTGATCGAGGTCGTCGGCAGCCTGCTGCTCTTCGTCGTGACGTTCTGCGTGCTGCTCGCGATGTCCCCGCTCCTGACCGCCGTGACGCTCGTTGCGGCGCCGCCGCTCGTCATCGCCGTCGTCCGCTACCAGCGCCGGTCGCGGCCGGCATACCTGGCGCTACGCGACCGGGTCGCCGACACCCTGACGGCGCTCCAGGAGGGATTGAGCGGCATCCGGGTCGTGCAGTCCTTCGGGCGGGAGAAGGAGCGGTTCGGCCTCTACCGGCTTCGTTCGAGCGCGAACGTCGAGGCGTGGCGGCACGTCTCGCTCGTCAACATCGGCTTCTTCCCCGTGATCTCGCTCGCGCAGGCGATCGCCGCGGCCGCCGTGCTGGTGGCGGGCGGCGTGCTGCACGACGAGGGAAAGGTGAGCACGGGCACGGTCGTCGCCTTCGCCCTCTACCTGTCCAGCCTGTTCGACCCGATTGCCCGCCTCGGCGACTGGTTCAGCGAGTTCCAGTCGGGCCGGGCGGCGCTGACGAAGATCGTCGGGCTGCTGGAGACGCCGGTCACGGTCGCCGACGCTGCCGAGGCGGTGTCGCTCCCGGGTGGGGGCGAGCTCGCCGGGACCGACGTCGGCTTCGCATACGGCGAGAACATGAGCGTGCTCGACGGCGTGTCGCTCCGGCTCGTGCCGGGAGAGCACCTGGCGCTGGTCGGGCCGACCGGGGCCGGCAAGTCGACGCTGGCGAAGCTCTTGACGCGTCACTACGACCCGAAGGCGGGCGACGTCGCGTTCGGCGGCGTCGACCTCCGCGACACGACGCACGTGGGGCTCCGCCGCCGCATCGTGTTCCTGCCCCAGGAGGGACACCTGTTCTCGGGCTCGATCGCCGACAACGTACGGCTCGGTCGACCGGAGGCGAGCGACGCGGACGTCGCCGAGGCGCTCGGGCGCATCGGCGTCTACGAGCGGTTCGCCCAGCTGCCCGACGGCCTGCAGACCGACGTGCGCACGCGAGGCGTCCGGCTCTCCTCGGGCGAGCGCCAGCTCGTCGGCCTGGCCCGCGTGGCCCTGGCCGACCCGGAGGTGATCGTGCTCGACGAGGCGACGTCGAACCTCGATCCACAGACGGAGTCGCTCGTCGAGCGGGCGCTCACGGCCGTGGCAGACGGGCGCACGATGATCACGATCGCGCACCGGCTCTCGACCGCCGAGCGCGCCGACCGCGTGGCCGTCCTCGACCGGGGGCGCCTGGTCGAGATCGCCTCCCACGACGAGCTGCTCCGGCGCGAGTCGCACTACGCGCGGCTGTGGGCGTCATGGCAGGCCGGCGTGGGGGACGGCCCGGCGCAGCAGGAAGACGAGCGCAAGCGCGTCGAGCCCCTGCTCGAGGACGAGGCCGGCCACGCCCGCCGCCCGCCCCAGCCGCCGCCGGGCGAGTACTAGACGGAGACGCGGGCCGTCGCGGCGCCGGTGTGGCGGCGGGCGCGGCGGGCGGCGAAACGCGCGCGGACGATCGTCCCGGTGAGCAAGACGGCCACGGCGACGTTGACGGCGAGCGCGACCTCCTTCAGCCGGCCCGGATGCTGCCAGAGCCACCACACCTCGACCGGGATCAGCGCGATCGTGGTCAGCACGGTGAGATAGACGGCCGCGCGCAGCCGGCACGCGAGCCCGACCCCCTCGATCACATACAGCCCGCCGAGGGCGAGCGCGACGGTGCCGAGGACGAGGAAGTCGTGCGGTGAGATCCAGCGCACCGTGCCGGAGAAGATGTCGTAGAAGTGCTGCAGGGGGTTCAGGGCCAGGTCGAGGCGGAGCGCGGTCGACCGCATCGAGTACTCGGGGTGGTTCTGGAGCAGGATCGCCGTCAGCCCGATCACGATCAGAATCGCCGCCCGGACGAGGCGCTCGACCGCAACGAGCGGGAGGAGCGGGCTCGTCTTCACGGCCGGTCGCGGCTCCGGCTCGTGCGGTGCGGCGAAGATCCGGGTCGGCCGCGCGAACACCTCGGTCGCGGCGCCGTGGAAGACCTGCGTGGTCGCGCGATCGGGGACGAGCGCCGTCGCCAGCTCCTGCACGAACTCGCGCGCGCTTCCGAAGCGGTCGGCCGGCTTGCGTGCCAGCGCCTGTGACAGGACCGCCTGCACTTCGGGCGCCGCCTCGTGAACGTCGGGAGCCGCCGCAAGCAGCGCCTTCGCGACCGCGCCCAGCCCGTAGATGTCGCTCGCCGGCGTCGCCGCGCCTCCGGCGAGATGCTCGGGGGCGATGTAGCCGCCGGTGCCCTGGATCAGCTCCTCGTCCGAGACCGCACCGCCCGCCCCGTCGAGGGCGGTCGCGATCCCGAAGTCCGTCAGGCGTAGGTTGTCCCGTACGTCGAGGAGCAGGTTGTGCGGCGTCACGTCGCGATGGACGATCCCGAGCTCGTGCGCGGCGTCGAGCGCCATCGCCGCCTGCCAGAGCCAGCGTACGGCGAGCTCGCCCGTGATCCGGCCGCGCTCGAGCCGCGCGGCCAGCGTGCCGCCGCCGAGGTACTCCATCGCCATGTACGGGCGGCCGCGCCAGTCGCCGACGTCGTAGACCCTGACCACCTCGAGCACGTGCGAGAGTCGGGCGACCGCCATCGCCTCCCGGCGCAGCCACGCGCGCAGCTGCTCGTCCCTGGCCGCGCGCGGCGACAGGATCTTGATCGCGACTTTTCGCCCCAGCTGGCGGTCGAGCGCGGAGTAGACGTCGGTCGTCTCCCCGTGGTGAACCCGCTCGGGGCCGACGTAGCGCGAGGGAAGTGGTGAACTCATGCCGACGAAATGTAGTGGCGAATCGGCCTTTTTGCCTGCAATCGGTTCTTTCGCTCTCGTTACGGCCTCGTCCGGTCGGGTCGCCGGCGAGCTGAGAGCGTCCACACTCGGGCCTAGCGCGGGCGCGCCGATAAGCTGGATCCGTGGCCCGCTCCGTCATTCTCGCCGCCGTCCGGACGCCGTTCGGCAAGCTCGGCGGCGGGCTCAAGGACTATCCGGCGACGAAGCTCGGTGCGCACGTGATTCGCGCCGCCCTCGAACGTGTCGGCCTCGAAGCCGCCGAGCCCGAGTACGTGATCATGGGCCAGGTACTCCAGGCGGGTGCCGGGCAGGCGCCTGCCCGACAGGCTGCGATCGCCGCCGGCCTGCCGAAGGAGACACCCGCGGACACGATCAACAAGGTGTGCGCGTCCTCGATCCGCGCGATCGAGATCGCCGACCTGATGATCCGCGCGGGCGAGCACGAGCTCGTCGTCACCGGCGGCATGGAGTCGATGTCGAACGCTCCCTATCTGCTTCAGAAGGCGCGGTACGGCTACCGCCTCGGGAACGGCGAGCTGATCGACTCGATGGTCTTCGACGGGCTCACGTCCACGTTCGACGGGCTGCACATGGTGCGGCAGAACACGCAGGTGTCCCGCGAGCTCGGCATCTCCCGCGAGGACCAGGATGCGTGGGCGGCGCGCTCGCAGCAACGCGCGGCCGCGGCGCAGCGAGAGGGTCGCTTCGACGACGAGATCGTCCCGGTCGGCGACGTCGCTGCCGACGAGAGCGTGCGGCCCGACACGACGGCCGAGGGGCTCGGGAAGCTGAAGCCCGTGTTCGACCCGGAGGGCACGACGACCGCCGGGAACGCGCCGGGCGTCAACGACGGTGCCTCCTGCGTCGTCGTCTGCTCCGAGGAGTTCGCGAGTCGCCGCGGGCTCGAGCCGCTGGCGACGATCCTCGCGCAGGGGTACGTGGCGGACGACTTCGCCTATCTCGCGCGCACGCCTGCGCGGGCCGGCGAGCAGGCGCTCGCGAAGGCGGGGAAGACGATCGGCGACGTCAAGCGGGTCGAGATCAACGAGGCGTTCTCGTCCGTCGCGCTCAACTCGACGCGGATGCTCGGCGCGGACGAGGAGATCGCGAACGTGAACGGCGGCGCCGTCGCGCTCGGCCACCCGATCGGTGCGAGCGGCGGCCGCATCGTCGGCACGATGGTCCACGAGTTGCGCCGGAACGGCGGCGGCCTGGGTCTCGCGGCGATCTGCTCGGGCGGCGGTCAGGGTGACGCGCTGCTGATCGAGGTCTAGGTACCACCTCGAGTGACCCGTTAACGTCGCCACGTGGACGATGAGCGCGTGGAGTTGCGCGGGGAGCTGGTCGTGCTGCGGCCGTTCCGGTCGGACGAGATCGCTGCAGCGTACGAGCAGGCGCGCAGCAGCACGGCGCGCGTCGGCTCGCTGACGTTCGAGCGGTTCCAGCTCCGTGTCGCCCGCTCGGGGAAGCTCGTCGACGGCCGCCTCGACCTCGCGATCGCGAGCGACGGGCTCCTGGTCGGCTCGATCGAGGCGCGCTCCGGCGAGGGCTCCTTCCCGCCGGGCGTCTGCGAGATCGGTGTTGAACTCGTCCCCGAGGTGCGCGGCGGCGGGCGCGGGACGGAGGCGGTCGCGCTCCTGTCGCGGCACCTGCTCGCGAACGGCTTCGACCGGGTGCAGGCCTCGACGAACGTCGACAACGGCGCCATGCGCGGTGCGCTCGAGAAGGCCGGCTTCGCGCTCGAGGGCACGCTGCGCGCGTACATGCCCGACGCCGGCGGCCGCGCCGACTACGCGCTGTACGCGCTGACGGCGCGTGACGGCGGGCGCCGCTAGCCTGCTTCGTCGTGAGCTTCGAGCACGTTCTCGTCGTGGGCGCGGGCCAGATGGGCGGCGGCATCGCCCAGGTCGTTGCCGGCTCGGGCCGTGACGTGTCGCTCTACGACGCTGCTCCGGGAGCGGTCGAGCGTGGGCTCGGTGTGATGCGGAAAAGCCTGACCCGCCTCGCCGAGAAAGGCGGCGCCGACCCGGACGAGGTGCTCGGCCGGGTCACGCCCGTCGACGACCTCGTCGCGGCGGACTTGATGATCGAGGCCGTCGTCGAGGACGCCCGGGTGAAGGCGGACGTGTTCACGCGGGCGGACACGCTCTTCCCGGACGACGCGATCCTCGCTTCGAACACGTCCTCGATCCCGATCTCGTCGCTCGCCGCCGTCACCGGCCGCCCTGACCGCGTCATCGGTATGCACTTCTTCAATCCCGTGCCGCTGATGGGTCTCGTCGAGGTCGTGCGCGGCCTCGACACGTCGGACGAGACGGCCGCTGCGATCGTCGGGCTGGCCCAGGAGCTCGGCAAGACGCCCGCCGAAGCGCGTGACCTGCCCGGCTTCGTCTCCAACCGCATCCTGATGCCGTTCATCAACGAGGCCGCGTACGCGCTGCTCGAGGGCGTCGGCGACGCGGAGTCGATCGACACGATCGCCAGGCTCGGCTTCAACCACCCGATCGGCCCGCTGGCCCTCGCCGACCTGATCGGCCTCGACACCTGCGTGGCGATCATGGAGGTGCTGCACGGCGGTCTCGGCAACCCGAAGTACGCGCCCTGCCCGCTCCTCCGCCAGTACGTTCAGGCCGGGCGGCTCGGTCGCAAGTCCGGCCGCGGCTTCTACGAGTACTCCTAGTGGACTTCGAGCTCACCCCCGAGCAGCGCGAGATCCAGGCGGTCGCACGCGACTTCGCCCGCGAGCGGATCGAGCCCCAGGCAGCGGCCTGGGACCGGGCCCACGGTTTCCCCCGTGAGCTGCTCGACGACCTCGCGGAGCTCGGGCTGCTGGGCGTGTGCATACCCGAGGAGCAGGGCGGGGCCGGAGCGGACTTCGTCTCCTACATCCTCGTCCTCGAGGAGTTGTCGCGCGCAGACGCGGGCGTCGGCGTCACGGTCGCCGTCCACACGAGCGCCGTAACGCTGCCGATCCTCGTGTTCGGCACCGACGAGCAGCGCGCCCGATTCGTCCCGCCGCTCGCGCGCGGCGAGGAAATCGGCGCGTTCGCGCTCACCGAGCCCGAGGCCGGATCGGACGCGGGCTCGCTGCGGACGGCGGCCGTGCCCGACGGCGACGGCTGGACGATCACCGGCACGAAGCAGTGGATCACGAACGGCGGCTTCGGCGGCACGATCCTGCTCTTCGCGCGCACCGACGCGGCGACGCCCGGCCCGGCGGGCGTGTCCGCGTTCATTCTCGACGGCGACCAGGTCGAGGTCACGCGCGAAGAGGAGAAGCTCGGCCTCAACTCCTCGTCCACGGTCGACCTGAGGCTCGACGGCGCGCACGCCGGCCGCGATCGCCTGCTGCAGGAGGAGGGTAAGGGCTTCGGGATCGCGATGGCCACGCTGGACGGCGGCAGGATCGGGATCGCAGCTCAGGCTGTCGGCATCGCGCAGGCCGCGTACGACGTGGCGCGCGCCTACGCGCTCGAGCGGCGCCAGTTCGGCAAGCGGATCGCCGAGTTCCAGGCGATCCAGTGGAAACTCGCGGACATGGCGACCGAGATCGACGCCGCCCGCCTGCTCGTCCATCGCGCCGCCTGGCTGAAGCAGATCGGCCGCCCGCACACCGAGGAAGGCGCGAAGGCGAAGCTGTTCGCCTCGTCCGTCGCGCGGCGGCAGACCGGCGAGGCGATCCAGATCCTCGGCGGCTACGGCTACACGAAGGAGTTCCCCGTCGAGCGGTACTACCGCGACGCGAAGATCACTGAGATCTACGAGGGAACGAGCGAGATCCAGCGCCTGGTCATCGCCCGCTCGATCCTCGGCCTCAAGCCGTCACCGCTCGCGCAGGGCTAAGGGACGTTCAGTCGGCCGGCCGCCACTCGTAGAGGGCGTCGGGCTCCTTCTCCATGTTGTCTGCGCCGTCGGTGAGCCGGACGAGCGAGAATCCGTGGCGCTCGTAGAACCGGCGCGCGCCCGCGTTCTTCTGGAACACCCACAGCTCGAGCCGTTCGGGCCGCAGGCCCTTCGCGTGGTCGAGCAGCGCCGTCCCGAGCCCATGGTTCTGGTCGACCGGATCGACGTAGAGATGCGTGAGCACGTCCCCGTTCACGCCGGCGAACGCGACCACGGCGCCGTCGCGCTCGGCGACCCAGATCTCGTCGCGGTCGACGAACAACCCGCCGAGCAGCGGTCGATGCTCGTCGACGATCCGCGGCAGATAGGTCATCTCGTCGCGTGCGCGGACGAACACGTTGCCCACGGCCGCCGCGTCGTTTCGGGTCGCGCGTCGGATCATCGCCGTAATCTTGAGCCATGGCCCGGAAACGCGACGAGCCCGTGCGCCTGACACGCATCTACACGCGCACCGGCGACACGGGCGAGACGAGCCTCGGCGACGGCACGCGCGCGTCGAAGCTCGACCCGCGCGTCGAAGCGTTCGGTGCCGTCGACGAGCTCAACTCGCTGATCGGCCTCGCCCTCGTCGAGACCCGTGACGCCGGGCAGCGGGCGACGCTCGAGCGAATCCAGAACGAGCTGTTCGACCTCGGCGCCGATCTGTCGGTGCCGTTCGAGACGGCCGACCGGCTGCGCGTCGAGCAGCCCGCCGTCGACGCTCTCGAGGCGGACTGCGACCGGTTCAACGCGGGGCTCGAGCCGCTCAAGAGCTTCGTGCTGCCCGGTGGGGTCGAGGCGTCCGCACGGCTTCACGTGGCGCGGTCGGTCTGCCGCCGCGCCGAGCGCGCGGCGCTGGCCGCGGCCGGGCAGGTGGAGATCAACCCGCTCGCGCTCGTCTACCTGAACCGGCTCTCGGATCTCCTCTTCATCCTCGCCCGCGCGGCCAACGCTTCGGAGGACAGGAACGAGCCGCTCTGGAAGCCGGGCGGGGACCGCTGAGCGCGCCCCGGCTTCGAATCGGCACGAAATCGGCACAGACACGTGCAGAATTCGTGGTTACGCTCACGGCGTGGGCGGAGGGACGACGCCCCACCCTTGGGCGGGGGACCGTGACCGGCGACGGCCGGTCGACTCGTGGCCGCTGAGGGCGATACCGAGAATCGGACGGCGTCGGTGACCGTCGATCGGGCCGCGGAGCGGGCCGGCGCGAGGCGGGCGTTGATCGGGTCGGGGCTGCTCCTCGCGCTCGCGGTCGGGCTCGCGAACGCCCTCAACGCAGTGTTCCAGTTCGGGCTCGCGCGCGTCCTCCACCGTGACGAGTACTCGCTGCTCGCCGCGCTCTTCGCAATCGTCCTGATCGGCGCCGTCCCGCCGCTCGCCTTCCAGGCCACGACGGCACGCTCGGTGGCATCGAGCCTCGCCGAGGGAGACGACGCAGGCGCCGGCGTCTACCTGCGCGGCACGCTCCGCTCGGCGCTGCGCTGGACGGCCGTGCTGCTCGCGCTGACGGCGGTGCTCCTCCCGATCGGTGCGGCGCTCGGGCTCACCCACTCGCTCGCGGTCGCAGCCACCGCTGCGACCGTCGCGATCGCGCTCGTGATCCCGGTCGCGTGGGGCGGCCTGCAGGGCGCAGGCCGGTTTCGTGAGCTCTCCGGCGCCACGCTGCTCTTTGCCGGGACGCGCCTCGCCGTCGGGATCGTGATCGGAGTCGCCGGCGGGAGCGTCGGCGCCGTCATGCTCGGCGTCGCGGCCGCGACCGCGGTGACCGCGCTCCTCTCGTTGCTGCCGCTGCGCGGGCTCCTTGCGCACGCGGGCGACGCGCCGCCTCCCCGGCATCGGCTCGCGACGATCCCGAACGCCGCCGCCGCGGTCGGGCTGACGGCGCTCACCGCGCTCGCGACGATGGACCTACTCGTTGCCAAGCTCGCGTTCTCGGGCGGCGAGGCAGGCGACTACGCGGCCGCGTCGGTCGGCGCCCGCGTGCTCCTGCTGATCCCGATCGCCGTTACGACGGTCCTCTTCCCGCGCGTGGCGACGCTTCGCGACCGGCAGCGGGAGCGGACGCACCTGCTCGCGGGCCTGCTCGCCGTGGGCGTCACGGCGGCGATCGTCACGACCGTGCTCTGGACGTTCGCGGTGCCGCTGATCGACCTGACCTTCGGCGCGAAGTACGAGGACGCCGCCTCCTGGCTCGGGCCGCTCAGCGTCGCGATGTCGCTGTACGCGCTCTCGACCGTCTACCTGTACCACTTCCTCTCGCTCGGCCGCTCGCGCTTCGCCCTCGTGCTCGCCGGCATCCTGGCGATCCAGCTCGTGATCTTCGCCTTCGTGCACGGGAGCCCGCGCGAGCTGATCGGCGTCCAGATCGGAGTCTCGGCCTTCACGCTGCTCTCGTGCGAGGCGTGGCACCTGTGGCGGCACCGGTAGCCGCGGGTCCCGCGCCTACAATCCGGGCATGGCCACGACCGAGGACCGGCCGAAGGCGGACGCGACCGAAACCTGGCTCCGCGACCGCTATTCGACGGCGCCCGAGCGGACGGACGAGGCGCTCACGACGATCTCCGGCATCGAGCTCGATGCGCTCTCGACCCCGGACACGGTCGATGTCGACTACGGCCGCGACCTCGGCTTCCCCGGCGAGTTCCCGTTCACCCGCGGCGTCTACCCGTCGATGTACCGCGGGCAGCTGTGGACGATGCGGCAGTTCGCAGGCTTCGGGACGGCGGAGGAGACGAACGAGCGCTTTCGCTACCTGCTCGAGCACGGCCAGACGGGGCTCTCGACGGCTTTCGACATGCCGACGCTGATGGGTTACGACTCCGACCACCCGCGCTCGCTCGGCGAGGTCGGACGCGAGGGCGTCGCGATCGACTCGCTCGCCGACATGCAGACCCTGTTCGGCGGCATCCCGCTCGGCGAGGTGTCGACGTCGATGACCATCAACTCGCCGGCTGCGATCCTGCTCGCGTTCTACGTCTGCGTCGGCGAGGAGCAGGGCGTGGAGCGCGGCCGGCTGCGCGGGACGGTGCAGACGGACATCCTCAAGGAGTACATCGCGCAGAAGGAGTTCATCTTCCCCCCCGAGCCCTCGATGCGGCTGGTCGTGGACATGATCGAGTTCTGCTCGCAGGAGCTGCCGCAGATGCACCCGGTGTCGATCTCCGGCTACCACATCCGCGAGGCCGGCTCGACCGCCGCGCAGGAGCTCGCCTTCACGCTCGCCGACGGGTTCGCCTACGTGGACGCGTGCGTCGAGCGCGGGCTCGACGTCGACGACTTCGCGCCGCGCCTCTCCTTCTTCTTCAACGCGCACCTCGACTTCTTCGAGGAGATCGCGAAGTACCGCGCCGCCAGGCGAATCTGGGCGCGGGAGCTACGGGAACGCTACGGCGCGAAGGATCCACGCTCCTGGCTGATGCGCTTCCACACGCAGACGGCCGGCGTGTCGCTGACGGCGCAGCAGCCCGAGGTGAACATCGTCAGGACGGCGCTCGAGGCGCTGGCGGCGGTGCTCGGCGGCACCCAGTCCTTGCACACGAACTCGTTCGACGAGGCGCTGGCGCTTCCGACCGAGAACGCGGTCAGGATCGCGCTGCGGACGCAGCAGGTGATCGCGCACGAGTCCGGGGTCGTGAACACGATCGACCCGCTCGGCGGCTCGTACTTCCTCGAGTCCCTGACGAACGAGCTCGAGCGGCAGGCATACGACTACTTCGAGCAGATCGACCGGCTCGGCGGCGTCGTCCCGGCGATCAAGGACAACTTCTTCCAGCGCGAGATCGCCGACGCGTCCTTCCGCTACCAGTCGGAGGTCGAGCGCGAGGAGCGCGTGATCGTCGGCGTCAACCGCTATCAGCTGCACGACGAGCCCGAGCTGGACATCCTCCGCATCGACCCGACGCTCGAGCGCAAGCAGATCGACCGTGTTCAGGCGTTGCGGGCGCGCCGGGACTCCGCCGCCGTCGAGCAGCGGCTGGCGGAGCTCAAGCAGGCCGCCGCGCGCGAGGACGTGAACCTGATGCCGCCGATCGTCGACGCGGCGCGGGACTACGTGACGATGGGCGAGATCTGCGACGCCTTCCGCGACGTATGGGGGGTATGGAGAGAAACCCCCGTCTTCTGAGCGTCACGCTCTCTAACTTTTCCCTCGTCAGCTAGTCTCAAATTCAGGTGCTTGAGAACTTCAGGAACTCGCCGCGACTGCAGCGGCGCGCCTTTTTCGGAAGCCTTGTCCTGCTGGCCGCGGGCGTTGTCGCGCTGGTCGTCATCGTGCTCCTGCCGAGCAAGGATCATGCCCTCGACACGCCGATCTCGACCCAGAAGGCCGACGTGGTCGAGAACGATCCGAAGGCGCCCATCGACCCGGTCTCGCTCAAGGTCGCCCGGCAGTTCCTGCTCACCGCCGTCCAGCGCAAGAACCTGGACTGGGCCTACGACCACGTGCACGTCGACCTCAAGGGTCGCATGTCGCGGAAGCAGTGGGACAAGGGGAACATCCCGGTGATCCCGTACGACGCGCAGAACGCCGACACGACCGCCTTCATCCCGCAGTTCTCGCTGCAGAAGGAGGTCGAGTTCGAGGTCGCGCTGATCCCGAAGAAGAACGCGATCTACGCCGGCAACAAGCCTCTCCGCTTCTACATCGCCCTGCGGCGCGAGCACGACAAGAAGACCGGCCAGTGGCTCGTGAGCTACTGGGAGCCGCACTGGAAGCCGCCGCTTCCGCTGACGCAGTAGCGGGCGCTCGGCGCACTCACCCGAGCTCGACGCTCAGCTGATCTCGATCACCAGCCCGTCGTAGGCGCGGTCGAGGTCGTCCGCGAGCTGCAGCTCGTCGGGCCGGTGCGTGATCAGGAGCCGGCGCGCGCCCGAGGACTGGAACGCGGCGATCGCCTCGTCGGCCGACAGGTGCCCGCGGGGCGTGCCGTCGAGATCGCCGTGCTCGAGCGTGGCCTCGCAAATCAGCAGGTCGACGTCGTGCGCCAGTTCGGCGAGGACGGCGTCCGGGCCGGTGTCGCCCGAGTAGACGAGCGAGTGGCTGCCGTTCGTGACCCGCAGCCCGAAGGTGAGCAGGGTGTAGTGCGGGAGGCGCCGGGCGAGCACCGTGAAGCCTGCCGCCCGGAACGGCTCGTCGCCGCGGTAGTCACGGATGTCGAAGACCTGGTCGAACATGTCGTCCCAGCCGAGCCGCGACCCGAAGTCCCGGATCCGGTCGCGTCCCTCGGGAGGGAGCCAGAGCTCGACGCGCCGTGCGTCACTGCCCGGGCCTTTCAGCGATCCCCACACCCAGGGCACGAGATCGCCCCAGTGGTCGAGGTGCCAGTGCGTGATCACGACCGCGTCGATGCGCGGCCAGCCCCCGTCGAGCTCGCGCAGCCGGCCGAGCACGCCGGGCCCACAATCGAGGAGCAGCCGGCCGCCCCCGTCCTCGACCAGGTAGCCGGATTGTGCTCCGCCGGGGTTCGGCCAGGCGGGGGAGGAGCCCACGACGGTCAGACGCACAGCCATATACTGCCGCCCCGGTGGCAAGGAAGACTCGTGTGGTGATCGCCAAGGTCGGGCTCGACGGGCACGACCGCGGCGCGAAGGTGATCGCCCGCGCACTTCGCGACGCGGGCATGGAGGTCATCTACACTGGGCTCCACCAGACGCCGGAGCAGATCGTCGAGACGGTGATCCAGGAGGACGCGGACGCGGTCGGCGTCTCGATCCTCTCCGGCGCGCACATGACGCTGATCCCGCGGATCCTGGAGCTCCTGCGCAAGAACGAGGTCGACGACGTGCTCGTCCTCGTCGGCGGCACGATCCCGACCGACGACGCGCGCGAGCTGAAGGAGCAGGGCGTGGCGGAGATCTTCACGCCCGGCGTACCGACCGGCGCGATCGTCGACTTCCTGCGCGAGAAGGTCGCGTAACGCGGGAACTATCGAAGCCCGTGCGGGCAATGGTGGGCATGGTCGACAGCAGCTCACCTTCCCACGCGGTGCCCGACGGACGGCTGCTCCGGCGGTCGCTCGACGACCCGCGGGCGTACGCAGCGATCTTCGAGCGGCACTTCGACGCGCTGTTCGGCTATGCCGCACGGCGTGTCGGCTCGCAACTCGCCGAGGAGATCGCGACCGAGACGTTCACGCAGGCGTTCGACCGTCGGCGAACCTTCGACTTCGATCGCGACGACGCGGCGCCGTGGCTGTTCGGCATCGCCGCGAACCTGCTCAGGCGTCACTGGCGTTCCGAGCGGCGGCGGCTGGCCGCCTACGCCAGGGCGACCGAGCGGGGCGCGTCGCACCCGGACGAGGCCCCGCGGACGGACGTGCTCGCCGCGCTCGAGCGGCTGTCGGGCGACGAGCGTGAGGCGCTGTTCCTGTTCGCCGTCGCCGACCTCTCCTACGAGGAGATCGCGGTCGCTCTCGCCGTTCCAGTCGGCACGGTTCGCTCTCGCCTGGCGCGCGCGCGGGAGCGTGTCCGCCGCGAGGTCGGAGACGGGCCGTCGACCCGTCCGTCATCGTCCGATCCCAAGGAGTTCTTCAATGTCTGAGCTCGATCTCGTCCGCGACCTCTTCCCGGACCGCGCAGCCGACGACGACGCCCGCGAACGCGTGGGCGCGGCCGTCGCGGCGCACGCTGCTCGACGTCCCCGCCGGCTCGCGCGCCGCCCGCTCGTGCCTGCCGTCGGCACGTTCGTGGTCGCGGCGGCGGCTGCAGTCGCGGCGGTCGTCTTGCTCGGCGGCACGAGCGCCACGGTCTCGGCGTCGGCGGCCCGGGTGCTCCACCAAGCGGCCCGCGCGGCCCGCAACGATCCGGCCGTCGGGACGCTGGAGCCCGGCCAGTACGTGTACACGAAGTCCGTCGACGCCTACCTGAGCACGACTGCCGGGACCAGGCCCGACGGGACGACCTGGGAGTACTCCGTGCTCGTGCCGAACACGCGAGAGATCTGGCTCGGCCCGGACGAGACCGGCTGGCTGCACGAGACGGGAGGACAGCCCGTCTGGCTCAGCGAACGCGATCGCCAGGCCTGGATCGCCGACGGACGCCCGGATCTCGGGAGCCGCACGTCAGACACCCGGCTCGAGCCCGGCGGCTCCACCGGGCAGATGACTTCGCTCGACCTGCCGTCCGATCCGGATGCGCTCTACGCCAAGCTCAGGTCCGAGGCGGAAGGAAACGGAAACGGCACCTACCCGGAGATGTTCACGCTCGTCGGAGATGCGCTGCGCGAGAACTACACGACGCCGGCACAGCGTGCCGCGCTCTACGAGGTCGCAGCCCGGCTGCCGGGCATCGAGGTGGTCGGCCGAACGGTCGACTCGGCAGGCCGTGCGGCCATCGGAGTCGGGATGGAGAACGCTCACGATCACGTGCGTGCCGTCCTCCTCTTCGACCCGACGTCCTATTCGCTTCTCGGCGAGGAGCAGACCATGCTGTCGGGCAATCCGTTCGGCTATCCCGACGGCACCGTCGTGGGACGGGCTACGTACCTCGAACAGCGGGTCGTCGACCAGGTGCCGGCGTCGGTGGTGAGCGCGGCGAAGCACTAGGGTTCGTCGCGTGATCACCGTCTCCCGGCAGAACGCGGTCGCGACCGTCACGCTCGATCGCCCCGACGCGCTCAACGCGCTGGACCTGCCGACGCTGACCGAGCTGCGCGACCGGCTCATCGAGCTTGCCGGCGACGAGTCGGCACGGGTCGTCGTGCTCACCGGGGCAGGCGAGAAGGCGTTCGTCGCCGGCGCCGACATCAAGTACATGAGCGGCCTCGACGTCGCCGGCGGCAAGGCCTGGGGCGGGCTCGGGCACAACTGCGGCCAGCTTCTCGAGACGATGCCGAAACCGACGATCGCGGCGATCAACGGCTTCGCACTCGGCGGCGGCTGCGAGCTCGCGCTCGCGTGCGACCTCCGCTACGCGGCGACGACGGCCAAGCTGGGCCAGCCGGAGTCGAACCTGGCGATCATCCCCGGCTGGGGCGGCACGCAGCGGCTCGCTCGGGTCTGCGGCCTCGGGGTCGCGAAGGACATGATCCTCACCGGCCGCATCGTCGACGCCGACGAGGCGTTCCGGATCGGCCTCGTCAGCGCGGTCTACGAGCCGGGCGAACTGATGGAATGCGTCGCGGAGACCGCCCGCGCGCTGGCGGCGAAGAGTCCGGTCGCGCTCGCGGCCGCGAAGGCGGCGGTGAACCACGCGCTCCAGGGCGACCACGTGGAGAACCTCGTCGGCGAGGCCGAGCGGTTCGGCGACCTGTTCGCCACCGATGACCAGAAGGAAGGCATGACTGCGTTCGTCGAGAAGCGCGAGCCGCGCTTCACCGGGCGCTGAGCTCCGGCGCGGCCGGTTCGTCGTTGACGACGACGAGGTCGGCGGCGGCGAGCGGCCGCACCTCGTCGAGATAGATGCGCTGCCCCGGGAGGTAGCGCGTCCGGTAGCGGCGCTCGACCTCCTCCCGTGAGCCGAACAGCTCGACGTCGCGCTCGAGCGCGCGGCGCAGACTCTCCCCGGGCTCGACCCTCACGAAGATCGCGAGGTCCCACTCCTCTCGAAGCTCAGGCCGGAGCAGGAAGACGCCGTCGAAGAGCAGAACGGCATCCGCCGCGGCGCGAACGCGATCCATGACTCGCGGTGAGTCGGTGCGGAAGTCGAACACGGAGGTGCGGTACTCGCAGCTGCCGCCGGCGCCGAGCGGGTCGAGCAGCTCTGCACGGATCGCATCGACATCGAAGGAGTCGCGGTAGTAGCCCTCGGGCGAGTCCGGCCCCAGTCTGTAGCGCTCGGAACGCGGGCGGTGGAAGCCGTCGATCGACGCGCGGATGACCTTCCGACCCGTGGGCTCGATCGCGTCGGCCAGCTCGTCCGCGAGCGTCGTCTTGCCCGCCGCGTCCGGCCCGTCGATCGCGACCCGGGTCGGGTGTCCGGGGTCGACCGCGACGATCTCCGCGGCGAGTCGCTCGATGAGCGTTGTGCGGCGGGTCAGGGTCCGCCGGGAGTCGACGGCGTCGCCGTCGCGATCCGCGAGGCACTGATCGCGCCCGGGCGTGCGAGTGCGACGGCGAGGGTGGCCTTCGCCGGCGTCGTCAGCACGACCACGTTCCTGCCGTCCAGCGCGGCCAGGGTGGTGGATCCGGCCGAGCCGAGCGTCCCGTCGCCCGCGTCGACCTGGGCCGAGCTCGGCACCGAGAGCACGATCGTCCGCGCGACCCCGGTCAGCTTCAGCGCGCCGGGGAAGAGCGTCAGCGAGCTGACCGCGAGGGTGAGCCGATTGCCGGTCGTGCTCTTGATCTGCCCCTCCACGGACAGCGAGACCGTGGTCCTCGAGTCGACGGGAACGAGCAGGTGGACGGCCTTGCGCAGGTACGGGAAGGGATCGACCGCCGCCCCGTCGTTCGGGTGCACCTCGAAGTGGAGGTGCGGATGGATGCCGTTCGCGTCGCCGGAGTCCCCGACGAAGCCGACCGGCTGCCCCGCCTGGACGGTGGCGCCGTCCTTCAACCCGGGCGCGTAGGCGGTGCCCGCGACGCATTTCCCCTGGTTGTCGTTGCCGGCCGTCAGGTCGTTGTTCAGGTGGATGTACTGGTACGTCGTGCCGCTCTTGCCCTTCAGATAGAGCATGCAGCCGGCCGTGGCGGAGTGCGTCCAGAACATGATCTTCCCCGGCTCGGCGGCAACCGCGATCTGCCGCTTCTCGGCCATCAAGTCGTTCCCCGGATGCGCCCACTTGGCGCGCGGCTCGCCGAAGTCGTCGCGATAAGTGACAGGCCCGACGACGGGGAAGACAAGCTGCGGCACGGGGCCGCGAGGGGTCGCTCCGCCCGGCACAGCGAAGACTGCGGCTGCGACGGCGGTGGCGACGAGGGCGACGCCTGGGGCTGTCAACCGGCGGAAGGTCACACGCACGGGTTCGCGCTCGAGAGCCAGGAGCCTACCAGCAGGTCCGGCAGGCCCGCCTCTGCGCTCCGATAGATTCCGTCCGCCGTGAAGATCGCCGTATGCGTCAAGCAGGTGCCCGAGCCGGGCGTTTCCAAGCGAATCGACCCGCAGACGAAGCGGCTCGACCGTTCGGGCGAGGCCGGGCTCAACGCCTTCGACGCAAACGCCGTCGAGGAGGCGCTGCGGATCAAGGAGGCAGCCGGGGAGGGTGAGATCGTGCTCGTCTCGGTCGGCCCTGCCCGCGCGCTCGAGGCGATGCGCAAGGCGCTCGCGATGGGCGCCGACCGCGCGCTCCTCGTCGCGGACGACGCGGCCGCCGGCTCCGACCTCGTCGCGACGAGCTACCTGCTCGCGGCCGTGCTCGAGCGCGAGCAGCCCGACCTCGTCCTCTTCGGACAGCAGGCGAGCGACTCCGACGGCGCCGTGCTCTGGGCCGCCGTCGCAGAGCGTCTCCGCCGGCCGCTCGTCTCGCAGGCGTCCGAGCTGACGGTCGACGGCGGGAAGGTGCAGGTGAAGCGACAGACCGAATTCGGCTACGATCGGATCGAGGCGCCGCTGCCGGCCGTGGTCGCCGTCTCGGACGCGATCAACGAGCCGCGCTACCCGTCGCTCAAGGGGATCATGGGCGCGAAGTCCAAGCCGCAGGAGACGCTGTCGCTCGCCGACGTCGGGGCCGAGGCGAGCCGCGCGGGCGAGGCGGGGTCACGCACAGAGGTGTACGAGCTCCAGCCGCCGCCGCCGCGCGGAGACTCGGTTCGGATCGACGGCGACGCCGCAGCGCCCGAGAAAATCGTCGACTTCCTGGCGGAGAGGAAGCTCCTCTAGTGGCCACGCTGGTCTTCCTCGAGCACCACGAGGGCGAGATCGTGCGGAACGCGCTCGGTGTGCTCTCCAGGGCGGCTGCGCTCGGCGGGGACGTTGCCGGCGTGGTCGCAGGCTCCGGCGTGCGCGAGCTCACCGCCCAGGCGGGCGAGCACGGAGCGTCGCGCGTGTACGTCGCCGACGACCCGGCGCTCGCGGCGCCGCTGCCCCAGCCCCGCGTCGACGTGCTCGCCTCGCTCGTCGCGGACAAGGGCTTCGACACCGTCCTCTTCGGCCAGTCCGTGCTCGCCGCCGACCTGGCCTCGGGCCTCGCCGCCCGGCTCGACGCCGGGCTCAACTGGGATCTGACGGACATTGCAGCCGACGGCGACCGCCTGGTCGGCAAGCGGCCCGCCTTCGCCGACTCGGTGCTCGTGGACGTCGGCTGGAAGTCGACTCCGCGATTGGCTCTTTTCCGTTCCGGCTCCTTCGATCCGGCTCCCACCGGCGGCACAGCCGAGTTGGAGGATGTGCAGGTGCAACTCGAGGACTTCTCCACCGGTGCCGTCATGGTCGGCCAGGACCAGGAGGCGCGAACAGGGCCGTCGATCGAGGACGCCGACGTGATCGTCGCGGGCGGTCGCGGGCTCGGGAAGCCGGAGGGCTTCGGCATGCTCGAGGAGCTCGCCAAGGCGCTCGGCGGTGCCGTCGCAGCGACCCGCGCCGTCGTCGACGCCGGCTGGTACCCGTACCCGTCGCAGGTCGGCCAGACCGGCAAGACGGTGTCGCCGAAGCTCTACATCGCCTGCGGCATCTCGGGCGCGATCCAGCACAAGGTCGGCATGCAGGGATCGGCGACGATCGTCGCGATCAACAAGGACGCGAACGCGCCCATCTTCGAGTTCTGCGACCTCGGCGTCGTCGGCGACGTCAACGAGATCGTCCCGAAGCTCACCGAGCTCGTCCGGCAACGGAAAGCGTGACCGTGAAGCCGTCCGAGTATCCGCCGCCGTTCGACCCGGCCGAGGTGATCGCAGCGCCGAGCGACGCCGAGCCGATCGAGGTCGGCGTCCTGATCGTCGGCGCCGGCCCGGCCGGCCTCGCCTGCGCCATCCGGCTCCAGCAGCTCCTCGAGTCGGCGCCGGCCGTCAAGGAGCGGCTCGGCGAGGTGCCGGTGGCCGTGATCGACAAGGGCTCGAAGCCGGGAGCGCACCTGCTCTCCGGAGCGGTCGTCAACCCGGTCTCCCTGAAGCGCCTCTTCGGCGACCGCAAGCGGATCGCGGACATGCCCTTCTACGGCCACGTCTCGCACGAGTCCGTCTACTACCTGACGAAGAAGAAGGCGCTCCGGATCCCCGCTCCGCCGACGATGCGGAACCACGGCAACCTCGTCGCCTCCGTCTCGCAGCTCGGTCGCTGGCTCGCCGAGCAGGCCGAGGAGGCGGGCGCGACCATCCTCCCGGAGACGTCGGGCGAGAAGCTCCTCGTCACGGACGGGCGCGTGCGCGGCGTCCGCACGGGCGACCGCGGCCGCGGGAAGGACGGCGAGCAGCTCGCGAAGTTCGAGCCCGGCAGCGACCTGATCGGCCAGGTGACCGTGCTCGCCGAGGGCACGCAGGGTCACCTGACCGGCGCGGCGATCTCCCGCTTCGGCCTCGAGGGCGAGAACCCGCAGGTGTGGGCGCTCGGCGTCAAGGAGGTCTGGAAGGTCGCGAAGCCGCTCGACCACGTCATCCACACGATGGGCTGGCCGCTGCGCGGCGCTGCCAAGTACCGCGAGTTCGGCGGCTCGTTCATCTACCCGATGGGCCAGGACATGCTCACGGTCGGCATGGTCGTCGGCCTCGACTACCGCGACGCCGAGCTCTCCGTCCACGACCTGCTCCAGGAGCTGAAGTCACACCCGAAGATCACGAAGCTCCTGCGCGGCGGCGAGCGCATCGCGTGGGGCGCGAAGACGATCCCCGAGGGCGGCTGGTACGCCCTGCCGAGGCAGCTGCACGCGCCGGGCCTCCTGCTCACGGGCGACGCGGCCGGAACCGTCAACGTGCCGGCGCTCAAGGGCATCCACTATGCGATCGAGTCGGGAATCCTGGCCGCGGAGGCGATCTTCGCCGCGTTGCAGCCGGGCGAGGTCGTCTGGCGGCCGAACGCGCTGGCGCCGTACGACCAGGCGCTGCGTTCGGGCCTGATCGGCAAGGATCTCTTCCGCGTCCGCAACATGCGCCAGGTGTTCGAGAAGGGCTTCGTGCGCGGCGCGGCCATGGCCGGCGCGGCGACCGCGTCGCTCGGCCACGTCCCGCACGGACGCGTCGGTGGCGAGCGTGACGCCGACCAGGAGCTTCTGTCCACCGACCGGGCAAAGAGCTACCCCGCACCCGACGGGAGGCTGACGTTCGACAAGCTCTCGTCGGTCTACCTGAGCGGCAACAAGACGCGCGACGACGCGCCGAACCACATCCGCATCGAGACGCGCGTCCCGCGCCAGGTGGCCGAGCTCTGGGTGCGGATGTGCCCCGCGCAGGTCTACGAGATCGGTCCCGAGGACGCGGGCAAGGTGCAGGTCGTCGTGACGCCGTCGAACTGCGTCCAGTGTGGCGCGATCACCGCCAAGGGTGGCCGGCTGACCCCGCCCGAGGGCGGCGCCGGCCCCGAGTACACGATCACCTAGCCGACGTTCGGCTTCGGGCCTACGGCCTGTGCTGGACGGAGAGCTCGACCGTGCTGCCGGGCCGGACGCTGGCGCCGGCTTTCGGGGACTGGGCGACGACGACCCCTCTGAGCGACTGCGTCGCCGTCATGCTCCAGCCTTTCGGCGAGCTCTCGAAGGGGCGGAGATGCTCGTCTGCGTAGAACCTGAGTCCGACCGCCTCGAGGTTCACGGCGGCGTCGTCGCCGCGGAGCCCCACCACGCGCGGAACGGCCACGTCGGCCTTTCTGCTCCCGCCCCGGGAGACGATGGCGAGGGCCGCTCCTGCCCAGACCAGCGTCGCGGTCGCGGCGACTGCGATGACGTATCTCCCGCGCATAGGCCAGCTGTCAGTGTATGCGCGTGACCGGTGTGCCCCTCCCGATCCGGGACGACGTGCTCGCCGCGCGCGAGACGATCGCCGGGCGCGTGCACCGCACGCCCACGTTCACGTCGTCGACGCTGGGCGAGCGCATCGGCGCGCACGCGTTCCTGAAGGCCGAGCTGTTCCAGAAGACGGGCTCGTTCAAGCCGCGCGGCGTGCTCACGAAGCTCGCGGCGATGAGCGCGGAGGAGAAGGGGCGGGGCGTCGTGACCTGGTCGGCCGGCAACCACGCGCAGGCGGTCGCCTGGGCGGCGGCGAGCGAGGGGATCGACTGCCTCGTCGTCATGTCCGCCGGCGCCAACCCGCTCAAGGTGGCGGCGACGCGCGGTTACGGCGCGACGGTCGACCTCGAGGCGCCCGAGCACGCCGCTGCGTACGAACGGCTGCTGCAGATCATCGAGGAGAGCGGCCGCACCTACATTCCGCCGTTCGACGATCCGCACGTGATCGCCGGGCAGGGGACGGTCGGGCTCGAGATCGCCGAGGACGTGCCCGGCGCCGACCTGATCGTCTGTCCGATCGGCGGCGGCGGTCTGGTCGCCGGCATCGCGACGGCGGTCGACACCCGGATCGTCGGCGTCGAGCCCGAGCTCTCGGCCGCGTTCACGGCCGGCCTGGCGGCGGGGAAGAGTGTCCACATCGAGCTCCTACCGACGACCGCGGACGGTCTCGCGCCGCCCTTCGCCGGCGAGCTGAACCTGGCGATCGGGCGCGAGCGCGTCGACGAGGTCGTGCTGGTCACCGAGGACGAGATCGCCGCCGCGATGCGCTTCCTCTACGCGCGCGCAAAGCTCGCCTGCGAGCCCTCCGGGGCGACCGCGACCGCAGCCCTGCTCGCCGGCAAGGTCGCGGTCGAGCCCGCTTCCACCGTCGTCGCGATCGTCACGGGCGGCAACGCGGCCGCGAAAGTCGCCTCTGCTATCTTGGCCGAAGCCGATGAAAGCTGACATTCACCCCGAATACGTCCTCGCGACCGTTCACTGCTCCTGCGGGAACGAGTTCGTCACACGGTCGACGAAGCCCGAGCTGCACGTCGAGATCTGCTCGGCCTGCCACCCCTTCTACACGGGCAAGCAGAAGCTCGTCGACACCGGTGGTCGCGTCGAGCGCTTCCAGCGCCGGCTCGAGCGCGCCGGCAAGAGTTAGAACCAGCCGATGAACGTCGGCGGGCAAGCCGTCCTCGAGGGCGTGATGATGCGCAGCCCGTCGAGCTGGGCGGTCGCCGTGCGCAAGCCCGACGGCGCCATCGCCGCGGTCTGCCAGCCGATCTCGTCGCCGATGGCGAAACGGCGGGTCTATCGCCTGCCGGTCATCCGGGGCATCATCGCGCTCGGCGAGTCGCTCGCGATCGGCTTCCGCGCTCTCGCCATCTCCGCGCAGTACGCGGCGCAGGAGGAGGGGGAGGACGGAGAGGTCAAGACCGAGCTGTCCCGCGGGCAGCTCATCTTCGCGTTCGCGATCTCGATCGGCTTCGCCGTGATGCTGTTCAAGGTCGGCCCGGCGCTGATCACGAGTCGGATCGGATTCAAGTCGACGGGTGCCTTCGTGATCGTCGAGGGGCTGATCCGCGTCGCGATCTTCATCCTCTACCTGTCGCTGATCTCGCTGCTTCCCGACCTGCGCCGCGTCTTCCAGTACCACGCGGCCGAGCACAAGGCGATCAACGCCTACGAGGCCGGGGAGGAGCTGACCCCGGAGCGCGTCCAGCGCTTCAGCCTCATCCACCCGCGCTGCGGCACCGCCTTCCTGCTCTGGGTGATGGTGATCGCCATCTTCGTGTTCGCGTTCTTCGGCCGGCCGCCCTGGTACTGGCTGATCGCGACCCGCATCCTGCTCCTGCCCGTGATCGCCGGGATCGCCTACGAGCTGATCCGCTTCGCCGGCAAGCACCAGTCGAACACGTACCTGATGGCGATGCTCGCGCCGGGCCTGTGGCTGCAGCGGCTGACGACGCGGCAGCCGACGCTCGACCAGATCGAGGTCTCGATCCAGGCGCTCAAGGACGTGCTCGAGCGTGAGGGGCAGGCGGCGCCGGACGCCGAGGCCCGCGTCGAAGTCATGGCGTAACGGCGAGCGGGGCGACCGCGTTCGCCCGGTCGAGCCAGGGGCTTGCCCCCAGTGTCTCGAAGATCTCGCGCGCTCCGGAGAGGAGCGGCTCGGAGATCTGCTCCCGGCCCGGGCGGGTGCTCCACTCCGCGTACTCGAGCTGCGTCACGGCCAGGTAGAAGGGAACCGCGAGCTCCTGGAAGAGCGCGAGCGCGGCCTCGAACGCCGCTTCCACGCGATCCTCCGACTCGCCCTGGCGAATGAAGAGCTGCGCACGGAACCGTGAATGCTGGGCGCAGAGAAACCGCGAAGTCTGGCCCGGCTGCAGACCCTCGACGAGCGACAGCAACTCCTCGACAACCTGGAGATCTCCGCACGCGAGCGCAGCCTCCAGGACCAACACGAGCGATTCCTTCGTGTACTCCTGGGTCAGGCCGATGGTGCGGTGGTGGCCCAGGCCGGTCTGCCCGAGGCGGAGCGCCTCGGCGCCGTCGCCTCGCGCGAGAGCGACCCTGCCCTTCGCGCACGCGAAGGTACAGCGCTCCTGCCAGTCGGCGGACGATTCCAGCTCGGCAAGGTGCCCGACGATCCGCTCTGCCTCGTCGAGCTGCCCACGATGCACGAGCACGGCAACGGCCCACGAGACGAGTGACGACAGCGCCAGCCGGGCCTCGGCGAGCTCCTCCAGAAGCAGATCGTCGACAGGAGACAGCACCTCGTCCCATCGTCCGAGCGAGTAGAGCGGATACACCTGTCCGAGGAGAATCCGTTCCCAATAACGGTTCCCGACGCGACGGGCGAGGGCGAGCCCCTCGGACAACAGCTGCTCCGCCTCGTCATAGCGGTCCATGTGTTGGACGAGGTCGGCCATGTTGTTGTACGCGCGGAGCGCGGACGATGGCTTGTCGTGCTGGGTCGCAAGCTCGAGCGCGTACCGGAGCAAGGCGAGACCCTCGTTCCGCCGGCCGCGCGAATACAGGATGAGTGCCTTCGTGTTCAGCGCCTGCGACAAGACCTCCGGCAACGCCAGCGCTTCGGCGAGCTCGAGCGCCGCGTCCGATCTCTGCAAGGCCAGGTCGGGCTGTCCGGCGAAGAACATGAATCGGCCCACCTGCGCCGCGAGCGAGGCAAGGCTTTCGTCGGGCTCCTCCTGCGACAGGGCTTCGAACGAGCGATCCATGTCCTCGAGCGCGTCCTCGAGCCGCCCCCGTTCCCACAGGATCTCGGCGAGCCTCGCCGTGACGCGTGCGGCCGCATGCGTCGCTGCCTGGGACTGAAACAGAGCGATCGAGCGCTCGTAATGGGATGCGGCGGAATCAGCCCGGGTCCCGATGTGCGCCATAGATCCGGCGCGTTCGTGGAGATCTGCCTGCTCGAGCGGGTCGTCGGTGAGCTGGATCGCCTTCTCGTATGCCCGTTGTGCCTCGGCGTTGGCGGCGAGCGAGGCCGCCCGCTCCGCAGCCCGGACGAGCATCTCTCGCGCGGTCGAGCGGATCTCGTTGGCGTCCGGGTCGTCCGGCGCAGCGGCGTACGCATCGAGGTAATGGGCCGCGATGACCTCGACGATGTCGTCCTCGCCGGCGCTCCAGACGGACGACAGGAACTGTGCGGCCGCCAGGTGCTTCGTCTTGCGCCCCTTCTTCGAGATCGTCTCATAGGCGACGTGTTTGAGGATGTCCTGGATGAAGGAGTACTGACCGCGCTCGGGTGAGCGGGGATCGGCCTGGATCGAGAGGATCTCCTTGCGCAGGAGCCCTGTGAGGAGCAGTGAGAGATCGTCGTCGTCCAGGCCTGTCAACGCCGTCAGGCCGTGCTTGGTGAAGGTTTTCCCGAGCACGGATCCGTCCTGCACGAGCCGGCGCTCTTCAGTCGTCAAGCTGTCGAGGCGGGAGGCAATCAGCGACTGCAATGTCTCCGGTACCTCGAGCGTCTCGACCGCGCCCGTCGGCTTGTAGACGTTCCCTTCCTGCGCGACGAGGCCCCGATCGAGCAGCATACGCACCGTCTCGACCGCGTAGAGCGGCACGCCTTCCGCGCGCTCGAGGATGCGTTGCCGGAGCTCGTCCGGCAACCCCGGAACAAGCCCGGTGAGCAGGTCGTCCATCGCAGCGGCGGAGAGCGGCTCCAGGTAGAGGGACGCGAAGCTGCGCTTCCCGGCGCCCCAGGAGGGTCGCCTGTCGACGAGCTCCGGACGGGCCAGCACGAGGACGAACAGCGGATGGCTGCGTGACCATTCGAGCAGGTACTCCAGGAAGTCGAGCAAGGCGCTGTCCGCCCACTGCATGTCCTCGAAGACGAGGACGGTCGGTGACTCCTCGGCCAGCCGCTCGAACAGGATCCGCCAGGCGGAGAAGAGGTTCTCCTGGTCGCCAGCGGCTCCTTCCTCGAGCCCTAACAGGTGCGCCAGGCGCGGCTCGACCCAGCGCCGCTCCTCCGGGTCCGGGATGTGCTGTTCGACCGTCGCCCGTAACTTCGCGAGCGCGGAGCCAGGCTCCTCGTCCTCGACGATGTCGCAGCGCATCCGCACCATCTCCGCGAGCGCCCAGTAGGCGACTCCATCCCCGTAGGAGAGGCAGCGCCCGCGTTGCCAGAAGACGTCGTCTGCGAGACCGTCGATGTACTTCTCGAACTCCCACGAGAGGCGTGACTTGCCGATTCCGGCGAAGCCCGTGACCGAGACCAGCTGTGCCTTCTTCTCGTCCGCGGAGCCGTGGAACAGCTCCTTGACCAGGCGCAGCTCACGGTCGCGGCCGACGAACGGCGCCTCGAGGCCGGACGACTTGAGGGTGCCGGCGCGTCCGGCAGTAACTCGCAACGCTCGGAATAGCTGCATGGGCTCGGACTTGCCCTTGAGCTCGTAGGAGCCTGTGTCCTCGTAGGCGATCGCCGCCTCCGAGGCGCGCTTCGTCGACTCGCCGATCAGCACGGTCCCCGGCTCGGCTGCCGACTGCACGCGAGAGGCGGTGTTGACCAGGTCGCCGGCCACCATGCCCTCGCCCTGGGCGCCGAGCGTAACGGCGGCCTCGCCGGTGAGCACGCCGGCGCGAGCCTTCAGGCCCGGGCCGAGCTCCGGCACCGCGGCGACGAGCTCGAGGGCGGCGCGTACCGCCCGCTCGGCGTCGTCCTCGTTCGCCACCGGTGCGCCCCAGACGGCCATCACCGCGTCGCCGATGAACTTCTCGACCGTGCCGCCGTAGCGCTCGATCACCGTCCGCGCCGTCTCGAAGTAGCGAGACAGGAGCTCGCGGGTGTCCTCGGCGTCGCGCGACTCGGACAGCGTCGTGAACCCGACCAGGTCGGCGAAGAGGACGGAGACGAGCCGGCGCTCCGCCGCCGGTGCCTCTCGGGCAACTACGGCCACTTGCGCCGGCGCGTCGCCGGTGAGCGTCGCTCCGCAGTCGCCGCAGAAACGGTCGTTCGGCTCGTTCTGCGCACCGCACGACGGGCAGCCCTGGGCCAGGCCCGCGCCGCAGCTCGAACAGAACTTTCGGCCTTCCCGGTTCTCAGTGCCGCAAGCTGGGCAGACCATGTCGGAGGAGCGTATCCCGATCGAGCGCGAGGGCGAAGACGGAGGGTAGGCTGCCCTGCCATGCCGAGGATCGAGCGCAGCGCCGAGGCGGTCTGGCAGGGCCGCTCAGCCAGCGGGTCGGGCACGATCGCCGGCCGCTCCTCGGGCGCGTTCGATCTCGCCTACAGCGAGCCGGCGCGAGTCGGCGATCCCGCCGGGCAGACGAGCCCGGAGGAGCTGATCGCCGCCGCGCACGCCGGCTGCTTCGCGATGTCGCTCGCCGCCGAGCTCTCCAAGCTCCGTCTCGAGCCGCGCCGCCTGTCGGTGACGGCCACGTGCGTGATGGACGAGGTCGAGGGCAAAGGGCATCTCGTCGTCGCCTCGGAGCTGCAGGTGCTCGCGGACGTGCCCGAGCTCGACGACGAGGCCCTGCAGGAGGCGGTCGAGCGTGCCGACGCAGGCTGTCCCATCTCGACGCTGATCCGCGGCACGGCGGCCGTTTCCGTCGCGGCCGAGCTCGTCTGATCCGCGGGGCTACCCTGTCCCCATGCCGGACTTCGAGGCACTCGTCGACGATCTGGAACGCTCGTACCGCGAGGCGCAGGAGCGCGCGTCCGACCCCGCCGTGTACGCCGACAGGCGCGAGGCTGCCGAGGTCGGAGCCCGGCTGAAGGAGCTGAAGGCGGCGCACGAGCTCGCCGAGCAGTGGCGAAGCGTCCAAGCCGACCTCGCGGATGCCCGTGAGGACAGTGAGCTGGGCGAGCTCGTCCCGGACCTCGAAACACGCCTCGCCGAGCTCGAGGAGGAGCTGAAGCTGGCGCTCGTCGAGACCGATCCCGCCGACCGAAAGGATGTCCTCGTCGAGGTTCGCTCCGGCGTCGGCGGCGATGAGGCGGCATTGTGGGCCGACGACGTCTTCCGCATGCTCACCCGCTACGCGGAGCGCCTCGGCTACAAGTGGGAGACGATCTCCGCCAACCCGAACGAGGGCGGCGGGATGAAGGAGATCGTCTTCGCGGTCAAGGGTGACGGGGCCTATGCCGTGTACAAGTGGGAGGGCGGCACGCACCGCGTCCAGCGCGTCCCGCAGACGGAGTCGCAGGGCCGCATCCACACGTCGACGGCGACCGTCGCCGCGATGCCCGAGGCCGAGGAGGTCGAGGTGCAGATCGACCCGTCCGACCTCAAGATCGACGTCTACCGGTCGAGCGGGCCGGGCGGGCAGAGCGTCAACACGACCGACTCCGCCGTCCGCATCACGCACGTCCCGACCGGGATCGTCGTCTCGATGCAGGACGAGCGCTCGCAGCTGCAGAACCGCGAGCGGGCGATGCGCGTCCTGCGCGCACGCCTCTACGAGGCCGAGCGCGAGCGCCAGGAGGCCGAGCTGACGGACGCCCGTCGCGCCCAGGTGGGAACGGGCGAACGAGCCGAGAAGATCCGTACGTACAACTACGCGGAGGGGCGGGTCACCGACCACCGCATCAAGCTGACGCAGCACCGGCTCGACCAGATCCTCGAAGGCGACCTCGGCGACTTCACCGAGGCTCTCGCTGCCGAGGACCGCCGCCGGGCGCTCGAGACCGTCGCTTCTTGACCGTCGGCGACGTCCTCAAGGCGTCCACGGAGTTCCTGGCCGGCAAGGGCGTGCCGAACCCCCGACTCGACGCAGAGCATCTCGTCGCGAAGGCGCTCGGCGTGTCGCGGCTCGACCTCTACCTGCAGCATGACCGCCCGCTGACGGAGACGGAGCTCGCGGCGGCGCGTGAGCTCGTCCGTCGCCGCGGAACGCGTGAGCCGCTCGCCTACGTGCTGGGTGACTGGGGCTTCCGCAGGCTGACGCTGACGACCGACCGGCGGGCGCTCGTTCCCCGGCCCGAGACCGAGATCGTGGTCGAGCGCTGCCTGGCCCTCCTCGACGGGCTCGACGCGCCCGATGTGCTCGACGTCGGCACCGGCTCGGGCGCGATCGCACTCGCCCTCGCGGACGAGCACCCCGGCGCGCGGGTGACGGCGATCGACGTGTCCGCGGACGCGCTCGTGCTGGCGGCCGAGAACGTCGATCGCACGGGGCTCGCCGGCCGCGTGACGCTCGTCGAGCACGATCTCCGCACCGGTCTGCCAGGCGGCCCCTACGACCTCGTGGTCTCGAATCCGCCCTACGTGCTGCCTGAGGAGATCGAGGCGCTCGAGCCCGAGGTGCGCGAGTGGGAGCCACGGACCGCGCTCGTCGGCCGCGGCGCGACGGAGGCGATCGTCGAGGCCGCGCCGCGCGTGCTCGGCGCGGGCGGGCGGCTCGTACTCGAGGTCGGCGACGGCACGGCCGAGGCGGTGGCGCAACTGCTCGTGGACGCCGGCTTTCGAGAAGTGTTTCGAACACCGGACCTGACGGGACGCGACCGGGTCGTGGAGGGGCGATGGGGGTCGTAGACGACGCCGTCGCGGCGCTCGAGGCCGGCGAGCTCGTCGTGCTCCCGACCGATACGGTCTACGGACTCGCCGCCACCGCCTCCCGGGAGGAGCCGCTCCGTCGGCTGCTCGCGCTCAAGGGGAAGCCCCCGGGAACGCCGATCGCGCTCGTCGCCGCGAGTGTCGACGTCCTGCTCCGGCTTGTGCCCGAGCTCGAGGGACGCGACGCGACGATCGCACGCGCGCTCCTGCCGGGCCCGTACACGCTCGTCCTCGGGAACCCGGCCGGTCGGTTCCCGTGGCTCTGCGGCGAGACACCGCGCTCGATCGGCGTGCGAGTGCCCCGGCTCGGCGGCGACGCGTCGGCGATCCTCGAGCGGGTGCGAGCGGTCGCCGCGACGAGCGCGAACCTCCACGGCGGAGCCGATCCGCGCACGCCCGCCGACGTGCCGCAGGAGATCCGCGCCGTGGCGCTCCTCGTCGACGGCGGCGAGCTGCCGGGCACGGCGTCGACGGTGATCGACTTCACCGGCGCGGAGCCGCACGTGATCCGGGAAGGCGCGGCTCCCGCCCCGGACGCGATCGACCGCGCGCTCGCGGCACTTCGCTGACCCGGTCGGCGAGTACCATCCGCGACGTGGCGGTCGTGCAGCAGTCGCTGAGTGAGCTCCGGGCTGCGGCGCTCGCCGACGTCGACCCCGAGATCGCCGACCTGCTCGGCCGCGAGCTCGACCGGCAGCGCGGCCAGATCGAGCTGATCGCGTCCGAGAACTTCACCTGGCCCGCCGTCCTCGAGGCCGTCGGCAGCGTGCCGACGAACAAGTACGCCGAGGGCTATCCCGGCAAGCGCTACTACGGCGGCTGCGAGGTCGTCGACGAGATCGAGCAGCTCGCGATCGACCGCGCCAGGTCGCTGTTCGGCGCCGAGCACGCCAACGTCCAGCCGCATGCGGGCGCCCAGACGAACATGGCCGTCTACTTCGCCTGCCTCGACCCGGGCGACACGATCCTGTCGCTCGAGCTCGCACACGGCGGCCATCTCACGCACGGGCTCAAGGTCAACTTCTCCGGGCGGCTCTACACGATCGCGCACTACGGGGTCAATCGTGAGACGAACGTGGTCGACTACGACGAGGTGCTCGCGATCGCGAAGCAGACGCGGCCGAAGCTGATCGTCTGCGGCGGTTCGGCCTACCCGCGCATGGTCGAGGCCGACCGCTTCCGCGCCGTCGCGGACGAGGTCGGGGCCCTGCTCCTCTGCGACATGGCCCATTTCGCCGGGCTCGTCGCGGCCGGCCTCCATCCGAACCCGGTGCCGCACTGCGACTTCGTCACCTCGACCACGCACAAGACGCTCGCCGGGCCGCGGTCGGGCTTCGTGCTCTGCCGCGAGGAGCACGCCGTCGCGGTCGACCGCGCGGTCTTCCCGGGCATGCAAGGCGGCCCGCTCGAGCACACGATCGCCGCGAAGGCGGCGTGCTTCAAGATCGCCGCCTCGGAGCCGTTCCGCGAGTACCAGACCCAGGTGCGCGCGAACGCCGACCGGCTCGCGGAGACGGTCGAGCAGGGCGGTCTCGACGTCCTCACGGGCGGCACCGACACGCATCTGCTGCAGGTCGACCTGCGACGTACGGATTGGACGGGAAAGGACGCCGAGGAGCGGCTCGACGAGGTCAAGATCACCGTCAACCGCAACACCGTGCCGTTCGACGAGCGGCCGCCGACGATCGCGTCGGGTGTTCGCATCGGCACCCCCGCGGCGACGATGCGCGGCTTCGACGAGGACGATTTCGAGGAGGTCGGCCGGGTGATCTGCGAGGCACTCGGGCCTGATCCCGACCTGTCGGCGCTGGCGGCGCGGAGCAAGGCGCTCTGCGACCAACGGCCGCTCTACCCCGGCTTCCGCGGGTGGACGTCGTACCGGGCATGACCATCGCGGCCGACAACGTCACCGAGGTCATGCACCCGCTCGCGCGGCACAAGCTCGGCCTGTTGCGGGAGCGTTCGACGAGTACCGCCGACTTCCGTCGCCTCGTCGACGAGCTGACGCTGCTCCTCACCTACGAGGCGACGAAGGATTTCCCGACGGAGCAGGTCGAGATCGAGACGCCGCTCGAGCGGACGACGGTCGAGCGCATCTCCGGCAAGAAGGTGGCGGTCTGCCCGGTGCTGCGGGCCGGCGTCGGGATGCTCGACGGCGTGCTCTCGCTCATCTCCGGCGCGCGGGTCGGCTTCATCGGCCTCTACCGCGACGAGGAGACGCTGCAGCCGGTCGAGTACTTCGTGAAGCTGCCGAACGACATCGCCGAGCGGGACGCGATCGTGCTCGACCCGATGCTCGCGACCGGCAACTCGACCGCGGCCGCGATCGAGATCGTCAAGAAGGCCGGCGCGACCTCGATCGTCGTGATCGCGATCATCGCGGCACCCGAAGGCATCCAGCGCGTCCTCGACGACCACCCGGACGTGCGCATCGTCGTCTCCTCGATCGACCGGGGCCTGAACGAGCACGGCTTCATCGTCCCCGGCCTCGGTGACGCGGGCGACAGGCTCTACGCGACGAGGTAGGCCGTGCTCGGCGCGCTCCCTACCCATCCCTCGTTCTGGACGGAGCTGTCCGACAACACCGCGGCGATCTGGGGCGCGATCCTCGCGCTCGTCATCGTCGTGCTGCTGACACCCGCCGTCGGCGGAATGGCGCGGCTGCTCGGCGCCGTCGACCAGCCGGGCGGCCGCCGTCTACACACGCGCCCGATCCCCCGGCTCGGCGGCCTCGCGCTCTTCTTCGGCGTGATGGTGCCGTCGCTCGCCTTTCTCAAGCTGAGCACCGAGACGCGCGGGCTCCTGCTCGGGATGACGGTCGCGACGCTCGTCGGCGCGATCGACGACTTCCGCGGCCTGCGGCCGTGGGAGAAGCTCTCGGGTCAGATCGCTGCAGCTGTGATCCCGGTCTCGTTCGGGATCTGGATCGACCACTTCACGCTCCCGTTCGTCGGCGTCCACGAGCTCTCGCCGTGGGTCGGCAAGCCGCTCACGGTCGTCTGGATCGTGGCGATCATGAACATGGTCAATTTCCTCGACGGCCTCGACGGCCTGGCGGCGGGCGTGTGCGCAATCGCCGGCGGCACGTTCAGCGTGATCGCGCTCTCGCTCGAGAAGCCGAATGCGGCCATCGTCTCCGCGATCGTGCTCGGGGCGTGCGTCGGCTTCCTGCGGCACAACTTCTACCCGGCCCGGATCTTCATGGGCGACTCGGGGGCGATGCTGCTCGGCTTCGTGCTCGCCACCGTCGCGGTCGAGGGCCTCCTGAAGACGGCCGCCACGGTCGCGCTCACACTGCCGCTCGTCGTGCTGGCCGTGCCGATCCTGGACACGGGCTTCGTGATCGCAAAACGGCTCAAGTACCGGCGCCCGATCACCTCTGCCGACCGCGAGCACCTGCACTACCGGTTCCTGAACATCGGCTTCTCGCAGCGGCGCGCGACGGTGACGATCTGGCTCTGGTGCGGATGCCTCGCCGTTGCGGCGCTCGGGACGAGGTTCCTCCCCGTCCACGAGCACGGCCGTTGGCACACCTGGCCCACGATCGCCGCCGCCGCGCTCGCCGCGCTCGCGATCGGCGCGTCGATCTACGTCGTCTACCTGCTCGAGATCGTGAAGCTGGCGAACCCGCGCATCCGTCGCCGCGAGGCCGCCGAGCGGCGTGATGCGGAGCGCCGCGAGCGCGAACGTCGGACCGCCTGAGGAGCTGTCTGACGGTCGCAACAAACCCCGGCAAAAAGCCCGCAAGGACGCGGTTTTGGCGTGTTACAAGCGGTGGGTCTGCTCTGGTATGCTCGCCCTGATGGAGCAAGGCCGCGCCAACTTCCAGCCTGTCGGCGCGGGCGCCGTGCTCCTGAGCGGAATCGGTGTCGGTGTGGGAGCGGGAGCGCTAGTCGGCTGGGCCGCCGGATCGGTGCCCTACGGCGTGCTCGCAGGCGCCGCCGCGGGCGTGCCGATCGGCGTCTTCGCGGTCTACCTGCGCTACCGGGAGACGTTCTGATGCAGGCTCCGACCGCCCTCCTGCGCCCCCGGGCCGTGCCCGGACGCTTCGTGCCCTTCGCCGCTGCCGGGGCGCTCTTCATCGTCGCGCTGCCCGTCTTCCTCGTCGCCGGCTGGAACATGAAGGCCTGGGTCCTCGCGGCCGTCCTCTGGCTCGCGGGCGAGGCGCTCGGCCTGGCGCTCGGACGTCTTCGCCTCGGCGTGGATGCGACCGGCTCGTCCGGGGTCGTCGCGTTCGGGATGATGTTCCGCGCGATCGCCGTCATGATCGTCCTCCTCGCCGTGTCCGTCTCGCACCCTCATCTCGCTCTCGCCGCCGCGCTGCTCTTCGCGGCCGCGTACACGCTGGAGCTCGGCGTCTCGCTCCTGACCTTCTTCACGGGACCCGAGCGATGAGGCGCTGGTGGGTGCTGATGGCGGTCGGCCTTGCCGCTCTCGCCGCGCCGGCGTCGGCGCTGGCCGAGGACTTCAAGCCCGAGGACGAGTTCAAGCTCGACACGTGGGTCTCCATTCACCTCGGTCCGCTGGACATGTCGATCAACAAGGCCGTCGCCTATCTGTGGCTGGGCTCGCTCCTCACCATCGTGCTCGGGATCGTGCTCATGCGCGTCCGGATCCGGGTGAAGCCCGGGACCCGCCAGACGATCGGGGAGACCCTCTACGAGGTGGCACAGGTGAACATCGCAGAGCAGGGCCTGCCGACGAAGGCGATCGGACTCTGGTTCCCGTACGTGGCCAGCCTGTTCCTGTTCATCTGGGTGATCAACCTGCTTGGCTTCCTCCCGCTCCCGATCTCGAACGAGAAGTTCCACATCGCCGGGGTCGGCATCCCGACGTTCGGCATCTACGCAGCGACTGCGTCGCTCTCCGTCGCGCTCGCGCTGTCGCTGATGACCTTCGTGTTCTCGCACGCCGAGGGCATCCGCTTCAACGGCCTGCCGCGCTACCTGAAGAGCCTGATCCCGGACGTGCCGAAGGCGATGGTCATCCCGATCGCGTTCATCGAGGTGATCTCGATCTTCATGCGCTTGATCTCGCTCTCGGTCAGGCTCTTCGCGAACATGCTCGCGGGCCACATGCTCATCCTCGTGATGATCGGGCTGGTCTTCGTGATCCACAGCCCGCCGTGGCGCTTCTTCGGTCTGCCGGCGGCGATCCTCTTCTACCTGTTCGAGGTCGTGATCGTCGTCACAATTCAGGCGTTCATCTTTGCGGCACTGTCAGCCATCTACATCGGCTCGGCGATCGAGCCCGATCATTAAGGAGGAATTCGGTGGGCACGATCATTCCGTTGCTCGCGGCGACCGCCCCGGTCATCAAGCAGGGGCAGGCGATCGCGTTCGGACTCGGCGTCGGTCTCGGCGCCGTCGGTGCCGGCATCGGCATCGGCATCATCTTCGGTTCGATGATCCAGTCGGTCGCCCGGCAGCCCGAGCTGCGCGGTGAGCTGCAGGGGATCATGTGGCTCGGCTTCGCACTCACCGAGGCGGTCGTGTTCTACGGCCTGCTCGGCGGCCTGCTCGCCTTCGTCCTCGTCAAGTAGATGCTGCTCGGAACCTCACCGCTGATCCAGATCACGCCGGGTCTGATGATCTGGACCCTGATCTGCTTCGCCATCGTCTTCATCGTCCTCAAGAAGGTCGCGTTCAGCCGCATCCAGGGGGCGATCGACGAACGGCGCGAGAAGATCCGCGCGTCGATCGACGAGGCCGACCGCGCCCGGGCCGAGGCACACAAGCTGCTCGAGGAGCACCACGCGCTCGTCGCGCAGGGCCGCGCCGAGGCCGAGGCGATCCTCGCCGAGGCGCGGAAGGTCGGCGACTCCCAGCGTGACCGCCTGAAGGAGGAGCTCGACGCCGAGCGGTCGCGACGCATCGAGGAGACGCGGCGCGAGATCGAGGCCGAGACGCGGCGCTCGATCGAGCAGATCCGCGGCGAGGTCGCCGACCTGACGCTCGCGGCCACCTCGAAGGTCACCGGCAAGGTCCTCGACGACGAGGACCACCGCCGCCTGATCGAGGAGGCGATCGGAGACCTCGATTTCTCCGTGCTCGAGCGGGAGACGGCGTGAACTGCTCGGACTTGATGCTCGCGCGTTCCTCAGGCGCCGCTGGTGGTGCGGGGCCGGAGAGGACAGTGTGAGCAACACGGACTCGGAGAGCACCGTGCCGCCAGCGGCGCCAGGCGGCGGCGGAGCCGGGCTTCGCCCGGCGGGAGCCGTCGCCGGTGAGGGACGCGCGTAAGCCGTGGCCGTCGTCCACCGGGTCTATGCGCGGGCGCTCTACGACGCTGCCAACGAGCAGGGGATCGTCGACGCGGTCCAGGAGGAGCTCGGCGACTTCGTCGCGGCCGTCCGCGACGTGCCTGAGCTCCGCGCCGTGCTGCGCAACCCGCAGATCGACCCGCGCGCGAAGGCCGCGGCGCTCGAGGCGATCACCGGCGGCGTTCACGACATCGTCCAGAACTTCCTGCTCCTCCTCAACGAGAAGGGCCGTATCGTCGACGTGGAGGAGATCGCGCGCGAGCTCGACCGCCTCGTTGCCCGCGAGCAGGGCCAGCTCACCGTCGAGCTCACGACTGCGCAGGCGCTCTCCGACGAGGAGGCGCGCCAGATCGTCGATCAGATCGCGAAGGCCTCCGGTCGCCGCGTCGAGGCGACGCGCTCCGTCGACCCCGACCTGATCGGCGGCATCGTGCTGCAGGCCGGCTCGTTCCGGCTCGACGCGAGCGTGCAGGGCCGCCTGAACCGACTCCGACAAGACCTCGTCACGAGAAGCTAGAGAACCGAAGGAGCCTCAGTGAAGCTACGCCCGGAAGAGATCACGTCGATCCTCAAGCAGCGGATCGAGGAGTACACCGTCGAGACCGACCTGGCCGAGGTCGGCACCGTCCTCCAGATCGGCGACGGCATCGCCCGCATCTACGGGCTCGAGAACGCGGTCTCGATGGAGATGCTCGAGCTCGAGCACGGCGTCACGGGCCTGGCTTTCAACCTCGAGGAGGACAACGTCGGTGCCGCGCTGTTCGGCGACTGGCCGCTGATCAAGGAGGGCCAGCCCGTCCGCCGCACCGGCCGCGTCGCCAGCATCCCGGTCGGCGAGGAGCTGATCGGCCGCATCGTCGACCCGCTCGGCATCCCCATCGACGGCGGCCCGCCGATCGAGGCCAAGCACACGCGTCCGCTCGAGTTCAAGGCGCCCGGCGTGGTCGACCGCCAGCCGGTGAAGGAGCCGCTGCAGACCGGCATCAAGGCGATCGACTCGATGATCCCGATCGGCCGCGGCCAGCGCGAGCTGATCATCGGCGACCGCTCGACCGGAAAGACCGCGATCTGCGTCGACACGATCCTGAACCAGCGCGGCCTCGACATGATCTGCATCTACGTCGCGATCGGCCAGAAGTCCTCGACGGTGGCCCAGGTGTACGAGCGGCTGAAGGACGCGGGCGCGATGGAGTACACGATCATCGTCACCGCTCCGGCGCATGAGGCCGCCCCGATCAAGTGGATGGCCCCCTACGCCGGCAGCGCGATGGGCGAGTACTTCATGTTCGACGGCAAGCACGCGCTCTGCATGTACGACGACCTGTCCAAGCACGCCGACGCCTACCGGCAGATGTCGCTGCTCCTGCGCCGGCCGCCGGGCCGCGAGGCGTTCCCGGGCGACGTCTTCTACCTCCACTCGAGGCTGCTCGAGCGCGCCTGCAAGCTCTCGGACGATCTCGGCGGCGGCTCGCTGACGGCGCTGCCGATCATCGAGACCCAGGCCGGGGACGTCGCCGCGTATATCCCGACGAACGTGATCTCGATCACCGACGGGCAGATCTTCCTGGAGGCCGACCTGTTCTTCTCGGGCGTCCGCCCGGCGATCAACGTCGGCATCTCGGTCTCGCGCGTGGGCGGCAACGCTCAGGTGAAGGCGATGCGCCAGGTGGCCGGTCGCCTGCGGCTCGACCTCGCCCAGTACCGCGAGTTGGAGGCGTTCGCGCAGTTCGGCTCCGAGCTGGACCAGGCGACGCAGCACTCGCTCGCCCGCGGCGAGCGGATGGTGGCGACCCTCAACCAGCCCCAGTACAAGCCGTGGGCGCTCGAGGAGCAGATCGTCGCCATCTACGCCGGGGTCAACGGCTACCTCGACGCGGTCCCCGTCTCGGAGGTGCCGCGCTTCCACGAGGAGTTCCGTGCCCACCTGCAGTCGGAGAAGTCGATGCTGGACGAGATCCGAGACAAGAAGGAGCTCTCCGACGAGCTGATCGAGAAGCTGAACGCGGAGCTGAAGAAGTTCGCCGACGGCTTCTACGTCGAAGAGAAGGCCGCCGGCTAGATCCGTAATGGCCTCGGTCCAGGATCTCCGGCGGCGGATCCGCTCCGTCCGCAACACCCGCAAGATCACGAAGGCGTTCGAGCTGGTCGCCTCGGCACGTCTGCGCCGCGCGCAGGCGCGGATCGAGGCGATGCGCCCCTACGCGGACCGGATGCTCGAGCTGATGGTGGGCACGGCACGGGCCGCGAGTTCCGTGCACGGACTCCCGCTCCTGCAGCGCCGCGACGAGCAGACCGTGGCGATCGTGCCGCTGACCGGCGACCGCGGCCTCGCGGGGCCGTTCAACTCGCAGATCCTCCGGCATGCCTTCGCCCTCGACCGGTTGCTCCGGGCCGAGGGCAAACAGGTGCGCTGGCTCGTCGCCGGCCGCAAGGGTGCCTCGACGCTCCGCTTCCGCGGCTACCAGCTCGACCAGACCTGGACCGGCTTCAGCGACCGCCCCGCCTACCACGACGCGCAGGCGATCGCCCACAAGCTCGCCGACCTCTACGTGGCCGAGGAGATCGACCGGGCGATCGTCGTCTACAACCACTTCGTCTCGCCGCTCGTCCAGACGGTCGTCGAGCAGGACGTCCTGCCGATCCCCGAGGAGATGCTCCACGCGCAGGACGAGGAGTCTGCGGACGAGAAGGCGGTGCTCGGCGACTTCATCTACGAGCCGGAGCCGGAGGAGATCCTCGCCCGCCTACTGCCCTTCTACCTCGAGACCGAGCTGTTCCGGGCGCTGCTCGAGTCGGCCGCGTCCGAGCAAGGCGCCCGCATGACGGCGATGCGCAACGCCTCCAAGAACGCCGCCGACCTGATCGACTCGCTCACCCTGGCCATGAACCGCGCGCGACAAGCGGAGATCACGCAGGAGATCCTCGAAGTCGTCGCCGGCGCGGATGCCTTGACGGGGTAGCCAGACAACCTATGAACGCGCTAACCTTCGTGCTGGTGGGAACGTCTCACCTTACGTGCGTCCCCGACTGGGTATGGTCCCTCGCCCCGTGACCCCTGAGGCACTGTGAGCACAGTAGACAAGGTCGACGTCGCCGGCGGTGCGGCAGTCGCCCTTCCGGGCGCCCCGCCGGCGCCGGAAGAGGTCAAGGCACGTGGCTACTGGGAGCTCGTCTGGATCCGCTTCCGGCGCGACAAGGTGGCGGTCGCGAGCATGGTCTTCATCGTCTTCCTGTTCGCCGCGGCGTTCGGGCTCGCCCCGCTCTTCGCCATGTGGCTCGGGCACGGCCCCAACGACATCTTCTCGGCGGGCGGCGTCGTCAACTACAAGCCGGTCGGGCCGTGGACGTGGATCAACACGGCGCCCTATCAGGGAGCCCAGGGAACCTTCCCGACGCAGCTGCTGCCGCTCGGCGCCGACGGCGCGCTCGGCCGTGACCTGTTCCTGCGCCTGCTCTACGGGGCGAGGGCGTCGCTCGAGGTGGCCGTGTTCGCGACGTTCCTGTCCGTCGGGATCGGCATCATCATGGGCCTTCTCGCCGGCTTCTTCCGCGGCTGGGTCGACACCGTGGTCTCCCGCTTGACCGAGATGGTCATGGTCTTCCCGGCGCTCCTGTTCATCATCGCGGTGCGCGTCACGGCCGGTGACACGCTGAACGCGATCACCTTCGGAGGCCTGCTCGTTCCGGGGGTCTTCACACTCACCCTGATCTTCGCGGTCTTCGGCTGGTTCTATCCCGGCCGTATCGTCCGCGGTGTCGTGCTGTCGCTTCGAGAGAAGGAGTTCGTCGAGGCGGCACGGATGACAGGCGCCGGTGACTGGAGGATCATGCGCTCCCACCTCCTGCCCCATCTCGTCGGCCCCGTCATCGTGTACTCGACGCTGATCGTCGCCCAGACGATCATCGCCGAGGCTGGGCTCTCCTTCCTCGGGCTCGGCATCGAGTTGCCGAACGCGAGCTGGGGGAACCTGCTCCAGGGAGCCAAGGACTGGTACATCCAGCAGCCGTGGTTGATGGTCTGGCCGGGTCTCGCGATCCTGCTCACGACTCTCGCCTTCAACATGCTCGGCGACGGTCTCCGGGACGCGTTCGATCCGCGCGCACGAATCTAAGCCCCCAGCTAACCGGCGGCACGAAGAAACGTCTCAGTCCACGAACGGTTCAGCATGATGCGCCGCCCGGAGGGATGGGGGCACATCGGAAAGGAAGGAGTCAGATGCGAAGCAAAGCGCTGCTCTCTGCAGTGTTTGCCAGCCTCGGGGTGATGATGCTGGTCGCGGCGATCTTCGCCGGGACGGCCAGCTCGGCCCGGAAGCCGGCTGCGAAGCCTGTCTCGAAGCATGCGTTGAAGGGCGGCACGCTACGCGTGAACGCCTCGAACAACGACTTCGAGTTTTCGGATCCGGGCCTCGCCTACGACACGCTGTCGTGGTCGATGCTCTATTCGACGCAGATGCTGCTCGTGAACTTCCCCGACAAGAACGGACAGGCCGGCTCGGTGCTCTATCCGGAGGCGGCGACGTCGTTCCCGACGGTGTCCAAGGACGGAAAGACGTACACGTGGCATCTACGGCCGGGTCTGAAGTTCTCGGACGGCTCGCCTGTGACCGCGGCCGCGTATCAGCGGGCGTGGGAGCGGAACCTGAGCCCCAAGATGGGCTCGCCGGTCGGAGTGAACACGCAGTTCCAGAGCGTGGTCGTCGGCGGCCAGGCGTTCCTGGACGGCAAGGCCCAGAAGATCGCGGGTATCAAGGCGAGCGGGCTGACGCTGTCGTTCAGGCTCACGAAGGCGAATCCGACCTTCGTGGCGTATAACGCGATGCAGTGGTTCGGTGCCGTCAAGCCGGACATGCCGTACACGACGTCCGGCGTGACGGGCTCGTACCCGTCGGCAGGCCCGTACTACATCCAGTCGCGTGAAGTCGGCCGGTCGCTGGTCGAGGCGCGGAACCCGTACTACAAGGGCTCCCGCCCGGCGAACCCCGACAAGATCGTCTGGACGGCGAACACCGACCAGGATCAGAGCCTGCTGCAGGTCAAGGCCGGCCAGGCCGACGTGGACGCCGGCGCTCCGCCGCCGACCGCGAACGCGTCGCTGGCACAGCAGTACGGCGTCAACAAGTCGCGCTTTTTCGTCGGCGGCTCGTCGTGCGTGCTCTACTGGTCGATGAACACGTCGCGGGCGCCGTTCAACACGATCGCGGCGCGCAAGGCGGTCAACTGGGCGCTCGACCGCCCGGCGATGACGAGGCTCTTCGGCTTCCTGGGCGCGAAGCGCTCGGACCAGATTCTGGTCCCGGGCGTGCCCGGCTACAAGCCGTACAACCTCTACGCTTTCCGCGGGGCCAACCCGACGTTGGCGAAGAAGATCGACCCGTCACTGGCCGGCAAGACGGCCGTGATCTTCCATTCGACGAGCTCGACCGCGGTCAACATCTCTCAGATCGCCGCGTTCAACCTCTCGAAGATCGGTATGTCCACGAAGGACAAGCCGGTTCCGGGGTCGGTCTACTACAAGCAGCTCGGCACCAAGGGTGTTGACTACGACCTGGCCCGCGCCGGCTGGTGCGCGGACTACTTCGACCCGTTCGACTACATCAACGTCAACCTCGACGGCCGGTCGATCCAGGATCAGAACAACGTCAACTTCTCGTACCTGAACAGCGCATCGTTGAACAAGCTGATGGACCAGGCCGCGAACCTGTCGGGTGCGGCACGTGCAAAGGCCTACCAGAAGCTCGACTACACGATCATGAAGAACTACGCGCCGTGGGTTCCCTACTCGATCATCAACGGCGTCTTCTTCGTGTCGGCTCGTACGCACAACTACGTCTACTCGTCGTACTTCGCGGAGCCGGACTTCGCCGCTCTGTCGGTCGGGTAGTCAGCAAAGGACAAGAAACGGATGGAGGGGCGTCGACAGGCGCCCCTCCGCCGCTTCGATCAGGCAGACTTCACGACCGACATCACGACCACGACCCTCCGAAACCGCTGAGCAGCCGCTAGAGCATGGGAGCCTTCCTCGTCAGACGCTTGTTCTGGGCGATCTTCCTGCTCCTGGCAGCGACCATCATCACCTACGTCATCTTCTTCCTCGTTCCGGGCGATCCGGCGCAGCTCGCCTGCGGCCGCGCGTGTACGCCGGCGGACGTCGCTCGAGTCCGCCACCTGCTGCACCTGGACGAGCCGGTGTACCAGCAGTACCTCCGGTTCCTGTGGAACCTGATCGCCCATCAGGACCTCGGCCGGTCGTTCGCGAACCGGGTGTCCGTCAACTACTACATCAAGCAGGACGCGCCCGTGACGGCGTCGCTCGTCTTCGGCGGGGCGGTCTTCTGGCTGGCGATCTCGATTCCGGTCGGCGTCCTCTCGGCCCTGCGCCCTCGGTCGATCCTCGATCGTGCCTCGATGGTCTTCGTGCTGATCGGGATCTCGGCGCATCCGGTGTGGATCGGCCTGATCCTCTCCTTCGTCTTCGGCTACAAGCTGGGCGTCACGCCGATCTCCGGCTACTGCAACTTCTTCGGCGCCAGCGCCGGATCCGACTGCGGCGGACCGGTCGAATGGGCGTACCACCTGCTTCTCCCCTGGTGCACGTTCATGCTCCTGTTCGCCGCGCTGTACGTGCGGCTGATCCGGGCGAACGTCATGGAGACGATGAACGAGGACTACGTGCGCACGGCGCGCGCCAAGGGCGCTCCCGAGCGCCGCGTGCTGATGCACCACGTCCTGCGGAACTCGATGCTGCCAGTCGTGACCATCCTCGGCATGGACATCGGCCTGGCGCTCGGCGGCGCGATCTTCACCGAGTCGATCTTCAACCTGCACGGGCTCGGCCAGCAGGTCCTCACCTCGTACAACCAACTCGACTTACCCGTGATCATGGGGATCGTCATCTTCTCCACGATTGCGGTGATCGTCTTCAACCTGATCGTGGACATCGCGTACGCGTTCCTCGACCCGCGAATCCGGCTGTCCTGATGGCGCTCCTCGAGGTCAAGGACCTCCAGACGTGGTTCCGGACGGACGACGGCGTCGTCAAGGCGGTCTCCGGCGTCAGCTTCTCGCTGGAGAAGTCGGAGACGCTCGGCATCGTCGGCGAGTCCGGCTCTGGCAAGAGCGTTACGTGCCTCTCCGTCATGGGGCTGGTCGACAAGAGAAACGCCATGCAGGAAGGGTCGGTGAAGTTCGACGGCAACGAGATCCTGAACGCGAGCTCGAGGGAGATGAGCGAGATCCGGGGCACGCGGATGGCGATGATCTTCCAGGACCCGATGACCTCGCTGAACCCGGTCAAGAGCATCGGCTGGCAGCTCGAAGAGGCGGTTCTCGTCCACCAGGACGTCACGCGCAAGGTCGCCCGCCAGCGCGCCATCGAGATCCTCGAGCACGTCAAGATCCCGCGCGCCGACCAGCGCGTCGACGACTATCCGCACCAGTTCTCGGGCGGTATGCGGCAGCGCGTGATGATCGCCATGGCCCTGATCAACAATCCGGAGATCCTGATCGCCGACGAGCCGACGACGGCGCTGGACGTCACGACGCAGGCGCAGATCCTCAGCCTCATGGAGGATCTGCAGCGCGAGTTCCACATGGCGATCGTGATGATCACGCACGACCTCGGCGTCGTCGCGGAGCTCGCGAACGACGTGCTCGTGATGTACGGCGGCCGCATCGTCGAGCGAGCGACCGTGGACGAGCTTTTCAACCAACCGCAGATGCCGTACACCTGGGGGCTGCTCGGCTCGCTGCCCCGCGTCGACGTGATCCAGGAACGCCTGCAGCAGATCTCCGGGCAGCCGCCCTCGCTTCTGCGGCCACCGCCGGGATGCCCGTTCAACCCCCGCTGCGAGTTCGCCATGGACATCTGCCGTCAGGAGTTGCCCGAGCTCGAGGACTTCCACGGTCCCGAGCATCAGTTCCGCTGCCACCTCGACGAGCAGACCCGTCTCGAGGCCTGGGCCGCCAAGCAGGCCGCGATGAGCCAGGAGGCGTCCGCCGTATGAGCGAGACGGCCGGCCAGAGCGACGCGCCCGTCGGCGTCGACGTGACTGCGGCGCCGGCCGCGGACGCGGGCCAGAACGGGTTCGGCGACGAGCTGCTGGTCGTCGAGAACCTGAAGAAGTACTTCCCCGTGACCCGCGGCATCGTCTTCCAGAAGCAGGTCGGAGCTGTGCAGGCGGTCGACGACGTTTCGTTCACCGTCCACCAGGGCGAGACGCTCGGCGTGGTCGGCGAGTCCGGCTGCGGCAAGTCGACGCTCGCCCGCTGCGTCATGCGGCTCCTCGAGTCGACCGCCGGGAAGATCATCTTCGACGGCCGCGACATCACCAAGCTCTCCCGCGCGGACATGCGCCCCGTGCGGCGCGAGCTGATGATGATCTTCCAGGATCCGTACTCGTCGCTCAATCCACGGAAGCGCGTCGGCTTCATCGTCGGCGAGCCGATCGAGGTGCACGGGATCGGCACGCCTGCACAGCGCAAGCGCCGCGTGCAGGAACTGCTCGAGATCGTCGGCCTCAACCCCGAGCACTACAACCGCTTCCCGCACGAGTTCTCGGGTGGCCAGCGACAGCGGATCGGCATCGCGCGCGCTCTCGCCGTCAACCCGAAGCTGGTCGTCTGCGACGAGGCCGTGTCCGCGCTCGACGTGTCCGTCCAGGCGCAGATCCTCAACCTGCTCAAGGACCTGCAGAAGGAGTTCGGGCTGACCTACATCTTCATCGCACACGACCTCAACGTCGTCCGCCATGTCTCCGACCGCGTGATGGTCATGTACCTCGGCAAGGCAGTCGAGATCGCGACGAAGTTGCAGCTCTACACGGAACCGAAACATCCGTACACGGCGGCGCTGCTCTCCGCCGTCCCGATCGCGAACCCCGAGCTCGGCCGCCAGCGCCGGCAGATCGTCCTCGAGGGCGACGTCCCGAACCCGATCAACCCGCCTCCTGCCTGCAGGTTCCACACCCGCTGCCCGCGCTTCGTCGAGGGTACGTGCGACATCGACGAACCGCAGCTGATCCGCCACGAGGGAACCAGCGAGGACCACATGACCGCATGCCACTTCCCGCTCGAGAAGTGGCCGATGACCGAGGAAGAGATCAGGCGAGCCCCGGTCGGGCAGCAGGCGCCGGCGCCCACGACCTCGTAGCCGGTGCTCCTCGGGGCTCTCCGCCGCTTCGCGATTCTCTTCGGCGGCATCGGAGGGCTCACCGTCGTGCTCTCGCTCGCGTTCGGCGCGCTCGCCAAGGCACCGCTCTCGCGCTCGATCGCGGTCGGTCTCTACCTCGTCGGCTCGATCATCCTCATCTTCGGGTTCTTCGTCGGCAACCGCGGGCCCCTTCGCCACGACCACGGCGCCGACGAGGGCTACTCGTTGATCCCCCGCGGCGTCCGCAAGGCGACGCTCGAGGAGCGCAAGGAGTCGACCAGCATCTCGGTGCTCTTCGTCGTCCTCGGGCTCGGCCTGATCGTCCTCGGCGTGGCGTCCGACTCGACGCACAAGCTGTTCTGATGGCGTTTTACGGGAGGATTCCCTAACTCGCGGCGTTTCCCGCCGTCCAAACAGGTATGAGGTCAGTGGCTTGTGACAGATCCAGGGCGTGGGTTTCGCTCCGGATGGACGACGAATTGTCGAGGTTCGAGCACGTTCTGCTCGGCGCGCACATGGCCGTATGCCGCGACTGCCGCCGTTTCGCGGACGACGTGCGCTGGCAGACGGAGAGCATTCGTGGAGCACCGCTCGAGCGCCTGTCGCACCCCGTCACGATTCCTGCCCGGCACTCCTGGCGCCGCCCGGCGCTCGGCGTGTCGACGGCCGCCGTGGCGGCGGCGATCCTCGCGCTCGCGGTGGGCCTCCGCGGCCCGTCCCCGGCGCACGCGCCTGCGCAGGCACCACGCATCGATCGCGCCGTCCCGACGCTCAGCGAGCCGGGCGATACGGCAGGCCTCCCGCGCGGCGGCCTGGCGACGTCCGACCAGAACGTCTCTACGCTCCGCGGCGACCCGGCCCGCACGTCCTGACGCGCTTCGAAATCGCTCCGTAACGCTTCCGGGCCTGCGCGGACGGGTAGTCTCACGACATGCTGGCATCCCCTGTCACCCAGTACTCCTGAGGCCTCGATCACGCCGCCAGGCTGGCGGCCGCTGAGCGATGGCACGAGCTCGCCCGGGACCTCCCGAAGCGCGACCGACGCGTTCCGGGCTGGGGTAAACTCGTGGCGCTGAGAGCGCGCATGCGCGCCCGGCGTCTCGTCCTGTCTCGACCCATCCAGGAGCCACATGCCTAGCACGGACAAGAACGGCCACAACGTCGGCAAGATCGTCGAGATCAAGGGCGTCGTCCTCGATGCCGTCTTCCCCGATCGGCTGCCGGAGATCTACGGTGCGCTCCGGATCAGCGTCCCCGCCCGCGACGGCGCCGACGCGATCGAGATCGTGGCCGAGGTGCAGCAGCATCTGGGTGACGACCGCGTGCGCGCCGTGGCCATGGACTCGACCGACGGCCTCGCGCGCGGCCTCGACGTCGTCGACACCGGCCGGCCGATCACCGTTCCCGTCGGCGAGGTCACGCTCGGCCGGCTCTGGAATGTCATCGGCGAGCCGGTCGACCACGGCGAGCCGGCACCTGCCGGCGGCGAGCGCTGGCCGATCCACCGCGAGCCGCCCGCCTTCGCGGACCTGTCGTCGAAGATCGAGATCTTCGAGACCGGCATCAAGGTCATCGACCTGATCGCTCCGTACGTGAAGGGCGGCAAGGTCGGCCTCTTCGGCGGTGCCGGGCTCGGCAAGACCGTGCTGATCCAGGAGTTGATCCACAACATCGCCACGCAGCACGGCGGCCTGTCCGTCTTCGCGGGCGTGGGCGAGCGCACGCGCGAGGGCAACGACCTCTGGATCGAGATGACCGAGTCGGGCGTGATCTCGAAGACGGCGCTCGTCTACGGCCAGATGAACGAGCCGCCGGGCGCGCGACTTCGTGTCGGCCTGGCCGGCCTGACGATGGCGGAGTACTTCCGCGACGAGTCCGGCCAGGACGTGCTCCTGTTCATCGACAACATCTTCCGCTTCGTGCAGGCGGGGTCCGAGGTGTCGGCGCTGCTCGGCCGTATGCCGAGCGCGGTCGGCTACCAGCCGACGCTCGCGACCGAGATGGGTCAGCTGCAGGAGCGCATCACGTCGACCCGCACCGGGTCGATCACGTCCGTCCAGGCCGTGTACGTGCCGGCGGACGACCTCACCGACCCCGCGCCGGCGAACACGTTCGCCCACCTGGACGCGACGACGGTGCTCTCGCGCGCGATCGTCGAGAAGGGCATCTTCCCGGCCGTCGACCCGCTCGACTCGTTCTCCCGCGCGCTGCAGCCCGGCGTCGTCGCGGCCGAGCACTACGGGACGGCGACGGCGGTGCAGGAGATCCTCCAGCGCTACAAGGACCTGCAGGACATCATCGCCATCCTCGGCATGGACGAGCTGTCCGACGAGGACAAGCTGACCGTCCAGCGCGCCCGCAAGATCGAGCGCTTCCTCTCCCAGCCGATGTTCGTGGCCGAGGCGTTCACGGCGCGCCCGGGCGTGTACGTCAAGCTCGAGGACACCGTGCGCGGGTTCCAGGAGATCGTCGACGGCAAGCACGACGACCTGCCGGAGCAGGCGTTCTACATGTGCGGCACGATCGAGGAGGCCGTCGAGAACGCCAAGGCCTCCGCGGTCGCCGCCTAGCCGGGGAGGGCAAGGGTCGTGGCCGACGAGCGCAGGCGCTTCGAGGTGTCGCTCGTCACGCCCGAAGGGGCGGCGTACGAGGGCGAGTGCGAGATGCTGATCGTGCCCGGCGCGGCCGGCGAGATCGGGATCCTGGCCCGTCACGCTCCGCTCGTCGCGATGCTCAAGGCCGGCTCGACGCGCGTGCACGTGCACGAGAACGAGGTGCTCGAGTTCGCGACCGGCCCCGGCTTCTTCAAGGTCGAGCAGGATCGCGCGCTGGCGCTCGTCGACGACGCGGTAGACGCGCGCGAGATCGACACCGACCGGGCGCAGCGGCAGCTCGAGGAGGCGCAGGCAGAGCTCGCGAAGCTCGAAGCCGGCGAGTCGGATGCCGACCGCTGGCAGGTCGAGCAGCGCGTCCGCCATGCCGAGAACCAGCTCGCGGTCGCGAGCGGCGGCGCGATCGCCGACCGCCGCGTCGCTGCGCCGCCCGCAGGCTAGTTTTCCGCGCGAAGTCTGGCGACTCGCGCGGCGGGAGGCCTCACGAGAGCCGCAGCGGCCGACGCCGGCGGAGCGGGCATCGGCGGCGTGCGGGTTGCGATCGGACGCGTCAGGTACATTGAGAGTCCCCGGAGAGCTTTGAAAGGCAGCTTGGCGACCGGGTTACCAAACGCCTAAAGAGCCCGCGAGCCCCGTGGCTCCGGGAGAACGGAGGCCCATGGGTGTCGCGGATCCGCTGAGGGAGTTGCTCGACCGGCACGTGCTCGTGCTGGACGGGTCGTGGGGCGTCCTGATCCAGCGCCACGTGCGCGGGGAGGAGGCATACCGGGGCGCGCGCTTCCGCGACCACGAGCGCGACGTCGCCGGCGATCCCGACCTCCTCAACCTGACGCAGCCCGACGTCGTGCTCGGCATCCACCGGGACTACTTCTCGGCCGGCGCGGACATCGCCACGACGAACACGTTCACGGCCACGTCGATCGGCCAGTCCGACTACGGGCTCGAGGAGCACGCCTACGAGCTCAACCTGGCCGGCGCGCGGCTCGCGAGGCAGGCCGCGGACGAGGTGGGCGGCTTCGTCGCCGGCACGCTCGGGCCGCTGAACGTGACGCTCTCCCTCTCCCCGCGCGTCGAGGACGCAGCCTTCCGAGCGGTGACGTTCGACCAGGTCCGAGACGCGTACGCCGAGCAGATCGCGGCGCTCGCCGAGGGAGGCGTCGACCTGCTGATGATCGAGACGATCTTCGACACGCTGAACGGCAAGGCGGCGATCGCGGCCGCGCTCGACGTCGCGCCGCACATCCCGCGCTGGATCTCGTTCACGGCCATCGACGCCTCGGGCCGGAATCTCTCCGGCCAGACGGTCGAGGCGTTCTGGGCCAGTGTCGAGCACGCCGACCCGCTGATCGTCGGCGTCAACTGCTCCCTCGGCGCGGCGGAGATGCGGCCGTACGTCGAGAGCCTGTCCCGGGTCGCGACCGCCTTCGTCGCCTGCCACCCCAACGCGGGTCTCCCGAACGAGCTCGGCCTGCACGACGAGTTGCCCGAGGACACGGCCCGTCACCTCCGCGAGTTCGTCCGCAGCGGCCTCGTCAACGTCGTCGGCGGCTGCTGCGGGACGACGCCGGAGCACGTTCGTGCGATTCGTGCGGTGGTCGACGAGGCCGAGGCCGAGCGGGTTCCGCTCCGGCGCCCCGCGACGCGCCGGCGGGCGCCGCGCTTCTCCGGCCTGGAGCCCTTCGAGATCGGGCCCGACACCGGCTTCGTGATGATCGGCGAACGCACCAACGTGACAGGCTCGGCCAGGTTTCGGCGGCTGATCGAGGCGGAGGACTTCCAGGGGGCGGTCCAGGTGGCGCTCGAGCAGGTGCAGGGCGGCGCGAACGTCCTCGACGTGAACATGGACGCCGACCTGCTCGACTCGGAGTGGGCGATGACGACGTTCCTCAACCTGATCGCGACCGAGCCGGAGATCGCGCGGATCCCGATCATGGTCGACAGCTCGCGGTGGTCCGTGCTCGAGGCAGGCCTCAAGTGCCTCCAGGGCAAGGGGATCGTCAACTCGCTGAGCCTCAAGGAAGGCGAGGAGGCCCTGCTCGAGCACGCCCGTCGCGTGCGCGGCTACGGCGCCGGCGTCGTCGTCATGGCCTTCGACGAGCGGGGCCAGGCCGACACCGTCGAGCGCAAGGTGGAGATCTGCGACCGCGCCTATCGCCTTTTGACCGGGCGCGCCGGCTTCGCTCCCGAGGATCTGATCTTCGACCCGAACGTGCTGGCGGTCGGAACCGGCATCGAGGAGCACAACGGCTATGCACGGGCGTTCATCGACGCGACCAGCCTGATCAAGGAGCGCTGCCCCGGATCGCGCGTGTCCGGCGGCATCTCGAACCTCTCGTTTGCGTTCCGCGGCTCCGACCACGTTCGCGAGGCGATCCACTCGGCGTTCCTGTACCACGCGATCCAGGCCGGGCTCGACATGGGGATCGTCAACGCCGGCCAGCTCGTCGTCTACGAGGACATCGAGCCGGATCTGCTCGAGCTCGTCGAGGATCTGATCTTCGACCGCCGCCCGGATGCGACCGAGCGGCTCGTCGAGTACGCGCGCACCTCCACCGGCGAGGCGACGCAACGGGAGGTCGATCTGGCCTGGCGCGAGCGACCGGTCGACAAGCGGCTCGAGCATGCGCTCGTCCACGGGATCGTCGAGTTCATCGAGGAGGACGCGGAGGAGGCGAGGCAGCTGTACGACCGTCCGCTGGACGTGATCGAGGGGCCGCTGATGGCCGGGATGAGCATCGTCGGCGACCTGTTCGGGTCCGGGCGCATGTTCCTGCCGCAGGTCGTGAAGAGCGCGCGGGCGATGAAGCGGGCGGTCGCGTACCTGGAGCCGTTCATGGAGTCCGACCAGCAGGCGAGCGCGCGCGGCACGGTCGTGATGGCCACCGTCAAGGGGGACGTGCACGACATCGGCAAGAACATCGTCGGTGTCGTCCTCGGCTGCAACGGCTACGAGGTCATCGACCTGGGCGTGATGGCGCCCGCCGAGCGGATCCTCGACACGGCTGTCGAGGCCGGAGCCAACGTCGTCGGGCTCTCCGGGCTGATCACGCCGTCGCTCGACGAGATGGTCAACGTGGCGTCCGAGATGGAGCGGCGGGGGCTCGAGCTCCCGCTCCTGATCGGCGGCGCGACGACGTCGAAGCAGCACACGGCCGTCAGGATCGCGCCCGCCTACGACCGCGCGCCCACGGTGCACGTTCTCGACGCATCCCGCGTGATCGGCGTCGTCTCCGATCTGCTCGACCCGGAACGCCGAGCGGCGCTCGACGCCGAGAACCGCGAGCTGCAGGAGCGCCTGCGCGTCCAGCACGCGGAGAAGGTCCGGCGCCCGCTGCGCACGATCGAGGACGCGCGGGTGCACCGGCACCGCGTCGACTTCCCGGAGCTCCCGGCGCCGCCCTTCACCGGCCGGCGCACCGTCGGGCCGGGCCTCGACGTTCTCCGCGATCACGTCGACTGGACGTTCTTCTTCCATGCCTGGGACCTGAAGGGCCGCTTCCCGGCGATCCTCGACAACCCGGCCGCGCGGGAGCTGTACGACGACGCCCTCGAGCTCCTCGACGAGATCCTTTGCAACACGTTGTTGCAGAGTCGCGGGGTGTACGGGTACTGGCCGGCGTCGGCCGTGGGGGACGACGTCGTGCTCGGCGACGGCACGCGCTTCCCGTTCCTGCGCCAGCAGGCGGTGCACGACGACGCGCGCCCGAACCGCTGCCTGGCCGACTACGTCGCGCCGTCCGGCGACCACCTGGGCGCCTTCGCGGTCGCGATCCACGGCGCGGACGAGCTCGCCGACCGGTTCGAGTCGGAGCACGACGACTACCGGGCGATCATGGTCAAGGCGCTTGCCGATCGGTTCGCCGAGGCCGCGGCCGACTGGCTGCACGCGGAGGTTCGTCGCGAGTGGTACGCGCCCGACGAGACGCTGTCGAAGGCGGACCTGATCGCCGAGCGCTACCGCGGCATTCGCCCGGCCTTCGGCTATCCAGCCTGCCCCGATCACAGCGAGAAGCGCACGCTGTTCGCGCTGCTCGCCGCTGAGGAGCAAGACTTCGAGTTGACCGAGTCGTGCGCGACTCTCCCGGCGGCGAGCGTGAGCGGCCTCTATCTCCACCACCCGGAGGCCCGCTACTTCTCGGTCGGACGGGTCGGCCGCGACCAGCTCGAGGACTACGCCGCTCGCAAGGGCGTGCCGGTCGAGGAGGCAGAGCGCTGGCTGCGACAACACGTCGCCCCCGAGGCGGTCCCCGTAGGATGACGCCCGTGCGGAAGCTGCTCGTCGTGCTCGGGATCGTCGTGGCTGTTGCCATCGCCGGCGTGGCGACGGCGGCGACCGCGAAGGATCCGAAGAAGGACATCAAGCCGGCGGTGCAGGCCCAGGCGCGCGCGATCAACGTGAAGCGCGCAGACCTGCTCGGTGGCCCGTGGAAGTCGTCGCCGACCTCGCCCAACAAGGGAAGCACGCCGAAGTGCTCCTTCTACGATCCGGACCAGTCGGACTTGACCGAGAACGGCGACGCCGACTCGCCGACGTTCTCGCTCTCCGACGGGTCGAACCTGTCCTCGACCGTCGGGATCTTCGTATCCGCGGCGCAGGGGACGATGGCGTACAAGCGCGTCGTGCAGCCCGACCTGCCGCGGTGCCTTGCCCAGCTCCTGGTGAAGTCCGGTGGGGGGAAGTTCTCGCTCCGCTCGTCCGGAACGCTTGCCTTCCCGCGCTACGGCGACCGCTCGGCGGCGTACCGCGTCTCGCTCCTCTTCACGAGCGGCAAGACCAAGGTCCCCGTGATCGCGGACATCGTCGCCGTCAACCGGGGCAAGACCGACGTGGCGGTGTTCTTCACCGCGACGAGCCGACCCTTCTCGTCCCAGTTCGAGCAGCATGTCGTCGGCCGCGTCGTCAGCCGGATCAAGACCTAACCTGCTCCGTACACCGACTCGCTATCCTGGCTGACCGACCTCCGGACGCTCCGGAGGCGGCTTCGCGCCTACTCGCTGCTCGTGCGTACGACGCTCAAACGAGGACACGGACGCACGGCCCTGGACGGAAACGGCTCGGGCCGTTCGACGCTTCCGCCGGACGCGCTGTCGGCGATGACGCTCTACCAGGCGGATCCTCCGCCGCCGAAGAGCCGTCTGCGCCGCACGGGCCGGGTGTTCGGCTGGATCGCCGTCGTGCTCCTGGTCGTCGCCGCGGGCTTCGGCGGCGGCATCTACCTGTGGCTGCACGAGGCCGTCGGCGCGATCGAGCTGAAGGGTGACGTGGCAAAACAGGTCGACCCGCAACTCGCGAAGGTGCTGCCGCACCAGCCGACGATCGCCCTCGTGCTCGGCTACGACCATCGCAGCGGCCAGGGTTCCGCACCCTCGCGCTCGGACACGATGATGCTGCTCCGCGCCGACCCGCAGTCGAAGACGATCTCGATGCTGTCGTTTCCGCGAGACCTCCAGGTCGACATCAAGTGCCCGAGCAAGGGCGACCTGGGCCTGAACAAGATCAACGCCGCCTACTCGTTCTGCGGCGCCGCCGGGAGCCTCGCGACGGTGAGGGCGCTGACCGGGCTCAAGATCAACTACCTGGTCACGGTCGACTTCCGCGGCTTCAAGAAGATCGTCAACATCCTCGGCGGCGTCTGGGCGGACGTCGACCGGCGCTACTTCAACAACCAGAGCGGTCCGTACGGATACGCGACGATCAACCTCCAGCCGGGGTACCAGCGCCTGACGGGCGGCGCCGCCCTCGACTTCGTCCGTTTCCGGCACACCGACTCGGACATCTACCGCGTCGCCCGGCAGCAGCTCTTCGTGCAGGCGATGAAGGAGCAGTTCGCGAGCTCGTTCTCGGTCGGCGACATCCCGAAGCTCGTCGGCGCGGTCAGCGACAACGTCAGGATCGGCCTCGGCGGAGGCCAACACCTCTCGCTCGGCCTACTCGGCGGCTACGTCGACTTCGCGCGCAGCCTGCCGTCGGGCCACTTCTTCCAGGCCAAGATCGCCGACCTGACCGGTGCAAGCGATCTGACGACCGACACGAGCAACATCACGTCCGCCGTCCACGACTTTCTGACGCCGAACATCAGGGAGCAGAAGGACGCGAACACCGTCGCGTTCGGCGGACACGTCAAGCAGAGCGTCCCCAAGCCGTCGCAGACGACGATCCTCGTCCTGAACGGGAACGGCGTGCCCGGCTCGGCCGGCGACGCCAAGGCCAGGCTCGGTCAGCGGGGGTATCGCATGCTCGACGACAGGCCGGGCCAGACGGGCAACGCGCCTTCGTTCGACTACTTCCACTCGAAGGTCTACTACCAGTCGTGGAGCACGCGCGCGAAGGCGGCCGCCGGTTCGCTCGCCGCGGTCATGGCTCCGGCGGACACGGCGGCGCTGCCGCGCGCGCTCGTACCGATCTGCGGCGGCGGGACGATGCTGTGCATCGTCGTCGGCAAGACGTACCACAACTCGATCACGGCGCCGGCGCCGCAGCGGGTGATCAAGCACGAGGCGCCGAGCGTGTTCTACGACCGCTCGGCGACGGAAGGCATCGTCCACGACGCGCAGCGCAAGGTCCCGTTCTCGCTGATGGTGCCGACCGCGATCGAGTCGTCCTCGAGCCCCGACACGACGGGCACCGACCAGCCGATCCGCGTGTACGACGTCTCCGGCAGGCAGAAGGCCGTCCGGCTCGTGTTCCGGCGCGGGGGCGTGAACGAGTACTGGGGCATCGAGGAGACGGACTGGCAGGACGCCCCGGTGCTCGCGGAGCGGAGCTTCCACCGCATCATCGGCGGACGCTCGTACTCCCTCTACTACCACGGCACGCACCTGCACATGATCGTCCTGCACCAGGGCAAGACCGGCTACTGGGTCGTCAACACGCTCGTCGACTCGCTCTCCAACGAGACGATGATCGCGATCGCCAAGGGCCTGCAGCCGCTCGGCGGCGCGAAGGTGAAGAAGTAGCCGGGGAGAACAGAGGCACGAGATGTCCAGGATCGCCGTTTTCGGAGCCGGCTACGTCGGCCTCGTCACCGGGGCGTGCTTCGCTGACCTTGGGCACGAGGTCGTCGTGCGCGACATCCTCCCCGAGCGGATCGAGGAGCTGCGCGCGGGCCACGTGCCGATCCACGAGCCCGGCCTCGAGGAGCTGCTGGCGCGAAACGGTGAGCGGCTCACCTTCACACTGGACGTGCGCGAGGCGCTCGACGGCGCCGAGTTCGCCTTCGTCGCCGTGGGCACGCCTCCGACCTACTCGGGCGACGCCGACCTCTCGGCAGTCTGGACGGTCGTCGACGAGCTGCCCCGGCTGGAACGCGGGCTGACGCTCGTGATGAAGAGCACCGTCCCGGTCGGCACGGGCGAGAAGGTGCGCGCGAGCCTCGAGGCGCGCGGCCTCGGCGGGGTCGGCTACGTGTCGAACCCCGAGTTCCTGGCGGAAGGCACCGCCGTCCGCGACTTCACCCGCCCTGACCGCGTCGTCGTCGGCGCGTTCGACCCCGAGCACGCCGAACGCGTCGCGGCGCTCTACGACGGCATCGAGACCACGATCGTGACGACCGACGTCGCGTCGGCCGAGATGATCAAGCTCGCAGCCAACGCCTTCCTGACGACGCGCATCAGCTTCATCAACGAGATCGCGAACGTTTGCGAGCTCGTCGGCGCCGACGTCATGGACGTGGCCAGGGGCGTCGGTCTCGACCATCGGCTCGGCTCCCACTTCCTGCGCGCCGGGGTCGGCTGGGGCGGGAGCTGCTTCGGCAAGGACGTGTCGGCGCTCAAGCAGCTCGCCGGCAACTCCGGCTACCACTTCCAGCTCCTGTCGGCGGTGATCGAGGTCAACGAGCTGCAGAAGCGGCGCGTCGTCGCCAAGCTCGAGAAGCACCTCGGCAAGCTGCGCGACCGCTGCATCGCCGTCCTCGGGCTCGCCTTCAAGCCGGGAACAGACGACCTGCGCGACGCGCCCAGCCTCGTGCTCGCCTCGCGCCTGCTCGCCGAGGGGGCGGACGTGCGCGCCTGGGACCCGGTCGCCGACGCGAGCCACCTCCTGCACGGCGTGACCTTCTGCGACTCCTTCGTCGACGCAGTGCAGGGTGCGGATGCCGCCGTGATCGTCACGGAGTGGCCCGAGCTCGTCGGCCTGCTCGCGCCGGAGGTGCGCGACTCGATGCGGAACCCACTGATCGTCGACGGGCGCAACCTGCTCGACCCCGACGCGGCCCGTTCGGCGGGGTTCCGGTACGAGGGAGTCGGGAGGCCGTCGCCTCCGCTCCCGGCCGCGGCGCCCGAGCCGGACGCCGTCACGCCGTGACGATCCGCGAGGCGATCGTGCTCGCCGGCGGCAAGGCCGAGCGGCTCGGCGATGCTGCCGCCGGACGGCCGAAGTCGCTCGTCCACGTCGGCGACCAGCCGCTACTCGCCTACCAGGTCGCGCTGCTCGTGCAGGCCGGGGTGGACCGCGTGATCGTGAGCTGTGCGGCCGACCAGGGCCCGTTGTTCGAGCAGGAGCTGTCCGGCCTCGGTGCCGAGATCGTGCCCGTCGAGGAGCCCGAGCCGCTCGGCCGCGGTGGCGGGCTGTGCTTCGCCGCGGCGGCACGCCGTGACGAGGGCGACGTCTACGCGCTGAACGGCGACGAGCTCGTCGACCTCGACCTGCGCGCGCTGGCCGAGCATCACCGCTCGGGCGCGGCGGCGGCGACGATCACCGTCGTCCCGCTCGAGTCGCACCTCGGCATCGTCGACCTGGACGAGGACGACGTCGTCCTCGGATTCCGCGAGAAGCCGCGCCTTCCGCATTGGGTCAGTTGCGGCGTGTACGTGCTCGGCGAGGAGGCGCTCGACCGGCTGCCCGAGCGCGGCGACCACGAAACGACCACGTTCCCTGCGCTCGCGGCGGAGCGAAAGCTGCTCGCCTTCCGGCACGAGGGGCTCTGGCTTACCGTCAACACGCCCAAGGACCTGCGCACGGCCGCCGAGCACGTGACGGCGAATCCCGACTGGCTCGGAGCACGGTGAGCGCGCAGCCGTTCGAGCACGTCGCGGAGCGGGTCGAGAAGCCGTGGGGTTGGGAGCTGATCTGGGCGCTCACCGACCGCTACTGCGGCAAGCTCCTGTTCGTCCGCGCCGGCCAGGCCCTGTCGCTCCAGTACCACGAGCGCAAGGACGAGTCGTGGCTCGTCCACGAGGGCCGTGCGGCGCTCGAACTGGGTGTCCTCGGCGGAGCGCTCGAGGAGCGTGAGATCGGCCCCGGGGACACGTTTCACTTCCCACCGGGCACCGTGCACCGCGTGCGGGCGCTCGAGGACACGCTGATCGTCGAGGTGTCGACGCCCGACCTGGAGGATGTCGTGCGCCTCCAGGACGACTACGGGCGCGAGGGTACGTCGGCTCCGTAGTAAAACTTTGACACGCTTGTGGTAAGGTTCTGTCCGTGAACGGGCTGACCGTTGGCCGAGCGGCCGCGCAGACAGGCTGGTCGCCGCGTATGTTGCGCTACGTTGAGCACGCCGGCCTCGTGGTTCCACCGAGAACCGGCAGCGGCTATCGCCTCTACGGCCTGCGCGAGATCAACCAGCTCCGCTCGCTTCGCGGGCTGCTCGAATGCTTCGCGATCGAGCTCTCGGATGTCGCGTTCGCCGCCCGGCTGCGGCGTGAGGCGACGCTTCGCGCGGCGGTCGACGCGTGGCTCGCCGGCACGGAGCTCGACGCACTCGAGTGGGAGCAACGCAAGCACGAGCGGCTGCTGGCCGCGTAACCTGGACGAGACCGAGACGAGGGAGAGGAACGAGTGGCCACGACGCAGCGGTACGACGTGAAGGATCTGGCGCTGGCGCCCGAGGGCGTGCGGCGCATCGAGTGGGCCGATCGGCAGATGCCCGTGCTGCGGGCGATCCGCGAGCGCTTCGAGCGCGAGCGGCCGCTGGCCGGCTACCGGGTCTCGGCCTGCCTGCATGTGACGACCGAGACGGCGAACCTGATGCGCACGCTCAAGGCGGGCGGCGCCGACGTCGTCCTCTGCGCGTCGAATCCCCTGTCCACGCAGGACGACGTCGCCGCCGCGCTCGTCGAAGCCCACGAGATCGCGACCTATGCGATCAAGGGCGAGGACAACGACACGTACTACGCCCACATCGACGCGGCGGTCGACCACCGGCCGCAGCTGACGATGGACGACGGCGCCGACGTGATCGGCGTCCTACATGCCGCGCGGCGCGAGCAACTCGGCGACATCGTCGCCGGCACCGAGGAGACGACCACGGGCGTCATCCGGCTGAAGGCGCTCGAGCGCGAGGGCAAGCTCGGCTTCCCGATCATCGCCGTCAACGACGCGAAGACGAAGCACCTGTTCGACAACCGCTACGGTACCGGCCAGTCGACGATCGACGGCATCGTGCGGGCCACGAACGTGCTCCTGGCGGGCAAGACCTTCGTCGTTGCCGGCTACGGCTGGGTCGGACGCGGTGTGGCGATGCGCGCGCGCGGTATGGGCGCGCAGGTCGTCGTCACTGAGGTCGACGCGATGCCCGCGATCGAGGCCGTGATGGACGGCTTCCAGGTGATGCCGATGGCGCAGGCCGCGGCGATCGGCGACATCTTCTGCACGGCGACGGGCGACAAGAGCGTGATCCGCGCCGATCACATGTCGACGATGAAGGACGGCGCCATCCTCGCGAACACGGGCCATTTCAACGTCGAGATCGAGATCCCCGGTCTGCGGGCGATGGCCACCGAGACCCGCGAGGCGCGCGCCTTCGTCGAGGAGTTTCTGCTCGAGGACGGCCGGCGGCTCTACCTCGTCGCTGACGGCCGACTCGTGAACCTCGCTGCCGCCGAGGGGCATCCCGCCCTGGTGATGGACATGTCCTTTGCGAACCAGGCGCTCTCGGCCGAGTACGCGGTGCAGAACGCCGCCTCGCTGGAGCGGAAGGTCTACTCCGTGCCGGAGGAGATCGACAACGAGATCGCGCGCCTCAAGCTGGCGACGATGGGCATCGAGATCGACCAGCTGACCGAGGAGCAGACGAAATACCTCGACTCCTGGAACGAAGGCACGTAGCACGTAGCCGGCGTCTGCCGGCCCCGGCCTGACACGGGCCGGCGAGCACACTAGGCCGTCACGCAACCCGCGCCTGTCCACACGCTCGGCGCGGGTTGCGTCTTGCTGCGCGCCTGTGTGCGTTTTGACACCCCGACAAGTGGGTACAATTTGACACCTTCGCAAGTGGTGTTATTCTCACCACGCTAGCACCACGAATAGGGGTGTCATATGCCGACCGGAATCGCCAACCAAGCCTCTCCCGCCGAGAATCGGGCCTCCGATCTCTACAGCCGCTACCGGATTCAGGTCTACCGGTACTGCCGTGGGCAGCTCCGTTCGCACGACGAGGCGGAAGACGCCGTCCAGGCGACGTTCCTGCGGGTGTTCACGGCGCTCCGACAGGGGATCACGCCGGAGTGCGAGACGGCCTGGCTGTACAAGATCGCGCACAACGTGTGCCTGTCGCGCCGTCTTGGATCGGCGCGACGCGCGCGTGTCGAGCGTCCGCACGACCTCGGGAGCCTGGAGGATCGCATCGCCGCTCCCGAGCGAGAGCGCCGCGAGGAGGTCGGGGCGTTGAACGATGCGTTGGCCGACATGCCAGAGAAGTTGCGGCGGGTGATCCTTCTCCGCGAGTGGCAGGGCCTCTCCTATGTCGAGATCGCAGAGGCGCTGGGCGTGTCGGTCTCGGCGGTCGAGACGTTGATCTTCCGCGGCCGCCGTCACCTGGCGAATGCGCTCAGCCGAGCGCTCGAGCCGGAGCCCGGGCTCGCTGCCGCTGCCTAGCTGGGCGGCTTCTAGCTGGGCGGCTTGCCCTCGTACCCGCGTGCGACGTCGATCAGGTCGAACGGGATCCCGCCGATCCCGGGTGCCACCCATGGATCGGTGTTCGCAGGCTGCGGGAGCGTCATCGTGCTCGCCGTGACGCTGTACAGCCTGGAGCTGAACGGCGCCACAGCCAGGTCGAGGCCGATCTGCGCGAGCGGGACGTCGATCGTCACCGTGCCGCCCTGCCCGTTCACGATCGCGCACGCACCGGGTGCGGTCAGCTCGGAGATCCCGGGGTAGGTGAGCAGCAGGCCGCCCGCGTTCTGCTGGACGGCATCCTGGCCGACCCAGCAATGGAAGAGCCCGTCGCCGTTCTGCGCGCCGTTCCACTCGGCGTAGACGTCGAAGTTCAGCCCTCCGTTGGCGCAGGACGGGGCCGTCGACGTGCAATTCGCGGCGGCGGGGACGAACCATTGCGTCAGCCAGACGAGATCGGTGTCGGCGTCCGGCGACGCCGGCGCGTTCGTGGTCAGGTTCGCGAGCTTCGTCTTCACGCGCAGGCACGGTGTGCCCGCCGGGTGGCAAGTGGCCGCCTTGGGCCAGCTCAGCGACGACGCCAGGATGTCCAGGTTGGGCATGTTCGCGCTCGACTGGCCGAGCGCCTCGTACTTCGCGTCGCCGGACGGATCGCTGACGGAGTTCAGCTGGATCGGATCGCCGCCGGGCGACCGTCCCTTGATCACGCCGATGCCGCCGATCTGGCGGACGTACATCGCGTGCGTCGCGAAATCAGGAGCGGCGCCGTTCGTCGCGTCTGCGTACGAGATCTGCGCCTCGCCGCTCGAGCCGATGCGCAGCTGGAAGAAGTCGCCGAGCGTGCGGTTCGTCTTGAGCTGGTTCCCGGGCGCGCCGCCGCACTGGTTGCCCATGACGGTCTGGATGCTCCCGTGCTTGATCGGGTGCTCGCTCGCGACGGCCGGCGTCGTGAAGGTCACGCTGGGCGCGTGGCCGTTCAGCGTCTGCGTCACGTACAGGCTCCAGGCGCCGGGAACCGCGTCTGGGCCCCCGTTCGGGCACGCGTCCGGGCCCCCGTTCGCCAGGTCGACGTGTGCGGCCGTGCCGTACCAGGCGACGTCGACGCGCCCGTCGTCTCCGGCCGCAACCCACGCGTACACGTTGTTCGCGAGGCCCGTGGGGATCGCGATCGGGGTCGACCAGTGATTCCCCTCGTCCGTCGAGTACGAATACTCGAGTGCGCTGTCGCCGGCCTTGCCGCCCGTCATCGGCGCCCGCTCCCAGACGGCGTAGAGGTTGCCGGCATGGTCGATCGCGAGTGACGGGAAGTTCGCGCCCGTGCGCACCGCGGTGGGATCGCCGAGGTTCGCCACGGGCAGGTCGACGCAGTTCAGCCCGCTCGGATCGCTGACGTTCGCGAGCGGCGCGCCGAAGGCGACCGGGAAGCAGCGCGCGATCAGGATCCTGCTGAGGCTGCCGTCGTCGTGGATCACGTAGACGTGCTTGACGGCTGTCGCGAGCGTCGTCGGCTGGCCCGCCACGATCTGGCCGGTCGTGGTCGCGATGGGGCTGACCTCGTCGTTGCCCATGATCCCCTCGTCGCAGGTTCCGGGCTGGGTGATGTGGTTGGGCGGACCGAACGCGATCCCGGCCGTGGCGGCCGCGCCCACCGGCGATCGGTACATCACGAGGGTGTTGTTCGACACCGTGCTTCCGCACTGGACGGCGCCGTTTCCGACCTCGTCGTTCGTCAGGTAGACGGAGCCGCCGGCGAGGGGATCGCCGTCCAGCGCGTACCACTGCCGATCGACACCCGCGTCCGGGACGCCGGTGTTGTTGCACGTGAACGTCTTCCCGCCGTCGTCGGAGCGGGCCGTCGAGAAGTTGGCGAGCGAGAGGTCGTTGAAGTAGAGACGCTTCTTCGAGTCGACCGCGAGCTCTGTGTCGCCGCCGCCGGCGCACGGCGTCACCTTCCCGTTCAGCGGCGCCGCCGAGGGCACCCACTTGAAGGTCTTGCCGCTGTCGAGCGAGCGCCAGATCCAGCTCGTGTCGGCGCCGCCGGTCCCGGGCACGCTCTCGTAGACGCGCGTGGGATCGCTCGGATCGAGCCGGAGATCGGCCTCGAAGCCGAAGCCGCCGATGCCTGCGATCGTCGGCTGGCCGAAGGTGGGGAGGCCGCCGGAGCGCTCGGCACCGACCGAGGCCGGGGTGCCCGCCCGGAAGGCGTACGCCGAGAGCCGGCCTTGCTCGACCGGCTTGCCCGAGTCCTGCTCGTGCTCTTCGGCCTCGCTCCCGGCGCCGATGCGACGGATGCTCAGCTCGAGCTGCTTCGCGCTCCGAGGCGCGGAATGCTCGGGCCAGAGCGTCACCGCGAGGGCTACGGCACCACCTGCAATCAGGACGGCGCCGATCGCGACGAGCGCGCGGCGGCGCGGCAGTGACTCGATGCGACGCTTCATCTCGACCTCCCCTGAGTCGTTCTCGGACCTTCGCTCCTACGCTGTCTGTGTCCTGCGGGTGACGAGGCGGTCGTACGCCTCGTCGAATGTGAGGCCGCCGGCCCACATCGTCTCGAACGCGATCTTGAGGACCTTCGCGAGCGACGGATGCTCGATGACGACGATCGTGAGCTCCGACGATCCCGCGACGGGATCCTCCATGCCGAACATGACGATCATCTCGTCGATGATCACGAGCTTCAGGGGTAGCTCGGGGACGAAGCGGGCTTCCTCGCCCGCCTCGATGAAGCGCCGGACGCCTTCCGTCGACTGCTCCGAGTCGAAGATGGAGAACTCGTAGATGCTGCGCGCCCGGTGTGACTTTGCGACCTCCACGCCCTCCACGTTCGACTGCACGGGCGTCGCATAGGGAGGCTTCGTGAAGACCAGGATCTCGTCCTGGATGTTGGCCTGCAGCTCTCCGAACCTCGCGTTGATCGCCCGCCGGTCGCGGAGCACCTCGATGTACTCGAGGGGATCGGTGTGAGCCTGGCCTGCTTCGAACGCAGGGCTGAGCTGATCGACCATCTGCTCGGCCGCGCGTTCGAGATCGGCCAGCTCCTGGCGCCGGTCGGCGAGCAGGTGCTCGAAGGCCGTGTCGGGAGGCGTGGCCGAGTACTTGACGACGTTGCCCGGCTTGCTCATCGCCAGGCCCTTGCCGACGAGGCTCGCGAGGACGTCGTAGATGCGCTGCCTCGGCACGCCGGCGAGGCGAGCCACCTCAGCCGCAGTAGACGAGCCACGGCGGGTGAGGGCGAGATAGGCCTTGGCTTCGTAGCTCGTGAGTCCAAGGCGGGTGAGCTGTGAGATCACAGCGCAACCAGGCTATAAAACCACGTTCCGTGGTGTCAACTAGTCTGCGTCGTCATGACCGCCGACCTCGACGCGGGACTCACGCCCGAGCGGATCGTTCGCCTCGAGCCCGACCGCGTGGTCGTGCTCGACCAGCGGAGGCTGCCCGCCGAGGAGGTCGAGCTCGAGTGCCGCTCGGCGGACGAGGTGGCGGAGGCGATCCGCACGCTCGCCGTGCGCGGCGCGCCTGCGATCGGGATCGCCGCCGCCTACGGCTACGCGCTCGCGGTCGCGAACGGCGACGACCCCGACCGCGCGGCGGCGATCCTCGCGGCGTCCCGGCCCACAGCGGTCAACCTCAGCTGGGCGTTGCGGGAGGTGCGGGCAGCGGCCGACCCGGCCGAGCGGGCCCGCGAGATCCACCGCGACGAGGTCGAGCGCTGCCGGCGGATGGCCAAACACGCTGCCGAGCTGATCGACCCGGGCAGCCGCGCCCTCACGCACTGCAACACCGGCGGCCTCGCGACGGGCGGCTACGGCACCGCGCTCGGCGCCCTGCGCACGGCCCACGAGCAAGGCCGCGTCGAGCACGTCTGGGTCGACGAGACGCGCCCGCTCCTCCAGGGCTCGCGGCTGACGGCATGGGAGCTCGGCGAGTTGGGTATCCCGTATGCCGTGATCGTCGACGCTGCTGCAGGCGGGCTGATGGCATCCGGGCAGGTCGACTGCGTGCTCGTCGGCGCCGACCGGATCGCGGCCAACGGCGACACGGCCAACAAGGTGGGCACGTACCCCCTGGCCGTGCTCGCGGCGCACCACGGGCTGCCCTTCTACGTCGTCGCGCCGACGTCAACGATCGACCCGGACACGCCCTCCGGGGACACGATCGTGATCGAGGAGCGTGCGGGCACCGAGGTGACGGAGCGCTTCCCGGCCCGGAACCCGGCGTTCGACGTCACACCTGCCGCGCTCGTGACTGCGATCGTCACCGAGCTCGGCGTCCACCGTGCCCCCTACGCCGAGTCGCTGCCGCGGCCGATGAAAGTCCGAACATGAACACGTCGTCCGAACTCTTGCGTTCCTCGGGCGCCGCTGGCGGTGCGGGGCCGGAGGTCACAGTACGACCAGTACGGGGCCGGAGAGCGCCGTGCCGCCAGCGGCGTCAGGCGCCGGCGGAGGTCGGCTCCGCCGACCGTGAGCCGACGCCGGCGAGGAGCACGAGATGAAGGCGCTCATCCTCGCCGCCGGCTACGCCACCCGCCTCTACCCGCTCACGCTCGAGACGCCGAAGCACCTGCTCGAGGTCGGCGGCAGGCCGATGGTGGACTGGGTGCTCGATCGGCTGGCTCCGCTCGACGGGCTCGACGCCGTCTACCTCGTGACGAACGCCAAGTTCGCACCGGCCTTCGAGACCTGGGCGTCCGAGCGCGAGGGGCGGGCCGTGAAGGTGATCGACGACGGCACGACGAGCGAGGACGACCGTCTGGGGGCGATCGGCGACATCGGGCTCGTGCTCGACCACGAGGAGGTCGACGACGACCTGATCGTGATCGCCGGCGACAACCTCTTCACCGGCTCGATTGACGGGTTCGTGGCCGAAGGTCGCGAGCGCGAGCGCCCGGTGCTGGCAGTGCACGATGTCGGCGACCCCGACCTCATGTCCCAGTACAACACCGTCGAGACGGACGAGGACGGCCGGATCACGTACTTCGAGGAGAAGCCCGAACATGCGCGCTCGACGCGTGCGGGGATCGCCCTCTACTGGTACCCCCGGCAGGTACTGCCCCTGATCCAAACGTATCTGGCCGAGACCGACAACCCGGACCAGCCCGGCCGCCTCGTCGAGTGGCTCTACATGCGGACGCCGGTCTACGTGTGGGAGCTTCCCGGCGCCTGGTACGACATCGGGACGCCGGAGCAGCTCGAGGCCGCGCGCGCCGATTTCGCCACGAACCCGGCGCAGTGACGCCACATCGGTGCGGCTAGCGTCGGGGCCTGCTCGATCTCCTCTTCCCGCAGCGGTGCCTCGCCTGCCGTCGTCCCGGGTCGCAGCTCTGCCCGCGCTGCCGCGACGGCCTGCCCGTGATCGTGCCGCCGCTCTGCGAGCGCTGTGGTGCACCGACCGTCTGGCCGGTCGCGCGCTGCCGCGAGTGCGCGGGCCGGCGCCTCGGCTTCGCGACCGCGCGGGCTGCGGTCGAATACGACGAGGCCGTGCGGAGAGTCGTCGGCGGCTGGAAGGAGCGAGGCCTGCGCCGGCTGGCTCTCGAGGCGGCGGCGCTCGTCGGCGACGCCGTCCCCCGGCCGGACGTCGACGTGCTCGCGTTCGTCCCGCCGGACGGAGACCGGCGCCTCCAGCGTGGTCACCACCCTGCGGAGCAGCTCGCACGCGAGCTCGGCGAACGTTGGGGACTGCCGGTCGAGCGCCTGCTCGAGCGCGTCGGCCCGTCCCGGCGCCAGCGCGGGCTCAGCCTCGCCGAGCGGCGCCGGAACGTGAGAGGCGCGTTTCGTGCGACGCGCCCGGCCCCGTCGACGGTCTGTCTCGTCGACGACGTGTACACGAGCGGTGCGACGGCGAGCGTCGCCGCCCAGGCGCTGCGGAAAGCCGGCGCGCGTCGCGTCGACGTCGTCTGCTTCGCCAGGGCGGTGCGGTAGATTTGGAGTGAGCACGTTCGGTCACACCCGGAGCGAGGAGGCGCGATGCGTTTGCACGTGAAGGGGAAGAACGTCGAGGTCTCGGAGGCGATTCACGAATACGCCGTACGGAAGCTCGGGAAGCTCGACCCGCAGCTCGCCGAGCAGACCCACGTCGAGCTCGAGCTCATGGTCGAGCGCAATCCGTCGATTGCGGACAACAACGTCGCCGAGGCGACGATCTGGACGAAGGGGCCGGTGCTGCGGGCGCGCGAGGCCTCGAGCGACATGAAGGCGTCGATCGATCTGCTCGTCGACAAGCTGGAGCGGCAGGTGAAGCGGTACCGGCAGAAGCGACGGCACGAGCACGACCGGCACGAGCGGGCGAACGGCGGCTCGGCGCCGGTCTCGATTCCTGAGGAGGGAGCAATGATCGTCAAGACCAAGCAGTTCGTGCTCAACGCGATGACCGCCGAGGATGCCGTCGAGCAACTCGAGCTGATCGGCCACGACTTCTTCGTCTTCAGGAACGCCGACTCGGGCGAGATCAACGTCGTCTACCGCCGCCGCGACGGCGACTACGGAGTGATCGAGCCTGCGTAGCGGGCGCGCGTGAGCCTGTTCCGGCGCGACGAGCCGCTGCACCAGCGGCTCGCGCGCGAGGCGGGCCTCCTGACAGAAGAGCCGCAGCTGGGCCGCCCGCCGGCCTGGCAGGAGGTCGGGATTCACGGCGTGCCGCGGCCCCGCGAATGGGACACGGTCGTCACGGCCGAGGCGCCCCGCCTGGGCGTGGGCGAGCTCGACTTCGCCGTGCTCCCGGACGGAACGCTCGTCGTCGACGACTCGATCGAGACCGAGCTCGAACCCGGCTCGCTCGACCCGCTCGCGGCTGCGCTCGAGGTAAAGCTGCACCCGCCCTACCGCGCCCGCGCCGTGTGGCGCGGAGGCTCCAGCTGGGGTGTGGCCGCGCGGCGGATCGAGGTCGCCGAGTTGCCCGAGAACATCCCCGGCGACGAGGTCGTTCTCTCCGTCGCCGAGGGACAGCGGTCGCTCACGGTCGACGGCGAGCCGTCGTTCGGGAGCATGCGCTCCCTCGAACGGCTCGGAGCCGAACGCGGCCCGGCTTTCGTCGTCCGCGCAGACCGGCTCGCCGAGCGTATGTGGGAGATCGAGGTGACGCTGCTCTAGCGCGCCGGCCTGTCCCTCCCTGCGGCAGGCCTGCCCTGCCCGCCGCGCGGATCTCACGCGCGATCGCCCCGGGTGGGTGGGGGTTCGGGACGGAGCAGCTTCTGTTCGAAACAAGTACCAGCCCGGGCTGCGCCGAACTGTGCCAATTGCGCAACTTTTGACGCGCAGGCCGCCCGTTGACAGGCGGTACCCTGTACTCATGCCGCAGAGCTACGGAGCGCTCGAGAAGGTCCTCCGGGCAGGCGAAGGCCGCCGGCTGAAGACGCTGGCGGACCAGGCCGCCTACATCACATCGCTCGAGCCCGAGTTTGAGCAGCTCTCCGACGACGACCTCCTCGGCAAGACCGCCGAGTTCCGGCAGCGCCACGAGAACGGCGAGTCGCTCGAGGACATGCTCTTCGAGGCGTTCGCATGCGTCCGCGAGTCGCGCAAGCGCGAATCGGGCCAGCGCATCTTCGACGTCCAGCTGATGGGCGGAATCGTCCTCCACGAGGGCGACATCGCCGAGATGAAGACGGGCGAGGGGAAGACGTTCGTCGCCAGCCTCGCGCTGTATCTGAACGTCCTCTCGGGACAGAACGTGCACCTCGTCACGGTCAACGACTACCTCGCGAAGCGCGACGCCGAGTGGAACCGCGGCGTCTTCGAGCGCCTCGGCGCGACGGTTTCCTACATCGAGAACATGATGCCGTTCGACACGCGCAAACAGGCCTACGAGTGCGACATCACCTACGGCACCAACTCCGAGTTCGGCTTCGACTACCTGCGCGACAACATGGCCGTGTCCATGGAAGGCGTCGTCCAGCGCGGCCATACGTACGCGATCGTGGACGAGGTCGACTCGATCCTGATCGACGAGGCGCGGACGCCGCTGATCATCTCCGGCGAGCCGGAGACGGCCGCCAGCACGTACTACGACTTCGCACGCATCGTCAAGGGGCTCGAAGGCGTCCCGTACAAGCCGCCCTCGAAGATCGACCGGCAGGCGGAGCCGGACGTCGACTACACGTTCGACGAGAAGTTCAAGACGGTCTCGCCGCTCCCGCGGGGCATCCATTCGGTCGAGCGCGCTCTGCGGATCGACAACCTCTACGACCCGCGCAACGTCCAGCTCGTCAACCACCTCATACAGGCGCTGAAGGCACAGGCGCTGTACCAGAACGACATCGACTACGTCATCCAGGACGGCGAGGTGAAGATCGTCGACGAGTTCACCGGCCGGATCATGGAGGGCCGCCGCTGGAGCGAGGGCCTGCACCAGGCGATCGAGGCCAAGGAAGGCGTCGACATCCAGGAAGAGCACGTCACGATGGCCACGATCACGCTCCAGAACTACTTCCGCCTCTACGAGAAGCTCGCGGGCATGACCGGCACGGCCAAGACCGAGGAGAAGGAGTTCACGGAGATCTACGGCCTCGACGTCGTCGAGATCCCGACCAACGTGACCGTCACGCGCGCCGACAAGAACGACCTGATCTTCCGCACGAAGGAAGCGAAGTTCCAGGCAGCGCTCGATGACATCGTCGAGCGGCACACGAAAGGCCAGCCGGTCCTCGTCGGCACGATCGACGTCGAGACGTCGGAGTTCTTCTCCGAGATGTTCAAGCGCCGCGGGATTCAGCACAACGTCCTGAACGCCAAGCAGCACGAGCGCGAGGCCGAGATCATCAAGGACGCCGGCCAGCTCGGCGCGGTCACGATCTCGACGAACATGGCCGGACGCGGCGTCGACATCAAACTCGGCGAGGGCGTGCTCGAGCTCGGCGGCCTGTACGTCGTCGGCACCGAACGGCACGAGGCGCGCCGGATCGACAACCAGCTCCGCGGCCGCTCGGGCCGTCAGGGCGACGCCGGCGAGACGCGCTTCTACCTGTCGGGCGAGGACCAGCTCGTGCGCCTCTTCGCCGGCGACCGGATCAAGAACATCATGTCCCGCTTCAAGGTGCCGGACGACCAGCCCATGGAGGCGAAGGTCCTCTCGCGCCAGATCGAGAACGCGCAGAAGAAGGTCGAGGAGCAGAACTTCGTCATGCGCAAGAACGTCCTCAAGTACGACGACGTCATGAACAAGCAGCGCGTGGTCATCTACCAGCAGCGCCGCCAGGTGCTCGAGGGACAGGACCTCTCCGCCGAGGTCAGGCAGTGGATCGACGAGATGATCGAGCACACGATCGACCTGTTCGTGACCGACACAGGCGAGGGCTGGGACCTCGACCAGCTCTGTCAGGCGATGACGACCCTGTACGGCTCGGACGTGACCGGCGACGAGCTGAGAGAGGACTACGCCGGTCGGCTCGAGCGCGAGGTGCTGGTCGACGACTTCCGCGAGGACGCGCAGGAGGCGTACGGCGAGAAGGAGCAGCAGCTCGGCGACGAGCTGATGCGTGAGCTCGAGCGGTTCGTGATCCTCCAGGTCGTCGACACGCGCTGGCGCGAGCACCTCGAGTCGATGGACTACCTGCGCGAGGGCGTGCATCTGCGCTCGATGGCGCAGAAGGACCCACTGGTCGAGTACACGGCCGAGGGCCACAAGATGTTCGAGGAGCTGTCACAGACGATCCGCGAGGAGGTCGTCTTCACGCTCTTCCACGCCGAGCTGGCGCCCGAGGAAGCGGCCGAACTGTCCCTGAACGGCCAGGACGGCGGCAACGGGTCGCTGAGCTACGAGCACCAGTCGCTGGCCGGAGCCGACGCGATCGCAGCGGCGACGAGCGGCGAGCTGGTACCGGCGGGGCCGTCCCAGCCGCAGCAGCGCCAGGTTTCCGAGCACGACAAGCTCGGCCGCAACGACCCCTGCTGGTGCGGCTCGGGCAAGAAGTACAAGCGCTGTCACGGCGCCTAGTGGCACGGGGGAAACGGCCGGTTTCCCCCGTGAGCCCCCTTCCCCGCCGCTCCGCGTCCCGCTCGTCCTGAGCTACGCCGCGGCGGAGCCACGGCTCCGCGGTCATCGGAGGCGACTGGCGGATGTGGGGGCTAGGATTGAGTAATGGCCGAGGAGCAGCAGCAGCCGCTCGCGCAGCAGCTCGAGGAGATCGGGGTCCAGCTCGACTGGGTCCGTGATTACCTTTGACCCCGACCGCCTGAAGACCCGGATCGAGGAGCTCGAGGGCGAGATGGGGCGCCCCGGCTTCTGGGACGACCAGCAGCACGCCGCCTCGGTCTCGACCGAGCAATCGCGTCTGACCCGCCGCGTCGAGCGCTACGAGCGATTGCGCGGCGAGTACGACGACGCCAGGGAGCTCGCCGCGATGGACGGTGACATGGACGCCGAGATCGCAGAGTCGATCCGGCCGCTCCGGCGCGAGCTCGCACGGCTCGAGGAGGAGGCGCTGTTCAACGGCGAGTACGACGCGGGCGACGCCATCGTCACGATCGTCGGCGGCACCGGCGGCACGGACGCGCAGGACTGGGCCGAGATCCTGCTGCGGATGTACCTGCGCTGGGCCGAGGCGCGCGGCTTCCAGGCGGAGCTGTTGGAGGCGAGCCCGGGTGAGGAGGCAGGCCTGAAGTCGGCGACGTTCACGGCCAAGGGCGAGAACGCCTACGGCGCGCTCAAGGCGGAGCGCGGCGTCCACCGCCTCGTCCGTCTGTCCCCGTTCGACCAGGCCCACCGGCGGCACACGTCGTTCGCCCAGGTGATCGTCAGCCCGCTCGTCTCCGACGACGTCGACGTCGAGGTCGACGAGGCCGACCTGCGCATCGACACCTACCGTGCGTCGGGTGCCGGCGGCCAGCACGTGAACAAGACCGACTCGGCTGTTCGCATCACGCACGTGCCGAGCGGCATCGTCGTCCAGTGCCAGAACGAGCGCTCCCAGTCGTCGAACAAGGCGACTGCGATGCGCGTCCTCAAGTCCCGTTTGGCCGAGCTCGAGCAGGAGCGGCGTGAGGAGGAGATGGCCAAGGAACGCGGCGTGGTGCAGGACACCGGCTTCGGAAGTCAAATCCGCAGCTATGTCCTCCATCCGTACCAGATCGTCAAGGACCACCGCACCGACCACGAGGCCGGAAACGCGCAGGGCGTCCTCGACGGCGACCTGGATGGGTTCATCCACGCTTACCTGCTCGCTCGCGCTACTGGGAAGGCCCTCTAGGGGATCGGCTAAAATCCCCGCAACCGGCGGGTAGGAAGCCGCCGGCCCTCGTCGTGCAGGAGCTGAACCTCCAAACCGAAGCGCCGCCGGCGCCCGTGACCGAGCACTCCGTCGAGCCGGACTCACCGAGGCCTTCGGCCGGTCCGGGAGCGATGATCGTGTTCGACGGTGTGACGAAGGTCTACGAGCCGGACGTGACTGCGCTCCGCGACGTGTCGTTCGTGATCGACAAGGGCGACTTCGTGTTCATCGTCGGCGCCTCGGGCTCCGGCAAGTCGACGATCATCAAGCTCTTGCTCAAGGAGGTCGAGCCGACGCGCGGACGGATCGTCGTCGGTGGCCGCGACCTCGGCCGGCTGCCGCGCTCGAAGGTGCCGATGCTCCGGCGCAACGTCCAGTGCGTGTTCCAGGACTTCAAGCTCCTCCCGAACCGCAACGCGTACGACAACGTGGCCTACGCCCTCAAGGTGCAGGGCGAGAGTCGTGACTCGATCCGCAAGAAGGTACCTGAGGTGCTCGGGCTCGTCGGCCTCGCGCACAAGGGAGCGTCGCTCCCGGACGAGCTCTCCGGCGGCGAGCAGCAGCGTGTCTCGATCGCGCGCGCCGTCGTCAACCACCCGCCGCTCCTCGTCTGCGACGAGCCGACCGGGAACCTCGACCCGGACACGTCCGTCGGCATCATGCAGTTGCTCTACCGGATCAACCGCGCCGGGACGACGATTCTGATGGTCACCCACGACCGGGAGATGGTCGACAAGATGCGCAAGCGCGTGATCGCCCTGGACGGCGGGCGCCTGGCGCGTGACGAGCGCCGCGGAGGCTACGAATGAAGCTGCGGACGATCGTCGACGAAGCCGCCCGCTCGCTGCGGGCGACGATGTCGACCACGGTCGCGGCCACGCTGACTGTGCTGATCGGCATGTTCGTCCTCGGTCTCTCGATCGCCTTCGGCACGTGGCTGCTCTCGTGGAGCGACCACCTGAAGCAGCAGCTCGTCGTCAACGTGTTCTTTCACCAGAACACCCGCATCTCCCAGGTCGTCGCCGTCAAGGATCGGCTCGACGCCAATCCACTGGTGAAGAACGTGACGTTCACGTCTGCGAATGAGGGACTGAAGGAGATGGAGCAGCAGTTCCCCGCCTACAAGAGGATCGGCCTTCCGGAGAATCCGCTCGGGCCGAAGCTGACCGTGTATCCCAAGGACGGCGGGCAGACGGCGGCGATCGCGAGGACGCTGGAGCCGCGACCGGCGTCCGTGGACACCGTGAGATACGGGCGCAAGACCGCGAACGCGGTGCTGCGGTTCGCCCGCGCGATAGAGATCACCTTCGTCGTCGCGGTGGTGGTGCTGCTCCTGGCGGCGATCCTCATGATCGGCAACACGATCCGGCTGTCGATCTTCGCGCGGCGGCGGGAGATCGAGGTGATGAAGCTCGTCGGGGCGTCGAACTGGTTCGTGCGGGGGCCGTTCATGGTCGAAGGCTTCGCCTGCGGGCTGCTCGGGTCGCTGGCGGCGATCATCCTGCTCGTGGTCAGCGACGCCGTCATCGTGCCCAAGCTCGACTTCATCCAGGTGAAGGGCGTCCACGCCCTCGCGTTCGAGCTCGACGCGCTCCTGATCCTCGTGGCCGGGCTGATGCTGGGCGCCGCCGGCTCTGGGCTGACCGTCCGCCGCTTCCTCCGGGTCTGACGGCCGCGGCCGCTCCGCTCTCCTCTTCCCCCCGGGGCCTTCGGCCCTGACCCCCCGCTTTGGACCCTAGCGGCGAAATCCGCGCAGAGGTGACACTGAACCGCGACAACTGTGTGACGATCGCTCCACAGCCGTGAGTGCACGCGGAGACAGCGCGGGGCGCCTCGTCGTCGAGATCGGCACCCGCGGGAAGCTGGTCGTCGGCGAGCCGTTCTTCGAGCCCGGGGTGCCCGTCGTGGTCGATCGGAAAGGACTCGGGGACGCCCGCCCCGGCGACCTCGCGCTCGTCCGGACGGGTCGCGGGCGGGCGAGGGTCGAACGCGTCGTCGGCCGGGCCGACCGCATCGAGAACGTGCTCCAGGCGCTTCTGCTCTCGCGCGGGGAGGTGGGCGCCCACGAGCCGCACGACCTGCCTGAGCCTTCCGTCGAGGGGCGTGTCGACCTTCGCGAGCTCCCCACTTTCACGATCGACCCCGAGACCGCGAAGGACTTCGACGACGCGATCTCGGTTCGCAGCGAGGGCGACGGGCTGCGCGCGTACGTGCACATCGCGGACGTGTCCTTCTTCGTGCCCGCCGGCACGCCGCTCGATCACGGGGCAGCCGAGCGCGGCTTCTCGGTCTACGTGCCCGGGCTGGTCGCGCCGATGCTCCCGCACGACCTCGCCGACGACGCGTGCAGCCTGCGCCCGCACCAGGATCGGCTCACCGTCACCGTCGAGATCCCGTTCGACGCCAATCTGCAGGCCGGAGAGCCGCTCTTCTACCGGTCGGTCATCCGCAGCCGTGCGCGGCTCACGTACGGGCAGGCGGAGCGGATGCTCGCGGGGAGAGAGCGGGCCGAGCCGGAGGCCGAGGAGGGGCTCAGGCTCGCCGAGAGGCTCGCGACCGACCTGCGGCTGCGGCGGTTCGCGCGCGGGGCGCTGAACATCGAGACGCGCGAGATCACCTTCGCGTTCGACGGCCGCGGAGGGATCGAGCGGGCGTGGTCGGAGAGCGAGCCGCACGCGCACATGCTCGTCGAGGAGCTGATGATCCTCGCGAACGAGTCCGTCGGCGCGCTGCTGGCCGGCCGTCGGCGCGACGCGCTCTACCGCGTCCACGAGCGGCCCGACCCGCAGTCGGTCGAGCGGCTGCTCTCGGTGCTCGCCGACCTCGACGTGCCGACACCGCCTACGCCCGATCCCGAGCGGCTGACGAGCGCGGTCGCGGCGCAGCTCGTCGGCCAGATCTCCGATCGCGTGACCGCGTACATCCGGGAGTCGGGACGTGGGGTGGAGGCCTTTCCCGCCCTTGTCCTGCGCTCGCTCAAGCAGGCCTGCTACGACCCGCGCAACCTCGGCCACTCCGGGCTCGCGAGCACGGCCTACTGCCACTTCACCTCGCCGATTCGGCGCTACCCCGACCTCGTCGTCCACCGAGTGCTGCTCCGCGAGCTCGGCGCCACAGACGAGCCGGTTCCCGGCGACCTCGCAGAGCTCGCCCAGCACGTCTCGGCGCGCGAGCGCGCCGCCTCCGACATCGAGTACGCCGCCGATGCGATCTGCCTGGCCTGGCTGCTCGACGCCACGCTGTTCGACCGCGGCTGGGAGACGGCGTTCGCGGGCGAGATCATCGGGCTGATCGGCTCCGGGATGTTCGTCCGCTTCGGCGACGTCTTCGAGGGCTACCTTCCCGTGCGTCGCCTCACCGGCTACTACGAGCTCAACGTGCTGGGCACGGCACTGGAGGCGAGGCGGGCAGGCAGCCGTTTCCGGCTCGGAGATCCGATCGAGGTGCGGGTCGAGAAGATCGACCGATCCGACGGCCAGGTCGAGCTGTCTCTTGCCGGGCGCGGCTCCTGAGAACGAACCGCGGGGTCAAGCCTGCCGCACGAGTGCTGCCGGGACGCGGGTGCCGCGCCCGTAGCCGAAGCGATACCGGCCCATGAACCCCTGGCGGTGGGCGAAGATCCAGTAGTAGATCGAGCCGACGATCGGCATCAGCATCGCCTGCGCGAAGGCGTACAGCGGGAAGATCAGCATCCGCCACGACCGCACCTGGATGTTGGCGATCACGGTGATGGCGGCGCAGACGACCATCGAGATGCCGAGCAGCTTCAGGAACGCCTCCACGCTCGCGTAGCTCGTGACCGTGTCCCACTTGAAGTACAGGCCGACCCACACGAGGGCGAGGTAGTAGAAGGACCAGACGGGCATTCGCAGCATGTTCTTGTCCAGGTTGACGATCGTGTGCCGGAAGTTCCCGGCCCACCAGAGCCGGCGCTGCTGGAGCAGTCCCGGCCAGGATTCCGGCGCGTCGGTCTCCACCGTCATGTCCAGATGGCGAACGCGCATGCGCAATGCCTTGGCCACGCGGCCGGTCTCGATGTCCTCGCCGGGGAACCAGAACGAGTGGTGCCGGAAGATCAGTCGGAGCGCCTCCGTCTTCCCGACGGTGCAGGCTCCCGAGGTCAGCCAGGGCCGGAAGTGTCGCGACAGCATCGCCATCCGGTACTCGAGCGCCTGCATCTTCTGGGCCTGGGTTCGCGGGTTTGCGACTGCGACCTTGACCGAGCAGAGGTCGGCTCCGTCCTCCTCGATGCTCTCCAGGTAGCGCCCGAAGTCCTCCAGCGGCCGCGTGTCTCCGTCCAGGCGGATGACGTAGGACGTGGTGATCTGCCCGGACTCGAGTGCAAAGCGAATGAGATGCGGCGGAGAAGGTCGTTCGAGCTCCGTGCAGACGACACGCCACCCGTCGGCGAAGACTCTTCAGCGCGAACGACTTCATCTCGGGCGTGCTGACGTCGATCGCGAGCAGGACGTTGTCCTTTACCCGTGAGAGCACCTCGCGATTGGCGAAGTAGCGCGGGTGCCCGTAGATGGGGACGACGATCGTGTAGTCGTTGTTGCGCCGGAAATGGGGGCCGATGACGCGCCGGCGCGACCACGAGAGCAGGTTCTGGAAGTCGAAGAGGATCACGAGCCCGGCGAGGCCGAGCGCGAGATCACGCCAGGTGAGGAGGCTGCTCACGCGCGGCCGTCGCGGTGCACGTGGATGTCAGCGGACATCAGGGGGATGCCGTGGAATGCGCCTGCACGTACTCCGCCCAGCTGCCGCACGTGCCGTGCACCCACCAGAGGTTCTTCGGGCACAGCTTCACCTTCGGTGCCAGCTTGATCTTGTTGATCACGCGCGACTGGCAGGTGAACGTCTTGCCCGCGACGGTGACGGACTCCCCGGCGACGCAGCTGACCTGCTTCGAGCCGCCGGCCTTGTAGGCGTGACCGACGAGATGATGGGCCGAGTCGACCACGGGGATTATCAGCGTGGTGACGAAGGTCGCGACGATTGCGGAACGTGTTCCGATGCTCATGGCCCCCTAGTGATCGACTGCGCGCCGTCGCCGGGCATCCCTTGAAGGAGGGAAACCCCATCCGCCGCGGCGACGTGATATGAACGAGGAGTGCCGATCACGACACCTGCACGGCTGCGCGCGATCCCGCTCTTCGCCGAACTCGACGACGACGACGCTCCTCGCCCTGGCGGACATCGCCACCGAAGTGCTGATCCCCGCCAGTCAGGTGATGATCCGCCCGTACGACGCTGGTCTTGGCATGTTCGTCGTCGAGGAAGGTACGGTCGTCGTCGAGCTGGGCCACGGCCGCGAGGTCGAGCTCGGCCCGGGCGAGTTCTTCGGCGAGTTGGCGCTGCTGATCCCGGAGGGCGTGCGCGCCGCGAGGGTGCGAGCCGAGACCGACGTGCGCTGCCTCGCGATCGGGCGGGACGACTTCGCCGGGTTGCTCGACACCGAGCCGTCGATCGCGGTCGCGATGCTGCCGGTGCTCGCGCGGCGTCTGTCGGACGAGCTCCGGGCGCACTGAGCGCACGCCGACCCGGCCTAGACTTGCCCGATGGCCAGACCGAAGGGTGAGAAGCTGGTGGCGGACAATCGCCGCGCCCGGCACGAGTACGAGCTGCTCGAGCGTGTCGAGGCCGGACTCGTGCTCCAGGGCACTGAGGTGAAGGCGCTCCGCGAGGGGCGGGCGACGATCCAGCGCGCCTTCGCCGACGTGCGCGGGGACGAGGTCTGGCTCGTGGGGGCCAACATCGCCGCCTACGACAAGGGCGGAATCGCGAACCACGACCCCGAGCGCGACCGCAAGCTGCTCCTGCACCGGCGTGAGATCGACCGGCTGCGCAGCCGCGTCCAGGAGAAGGGCCTGACGCTCGTGCCGACGCGGCTCTACTTCAAGGACGGCCGCGCAAAGATCGAGCTCGCGCTCGCGCGCGGCAAGGAGCTCTACGACAAGCGGCGCGACCTCGCCAAGCGCGAGGCCGACCGCCAGATCGACCGCGCGCTCAAGAGCCGCGGCGACTAGCTGTGCCAGACGAGAAGGAGCTGCACGAGGCGGAACGCCTCGGCCCGGCTCCTCCCGTTCCGGAGAGCGGTGCGCGCAGGGTCGTCGGACTGGCGGCGATCGACCTCGGGCCGCTTCGCCGGCACCGCGAGTACCGCCTGCTCTGGATCGGCCTCGCCGTCTCGTTCTTCGGCTCGGAGCTCGCGTACGTGGCCGTGCCGTACCAGGTCTACAAGCTGACCGGCTCGACCGCCGTCGTCGGCCTGCTCGCGCTCGTCGCCCTCGTGCCCCTGCTCCTGGCCGCGATCGTCGGCGGCGCGTTCGCGGATGCGGTCGACCGGCGGCGAATGGTGCGGCTGACCGAGCTCGGCCTCGCGCTCTGCTCGACCGCGCTGCTCGTGAACGCCCTCCTGCCGAACCCCCAGGTGTGGGTGCTGTTCGTCGTCGAGGCGTTCGCGGCCGGGCTGGGCGGGTTCCTGCGGCCGTCGCTCGACGCGCTCACGCCGCGGCTCGTCGACCGCGAGGAGCTCACGGCCGCCGGGGCGCTCGACTCGCTCCGCTTCCAGATCGGGCTGATCGGCGGCCCGATGATCGGCGGCGTGCTGATCGCGACGATCGGGGTCGCCGGCGTGTTCGGGATCGACATCGCCACCTTCCTCGTCTCGCTCGTCACGCTCGGCATGATGCGCGCCGTCCCGCCGCCGTCGGATGCGGAGCGGCCGAGCCTCCGCCGGATCGCGGAGGGCTTCCGCTACGCACGGTCGCGCCCGGAGCTGCTCGGCACCTACGGGGTCGACATGGTGGCGATGTTCTTCGGCATGCCGACGGCGCTCTTCCCGGCCTTCGCCCTCGAGTTCGGCGGGCCGGGCGTCCTCGGCCTGCTCTACGCGGCGCCCTCGGTGGGCTCGCTGGTCGCGACGGCGACGAGCGGCTGGACGAAGCGCGTGCACCGCCACGGCCTGGCCGTGATCGTCGCGGCCGGGGCGTGGGGGGTGGGGATCCTGCTGCTCGGGCTCGCGCCGAACCTGCCGCTCGCGCTCGCGGCGCTCGCGTTTGCGGGCGCGCGCCGACATGGTCAGCGGCATCTTCCGCTCCACGATCTGGAACCAGACGATCCCCGACCGGCTGCGCGGCCGCCTCGCCGGCATCGAGCAGGTCAGCTACTCGTCGGGGCCGCTGCTCGGCGACGTCGAGGCCGGCATCGTCGGCTCGCTCTTCAGCGTGCGCGCATCGATCGTGTCCGGCGGAGTGCTCTGCGTCGTCGGCGTCGCCGCGACGGCGTTGCTGCTTCCGGTCTTCCGGCGGTACGACGCGCGCACGTTCGTCCCCGAGGCCGAGCCGGCCACGGCCTCGTAGACTGCCGCGATGCCCGCCAGGCTGCGCCCGCTCCGCGACGACGAGTTCGACGCCTGGGTCGAGCACGGCAAGGCCGACTACGCGCGGGACATGATCGAGCACGGCGGTGCGCCCCCCGAGCAGGCTCGCGCAAAGTCCGAGTCCGACTGGCTGACCTTGCTGCCGGAACGCCTCGACACGCCGGATCAGTTCATCTTCGCGGTCGAGGACGAGGAAACCGGCGAGCGTGTCGGCGACGTCTGGTTCGCCCGGCGCGAGACCCAGTTCGAGGGCATGGTCGCCTTCGTCTACTCCATCGAGATCGCCGAGCAGTTCCGCGGCCGCGGTTTCGGGCGCGAGGCAATGCTGCTGCTCGAGGACGAGGCTCGCGCGCGCGGTCTCGACCGCATGAGCCTGAACGTCTTCGGCGGCAACGAGGTCGCCCGATCGCTCTACCGCTCGCTCGGCTACGCCGAGTCGGCCGTCTCGATGGCCAAGCAGATCGGGGAGACGCAGAGCTAGCGAGTCGGCGTCGTGGGCTGACGCACGGCGTCGCGGAAGCCGTGCTCGTGCCGATGGTGGCGGTGCGAGAGCCACGACGTCTGCACCGAATACGTTGCGAGGCCGACGACGACACCGGCTGCCAGCGCGGCCGCCACCACGTATCGCCTGAGTCCGACCCCGGCCGGTAGTCGAGCCCGTGGCTTCCAGTCGGAGAAGCCGTGCCTCAGCACGCGCGGGAGATACGCGAGCACGTGCACGACCATGAGGACTCCCCAGACCACGAAGCTGGCCGCGTGCGCGGTCAGGAGCAGGCCGCCGCCGTGACCTACGACCAGGAACGCGACCCCGGTTCCGAACAGGACGACTGTCGCGGCAACGAGCAGCGGAGCGAGCACGCGCAGCAGGAGCTCCGGCGGGCCCCTCAGCCGGTAGGGCTTGCTGCCGGCGTAGTAGCGGACGAACCGCCAGCCCGTGCTGGCCAGCTTCAGCCCGATCGGCGGGAGGAGCAGGAGCCCGAGGAAGATGTGCACGGACAGGTAGTCGTGGAGCGACAGCGTCGTCGCGGCTTCGACGACGAGCAGGACGACGAGGACGAGCCCGACGGTCGACGTCAGGCGCTCGTTGCCCTCGGGACCGCCTCCGGAGCAGGCGAATCGGCGTCCGCACGCGACAAGTGTCGGCGCCCACGTGAGAGTCCGATGAGTCGTCCGCCGGCGCTAAGAACTCGCTAAGACTTCGTGTCGCTCGCAGGCGAGCGTCGGATCGGCGGCGTACGATCCTCGTATGTACTCGCACCGCGACGAAGGTGGGCGGATCGGTCTCGACATGACGTGATCGAGATCGAGGGTCTCACCAAGGACTACGGTGCGAAGCGGGCAGTCGACGACCTGACGTTCACGATCCGGCCGGGGCTCGTGACCGGGTTCCTCGGCCCGAACGGCTCGGGGAAGTCCACGACCATGCGCCTGATCCTCGGGCCTGGACGCGCCGACCTCGGGCAGCGCCACCGTCGACGGCAAGCGCTACCGGGAGTTCGCAGCGCCGGCGCACGAGGTGGGCGCGTTGCTCGAGGCACGCTCGGTGCACACAGGACGCTCGGCCTACCACCATCTGCTCGCGCTGGCGCAGACGCACGGGATCACGAAAGCGCCGGGTGGCGGAGCTGATCGACCTGGTCGGCCTGCACGACGTGGCCCGCAAGCGTGCAGGACAGTTCTCGCTCGGGATGGGCCAGCGCCTCGGGATCGCGGCCGCGCTGCTCGGCGATCCCGCGGCGCTGCTCCTCGACGAGCCGGTGAACGGGCTCGACCCCGAGGGGATCCAGTGGATCAGGAACCTGCTCAGGGGTCTGGCGGCCGAAGGGCGGACGGTGTTCGTGTCGTCGCACCTGATGAGCGAGATGTCGGTGACGGCAGACCACCTGATCGTGATCGGCCGGGGCCGCCTGATCGCCGACATGGGCGTCGACGAGTTCGTCCGCCAGGCCTCGGGGAAGCTCGTACGGGTGCGCTCGCCGGAGGCGCGCGCAACTGCGGGAGCTCGTGAGCGGGCCCGACGTCTCGGTCATCGCTGACGACGCACGGCGACCTGGAGATCAGCGGCCTGACGGCAGAGCAGGTCGGAGAGATCGCGGCCGCCAGCGGGGATCGTCCTGCACGAGCTGACGCCGGTGCAGGTGTCGCTCGAGGAGGCGTTCATGGATCTCACCCGCGACGAGGTCGAGTACAAGGCGATGGACGTCGCTCGGCTCGACGAGAAGGACGCGGCGGCCGTATGAGCACCACCGCCGGAGCGGCAGCCGCTCTGCCGCGTCTCGAGCGCGTCGGGCGCGTGACGCAGGTGCGAGTCGTCCGCTCCGAGTGGACGAAGCTCCGCTCGCTCCGCTCGTCGCGCTGGTCGCTGCTCGTCGCCGGGTTGCTGACGATCGGGTTCCCGCTCCTCTTCGCCACGATCCTCTCCAACCGCTGGAGCCACCTGAGCCCGCGTGAGCGCGCCCATCGCCAACCGCTCGACGTCGCGCTGTCGGGCGTGCACGTGGCCCAGCTCGCGATCGGCGTGCTCGGCGTGCTCCTGATCAGCGGCGAGTACTCGACCGGGATGATCAGGTCGACGTTCGTCGCCGTGCCCGAAGCGCCTGCCGGTGCTGTGGGCAAAGGCGATCGTCTACGCGACGGTCACGCTCGTCCTGATGGTGCCCGCCGTCCTGATCGGCGTTCTTCGGCAGCCAGGCGATCCTGCGCAACCACCACATCCTTCAGCTCTCCTTCTCGCATCCGGGCGTTCGCCCGCACGGTGCTGGGCGGCGCCGTCTATCTCGTGCTGGTCGGCGTGTTCGCGCTCGGGCTCGGGGCGATCGTGCGGAACACCGCCGGTGGCATCGCGACCTTCGCGGCGATCATGTTCGTGATCCCGCCGCTCCTGAACATCCTGCCCTCGGACTGGAACAACGCGATCAACCCGTACCTGCCGAGCACCGCCGGCGACGCGATCTTCTCGCTCAGCCACGGCTCCGACACGCTCGCCCCGTGGCCGGGGTTCGCGCTCTTCTGCGGCTATACGGCGCTCTCGCTCGGCATCGCCGCCGTCCTGCTCGTCCGCCGCGACACCTGACCGCGAGACCGATCTCACAGGCTTTTCTCAGAGAGCACCCACGTTTGATTCATGTTCGCGAGGCAGGGTTCGTAGATGTCTGACGTGGGGGTCGGGGTCGAGACGCGCTCGCGGGCGCCTTCGCGCGCGTCGCGGCTCGTCGGCGCGGAGAGGCTGGTGGCTGACCGCCGTCGCCGTCTGGGGGTTCTTCCTCGGCAACGCGGCCGTGATCGTCTGGCTGTGGTGGCACGGCGGCAACGTGAGCGGCGTCCACGGAGAGGCGGACGCGTTGACGAGCGTCGCGCGGATCACGGGCCTGCTCGGCGCGTACCTCGCTCTCGTCCAGGTCGTGCTGCTGTCCAGGATCCCGTGGCTCGAACGGCTGGCCGGGTTCGACCGGCTCACCGTCTGGCACCGCTACAACGGCTGGCTCTGCCTCGACCTCGTGATCGCCCACGTCGTGTTCTCCGTGTGGGGCTACGCGAGGCTCGACCGCTACTCGCTCGGCAAGGAGATCTCGACCATGCTCGGCGGCGGCATCTATCCCGGGATGATCACGGCCACGGTGGGGACGGGGCTGATGATCGCCGTCGCCGCCAGCTCGGCGGTGATCGTGAAGCGGCGGCTCCGCTACGAGGCCTGGTACGCCGTCCATTTCACGGCGTACGCGGCGATCGCGCTGGCCTGGTTCCACCAGATCCCGACCGGCAACGAGCTCGTCCTCGACACCGCTGCGGCCGACTACTGGCGCGGCCTGTACGCGGCTGCGCTCGCCTTCCTCCTCGTCTTCCGGGTGGCGCAGCCGATCGTCAACGCCCTGCGCTACCGACTCCGCGTCGCGGAGGTGGAGGCCGAGGGGCCGGGGGTCGTCTCGGTGCGGATCACGGGGCGGGGGCTCGAGCGCCTCGACGCCCGGCCGGGTCAGTTCTTCCTCTGGCGCTTCCTCGACCGGGGCCGCTGGTGGGCCGCGCATCCCTTCTCGCTCTCCGCCGCGCCCGACGGGCGCAGCCTGAGGATCACGGTCAAGGCGCTCGGCGACTTCTCCGGCGACCTCGGCACCGTCGCCCCCGGCACGCGCGTCGTCGCCGAGGGGCCGCTCGGCCACTTCACCGAGGACGCGCGGCTGCGAGACGGGGTCGTGCTCATCGCCGGCGGCATCGGGATCACGCCCGTGCGCGCGCTCGCGGAGCGGATGGACGGCGACGTCGTGCTCCTCTACCGCGTCCTTCGCGAGGAGGACGTCGTCTTCCGCGAGGAGCTCGAGACTCTGTCGCGGGAGCGCGGCATCCGGCTCGAGCTCGTCGTCGGCGACCACGCGACCCCCGAGGGCGCGCGGCTGCTCTCACCCGAGCACCTGCGAGAGCTGGTACCCGATCTCGACGACCGCGACGTGTACGTCTGCGGGCCGCCGGCGATGACGGACGCACTCGTGAAGAACGTTCGCCGGGCCGGGGTCTCCCATCACCACATCCACGCGGAACGCTTCGCTCTCTGACGAAAGGACAAACGATGCGACGAACTGCCAGAGCCCTCGCCACGCTCACCGTCCTCGCTCTCCCGCTCGCGAACATGACCGCACGGGCAGCGGCAGCCACCGTGACCGCCGTCAAGAAGAAGACGGTCTGGAAGAAGGTGGCGGGCCCCCAGGCCCAGGCCGACCGCTGGGGCTACGTCGAGGTCACGCTGGTCGTCCGGAAGACGACCACGACAATCGGCTCGAAGACGAAGGTGACGCGCAAGATCACGGGCGTGCCGATACCGGTCTACCCGGACCACACGGGACGTTCGCTGTTCATCAGCCAGAACGCGATCCCGATCCTGATCGGCGAGGTGCTGCGGGCGCAGTACGACCCGAACATCAACATGATCTCGGGCGCGACGTACACGAGCCAGGCGTTCATCCAGTCGCTGCAGGCCGCGCTCCTGAAGGCGAAGAAGGTCTGATGGCCTCGCAGGTCGGCACGCAGCGCGTCGAGCACGTGATGGGCATGCCGATCGTGGTCGACGTACGCGACGACATCGGCGACGGCCCGATCGACGAGCTGTTCGAGTGGCTCCGGCTCGTCGACGCCGTCTTCAGCACCTACAAGGACGAGCAGCGACATCTCGCGCCTGAACCGCGGCGAGATCGAGCTGCACGCAGCCCACCCGGACGTTCGCGAGGTGCTCGAGCGCGCCGAGGAGCTGCGGCTCGAGACGTCCGGCTACTTCGACGTCCGCGCGGCGTCGCCGGTCGGCGTCGACCCCTCCGGCCTGGTGAAGGGCTGGTCGGTGGAGCGGGGCGCGACGATCCTCGAACGCGCCGGCGCGTCCAACTTCGCGATCAGCGCCGGCGGCGACATCGTCGTTCGCGGCGGTGCGCTGCCCGCTTTCCACTGGCGGATCGGGATCGAGCATCCGAGGCGGCGCGACGCCGTCGCGGAGGTGATCGAGCTGACCGATACGGCTGTCGCCACCTCCGGAACCGCTGCACGCGGCGAGCACGTCCTCGATCCGCACACCGGCCGTCCGCCCGAGGGGCTGCTCTCGGTGACGGTGATCGGCCCCGATCTCGGCACCGCCGACGCCTACGCGACCGCGGCCTTCGCCATGGGTGCGCGCGGGCCGCACTGGACTGCGCGTCTCCCTCGCGGCTACGAGGCGATGTCGATCCTCGGCGACGAGACCGTGCTGTTCACGAGCGGCTTTCCCCGGATCGCGGCCGCAGCCTGATCCAGCCCAGGCGGGGCACCTGGCCCGAGCGTTGCGGTAGCTACCGCGCGGGGAGATTCGGGGGCGCCGAGTGCGGTGCGGCGATGAGGTAGACGCAGCGGCGGCGATCGAACGGAAGCGGCGAACGACCGATCCTCGTCACGAGGTGCGCAGTCCCGTCGAGATCGTAGTGGCCTCCTGCCGCCGGTAGAGGCCCCGTCCGGTGGATCAACTGATAGCCGTCCTTGCCGGATGTGAAGCACAGGTGACCATTCTCGGCCGGCTCGTCGTCAACGACGGCTGACACTGCACCTTTGCCTGCTAGCTCTTCGAGGGCCTGTGCGAGAACTCGTCGCGTTTCCGAGTGGCTTGCGGCTTCCTCGGCCAGTCGCGACTCGACGTCTGCGAGCCTGAGCTCGAGGGCTGCCCGCTGGTCAGCGGATGCCACGGTCAGCTCGGTTCTCTCAGCGTCGAGCTGGTCGACGGTTGCGGTCAACTCGGTGATACGTTCATCGGCCTTGCGGAGCTTCGCCGCGGCCTTGTCCATGCCCCGGCCGGTCGACGCATGGGCCTCACGTTCCTCGGCAAGTTCCGACTCCACGGCACGGAGCTGTTCGACGAGTTCGCCCACATGTGCGGACAGCTCCTCAGCACGACCCTCGGCGACTGCTAGACGCTTCTCGAGCTCCGCGTTGGCGGTCTGCGCTTCCTCCCGTTTGCGTGCCGAGTCCTGGAGGCTGCCGGTCAGCTCGACCTTCTCCCGCTCGAGTTCGTTCGTTTCGAGTCGGGCCTGGCCAAGTTCGGTGAGTGAATCATCGCGCTCGCTCCGTGCGGCCTCGAGCTCGGCGCTGAGTTGTTCGATGGTGTCGCGTGCCTGGCTGGCTTCTGCGAGGGCGTGTTCGGAGTCGCGTTGCGTTCGTTTGTGTGCGTCCCGCTCCTCGTCGAGTGTCGCCTGGGCGACTGTGAGTTGGTCGTTGAGGTCTGCGAGCTGCTGCTCGAGTTCGGCGAGGGTGTGGCGGGTGCTTTCGGCGTCGGCGTGGGCTGTGTCGCGTTCGGCCTGGAGGTTGTCGTGGTCACGCCGCAGTTCTTGGAGGGTGTCGCGTGCCCGTGCGGCTTCTGCGAGCGCGTGTTCGGAGGCGCGTTGCGTTCGTTCGTGTGCGTCCCGCTCCTCGTCGAGTGTTGCTTCCAAGCTGGCGACATGCTCGGCAAGCTCGGACACGCTCGCCTCGAGTTTGCCGATCTGGTCCCGAGCGGCATGGAGGTCGTGCTCGAGTTCGCCCGCATCGCGTTCCCGGCCCGCGGCCAGCTCTGAGAGCCGCTCGTTCAGCTCGTCGCGTGCACCCTCCGCCTCAGTGAGGAGGCGCTGAAGCTGTTCGCCACGGTCGTCGCGCTCGAGCAGGGTTGCCTCGAGCTCTGCGGCTCTGGCCGTCTGTGACACGGAGATCGGCGTGTGCGGTGGCAAGGTCCCGCTCGAGACGTTCTGCACTCTCTCCTGCTTCGAGGTCTTGCCGCTCCCTTGTTGCTTTGAGCGATGCGATCTCCGCCTGAAGCTCAGCCAGGCTCTGCTCTCGCTCGGAGACGCACTCGCGGAGAACTTCAATTTCGTCGCGTGCTTCCAGCAGCGATTCATCGACCGGAGCGGGATCGCTCGCGGGCTCGCTGTCGAGCGCCTGCAGCTGGTGTATCTCCAGCCGGAGCTCCTCGACGTCCGCTTCGTCGAGCTCGAATGCAGCATCGTCGAATCCTGTTGGGCCAGGCTCAGGCTCCGGTTCCGACCGATCCTCTCGAGCCGCACCGATCTTTCTGGCGAGCGCATCGCCAAACGACGGTCGATCGTCGTCGACCGGCATTGGATCGGGCGTAGCACCGGAGCGGGCGTTGCGACGGCGGATCTCGGACCACAGTCCCGTGCCGAAACCGTCCTCTCTTGCCACTTCTCGGCCGAGCTGCTCCATCAGCGCCTGCGTCAGTTCGGGAGAGGAGATCAGGTTGCGTTTGACGAGGATCTCGCCAAGGCGAAGCCCCGTCGCTGCTTGCTCGGCAAGGGCCTGCTCGAGCTGTTCCTCGCTGACCAGGCCGTTTCTCGACGAAGAGCTCGCCGATCGGACGCCACGGGATCTGGGCCGCTTCCACGCCTCTCCATATCGGCGTGAGCGAACCGGCACTTGAGGTCGTCTGGCCCGAACGCCGACTCAAGCGATGGTTGGCCCATGCCGATATCCGAGGGCATCGAAGCTGTGCCCTCAGTCACGAAAGTTCGTCGAAAGCCTCTCGGCCAGGTGCTCCTCGAGATGGGCGCGATCACCCCCGAGCAGCTCCAACACATCCTCGCCGTTCAGAGACACGACGGGAGGCTGCTGGGCGAGATCGTGATCGATCGCGGCCTCGTCTCCCCGCTTGCGCTCGCAGCCGCTCTCTCGCAGCAGAAACGACAGCTCGGCATCGCCAAGGTGCCCGCACCCGTCAGACCCCCGTCCTGGAAGCCGCTGGGTCGCCTCCTGGTCGACCGTCACCGAATCACGGAGGTGCAGCTGCGACAGGCGCTGGCCGATCAACAGGTGGTGGGTGGGTTCCTCGGTGGGATCCTGATCGAGCGAGGATGGATTACTCCGGCCGAGCTGGTCAGCGCCCTTGCCGAGCAGCTCTCGCCGACCGAGGAATGCGGGCACTTCTACGTGCGTGAGCACGTATCGGATGAGATCCGCACCTTGCACGCGACCGCGAGCTTCATCGACGCGAGCGACTACGTCTTCGAACAGGTCCTGGTGGATCGAGAGCCGGAGCGGCTCGAGATCGTCCGCGGGAGCGGTCAAGGAGCAGAGGTCGTGTGGAGCTTCCAGCGCGAGGAACGCCGGCAGGTGTCCAGCACCGACCTACTCAACATCTTCAGGTTCCTGGCCGGCGCGTTGGATGCAGCTCCCTCGTAGAGATCGTCATGAGCGCGCCGCGGACTTGACGTGAGAGGCTCGGCTCCGATCGAAGGGAGTGACGGCTTCCACGCGACCTCCACCGGCGAGCCGGCAATGACGAGCGGCCCAACTCTCCGCGTCTTGCGCACGGAGCAGCCCTCGAGCGGCCAGCCGGCATCTCCCGGCACCGCCGGCGACGTCGACATCGAACTGCTCGAACGCCGCAGATACCTGGTCAGAGTCCGCGAACAGGCACTCAACGACCGCGTCGCCGAGCTCGATCGACGAGAAACCACCCTGGACGAACGTGAGGCGGCGCTCAGCCTCCGGGAGGCGGAGCACCAGATTGCAACGGCGCTCGAGACGGAGGCACTCGCCGTCCGCGAGCAGAAGCTCGACGAGCTCGCCACTCGACTCGAACGCAAAGAGGCTCAGGTCGCCGACTACGTCGTCCAGGCCCAGAGGCAGCTCGCACGGGCTGCGACTCCGGAGCCGGACGCCCAGCCATCGCGGCGTGGCTGGCGACGCCACCGCTGAGCTCCTGAAGCGGCCAGCCGAACCAGGAGCAGAAGAGGTCGACGGTAGGCCGCAGTTTTGACTCTACGCCGGAGTCGAGACCGCCTCCGCCTCCGTGCGCCGGCCGGGAGCGACATGGCGGTGCGGAGCGAAGAGGCAGGCAATCGCGAGCAGCGCGGCGTTCCCGACGATCAGCCACAAGACGGCGGTGAACGATCCGGTGGCGTCACGGACGGCGCCGAAGAGGAACGGCGCAAGCGAGGAGAGCGCGTACCCGACGCCGAGCATCATCGCCGCCATGCCGGCGACCTCGCGCGCTCCGGCGCCCACGTCGAGCGGCAGCGTCATCAGCGACGGGAAGGTGACGCCGACCCAGATACCGATCAGGACGGCCCACGCCCAGCCCGCCCCGGGGAGGAGCACGGCGCCGATCCCGGTGAGGAAGAGCAGGATCGACCCGCTCGTGAGATACAGCCGCCGCGAGCCGTGGTGGTCGCCGGCCCACGCGACGAGGAGGCTGACGGGGAGCGTGACGACGCTGATGACGGTGATCAGCCCACCTGCGCTCGCCTCGCTCCAGCCTCGCTCCACGTAGGCGGTCGGCAGCCACGCCGTGATCCCGTAGTAGGCGACCGAGGTGAGCGTGAAGATCGAGACCAGGCGCCAGGCGACCGTGTTCCGCCAGGGGAAGTGCGGCGCCTTCTCGTCGGGACGCTCGTGCGGCGGCTGGTGCGCCGTGAGTACGAGCCAGGCGAGGAGGAGCAGCGCCGCGAAGCCGGAGATCGTCACCAGCGACCCGCGCCATCCCCACGCGAGCGTCGCCAGCGGCACGGCCACTGCGGCGGCGACGGCGGCGCCGAGGCTGATCCCGGTCGCGTAGACACCGGTGGCGAACGCCGGCCGCTCGGGCCAGGCCTCCTTGACCGCGCGCGGCATCAGCGTGCCCGCGATCGCGACGCCGATCCCGACGGGAATCGTCAGCAGGATCACCGCAGCGGCTGCCGGGACGAGGGCCCGCGCGACGCCGAACGCGCCGATCAACGCCAGGGCGAGGGCGATCGACCTGCGCGCGCCGATCCGGTGCGCGAGGCGGACGCCCACCGTCGCGAACAGGCCCATGCAGAGGACGACGAGCGTGGGCAGCAGGCCCGCCACCGAGTGCGAGATGTGCAGCCCACTCTGGATCGAGGGCAGGAGCGGGCCGACCGCCACGATCTGCGGGCGCAGGCAGAGCGACGCCGCGAACAGTCCGGCGAGCAGCAGATGGTGTTCCCCTGCCTTGCGCACCCGGTGTGAAACCTACTTACAGGAGCGTGCGCGGCAAGATGTGCCGATCGTGCGCGCAGTCCGCCGACCACTGGCCGTTGCGGTCGCCATCGGCTGCATGCTGGCGGCCGTCCCGTCGACGGAGGGCGCCGGCACGAAGACGCCGATGATCCTCGAGTACCCGTACGGGCGGCAGTGCCCGGCGGCGGGCTACGAGCAGCGCGTCGACCGGTGGAACATGAACACCTGCAACTGCACGTCCTACGTCGCCTGGGCGCTCGACGCCAGCGGGAGGTGGGTCGGCTGGTTCCGGCCCGGGGAGATGGATGCACGCAACTGGCCCCGCGTGGCCGAGCCTGGCCGGTATCCCGGAAGGACAAGTCCCACGGGTCGGCGCAGTCGCCGTCTGGCCGCGGCTCTCACCGCCGTACGGGCATCTCGCGTTCGTCACGGCTGTCCATCAGGACGGCACCTTCGACGTGGCGGAGTACAACCTCCTGCGCCGGTTCCGCTTCGACGCGCGCTACCGCGTCTCGACGGCCGGCGCCACCTTCATCTATGTCCCTCTCCGGGCATCGTCGCGCGGCTAGGCATGGTGGACGTGCGACCACTGCGGACGCCCGTGGGCGTCGAGCGGGACGAAGTCCATGCCGTCCGGGACGTGCAGGTAGCCGGTCGCGGCGCCGCCGTGGTCGGTGTGACCGTAGATCCAGACGATGCGGCTCGTGCGCGGATCGATCACGACCACACGGTCGCGGAAGTCGTCGTTCACGGCGATGTTGCCGTTCGGAAGCATGATGGCGAGCGAGGGATGATCGAGCTCCCCGAAGCCGGAGGTGGGGCGGTAGCGCCACAGCGTCGTCCCGCGGCGGTTGACGATCACGACTCCGCCCGGATGTGAGTAGTCCGCGATCAGGATCCGCCCGCCCGAGAGCGGCTGCGGGTCAGACGGGTAGCGGACCGGAGCCTGGAAGGAGTAGAGCAGCCGACCGCTCGAGCCGACCGCGTCGATCCAGCTGCCGTTGATCTCGCTGATCAGGACGCCGCCGCCGGGTAGCGGCGTGTCCCCGTTCAGCGAGCCGAAGCTGACCGGCGGGTCGTGCCGGCAGACACCCGTCTCGCCGAGCTGGCGGACGATCTGGTGGTCGCGGATCCACAGAACCCGGCAGTTGTAGGCGTCGGCGACCGAGACGACGCCCCCCGGCAGTGGGTAGGCGTCGTCGGGCGTGTTCAGCAGTCCGAGGCCCGATCCCTGCACCCCCGGTCGGCCGTACAGGTGCACGCGGGCGTGCGTGCGGATGTCGATCGAGACGATCGTGTGCGCCTCCTCCTCGTTCGCCACGATCGCCCGGCCGCCCGGAGCGACGAACGCGTCGTCGTTGAAACGGAGGTAGACACCGCGCGCGAGGTCGGCCCGATCGGGAAAATGCCAGAGCCAGCGATGGCCCGGTGTGACGAGGATGATCCGGTTGTTGCCGCGGTCGGCGATCAGGAGCGCACCGGGGAGCGGCCCCGGCCGGGTCGCGGCGGGTGCGCGACGGCGGCTGCGCCCGGGCGGCCGGCTCTTGCGTGGTGCGGCGTGGGCCGATCCGCCGCCGCCGTCGGCCAGGACGACGCCCGCCGCGGCTGCACCCGCGCCCGCGAGCAGAAGCGCCAGGGACGCGAGCGCGACTCGCCTCCGTCTCCGGCGGGCGGCATCGACGCGGCGCCGTCTCGACGGCGAGTCCACGTGGCGAGCCTCCCACGTAAGGATGGAACGACGATGAGAGCGATAGGCTCGGGCCGTGCCGGTCTACGTCCTGATCCGGGAGCGCGGCCCTCGCTGGGACGCGTCGCGCGGACTGCGCGAGCAGGACGCCTGGAACGAGCACGCGACCTTCATGGAGGCGCTTGCCGAGGACGGATTCATCTTCCTCGGCGGCCCCGTGGGGGAGGACCGCGTCATGCATATCGTGCTCGCCGAGAGCGAGGATCAGATCGTCGAGCGGCTCGCCGCCGATCCCTGGGAGCCGCTCGGGCTGCTCCGGAACGTGTCGATCGAGCGCTGGCACGTCCTCCTCGGCGATCCGCCTGGCTAGACTCTTGCGACCAGACTGCTGTCGAAAGAGACAACATGCTGGCATTACATTGTCTGGGTCGGCGGATTCGAGTTGTGTCCGCTGAACCATGATCCATGGCGAGCGTCGCCTCGCGTGTTCACGTTTGGCAAGCTGCCGACGTGTCCAGCCGCCGGGAGGATCTTCCTGACCGTGCGCTCCTTGAGCGTGTACGTGAGATCGTTCGTGGGGACGCGACGACTGAGGCCGAGCTGCGGAGCCTGCACGAGCGGGCACATACGTGGGCGCGGCTTCTGGAGAGCCGGCTGGAGGCTAGCGAGGCTCGCCTCGACGAGTTAGCGGGCGATCCGCAGGTCCCTCTGTCTGAGGCCGTTGAGGAACTTCGACAGGTGAGGGGGCTCAGGCCGAGGGTGGCGGAGCTGGGTTCGCTTCGATTGGCACTCGACGAAAAGACGCGGCAGCTACGGAGCTCATGGGTTCGTTAACGACTATGTGACGCTGCCAGGCTGTTTTTTGCTTGCGGTCAAGACGTACCTGACGATCTACTTCCAGTACAGCCTCGGCCTCTCGGGCGTCGCGAAGGGGGTCCGGTTCCTGGCCGCTGACCGGCGTGATCTTCGGTTCCGCCGATATCGCCGGCCGGCTTACCGCCCGTCTGTCCGCGACCGTCCTGATCGCGCCGGGGTTTCTGCTGATCGGCGCCGGACGCATGCTCAGACAACTGGCCGCGGACAGCGAGGCGGGGCTCCCGTGTGCCCGCCTCGCTCTCCCTCAACCAAACGGCACGGAGAAGACCGACCGGCGCCAAAGACGTTCCATCGATTCGGGGAGGCGGCCGAATCGGAGGTGGGCCGCATCAAGCGTCGGTCGGCACTTGTCCTATCGGCCCAGCACACAGACAACTTGAGCAGTTGCGACCGGGCACAGCGTGATCAGATTGCAAGGCGGGATCTTGCTCGTCGCGAACAACACGCAGCCTGGCACGACGCTTGAGCGCCTGAAGCTCCAAGTCCCATCCCTTGAGCAACTCACCGACGGTCAGATCGCGCGGTTGCAACTTCAGCATGCCAGCGTCGGGCGGCCAAGCGAGGAAGAGTGCTGCCGGCTGGCTGAGTGACCCCACAAACTGATTAAGAGCGCAAAAACAGCATCCGTCATCCCTCATACGAGTGAACGCGCTCCCATCGTGCGGCCAAAGAGCCGAACCCGGCCGACGGCAGGCGCGAAGAGGCAGAGGGATCCTAACTCGGCCCAGCTGCTCTGGATGTCTACGAGGTCCGGGGACACGAGCCGTGGCGAGCTCCTCGCCACGCCGTCAGGAGCCTTCCCGCCCAAGAACACTGCTCGGTAACGTGACCCTGCCCGACGGATAGGGTCAAAGGAGCGCGGCTAGGCGGGTCCCGCGCGCGTCGGTGTAAGAACCGCCGCGTTCGAACGAATCGAAGCGATTGGCCGGGCTGACTGAGCGGCGACCAGCCGAACTGGTTGAGCACTTCCGGCACTAGCCGACGATCCTCTCAACGGCGCCGTGGCCACCTGTGGGAGACGTGCCCAGACCTGTGGCATGAAGCCTTCGGGGGTCTCTTTGCACGCTCCTCAGTTCGCCAAGGCCGTGCTAACGATGTGCTCGGCGATTGCGAGCGATGAGGTCGCGCCGGGCGACGGCGCATTGCGGACGGTGACAACCGGTCCGATTCGCCCGATCCGGAAGTCGTCCACAAGTGATCCGTCAGCATCGACGGCCTGCGCGCGGATTCCGGCCGGTGCTGGCACGAGATCCTCGACGGACAGCTCAGGTACGTATCGCTGTGCTCGAGCGACGTATAGGCGCCGAGAAAGTGAGCCGCCGAACTCCTCGAGCCCCATGCGCCAGTGGGCACGCGCCAAGCGGCGAAAGCCGGGCCAGGCCAGCGTCTCCCACGCATCGGCCAGCCGGATCTCCCGACGGCTGTAACCCTCACGTGCGAGCGCGAGCACGGCGTTCGGTCCGACATCAACGCCGCCTCTCACCCGTCGAGTGAAGTGGACTCCGAGAAAGGGATATGCAGGATTGGGCACCGGGTAGAGCAGCCCGCGGACGAGCCCTTCTCGGTCGGGAACGATGTGGTAGTACTCGCCCCTGAACGGAACGATGGCCGGCTCCAGTGCGTCTCCCGCCAGCCGGGCAAGCCTGTCTGACTGAAGCCCTGCGCAGATAACGAGCAGGTCGAAGCAGAATTCCTCACTCCTGCCGACCACCCGCACCTCGGGGCCGGCGACGCGGATCCCGGTTACCTCTACGCCGAGCCGGACGGAGCCTCCAGCGGCGACAATATCCGCCTCTAGGGCGGCGGCGACAGTCGTGTAGTCGACGATGGCGGTCGTCGGAGAATGGAGCGCCGCGATTCCTGAAGCATGCGGCTCGAACTCGCGCAAGTCGCGTTTGGAGAGCCACCGCAGTCCGGGCACGCCGTTTGCGGTCGCGCAGCGCTCGATGTTGCGAAGCCGCTTAGACTCGCTCTCGTCGATGGCGACAACGGTCTTTCCGCACTCTTCGTAGGGCAGTCCACGCTCCCCGCAGTACTCCTTGAGCATCTCGACGCCGCGGCGGCAAAGCCGAGCCTTAAGCGATCCGGGCGCGTAGTAGATGCCTGCATGAGCAACACCACTGTTGCGGCCGGTCTGGTGGCGTGCGACTCCACGCTCCTTCTCGAGGACTGTGACGGATGACTGTGGGCGAATCTGCATCACACGTCGTGCGACAGCCAGGCCGATGATGCCGGCGCCGATCACGCAGACCCGCTGTTCGGCGACGCCGCTCAACTCCGAGCCGAACGACTTCTGGACGAAACAGGCCCGGCTCGTTGGGATCTGGACCCTGCAGTGAGGCCGGCGCCAAGCGGACCGCCGCCAGTTGTGAGGGATGCCAATGACGCGGCCGTACTCCCGTCCTCCTTGGTTGAGGAGTTAGCCGTGGTTGACGAGGCGGCTTTGGCAGACGGGGCCGACGCCGGTCTCACTGCCTTTCGATCAACGTGGATGCTTCCCGTCACGGACGCTCGCCGGTACTGGCAACTCAGCTCGAAAACGCCTACGACCCGAAGGCTAACGAGGCCGTTGGCGGGTGCGCTCCAGATCATGCGGGTACTCCTAAGGCACGCGACACGGACATGGGACGATCGGGTGAAAAGAGGTGGTTTAGAGGTTGTAACAGAGCGAGTGTGTGCTTCCCTTCCTGCCGTTTCACCCCGGCGCCTCCGCGTGGCAGGGTGGAACGAACTTCAGCCCAGGCGCGTCCATAGGTTTCCGGCGACGATGAGCGCGGTGACCACGGCCACCAAGAGCAAGAGCAGTCGCTCGAACAGTATGAGCCCGTGCGACTCCGAGCCCTGTGTCGCCTTGCCCCCTCCCGCTTGGGGAAATGGTTCGGTAATCCGCGCCAGCGGTGGTAGCGCGGCCGGGGACAGCGAATGACCCCCGTTCGGTTCCAGTCCATCTAGAGGGCGCACTTGGTAGGCGTCGAGGAATGCGGCCATGATCCGGTCGACCGCTTCGTCCCGGGCACGTTGGGTAACAAAGATGTGGAAGCGTAGGCTCATCTAGCGTGCCGTCCCGGCGGAGGAACGACCGAGATTTCTGTTGACGCCCGTGCTCCGTTCGCCGGTCTCGGAGATCTCAAAACACACTCCATACGCCTCCCGAAGGCCATGGTCGACGACTGAAGCCATTGACAAAGAACTGTCGGCTCAGACATTCAACCTCTTTCTCGCACTAGATGCAAAAGTGACGCGCGGGCTCCCAAGAAGACGACGCGGACGTCGCAAAGACATCACTTGCTCGCCGTAACGGACGAAGCTGAAGAGCTTGGCCACAACGGGCCGTAATTGGTTGGCGGTGGGCTGGGGTGTGATCTCTCGCCTCCAGGCCCAAAACCTAGGCTCCGGTCGCGGGGTAGGGCGTAAGTCCTGGCCAAACCGGTCTATTCGCAGAAATCGGGCCTACGCTTCCTTGTCGACGTTAGTTGTTGCTGACGACCGCGTTGGGAGGATCAGTGGTGGATCAGACCGTGAAGTCTGTCGCGCTTCCGCGTATGTACTGCAACGACACTGCCCCATCTGGGCTGAATCTTCACTTAGTGGTTCAGAGTCGTCGGTTAGTGATTCAGCGGCGCGAATCCGGGCGCCGGATTCAAGAGAAACGCCTGCGGTCACGAGCGTTTTTGGACAACCGACTGGATCGGTGGCCCAGATCGACTCGGGCCTGGGGCAACAAAAGGGCAACCGGGCTTCGATCGGCGTCCTGAGCTGAACCTCTGATTAGACGATCCGCGCGTTGTGAAAGGGGGTCGAGAAAAGGGGGAGACGGTGGGGACCTGCGTGTGTGGGTGCGCGCGCCATGGGCGCGAGATCGCTGGTCGCTTCCACAGTCACTCGACGACCGGGGACGGTAGCCTGCCTGGTGACGCCGACCAGCCGAGGCGATTGACTTCGGGGGTTCCAGGCGAGAGAGTTCCGGATCTGGAGACGTTCTTCGTCTTCCCAGCGGCCAGATAGAGACGGAGGGTGAGGGAAATGAGAGGACAGTCACTTCGAACGAAGGTGGCGGTGGCGATTGCTGCCGTCGGGTGCGTCACGGGCGCCTGTTGGTGGCCGCCTCCGCGGCACCGGCGGCGGGCAACAAGAACTACTCGGCGACGATCAGCCCCACCTCGGTCCCGGGGGCGGCACCGAGCTCCTTCACGGTCACGATCCGCAACTGCGGCTCTGGCAGCCCTGCGCCGTGTACCTCGAGCACTGTCAGCACCCAGTCGCTCGGCTCGGCGAAGGTCACGTTCCGCGCCGGGTTCACCCTTCCGCAAGGAGTCATTGCCTCGTCGAAGATCAGCGCTCCTTCCGGGAAGGTCTGGACTGCGACGGTGGTCGGTAGCGCGATCCAGTTGTGGAGCAGAGGCTCGAGCAGCTACGCGCTCGCCCCCGGCCAGGCCGTCAGCGTCACGCTCTCGGTGACGACACCCTACCGGCTGCGGCCCATACTCGCTCACCACGGGAGCACAGCAGGATGACGACTTCGACGGCGATTCCAGCAGCAACTTCACCAGGGTGGGCTCAGAGCCGTCGGTGACCGTGAATCCGGGAGCTGTCGTCGATCACTTCCTCTGGACCGTGCAGCCCGGCGCGAGCCAGACGGCCGGGACAGCCCTTCGGCGCCAAGATCACCGCCTACGACTCGTGCGGCAATGTGAAGACGAACTACACGGGGGAACGGTGGCGCCTGACGGTCTCCGGTCTGCGCAACGTCGCCCAGCCAGACGCCCGTGTACGACGGCACGATCACTGGTCGAACGGTGTCGACAGCGATTACCGGTGACGGACTACAAGGCGGAGACGACGAACCTGGTCGCAAGCGACGGACTCCATCCAGACGTCCAGCGGAAGCATCACTGTCGGCCCGGGCCCACTCGGCAGCTTCACCTGGACGACACAAGCCCGGCGCGAGCCAGACGGCCAGGACGAGCTTCGGCGCCGCGATCACCGCCTACGACACGCTACGGCAACGTGAAGACGAACTACACGGGGAACGGTGGCGCCTTCACGGTTTCCGGTCTGGGAACGATCGGGCAGCTACTCGCCCGTGTACGACACGAATCACTGGTCGAACGGCGTCGACAGCATTACCGTGACGGACTACAAGGCGGAGACGACCAACCTGGTCGCAAGCGACGGCTCGCCTCCAGACGTCCAGCGGAAGCATCACTGTCGGCCCGGGCCCACTCGGCAGCTTTACCTGGACAACACAAGCGGGCGCGAGCCAGACGGCCAGGACAGAGCTTCGGCGCCGCGATCACCGCGTACGACACGTACGGCAACGTGAAGACGAACTACACGGGGGAACGGTGGCGCCTTCACGGTTTCCGGTGCGGAACGAGTCGGGAGCTACTCGCCCGTGTACGACACGAATCACTGGTCGAACGGCGTCGACAGCATCACCGTGACGGACTACAAGGCGGAGACGACCAACCTGGTCGCAAGCGACGGCTCCATCCAGACGTCCAGCGGAAGCATCACTGTCGGCCCGGGCCCACTCGGCAGCTTTACCTGGACAACGCAAGCCCGGCGCGAACCAGACCGCCGGGGCCGCGTTCGGCGCGACGGTGACCGCCGCCGACACCTACGGCAACCAGATCACCGGCTACACGGGCGAACGCAGGCGCTTTCTCGCTCACCGGCCTCCATGGCTCGCCGAACGGGACGAACCCGAGCTACGGCAGCGTCAACTGGTCGAACGGCGTCGGCACGCTCACCGGGATCACGGACTTCGACGCCGAGACGACACAGCTGACGGCGAGCGACGGGTCGATGACCATTCCCCGAGCGGGAGTTTCACGGTCGCGCACGGCACGCTGATGAACCTGGCGTTCACGCAGCAGCCGACGGAGACGCAGAAGGGATCGACGATCTCGCCCGCTCCGGCCGTCAAGGCGACGGACACCTGGGGCAACGTCGTCCCGGGCGCGACGGTCGACATCAGTCAGCTGGTGACGATCTCGGGGACGGGCGGCTTCACCGGCTCGAGCCAGACCTCGGCGACGACGGACGCGTCAGGCATCGCGACGTTCGGAAGTCTCGCCGTCACCGACGTCGGCGAGTACAAGCTTCATCCGACGAGCGGCTCCGCCAGCGCGACGAGCATCGCGTTCCTGATCGCGAACCAGGTCGCCCGTGCACGGGATCGTGCAGCGCGTCCGGGTCGGTACAGAACAACACGACGACCAACGCTTCCGTGAGCGGTGCGCGCGAGCCGGCGTCCTCGCTCGCGGTCTCGGTGATCCTCAACACGGCGCCTCCGCCCGGCGTCTGCGGCAACAAGACGCCGCTCGGCGCCGGCTCCTTCGTGAACATCCTCAACAGCAGCGGCGGCCAGCCCAACTTCACGATCACATGGACGCTCGACAAGTCGATCGTCAACCAGGTGCCTGACAACGGCGCCTCGCACTTCGACATCTGTCTCGGCGCCGACGACCTCACTCAATCCGAGCGGCAGCGGGAGAGACGCCGTGGACGACGAAGGACGGAACGCCGGCAGTCCCGGTCTTCGACACGAATCTCGGCGTCATGCTGTTCTGGGGAATCCTCCCCGACTGCCCGAGCGCCTCGTCCGGTCCCTGCGTCCTGTCGAAGAACAAGAACAAGGGCAACGAGGTCATCACGTTCGACGAGCCGTCCCCGTGGGACGGAACCCACTTCGGGCAGTAAGGACAGCCTGGAGAGCTACTGGACAGTCGCGACGTCTGGGACCGGGATCCCAGGCGTCGCGACGACCCCCAGGCGTTTGAAGATCGCGTCCCGCTCCTGATCGACCCGATCCGCCGGCGCCCCGTCGGCCGCGGCCAGGGCACTCAGCGCTGACAGCGTCAGCGCGACCTCGTAGTCCATCTTCAGCTCCCGGGCGGCGGAGAGGGTCTCCTCGAGAGCCTCCCGCGCCTCGCCTGTCCGACCGAGTTGCATGAGCGCGCAGCCGCGCACGCGTCCGAGCACCGGCATGAGCAGTGACGTGCCTTCGGTTGCGACGGCCGTTTCGAACGTCGCATCGGCCAGGGCTCGTGCTTCGTCCGGCTTGGCCGCGAGCACGAGGCACTCGGCGATTCTCGCGTCGCTCGCGAGCAGCTCACCCTTGTCTCCGCTTTCGGCGAAGTGCTCGCGCGCTTCGGTGAGCGACGCCTGGGCCTCGTCGAACTCCCCCTTCCCGGCCAGGAGTCTGCCCAGGTAGACCGAGATGTCGGCGATACGGAACGGCGACTGGGATGCCTGAGCAATTCGCAACGCCGCCCGGAAGAGCGGCTCGGCCTCGTCGAAGCGGCCCTGGTCGGAGAGCACCTCGCCGCGGTTCGTGGTCGCGAACGAGGCGGCCCAGTGGTCGCCGGCCTGATCCCAGGCTCTGCGGGCGCGCTCGTAGAGGTCGACCGACTCGTTCCACCGGCCCTGCGCGTGCGCGTAGACGCCGAGGCTGTTGAGCACGATCGCCTGCCTCTCGAGGTCGCCCAACTCCTCGTAGATCGCGAGCGCCCGCTCGGAGTTCGCAACGCTTTCGAGCCGGCCAAGCGACGAGTACTGCATGTCGAGCGTGTAGTACGCCTTCGCCAGCGCATCACGTGCCCCGGACGCTTCGGCCTCGGCAATCGCCCGCCGGCACCAGGCGATCGAGTCACTCGGACGGCCCTGCTTCCCGCGCACGACAGCACGAGCGGCGTAGAGCCGTGCTCGCTCGCCGCCCGCTTCGCGGCCCGGCGACTCCTTCCAGCTCGCGAACGCCGCGACTGAGCCAGCGGAGGGCGAGCGAGTAACGACCCATTCTCCAGGCGATCAGGTGCTCCTTGTAGCTCAGCCGCGCCCGCTCGACCGGGTCGGCAGCCGCCTGTCGTCTGGCGGCGCGGAAGGCCTTGCCTGCCGCCGCGAACTCGCCGAGCCGCACGCGCACGTCACCAAGCGCCTCCGAGACTTCGGCGACCTCCACGCTCGAAATCTGCAGCCGCCGCGGCCGACTGGAGCGCCCGGTTGAGGAAGGCCGCCGCCTCGACGTTGGCGAAGATGTCCTTCGCCCGGTTGCCCGCGACGCGCGAGTAGCGCCAGGCCTTCTCCAGATGGCCGGCGCTGAAGAAGTGCAGCGACAGCAGCTCGGCCTCCGCCTCGGGCTCGGCGGCCCGGGCCTCGATCGCGTCACCGACCCGGGCGTGCAGGTCGCGGCGCCGGCGGTAGGGAAGACCTTCGTAGGCGGCGTCGCGGACGAGGGCGTGGCGGAAGCGCAGCCGGCCGCCGCCCTCGTCGAGAATGAAGTCGGCCAGCCGGCGGTGGGCCTCCATGTCGAACCCGATGCCGTCCGCCGCCTCGAGCAGCTCGGGCGTGAACGAGGCGCCGACGACCGCGGCGCATCGGAGGACCCGGCGGTCATCCGGGGCCAGCCGGTCGATCTGCGTCATCAGCAGCGCCTCGACCGAGTCGGGCAGCTCGGTCAGGCCTTCCGGCGACCGCGCCGCCGCCAGCAGCTCGGTCAGGAAGAGCGGATTTCCGCCCGCCCGCTTCGCCAGCTGCGCCAGCTCGTGCGGGGGCAGCGGCCGGTCGGCGGTCGCCTCGGCGAGGAGCTCGGCGGCCTCCTCCTCGCCGAGGGCCTCCAGCCGGATCGTCTCGACACCCTTCCCCGCGAAGCTTCGCCCGGCGTCGCGCCGCGTCAGCACGACGAGCCACGGCCGCGACGTCGAGCTGCTGAGCCAGCGTCAGGACGAGATCCGCGGTCGCGTCGTCGAGCCAGTGGACGTCCTCGAAGATCAGCAGGGTCGGACTCGAGCAGGAGGATCCCGAGCAGCTCGACGACGGTGACGCTCGAGCTGCTGCTTGCGGAACTGCTCGTCGAGCGCCGCCGTCTCGGGGGTGTCCCGCGCCTCCAGTCCGAGCACGGTCGCGATCAGGGGCAGCCACGGGGTCAGGTGCGGAGCTCGGCGCGAGAGCACGGCCTCGAGCTCCTCCGCGCCGTCGTGGGGTGCGAGCTCGAGCAGCTCACGCAGGAGCCCGTGCAGGGGGTGATAGGGGGTGGAGGCCTCGTACTCGTCGCACTGAACGGTGAGCGACCGGACGTCGGGAGCCTCCCGCCGCACCGTCGCCAGCAGCGTCGACTTGCCCATGCCGGGCTCCGCGACGATCTCCACCAGCCGACCCTCGGACAGACGGGCGCCGGCGAGGCCGTCGAGCAGCATCGCCAGCTCGCGCTTCCGCCCGATCAGAACGGTCTCGTCGCCGCGCTCGACACCTCGGAGCGGCTTGCCGACGGCGTACGCCAGGACGGGCTCGGACTTGCCCTTCGCCTGGAAGGGCGGCAGTGCCAGCGTCTCGAAGCTCGTCCGGCTTCGGTCGAGCACCGTGTCGGTGGCGAGCAGCTGCCCCGGTTCGGCCCTGGCCATCAGGCGAGCGGCGAGATTGACCGCGTCGCCCTTGACGGAGTAGGTGCGTCGATAGGGAGGGCCGAAGTCGCTGACGAAGATGCGCCCCTGGTTGACGCCTATCCGCATGGGTAGCGACGGCTCGTCGTCGAGGACGGCCCGCATCGCCCGCAGCATGCGCTCCTCGTCATTCCCGGCGCTCGACGGAGCACCGGCCATCAGCATGATCTTGCCGCCGTTCGGGGCGATGTCGGTCTCGAAGAACGAGACTCGGTGGTCGTGAGCGATCCGCTGCACCGAGCCGAGGCATGTTTCCAGGGCGTCGGCGAGCGCGTCGGGCCCCTCCGACTCGAGCAGGTCGTCCACCCCCGTGAAGTGGATGAAGGCCGCGGTCATCGGACGGTGCTCGGCGTCCCCGCCCCCGGTGGAGAGATATGCGCCCACCTCCACCGGAAGGCACGTCCTGAGGTCAATGTCGGAGACGTCGCCGATGGGAGGCGTGCGGTCCGGCACGACGTCCGGCTCATCCTTGAGCAAAAACACGTCGCCTTTCCGCTCGCCGACGCGGCCGGGGGCGAGAGCGGCTGCCGTTGCCGGCGTGACCGCGACCTGACCGGCGTCGGCAACCGCCTCGGTTGCGACCGTCATGGTGGCCGCCGGGCCTGTGACGACGAGCTCCCGGTGAAGATCGCCCACCAGAAAGAAGTCGATCAGGCCGCTGTGGATGCCGACCGACATCCTCAGCTTGACGCCGCTCGGCATCGCGACCCGCTTGCCGACGGTCCCGATCGTCTTCTGCATCTCGAGCGCGCCGCGGCAGGCCCGTGCTTCGTGACCGGCGCCCGTGAACAGGAGCAGGACGGCGTCGCCGCCCCACTTGATCACCCTCGCGCCGAAGTCATACGCGACCGACAGGAGCTCCGTGAAGCACGAGTTGAGGAGGTCGTTCATCTCCTCCGCGCCGACCTTCCCTTTGCGCGACAGCCGCTCGGTCAGCTGCGTAAATCCGGAGATGTCCGTGAACGCCAGCGACCCCTCGACCAGCCGGTGGCGCTCGTTGCCGTGCTCGCGCAGCCACTCGATCACCAGGAGCGGGACGTAGGGCTTCAACGTCTCAGACGTCGTAAACGTCTGTTCAGTGGTCGACTGGAGGCTCACGCTTCACGAGGATGCCGAGCGGGGCGGCCGGGGTCAAGCGGGAGGGGTTGCCACCCGATCCGCCTCCGCCGTTACGGCGCTGAACGGCTCGATCCCGTCGAGGTAGTCGAGCACCGTCTCGAGCAGCTCGACGTCGCCGAACTTCGCGTCGATCCAAAACAGATTCCACTCAACGAAACAGGTCGCCCTGTCGTCAACACGCTCATAACGGTAACAAGGGGTCGACGGTTCGAATCCGCATAGGGCTTCGCGAACCCGTTCATTCGCACTTCGTGGTTCAGGGATTCGGAAACCGGCGGGTCGGGTTGAAACGAAACGCCTGCATGCATAAGCGTTTTCGGATGGCCGGCCGACTCGGTCGTCTGGATTCACAACCGGCCTAGGGCAACAATGGGGCAACACAGCGTCGAACAGCGCGGCGGCCTGCTTGACGCATGGTTCCCGGTGCTGGCCGACCGGATCCGGCCGGCAGGAGCATACGAGCGAGGCGGGACGCCGGTGGGTCTAGTACCAGACGTCCCGCACCCCGAGGGCAGAACCCGGCGGGCTGCCTACGCAGAGACGGGGTGCAGGCCCACTCTGCGCCCGTGGATTCCTGGCGCCAACCGGATCCGGCCATCGCCGAGCATACGGCCTGCGGAAGGCCTGGTTGGTCCAGTCTTCTCCCACACGCCCGGGGGGGCGCTCCTATGCCCGACACCACAGCCCGCGTCAGTCGGCCGTTTCCCTCCGCAAGAGTTTTTAGGTTCGTGAGCTGTCGTGTCTGAGCCGGTGTGCGCATCAGGCCCGGCTGTACACCGCCCAACGAGCGACTAGGCAACTGACACGCGACCGGCTAGCGTCCCTCACCCGGGGCGAGTGCGGCGCAAGCGTGAGCCGGCCCGTGCGTTCGACCGCTGCGCCACGGGGCTAAAGCAGAAGCGGGAGGCCCGTCGCCGAACCGACCCCGGCGTAGTGGGAGCAGACCCCGTCGCCAGACTCGAACTGGCCCTGCACCCGTCCGGGGTCCGCTCTGACTTACATTAGGCGCCAAGGCTCCTGGGTCAAGCTGGGCTCGAGGTGACGCCGAGGTCGTACTCGAGCGCGCCGCGCACGTCGATCAGGTCTGGTCCGAGCGGCTCGAAGCCGTCGGCCAGCAGCCATGTGTTCAAGGCGTAGAGGAGCGCCACCTTCTCGTCCCTGTCGAAGGAAAGCGCGGTCGCTCCTACGCTAAGCGCACGTTCGATCTTCGCCCTCGCACTGAGCGAGCCGGGGACGGGACGCAACTCGAGCACGAGTCTCCACATCCGTTCGATCGGAACGGACAGGGACTCTTCCGAGAGCAGTAGCAGGATTCTGTTGGGCACGCCCTCACGTCATACAACAGTGGTTCCGGGTCGCCAACTAGCCGAAAGGCAGTCCCTTGTGCTACCCGCGACCTAGCAGAGCCGGGCTTACGGCATGGGAGCACCGGAGGTATCACCGGCGATTGAGCAGGAGCCGGTTACTCTCGAATGGAGGGATGTCTTCAGGAAGCCGCAGAGGAATCCGCCCGAGAACCGCGCTGGGAGAAGGTCGTCGGCGAACCGCTTTCGAACTCTCCGCTCCTGTGATCGATGTCGGCACTCCCGACCCAAGACTGCCAAGTGAGCGACAACCGCCAACCGCGGATCGCGGTAGGAAGCACACAAGACTGCTGAACGACCTCGTGCCCGTCCCCCGGCAGCATCTCGCGCGAGCTTGCCCGGACGCTTCATCTTCCGACGTTGGGTTCGACTGGCGCCCCTCCAGCCTCCCGGGCCGCGCCTTCCACAACTCCCAGTTCGACGGAATCGCGCTGGGGCAAGGGCTGGTCGAACCGCTCACCGGTGCTCTCCGCGGCCAAGTCGCTGTGGCGAAGCGCGGACATGCATTGGGCGCTGGGTGTGTAGATCTCGGCCGACTGGGGTATGTCTTGGCGGGGAGTTGTCGGGGTTTTTCCGGCTGGCAGTCCAAGGATTGGGGGTCGCAGTGAGAGGTTTGATCGGGGTCCGGCCGTCGCCAGCGATGGTTGTCGCCTGTCTTGCCTTGCTGCTGGTGCTGGGTGGGACGGGGGTTGCGGCTGTGATGGCGGTTCCGAACAACAGTGTCGGCACGGCCCAGTTGAAGAACAGCGCGGTCACGGGCACGAAGATTGCGTCCAACGCGGTCTCCAACGCCAAGATCGTAAAGGGCGCTGTCACTAGTGCGAAGGTGGCTTCGAACGCGATCGTTAGCGCCAAGATCGCGAACGGTGCTGTTAGCGGCGGGAAGATCGCTGCTAACGCGATCACGAGTGCCAAGGTCGCAGATCACACGCTCCTCGCCGCCGACTTCGCGCCCGGGCAAGTCCCCAAGGGTCCGACCGGTGCGGCGGGTCCGGCCGGGACGGTCGGCACGCTTGTGCTCCGCACCGCGTCGATCAGCGTCCCGAAGGCGAACAGTTCGGCGTTGACCGTGAGTTGTCAATCTGGGGAGCAGGCCGTCTCGGGCGGGGCGACCTGGAGCGACAAGGGCGACTTTCCGCTCACGCTCGGCTACAGCAACCCGGTCTACGACCCGAAGGCGGCCAAGGCGACGGGTTGGACTGCACGAGGCCGCAACCAGACGACTACCAACCGCACGTTCATCGTCCAGGTCCTGTGTGGGAAAGCGAGCTAGGGGCGCAGCGCGTCACTCGCGACCTTGACCTTCGCGCCGTCGCAGACCTGCACCGCATGAGCCTCGTTTGTATCGCGATCCAGACCGCCCACTCAGAACAGTTGAAGCCGACAAAGCGAGACGCTGGGCACGGCGGAGATCAGGGTTCCGACGACGATGGCGAACACGTGGCTGACCATCCTGGGCTGAATCCGTTCATTAGTGGTTCCGGGGTTCGAATCCGCGCGTCGGCTCTGACGAGGTCTCTGCTCAGCCCAGTCTTCTCTGCTGCGCGTTGCCTGCGATGACGCAAGGCGAGCTTGCACGGGGCAACAGACGGGCAACACCCGCATGCCTCGACCTGGGTGCTCTCTTGAGAGTCGCCGGTGCGCCCCTGAACAAGTCGCGTCCGACCGTTGCCGGGAACTCCGAATACGTGAGGACGGAGATCCGACCGAACCAACGCACTCCCCATCTTTCGCCAACTGCCCGCTTCCGTTCCGTTCTCATCTTGGGGTTCGACGAACGCGGGGGGACGGCTACCGCAGCGACCCAGCCAGATCGGAGCAGTCCAGGCTCGATTGGCTTTGTTTCGCAAAACCGCCAAGAGTGTGTTGTCTAACTAGACAACGTTGACCAAACTGTACTGATACATACGAGGGCTATTAAACCGCTCGCACAGTGCCGATAAAAGAGGCATGGCGACCAGCGAGCAAGTCAACGCCAACCGGAACAACGCCAAGCGCTCGACCGGCCCCAAGACACCGGCGGGCAAAGCGAAGGTTCGCTACAACGCGTTGAAGCACGGCTTGCTGGCGGAGGCGGTGCTTCTCCCCGACGAGGACGCGGCAACATTCCACGACTTCTCGACCAAGATCAGGGGCGACCTGCGTCCTGTCGGTGAGATGGAATCTGCTTTGGTCGATCGCATCGTCAATATCCTCTGGCGGCTGCGCCGGTTCAGCGACGTCGAAACCGGGCTGTTCGTGCGGAAATGGGCCGCCCATGATGAGGCCTGTCTCGAAGACCTTTACCAATTGAAGAAGACGCGGGACGCAGAGTCGCTCCCCAAGCAAACCCCAGTCCGCCGCTCAGAATTGGGTGAACTCGTCGATGCGAGGATGGTGGAATGGGGCGCTGCAACCGCAACTGAAGCCTCGGAGGCTCGCTCCGCGAATCCGCGACAGCGGCTGGGCGACGCGTTCGCTGACGACGCAGCCACCGGCAACGCCTTCTCGAAACTCGCACGCTACGAAACACAGCTCAACCGAACCCTCGAACGAACTCTCAATCAGCTACAAGAGCTCCAACAGAGGAGAGCAGCGAAAGCCGCAACACGTTGAAATTGCTGCAGCCCTTCCTGCGCTCTTCGACAAGCCACGCCAGATATTCGATCGGAACGGTAACGCGTCGGGTGCCGCTGGCTCGCCCGACCTGAACCGAGTGATAGCGCCAGATGCGTCGTCTGTTTGGTGACGGCGTGTACGGGGTTCCGCGTCTGCCGGTGGCGGATATGTATGAGACGCCGCAGGAGCTTGTGGTCGAGCTGGAGGTGCCGGGCTTCGAGGAGAAGGACCTGACCCTCGAGCTCACAGATCACACGATCGTCGTCAAGGGCGAGGTCAAGGCCGAGGCGAGCGAGGAGGAGAACGAGAAGAAGTTCTTGCTGCTCGAGCGCTCGGAGCAGACCTTCGAGCGTCGCTTCCATCTACCCGATGACGCCGACACCGACAAGCTGACCGCGACCTTCAGCAAGGGTGTGCTCGAACTGCACGCGCCGAAGATCGTTCAGGCCGAGCCGCGGAAGATCACGATCGCCGCTAAGAAGTAACGGCGGCACCGCGTCCGGCGGCTAGAACATAGGGACACCCGCGTCGAGCCAGCCCTCGCAGGTAGGTCGGCGCGGGTGCACCGCTAGCCGCAGTCTTCCCGACGTCCCCACCACCACCCCTTTCGCGGCCGTCAGCTCACCAACTGGGGGAAGCGCGGCGAGGCCAGCCTAGTCGCCAGCTTCGTACTTGAATGAGATGTCCAGGCGGACGCGGTAGTCGGCGATCTTGCCGTCCTTGATCGTCACGTCAAACCTTGTTGCTTCGGCGACTCGTAGGTCGCGGATCGAACGGCCGGCCGTCTCGACGGCGTTCGCTGCGGCCGCTTCCCATGACTCGGAGCTCGTGCCGATGACCTCAGTGACGCGATAGACGCTGTCGGTCATGCGTACTCCTTTCAACTGGAGGTAGCTTCAGTTTCCACCCGGCGCTTGAGGTTAACCGACTGCGGGCGCCGTATGGCGAATTGGATCGGACACGCCCCCGAGCGGAGTCTCAACCCACCGCACAAGTTCGCGTCATCGGAGTGCCTAGGTGGTGGCTGAGGCGGCCGCGATCCGCGCGAGCATGCCGCGGAAGATGTAGTCGTGGATTGGCCAGAGCGAGTACCAGTAGGTGAGGCCGGCGACGCCGGCCGGGTCGAAGATCGCTGTCTGCCTGATCGTCGAGCCGCTCTTCTGGTCGGGGTCGACTTCGAACTGGAGCCAGGCGCGTCCGGGCAGCTTCATCTCTGCGGCGAGCCGTAGCAGACGGTCCTGCTCGAACTTCTCGACGCGCCAGAAGTCGATCGTGTCGCCCGACCTGGAGGCCGACCGGGTCGCGGCGTCCGCGCCGAAGACCGGGTCCGCCCACGAGTGTGTCGAGGGCGCCGCGGAGTTTCCACAGGTCGTCGCCGACGTACCAGCCGGTGTCACCGCCGATCCGCTGGATCGGCGCGAACGCCTCCGCGGGGGGACGAGGGAGCGTGATGCTGCGTGAGTCGACGAGCCGCGAGCCGTAGCGGGCGCCGCCGTAGCCCGGGCTCGGAGCCGGTGCCTCGTCCGACCAGCGGGTCGCCGCGACCTCCTTGTCCTCGTTTGCCAGCGCCCTGGCGACCGCCTCGGCCGAGGTTCGCGGCCGCACCGGGAAGAGATCGAGCGCCCGCAGATCGTTGACGACGGTCTCGTTGCGCAGGCTGTCAACGAGCTCGCGCCCGATCCCCGCGTACACCGGGGTGACCAGATGGAGCCAGAGGCTCGACAACCGGGGCGTCAACACCGGCACCGGCACCATCTGCCGCCGCAGACCACGCTGGTCGGCGTACTCATGCATGAGATCGAGGTAGGAGCAGACGTCGGCGCCGCCGATCTCGAACACCTCGCCCCCATCCGGCTCGTAGTCGAGCGCCGCGACGAGGTAGGCGATCACGTCCTCGATCGCGATCGGCTGCGTGCGGGTGGTCACCCAGCGCGGTGTCACCATCACCGGTAGCCGCTCGACCAGCGCACGAAGCATCTCGAACGACGCACTCCCCGAACCGATCACGATCGAGCAACGAAACTCGATCGTCGGCACACCCGACCCGCGCAAGATCCGACCGACCTCCTGCCGCGAGGCCAGATGCTCAGAGAGATCGCCCTCTCCGAGCCCGCCCAGGTAGACGAGCCTGCGCACACCCGCCGCCCGCGCCGCACGCGCGAACGCCGCCGCCGCCTTCCGATCAGACTCAACGAACGAGCCACCCGACCCCATCGAATGCACGAGGTAATAGGCAGTCTCGACCCCCTCCAGCGCCGGACGCAACGTCCTCGGACGCGACACATCACCACGCACAACCTCGACGCCCGGACCGACACGCGCCTGCAGATACTCCGGCCGGCGCGACAGGCAACGCACACGCTCCCCCCGCGACTCCAGCGCGCTCAGTAGACGGCCACCGATATAGCCCGTCGCACCCGTCAACCCCACCAGCCCACCCACACAGCCAGGCTAACCAAGCGGCACCAAGCAGCGCCAGTCGACCTGTCTCGGCGAAAGGTGCCGTGAGTTGTGTTGCCTCGTACTAAACCGGGATCATCCGCCCGGCAGCTTCACCAGCCAGTAGGCCTAGTAGCTCACGTTCGCCCGCGGTCCGCTTGCTTAGTCCGACCCGTCGCGCGGTCCCGCGAACTGATAGTTCGTTCTCTTCGTGGATCAACGGCTCGCGTTCGAGCGCCGGCTCCAGCGGAAGCCCTGTAGCCATCGGCGTTTCCGCGCGGTCGCCGAACTCAGCGGCCCGGATCATAGACGCGTGGGACAACAAAATGGGCAACCAGGCTTCGATCGGTGTGCGGCCTCTCAGGTGAAGCTTCTTCTTGAGTCGAGTTCGGTCGATGCGACCGTGACTCCCGTTGGCACCTGACCAGTTCTGCTTGAAGTCGCGTTTGTTCCTTCGTGTCGTGGTTGACCTTGTCAATCCGCGCCTTCCGGGGTCTCAGCCCCTGAGATGGGGGCCACCCGAACGCGTTTGACATAAGCCCTACCGGTATGCGTGTCCGACTCAAACCCGACCCGAGCGGACTGACGGTGTTGTCGGACTAGGGAACCATCTGACTCGGGATGAGTTGGTTAGCCCGGTTGACTGGCGGCAGCGGGTCGGTGGTTTAGGTGGGTGGTTGGGTTTGCGGGTGGGGCTGCTGTCGTTGCTCCGGCTGGGTGGAGTGTGTTGAGGCTGGTGTTGGCAAGTCGGTTGTGGCCGGCAGAGAAGACGGCGACGATCTGAGGGTCGAATTGGGTGCCGGCGTGCTGGTGGAGGATCGCCAGTGCGGCTCGGTGTGGGAGTGGTTCTCGGTATGAGCGTTTCGAGGTCATTGCGTCATAGGCGTCGGCGACGGCGATGATGCGTGCCTCAAGCGGGATTTCGTGTCCGCTTAGACCGCTGGGGTATCCGGCCCCGTCGTAGCGTTCGTGGTGATGGCGGATGCCGGCCAGGTAGGGCTGGAACTCCTCGACGCCTGCGACGATCGCGAGCGACGCCTCGACGTGGCCGTGCACGATCTCCCACTCTGAGGGGCTGAGCGGCCCTGGTTTGTCCAAGATCGCCGCCGGCACGGCGAGCTTCCCGACATCGTGGAGCAGGGCGGCGCCGCGGACGCGGGTGATCATTGCCTGATCCAGCCCGAGTTCGGCGGCAACGGCAACGGCGAGCTCGGCGACCGTGGCGGAGTGCTCGGCCGTGTAGTGATGCATTACATCGATTGCCCGTTCGAACGCGTGTACGACCTGAGCGTTCAAGCGTTCGAGTTGCTGCGAACGGGCCTCGGCTCGGCGAGCCAGCATGCCGACCGCGACGCCCGCGACGAGGAAGGCCGCCAGGCGTACCAACCCGCCGCTGGTGGTCTGTCCGTCTCCGGCAGCGGTGTCGAACGGCAGAAACCCGCACAAGACTCCGCTAACGACACCAGCGGCCGCACCCGCAAGTGGTCCGTCGCCGGCCCCGGCGGCGAGGATCGGTACGTACAAGAGCTGACCCAGACCGCTCTTCGTCCCGCCCGCGAAGTACGTCGCCGTGAGGCAGACGCCGATCCCGATCGCAATCAGCGGCGCCATGACCGTCGGGAGCCAACGGCGGAGCCCCGATTCGACACGCTTCCATTTCCAGCCGCCTTCGGCTGCCCGCCGAACTCGAACCATGCGGCCAAGATCGGCGCCGTTTGCTCAGAACTTGAGGCGATGAGCACGAACACCGCGTCGCCCGGGCGCGACGTGATCGCACCGCTGTTCTGGAAAAGAGCTCGGCATTCTGTTCAGACCGGCAAAGCTCGGTGACGCTTCTCGCCGCCTTCCGCGAGCCGCCGTGTTCGTGCTGGATTCAAGTCCCGTTGCATCTGTGCCGATCCAACGATCGCCGCGTTGGAGCCGGTCGGGACACGTGATCTTGAAGCGCCCAGAAAAACAGAGCAACCATTCCGCGTCGTCGGCGCCGCTCGCGCCTCCGGCGCCTGAGCTTTCACCGCGTCGCGTTGTCGTGCTGCTGATGCTCCTCGCCGGCTTCGCGGCAGCCGGCTGGCAGCTCGTCGGACACGGCACGCCGGCCGCCGACGCCAAGTCCGACGCGACCCCGGTCTACGCACCCTATGTCGACGTGACGCAGACGCCGATCTATCCCTTTCAGATGCCCTCGGCCAACCCGGTCTCCAGCGTCTATCTCGCGTTCGTCGTCAGCGACCCTTCGAATCCGTGTAGACCATCTTGGGGCGCCTACTACACGCTCGACCAAACCGGGCAGACTATCGACCTCGACGCCCGCACGGCACAGTTCCAACAGGAAGGAGGCAGCATGATGGTCTCCTTCGGTGGCCGCGACAACACCGAACTGGCGGTCGGCTGTACCGACAAGCGCAAGCTCGTAGGCGCCTACCGCGTGCCTCTCGAGCGCTACCACGCCACAGGGATCGACCTCGACCTCGAAGGAGCCACGCTCGACGACGTTGCGGGGAACAAACGACGTGCGAGCGCGATCGCGGCGATCCAGCGGGAGATGGCGGCGCGACACACGCCGCTGCGGGTCTGGATGACCCTGCCGGTCTCGAGCAAGGGGCTGACGTCGGCCGGCGTCGCCGCGGTGAGGGCAATGCTCATAGCCCACGTGAGACTCGCCGGAGTCAACGCGATGACGATGGACTTCGGTTCCGACGAAAGCGCGCCCGGAGCCATGATCGGCGTCGTCGAACGCGCGCTCGCCGCGACCCAGGCTCAGGTTCGGTCGCTCTGGGGCTCGGCCGGACTGCAGAGCAGCGCGGCCTCCGCCTGGGGCCACCTCGGAGTGACCGTGATGCTCGGAGACAATGACACGGCCGGCGAGAGCTTCACGACAGGCGACGCCCGCGCACTCGCCGCCTTCGTCGGTCGTCATGGGATTCCACGCGTTTCCGCCTGGTCGCTCAACCGCGACACCCCATGCGGCGGCGCGTTCCCCCGCACCGGAATCGACTCCAACACCTGCAGTGGCGTCCTTCAGAAGCCGCTCGAGTTCACCCGGATCTTCGCGAGCCTTAAGGGTACGAGGATCGCACAGAACGACGCCGGATCTCCGTCGCCGGTGCAGCAGCCCGGGACGGGTCGCGCCGATGATCCGGCCACGAGCCCGTACCCGATCTGGCGGGCGAGCGCCCCGTACGACACCGGTTACAAGGTCGTCTGGCAACGCAACATCTATGAGGCCAACTGGTGGACCCAGGGCAGCCCACCCGACGCCGTGGGAGCTCGCGCTCCGACCGGCCCGTGGCAGCTGATCGGCCCAGTGCCTGCCGGCAGCCACGCACCGAAGCCGGTCCTGCTCGCATCGGGCGCGTTCGCAACGTGGTCGCCGAGCGCGGTCTACCGTCAGGGAGACCGGGTCAGCTTCGACGGGCTTCCCTACCAGGCGCGCTGGTACACACAGGGAGATCAGCCCCTCGACGATCTGCCCGCCGATCCGGGGACGCCCTGGCAACCCCTCTTCAAGTATCCCGGCGAGCCGACGTTGGCGAGCGTCGGAACAGGGGGAGACTGATGAGCTTCCTGAGCCAGAATGGCAACCACGGCGGGGCCCGCCGCCAGTGGGGATCCGACTCCCACAGGGATCCGATCCCGGCCGTTCCGCGCCTCCCAGGGGACTGGGCGATGGCCTTCGGCCGCGCGGCCGTGGTCTTCACCGTCGCGGCGTGGCTCACGCTGGTGATCACGGTCCTTAACAGCCAGGTACTCGAAGGCGTATCCGGCCACGCGAGCCTCTTCGAGACGGTCGGCTTCCTGGTCGCGGTCAGCCTGCTGGCCGCATCCGCAGTGGGGTATCTCTTCGCCCGGCTCGGCTTCTACTACCGGGCCCGGCAGCACCGCCGGATACCGCGCGCCATGATCGACGCGTTCTTCGCGGACCGCCGTCCTGCCGTCACGGCACTAGTCCCGTCCTACCAGGAGGAACCGAACGTCATCCTCATGACGCTGCTCTCCACAGCGCTGCAGGAATGTCCGAATCTGCAGGTCGTGCTGCTGATCGACGACCCGCCGAACCCGCAGTACGCCGGCCCGCAGAAACTCCTCGACAGCGCACTCGCGTTGCCGAGCGAGCTCGACAGGCTCCTTTCCGAGCCACGCCTACGCTTCGATTCGGCGCTCGAGCAGTTCGAGTCAAGCCTCAGCCCCGACACTGTTGCGACCCGCGAGGACGTGCTCACCCTTGCCGGCGAATACCGGTTCGCCGCCCAGTGGATCCGCGGCCTCGGCGAGACCTATCAGGTGTCGGATCACAACGAGCGCTTCTTCGCAACCCATGTTCTCGGCCAACTCGCCACCGACCTCGATCTAGTCGCGGGAGCACTGCGCGCCGCAGCGTACGACGACCCTGAGCAGCTTCCGATCGAGCGCATCCATCAGCTCTATTGCCGCCTCGCCTGGACATTCCGGGCGGAGATCTCGAGCTTCCAGCGGAAGCGGTATGCGTCGCTCTCGGCGGAGCCGAACAAGGCGATGAACCTCAACAGCTACATCGGGCTGATAGGCGGCAGCTACCGCGAAGTGCAAACACCGGCCGGCCTCAACCTCGTGCCGTCCCCGCCGAAGAAGCCGACCTGGTAGTTCCGGACGCGGACTACATCCTGACCATCGACGCCGACAGCGTGATCATGCCCGAATACTGCTTGCGGCTCGTGTATCTCCTCGAGCGGGAGGAGCACAGCCGCGTCGCAGTCGCCCAGTCCCCTTACAGCGCCTTCCCCGGCGCAGCCACGCGCCTCGAACGGATCGCGGGCGCAACCACTGACCTGCAGCACATGATCCACCAGGGGATGACCTACCACTCCGCCACCTTCTGGGTCGGAGCGAACGCGATCCTGCGCAAGAAAGCGCTCGAAGACATCGAGCAGATCGACTACAAAGGCCCGTTCGCGATCTACCGCTACATCTCGGACCGCACGGTGATCGAGGACACCGAGTCCACGATCGACCTCGCGGCTCACGGCTGGACGCTCCACAACTACCCCGAGCGTCTCGCCTACAGCGCGACCCCGCCCGACTTCGGCTCTCTGTGCATCCAGCGCCACCGCTGGGCGAACGGTGGACTGCTGATCCTCCCGAACCTCTGGCGTGCGGTGCGCGCCCGCCGCCGTCGCGGTGAGCGCACGAGCATGGGGGAAATGCTCCTGCGGCTCAACTACATGGCTTCGATCTTCTGGAGCTCGCTCTTCGTCCTCTGCCTGATGGTGATCCCGTTCAACGGGCACCTCATCTCGCCGCTCACCTACGCCGTAGCGGCCCCGTACTTCCTGGCAATGGCAGTCGACCTGCACTACTGCGGCTATAAACGCCTCGACGCCGCGCGCATCTACGGCTTCAACCTCTTGCTCCTCCCGGTCAACCTCGCCGGCAGCATCAGTTCCATCGTGCAGGCGCTGACTGGAGCCAAAGGCAAGTTCATGCGGACACCAAAGGTGCGCAACCGCACCGTCCCGCCTTCGTCTACGTCGTCCTTCCCTACCTGCTCGTCGCCTACTCGGCGTACACGTTCAAGGTCGCCTGGGAACACGACCTCTGGTCGAACGCGATCTTCGCAGCGGTCAACGCCGTCCTCGGCGGGTACGCGATCGTCGCATTCATCGGCATCCGCCACTCCCTCGTCGACATCTGGGCCAACGTCGTGTCCTGGCTCTACAAACCCCAGAAGTTCAAGCCGACACCGGCGAGAAGCGGCGCCGCAGCCGCAGCGCCCACCTTCGGCGGCGACGTCGGCGACTGGGCATTCGTGCTGTACATGGGCTTCGCCGACCGCCGCAGGAGCACTCGACACATCGCCGACCTCTCCGAACCGGACCGCACGTCGCTCATGCTGCCGGTCTCAGCGCCAGCTGTCGCCGACCGGAACATCGTCCTCGGCCCGCCGCCAGGGGATCAGGCGGCCGAGACCTCACCCGTTTGATGGGAGCTCTGCCTGGCTAGGAAGAAGCGCGTCCGCTCCCAGCTGTGATCGTCGGATAATCGGATCATGCCCGGTATCGCCATCAATGATTGGGGCGGCGCCCCGTGGGAGCGCCGCCCCAAGCGTGTCCTCCGGCCTTGCCGTGCGCGGAAAGGGCTGCCGGCACACTGCCTCCTTCTACTGGCAACGCTGCGAACTCATAGTTCGACGGTCAACGCGGGCCTGGATGGTCTAGATTCGCGCAAGGTTCCTCTATTTAGTTCATCTTCGCCGCACTCGACACAGACGACGATCAGCCTGGGCGTCATCCACTCACGCGAGTGGCGTTCGGCCAAAAGTCTAGGGCTGCCGCTTTGCCGCGCTAGGGCGGCGTGCGGTGATGGGTCGCACGCCGCCCTAAAGTCGCGAATTGCCCGGAGCGAGCTACCGGTGGCTCTACGTGAGTACGAGCGAGAGGTCGTCTGCCCCTGCGAGGTTGTAGTTGGCGTGGTCGGTGAAGGTGACGACGATGGTGACGCCTGTGGTTCCGGCGGGCACCGCTGCGTGCCGCGTTCGGGAGGCCATGTCCCCGCCTCCGATGGTCGTGTCCGGGCCGATCCTGATCGCCGATAGCACCTTGCCCGACGCGTCCATGAACTGCGCTCGTACCTGCGCGGTGTTCGAGCTGTAGTTTCCGAGCCAGCCGCTGAGCGTCGCTGTGCGGCCGGCCGCAGCTGGGGGCAGCTTGATCGTCTGCGTGCCGATCGCTCGCGTGTGCGCTGGTGGCCGTGGGCGTGGTGCCGCCGAAGAAGTAGTTCTGGCCGTTGTCCTTCGGACCCTTTCGACCTGGCGGTGAACCATCCGACGCCGAATCCGGTGTATGCGGCTGCGCCGAACTGACCGGCGGTGCTCGTCCAGCCGGGAACGGCTCCCGCCTCTCCGGGTGCGTTCTGGCCCTCGGCCGGCGTCGGCTCCGGGGTTCTTGATCAGGTTCTTGCCGCAGAACGTGCATCCGGCCGATGACGCGGAGGCGGCGACGGCCGTGAGTGTGAGCGCCGATGCGACGGCGAGCGCGAGGAGGATGGTTGCTCTGCGCCATGGTGGGCGCTGGCGGCTGGCTTGGGTCGTCGTCAGGGTATGGGCGGAGGGCGGCATTTTTGGCGTGGGGATGTTGTGCGTCACTGGTTCTTCCGATCGTCGGGTCGGCCAGGTTCGAGTGCTCGTCGATCCTGTGTCAGATGTGTTCGAGTCTTGCGAGTAGCGGCA
>CAWBRV010000005.1:0-42500 GCA_963791225.1 uncultured Actinomycetes bacterium
GTTGCTACGCCCTGGCTATGGGGCGGTTGATGACGAAGGCGGGAATACGTCCACGTCTCGACGTCCGTCTTCGTGCCGAGTGCCTTCGTCAGCGTCAGCTTGGCGTAGTACGTCCCGTTGGGCACGGGTCCGGCGTTGCCGTAGCTGTTGCCCTGACCCTTCTTCGCCGTGCCGTCCCACGGGAAGTCGGAGATCGCCGTGGAAGTGCTGTTCCGCGACAGGTAGTCGCTGACTATCGTGGTCCCCATCCACTTGTCGTTCGACGCGTTGTAGACGTCGATCGCCAGGCTGCGTGCCGGGTGGTCGAAGTGCATGGTGAAGTGCGGCATGCTGAACGGGTCGGCGAATGTGAACACGCTGCTCGCCGGAGGTACCTGGACGAGGGTGGCGCCCGACTGCCGCGAGAGCCACGGGTACCCCTTGCCGGTCACCGGTGTGAGCACCTGGATTGACTGGTAGTCGCCCTTGAAGCCGGCGTACGGCACGCGGTATTCCTGTCACCGCCCTGCGGCGTGAACTTGACGTACCCGCCGTAGATGCCCTTGTCGGGCATTGCCGGGTTCGGTGTGATCGTGACCGTGACGTTCGCAGCACCGTTGCCCGGGGACGGGTCACGCTCGGCGAGCTGAAGCTCACCGACGCGTAGACCGTCGAGTAAACCGGCAAGAACGTGCTGCCCGTTGTTCCCGCCGCCGGCTCGTTGGACAGGTCGTACGTGACCGGCGTCCCGCTCGAGTTCGTGAGCTTGATCTTCGCCGAGCCGCCGTTGCCTTCGCCGAGCGAGACCTTGCCCGGGGAGAGCATCGTCGTTTCGTTGATGGCGCCCATGATGTCGAGCATGCCGGCACCCTGTCGGTGCGTGGCATCGAGGTATGACTGCCCGAAAACGTTCTTCGGGTCGGCGCTGTTCTGGAGGATGTCCCTGACATCACTCGCCTTCGTGCCGGGATGAGCCTCGAGAAGCAGCGCCACGGCACCGGCAACGTGAGGAGAAGCCATCGATGTGCCGCTGAGCGTGGCGTAGCTTCCGAGCTCGATCGGGTAGGTCGAGCGAATCGAGCCGCCGGGTGCGCCGATGTCCGGTTTGAGCGTCAGCTCGGCGTTGAGTCCCCACGAGCTGAAGTCCGAGATCGTCCCTTCAGTCGGGTTCGGGGTAGACCGACGGTGCCAGTCGTCCAGTTCCACGCTGTGGGCCTGAGACGATGGCGTTGTGGACGGCGGTGCCGTCCGTGCCGGAGAGGGCGACGACGGGAATCGTGACCACCGGGAAGCCGGCCACCGTGGGACTGAGCGCCCCTGGGTACGTTGTTGTAGAGCACGACGGCGGCTGCGCCGCCGTTCTGCGCGTTGTTGGCCTTGACAAGGAACGTGCAGGTTCCGCGGCGGACGAGAACGGCCATGCCGGTGTACGTCCCGGCCGGTACCGCTGCACACCCGTCCGTGTCAGGCGTCCTCGGGAGATCCCTCTCGTTTCGGAGTTGTTTGCGACGAGAATCCCGCGCATCTCCACCACGAAAGGCAACCGGAATGCCAGGCTGGCTCGGACGGCTCACAACCCGACGCGGAACGTCCTAGCCGGGAGGGCAAGTTCAGCGCCGGCCCTCCCGGCTAGGAACCGGTCAGGGTCGGGTTAGGGCGGGCAGAGGAGCGTGTTGATCAGGTTGTTGGGCTGGTTGAGGAAGATCAGCGCCCCGGGCACGATCGTCAGTGCGGTAGCCGCCGCAGTTGAACACCCCGCCGCCGTTCACGATCGCCTGGTTACCGGCCACGGCCGTCCCCGGTAGCAGCGCCACGTTCGAGGAACCGTCGCCGTTCTCGCTGAAGATGCCGCCGCCATAAAGCGCCCGGTCGGGGTTGAGCGTGTGCTGGATCCGGCCGACCGACGTGTTCGACAACGTCACCAGCGCTGTCCCGTTGTTGGCGCAGCCGTCGACGCCGTTCGAGTTGTAGATGGCGCCACCTTCACCGCTGGTGGCCAGGTTGCCGCCGAAGGCCGAGTTGGTCGCGAGCAGGCTGGCCGTCTTGAAGCAGGCACCGTAGTTGGAGACGCCGCCGCCGTCGCCGTCCAACACCTTGTTGAACGAGATCGTCGAGTGATCCAGCGATACTGTCGCATCACCAAACTCGGCCTTGGTGTAGATGCCGCCACCCGAGAACGCGGCCCTGTTGTGGTCGATCGTCGAGTTCGTCACTGTCAGACCTTGCTGGGCCTGGTTGTGCCCGTAGTAGGCGATGCCGCCGCCGTAGTCGGCGGAAATGTTCCCGGTCACACGGGTCGAGCCGAGCGAGACCTGGGAGTCAGCCATCCAGATGCCGCCGCCACCGTAGATGTTGGTGACCTGCGTCACCTGGTTGCCGATGATCGTCGACCCGGTCACCTGCAACACGGAAGAGTTCGTGACCAACAAGCCGCCGCCCTCATACTCGCCGCCTGATTGTTACTGACCGTCGAACCGATCAGCGTCCCGGTGGACGAGTCCAGGGCGATCCCCCCGCCGGCACCGCCAACCCCATTCGAGTTCCCGCTCACGGTCGAGTTGGTCAAGTTGACGGTCGAGCCGACCTCCGCCTCAATGCCAGCGCCAAACGACGACGAGTTGCCGCTCACCTGAGAAGAAACCGCGTTGACCGTCCCGCCGTTCACGTAAACGCCGCCACCGGCGGCGACGGCCGTGTTCCCGCTCACCACCGCGTTCGACAGATTCAACGTACTCGAACAACACACCATGTCGACGCCGCCACCAAGGAAGCCCGAGGAGCCGTTCCTGATCGTCAAGTTCTGAACCGTCAGGTTCGAGCCGCTACCGATCGACACCGCCGAACCGGTAGCACCACCATCCAGGATCCCCGGATGGACACCCGACTGTAAGGTCACGGTCACACCCGCGCCGATCACCACCTGCCCCGTACAAGTGTGCCATTGATCGCCACCGCGCCCGAGCCGGCATCCGCGTTCACCGTCGCCACTGTGTCCGACCCATACGGCGCACAGTTGACCGTCCCACCAGCGAAAGCCGCGCCGGCACCAAACGACAACACCACCGCAGCGACCACCACTGCCACCACGAGCAACGACAGCCCCGACAGTGTCCGCCGACCCGATCCTCGCCTCCACATAACGCTCATCCTTCCCGGTTGCACAACCAACACCGCGCCACGGAAAAAGCCCTCATGCCAAAAAGGGTTGGCGCCAGTATCCGACAAACCCTCCAACAACAGCAACGAAACCACCATTGACCGTGACCGACTGAGCCGAGCGCAGGTGCGACCGTACTGGCGCACACACTGGCGCACACAGCCCGCAGACGCCGTGGTTGAGCCAAACGAGCAGAGTCTTCAAAACCACTTAGGGCCTATCTCGCTAGGCAGGGACCCGGCGGGTGGTGGCGAAGTCCGACCTCGTTGCTGAAATCGGCGAGGGAGGCTTTCGATGGGTCTTGTCTCGAGCGACGATGGGTGGCGGTTGCCGGATTGGTTGTGGGAGCGAGTCGAGCCGTTGTTGCCGGCTGGGCCTTCGCATCCGTTGGGGTGTCACCGGCCGCGGGTGCCTGATCGCGCTGCGATGGACGCGATCTTGCTCGTGCTTCGCACCGGGATGCAGTGGAACGCGTTGAACGCGACCGGGATCTGCACCTCCTCCTCGGCGCACCGGCGCTTTCAGGAGTGGGAGCAGGCTGGCGTGTTCCATGAGATTTGGCGGCAAGGTCTGCTCGATTACGACGAGCAGGTCGGGATCGACTGGGCCTGGTTGTGCTGTGATGGGGCGACAGGGAAGGCGCCGCTGGGCGGTGTGGCGACCGGGCCGAATCCGACTGATAGAGCAAAAGGGGGGCGAAACGTTCGCTTCTCTGCGAGGCAGCAGGGGTCCCGATCGGGTTGGCGCATGACGGCGCCAACCGCCACGACTCAAAGCTCCTAGCTCCGACGCTCGACTCGGTTCCGATCCAGCGGCCCGAGCCGTCAGCCGAGAATCCGCAAGGCCTCTGTCTCGACGGCGGCTACGCCTACCCGTGGGTCAGCGACCTCGCGGCCGGTCGCGGTTACACGGCCCACATCCGTCGCCGTGCCGAGGAGCTCGAGCTCAAACGGGCCACACCGGGATGGCGCGCCCGCCGCTGGGTCGTCGAGGCGTGCCACTCCTGGCTCAACCGCAACCGCGCCCTCCTGATCCGCTGGTCGAAGAAACCAGAGAACCACCTCGCGCTCCTCCAACTCGCCTGCGGCCTGATCGCGTTCAAGAAAGCCCACGCAGCCCGCCTCACTCACGCCCTACCGGGATAGGCCCTTAGGAGACTTTGACGAACGCGGCTAATCTGCGGCAGCCGCGGCGCCCGTCAAGAGGATCGTGGAGGCATGGCCCTGGCTGCCTCGTCAAGGTCGCCCGCCTGTGGCTACCCGGTCGGGGTCGGCGAGCCAGGCAATCCGGAGATGAGCCATACGACCAGCAACACCAGCGCAGCCCCTAGCACTAGGAGCATGACAAGAACAACTACTGGCCTAGCCTGACCGGCGGCGGTCGAAGTCTTAGGTCGGTTTGACGAAACGCGGTTAGATGTCGTCGCGGAACCAGAACCACGCGGCCAAGGCACCAGCAAGAGCCAGCACGCCCAGATAGCCCAGCCACGCGGTCACGGATGCGAGCATACGCCTGGCTTGACCCACCCCTCGACCACGAGGAGTCCCAACGCCTCCAGCGATCGCCCACGGATAGGCGGGCTCAGCCGACCGCGGTCGCGTCCTTGGGCGCCAGGACGACGTCGAGCACGTCGCCCACCGTCGTCCCGCTCGTGATCGGGTGGCGGAAGTCGGCGCCGCGGCGAACCTTGTACCGGTTCCTGCGGCCGATCCGGATCCGGTCGACGTAGCCCTCGCTCGCGAGGTCGCTGAGGATCGCCTGCGTCGCGCGCTCCGTTATCCCGACGCGGGCGGCGATGTCGCGGACGCGGAGGTCAGGATCGCGCGCGACGCTTGCCAGTACCAGGAAGTGATTGGTGACGAACGTCCAGCGGGGAGCAGCGTCCCGAGCATTGGACGTGTTCCCGGACGCGTGTACGGGATCCATGGCACTCCTTCGGTTTTCGACTTACGGCACGTGCGTTGTATCACGGGAACGTGATGTCATGAGTGGCGGCGCGCGCCAGATGGTTGATGCCACGAGGTCGTGCTCCTCGGGACGTGGGCTGGTTGCTCTGGGGCGCGGCGATGAGTCGTCGCCGATACGCGGGCGTATCGGTGATGACGCGGCAGCGTGAAGCTCACGCCTGGCGGAGGCCGGCCGCGCCGGGCTCTGCCGGACGTGAGCGGCCCAGACACGCCAGACCACGGAGCCGAGCGCGCGAGATCGTGGCGTCAATCGTCTAGCCTTCGAACCGGTGGCGAGGAGCCTGTTCGAGAAGATCTGGGACGCACACGTCGTGCGGGACGTGGAAGGCGAGCCGACGCTGCTCTACGTCGACCTGCACCTCGTCCACGAGGTCACCTCGGCGCAGGCGTTCGACGGCTTGCGCGTGGCCGGACGGGGCGTGCGGCGCCCCGACCTCACCGTCGCGACGATGGACCACAACGTGCCCACGCTGCCGGGGCCGATCGAGGATCCGCTCGCCCGTGCGCAGCTCGACGCGCTGCGGCGCAACTGCGAGGAGTTCGGCGTCCCGCTCTATGCCACCGGCAGCGGCCGCGAGGGAATCGTCCACGTGATCGGCCCCGAGCTCGGCCTGACTCAGCCGGGCCTGACGATCGTGTGCGGCGACAGCCACACGTCGACGCACGGCGCGTTCGGCGCGCTCGCGTTTGGTGTCGGCACGTCCGAGGTCGAGCACGTGCTCGCGACGCAGACACTTCCCCTTCGCAAGCCGAAGACGGCGCTCGTCCGCTTCGAGGGCGCGCTGCCGCCGGGACTGACGCCGAAGGACCTGGTGCTCGGGATGATCGGCCGTCTGGGCGTCGCCGGCGGGGTCGGACACGTGCTCGAGTACGCGGGCGAGGCGATCGAGGGCTTCTCGATGGAGGGGCGAATGACGCTCTGCAACATGTCGATCGAGGCCGGCGCCCGGGCGGGAATGGTGGCGCCGGACGAGACGACGTTCGCCTATCTCGAAGGGCGCGAGTTCGCACCCGCCGACGCGGCGTGGGAGGCGGCGCTCGATCGCTGGCACGCGCTCCCGTCCGACCCCGGCGCGCGCTACGACCGCACGGTCACGATCGACGTGGGCGAGCTCGAGCCGCAGGTGACGTGGGGAACGAACCCGGGCATGGTCGTTCCCGTCGGCGACCGTGTGCCGGATCCTGCCGACTTCGCCGATCCCGAGGAACGTGCCGCCGTCGAGCGGGCGCTCGCGTACATGGCGCTGGAGCCGGGCACGCCGATCGAGGAGATCCCGGTCGACCGCGTCTTCATCGGCTCGTGCACGAACGCGCGCATCGAGGATCTGCGCGCCGCCGCAGCCGTTGCGGCCGGAAAGCAGGTCGCCGCCGGTGTGACGGCGCTCGTCGTCCCAGGCTCGGCTGCGGTCAAGCGACAGGCCGAGGAGGAGGGGCTCGACCGGATCTTCGTCGCGGCGGGATTCGAGTGGCGGAACGCAGGCTGCTCGATGTGCCTGGGGATGAATCCCGACGTGCTCGGGCCCGGCGAGCGATGCGCGTCGACCTCGAACCGGAACTTCGAGGGCCGCCAGGGCCGGCTCGGGCGGACGCATCTCGTCAGCCCGGCCATGGCAGCCGCCGCAGCGGTGGCCGGCCACTTCGTCGACGTGCGCGAGCTCGAGGCTGGGCCTGTCGCATGAGTGAGCTCATGCGACGGGGAGGGGGGGCTCGGGGGAACCGAGACGTTCCCCCTTGCGCTGCGCCGCGGCTTGGCTGCGGTGCAGCGGGAGGATGCAGCTTGAGGCCGTTCACGCGCGTGAGTGCGACCGCGGCGGTGCTCGACCGCGCCGACGTCGACACCGACCAGATCATGCCGAAGCAGTTCCTGAAGCGGATCGAGCGCACGGGCTTCGGCGAGTTCCTGTTCTTCGACTGGGCGAAGGATCCGGACTTCGAGCTCAACCGGCCGGAGTTCCGGGGAGCGAAGATCCTGCTCGCCGGGCGGAACTTCGGCTGCGGCTCGTCGCGCGAGCACGCGCCCTGGGGGCTGCAGGACGCGGGCTACGACGTGGTCATCGCCCCGTCGTTCGGGGACATCTTCCGCCAGAACTGCGTCAAGATCGGCCTCGTCCCCATCGTCCTGCCGGCGGCGCAGGTCAAGCGGCTGCAGCAGTTCGGCGGCCAGGAGCTCACGGTCGACCTGGAAACGCAGACGATCGAGGACCCGAGCGGCGAGCTGACCCCGTTCCCGTTCGACGCCTTCGACCGCCACCGTCTCCTGAACGGCCTCGACGACATCGGCCTGACCCTCGAGCACGAGGCTGACATCGCCGCCTTCGAGGCTGCCGCCGCTCGCTGACCCGCTCCGACACGCGGCTAGGATTGCCGCAGCGGCGACGTGGCCGAGTGGTTAGGCAGAGGCCTGCAAAGCCTCGTACAGCGGTTCGAGTCCGCTCGTCGCCTTCGAAACGCGGGCCCGTGCTAGTCTCGCCCGCTCGATGGCCTTGGACGGGGAGCGAATCCGGCACACGGTCGTCTTCAGCCTGCGCCACCCGGCCGGATCGCAGGAGGAGGCCGAGTTCCTCTCGGCCGCGGGGCGGCTGGCCGCGATTCCGGGCGTCGAAGCGTTCCAGGTGCTGCGCGAGGTGAGTCCGAAGAACGGCTACAGCTTCGGCATCTCGATGGAGTTCGCGGACGAGGCGGCCTATGTCGCCTACAACGAACATCCCGACCACGTTCGGTTCGTGGAGCAGCGATGGCTGCCGGAGGTCTCGGACTTCCTCGAGATCGACTACGCGGCCCGGTAGCGGGCGTCCTTCGCCCGGCGGCTGCTGGCAAAGCAGGACGGCAATGCCGTAAGGTCGCGGTGTGGAATCACGCGACCTCGACGTCCAGGACGTGATCACGGTCGCCGAGTTCCGTGCGGCGCTGCGGAAGTTCCTGCGTAGGTCGGAGCTCGTCGCGGACAGATGCGGCCTGACGCCGCAGCGTTACCTCCTCCTGCTGATGATCAAGGGCGCGCCCGACCGCAGCGGCCGCTCGACGGTGACCGACCTCGCCGAGCAGCTCCAGCTGGCCCAGAGCACCGTGACAGAGCTCGTGGCCCGGAGCGTGGACGCGGGTCTGATCGAGCGTGAGGCCTCGGATTCGGATGGACGCGTCACCTACCTGCGGTTGACCGCCGAGGGGGAGCGCCGGCTCGCGTGCTCGTTCACGGGCCTCGCCGTCGAGCGCAGCGCCCTCTACGAGGCGATCGGCGCCCTACGACCCACCGGCTAGCCCGGAACCGCAAAAGGAAAGGCGCGAGGCGGCTGGTTTGCGCGCCTCGCGCCGTGTCCTTCGCGTGCAGCGGTGCGTTCACCGCCGATGTCGAATCTGGGGTGGCTCAGATCATCCCGGTGACGCTGCTGATGGCGCCCGAGATGCCTCCGCTGAGCGCGGTGAAGACGCCGACGACGGCCAGGGTGATGACTCCCAGCACCACGGCGTACTCCGCCATCGTCTGACCGTCCTCGCGGCGGCCGACGAGCCACAAGTACGGTTTCGAGAACACGGCACGGCTCCTTTCCGAGAATCGCTTCACGATGGAGAGGATCGTCCGGACGGCACTCGCGGCCAATCCCCCGCTGGAGGGAAGCGCGCGTTTCCGCCCTCACAGAGCGCTCACAACGCTCGGGTAGACTCGCTTTCCGGTCGTGAGGGCGGGGAATGAGCAGTCGGTGGGCACCGCGGTGCTCGGTGCCGGGCCGGCGGGCCTGACGGCCGCCTACGTGCTCGGCCTCCGCGGCGCACCGCGGCGTCGTCTACGAGGCGGACGGCACGGTCGGCGGCATCGCGAAGACCGTCGCTCTACGACGGCTACCGCTTCGACCTCGGCGGCCATCGCTTCTTCACGAAGCTCGGCCCGATCCAGCGCCTGTGGGAAGAGCTGATGGGCGACGACTTCCTCCTCCGGCCACGCCTCTCGCGCATCTACTACGACGGCAAGTTCCTCGCCTACCCGCTCGCAGGCACGCGACGTCGTCGCGCGGCTCGGCATCTACGAGTCGGCGCTGTGCTCGCTCTCGTACTTCTGGAGCCGGCTCAACCGTGGCACGCGAGCATCTGGAGACGTTCGAGGACTGGGTGACGGCGCACTTCGGCAGGCGGCTGTACGACGCGTTCTTCCGCTCCTACACCGAGAAGGTCTGGGGGATCCCGGGCTCGGAGATCCAGTCCGAGTGGGCGGCGCAGCGGATCAAGGACTTCTCCTTCTGGCGCGCGCTGCTCGTCCTCCTGCAGTCTCCAGAAGAGCAGCGCGACGACGCTGATCGAGGAGTTCCACTACCCGCGGCTCGGGCCGGGCCAGATGTGGGAGCGCATGCAGGAGCGCGTCGAGGAGCGCGGCATCCCCGTGCACCTCAACCACCGCGCCACGTCGATCCGCCACGAGCACAACGTCGTGACCGAGCATCACGGTCGAGTCCGACGGCCGCCGCCGTCGACGTTCCCGTCGACGCCGTGCTCTCGAGCGATCCCGCTCAGCGAGCTGATCCTCCGGCTCGACCCGCCGCCCCCCGACGACGTCGTCGAGGCCGCACAGCGGCTCCGCTACCGCGACCTCTGCCTCGTGGCGCTCGTGATCGACCACGAGCAGCCGTTCCCGGACAACTGGATCTACCTCCACGACCCCGGCACACGGGCGGGGCGGGTGCAGAACTTCGGCGCCTGGAGCCCCGACCTGGTCAAGCCCGGCACGACCTGCCTCGGCGCCGAGTACTTCTGCTTCGAGGGCGACGAGATCTGGGAGATGTCGGACGAGGACGCCGTCGAGCTGACGACGAACGAGCTCGCGCGGATCGGGCTCATCGACCCGGCCGACGGTCGTCGACGGCGTCAAGGTGCGCGTGCCCAAGGCGTATCCGATGTACGACCCCTACTACCGCGAGGCGGTCGCCGTCATCCACGGCTACCTGGCCGGCTTCGAGAACCTGAAGACGTTCGGCCGCAACGGACTGCACCGCTACAACAACCAGGATCACTCGATGTGGACGGCGATCCTCGCCACGCTCAACCTCCTCGACGGGACGAATCACGACGTCTGGTCCGTGAACACCGAGGCCGAGTACCACGAGGAAGGCGAGGTCGTGGACGAGCTGCTCGACATCGAGCTCGTTGGCTGACCTCTCGCTCTCGATCGTCGTCGGCTCGAACGGGGCGCCGGGTTCGGTCGAAGGGTGCCTGGCGGCGCTCGCCGCCCAGCTGGACGGCGCCGAGGTGATCGTCTGCGAGCCGGCGGCGAGCGGCGGCGACGTGCAGGCGGCGTATCCGGCGGCGCAGTTCGTCGAGCGTCCGGGCGCGCTCGTTCCCGAGCTCTGGCGCGACGGGATCGACGCCGCCTCCGGAGACGTCGTGGCGCTGACGATCTCGCCGATGCGACCGGCGCCGGACTGGGTCGCCACGATCCGCGAGCACCTGGCCGAGGACGAGGTGGTCGCGGGCGCGATCGACCCCGGCGACGACCTGCGTCTCGTCGACTGGGCCGAGTACTTCTGCCGCTACGCGCGCGACATGCGCCCGTTCGCGCGGCGCGAGAATCGCGGAGATCCCCGGCGACAACTGCGCCTACCGGCGCGAGCTCCTCGAGCGGACGCGGGAGGTCTTCCGGGACGGGTTCTGGGAGCCGGAGGTCAACCGGGCGCTCCGTGACGAGGGCGTGCGGCTCTGGCACGACCCGGACGTCGTCGTCTACCAGGGACGCTCCGCCGGGTTCGGCGCCTTCTTCCGGCAGCGGCTCGAGCACGGGCGCGCCTACGGCCGGCAGCGCGGCGCGCGCTTCGGCTCGGGGCGGAACGCGGCAGGCGTCGTGCTCGCGCTCGTCGTGCCGCTTCGTGCTCGTGGCACGGACGGCGGGGGAGGTCTTCTCGCGTCGTCGCTTCCGCGGCCGCTTCCTCGCCTCGCTGCCGGTGCTTGCTCGCCTTCGACGTCGCCTGGGCAGCGGGCGAGGCCAGGGGCCATCTCGACACGCTGCGGCGGAGATGAGCGAGGCACGGACGTCGGAGCCGGGGCTGTCGGTCGTGATCGCGTCCGTGAACGGCATGCCGTATCTGGGCAAGTGCCTCGACGCGCTGGCCGAGCGGTGCCCGGGAGCGGAGATCGTCGTCGCCGACTGGACGGACGCCGCCACGCGGGCCGCGGTCGCGGAGCGCTGGCCCGACGTGCGGCTGCTCTCGTTCGACGAGCCGATGACGATCCCGGAGCTGCGCGCCGCCGGGGTCTTCGCCGCGACGGCGCCTGTCGTCGCGCTGATCGAGGACCACTGCCTCGTCGCGCCCGGCTGGGCCGAGCGCCTCGCCGCCGCGCACGCAGCCGGTCACGCCGTCGTCGGTGGTCCGATCCGGAACGTCGCCACGAGCCGCATCCGCGACTGGGCGGCGTTCTTCTGCGAGTACAGCGCCGTCATGGAGCCGCTTCCGGCCGGCCCGGTGGGAGCGCTGCCCGGCATGAACGTGTCCTACGACCGGCGCGCCCTGGCGGCGATCGACGATCTCCTCCGCGACGGACGCTGGGAGAACTGGCTCCACCCGCGGCTCGTGGAGCGCGGCTTCGAGCTCTGGTGCGAGCCGGACGCCGTGGTCGAGCACGACAAGGACTTCGACCTCGGCGAGTTCCTCTCGCAGCGCTACCACTACTCGCGGTCGTTCGCCGGCATGCGGAACCCGGAGCTCGGCGGCAAGCGCGTCCTCTACGCGCTCGCCACGCCGCTGCTCGTCCCGCTGCTCTACTGGCGCATGGCGCGAAACGTCTTCTCGCGGGGTCGCCGGCGGCGCCAGTTCCTGCTCGCGACGCCGCTCATCCTCCTCGACGTCTCCGTCTGGGCGTTCGGCGAGGCGGTCGGGTACGTGTTCGGCGGCGGGCGCAGCCTGCTGAAGGTGCGATGAGGATCGGCGTCGACGCGACGAGCTGGGTCAACCGCCGCGGGTACGGGCGCTTCGCGCGCAACGCGTTCGGACGGCTCGTCGCGCTCGACGCGGACTCGACGTACGTGTTCGTGATCGACGAGGAGAGCGCCCGCTCGGCAGAGCTTCCACCGGGCGGCGAGACGCTCGTCGTGCGGCTCTCACGCCCGCCCGCCGAGGCGGCGTCGGCCGACTCGTACCGCTCTCCGGTCGATCTGCTGCGGATCGGCGTCGCCGTCTCGCGGGCCCGATTCGACGCGCTCGTCTTCCCGTCCGTCTACACGTACTTCCCGTCGCTGGCCGTCCCGAGCATCGTCGGGGTGCACGACCTGATCGCCGCCGACCACCCCGAGCTGACGCTTCCGAGTCGCCGCGCGCAGGCGTTCTGGGAGCTGAAGCAGCGGACGGCCGTGAAGCTGGCGCGGCGGCTGTTCACCGTGTCCGAGTCGGCACGGCGTGAGCTCTCGGCGCGGCTTCGCATCCCGGCGGCGAAGCTCGCGATCGTCCCCGAGGCGCCCGATCCCGTCTTCTGGCCGCGTTCGCGGCCCGAGATCGATCGCGTCGCTCGAGCCGCTCGGGCTCGCCGCCGGGACGAGCTATCTCCTGAACGCCGGCGGCGTCAGCCCGCACAAGAACGTGGAGACGCTGCTCGACGCCTTCGCCTCGCTGCGGAGCACGGCGCCCACGCTGAAGCTCGTCGTCGCGGGCGCGCTCGACGACGAGGCGTACCTCTCCTCCGCAGGCTCGGTGCGCGCACGCATCGCAGAGCTCGGGCTCGGCGACGACGTCGTGCTCCCGGGCTTCGTGCCCGACGAGACGCTCGCGTGCCTCTACAGCGGCGCGGCGGCGGTCGTCCTGCCGTCGCTCGCCGAGGGATTCGGCCTGCCGGCCGTGGAGGGCGCGGCGTGCGGCGCGCCGGTCGTGCTCAGCGACATCCCGGCCCACCGCGAGACGCTCGGCGACGAGGCGCTCTTCTTCCCGCCGCGCGATGCGGACGAGCTCGCGGATCGCCTTCGGCAGCTGCTCGGCTCGGACATGCTCCGGCGGTCGCTCGGCGAGCGTGGCCATCGCCGCGTCCAGCGGTACACGTGGGACGCCTCGGCCGAGGCGCTGCGCCGGCTCGTGCACGAGGTGGCCGCGCCGGGAGCGAAGCGTGGCTGAGCCGCTCTCCTTCTGCCTGGTGACGACGTTCTACCCGCCGTTCCACTTCGGCGGCGACGCGATGCACGCCTACCGGCTCGCGAACGCGCTCGCCCGGCACGGGCACGGCGTGACGGTCGTCCACAGCGAGGACGCGTACCGGGCGCTCGGCGGCCGCGAGCCGGTGGACGCGTTTCCGCACGAGCCGGGAGTGACGCTCGAGCCGCTGCGGACCTCGATGCCGCTCGCCGCGTCCACCGCGACCTACCTGACGGGGCGCCCGCTGCTCTACGGGCGCGCCCTCGACGCCGTCTTCAGACGGCAGCGCTTCGACGTCGTGCACTTCCACAACATCTCGCTCGCGGGCGGGCCCGGCGTGCTCCGCTACGGCGACGGCGTCAAGCTGTACACGACGAGCGAGCACTGGCTCGTGTGCCCGATGCACGTCCTCTTCCGCTTCGACCGCGAGCCGTGCGTCGAGCCGCACTGCCTGCGCTGTAGCCTCGCGTTCGGGCGGCCGCCGCAGCTCTGGCGCTACACGACCCTGCTCGAGCGCACGGTCGACGACGTCGACCTGTTCCTGGCGCCGAGCCGCTTCACGCTCCAGGCTCACCGCGAGCGCGGCTTCACGCGCCCGATGCGCCACCTCCCGCACTTCCTGTCCGACGCAGACGTTCCCGGCGCCGGCGCCGGGGGCCAGGCCCCACGAACGGCCGTACGTCCTCTTCGTCGGACGGCTCGAGCGGATCAAGGGCGTACACGTGCTGATCGAGGCGTTCAGGTCGTACCGCGGGCTCGACCTCCTGATCGCGGGCGACGGGGAGCGCGGCGACGAGCTCCGGCGGAGCGCCGGCCGGGCTCGACCACGTCCGCTTCCTCGGACACGTGGCCCAGGCCGATCTGGACGCGCTCTACCGGCACGCGACCGCGCTCGTCGTGCCGTCCGTCGGCTACGAGGTGTTCGGGCTCGTCGTCCTGGAGGCCTTCGCGCGAGGAACGCCGGTGATCGTGAACGACCTCGGGGCCCTACCCGAGCTGGTCGAGGACTCGGGCGGCGGTCTCATCTACCGGACGACCGCAGAGCTCGTCGATGCGATCGAGCGCCTCCGGACCGACGGCACGCTGCGCGACGAGCTCGGGCGGCGCGGGCACGAGGCCTGGCGGCGCCTGTGGAGCGAGGAGCGGCACCTCGACGGGTACTTCGCGGCGATCGACGAGGCGTCGCACGCGCGGAAGGGCCCGTGAGGGCCCGGAGTAAGCTACGCGACTTGGGCCGAGGCGACGTCTCCGAGGCCGGCGACGGCGCCGACCGAGCTGATGATCTGAGGGCCCGTCTCACCCGGGCCCTCTTCGGCCAGTCGTTCCTGAGCGGCGTGCTGCGCAGCTTCCTCACGCTCGCCGCCGGCGAGTGGATCGCGCGGTTGATCGGCGTCGCCATCCAGATCTGGCTGGCGCGCGAACTGACGCCCGGACCGTACGGCGTGATCACGCTCGGGATCGCGCTGATCGGCTGGTTCGGCCTTGTCGTCGACTCGGGCACGGAACAGCTCAACGTGCGCGAGATCTCGCGCCACCCGGCGCGCTTCCGCGAACTGGCCGACACGGTGCTCGGGCTCCGCATCGCGCTCTCGATCGCAGCCGGGATCGTGCTCGCGGTCGTCACGTACAAGTTCTCGAACTCGCCCGACGCGCGCGCCGTGCTGCCGCGGTTCGCGCTCGTGCTGCCGGCGCTCGCGATCAACCTGCGCTGGATGGTGCTCGGGATCGGCCAGGCGCGCGCGGTCGCGTACGGGAACATCGCCTCCCGCATCGTCTTCCTGGCGGCGATCGTCCTGCTCGTCACGCAGCCGTCCGACGACGTGCGCGTGCCGATCCTGGAGGCGCTGAGCGAGGCGACGTACGCCGTCGTGATCATCGTGCTCGCCGCCAAGGCGTACGGCTACGTGCGGCCGCGGATCGATCTCGCCGCGTGGAAGGCGACCCTCACCGAAGGCTTCCCGCTGCTCATCTACGGCGCCTGTCGGGCGACGATCCTGACGGCCGACGTGGTGCTGGTCGCGCTCATCCTCGGCCACGGCCAGGTCGGCCTCTACGGCGCTGCGCTCAAGCCGGTCTCGTTCTTCCTCGGGGCGCTCGGGCTGTTCTCGGTCGCGCTCCTCTCCGGTTACAGCGCTGCTCCGGACAGCGAGACGGCGCCGCTCTTCCGGCGCTCGGTCCTGCTCGGAAGCGTGTCGATGACGGCCGTGGCGATCGCGCTCAGCGCCGGGGCGCCTGTCGTCACCCTGCTCTTCGGAGCGAGCTACGCGGGCGCCGCGGCGCCGATGGCGGTGCTCGCCTGGACGCTGCCGCTCGCGGGCCTGTCCGTCCCGTACGGCTCGGTCCTCGTCGCACGCAACCGGCAGGACCTGCTGATGCACAACAACATCATCGGCGCCGTCTTCAACGTCACCGCCTGCCTGATCGCGGTCGAGTTCATCGGGATCACCGGCGCGGCGGCGGTTCGCGTCGCCACCTACGCCCTGATGCTCCTCCTCAACCACAACGCCTGCGTGAAGCGGAGCCTGGCGCCCTCGCTGGCGGCGGTCTTCGCCGGGCGGCTGCCGCGGGTCGTGCCCGGTCGCGGGCGAGCCTAGGGCACGAACCGCCCGTGCAGGACGTCCCCTCCGACTACTACCGTCGCCTGCACGAGGTCGACACACGGCACTGGTGGCATCTCGGCATGCGCTCGATCGAGTCGGCGCTGCTCACGGGGCGGCTGGAGGGGAGCCTGCTCGACGCCGGGTGCGGGACAGGCGGCTTCCTCGCCTGGGCGGAGGCGCAGGGGTCGTTCACGCGGCTCTGCGGCGTCGACATCGGCGTCGAGGCGATCGAGCTCGCGCGCGAGACGGTTCCGCGGGCGGAGCTCCACGTCGCCCCGCTCGACCGGGTCCCGTTCGGCGATGCGGAGTTCGACCTCGTCGTCTCGAACGACGTCATCCAGCACGTCCCCGAGGCGGCTCTCGACGCGAGTCTAAGGGAGCTTCGCCGTGTTCTGCGGCCGGGCGGAACGCTGCTCGTCCGCACGAACGGTGATCGCCACGCCCGGCGAGAGCGCGACGACTGGCGCGCCTACGACCCCGGGGTACTCGCGGCCGACCTTCGACGCGCGGGCCTGACGGTACGCCGCGTGACGTATGCGAATGCGCTCTTCTCCGTGGCCGCAGCCGTGCGAGGGCGACGCCCGCACGCACCCACGAGCACGTCGAGCGGGATCCCCAGGATCGAAGGCGGGGCCACGGCTGCGATCGGAGAAGCGCTGCTCGGGCTCGAGGCGCGCTATCTCGCAGGCCCCGGCCGGCGGCTCCCGTACGGGCACACGCTGTTCGCGCTCGCCGAGCGGGAGGCGCTGCCGTGACCGCCGCGGAGGCGGCGCGCTGGGACGAGCAGGCCGAGGCGTACGACAGCTCCTACGACGATCCCGGCCGGCGCGGCCGACTCGTGCGGGCGCGGCTCACCGTCGCCCTCGACCTGCTCGGCCCCGAGCCGGGTCGCGTCCTCGACGCCGGCATGGGCGGCGGGCGGCTGGTCGAAGAGCTCACGCGCCGCGGCTGGATCGTGAGCGGCGCCGACGTGTCGGCCGCGATGGTCTCGCTCGCGCGGCAGCGTGTCCCGGCGGCGGCCGACACGCTCGTCGTCTCGGGCATCGAGGAGCTGCCGTTCGCCGACTCGAGCTTCGACGCGGTCGCGGCTCTCGGCGTCCTGGAGTTCGCGAGCGACCCAGGCGACGCAATTCGCGAGCTTGCCCGCGTCCTCCGCGACGGCGGCATCGCCGTCGTCAGCTGGCCGAACTTCGGCAGCCTCAACACTGCGTGGCGCGGCGGCGTCGTCTATCCGCTCGCGCGTGCCGCGAAACGTGTCCTGCCCGTCGGCCGGGCCGTCCCGCCGCCGGCACGGAACCGGCTCCATCGGGCGCAGTTCACGGCCCTGCTCCACGGCGCAGGCCTCGTGCCCGACGCCGAGGTGCTGCTCGGCCCGCGCAGCAGCAGCCTGGGCTCGCCGCTCGGGCCGCTGCGCGCGGCGCAGATCGTGATTCGCGCGTCAGCGCGCTAGGACCGCCACGCCGAAGAGCGCCGGCTTGCCCGGCTCGTCGACCAGCTCGACCGTAGCCGCGCCGGCGGCGGCCGCCCAGTCCTGGAGCGCGGAATGCCGTTCCGCGTCATCGACGACGACGGCTGCTCTGCTCGCCATCCGCTCGCCGACCGTGCGCAGCTCGCGGCTCACGTTTCGGTAGGTGTGCCGGCTGTCGTGGACGAACAGGCCGATCGGGCCGAGTTCGCCGACGAGCGCAGGGAGCACGTCCTTGCTCGCGCCGCGGTGGAGCGTCCAGCTCGTGCGGAGCTCGGCCGGCACGAGACGTCCGACGAGCGCCGGGTCGGTGCCGGGCGGCGCGAGATCGATGCTGTGCAGCTCGCCGAAGCCGTTCAGCTGCAGCGCCTGCAGGATGAAGGAGGACGTGACCCCGTTCGCGACGCCCGTCTCGACGGCGACCTCCGGGCGCAAGGCACGGCAGAGCAGGTAGCAAGCGCGCGCGAACCCGGGGTCTGCGTTGTGGATGATCGGCGGCCCTGCGTCGTCGATCGACGCTGCTGCCTCCGCGCGGCGCTCGAGTGCCTCCACCTCCGGCTCGTCGAGGAAAGGCCGGAGCGGCGTTCCAAGCGCATCCTCGAGGCGGGAGACGAGCCCTTCGAAGTCGAGCGGAGCGGTCGCCGGAGGAGGGTGGAGCCGGTCGAGCGTCGCCTCGAAGCGGGCGCCGAGATAGTGGAGGGAGCGGAGCTTCCCTGCCGGGACACCGGCCACGGGCAGAGGCTATCGTGGCGCGGTGATTCTCGGGGTGGACGCGGGCCGCGCCGTCGGCGATCGGACCGGCGTCGGCCGTTACATCCTGCATCTGCTCTCCGCCTGGTCGCGCGCGCCGCTTCCGTTCGAGGTCGTGCGGATCTTCTCGCCCGCACCGCTCGACGGCTTTCCCGACGATCCCCGCTTTCGCTACGAGGTCCTTCCCGGGCCTCGGAGCGAGCTCGTCTGGCAGCCCTTGCACCTCCGCCGCCCGGCCAGGGATGTCGACGTGCTCTTCGGCCAGTACACGCTTCCGCCCGGATACCGCGGGCGGGGTGTGATCAACAACCTCGGCATCTACGAGGGAAAGTTCGCGATCCCCGGTTGGCAGCCCAAGATCCGCTCGTTGCACATGCGCGCGAGCGCGCGCAGGGCGGATGCCGTGATCGCCAACTCGGCCAGCACGAAGGCGGACGTCGTCCACTTCTACGGCGTCGACCCCGACCGCATCGTCATCGTCTGGCCGGGGGCCGCGGCCGACGACTTCAGGCCCGCACGGCCCGGAGACGAGGAGGAGACCGCCGCCGTTCGCGAGCGCGTGCTCGGGAGTCGGGACGCGCCGTACTTCCTCTTCGTCGGCAAGCTGTCGGCGCGGCGGAACATCCCCGCGCTCGTTGAGGCGTTCGCCGAGGTTCACCGTGCGCATCCCGAGTTCCGCCTGCTCGTCGTCGGGCCGAACACGACCGGCATCCCGGTGGACGAGCTGTTCGCGAACTTCGAGCTCGGAGAGTCCGCGCGCTACGTGCCGTTCCTCGGCAGCGACGCGCTGGCGCCGCTGTACCGCGGAGCGCACGCATTCGTACTTCCCACCGAGCACGAGGGCTTCTCGGGGACGATTCCCGAGGCGATCGCGAGCGGCTGCCCCGTCGTCACCGTCGACCACGCCGCCCTGGAGGACGCGGGCCTGCGGGAGGCAGTGCTCGCCGTTCCTTCAGCCTCGCCCGCGCTGCTGGCCGCGGCGATGACGCGCACGATCGACGAGCCCGCTCTCCGGGAGCGCCTCGCGCACGCCGGGCTCGAGGTCTCGAGGCAGCTGACGTGGGACGAGACCGCCCGCGGGACGATGGACGTGCTGGCGCGGATCGCGTCCCGCTAGCCGAGCACGACGCGCTCGCCGGTCCCGGCCGAGCGATACGCCGCCTCGATCACGCGCAGGCCGTCGCGTGCCTCGCGACCGCTGGACGGAGGCTCGCGCCCCTCGGCCAGAGCGGCGAGGATCTGCTCGAGCAGCTTCGCGGTGCCGTACACGCCGTCGTCGCGCGGGTTCTTCGCCAGCGTCTTCCGGTCGAGGCCGCGTTCCATCCAGGCGAGGCCGCCCGGGGCGTAGTCGACTCGCACCCCGGCCTTCTGGGCCCGCTTGACGCCGACTCGCAGCAGCGCCCGGCCGCCGTGGGACGCCCGCAGCGACGCGCGTTCGCAGTCCGCCCGCAGCTCGACGTAGCGCGTCCCGGCGGGGCACAGCCGGTCGATCGTGATCTGCGCCAGCCGGCCGTCGGGAAAGTCGAGAGTGACGAGATGGATCGCGTCGGCGTCGCGCTCGGGGTCGAGCCCGCTCGAATGCCGCGCGTAGACGCCGGCAGGCAGCTCTCCGTGCAGGTGCAGCAGCAGGTCGACTAGGTGCACGCCGCCCTCGAACAGCGTCCGGTTCGGCATCGCCGCGCGCCAGGGCACGGGCTCGTCCCAGGGGGCGAGGTTCATCAGCTGCCAGATCTGCGTGAACACGAGCCGGCCGGCTTCGAGCGATCCGATCTGCTCCTTGATCGCCTTGAAGATCGGCTTCTCGCGGAACTCGTGGTTGACGGCGACTCTCCGACCGGCGGCATCCGCAGCAGCCAGGACGCGGTCGGCCTCCTCCGGCGTCGCGGCGAACGGCTTCTCGCAAAGGACGTGCATGCCTGCGCCCAGCGCCTGGACGCAGAGCTCGGCGTGGGAGTCCGGAGGCGTTGCGATCACGAGCAGCTCGGGCCGGCCGCGGTCGAGCAGCTCGTCGAAGCTCGCGAACGCCGGCAACCCCGACTCCTTCTCCCACGAAGCGCGTTGCTCGGCGGCCGCGTCGAACCCGCCGACGGGCTCGGCGCCCTGGACGCGCTTTGCGGCAGGCAGGTGGAAGCCGCGCGTCGCCCAGCCGAGACCCGCGAACCCGATCCTCACGCTGCGACTCCCTGCCGGCTGCCGTCGAAGACGCGTGTGTCGCCGCCCGGCCTGGAGAACGTCGGCGGCACGACCGCGACTGCGTAGACGGTCTCGGTTTCTGCACCGCCGAGGTCGTACGACTCGACGACCGCGCCGCGCGCGAGATCGACGGCGTGGACGGCGAGCGGGCACTGGCTCCCGACGAGGTAGACATCCCCGGCGAGCCGCGCGAGGCCACGTGCGAACGCCGGCGTGCCGGGCACGGTCACCTCGGTCCGCTCGTGTCCACTCGTCCGGTCGACTGCGACGACGCGGCTCCCGTTGCTGTCGGCGTAGAGCAGGAGATCGTCGACGACGAGGACGTTGTGGTTCGGCACGACAACGTCCTGCACGTGGACGAGCACCTCGACCGGCGCTGTCGCCAGCGGGCCTCCCTCGTCGCGGAGCAGGACGATTGCGCTGGAAGAGCCGGGAAGGAACGTGGTCGGCACGGGCACCGGCCTTACCGGCAACGACCGGGTGATGCCGAGCCGCGCCGCCAGCCGCCCGGGAACGGCCTTGGCACGTCGCCGTCGCACTTCCGCCGGGCTGAGGATGCGCCCGAAGCTGAGCAGAAGCCCTTCCGGGCACCGGCCGATGCCGTTCAGATGGACGGCGTTGTGGACGCCGCCCTGGAGCCCGATCGGATTCCGGTAGTCGGTCCGCGGGTCGAACGCGGGCAGCGACTTGAATCCGAACGTCTGCATGAGCTCCCGGTTCGTGCGCCAGCTCCAGCGGTCGAGCTCCGTCCCGGACCAGTCGACCTTCAGGAGGAGGTCGCCGTTCGTGCAGGTGATCCAGATGGCGTCCTCCTCGGCCAGCACGTCGTGAATCGACCCCATGAACGGATGGGTGAAGGAGCTCGAGATCCTCCAGTTCCGGTCGAGGACGAAGACGGTGTCGGAGTTGCCGACGATCAGCCGGTCGCCCGCGACCGAGATCCCTTTCGCGCCGCGGAGCCCGCCGCGCGGGTTGGGATCGACGCTGCGCCAGGGGCTCTCCGGAACGGGCTCGTTGATCAGCGTCTCGCCGGTGTCGAGGTCGACGATGCGGAAGAACCCGCTGTAGATCGCCTCGCCCGCGAAGCGGACCTGAGAGGTGACGGCCGCCAGCGTCATGCGCGCTTGCGGCCGAAGACGTGGAAGAAGGGACCGACGGCGTGCAGGACGGGGCGCGCCAGCGGCTGCACCCGGATCCGGTTGTACGCGCGCACGAGCGTCAGCTCGACCCCCGAGTACAGCTTCTCGGCGGCGTCGGGCACGGCGGGCGTGACGATGTCCGGCTCGAGGCCGTGCTCGCGGAGCAGGCGGCCGAGCGAGCGTGCGGAGAGCAGGTGCACGTGCGAGTAGGACGTCTTGCGGAACGCGGCCACGTAGGACTCGGCGAGCCCGCGAGGCAGGTAGCCGACGCCCCAGAGGCGGACGTGAGGCTCGAGGCCGAGCGAGTACCGGTTGGGCGTGGCCAGGAAGAGCAAGCCGCCGGGGCGAAGGACACGGGCGCACTCGGCGATGAACTGCGCGGGGTCGTCGACATGCTCGATCACGTCGCTGGCGGCGACGAGATCGAAGCTCTCGTCCGCGAAGGGCAATGCCTCGGCCGCGCAGGCGACGAGCTCGACTCCTTGCGACTGCTGCTCGTCGAGCCGCTTCTGGGCGAGGGCGAGCCAGCGGAGGGAGACGTCGCTCGCGACGACGCTTGCCCCGCGGGCGGCGAGCGCGGCCGACAGCGCGGCCGTCCCGCAGCCGACCTCGAGCGCCCGGTCGTCGGAGCCGATCGCTTTCCCTCGTGCTGCCTCGATCGCGGCCACGATCGGCTCGCACCTCTCGGCGGCGGTCAGCTCCTGGGCCGTGAAGCGGGCCGCCAGCTCCGGCCGCTTGTCCACGAGGCGCCAGTGCTCGTCGAGCAGACCGGCGAGGTCGCGATCCGGCGCGATCTCCTGGAGCCGACGCGCGATGCGCTCGTCCTCGTCGCGACTCAGCTGGGGATCCGGGTACGAGCGCCTGAGGTCGGCGATGCCCGCCAGAGGCTCGTCACGCTCCGCCCGCTCGGTCGTCCCGCTCACGCGGTTGAGCCTAGCCAAGCCCGGCTCGGCGACGGGCTCGACTGGTCCGATCCGCGCCCTCGGTTATCGTCAGACGGTGCCCGCTGAGCGTCGTGTGCTCGGATACCAGCCCGCGCTCGACGGGCTCAGGGCGGTCGCGATCACGCTCGTCGTCCTGTTTCATCTCCTCGGCCAACCCGCCGGCGGCTACATGGGCGTCGATCTCTTCTTCGTGCTCAGCGGCTTCCTGATCACGACGCTGCTGCTGGAGGAGTGGGCCCGGTTCGGCTCGGTTTCCTTCGGTCGCTTCTACCTCCGCCGGGCGCTGCGCCTGTTCCCGGCATTGTGGGTCTTTCTGGCGGTGTCGCTCATCGTCTACGCCGCGCTCGGCGACGGTGTCCGATCGCAGCTGAAAGGCGTGCTGCTCGGCTTCACCTACACGACCAACCTCGGCGTCCTCGCCGGCCACTGGGACGGCAGGTACGGATACCTCTGGTCGCTCGCGGTCGAGGAGCAGTTCTACCTCGTCTGGCCGATCGTGCTCGTGTTGATGCTGCGAAGCAGGCGCGCCTCCCTGCCCTGGCTGGCGCTGGCGGCCGCCGCGCTGGCGACCGTGATCATGGTGACGCGCTTCGCCGCGGCGCCGGCCCACGTCGGCACGCGGTTCGGCTCGGCGTCCGTGACCCGGTTCGATCCCGTCCTGCTGGGATGCGCAGCCGCGCTCCTCTACGCCTCGGCCGCTGGCAAGGCGCTCCGGCGCGTCGCCGGGTCGCCGCTCGTCGTCGCAGTTGCGCTCGCCGCCGGCGCCTGGCTCGTCGTCTCGTCGTCGGGCGCGCGCACCGTCTACGAAGGATCGACGTTCTTCTTCGCAGTGGCCGCCGCGCTCGTGCTCGTTGCCGTCGTGGAGCACCAGGACTCGCCGCGATGGGCCGGCTGGCTGCGCAGGCCCTTGGCCCTCGTTCCGATCGTTTTCCTGGGCAGGATCTCGTACGCCGTCTACCTCTGGCATCTGCCGATCATGATCTGGAGCAACCAGCTGGAACTGCCGGAGCGGATCGGCTCGGCGGCCACGCACGTCCTGGAGATCGTGGTCACGCTGGCGATTGCAACGGCGTCCTACTACCTCGTCGAGCGCTACTTCCTGCGACGAAAGTGGCGGCTGGCGCGGACGACTTCCCACGACGCCGACGCCCCGCCTCCGCTCGTCCGCCAGCACACCGAGCCTTCGGTCGCGACGCCGCTCGGATAGTCGTGGTCAGACGTCGCGGTCGTGCGCGAGCAGCACGGTCAGCCGCTCGGCGGCGCAGAACTCCGCGATTCGCGGCGGCAGGTCAGCCGGGACGTGGGCGATGTCGCCGCCGAGGAAGAACCCGCCCGGGCCGCTCTCGTCCCGCACGATCAGGGACACGTGCCCGGGCGTGTGCCCCGGCGTCGGCACGACGAGCAGGCGACCCGTCGCCGGCCACGTCGAACGATCCGTTGAACGGGCCGACCGGCGGGCCGCTCAGGGCGACGAGCACGGGCTCGCCGAGCGGCCAGTGCTGGGGCACGTAGCCGCGCAGCCGTCCCGGCCAGCCCGCGCGCGCGTTCCCACTCCACCCGCGAGACGATCACCTCGGCGTCCGGGAAGGCGCCCACCCCGCCGACGTGATCCGTGTGGAGGTGCGAGAGCACGACCCAGCGCACGTCGCCCGGCTCGATCCCCCGGCCCGTGAGCTGCGCCGCCGATCTCGTCGCCGGGCTCGAGCTCGAAGCGGGCGAGTCGCAGAAACGGGTGCCATGACGGGTGGTAGCCCGGCTCGCCGGCCCGGGCCGTCTGACCCGTGTCGAAGAGGCAGAGGCCGTCCGGATGGCGCACGAGGAAGACGTTCACCGGCAGCGTCTCGCCGCTCCAGCCGCCGGGGAGGTAGCGCCGTACACCGTGCGCCGCGCGCCTTCGGCCGCACGCGTCCCGTCGAGAACCGCTCGACCTCCATCCCTCAGCGGTCGCGGCGGCGGAGGTGCTCGACGATCCCGACCGGCACCGACAGCGCGCCGACGACGTGGTGGAGGACGTGCAGCCAGACGCCGATCACCGCCTGCGGCGCGTCCCCGCCTCCGGGCGAGCAGCTCGTAGAACGACCGGTTCAGCGCGACGAGCACGGCGAGCGCCACGAGCGTGCGGCGCAGCCGGCCCCGGAGCAGCGCGCCGACGGCACCCAGCGCGGCGAGGGCGCTCAGTCGGTGGCGCCAGCCGAGGTTCAGCGTCGACGAGCCCGTCCCCTGCCGCAGCAGCAGCTCCACCCAGGGGACGCCGCGTGCCCAGAGGTCGGTCTCGACCATCCCGTGCAGGCTCCACGCCTTGAGGTGCGTGCCCTGCAGCAGCGGGTCGAGCTCGATCTTGCAGCCCGCCGCGGCTAGCCGCGTCCCGAGCTCGATGTCCTCGACCGACGGCACTAGGTAGCCGCTCGGCGTCGAAGCCGCCCGAGGCCTCGAAGACGTCCCGCCGTACAGCGCCGAGGCCCGCCCAGAACGTCGACGCGGCGCCGGCGCCCTGCTGGTGGACGTGGTGGTGCATGAGGTTGCGGAACGCGGATACGGTCGCCGGGATCGGCCGGCCGGTCGTCGTAGGAGCCGAAGAGAGCGGCCAGTTCGGGGTCAGCCTCGAACGCCCGCCGGATCCGCGCGAACGCGTCGCCGTGGACGACGACGTCGGCGTCGACGAACACGATCACGGTCGCCCGACGCCTGCGACGCACCGCGGTTCCGGGCGTCCGCCGGACCCTCCGCCCTCGTCGACCACGATCACCTCCTCGGGCGGCTCGTCGGCGGCCCGGATCGCCTCCAGGCACGCCGTGAGGGTGGGCGGCGCGTTCGTGGCCGGCACGATCGCGCTCAGGCTCGGCATGCGCGCATTCTAGGTCGCGCGGTAATCTCGCCCCGTGCCGGCCGTCCTGATGAAAGGCGCTCCGCCTCGCGGAGCGGGTGCGCGAGCAAGTCCGCGCCGACATCGCCGAGCTCGGCTCGGTGGGCCTCGCGACCGTGCTCGTCGGCGACGATCCGGCCTCGCACGTCTACGTCGGGAAGAAGCACGAGACCGCGATCGCGGACGGCCTGCGCAGCATCGACCGCCGACTTCCCGCGGACACGACGCAGGATGACGCTGCTCGCGCTGCTCGGCGAGCTGAATGCAGACGACGAGGTGGACGGAATCCTCGTCCAGCTCCCGCTTCCCGACCAGATCGACGCGGAGGTGGTGCTACGCGCGGTCGAGCCGATCAAGGACGTCGACGGCTTCCATCCGTTCAACGCCGGTCGGCTCTACGCCGGGCACCCGACGTTCGTGCCTGCGACGCCGCTCGGGATCATGGCGCTGCTCGAGGAGCACGGCGTCCCGCTCGAGGGCGCCCGCGCGGTCGTCGTCGGCCGCAGCACCATCGTCGGCAAGCCGATCGCACACTTGCTCCTGGGGGCGAACGCGACGGTGACGATCTGCCACTCGCGCACGCGTGACCTGCCGCCGAGGCCCGCGCCGCCGACGTGCTCGTCGTCGCGATCGGCCGGCCGGGGCTCGTCACAGTGGACATGGTCAAGGAGGGCGCTGCGGTCGTCGACGTCGGCATCACGCGCACCGAGGCCGGGCTCGTGGGCGACGTCGCGGCCGATGTCGGCGAGCGCGCAGGCTTCCTCACGCCCGTCCCCGGGGGAGTCGGTCCGATGACGATCGCGATGCTGCTGCGCAACACGATTCGCGCTGCCCGCTATCGCAGGGAATTGCTTGCGTATCCGTAGTGCCGTTGGTTACAGTGGCCGCGCTTTAGACAAGTTCGGCGGCTCGGTGCCCGGGCCGTCGTTTCACGTTCAAGGAGGAAGACGTTGGCTCAGGGCACCGTGAAGTGGTTTTCGAACGAGAAGGGGTACGGCTTCATCGAGCGTGAGGAGGGCGACGACGTGTTCGTGCACTTCTCCGCGATCAACATGGACGGCTACAAGACGCTGACCGAGGGTCAACGCGTCGAGTTCGAGGTCGTCCAGGGCGACAAGGGCCTGCAGGCGGCCAACGTCCAAGCAGCTGCCTGAGTTCCTTTCGGAGCGAATTCACGGGCCCCGAAAGGGGCCCGTCTCATTTTGTGAACCCTTGCCGGGCTAGAAGCGCTTCAGCTGGCCGTTGTCGGCTCGACCGTCCCCGTTCAGGTCGGACCTCTTGTAGTCGATCTGCCCGACCCGGTCGAACTTCAGCGTGAGCACCTTCGTCGTGGGAAAGCCGGGCACGCCGGTGGGACTGATGCAGAGCAAGCCCAGCTTGACCTGAAACACCTTGTTCGTGCGTCCCTGAGGCGTGAACCTCGGGTTCTGCACGCTGTGCTTCTTGCCCTTCGCGTCCACGACTGTCTGGATTGCGACGTACTGGAGCGTGTCCGTTCCCTGCGTCGCCTTGTTGCAGGGACCGCCGCACTCGACCTTCACGATCGTCGGCTTGGCGGGGCGCACGTTCTTGCCGCCCTGCATGAGGAAGTTGGCTCCTCTCGGCGCCAGGACGTTCACTCGGCCCTTGCAGCCCGGGCCTGCTCCGGCCGTGCACGTGATCTGCCATTTGACGTCGAACTCGATGCGGGTGGTGCCGGCGCCAAAGACGTGGAAGTTGTTCAGAAACGCCTCCACCTTGCTGCACTTGCACGGGGCCGGCGGCGGTGGCGGAGGCGGGGGAGGGGGTTCGACGGTCGGGCCCGCACAGCTCGGTGTGCTGGCGGCGTCGAATCCGGCGGCTGTGTTCGCCGCGCTCGAGTTGGTGCCCTTGTAGGTCGCCGAGCATTCCCAGCCCTTGTCGTCGCTGACGACGACGCTGATCAGCCCCTGGTGACCGTACTTCCCGTAGATGTCGTGGTTGCAGTGGTCGTTGCGCGGGGAATCGCCCTCGTTCGAATGCTCCCAGGTGAACGTGGAGTCGGTGCCGCCGGAGATGCCGTGGTTGTCACAAGCGGGGTCGACGGGATAGGCCGGGTCGACCTTCCCTCCCGGATCCGAGATCGTCAGTGTCCACGCGTACTGGCAGCACTTCGCGCCGGCGTTGTCGTCGACGACGTTCGGGACCGAGTAGGTCGTCTCCTTGAGATCGCCGTCGAACGCTGCGCTGATCGCACCTGTCGACAGCTTCGACACGTGGGCGCGACCCGCGGAGCCGCTCGTCGGGAACCAGATGAGCACAGCGGAGACCACCGTGAGCAAGAGCGGGTAGACAACGACTCGCGACTTGGGCCGTCCGGTCATCGGTCTCGTGGATTAGCGCACATGTCTCGACGGGTGTCAAACCGGCGGCGCGCGGGCCTTGCGAATCGCGTGGTACGTTCGAGCGCATGTCGATCACGAGAGACGACGTACTCCACGTAGCGCGGCTGGCCAGGCTTGAGCTTTCCGACGAGGAGGTCGAGCGCATGCGCGAGCAGCTGTCGGCGATCCTCGAAGCGGTCGGGAAGGTGGCGGAGCTCGACCTTGCGGATGTCGAGCCGACAGCCCATCCGCTCGACCTCGTGAACGTCCTCGCCGACGACGAGCCGCGACCGTCGCTGTCCCTTGACGAGGCACTCGTGAACGCGCCCGATCCGGAAGACGGCTTCTTCGGGGTGCCGGCGGTATGACAGCGATCGACACGCTGCGGCTCACAGCCGAGGAGGCGACGGGGCTGCTCGAACGCCGCGAGGTCTCCGCGGACGAGCTCCATGCGGCGTATCTCAGCGCGATCGGCGAGCGCGACACCGAGCTGCACGCCTACCTGTACACGCTCGACGCGCCGACGCAGGAGGGCGTGCCGATCGCGTTCAAGGACCTCGTCTCGACGAAGGGGGTCGAGACCACGGCCGGCTCGAAGATCCTCTCAGGCTACCGGCCGGTCTTCGACGCGACGGTGGCCTCGCGGTGCTACGGCGCCGGGTTGTCGCTGCTCGGCAAGACGAACATGGATGAGTTTGCGATGGGCTCGTCCACGGAGAACTCGGCCTTCGGACCGACGCGGAACCCGTGGGACCCGGAGCGCGTGCCGGGCGGCTCGTCGGGCGGCTCGTCGGCCGCGGTCGCCGCGGGCCTGGCTCCATGGGCGCTCGGCTCTGACACGGGCGGCTCGATCAAGCAGCCCGCCGCACTCTGCGGCATCGTCGGCCTGCGTCCGACTTACGGCACCGTCTCGCGCTACGGGATCGTCGCCTTCGCCTCCAGCCTTGACCAGATCGGCCCGCTCACCCGCACGGTGCGTGACTGCGCGCTCCTCTACCGCATCGTCGCCGGCCGCGATCCGTGCGACTCGACCACCGTCGAGCTGCCGGCGCCGGTCGAGATCCCCGAGGCGGCTGATCTGAAGGGGCTCCGCGTCGGCGTGCCGCGGCAGCTTAACGAGGCCGAGGGCATCGAGCCCGGGGTGAAGGTCGCCGTCGACGCGGCGATCGCGCTCTGCAGCGAGCTCGGGGCCGACGTGGGGGAGTGCGAGCTGCCGCTGTCCGTGGAGTACGGGTTGCCCTGCTACTACCTGATCGCCCCGGCCGAGGCGTCGTCGAACCTTGCGCGATACGACGGCGTCCGTTACGGCCACCGCTCGACGGTGGACGGCGACCTCGGCGCGCTGTACGAGCGCACCCGCCACGACGGGTTCGGCGACGAGCCGAAGCGGCGGATCATGCTCGGCACCTACGCACTCTCGGCCGGGTACTACGACGCCTTCTACGGCCAGGCGCAGAAGGTGCGGACGATCATCGGCAACGAGTTCCGGGCCGTGCTCGAGGACTTCGACGTGCTCGTCAGCCCGACCTCGCCGACGGTCGCATTCCCGCTCGGCGCGAGGACCGCCAACCCGCTCGCCATGTACCTCTCGGACGTGCTCGCGATCCCGCCGAACATGGCCGGCCTGCCCGGTCTGTCGATCCCGTGCGGGCTCTCCGAGAGCCTGCCGGTCGGGCTGCAGCTCATCGGCCCGCAGTTCTCCGAGAACCTGCTCTTCCGCGTCGGCCACGCCCTCGAGCAGGCGATCGGCTTCGACACCGTGCCGGAGGGCTACAGATGACCTGGGAGACCGTCATCGGGCTCGAGATCCACGCGCACCTGAAGACGCGGACGAAGATGTTCTGCCGCTGCGAGACGGGCTTCGGCGAGCCGCAGAACACACGCACGTGCCCCGTCTGCCTCGCACACCCGGGGACGCTGCCGGTGCCGAACCGGACGGCGGTCGAATGGACGATCAAGCTCGGGCTCGCGCTCGGCTGCGAGATCGCGTCGCGTGCCGTCTTCCACCGGAAGAACTACTTCTATCCCGACCTGCCCAAGGGCTACCAGATCTCCCAGTACGACGAGCCGCTCTGCGTCGACGGCCACTTCACGGTGCCCGGCGAGGACGGCGACCTCGAGGTCGGGATCGTCCGCGCGCATCTCGAGGAGGATGCGGCCAAGACCGTGCACCTCGAGGGCGCCGGCGGCCGGATCGTCGGGGCGACCCGCTCGCTCGTCGACTTCAACCGCGGCGGGACGCCGCTCGTCGAGATCGTCACGCAGCCGGACCTGCGCTCGGCCGACGAGGCACGCCGCTTTCTGCAGCTCCTGCGCCAGACGATCGTCGAGCTCGGCATCTCGGACGCGGAGATGGAGAAGGGCACGATGCGCTGCGACGCCAACGTCTCCGTCCGCGAGGTGGGGGAGGAGGGCTTCCGCACGCGCTGGGAGCTCAAGAACATGAACTCGTTCAGCTATATCGCCCGCGGAATCGAAGCCGCCGTGCACGGGCAGATCGCGCTCCACGAGGCCGGGCAGGAGGTCGTCCAGGAGACGTACGACTACGACGCGGACGCCGACACGCTGACGCCGCACCGTTCGAAGGAGGATGCGGACGACTACCGCTACTTCCCGGAGCCCGACCTCGTCCCGGTCGAGCCGGAGGCCGAGCTCGTCGAGCGCCTGCGCGCCGAGCTGCCCGAGCCGCCGGCTGCGCGGATCCACCGTCTCGCGCAGGACCTCGGCGTTGCCGACGCCTGGCCGCTCGTGACGACGGATCGCGACCGCGACTACGCAGAGCTCGTCGGCGCCGGCGTCGCGGCTCGCCCGGCCTTCAACTTCGTGATGAACCAGCCCATCCCGGATGGAGCGAATCTCACGGAGCTCGCCCGGATCGCCAACGCAACGGATCTGACGCGCGCAAGCCTGGATGCCGCGGTGGCGGCGAGCGCCGAACCCGGCTTCTCGGCCGACCCGTATCTCGAGCAGAAGGCGGTCAGCGACACCGCCGAGCTCGAGCCGCTGATCGAGAGCATCCTCGCCGCAAACCCGGGCCAGGTCGCCGCCTACAAGGGCGGCAAGGAGGGCCTGCTCGGCTTCTTCGTCGGCCAGGCGATGAAGGAGACGGGCGGCAAGGCGAACCCGAAGGTGCTCAACGAGCTGATCCGTGAGAAGCTGAAGGCATGAGCGACGCGGTCGTCGACGAGGGAAACGAGATCCTGCGCGGCAAGGGGTACAAGGAGGCTCAGCTCGCGGTGTTCTCGACGCCGATGGCGTCCAAGCTCCTGATCAAGGGCACGAAGATCGGCAGCCCGTTCGCCGACGCGCCGGAGACGGTGCTCCGCGCCGTCCGCGACTGCGTGCCCACGGCCGACGACCTCGGCCGTCACACGATCACGCCCCGCGAGCTCCGCACCTGCCTCGAGCAGGCCTGACGACTCAGTTCGTCGACGGATCCTCGGGCATGAGGGCGAGCACGCGGTAGGTGCCTCCCTTGCGCCGGAGCACCGAGGCGAACAGGTCGTCGTCGGTGCCCGGGAAGAGGTCGACGCCGTCGGCGGGCTCGACGATCCACGACTCCTCCTCGAGCTCGGCCTCGAGCTGGCCGGGACCCCAGCCCGAATAGCCGGCGAAAACCCGCGCGCGGCGCGTCGCCGCGGCCAGCGCCTCGAGGTCGTCGTCGCTCGACGCGAAGCCGACGTCGCCGACGACGAGCGTGGCCGCGGCCGCCGCATCGTCGAACTCCGCGAGCACGAGCACCGCCTCCGGCTGCACCGGGCCGCCGACGTGGACGAGCGACTCCTCGCCGGCCACGACTGCGAGCGGCGGGACTGCCTGGCCGACCGTGACCTCGCTGGGCCGGTTCAGCACGAGCCCCATCGCACCCTCTTCGCCGTGCTCCCCGACGAGCACGACCACCCGGCGGAAGTTGGGGTCGAAGAGTGCCGGCGTGGCCACGAGCAGGCGGCCCTTGAGCGACGTCACCTACTCATATTGCAACGCTTCGAGCACGTTCAGCCGCGACGCGCGCCGCGCCGGCAGGATCGCCGCGATCAGCCCGGCCACGACGGCGACGAGTGCGAACACGATCAGCGACGTGATCGGCCACGACAGCGTGATGAAGTCGACCCGCGCGATCAGCAGCACGGCGAGCACGATTCCGAGCGCGATCCCGATGACCGCCCCGATCAGCGCGGTGATGACGCTCTCGTAGCGGATCATCCGCCGCACCTGGCGGCGGGTCATGCCGACGGCGCGGAGCATCCCCAGCTCCCGGGTCCGCTCGAACACGGTGAGCACGAGCGTGTTCACGATGCCGAACAGCGACACGAGTACGGAGAGCGCGAGCAGGACGTAGAGCACGTTCAGCACCGCGTCGAGACCGCCGGCCTGGTTCGTCTTGAACTGGGACATCGTCTGCACTTTCGCGTTCGGGAACCCCTTGAGCGACGCGTCGAGCCGTTTCGTGGTCACTTTGGTGACGCCGCCGACCGTGTTGATGAAGATGAAGATGTCCTGCGGCTGGGTATACAGGCTGTCGAAGGTGGCGCTCGAGATCGTGACCGGCCCGAAGGGCGAGCCCCCGGGCGGCGGCTTGAAGATCCCACGCACGTAGAAGATCGACGAGGCGCCGCTCGGAACGACCGCTCGGATGGGCGAGCCGAGGCGAAGCTGGTGATCCTTGGCAAAGGTGTCGTCGACGAACGCCCCGTTCGAGCCGAGCGTCTCGAAGACCGCCTGCGAGCCTTTGACCCAGTTGAGCTTCAGCACACGGCTCCCGCCCGGGTCAACCGCCGTCAGGTTGTGCGTCGCCTTGAAGATGCGCGCGTCGGCCCCGCGGACACCGACCACCGCGGTAACGCCCTTCGTGTTGCGGATCGGGTCGGCGGTCGCGATCGGGATCGGGTCGAAGTTGTTCTGGGCCGTGACCGCGTAGTCGCCCTTCGCGAGCGTGTTGACGGCGTCGAAGAACGAGCTGCGGATCCCCGACGCCAGCATCGCGACCAGCGTGACGAGCGCGAGCCCGATCATCAACGCGGCGGCGGTCGAGCCCGTCCGCTGCGGGTTCCGCTGGGAGTTCTCACGAGCGAGCACACCGGCCGCGCCGCCGATTTTCGCGCCGGGCCAACCGATCGCGGTCGCGAGCGGCACGACGAGGTGGGACGAGAAGAGCGCGACGCCGATGAAGATGAGGAGGGCGCCGAGCCCCATGAAGATGAGGATCTGCGTCGTCGAGAGCCCGCTCCCGAAGAGCGCATAGGCGAACGCCAGGAAGCCGAGGCCGGCAAGCGTCGCCGACATCACGCCGCGGTAGCGGTGGAAGCGCCCGGGCGGCAGCGTTGCGCCCTCACGGACGGCCGCGATCGGTGGGACGCGCGTTGCGCGCATCGCGGGGCGCAGACTGGCGATGACCGTGACCAGGATGCCGACGAGCAGCGCCACGATGACCGTTCTCGCCTGGAAGAGCAGCCCGGTGTTCGGCAGTGTGAAGCCGACGGCGTCGAAGAGCGAGAACAGACCTTTCGCGAGCGCGAGGCCGAAGAAGAGCCCCGTTACCGAGGCGAGCACCCCCATCACGGTCGACTCGAGGAGCACCATTCGCAGGATCTGCCGTCGCGAGGCACCGATCGTCCGCAGAGTCGCGAACTCGCGTGTCCGCTGCGCGATCGTGATCGACAGCGAGTTCGCGATCACGAACGCACCGACGAAGAGCGCGATTCCGCCGAATGCGAGCAGGAAGGTCTGCAGGAAGCTCGTGAAGCTCTTCGTGTCGCTCGCGTCAGTCTTCGCCTGATCCGTGCCGCTGCGGACCTGCGTCTGCTGCGGCAGGATGCTCTTCACCTGCGCGATCAGCGCCGGCTCCGACACGTCGGGCTTCCTCGAGATGCGGATGTCGTCGAGCTTGCCGACCTTGCGGAAGAGCGCCTGCGCCGTCGCGAGGTCGAAGCCCGCCAGCGTGGCACCGCCGATGTCGAGCGAGCTCGAGCCGAACTTGACGAGGCCGGAGACGCGGAACGGCTTCGAGCTGCCCTGCGCCTCGATCTTGATCGTGTCGCCGACGGTGATGTGCTTCTTGCTCGCTGTCGAGTGGTCGATCACGACCTCGCCCGTCTTCGGCCACGCGCCGGAGACGAGCGAGAGCGAGCTGAACGCCGGATACTTCGGGTCGACCGAGAAACCGAGATGCGGCGCGCCGCCGAAGCTGATCACCTTGCCGTTCTTGCCGATCAGGTTCGTGCTCGAGTCGGCAACACCCCCGATCGCAGCCGCGACGGTCGGCAGGTCGCGCACCTCGGAGAGGAGCGACTCGTCGAACGGCGGCAGGTTCGTCGTCGAGTTCTTGCTGACGGCGGACTTGCCCGTGACCACTGCGTCCGTGTTGCGGTAGATGCTCGAAAAGATTGCGTCGAACGCATGCGAGATCGAGTCGGTCAGGATGTACGTGCCGCTGATCGTCGCGACGCCGAGGACGATGGCGAAGCCGGTGAGCAGCGTCCGGAGCTTGCGGCCCCAGAGCGCGCGCAGCGCGACCTTGATCACGTGCCGATCTCCTCCATCGCGGCGATCACGGTCTTGGCGTCGGAGCGGGGGAGGTCCTTGACGATCTCGCCGTCGTCGAGGAACAGGATCCGGTCGGCGATCGCGGCTGCGCGCGCGTCGTGCGTGACCATCACGGTCGTCTGTCCGTAGCTGTCGACCGAGTCGCGCATGAGGTCGAGGATCTCGCCGCTCGTCTTCGAGTCCAGGTTGCCGGTCGGCTCGTCCGCGAACACGACCGTCGGCCTGGAGACGAGCGCACGCGCGATCGCCACGCGCTGCTGCTGGCCTCCGGACAGCTCGCTCGGCCGGTGCGACCGGCGGTTGCTGAGGCCGGTCTTTTCCAGCAGCCCCTCGAACCACTCCTCGTCCGGCTTCTCGCCGGCGATAGTCAGCGGCAGCAGCACGTTCTCCTCGGCCGTCAGCATCGGCAGCAGGTTGAAGAACTGGAAGACGAAGCCGATGTGCTCCCGCCGCAGCTTGGTCAGCGCGTTGTCGTCGAGGAACGCGATCTTCTGCCCCGCGATCGTGATCTCGCCCGACGTGGGCTTGTCGAGCCCGGCGAGCAGGTGCATGAGCGTCGACTTGCCGGAGCCGGACGGCCCCATGACCGCGGTCAGCTGGCCGCCCGCGACGGCGAGCGAGACGCCGCGGAGAGCGTCGACGGCAGTGTCGCCCTCGCCGTAGGTGCGCGTCAGCTGCTCCGCGGTGACGACGTTTCCGTTCGCTTCCACGTTGGTCATCGAGGGCTCCTCCGGCCGAGGTGACTGAATCCGGGCGGAGCCTAGCGAGCTTGTCCGGCACGCGTGGTGCGGCTAGCACCCGTCTTTCGGCAACCGGGCTCTTAGCTAGCCTGAATCGATGAGCGCGAAACGCTACCTCTTCACCCCCGGGCCGACGACCGTCCCGCCGGAGGTGCTCGCGGCGCTCGCCCAGCCGGTCGTCCACCACCGCGGCTCCGACTTCCGACCCGTCTACAGCGAGTGCCTCCAGCGGCTGAAAGACATCTTCCGGACGTCCTCCGACGTCCTCCTCTTCACGGCCTCCGGGACCGGCGCGATGGAATCCGCGGTCGCGAATCTCTGCTCGCCCGGGAACCGGGTGGTCGTCGTCTCGGCCGGCAGCTTCGGCGAGCGCTGGACGCAGATCGCCGAGCGCTACGGCTGCGAGGTGGTCGCCGTGCGCTACGAGTGGGGCGAGGTGCCGTCCGCCGACGACCTGACCGCGACGCTCGCCGACACGAGCGACGCGCGGGCGGTCTTTCTCACGCACTCGGAGACGTCGACCGGGGTCGTGGCCGACGTGCAGGCTCTCGCTGCGGCCGTCCGCCCGAGCGGTGCGCACGTGGTCGTGGACGCGATCTCGAGCGTCGGCGCGGTGCCGCTCGAGGTGGACGCGTGGGGGATCGACGTCGCCTGCGCCGGCTCCCAGAAGGCGCTGATGACGCCGCCCGGGCTCGCGATGGCCTCGGTCTCGGACGCCGTGTGGGCACCCGAGGGCCGCTCCTCGTCGCCGCGCTACTACTTCGACTGGGACCGGACGCGCAAGGCCCAGCAGCAGCTCGACGCCGCCTTCACGCCCGCGACCTCGCTCGTCGTCGCGCTCAACGTCGCGCTCGGGATGATCCTCGACGGCGGCCTCGAGCGGGCCTTCGAGCGCCACCGGCTGCTCGGCCGCGCATGCCGCGAAGGTGCGAAGGCGATGGGCCTCGAGCTCTTCTCTCCCGACGACGACTCGGCCGCGGTCGTGACGGCGATCAAGACACCGGAAGGGACCGACGCGACCGAGCTCGTCGCGCTCCTCCGCGACCGCTACGGCGTCCAGCTCGCGAACGGCCAGGCGCACCTGAAGGGGAAGATCTTCCGCATCGGCCACATCGGCTACTACGACGTGTTCGACATCGCAACGGCGCTCGGAGCCGTCGAGCTCGGCCTGGTCGACCTCGGCGCCGACGTCGAGCGCGGCGTCGCGGTCACCCGAGCCCTCGACGTGTACGCCGAGGGCGCCAGGGTGTGAGTACGGCCACGCAGCGGGTCTTGATCCGCGAGCCGATCGCGGAGGCGGGCGTCGAGCTTCTTCGTGAGCGCTTCGAGGTCGACGTCGACGGCGACTCCGACCTCGCCGAGGTGATCGGCCGTTACGACGGGATCGTCATCCGCTCGGCGACGAAGCTCACCGCCGAGCTGATCGGGCGCGCCGATCGCCTGAAGGTGATCGGCCGGGCCGGAGTCGGCGTCGACAACGTCGACATCGAAGCCGCCACGCGTCACGGGATCGTTGTCGCGAACGCGCCGGAGTCGACGGTCGTGTCCGCGGCCGAGCACACGATCGGCCTCCTGCTCGCGCTGTCGCGGAACATCCCGCAGGCCTATGCCGCGCTGAAGGCGGGCCGGTGGGAGCGCTCGCGCTACGGCGGGATCGAGCTCGCCGACAAGACGCTCGGCGTCGTCGGCTTCGGGCGGATCGGCCAGCAGGTCGCGCGCCGCGCGCTCGCGCTCGGGATGAGGGTCGTCGCGTACGACCCCTTTCTCGCCCGCGACCGCTTCCGCGATCTCGGCGTCGAGCGCGCGGAGACCGTGGAGGAGCTCTTCGCGGCGGCCGAGTTCGTCACCCTCCACGTGCCGCTGACAGAGGAGACCCGCGGCCTCGTCGGCGCGGCGACGCTCGAACAGATGCGCGACGGCGTGCGCCTCGTCAACACCGCGCGCGGCGAGCTCGTCGACGAGGCCGCGCTGGCCGATGCGCTCCGTTCCGGCAAGGTCACCGCGGCGGCACTCGACGTCTTCTCCGAGGAGCCGTACTCGGGACCGTTGCTCGAGCTCGACAACGTCGTCGCCACCCCGCATCTGGCCGCGTCCACAGAAGAGGCGCAGGACCGCGCCGGCGTCATCGTCGCGGAGCAGGTGGCCGCCGCGCTCGAGGGCCGCCTCGTCTCGAATGCCGTCAACATCCCATCAGTCGGCGCGGAGGAGCTCGAGATGCTCGGCCCGTTCGTCCCGCTCGCGACCAAGCTCGGCCGCCTCGCGATGGAGCTCGCGGAGGGCCGCGCCGACCGGATCACGCTCGCCTACCTCGGAGCGCTGGCCGAGCGCGACACGCGGCTCCTGACGGTGGCGGCGCTGAACGGCGCGCTCCAGGGCCGCTGCGACCAGCCCGTCAACTTCGTGAACGCACCCCTGATCGCGGCCGAGCGCGGCATCGCAGTCGAAGAGGAGCGCCGGGCGCACACCCGCGGCTACACGAACCTGCTGCGCGTGACCGTCCACGGCAACGGCCGGCAGGTGGAGGTCGAGGGCACGACGATCGGACGCGACGACCGTCTGTGGCTCGCCGCGGCGCTCGGGTACCTGATCGAGATCGAGCTCGCGCCGCTGATGGCCTTCTTCAGCTACGACGACGTGCCGGGCGTGATCGGCCGCGTGGGCGTGACGTTCGGCCGAGCGGGCGTCAACATCGCCAACATGGCCGTGTCCCGCTCGAACCAGGGCGACAAGGCGCTGATGGCGCTCTCGATCGACACTCCGGCCCCGCCGGACCTGGTCGACGAGTTCCTGGCCGCCGGCTTTGACGACGCCCGTTTCATAACGCTCGGCTAGCGATGACCACCTGGCCAGACCCCGTCCAGCGCGTGACCGAGTTCCTCTCTGCGGCCGGGGCGGAGGTGCGAATCGAGGAGTTCCCCGCCGGCACGCATACCGCCGAGGCGGCCGCCGAGGCCGCGGGATGCGCGGTCGGGGAGATCGTCAAGTCGCTCGTCGTCGAGGGCGGCGGCCGCTCGGCGCTGGCACTCGTCCCCGGCGACCGGCGCGCGGACGCCGGGAAGATCGCCCGGGCGCTCGGAGTCGAGAAGGTGCGGGTCGCGACGCCCGAGCGCGTGCGCGAGCTGACCGGCTTCGAGCCGGGCGCGGTCGCGCCGTTCGGGCTCGACCGCGTCGACCTTGCGCTCCTCGACCGGCGGCTGATGCTCTACGACCACGTCTGGGTCGGCGCGGGGTCGCCCACGCACATCGCCCGCGTGGCGCCGGCGGAGCTCGTGCGCCTCTCGGTCGCCACCCTGCTCGACCTCGTGGTCGACCCGTAAGATTCGAGCGAGATGCAGGAAACCGAGAAGATCTGGTTCAGCGGCGAGCTCGTCGACTGGGCGGACGCGAAGGTCCACGTCGGCGTGCACGGCCTCCACTACGGCACGGGCGTCTTCGAGGGCATCCGCTGCTACGCGACCGAGCGCGGGCCGGCCGTGTTCCGGCTCGAGGATCACCTACGTCGCTTCGCCGACTCCGCCCGGCTCCTCTACATGTCGCTTCCGTACTCCACCGACGAGCTGCGCGCGGCGGTCCACGAGACGGTCGCGGTCAACGGGCTCGACGAGTGCTACGTCCGCCCGATCGCCTTCTTCGGCTACGGCGAGCTCGGCGTGCACACCGGGACGAACCCGGTCGAGGTTGCGATCATGGTCTGGCCGTGGGGCGCCTACCTCGGTGAGGAAGGCCAGCGCAAGGGCATCACGGCGATGATCTCGTCCTGGAAGCGCGTCGGGCCGAACACGATCCCGCACGTCGCCAAGGCGACCGGGATCTACCTGAACTCGATGCTCGCGACCCACGAGGCCCGCCGCGCGGGCTACGACGAGGCGATCCTGCTCACGGACGACGGCTACATCGCCGACGGCCCCGGCGAGAACGTCTTCGTCGTCAAGGACGCCGTGATCTCGACGCCGCCGCTTTCGACCTCGATTTTGCCCGGCATCACGCGCGAGACCGTGATGCAGCTCGCCCGCGACCTCGGCTACACGGTCGCCGAGCGGAGCCTGATCCGGCCCGAGCTCTACCTCGCCGACGAGGTGTTCATGACGGGCACGGCCGCCGAGGTGACACCGGTGCGGGCCGTCGACGACCAGGAAATCGGCGCCGGGCCGATCACGCTTCAGCTCCAGCAGGCGTACTGGGATACGGTCCGCGGCAAGAACGAGCGCTACACCGACTGGCTCGACCGCGTCGCCGTCGCCCGCGCCGGCGCGTAGCTCTCAGCTTCTCGTAGCGAGCAGGATCTCGACCACACGCCGCTGGTCGTCGTCGGTCAGGGCGGAGCCGCTCGGCAGGCAGAGCCCGCGCTCGAAGAGCGACGCCGACACGCTGCCGCCGACCATCGGCGCGTCGGCGAAGAAGGGCTGCAGGTGCATCGGCTTCCAGAGCGGGCGCGCCTCGATGTCCTCGGCCTCGAGCGCGAGCCGGATCGTGTCGGGGTCCGTGCCGGCCTCGTCCGGGTCGACGAGGATGCAGGTCAGCCAGCAGTTGGAGCGTCCGTACGGCGCCTCGGGCATGAACGAGACGCCCGGCACGCCGGCGAGCAGCTCGCGGTAGCGCGCGTTGATCCGCCGTCGCGCTTCGACGCGCTCGCCCAACACTTCGAGCTGTGCGCGGCCGACGGCCGCCAGCAGGTTGCTCAGCCGGTAGTTGAACCCGAGCTCCGTGTGCTGGTAGTGGGGCGCCGGCTCGCGCGCCTGTGTCGAGAGCTTGCGCGCGTGCTCGACCAGCCGCTCGTCACGGGAGACGAGCGCACCGCCGCCGCTCGTCGTGATCACCTTGTTGCCGTTGAACGAGAAGGCTGCGAGCGCTCCCTGGCCGCCTGCGGCCGCATCGTGGTAGCTCGCACCCAGTGACTCGGCTGCGTCCTGGACGAGCACGACCCTGCGCCGCTCGCAGATCTCGCCGAGCGCGTCGTAGTCGCAGCACTGGCCGTAGAGGTCGACCGCGACGACGGCGCGTACCCGCGGCCGCTCGCCGAGCGTCCGGTCGAGGAGCTCGGGGTCGATCGTCCAGGTGTCGGCGTCGACGTCGACGAACACCGGCGTGGCACCGACGTACACGACCGGGTTCGCGCTGGCGGAGAAGGTGAGCGAGGCGCAAGCGACCTCGTCGCCGGGCCCGATCCGGAGCACGATCAGAGCCAGATGGAGCGCCGCCGTGCCGCTGGACAGCGCGAGCGCGTGGGGCACGCCGGCGACCTCGGCGAGCTCCCGCTCGAACGCGTCCACCTGCGGCCCGAGCGGTGCGACCCAGTTCGAGTCGATCGCCTCCTCGAGCATCACGAGCTCGCGGCCGGAGAGATGGGGAGGAGAAAGGTAGATCCGCGGCACCGCCGAACGAGCGTAACTGCATAATCCGCGCATGGCCGACGGCTCCGTCGCGAAGATGGTCTTCCTGGGCTTCGGGAAGTACGCGCGGGCGGACAAGATCTACCTCGTCGAGCCGATCACGGACGCGCGGCGCGGGAGCGGCAGCCGCACGCTCGTCTGGATCGAGGGCGTACCCGAGCCGGTCGTCGCCTCGCGCACGGAACGGACGATCCTGCACGAGATGGGCGCGGACGTCGCCGCCGGGTCGCAGCTCCTCGACCAGGCACTCGACCTGGCCGAGCGGCTCGCGGAGCAGGCGGAGTCGGGCAAGGTCGATCTCGCCGATCTCGGCCGCCGCGCACGCAAGCTGCTCGAGTCGACCGCGAAGCCCTCCGGGCCGCCGCAGCTCTTCTGACTGTCCTGCAGCTTTCGCACGACTTCTTTGCGCGGTCGGTGCACGAGGTCGCACCCGCGCTCGTCGGCGCCGCGCTGCTCGTCGACGGCGTGGGCGGCACGATCGTCGAGGTGGAGGCGTACGACCAGGACGACCCGGCAAGCCACGGCCACCGGGGCCGCACCGAGCGAAACGCCTCGATGTTCGGGCCGCCCGGTCGCGCGTACGTCTACCGCTCGTACGGCATCCACTGGTGCCTGAACCTCGTCTGTGCCGGGGAGGGGAGGGCGGAGGCCGTGCTCGTCAGGGCGCTGGAGCCGACGGCGGGCCTCGACGCGATGCGGACCCGGCGGGGCGTCGTCGCACCGCGCCTGCTCTGCTCGGGGCCCGGCCGGTTGTGCCAGGCACTCGCGATCACGCGCGACCACGACGGCCTCCGGCTCGACGAGCCGCCGTTCGAACTCCACGCCCCGTTGCAGCCGGTCGAGGTCGCCACCGGCCTTCGCATCGGCATCACGCGTGCGGCAGATCGCCCCTGGCGCTATGGCGTCGCCGGCTCGCCCTGGCTCAGCCACCGGCTCTAGCGCGCGACGATGAGTGTCACGCCGAGACCGGGGGCGGCCGCGGCACCCGCCTGCGGAGTCTGTGTGAGAACGCGCTCCGTCCCGCCGCCCGCGGCCACAAGGCCGCCGACGACAGGCTTGAGGCCACGCGCGGCGAGGCGTTCGAGCGCGTCCTGGGTCGAGAGTCCGACCACGCTCGGAACCGTGCCGTGCACCGGCCTCGCGAGCACGAGCCGCACCGTGTCGAACGCGGCCAGATGGGAGCCGATCCCCGGGATCTCACCGACGACGACGCCGACCCGCTGCCCCGGCAATGCGGGCTTGTAGATCGCCTGGGTCCGTAACGGCGCGCTCGAGAGCTGCGCGGTCGCGTCGTCGAAGCCGAGGCCGAGCACGCTCGGCACCTCGACCTCGCCCGGACGGCAGTTCGCGACCTTGCCCGGGCCCTGACCGGTGAAGAACGTGAGCGAGATCGTCCCCCTGCACTCGCCGTTGTCGCGCTGCCACACGCCGTCCCGGAACACGACGCTCTCCGCCTCCGGCGTCGGGAAGTTCGCGGCGGGGAAGGACTCGGGCTTCGCATTGAGATAGGCGAGCGCCTGCTCCATGAAGGTCTTGAAGATCACCGCCGGGTACGTGCCGCCGGCCACCGGCTTCCCCTGGAACTCGGTCAGCATCGGCCGCAGGCGGTTCGGGTATCCCACCCAGACCGAGACGACGAGCTGCGGCGTGTAGCCGACGAACCAGGCGTCGCCGTAGTTCTCGGTCGTTCCAGTCTTGCCGGCCACCGGGCGCCCGTTCGCGAGCTGTGCGCGAACACCGGTGCCTTGCTGCACGACCTCCTGCAGGAAGCGCGTGACGATCGCGGCGCTGTTCGTGCTGATCGCCTGCTTGGGGACGGGGTCGTTCCCGCGACTCCCGACCGAGAGGATCGCGCGCGGATGGTTCTTGAAGATCGACCCGTCGATGCGCTTGCCGCCGTCCGCGAACGACGAGTAGGCGCGGGCCATCTCGAGCGGGTTGACGGCCTCGCCGCCGAGCACGATCGACAAGAAGGGGTCGAGGTGGCTCGTGATCCCGAGCGCCCGCGCGGCGTCGGCGATCTTCTGCGGCCCGACGATCTTCGCGAGCTGCGCGTACACGGTGTTGTCGGAGTGGATCGTGGCCGTCTCGAGGTCGATCGTCCCCAGGTTCGCGTCCTCGTAGTTGTGGACGTACCAGACCTTGCCGCTGTCGAGCGTGATCGTCACGGGCTTCGACGTGAACCGCGTCGCCGGTGAGATCCCCTGCTGCAGCGCCGCCGCGAGCGCGAACGGCTTGAACGCCGAGCCCGGCTGCCGCTCACCCTGGACGGCAAGGTTGAACTGGCTCTCCTTGAAGCTCCGCCCGCCGTACATCGCGAGCACGCGTCCGT